>NZ_LPUS01000001.1:0-3345253 GCF_001563515.1 Bacillus sp. JH7 | reverse complement strand
TAATTGGTGAACGATCGTCTGGATACTCAGAAGAAATCCAATGTGCTAACGCATCAGAATCTTCCTTTAATTGTTTGTACGTAATTTTCGCATCTCGCCAAACAAAAGCGGTTTGATCAGGCGTTTCTGCAGCCCACTTTTCAATTTGTTCTAATAACTTCATAACGTTCCCACCCTAGAATTCATTGTAAATAAATGTACTTGTGTTTGTATCATGGAATCCATACAACCAAAGTAATGCAAATAAAATTGCAAGATAATAAACCGTCTTTGCAACCCATTGTGTGAGTGGTCGAGACCATATCTCTTTTAATCTTTCCATGTCTTTCCCTCTCTTAATGAAATAATAGCTCTTTGTAGGTATCATGTCCTACATTATTGTGAAAAAAACAAAATCCCACATTTTAGGTAAAAATAAGTCAAAAGGCTCTTTTTTGATATTAGCACTAAATACTAAAAAAGAAAATCCCTAACTTAGCAATTATATTACATTCAGTATGAATTTGTAATGGGTTTGACATGTAAATAGAAAGTGGATTGTGTGAATACATAAAAGTGGACTATAAGAATACGTAAAAATACAGTATTTGTTTTTATTAATCATTCAAGACGGAGTAAACTTTTAAATTTCTAGTTCTTTTGAAAAGGAGGAAATTATCATGAATAGAGTGTGGAAGAATCTAATTTCGGAAGAAAATATCGTGAAATGGAGAAGGCACTTCCATAAGTATCCGGAATTATCATTTCATGAAAAAGAAACTTCGCAATTTATATATGATACATTATGCTCATTTTCTTCTTTTGAAGTAACGAGACCGACGAAGTATAGTGTACTAGCAATTAAAAGAGGTGTGAAGCAAGGGAAAGTAATTGCGATTCGAGCTGATATAGATGCTTTGCCAATTCAAGAGGAGACAAGTAAATCTTATACATCTGTGAATAAAGGAATGATGCATGCATGTGGGCACGATGCTCACGCAGCTATTTTATTAAGCACAGCAGAGGTGTTATCAAATATAAAGGAAGATTTTGCAGGTGAGATTCGTCTATTCTTTCAGCACGCAGAAGAGGTGTATCCTGGCGGGGGACAAGAAATGGTTGAGGCAGGTGTAATGGACGGTGTTGATTATGTAATAGGTTTACATGTTATGTCTGGATTGGAAAGCGGAAAGGTAGGAATTGCGTATGGGCCGATGATGGCGGCACCAGACGTATTTACAGTTGAAATTCAAGGCAAAGGAGGACATGCGGCGCGGCCAGAAGAAACGATAGACCCTATTGCTATCGGAGCACAGATTATTACAAATTTACAACATATCGTATCAAGAAATACGAGTGCTTTTATGCAAAGGGTTATTTCAGTTACACAATTTCATGGGGGAACGGCTGACAATATTATTCCTAGTACAGCAACTTTAATGGGAACCGTTCGTTCATTTAATCAAGCATTGAGGGTGGAAGCAGAAGGGAAAATCGAGAAAATTGTGAAAGGAATTACAGAAGCACATGGAGGATCGTATACATATACGTATCGATATGGATATGATCCGGTTATTAATGATGAATATATTACGAAAATAGTAGAAGAAAGTGCACTACATTTGTTTGGGAATGAGCGTGTTGTGAAGCTTGAACCTTCTATGGGTGGGGAAGATTTTTCAGCATATTTAAGAAAAGCACCCGGTTGTTTCATTAAATTAGGAACAGGTAATGAAAATATATATACTTGTTATCCACATCATCATCCGAAATTTGATGTGGATGAATCAGCATTAATTTGTGGAGTGGAGCTATTTTTAGAGACGACTATAAGATTACTAAAATCATAGAAAAACAAAAAAAGGCAACTGCACTCTATTGCAGTTGCTTTTATTTCTTTCCGTCAGAGAGGGCTGAGAAAGAACTATGCTCATTCATAGTATATGAATAGCTAACGGACAAGCTTGTACATTTTAATCATTTTTTAAAAAATAGTTGTTGACATTGATAATCAATGTCAATTAATCTAAAAGTAGTTGAAATTGATAATTATTATCAATAGGATGGATGCGACATGTTAATGAGAAAAAATTTTCACCTTCTGCGGAGGGGATTAAAAGATAAAAATAAAGATAAAGATGTTGATCAGCATATGGAATGGCAAAGAAATGTAATTCGGTCTGAATATGTAGATGAGAAGAAGAGCATTCAAACAGAAAAAGAGATACAAAGTAAAGGGAGAGGTTCAGTTGAGTAAGTTAGTAATGATTTTTGCAAGTATGAGTGGAAATACCGAGGAAATGGCTGACCACATTGCCGGCGTAATTCGTGAAACAGAAAATGAAATTGAAGTTATTGATATTATGGATTCACCAGAAGCTTCTATATTAGAACAGTATGATGGAATTATTTTAGGTGCATACACTTGGGGAGATGGTGATCTTCCTGATGATTTCTTAGATTTTTATGATGCAATGGATTCTATTGATTTAACTGGGAAAAAAGCGGCAGTATTCGGATCATGTGATTCGGCTTATCCGAAATACGGAGTGGCAGTTGACATTTTAATAGAAAAGCTACAAGAGCGCGGGGCAGCAGTTGTGTTAGAAGGACTAAAAGTAGAATTAACGCCAGAAGATGAAGATGTAGAAAAATGTTTACAGTTTGGAGCTGAATTTGTAAAACACCTTTCTTAATGGCAGAAGGGAGATGAAGAGCAAGTGCATGAGAAAATCTCAATCAAAACGATGACAGATTATCATTTGTATGATTTTATGCGTTGTCCGCATAAATTTTATTTTCGTCATATAAAAAGAAGAGAACCTTCTTCATTTGAATGGCAACAAATAGCACAAATGATTGTCAATCAAATTATTAACGAGTATTACACGCTACCTGCGGGTCAACAAACGAAAATTGTACTTTTAATATTAATAGAAAAGTATTGGAAAAAAGTAAGGATTAATATGTTTGCTTCGAAGACGGAGTACTATATTGTATTAGCTAAGCTAACGGATCACTTATTACAGTTTGTTGAAAAGGATGATAGTCAGACACCACCATTGTTTTTATACGAGAAGTTTCAAACATATATGGAAGAGTTAGGTGTCCACATGTCATTGACATTTGAAGTTGGTGAGTGGAGTGCTGGGTCGTTTGTAATTAAAAAGTATGTCGTCGATGCGGATGAGGAAATGCTTGCTCTTTGTCAGAAGCTAATGACAGTATTCAGTTATAAAGCTTTCGGCGTTCTTCCAGGAAAGATTGAAGTTATTAATTTAATAGAAGGAACTAAGTATGAGTACATTCCAAAACAGGAAGATATTATAACTGGAATGGCTGATTTATCTAGAATGAAAGAAATGTTGCAACAACCTGAGCATTATACAGAGCGTCATTTTCGTTCTGAGTGTATAAGTTGTGCATTTCGTAGTGAATGCCAAGGGGAAGAAGTAAAGAAAGAAGCGGAGCAGAAGAAAAATATCGTACATTAAAGGATGCAACTTTGCATCCTTTTTTGTTGTTGACATGAAAAGCTTTTCATCATTTACCGTATATTTGTAGCAGATTTTAATAAAGGGAGGAATAATCAATGAAAGATGAAACGAAAGTATTTCAGTGGTTAAAAGAACAGAATGCTCCTTTTGAAATTCAACTGCAAATTTTACAAGCATTTCAACTGTATAAAGTCATTGTTGAAATGGATAAAAAGTTAATGTTGTATGAGGAGAGAGTATATAGGGAGAGAATGTAATCTCATCCCTGTAATATCGTTTTTAGCTGTTCTGTGCCTGTAATGAATTCGAGTTTATTCTCTGACTCAAAGTTATAAATAATATTATGTAGTAAAGGACTGTATTGATAGAAGATAGTAATGCGATGAATGAGAAATGGATCATGATGAGAAATAAGTGTACTGTACTGTTCATATACAGATGTAGTAAACTCATGTCCGAAATCATAATATAGTCCTGCAAAATCAAAAGCAGGATCGCCAATTTGCGCATCACCAAAATCGATAACACCTGAAATGCTTTTGTTATGCTTGTTAAATAAAATGTGATGATGAGTAAAATCAGCGTGAATGATTGTGTTTTGAAAAGTGGATGTAGCTAAACATGCAAAGAAACTTTCAAATAAGCGATTTAAGGCTAGTTTCTGTAATGAAGTAAGGCTAGTAGTGAGATATTGGTTTAATTTTGTTTGTAGCTCTTTCCAGTAGGTACATGTTTTTTCAATAGGGAAACATAGCGTTGTAACTTGGTGTAAAGGAATGCTATGTAGTACCGCAAGGAAAGTAGCTAATTGTGTAATAATTGCTTTCAGCTCTGGATCCTCCAGCGTGGCAACTGTGTCTGTTTTTAATGGTTCACCATGAATGAGAGTATAGTAACTACAAAGAGGAGGAACCTCATCAGATTCATTTTTATAAATTAGGTGATATTGTGGAACTTCGATTTCTTGTAGTGATTGATTGAGAATTGCGCATAGTTCTTTTTCTAACGGAATTCGCATCGCATATTCCTGTTTTCGCGGGAAACGAAACAGTAGCTCATCATTTACTATAACTGCTACATTATCCCATCCTTCTTCATTTTGTTTATATGAATGTATAGAAAGATTAGGCAAAGCTTCTTTTATATAATGTTTGTAAGAGTCCATAATTGTTCCTCATTTCTAAGTTAAGTTATTCCACTTTATGATATCAGAATTTTCTTTCTATATGTTAAAATATAGCTATCATTATGAAGAAGGGCGGGAGTATTACGAAGAAAAGACTATTAATCACTTCTCTATGTATCGCTTTTGGATTGTTTTGGTCATATAAAGAGGCGGTTTTCGCTAGCTATAAACCGATTGATCAGTACGGATTAAACAAGGGATTACAGAACAAAAGTATAGGAACTTTAACTCATAATGAAATGAAAAAGGTAGGAGAGCATTTTGTGACCGAGCAACTATCAGTGTTTGGGTCTACTAATAAAGAAGATATGAAACGAAAAGGTGAAGAACTATTTTTAAATAGAGGGTATGAACAATTAATGGGAAATTATTATCCAAATCGTTTTCGAGATTTAGAGTATAAATTTACAAACGAGGAGATACGTGAAGAGACCGATGAGAGTTTTCTTTATCAAGCTGTAGCGTACGTTGCGGGTACTGAAAATGGTAAGAGAAGCGAAATGAAATTGAATTATGAAGTGAAAATTGTAAAGGTTAATAATATATTTATGGTGCTAGAACAAAAGCAGCGCGTACAATAAAGGAAATTCATTGCTCAATAGAACATTTTGGGGTGTGTACTACTTAATGCGGAATAAAAAGGCCCTCAAGGAATAAAGGGCCTTTAAAGATTTTCATTTTGTTGACCAAGTTCTTTTTGAGCAATATATAAATTTCCTTGCTCGACTTGTTTAAGGGTATGAACAGAATCTCCTGCATATCCTTTTTGTGTTTTAACAGTTCTTTTTGAACGATTGGAATCTTGTTTCTTCATATAATAGGCCACCTTTCATCAAAAATAAACGAAAATGATAAGTATGAGTAATACAGCAGCGAAAATGGTAATGCCCATTAAAAACGAAGTGTTTTTATATTTAGGTGGCTTATGTACATCTTGCCGATATCCAGGTGAAATTTCAGGGGCAAATTCTTCATCGAATGATTGCTTTTTTTCTTTGTCGTCCATATGTACCCACCTTTCTTGTTCATTATATTATACGTTACAAGAAAAAATATGCATAAAGAAAACAGCCGCTTTATTATTAGCGGCTGTTTTGTGTTGTATATTTTCGTTGTACTTGAAAGAGACGGATAAGTAGGAAGGCAGCGCCAAATGCTAGACCGATAATAAGACCGATCCAATAGCCTTTTGCGGCCCATTCTGTATACGTTGCTAATATATAACCTAGTGGTAGACCTATTATCCAATAAGCAATTAAAGTCATAATTAGAGCGACATTTACATCTTTATAACCACGCAGAGCTCCTTGTACAGGGGTTGCAATTGCATCTGAAATTTGAAATAAAATCGCAAAGATAAGAAATTCTTTTGCTAAATGATGAACTTTTGCATCTGTCGTATAAATAGAAGCAATTTGATCATCAAAGAAGTAGAGAAGAATTGAATATAATAAAGCAAAGGCAAGGGCTAATCCAATTCCAATCAGTCCGTATTGTTTTGCATTATCGAAACGTTTTGCACCAACTTCGAATCCGACCGCAATAGTCATTGCCATTGCTAAACTTAGCGGAGTCATATATAACAAGGAAGCAAAGTTCATAGCTGCTTGGTGAGCTGCAATAGTTGTCGTACTAAAATTACTCATCATAAGCGTTACCGCAGCGAAAATACTCGTTTCAAAAAAGATAGCAAATCCGATAGGGACGCCAAGCTTTAAGAATGTTGTCCAACTCGAAAGAGAAGGGCGGTATAATTGTTTGAAAATGTTGAAAGAGGCAAAAGGCTCCTTCGTCTGAATAATAATGACTGTAATAATTAAAATGCACCAATATGTTGCAGTGGAAGCAATTGCCGCTCCGACACCACCAAGCTTTGGGAAACCGAAGTTACCAAAGATTAATAAGTAATTTAATATTACGTTAATTGGTAATGATAGTAATGTAATAATCATCGTTGTTCGAGTTTTTCCTAATGCATCAATAAATCCACGTAAAACCGTGTAAGTGAATAAAGGTATAATTCCTATTGCGATAATACTTAAAAATTGAGCTGCAATACGTTCCACAGGTTCTTCTAAGCGCATGCCGTTTAAAATAGGTGAAACGACGAAGAAACCGATGAGGATAACAACGAAGCTAGCACAAATTGCTAAATAAACTGCTTGTATGACAACGTGAGGAACGTCCTCTTTTTTCTTGGATCCAACGAGCTGGGCAACAATGGGAGTCGTGGCCATTAAAATCCCTGTTAACCCAGTACTAACTGGAATCCATATACTTGTTCCAATTGCGACACCTGCTAAATCAGTCGGGCTTGCATGTCCTGACATTGTTGTATCAAAAAAACTCATCGCAAATAATGACATTTGCGTTACGAAAATCGGAAAAAATAGTAATACAAATTGCTTTAACTTTTGTGAGAATGAAGTAGTTTCTTTCATAAAATCCCCTTTCCGTATAAAAAAACAAACTCTTACTATCATACAATTTAATCAAAGATTAGAAAAGAAATACGCGCCTACAACATATGAAACCAATAAAAAAAGGATGCACTTTGAAAAGGGATAAGGTATTATGATAAGGTGTGAAAAAATTACATATTATTTGTTATTAAGGAGGCACTACTTGTGGCTGATTGGTTAATTGGTTTAATCATGGGTGCTGTTGAAGGGTTAACAGAGTTTCTACCAGTATCATCAACAGGACATATGATTTTAACAGGACATTTAATTGGATTTGACGATGAGAGAGCGAAAGTTTTTGAAGTTGTTATCCAATTGGGATCGATTTTAGCAGTTGTTGTTATATTTTGGAAGCGTCTATGGTCGTTAGTTGGAATAGGTAAAGTAACAGACGGACCATCGTTAAATTTATTACATATTATTATCGGGATGATTCCTGCCGGGGTACTTGGCGTATTATTCCATAGCACTATTAAAGAGGTTTTATTTGGTCCAGGGCCAGTTGTTATTAGCTTAGTAGCCGGTGGTATTTTAATGATTGTTGCTGAGAAGTTTTCGAAACCAAGTACAGCAAGAACGTTAGATGAAATCACATATAAACAGGCATTTACAATTGGAATGTTCCAATGTTTAGCTCTTTGGCCAGGATTTTCTCGTTCTGGTTCTACAATAAGTGGTGGTTTATTAGCTCGCGTGTCGCATACAGCGGCAGCTGAATATACGTTCATTTTAGCGGTACCGATGATGGTAGCTGCAAGTGGCTTAGATTTAATTAAAAGCTGGGATGTATTAAGCTCAGCAGATATAACGCTATTTGTAACAGGATTTGTAACTGCATTCGTTGTTGCGATGCTTGCAATTGTTTCATTCTTGAAATTATTATCTCGTGTAAAACTAACACCGTTCGCTTATTATCGTTTCATTTTAGCTGCGGTATTCTATTTCTTCATTATGTAAAATAAAAACCTGCCGAGCTCGGCAGGTTTTTATTTTACTAATTTTTCTATCATGTTTTCCATTACATGTTCCCAAAGAGAAGTATCATCAGCTAATGTAGCACGGAAATTAGCATACATTTCTTTTTGTTTTTCTTCGAATGTTGGATCTTCTTTTTCAGGTAATGTAGCGCGCATTGAAGTTACTAATTCTTGTACTTTTGGAGCGCGTGGTCCAAAGACGGCTTGTTCATTTCCATCTTTATCAATGAAAATAAAGATTGGAATCGCACGTGCTGTGCCATTTGTTAAATATTGATCCATTAATTCTAAGTTTTCATCGCGAATTAATAAACGCATATCAATATTTGCAACTTCAGAAATTCGTTTCATAACAGGTACGCATAAAAGAGCATCGCCACACCAATCAGCAGTTAATACGATAACACGCCAGCCATCATTTTGACGTTCTTCTAATACAGGAAGTAATTCATTTGGAATTAAAAAATTATTGTAAATGTGTAGTAGCTCGTATTGGTTTACTTGCATTTCATTCACATATGTATCAAAGGACATACCTTTATCAGCCCATTGTTGTAAGTTCATAATTAACACCTCTTTAGTACGATTTGCTTTCATTGTACCAATTTTTATATAGAAAAGCTTGTATTCTTACTCTTTCTTGTCACTTAATAATTTATTTAATAGAAAAAAGAATAGTACGACACATAATTCAGTTAAGTTGGACATTTGTACGCTTTCTATCCAATCATCAGCAGTATGAATGACGAACCAATCTAGTGTAATTTCAATGAATGAGAAAAGAGTGAGAGAAATCCAATTTGGCATGTTTTGAGTCAATGGATATAGCAGTGCTTTGAAGAAACTGAAAATAAATAATGTAATACCATCTAAGAAAGTGATTAATAAAAAAAAGAGAAGTAAAGCAGTACGTGAACTATACGCTATACCTGTAATTTGAAAGATTCCTACATATACAAAAAATATAAATGTAAAAACTATAATGAGAAAAAGAGCAATAATACTAATGATAATTGTTTTATCTTTTAGGCTGAGATTTGAGAACCTATCCTCCTCATGCATTAAAATACCCCTTTTTCTGGAAGTTGACTTCATTTTATCATGAAATACATATTAAAAAACTACGAATTATGGGAAAATAAGGTGACAAAAAGTAAGATTTCATGTAAAATTATTAATAAGGTTTTTATTTAACTAAATGAAATAAAAGGAGCTGTCAATGTTGTCTCAAAATCGAGAGCAATTAATGGAAGAACTATCGACAAATGTGTTTGCTATGTTTCGCACGTTGCGTAATGATATCGGAAAAATATTCGGTGGTTACATACCGTGGAATGAATTCATCGTCCTAAGAATATTAAATCGTACGAATAAAGAAATGGTATCGCGTGTAGCAAATGAATTAAATGTGTCGAATAGTCATATTACAGCTGTTACAGAAAAATTAATTAATAAAGGTTTTGTAACTCGTTCACGTTCTACATCAGATCGCCGAGTTGTGTATTTAGAGATTACAGAACAAGGGAAAGATTTAGTTGCGAAAATGGAAGATGCGAAAAAACAATATTTACAAGAAAGATTCTCTGCACTTTCAGAAGATGAAATGAATGTAATGATTTCAATTTCTAAAAAACTTATTTAAGTGATTATAAACAAGAAAACGCTTACGTGATAAAATAGAAGGTCTTCCTTATATATGGGAGATCTTCTTTCGTGTGTAATAGATGTTAATAAATAAAATGTGTATGAAAAAAGATAGAGCGCCATACTACTAATACAAGGAAGGAGGGAGAAATATGACGAATCGTAACGGTAGTAAAGGGAGCGGTAATCAAGGATCACCAAAGTCCGGCCAGTTTAATCAGGAATTTAGCACTGAATTTGAAACTGGTAATGATAATAAAGGGAAAGAATATCGTTCTAAAAAAGGGAGTAAATCAAAAAAGGAGTGAATTAATTCACTCCTTTTTTGATTTACGATGCTGCCGATTGATCCGTATTATATTTTTCTTCTGATTTTGCGACAATCATTGCGCAAATTGCATCCCCAGAAATGTTTACAGCTGTTCTAGACATATCTAGAATACGGTCAATACCGATAATTAAAGCGATACCTTCTACTGGTAGATTTACTTGATTTAAAACCATTGTAAGCATTACAAGTCCAACACCAGGTACACCAGCAGTACCGATACTAGCTAGTACAGCAGTTAATACGACCATAGCTAATTGCGGTAATGTAAGTTCAACTCCGTATACTTGAGCGATAAATACAGTGGCTACTCCTTGCATAATGGCAGTACCATCCATATTAATAGTTGCCCCTAGTGGTTGTACAAATGAGCTTATCGCTTTTGGAACGCCAAGCTTATCTTGTGCTGTTTTCATTGCAAATGGAAGCGATGCATTAGAGCTAGATGTACTAAATCCAATTGCCATTACTGGTCCGAAATGTTTAAAGAAACGAACAATATTTTCTTTTGCTAATACCTTTAATAAGCCACCATATACAAAGACCCCGTGAATAATGAGTACTAACATAACGACAATCATATACTTGAACATCGCAGCGACGCCTGCAAGCCCCATTTTACCAACGGATGAAGCGAGCAAACCGAATGTTCCAATTGGGGCTAATTTCATAACGAGATTAACAAGATACATCATTAATTCGTTGCCCTGTTCAAGTAATGAATGGATACCTTGAACTCGTTTTCCTAAAATAGCTATACCGAGTCCAATCAATACGGCAAAGGCAATGATTTGTAACATGTTTCCGTCAGCCATCGCTTTTGCTGGGTTATCTGGTACGATATTTAGCAATGTGTCAACGAAAGATGTTTCAGTTTTTGCACCTTCATACTTAAGACCTTCTGTTTTAAAATTACCGCCAGCTCCTGGTTTTATAATAAGTGCAAATGTAACCGCTATAGAGATGGCAACCGCAGTTGTTACGAGAAAGAATGAAATTGATTTTAAACCGATTCTTCCAAGTTGTTTCGGATCTCCAAGGCCGGCAGCACCAAGTACGATAGAAATGAACACAACAGGAACAACTAGCATTTTAATAAGTCGAATAAACAATTGACCAATTGGGTTGAACACATATTGATTTAGTGGCTCAAAGATAGATGGAGCAGCTAAATTTAGAGTGAGTCCAACAACTAGACCTAGAAATAATGCGATTAAGATTGCTTTTGTTTGTTTCAATAAAATCCCCCCTTTTGTTTTTGTGAAATTTCTTTCTAAAGTAATTATACCGAAAAAATCCCTAATTTAACAATATTTTCTGAATTTTTGGTTTTTAGGTGTAGATAGACTGATTTTGTGTTTGGAAAATAAAATAGACCATCACATAGGATGGTCTAGGGAAGGGGACAATTTATGTCAATTTAATTAGGGATGGAAGTTGCTTTAAGACACTGGGGAATGTCTTATAAATTAGGGAGGAACAACTTCAATACATATACTATAAAAGGTAGGTGTGACTCTCATGTGAACATAGGGTGAAAGAGAGAGGGAGTTTTAAATAAAAGGTAGAAAGACAAAAAAATAAGACCATCATTTATAAGATGGTCAAGGAAGGGGACAATTTATGTCAATTTAATTAGGGATGGAAGCTGTTCAAAGACACTGGGGAATGTCTTATAAATTAGGGAGGAACAACTTCAATACATATACTATAAAAGGTAGGTGTGACTCTCATGTGAACATAGGGTGAAAGAGAGAGGGAGTTTTAAATAAAAGGTAGAAAGACAAAAAAATAAGACCATCATTTATAAGATGGTCAAGGAAGGGGACAATTTATGTCAATTTAATTAGGGATGGAAGCTGTTCAAAGACACTGGGGAATGTCTTATAAATTAGGGAGGAACAACTTCGATACATATACTATAAAAGGTAGATGTGACCTCTGTGTGAACATAGAGTGAAAGAGAGAGGGAGTTTTAAATAAAAGATAGAAAGACAAAAAAATAAGACCATCATTTATAAGATGGTCAATGGAAGGGGACAATTTATGTCAATTTAATTAGGGATGGAAGCTATTCAAAGACACTGGGGAATGTCTTATAAATTAGGGAGGAACAGCTTCGATACATATACTATAAAAGGTGGATGTGACCTCTATGTGAACATAGAGTGAAAGATATGGGGATTTGAAAGATAGTACATATGAAATTGTTATTGCTAGCAATATAGAATTAGGATATAGAGTTTTCCAGCATAAAACGAAAAGGAATCTGAATATAAATAAAAGTTGTAATCTATGAAAAAAAAGATTATGCTCAACTATATTATGAGAATATAAGGTTTGTCCCAATTATTTAAGGGCTTTTAAAAAGCTTTTTATTGTATGAGGGGAAGCTTCACTTTAATAAGGGAGTTAGTGATATGAACGTAACAAAAAAACAAGGGCTGTATAATCGTCTTATACGATTAAACCCACCACAAATATTAGCATTAGGCTTTTTCTGCTTAATTGTGGTTGGCGGTTTGTTATTAAAATTACCATTCGCAACGAAAGTACATATTAGTTGGGTAGATGCTTTCTTTACAGCAACGTCGGCAGCGACCGTAACTGGTTTGGGAGTAGTGGATACAGCAAGTACATTTACGATGTTTGGCGAAATTGTTATTATGTTTTTAATTCAAACAGGTGGTCTAGGCCTTATGACAATTGCCATTTTAATTGTTTGGGTACTAGGTAAAAAAATCGGATTACGCCATCGTTTATTAATTGGAGAAGCATTTAATCAAACAAATATAGGTGGTCTTGTAAAATTAGTAAAGCGTGTCTTTATATTTTCGATTTGTATTGAACTTATTGGGGTCATCTTTTTATCGTTTCGCTTTATTCCAGAGTTTGGTTTTGGAAAAGGTTTATACTATAGTATTTTTCATGTAATTGCATCTTATAATAATGCAGGGTTTGCTTTATGGCCAGATAATTTAACAAGATATGTAGGGGATCCCATTATTAATATTGGGATTTGCTCTTTAATTGTAATTGGTGGACTCGGTTTTACCGTATTAATTGATATATGGTATAGTCGCAGTTTTCGAAAATTATCACTTCACTCAAAAATAATGATTATTGGAACAGTAGTACTAAATGTTATAGCAATGATTGTGATTTTTGTATTGGAATATAATAATGTGAAGACGTTAGGGAGTTTATCTTTAAATGAAAAACTATGGGCTTCCTTCTTTCAAGGTATTACTCCGCGGACAGCTGGATTTAATACGGTTGACTATGGAGGTATGGAAGAATCATCTATATTATTTACGATGATTTTAATGTTTATTGGTGCAGGAAGTGTATCGACAGGTGGAGGAATTAAATTAACGACGTTTGTTATCTTAATTACATCTGTCCTTTCTTTCTTTAGAAAAAAGGAGGAAATTGTTTTATTTCAGCGTACAATTAAAATGTCGACAGTAACGAGGGCCTTAGCGATTGCTGTTGCCAGTCAAATACTTATTTTAGCAGCGGTATTCATATTAATGCTTACAGAAAACTTCAGCTTTATTCAATTATTATTTGAGACAATATCAGCGTTTGGCACAGTCGGATTAACGATGGGAATTACTGCAAAGCTATCGGCATTCGGAAAATGTATTATTATGTTTGTTATGTTCTGCGGATTAATTGGACCATTAACACTTGTGTTCTCTTTAGCGCGACCAGCAAAACAAAAAATAAAATATCCATCGGAAGATGTGTTTACAGGATAAGGTATCCCGCGTTAAGCGAGATACCTTTTTCTTTTTTAGAACAGGGAGAACAATAGACCAATAAGTGCTACTCGGAATAAAATTGCGATAAGTGCAGCAATTCCACCGACAACTGCAGCGATACCGCCAGTTACAGTAGCGCCGCGATTATAAGCGTAAATACCGAGTAAAACAGAAACAAGACCAAATAGTGTTGGAAATGTAAATAGCGATAAGATAGATAGCGCAAGAGCGATAAAACCAGCAGTTGATCCAGCAGCGGACGATTTTACAACATCTTTATCGTCTTTATCATCGTAATCATAATCAATGCGTTGTGGTGCAACCTCAGCGGCGTACTCTTCTTTATAGTCACTATAATCACTATCTATTCTATCTCTTTTTTTATAATCATCAAATTTCTCAGTCAAAGTCATGACTCCTTTCATAACAAGGTTCAATAGTAGTATGTATCTCTTTTTCTTTTTTATCCCGCTATTTGTGGGAGTCGAGCTACGTACACATCCCACTGATTAAAGTTTCACTATACCGGAGCATGTACAGGGAGTAGTATCTTTTAAAAGAAGGAAAATGTTTTTTTGAAATAGGAAAAGTTAGTATGACTTTCTCTATTTTGGAAAATATAAAAAGGAATAATGAGGAAAGGGTGCAATACATAATGGAACATCCAATTGAAAATTTAATGAAAACGGCAATGACAAATTTAAAAGAGATGGTAGATGTAAATACAATTGTTGGGAGCCCGGTTTCAACAGCTGACGGAAATGTAGTATTAACAGTATCTCAAGTGGCTTTTGGTTTTGGAGCTGGTGGAAGTGATTTTAAAGGGGATTTCATCACTGAAAAACATAACGGTGGGCAAAATCAGCATAAAGAGAACAAACAAGGGCATCCATTTGGAGGAGGAAGCGGGGCTGGGGTTTCCATTAGTCCAGTAGCTTTTTTAGTAGTTGGTTCTAATGGGGTGCAAGTATTACATCTCAACAGCAGTACACATTTAATTGAAAAGGCTTTAAATACTGTACCAAGCACTGTAGATAAATTTGTGAATGGTCGTCAAAAGTGAACTTGCATTTTTTAGGAATTATGATATATTAGAAAAAGTGCGCTTTAGGATGATCGGAATAATTGAAATGTAAATATATATGATGTGTGGAATAAGGGAGAGGAATTTATGATTAATATCAAAAACTTAGTAGTTGGCTTATTTATGTTAGTAAGCGGCTTTGTTGTATATGTAATAAAAGAAAAAGCTCCATTCTAAAACAGACAAACCGTTAATGTCTGTTTTTAATTTGCGGAAAAAAGTTGACAAGTTATTGTATTGGTGTTAGAATTTTAATTCGTGTCTCGGTTACAGCTAGTGTAAAGTAAATATCTCTTATGAATGCAATACGAAAAGTTTGCGAAAGATCGGGTAATTTTATCAACAACTTTTGTGAACAAACCCTATAAATTGTATTTGTAAGCTATATATGTATACTAGTGAATCAAGGAGCGGTCAGTGGAACCGTAATGATGAGAGAGAGGTAGGGCTTTCATCCAGTATATGTTACTTTCCCGTTAGGTGAATATAAAAAAGAGGACTCCTTTTAAAAGGGGTCCTCTTTCATTTTTTAAGTGCGACTTTCAACTTGTTGACAAATTTCATCCGTTGTTAAACCGTGAGCTGTAATGACTGATCCTTTAATTGATGTATCTGCAATGCCCATCACATTAGAATCTTGCCCAGTTACAACGCAACAATCACACCCTTGTGCATCCTGTTCTGAGTTAAGTGTAACAACTTCATGACCTTGTTGTTGAAGAGCTTGTTGAACGTCTGTTAATGAGTTTTCAACGCCAATTCTAGCCATAATTATCACCTCCTACCATCTAATTGCTAGTATGCTCAAGTTCACTGCATATATTTATGAAAAGACGGTAGGAAGTATAAATCTTTTTTTAGTCGTTATATACGCCAGTAAGCATTTGACTAACGAATTGATCGTTTAATGTATCTTGTGCTGAAGAAGTATTTGAATGGATGTCGATTGAAGCAATAAAATGATTATGGTCTTTCGTATTTGGTTCTACCTCTACGTAATTATCGAATTTACAAAAACCTTTCGTATCCATTAGATCAAATAATTGCAGCATTTCTACTACCTCTTGTCTCGTTCCTTTAATTTGTACACACGCCATATTTATTTCCTCCTTTATTTTGACAAATTGTTTTTTAAAAATAGGATTATGATTACGAAATGAAAAATATGAATGTTATTTTTAGACAGCGCTATTTTTGTTATTTTCCCCCTTTTTCAGCAAAAGTCGTTATATATTCCCAGATTTATAAAATAGGACGTCCGTTTATTGAATACAATAGATTCGTATCAATTGATGAAAATCCTTCTTTTAAACAAATATTTTTTTTAGTGGAAATTGGCGAAAAAATTTTTGACTTTTTTGTAAACGTTAACAATGTTGTTAAATCAGTATAAGCAAAGAAGTACGTACGAATAAAAATTATAAATTTTCTAAAAATTCACTTGATTTATTTAGAAAGGAGAGTAAACTAGGAAACAATAAAAAATTCATAGAACATAGGAGGCGCTTCTAGTGAATGAGCAATGGATTTTCTTAAATGGAGAATTTGTTCCAAAAGATGAGGCAAAAGTTTCAGTATATGATCATGGCTATTTATATGGCGATGGAGTGTTTGAAGGAATTAGAGTTTATAGCGGTAATGTTTTCCGTTTGAGAGAGCATCTTGTCCGGCTGTATGAATCAGCAAAATCAATCCTTTTAGAAATTCCATATTCATTAGATGAAGTAACAAATATTGTTGTTGAGACGATTCGACAAAATAAATTATCTAATGGATACATTCGCCTTGTTGTATCAAGAGGAGCAGGAAATCTTGGATTGGATCCCGATTCATGTAAGAAGCCGAATGTAGTAGTAATTGCAGAACAATTATCTTTATTCCCACAAGAATATTATGAGAAAGGGATTCCAGTTGTAACAGTTGCAACGCGCCGAAATCGTCCCGATGTTTTATCCCCTCAAGTAAAATCTTTAAATTACTTAAACAATATTTTAGTTCGTATTGAAGCGAAATTAGCTGGAGTACAAGAAGCACTTATGTTAAATGATCAAGGATATGTAGCTGAAGGATCAGGAGATAACGTGTTTATTGTTAAAGGAAATAAATTAATTACACCACCAAGTTCTGCTGGAGCGTTAGAAGGTATTACACGAAACGCCATTTTAGAAATCGGCGAAAAACTTGGGTATGACGTAAGAGAAGAGTTATTTACAAGACATGATGTATATGTAGCTGATGAAGTGTTTTTAACAGGAACAGCTGCTGAAGTGATTGCTGTTACGACAGTAGATGGTAGAACGATTGGCTTAGGGCAAACAGGTCCACATACGAACCGTTTATTAAAAGAGTTTCGTAAGTTAGTTGTAGAAGATGGAGAGAAAATTTACGAAGAAAATAAAGTTGGATAACAACTTTTTTAACATAAGAAAGCGTTGATAGGGAGGAGTAGTTGATTGTGAAGCCTCACAGAGAGTCGGTGGTTGCTGAAAACCGATGGTTCACGTCGACGAACATCGCCCTTGAGTGCTAAGCTAAAGCATTTGTCTAGGCTTAGACGGTAGCTCCGTTATTAGCTAGATCCATTTATGGATCACTGAGGCAAGAGTATTCTTGCGAAGAAGGGTGGTACCGCGAAATCTTTCGTCCCTTCAGCACATAGCTGGAGTGTGGACGTAGGATTTTTTTATTGTATAAAAGTTTGAAAAAGGGGGCTTATAAGAACAATGTCTTCAAAAACGGAAGAGAAACTGGCAACTGGTGCACAGCTATTGTTAGAAGCGCTAGAAAAGGAAGGCGTAGAAGTGATTTTCGGTTATCCGGGTGGTGCCGTTTTACCTCTCTATGATGCATTGTATGATTGTGAAATTCCGCATATTTTAACAAGGCATGAGCAAGGGGCAATTCACGCTGCTGAAGGGTATGCCAGAATTACAGGGCATCCAGGGGTTGTAATTGCAACGAGTGGGCCAGGTGCTACAAATGTAATTACGGGTCTAGCTGATGCGATGATTGATTCATTGCCACTTGTAGTATTTACAGGCCAAGTAGCAACAACGTTAATTGGGAGCGATGCTTTTCAAGAGGCAGATATTATGGGACTTACGATGCCAGTGACAAAACATAACTATCAAGTACGAAAGGCCTCAGATTTACCTCGAATTATTAAAGAAGCATTTCATATTGCTAAAACTGGAAGACCAGGACCAGTCGTTATTGACCTTCCGAAAGATATGGTAGTCGAGAAAGGTGAGCAATGTAGCAATGTACAAATGGATTTACCGGGATATAACCCTAATTATGAACCGAATCTACTTCAAATAAACAAATTACTCAAAGTAATTGAAACTGCAAAAAAACCGTTAATTTTAGCTGGAGCGGGTATATTGCATGCGAAAGCTTCGAAAGAATTGACAAATTTTGCTCGTAAATATGAAATCCCTGTTGTGCATACATTACTTGGTCTTGGTGGTTTTCCACCAGATGATGAACTATTTCTAGGGATGGGAGGAATGCATGGTTCTTATACAGCTAATATGGCGTTATATGAATGTGACTTACTCATTAATATAGGCGCGAGATTTGATGATCGGCTTACAGGGAATTTAGCTTATTTTGCTAAAGGGGCTACTGTTGCGCATATCGATATCGATCCAGCAGAAATCGGGAAAAATGTGCCAACTGAAATTCCTATTGTTGCAAGTGCTAAGCGGGCATTGGAAGTATTACTTGAACCAGAAGGGGGAAAAGAAAATCATCATGAATGGATCACTTTATTAAAGGGGAGAAAAGAACAATATCCATTCTCTTATAAAAGAAATTCTGAAAGTATTAAGCCCCAATACGCAATTGATATGTTATATGAAATTACGAAGGGAGAAGCGATTGTAACAACAGACGTTGGGCAACACCAAATGTGGGCAGCCCAATATTATCCGCTGAAAAATCCAGATAAATGGGTAACTTCTGGTGGATTAGGAACGATGGGGTTTGGGTTTCCAGCAGCAATCGGTGCGCAAATTGCAAAGCCTGAAGAATTAGTTATTGCAATTGTTGGTGATGCTGGGTTTCAAATGACTCTACAAGAATTAAGTGTATTAAAAGAACACGCTTTACCCGTTAAAGTATTTATTTTAAATAATGAAGCTTTAGGAATGGTAAGACAATGGCAAGATGAATTTTACAATCAAAGATATTCACATTCTTTATTACCATGCCAACCAGATTTCGTCGCTCTTGCGAATGCATATGGCATAAAAGGTGTTCGTATTGACGATCCACTTCTTGCAAAGAAGCAAATCCAGCATGCTATTGAATTACAAGAGCCAGTCGTAATTGATTGTCGTGTACTTCAATCAGAGAAGGTTATGCCGATGGTTGCGCCGGGAAAAGGTGTTCACCAAATGGAGGGAGTGGAAAAAGGGTGAAGAGAATTGTTACAGCGACAGTTCGAAATCAAAGTGGTGTTTTAAACAGAATTACAGGGGTTATGACACGAAGACATTTTAATATTGAAAGTATTTCAGTAGGTCATACAGAATCATCAGATATATCGCGAATGACGATTGTTGTACACGTTGAAAGTGAACAGCAAGTGGAGCAGTTAATTAAACAACTGCATAAGCAAATTGATGTACTGAAAGTATCAGATATTACAGAAGAAGCGATGATTGCTAGAGAGCTTGCTCTTATTAAAGTAGCAACTTCTGTAGCGAGGGCAGAATTATATAGTTTAATTGAACCGTTTCGAGCCGCTGTAATAGATGTTGGGAAGGATTCCATAGTTGTGCAAGTAACAGGTACGCAAGATAAAGTAGAAGCGTTAATTGAATTACTTCGTCCATACGGTTTGAAAGAAATTGCTAGAACAGGTGTAACAGCATTTACACGTAGTATGAAAAAACAAGATAAGCAAGTTATGTTAATTCAATAATCATTTAAATATAGGGGGAAATGAAAATGGCAAAAGTTTATTATGAGAAAGATGTAACAGTAAATGTATTAAAGGAAAAGAAAGTAGCAATCATCGGATATGGCTCGCAAGGTCATGCACATGCGCAAAATTTACGTGATAACGGATTTGATGTAGTAGTAGGTTTAAGAAAAGGTAAGTCTTGGAATAAAGCGAATGAAGATGGATTTTCTGTATATACAGTAGCAGAAGCAGCGAAAAAAGCTGATGTAGTAATGATTCTACTGCCTGATGAATTACAACCAGAAGTATATGAAGCTGAAATTGCACCAAATTTACAGGCTGGAAACTCTCTCGTGTTCGCACATGGATTTAATGTTCACTTTGATCAAGTAAAACCACCAGCTAATGTAGATGTATTTCTAGTAGCGCCAAAAGGACCGGGGCATCTCGTACGCCGTACGTTCGCCGAGGGCGGGGCTGTTCCTGCATTATTTGCAGTATATCAAGATGCAACAGGAGTTGCGACTGAAAAAGCACTTTCTTATGCTGACGGAATTGGAGCAACGAGAGCTGGTGTACTAGAAACGACGTTTAAAGAAGAAACAGAAACAGATTTATTTGGAGAGCAAGCTGTACTCTGCGGCGGAGTGACTGCACTTGTAAAAGCAGGGTTTGAAACGTTAGTTGATGCAGGATATCAGCCTGAACTTGCATATTTTGAATGTTTACATGAACTGAAGCTAATCGTTGACCTTATGTACGAAGGTGGACTTGAAAATATGAGATATTCAGTTTCAGATACAGCGCAGTGGGGAGACTTCGTATCAGGACCACGCGTTGTTACTGAAGATACGAAGAAAGCGATGGGGGCAGTATTAGCAGAAATTCAAGATGGTACATTTGCAAGAGGCTGGATTGCAGAGCATAAAGCAGGAAGACCAAATTTCCATGCGACAAATGAGAAAGAGAATAAACATGAAATCGAAGTAGTTGGACGTAAATTACGTGAAATGATGCCTTTCGTACAGCCGCGAGTAAAGGTAGGGGTTAAATAATATGAAGCAGGTTTTGTTCATGGATACAACGCTTCGTGATGGCGAACAATCACCAGGAGTAAATTTAAATGAACAAGAGAAATTACAAATTGCTAGGCAATTAGAGAGACTAGGGGTTAATGTCATGGAAGCTGGCTTTGCAGCAGCTTCCGAAGGTGACTTTCAATCGGTAAAACGTATTGCGAATACAATTCAAAATGCTACGGTTATGAGTTTAGCTAGAGCGAAAGAAAGTGACATTCGAAGAGCATATGAAGCTGTGAAAGGTGCTGTATCTCCTCGTCTACACGTATTTTTAGCTACGAGTGATATTCATATGAAATATAAACTTTGTATGTCAAAAGAAGATGTGTTAAATAGTATTCATCGCTCGGTTACGCTTGGAAAATCATTATTTCCGACAGTACAATTTTCTGCAGAAGATGCGACAAGAACATCGAGAACATTTTTAGCTGAAGCAGTAGAAATTGCAATTCGAGCAGGAGCGAATGTAATTAATATTCCGGATACAGTTGGATATACGAATCCAGAAGAGTATTATTCTCTTTTTAAATACTTACAAGAATCCGTTCCATCATATGAAAAAGCGATTTTTTCTTGTCATTGTCACGATGATCTTGGTATGGCAGTAGCAAATTCGTTAGCTGCGGTTGAAGGAGGAGCATTGCAAGTAGAAGGAACGATTAATGGCATTGGAGAAAGAGCAGGGAATGCAGCGTTAGAAGAAGTTGCGGTAGCTCTTCATATTAGAAAAGATTTTTATAAAGCAGAGCCTTCAATGACTTTAAAAGAAATTAAGGCGACGAGTATATTAGTAAGCAGGTTAACGGGTATGGTTGTACCGAAAAATAAAGCAATCGTTGGAGCGAATGCATTTGCTCATGAATCGGGCATTCACCAAGACGGGGTTTTAAAAGAAGTAACAACTTATGAAATTATCGAACCAGCGCTTATAGGAGAATCTCAAAATCTCTTTGTACTTGGGAAACATTCTGGCCGTCATGCGTTTACGGAAAAAATGAAAGAGCTTGGTTATGAATTTACAAATGAAGAGCGAGATGCGGCATTCGAAGCATTTAAAAAATTGGCTGATCGTAAAAAGGAAATTACTGAAGAAGATTTACGCGCACTTATGCTTGGTGAAGCAGCATTTGCAGCTCAGCAATATAACATTACGCAATTACAAGTGCATTTCGTATCAAATAGTACACAATGCGCAACAGTTGTGCTGAAGGATGAGGAAGGAAATGTATATGAAGATGCAGCCACTGGTTCTGGTAGTATTGAAGCGATATACAATGCGATTCAAAGAATTTTAGGATTAGAATGTGAATTGGCAGATTATCGCATACAATCTATTACACAAGGTCAAGATGCACTTGCTCACGTTCATGTTGAATTAAAAGAAGGTAGTCACCAAATATCAGGTTTCGGAGTTGCGCAAGACGTATTGGAAGCGTCGGCGAGAGCTTATGTCCATGCAGCAGGGAAATTAAAATCTCTTATAGCGCTTGTGAAATAAATATTTGATAGGTGAGAGAAGCTTTCCTCACCTATTAAATTAAAGTTCTGAAAATTCAGTTAAAAGGAGTGTTAAAAATGGAAAAACGTATCGTTTGTTTAGCTGGTGATGGTGTTGGTCCAGAAGTAATGGAAAGTGCGAAGGAAGTATTGCATATGGTAGAAAGGCTATATGGACATCATTTTCATTTGCAAGATGAGTACTTTGGTGGTGTTGCTATCGATTTAACTGGGCAACCATTACCACAGCGAACACTTGCCGCCTGTTTAGCGAGTGATGCGGTTTTACTTGGAGCAGTAGGTGGACCAAGGTGGGATAGTGCGAAAGAAAGGCCTGAGAAAGGATTATTAGCATTAAGAAAAGGACTTGGTGTATTTGCGAATGTTCGCCCTGTAACGGTAGAAAGTGCAACTGCACATTTATCACCATTAAAAAACGCTGATGAAATTGATTTCGTTGTCGTTCGTGAATTAACAGGCGGAATTTATTTTTCTTATCCGAAAGAGCGAACGGAAGAAGTGGCGACAGATACACTTACGTATCATCGCCATGAAATTGAACGTATCGTTTCGTATGCTTTTCAATTAGCGAATAAGCGGAAGAAAAAAGTAACATCTATTGATAAAGCGAATGTTTTAGAGTCTAGTAAATTATGGAGAACTGTGACAGAAGAAGTAGCACTTCGCTACCCAAATGTGGAAGTAGAACACATTTTAGTAGATGCAGCAGCTATGGAATTAATTCGGAATCCAGGAAGATTTGACGTTATTGTAACGGAAAATTTATTTGGTGATATTTTAAGTGATGAGGCTTCAGTATTAGCTGGATCATTAGGAATGCTTCCATCAGCAAGTCACGCTGAAAAGGGGCCTTCATTATACGAGCCTATTCACGGATCAGCACCGGATATTGCGGGGAAAAATAAGGCGAATCCAATTGCGATGATGCGTTCTGTTGCAATGATGCTTGGGCAATCGTTCGGATTAACGAGAGAAGGATATTCAATTGAAGAAGCAGTTTCTGCAGTCCTTAAATCAGGAAAATGTACAGCAGATATCGGGGGGACTGAAACGACAACTTCATTTACAAAGGCAGTTATTCAAGAAATGGAAGAGCAAGCGTTAGTAGGGAGAGGAAGATAATGGGGAAAAGGTTACTAGATAAGCTTTGGGAAAGACATGTAGTTGCGACTAATGAAAATGGATTGGATTTATTATATATCGATCTACATCTTGTTCATGAAGTAACGTCACCGCAAGCCTTTGAAGGCTTGCGGCTTACAAATCGAACAGTCCGCAGACCAGATTTAACATTTGCAACGATGGATCATAATATTCCAACGAAAGATGTTTGGAATATTACCGACCGCATTGCGAAGCAGCAACTAGATACACTTCGGGAAAACTGTAAACAATTTCAGGTGCCATTAGCGGATATCGGAGATGAAGAGCAAGGGATCGTTCATGTAATAGGACCAGAACTTGGACTCACACAGCCAGGAAAAACGATTGTTTGTGGTGATAGTCATACAGCAACACACGGTGCTTTTGGCGCACTAGCGTTTGGTATTGGTACGAGTGAAGTGGAACATGTATTGGCGACGCAAACGTTATGGCAACGAAAGCCGAAAGCAATGGGCATTGAGTTAAAAGGAAAGTTACCGCAAGGTGTTTATGCGAAAGATATTATTTTACACCTTCTTTCAAAGTACGGAGTAGCAGTTGGAACAGGTTACGTAATGGAATTTTACGGAGAGGCCATTCATGCTATGGATATGGAAGAGAGGATGACGCTTTGCAATATGGCAATTGAAGGGGGAGCAAAGGCTGGCATTATTGCACCAGATGAAAAAACGGTTGCTTACGTAAAAGGGCGTAAATATGCACCGAAAGACTATGAATCTATTAAGAAAAAATGGTCAGAACTTTATACAGATTTAGATGCAGTTTATGATTTACATATTCTAGTAGATGTTACGGATTTAGCGCCGTACGTTACGTGGGGAACAAATCCTAGTATGGGCGTTCGGATCGATGAGAAATTGCCAGAAAAGCATGATGCAAATGACGAAAGAGCGTTTTCTTATATGGGATTGAGTCCCGGACAAAGTACGTATGACATTCCAGTTCAACATGTTTTCATTGGATCTTGTACAAATTCCAGGCTTTCTGACTTAGAAATTGCTGCATCTGTCGTGAAAGGTAAAAAAGTAAAAGAAGGTGTGCGAGCACTTGTTGTACCTGGATCTCAAAGGGTAAGAGAAGCAGCGATGCATAAAGGATTACATCGCATATTTGAAGAAGCTGGATTTGAATGGAGAGAGCCCGGATGCTCAATGTGTCTAGGTATGAATCCAGATCAAGTGCCTGAAGGGGAACATTGTGCCTCTACGTCAAATCGCAATTTTGAAGGAAGACAAGGAAAGGGAGCACGAACGCATTTAGTTAGCCCGGCAATGGCGGCAGCGGCTGCGTTATATGGTCATTTTGTTGATATTAGAAAGGAGAGTTATGATGGAGCCATTTCGTATTCATAAAGGTACTGCCGCAGTACTGATGAATGATAACATTGATACAGATCAAATTATTCCGAAGCAATATTTAAAGAGAATTGAAAGAACTGGGTTTGGGAAGTTTTTATTTGATGAGTGGCGATATGATAATAATCGCCAAGAAAACCCTAATTTCCCGCTTAATGCACAAGAAAGAAAAGGAGCCAGTATATTAATCACAGGTGATAATTTTGGATGTGGCTCGTCAAGAGAACATGCTCCATGGGCGCTTGCTGATTATGGTTTCCGCGTTATTATCGCTGGAGGATTTGCCGATATCTTTTATATGAATTGTATGAAGAATGGCATGTTACCGATTGTAATGGATAAAGATATGCGTGAACAACTTGCTAAAACAGATGCGAGGGAACAAATTACAGTTGATTTAGAAAATGAAATAATGACAACGAATACGCATAGATTCCATTTTACAATCGAGAAAATGTGGAAAGAGAAGTTATTAAATGGTTTAGATGAAATTAGTATTACAATGCAATATGAACAAGAAATAAAAGAGTATGAAAGAAAAGTGGCTTTACATTAAAAAAGTGACGGAATATTAAAAATGTATTTACATTCAAAATTAACTGTTATATACTATGTGAAAATCAGAGGAGAAAGGGAGTAAGTATTATGAATATCGTGCAATCTATTACAATGCTTACACAACTACATCATCATACATGAAACCCTTGAACCTAGCGTGAAAACGTGTAGGTACAAGGGTTATTCCCGTTGTACCTACACTCTACTGAAGAGCCTTGTAGGTATTTTGTCTACAAGGCTCTTTTTATTTTCGGCTTAGGGGAATGAAATAGGCATACATTAGAAGGGGAAAGGTGTGAAAATTTAGATGACAAAATGGAAACGAGCAAACCCGAATGGAACGAGAGATTATTTATTCGAAGAATGTACGTTAATTGAAGAAGTAGAACAGAAATTAAGGCTTACTTTTTTAGAGAGAGGTTATGAGGAAATAAGAACACCTACAATTGAATTTTATGATGTTTTTGCATTTCAAAATAGACCGATAGATGAAGAGAAGATGTATAAATTTTTTGATGAAAAGGGAAGGATTATCGTTTTACGTCCAGATATGACAATTCCTTTAGCGAGAGTTATTGGAACACAGAGATGGGATACGCCACTTAAAGTGACGTATAGCGGGAATGTATTTCGAGCGAATGAATCCCATTCTGGAAAATATAATGAAATCGTACAAAGTGGTATTGAAGTTATCGGGATTGATAATGTAAGAGCTGAAATTGAATGTGTAATAAGTGTCATTCAAGCACTTCAAAAGTTGAAGGTGCAATCTTTTACAATTGAGATTGGGCAAGTACAGTTATATAAATGTATTGTAAAAAAACTCTCCATCCATGATGAAGAAGAAAGGGTACTTAGAACGTATATAGAAAGTAAAAATTATGCAGCCCTCTCAAATTTTATCGGAGAAAAGAAATTAAATCGATGCGATGAGACAGTAAGGTTACTTGAGAAATTGCCAAGGCTATTTGGAAATTTAGAAGTTATTGAGGAAGCAGAAAAGCTTGCTTCAAGTAATGAAATGAAAATGGCAATTGCAAGAATAAAAGAAATGTATGAAACAATTGAAACGTTAGGATATGGTTCTTACATATCAATTGATTTGGGCATGATTCAACACTTAGATTACTATACGGGTGTTATTTTCAAAGGATATATATATGAAATTGGAGAAGAAATCGTTAGTGGCGGAAGATACGATGAGCTAATTGGCAATTTTGGAGAAATGCTGCCAGCTGTTGGACTCGCGGTACAAGTAAATCAAATTGTGAAGGCGCTGCAAGAGCAGCAAGAACCATATGAACGAAATCAAATTGATATTGTGATTCATTATGAGTTAAATAGATTAGCGGAAGCAGAAAGGTTACGAAATTTACTTCGAAAGGATGGGAAGAATGCTTGGTTATCTCTATTCTCTAATTTAAGCGATACCTTTCAATTTGCAAGAAAAAATAAAATAGGAACGGTTGTTGAGGCAAAGAATGAATATTTAGTGGAATATGTATGGAATGAGAAATGGGTAGTCCAGAAAGAAGGAGAGGCTTCATGCGTAACATTCAAATTGCGTTAACGAAAGGAAGATTAGAAAAACATGTCATTCCACTTTTTGAGCAGATTGGAATTGATTGTTCCGAGCTCAAAAATAAAGGTCGGAAGCTTGTATTTCAAAGTAAAAATACAAATATTTCATTTATTTTAGTAAAAGCGGTTGATGTTGCTACTTATGTAGAACATGGGGTAGCTGATATTGGCATCGTTGGAAAAGATATTTTAATGGAAAACGAGAAAGATATTTATGAAATGCTGGATTTAGGAGTGGGGATTTGTAAGTTTTGTGTTGCTTCTATTCCTACGTATAATCCGAAGAGTTACCGGAAGAAAAGAATCGCTACGAAATACCCACATATTACTTCTACTTATTTTCATGATAAGGGAGAGGATGTAGAAATTATTAAAATAGAAGGTTCTGTAGAAATCGCTCCTCTTCTTGGATTGGCAGATGCGATTGTAGATATTGTTGAAACAGGAAAAACATTACAAGAGAATGGACTCATTGTATTTGAGGAAATGTACTTTATATCGGCTCGGATGATTGTAAATAAGGCAGCCTTAAAAACTAAAAAAGACGAAATATTCAGCATTATAAATATGATGGAGCAAGAAATCTTATCAGGGAAATAGGAGGATTTAAAATGGAAATCATTTATGAAGACTTTAAGGAGGCATTATCTAAAATAAAAGTGCTAAGAGAAAACGCTAATATAATAGAAGAAACTGTTCAAAGAAGTGTAAGAGAAATCATTAGACATGTAAGGGAAGGAAATGATGAGGCTTTATCTTTCTATACAAAAAAGTTTGATGGTGTAGAGATGAAAGATTTTCGTGTAAGTGAAGAAGAAATACAGCAAGCGAGTATGTTTGTAGAGAATTCATTTTTAGAAGCTTTAAAAGAGGCGAAGAAAAACATTGTTTCGTATCACGAAAAACAAAAGAAGTATTCAATCTTCGATTGTGAAAGTAAAGGCATAATTAGAGGGCAGCTTATTCGGCCATTAGAAAATGTAGGTGTATATGTACCAGGTGGGACAGCTTCATATCCTTCTTCAGTATTAATGAATGTATTGCCGGCGAAACTTGCAGGTGTGAAAAAAATTGTAATGGTAACACCGCCGAGGAAAGGGGGAATTGATCCTCATATAGTAGCTGCTGCAAATCTTGCGGGAGTAGATGAAATTTATACGATAGGTGGCGCACAAGCAATTGCTGCTTTAGCATACGGGACGGAATCGATTCCGAAAGTGGATAAAATAGTTGGACCGGGAAATTTGTACGTCGCTCTAGCGAAACGAGAAGTATACGGGATAGTAAATATCGATATGATTGCTGGTCCATCAGAAATTGTAGTTGTCGCGGATGAAACAGGTAATGCAAAATATATCGCAGCGGATTTATTATCGCAAGCAGAGCATGATGAGAGAGCAACGGCGATTTGTATTACAACGAATATGGAACTAGCTAAAGAAGTAGAAAAAGAGGTAGAAAGACAGTTAGAAACGTTACCAAGAAGTGAAATTGCACGTGAATCAATAAATAGAAATGGAGCCATCTTTATCGTTGCTTCTTTAGAGGAGGCACTAAAGTTATCAAATGAAATTGCTCCAGAACATTTAGAGTTACATATAAAAGAACCGATGAATGCTCTAGATTATGTGAAACATGCAGGCTCTATTTTCCTTGGGCCATATGCACCTGAACCGCTCGGGGATTATTTGGCGGGACCGAATCATGTATTACCAACGAGCGGAACGGCAAGATTTTTTTCTCCGTTATCAGTCGATGATTTCGTGAAAAAATCAAGTTTTATTTCTTATACAGAGGAAGCATTAAAAAATGTACAGCATCATATTGTAGAGCTTGCAAATAAAGAAGGGTTACATGCACATGCGAGAGCAATCCAAATAAGGTTTGAGGAGGAAAAATAATGCGTCAGTCCAGTCAAGCACGTGAGACGACAGAAACAAAAATTAAATTAAGTTTGCAGCTTGATGAAAGTACGAGTGTATCTATTCAAACGGGGGTTGGTTTTTTCGATCATATGCTGACTTTATTTGCTAGACATGGAAGATTTGGATTGCAAGTTGAGGCAGAAGGTGATGTATTTGTCGATGCACATCACACCGTTGAAGATGTTGGAATTGTACTCGGAAATTGCTTGAAAGAAGCATTGCAAAATAAAGAAGGAATTAATCGTTACGGTTCCGCGTATGTACCGATGGATGAATCTTTAGGATTTGTTGCAATTGATATAAGTGGACGCTCATATTGTGTATTTCAAGGGGAATTAACAAATCCGAAGCTCGGGGATTTTGATACAGAATTGACGGAAGAATTTTTTAGAGCAGTTGCACATGCTGCCAATATTACATTACATGCGCGCGTTCTATACGGAAGTAATACACATCACAAAATTGAAGCATTATTTAAAGCTTTTGGTAGAGCGCTTAGAGAAGCGGTCGAAAAAAATGCCAACATTACTGGTGTAAATTCAACGAAAGGGATGTTGTAATTGATTGCCATTATAGATTATGGAATGGGGAATATTCGCAGTGTAGAGCAAGCATTAAAATATACTGGCGCAGAGTACATTGTAACGAGTGATAAAGAAGAGATATTGAGAAGCGATGGCGTGATTCTACCGGGAGTAGGTGCATTTCCGAAAGCGATGGAAGTATTAAAAGAAAGAGATTTAGTGTGTGTACTAAAAGAAGTTTGTGACATAGGAAAACCACTCCTCGGTATATGTTTGGGCATGCAACTTTTATTTGAACGAAGTGAGGAACTAAAAGATTGTAGCGGGTTAGGTTTACTACCAGGTGAAATTCGGAAGTTAAAAGTTTCGTATAAAATTCCTCATATGGGATGGAATGAATTAAGGAAGGAAAGAGAATTTCCGCTTTGGAATGGATTAGTGGATGGTTCTTTCGTGTATTATGTTCACTCATATTACGCGGATTGTCCAGATGAAATTGTATGCGGAGTAAGTGATTATGGAATGCAAATACCAGGGTTTGTCGCGAAAGGAAATGTATTTGGTGCACAGTTTCATCCAGAAAAAAGTGGCGAAATTGGCATGCAAATATTAAAAAATTTTCAAGGAGTGGTAGAAGCATGGAAATCTTCCCAGCTATCGATTTAAAAGAAGGGCGATGCGTTAGACTTTATCAAGGAGAGTTTAGTAAAGAAACGGTGATGAATGAAGATCCGGTAGCGCAGGCGATCATATTTGAAAAGCTTGGAGCGGAAATACTACACATTGTTGATTTAGACGGTGCAATTGCTGGCGAGTCGTTAAATTTGCCCGTCATTGAAAAAATCTGCAAGGCGGTACGTATTCCTGTGCAAGTGGGAGGAGGAATTCGTTCACTTGTAACGGTGGAGAAGTTATTGTCAGCAGGTGTAGAAAAAGTGATTTTAGGAACAGCAGCTCTTTATGATAAGTCATTTTTAGAGGAAGCAGTTCGTCTATATAAAGAGAAAATCATTGTTGGAATTGATGCGAAAAATGGTTTCGTAGCAACGAGAGGTTGGCTTGATCTGTCTGAAATTTCTTACGTTAGTTTAGCGAAACAAATGGAAAGTTTAGGTGTTCAAACGATTGTGTTTACAGACATTTCGAAAGACGGGACGCTTGCAGGTCCAAATTTTGAACAATTAGCGATACTTCAAAAAAGTGTGGGCATTCGTCTCATCGCCTCTGGAGGAGTGGCATCTATTCAAGATGTGAAAAAGTTAAATGATATGAATATATATGGTGTCATAATTGGAAAGGCGCTTTACGAGAAAACGATTGATTTAGAAGAAGTGTTACAGGTAACGAAGTTATGTTAGCGAAACGAATCATTCCATGTCTAGATGTGAAAGAAGGGCGAGTCGTAAAGGGTGTAAATTTTATAGGATTACAAGATGTCGGTGATCCGGTTGAAATAGCTGAAGCATATAACGAGGCAGGGGCAGATGAAATCGTATTTTTAGATATTACAGCGACTCATGAAGGAAGAAAAACGATTATAGATGTTGTAGAAAAAACAGCAGCTAAAGTATTTATTCCTCTTACGGTTGGCGGGGGGATTTCAAGTGTGAAAGATATGTACAATTTACTAAGAGCTGGAGCAGACAAAGTTTCAATAAACTCAGCGGCAGTGCGAAACCCGAAGCTTATAGAAGAAGGGACAGAACACTTTGGATCACAATGTATTGTCGTGGCAATTGATGCTAGAAAAGTAGCAGAAGGTAAATGGAACGTATACGTCAACGGCGGAAGAGTTGACACAGGAATGGATGCCATAGAATGGGCGAAGCGTGTTGTTAAACTTGGGGCAGGTGAAATTTTGTTAACGAGTATGGATGCAGATGGAACGAAAAGCGGATATGACCTTCGTTTAACAGAAGAAATTTCAAAAAGTGTTTCCATTCCAGTCATCGCATCAGGGGGCTGTGGTCATACGGATCACATTATAGAAGTTTTTCAAAAGACAACAGTTGATGCAGCGTTAGCGGCATCCATCTTTCATTATGGTGAGGCGACAGTGCAGAGTGTAAAGCGAAAATTAAGAGATGCAAATGTTGAGGTGCGGTTATGAAACCTAATTTTTCAAAAGGATTAATACCAGCAATTGTCATCGAAGAAGGTACGAAAGAAGTTTTAATGCTAGCTTATATGAATGAAGAAGCATATGAAAAAACGTTAGAGACGAAAAGAACATGGTTTTATTCTCGTTCTAGGCAGTCGTTATGGAATAAGGGGGAAACATCAGGGAATCTTCAATATGTGCAATCTTTATATTTAGATTGTGATCAAGATTCAATTGTTGTGAATGTGAAACAAGTAGGACCTGCTTGTCATACGGGAGAGAAGACATGTTTTCACTATCAAATTATATAGGGGGATACATATGGAAAATGCCTTTAAGTTGCTGTATAAAACAATTGAAGAACGAAAGGAAAGCCCACTTCCTGAATCGTATACAAATTATTTATTTTCAAAAGGAGAAGATAAAATTTTAAAGAAAATTGGTGAAGAGTGTGCTGAAGTAATTATCGCATGTAAAAATAATGATAAAGAAGAAGTAGTGAAAGAAATGGTTGATGTATTTTATCACTGTTTCGTTTTATTAGCTGAAAAAAATATTACATTGGAAGATGTCATGCGGGAGGTGAAAGAACGAAATGGAAAGCTTTCGAGAGTTGGGGATAGAAGGGAAATAGATACATTATAAGGGGGAATGTATATGAAAGTAGATTATCATCTTCACTTAGAAGAAGGACCGTATTCAATAGGATGGCTTGCTAAAATAAATGAAGCGCTGGAACGTTATGAACCGCTTCAAGAAAGGCATTCTATTGATTGGCTTATGAAAACACAAGAGCGTTTGCAAAAGCGTGTGAAGGAAGGGCCATTTACAACAGAATGGATGGACCTCTATTTAGAAGAAGCTGTGCGAAAAGGTATAACAGAAGTTGGGATTGTTGATCATTTATATCGTTTTCATGAAGCGAAAGGATATTATGAAAAATATGTAGATATTAGTGATTCTAAGCTCGGTCGTATACAGAAGGAATGGTTAGATCAAGTAAGGGTAGTTTCACTGTATGATTTTACAAAGGTCATTGAAGAGGCGAAAGAACGATGGAGTAAAAGAGGTGTCACACTTAAACTTGGAATTGAAGCGGATTATTTTATTGGTTGTGAAGGAGAGTTAAAAGAATTATTAGCGCTAGGAGACTTTGATTATATAATTGGTTCCGTTCATTTTCTAAATGGCTGGGGATTTGATAATCCAGATACGAAAGAATATTTTGAGAAGCATGACCTACGCGCATTATATGATATGTTTTTTAAAACAGTTGAGAGTGCGATTCGTACCGAGTTATTTGATATTATCGCTCATCTTGATAATATAAAGGTATTTAATTATCGATTGGATGAGAATGAACAGCTTTCTTATTATGAGGAAATTGCCTGTGCGTTAGTAGAAACGAATACGGCAACAGAAATAAATGCAGGATTATACTATCGTTATCCTGTTCGTGAAATGTGCCCAAGTCCACTATATTTACAAGTATTAGCTAAGTATGGTGTTCCAATTACGATTTCTTCGGATGCCCATTATCCAAATGATTTAGGGAATTATGTACAAGAAAATGTACAAACATTACTAGCTCACGGTGTTACTCAGGTTGCAACATTTACGAAGCGAGCAAGAGTAATGAGGTCGCTTGAAGAAGAAGTAACAAATTCAAAATGAAACGCAATTTTTTGATGAAAATCGTCCTTTTTGTTCAAAATAAGAAAGAATGAAAAGGAGGGTAAGAAATGGCGAAACAACAAAATAAACAAAATGTACAAGGTGCACAGCAACAAGCTTATACTTCTGAAACGAATGCTGAATCTCAATCGGTTATTGAGGAGCAAATTAGCGATACGGTTGCAGAAGGAACGATTGATGTGAAGCTTGGAAAAGAATCGCAGGAAAAAGCGTAAGAAAAGGGGAGAGTTGCATCTCCTCTTTTTTCATGGAAAAGTGTCGATTTTTAAAACTATAATCAAATTCCTTGGTTTTTATATGTGGATTTCTTACAATGAAATATAAGAGATATCTTATTTTCTATAGAAGAGGTGTTAGTAGTGGCAAAAATATTAGTAGCGGGAAAAATTCCGGAAATTGGATTAGAACTATTAAAAGATCATGATGTAGAAATGTACGATAAAGAGGAGTTAATTTCTATAGATGAATTAACAGAGCGTGTAAAAGATAAAGATGCATTGTTAAGTTTACTTTCGACAAAGGTGCCAAAAGAAGTTATTGATGCAGCGCCTCATTTAAAGATTGTTGCAAACTATGGTGCTGGTTACGACAATATTGATTACAAGTATGCGGGCGAAAAAGGAATTGCAGTTACGAATACACCGAAAGTATCAACGGAAGCGACTGCAGAATTAACATTTGCACTTCTTTTAGCAGCGGCGCGTAGAATTCCTGAAGGGGATACGTTATGTCGTACGACTGGATTTAACGGATGGGCACCGTTATTTTTCTTAGGACGAGAAGTTCATGGTAAGGCAATCGGAATTATAGGTCTTGGAGAAATCGGGAAGGCTGTTGCAAAACGTGCGAAAGCATTTGGAATGGATGTTTTATATACAGGGCCAAATCGTAAGCTTGAAGCTGAAAGTGAGCTGGGGGCAACGTATGTGATGTTGGAAGAATTATTACAAACAGCAGACTTTATTACAATTAACTGTGCTTATAATCCAAATTTACATCATATGATTGATGAAGAGCAGTTTAAAATGATGAAGAAAACAGCGTATATTGTAAATGCTTCACGTGGACCAATTATGAATGAAGCAGCACTTGCTCATGCATTAAAAACGAATGAAATTGAAGGAGCAGCTCTTGACGTGTTTGAATTTGAACCGAAAATTACAGAAGAGTTAAAAGAATTAAAGAATGTAGTACTTGCTCCACACGTAGGGAATGCAACATTTGAAACTCGTGATGCGATGGCTGAAATGGCTGTCAGAAATATTTTAGCTGTATTAAACGGCGAAGAGCCAGTAACACCTGTAAATCAAAAGGTATTAGTTACAAAATAAAAAGAAACCTTCCGGACTCGGAAGGTTTTCTTATTTTTCTTTATTTGCTTTTTTAGACGGTCTTTGTCTAATGAATTGAGATAACATGTACAAAATATATAGTGGAATGGCAATAAATAAGAAAACAGAAAAATTTCCAAATCCTGTTTGATACATTGTAATAATGATTCCAACTAAAAATAGTGTAATAATGATGCTATATCGTGGAATTGGTACATCTTTTAAACTTGGGATACGAATGCGGCTCACCATTAAAAATGCGAACGTTACAAATACGGTAATAAGAACGATTTTTGGAATGGTATGTGAAAATAATGTTAAGAAAGCAACAAGCCCTCCCGCTGCTGTAATCGGTACTCCAGTGAAATATTTCATTGAAGTAGAAGATGGTGTTACATTAAATCGTGCTAAACGATATGCTCCGAAAAGAGGGAATAATCCCGCTATGTATAATCCGATGATTCCGTAGTTTGAGAAAGATGTGTAATACATTAAAACAGCTGGTGCTGCACCAAATGTTACGACATCTGCAAGCGAGTCGAGCTCTTTTCCCATTTGTGAATCAACACGTAATAAACGAGCAACACGACCATCAAGACTATCTAACATCATCCCGATAAGTACTAAAATAGCAGCTGATTTATAATATCCTAAAGATGCATAGCCGATTGATAAAAATCCGCTATATAAATTTCCGAGCGTAAATAAGTTTGGAATAGCTGCTCTATACAAAATCTGATCCCTTGCTTTCTGTAATAAATTCTTAATTAGTGTATGAAAGTTTACTTATTTTATCATACCATAAATTTATTCCTCATACGAAAGAAATTACCAATTTGTGAAAGATTTCATAGAAGGATGGTTTGAAAATTAAGTGAAAATAAAAAGAGGAAGCAACTTGTATAAAGTTGCTTCCTTTACTATTCAAATTTCGTTGTCATCGTTCCAGTTTTATATCGATTATTAGGATCGAAGCGTAATAAATCTCCATAAATTAATTTATCGGAGAGTTTTAATTCTGTTTTTGCTTTTTCAATATACGGCTGACATAGCGTCATGTCAGCTTCTTCACCCGTACTTCTTTTGTAGCACATATTTTTTGTATAAACATACTCTTCAGAAACAAAGCTACCATCACGCATTACCATAAGCGGGTCTTTTTCTTTAATAAATAAGTCAGTTCCAAATTCAACGGATTTATTTGTTTTAATACCAAGTAAATGAAGGAGCGTTGGCTTAATATCAATTTGACCGGATACTTTAGAAACAACTTTTCCTTCTTGGCCAGGCACATGAATAATAAGAGGGACTCGTTGTAATTGCATAGAATCGAATGGTGTAATAGTATCTTTTCCTAGGAACTGTGCCATAGCTGCGTTATGGTTTTCGGAAATACCGTAATGATCACCATAGATGACAATAACGGAATTATCATACAATCCTTCTTCTTTTAATTGTTTAATAAATAATTTAAGAGCTTCATCTGTGTAACGAACAGTTGGGAAGTAGCGGTTTACAACACCACTTTCCGAGTTGAATTCATCAACATATTGATCTTCCGGATTTAGAAGAAATGGAAAATGATTTGTTAATGTAATAAATTTTGTATAGAACGGTTGCGGTAAAGATTTTAACTTTGGAATAGATTGTTCAAAGAACTCTTTATCTTTTAATCCCCAACCGACAGACATTTGCTCCGTTCCTGCGTAATCATTTAAATTAAAGTAACGATCATATCCAAGCGCAGGATACATTACATCCCGATTCCAAAACGCTTTATCATTTGAATGGAAGACGGCAGAAGAATATCCGTATTTCTTTAATTGTTCTGGTGTCGCTGTGTATTCATTTGTCGCATGAGTAAAGAATACAGAACCACGATCTAGCGGATAAAGTGAGTTTTCAACGATAAATTCAGCATCAGAAGTTTTACCTTGTCCAGTTTGATGATAGAAGTTATCGAAATAGAAACTATCCTTAATAAATTCATTTAAAAATGGTGTAATTTCTTTTCCATTTATTTTTTTATTAATAACAAAGCTTTGTGTAGATTCCATTGAAATTAAAATTACATTTTTACCTTTTGCAGCTCCAAATAAGTTTTTATCAACTTGTTTGTCTTTTGAGTCTGTATAGTTTTTAATTTCAGAAAACCCATCCCCACTTGCAAATACACGCTCAGCTGAAGACTTGGATTGAAGCGTAATATCAAATAGATGATATGTGTATAAACCTAAATTCTTCACGACAGTTTGACGGTCAAATGAGCGTGAGAACATTTGTGGTTTATAAATAACTGATACAACAATTTGTAGTGCTAATAAAGCTGTTACACCGCTAAAGAAAGTTCGCTTCTCTGAGCGGGAAAGTGGTGTTTTATCGCCAAATGATGGGAATTTACGCGAAATAAACATTAAAATAATTGCATCTGCAAATAAAAGTAATGTTTTGTACGTAAAGAGTTCTTTTATACTTGTCCCTAAATCAGCCATATTGTTTGTTTGGAATAAAACCGGGAAAGTAACGAAATCGTTATAGAACCCATAAAACATTGCGTTTCCAAATAAAATAAATGACAGTATAAAACTGATTCCAATTATAATTCGGTTTCGGTGCTTAGATGCAAGTAAAGCTAAGCCGAAAAATAAAAGTAACGCAGCTAGTGGATTGATAAAAAGCATGAATTCTTCAAAGAAATTATCAATTTTAATATCAAATGCTAGCTTGTACACAATATATGTTTTAATCCATAGTAAAACGACTGCAACGAGTGCAAATCGCAGTTTTGGAAACAGATGTTGTAGCATAATATACTCCTCTCCTAAAAAGCATGACAGTTCTTGAGAGTCAGTTTGCTTAACGACTCATTTTATATATACGAACAGTCCTTTGTTATTATGATTATTATACTATGAGTATCATTATACGAAAATAAAAGAAGGTTGTGGGCTTTTTTATAATAATCGAGTAGAAAAAGAGTGATGGGAGACAATAAAACAGAATTTCTATGTATGATAATTATCGTACGCAGAAAGAATCGCGTGATAATACGGAGGTTATAATGCGAAAATTATTATATTTTATAGCATGCAGTAGTGTTATACTTTTTACTTCACCGAGTGTGTCAGTAGCCCAATATGATGCACCTCTTATGGAAGATGCACTTTATTCTGTTTTATTTCCAAAAATAAATAAAGCAATTGAAAAACAATATGGAAGTTTGAAACCTTATCAATGTCCTAAAATTATTAGTTTAAAAAAAGTGTATAGCGGTACATATTTATTTCAAGCAAGTATTGAAGTGACAAAGTATGAACGTGTTGCTGGGAAAATTGCTCCACCATTTGAGAAGGTAACGATTACATTTAATAACGAAGAAGGCGAATGGGAAGTGACAAAGATTTCAGTAAAGCGCTTACCAAACGATACAAAACTAAACTGTAAAAAAACAATATAAAAAATTGTTTGACAAATAAAATGGTCCTTTGGTATTGTTAATAGCAACAATTAGATGTTTGAAAATTAAATAGACTTACCTCATCTACTCTCAAAGGTAGAGGCCGCGATAGGAAAGAGTAAGCTATGGGAGATTTAATGGAATCTGTGATCATAGGTTGAAAGGGACTATTGCCGAAATATAAGAATAACCATCTTATTCATATATTGGGACTGCATTGAATAAATGTAGTACTGTCATAAGATTTATTTTATGGAGAGCTATTTGGAGATGTTGATGCGGTTTCTTATTTTGAGGAGATAACAACTCGTTTATTTTTTCAATATATATTTTTCCTAATAAGAAACGCGTGTGAACATTGTTCCGCGCGTTTTTTGTCTATCTAAAAGCGTGCTGCAATGAATAGAAGATTGGGGTTATGAGTTTTAGAGGAAATAAGGGAGGAATTTAAATGTATTTACACGGCACAAGCCGAATTAATGGGCAAGGACACTTAGAAATTGGAGGGTGCGATACGACGCAGCTAGCAAAGCAATACGGAACACCACTTTATGTATACGATGAAGAGTCTATTCGAGGAAAATGCCGAGCATTTCATCGTGCTTTTAAAGAAAGTGGTTTCTCTTATCAAGTAGCATATGCAAGCAAGGCGTTCTTGTGCATGGAGATGTGCCGAGTAGCTCGTGAAGAGAATATGTCATTAGACGTTGTCTCTGGGGGAGAATTATATACTGCGCTCCAAGCAGGATTTCCGGCATCACGTATTCATTTTCATGGAAATAATAAAACAGAAGAAGAAATAGTGATGGCTCTTCAGGCGAATATCGGTTGTTTTGTCGTAGATAACTTCTTTGAATTAGAAGTTTTACACGATTTAGCGATGCAACATGGGAAATTTGTGAACATATTAATTCGTGTAACGCCTGGAGTAGAGGCGCACACACATGAATATATTACGACAGGTCAAGATGATTCGAAATTTGGATTTGGCGTTTCAAACGGTCAAGCAATGCAGGCAATTGGATTTGCTTTACAAAAATCAAATTATAATGTGCTAGGGATCCATTCACATATTGGATCGCAAATATTTGAAACAGCTGGTTTTGTTCGAGCGATTGAAGTTCTTCGCCAATTTTTAGTAGAAGTGAGAGAGCAAACAAACTATGTAGTAAAAGTGTTAAATGTAGGCGGAGGATTTGGAATACGTTACACAGAGTCAGATACACCATTAACTCTTGAGACATATGTGCGAGCTGTAACAAGTGCAGTGAGAGAACAATTTACTGTATGTGAATATCCATTTCCAGAAATATGGGTTGAACCAGGCCGTAGCATTGTAGGTGATGCTGGGACAACACTTTATACAGTTGGATCTGTGAAAGATATTCCTGGTATTCGGAAATATGTATCAGTCGATGGTGGAATGACAGATAATTTAAGACCAGCTTTATATAGCGCGCGTTATGAAGCGATGTTAGCGAATCGAGGGAATGATGAGAATGAGGAACTCGTTTCGATTGCCGGGAAATGCTGTGAGAGTGGAGACATGTTGATTTGGGATATTCATTTACCGAAAGTCGTTGCTTCTGATTTACTAGCAGTTTCCTGTACAGGAGCATACGGGTACTCGATGGCGAATAATTACAATCGGATTCGAAGACCAGCCGTTGTCTTTGCAAAAGGCGGAACATCGCAAGTAGTTGTGGAACGCGAAACATATGAAAATATTATTGGGAACGATCGCATACGTATTAAAGAACTTGTCTAAATAGGAAAAGGAGTTGTTCGTATGGGCAATTCCTTTTTTATAAAATAAAATAATTAAAATATATCGGAAAACTAGGATTGAAAAAAATCAGAATTGTGATAAAATACAAATACAAAGCTTATCAAGAGAAGCGGAGGGAACTGGCCCGAAGAAGCTCGGCAACCTGCTTATAGAAAGCAAGGTGCTAAATCCAGCAAAATGGGATCCATTTTGAAAGATAAGGTAAAATATATTACCGAACAGTCTTTTCGAAATGGGAAAGATTTTTTTTATGAATAAAAAGGGGGGGCTGTTCGCGTGAGTGTACGGGAACATTTTGATGAAGTATCCGAGAAGATTGAAGCGATGCTTGCTGATATGAAATATGGTTCAATTACAATTGTTGTGCAAGATGGAAAAGTAATTCAGTTAGAGAAAAGTGAAAAAGTACGTTTAAAGTGAAAAGCGCTGACTAGAAAAACTAGAGGCGGTTTTAACCTATTTTCATTAGGTTAAAACCGTCTTTTTGCTTTTACAGGGGGAAAAAACATGTTGACGTATGAAACGTGGGAAGAAAATGTTGTTTCATTCTCGGAAGAAGACGAAACAAAAGGCGCGCTATCAGTATTAAAGTGGGCTTATGGAGAGTATAAAGATGAAATTGTCTACGCATGTAGCTTTGGGGTGGAAGGTATGGTATTGCTGCACCTTATAAACCAAGTAAATCCATATGCTAAAGTCGTATTTTTGGATACAAATGTTCATTTTCAAGAAACGTATGAATTAATTCGGAAAGTGCGGGAAAGATTTCCTTCATTGAATATTATAGAAAAACAGCCAGAACTTACACTTGATGAACAGGCGAAGTTGCATGGTGAAAAACTGTGGGAGAGCAATCCGAATCTTTGTTGTAAGATTAGAAAAATTTTACCTTTAGAAAAATCATTAGTCGTGGAAAAAGCATGGATATCAGGCTTAAGAAGGGAACAATCAGAAACACGTAAGCATACAAAGTTTATAAATCAAGATCATCGTTTTCAATCTATTAAAGTTTGTCCACTCATTCATTGGACGTGGAAAGAAGTTTGGCGATATGTATACAAACATAGCTTGCCGTATAACCCGTTGCATGATATTGGTTATCCAAGTATTGGGTGTGAGAAATGTACGTTACCTGTTGGGAATGGTGGCGATTCAAGAGATGGTAGATGGGCTGGAAAAGTGAAAACTGAATGTGGTCTTCATTACCAATAAGATGAATCTTGAAATAAAGCTAAGAGAGGATATAGAAAAATGAGCATAGTAAACGAATTAGTAAACCGTATAGATGAGGCATATGACGTATCACAAATTGAAAAAGAAATTAAGTTAGACAATATTGCGTTAAGTGATTTAGAACTATTGGCGACAGGTGGATATAGCCCCCTTACTGGTTTTTTAGGGAAGGAAGATTATGATTCAGTTGTAGAAACGCTTCGTTTAGCAAATGGTAGTGTGTGGAGTATACCAATTACATTACCTGTAACAGAAAAAGTCGCAGAAAGCCTGAAAGTTGGAGAGGAAGTAAAGCTTGTCAACAATGGAAATATATATGGTGTCATTCAAATAGAAGATATTTTTGTACCAGATAAAGAAAAAGAAGCGTTACTTGTATATAAAACAACGGATGAGGCTCATCCAGGAGTGGAAAAATTATATGAACGACCAAACGTTTACGTTGGAGGAACTATTATTCTAACAAAACGCTTTGAAAATAATCAATTTCCTTCTTATCATTTAGACCCAATTGAAACGAGGGAAGAATTTAAAAAACGTGGGTGGAAAACAGTGGTCGGGTTTCAAACGAGAAACCCGGTACATCGTGCCCATGAGTATATCCAAAAGTCTGCTCTTGAAATTGTAGATGGTCTCTTTTTAAATCCGCTCGTTGGAGAAACGAAATCGGATGATATTCCTGCTGATGTAAGAATGGAAAGCTATGAAGTACTCCTTCAAAACTATTATCCGAAAAATCGTGTCTTTTTAAGTGTATTTCCTGCTGCCATGCGTTACGCAGGACCAAGGGAAGCGATATTTCATGCGTTAGTAAGAAAGAATTTTGGATGTACCCACTTTATAGTAGGGCGTGATCATGCTGGAGTAGGAGATTATTACGGAACATACGAAGCGCAAGAAATTTTTACGAACTTTACAGTGGAAGAGTTAGGAATTACACCACTATTCTTTGAACATAGTTTTTACTGCACGAAATGTGAAGCGATGGCTTCAACGAAAACATGTCCGCACGGAAAAGAAGATCATGTTATTTTATCGGGTACGAAAGTAAGAGAATTATTAAGAAACGGTGAGATTCCGCCAAGTACATTTAGTCGTAAAGAAGTAGTGGAAGTGCTAATTAAAGGCTTGAAAAAAGAAGTAGTAACAGAATAGGGAGAGAACGAGATGGATACGAATATTACTTGGCATACAGCTTCGGTTTCAAAAGATGAGAGAAGAGTGAAGAATGGACATCATAGTTTTGTAATTTGGTTTACTGGTTTATCAGCTTCGGGTAAATCTACAGTAGCGAATGCGGTCGCTCGTAAACTGTTTGAAAAGAATATTGGAAATTATGTGCTGGATGGGGATAACATTCGCCACGGTTTAAATAAAGACTTAGGATTTTCTGAAAGTGATCGCATGGAAAATATAAGACGTATTGGCGAAGTGGCAAAGTTATTTGTAGATCAAGGAGCAGTTGTCCTTACAGCATTTATTTCACCATTTCGAGTAGACCGCAAACAAGTACGAGATTTATTAGCGGCAGATGAATTTATTGAAATTTTTGTGAAGTGTCCGATTGAAGAGTGTGAGAAACGTGATCCGAAAGGACTTTATAAAAAGGCAAGGAAAGGTGACATTAAGGATTTCACAGGTATTGATTCGCCTTATGAAGAGCCAGAGCAAGCGGAATTAATTGTAGAAACGCACAAATATTCTATTGAAGAATGTGCAGAACAAATCGTGAAGTACTTACAAGAGCGTAGTTTTATATAGGGGGATAAACAATGAGTTATGAAAAAGTATGGGCTAACAATGAAAAATTAAATCAGACCGAGAAAAATAAATTAGAAAAAGATGGCTTAGAAATTTTTAATGATATTCCTTACTATGCGGAAAATGGTTTCGAATCTATTCCTAAAGAAGAGTGGGATGCCTTTAAATGGGCAGGATTGTATTTACAACGTCCAAAAGAAGCTGGTTATTTTATGATGCGGGTAAATATTCCGTCAGGGATTATTACAAATGCACAGGCAGAAGTACTTGCTTCTATCGCTGAAGATTATGGACGTGATGTAATAGATATTACGACGAGACAGGCGATTCAGTTTCACTGGTTAGAAATTCAGCAAATTCCAGATATTTTTAAAAGATTAGCAAGAGTTGGATTGTCTTCAGCTGGAGCGTGTGGTGATATAACGCGGAATATTACAGGTAATCCGCTTGCTGGCATTGATGCAAATGAATTATTTGATACAACGCATATTGTAAAAGAAGTATACGATTACTTCCAGCATAATGAAGAGTTTTCTAATTTACCACGTAAATTTAAAATGTCTATTAGTTCTAATATTTATAACTCAGCAAACGCAGAGATTAACTGTGTTGCATTTACACCTGCTACGAAAGAAATAGATGGTGAGAAAAAAGTTGGTTTTCATATAAAAGTAGGTGGAGGATTATCAGCCCGTCCGTATTTAGCTGATGAATTAGATGTATTCGTTTTACCAGAAGAAGTGAAGGCGGTGGCGATTGCGATTGCTACTATATTCCGTGATTTTGGATATCGTGAAAAACGTCATTTAGCTCGGTTGAAATTTCTTGTTGCGGACTGGGGAGCAGAGAAATTTAAAGAGAAACTAATAGAGTATACAGGGCCTTTACAAAGTAAAGGGGAAAGTGCACTCAAAGGATGGAATGCAGGCTATTTTTATGGTGTTCAAGACCAAAAACAAGAGGGATTAAAATATGTAGGTTTTAATGTACCGGTAGGTCGTTTACATGCAGAAGAAATGTTTGAGATTGCAAGAATCGCAAAGCAATATGGAAATGGACAAATTCGTACATGTAACTCGCAAAACTTCATTATTCCGAACGTTCCTCCGGAAAATGTAAAAGGATTACTTAGTGAACCGCTGTTTGAAGCGATATCTGCTAGCCCGAAATCATTTATTGGTCATGCGGTTTCATGTACCGGTATTGAATATTGTAATCTTGCACTAGTAGAAACGAAAGAAAGATTACGGAAAATTGCAGAATACTTAGATACACAAATTGCACTCGATGTTCCAGTTCGAATTCATATGGTAGGCTGCCCGAATTCATGTGGTCAACGTCAAATTGCTGACATTGGGTTACAAGGTGTGAAAATGAAAACGAAGGAAAAAGGCATTGTTGAAGCGTTTGAAATATACGTAGGTGGAACATTATTAGATGGCGGTGCCTACAATCAAAAGTTAAAAGGAAAAATAGATGGCGAGGATCTACCTGATGTACTTGCATCATTTATAAGTTATTTCAAAGAGAATAAATTACCAGCCGAGACATTTTATGATTTTGTAGGTCGTGTTGGTGTAGATACATTACAAATAGCGTTAAATAACGTGTTAGAAGAAGTCATAGCGTCTTAGGAGGGACGATATGGATTTATATCGATTTGAAGCTGTTTTAGTAAATAGTATTGTTCCGATTGTTGTTGTTGCTCAAAGTGAAGAACAGGCATTTAAGCTTGCGGAGATTGAGCTTGAAAAGCATTTTTTACCGTTGCCAGAGGTAAAAGAGATTTCTTTGTTTGAAAAAAAGAAGATTCGAAAAGGTGCGGCATTTGTTATCCATGAGTAGAGATCAGTAATACGAAAAAATAAAAACTTCCATTCTTATATACGAATGGAAGTTTCATTTTAATAGAAGAAATGAGGAGAGATGATGGGAAAGGTTTATATTGTTGGAGCGGGTCCTGGCGATCCAGATTTAATTACTGTTAAAGGGTTGAAATGTATTGAGAAGGCAGATGTTATTTTATACGACCGACTTGTGAATAAAGAGCTGCTTTCACACGCAAAGCCTGACGCGGATTTAATTTATTGCGGAAAACTCCCGAATTATCACACGATGAAGCAAGAGACAATTAACACGTTTCTTATTAAGTATGCGAAAAAAGGAAAAGTTGTAACGAGGCTTAAGGGCGGCGATCCATTTGTGTTTGGTAGAGGGGGAGAAGAAGCTGAAGCATTAGCAAAGCAAGGTGTACCATTTGAAATCATTCCTGGTATTTCAGCTGGAATAGCTGCTCCTGCTTATGCGGGCATTCCAGTGACGCACCGTGATGCAAGTGCAAGTTTTGCTATTGTGACTGGGCATAGGAAAGAAGGTGCTGAAGAAGAAGTGAAATGGGAGAGTTTAGCGAAAGGTGTAGAGACTTTAGCGGTATATATGGGGGTTAGTAATTTGCCCTACATATGTGAGCAACTTATGAAGCATGGAAAAGATAAAAGTACGCCAGCTGCTATTATTGAGCAGGGGACGACGTCTATGCAACGCACAGTTGTTGGAACGTTAGGGACAATTGTAGATGTTGCGAAAAAAGAGCAAATTCAAAATCCGAGTATGATTGTAATTGGAGAGGTTGTCCGTTTTAGAGAAAAAATTCATTGGTTTGAGAAGCAGACAGAAAATGCTTATCAAGTAAGTGGAGTGTTGTAAAATGAAAGCCGTCTTATATATATGTCATGGAAGTCGTTTGAAGACAGCGAAAGAAGAGGCGATTCAATTTATTACATCGTGTATGAGCCGTATAGAAGCGACTATTCAAGAAGTTTGTTTTTTAGAGTTAGCGAATCCTTCTATTGAAGATGGTTTTCGTACATGTGTGAAGCGTGGGGCCACTGAGATTATTGCTATCCCTGTTTTTTTATTAGCGGCAGGGCATGTAAAAAAAGATATCCCTTTTGAATTAGAAAAATTAACCAATCAATTTTCGGATGTTAAAGTGACCTATGGTAATCCGTTTGGTGTATCAGAAACACTTGTTAAATCGGTGTATAGCGGAAGTGGCATCGAACAGGAAGATAAAAATGAAGTGACGTTACTTCTTGTTGCAAGAGGGAGCAGTGATCCTGAAGTATTAAGAGATATAAACTGGATTGCTTCTTTATTTCAAACAAAAGAGAAGGTTAAAAAAGTAGAAGTTTGTTATTTAGCGGCTGCAGAGCCAAAATTTGAGGAGAAATTAAAGGAAGTTGTAGAACAAAAAGAAAAGAACATCGTTGTACTGCCTTACTTGTTATTTACAGGTTTACTTATGAAACATATTGAGAAAGAAGTGCGCCAATATGAATTGGGAGAGATAAAAATCAGTCCATATTTAGGGAAGAATGAAGCGTTTCAAGATATGTTAATTCAGAAAACGACGGAGTTATTGAAAGGAGATCAGTATGTATCCACTTACAGTGCGAGTTAATGAGAAACGCGTTGTTGTTATTGGTGGGGGAAAAGTTGCAGGATTTAAAATTATTCCTTTACTCAAACAGGGTGCGGATATAGTTGTGATAAGTCCAGAATTAGATGCGAATTTAGTAAAACTTGTGGAAGAAAAGAAAATTCGTTGGTATCAAAGAGAATATGAGAAAAGTGATATTAAAAGTGCTTTTTTAGTTGTTGCAGCGAGTAGTGATTCAATATTAAATGAACAAGTTGCTGAAGATGCCGCCGAGAATCAATTAGTAAATGTTATTACAAATCCGGAAAGTGGTAATGTTCATTTTCCGGCAGCGATTCATCGTGGTTTACTTAATATAGCAGTTTCTACTGGGGGAGCGAGCCCTAAGCTCGCAAAAAAAATTCGAGATGAGATTGCAAATAAATATGATGAGACATATGAATCGTATTTAGATTTTTTATATGAAGTAAGGGTGAAGTTAAAAGATTTACAGTTAGAAAAGAGAGAGCGAAATATATTGCTCCAAGAAGTGTTGAAATCAGTATATGTGCAAAACGAGGGGAAAAGAGAAAGTTTTTTACGAGAATTAGAGGAAAAGGTTTTAAAATAATAAAAGATAAAGTGAGCTTTACAAATATAAAAATATAATTTATAATCACAAGTAACTTCAATAGATAAAATCGATGAGCAAGAAGAGTACGTATATTTGATGCGTTCAGAGAGCTGGGGTTAGGTGGGAGCCCGGTACGATAAAATATACAGAATGGGCTTGCGAGAGGTATGTTGAACATTGTAGTAGGCAACCCGGGTTCCGCCGTTAAAAGGATAGAGTATCGGAATTATTCCTGTACTTGAACAAGTGGGATTTATCAATCCAATTGAGGTGGTACCACGGTATTTATATTACATATATCGTCCTCTACATGCATATTTGCGTGTAGGGGACTTTTTTATTTTCTAAAGGAGGTGTGCGAGTATGAAATGAAAGTGTATAATTAACAAAAGTTTAAATATTCAGAAAAGGAGAATTTATGATGAAAGAAACACAGCAATGGACGTCGAAAATAGGCTTTGTACTCGCAGCAGCCGGAGCCGCAGTAGGTCTTGGTGCGATATGGAAATTTCCATATGTTGCAGGTAATGGCGGGGGAGGCGCATTCTTCCTTGTATTTTTACTATTAACTTTATTTATAGGTATGCCTCTTCTAATAGCGGAGTTTGTTATTGGACGTAGCACGCAAAAAGAGGCGGTTACAGCTTATAAAGTACTAGTGCCAAATAGCAAATTATATCCTTGGATTGGTCGTATGGGAGTTGTTACTTGTTTTAGTGTACTATCTTTTTATAGTGTTGTAGGTGGATGGATTTTACTTTATTTATATTATAGTGTGACAGGAAGTTTCTGGAATGGAGCAGCTGATTATGGACAATTGTTCGGTGAAACGATTTCAAATCCATTAAGCGCGATTGGAGCACAATTTATCTTTATGCTTTGTACGATTTTTGTTGTAAGTAAAGGTGTAGAGAAAGGTATAGAAAAGGCAAGTAAGTACATGATGCCGCTATTATTTATTTTATTTATTGCGATTATTGTTCGTGCGCTAACACTCGATGGTGCTTTTGCTGGAGTAGAGTTCTTCTTAAAGCCAGATTTTTCAAAGCTTACAGCAGATACGATTTTATATGCGATGGGACAATCTTTCTTCTCGCTAACTGTAGGTGCCTCGGTAATGGTAACGTATAGTTCGTATTTAAAGAAAGAGGAACATTTAGCGAAATCAGCAACATCTATTGTAAGTTTAACGGTTTTTGTTACAGTACTTGCAGGATTAGCAATTTTCCCAGCGATTTTTGCGTTGGGAGTTAAACCGACTGAAGGACCAGGACTACTGTTTATCGTCCTTCCAGCAGTATTTGCAAAAATACCATTTGGTCAATTTTTCTTTATTATGTTTTTAATTTTATTCTTCTTTGCGACTTTAACATCAGCAATTTCAATGCTTGAAATTGTAGTAGCATCTGTTGCGAAAGGTAATGAGAAGAAGCGTCCATCAGCATCATTATTAATCGGTATTCTTATTTTTGCAGTCGGTATTCCATCGGCGTTATCATTTGGGATTATGAGTGACGTGAAAATATTTGGGAAAACATTCTTTGATTTAGTCGACTTTTCGGTCAGTAACGTATTGCTGCCGTTAGGAGTACTAGCTATTTCATTATTTGTACCAAATAAAATGAGTAAAGAGTTATTGATGAAAGAATTAGAAGTGACGGAAACGAAGGGGAAAACGTTATTTAACATTTGGTTCTTCTTACTTCGTTATGTTATTCCGGTAACTGTAATAATTGTATTTTTAAATGCGATAGGTGTATTTAAAATGTTTGCATAAAAAAAGGCGGGGATCTCCCGTCTTTTTTTATGTGGATGTTGATGAGTGTAATAAACGATTATATGCTTTATAGGCTGTAGTGACTGCAAGGAATGAACCGATTAAAAATAATACTGAGCCGCCAAATGTAAATATCCGGCCAATATACGTCTCTCTAGCTTCTTCTATTTTTTGTTGTAATTGCGTATTCATATTGATCACCCCGTAAACTATAGGCATTTAGTTATAGTCTATGTAGAATGCCTATATTGTGTGAAGTGTAAATAAAAAACCTCGGTAGGCACCGAGGTTTTTTATAATCCGATATAAGGAGATGGGTCAACTGCGTTTGTCTTGCCGACATTCCATTCTCCAAGATGAAGTTCGAAGTGTAAATGTTGTCCGTATGATTGGCCCGTGTTCCCCATAAATCCAAGCTGATCGCCTTGTTTTACAGTTTGTCCATTCGATACAGAACGGCTATTCATATGAGCATATACTGTCGTATATGTTTTTCCGTTTATACGGTGAGATAAATACACTACGTTTCCGTAACTAGATGATAATTCTGAACGAATAACAACGCCATCTGCAGCGGCGATAATTGGAACCGTTCCTGAAGCAGCGATGTCAATTCCTTTATGGTTATCTAAAGAACGTACACCAAATCCGGAAGTTTTTGATCCAGCTGCTGGTTTGATAAAGCCACCGATATTTGTATCATGTGGTGTTGGGGCCGCTTGAGTTGCTTGAGCAGATTTAGTAGCTTGTTGTTTGCGAGCCTCTTCTGCCTGGCGAGCTTCTTCCGCTTTACGAGCTTCTTCGGCACGTTTTTCTTCTTCAATTGCTTTTTGAACAGCTTGACGTTGATTTTCTAAAATGCCTTTGGATTCTTCTAATCCTTCAATCTCTGAATCTACTTTTGCTACTTTCGTATGTAGATCGTTAATAAGAGTTTGTTGCTGTTGTTGGTTATTTTGTAATTCTTGCTGTTTTTGTTCTAGTTTTTGCTCAGATTCTTTCAGTTGTTGTTCTTTTTTCTCAACAGCCTCTTTTTCTGACGTTACAGCATTTTGATCAGATGTTTGTTTTTTTACAATATCTGTATCGTTGTTTAATATTAAACTTACGGAGTACATATTATCAACAAGATCAGCAATGTTTGTAGAGTTTGTTAATACTTCTGTAATGATATTGGTACGCGGTTTTTCTTGCATAGATTGTAACCGTTGTTTAATAACTTCCTGACGTGTATCTATGTTTGTTTGTAATTGTTCTATATGTTTCTTTTTGTCAGTAATTACTTGTTGTGTTTTGCTAATTTCTTTTTTTGTATCATTTAATTCAGTCTCGTTTTTATTAATAGAAGTAGTTAATTCATCGATTTTCTTCTGTAATTCTTGAATTTCTTTTTCTATTTGTTCTTTCTCGACTGATTTATTTTGTAAGTCACTTTGTTTGCCTTCTAATTCAGATTGAATGTTAGATAATTTATCTTGATTCGTTTCAGCGTATGCAGGTGAAAGTAACGGGGAAGCAAAAATCGTTCCTGCTGCTAAAACACTAAACGCTGCAAATTTCTTTTTCATTGTTGTCTGACTCCTTTCCCTATGAATGTTATATATCATAAGAAGAGGGGTGTCTATCGTTGTAATCATAATGTAAAGAAAATTTTATAAAATTGCTAAGTTTTGTCGGAATTTATCATTTTTCAACTGTAATTGTCATAGTGCTTACATTTTATTCATATGTGTAACAAAGGTATATTTTGGGATTTTTCTGTAAAATAAAGAAGGAAAGTAATCGTTTTTATGAGGTGAAATATTACTTGGAAAGCTAATAAAACACTAGTGAGGAATCGTTCTCATGTGAGGTTTTCTGACATGTGTCTGCTTTTTGTCAAGAAAATTATTTGTGTTCAGGCAAAGTTATTTTGTTGTCAGATTTAAATTTTTGATTTATGATTTTTAACAGGGACAAAATGTAGTGAATTGTCGAATAATATGTAATACTCTTAATTTCTTAGTTTTATAGAGATAGAATGAGAGATAGAGTGACACATCGAAGAGGGGGTTACAACAAATATGAAAAGAATAGGACTTGCATGGCAAATATTAATAGGACTTGCGCTTGGTATTGCGGTTGGGGCGATTTTCTTTGATAATCCAGCTGTTGTGAAGTACTTACAACCAATTGGTGATATTTTCATCCGATTAATTAAAATGATCGTTGTACCGATTGTTGTAGCAAGTATTGTTGTTGGGGTTGCTGGTGTTGGCGATGTTAAAAAACTAGGTCGACTAGGCGGAAAAACAATTCTTTACTTTGAAATTATTACAACAATTGCAATTATTGTTGGTCTATTAATAGCGAATATTTTCCAACCAGGAAAAGGCGTAAATATGGAGCAGTTAACAAAGACAGATATTTCGAAATATACACATACGACAGAGCAAGTACAAAGTCATTCATTTGCAGATACATTTGTAAATATTGTTCCAACGAACATTATGAAGTCGTTAGCTGACGGAGATATGCTTGCTATTATCTTCTTCTCTGTACTATTTGGTTTAGGTGTAGCAGCAATTGGTGAAAGAGGAAGACCAGTTCTTCAATTTTTCCAAGGTGTAGCTGACGCAATGTTTTACGTAACAAACCAAGTTATGAAATTTGCACCATTTGGTGTGTTTGCACTAATTGGTGTTACAGTTTCTACATTTGGTCTTGCTTCATTAATTCCATTAGGGAAATTACTAATTGTCGTATATGGGGCAATGATCTTCTTCGTCGTAGTTGTCTTAGGACTTACAGCGAAAATATTTGGAATCAACATTTTCCAATTCTTTAAGATTTTAAAAGACGAGCTGATCTTAGCGTATTCTACAGCAAGCTCAGAAACAGTTTTACCAAAAATCATGGAGAAAATGGAGAAATTCGGTTGTCCGAAAGCAATTACATCTTTCGTTATTCCGACAGGTTATTCATTTAACTTAGATGGATCAACTTTATATCAAGCAATTGCGGCTATTTTCTTAGCGCAAATGTACGGTATTGATTTATCTATTACACAACAAATTACATTATTGCTTGTATTAATGGTTACATCAAAAGGTATCGCAGGTGTACCGGGCGTATCATTCGTTGTATTATTAGCGACACTTGGTACAGTAGGTATTCCACCTGAAGGCTTAGCGTTCATTGCTGGTATTGACCGTATTTTAGATATGGCTCGTACAGCAGTTAACGTTGTAGGAAACTCTTTAGCAGCTGTAGTTATGTCTAAGTGGGAAGGTCAATATGACGCTGAAAAAGGACAAGCTTATTTAAAAGAGATTTCTGAAAAGGGTCAAGCGGCTTAATTATAATATGAACAAGCTCTCACATAATATGTGGGAGCTTTTCTGTATATAGAAGAGGAGCAGACATAATGAAACGTAAATATGGTGACGGTTCTTCGTGGAAGAGACTAATAGAAAAGAGTTATACGGTTAAGCAAGTGGAAGAGGGAATGCTCGGAATACTGGATATAAAAAAGGTGAGAGAGCCTAGTTGTAAAGAATATGATGGTGAAGAACTTTGTATTGCAGCGGATCAGTATACGTGGATTCAATATTTCATAGACGGGAAAAACTTTGCGATTACCGCTATGTTAGATGATCAGAAAAAATTAGTGCAATATTATATCGATGTGGCGAAAGAATATAAAATAGACGATCGTGGTTTACCTTATTTTGATGATTTATATTTAGATGTAGTATTATTACCTAGCGGTAAGGTGTATGTATTAGATGAAGAGGAGCTAGAGGATGCTTATAAAAGTGGCGATGTCACGAAGGAAGAGTATGAGTTAGCTTGGTACACTACGAAATGGATATTAGCAACAATAAAAAATAGTGAATTTTATTGGATTTCAATATTAAAAGAAGAAATAGAAAAGTTAAAATGATTGTTGTATTCAAATTTTTGTATAATTACCAAAAAAATCTATACAAAAAATAATTGACTTTTGTTTTGTAAGCGAGTAAAGTTAGGGAAGAAATTATTATTAAAAAATAAATATGAAACCTTCTTATAAAGAGAGGCGGAGGGACTGGCCCTACGATGCCTCGGCAGCGGACTCGATTTCAGAGTGCTGTGCCAAATCCAGCAAGCGTGTGCTTGAAAGATGAGAAGAGCGTTTCTTATAGATGTATAAGACCTCTTCTCATCGGAAGAGGTCTTTTGTTATTCATTAGAAAAAGGTTGAAACTAGGGAGAGATGGTACTTTGAAAGAAACGAGAGGAAATGGTTTAGCTTTATTACCACTTGGGATATTTTTGGCGCTATTTATTGGTTCTGGGATTATTACAGGTGATTTCTATAAATTGCCGATACTTGTAGCGATTTCAATTGCTGTAGGAGTCGCTTTAGTGATGAATCGTAAAGAAAGTTTTAATGTGAAAGTAGAGCGGTTCGCTAAAGGTGCAGGAAATCCGGATATTATGATTATGGTATTAATTTTTGTGCTTGCAGGTGCATTTTCTGAAACTGCTAAAGGAATGGGTGGAGTAGACTCAACTGTTAATTTAGCGTTAACTATTTTACCGCCAGGATTTATCGTAGCTGGAATCTTTGTTATTGGTGCATTTATTTCATTAGCGATGGGAACTTCAATGGGAACAATTGCAGCATTAGCGCCGATTGCTGTAGGTATTAGTGGTCAAACTGATATCTCAATTGCGCTTGCAATAGCTACTGTTGTTGGCGGAGCGATGTTTGGTGATAATTTATCATTTATTTCAGATACAACAATCGCAGCTGTTCGTTCACAAGGAACAGAAATGAAAGATAAGTTTAAAACGAACTTTTTAATTGTGTTACCAGCAGCTATTATTACAATTGTACTATTAGTAATAGTTACTTCAGGGAGTGACACGCAGATTAAAGCACATAGCTTTGATTGGATAAAGATTTTACCGTACGCAGGAGTACTGATTACAGCGCTACTTGGCTGGAATGTACTTATTGTATTAACTGGTGGAACTGTACTATCTGGTGTTATCGGTCTTATAGATGGAAGTTACACGTTAGAAAGTTTCTTTAAAAGTGTAACGACTGGAATGGGCGGTATGATGGAGTTAGTATTACTTGCTATATTAATTGGCGGTATGGTTGAATTAATCCAATATAATGGTGGTATTCAATATTTAATGAATATATTAACACGTAATATTCGTTCGAAAAAAGGAGCGGAATTTGGTATTGCTGGTTTAGTGAGTATGACGAATATGTGTACAGCGAATAATACGATTTCAATTATCTTTACAGGCCCGCTTGCAAAAAATATTGCAGATCAATATGAAATAGACCCTCGTAAATCAGCGAGTGTATTAGATCTTTTCTCATGTTGTGTGCAAGGATTAATTCCGTACGGTGCCCAAATGTTAACGGCAGCAGGATTTGCAGCGTTATCTCCGGTTGAATTGTTGCCATATGCATTTTATCCAATCTTAGTTGGAGTATGTGGGATTGCTTCTATTTTAATTGGGTTTCCAAGGTTTTCGAAAGTAGCTGAGAAAAAAGAGTATCATAAAACAGCTTAATTTAATATGAATGTTAGTAATTAAAAAACGTGCAGAGGATAGACTCTGCACGTTTTTTTGCGTAAAGGGCTGAATATGACTCGGTCTTAAGTCTGAGTTAAAAACGGTTCTTAAGCTCGTTATGGAAAGATGAAAAAATAGTTAAGATAAGAGTATCAAATCGAAGGGAGGCAAGCACAAGATGAAACAATTTCTAGCGTTTATCGCAGCCGGTATTTTGGCTTTAATTGCTCTTGGTAGTCTTGCTGGTATTGTAGGATTTGCAATCGGAGCAGGAGTTGTATATTGGAGCTATAAATCATTTGTGCGAGCTAAATCATTTTTTGGAAAGTTAGCTTGGGGGATTGTTGGTTTAATCGGTTTATCCATTGCACTTTCTCATTCGCCAGCATTAATCGGTATCGCTGCTTTAGTGGTTTTATACTACGGATACCGTGAGTGGAAAAAAGAAAAAGATGTAGTTGTTGAATCTGCTCCAGAAAGTTCTAAACCATATAGCAACTTTGAAGATGAGTGGAACAAATTAATGAAAAACTAAAACAATAAATCAAATTATAAAAAAAGTAGAAGAGAGGAAGATTTATAATGAAACAATCTTTATTCGGACGTGTACGCGATGCAATTTTAGCTGATTTTCATAACGTGTTAGATGAGAAGGAAAGAAAAAATCCAATTGCGATGTTAAACCAATATTTACGTGATAGTGAGCGTGAAATAACAAAAATTGAGAAGTTAATTGAGCGTCATAAAACATTAAAATCTAACTTTGCTCGTGAGCTTGAGCAAGCACGTTATTTCGTTAATAAAAGATCAAAGCAAGCTATCATTGCTCAAGAAGCAGGCGAATTGCAATTGCACGAACGTGCGTTAGAAGAGGTAGCTTATTATGAAGGTCAAGTAACTCGATTAGAAGAAATGTATGCAGGTGTTGTAGAGCAAATTGATGAGTTAGAGCGTCGTCTTTCTGAAATGAAAAATAAATTAAAAGAAATGCACGCAAAGCGTATGGAACTAATGGCACGTGAAAATATGGCACATGCAAATCGTCGTATGAATACTGCGATGCATAAAATGGATGAAAATAATCCGTTCTTACGATTTGAAGAAATTGAAGATCACATTCGTGACTTAGAAACTCGTATGAATGAAGAGCATGAGCGTGATACATTTGATATGAAAATTGCAAAACTTGAGCGTGAAATGAAAGAAAAGAATGATGTATCGTTAACGAAAGAGTTAACAAGATAATAGTAGTATATTATAAAACAGGCTTATGATATAGTGATAGGAGAAAAGGTGTTGGAAAGCAATGCCTTTTCTTCTATGTATATGTGACAAGAAGGGGGGAGCTGAAATGAAGAAACATTTTTCAAAGACACAATTAATGGGGATGCTCCTCATCATATTTGGATTCGGTCTTTTTCTTGATATGATACTTGGACATTTTGAACCAGGTGGTCTCATTTTTGCATTTATTATGCTTATGTTTGGAAGGCATTATCGTAAAAAGAATCGTTATGTACGGGGAAATGTATTTTTATTTGTTGGTGGTATCGTATTTTTATTTTTCTTATTTTCATCAGCAGCATTTGTTCTTGTCGTATTTGCTTGTTTAGCTTTAATTGGTTATCAATTGATTCAACAAGGGCATCAGCAAAAAGCAATGAAGGTTGAAATTAAAGAAAAAGGGATTATAGACGAAGAGAAGCAAATATATCGTACAGAAACATATTTGAAAAATATGTTTGTAGGCAATGTGCGAATGATGGATCATATTTATGAACTTGAGGATATTAATGTTCAATATGGTGCTTGTGATGTGGAAATAGATTTAACAACTGCTATGATTCCAGAAGGGGAAACGGTAATTGTTATTCGGGGTGTCGTTGGTAATATTCGTTTATATGTGCCGTATGATATTGAACTTTCTTTAAATCATTCTGTTATTGTCGGACGTGTGCTCTTGCCAGGTCATGAAGAGACAGGGTTTAACCGCAATGTTACATTTAGAACAGAGCAGTATAAAGAGGCTCCTCGACGTATTAAAATTATTTCTTCGCTTGTCGTAGGCGATACGGAAGTGAGGAAAGTATAATGAAGAAACAAAAAAATATTTCGTGGATGTATATTCGTTATTCTATGTTGTCCTCTGTTAGTATCGCACTCATTTGTACAATTGTATATGTATGGAAAAGCGAGCAACAAGTGTATGATTTATTATGGAAGGAATCCATCGCTTCTGTTCCAATTGGCTTGTTTATTATGACTACAAGTTTACTTATCGGGGGAATTGTAGGATATGCAATCGGTTATTATATAGAGCAGCGTATACAAGGATTAAATACTTTTCTATTTGAAGTAGAGCGAGGGAATTTTCCGAGCGATGTTTCGTTTACTGCAGATGATGAATTTCATGAAGTGGAACGAAAAGTAATCGTTCTGGCTCGTCGATTAGAGGAGCAAGCTGGACTCTTTCAAAAAGTAACGAATGAACGAGCTCATTGGAATGAAGAGATGAGACAAGAAGCGATTTCTCAAGAAAGGCATCGTTTAGCAAGGGAGTTGCATGATTCAGTAAGTCAGCAGCTTTTCGCAATGTCGATGATGATGTCAGCGATTAATGAACAAATAACTGAATTTCCAGATGTGACAAAAAAACAATTGCAACTTGTTGAAAATATGGTTGTAAATGCTCAATCAGAAATGAGAGCATTGCTCCTTCATTTACGTCCTGTACAATTGGAAGGTAAGAAACTGACAGAAGGTATAGAGGAATTATTAACGGAATTATCGCGAAAACAACATATGAAAATTGAATGGCTTATTGAGCCAATAGAATTAAAAAAAGGTGTAGAAGATCATTTATTCCGTATTGTGCAAGAAGCGCTATCAAACACGTTGCGACACGCGAAGGCAAAGAAAACAGAAGTGCGCCTTCGAAAAATTGATCAATATGCGATTTTAAAAATCATTGATGACGGCGTTGGGTTTGAAGTAGGGGTTAATAAGGCTGGTTCATATGGCCTAAGATCGATGCAAGAGCGTGTTCATGAAATTGGTGGGACACTTAAGGTACTTAGTTTCCCGGCCAAAGGTACACAAATAGAAGTAAAAGTACCGATTATGATTGAGAGAGGGGGAGAAGTATGATAAAAGTATTGCTTGTCGATGATCATGAAATGGTTCGTATGGGTGTATCGGCATATTTATCGACACAGCCAGATATTGAAGTAGTAGGGGAAGCTGAGAATGGAAGAAAAGGATCAGAATTAGCATTGCAATTAAGGCCGGATATTATTTTAATGGACCTTGTTATGGATGAGATGGATGGTGTCGAAGCAACACGTGCTATTATTCAAGAATGGCCAGAAGCAAAAATTGTAGTTGTAACAAGCTTTTTAGATGACGAAAAATTGTATCCTGTTATTGAGGCTGGGGCGACCAGTTACTTATTAAAAACATCAAGAGCAAGTGATATTGCTGATGCTGTACGAGCTACTTATGATGGAGAAACAGTATTAGAGCCGAAAGTTACCGGGAAAATGATGTCCCGTATGCGTCAAAAGAAAGAGCAACCTTTGCATGATGATTTAACGGAAAGAGAGTTTGAGATTTTGTTATTAATCGCAGAAGGAAAAAGTAATCAAGAGATTGCGGACGAGTTATTTATTGCACTGAAAACGGTAAAGACACATGTGAGTAATATATTAAATAAATTGAATGTAAGTGACCGTACTCAGGCGGTTATTTATGCATTTAGGCATCAATTAACGAAGTGATAAAGTGAAACTTTAATTGGCGGGGAATTCCTCGCTGATTATTGGCTCGATACAATATAGATTTGGCGTTAAAACTATTGAATGTTTTTATTGACGATAAATAATGTAAGCGTTATCATTGAGGTGTTAACAGTACATATAAAGGGGAGAATGTATATGTTAGTTCAAACTATATTCGGAATGGATAAGTCTAAAAAATTAGGGGATTATGTGAACGCATTACAAGCGCTTTGTGAACAATATAATGTTGAAACAGATAAAATTGCGATTATTGAGGCTACAGAGGAATACTATTTATTTTTAGTAAAGCAAGAAGAGCACTATGATGTTGTCAAGGTAGAAACAGTTGATACGAATATTGAATATTATACGAAGGCTTATAAAATAAGCAGTTTTAATCATACTGCGTATCAAATGTAAAAAAACTCCCTTTTGGGAGTTTTTTTTAGGAGGCTTTTACTTCGTGAGATTCGGTTACTAATGGAACTTTTTTCGTACCGCTTAACTTAGCCATTGCAAGACCAATAAGAGCTCCTACTAATGCTGGTATTAGCCAGCCGATTCCTTCATTATATAAAGGGATAAATTCAAAATATGGTGTGATAAATGAAACTGAAATACCACCTTGTTTTAATCCATCAAATACGCTCACTACAGCTGCTCCAATTAAAGCACCTACATAAACAGAGCGATATCCACCGAAGTATTTATGAAGTAATGATAGTAGTACGAGTACAATCGCAATTGGATACACAACAAGTAGAATTGGAACAGAGATTGCGATAATTTTCGTTAAACCTAAGTTGGCAACTAGTAATCCTAATGCGCAAATGATACTCGCGAACGTTTTGTATGAAAATGTAGTCAATAATGTTGAAAAATATTGGCTGCACGCAGATACGAGTCCAACGCATGTCGTTAAACAAGCGAGTGTAACGATAAGAGATAATAGGAGCAAACCGTATGGACCGAATAATTGTTGTACGATAACAGTAAGTAGCTGTCCGCCATTTTTTGCATATCCGAGCGAGACGCTAGTTGCCCCAAGCCAGCCGAGTGCACCGTATACAAGTACGAGCCCTGTAGCGGCAATAAGCCCTGCTTTTGCTGTGGCGATGGCAATGGACTTACGATCATTCACACCTTTAGAGCGAATTGCATTTACAACGATAATTCCGAATGCAAGTGCTGAAATAGTGTCCATTGTTAAGTAGCCTTCCATAAAGCCTTTGAAGATTGGAGAAGTTTGATACTCTTGCATTGCTGGTCCTGATTGCCCAAGTGGTGTAAATACACTTTTAACAAACAATAAGAAAATAGAGAGTAATAAAATAGGTGTTAATACATTTCCAATACGATCAACAAGTTTAGATGGATTCAAACTCAGCCAAAATACGATAGTAAAGAAGATGATTGTATATACAAATAGCACTAGGCTGCTAGAGCGAATTGTTTCTGGTAAGAAAGAACTAACCCCCATTTCATAAGCGACATTTGCAACACGTGGGATGCCCATAGATGGACCGATAGCAATGTATACAATTACTGTAAAGAAAATTCCGAATAATGGATGAACATGACTTGCAAGTTGCTGCATTCCATTTCCAGATAGAGAAATTGCGATAACAGTTAGTAGTGGTAAGCCAACTCCTGTTAGTAAAAATCCAATCATTGCTGGCCAAAAGTTTTCACCTGCATTTTGGCCAAGCATGGGAGGGAAAATTAAATTACCTGCCCCAAAAAATAAAGAAAATAGCATAAGACCCGTGAAAAAAATATGTTTTTTTGATACAGTGTTCATTGTTTTTCCTCCTTTTTTATTCATTTGTAAGAACACAAAAAACTCGTCCCTAAAGAAAGGGACGAGTTATATTTACCCGCGATACCACCCTAATTTACACATGTAGAAATAAATCTATATGTATACGGCTTTGCAACGTACAACATGATACGTGTTCCTTGTAACGGGGGACGGCCGGTAAGAACTTACTGTAACATTCGGTTCTACTTCTCGGAGATGATTTTCGGTTACGCGCTGAACGTTGGCTTTCAGCAAATCGCCAACTCTCTGGGGAACAGTTCTATAACGTACTCGTTCTCGTCAATGAATTTTTATTCAAGTATTCTGACAGTATTGTTGCATGTTTTTTTTAGAAAGTCAATATGTTTTTTGAAAGATATATTTATATACGGAAATATCGAAAGTGATATTCGTTGTTGTAAAGGAAATGATGAATTGTAAAATGGTAGTGAAAATTTGCGGAGAATTGTAAATTTTATAGAGAAAATTGATATTTATAGGAGTGAAGAAGGGATTGTTTGAATTTATAGAGAATAATACAACAATCCACTTGCTGGAAAGAACAAACCAAAAGAGGTGACTGAAATGCTTGCGATGGGAGTATTATTTGGCATTATTGCTATAATTGGTTTTATGTGGTTATATTATTCGCGTTCGTTTAAACAAGCAGAAGTTTTACTCTTTCAAAAAGGTAGTTTGTTGACAAATCAGTCTAGATATTTAGTATGTCCGAAGTGTGGAAGTGCACAGGCCAGAAGTGGAGGATATCAAGAGTGTTGCAAAATTAGATTATGAAAGAAAGGAAGCCTCACATTATTTTGTGAGGCTTCCTTCCTTACAACTTCATGGCGCTCCAAATTGTCCATCGATCTCTTTCAATAATAGGAGAGACGTTTTGTAATGCGGTCTGTATATGTTGTAGAAGTTGAGAAAGTTCATCATCTGTTAACTCATATAGAATAGATCGACCTGTTCGAGGAGATAAATCTTGCAATAATGCTTCTACAGAATCATGTATTTTTCGTATTTCCCATTGTGTTTGTGCGGGAAGTACATGAAGAGAATGTTTTTGTAATTCTGTCTGTATAGTGTTGGTTTTTGGACGTCTTTTTGACTCTATTTCAATAAGTTTTGGAAATAGAGAGAAAAAATATCCGCGAATGTGTTCGGGACTTCCTGGAATTGTACAATCTTCAATTGTTCGATCTTGTAAAATAAGTAAACCGTTTTTATTTAATATACGAGAAGCTTCACGTAAAAATGTAGGAATGTCTTGTAAATGATGAATAACTGCACGCGAAATAACTATGTCGAATGTTTCATTAGGGTATGGGATATTATGTGCATCACCGTGGATGAATGAAATGTTTGAAAAGTTGTTACAATTTTCTTTTGCAGCTTGTAATATTTCTTTTGAAAAATCAAGTCCCACAACATTTTTGGCTCCCATAAGAGCGAGTTCTTTCGTATAAATCCCACCACCACAGCCGATATCAATTATTTGCTTGTTTTGTATTTCTGTAATGTTTTTTACCATTTCAGCCCAAGAAATATGAGCGTTTCTTGTTGCATATGTGTACTTATTATTTTCATCATGAAAATTAATGGACATGATAAAGACCTCCTTTCAATGATTAGTATAGCGTATTTAATAGGATGTCACGTTTTTGTTTTGTGTATGAAGATTATAAGGATTTCTTATCGTAAGAGGAGGATTAATTTGAAAGGGAAATATGTATTGGTGTTGTTGTTTGTTATGTTACTAGCAGCTTGTGGTCAAGTTGAGCCGAAAAAAGAAACAAAAAAAGTAGAAGAGACGGTGAATGAAGTGAAAGAAACAATAGGGGTAACCGTTATACAAAAAAAACATAAAGAGAAAAAGTTGCAGGAATCAGAAGCGAAGTTAGTAATAGACATTTTGAATAAAGCTGAGAAACAAGAAATAACAGGAAGCTTCGGTGAACCTGAATATGAAATACAAATTAGTAGAGATGGGAAAAAAGAAACTTATTATGCATGGTTAAGGGGAGAAGATAGACGAGGATGGGTGCAATATAAGAAAGCTATGTATATGTTGAATGAAAAAGATACGGAAAAGCTTTTGGATATATTTCCAAATGTCTCAGAACAAAAAGAAGATGAGATGCAGGTAAGCCCTTTAACGGAAGTAACAAAAAAAGATTTGCAGATTACCGCGTTTCATATTAAAACAGGCGATCAAAACGTGAATTATACGGTACGGTATACGATTTCACAATCACTATACAATAAGTTAGTGAAGGAGCAAGAATATTATTTGCAACTCAATTTTCCAGAAAAAGTTCAAAAATTAATTGGAGCAAAAGAGAGTGAAATGATTTTAGGTGAAAAAGTAAAGGAAGGGTATAAGCAATATGAATTACATGCTACTGTTCCGATAAAAAGCGCTTCAGAATCACAATTAAAATCATTAGAAACATATTACGAAAATTATGATTTGAAAATATTAAACAGTGAAAAAGAAAAAATAGGTGTGTTTCAAAATATAATTCAGATTGTTAAAGATTATGGTGAAAAAATGAATTTTCAAAGATAAAGTGAGACTTTAATTAGCCCTTACGGATTGGAATGAATGTAAACTCGTCAAATCTATATGACCTTTCCTAGGAAATGATAATAGAGAGGGGAAAGCACCCCTCTCTATTACTTTGCTTTTGTAGATGGCTCATTCATTGATTTTCGTGTAATAAGAAAAGAAATCATAAGAGCGGAAAGGATGACAAGGGCAATAAATACGTGATTGGGCAACAAATCTAATAATAATACGTAACTAACGGTATAAAAAATAAGAGTTGAAGCTAAAAACGATAGAGCACCTATTATAAGAGATTGTAAATTCATTTGTGTACACCTCCTTTTATTTATATTTTTGGCTGAAAATGGATTATATAAACATTATTTCTAACAATAGAAAAAAATATGTCATAATAGAGAAAAGAACAAGCTTTGATGAATGATATGATTCATTAATGAGAGATAAAGGAGAGGAATATGAAAAATAATAAAAAAGGATTATGGGGAATTATTGTTGCGATAGGTCTATTTTTACTGTCTAAGTTAAAGTGGGTATTTGCAATTTTTAAATTAGCAAAGTTTTCAACGGTATTTAGTATGTTTCTATCGCTTGGCGCATACGCAGTTCTATATGGTTGGAAATTTGGAGTGGCGCTCATTTATTTGTTGTTTGTTCATGAAATGGGCCATTTATGGGCTGCGACAAGAAAGGGGATCCCAACATCGCCAGCAATCTTTATTCCATTTATGGGGGCCCTTATTGGAATGAAAGAGATGCCGAAAAATGCGAAAGATGAAGCTTACATTGCCTATATGGGTCCGTTTTTCGGACTTCTGTCATTTTTACCAGCGATACCGCTTTATATAATGACGAAAGAGCCATTTTGGGCGCTTGTTATTTTGCTTGGAAGTATGATTAATTTCTTTAATTTAATTCCCGTTTCGCCGCTAGATGGTGGGCGAATTATTTCAGTTGTCAGTACTAAAATTTGGGGAGCAGGCCTTATTTTATTACTTGGCTATTCAATTTACTTTAAAAGTATTTTGGGAGGATTTATTGTTATTATCGGTTGTATGGAGTTATATAGAGTAATAAAGAGAGATGAGCCGATTAAGGAATTAGGGCATAAAATTGATGGGATGAAAGAATATGTTACTAGGCTTGAAGAGGAATTAAAAGAAACGGGTGCTGTACATCGGACTATATACGTGATGCATCATGAGATGAATGCATTAAGACAAAGAGAACGGGAAAAAGAGTTACAAATAGGTGAACTTCAAAAAATGGAAGTGTTAGAGTATCTTTTACCGAAGTTCGAACCGTTAGATTATGTTCCATATGAAGATGAAAAAGATGAGTATACAATTCACATAAGGGAAGCATTTGAAGCGTCAGAAAGAAAATTAAATGAATGGAAAACAGAAAAGGAACAACAAGAAAACTATTATAAAGTGGATGCGAAAACGAAATGGACAGTATTTGCTTGTTATATCGGATTAATGGCTATACTCGGTTACACAGCTTATGAAGGATATATTGTTTTACAAGAACATTTGCCAACGAGAAATGTATAGAAAAATATTGTCGAAATGATAGGAAGAATTTATACAGGAATTATATTTCTACGAGAGAAAGTTACAAGTATAGTCATACATTGTAATATTTTTAGTAGAGAAGGAGTTCTGTATATGAAGAAATTGTTAAGTGTATTCGGGATTATTATCGTGATGATCATTGCAAGCTATAGTCTTATGAAAGTGCTGTTACATTATGCGAATAAGCCTGCTGAGGTAAATACAATAGCTCAAATAGAAGATGTGCAAGAAGAGACAAAAGTGCTAAATTTTATTCGAATGACACATGAAAGCTATAATAATTTCTTAAATTACGGTAAAGCAGAGAATTATACAGACGGGGATTGGAATCAATTTAAGCAATGGTTTCAACAGCAAGAACAATCTTTAAAAAATATACACATGGAAATAAAGAATGAAAAAATAAAACGCGATGTAAATAGAAGCTATGAAATTGTAAAAAAAGGTGTGGAACTTCAAAATATTGAGTATGTAGTGTATGCCCACCGTGTATATCATGACTTGGATATTATCGTAAATAAATATAGAGGTGAAACGAATATCTGGGGATATACGGAGTTTGGCGATGGGAAAGATATAAAAGTAATTGAACAAGCTATACAAACAAAATAATAAGCTAGCTAGAATTCTAGTTAGCTTATTTTCTTTTGTAAATACAATGTTCATATATTATTCACAAAAACACCGTGTTAATAGTGATTAAAATCACAATCTGCATTATAAGATTCAGTTAAACTAAAAACAGTTAAGGAAATAGAGGAGTGGGATACAATGTTAAGTGCAAAAACAATTGAAATCGTAAAGTCAACAGTACCATTATTACAAGAAAAAGGCGTTGAAATTACAACGAGATTTTACGAAATTTTATTTTCGGAACATCCGGAGTTATTGAATATTTTCAACCATACAAATCAGAAAAAGGGAAGACAACAACAAGCGTTAGCGAATGCTGTTTATGCAGCTGCAACGTACATTGATAATTTAGAAGCTATTATTCCAGTTGTAAAACAAATTGGTCATAAGCATAGAAGTTTAGGTATTAAAGCAGAGCATTACCCGATTGTAGGTACATGTTTACTACGTGCCATTAAAGAGGTCGCAGGTGCACCTGATGAAGTTTTAAATGCATGGGGAGAAGCATATGGTGTCATTGCTGATGCATTCATTAGCATTGAAGCAGAGATGTATGAAGAAGCTGCACATAAAGAAGGTGGATGGAAAGACTTCCGCAACTTTGTGATTGTTAAAAAAGTGAAGGAAAGCGATGTTATTACGTCATTTTATTTGAAACCTGAAGATGGAGGGAAAGTTTCTTCATTCATCCCAGGTCAATATGTAACGGTTCAAATCAATATTGAAGGTGAGACATATACACATAATCGTCAATATAGTTTATCCGATGCTCCTGGGAAAGAATATTATCGTATTAGTGTAAAAAAAGAAAAAGGTGTAGATACACCAGACGGTAAAGTGTCTAATTACTTACATGAACATGTAAAAGAAGGAGATGTTTTACCAGTAAGTGCACCAGCGGGAGATTTCGTGTTAAATATGGATTCAACATTACCAGTTGTACTAATTAGTGGTGGAGTAGGGATTACACCGATGATGAGTATGTTAAATACGTTAATTGAGCAAGATTCAAAACGTAATGTATATTTTGTTCATGCAGCAATAAATAGTAATACACATGCAATGAAAGAAGACGTTAAGGCAGTAGAAAATGAATATGAACAAGTTAAAGCATATACTTGTTATTCTGCACCGACTGAAAAAGATTTAGAAATGAAGAACTTTGATAAAGAAGGTTTCATTGAAAGTGAATGGTTAAAAACTATTATTCCGACAACTGAAGCAGAGTTTTATTTCTGTGGTCCAGTAGCATTTATGAAGCATATAAATGCTGCACTAACTGATTTAGGTGTGAAACAAGAGCATATTCATTATGAATTTTTCGGCCCAGCAACAAGCTTACAATAAGCAAAAAAACGAGGTATTTATTTTACCTCGTTTTTTATTTGTTCTCGTAATAAACGGTTTACTGTTTCACGACGTATACCTATCAGTTGACCAATTTCGGTTTGTGTTAATATTTCATATATAGGAATGTCACCTAAATATAGGGTGAACCATTCTTGTAAACGATGAAGACGTTCTTTCGGAGAGACGGTTGTCAATTGATCAATTCGTTGTTGCATCATTCTTAATTTAGATTGCAATTGCATAGCGATGTTAGCATACGATTCGGGATTTGCTTGAAGTCTCTCGTACCATTCACTACTAGTAATCGGTTCCACTTCTGTTTTTATTAAAGCGATAGCTGTACCGTGATATTCTTTCGGTGAAATTAAAGAATGATGAGGTATCGTTTCACCTGGAACGATAATGTTGAATAAAAATGGTGTTCCGTCTTCTTCTAGCCGAACTACTTTTAATAAGCCTGTTTTTATAAAGTATAAAGGACCGTCCTCGCCTTGACGGAATAGTACATCTCCTTTGTGTAGAATCAATGTTAGCCCCCCATTAATATGTTTCTATTTCTTCTATTTTAGCGTATATGTATATAGACAATATGCTATTTCAACAGCAATTTCATTGACGAAATGTATGCTATTACAGTAGTATACTATTTAGTGTGTAATAGTACTAGCAATGAATACGCTGTAGGGGGTTTAGTATATTGTTAGATGCGATGAGAATGACGGATATGAGAATTCCGGCGAATGCTATCATTCATGTAGAAGAGATGAAAGGTGGAGTCGTTTTATCCGTTGAAGTAGACGGCCAAATTATTTATACGATGGCTTATGATGAAGAAACAGATAGCTATGCTGAATTATATGATCGAAACGATAAGAGGGCGTGCCAAGTACATGAAGACTTCATGGGGTGGTCACTTCTTCATTAAAAAAGATGTCAATATGACATCTTTTTTTATTAAATCGATAGAATATACAAAGAAATGAAATATAAGGATAAAATTTGTAATAATTGATTTTGCATTGTTAGCACTCTGTAACTGCAAGTGAACTATTTTTTCGCTATCATAAAGATAACAGTCGCAGTTATAGGAGTGGTCAACTTGAAGAAAGTACATATTTCAAATTATATGTTATTATGTGTTTGTTTAATTTTATTTGTTCTCCTCGGAGGATTTTTATATTCATGTGTATAAGAAAAACGCATTCTAAAAAGAATACGTTATAAAAGGGAAATAATGATTAATCTAGTTCCAAGAATAATCAACGTAATACGTAATAAATTAATTACGGCGTTGCCACTTAGTTTTGTATTAATGTAAGCCCCGATTTTTCCGCCAATCCATGCACCCGGAATCAGGATTAATGCATAAATCCAGCTGACATTTCCAAGTGAGATGTGAGTTGCAGAACTTACAATTGCTGATAGAAATACGATGAACATTGAAGTTGCTACTGCAATATGTGCTGGGAATGCAAAAAGAAGCATCATTGCTGGAACAAGTAAGGCACCGCCACCAATTCCAAATAATCCAGATATAAACCCAACTATAAAGGCGATAAAGATAGCAAGAAACGGTGGGAATTGGTAGTGTACAGTATTTCCATCATTATCTGTAAAAGAACGCTTAATTACAGACGTATTTGAGAGGGAAAGAGGTTTTAATTTGTCTCGAAGCATAAGTAGAATTGAGACGAATATAAGGAAAATCCCAAAGTATAAAGAAAATGTGTCTTGGTTTAAAAATTTATTTGCCCATGATCCGATAATACCACCAGGGCCGCTTCCGATAAATAAAATAAGTCCACTTTTATAATCTACTCGCTTATGCTTCATGTAAGTAAGGGTGGAAGATAGTCCTGTGAAAACGACTGTTACCATGGAAGTCCCTACTGCAAGTTGTGGTGATAAACTGTGTAATCCAATTAATAACGGAACAATAATAATTCCGCCTCCAAGCCCAACTAGGCTGCCGACTGTTCCGGCGATTAGTCCGATGAAAAGTAACATGATGTATTCCAAAATTGCCAACTCCTCTAAATAACTTATCCACCAATTATTATACACGCTTTTTAATGAGAAATAGGCTTGTTCACAAAAAAGTCGTCTTCCTAGAAAAATAAGGAAGACGACTTTTGATTAGAAAACAAAATGTAATAGGTAGTAAAACAGAGCAGCTAAAGAAGCTGAAATAGGAAGTGTAATAACCCATGTAATTAACATACGTTTTGCAGTTCCCCATTTTACCCCTTTCACACGGTGAGAAGCACCAACCCCTAAAATAGAAGAAGAGATAACGTGCGTCGTACTAACCGGTAAGTGAATGAATGTTGCACCGAAAATAACAAGTGATGATGATAAATCGGCAGCTACACCATTTACAGGACGAATTTTCATAATTTGTCCACCGACAGTTTTAATAATTTTCCATCCGCCGACAGAAGTACCAAGCCCCATTGCGATAGCACAAGATAATTGTACCCAGAACGGGATATCGCTAGAAGTATGATAGTTATTAGCCATAAGTGCCATCGTAATGATTCCCATTGCTTTTTGTGCATCATTCGTACCGTGTGTGTAGGCTTGTAATGCTGCAGTGAAAATCTGGAATATACGGAAGTTCTTATTCGTTTTTGTTAAGTTAAAGTTTTTAAATACTACTTTAAAAATACTGTATACGGTATAACCAATAACGAAAGCGATAATCGGTGAAATGATTAAAGCTTCAATAATTTTAATAAATCCTTTAAGATTTAGCGAGCTAATCCCAGCGGCCGCAATTGCTGCACCTGCGATTGAGCCGATAATTGCATGCGAAGAACTACTTGGAATACCGTAGTACCAAGTAATTAAGTTCCAAGCTATCGCCGCAAGCAAAGCAGCTAAAATTACAAGAGAACCATTTTGTAAGGCGAATGGATCAACGATATCTTTTGTAATCGTTTTTGCTACACCTGTAAATGTCATTGCGCCCAAAAAGTTCATAATAGCCGCCATAATAATGGCATGTCTAGGCTTTAGAGCTTTCGTTGAAACAGCCGTTGCAATAGCGTTTGCTGTATCGTGAAATCCATTGATAAAGTCAAAAGCTAAAGCGCAAATGACTACTAAAACGGTCAGTATCAAGAGTGTATCCATGATCAAACTCCTTACGCGTTCTTCATAATAATTGTTTCTAATACGTTTGCAACGCTTTGACAGCTATCAGCTACTTCTTCAAGCTCTTCGTAAATCTCTTTAAATTGAATAATCTTAATCGGATCTTTTTCACGAGAGAATAAGTTCTTAATCGCATGACGGCGAATATCATCACACTGTGATTCATAATCCTTAATCTTAATCGCATTTGTACGAATGTCGACTAATTTTTTGTTAGACATTAATTCAACAGAGTTTGCAATCTCAATCGCACATTGATTAATTGCTTCTACGAATTTAATCATGTATTCATCAGCTTCTGTAATAGAATACATTTCGAACAGACCAGCACTGTGATCTAATCCGTCTAATACATCATCCATACTCATTGCAAGTTGTAGGATGTCCTCACGCTCAATCGGAGTGATAAACGCTTTGTTTAACTCCATAATGATTTCGTGAATAAATGAGTCACCTTTTGACTCATACTCTTTCATGCGCATAGAAAACTCTTTTAAATCGCTAGCATTTTTAATTTTATACTCCACGAAAAACTGCGCGCCTTCTTTTAAATTTTCGGAAACATTCATTAACATTTCAGAAAATTTATCTTTTTTTGATTTAAAGACCATTATTGTTACCCCCACAAAAGTAATATATGTAAAATATATTGGCTAATCAATTCTAACAAAAAACTGTCGTTTTTTAAAACATTTTATCGAAAAGTTTACAAAAACTTAACATAACTCTCGTTGTTCTATTAATAATATTAATATCCAATAGTGAATATCTTACTTGTAGAATGTCCTTTTCTTGCAAAAAGTATGAATGTAAAAGAAAAGCTTTACACTATAGGAATGACTACGTTATTATAATAAATTTAAAAGGCGGTATATTCTTCCTTTTAAAAAGAAGAGTGTAAATAAATGAAGGAAGTGAACGAATGAAATTGAAGAACACTCATTTTAAAAAAATGCTTGAGTGGTTCAATAAGAGGAAGAAACTTCGTAATTCATTAATTGTATTGGGAAGTGTATTCGTTACTCTATTTATTGCTGTAAATATAATTATTTCCATTCAAGACATATCTGAACTAAAACAAGCTGTTCCACAACCGACTTTAATTTATGATGCAAATAATGAGGTCGCAACTAAATTAGCTTCTTCGAAAACAGAAGGCGTTAAAAGAAAAGATATTCCTGATATTATGGTTCAGGCAATTGTTGCAGTAGAAGATAAGGAATTTTTTAACCATCATGGTATTTATTATAGTGGAATTATAAGTGCGGTTTTTAAAAATATTACAGCAGGAGAAGTTGTAGCTGGGGGAAGTACAATTACACAGCAGCTTGCGAAGAATGTATTTCTGACACAAGATCGTACATTTTCTCGTAAAATAAAGGAATACTTTTTAACAAAAAAAATAGAACGTACTTATACAAAAGATGAAATTATTGAAATGTATATGAATCAAATTTATTTTGGGGAAGGTGCTTGGGGTATAAAAAGGGCAGCAAAATCTTATTTTGATAAAGATGTAAAAGATTTAACAATTTCAGAAGCTGCAACGATTGCAGGCTTAATTAAAGCACCATCTGCATATTCACCTTATAAAAACTTTAACAAGTCAATTGAAAGACGTAATGTCGTATTAAGCTTAATGAAAGAGCAAGGGTATATTTCTGACGAACAGTATAATAAAGAAAAAGAGAGTGGTCTTGTATTAAAACGTGGTGTGGATGATAAATACAAGGGAAAATATTCTCAATATGTAGACTATATTGTTAGAGAAGCGATGGACAAATACGAATTAACACAAAATGAAATTTTAGCAGGTGGTTATCGTATTTATACTGAGCTTGATCCGAAAAAACAACAGGCTGTAGAAGATGTTGTGAATAATGATAGCTATTTCAAAGATAGTGGCTCAGATCAACTTATGCAAACAGGTGTAGTCCTTATAAATCCCAAAACAGGCGGTGTTCCAGCTTTAGTTGGGGGTAGAGGACCATATCAGTTTTTACAATTTAATCATGCTACGCAATTAAAAAGACAGCCAGGTTCAACATTAAAGCCTCTAGCTGTATATGTACCCGCTTTAGAACAAGGGTATGAAGTATACGATATATTAAAGGATGAACCATTTCATATTAAAGAATATGAACCGAAAAATAGTGATCAGGCTTTTCATGGTAATGTGACAATGTATGAAGCGGTAGCAAAGTCGTATAATGTTTCCGCTGTGTGGCTATTAGAACAAATAGGATTAGATAAAGGATTGAAATCTTTAGAGCGATTTGGTATTCCATTAGTACCAGAAGACCGTACGTATCCAATTGCTTTAGGTGGGATGCATGTAGGGACATCACCATTTGTAATGGCCCAAGCATATAGTACATTTGCTAATGATGGGGTTCAAGTAGAGGCTCATGCAATTAGAGAAGTTCAAAATGCTGAAGGGGAAATAATAGGGAAATGGTATAAGAAAGAGACACGAGTGACGAGTGAGAAAATTGCTCAAAAGATGACGTATTTATTAAAAGGTGTTGTAGAAAAGGGAACAGGTGGAAAAGCGAAAGTTACTAATGTTGATACAGCAGGAAAGACAGGGACTACTCAACTTGTAAATGGCCCGAGCGTAGGGGCAAAGGACTCGTGGTTTGTAGGATACACACCAGATTTAGTAGGTGCGATTTGGGTAGGATATGACAAAACAGATAGCGAGCATTATGTTCCAGGTGGTAGTCAAATTACAACGACGATGTTCCGGGATATCATGAAAAAAGCAAATGCAAACCCAGCTCAAAAAGCGTTCCAATTATCGTTAATATCTGAGGCGGACTATAAAAAACAATTGCAAACAATTGAAGAAGAAAAGCGAAGAAAAGAAGAAGAAAAGAAAAGGCAAGAAGAAGAACAACAAAGGAAAAAAGAACAGCAAGAGTGGTTTAATAAAGTGAAAGAGTGGATTCCATCATTATGGTAAAAAAAGAGGCGAATTTCGTTATTCGCCTCTTTTTCATGTGAAAAATAAAGTGTGCTCATAATTTGTGAGGTAAATGCTACTATTCATTAAGAGTAATGTTCGTACTACCAAAGGAGTGGGAATCGTATGTGATGATTATTGTTCCTTTACTAATCGGTTCGTATGGTAATTCTTCTTCATAACTACCATTATTTTCATTATGGATAGACAGCGTGATTTCATCAATTCCTTTATTGGTATATTGATCTTTAATCGTTTCAGCAATTTGAAGTAGAGTTTCGTAACTAGGAGCTTCCGTAATAAGCATTCCTTTTATAACTTTTTTTTCATTATTTGTGGAATTGGAATAAAGGATGTTGTTTTGTTTCGTATACAAAAGTGTGTATGGAACTGTTTTTCTCTCTGCTTTTGAAATAGTGGAATATTTTAGAGTTAAAAAAAATCCTACACATAAAATAATGCATATCATAAGAGCAATCCAAATGCGTATCGGTGACATAACTCTCATTTTTCATCCCTCTTTCATATCTTTGACTTCATTATTTATCATACAAAATGAGGATTAAGATAGAGTAAATTTGAGGTAAAGAAACGTAAAGAAGGAGCACTTATCCTCCCAAACAAGTGCTCCTTTTTATTAAAAGAGAGATTTAATAGACAATCAAAATCACATCTATTACTTATAAATGTGCTTAGTCCTCCCAAAATATTTTCGGAAATTGTGGTTAGTAAATTCGGAAGACAGATAGTGTCGCAGTTGTATCGCCCGCAGGTCCTTGAGCGCCTTGAGGTCCTTGAGCGCCTTGAGGCCCTTGAGCACCAGTAGTCCCCGTAGTTCCTCCGCCTAGGCAACCAGATCTATATTGAACTAGAATAGCTTGACCAAGAGCTTGAAGAAGTCTTTCTGTAAGTTCTGACTTAGGGATGTTAATATGGCTACATGCTCTTAATTTGCAACAATCATTACCATAAAATACTTTTCCTTTATTTTTATTGTTCATCTTTTCATTCTTTTCTTTCATATAATCATTAGTCATTACTATATATTAAAATGAAATTTATACTAAATTCGTGATGGACAAACTACCATTTCTAAAAAAATAAGAAATTGGCCCACCTAGAAAGAAATAAGTAAGATATAGAGAAAGGTTTATATAATGTAAAGAAGAAAAGTGCAACATAAAAAACTACATGCTAATTGTTGGGAGTGTTTAACAATTGGCATGTAGTTCGTGGATTAGTCCTTTATTTACATTGATTTAATTTTTCAAGGGTTGTTTTAGGTAAGATTGGAATTGAAATAGTGAAAGTTGTACCATCTTCATTACTAGTCATTTTTAATGTGCCGTTATGATTTTGGATGATTTTTTTTGTTACTGACAAGCCTAGTCCTGTTCCCGAATCCTTCGTTGAGAAGAATGGATCAAAGATATATTCTTGAATAGCTGGATGAATACCAATTCCATTATCTGTGAAAGTAATCCGAACGAAGTTATTAAGGCGATAACTAGTAATTTGAATAGAAAGAGGTTTGTCGCCTTGAGCATCGACGGCATTTTGAAATAGATTTAAAAACACTTGAACAAGTTCATGTCGATCAATATTGACTAAAATATCATCTAATTCATTAGAGAAGTTATAATCAATTGAAATATTATGCAAGGAGACTTCACTAGCTAGTAACTGTTGAATATAGTCACGTAAAAATGTATTGATGGGAAACGGTTCTCTTGTAAATTCCCGTGTTTTTGAAATGGCTAAAAATTTTGTAATAATATTATTTGCACGATCTAATTCAGGGATAAGCAAGTTTTTAAATAACTCTTTATTTGATGGAGAAATGCTTTCTTGTAAAAATTGTAAGTATCCTCGTACTGTTGTAAGAGGATTTCGTACTTCGTGTGCAATTCCAGCTGCGATTCGCCCTGCTAACGAAAACTTCTCAGCATCACGTTCTGTATTTAAATAATGAAAGACACTAATAACTCTAAAAATCTCCCCGTTATAATCGCGAATAATTCGGTTATTTATAATGCCATAGTTTTTGTCTAAAACTTCTTCATTATATATTTCTGTTCCCGTTTTTAATGTTTCAATTGCTTTAATTTTTTCTTCCGGCAAGTTTAGTAATTGTTGAATCGGTTTTCCGATAATATCATTTCGTATTACACCGAAATCATCTGCAGCAACTTGATTACATAAAGTAATATTCCCTTTACTATCGATAAAGGTTACATGATGTGAAAAGGCATCAAAAATATGTACAAAGTGTTTTTCAAGTTGTTCAAATAAAAATAATGAATCACAAGTAAGTTGAAAATGAGCCTCTTTATTCTCTTTTGGTATTTCTTGAATGGAATGAGTCGTTCTAGTTTTCTTTATTCGTAAACCAATATGTGGATTTTTGTATGTGAAATGATGTGGTAATTGATTCACAAGTTCTTCATAAAAACGTACTTTATTTTCTAGTTCTTCAATTCGTTTTTCATGAGATACAGTAGCATCGTTTGGAAGCATAAATAAATAACCCCTCATTTTAAAAATTCTTCCATATAGTATATCATATTTTTATAAGGATACTCTTAAAGAAAAGGCTACATGATGCAAAGTGTTTGGAAAGTGAATTGAAGATGAAGTTAAAAGGGAGGGGTATATGTGCTGTTTATTGGAGTGACAGGATGGGGAGATCATGATTCTTTATACATAAATCCCTATGAAAATAGAAATAAATTACGAACATATAGCGAGTATTTTCCTATTGTGGAAGTGGATAGTTCATTTTACGCGATGCAACCTGCACGAAATTATATAAAATGGGCAATGGAAACGCCGAAAGATTTTTCTTTTGTCGTAAAAGCGTATCAAGGAATGACAGGACATATGAAAGGTGAAATTCCTTTTTCTACGTTCGATGAGATGTTTGATGTGTATAAACAGTCTATTCTTCCTTTAATAGAAGCTGATAAATTAAAAACAATTTTATTTCAATATCCACCATGGTTTGATTGCAAAAAGAAAAATGTAGATTTTCTTCGATATACGAAAGAAAAAATGGAAGGTTTACCATGTGCAATAGAATTTCGAAATCAAACATGGTTTTATCCAGAAATGAGAGATAAGACGTTACAGTTTCTAGAACAGGAGAAATGGATTCATACAATTTGTGATGAACCACAGGCTGGGATAGGTTCTGTGCCACTCGTGTTAGAGGTTACGAATTCAGACATGGCATTAATACGTTTTCACGGTCGAAATGTTCATGGTTGGCTTGATAAAGGGGAAAATTGGAGAGCGGTTCGCTGTTTATATCGCTACAACAATAAAGAACTGGAAGAATGGGTTGAACGACTAGAGCAATTAAAAAAGAAAACAAAGGATATATACGTACTGTTTAACAACAATTCAGGTGGGGATGCAGCAGATAATGCGAAACAGCTTATGAAAATGATGAACATTACATATGGTGAGCCGAAGCCGGAGCAATTAAATTTTTTTGAATGATAATAAACAAGAAAGGCACTGTACAAACAGGGGGAATGTACAGTGCCTTTCTATATGAAAAAGAGGGGTAACAATGTTACTGAGCGTTTGGTTGATTCATCAATTGTTGGCTTCATAATAAATGATAATGGTTATCATTATCATTGTCAATGGTTTTTCTAAAAATATATAAAAAACTTTGTGTATTTTAAATAGAGATAAAAAAAGAACAGCGATTAATGCTGTTCTTTTCCATTGACGAATTGTTGTAAATCAAAAGGAGTTATCGCTTGGATAAATTCTTTTGAGATAAGTGTTTGAACGAGAGTGCTCTCAGAGATAGAAGCACCTGTTTTCTTTTCATAAGCTTGTTTTAATAAATCAAGTTTTTCAGCCGTTTCTTTTGGTAATTCAATTGTAAGTGTGTTCATAATTTCTCCCCCTTATTACTAGAGTACCACTACAGTATAGGAGAGACAAGAAAAGAGAATATGAAATATAAAAAAGGTTACCAAATTTTAAAATGGTAACCTTTTTTATATATAAGAGTTATTAAGCAATACCGATATACTTTAAAGTTTTTGATGGAGTACTGTGATCAAAGAAGTGTTGTAAAAACGCAATATCAACACCTGATTTGTATGCACAATAACCCCAAGTTTTTCGAAGTGTATGTGAGCTAATCCCTTCTAATCCAACTTCTTTTGCAGCTTTGTTTAAAATGTACCATGCATGTTGTCTCGTAATAGATTTTGTTCCTTTTTGAGATTTTAACAATGGTTCATTACGTTTCCAAGTTTTACGTTCTTTCATGTAGTCTTCGATTGCGTGCTGTAAGTCTTCATTTACAGCAAACCATTTATGTTTCTTCACTTTTTCATTGTAAAATAAAATGGAATGGCGAACATTTTCATTTTCATCGATTACATCACTAACTTTTAATTGTAAGATTTCACTTACTTTTAAGCCAGAATTTACAGCTAATACGAATAATAAGCCATCACGTTTCGAAGATTGTAAAAGTATATTTTTGATAGTTTCTAATTGTTTTTCATTTTGAATAGGTTGTCCTGCTTGTTTCATTTCACGCACTCTCCTCTTTTATATGTGTAAAGGAAAGGATTAACTTGTTTCTTACTATAAAGGGAGAGTGTGAATTTCATGTGAACTCCTAGTGAAATTAAGACAAATTATTTGACTTCTTTTACTTTTTGTAAATTGAAATAGAATACAACACTGTTAGTCGTATTATACACACCATACTCGGCATGATGTAGGTCTAAAATGTTTTTTACAATAGATAATCCGAGACCGGTACCTCCAGTGTGACGGCTACGTGATGCATCTAGACGATAGAAGCGATCCCAAATTTTTTCAAGACTTTCTTCAGGGATAGGGTTTCCTGTATTCTCAATTTCGACTTTTACGGTATCTTCTGCTTCTATAATGGAGACTTGTATTTTTTCTCCCTCTGGCGTATAACGGATTGCATTACTTAGTAAGTTCACAACTACTTGCTCAATGCGACTGCGATTTGCTGTAACAAGTATAGAAGGGTCTGCATCGATGTTCACTTGTAAATGTTTTTCTTCCATGCTAAATAATAATTTTGTGTAGACTTGTTGCGTTAATTCACCGATTGAGAACGTCGTCATATCTAGTTTGTAAGTACCAGATTCCAACTTTGCTAATTCTAACATTTCAACAATCAGCCTGTTCATATTTTCTGTTTCTTCTAAAATAACATCAGTATAATACGAAGTATCCTTACTAACACCATCTTTAATTCCTTCTGCAAAACTTCTAATTACACTTAGCGGTGTTTTTAATTCGTGTGATACGCCAGAAATGAATTCTTTTCTTGTTTTTTCTAATTGACGTTCACGTTCAATATCTTGTTGTAACTTTGTATTAGCAACATTTAATCGATCGATTCGATCTTTTAAATTTACAGATAATGTATTGATACTGCCAGAAAGCCCGCCAATTTCATCGTCAGCTGTAACAGGTAATTTCTCGCTGAAATCAAAATTAGCCATTTTTTTTGTAACACGATTTATTTTAATTAATGGCTTAACAATGATTTTTGAGTAGTAGAAGGATAACAAAATAATTACGAGAAACACGATGATTAAGGCATAGACATAATAATCTTTTAAAACGAGCATCGCTTCATTAACAGGCTGCAAAGATGCTATCGCAAAAGCGTATTCTGTAATCCTTCCATTTTCTATAATCGGTTTTACAAAGATACTATTTTTTATATTTTCTCCGCCATCTAATATGAAAGTACTTAATTGGTTCGAGTTAGAAGTTCCCTCTCTAATCATATCTGCAAAATATTGAACGGCTTGTAATGTTTCAATATCATTTGCAAGACGAACCTCAGCTTTGGATGGGAGCTGTAACTTAGTTATAACACCTGTAAAGACGATTCGAGTTGTAGATTTGTATCGGCTTGCAAGTCTGTTCTTAGAAGGGTTACCATTAATTGACTGAAAATCCGAATAGAAATGTTCGTTTTGCCATTGATTATAATTCGTTCCTAATTTTTGTGGTGTGATTATATTATTCTCTTGCACGACTCCATCAACATTGATTATTACATCTTTTTTTAAACCTAAATTTTCGAATTTATTATATTCTTCTGGTGTTAAAAGATTATTGAGTGGAATGGAATACTGTTTATTATTGTTGGGATTAAATACATCGATATAGTAATTGTTATCACTTTTAATAATACCGTTAGAGTCCAAAAACTGCATATCGGCATTTGTTTTATCATGAAATTCTTGTTTTAGTTTTCTAACCTGCTCATAACTTTTATCACTTTTATCATAATTATCTACGAATTTTTCAAAAGCAGTTTGGACTGTTTTTACTTTCTTATTAATATAAAATTTCTCTAAAAATAGAGATTGTCCTAGGAAAAAAAGTAGGAATATGATTGTAAATAAAGTGGATGTTAATAAAAATAGTTTAAAGACGATACTTCTGTTTTTCACTACGTCACCTCTTATGAGAAATACTGTAAATGATTTCTTTATCCCGCTTTAACGGGCAATAAGACTCCCACTTCAAAATTCGGCGAATACAAGGGAGTTAAGTGGGAAATCAATTGCCCGTAAAATCCGATTGGTTCAACTAATAATCAGTGGGGGATGGAAAAAACCCCCACTGATTAAAGTTTCACTTTATTATAACAAACGTTACAAGAAAGTAGAGGGGAGAAATCTGTCTCTTTATAAAGTAGTTGTTTATAAAAAGTCACATAAAAAGAACTCGCCAGACGTATGACAAGTTCTTTAGTGTATTATTGTTGAATTGCTGCATCTAAAGCGATTTCAATCATTTCGTTAAATGTAGTTTGACGCTCTTCAGATGTTGTTTCTTCGCCAGTGAAGATGTGATCGCTAACTGTTAATATAGATAATGCATTTACACCGTATTTCGCTGCTAATGTGTAAAGAGCAGTTGTTTCCATTTCTACTGCTAATACACCGTAATCTCCAAGTTTTTTAACCATGTCCATGCTTTCACGATAAAACACATCTGCTGTTAAAACGTTACCGACACGAACGTGTAATCCTTTTTCAGTTCCAGCATCATAAGCTTTCTTTAAAAGGTCAAAGTTTGCAGCTGGTGCAAAATCAAATCCTGGGAATGTTAAACGGTTCATATTAGAATCAGTACAAGCCGTCATTGCGATAATAACATCACGAACTTTTACATCTTTTTGAATTGCACCGCAAGTTCCAACGCGAATTAAATTTTTAACTCCGTAGCTTTGGATTAATTCGTTTACATAAATAGAAATAGAAGGAACACCCATACCTGTACCTTGAACAGATACACGTTTTCCTTTATAAGTTCCAGTGAAACCTAACATACCACGCACATTATTATAGCAAGTAACGTCCTCTAGAAATGTTTCAGCGATATATTTTGCACGTAATGGATCACCAGGTAATAGAATAGATTCAGCGATTTCACCTTGTTTTGCTTCGATATGTACACTCATAAAAAAGTCCTCCTTATAATGTATTGATAGAAATCAATATCATTTGCATTATACACTACGAATCCTTTCAATTAAAATCTTTTTATTATTTGTAATATGTGCAAAATAGGAGGATTTCATAAATCATAATCTAGAATATATATCTTAAGAAGTTTTGTATGAATAGAGACAATAAAAATGGTAGGTGATGTTTTGAAAAATCTTGTCATCGGGCTTATTGCGTTAGTACTTATTGTGGCAGGAGGATTTTACATAAAAAAATATCAAGAAAACGAAGAGACTGTAGGAGATGTTCAGGAAGTAAAGTGGGGTGTTTCAAATGGAAAGGGAAATGAGAAAGTAGATATTGTATTTCAGTTGTTAAACAACAAGAATAATGAAATTCGTGGTGTAAATGATCAAATGCGGGCAGTGATTGTAGATGGACAGTTAAAAAACATACAACAAATTAAACCCACATTTGCAGGGAACGGGTCATATAAGTTATCTTCCAAAATAGCGAAAGACGAAGAATATACAATATTTTTATACGAAGACAAAAATAAGTCCGTAGAGTCATTCGCTAGGAAGAATTTTGGTAGAACGAAAGAGGAGAACAATAAGAAAAAAGTGAAATTTCCAATCGACAGTGTACTTACAAAAAAAATAGGAGAGTATGAAGTTTCTCTTTTATTTGGTGCATTACATCCGAATGAACCAGTTACGTTAACATTTCAGTTTCAAGCGAAAAAGGGTGAAAAATTGAAATTGCATTCAGAGAGAGGAGAAGTAGAGTCACTCTATATAGTGGATGAAACGAAGGAGAATTTTTTATACGCTATGCCTGTAGATACGGATGAACAATTACAATACCGAATTACATTTCCTGCCGAGGGCACGTATAAAATGTGGGGGAATTTCTATATAAATGGTAAGAAGTATGAAAAAGAATTTATTGTACAAGTTCAAAAAAGAAAAAACAGCTAAGAATTTAGCTGTTTTTTCTTTTTCCTATTAATTTTGTTACAGAGAGCATTGTAATTGGTAAAGAATGATTCTTCCTAAATGCTAAATATTTACCGCTCCATGCTGGTTTATATTTTTCTTTAAAATGTCGTAATCCGCTGAAACTATACGTATAACGAACGTTATTAAAGATTGCAGCAGCCACTCGTTCAGACCAGAAAGACTGTGTGGATAAACCAACATTTGAAAGTGGTGCCATACCGATATTAAAGGAGTGGTATTCATTTTCTTTTGCCCACTGGAATAAGTGGATGAAAATTGCGTCCATAATGCCGCTAGGCGCATCTGGATAATATCGCATTAAATCGACAGATAATGATCCGTTTTGATATACAGGCATGAATGTTGTGAATGCAATAATTTTTCCATCCGCATCAGATAATGTTGCGATAGGAGCGCGACTAATATATTCACGATCGAAGTATCCGAGTGAAAAACCTTTCTCTTTTTTTCCACCAAGCCATGCATCTGAAACTTTTCTTAACTCTTCATATAATTCGTCGGAGAAAGGTGGCTCATGAATAGAGAATGTATAGCCTTCTCTTTCAAAACGGTTGAAAGTAGCTCGCATGCCAGCGCGTTTCTTTCCTGTTATTGTAAAGGTATTTAAATCAACAACAGCTTCTTCACCAAGCTTAAAGAAGTTATAACCAAAATCGTGGTATAAACTCATCCATTTACTTTCAATTTGATAGAATACACAAATGTATCCAAATCGATCAGCCTCAGCTAAAAACTCTTGCAATACAGTACGATAGGAGGAAGGGTCCCCAATTGGATCACCTAGTACAATAAGTCGTTTTCCAGTTATTGAGAAGAGAATGAGTGCTTTTCCATCACTACTGAAAAAGAACTGTTTATCTCCTAAAAAACCTAAATGACTAAGTACATTTCCCCCATGTTCATCTAAGAAGTTTTGTAATCGTTTATCATTAGCTGGTTGCCCGGGAAATTCATTTCGATAACGATTTGCAATGAGTGAACCAATTAGTAAAAAAGTAGGAACAAAAAAGGCAGCTGCTAATGCACTTCGTTTCACTTGTGTAATATTACGAACGACAAAATCAGGTTTGAAAGCTTCTTTTGCACCTGCAAATAAAATACCTAAGTTTTTATATAAATATAACGTTACAAGTAGGAATATAAAAACTTTTACGATATCGGAAAGTGAGACTTCCATTTTCTCACGTACAAACCTTTTACGAAGCATATACAATACAGCGAGTACGATTAATAAAATAAAAGTTTCTTCAACATCAATTCCTTTTAGTGTGTTAAAAATAGCCGCTCCAATTAAAGAAACAATCGTCATATAATAAGAACGTTTTGTTCCGTAATATATCCCCCGCGAAAGAATGAGGAGGAGAATACCGAATGTTAGCGATAAGCTAAAAGAAAATTGAATAAGATGTTTTGGAGCTAGAATATGTAAGGCGTGTGCCCGATTTATACTTGTCGGTAGAATGGTTGATAAAATAACCATTAAGCCAGCAAATACTGTTAAAGCAGCAGATGCCCAAGAACCTAACTTTCCTAGAAAGTCACGCTGCAAAGTCCATATAACACCAGTTGTCTCTAATGCAGGCGCAATAAAAGGTTTATCTTCAAACTTTTTAATGGCTACTCCTGTCATTTCAAAAGCTGCAAAAATGAGACCAAGGCAGAAGGGCAAGATGTAATAGACGAGACGATATAATAACATAGCAGGGAGTAAAACACCTGTATCGATGCCGTATTGCCCAAGCCCAGTTAAGAAGACAAGATCAAATGATCCAAGGCCACCAGGAACAAGACTAACGACACCAGCTAAAGCAGCAATAACATATACGCCTAAAAACTTTTGGAATTCGATTTCAATGCCAAATAATAGTAATATGACGTACATAACAATACCAGCAGATACCCATTCGACTAATGAAACTAATGAGTATAAAACAGTTGGGTTTTTCTCCTCTTCTTCTTGTTCCTCTGTTTGCGTCGCTTTTCTATTTTTTAATTTAGAAAATCCGATATATATAGGGACGAAAAGAGCGAAGAAGATAAGAACAGGCCATAGCCATGGTTTTTCATGCAAAATAAATCTCGTGTCTAATATTCCGATGAGACCAAGAAATGAAAGAATGGCTAATCCATTAATAAAGGCAGTTGTCATCCAAGCGATACTTTTAATAAGTTTTCCATTTTCTTTTATATATGGACGATAAAGCATTGTGCGTACGCCGGCTCCAACAAGACCACCAAACCCGATAAATCCATTTAAAGTATTAGCAATCCACGAGATACGGAAAATCTTTTGGACAGGGATATCAGCTTTTAAGTAACGAAGCATAACATAGTCATAAAAGAACATTGTTGATACAGCGAATGCACCAAGTGTAATTGCTAAAAAGACTCCTCCAGTTGGAATGTTTTTAATTGTATCAATCGCTTCTAAAAAAGAAATGCCCGCTAATTCTTTTTTTGCTTGAAAGAATACAATTGTTAATACAACAAATGGGAAGACAATTTTCCCGATTTGTAAGAAACGTTTCCATGAAAACGACATAAATACAACTCTCCTTGTATAAGAAAACTGAGACAATAATATTATTATGACAAACTTCAAGAAAAATAAAAAGGTAAATTCCTGTATAGGCGAGCTATTTTTTATATAGGTATATTTAAAAGAATATTTTGTTTATCAGAAAATTAAGTTAGAATAAGATGAAAGAGGGGAAGGGGAGTATATGATTATAAAAGGTTATGTAGGATATGAGTTAGAAAAAGCGAAACCTAATACATCAGAAGATTTTTTTAACAGATCTGAAGTGACATATATATTAAATGGTAAAGAGAAAACTTTTTCGGTTTTATACGTTCGATATTTTGAAGAAGTTTTACAAGAAATTACTCCTTTTGAAGGAAATCCAGTGTATAAAGTAGAAGAACAAAACATATATTTGCGTGATATTGTAGCGATATGTTGTTTAGTGAAAGATAAGGAGCTTCGTGCGCAAAAACGTTTGTATTTAAATAATATGGAAGAATTTCAACAATATTTTGATGAGGGAACGGTGTCGAAAGTACAAGAAATATTGGCCGAATTACATAAAAATAAAAGAGTAGAAATAGCGTGAAATGGCAAAGGAGAGAGAAAAATGTCTAATTTGATGGTTGAAAATCAAACAGAACAAGTTTCTATATTTTTAGAAGATGCTATTAATTTGATAACCAATTATGTAAATTATCATACGTTACCTTCTTTATTAGAGGAAACACCAGCAGGGAATGAGCAATATTATAAAGGGGTATTAGCATCAATGAGACGACTTCTCGTTTTTTGCGAAGAAGGACAGGATGCATGTTTTGTTTTGTTGAATAGCCAGCCATTTCGAAAAACAGCAGCTGAAAAAATTTTATATAAGATTTACCATCAAGTAATTGCAGAGTTTTTTTCACCGAAGAGTGATCATTGGTATGAAAATAGTCGGTCTGCATATACAGGGAAAAATTCTATCGTTTTTCAACAAACACCACCTGCATCTTTGGAGCAAGTGATGAAGAATTTAGAAGGTAAATTTCAATTGATGCGTGAAGAACTAGAATATTATGAGACGGATTATCAGACAAAGATGTTACACAAATATTGATTGAGGAAAAGAAGCTAAGGTTACTTAGCTTCTTTTCCTTTTGTACAGTTATATAAGGGATTTTCATTGAATATAGTTAAGTGGATAGCATTAGGGAGGTGCAACATGAATCAGCAAGGTGTATTTACAGATTACTTTCATGAAGTAGAAAATTGGTGTGAAAGTGTTCTTCACGTATTAGATAGCCGCGCAATGGAAGTGTATGATGTCCATATGCTTGCCTATAAAATTCAGACGTTATTAGAGCGTATGAAAGAGCATGAGTATGAAACAGATGCAGAGTTTATGTATGAAATAAGCGATGATGTAGAACATATTCAGCATCACTTGCAGGAAGTATTTATGCAAGAAGAAGAGGAATATGAATTATATGAAAGAGGGGATAGTGAACGAGCTGTCCCGATTGGAGGACATACACTCCCGCCATTACCTTATCCGTATAATGCATTAGAACCGTATATTTCTAAAGAAATTATGATGTTACATCATGATAAACATCATCGGAGTTACGTGGAAGGGTTAAATAAAGCAGAGAAGATGATGGAAGAAGCGAGAAAAACAAATAAATTTGATTTAATTAAGCATTGGGAAAGGGAAGCGGCTTTTCATGGGTCAGGTCATTACTTACACACGATATTTTGGAATAACATGAAAAAAGACGGTGGTGGAAGTCCAAGAGGAGCTTTTTCACAACAAATTGAACAAGATTTTGGGAGCTTTTTACGTTTCCAAAAACATTTTACAGAAGCGGCCTCTAAAGTAGAAGGTTCAGGCTGGGCAATTCTCGTTTGGGTACCCCGGTCTGGAAGGTTAGAAATTTTGCAAAGTACACTTCATCAATTATTTACACAATGGGATACGATACCGCTCCTTGTACTAGATGTCTGGGAACATGCGTATTATTTACAATACCAAAATCGAAAAGATGAATATATTAAAAACTGGTGGAATGTTGTAAATTGGCCTGATGTAGAAAAAAGGTTTGAAACTGCGAAACAAATTGAATGGACACCATATTAGACGCAAATTCTCTGCGTCTTTTTTAATGGAAGTAGAAGGAAGATTTCGTTCATATTTTAAAAGGCCAAGCATACACTTGTACAAAAAGTGCCAAAAGGACGTGGGGGGAAATATGAGACGAATTTGTGTAATCATTACGCTTCTTATGATGTATGCAAGCGTTATGCCGATTCCTACATATGCAAAGATGAACAGCAATGTCAGTGCTCGAAATGCTGTATTAATGGAGCAACAGTCTGGTCGTGTATTATACGGAAAAGCAGAACATGAGCCTCAAAAAATTGCTAGTATAACAAAAATTATGACCGCTTTATTAGCTGCTGAATCAGGGAAGATGAAAGAAATGGTATCAGTTAGTAATGAAGCGGTGAGGGTGGAAGGATCGGCAATCTATTTAAAGCCTGGACAAAAAGTGAAGTTAGAAGATTTAGTATACGGACTCATGCTTAGATCTGGTAATGACGCAGCGCAAGTAATTGCTGAAAGTGTGGGTGGGAGTATAGATGGATTCGTATATTTAATGAATCAAAAAGCGAAAGAAATTGGAATGAAAGATACGCACTTCTCAAACCCTCACGGCTTAGATGGAGATGGATCACATTATTCGTCGGCTTACGATATGGCATTATTAACGAAATATGCAATGGGAAACGAGACATTTAAGAAAATCTTTGGAACCAAAACATATAAATCAGATTCTTGGGATTACCCGTGGAAAAATAAACATAAGCTGGTAACGTCTTATTATGAATTTGCAACAGGAGGAAAAACAGGCTTTACGAAGAAAGCTGGGCGAACGCTTGTGACAACGGCATCAAAAGATGGACTAGATTTAATTGTCGTAACTTTGAGTGCCTCTAGTGATTGGGATGATCATATGAATTTGTTTGATAAAGGTTTTGAACGTTTCAAACAAACGAAAGTTTTAGGACAAGGAGCAATTGCTGAAATAAATGAAAAGAAGTATGCCAACCATGTTTATACGAAAAATAGTTTTTCGGTACCGTTAACTGAAGAAGAAAAAAAGAACGTAGTATTAAAAGTTGAACTCCATAAAAGTATAAAACTTACGGATGGAGTAAAGGTTGGGAAGACAGACATTTATGTTGGTAATGAAAAAGTTGGAGAACGGAATTTATTTTATAGTAAACGGAAGTTAGTAGCTACAACGGGACTTTACTGGAATAATGTGAAAGAAATTTTTTCTTACATGATAGGTGTTGGGAACGATGGTTAATCTCGTATGGGTAGCGATGGCTGTCATTGGGATTGTATACGCCATGATAAATGGCACGATGGAAGAAGTGAATAAAGCTGTATTTGACGGAGCAAAAGATGCGGTAACGATTTGTATAGGACTTATTAGTGTTTTAGTATTTTGGCTCGGTTTAATGAAAATTGCAGAGGAAGCCGGATTGTTAAAAAAATTAGTTACACTTTTTATGCCGATAGTAAAAAGGTTGTTTCCAGAAATACCAAAGGATCATCCGTCCATGGGATTTATTCTATCAAATATGATGGCAAACTTTTTTGGTCTAGGTAATGCAGCAACCCCTCTTGGTATTAAAGCGATGGAACAACTGAAAGAGTTAAATGGAGGAAAGGATTCGGCGAGCCGTTCTATGGTGACGTTTCTAGCATTAAATACATCAGCCATTACATTAATTCCTACGACAGTCATTTCCATTCGAATGACGTATGAATCAGCGAATCCTACTGAAATTGTTGGGGTAACATTTATTGCACAAGTACTTTCTATGATTGGAGCAATTTGGATTGACCGCTATTTTTACCGAAGAAGGAGTAGAAAGGGGCGGAAAAAATGAGTATTGTAAATACAATTTCCTTATGGGTAATTCCTTGTGTAATTGGTTTTATCCTTTTATATGGCACAATAAAGAAAGTACCGACGTATGAATCGTTCGTTGAGGGAGGAAAAGAAGGGATTCAAATTGCAATTTCCATCTTACCGTTTATGGTTGGAATGCTTGTGTCTATTTCTATATTCCGGTCTTCAGGTGCGTTAGATGCAATGATATCGGTAATGAAGCCAATGTTAGATTTGATCCATGTTCCAGCAGAAATTGTTCCACTAGCACTTATACGCCCTATTTCAGGCTCTGCTGGTTTAAGTATTACGACCGATTTAATTGCCACATATGGGCCAGATTCGTTTATTGGGAGATTGGCTTCTACGATGCAGGGGAGCACAGATACGACTTTCTATATTTTAACTGTATATTTTGGAGCGGTCGGGATTAGAAAAATGGGTGATGCACTAAAAGTAGGACTTTTTGCAGATTTAATCGGGATTATATGCTCAATTGTGTTCGTTTCTTTATTGTTTCAGTAATACTATTCATTTTTTACGCTATTTCGCTTATAATACGTATACGACCACTATTAAGGTGTAGCTTAATAGTGGTTTTTTTTATGTGGTATTTTTGACAAAATGATGAACTTTTATTGTGAGAAATATGAAAAATATGGACAATAATAAAAGGTAAAAACATGATTTGACCTTTATATGTTTATTATCATCGCTATGTTGTTTAAGTAAGATGAAGCGAATAGCCGTAAAGCGTATGCGGTTGCCAAGTCTTTCTAATGTAAGGTAAGATAAATTCGAGGTGAAAAAAAGAAATGGAACGATTACAAAAAGTGATTGCGCAAGCAGGTATTGCATCGAGAAGAAAGGCTGAGGAATTAATTCAGCAAGGAAAAGTGAAAGTTAATGGAAAAATAGTGAAGGAGTTAGGGACAAAAGTAACTCCTCAAGATAAAGTAGAAGTAAATAACATCCCTCTTGAAAAAGAAGAACCTGTTTATTTTTTACTATATAAACCAACTGGCGTAATTTCAAGTGTATCAGACGATAAAGGAAGAAGTGTTGTAACGGACTTTTTCCCGGAAATTACACAACGTTTATTCCCAATCGGACGCTTAGATTATGATACGTCTGGCGTATTATTAATGACAAATGATGGGGACTTCGCAAACGTATTAATGCATCCTAGATATAAAGTTGAAAAAACATATGTTGCAAAAATAAAAGGGCCATTAACAGGTGAGAAAATTCGCATGTTAGAACGCGGTGTTACGTTAGAAGACGGTAAAACAGCACCAGCACGTGTGAAAATTATTTCTTGGGACAAGCGTAAAGAGATGGCTATTGTACAATTAACAATTCATGAAGGACGTAATCGTCAAGTACGTCGTATGTTTGAAGCGTTAGACTGTAAAGTAGTGAAATTAAAACGTGAACGTTATGCTTTCTTAGAAGTAGGAAGCCTGCGACCTGGTGATGCGAGAGAATTGACACCACATGAGGTGAAACAATTACGCGCGCTTGCTTCTACAAAGCCAAGATAAGCTATAGAGTTAAAAATTCACCAGTGGAGTGCTCTGCTGGTGATTTATTCAATACAACATTTACAGAAGATAATACATAACATTTATCGAGGAGAGGAGAAGTAATATGAAGAAAAATCGCTTATTATTTCGCGTTATTATTCTACTCATTTTATGTGGTGCTGTAGGATTTACCCTTTATCAAGGATTCTTTGCTAATAAAGAGAAAATGCAAATCGGAAAAGAAGCACCTAACTTTGTTGTGACGGATTTAGAAGGGAAGAAAATTGAACTAAAAGATTTAAAGGGAAAAGGTGTATTTTTAAACTTTTGGGGCACGTGGTGTAAACCTTGTGAAAAAGAAATGCCTTATATGAATGAATTATATCCAAAGTATAAAGAAAAAGGTGTTGAAATCATAGCGTTAGATGCAGATGAAACGGATATTGCAGTAAAGAACTTTGTGAACCAGTATGGTTTGAAATTCCCAGTTGCCATTGATAAAGGACAAAAGATTATAGGAACATATGGAGTAGGTCCATTACCGACAAGCTTTTTGATTGATAAAGATGGAAAAGTAGTGGAGCAAATTATAGGTGAACAAACGAAAGAACAGTTAGAAGGGTATTTAAAGAAAATTACTCCGTAATAAAGAAAGCCTTTACATAAGGGGTGCGTGTCTATAGTGCCTCTGGTTTAAAAATTCTGAGTATTGCGGTAACTTGAGGTTAGAATATACAATAGTACATATAGATACAGGGGCGGTGAGAGTGTTGAAAGAAATTAAATGTGAATGTGGACATGTTAATCCGATAGGAACCGTTTTTTGTGAAGCTTGCGGGAAACCATTTGAAAGCAATGAAAATACAAAACTATTGGATATGCGCTATGAGGGGAGTGCACGGAGATCTCTCACGCAGACAAAAACGATAATCGATAAAATTTGGAGCTTTTTCTCTTCTGTAAAAGTGGGTGTATGGCTAATCGTAATAACTTTAGCTGCATCAGCGATAGGAACTATTTTTCCGCAAGAAATGTACATAACTCCAGGGATTGCACCAGCTGAATATTATAAACAAGAATACGGATTTTTAGGACAATTATACTATCAATTAGGGTTTAATAATTTATACGGTTCATGGTGGTATATGATTTTGATTGCTTCTATCGGTATTTCACTTGTGATATGTAGTTTAGACCGTGTTATTCCGCTTTATAAAGCTTTAAAAAAGCAAGGCGTAAAAAGACATCCTAGCTTTTTAAAGAGACAGAGATTATATGGGACTGGTACACCGCAAGAAGGTGACCTGGAAAGAGTGCAAAAGAATTTAAAGAAAAGAAACTATAACGTGAAAGTGGAAGACGGAAACGTTTTAGCAGAAAAGGGACGCTTCTCGCGTTGGGGTCCATATGTAAATCATATCGGTCTTATTATCTTTTTATTCGGTGCGATGCTTCGTTTTTTACCGAGTATGTACGTAGACGAAGCACTTTGGTTACGTGACGGTGAAACGAAAGAGATACCAGGGACGGATGGACAATACTACTTAAAAAACGAGAAATTTATAAAAGAAGTTTATGATAAAAGTAAGGACAAGGAAGTTTTTGATGAAGCGATTGATCGTGTAGGCGATAAAATGATTGCGAAAAACTTCCAAACGAATGCCGTATTATATAAAGCAGTAGGAGAAAATATAGCAGGACAAAAACCGAAATTAGAAAAAGTAAAAGAAGCGGAAATTCGAGTGAATGAACCACTGAAATTTGATCAATTTGCAGTGTATCAAGTGGATTATAAAGAAAGTGAATTTAAAAGTATGTCCTTTAACTTACAAAATAAAGAAAATAATCAAAAGTGGGGACCGATTAAAGTAGATTTAACGAATCCTAAGGAAAAATATGATTTAGGAACTGGTTATTCTCTAGAACTATTAAGCTATTTTCCTGATTTTTATTTTGATGAGAATGGAAAACCAAATACGAAAACGAAATTACCAAACAATCCTGCATTTGTATTTAAAATGTTTACACCTGAAACACCAGATGGTGAAGTGAGTTTTGTTGGTATTCAGCAAAATATAGAACCAGATGGAAACAACAAATATAAAATGTCGTTTGCAGGTGTTGAAATGCAAAATGCAACAGCACTTACTGTAAGAAAAGATTTAACGCTTTGGATTCTCGGCATTGGAGGATTTATATTTATGGTTGGTGTCATTCAAGGTATGTATTGGAATCATCGCCGTATTTGGATACAACGTGTTAATGATGAATGGTGGATTGCAGGGCATACAAATAAAAATTGGTTCGGTTTAAAGAAAGATATTGAAAGAGTAATAGAAGGTACAGCAATTCCACAGCCAAATGATAAAGTAATTGATAAAAAAATTAGTTAAGGTGGGGAAACGATATGGTGCAAATAAGTAGTAACTTTCTCTTTACCGCATTTATTTTATATTTAATTGCGACTCTATTTTTTGGGGGAGCCATTAAAGAAAAGGGTCATAAATGGGCAAATGTAGGAATAACGATTACAATTTTAGGGTTTATAGCACAAACAGTATATTTTGTTACAAGGTGGATTGCATCAGGGCATGCGCCAGTTAGTAACTTTTTTGAATTCGGTACATTTTTCGGCATGATGCTTGTAGGAGCATTTATTGTCATGTATTTTATGTACCGTGTAAGCATAATCGGACTATTTGCATTACCAGTTGCGCTTTTATTAATTGCCTATGCAAGTATGTTTCCGAGGGAAATATCTCCGCTTATTCCATCTTTAAAAAGTAATTGGTTACATATTCACGTGACGACTGCAGCAGCAGGACAAGCCATTTTAGCGATTAGTTTTATTACAGGCGTTATGTATTTATTGAAAAATGTAGATCAATCGACGAGAAGTAAACGTACATTTTGGCTAGAGACGGTAGTATTTACACTTGTTTGTACAGTTGGATTTATTGGAGTAACAACGGTATTTTCTAGTATGAAATATGAAGCGAAGTTTCAATGGATTGATAAAAATGAACAACAACTGGAAATGAAGTACAATCTTCCGGCTTTAGTTGGACCGCATGAAGGGAAGTTACTGACAGAAAATAAATTAGAACCGGCAGTTGAAGTTCCAACAATTGTAAATGCAAAAAAATTAAATACTGTTATTTGGTCAGTGTTAGTTGGAACATTACTGTATATTGTATTAAGACTCGTTTTACGGAAGCGAGTATCGGCGGCACTTCAGCCGTTAGTAAAGAATACGAATAGTGATCTACTAGATGAAATCGGATATCGATCTATTGCAATTGGATTCCCAGTTTTCACATTAGGTGCATTAATTTTTGCGATGATTTGGGCTCAAATAGCGTGGACGCGCTTTTGGGGCTGGGATCCGAAAGAGGTTTGGGCACTTATAACGTGGCTCTTTTATGCTGCAGTACTACATTTACGATTATCTAAAGGGTGGCATGGAGAGAAATCAGCTTGGCTTGCAGTAATTGGTTTTGCAATCATTATGTTTAACTTTATTGTAGTAAACTTAATTATTGCCGGTTTACATTCATATGCATAGAGAAATAAAATAGGAGAGTGCATGTCACTTTCCTATTTTATTTTTGTCAACTTTTCTTCTTTTTTGAGAAAAACATGACAAAGTAGCGGTTGATTTTGTAAAATGATGTCGAGGACATTATATACAGTTCAAAAAAAATACATAGTTTTGGAAAAAAATTGAACAAAATTTATTATTCTTGTGAAGCATAATATGGGAAGTGAAACATTTAGAAGATTGCTTAAATAAGCGAGAATAGCGCAACATAATAGTTAAAGAAGGGTAGGTGTGAACCGCTGAGGTGAGAGTACGCAGCGGGTAGAGATGGAAAATGAATCAAGAATTTTAATTGTAGATGATGAGGATCGTATTCGTCGTTTATTGAAAATGTACTTAGAAAGAGAACAATATACGATTGAAGAAGCAGATAATGGTGATACAGCTTTAGAAATGGCGTTGCAAAATGATTACGATTTAATCTTATTAGATCTTATGATGCCTGGTAAAGATGGCATTGAAGTATGTAAAGGGGTTCGTGAGAAGAAAGCGACACCAATTATTATGCTGACAGCAAAAGGTGAAGAAGTAAATAGAGTACAAGGATTTGAAGTTGGAACAGATGATTATATTGTAAAGCCGTTTAGTCCACGTGAGGTCGTGCTACGTGTGAAAGCGGTATTACGTCGTGCTGTACCAACAACATTCTTTACACAAGATACAACGACAAAAGATGTTACTGTATTCCCTCACTTAACAATTGATAACGATGCACACCGTGTTACTGCAGATGGCAATGAAGTAAACTTAACGCCGAAAGAATATGAGTTACTATTATTTTTAGCGAAAGCTCCTGATAAAGTATTCGATCGTGAGCAGCTGTTAAAAGAAGTATGGCAATATGAATTCTTCGGAGATTTACGTACAGTTGATACACATGTAAAGCGTTTACGTGAGAAGTTAAGCAAAAAATCACCAGATGCAGCGAAAATGATTGTTACTGTTTGGGGTGTAGGTTACAAATTTGAGGTTGTGAACGACTGATGCTTTGGAGAAGTGTAGTAGGGAAGTTATGGATGACCATATTACTTCTCGTTTCGTTTGTTCTTGGATTTGTTGCGATTTTACTTTCACAATTTTTTAGAACGTATTATGTTGATATGAGTGAAAATAGACTTCAAAAAGTCGCAACAAGTGTTACGGAATTAATTGAAGAAGGTGCCGATGTAAAAACGATTGAGAACATCGCGTACAAATTCTCTGATCCACTTTCAAGGATTATTATTGTAGAAGATGGCAAGGAAATCTCTTCTTCACCGAAACAAGAAGGGTTAGTCACCCTTACAATGGATAATTTAAAAGAAGATAAAGAATTAGCCGCTGTTTTTACGGACAAAAAAGAAATTAAGAACAACATTAGAAAAGCTTCTGATAGTAGAAAGAATAAAAGCACTGAAAATGATATTGTGATCGTTGGGAAACCAGTGCAATCAAAAAATCAAAGCGCAGTGTTCGTATATGAATCTTTACAAGTGCCAATAAAAGATATGGAGAGAACGACTGATTTCATTTTCTTAGCCGCTGGGATTGCGATTATATTAACAACTTTCTTTGCGTTCTTCTTATCTACTCGGATTACAGCACCGCTTCGTAAAATGCGTGAGGTTGCTTTTGAAGTGTCACGTGGGAAATTTGATGCAAAGGCTCCTATGGTATCTCAGGACGAAATTGGTGAGCTGGCAACGGCCTTAAATCAAATGGGTAAACAGTTGAAGTTTAATATGAATGCTTTGCAGCAAGAAAAAGAACAGTTAGCTAGTATTTTGAGTAGTATGGCAGATGGAGTTATTACGTTAAATCAAGAAGGTGAAGTCGTAGTTATTAATCCACCGGCTGAACATTTCTTACAAGTTTGGCAAGAAGAAAAAGAGATAGAGTTAAGTAAAAAATTACCTTCTGAACTTGTGGAACTATTCCATCTCGTTGTAGAAAGCGAGCAACAACAAGTTGTTGAAATTAATTTACAAAAAGGGAACTATGTAGTTCTTATGACACCACTTTACAATCAAACGAAAATTCGTGGGGCTGTAGCGGTACTGCGAGATATGACGGAAGAACGTCGTCTTGAGAAAATGCGTCAAGACTTTATTGCGAATGTATCACATGAACTTCGTACACCGATGGTCATGCTGCAAGGGTATAGTGAAGCGATTTTAGATGATATTGTGCAAACGAAAGAGGAAATAGATGAGTTTGTTCAAATCATTTATGATGAATCCGTTCGTTTAGGTAAACTTGTAAATGAATTGTTAGATTTAGCTCGTATGGAAAGCGGTCACGTAGAGTTACATATTGGTGAAGTGGACATACATCCGTTTGTGGAAAAAATTGGTCGTAAATTCCAAGGGATTGCAAAGGATAAAGAAGTTGAACTAACAGTTGATTTCCGGAATCAGATTGAAGAATATGCGTTTGATGCAGATCGGATGGAACAAGTGTTGACGAACTTGATTGATAACGCAATTCGTCATACGAATGCGGGTGGACATGTAACGCTTGTAATTGATACGAAAAATAATGGCCTCATTTTTGAAGTACAAGATTCGGGTGTAGGCATTCCAGAAGAGGATATTCCATTTTTATTTGATCGTTTCTATAAAGCTGATAAAGCAAGAACACGTGGGAAAAAGGGTGGAACAGGACTCGGGCTTGCAATTGCGAAAAATATTGTTCAAGGCCATGACGGTAAAATTTCTGTATCAAGTGTTGTTGGAGAAGGAACTACATTCTCTGTATATTTACCGAATCGTATAATTTAGATATGCTTTTTTAAAGTTGATAATGAATAAAGTTCTGCTGTTTTTTATTTTTTTGTAAACTCAATTAAATAAAGAATGGTAGAACTTTTTTCTATCTTGGTCGAATCAAGAATAACAAGAGAGGGTGCTGTGAAGAAATGAAATTATATACAAAAACAGGAGATAAAGGAACGACAAGTGTAATAGGTGGCAGGGTTGATAAAGATGATATCCGTGTGGAAGCGTATGGAACAATAGACGAGGCAAATTCTCATATTGGATATGCAATGACTAAGGTTCAAGGCGGGGCTTTTAGAGATATTTACAATGAGCTCGAAAATATTCAACATGAACTATTTGATTGCGGAGGAGACTTGGCAATAGTGGAACAAAAAATTCCTTATAAAGTGACAATTGAGATGGTTGAAAGTTTAGAAAGAAAGATTGATTTATATATAGAAGAAGCCCCGCCATTAGAACGCTTTATTTTGCCAGGTGGTAGCGAGGCGGCGGCTACTATTCATATTGCACGTACTGTTGTAAGGAGAGCAGAACGCTCTATAGTATCATTGCAAAAAGAAGTGAAAATAAATGAAGTTGTCTTAAAGTATGTAAATAGATTATCTGATTATTTGTTTGCGATAGCTCGAGTAATAAATGCCCGATTACAAGTGAAAGATGTGGAGTATAACCGTAGTGCATTAGTTTTTCGTGATAAGAAAGAGAAGGAAGTGGAGTAATTCACTTTCTTTTTTTGTATACTTTTTTCTGTAATATACCAAAATAGAGAAGGTATGGTGGTAATTAGAAAACGGAGGATGTATATGAAAGTTTTAAAATGCGGCGTCATGTTATTGAGTATGCTGTTTGTATCTCAATTACATGTTTATGCAGAAGAAAATCGATGGACATGGCCTGTTGAAGGTCAGATAAGTGATTATTTTGGGACAAGGCATGGAAAACACTATGGTATTGATGTAGCTGCGCCGATTGGAACGCCTGTGGCAGCTATTCAAGATGGTAGGGTAACGAAGTCTTATTATTCAAGTAGTTATGGAAATGTTGTATTTATTAAACACGGAGAATATGAGGCTGTATATGCACATTTAAATAAGAGATATGTGGGGCAAGGAGATTATATTTCCAAAGGAGAAAAAATTGGAGAAGTAGGGAACACGGGAGAATCGCGAGGTGCACACTTACATCTAGAACTTCATCAAGGAAGATGGACGATGGCGAAAAAGAATGCGATGAACCCATTGCTTGTTTTAAATGAACAAAGAAATGAAGTTGTTTCTTCATCATTATATGTCGTACAAAAAGGGGATACTTTAGTTAGTATTGCACGGAAATTTAGTATGACACTTAAGGAAATTAAAGAAAAAAATGGATTGCAGCAAGAGCTAATTTATCCTAATCAACAATTATATGTTAAGTGAAGGAAACATTTCAAAAATTAAACTTTGAACAAATTTATGTTCTTCTTAAATAAGGTTCAATGTAAATGAAATTATATGGGCGCTTTTGCTAGAACTATTGAGTGAATTAGAGCATCTATATCTAAAAGAAAACCGTCCCAAAATTTATTTTGGGACGGCTTCTTTTACCAAAAAATAAAGACACATATAAATCCAGAAATAGCTAAATAGCTATATAAGTAAAAAACTTTTGTTCTTGTTTTCTCTTTTGTTCGAAACAGTACGATAGTCGGTTCAATTAAACCGATTGTCAAACAAAGTAGGCCAAGAAGCATACAACCAATCGAAATAGAATACAGGGCGATTTGTGGTGCTTGAAATGGAATCATCCATTTTAATAAAAATGCAATAAGTGCAGTGTAACAAATACTACCGATGTATTTATTCAGTGGTGTATTAGAACGAAAACCAGGAAGTTTTTTTAAGAAAGAGCGGGAAACAACTTCTGTTTGTAAAGATGTATGCTCTTCAATAATTTTTTGAGCTTCTTTTCCTTTTTGAAAAAGAGATAAGATCCAATTTCGCTCACCCTGAAAAATAAATTGAGAAGTTGTCAAATAGTGATCAATCTTCACTTTATTCCAACTCTTCCACGGATGACGCTCACACAATTTTAATTTACTTTCTGTTTTTTTATCATACTGATAAATACTAATGCCATCTTCATCGAAAGTAGCATAGTATGTCTCGTTTGAGAATGTGCCTAAATCAATTGGACAGTAGAAAAGTAATTCTTTTTTTAAGTAAAAGTATTCTTTTCTTAAGTTTTTTTTCATTGCTTCTCGAATAGAATGTCTCTTGTCTTTTTTCATGACATTTCCTCCATAACTCAGAAAATGTTCTTATCTTAACAATTCAATATCTTATCACTTTTAATTATATATGACTAGGTAATTCAAAAGAGAAATGCCGAATAATAAAAAATATGGATTGTATTGTAAAATATCTCGCAATTTATTTTTTGTTACGAAAAATAAATAACTAATTTTAAATAAGTTACAATTTTTTAGTTCACAATGTTATGAGGTTGTTGTATAATGAAGGGGAAAATAGAATATCGGTCTATCTTCGGGGCAGGGTGAAAATCCCGACCGGCGGTGATGAACTATTTATGATTTTGTTCTAAGCCCGCGAGCCGTTAAGGCAGGATTTGGTGTGATTCCAAAGCCGACAGTATAGTCTGGATGGGAGAAGATGGAGGTTCAAGCGTTCAAAAAAGATATGGATTTGAACGTCTGTTTGATGTGCCTTAAATTCTCCCTTTGTGTAAAACACAAAGGGTTTTTTCGTTCTATGAAAAAATAGGCATAGCAGAACCTTTCCACTTTCCATGAGATGATCGATGGAAAAGGAGAGAGAAAGATGAAACAAAAAAACAGTGTAGTGCAGATGGTGAGTGTAGCGATGCTAAGTAGTATTGCATATTTACTAATGATGTTAGATTTCCCGTTCCCAGGGCTTCCGCCATTTTTGAAAATTGATTTTAGTGATGTACCAGCTCTAATTGCAGCAATTATCTTTGGACCAGTAGCAGGAGTGATTGTAGAGGCGATAAAGAACATTTTACATTACGGGATTCAAGGAAGTTTAACGGGAGTACCAGTTGGAGAAATTGCAAACTTTATTGCAGGATGTTTATTTATTGGACCAGCAGCTTTCTTATTTAGAAAGTATCGTACTGTGAAGAGTTTAACTACAGGATTAATGCTAGGGACAATTACAATGGCGCTTATTATGAGTGTATTAAACTACATCATCATATTCCCGGCTTACACTTGGTTTTTAAATTCACCGGCTATGTCTAGCGAAGCTATAAGAACAACGGTTGTAACGGCAATCTTACCATTTAATTTAATTAAAGGGATTGTTGTAACAATTGTATTTGTAGCATTATTCTCACGCCTGAAAGTATGGGTGTTTGCAAAAATGAAAAATGCATAATATATATTAAAACCATTAGTAGTGTGAAACTACTAATGGTTTTTTATTAAGGAAAATAAAATTTAGATACAAAAAATGCCCCTCATCAATATGAGGGGCATTTTTTGAAGTTAATAAAAGACTATTCGAATTTTAAAGCGTCTCCGTCGAATGATTCGTCAGCAACTTTAATTGAGTCAGTTGGACAGCCTTCGAATGCATCCATCATATCTTCAATTAATACATCTGGAATTTCAACGATACCTTGGTTATCATCTAATGTTACAAATGCAATACCTTCATCATCATAGTCATAAATGTCTGGTGCAGCAGCGCCACAAGCACCACATGCAATACAAGTATCTTTATCAACGATTGTATATTTTGCCATCTTTTTTCCCTCCTGATAATATGTATGTGAAAAGCTCGCCATAAAAATTATAACCTTATTGTAAAACGGTTTGTAAAACTTTTCAACATAAAATTATAATGATAATGCTTATCAATTAGAGTGTCAACTTATTTTTGAATTATGTCATAAGATTTTCAAAATACGTAAATATGATTTCGTTTGATACAATAGAATATATACAAGTATATAGTTCTTATATGATAAGTTTAATGAGCGAAAGTAGATAGTGTAATTGTACTGAAAAGAATGAAGTTAAGATTGGAAGGTGGAAGCGGTCATGCAAATACAATATACTTTGTTGCATTGTTTAAAACAATTGAATGGTGAAAGAACCGTTTCTTCTATTTATTATTTACTAAAGGGCAAACGTTCTTCGCAAACTTTACAAGATGGAAATATGTTCCGAATTTCTTTTTTGTTCGGAATATACAAATCATTGAATAGAAATGACTATGATGGTGAAGTTGCAAAGTTGTTGCAAGCGAATTTTATTCAAGAAATACATGAAAATACATATGTGTTAACACCTACGGGTAAAATGCAGTTACATAAATGGGAGGAAGTTTATGCTTTTCCGGCGCATTTGCATGGTTTACATTATGGTGAATTAGGTGAAACATTTTGGAAAAGATTATCATTAATTATTCAAACTATATCAAATTTACAACAGAATAATACGAAGTTTATCCCAATTCAGCAAGATACAGAAATAATGATGTGGGTGAAACGTTTTCTAACAGGAATACCATATAAGAGAAGTGAGTTGGCGAGAAAACTATGGACGGAAGTACATAATCTTTTAGAAAAGAGCAATACGATAGAAGCGACGATTGTAACATATCGACTAACGGGTTATGAACGTATTGGTTGTACATTGCAACAATTAGCAGAAATTACGAAACAAGATATATTCAGGGTGTATTTTTTATTTTGGGGTACAATGCATTTCTTTATACAAGAAGTTCGTGATAAAGAAAATGAATTTCCACTATTAGCTGAAATTATATCTTATCCAAATGAGAGAGCTGAATTATTTAGTTTATCCACGAAAAAAACATATAATTTTTGGAGACAAGGACGTTCTTTAGAAGAAATAGCGACGATTCGGAATTTAAAGGTTGCAACGATAGAAGATCATTTTGTTGAAATTGCTTTGCGAGAAAAAGATTTTTCTATTGAAATGTTTATGGAAAAAGAAAAGATAGACAAAGTAATAAAAGTAATTGAAGCATTGCAAACGCGGAAGTTACGTGTTTTGAAACAAGCGGTTGGAGAAGATATCTCTTATTTTGAAGTTCGTCTTGTATTAGCGCGGATGGAGGGTGTAAATGAAACTTGAAGAATATTTATATAAGTGGTTTGGATATTCTGAATTTCGTCCAGGTCAAAAAGGAGTTATTACAGATTTATTAGAAGGAAAAGATGTGATAGCAATGCTTCCGACTGGAAGAGGGAAATCTATGTGCTATCAGTTTCCGGGGCTTATGCGAGAAGGAACAGTGCTTGTTGTATCACCGTTATTATCTTTAATGGAAGATCAAGTGACACAATTAAAGTATGTTGTGAAAAACCGAGTAATAGCATTTAATAGTTTTCGGACATTAAATGAAAAAAGAGAAGCGATGAAAAAATTATCTTCATATAAATTTATTTTTGTTTCACCAGAGATGTTACAGTCGGAGTTATTAATTAGGGAATTGAAGAAAATTCATATTTCATTATTTGTTGTTGATGAGGCTCATTGTATTTCTCAATGGGGTTATGATTTTAGACCGGACTATAAAAAACTAAATGTAGTTATTGAAAATATTGGTTCTCCTACAGTATTAGCATTGACAGCCACAGCGACAAAAGGGGTACTGCAGGATATCGCAAATAGTTTAAATTTAAAGGGTGCCGCGGAACATGTATACTCTATTGATCGTCCTAATATTGCAATGGATGTGCAATTTGTAGAGACGATAGAAGAAAAGAAAGAGGCGCTTTTAGAGCAGGTGATGTATTTACAAGGGCCGGGGATTGTATATTGCTCAAGTAGAGCGTGGACAGAAAGGTTAACGGAATACTTGAGAGGGAAAGGTGTTACTGGTGTAGCTTTTTATCATGGTGGTATGGAACATGAAGAGCGTATGTTAATTCAACAGCAGTTTATGAACGATCAATTGCAACTTGTAATATGCACAAGTGCATTTGGTATGGGGGTAAATAAGGCGAATACGCGATATATTATTCATTTTCATTATCCAACTAATATAGCTTCTTACTTACAAGAAATCGGAAGAGCTGGAAGAGATGGCGAACCGAGTATAGCTATTTTATTATGTAGTCCGCTGGATCATGATTTACCAATTTCAATCATTGAGGATGAATTGCCAAGTAAGTCACAAATACAATTTTTATTTTCTTTACTACAAGAAAGAATGTTTCAAACGAAAGAATTACCAATAGAAGATGTAGAAGAAATTTGTTATAATGCAGCAAGATTTAATGAGCAATATTGGCGTTTCGTTCGTTATCATCTCGAACAGGTTGGAATTATACAACAACGAAGATTATTATTAGAAGGTTTGTCAGATGAAATTATGAACCGATTAATAGCTGAAGTAGAAATAAGGTTGCGTAATAAATATAGTGAGCTAGAAAATATGAAATCATGGATACAAGTTAAAGGGTGTAGACGTGAATATGTGCTGCAACAGTTCGGTTATAGGAAAGAGCAAGAGTTAATTAATTGCTGCGATTATTGCGGTATTATAAAAGAAGATTATAAAAAAAGACGAGCGCAACAATCGGATTTCGACTATAATTGGGAAACAGAGTTACAAAAGCTTTTCGGCCTAGAAAAGATGGAGGAATGATGAACATTCAAAGGCATAATGTTGAAGATATGAGTCCGCAGGAAATAAGGCTGAATCTATATATAACACAGTTAATTATTATCGGTATTGGCTGTTTACTGGCATATATATTATTTCAAGATGTAAAAGAAGTCTTTAATTTATGGAAATGGGAACCAGTATCTATACTTATTATAGGTGGTTTGTTAGCGATTGGTATTGTGTTATTAGATTATGTTGCAATGCGAGTGTTTCCGGAGTCTTGGTTTGATGATGGTGGTATTAACGATAAGATGTTTCGAGGAATGTCCGTTCTACACTTACTCGTTATTACGTTCTTAATTGGTTTTGCAGAAGAATTTTTATTTAGAGGTGTAGTACAGACTCATTTTGGAATTGTAATTGCGAGCTTCGTATTTGCAGTGTTACATATTCGTTATATAACAAAGCCATTTTTGTTTTGTTTCGTCTGTTTCATTAGTTTTGTCTTTGGTTATGTATTTGAATGGACAGGAAATTTGTTTATAACAATCTTTGCACACTTTCTTGTTGATTTTATAATGGGACTCCAATTAAGAAAATAAATGGAAGGTGGTGGTGAACAACATGAGGAAACGAATTCCTGATTTTGAAGAGGAATTAGAAGTTGAGCGAGTGGAAGAAAAAGAAAGTTTACCGCCGCGTAGTGAAATTCATAGAAATAAAGAAAAAAAACAAAAGTTTAAAATAAATCACATTTTCGTCCGGGTTTTAACATTTCTATTCATTCTGCTGCCGATTAGTATTTTGTGGTACACGGATAAATATATTCAGGTGAAGGGTGATAGTAATAATGCCGGAAAAAGTGCGTTTGAAGTAATCTTCTTTGATTCAGCTAAATCTGAGTCGCAGAAACATTCTGAAAAAGTAATAACGCATACTGTGAAAGAGGGAGAAACTTTAGAAAGTATAGCGAAGCAATATTTTTCAGATGGAAATGGAATTGAAGTAATTAAAAAGTATAATAACTTGCAAGAAGATGAAGTGAGTGCAGGTCAAGAATTAAAAATTCCGATAAAAGATAAGTCCACAAAGCAAGAAAGCTAGTGAGTTAAGCGATCACCGTTTGTTATAAAAGCCTAGGATTATCTTTATGAGGAGGGGAGTCAAAAATATGATATGGATTATATTATTCAGTACTCTCATAGGCATGGGGATTTTATTGCTTCTTGTGATGTATAAAGAAGCGATGCGTAATACGGTGTTGGAACATACTTTAGTATTTAAAGAATTTCCGAAAAGTTTTCAAAAGGTAAATGTGTTTTTTATTTCTGATATTCATAGAAGAGTCATTTCGAATTTGTTAATTGAACAAGTAAAAGGAAAAGTAGATCTCGTAATTATCGGAGGAGATTTAGCAGAGAAAGGTGTCTCTTTATCAAAAATCTCTGCGAATATTCAAAAGTTAAGAGAGGTAGCTCCTGTATATTTTGTGTGGGGAAACAATGATTATGAGATAGAATATCATGAATTAGATGCGTTATTATTAGAAAATAACGTAAAAGTTTTAGATAATACAAGAGTGGTATTTGAGTCTGAATTAGGCGAGAAAATTTGTTTGCTCGGTATAGATGATGTTGGATTGCACCGTGATCGTCTAGATTTGGCATTGGCGGATTGTAAAGAAGATGGTTTTCGTATCCTAGTTAGTCACAACCCTGATATAATAAAAAAAATGTCTGGAAATGAACAGATTTCACTTGTCTTAAGTGGACATACGCATGGAGGGCAAATCCGATTATTCCCATCTAAAAAATATTTAAAAGGTGGCGTATATAACCATTTAAATACGATTCTCTTTGTTAGTAATGGGTATGGAACAACATTGATACCACTTCGTTTCCGAGCACCTGCTCAAACACACATCATTACATTGTGCGGAGGGAAATGATGCCAACTCTTAATGGGAAATACAATATAAAAGCCGTTTCGAATATAATTGGAGTTCAGCCGAGTACGCTTCGTGCATGGGAAAGACGATATCAAATTATTGCCCCAAAGCGGAATCAAGCTGGGCATCGTTTATATACAGAAGAGCATATTCAAATTTTAAAATGGTTAATGGAAAAAGTTTCTTCCGGTATGATGATTGGACAAGCAGTTCAATTATTAGAAGAAAATCGTTTGCAGAGTACAGTTCAAAAAGAGATACATTTCGATAAAGAAGTTGTTTTAGTGGACGATTTGCTACAAGCTTTGTTAAAATTTGATGAAATTACAATTGCTGCATTATTAAACGAAGCTTTTAGTATATATTCAACAGAGAAGGTTGTTGCCAGTATTGTTCTTCGAGTGACAGACAAATTATTAACGTCAAAAAATAATAATGAGATTTCAATGGTGCAATTTCAATATGCACTATCATTTTTACAAACGCGTCTAGGGATGGTGTATCACAATGCCTCAATGTTTTCCTCTTTACACAAAGTTATTGTGTTAGAAAAGGATGCATTGAAAGGATTTATTTTTTCAACTTATTTACGCTTAAAAGGATATGAGGCGATATATATTAGGACAAGCTTAGCTGAAGATGGTATGTTATCAGCGGTAGAGGAAATACAGCCGAAATATGTATTTATATCTTTTGCTGACGAACAAGAAATGAAAAAGACGATGAACTTTATAAATTTATTACAAGAAAAAAGGGAATCTCTTTCTGTTGGATTCATCGGAAAGCTAGGCGTTCTAAACCAGTTGGACATTGAAACAATCTTAATTGGTGATACGAAAGAAGAATGGGATGGATGGTTAAAAATGTCGGAATAGTTGTTCGAAAAGAACCATCTATTTTCTATTTCATATAATAAAAATTAGATGCATTGGTTACGTAGGGAGGGTATGAGATGAGGCTGGAACGATTAAATTACAATAAGATAAAAATTTTTCTAACATTTGATGATTTATCTGAACGAGGATTAACGAAAGAAGATTTATGGAGAAATGCACCGAAAGTACAGCAATTATTTCGTGATATGATGCAAGAAGCAAATAAGGAATTAGGATTTGAAGCAGATGGTCCGATTGCAGTTGAAGTGTTTTCTCTACAAGCACAAGGGATGGTTGTAATTGTAACGAAAGAAAATCAAGAAATAGATACAGATGATGAGTTCCGTGACGAGTTTATTGAAATGCAAGTGACTCTAGATGAAAGTGAGCATATATTATATGAGTTTGCTACGCTAGATGACGTAATTAACCTGTCGAATCGCTTATATAACCTTGGTGTAACTGGCGGAAAGCTATATACGTGGGATGAGCGCTTCTATCTTTGGGTGGAAGAAGAGGAACAAATTCAATTGTTAAAGGCGGATTTTATAGCTATTTTAGCGGAATACGGTAATCCGTCTACAGCAACCATTTATCGCATCATGGAGTACGGTAAAGAATTAATGGATGTTAACGCGATAGAACAAATACACAATTACTTTGTGAAAAAACAAAACCTCAGCTAATACAACATAGCTGAGGTTTTGTTCTTATTTGGAGAAGGGAAGGGATGATTGTAAATACTCGAACATACTTTTTGAAAATAAAATATGCAGTTTTATGGGAGTGTGGTTGATGAAAATAAAAAATATTTAAATATTTAAGTATTTTACTTTTCTAAAAGTAATAAAAGGACTATAATAATAGTGAAAACGCTTGCAATAGAAAATAGTTTGTATATATTTGTTAGCGTTTTCTATTGCATTCCAAATTTAAGGGTGTATACTAGGCAATGAAGGTTTACTAAACAAGTGAAATTACAGGGGGTTTACTTACTATGGTAGCCGAAAAGGGAACTCAAACAAAAACACAACAACAAAGGGAACAACATTTTGAACTATTGAATTCAACACAAATTGTTATTAGTGAAGCGTTAGAAAAATTGGGTTATCCAAACGAAGTATATGAATTATTAAAAGAACCAATTCGTATGATGACAGTGAAAATACCAGTTCGTATGGATGACGGGACTGTTAAAATATTTACAGGATATCGTGCGCAACATAATGATGCTGTTGGTCCAACGAAAGGTGGAATTCGCTTCCATCCGAATGTAACAGAAAATGAAGTGAAAGCACTTTCAATCTGGATGAGTTTAAAATGTGGTATTGTTGATTTACCATATGGTGGAGGTAAGGGTGGAATTATTTGTGATCCACGTGAAATGTCATTCCGTGAGTTAGAAAGATTAAGCCGCGGTTATGTACGAGCAATTAGCCAAATCGTAGGACCGACGAAAGATATTCCAGCTCCAGATGTATTCACAAACTCTCAAATTATGGCATGGATGATGGATGAGTATAGCCGTATTGATGAATTTAATTCACCAGGATTTATTACAGGTAAACCGCTTGTACTAGGTGGATCACATGGACGTGAAACAGCAACAGCGAAAGGTGTAACAATTTGTATTCGCGAAGCTGCGAAAAAACGTGGCATTGATATTAAGGGTGCACGCGTTGTTGTTCAAGGATTCGGTAATGCTGGTAGCTTCTTAGCTAAATTTATGCATGATGCAGGTGCGAAAGTTATTGCAATCTCAGATGCTTACGGCGCGTTACATGATCCAAACGGATTAGATATTGATTATTTATTAGACCGTCGTGATAGCTTCGGTACAGTAACAAAGTTATTTAACAATACAATTTCAAACAAAGAATTGTTAGAACTTGATTGCGATATTTTAGTTCCAGCTGCAATTGAGAACCAAATTACAGAAGAAAATGCTAATGATATTAAAGCGAAAATCGTTGTTGAAGCTGCAAATGGTCCAACAACATTAGAAGCGACTAAAATTTTAACAGATCGCGGAATTTTACTTGTTCCAGACGTGTTAGCAAGTGCTGGTGGTGTAACAGTATCTTACTTTGAGTGGGTACAAAATAACCAAGGTTACTACTGGACTGAAGAAGAAGTAGAACAACGTTTAGAAAAAGTAATGGTAAGATCATTTGATTCTATTTATGAAACAGCACAAGTTCGTAAAGTGAACATGCGCTTAGCGGCGTACATGGTTGGTGTTCGTAAAATGGCTGAAGCAAGCCGCTTCAGAGGTTGGGTATAAAATATTATATCTTGAGAAAACGTGATTTCCTTTCGAGGGAATCACGTTTTTTTGTTGAAGTATTAAATGAGGTGTTGTATATGGAGAATGAAATGTTGGAACGAGTAGAACAATTAGAAGAAAAGGTTAATAGGTTAGAGGGAGAACTCGCAAGAACGATGAAAGCTCGCAAAATAAGTACCGTTCGGATGTTCGGGGAAGGGCTACTGTTTCTGATATTTGGTGTGGTTGTAGTAGGGCCGATTATTGCCGTTGTAATCTCAATTTTTACTTGGCTTGCTGAAAAATAAAATAAAATAAAAATAAAAAAGAACGCTTGTTCTATACGAACAAACGTGCTATACTCTCCTTAGATAAACAAAACGGAAATGATTTTAAGGAGAGATAAATGATGAAAATGACAGTAGACCAAAGATTTATGATGCCAGCAGATGTTGTAGAGCGAGTGGAAGTATTACGAAACAAACAAAGCAAGCGTGGCACATTATTACAATCGGTAAATAAATTTTTCGGTTTAGATACGAAAGAAGATTGTGTTTGGTTTTACGGTTTTTATGGAGTGGCTGTAAGTATCTTGTTGTTTATGGTGTTCACTTCAAATATTTTCGATTTTCTCTTCGCGTAAGAAATATGCGATAAGGACATTGCTACCGAATACATATATAAGGAAGTAAGGTAATCTTCTAGAGCGGGAGTTGGTAGCAATGGCGATGTTTCCTATAGAGCGCAATTATATTGGATATGGAAGTTCACGACCGGGGATTCCTCTGACTAAAGTGAGATTTATCGTAAGCCATGATACGGGGAATCCTGGAAGCAATGCGATAGGCAATCGAGATTACTTTAATGAATTACAACCGAAAGCTTCGGCACATACATTTATAGATGATAAAACAATATTGGAGATTATTCCTATAAATGAAGTTGCGTATCATGTTCGATATGGTGTGCCGACGGATAATGACTTATATGGCTATGACGCGAATAAGGCGGCCATTGGAGTGGAACTTTGTTATGGTGGTGATGTTAACTTTTGGGAAGCGTATAATCGTTTTACATGGTATCATGCGTATTTATGCCAAAACTTTGGCTTAAATCCGAAAAAAGATATCGTGTCACATAAAACGCTTGATCCAGCTAGAAAGATTGATCCTGAGAATGTATTAGGGAAACAAGGTATTAAATTTCAACAGTTTTTAGCAGATGTCTATCGGATGTACGTTTCGTTTAGATGACAAATATATGAAAAATGAATACAATAAAGATAGGTGCCTACTGCTGTAAGTAGGTTTTTTCTTGTTTTTATAAATAGTGCATTGGTAGAAGACTAGGAGTGGACGAGTATGCAGAAAGAAACAGTTATTATAATCGGAGGCGGTCCGTGCGGATTAGCGGCTGCAATTTCGTTGCAAAAGGTAGGGATAAATCCGTTAGTAATTGAAAAAGGAAACATTGTAAATGCCATTTATAATTATCCAACTCATCAAACATTTTTCTCTTCTAGTGAAAAATTAGAAATTGGTGATGTAGCTTTTATTACAGAAAATCGTAAGCCATTTCGAAATCAAGCGCTTGCGTATTATCGTGAAGTAGTAAAACGTAAATCTGTACGTGTAAATGCTTTTGAGCGAGTGGAGAAAGTTCAAAAAGATGGAGAAGTTTTTCAGGTTGAGACGACAAAGCGTGATGGAAGTAAGGAAATGTATATAGGGAAATATATTGTTGTAGCAACTGGATATTATGATAATCCAAATTATATGAATGTTCCAGGTGAGGAATTGAAGAAAGTAGCTCACTATTTTAAAGAGGGGCATCCTTATTTTGATCGAGATGTAGTAGTTATAGGTGGGAAAAACTCGAGTGTAGATGCCGCGTTAGAACTTGTTAAATCTGGTGCACGTGTAACGGTACTGTATCGTGGAAGTGAGTATTCACCAAGCATAAAGCCTTGGATTTTGCCGGAATTTGAGGCGTTAGTACGAAACGGTACAATTCAAATGCATTTTGGAGCTCATGTGAAAGAGATTACTGAGCATACATTAACGTTTACAGTTGATGGTGAAGCTTTTACAATCAAAAACGATTTTGTATTTGCGATGACTGGTTATCATCCTGATCATAGCTTCTTAACGAAGATGGGTGTTCAGATTGATGAAGAAACAGGACGTCCAATTTATACAGAGGATAGAATGGAAACGAATGCTGAAAATATTTTCATTGCAGGTGTCATTGCTGCTGGAAATAATGCAAATGAAATATTTATCGAGAACGGTAGATTTCATGGAGATGCGATTGCGCAAACCATTGCATTAAGAGAAAAATAAAAAGGAGCTGTCGGGAAAATCTCGACAGCTCCTTTTTATTCGTGCATAAACATATTTTGAATGGATTCATGAGAATTTGTATTCTCTAATGCAACAAGTAATTTAATGCGTGCTTTTTGTGCATTTAAGCCGTATGTGAATACAATGCCCATATCTTTTAAGTGTTTACCGCCACCTTCATACGAATATACGTCTTGAACGATACCGTTGAAACAGCGAGAAACTAATACGACAGGAATACCTTTATTTAATAATCTTTCTAGGCTAGGTAGTGTTCTTGGAGGGAGGTTACCTTGTCCAAGAGCTTCGATAACAATGCCGTCTACAGGAAGATTTTCGATTGCTGCTAATAATGTATCATCCATGCCAGCATATGCTTTTAGAACAACTACATTTTTAGACACTTTGTTTATCGTATATGATTCGCGATGTACTAAAGCGTGATGGAAGACAACGCCGCGTTTTGTTACCATTCCAATTGGTCCGTATTGTGGACTTTGGAATGTTGCGACATTACTTGTATGTGTTTTTGTTACATTTGTAGCGCAATGAATTTCGTCGTTTAATACGACTAAAACACCTTTTTCTGCAGCTTCATCACAACTAGCAACTTTTACAGCTGATAAGAAGTTATATAGACCATCAGCACCTAACTCATTGCTAGAGCGCATTGCACCTGTCACTACGATCGGAATAGTTGCTTGTACTGTTAAATCTAAGAAATAAGCTGTTTCTTCTAATGTATCCGTACCATGCGTAATAACTACGCCATGAATGTTGTCTTGTTTTACTCTTTCATCAATGATGACTTGTAATTGTAACATTTCGCTCGGTGTCATATGAGGAGATGGTAGATGGAACACATCTTCAACGATTAAATCAACATCGCCTTCTAAATCAGGAATGAATTTTAAAAGAGGATTTTTTTTACCTGGTTGTACGACCCCAGTTTCTTTATCTTCCTCCATTGCAATTGTTCCACCTGTGTGTAAAACTAGGATTCTTTTCAATGCTTATACCCCTTTCAAGTAAAAAAATACATTTAGAACATAACATGTTTTGAGTAAATTCGACAATGGAAATGTATAAAAGTATGCCTCGAAAATGACAATAAAATTAACTGCTATATGTACGATGTATAAAATTACGAAACGAAATGTGCAAATATAGTATAGGAGGGAGAAATTACGTTGAAAAAGATGGAGAGAATTTTTATTCGTATATTGATAATACAATTCATTTGTCTTTCTGTTGTACAATTGTTATTTATACATAAGTCATCAGTGAAATATTTATCTAAAATTGTTTATTATGAGGGTGTTATGGTAAAAAACAAAGTGGAAATCTTGCAGGTGAATCGGTAGTTTTCATTTTCTTCTATGAAGGATTATGCTACAATAATTGAAGATTTAATGACGCGAAGCAAATGAGAAGAAGCAGGGTGAACACCTGCTTTTCGTTTTGTTTTATAAGTGAAAAAATGAGGTGTTACAATGGATAAACGAATTTCAATTGCTATAGATGGTCCAGCAGCTGCAGGGAAAAGTACAGTGGCAAAAGTTGTTGCGAAGGAACTTTCTTATGTTTATATTGATACAGGCGCAATGTACCGTACGCTTACATATGCAGCCCTTGAACAAAAAGTAGACATTGAAAATGAAGAGCAGTTAATGGAAGTTGTAAAGAATGTAAATATTGAGTTTCAGCAAGGAGAAAATACACAGCTTGTATTTTTAAATGGACAAGATGTTTCTGAAGTAATTCGTACACCTGATGTGACGAATCGAGTATCTATTGTAGCGAAACATCGCCTTGTTCGTGAAGAAATGGTACGTCGTCAGCAAGAGTTAGCGAAAAAAGGCGGCGTTGTAATGGACGGCCGTGATATTGGTACACATGTATTACCGGATGCTGAAGTGAAAATCTTTATGCTTGCTTCTGTTGAAGAAAGAGCGGAAAGAAGGCATTTAGAAAATTTAAATAAAGGTTTCGATTCTAATTTAGAGCAGCTAAAAGAAGAAATTGCTCAGCGTGATAAATTAGATTCAGAACGCGAAGTTTCTCCACTAAAAAAGGCTGATGATGCATTGGAATTAGATACGACTTCTTTATCAATTGAAGAAGTTGTCCAAAAAATTATGAGCATTGTTTCTGGAGTGTTTGCGAAATAAAGAAAGGGGATAATCCTCTTTCTTTTTTTGTTTAAATAGAAATGTAAAGGATACGTGAATTGTGAGTCTCTTTCCTTGACAAATGAGCTGATTTGTAAGAAGTTAGTTAAAGAGGAATAAAACTGTCAGAATATATTCGCTATTATATTTCAAAACATACTTTTTTCAAGCTGGTTTTGCTGTATACTATTTATATAGGTTTAATATATTTTCTTGTGAATGTTATTGAAAAAGAGTATGTGATGAGAAATTCTTAAACATGCAAATGAAAACTTTGTTTTCATTTCGTATATACATAAAAAATGCTTTGTCAATTCTGTAGGGAGGTATTTCCATGGTAGAGAAAATGAATGAAGAAGTTATGGATTCAAAAGAATTACAAGTTGGTGACGTTGTTACAGGTTCTGTAACGAAGGTTGAAGAGAAACAAGTGCTTGTAAATGTTGGATACAAAACAGATGGCGTAATTCCAATTAGTGAATTAGCTAACGTTCATATTGAAAAAGCAAGCGATGTTGTAGAATTAGATCAAACACTAGAGTTGAAAATTATTAAATTAGAAGAAGATGATCTTGTCTTATCTAAACGTGCTGTTGATGCAGAAAAAGCATGGGTAGAACTACAAGAGAAATTTACTTCTGGTCATGTATTTGATGTTACTGTAAAAGATATTGTGAATGGCGGATTAGTTGTGGACCTTGGTGTTCGCGGTTTTATTCCAGCTTCACTTGTAGAAGTACATTATGTAGAAGACTTTACTGACTATAAAGGTAAAACATTAGCTGTGAAAATTGTTGAATTAGACCGTGAAAAAAATCGTGTAATCCTTTCGCATAAAGCGGTAGTAGAATTAGAACTAGATTCTAAGAAAAAAGAAGCAATTTCTTCATTAAAAGAAGGGGACGTTGTTGAAGGAACAGTACAACGATTAACTGACTTTGGCGCATTCGTTAATGTTGGTGGAGTGGACGGTTTAGTTCACATTTCACAAATTTCACACGAACGTGTAGAGCAACCTTCTGAAGTGTTAGAGCAAGGTCAAAAGGTTAAGGTAAAGGTGTTATCTGTTGATGCTGATACACAACGTATTTCTTTATCAATTAAAGCAGCTCAACCAGGACCTTGGGAAAACGTTGCTGGCGAAATAAAAGCTGGAGATATTCGTGAGGGAGTAGTAAAACGCCTTGTTACATTTGGTGCATTCGTTGAGATTTTACCGGGCGTTGAAGGACTTGTACACGTATCTCAAATTGCAAATCGTCACGTGAAAAATCCGAATGAAGTATTGGAAATGGGACAAGAAGTAAAAGTGAAAGTACTTGAAGTTCACGTAGCAGAGAAACGTATTTCTTTAAGTATAAAAGAAGCGCTTGAGGAAAATAATGTAACTGAAGATTATAGTCAGTATGAGCCAAATGCTGATTCTGCTACTTTCCAATTAAGTGATATTATTGGTGAACAACTGAAAAAATTAAAGAAATAATGAGGGGTACAAGTGGTAAGGGCAAAACGTAAATTAGATCATATTGAATACGCTCTTTCTACTGGTCAGTCTCGTACGCATGGCTTTCATGATATTGATTTTGTGCATCAAAGCTTGCCAAATTCAAATTATGACACAATAACATGTGAAACAAAAATCGGCGAACTTTCACTAAGTTCGCCGATTTTTATCAATGCGATGACTGGTGGTGGAGGAGAGAAAACGTTACATATTAATGAGCAATTAGCATATGTAGCGAAACATCATAACCTTGCTATGGCTGTAGGTTCGCAAATGGCGGCGTTAAAAGATGAAAGTGAAGCTGCTTCTTATAAGGTGATCAGAAAGGTAAATCCAAATGGTATTTTCTTTGCTAATTTAGGTAGTGAGGCAACTATCGAACAGGCAGAGCGTGCCGTTGATATGATTGAAGCGAATGCATTGCAAATTCATTTAAATGTCATACAAGAGTTAACGATGCCAGAAGGAGACCGTGATTTTACTGGAGTACTTCAGCGCATTGAGAAAATTGTTTTAAATAGTAAAGTTCCTATCATTGTAAAAGAAGTTGGATTTGGGATGAGTAAGGAAACAGTGCAGCAGTTAGCGAACGTAGGTGTAACAGCAATTGATATTGGTGGGCAAGGTGGTACGAATTTTGCTGCTGTTGAAAATGAAAGAAGACAGCGAATGCTTTCTTATTTTAATAACTGGGGCATACAAACAGCAACCTCGATTATTGAAGCAACCTCTACAAATAATAACCTCTCTTTTATTGCATCTGGGGGCATACAAACAGCGCTTGACGTAGCGAAAGCGATCGCATTAGGGGCGAATACAACTGCGTTTGCTGGTTACTTTTTACGTATTTTAATGCAAGATGGTATCGAGAAGTTAGTGGATGAAATTGAGCTCCTACATACAGATTTGAAATTTATAATGACAGCTCTTGGTGCGAAAACGATAGAAGAGTTGCAATCTGTACCTCTTGTTGTAAAGGGTGAAACGTATCATTGGTTAATGCAGCGTGGTATTGATACTGCGCATTATAGTAGGAGATAAAAAATCAACCGTTCGGTTGATTTTTTTTGTTCTATTCTTTTTCGTAATATAAAGTGGAGAAAGGAATTAGTATTATATAAAAATATCATTTCGTAAAAATTGCAATTGAAAAAGGGTTGAAAAATGTAGATGGTGTGTTGTCGAATTACTGGAGAGAACTTAATTTTTAATAGGAATAGGTGAAGATAAAAAGAAGTAATGGGAGGATATAGTGTGCAAAATATTATTTCAATATGAATAGAAAACATTAAACTGATTATGTAAAAGACGGTTTCGTACAATATCGAAACCGTCTTTTTGCATTAATTAGTGCTGGTTTTGTTTTCGAGCCTGTTCTGGTGTATCAAGTCCAGTTGCACCTGGATATTGTAGTGATTGATCACGATCGGATTCAACGCGGCGTGATTCTCGTAGTTTTCGTTCTTGGCGATCTTTACCCATAATGAATAACACCTCCTTGTTAAAAGTGTTGCTGTTATAAGAAAAAACTATGCGTAAATAAAGTGGATTAACTTTCATAAAAAGTTCCCATAATGGAAAACATAGGAGGTGAAGTTGATGGATGGAAGTACTTTTTATTTTGTAGCTTGGATAGGGTGGATCATTGTAACCTTTTTTATGAAAAAGGACCTTATTCGGTGGAAGTTAGGCGCTTGTATACTGATTTTTATAATTTGCTCTCCGTTACATGTAACGATCGCCTCATTCGTGGTATCAGTAAATGCTCTTTTACTTTGTATTATTTCTTTTATAGGGATCACGCTATATTCTGTCTGGAAAAAATTATATAGCTTACTTTCGGCGCTTATTATTGCAATGTTATATACAAGTTTTCATCTGTTAGAAATATATGATCCGATTTGGATTGTGGTGGATAGAGTGTTTCTGCTAAGTAGTGCTCTTGTGTATGCATCGGTGTTATTGCATGGAGATCGCATATTACGATTATGTTCTCTATATGTAGGGATGTTACAAGGAGAGCTGCTAGTGACATTTATTTTTAGGAAATTGAATTTTCCATATGATTACGGTAGTTTAGCATTTTTTGATATCGTCGCCATTTCTACATTATTCATGGCCATATTGTTTTGGATTGCAAAAGCATCAGTATACATGGAACGGTTTAAGAGAAAAACACGTAAAAGAAAGGCGAGGGTAATACATGACTGAATATACACCAGCCATTTTATGCGGCGTAATAGCGGGGACAGTTACAAGGGTGCTAATGCTTCGGACGGATACGCGGCAATATCCGACGAGGCTACATGGGAAAATTATTCATATTGCAATGGGGTTAATTGCAGCTGCTTTAGGAGCGATTGCAATCCCGTCTATTTTGAAAAAAGATTTTTCTGCCATTACATTTCTTACATTAGCAGCGACACAATTTCGTGATGTACGTAATATGGAAAGAAATACGCTTCAACAATTAGATGGGTATGAGCTCGTACCGCGTGGAAATACATACATTGAAGGAATTGCATTAGTTTTTGAAAGTCGCAACTATTTGGCGATGTTAACGTCGTTTGTGACGACGTTTGCATATATAGGGTTTCGTTCGTGGATTGCTGGAGTAATTATGGCGATCATCGCATTTTTTATTGCGAAAAAATTAATGTCTGGCAGAAGGTTACATGATCTTGTTGATATCGAGCATGTTCCGCTTCGGTTTGAAGGAGCGGGGCTATATATTGATAATATTTACATTATGAATATTGGATTGCCAGCAAGACAAGAAGAAATTATGAAATATGGTATGGGTTTTATTTTAAAGCCGAAATCAATTGATGCGATGGTTACAATCTCAAATTTAGGGCAACGACAAGCTATTTTACACGATGTTTCAGTAGCGTTAGGGATTTATAGAGATTCTGGTACACCAGCGCTTGTACCGTTAGCAAAGCGTGATTTAGAGGATGGCAGGGTTGGGATTTTTGTCCTGCCGCAAGATCAAGATGCAGAGAAAGCGATAGGTGTCATAGGAAATGTACCAACGTTAGAAAGTGCTGTCCATATGTCATCGGAAGCCCCGAAAGGAAGGGGAGATAAGAGATGATGTTAGAAAGTGTTATTCTGGCAGTTATAACAACGACTCCAGAAAAATTTGCAGGTGGTGCTCCTTTATTCGTTTGCGAATCGACAGAGGAACTAGAATTTGTTGCAAATAATTTAGAGGCAATTTTAGATGGTATTGCACATCGCTTACAAGAGAATGTATATATTATTGTGAAACATTAGCAACGTGTGTTATAATGTGAGGTGTTTTGATACGTTGAGAAATATTCTGGAATGCAAATCCCTTCTTGCACAAAGAAGGGTTTTTTACATAATAAACAGAAGCAAGTTGAAAGGATGAAAGTATATGCCGAAACCAGTAATAGCGATAGTAGGTCGCCCGAACGTAGGGAAATCTACTATTTTCAATAGAATTGTTGGAGAAAGAGTTTCAATCGTAGAAGATATTCCAGGTGTAACGCGCGATCGTATTTATAGCGCTGGAGAATGGTTAAATCATGAATTTAACATTATTGATACGGGCGGAATTGATATTGGAGACGAGCCGTTTTTGACACAAATTCGTCAACAAGCTGAAGTAGCAATTGATGAAGCGGATGTTATCATTTTTATGACAAACGGTCGTGACGGTGTAACAGCAGCTGATGAAGAAGTTGCAAAAATTTTATATCGTTCAAATAAACCGGTTGTACTTGCAGTAAATAAAGTGGACAATCCGGAAATGCGCAGTGACATTTATGACTTTTATGCATTAGGATTTGGCGAACCATTCCCAATTTCAGGTACACACGGATTAGGGTTAGGTGACTTACTAGACGAAGCTGCACAACATTTTCCAAAGATTGAAGAAGATGGATATGATGAAGACACAATTCGTTTCTCTTTAATTGGACGTCCAAACGTAGGAAAATCATCACTTGTAAATGCTCTTCTTGGTCAAGAGCGTGTAATTGTTAGTAATGTAGCAGGAACAACTCGTGATGCTGTCGATACACCATATAGTAAAGATGGAAAAGATTATGTAATTATTGATACAGCTGGTATGCGTAAAAAAGGAAAAGTGTATGAAAGTACAGAAAAATATAGTGTACTTCGTGCGCTAAGAGCGATTGAACGTTCTGACGTTGTTTTAGTCGTTTTAGATGGTGAAGAAGGAATTATTGAGCAAGATAAAAAAATCGCTGGATATGCTCATGATTCAGGGCGAGCTGTTGTTATCGTTGTAAATAAATGGGATGCAGTGAAAAAAGACGAAAAAACAATGAAAGCATTTGAAGAAAATATCCGTGCTCATTTCCAATTCTTAGAATACGCACCAATTGTTTTCTTATCTGCAAAAACAAGAAAACGTACACAAACATTAATACCGGTTATCGATGAGGTAAATGAAAGTCATAGTATCCGTATTCAAACGAACGTATTAAACGATGTAATTATGGATGCGGTAGCGATGAATCCGACGCCAACTCATAATGGTAGCCGTCTGAAAATTTTCTATGCAACACAAGTTGCGGTAAAACCACCGACATTTGTTGTGTTTGTAAACGATCCAGAATTATTGCACTTCTCATATGAGCGTTTCTTAAAGAATCGCTTACGTGAATCATTTGGCTTCGTAGGAACGCCGATTCACATTATCGCTAGAGCAAGAGACTAATGGAGAGGATGTGATTTTATGACAAAAATCACAGTAGTAGGAGCAGGTAGCTGGGGAACAGCGTTAGCGATGGTATTAGCTGACAATGGACATGATGTACGTATTTGGGGAAATCGCCCAGAACTTATGGATGAAATTAATACGAAACATGAGAATGGTCGATATCTCCCAGGCATTACATTGCCAAGCACAATCGTAGCCTACTCTTCTTTAGAAGAAGCATTAGTAGATGTAAATATAGTACTGCTAGTAGTACCAACGAAAGCGTACAGAGATGTATTACAAGAGATGAAAGAAATTGTTACTGAACCAATTACTTGGATTCATGCGAGCAAAGGAATTGAACCTGGTACGTCAAAACGTATTTCGGAAGTGATTGAGGAAGAAATTCCAGAGCACTTAATTAAAGATGTTGTTGTACTGTCTGGACCGAGTCATGCTGAAGAAGTCGGTTTACGACAAGCGACAACAGTTACGTCTGCAGCAAAGCGTATGGAAGCGGCTGAGGAAGTACAAGATTTATTTATGAATAGTTATTTCCGTGTATACACAAATCCAGATATCGTTGGAGTTGAACTTGGTGGTGCGTTAAAAAATATTATCGCATTAGCTGCTGGTATAACTGATGGTCTTGGATTAGGTGATAATGCAAAGGCGGCATTGATGACACGTGGTTTAACAGAGATTGCTCGTTTAGGAAGAAAAATGGGCGGGAATCCGTTAACGTTTGCTGGTCTAACTGGTATGGGAGACTTAATTGTAACTTGTACAAGTGTTCATAGCCGAAATTGGCGCGCTGGAAATATGCTTGGAAAAGGACACTCTTTAGAAGAAGTGTTAGAAAGCATGGGTATGGTTGTGGAAGGTGTAAGAACAACGAAAGCTGCTCATGAATTGGCAGAGAAAATGGAAGTTGAAATGCCGATTACAGCTGCTTTATATGACGTGCTGTTCAATGGGAATAACGTAAAAGATGCGGTAGGCTCATTGATGGGACGTGTTCGAAAACATGAAGTGGAAGCTATACCTGATTTACTGTAAAGAAAAGCGACAGAAGTACATTTGTACTTCTGTCGCTTTTTTTATTTTTTGGGTCTTTTCACCATTTTTTCATTTTTGCATAGGATGAAGAGTAACTTGAGGAGAGGGTGAAAAGAATGGATAATAACATTTTTAATAATATTGAGAAGGAAGCGAAAGTAAATAAAGAGGATATTTTTAAATTAGCATCATCCGTGCAAAATGCGAATTTACGTGATGAAACTGTACTTCGTCAATTAATTCATCAAGTGGCTCTTATGGCGGGACGTGAAGTGCCGAAAGAGCAAGAGGATCAAATTGTAAAAGCGATTATTAATAATAATATGCCAACAGATTTTGGCTCGTTAAGCAAAATGTTTAAAAAATAAATTATGAGAAACAAAGAGTTTGTAGATTGCATATGATAGCCATGAAAGAATGGGAATAGAGCTGTTTTTGGGCATATTTGGTCAACCGAAGCGAGAGATACAATCGCTTCGGTTTTATTTTTGTCTAGATTGGTGAGAAATGCTGGAAAACCTATTGATTAAAGTTATATATTCGCAATTTGTAGTAAAATGTTCTTTTTGTATTTGTTTAAAGATTTTAATTTGTTAAAATAGTATAAAAATAGATTAATAAAAAGGGGTGTGTATATGTCAGAAGGGCTTATGAAAATGTGGTTAGCTTTAGGGGCAATTGGATTTATGTTTTTTGCAGTAAGTTTTATTTTATTAAGTAGACATAAAATAAAGAATAAATTTTTGAAAGGGATTACAGCGTTAGTAGCGTACACCCTTATGATTGTGTCAGGAATTGTTATTTTTCTTGTTGTATTTAGTGGACCTGTACAGCAGTAAATGGAATGGTCTCGAAAATACTACATACAGAGCAAATTAGATTAGTATGAAAAGGTGATGCTAGTGAAAAAATTACATATTATTTTAATATTTTGTTGTATGAGCCTTTTAACGGGGTGTCTGTATCCGAAAGAAAATATGAAGCAAAATGCGGTTCCTTATGAAGATCAGCTACAGGTTGTTCAAAAAGCTGTTGTGACATTTAAGGAGCAAAATGATGGGATATTGCCAATTAAGACGAGGGATATGAGTACACCTATTTATCAAAAGTATCCGATCGATTTTCAACAGATTGCCCCGCGTTACATACAAGAAGCGCCAGGGAATGCGTATGAAAGTGGAGGAGTATATCAATACGTATTAATAGACGTTGAAACAAATCCAACAGTAAAGTTAATTGATGTTAGGATGGCTGAACAAATTCAGGAACTATCTTTAAAGCTTAGGATATATCGTGATGAACATCAATATCCACCTTTTAAAAAAGTAATTTCAGATGGTGTATATGAATTGGATTTCAAAAAACTAGGATATAAAGATGTGCCACAAGTGACAAGCCCATATTCTGGTAAAGGACTTCCTTTTGTAATTAATGAAAAAGGAGAAGTTTTTGTTGATTATAGAATTGACTTATATGACGCTTTGAAAAAAAATGAAGGGCAGTTTGCGGAGGGAGAAGATATTCGAAATATACTTTCAAAAGGATCCCCGTTTGTACCAGCTTATTCTTTACCGTACACAGTAAAGGACGGAGAACCAATTTTTTTAAAATGATAAGTCATGAACCTTTCTTTTAGTGAATAAGTTCTAGAAGAAAGGTTTTTTATGTTATACAACTTACGATGCAAACAAAAGATATTTTTTAATAGTCATATGAAATTGGACAAAATTATATGATATATTGTCCGAACTTCTAGAATACCATTATATTATATCAGATATTATAGGCAACGTTAGAGAAGGTATTAGTTGACTATAAACGCGGAATTATTCCCAAAAATTTTGAGGGAGGGAATCACTTGGAAAAGGTAGATATTTTTAAAGATATTGCAGAACGAACAGGCGGTGATATTTATTTTGGAGTTGTAGGAGCTGTTCGAACAGGGAAATCAACATTCATTAAAAAATTTATGGAACTTGTAGTTATTCCAAACATTGAGAATGAGTCTGACCGTCAAAGAGCGCAGGATGAATTGCCTCAAAGTGCTGCTGGTCGTACAATTATGACGACGGAACCGAAGTTTGTTCCAAACCAAGCGGTTTCTATCGAAGTAGATGAAGGACTTGAAGTGAATATTCGATTAGTAGATTGTGTTGGATATACGGTTCCTGGAGCGAAGGGCTATGAAGATGAGAATGGCCCGCGCATGATTAATACCCCTTGGTATGAAGAACCTATTCCATTCCATGAAGCTGCAGAAATCGGCACGCGTAAAGTAATTCAAGAACATTCAACAATTGGTGTTGTAATTACAACAGATGGAACAATTGGTGAAATTCCAAGAAGAGATTATATAGAGGCAGAAGAACGCGTTGTAAATGAGTTGAAAGAAGTAGGAAAACCTTTCATTATGATAATTAATACGGTACAGCCGTATCATCCAGATACAGAGCAATTACGCCAAAGTTTATCAGAAGAATATGATATCCCGGTTATTGCAATGAGTGTGGAGAGTTTAAGAGAAACAGATGTATATAATGTACTTCGTGAAGCGCTATTTGAATTCCCTGTATTAGAAGTGAATGTGAACCTTCCGAGCTGGGTAATGGTGCTAAATGAAGGGCATTGGTTGCGTCAAAGTTATCAAGAAGCAGTTCAAGAAACTGTGAAGGATATAAAACGTCTTCGTGATGTGGATCGCGTTGTTTGGCAGTTTAGTCAATATGAATTTATTGATCGAGCGAGCCTAGCTGGCATTGATATGGGGCAAGGTGTGGCGGAGATTGATTTATATGCGCCAGATGAATTATATGATCAGATTTTAAAAGAAGTAGTAGGAGTAGAAATTCGAGGGAAAGATCATTTATTAAAGCTTATGCTCGATTTATCTCATGCGAAAATAGAGTACGATCAAGTGGCGGATGCACTGCGTATGGTTAAGCAAACAGGATATGGTGTAGCAGCGCCTGCATTAGCGGATATGAGCTTAGATGAGCCAGAAATTATTCGTCACGGTTCAAGGTTTGGTGTGAAGTTAAAAGCGGTAGCGCCATCTATTCATATGATTAAAGTAGATGTAGAGTCAACGTTTGAGCCGATTATTGGTACTGAAAAGCAAAGTGAAGAATTAGTTCGTTATTTAATGCAAGATTTTGAAGATGACCCGTTATCAATTTGGAATTCTGATATATTTGGACGTTCACTTAGCTCGATTGTTCGAGAAGGAATTCAGGCGAAATTATCTTTAATGCCAGAAAATGCTAGATATAAATTAAAAGAAACGCTAGAAAGAATTATTAATGAAGGATCTGGCGGATTAATTGCGATTATACTATAAGAAAAAATCCCTCTCACTGTAGAGGGATTTTTTGTTTTTTTGATTATAAAATAGAAAAATAAACAGTCATTATCTAATACATTGTTGTAAATTGTCAAGTTTCATCAGATTTTCACATTTTCAGAGTAACAATTTCCTTAAAAATATTGAATTATAAAGGAGAATCGTATAATATAGGCGTTGATAATGATTTATCTACATCTTTGTAGTATAGAATTTGCAAAAATTGCCTACAAATGAAAGTAAGACTCATTTTATGATCATTATACAGTCTTATCTTTGGGAGGAGGTGAATGGCATGAACAAGACAGATTTAATCAATGCTGTTGCAGAAGCAAGTTCCCTTTCTAAAAAGGACGCAACAAAAGCAGTAGACGCTGTTTTTGATTCTATCTTAGAAGCTTTAAAACAAGGTGATAAAGTACAACTGATCGGATTCGGTAACTTCGAAGTTCGTGAGCGTGCGGCTCGTAAAGGTCGTAACCCACAAACAGGTGAGGAGATTGAAATCGCTGCAAGTAAAGTACCTGCATTCAAACCTGGTAAAGCGTTAAAAGATGCGGTTAAATAATCCTTACATATTAACAGGGAAGAAGAGTTTCCTTTTTGGGAACTCTTCTTTTTGCTTTTAAAAACATAAATATGCTAGAATGTGTTCGTATCACTTTTAGGTTTTCGGGAGGGCTAGCGGATGGCAAAAGTTAATTTAGAACAAATTGAACATGCAGTACGCCTTATTTTAGAGGCGATTGGGGATGACCCAAATCGTGAAGGAGTACTTGATACACCAAAGCGTGTTGCAAAAATGTACGCAGAAGTGTTCTCAGGTATGCATGAAGATCCGAAAGAGCATTTGCATAAAGTATTCGGAGAAGATCACGAAGAGCTTGTACTAGTAAAAGATATACCATTTTATTCGATGTGTGAGCATCATTTAGTTCCATTCTATGGAGTTGCTCACGTTGCATATATTCCGCAAGGTGGAAAGGTGACAGGGTTAAGTAAATTAGCTCGTACCGTAGATACAATTGCACGTCGCCCACAACTGCAAGAACGTATTACATCAACAGTAGCGAACTCTATTATGGAAGTACTAGAGCCTCATGGTGTAATGGTGGTAGTAGAAGCAGAACATATGTGTATGACGATGCGTGGTGTAAAAAAACCAGGTGCGAAAACAGTAACGACAGCAGTGCGTGGTGTGCTTGAAAATGATGCTGCAGCGCGCAGTGAAATTTTATCGTTTATTAAAACGAAGTAAAGAAAAGCGGGAAACTGCTTTTCTTTTTTTTTTTAGTAAATAAATGATATAGTTTTAACTAGACAGAGTGAGATTAGAAAGATTGCTTACATGAATGGCAGGTGTAGCCAAGTTTTGGTTATAGAAAATAGAGTGTATGTGTTATAATAAGTTTTATGAATTAGAAAACAAGGGTGATTTTTTGTGTGTGACATCTACGGAGGGTATGCGGGTATAAAAGAAAAATTGATGGAGAAATTACGCCATCCTTACTTTATAAACTATATTGAAGAACCATTTATTGATGAAGAAAAGATAGCATTGTTATATGGTGCTTTAAAGAGTGCAAACTTACATATAGAACAAATTGAGCATTACGTAGTAACAATTATGCTTGTACAAATTGCGCTTGATACGCATGAAAGGGTATCAAATAAAGCAGGCGAGGAAGAGATTGAATTCCATAAATGTCGTCAATTAACAGTACTTGCAGGCGATTACTATAGTGGACTATATTATTATTTATTGTCTATGAATCGTGATATTGTTTTAATTCGTGCACTTGCTGAAGGAATTAAAGAGATAAATGAACACAAAATTATGTTATACCAAAAAGCGCATGAAACGACGGATGACATAATGAAAAGCGTAGTAACGATTGAGTCTGCGCTCCTTCAAAAAACATGTGATCATTTTCATTTATCACATTGGAAGCCATTTATCACATACGTATTAGGTGGAAATCGCCTTCAAAAAGAAATTCAATTGTATGCTGATAAGCAACATTCACCTGTTTTTCAAGCTATGCAAGATGCTTTAGGGGATAAAGCAGAAGTAGTGATTATTGGTTGGATGAAGGAATTGAGAAAGAAAGAAAAACAATTTTTAGAAAATCACACAGACATAAATGAAATAAATTCTGTGTTAAGGAATAAATAGAAGACATAAGCAATTTTACATTGGAAGAAGGTACGAGCATGCAACAATCAAAAGAAGAAAGAGTACATGACGTATTTGAAAAGATTTCTGATAAATACGATGTGATGAATTCTGTAATTAGTTTTCAAAGACATAAAGCGTGGCGTAAAGAAACGATGCGAATTATGGATGTACAACCAGGTAGTCAAGCGCTTGATGTATGCTGTGGAACCGCAGATTGGACAATTGCGCTAGCTGGAGCCGTAGGTGAACAAGGAAAGGTTGTTGGCTTAGATTTCAGTGAAAATATGTTATCTGTCGGTAAGCAAAAGGTAGAGGCGTTACAATTAAAACAAGTAGAACTTCTACATGGGAATGCAATGGAACTTCCGTTTGAAGATAATACGTTTGATTATGTGACGATTGGGTTTGGTTTACGTAACGTACCGGATTATATGCACGTATTAAAAGAAATGACGCGTGTAGTAAAACCAGGTGGAAAAGTAATCTGTTTAGAAACATCTCAACCAACAATGATTGGTTTTCGACAAGGATATATTTTATACTTTAAATATATCATGCCGTTATTTGGAAAGATGTTTGCGAAAAGTTATAAAGAGTATTCATGGCTTCAAGAATCTGCTAGTACGTTCCCAGGGATGAAAGAATTGGCTCAAATGTTTGAGCAAGCTGGACTTGAACGTGTGCAAGTGAAACCATTTACTTTTGGGGTAGCAGCGATGCATTTAGGTATTAAACCAGAATCAAAATAGAAAAAAGAAGTTTTAGGTTAAGGTGAACAATATGAAGTTACAACTTATGTACTCTTTTTTACGATCGGATATTAATGTGATAGAAAAAGAATTAAAAAAGACAGTTGCTTCTGAACAGCCATTAGTAGAAGAGGCAGCATTACAGCTTATTGAAGCTGGTGGGAAACGAATTCGTCCTGTATTTGTGTTGCTTGCAGGGAAATTTGGAGATTATAAGTTAGATGCGATTAAGCATGTTGCTGTTGCGTTAGAACTTATTCATATGGCTTCTCTTGTTCACGATGATGTTATTGATGCTGCATTTTTACGACGCGGCAGTGCGACTGTGAATGCGAAATGGGGAGATCGTATTGCGATGTATACAGGGGACTATCTGTTCGCTAAGTCTCTTGAATGTATAACAAATATCGAAATTCCAGAGGCGCATCAAGCGTTATCACATACTATTTTAGAAGTCTGTAAAGGTGAAATTGAACAAATTAAAGATAAATACAATTATGACCAAAATTTAAGAACGTATTTAAGAAGAATAAAGCGAAAAACAGCATTGTTAATTGCCGCGAGTTGTCAATTGGGAGCGATTGCTGCTGGTGCTAATCGTGATACGGTAAATCGTCTATTTTGGTATGGGTATTTTGTAGGGATGTCTTATCAAATTATTGATGACATTTTAGATTTCGTTTCTACAGAAGAGAAACTTGGAAAGCCTGCTGGCGGAGATTTACTACAAGGGAATATTACACTTCCTGCTTTATATGCGATGGAAGATCCCGTACTTCGTCAGAAAATCACATCTGTACATGAAAATTCAACAGCAAGTGAAATGCAAGAAATTATTGATGCTGTAAAAAATAGTACAGCAATTGATCAAGCATTTGCGTTTAGTGAACGTTATTTACATAAAGCTTTAGAAATAATAAAACCACTTCCACGTGGAAAAGCAAAGTACGCATTACAAAATGTTGCAAAGTATATTGGAAAACGAAAATTTTAATGTTTATTCTAAAAAATAAAATAATCTCTCTATTTCAAAACTATTGCACAATTGTGATAAGGGTGATAATATGTGTGTGGGGATATACAATTACATACATAATTCAGAAGTGGAGAGATTTTTTATGGAAAAAACATTTCTAATGGTAAAACCAGACGGTGTACAACGTGCCTTCATTGGGGAAATTGTAGCTCGTTTTGAGAAAAAAGGCTTTCAATTAGTTGGTGCAAAATTAATGCAAGTCACTCCGGAAATTGCTGGACAACACTACGCTGAGCATAAGGAAAAACCTTTCTTTGGTGAGTTAGTAGACTTTATTACATCTGGACCTGTGTTCGCAATGGTATGGCAAGGTGAAGGTGTAGTAGATACAGCGCGTAACATGATGGGGAAAACAAGACCACATGAAGCAGCTCCTGGAACAATTCGTGGAGATTTCGGTGTAACTGTTGCGAAAAACATTATCCATGGTTCTGATTCTTTAGAAAGCGCAGAGCGCGAGATTGCTATTTTCTTTAAAGAAGAAGAATTAGTTGACTACTCAAAATTAATGAATGAATGGATTTACTAATTATTTTGAAATAATTTGTAAACGCTTTAATCACTGTGATAATAGTAAAAAGTGCAAGGAGAATAGGGGTATTCTTCTTGCACTTTTTTTATTTTCAGTTAGTTACGAAGTTTGAGCTGTTATGATATGTTGATATTTAAATTAGGCCTATCGGAAATATAGAATAAGAAAATGGTCGATTTATGATATAATTTCTTTAATATTTTTAGAATGATAAAAGTTAATATAGTGAGATAAATACATATACGAAAAGAGGAATAACGTATGCGATATATTACAGCTGGTGAATCTCATGGTCCACAACTTACAACGATTATAGAAGGTGTTCCGGCAGGATTGTCTTTAGTAGCAGATGATATAAACGAAGAGTTAGCTAGAAGGCAAAAGGGATATGGGCGCGGTAGACGCATGCAAATTGAAACGGATCAAGTGCAAATTTTAAGTGGTGTTAGACATGGAGAAACATTAGGTTCCCCTATTGCACTTGTTGTTGAAAATCGTGATTTTGCACACTGGACAAAAATTATGGGGGCGGAGCCTTTAACTGAGCAAGAAGAAAAAGAGATGAAAAGGAAAGTGACAAAACCAAGGCCTGGGCATGCTGATTTAAATGGTGCGATTAAATATGGTCATAGAGATATGAGGAATGTACTGGAACGTTCGTCAGCGCGCGAAACGACGGTGCGTGTTGCTGCTGGTGCGGTTGCTAAAAAGGTGTTAGCAGAACTTGGTATTAAAGTGGCGGGCCATGTAATTGAAATTGGCGGTGTACAAGCTAAGGAGATTACGTATAGTTCAATTGAAGAATTAAAGAGTATTACAGAAGCATCTCCTGTACGTTGCTTAGATGAAGAAGCTGGTAACCAAATGATGAAAGCGATTGATGATGCGAAAGCAAATGGTGATTCAATTGGTGGAATCGTTGAAGTAATTGTGGAAGGGATGCCAATTGGAGTAGGTAGCTACGTGCATTATGATCGAAAACTGGATGCGAAATTAGCAGCTGCAATTATGAGTATTAATGCTTTTAAAGGTGTCGAGATTGGAATTGGTTTTGAAGCAGCGCATAGACCAGGAAGTGAAGTTCATGATGAAATTCTGTGGGATGAGGAGCATGGATATACACGAAGAACAAATAATGCAGGTGGACTAGAAGGCGGTATGACGACTGGAATGCCAATTGTTGTGCGCGGTGTGATGAAACCGATACCTACACTTTATAAACCTCTTCAAAGTGTAGATATTGATACGAAAGAGCCTTTTACAGCGAGTATTGAACGTTCAGATAGTTGTGCAGTGCCAGCAGCTAGTGTCGTTGCAGAAGCGGTTGTGGCTTGGGAATTAGCGACAGCTTTAATAGAACAATTCGGATTAGATCGTATGGAACTAATTCGTGAAAATATTGAGAAACATAATGAATATGCGAGGGGATTTTAATGGGAAACATACATATTCAAACGAAATCAAAAGAATATGATGTACATGTTGGTAAAGAAGCGTTGTCAAACTTAACAACGATCGTTCAAAATATGCAGCCAGCGGTATCTAACGTAATGATCATTTCAGATGAAGCTGTTGCATCACTACATTTACAGACAGTTATCGATGCATTACAAGTAGAGCAGCACGTGTTTTCGTTTGTTGTACCAAGTGGCGAAAAAGAGAAGTCTTTCGAAAATTTCTATGCGGCTCATACGTCAGCTCTTGAAAATAAATTAGATAGAAATTCTTTAATTCTTGCACTTGGAGGCGGAATGATTGGAGATTTAGCTGGTTTTGTTGCTGCATCGTTTATGCGTGGTATTCGCTTTGTGCAGGTTCCGACAACTTTATTAGCGCACGATAGCGCAGTGGGTGGGAAAGTAGCGATTAACCATCCGTTAGGTAAAAATATGATTGGTGCATTCCATCAGCCAGAAGCAGTTGTATATCATACACCGTTTTTACAGTCTCTTCCTGAAAAAGAGTGGCGTTCAGGTTATGCAGAGGTGATAAAGCATGCTCTTATCGGTGATGTGGAGCTATACCATTGGTTAAAAGAAGAAGTGCAAACATTAGCGGATCTTCATGATGAGAAGTTAATCCATATATTAACGAAGGCGATTCCTGTAAAGGCAAATGTTGTGTCACAAGATGAAACAGAGAAGGGTGTACGTGCTCATTTGAACTTTGGACATACGTTAGGACATGCTCTTGAAAAAGAGCTAGGGTATGGAAATATTACTCACGGTGACGGTGTAGCGGTTGGAATGTTATTCGCCATATTTTTAAGTGAGCAAGTGTACAAGGTTGATCTTGCTTATGAAGATATGAAGCAGTGGTTCTTGAAATACGGCTATCCAAAAATGCCAAGAGATTTGAATGTAGAGCGCCTCGTTCAATTGATGAAACAAGATAAGAAAGCAAATGCAGGAGCAATTCATATGGTGCTTATGCAGGAATATGGGGTAGTGAATGTCGTATCTATTTCAGATGAGACTGTTCATATTGCGTTAGAGGCATTTCAAAAAGATATGGTTTAAAATGATAGCGAAGTGCTGTGAAGTGCTCATTTAGAGGTATTCTCGTAATAGTGACGGTTATGACAAAAGATTACAGTAAGGGGCTATAACCGTATTGTAATCAAATTGAATGAAATGACTGGGGGAAGAAAAATGAGAGTGAAAGAGCAATTGTTAACTTTGAGAGCGTATGTGCCTGGGAAAAACATTGAAGAAGTAAAAAGAGAATATGGTTTATCAAAAATTGTGAAATTAGCATCCAACGAAAATCCATTCGGTTGTTCAGCACGTGTGACAGAAGCATTAACTTCTTTAGCGAGCCAATATGCCCTTTATCCAGATGGATATGCCTTTGAACTTCGGACAAAAGTAGCGAAACATTTAGGTGTAAAAGCAGAACAACTACTATTTGGTAGTGGATTAGATGAAGTCATTCAAATGATTAGCCGAGCGTTATTACATGAAGGAACAAACGTTGTAATGGCGAATCCTACGTTTTCACAATATCATCACCATGCTGTTATTGAAGGAGCAGAAGTTCGTGAAGTATCACTTAAAGATGGTATTCACGATTTAGATGCAATGCTAGAGCAAGTAGATGAGAAAACGAAAATTGTATGGATTTGTAATCCGAATAATCCAACAGGTACATATGTTGAGAAACAAAAATTACTTTCATTTTTAGAATCAGTTCCTAAGTCGGCTCTCGTTATTATGGACGAAGCATATTATGAATACGCGGAAGCAGAAGACTATCCGCAAACATTACCACTTCTTGAAAAGTATGAAAATCTTATGGTTTTACGCACGTTTTCAAAAGCATATGGTTTAGCTGCTTTTCGTATCGGATATGCGATTGGGGATGCGAAGTTAATCGGACAGCTAGAAGTAGCTAGGTTACCATTCAATACATCAACTGTAGCCCAATCTGTAGCACTCGCTGCATTAGAAGATCAAGCCTTTTTACAAGATTGTGTGCAAAAGAATGCTGAAGGTTTAAATCAGTATTATGCATTTTGTAAAGAATATAACGTATTCTATTATCCATCTCAAACAAATTTCATTTTCTTAAAACTTGGTATACCGGGTAATGAAGCTTTCGAACGATTAATGAAAAAAGGATATATCGTTCGTTCTGGTGCTGCATTTGGTATCGATGATGGTATTCGTATTACTGTCGGTTTGAAGGAAGAAAATGATGAAATTATAGAGTTGCTGAAAGAGCTTGTAAATGAGCAAGTACAGAAAGAAGAAACATATTCTTAAGAGATTGTGAAGGCTCCTAGTATAGGAGCCTTTTTTATCGCATTCAAAATAAAGGTTGAAGACTGCTAATTAAGTTATTCTGTAAACCACGGTTTGTATGGCTCGATAATTAGTGAGAGAAGTTATTTGCACGGTCATAAAAGAAAGCGGTACAATAGAAGATGATGGTAAGGTATCGGTGTCATATCCGAACCTTTTGAACAATTAACTACTCTGTAAGAAGAAGTATAAGAAGAAGTATGCTCATTCTAAAGGTTGCGTTCTAACAGTGAGTTGCTTATGATAAATGAACAGAAGAGAATATTTTTTAGAATTAAAGGAGACGTTTATGCAAAAGTTTGAACAAGCTGTTTCATATATTGAAAATGGTGAAGCGGAAAAAGGATTACAATTATTAAAAGAACAATTAAAAATTGCGAATGATGAAGAGAAGTATGATATCGCTCGTTACTATCATACGCTTGGATTTACAGATGAGGCATTAGCAATTACTGAAGACTTACGTTTACTGTATCCAGAAGAAAGTGAATTCACTGTATTTTTAGCAGAATTATATATTGATCTAGATAAAGAAGATGAAGCGATTGAAGTGCTTCATGATATTCCAGAAAATGACGATTTATATGTTCAATCGTTATTACTTGTTGCAGATTTATTCCAAATGCAAGGTTTTGATGATGTAGCAGAGCAAAAACTATTAAAGGCGAAAGAAATGATGCCTGATGAACCTGTTATTACGTTTGGGTTAGCAGAATTATATAGTAGTAAAGGTGAAGAACAAAAGGCAATTACTTATTATGAATCGCTATTAGCGGAACATAAAGTAATGGGTGGTGTTGTGATCGCACTTCGCCTCGCAGAAACGTTAAGCGCGATCGGAAACTGGGAAGAAGCGATTTCTTATTATGAAGCAGGCCTAGAGGAACAAAAAGATATTCACTCATTATTTGGATATGCCTTTACATTATACCAAGGTGAAGAATATCAGAGAGCAATTGGTGCTTGGCAAGAACTAAAAGAATTAGACCCTGAGTACGCATCACTGTACATGTATTTAGCGAAAAGCTATGAAAAAGAAGGAATGCTTCAAGAAAGCTATGAAACGCTTCATGAAGGAATTAAAGTAGATGAGCTTTCAGTTCCATTTTATGTAGAGTTAGCGAACATTGCGGCGAAATTAGGGAAAATAGTAGAAGCAGAGGAAGTTCTTCAAAAAGCGCTTGAGTTAGATCCAGGGCATTTAGGTGCAACATTAAAATATGCATATATCTTAAAAGAACAAGAAAAGTACGAAGAGTTAATTGCAATTGTAGAGCGTGCTATTGATAGTGGAGAACCAGATACACAACTACTTTGGGATCTTGCGTATGCAAAAAAACAATTAGAAATGTATTCGGATGCATTAAAACACTATGAAAGTGCATATACTTCTTTTAAGAATCATCCAGACTTCTTAGAAGAGTACGGTTATTTCTTATTGGAAGAAGGAAAACGAAAAGAGGCGAAAGAAGTATTTACCCAGTTATTACAACTAGACCCGACACAAATTCATATTGAAGAATTGTTATATAATTTAGAGGATTTTTCATAAGTTGGAAGGAAACTGAATGCCGCTTCTTGAATCTAAAAAGAAAAGAGAAAGACAGAGGAGGGACTTAATTGCTATGAATACCCCTGTTTCTGTAAACGAGAAGAAGGATTTTGTAAAATGGTTTTTGAATAATTACCAACTGAAACAGCGTGAATGTGTATGGATTCTGAATTATTTAATGAGTCACGACCAATTGATGCATAAAGTCCACTTCGTAGAGCATGCAAAATATTGTCCGCGTGGCTTAGTGATGTCAGCGAATTGTGTGAAAGACACACCGTTTCACTTTTTTAAACAAAATGTTATGACAACAGATGCTGAAAAATCGTTTCATGATATTCGTTTAAATCGAGATGAGGATATTTATATTCAACTCAACTTTAAATCATCGTTTCAAAATGCGAATTATGTAGCTGTATTAGAAGAAAACCCATATCTACCAAAGCATATTGAAGTAAATGAAAAAGATCGTTTACTTGCAGAAAGGTTTTTGGAAGAAAGTGTATTTTCGTTTAGGAGAGAACGCCTTTTGAAACAAATTGATGAAGCGTTAGATAAGCAAGATAAGGAAGCGTTTCATAGATTAACGGCAGAGTTAAAGACTTTATAGAATTTATTTGGATTAATTAATTTTTACAAATTTCAGACTTTTATAAAGAAAAACTACCTATATTGGGTAGTTTTTCTTTTTTTACCTCTTTTAGTGTGGTTTAATATATATAAAGTGAAAGTTCTGTCATTTGCAAGTGAAGGAGGGAAGGGATTTGAAGTGGATTGTAAAAGATGTAGAACAGTTTGAGCAAGCAAGAGAGTATGTTGATACAGGAGTAATACCGCTGTTATCAATTTCGGCAGCAAAAGAAATGAAAATGGTTGTAGAACAAGGTGAATTTATCGAATTGTTGAGCACGGAATTGGAAAGAGAGTATAAAGGAAGAGTGCTTTTACTGCCTGCGTTTACGTATTTGGTAGAAAGTCAAAAGAATGAAAAAGGTCGTTTGCAAGAATGGACAAATCATTTACGAAGTGAAGGTTTTAAGCATATTGCTTATGTTACAAGTGATTTTTCATGGAAAGAGGATATGCAAGAGTTACAGGGAGATTTATTTTGGTTTCCTTCATTAGCGTTAGAACAATTTAGTGATCAAGCAAAAAGAGAAGTTATTCATGCGCATATAAAAAATATAATGGTGATGTTGGAAGAGAAATGGGGAAACTCGCAATAAACAGAAAGTTCTTATTATTATGAGTAGTATGATATTGACCTGTGCATGAGCGTATTATATCATGATAGTGTCCTAGTTTTTATTTTTTATATAATTTATCACGAGGGGACAATTTCTGATAGAGGGGGGGAAATTTTCGTGAGCGACAAAGAACATCGCGTGTCAAGAAGACAATTTTTAAATTACACACTCACAGGGGTAGGAGGCTTTATGGCTGCCGGTATTTTAATGCCGATGACGCGATTTGCGCTTGATCCGGTGTTAAGAAAAGAAGCGGGAACAGATATGGTTGCTGTTGCGCAAGTAAAGGATATTACAACAGAGCCGAAGCGTTTCGATTTTAAAGTGAAGCAGGTTGATGGTTGGTACAAGTCTGAAGAACCAAAATCGGCTTGGGTTCATAAAGATGAAAGCGGAGACATTGTTGCGTTCTCTCCAGTATGTAAACATTTAGGATGTACAGTTAACTGGAATTCGGACAAAGCACATCCGAATCAATTCTTTTGCCCATGTCACGGGGGGCGTTATACAAAAGATGGGATTAACATTAAAGGTACGCCACCCCTTGCTCCGCTTGATGTGTACGAGTCTAAAGTGAAAGATGGAACGCTGTATCTAGGAAAAGCGAAGCCAAGAGGGGGTGCAAAGTAGATGTTAAATAAAATTTATGATTGGGTGGATGAAAGATTGGATATTACACCAATATGGCGTGATATCGCTGATCATGAAGTACCTGAACATGTAAACCCGGCACATCACTTTTCTGCATTCGTCTATTGCTTTGGAGGACTTACCTTTTTCGTTACTGTAATTCAAATTTTATCTGGAATGTTTTTGACGATGTATTATGTGCCTGATATTAAAAATGCTTGGGAATCAGTTTACTATTTACAAAATGAAGTTGCTTATGGGCAAATTGTTCGTGGTATGCACCACTGGGGTGCTAGTCTCGTAATTGTAATGATGTTTTTACATACACTCAGAGTTTTCTTCCAAGGTGCGTATAAAAAGCCCCGTGAGTTAAATTGGATTGTTGGTGTTCTTATTTTCTTTGTTATGTTAGGTCTTGGTTTTACCGGATATTTATTGCCGTGGGATATGAAAGCTTTATTTGCTACAAAAGTAGGGATTCAAATTGCAGAGCAAACACCGCTCATTGGTCCTTATATTAAAACATTACTCGCTGGTCATTCCGAAATTGTTGGCGCTCAAACATTAACTCGCTTCTTTGCTATTCACGTCTTCTTCTTACCAGCAGCACTTCTAGGTTTAATGGCCTTCCACTTCATCATGATTCGCAAACAAGGTATTTCCGGTCCACTATAAGAGATTGCTAAATTAAAGGGGAAAGAACTAAAGGAGGGAGATTATGCATCGCGGCAAAGGGATGAAGTTTGTAGGAGACTCTCGGGTACCAGTAGCTCGGAAACCAAATATTCCAAAAGACTATTCTGAATACCCAGGGAAAACAGAAGCATTTTGGCCGAACTTCTTGTTAAAAGAATGGATGGTTGGTGCAGTTTTTTTAATCGGTTATTTATGTTTAACAGTGGCGCATCCGTCGCCGCTTGAGAGAATGGCGGACCCAACAGATGCTGGATATATACCACTTCCAGATTGGTATTTCTTATTCTTGTATCAGTTATTAAAGTATTCTTATGCTTCCGGTTCATTTACTGTAATTGGAGCATTTATTATGCCAGGGATTGCGTTTGGAGCATTACTGTTAGCTCCATTTCTTGATCGAGGTCCAGAAAGACGTCCATTGAAGCGTCCTGTGGCAACTGGATTTATGCTTTTAGCAATTGCATCGATTATCTTTTTAACTTGGGAATCTGTAGCACACCACGACTGGGAAGCTGCAAAAAAACAAGGAGCAATTGTAAAAACAGCGCCAGTTGATAAAAATGATGATGGCTATAAATTAATGCAAAAAAATACTTGTTTAACATGTCATGGTGACAATTTACAAGGCGGGGCAGCAGCACCGGCACTGCAAAACTTAACTTTAAAGCCAGAAGAAATTGCTAAAATTGCGAAAGAGGGAAAAGGTTCAATGCCTAAAGGTGTATTTAAAGGTACGGATGAGGAACTGAAGAAGCTTTCGGAATTCGTTGCAAAGTATAATAAAAAATAATAAAAAGCTGACTACAAAATTTGTAGTCAGCTTTTCTATTTAGTTGGATGAAGTTTGTTATAATAGAGTAGGATTTAATGAATGAATTACTTTGCTTGAAAGGTGTTGGACATACGGATTGGTGTACTTGTATGCAATGTTAAGACAACGCTCGGTATTATTATTTTTATTAATTGTTAACATATTAGGTACAATTTACGGATTTATATGGTACGGAAATCAATTGAAAGAAACGTCACCTATATTTTGGCCGTTTGTACCAGATAGTCCTATGGCGAGTCTCTTTTTTGTGTTTGTTTTAATTGCTTTTTTGGCAAAGAGAAACTGGGGATTAATAGAAGCGTTAGCGATTGTAACTTTAATAAAATATGGTATTTGGGCTGTTGTTGTAAACGGGATTATGATTTACGTAAAAGGGCCTATTGGCCTTATGGGCTACATGTTAATGCTTTCGCACTTTGCGATGGCAGTACAAGGATTTTTATATGCTCCATTCTATCGTATAAAAAAATGGCATTTTATAGTAGCAGCTGTGTGGACGTTGCATAACGATGCAATTGATTATTTATTTTGGCAAATGCCGCGATATGGAATTATGCATTTGTTTGTAGAGGAAATTGGTTATTTTACGTTTTGGTTAAGTATTGCTGTACTATGTATTACATATTATTGTTGCTTACGTGAGCAAAGGAAACAATTTTCTTTATGATGGTTAGAACATTTAGGGGGAGAACATGGAGAAAAATAAGAGTGGTACAAAAATATTGGATCGATTGATTACTTTAGTTGTTTCATATAGCATAGCATTTTCTATTTTTGCACTCGCAACAACGGCAGTTGTCTATGGAAAATGGCTGTATTATTTTGAAATTGATTTTTTAAATATTCCTGATTTAGCGGATATGACGAAGGATGAAATTAAAAGAAATTACGATGTGCTTATTACATATTTATCCCCGTTTTATGACGGAGCATTACATTTGCCAACATTAGATATGTCCACAAATGGCCGTATTCATTTTGTAGATGTTAAAAATATTTTAGTAAAGATTCAATATGTGATGTATGCGACAATTATGATTGCAGTGATAGGCGGAATTTATTTATTAAAAAAGAAAAATGAAAAGTTTTTACTGCACGGATCGATTTTAACAATCATTTTTCCGATAGCGCTTATGTTACCAATTGCTATTAATTTTGAAAAGAGTTTTGTATTATTCCATAAACTTTTATTTAGTAATGATTATTGGGTTTTTGATCCTGAAAAAGATCCAATTATATTAATGTTACCAGAAGAGTTCTTTATGCATGCTGCGTGTGCTATTTTATTATTCATTTTAGGTGGTAGTATACTTTGTTACAGTTTATATCGATATTTCGTAAAAAAGAAAAGGATGTCACAGAAAAAATTCTCTGCTTAAAGAGAATTTTTTTCTTTGTAAAATGATAATATATTTTTCGGTCTAGTTCTGTTCTATTCTTGTCCAAATTAACATATTTTGTACTAGTAGTTATAGGGGGGACCGGGATGAAGAGAACATTAATTGGATTGATAGCATTTCTAATTATAATGTTTCCGTTACGTATATATGCTGAAGAGTGGAATGAGCTAACAGGGTTGTTAGACGACTCGTTACAGTTAGTGAAGCGTAATGAAGATGAAAAAGCGGTACAAGTATTACAACATTTCTCGGAGCAATTTTTAATAAAGGGGAATGAAAAGAAGCAGGAAGTAACACCAGATCAAGTTAGAGTTATTTCTTTAGCTTACGATAAGGCGCAACAATCGCTCTCTGAAGAAGGTTTAGGTAAGCAAGCTAAAATTGATAATGTGCTGGCATTACAACTTGCTGTTGATGCACAAGTATCGAAATATCAACCACTTTGGATGGAAAGAGAAAGGAAAGTAATGGATGCCTTTTCTCAAATGGAAAAAGCGATGGAAAAAGAAGATGCTGGGCAGTTTCAACAAACGTTAAATACGTTTTTAAATGAATTCAATATTATTTATCCAAGCTTAATGATTGCTTTGCCAGAAAACGAGGTTCAGCGTGTAAATGTTCATTTATCTTATTTAGATGAATTTCGTAACGTTATGTTAAAAACGAAAGGCGGCCAAATGCAATTAGGGATTATTAAAGGGGATTTGCAAAAGATATTTCACACAGTAAAAAAAGATGAAATTGCACCCTCTCTCATTTGGTTTATGACAATTACTGGGGGACTTATTTTCTTCACATTAACTTATGTTGGATGGAGAAAGTATAAAGGAGAGAGAGAAAAAAGAAAAAGTAATGTACATTCTAAAAATAGATAATGCAATAAATAAAGATATGGATTGTAAGGTTTATTCATTGACAATAGTGGCAGAAGAAAATAGAATGAGAAGTACTATAATTAAAACTTCAATGGAGGTTCATGATGTTTTATTTAATTTACTTCGCGATCATAATGATCATACCGTTGTATGCACAGTCAAGAGTACGTAGTGCCTATAGCAAGTATTCACAAGTTTATTCAACATCAGGTATGACAGGAGCGGAAGTGGCTCGAAAAATTTTAGATGAAAATGGATTATACAACGTAGCTGTAGAAGAAACACCAGGTCATTTATCAGACCATTATGATCCAACCGCTAAGACGGTTCGATTATCAACAGATAACTATTATGGACATTCAGTTGCTGGTACAGCAGTTGCAGCACACGAAGTAGGACACGCAATTCAAGATGCAAAAGATTATAAATTTATGCGCGTTCGTCATTCGTTAGTGCCAGTTGCAAACTTTGGTTCGAATATGTCTTGGATTTTCGTCCTAATCGGTATATTTGCACAAATGTCTGGTTTGTTGTTATTAGGTATCATTTTAATGGCAGCAGGTGTTGTGTTCCAGCTCGTTACATTGCCAGTTGAGTTTGATGCGTCAAAGCGCGCAATGCAACAAATTGAAGCGTTAGGTATTGTATCAACAGATGAATATGGGCAAGCTCGTAAAGTATTAAATGCGGCAGCATTAACATATGTAGCAGCTGCAGCTGTAGCGGTATTTGAATTATTACGTCTCGTATTAATGTATACTGGTATGCAGCGTAGCGACGACTAAAGACTATCAATTTTGATAGTCTTTTTTTGTTGTATGGATTGAATTATATAATGTATTGCAAATAGAAATAATAGAAGTAATGCGGAAAGGCGGTGGGGGGAAATGAAATATCCAGACCATTTAGTAAAACAAGTGCAAGAGCGCAGTGCTCCTTATCAACTAGAAGGTTTTTTAAGTGGACAAGGTCCTGAAAATCCCAAATTTATGTTGTTAGGAGAAGCGCCTGGTGAAACAGAAATTCATAATGGGATTCCGTTTAGCGGGAGGGCGGGAAAACAATTAATGGATTTTTTAGAGCGTATTGATGTTACAAGGGAAGAAGTATATATTACGAGCGCTGTTCGAAGTAGACCTTATAAATGGCGAGAGAAAAAAGAAAGAAATGGTGAAATCATACAAAAAAAGTATAATAGAACGCCAAATCAGGGAGAAATAGTTGCCCATGCGCCTTTGTTAGATTATGAATTAGAGAAAATACATCCGAAGCTTATCGTCACGCTTGGAAATATCGGTCTTCAACGTTTAACAGGAAAAAATAAAAAAATCACAGATGTACACGGGCAATTATTAAAACAGCCCATTCAAAAATTAAAGGATATGCAAAGTGCAGAGTTTACATGGTCAGAGAAAGAATATCATGTTTTTCCGACTTTTCATCCAGCTTCCATTTTTTATAATCGGAGTTTATTGGAGCTTATTCATGAGGATTTTGAGAAGCTTAAAAGACTTGTAATAAAAAACTAGAAAAGCTAAGGCGCTTTTCTAGTTACATTTAATTATGTAAAGGGTTTTTATTTTCATCTAACGTAAATCCTTCACCAACTACATCATGTACATCACTTACAGCGACAAAAGCATGAGGATCTACAGAAGTAATGATATTCTTTAATTTCACGATTTCATTTTTAGCAACAACGCAATACAATACGTTACGTTCCACTTTTGTATACGATCCAACAGCTTTTAAAAAGGTTGCTCCGCGCTCCATTTCAGATAAAATTTTGGCAGCAATTTCATCGTTTTTCTCTGAGATAATAGTCGCTCCTTTGGCAGCATAAGCTCCTTCTTGCATAAAATCAATGACTTTAGCACCGATAAAAACAGCAACTAGCGTATACATGCCCTCGCGGTATGATAAATAGGTAAGAATAGAGACTACGATAACGACAGCATCAAACATAAACATTGTTTTCCCCATACTCCAGCCAACATATTTGTGAGCTAGTCGTGCGATAATATCTACACCGCCAGTAGTCCCGCCATATTTAAATATTATTCCAAGGCCGATACCGATAAATGCCCCGGCGAATAAAGCTGCGAGTGTCATATCATTTTGCAAGTTTAAATGTAAGTTGAGTACTTCGTAACGCTGGAAAATCCATAGAAATAAAGATACGCTAAAGGTGCCAATTAATGTATATAAAAATGTCGTTCTGCCAAGTAACCTCCAACCAATAAAAAATATAGGGATATTTAAAATTAAGTTTGAGTAGGAAGGATCAAACTTAAATAAAAAATACAATAATAGTGTAATACCAGTAAACCCACCCTCTGCAAGGTGGTTTTCAATATTGATATTGACAATACCGAAAGAAAATATAGCGGAACCGATTAAAATAAAAATAATATTTCGCATCTTCAATTTTGATGTCATATAGAAATCCCCCTAATTATGTAATGATTGCATTGCTCCGCTGAAACAGTAAAACATAATAATAAGTAATTTCTAGTTGCTAGTGAAAATAGTAAGAACTTGATTGATGTGGGCTGATCTTTTGTGAAAAGCACAAAAGAAGGTTTCACTTTATCCCGCTCTAACGGCTGATAGGAGATGAAGCAAAGAAGAGGGGCAAACCAGCCGTAGGAACTCGATTAGTTCAACTAATCTTTTGCAAAAAGCGCAAAAGAAGTTTCACTTTACCCCGTACCAACGGCTGGTAGGAGATAAAGCTCTGAAGAAAGGCGAACCAGCCGTAGGAACCCGATTAGTTCAACTAATCTTTTGCAAAAAAACGCAAAAGAAGTTTCACTTTATTATAGTCTATCCAAAAATGGGTCGCAAATAGGTGTTTGGCGGGGAATAATATTTGTCAAATCGCGATGAATTGGCTAACATGAAAGAGGAAGGATTAGAGGTGAATAGTATGGAAGCAAAAACGATGAAAGATATGCAGAAAGAAGTAGATGCATATATTGGTCAGTTTAAAGAAGGTTATTTCAGTCCGCTTGCAATGATGGCTCGTTTAACGGAAGAAATGGGAGAGCTTGCAAGAGAGGTAAATCATTATTATGGTGAGAAACCGAAGAAAACAACTGAAAAAGAAAGAAGTATTGAAGAAGAGCTTGGAGATGTATTATTTGTTATGATTTGTATGGCAAATAGTTTAAATATTGATTTAGAGACAGCACATAACATTGTAATGAATAAATTTAATACACGTGATAAAGATCGCTGGACACGTATTGATGAGGGAGAGAAAGAATAATGAAAGAAATTAAAGTAATTATCGCCGGACCAAGAGGACGTATGGGACATGAAGCAGTTCTTCTTATGGAAAGAACGGAACATTTTAATTTAGTAGCAGCAGTGGATTATAAGCATGGTGGTGAGAAGATTTCTGATTTACCTGGCATGCCAGCATCACATGCACCGATTTACGCTGATTTACATACTTGTTTAGATGAAGTAGAAGCAGATGTGTTGTTAGATTTAACAACACCAGAAGTGGGGAAACAACACGTTACACTTGCAGTTGAGCGTGGACTTCGTTCGGTTATTGGTACAACTGGATTTACAGAAGAAGAATTGGCACGTTTAACAGAGAATGCAAAAGAAAAAGCAGTAGGAACAATTATTGCTCCAAACTTTGCAATTGGTGCAGTTCTTATGATGAAATTCTCACAAATGGCAGCGAAATATTTCCAAGATGTTGAGGTAATTGAATTACATCATGATCAAAAATTAGACGCACCATCTGGTACAGCTGTAAAAACGGTAGAGTTAATTCGTCAAAATCGTGAATCAAAGCAGCAAGGTCATCCAAAAGAAGTAGAGCAACTAGCAGGTGCACGTGGTGCAAATGTAGACGGTATTCACATTCATAGTGTACGTTTGCCAGGGCTTATTGCACACCAAGAAGTAATGTTCGGTGGAGATGGACAAATGTTAACAGTTCGTCATGATTCATTCAATCGTGCATCATTTATGTCAGGTGTAAAACTATCAATTGAGACAGTAATGAACCTTGATCATCTTGTGTACGGTTTAGAAAATATTATCGACTAAAGGGGAGACAACGGATGAAAATTGCCTTAATCGCACATGACAAAAAGAAAAATGATATGGTTTCGTTTGCATACGCATATAAACCAATTTTTGAACAACATGAATTATTTGCAACAGGAACGACAGGGCTTCGTATTATGGAAGCGACTGGATTAGTTGTAACAAGATATCAATCTGGCCCTCTTGGTGGAGATCAAGAAATTGGTGCAATGATTGCAAAGAACGATTTAGATATGGTGATTTTCTTCCGCGATCCATTAACAGCACAGCCGCATGAACCGGATGTGAATGCATTGCTTCGTTTATGTGATGTATATGCGATTCCACTTGCAACGAATATGGCAAGTGCTGAAATGTTAATGCACGCATTAGAGCGAGGAGATTTAGATTATCGTAAGTTAAGAAAATGAGGGGAACAATTATGAGTGGATTACATATATTAGCGTTTGGTGCTCATGCCGATGATGTTGAAATCGGCATGGCTGGTACCATCGCTAAATATACAAAGCAAGGGTATGAAGTAGGTATTTGTGATTTAACAGAAGCTGATCTTTCTTCAAATGGAACGATAGAGTTGAGAAAAGAAGAAGCGAAGGTTGCAGCTCGTATAATGGGAGTAAAAACGAGGCTGAATTTAGCGATGCCAGACCGTGGTTTGTATATGAAAGAAGAGTATATACGTGAAATTGTCAAGGTGATCCGTACATATAAACCAAAACTAGTTTTTGCACCGTACTATGAAGATCGCCATCCAGATCATGCAAATTGTGCAAAGCTTGTGGAAGAGGCTATTTTTTCAGCAGGAATCCGTAAATATATGCCGGAACTTTCACCACATCGTGTGGAGTCTTTTTATAATTATATGATTAATGGTTTTCATAAACCGAATTTTTGTATAGATATAAGTGAGTACCTCTCTATAAAGGTGGAAGCATTAGAAGCGTATGAAAGTCAGTTTTCAACAGGGAGCGATGGTGTTAAGACACCGTTAACAGAAGGTTACGTTGAAACTGTAATCGCTCGTGAGAAGATGTTTGGAAAAGAAGTTGGAGTCTTGTATGCCGAGGGATTTATGAGTAAGAAACCGGTTTTATTACATGCTGATTTATTAGGGGGATGTAAATGAAATTAAAAATAGGTATTACATGTTATCCTTCTGTAGGTGGTTCTGGAGTTGTTGGAACAGAATTAGGAAAGCAATTGGCGGAACGTGGGCATGAAATTCACTTTATTACATCGGGTTTACCATTCCGGTTAAATAAAGTATATCCAAACATTTATTTTCATGAAGTGACGGTAAATCAATACTCTGTATTTCAATATCCACCATACGATTTAGCGTTAGCAAGTAAAATGGCCGAGGTTGCACAAAGAGAAAACTTAGACATTTTACATGTGCATTACGCAATACCACATGCAATTTGTGCATATTTAGCAAAACAAATGATCGGAGAGCGTATTAAAATTGTTACAACCTTACATGGAACAGATATTACTGTGTTAGGTTCCGACCCTTCGTTAAATAATTTAATTCGTTTTGGTATTGAGCAATCGGATGTTGTCACTGCTGTCTCGCATTCATTAATTAACGAAACACATGAGCTTGTAAAACCAAGTAAAGAAATTCAAACGGTATATAACTTTATAGACGAACGTGTATATTTCAAGCGTAATATGTCTCAATTAAAGAAAGAATACGGTATAAGTGAGAGTGAAAAAGTACTTATTCATATTTCGAATTTCCGTAAAGTGAAACGTGTGCAGGATGTTGTTCAGGCATTTGCTAAAATTGTTAAAGAAGTAGATGCGAAGTTGCTTCTTGTTGGAGACGGACCAGAATTCTGTACGATTTTACAGATAGTGAAGAATTTACATATTGAAGATCGCGTTTTATTCCTAGGGAAGCAAGATAATGTTGCAGAACTACTTGCGATGAGTGATTTAATGTTGCTTCTATCAGAGAAGGAAAGTTTTGGTCTTGTTTTATTAGAAGCAATGGCGTGTGGTGTACCTTGTATCGGAACGCGGGTTGGAGGTATTCCAGAGGTTATTCAACACGGGGAAACAGGATATTTATGTGAAGTTGGCGATACAACAGGAGTGGCAAATCAAGCTATTCAGCTATTAAAGGACGAGGAACTTCACCGTAATATGGGAGAACGAGCAAGAGAAAGTGTTTATGAGCAATTTCGCTCAGAAAAAATTGTTTCACAATATGAAACGATTTACTATGACGTACTAAGGGATGACAAAAATGGAAATATTTAAAAAAGCTAGTTCTATTATTGAGACATTAAAGCAACAAGGACATGAGGCTTACTTTGTTGGTGGGAGCGTACGAGATCTTATTATCGATAGGCCGATTGGAGATATTGATATTGCGACATCTGCTCTACCAGAAGAAGTGATGGCTATATTCCCAAGAAATGTTCCTGTTGGTCTTGAGCATGGAACTGTAATTGTTGTAGAAAATGGTGAGCCTTATGAGGTAACTACTTTTCGAACAGAAAGCGAATATGAAGATTTTCGAAGACCTAGTAGTGTTCAATTTGTTCGTTCATTAGAAGAGGATTTAAAACGTCGTGATTTCACGATGAATGCAATTGCTATGACAGAAGAAGGCAAAATGGTTGATTTATTTGCTGGACAGGAAGCCATTCAACAGAGAGAAATTGTGACAGTTGGAAATGCTGCGGATCGTTTTCAAGAAGATGCCCTGCGAATGATGCGTGGTATTCGGTTTGTAAGCACGTTAGGTTTTTCATTAGAAATGAAAACGAAGCAAGCGATTGAAACGCATGGGCATTTGCTAGAACATATAGCAATTGAGCGTATTACAGTAGAGTTTGAGAAACTGTTAACTGGTACATATTGTGTGAAAGGTCTCAAAGAATTAGTAGAGACGAAGCTATTTTCTCATTTGCCATATTTACAAATGTCAGAAGAGAGACTGTTAAAAGCTACGCAGTATAAATGGGATTCTTTCGAAACGGATATTGAGGCGTGGGCATTTTTCTTATATTGTATCGGAGAAGAACATCCATCTGTCTTTTTACGTCAATGGAAGTTTTCGAATAAAAAAATAAAAGATATTGTTGCAGTTTTATTGGCAATTCGTACTAGAAAGGAGAAGGATTGGGATACAGTCCTTCTTTATAAAACGGGAATTCATATCGCTGAAATGGCAGAGAGAGTATATGAAGCGATGATTGAAAGCTATGACCCTACATCTGTTGAACGAGTACAATTAATGTTTCATGCATTGCCAATCCAGGAACGTCAAGAAATGAATGTGACTGGTAATGATTTATTAAACTGGGCAAACAAAAAGCCTGGTCCGTGGGTTGCTGAAATGCTTCAGAAAATCGAAGAAGCAATCGTACAAGGAAACGTAGTTAATGAGAAAGAGCGTATAAGGGAGTGGCTGCAAGCATGCAATCTACTATAAGAAAGCAGTTATTGCAAGTTTTTTCTGAAGCGGATGGCGAGTTTGTATCCGGCCAAACAATTAGTGATAAACTTGGTTGTTCAAGAACTGCTGTGTGGAAACATATGGAGGATCTGCGGAGTGAGGGATATGAACTTGAAGCTGTGCGCCGATTAGGTTACCGAATTGCAAGTAAGCCAGACAAAGTGACTGCTAATGAAATTCAGTTAGGGCTACAAACGAAGCGGATTGGTAGAACAGTGTATTTTGAAGAAACTGTTGAATCAACGCAGCACATTGCAGCAAAACTTGCTTATGAAGGTGCAGAAGAAGGAACTGTCGTTGTAGCAGAAGAACAAACAGCGGGAAGAGGTCGTTTAAGCAGAAAATGGCATTCACCAAAAGGAACAGGGATTTGGATGAGTATTATTTTACGCCCGTCAATCCCAGTTCATCATGCACCGCAACTTACTTTGTTAGCGGCTGTTAGTGTTGCACAGGCAATTGAAAAATGTACAGGTGTAAACGTAGGAATAAAATGGCCAAATGATATTTTAATTCAAGGTAAAAAGGCTGTAGGTATATTAACAGAAATGCAAGCGGATCCTGATAAAATTAATGCTGTCATTATGGGCATCGGTATTAATGCGAATCAAAAGCAAGAACATTTTGATGAAGAAATTCAGCACATCGCTACTTCATTAGCGATTGAATCAGGTAAGCCGATTGTTCGTGCAGAACTTATGCAACAAATCTATTTACAACTAGAAAAATTATATGAAGAATATTTACAAAATGGTTTCTCTGTCATTAAAATTCTTTGGGAAAGTTACGCTGTGAGCATCGGGAAAGAAATTACCGCTCGAACGATGAGAGAGACAATTACGGGGTTAGCAAAAGGAATCACAGAGGATGGTGTATTACTTCTGGAGGATCATGAGGGGAAAGTACATCATATTCATTCTGCAGATATCGAAATTAAGTAAAAGAAGTTCCTCTTTTGGAACTTCTTTTTATTTCAATAGTTTTGAGTTGAATTTGTAACATGATAATAAATTCTTTTCATATTTAAAGTTCATTTCAAAATAGCTTCCGTCGAGTTGACCTGGCATGTTATTTGACGATTACTTTGCCTGTCATTCCTTTAAGAAGATGGTATCGACATATTAATTCATATGTACCAGTATTTTTAGGTTTCACGGTAATATTCTTTTCTTTTCCTGACTGGACTACGACGTCAATACCGAGTTTTTTCACTGTAAAGGTGTGCTCGTTTTTACCTTTATTTTTCAATAGTAATGTTGTTGATCCTTCAAGCGGAATCGTGATGACATTTGGATTAAAGTAATCATCATTTAGTTCAACCTCAATCACTTTCGTTAAATCGGTGGGTTGTGTTACGACATGAACTGAGGCAAATACTTGGGAGGATCCTAAAGACATCCACCATACAATCATTACAAGCAAACTGCTGAATCGAAATAACCACCTGTTCATAGACATCTGCAATTCTCCTTTGTTAAGTACTTTCCTCAATTAACCTGCATCATTAGTTTAAGAGTTATACTATATAGTTAAATTGATTACAGAAAAAATTAACTTGGACTTTTTTAACATGCGTTGAAAAAACATGTATCTTTTCAGGATTGAATTATCCATAAAAACTGTATAGCATATATACTCTCGTGTTAAATTTCATATACCGTAATAAGAATAAAAAATTATTTTTTCGAAAAAATGTAGTAATTCCTTTTTGTAGTTTGCTATAATTAGTTCGAATGTGGGCAGTATCAGAGCGAACTGCACCATGATTCGAAGTCATACGAAAAATAATAACTTGGATTCTGCCTTGATCCAATAACGGACTGGGACAGAGGGATGAATAATGCCGACTAACACACAACCCTTCTGCCCTTTTATGGCCAGAGGGGTTTTTTTATATGATTTCGGCCATCTCCTCTCTCCTGCATAAAGGAGGAGTAGTTTTTGAAAACAAAAACAGATTTTTTGAAGATGAAAGAGCAAGGTGAGCCGATTACAATGCTAACGGCGTATGATTATCCATCTGCTAAATTAGCAGAAGAAGCTGAAGTTGATATGATTCTAGTTGGAGATTCTCTTGGAATGGTTGTACTCGGATACGATTCAACAGTACCTGTAACAGTAGAGGATATGATTCATCATACGAAAGCTGTACGCCGCGGAGCGAAAGAGACGTTTATTGTAACTGATATGCCATTTATGTCGTATCACGTATCATTACAAGAAACGATGGTGAATGCACGCCGCATCGTTCAAGAGAGCGGGGCACACGCACTGAAGGTAGAAGGTGCTGGAGAAGTTATATCGACGATTCAATATTTGACGAACGCAGGAATTCCTGTTGTAGCGCATTTAGGTTTAACCCCTCAATCTGTAGGAGTGTTGGGTGGATATAAAGTGCAAGGAAAAGATGCGGAGAGTGCAAAAAAATTAATAGAAGATGCAAAGAAATGTGAAGAAGCTGGTGCAATAGCGCTTGTGTTAGAATGTGTACCAATGCAGTTAGCAGAACTTATTTCAGAGCAACTAACAATACCGACAATTGGGATTGGCGCAGGACAAAAAGTAGATGGGCAAGTGCTTGTTTATCATGATCTTATCTCATACGGCGTAAATCGTGTTCCGAAATTTGTGAAGCAATATACGTCTGTTCAAGAGGAGATTGTGCGTGGGATTTCACAATATGTTACTGAAGTAAAGACAAGGCAATTTCCTGAAGAAAAACATTCGTTCACAATGAAAGAGGAAGAATGCTTAGCGTTATATGGAGGAAAACAATAATGAAAATCGTAACTACAGTGCAAGAGATGCAGCAAATTACGAGCGAACTTCGTGCAAGTGGAAAGAGTATTGGTTTTGTTCCAACGATGGGTTATTTACATGAAGGCCATGCTACTTTATTACGTAAGGCAAGAGAAGAAAATGAAACTGTAGTTTTAAGTGTATTTGTAAACCCACTACAATTTGGCCCAAATGAAGATTTAGATCGATATCCTCGTGATATTGATAGAGATGAAAATGTAGCAAAAGAAAACGGTGTAGATTATTTATTTTATCCGAGTGTAGAAGAAATGTATCCAGCAGAACAAACAACAACGGTAGAAGTTGTGAAGCGCACGGACGTATTATGCGGTCAACAAAGACCTGGTCATTTTGCTGGTGTTGCAACTGTACTAATGAAACTATTTAATATTACGCTGCCAAAGCGTGCTTATTTCGGTATGAAAGATGCTCAACAAGTTGCAGTAATTGAAGGGTTTGTAACTGATTTCAATATTCCAGTTACAATCGTACCAGTTGATATTGTAAGGGAAGAAGATGGTTTAGCGAAAAGTTCTCGTAACGTGTACCTATCACAAGATGAACGTGAAGAAGCTCTTCATTTATACCGCAGCCTATGTATAGCGAAAGAAAGAATTGAGGCAGGTGAACGTAATCCCGAAATCATTACAAATCTTGTGAAAGAGTATATTGAGACGCATACGAAAGGCACTGTAGATTATGCGGATTTATATGCATATCCGTCATTAACAATGATAGAGAAAGTCGAAGGACGAATCATTTTAGCTATTGCAGTTAAGTTTGAAAATGTAAGATTAATTGACAATATAACATTAACGGTTAAATAAGGGGGAGCATCTATGTTTCGCACAATGATGAGAGCAAAGTTACATCGTGCAACTGTAACGGAGGCAAATTTAAATTATGTAGGTAGTATTACAATTGATGAAGACTTAATGGATGCAGTAAATATTGTAGAAAACGAAAAAGTCCAAATTGTAAATAATAATAATGGTGCTCGCTTAGAGACATACGTTATTAAAGGGGAACGCGGTAGTGGTGTTGTTTGTTTAAACGGTGCTGCGGCAAGGCTTGTACAACCAGGGGACAAAGTAATTATTATTTGTTATGGGCTAGTTACGGAAGAAGAGATTCATAAACAAGAACCAAAAATTGCAGTATTAGACGATAATAATCAAATTATTGAAATGTTAGGTGCTGAAAAAGCGGGTACGATATTATAAGTAGAAAGGCTATCTCCATTGCGGAGATAGCTTTTTTGTGCATCTTTTCATTAAGATGAGATAAAACGTGGTATAGTAACATTATATAAATTATTGTTGTTTGAAAGGTAAGAAATTGAGGTGTTACATATATGAGTAAGCGTTATGTCGTTGTTGATTTAGAGACGACAGGGAACTCCTGGAAAGATGGGAAGGATAAAATTACCCAAATTGCAGCTGTTGTAGTAGAAGATGGAGAGATATTGGAGATTTTTTCGTCTTTTGTTAACCCAAAGAGAGAGATCCCACCATTTATTACAGAATTAACAGGGATTGATGAAAGTCTTGTAAAACAAGCCCCGTTATTTCAAGATGTAGCCCCGATGATTGTTGAGCTATTACAAGGTGCGGCTTTCGTTGCGCATAATGTTCACTTTGATTGGAATTTTTTAAATGAAGAATTAAGGCAAGCTGGATATACAGAAATACATTGTCCGAAAATCGACACGGTTGAATTGGCTCAAATTCTTTTGCCGACAGCCGATAGTTATAAATTACGTGATTTAGCTAAGAAGCATGAACTAGAGCACGATCAACCACATCGTGCGGATAGTGATGCTCTTGCAACAGCGGAATTATTTTTACAATTTTTAAATGAAATTGAAAAGTTACCACTTGTCACGTTGCAATCGCTTTATGAATTAAGTGATGTGTTCCAAAGCGATATAGCTGATGTGCTTTCTGAAAATATTTTAAAGAAAGTAATGCACGGTAAAGAAGATATAGCGGAGTATGAAATACATCGAAATATTGCGCTGAAAAAGCGGAACTATTCCTTAAACCTTGGAGAAACGTGTTCATCAAAGTTTGATGCTTTCTTGAATAAAACGATGGATAAATTGGAATCACATATGCCAAAGTTTGAAAGAAGAGAAAGTCAACAACTGATGATGAAAGAGATATATACGGCGTTAAGAGATTCTCGTTTTTCACTAATTGAAGCGGGTACAGGAACAGGAAAGACTCTTGCTTATTTGCTTCCTAGTCTTTATTTTGCAAAGAGAAAAGAAGAACCTGTCATTATAAGTACACAAACGGTACAACTCCAACAACAAATATTAGAAAAAGAAATTCCGTTATTACAAAAAATAATGCCATTTTCATTTGAGGCAGCTCTTCTAAAAGGAAGAAAGCATTATTTATGCTTACATAAATTTGAGTATGCTTTGCAAGAGGAAGAAAAAAATTATGATATGGCACTTACGAAGGCGAAGATTTTAGTTTGGCTATTGCAAACTGAAACAGGTGATCGAGACGAATTAAATATTCCTGAGGGCGGAAAGTTACTTTGGAATCGTATTTGTAGCGATGCGTATAGTCCAGGCGGTATGCAAAGTAATTGGTTTAGTCGTTGTTTTTATCAGCGAGCGAAGAATAAAGCTTTATTTGCAGATATCGTTATTACAAATCATGCGTTATTATTTCAAGATTTTTCAAGTGAAGAACCGTTGTTTGCTTCATGCGAACATATTATTTTTGATGAAGCTCACCATATTGAAGAAGCTGCGAGTAGAACATTGGGTGAACAGTTCTCTTGTATGTATTTTCAATTGGTTATATCTCGTCTTGGGACGCTAGAAACAGAAGATGTACTCTCCAAAGTATATAAAATGATGAAAAAATCAGAGCAAGCATCTCGTTCAACTTTCCGTATGATAAGTTATAGTTTGAAGGAACTTAAGTTTGATGCGGATGAACTCTTCCAAATGTTACGTACTTTTATATTTAAACAAACAAAGCAAGAGCAAGGAACGAATAATATGCCGCTCATCTATAGGTATAACGCAGAACTAGAAAAAGGTAAGTTGTGGGATAGTATCGTCGAATTAACAAATCGTTTTATATATGAATTAAGAAGGGTAGTAACTGCTCTTGAGAAGCAAGTGGATATATTGCAAAGTAAGTTAGAATGGGAGATGCATGTTGTAACAGGTGAATTTATGCATTTAATTGAGTTGCTGAGAAAGATGGCAGAATCATTACAGTTACTCGTATTAGAAAAGAATTCGTATGTAACTTGGATGGAGACTGAAACGAAAGGGACGATTCATTCAACAGTTCTATACGCACAGCCTGTCCATATTGGTGAAAGATTTGCTGATGAATTTTTAACAGAAAAAAAGAGTGTTATTTTTACATCCGCAACACTAACAGTTAACGATACGTTTGATTATATAAAAGAGGAACTTGGTTTACATGATTTCGCTCCAAATACATTAAAGGTTCCGTCACCATTTCGTTATGATGAACAGATGAAATTAATGGTTTCAACGGATGTACCTTTTATTAAGCAAGTAAGTAATGAGCGATATATTGAATCTGTATCGGAACATATTGCAAAGATAGCAAAAGCCACAAAAGGCAGAATGCTCGTTTTATTCACTTCGTATGAAATGTTAAAAGAAGCGTATGCGAATTTAAAAAATAATGATGAATTAGAGGGTTATTTATTACTCACCCAAAGTGTGAATAATAGAAGTCGAAGCCGCTTAATTCGAAAGTTTCAAGAGTTCGACAAATCAATTTTATTAGGGACGAGCAGTTTCTGGGAAGGAATAGATATTCCTGGAGATGCCTTAAGTTGTCTTGTTATAGTCCGTCTACCATTTACACCACCTCATCAGCCGATGATGGAAGCGAAAGGTGAGTGGCTAAAAAATCAAGGTGAAGATGTATTCGCTAAATTAGCGCTCCCACAAGCAATATTACGTTTCAAACAAGGATTCGGCCGCTTAATTCGAACGAATACAGATACAGGAACGGTAGTAGTGTTAGATCGTCGTTTGACGAGTTCTTCCTATGGAAAACGATTTCTACAATCGATTCCTAACGTACCTCTTTATGAAGGACCATTAGAAGAATTGTTAGTACAATTAGAAGAACCATCAAATGAATAAAAATGGAAGAAAAATACGCCTGAAGTACTTATAAACTTCAGGCGTAAAAAATGTGGGTAGGAGGAATTTTATTTTTCTTACTTCTTGTATACAAAATGTGTTGGTTTTCGACTTGAAACCTTTTTTTGCTGTACATGTCCTGCTATAATAGATGGGTGATGAAGCAGGGGTTGTAAAGAATGTACTCTTATTGTAACCGCATTGCGTTCTTCTATAATTAGAAATTTTTGTGTAACGGAGGAGTTTTTTCATGGATAAGAAAATCGAAGTACTATCAACGACGCGTATTAAATATTCGTCGGATTTGTATAAAATTGTTGATAGTTTAAATCGTACGTTAAAAGAGCAGGACCTCATGTTCGGACTAGCATTAGACGAAAAAGATAAAGAAACAGCTGTATTTACGATTTACAGAACGTAGTGATACAATGAAAAAGTGGATCTTTGCAATCATTATTGTTATCGTTGCTAGCGGAATATATGGGGCGTATGTTTATAATAAAGCGATGGGAAAGAAAATTCCAAAAGAGTCGAAATTTGTAGAAATTGCTAAAGAAAAAGCAAAGCTTACAAAGGTGAAATCTGTTGATTATTACAACGGAAAATCTGCATATATAGTCGTGCAAGGTACAGATGAAAAGGGAGAACAACTTATCGTTTGGGTGCCTGAGAAAAAAGGGGATACTGTAGTAAGGAAAAAGAGCGAAGGTATTTCTGAAAAAGAGGCTATACAAAGAACAATAGAGCAAGTCGGCAATGAAAGTAAGGAATCAAAAAGTAAGCCGAAAGAGATTATGAAAGTGAAATTAGGCTTTGAAAATGATGTACCACTATGGGAAGTTACATATATTGATGATGACAATCGTTATAGTTATTACTATCTTGAATTTAAAGATGGAAAATTTTTAAGACGATATAGCATTGAAAAATAGATGTAGGGGGAACTACAAATGAAATTAGCAAAGCGAGTAGCTGCTTTAACACCGTCTTCAACTTTAGAAATTACAGCAAAGGCACAAGCATTAAAAGCAGAGGGTCATGATGTAATTGGATTAGGGGCAGGGGAACCTGACTTTAATACACCAGAGCATATTATGGATGCTGCACATAAAGCGATGTTAGAAGGGCATACGAAGTATACACCAACAGGTGGATTACAATCGTTAAAACAAGAAATTGTGAAGAAATTTACTCGCGATCAAGGTATTGCGTATGATCCATCTGAAATTATTGTATGTAATGGTGCAAAGCATGCATTATATACATTATTCCAAGTATTACTTGATGAGGGAGATGAAGTTATCATCCCAACTCCTTACTGGGTAAGCTATCCAGAGCAAGTAAAGCTTGCTGGCGGTAAGCCGGTTTATGTAGAAGGTTTAGAAGACAATGAGTACAAAATTACAGCAAAGCAGCTGCGTGAGGCAATTACAGAGAAAACGAAAGCAGTTATTATTAATTCACCGAGCAATCCAACAGGAATGATTTATAGCAAAGAAGAATTACAACAGCTTGGAGAAGTATGTTTAGAACATGATATTTTAATCGTTTCTGATGAAATTTATGAAAAATTAATTTATGGTGGCGTAGAATATACTTCAATTGCCCAGCTTTCTAATGCATTAAAAGAACAAACACTTATTATTAATGGTGTATCTAAATCTCATTCTATGACAGGATGGCGTATTGGATATGCTGCAGGAAATAAGCAGCTTATTAAAGCAATGACGAATTTAGCGAGTCATAGTACGTCAAACCCTACTTCAATCGCTCAATACGGCGCAATTGCGGCATATGCAGGCTCACAAGAACCTGTGGAAACAATGCGTCAAGCCTTTGAAGAGAGATTAAACATCATTTATGATAAATTAATTCAAATCCCTGGCTTTACTTGTATTAAACCGCAAGGGGCATTTTACTTATTCCCTAACGTAAAAGAAGCTGTAGCTTTATCAGGATATGCAACAGTTGATGATTGGGCAAAAGCTCTATTAGAAGAGGAAAAAGTGGCTCTTGTACCAGGTACAGGATTTGGTGCTCCAAATAATGTTCGTTTATCATATGCGACATCTCTTGAACAAGTAGAGAAAGCATTAGAGCGCATCCATACATTTATGAAAAGTAAAGTGCAAGCTTAATTTTATATTTCATTCATGTAATATAAAAAACCTCCCTATTAATGGGGAGGTTTTTTTGACGGATTGTGGCAAAAAGAAATAGCTAAAGGTGTGTTATACTAGAGAGCGAGGTGTTTGGTGATGAAAAAGAAAATGATGTTACAGTGGTTTGAGCAGGGAAGCATTGCAATTCCAAAATTGCTTATGATGCATTATAAAAAATTAGGTTTAAATGAGACGGAATTTATGGTTGTACTTCATGTACACACATTTTTAGAATCAGGTAATTCGTTTCCGACTCCTTCAGAGATTTCTGAACGGATGACGATAACGGAAATGAAATGTATGGAAGTAATTCAGACGTTGATTCAAAAAGGTTTTTTATCACTAGAAGGTGGACAAAGATCAGAAGCGATGATGTGCGAAAGTTATTCTTTACAACCGTTATGGGAAAAAATATTACATTTCTTAATGGATGAATCAATAGAGGAAGAGCAAAAAGAAAAAAAACAGCTACAAGTAAATTTATATACAGTATTTGAAAAAGAATTTGGAAGACCACTTTCGCCGTTCGAATGTGAAACGTTAGGGATGTGGGAGGACCAAGATCAACATCATCCAAATTTAATTCAAGCGGCTCTTAGAGAAGCTGTAATGAGTGGAAAACTAAATTTCCGATATATTGATCGTATTTTATTTGAGTGGAAAAAGAATGGAATTAAAACGGTAGATCAGGCTCAAAATCAAGGTCAAAAATTTAGAGCGAATCAACAAAGGGCACAACAAATGACAAAACAAGAGACGAAATTTACTGGAAAAGTGCCTTTTTATAATTGGTTGGAGCAGTAATATAGGAGGAAAAATATGCTTAACAAAACGCAAATCCGTTATTGTTTAGACACAATGGCGGATATGTATCCAGAAGCACATTGTGAATTGATTCATGATAATCCATTTGAACTTGTAATCGCGGTGGCGTTATCTGCACAATGTACGGATGTACTTGTAAATAAAGTGACAAGAAATTTATTTCAAAAATATAAAACACCAGAAGATTATTTAAGTGTTTCTCTAGAAGAATTACAACAAGATATACGCTCTATCGGATTGTATAGAAATAAAGCAAAAAACATTCAAAAATTATGCCGAATGTTATTAGATGACTATAATGGAGAAGTACCGAACGATCGAGATGAACTTACGAAATTACCAGGTGTAGGAAGGAAAACAGCGAATGTTGTAGTTTCCGTAGCGTTTGGAATTCCGGCAATTGCTGTTGATACACATGTGGAGCGAGTGAGTAAACGATTAGCTATGTGTAGATGGAAAGACTCTGTGTTAGAAGTAGAAAAAACATTAATGAAGAAAGTACCAATGGATGAGTGGGGAGTTACACATCATCGTATGATTTTCTTTGGACGTTATCATTGTAAAGCACAACGACCGCAATGTGAGGAATGCAGACTGTTAGAAGTATGTCGTGAAGGAAAGAAGCGAATGAAGGTGAAATAAAGGATGGAACGAGTTATAGAAATACCGAAAGAATTTCACTGTTTACCATTTTTTAAAGAAAGTGTAAATTTAATTAAGTATCATACAGACAATTCTTTTGAAGAGATAATACAAAATACTTACTTTATATTTGATATTGAAAGACAGTATGAGCCATGGAAGGAAATTGAAAACAGCATTCCAGCGATGTTGAATGTATGGAAAAATAAGCATGAAGACATTGCTATACTGTTTCGAAATAGAAATAAGCAAGAGGCTGAGGGACCAATGATTCTTTTTGCAGCTCACTTGTTATCGGTTGTCTATTGGCTAAATGAACAACCTGTTCATAGTTTGAATGAAATGCAAATAAATACGAATAAATTAAAAGTGCAACCTGTTAATTTTATGGAAAGATATTCATTCATTATAAAGAAACCGAGTAATTATCATTCTTATATTCAATTAGCGCAGTTGTATATCGAAATAGAAAAGCTGTATGTAAAGAAAATGATAACAAAAAAGAAGTCCGCTTCTCGTTAAGAGAAACGGACTTCTTTTTTTGTATATTAGGACTCTGTTGTAACAACAGCACCGTCTGCGTGAGGTGTATCTCCTCCGGGATTTTGGTGTTGCTGTTCTTGTTGTTTCTTAGCCTCTTCTTCAGCTTTTTTCTTGGCCTCTTCTTCAGCTTTCTTCTTAGCTTCTTCTTCAGCTTTTTTCTTAGCTTCTTCTTCAGCTTTCCTTCTAGCTTCCTCATCAGCTTTCTTTTGAGCTTCTTCTTGCTGTTTACGTTGTTGTTCTTGCTGTTGCTGTTCTTGTTGTTTCTTAGCCTCTTCTTCAGCCTTTTTCTTAGCTTCGTCTTGTTTTACTTTATCTTCATTAGCCTTTTTCTGGGCTTCCTCATCAGCTTTTTTCTTAGCTTCTTCATCGGCCTTTTTCTTAGCCTCTTCTTCAGCTTTTTTTGCATCTGGAGTTCCGCCAGGCGCAGTGAAGGATGCACCAACTGCTGGGCTTGTGCCAGTACCTTTTTTCGCTACTACAGAGAAGCTGTAAGTAACACCTGGTTTAATACCACCAAGAGTAGCTGTCGTACCACTTATTGATAGGCTACCACTTGAACCGTCAGTTGCTTTATAGCTGGCTGCATATGCATCAACTTCTGCTGGTCCAGACCAGTTTAGTGTAACTGTGCTAGCGCCATCAAAAGTGACATTCAGACCACTAGGGGCATCTACTTTAATTTGTTTAATTGCATCTTTTTTCGCACCTTTTACGTATAACTCTCCGTTTATTTCTTGTACAGAAGAAGGACGTTCAAAGCGTGATTTATCTGTAGCGAATTTGCTCATCATTACTTGGAACATTTGCTGTGCAATTCTAGTGGAGCGATCGCTAACATAATTTTTTGGACCATCTTTTTCGTAACCGGTCCAAACAGCCATTGTGTATTGTGGCGTATATCCAGCAAACCAGCTATCTCTGTTTGCATCAGCTGGGATGTCATATTTTTGAAGAACTGATTCATCAAAGTTTTGTGTTCCTGTTTTACCTGCTACGTCAACACCTGAAACGTATGCTGTTGGACCTGTACCACCAGAACCAGGTTTTACTACGTCACGAAGAACGTCAGTAACCATATAAGCTGTATAGTCTTGCATTGCGCGATGTTCTTTCGGTTTAAAGCTTTTCTTTTTCCCGTCCGGGAAGGTTACTTCTTTTACGAAGTGTGGTTTATTATAGTTACCACTATTACCAAAGGTTGCATATGCACCTGCTACTTCTAATGGAGAACTATCGTTACTACCGATTGCTGTTGATTCGTAGACTTTTCCTTCTTTAAAGGTCATGCCTAAACCTTCAGCAAATTCTTTTGACTTATTAAGACCAACTGTTTGTGCTGTCTTTAAAGCTGGAATGTTTAATGACTTTTTCAAAGCTTCACGTAGTGAAACGTCACCTTTGTAACTCTTTGTTGCATTTTGTATTTTCTTACCATTGGAATACGTATACTCTGAGTCGTTTAATTGATGGTATGTAGACCATTGTAAATTTTCAATTGCCGGGCCGTAGTCGAAAATTGGTTTCATTGTTGAACCAACTTGGCGTTTTAAATCAGTTGCCATATTATGACCTTTGAAAGTAGACTTACTTTCTTTACGTCCAGCACCAATTGCTCGAACTTCTCCAGACTGTGTATCCATAAATACGAATGACCCTTGGAATTGATCGTCCGGATACTTAATAAGATTGCCATCCATAATTTTGTCGGCGTAATCTTGAGCATCTTGATCAAGTGTTGTATGAATCGTTAAACCATCTGAACCGATATTTACATCAGGATATTCTTTTTCAACTTCTTTTACAACCGCATCTAAAAATGCTTGATACTTCATCTCAGTTACTTCTGAAGACGGTTGAAGGCCCTCAGTTACTGGAATCTTAACGGCGTTATTCATTTCTTCTTTTGTTATATAACCATGTCGATTCATTAATGATAATACGACATTACGACGATTTGTTGCTCGTTCAACATTTTCCTTTTTTGTTGGATCATAAATGTTTGGACCTTGGGGTAAACCAGCGAGCATAGCAGCTTCATGTAATTGCAAGTCTTTTAAATCTTTACCATAATATTTTTGCGCTGCTGTCGCAATACCGTATGAACGGTTACCTAAATTAATCTTATTTAAGTACATTTCTAAAATCTCATGTTTAGAGTATTGTTGCTCTAATTTGTAAGATAAGTACCATTCTTGCACTTTTCTTTTAGCAGTTTTGTCCATCGTTAGAAAGTAGTTTTTAACGACTTGCTGTGTAATCGTACTACCACCTTGGGAACCGAAACCACCAGTGACATTTTCCATAACTGCTTTTGTAGTTCGTTTAAAATCAATTCCATTATGATCATAGAAACGCGAATCCTCAGTTGCAAGAAATGCATTTTCAACTACTTTTGGAATTTGATCATAAGTAACATGTGTTCGTTTTTCAGCACCGTATTCATAAAAGAAATTTCCGTTTTTATCGAGAAACTTTGTTGATAAAGGATTAACAAGTTTGGATTTGTCTAATTTTGGAGCGTCCTTTACCATAACAAAGAAAGCGGAAACGCCGGCTACAAGACCAACGATACCAAGAAGTAGACAACCTATAAGGAATTTCTTGAAAAAGGAGCCTTTTTTCTTTGGTTTTTCTTCTTTATGTGTTTTTTTCTCTTGATTTTTCACATGATTTCGTTCTGTACGAGAACGATAATTATCTGACATTATACTTTCTCCTACCTTTCATTCTCTCCCCCAAAAGTCGAAAAAAGAGCCTTAGTGATGACTCTATCACGAAAAATAAACCATGTCTAGTACACGGATATAGTCAATCCGAGGGTGATAACCGCATGATAATAAGGATCCATGCTCTTCTATTTCTTCTTTCGTAATCGACTTGCGTCCACCAGTATTTTGACGATTCCAAAATGCAATAATATGTTTTGCATCTAGTAAATAAAATTCATCAAAAAGTGTAAATTTAATAATAACAAATGCAATTCCATTATGAGCAACCACTTGCTTCATATGTTCAATTTGATGAAGGTGGAAGTTTTGAAGTGGGAAACTAGTTTTATTTTTGGTTTCCTTTGCTTCAAAATCGATGTATTTCCCTTTGTATACACCGTTGTAATCTGTTGTAGAAGGTTGTTTAAAATACGCTTCTTTTACCACTGCAGCACTTCGAGCGGGGTAATCTACTTTTACAATTTGAAGAGGTGTAGGCTTTTTATGTACACATGCAATATTATGGGTTAAGTAATATTGATTTGTTTCATTCAATTCCTCTTCAAGGGACATACCTCTATTACTATAAGTATGTGTTTTTATAGGTGTTTTTTGAGGTTGTGAAGCTTGATTATACCTTTTTCCATTTGGGTAACGAATGGTCATAGTGTGTCCACCCCCAACTTGCTAAGAATTACTTACAAAGGTGATTATATCAAAAAATGAAAAAAGATGTGACCTTTTTGATGAAAGGTATGATGACTTATTTATGTTTACATGGAATGATTATATGAAAATTAAACAAAATCGAGAAAAAAATTTTTGTATAGAGGAAGAAAAAGCAATCATTCACAATATTAAAAAGAAAACAGAAATAGCTAATGTGGACAATATTTCTCGGACACAATCTTATCAAGAATATTATTTAAGAAATAGTGAAATCAGGTGGGCCTTTTTAGCGAGTATGGTTTCGAGAAATGCGGGCTGGAATATGACTGATTTAGAAGGGAGATATTATGCTACTGTTTTACCTAGAACGGTAAAAAAACATTTATTTCTTCTGTACGAACAGGCTAATTGGATTATTTTTTTAGATGCATTTCCTCAGCTATTATTGTATGAGGAAAGTAAGAAGAGACATGCACCTCTCTTTCATTTGTTGCAATACTTCAATGTATCAATTTTTATGGAAAAAGAATGGTTACTTTTCTGGGAAAGAAGAGATATGAATAGACTTATGACAGCGCTTATTATAAATGAACAAAATAAAATTCAAAAACCAGTCATTGAGAACACATATTTTAAAAAACATGTATTCCATACTGCACTTTTTAAAGTACAAGAAAGACTTCATATTAGTGCAGTTATCTTCCCAACAATTGAAGGAAGAATGTATGGGTTTTCGGTTTATCAATTTGAAACGTTACAAAAGCGTATAGAACTAGGAAAAAAATTAGCATGGTTATTGTTTCATCCAATTTATAATGGTTCGTTTTATAAGTTTGCACTGCAAACTACACATACTGGGTCTAGAGAAGATTATGAAGTTTACGCAAAGGAAACTCGAAAGTCTTATACGCCAACACTTAGAGATATTTATCCTGTTATTTTACATGGAGAAATAAAAATGAGAGATTGGTTTTGTGCAAATATGAAAATGAATGTGCTATTTGTACTTGAAGAACCTAAAGGGGAAGTTAATATAACAGAATGGTATAGAAGAAAGAGAGAACAAATCTATAGGCTATCTATCGTAAACCGTTTTGCTAAAAGGATCGATGAGTTCATGATATAATAAAAAAGAAGTCCCGTCTTCCATTTTGAAGACGGGACTTCTTAATTTGAAAAAATCCTGCTATGCGTGCTACAACTTTAATTTCAAAACGTAATGCTAGTAGGAGATTAAGGATGATTTGAAATTTAAATGTTCGTAATAAAGTCTCGCTTTATGTAGCAGGGAAGTTTGGACCATCTAGCTTTGGATTGCCAGTCTCGGGTTTATTTTGTTGTTTGTTTTGGTTTTTCTTTTTTTCATTTTTGTTCTTTGCCATTGTAATACACCTCCTTTTTGTATTGTTACCATTTCTATAAATGACATACGAAATGATTTCTTTGACGAATAACAACTAGTTTTGTCATGTGGGCAGGAGTGGTGAATCATTCGGCGAAATTACATGACAAAGGAAAAGCAAAGAAGGAGGCGTTTTGTATATGGCGATGGTTCAGAAGGAAGATGTAATGAAAAAAATGGATCAAATGTTAAGTTCTCTCGATTTGCTGGAAATGAATATAGGGATTAGAATGAATCATGCATTAAAGGATGCGAGTGAAAAAATATGTAATAAGATAGAAATAACAGAAATGCATATTGAACATATGGAAAATAAATTAGTGCATCACGAAGAAAAAGGGAATTGGGTGAAGACATTTCAAAACGTCGTAGTGAGTGCATAATAAGGTGGGAAAGAAATGAAGAATGAAGCATTAATACAGTCTTCAGAAAAACTCATGCAGTATAATAATGAAGCGAATGTAAAAAAAAGAGAACTAACTGAATACGACTTTTATAAGGATATGAAACCGTTTGTAGATATGGTAGATGAGGAATTAAAGAAGTGGAAAGAACTAGCTTATACGTGGATTAAAGAAGAAAAGCCAAAGTATATACATGTACAGCAAATTGATCAAGTATACGATAATTTACAAACGAATGTGTTGCAATGCTTTGTAAATAAAGGTAAAGGTAAACGATTCTTTGAAACACACCAAGCCATTTCGTATACTTTGCAAAATATAGTTGAGCAATGTAAATAACAAGAGGGAGAGCCCTCTTGTTATTTTTATGCTTCTGTCATTGTTGTAGGTTTTGTTGCGCCGTTTATTTCTAATTCTTTTATTAATGTTCGATAATCTGATATGCATATTTTTCCTTCGAGATACCAATGTCTCGCAAAGTCTAATAATTCATTTGCATTCTCTGTGCAATACCCCTTTTTTTGAGAAAACGCTTGTTTTAAATCCCCTAATACCATGTTGATTCCTCCCCCATGAGAATCTTCTTCTTAATTATCATAGCATGGAAGGGTTTTCTTTTTTAATTTTTTAAAAATTTAAACTTCCGACAAAAATAGACATATATTCCATCACACATATTATTTTATAGGTACATATTATATATGTAGAAACTTATGTGAAGGAGGAGAGAATGCATGTTTCAACAACCTAACGTATATCAGCAAACGAATCCATATGCACAGCAAAATATGTACCAATATAATACGGATACATATTTACGGTATAATATGTATCCTTTCGAGCCTTATTATGGAAATCAAAATTATTATCAACCGTTTGAAGTGTCCTTTATGAATCAAGCTCAACAACCACAACAGCAGCAACCTTATGTGAATCAAGTTCAACAATCACAAGCTCAGCAACCATACATGAATCAACCACAGCAGCAGCCTTATATGAATTCGCAATATTATATGCCACCACCATCGCCGTATGCTAATCAACAAGCGATGTTTTATCCACCAAAACAACCGTACCCGACGCAGGGTAAGCAAAAGCAACAACAGCCAAGCCAGTTTTCTAGTTTTGTTTCTCAATTTAAAACATCAGATGGTAACTATGATGTAAATAAAATGATGAATACAGCTGGACAAATGATGAATGCGATGAATCAAGTGACAGGTATTGTAAAGCAAGTTGGAGGCTTTTTTGGTAAGTGATGTTGAAGGATTGTCTATAAAAACAATGTAAATGAAATAAAGGACTAGACAAATTTCCTTGTAATAAATGGGTATATATAACAAACGGCTTTCTCTCTTTTCTCATACTGTAAAGTGTAATCAGATTTTTTTAACGAGAGAGGAGAGAAAAAACTATGCATCATTGTCATCCTTGCTTTGGAGGGCATAAGCCTACAGGACCTATTTGTACGACTGCTCCTGTCATTCATCCGACGAAACAATGCGTAACACACTCTTTTTCAACAACGGTGGTGCCACACATTTTCCCAACACATACAACACATGTACATCATCAACAAATTAAAAACCAAAACTTCTTCCCACAAACAAATTCAAATGTAAATGTTGTGGACCCAATCGACCCAGGATTCGGTGGCGGATGTGGACCGTGTGGTCATGGACATCATGGACATCATGGACATCACGTATCACCATTTGGTCCAGGACCAAATGTATCTCCGTTTGGACCAAACGTATCACCATTCGGACCGAATATTGGACCAAACGTATCACCATTCGGTCCAAATATCGGACCAAACGTTGGTGGAATGTTTAAAAAGTAAATGATATGTTAGAACTAGCGAAATGCTAGTTCTTTTTTTGTAATTGGAGTGTTGATATGAAAGTTATTGCAGTAACAGGATATAAGCCATTTGAACTTGGAATATTTAAAAATGATCATCCAGGAGTGGAGTGTATAAAGAAAGCATTACACCGTAAATTAACCAATTTTGTAGAAGATGGTTTAGAGTGGGTTATAATAAGTGGCCAATTAGGTGTAGAATTATGGGCTGCTGAAGTTGTTTTTGAAATGCAAGTAGAATATCCTGATTTAAAATTAGCGGTATTCACTCCGTTTTTAGAACAAGAAGAAAATTGGAAAGAAGATAATCGTGAATATTACGAATTTATTCTTTCTCAAGCAGACCATGTTGATAGTATCACGAAACGGAAGTATGAAAGCCCAGAGCAATTTAAATTAAAAAATCAATTTTTTATTGAAAAAAGTGATGCGCTTTTAGCGGTATACGATGAAGAAAAACCAGGAAGTCCCAAATATATTGTAGAATCAGCAAAGAAAAAAGGGGAAATAGAAAATTATCACAGTTATTTCATTCTTTTTTCTGATTTACAAGATATAATAGAAGAGGAACAGTGGAATAATGCAGAGTAATATGTAATATAGTACTCGTATATATGATTGACAAAAAGCATTGTTTCTGAAAAAATTTAGTTAATGAAAGTTTTGGTAAAAATTTGAGGTGAAGAAAATGATTTCGGATAAAATTAAATTAACAGCGAAAGATATTTTAGAAAAAGAATTTAAAACAGGTATGAGAGGTTATCAGCAAGAAGAAGTAGACAAGTTTCTTGATATGATCATTAAAGACTATGAAGCTTTCCACAAAGAGTTTGAGCAATTAAAGCAACAAAATGCTCGTTTAAAGCGTGAATTAGAGGAACAAAAACTAGCAGTAACGCAAGTTCCACAACAACCTGTACAAACACCAGTTGCACAACCAGTTTATAACAACACGAATACGGATATTTTAAAACGCTTATCTAACTTAGAAAAAGCTGTATTTGGAAGTAAGTTATACGAATGATGTAAGGTGGGAAAAGGTTTAAGCATTTTACATAGAAAAAAACGTTGCAAAATCTTTTTGTTTCCACTATACTAATGGATGTCATAACGTTTGGGTAATCGCTGCAACGCCAACGTTGTAGAGGAAAGTCCATGCTCGCACGGCCTGAGATGGCTGTAGTGTTCGTGCCTAGCCAATTCATAAGCTAGGGTATTCTGGCTGTAAGGCTGGTTTAACGGCAGGGAAAAAACCTAAGTCCTTTCGGATATGGTTTGACTACCTTTAAAGTGCCACAGTGACGAAGTCCTTGAAGAAATGATAGGAGTGGAACGAGGTAAACCCCACGAGCGAGAAACCCAAATAATGGTAGGGGAATCTTTTCCAAGGAAATGAACGACGGGAAAGGACAGGTTTTATAACCTGTAGATAGATGATTGCCACCGGAGTACGAGGCGTGGGCCGTTTGTAGTACAAAGGAACAGAACATGGCTTACAGAACGTTATGAACCAACTATGAAATAACTCAGCTCTCCTTTGTTAGAGGAGGGCTTTTTATTTGTATGAAGTTATAAAGTATGAGTTAAAATGGTTAATGAGAAAATTTTTCGTAAAATGTAATGATTAATAGGACCAATTGCTATTAATTATTGTTTGAATATACATAAGAGGTGAATGCAAATGGGAAAAGTTACTTTAATTGCAACAGCGGCAATGGGTATTGAAGCGTTAGTTGCCCGAGAAGTTCGCGATCTTGGTTATGAATGTCAAGTAGAAAACAGCAAAGTAACATTTGAAGCAGATGAAAAGGCGATTTGTCGTACGAATTTATGGTTACGTACTGCGGACCGTGTAAAAATTAAAGTTGGCGAATTTAAAGCAACAACATTTGATGAGCTATTTGAAAAAACGAAAGCATTAAACTGGGGAGATTATATTCCAGAGAATGGTGAATTCCCTGTTATTGGTAAATCTTTAAAATCTGAATTATTCAGTGTTTCGGATTGCCAACGTATCGTTAAAAAAGCTGTCGTTGAAAAATTAAAAACAACATATAAACGTACAACTTGGTTTGAAGAAGATGGTCCATTATTCCGTATTGAGATTGCAATGCTCAAGGATATTGCAACATTAACAATTGATGCGAGCGGTGTTGGACTTCATAAACGTGGATACCGTATGGATCAAGGGGAAGCTCCGTTAAAAGAAACATTAGCTGCGTCTTTAATTAAATTAACAAACTGGAAGCCAGATCGTCCATTTGTTGATCCATTCTGTGGATCAGGTACAATTCCGATTGAAGCAGCATTAATTGGACAAAACATCGCACCAGGATTTAACCGTGGTTTCGCATCTGACGAGTGGGGCTGGGTAGGTAAACAAAACTGGCGTGAAGCTCGTCAAGAAGCTGAAGATTTAGCGAACTATGATCAACGATTACAAATCATTGGATCAGATATTGATCATCGTATGATTCGAGTTGCTCAAGATAATGCAGAAGAAGTAGGCTTGGGCGATTTAATTACATTTAAACAAATGCAAGTAAAAGATTTCACAACAAAAGAGGATTATGGCTACGTTGTAACGAATCCTCCATACGGAGAACGTTTAAGTGAAAAAGCACTTGTTGAACAATTGTACAAAGAAATGGGACAAGTATTCCGCCCATTAGATACATGGTCAGCGTATGTATTAACAAGTTACGAAGCATTTGAGAAGTGCTATGGAAAAGATGCATCGAAGAAACGTAAACTGTTTAACGGATTTATCCGTACAGATTACTATCAGTACTTCGGAAAACGTCCACCGCGTAATTCATAGTATAAAACTCCTCCAGCGCGCATATACTGGCTATTATGTAATGCGTAAAGGAGGAAGTGATATGGATAATTTCCAATTATCAATGATTCAAAAAGCTATTCACCGTACGTATGATGAGCTCGGAAAAGAAGTGGATAGTCAAGATGCGATTGTAGATGAAATACAAAAAGCACAAGAAGAATATTTGTCAGCTCTTTCACATGAAACAGCGATTGATAAAAGGTATTTAAAGTCATTAATATAGAAGAAAATTTTCCTTTTTCGAAAGGAAAATTTTTTTTCGTGTATTTATATGTATGGCAACAGGGGAAAGTAGCTGCACACATATGAGTAGCGGTTACTATATCTTTTTATAGAAAAACTTTTTGGTTGGAGGCTAAGGATGTTTACTGAGAAGAGATTACCATTTGAAGTAGGAAAACAAGACAATTTTTATGATAAGTTGAATGAGTGGATTGGAGATGTGTTTTACGACATCCTTCCGGAAAAAGGTTTTGAAGAGCGTGATGAACAAATTTTTATGGCGTTTCAATTAGAGCGTGCTTTCCAAGAAAAGAAAGTTATGTTCGCAGAAGCGGGTGTAGGAACAGGGAAAACTATTGTATATCTTCTATATGCAATTTGCTATGCGCGTTATACTGGAAAACCAGCTATAATTGCTTGTGCAGATGAAACGTTAATTGAGCAGCTTGTGAAAGAAGAAGGAGACATTGCGAAATTATCTGAAGCGTTAGGCTTATCTGTAGATGTAAGACTTGCGAAATCAATGGATAATTATTTATGTTTACGTAAGCTTGAAGATGTTATGAGTGGACGAGCTCCAGAAGTAATTGAAGACGTATATTATGAATTACCACAATTCGTATTTGATCATGGTACGATGCAAAACTTTACTCACTATGGTGATCGAAAAGAATTTCCACTATTAAATGACGAAGAATGGTCAAAAGTAAATTGGGATTACTTCCAAGATTGCTTCACTTGTGATTCTCGTCATCGTTGCGGTCAAACTCTTTCACGTGAACATTATCGTAAAGCAGCAGATTTAATTATTTGTTCTCAAGATTTTTATATGGATCATATTTGGACGTACGATGCTCGAAAGCGTGAAGGACAAATTCCATTATTACCAGAAAGTAGTTGTGTTGTATTCGATGAAGGACATCTTGTAGAATATGCAGCTCAAAAAGCTTTAACATATCGTTTAAAGCAAACGATGATGGAGCAACTTTTAACGAGATTATTACAAAACGATATTCGTGAAGAGTTTGCACATTTAGTAGAAGAAACAATTTGGCAAACAGAGCGATTCTTTGATGTGTTACAAGAAAACAAAAAAGAAATTGCCGGTTCTGATCGTTTAGAAATTACTGTGACAGAAAAAGTAACAGCTGAAGCAAAACGACTTTATGCGAAAATTGGTGAAGTCGGTGATGCGTTAGTATTTGAAAGTGAAATGCATACAGTAAATACGTATGATTTAAATATCGTTGATGAACATTTAGATGTATTAGAACATTCACTTCGTCTATTCATGCATGAGAAAAATGTAATTACATGGGGTGAAGAAGGTGATGGAGCCTTCACGTTAGTAATTATGCCACGTGCAGTTGAAGAAGTATTACAAGAGAAAGTATTCTCGAAGAAAATCCCGTATATCTTCTCATCTGCTACATTATCTAATAACGATTCATTCGCATTTACAGCAAATAGCCTAGGGGTAAAAGATTACTTATCATTCTCAGTTGCCTCACCATTTGATTATGAAGAGCAAATGGCAGTAAACTTACTATCGCATACGAAAGAAAATGAGTGGGAAAGAAAGTGTCAATATACACTTGAAAATATACAGAAAACAAACGGACGTACACTTGTATTATTCCGTACAACGCAAGAACTTGCAGCGTTTAAAGAATATGTAAGTAAAGAACAAATGTCAGTTCCGTTCTTATATGAAGGGGATCAAGAAATTAGTCAGCTCGTTTCTCGTTTCCAAAATGAAGAAGAGACTGTACTTTGTGCCGTTCATTTATGGGAAGGTTTAGATATTCCTGGTTCATCATTATCACATGTTATCATTTGGTCATTACCATTCCCTCCAAACGATCCTGTGTTTGAAGCGAAGCGTAAACATGTGAATGACCCGTTCTGGGATGTAGATGTACCATATATGATTTTACGTCTTCGTCAAGGGATTGGTCGTTTAATTCGTACGAGCGACGATAAAGGTGCTATATCAATCTTCTTATCTGATACAGAAGATGAGAAAGTGATAGAAGCGGTGAAAAACGTACTACCAGTAGAAGGTAAAGAATTATAAGGAGAAAGCTTGGCGCTTGCCAAGCTTTTTTTCTATTATAAAAGGAAATTAGATTTTCATGTCGAATTAAGTTTGAGGTAGAAAAAGGAGGTTTTTATACAATGACAGTAGCTACATATGAAGTAGAAAAACAATTTTTAACATACGTGAAGAAGATACAAAATTACGGAGAAGCATTAAGCTTAATGTTTTGGGACTTGAGAACAGGGGCGCCTAAAAAAGGTGTAGACCAGCGTTCAGAAGTAATTGGCATGCTTTCATCAGAAGTATTTGCCATGTCGACTTCAGATGAGATGGGGAACTATTTAACAGAGCTTGAAGCTTTAATACGTGAAGATAAACTTTCTGAAACGACGAAGAAAATGGTTGAAGAGTGTCGTAAAGAATATGATAGAAATAAGAAAATTCCACAAGCGGAATACGAAGCGTATGTGAAATTAGAAGCGAAAGCAGAGAGTGTGTGGGAAGAAGCTCGCGAAAAATCTGATTTCGAAATGTTCCGCCCGTACTTAGAAAAAATTGTTGAATTTAAAAAGAAATTTATTACATATTGGGGTTACGAAACATATAAATACAATACATTATTAGACATGTATGAGCCAGGTATTACAGTAGAAGTTTTAGATCACGTATTTGGTCAACTTCGTGAGCGCATCGTGCCGCTTGTAAAAGAAATCTCTGAGTCTAAAAAAGGATTAAAAACAAGTGCTTTATCGGAAAAATTTTCAAAAGAAAAACAAAAGAACTTTATATTAGAACTATTAAAGCAATTGAATTATGACTTTGAAGCAGGTCGTCTTGATGAAACAGTACATCCATTCGAGATTACATTAAATAGAGGGGATGTTCGTATTACGACACGCTATGACGAAAAGGATTTCCGCATGGCTGTGTTTGGAACAATTCATGAATGTGGTCATGCAGTATATGAACAAAACATTGCAGAACAATTTGAAGGTACACCACTTTGCAGTGGTACATCTATGGGTATTCACGAATCACAATCATTATTCTTTGAGAACTTTATCGGCCGTAATAAATCATTCTGGAAGAAAAATTATGATTTATTAAAAGAGTATAGCAATGGTCAATTTGATGATATGTCAGTCGATGAATTTTATGATGCAATTAACGAATCAAAGCCGTCATTCATTCGTATAGAAGCAGATGAGCTTACATACCCGCTTCATGTTATGGTGCGTTATGAATTAGAGAAAGAATTATTTGATGGTACATTACAAGTGAAGGACTTACCAGCAGCTTGGAATGATAAGATGGAAGCATATTTAGGAATTCGTCCGGAAAATGATGCGCAAGGTGTATTGCAAGATGTTCACTGGGCTGGTGGCTCATTTGGATACTTCCCATCTTATGCGCTTGGTTACATGTATGCAGCGCAATTTAAGCAAAGAATGTTAAAAGACATTCCGAACTTTGATGCATTGTTAGAAGAAGGAAACGTAACACCAATTCGTGAATGGTTAACAGAACATATTCACCAATATGGTAAAACGAAAAAGCCACTTGAAATTTTAGAAGATGTAACAGGCGAAGGGCTAAATGCAAATTACTTAGCAGATTATTTAGAAACGAAATATAAAGAGATTTATGAGTTGTAAAAAAAGAGCTGCTTAATTGCAGCTCTTTTTATTAAAGGGGATGAGAGAATGGGGTATACATATACAGTAATGAAGCAAGAAGAAGCGGAGGAAATCGCGTATAACTGGCATTATAAAGGGGAATATTCCTTTTACGATATAGAGGCAGATGAAGAAGATTTAGCTGAGTTTTTAGAGGGTGAGAGTAGAGGGAATCATGTGTTTTCTGTGAAAGAAAATGGTACTCTCATTGGGTTCTTTACGGTTTGTAAAATAAATAATGGAACGGTTGATATAGGACTTGGAATGAGACCTAATATAACTGGTAATGGATTTGGTTTACAGTTCGTGAATGCTGGACTAGCTTTTAGCAAAGAAAAATACGGATGCAAATATATAACACTATCAGTAGCGACATTTAATGAGAGAGCGATAAAAGTGTATAAAAGGGCGGGATTTGAAGCGGTTGGAACGTTTATACAGAAAACAAATGGTGGTTGTTTTGAGTTCTTGAAAATGAACTATATATGTAAACGTGATTAAAAAACAGAGGATCTTCTGTTTTTTTATTTTGATTTAGAAATATATGATACATATTGTTTACTTGTTGTAATTGAGGCTTTTGAAATTTTGGTAGAGGGTGTGTATGATAGAAGTTTAGTAGCAAATAGTAGGTTTAGCAAGGAAAGGTAGAGGTAGTATGATTACAATTAAAACGAAAAATGAAATAGATTTGATGCATGAATCTGGAAAATTACTTGCTTCATGTCATAAAGAAATTGCGAAAATGATAAAGCCAGGTATAACGACACAAGAGATTGATACGTTTGTTGAAATGTATTTAAAAAAGCATGGTGCCACATCTGAACAGAAAGGTTACAACGGGTATCCATATGCGATATGTGCATCTGTAAACGATGAAATGTGTCATGCGTTTCCGGCCGATGTTCCTTTAACTGAGGGTAATATTGTAACAATTGACACGGTAGTAAACTTAAATGGGGGCCTTTCAGATTCTGCTTGGACGTATAGAGTTGGAAAAGTTTCTGATGAAGCAGAAAAGTTGTTGTTAGTAGCTGAGAATGCTTTGTATAAAGGGATTGATCAGGCGGTAATTGGTAATCATGTAGGAGACATTGGCTATGCAATTGAAAGTTATGTAACAAATGAAGGTTTTTCTGTCGCAAGAGACTTTACGGGACATGGGATTGGTAAAGAGATTCATGAAGAACCAGCAATTTTTCATTTTGGGAAACAAGGACAAGGACCTCAGTTACAAGAAGGAATGGTAATTACAATTGAACCGATTGTAAATATAGGTATGCGATATTCTAAAGTAGATTTAAATGGGTGGACTGTACGAACGATGGACGGGAAATTATCAGCTCAATATGAGCATACAATTGCGATTACAAAAGATGGGCCAATCATTTTAACGAAGTTGTAATTGGGAATGAAAGAGTTTGCAAAACTCGAACAAAGATAGTGGTTTTTAAAAATTTGTACGTGTTTTTTTGATAAATGCTTTTCAAAGCATAAAAAGTACGTTATAATCCTTCTATAAAATAAATAGTTAGCTACACTCATATAATCGCGGGGATATGGCCTGCAAGTTTCTACCGAAGTACCGTAAATACTTTGACTATGAGTGAGGACGAATATAATTGCTTGTTTAGCATTCTTTTTTTGCGAAACTCCAAAAGCGCGTCTCTCACTTGTAACGAGTGGTGGCGGCTTTTGGAGTTTTTTTATTGCATAAGAGGGGGAACAAACATGAAAGTATTACAAGAAAAGATTTTGAACGAAGGAAAGGTTTTATCTGGTGACGTATTAAAGGTAGATGCTTTTTTAAATCATCAAATTGATCCAGTACTTATGCAAGAAATCGGAAAAGAATTTGCTAAACGTTTTAAAGAAGAGAACATTACAAAAATCGTGACGATTGAATCTTCAGGCATTGCACCATCGGTTATGGCTGCATTAGAGCTTGGTGTAAAAGTAATTTTTGCACGAAAACGTAAATCGTTAACGTTACAAGATAATATGTACGTTGCAAACGTATATTCATTTACAAAACAAGAAACAAATGAAATTTCATTATCTCGAAATCATATCGATGAAAATGATCGTGTATTAATCATCGATGACTTTTTAGCAAACGGTCAGGCTGCTTTAGGTTTAATGAGTTTAGTAGAGCAAGCCGGAGCGAGTATTGCAGGAATTGGAATTGTTATTGAAAAAGCATTTCAAGATGGAGGAAAGAAGCTTCGTGAACAAGGCGTTCGTGTTGAATCACTAGCAGAAATTGCATCACTTGATAACGGCACAGTTACATTTGTACAGCAAGAAACTGCGGAGGTGAAATAAACGATGAAGCAGCATCCATTTAAAATTGCATCGCTTGGTATGCAGCATATGCTTGCAATGTATGCTGGAGCAATTATCGTTCCGCTTATTGTGGGCGGTGGACTTGGTTTGAATCAAAAAGAGTTAACATATTTAGTCTCAATTGATTTATTAATGTGCGGCGTTGCGACAATTTTACAAGCATTATCAAATCGCTTTTTCGGTATAGGACTTCCCGTTGTACTTGGTTGTACATTTACAGCGGTTGGACCGATGATTGCAATCGGGAAACAATACGGTGTGTCTTCTATTTATGGAGCAATTATTGCTGCCGGGTTATTCGTTGTTATTTTTGCAAAATTATTTGGAAAGCTTGTAAAACTGTTTCCCCCTGTTGTCACAGGATCTGTCGTTACTGTAATTGGAGTTACACTTGTTCCAGCTGCTATTAATGATATGGCTGGAGGAGTAGGAAGTAAAGATTTCGGTAGTCTTGAAAATTTAGCATTAGCATTTGGTGTGTTACTATTTATCATCATTATGTATCGTTTCTTCGACGGATTTATTCGTTCAATCTCTATTTTGCTAGGTTTATTGTTCGGTACAATCGTTGCAGCATTTATGGGGAAAGTAAGCTTGCAAGCAGTTGGAGAAGCAGATTGGTTCCATGGTATTCAGCCATTTTACTTCGGTACACCAACATTTGAATTGACGCCAATTATTACGATGATTTTAGTTGCTTGCGTAGGGATTGTAGAAGCAACAGGTGTATACTTTGCATTATCTGATATTTGCAATAAAAAGATTGGTGAAAAAGAATTAACAAAAGGCTATCGAGCAGAAGGATTAGCGATGGTGTTAGGTGGTATTTTCAACGCGTTCCCATATACAACATATTCTCAAAACGTAGGGCTTGTTCAATTAACTGGAGTAAGAAATCGCGTTATTATTTATACTTGTGGTGGTATGTTAATCGTTCTTGGATTCATTCCAAAAATCGCAGCTATTACAACAATCATTCCGAAATCAGTACTGGGCGGTGCGATGTTAGCAATGTTCGGTATGGTAATGGCATATGGTATTAAAATGTTAAGTAGCGTTGATTTTGGTAAACAAGAAAATTTATTAATCGTTGCATGTTCTGTCGGAATTGGGCTTGGCGTAACAGTCGTTCCTACATTATTTTCACAACTTCCAGAAAGCATTCGTATTTTAACAGATAACGGAATTGTACTTGGAAGTGCGTCAGCAGTACTTTTAAATATCGTATTTAATATGGTGCCGCAGCGCAAAGTGAAAGTAGAAGAAGAGCCAGTATCTATGCAAAGTGTAGTAAGAGAAGCGTGAAAAAGCAAGGTCTCGTTATGAGACCTTGCTTTTCTTTTTAAGTGGCATCATTTTCCCGTACGTACCAAGACGCCAAATGTACTCAAGTGGCCCGTATTGGTAATGTGAAAGCCACCAGCGGCTAATAAAGATTTGTAACGTGTAGAAACTAATGCAGAATATTGGTCCAACCCATAATGGAGCAGGATAATAATTTTTAAGGAATAGACCAAATACAAGTAATGTAACAATTGTATGCGAGATGTAATTTGTTAATGCCATTCGTCCAACGTGTTGGAACGGACGTAATAACGTTTGCCATTTTTCTTTTTGTAATAAACGCATTAGTGTGAAAATGTAGAATATGAATAACGTTTTTCCGCTAAACATTGTAAAGACCTGCATATAAATTGGTTCATAAAATGGTTTTGATAAGAAGTAACGGACCATGAAGAACCACATTGGTAATGTAAAAAGGAACATAATAATTTGCCATTTTTTAAGCTTTGAATCTAACTCTTTCGCGCGGCGGAAAATATCCTTTTTCCCGGCGTATAAACCAAGTAAAAACAGCCCAACTGTTTCTGGAAGCATAAGTAAATTTAATCCAATTCCATCAGCGTAAAATGCATGGAAACGATTTTGTATTTGTGACAGCCAATCTTCTAATGGCATGATAGGTAAGGAAAAACCTAGCTCTTCCTTTGGTACCAATGCAACTGTAATACCAGCCATTAGCATAATGAATTGAAAAATACTCAATAAAACGATAGCCCATATTAAAATAGTACGAGGTTCTCTCTTATAAAATAAAAATAAGAAAAATCCAGCAATCGCATAAGTATGTAAAATGTCTCCGTCCCATAAAAGAACGTAATGTAAGAAACCAAATAATAATAAAATAAGTAAGCGGCGAACAAATAAAATTTTCGGATGATCTGTTTTTGCTTCAGCACGAGTCATAAAAATGTAAAAGCCTAGGCCAAATAAAAAAGAAAAGATAGTATAAAACTTTGTTTGAATAAACATATCGTAAAATAGACGGATATAGCTATCTAGCCCTTCATAAACTCCTGAAATATCACGTGAGTCAATCCCAGCGATAACAGGCCAGTTCACAAGAAAAATACCTAGTACAGCTATTCCCCTAATAATATCGATGGAGTGGATCCTCTCGCCTTGTGAAATATTTTGTGTCATTTTTTTCCTCCTTGTTAAGTAATTCCCTTTTATTATACAAAATGTAAGATGGAGGGGATAGGGGATATTTCCATTTTTTTAAACTGTTAAGTTATGTAGGATGAGATATAATAAGAGTGCACAACAAGTTTTAACCTTTTTCAAAACAGGCAGTAAAGCTCCTTCTTATAAGGAGCTTTCTTTATGAAAAGTGTTGATAATGATTCTCTTTAATGATAAAATATATTTAAAATTGATAATCATTATCAAAAAGGTTGGTGTGTAAGTATGGTATATGCATTAGTAGCAGGTACAGTCGCTGTATATGCAGTTATTGCGAAGTATGTTTTAAATGGAGTAGGAACAGCAAAATGAGTGATATGACATAAAATCCCTTTCATTTGTAAAAAGAATGAAAGGGATTTTTTATTTTTAATGAGAATATGCTGAAAATTTAGTATGATAGTAAAGTGAAACTGTAATCAATGGGTAGGTGTAACTCTCACTGGTTATGAGCTCGCAAATAGCGGGGAAAAGTATATACATCTTGGATAAAGGGGAACAAGGGGATGACAAACATAGTACAGACAAACGGTATGAAAAAACTTGTTTGTTTTTATGAAGAGTGGCAAAAACACGGCGATGCAGAGAATAGTTTAAAGTTGTTTGAGGTGATTCAAAAATATAAACAAGAACAGCTTATGATAGCGTTCTGTGGTCACTTCTCTGCAGGGAAATCAACGATGATGAATCATCTATATAAAGCGCAGTTGTTACCAACAAGTCCAATTCCGACAAGCGCTAACGTTGTCAAAATTGAAAAAGGAATGGATCGTGTTGTTGTAACGGTTAAATCTGGAGAACAGTACGAGTATGACGGTGCATATTCAGCTGAAGAATTAAAACAAATTTGTAAAGATGGTGATGAGGTAATTGGTGTTCACATTTATCGGAATGATGCGCCAATTCCTGAAGGTGTTATGTTAGTAGATACACCAGGGATTGACTCAACAGATGATGCCCATCAATTAGCGACAGAATCAACGCTACATCTAGCAGACGTAATTTTTTATATGATGGATTATAATCACGTCCAATCGGAAGTGAATTTGCAATTTGTTAAAGAATTGAAACAACGTAATAAAACGGTTTATCTCGTTGTCAATCAAATAGATAAACATAAAGAAAATGAATTGTCGTTTGAGAATTATAAAGATAGTGTAAAGCAATCGTTCTCTAACTGGGATATTGAAGTAGATGGAGTATATTATACGTCATTACGAATGATGAACCATCCACATAATGAAATTGGAAGCTTAGAAACGTTAATTACTTCTATTATGAAAGAAAAAGAGCAGTATGTAAGGACTGGAATGGAGCGAGAAACAGAATATTTAATGGGGGAACATTTCTCGTTTATTGTTTCTGAAAATGAAAAAGCTCTTTTGAAATATGAGGAAGAGTTAGCATCACCACTTTCTATTTCAGAGGTAGTTGAAAAGAAGGAAGAGTTAACGGAAGCGAAAAATCGTGAGGCAAGTAAAGAGTCTCATGTGAGAAATGAATTTATAAAAGGCCTACAAGCTATATTAGATAACGCGTATTTAATGCCATTTGAAATGAGAGAATTGGCAAATGCGTACTTAGAAACGAAATTAACAAAGTTTAAAGTCGGTTTGCTATTTGCGAAAGGAAAGACGGAGCAAGAAAAACAAAGGCGTGTAGAGGCGTTTTATTCTGCCCTTCAAAAGACTGTTGAAACGCAGCTTGATTTTCATGTGAAGGAATTTATTGTAGCCTTCTTAAAAGAAGAAGGATTGTTCACGGAGGAAATTGGGAAAGACATATATGGGTTAGAAATTGCTTTCGGACCAGAAATGTTGGCTGAGGTAATTAAACAAGGCGCAGGTTTCACAGGTGATTACTTACTTCTTTATACAGCGGATGTAGCGAATGAACTAAAGAAGCGTTATTTTATAAAAGCACAGCAAATTTTTGATAAAAGTGCGGTCGTTTTAAAGCAAAAGGTGAGGGAAGCAGTTGCTCGTATTGAAGAAGAGATTGAAACATATACGATGTTGCAAACGGCGAAAGAAACACAATTACAATACAATAACAATTTGGCGGCATATGAAGACTATTTACGAAATGTTTGGCACGATCATGTTGCTACGCCTGAAGGTTTGCAAATAGATGAGATATTGCAAAGGGAAAAGCAAATTGTTAGTGAGAAATTTACACTACAAGAGCAGAAAATCGTAAATGATAACGTAGCGATTCATGAAGAAGAGCTGAAAGGAACGGCGGCTTTAAATATTCAGCGGATATTAGAGAAAGTGAAAAAAGCTGAAACGATATTAGAGCCATTGCCAGCGCTGAAACATGTACAGCAAGAGGTAATAGAGAAAAGAAGACGTGTAGAAACAAAACAATTTACAGTAGCGTTATTCGGGGCATTTAGTGCTGGAAAATCATCATTTGCCAATGCCTTACTCGGTGAGAAAGTACTTCCTGTATCACCAAACCCGACGACGGCAACGATTAATCAAATTTTGCCGGTTACAGAGGGAAAACCACATGGAACAGTAATTGTTCAGTTTAAATCAAAGCAAGCGTTATTAGAAGATATGAAAGCTGTTTATAAGCTGTTTCATTATGAGATTGCTACGTTAGATGAAGCGTTAGCACAAATTGATAAAGTTATGAAATATCCTTCACCAACTGGGAAGCAAAAAACAACATTTAGCTTTTTACGAGCGGTACAAAAAGGGTATGATGCAGTTTCTACTTATTTAGGAGAACAAGTACAAGTTACATTAGAAGAGTTCTCTGATTATGTAGCGAATGAAGAGAAATCATGCTTCGTTGAGTATATGGAACTTTATTATGATTGTGCTTTAACAAGGCAGGGAGTAGCGCTTGTAGACACACCTGGAGCGGATTCTATCAATGCTCGCCATACGGATGTTGCATTTCAGTATATTAAAAACGCAGATGCTATTTTATTTGTAACATATTATAACCATGTATTCTCTCGTGCTGACCGTGAATTTTTAATTCAGCTTGGTCGTGTAAAGGATACTTTTGCCCTTGATAAAATGTTCTTCTTAATTAATGCTGCGGATTTAGCAGAGTCTGAAGAAGAACTTGAAATGGTAAAAGGTTATATCGCAGATCAGCTACTGCAATACGGTATTAGAAATCCGCGTTTATTTGCAATTTCAAGTTTATGTGCGCTTGAAGAGAAACAAGGAAAGAATGTTGAAAAAGAGAAGTATGGTATTTTACAAAACTCTGGGATTACTAAGTTTGAGGAATCATTTACGTCCTTTATGATGAGAGATTTAATGCTTGTTTCTGTGCATGCTCTATATGGTGCGTTGCAAGGGGCAGATCAGCTTTTAGTAAACATGATAAAGGGTGCAAAGCAGGGGAATGAAGAGAAAGAGAAGCAAACGAAAAAATATGAAGCAGAGCGTGATCAACTACTTCATATCATTTCTTCATATAGTGTACTTGCTGAAGAACAGGCGATGCAAAATGAAGTGAAAGAGTTGCTTTATTACGTGCAACAGCGTCTATTCCTCCGCTATAATGATGTGTTTACTGAATTTATTAATCCGGCATCACTTCGAACGGATGGAAATGTGAAAACACAATTGCAACAGTGTGTTATGGAATTAGTAGCATTTATTCAGCATGATTTATTACAAGAAATGCGTGCGACATCATTACGCCTTGAAAAATGGATAGACGAAGCGATGAAGCGTGCAAAGGATGAAATTGTAGTGAACTGTAAAGTAGAAAATGAATCAATTTCTATGAATGGAACAGTGGAGTATGAATACAAAGATATTACACATAAAGAACCGTTCCCTTCAGTTGAAATAAAAGATTTCAAAAAAGCACTGGCACATTTTAAAAATGAGAAAAGCTTTTTTGAAAAGAATGACAAGGCTTTTATGCAAGAAGACGCTAAATCTGTATTAGAACCGCTCGTATCAAACTATGTAGCTGATGAAAAACATTTATTTGTTCATCATTATAAGCAAGAGTGGGATATGAAGTGGAATTTATTCGAAAAAGTGATGCAGCAAGATGTGATGAACTATTATGAAAGTATATTGTTTGCATTGGCTGAAACGATCGATGTATCTCTATATGAACAAAGTAAAGAACAATTGCAAAAGCAGTTAGTAGAGATTGAAAAAGAAATTTATGTTATATAGTCGTTATGAGAAAAAGATTCGTTCAATTTTCTTTTGAAGTACAGTATCTAAAGATTTTACAAATCCAGCAAATTCATCGGTAGAAATCATATGAGTAAGAACGAGTCGTCTGCCATCTGGTGTTTCACCGCATAAGACGAATGAAGAAAATTCATATGTTTTGTTTTCAACTACTAATTTTGGATAGGAATACGTGTCGCTTTTCTTCTTCTTTCCATCAATAGAGATGACGTTGCATTTTTTCTCATTGTTGTCCATGGTGAATCCCTCCTTTCTATTATTTATGGTAGACAAGGAGGGTTTAGAACAATAGAGAAGGGGGAATTTTTTATGTCTGTTGTAATAGAACGTATTTCAAAAGAGGCTATACCGAAGGCTTTATTGTTACTTGCTGATCCAAGTGAACGGCAAATAGCTACGTATGTACAAAGAGGATTAACATACGTAGCTAAGCAGGGGGGGAGCGTTATCGGTGTATATGTTCTTTTGGAAACAAGGCCAAAGACGATGGAAATCATGAATATTGCGGTTGCAGAGCATTTGCAAGGAAAAGGGATTGGGAAGAAGCTATTAAGGCATGCTGTAGAAACTGCTAAAGGATATGGTATGTCAAAACTTGAAGTTGGTACAGGCAATTCTAGTGTTTCACAACTTGCTTTATATCAAAAATGTGGATTTCGTATTTTTTCTATTGATTTTGATTACTTTTCGAAGCATTATGAAGAAGAGATTATTGAAAATGGAATTGTATGTCGTGATATGATCCGGCTTGCAATGGAATTGAATAAAAACGTATAACTATTTAGGGGGAAGAGAAGATGGAAGTACATAAAGCAATTACAGCACATTCTCGTAAACAAAATGAAAGTGTAAAAGCATGTTTACAATTAGATGCACAGCGTGAAGCAGCTATTGAAGCTGCCGTATCTCTTGCGTCAAATGGGAAAGAATTTTCGGTTGATGTAATTAATGTTGTAACGAAGCAGATTAATGATCTTGCAAAAAATGGTGTTACCTTGCAGCGTAAATATGTTACAGAAGAAATGGTTATGGAGTATGTAAGTCGTTTGAAAGAGAAAGAAGGTCGTTAAAGATGATAGTTACAGTCGAATGGTTACGTGAGCATATAGAAGATGAGAATGTCCGTATAATCGATTGTCGTTTTGATTTAGCGAATCCTAATTGGGGTAGAGAAAAGTATGAAGAAGGACATATTCCTCATGCGTTATATTTTGATTTGAATTTAGATTTATCAAGTCCTATAGCAGAACATGGTGGCCGCCATCCTTTACCAAATATTGAGGAGTTTGCAGACAAGCTTTCGAAGGCTGGTATTGATGAACATACGACAGTAATTGCGTATGACAGTCAAGCCGGTGCAAATGCTGCTCGTTTATGGTGGTTATGTAACTATGTAGGACATGAGAAAGTATATATATTAGATGGTGGTTTCCAGGCTTGGAAAGAGAATGGACTACCGACAACAGCGGAAATTCCTGTTGCTATACGAAAAACATTCAAAGCTAATATACAAGATCATATGCTTGTAACGATGGAAACGGTCAGAGAGAATATCCGTGCAGGTGCGGATGTTACATTAATTGATTCAAGAGAGCCGAAACGTTATGCTGGTGTAGAGGAACTTGTCGATCATAAAGCAGGACATATTCCAACAGCAGTAAACCATTTTTGGAAGGATGGAATGTTGCAATCAGGACAATTTAAGAATAAAGCTGACCAACAAGAACGATTCCAAAACCTGTCGAAAGATAAGGAAACCATTGTATATTGTGGTTCTGGTGTTACAGCGTGTCCAAACATCCTTGCATTAAAATTAGCTGGATTCCAAAATGTTAAATTGTATGCAGGTAGCTGGAGTGATTGGATTTCTTATCCAGAAAATCAAATTGCAAAAGAAGAAGATTAATCACTTGCATGCAAAAATAATTTGTATTAAAATAAGGTCACAAGCAAGAGATTGCTCGAAAAACTTTGTATTTTACACATTGGAAACAATGTGATAATATAACGACAAGTAAATAATACATCCTGCGGTGTGCGTAACTTATTTATGTCTAAAACCGATGTTAGTTATACGGAAGCTCAATATTTAGCGACCATCATCAAGCCTTCCTTGTGGAGGAAGATGTACGGTAACTGTGAGGGCATCCACCTGCGAGTAGCGGGTTTTTGGACATTTACGAGGAGCGGCACGTGCGGGGGTCTTATTTCAACTAACCTTATATAAAATTCCTACGGTGTACGTAGCTTATGCATGTCTTAAACCAATAAGTTTAATATGGAAGTTCAATATTTAAATGTAGCTAACATGCCATCTTTTTAAGAAGGAAGTTACAAACATTTGTGAGGGCATCCACCTGTGAGAGCAGGTTTATGGACATCTAGAGAGAACGGCATATGTGGGGCTATATAAAAACCTTACGTTTTATACGTAAGGTTTTTTTGTTGCATAGATATATTAATATTATCTTGATTCACCTGTGAAGTTTCCGTAATAAATGTAGCACTTTCTGTCTTCATCAATCTCTCTTGAATCCAAGGAGAATTCCATAGACATGCCGTCTCGCTGAATATATATAATATCTGAATGAAGAGATGGTAAAATTTCTTCGTAGTTCCATACATCTTGACTATCTACTAAGCTTGAACTCGTTTCACTTAGTTCTCTAATTTCAAAACCGATGTGGGAGTATGTAGGGTCTGAAGGGTCATTGGCGAAAACTTCTTTTTGAATATAAATAACTGCTGTTCCGTCTGGATCAACCGAAGTTGCAGTAACAACATAAGTATTTTTCTCTTTAATAAAATATTCACAAGTCATGCGTGCGATAATTTCAGAATTAGAAATATTGGCGTAGTTCCATAAAGCAGGATACCCTTTCGTTTCATCATTAAGTCGATATTCTAAGCGCATTTAATCCCTCTTCTTCCTTTTTCTTCTACTTTATCATGCCATCCTATATAATAGGAATAGAATTTAAAAAGGGGAGTGCGAAGGTGACAAAAACGAAATGGTTAGTAGGTGGTGTCGTAACGTCTTTAATGACTGGCACTTTATTTGGTTGCGCACAAGATCTTCCCCCAAAACCGAATGATAATAGTTGTTCTGATTGGGATTGGGATGATGAACTTGGGGTATGGCAGTGTGATGATAGTAGTTCAGGTTATCGTGGGCATTATTTCTATGGTGGGCGATACTATCAAAATAAATCCACTTTTAAAAATTCATCGGCGTTTAAATCGTATCAATCGTCTGCTGAATTTAAAGGTGGAATTGGAAGCGGTTCAAAGGGAGGATTTGGGGGCTAAAATATGTCGCAATACATAAGGGATCGAAAAGAATTTTATTTAAAATATCCGAATTTTTGGTCGGATTTATATGAATGTGAGTATAGTTTGTTTCATGTTTTTTCTATAACAAATCAGACTTTGGACCAATTACACTTAGCGACTGAACGAATGGGGAAAATATTTTTTAAGACTGCTAGACTGCTGCGTAATTTAAGTGACGAACAGCTTCTAGATCTTGGCTTTCCATCCGCGAGTTTATCATTCATTAGAATGAAAGGGCTTTATCCTGAATCTGTAATTTCGCGATTTGATTTTGCTGTAACAGAGGATAACAAAATTAAAATGCTTGAGTTTAATAGTGATACACCAACTTTTATTGTGGAATGTTTTCAAATGAATGGAAAAGTTTGTGAAAATCTAGGCTATGATGATCCAAACTCAGATCAAGAACGATTGCTATCTTCTGGTGTTACGAAAGCTGTAATGGAAGCGACAAAGGAATTAGACAATCCAAATGTTGTTTTTACAGCACATCATGAACATATCGAGGATTGGAATACGACTATGTATTTGAGTCAGCTATGCCATGTTGAAAATAAAGTAGTGCCAATGTCAGAACTTAGAATTACAAAAGATGCTCTAGTTGATAAAGATGGGGCGAAGATTGATGTTTTATATCGCCAAACATATCCGATAGAAGATTTAATTGAGGATCAAGATCCTGAAACAGGAGATTTGGTAGGTGTGGAACTGCTGCAACTTGTAAAAGCCGGAAAGCTTTTTATAATAAATCCTTTGTCAGCATTTTTACTTCAGCCAAAATCGATTCAGTGTCTTATTTGGGGGTTAGCAGAAGAAGAGGTCTTTTATACAAACGAGGAACAACAGTGGATTAAAGAATATATGTTACCTACATATTTAGAACCAGATTTATTTTTAGGAAAAGGTTCTTTCGTTCAAAAACCTTCATTTGGTAGAGAAGGAGATACAATTACGATTCGCGATAAGGATGAAAATATTATGCTTCAAAATGCACATCAAACGTATAAAACTGCACTGCCGATATTTCAAAAGTATACAGAACTGCCAGTCGTATCCTTGGAAACAGAAAAGGGGATGGAGAAACTGTCCTATGTGTTTGGTTCTTTTTTAATTGCTGGAAAAGCGAGTAGTATCGGTATTCGCGCGGGAGAAAAGATTACAGGAAATGAATCGTACTATTTACCGGTAGGTATAAAAAGGAGGAGGAAAAATGATTAATTTTTTATTATATTTAGCAGTAACACTTGGACTTTTATGTATTGGTCTGTTCTTGATGGAAGTGACAACGAAAGTTAAGGAATTTAAGTTAATGGCTCAAGGGAATAAGGCGGTAAGCTATGTGCTTGGAGGGCGATTACTTGGGTTAGCTATCGTTTTATATTCGACAGCAGCTAATTCAATTTCACTTCTTGATATGATTTCGTGGGGAGCAGTTGGGATTTTGGCTCAAATTATCGTCTTTTATTTAGCTGAGTGGCTTACACCACGCTTTAATATAAACAAAAGTCTTGAAGAAGATAATCAAGCAGTCGGTCTTTTTCTTATGTTTTTATCGCTTTCAATTGGGATTGTAATCGCTGGTTGTATAACTTATTAAAAACTTTACGTTTAAACGTAAAGTTTTTTATTTTATACCGCTATTTGCCGGACAGCCCGATTGGTGAGGGCTAATAATCAGTGGCGGATGAACAAAACCCCCACTGATGAAAGTTTCACTTTATATACGTTAGTTTGCCATACCATTTGAAAAAATTGTAGGCTACGGTTGACATCTATTTTAAATAAGAGTAACATTTTCAATGTAATGAAAATAAGTCTCTGTTAGGTGAGGCTCCTGTATAGAGAAATGCTACTGCCCAAAAATGTCGAGAGACGCCAATGGGTCAACAGGAATGATCGAATTAAGGTTTTTCTTAACGTAGCTGGTAATGTACCTATGCTATACAGTGCTAAAACTCGGTGAGGGAGAGGTCCGTAGATTTCTAATTATATTAGAAATCGTTTATTTGTGTATGTAATGGCCGCTACTCTCTTAAGGGTAGGGGTCTTTTTTGTTACCAAGCTATGAGTAATTTCATATTATAAACTATAAAATTAAACGAGGAGGTGAGGAGCATGTCAAATTCTGACTCGGTTCCGTTACCCATATACTTCAAATCAAAAATATATGATGTAGGCAGGAAACGATTTGTTCCTCCCTCTATATTTATCACAATGTAGCGTTTATAAAGCGCGAGACACTTTCACAGTAAAGTGGATAAATTGAGAAACAAAGCGTTTCTTCCTATGTTGTAAAGGAGGAGACGATAATATGTTATATGCAAACAAAACTGTGGGTAACACGTCATATAAACTAAGTAAAAAATCAATAAAAGAACAAACAATGCTCCAAAAAAATAAAGATTTATTAATTGAAATTGCAACAAGAGATGTAAAATCTGTATTTGCATATTTTAAAACAACAAGAGACGGACTATCAATGAAAGAGGCACAAAAACGTATTCAAGTATATGGCCGAAATGAACTAACTTCAAAAAGAGCACTTCTTGCGGAAGTAATGATGAAGCTAGGTGGCATGATTCCAGGTTTTTCAAAACAACGTGTGTGTGATGAATTACAACGTGAAACGATTACTGTATCTAGAGTAGAATATTCTAGTAGTACAGGGCTAAATAGTGAACTGAAAATGATGGAGATACCTGTGCAAGAACTTGTACCTGGAGATATGATTTTTCTTTCGGCTGGAGATGCTGTGCCAGCTGATGTACGTATTATTTATGCAGATGATTTATTAGTGAATGAGTCTGTGTTAACGGGAAACGAAGCGAATATAGAGAAGTTTGAGAGCTGCTATCACCTTGAACGTAAACGATTTATTCCATTAAAACGGATGAAAGATTATAATCCACTTGAGCTTGAAAATGTATGTTTTAAAGGTTCGCATATCGTTAGTGGAAATGCAAAAGCTATCGTTGTTTCTACTGGAAAAAATACGTATTCAGGTATCTTGCATACTTGTTGTAGTAGAACGTCTTAATGTGTTAATGATGCTAAATATACAAAAACAATGTATAATAGACAAAGTTGAGCAAAAACGTAGAATGGTAATCTATTTATATAACCTTACGTGATAACGTAAGGTTATTATTTTTTTAATAGGAGAGGAATTATGAAAAAAGTATTATTAGTTGATGGTATGGCACTATTATTTCGTGCTTTTTACGCAACAAGTGTCTACGGACAATTTATGAAACGACAAGATGGAACCCCTACGAACGGGATTCATGGTTATATGAAACACTTATTAACAGCTACGCAAGCGATCGAACCAACACATATCGTTACATGCTGGGATATGGGAAGTACGACATTTAGAACAGAATCGTTCTCGAATTATAAAGCAAATCGTGCAGCGCCACCAGAAGAATTAATTCCTCAATTTGATTTAGTGCAAGAAATGACTGCAAAATTATCCATTCCAGTTATCGGTATGAAAGGCTACGAAGCCGATGATTGTATCGGTACGCTTGCAAAACAATATTGCAATGAAGCTGAAGTTTATATTTTAACAGGTGATACGGATTTGCTTCAACTTGTTGATAAGAACGTTACAGTTATGCTTCTGCGTAAAGGAATTGGAAATTACGAATATTACACACCGGAGAAAATCATGGAAGAAAAAGGTGTAGAGCCGTGGCAAATCGTCCATGCAAAAGCTTTCATGGGAGATACAAGTGATAATTATCCAGGTGTAAAAGGTATCGGTGAAAAAACAGCGTATAAGCTTATTCAAGAGCACGGAACAGTATCCGCTGTACTAGAAAATGTAGAATCATTAACAAAAGCGCAGCGTACGAAGATTGAAAGTGATTTAGAGAACTTAAATATTTCGTTGCAATTAGCACAAATTCACTGTGAAGTTCCAATTTCATGTTTACTAGAAGAGGGATTACACACAATGGATGAAGAAAAACTTAGATTTGTTTGTGAAGAAATGAATTGGGGAAGACCTGAAATATTAATAAATATGCTATAAATAGTTTGGAAAGAGGGATGTTGCATAAGTCGAAATTTGACTTGGTGACACCTTCTTTTTGTTTTTGTAAACAGTATTATAGTAAATAAAATTATGTCGAACTCAATTTTAAATATATAAATGTTTCGACAAGATATAATGATAAAAGTTGAGGGGAATAGTAATTTTTATAATGAAGTGAATTAATTTCAACATAGTTTTAGAGAGTCTTTTTTTCGTGTTCACAAAGTTGTCAGAAAATAAACGGAATTTTCATATGAAGTTCAAATAGAATTCACAACAATCAATTATTATAAGGACACACAGATAATTCTTTATCTTTTATATAAACCATCCCCCAAGGAGGACAATGAAAATGAGAAAAAAAGTGAGAAAATCTTTTAAACAATTATTAATTGAAAATAAACAATCACTATTAAATAATAAAGAAAATATGAAAGAAATTGAAGAGAGAATTGAGAAACGACATGTAGCATATAGTGGTGCTAGTAATTAAATAAAATAAAAAAGATAGCCTATGTAGGCTATCTTTTTTATTTTATATTGAAAAAACGCTATTCATCTCTTTAATTTTGTAAATATGCAAGAAATTTTTATAGTGTTTTTCTATCAATATTACTCATTTTTCGAGGTTGAAATTGGTATATACCAATTTTTGAGATTCGCTATTCATAATATTACAAAAAATGTTACAATACACTCAAATTTATACTATAAAATCATTTTAATATGAAAAATTGGAATGAAAAGAAAGGAGAGGAATATGAATAAAGATGTCGCTTTGAAATGATTATTATCATTTCATTAGGAGTTGATGTAAAAAGATGAAGAGATACGAGGAATTGGATTCTATAAGAGGGATTTCTTCATTAATAGTAATGATCGGTCATCATTTAATGATTTTTTCAGCATTTCAAAATTACAGCTATGAAGATAATAAACCATTTGTTGTGTATCTATTAAAAGAAACGCCTGCTCGTCTTATTTTTAGTAGTGGTAACGAATCTGTTATTATCTTTTTTGTTTTGAGCGGATTTGTTTTGTATGAATCTATTCAAAAAACCTATAGTAGCTATGGGTCATACCTTTTAAAACGTATATGCAGAATATATATTCCTTATATTGTGGCAATAATTATAGCTATTATATGCCAAGCTACAATTAGTGAATATGGTATTTCTTATTTAAGTGAATGGTTTAATCGCTCATGGACGATTGAAAGTTCTCCAAGCTTAATAGCGCAACATATTTTATTGGTTGGGAAATATAATACAGATGCATATAACGGTGTGATTTGGTCACTTGTCCATGAAATGCGAATATCAATAATTTTTCCGTTAATTTTGATGATTTGTTTACGAAAAACGTTAAGGTGTTCATTACTATTATTGTTTAGTTTTAGTATATGTTCTGTCGTAATATTATTTTTGTTTCGCTCGGGCTTAACATTAACAAGCTATGCATTAACGTTGCATTATACGGTGCTGTTTTTACTCGGAGCACTAGTTGCGAAGTATAAAAATAATTTAATAGTTTTTTATAGTAATTGTACTAAAAATACGAAAATTGCATGGTTTTTATTTGCGATTTTACTTTTTATGTATGAAGGACTTATTGGAGAAATTAAAGTACTCAATAATTTTATATTTCGAGACTACGTAGTGGCGATAAGTGCAAGTCTATTTGTCATATTAAGTTTGTCAATATCAACTTTGTCATCCTTGCTACGCAATAAATACTTGTTATATTTGGGGAAGATTTCTTACAGTCTTTATTTATACCATATTATATCGTTGTTTTCCCTTATATACATGCTCCATGAAATATTACCGTTGCCTATTATTTTAATTTTTTCACTTATATTTTCGTTTATATTTGCAATACTTTCGTATATATATGTAGAAAAATTTGCATTCAGAGTCGGAAAGTATGTAACAAAACAAGTGGATAGAAAGAAGAGAGGGGTATCTGTAAAGAGTGACTTGCAGGATGTTATTCAGAAAAGGGCGGTGAAATAATTGAAGCAAGAAATGAGTATAAAAGATTTTCAACAATTATTGAAAAGAAGATTCGTAACGATTATTTTAACGATGTGTTGTTTAACCGCTTCTTTAGTTCTTATCTCTATGTATGTTTTAAAGCCGTCATATCAATATTCAACGCAAATTCTTGTTGGGAATTTAGATGAGTTTAATAAGGAAAATTCAACAAATAAAACACAAGAAAATAAGCAACTAGTAACATCGTATGTTGATATTTTAAAAAGCCCATTAATTATTTCAACAGTCAAAAAAACTTTGAAATTAGAGCAATCAAGTTATGAATTAGCACAAAAAATCTCGGTAGTGAATACGGACAACTCACAAATTGTAACTGTTACAGTAAAAGATTCCAATCCGAAAGTCGTGAAAGACATTGTAAAGACATTGGCAGAGCAATCACAAAAAAGTTTTCAACAGTACACAAATGTACAAGGTGTGAAAGTGTTGACGGATCCTGAGTTACAGGAACAGGCTGAAAAATTGTTTCCGAAATTTCAACTGATCATTCCTATTTCTTTAATTGTTAGTTTTTTTGTTGGGATAGGTTTAGCTGTATTTCGAGATTATTTTGATGAACGTATATACACGGAACAAGATTTAGAGAAAATAACAACAGTCTCTGTTATTGGTCACATAAATATGAAACCGAATAGAAAACAGAAATCTACAGAGGTTGATAAACAATCATCTATATATCGAGGTGAACATGTCGATGTTTAGGACAAAGAAACAGCTGCCATTCGATTTGCATGATGATCTGATGAAAGAGCAGTTTTATACGGTGTATCACGAGTTGAGAAAATCTGGAAAACAACTGTTCACAGTTAGTTCAACGAAGGACAGAGGTGTTGTTGCCTCGCTTATAGTAAATATGGGTCTAGTGTTTGCTGAAATGAAGAAAAAGGTGTTACTTATTGATGTGAATTTTTCTGACCCAAAATTACATGTATTATTACAAAGTGATCACATGATAACAGTAAACGATATAATAAGCTCTTCCCCCTGTAATTATGAATCTTTTTCTAGTAATTTGTCTAAATACTTATATTGTATTCCTGCAAAAAAAACAGTACACACAGGGACGCCCTTAGTTGCTATGGATGAATTTGATAATGCGATTGCTAAGTGGAAAGAAGATTTTGATTACATTTTCTTTTATTCTTCTGAAGTATTTGAGCTTCCTGCTACGCACATTATTGCAGGGAAATGCGATGGAGTGGTTTTAGCAGTTAAAAAGCGAAAAGATTCACTACGTACAGTGCAAAAAGTAATAGCGGATATAAATAGGAAAGAATGTGAAGTAATAGGTATAATTTTATATTCTTGAATGTGGGGGTAACGATCCATGATTCGTGAAACAAATCAAGCCAAGTTGTATACGATTCCGGCTCAAGAAAAGCCTAGCATATTGAATCGAAGTGTAAAACGCTTGTTTGATATTATATTTTCAATCATATTGTTACTATTAACAATACCAATTATGTTGTTCTTTTGTATTATGATTACTTTAGAAACATCAGGGGCTCCAATATACTTTCAAGAACGTTTAGGTATAAACGGGAAGAAGTTTAATGTATTTAAATTAAGGTCGATGGTAAAGGATGCTGAAATGAACGGACCACAATGGGCAACAGAACATGATCAAAGAATTACAAAAGTTGGATTGTTTATAAGAAAAACGAGAATTGATGAATTACCGCAACTTTTAAACATTTTAAGAGGAGATATGTCTTTTGTAGGCCCTAGACCAGAGAGAGAGTTTTTTTATAATGAGTTTGATGCGTATATTCCAGAATTTAAGGAACGTTTAATAGTAAAACCAGGATTAACAGGATGGGCACAAATAAATGGAGGGTATAATCTTGATCCAAAGGAAAAGTTGAGGCTGGACATGGAGTATATTGAAATGAAAACATTTCGGATGGACATCCGTATTTTATGTAAAACCGTTTTAATTGTATTGAACGGTAATGGTGCAAGATAAATATATATGTAAATAAACAACATATGTAAGTAGGTTACTTGCAAAGGAGAACTTGTATGGGTAGATCTATTCTAAACAATATTATCCATCTATTTTATAGTACGATTTTAGCTAACCTTCTTCAGGCCGTCAGTTTAATTGTTTTAGCAAACTTTTTTAACGCACAACATTATGGGATGTTTAGTGTTGCCATAGCAGTGACGTTTGTTATGTTATTCTTTACAGACTTAGGACTTAGTAATACGTTTCTTCGAGAAGGGGCAAAGGATGGAGCAGATTTAGAGCAGATTTTATCATCGTATATAAAAATAAGGATGATTCTACTTATTTTTATTTCTATCATCGGTTATATTGCTATTCATTATATGTATGCGGATAAAAATTTAATTTATATGATGATAAACGTAATGTTTTTCATGTTAATAGGATTAACTTGGCAAAACATAGGGATTGCCTATTTTCAACTGACGGAACGTATGAAGTATATAGCGCTCATAAAAGTTGTATCAGCATCAGTTGTCATTATAATTACATGTTTTTGTATTTTCGGAGAGTTACCGGTGTATGTAACGGCTCGCTTATATGCTTTTGGGTATATGATCGGCGGTTTATTCAGTATATATATCATGAGAAGAAAGACGAAAATGAATATGAAAGTCGTAATTCATAAAGCGTTATTTTGGCAATTAACTCCCTTTATTATAAGCGGTTTTTTAATAATGAGTACGCCACAATTAGCGCCTATCTTGCTTAACTATACATTGCCATTAAGTATAGTAGGTGTTTTTGCAGTGGCGTACCGGATGCCGGCAGCTTTATATCAAGTACCAGGGGTAATTGCAGGTGCATTTTTTCCAGTGCTTTTTAAGCATTATAACCAGAATAATATAGAAGAGCATACGAAATTAAATTTGCTTCAAATTAAATCAATGGCGATTGTAGGAATATGTATGACAATCGGTTTATATCATTTAGCACCATACTTTATTTCTATATTTTTTCATGAAGAATGGAGCGATGCAGTAGAACCACTCCAAATATTATCATTTCTTATTGTGCTACAAAGTTTAAATATTGCCATTGCTGACGGTTTAACGACGAGTGGATGTCAAAATAAGAGGACTGTTGTGCAGTGTGTAGCATTGGTGATAGGTGGGGTTATGCTTTATAGCTTTAGTAGTATTGGTGGAGTGATAGGAGCGGCATACGCTATGGTTTTATTTGAAATCGTCGCTTTAGTGGGATACATAGCGGTAAGTGTAGTGAAGAAAAAAATTGTATTCCAAATTGTAATACCGTATACAATTTATTTTGGTGTAACCTTTATTGGAGTGCAATATATATTGCATACATATCATTTAATTGCGCTTGTTCTTAATATATTAATCGTAGTAGCTGCCATATTCCTATATGATTATGAGCTGAAAAAACTTCTTCTTTCTTTTATAAGAAAAATACGCAAAAAGGATTATATTACGAAACAGGGGATATAGCCTATGGAAAATAATATGAAAGTATCGATGGGATGGATTATTCTTCTAATATTATTTGTTATGTTAAGTAAATACAATTTATATATTGGATTTTCATTGAAGATATATATGATTTTTTTAGTCATATATTTTTGTTTAACAATTAAAAACTTTCATATTCAAAAGTTATATTTTCATGAAGTTGTATTTTTACTGTTTTATTTCATTTATTGTTTAAGTGGAATTCTTTCTATGTATTTAAATGCTAGTATTCGTATGATTTTTGGCGTGCTACTCGTTTTAGGATGCTATTTTATAATGAGGAATTTATTGGGGAATACTGAAATAGTGGTACTTGAATCATCTATTGCTTATGTAGGAGTAGTATTTAATGTTGTAAGTCTAATACTATATATAATTGGTTTACAATACTTTAGTTTATACGGTGGAGAAGAGAGAGAAATTTTTGCTGGGTTATTAGTGGATAGAGGATATCCACGATTAATTGGATTGCTAGATGATCCTAACATTTTTATTTTTTATAATACAATATTTTTTATGTACTATATGACGAATTTACAAAATATTACTAACATCTTAGGATTGATTTTATGTGTTACGACAAGTCTATTAACCTTTTCAAGGGGCGGTATATTAGCGCTTGTACTTGTCGTTTTTGTATATATATGTATGTCTAGTTTCGCCAAAAAAATAAAAATAATTATGAGTTTAGTATTGTTTAGTGTAGTTATTTTTAGTTTATCGAATAGTGTAATGGGGGGCCAATTAGATGATATATTAAATAAACGAATTTCTGATTTTTCCCATGATAATGGAAGTGGTAGATTTACATTATGGGAAGCTGCTTTTAAATATTATTTATCCAATCCATATATTGGAATCGGCGCTTTTAACTTTTCGAATTATTATGAGTATCAATTTAATGAAAAATTATATGTACACAATACATTTTTAGAAATTTTGTCTGAATCGGGTACAATTGGTTTTCTTCTATATAGCGCGTTTTTATTCATATTAATGTTCAAGCTAGCGCAGCATACTTTGTTTCGTGAAAAACCATATCTTCTATTGACTATGATTGCATTTTTATTTCAGATGATGTCATTGTCACTCATTATTAACGAAGCGTTCTTTTTATTTTTAGCAGTTGTTGTGAAGTATATTTCAATATATGAAGGAAGGGGAAAGATAGATGGTAAAATGTCTATCAGCACATAACGAGCCGCCTTATGTTTCTGTAATAACACCTTCTTATAATAGTATACGATTTATAGGTGAGACAATTTCATCTGTACAGAATCAATCGTATGAAAACTGGGAAATGATTATCGTTGATGACGGTTCAACCGACCAATCTGCCGCAAAAATTAAAGAGATAATAGAAGAAGACTCACGAATTAGGTTATTATCATTAAAAGAAAATGTTGGTGCTGCTAAAGCTCGGAATTTAGCGATCCAAGAGGCAAGAGGAAGGTACATTGCCTTTTTAGATAGTGATGATATATGGTTGCCACATAAATTGAAGACACAATTGTTATTTATGGAAGAAATGAATATAGCTTTTTCATATGCGTCGTATAGTTTAATTGATGAAAATGGTAATGAATTAAATCGTGAAGTGAGTGTACCAAAATCTGTTGACTATCATTATTTAGTAGGAAATACAATTATCGGGTGTTTAACAGTGATGATTGATCGTGAAAAAATTCCGTATGTCGAAATGCCTAGTATACAGCCGGAGGATACAGCGTTATGGCTGAACTTATTACATGAAGGGCATGAAGCAAAAGGGATACAGCAAGTATTAGCGAAGTATCGAATTGTAGCAAATTCTGTTTCGAGAAATAAAGTTAGAGCAGCTTTTCGGTATTGGAAATTATTAAGGGACCAAAAAAGTCTTAATGCAGTGCAAAGCTTTTACTATTTTAGTAAGTATGCTTATCATGCTTATAAAAAAAATAAAATCAATGTAGTTGGGAAGACGCAATTATGAATATACTGTTGATGACTGATAAATTGATAACTGGCGGAGCCGAAAATTATTTCTGTAAATTAGAAAATAATTTGCGTTATGAGGATTTTAAGATTTATACAGCTGCAGGTGATGGAGAACTATATGAATCCCTTACTAGAAAAGAAAATTTTATCTTACTTAGTCGATGGAATCATTTGAGAAATATTTATTATTTACGAAACGAAATTTGTAAACGAAAGATAGAACTTATTCATGCAAATAGTTTGCGAATGGTATTATATGCTTTTCTACTTCAAAAGTTTATTAAAAAAAAGATGAAAATTGTTTATACGAAACACAATGTAACGATATTAGAAAAGAAAATGCCAACGCTTTTTCGTTATTTCATGAATAAATATGTGAACAATATTATTACAGTAAGTGAGTTTGAAAAGAACAATTTAATTTCAATTCATGTAGCAGAAGAAAAAATAAATACAATTTATAACGGTGTTGATATTGAAAAGTTTTTATTCCAGCAGAAAAAGAAAGAATCTACATATAAAATAGGGATATTAGCTAGACTATCCAAAGAGAAAAACCATCAACTATTTGTCAAAATTGCAAATGTGTTGAAAAAGAGAAATGATTTTATGTTTTATATTGCTGGTGATGGACCAGAGAAAGAATCGATTATGAAAGAAATAGAAAAATATGGATTGCAGCAAAGGGTGAAGATGCTAGGGAATATTTCAGAGCCGCATGAGTTTATAGGGAATATGGACGCCTTACTTTTATTATCTTTTCGTGAAGTGTTTCCAATGGTAGTAATTGAAGCGATGGCTACAGGGACACCAATTGTTTCAATAGATGTTGGTGGAATACATGAAGCGGTAATAGATGGAGAGTCAGGTGTTTTGATATCTGAATATTGCGAATCTGAATTCGCAAGTGCGCTTGAGGAACTACAAGGGAATGAAGAAAAGGTAACTGCTATTAGATTGAAAGCACGAGAGAAAGCAATGAGATATTTTTCGTTAACTAAAATGATAGAGGAAACGAAAAATATATATGAATTAAACAAATGACCGAGTAGGTCGTTTGTTTTTTTTATTATAGAAACTTTTAAGAGACAACTCACATATTATATGAAAAAGGTAATATGAGGAGTGAATTTATTTTGTCAGAATATATTTCATCCCAAGAAGATTGTGCGCCAGAAAGTAGCGTTCATATTGATTGTTTTGGCGCAGTTCCAAACTCGGGAAATGATAGCTCATTAGCAATTCAGCAAGCTATTGATTATTGTGTAGCGAATCGAATTTCGACGGTTAGAATTACAGGGATAAATACGTACAAAATTGTAAAGCCGATTGTTATTAAATCAAACGTAAGATTAGAGTTGGATCCTACCGTAACACTGCAAATTGATGGGGATTTTAATGCATTTGAGCTACAAAGTAACGCTTCGATAGTTGGTGGTACTCTTCAAGTTATAAATCCATTGTTTCAATCTGCTGTTATTTATGTTTCTGGTTCACAACAAATCGAAGTACCTAATCAATCTGTTATATCAAATATAAATATAATAAATACAACTCCATCGTATAAAGGAAAAGCTATACATTTTTATTGTCAAAAGGCATGGGATTTTATTAGTTTCTTTCAAGTTAAATTTATTCAAATTAAAAACTTTCAAACTGCAATACATTTGAAGACAGAATATATAAATGATATCAATACACCTTGCTGGATTAACGCCAATGTATTTCAATCTATATTTATTGATGGATGTGTGTATGGGATTGAAGTAGATGGAAATAGTGATTTGCCAAATGAAAGTTCAGGAAATACGTTTCATGATATTCAAGTGCAATGTAGACAACAAACGGAAAAAGTAATTCGTTGTTCAGGTGCGTATAATACATTTGATTGTATGATTTGGGATACGTACCGGATGAGTAGTGAACAAATTGTTATTGAATTTTCTTCCAATTCTCATCGTAACTACCTTTTTTCAAATCTGCTTTCGACAACTATTGTAGATAAAGGACAATACAATGTTTGTAAGTCTACTTATGAAGAATCCCTACGAATTCAGTTACCTTTGACGTTAAATAGACCTCATTTAATAGGAAATCAAGATGATATTTTAGTAAATGCTCAGCAGAAATATAATGTTAAACAAGTAAGTGGGAAAGTACCGTATGGGGGAAATCTAGCCAATTGCTTTAATTTAATAGATGAGCAAAGTGTAAACTATATTGACGTTCCAGATAGTAACCCAGTTGTCATTGAACTTGATTTTACGAAAAAACCAATACAAATGTTAAATTGTTTTGGAATGTATTTTGGGTGGGGAGAGAGTCCAAAGAAAATTAAAATTGAATATGCATTAAGTGCAACTGGAAGTTGGGTTATCGCGTTGGATGTTCCATTAAATGTTGGCGATACAATTATATCGAATATGAAGGCGAGTCAGTTATATAAAGTTAGAATTACATTAAGTGGTTATTCTCAAGACCATAAGCGTTTTCGAATTAATCGTATCTTTGCAAGATCTTCTATGGAAAATGGGAGTGCTTGGTTAGCGACAACTGGAGGAAGAATGTTTGGAGATATTGAAATAGAGGCAAGTAAAGGTATAATCATGAAGACTGCTAGTGGAGTGAAATGGAAAGTTACTATTAATGAAGCTGGCCAACTTATTACGACTAAAATAACTTGAGATGGTGTTTAATCGTATATCATTGGACGAGTTACAACGTAGTGGAATATAGGTAATGAAAAAGAGATTGTAATTTGGTTTCAACCAAACTACAATCTCTTTTTTGTTTCAATTACTTCCACCAAATCCAAGTCCAAAGGTAATTTCGTACATTTCGAGGAGTAATACGAATGAAGCGCTCACCGTCAAAGAAGCAATTTAAATTTGGAAGTGTTTCATCTGGATTTTCTGAAACAAAGGTGACGATGTTTTCGTTACTTGTAACGGTTACTGTAATTGGTGGGTCGGTAGGTGAGACTTGAAGTTGTAACGAAATATTGGCCGTATTTTTAAATTCATTATTAACAGGTGGACTTATTACTTGTACTGTGAATAACACGATAATTGTTTCGTTTGGTTCCAAATTAGTAGCGACTAGGAAACCGATATTCGGATTCGCTAGTGGAGAGCGTTCACCGTTAATAAAGACAGTGCCGTTTATAAATTGTAAACCTGCTGGAATAGTATCTTGTAATGAAATATTTGAGAGTGAAATTTTGGAAGTATTCGTAATGCGCACCGTGTAATCAAAATATTGATTTAAATAAGCAGAGCTGACGGAAGCATTTTTCGTGACTGTTGTAGTTATAAATTGAACTGGTATACGAACGATATTTGAATTAACAATGAAAGTAATAATTGGATCCTGTGGTGTCAATTGAAAGGCAGCGGTAACTGTTGCAGAATTTATAATTGTACTGTTTGAAGGAATAGAAGTTACGAGGACTTGAAATGTTATAGTTGCTACTGAATCTGCAGGTAAAGAGCCGATATTAATACCAGTGTCTGGACGAACATTTGGAACGGGAGTACCGTTAATTGTTACGCTGTTTTCTATAAATGTTGTACCAGCTGGAATTGTGTCTATAACAGAAGTGCTGATTGTCGGAATTGGGGAGTGATTAAATACCGCTAATGTGAATGTAATGATATCTCCTATAACGACAATAGATTTGTCAGCTGTTTTTTCAATACGAACCATTGGATCAATGACTGTCGTTGTAACGGTATTTGTTTGCTTTGTAATTGTAATAGGTGGTTTTGTTGGATCAATGATAACGGTATAGGAAACAGAAGCATCGTTATTAATTGTAGGTTGAAGAGTAGAAGAAGATATTGTCACTTGGAACGTAATAATGACAGAGTCATTAGGAGCAAGATTTCCTAACGTAATACCATTTTCAGGATTCTCATTAGGCTGATTGATTCCGTTAATCGTAACACTACCAGCAACAAAAGTCGTATCTATTGGTACGGTGTCTATGGCAAGAAGGTCTTCAATCGTTACATTACCGCTATTCGTAATCGTAATTGTATACGTTAAAGTTTGAGCAGGTAAAGCATTCGTTACATCAACAGATTTTATGGCAATGACATTATCATTTTGGACAGTAGTTGTGACGGTATTTGTTATAGTCGTATTTGTAACGGGTACGTTATTTGGGCTGACTATATAGTTAAAAGTAGTAATTGCGTTGTTGTTTAGTTCATTTGGTGTTGGAATAGAAGTCACAGTTACTTGGAATGAAACGATAGCGTCTCCACCTACAATTATAGTACCAATTGGTATGCCACTTACTGGATTCGCTCCTGGAAGAGTTTCTCCGTTTACAATGACGCTATTTTCTATAAACGTAGTACCTTGAGGGATAATATCTTGAATGATTACATCATTTACTGCAACATTACCGGTTTGATTTAGTGTAATCGTATACGTTAACGTATCACCAACCGTTGCAAATGCAAGATCAACAGCTTTATTACTATTCAAATTCGCGTGATTAATTTCTGTTGCGGCAGCTGATGAAATAATAGTTTCGGTAATAGGTGGTCGATCTGGTACCGTGTATTCATATTCAATTGTACTCGTGTTAGAGATTGGATTTGTTTGTGGAATCGAAGTAACCCGTACTTGGAATAGAATAGTTGCTGTCGTATTAGGCGGAATGTTATCAATTTGTATACCGTTAAGAGGGTTGTCATTTGGCCGAGCGTTGCCGTTCACGATAACACTATTCTCTATAAAGCTCGTATTTGCTGGGATGATATCTGTAACAATAATGTTTTCGACTTGTATATTTCCGTTATTTATGATGGAAATTGTATAAGGGATGATAGTTTGTAAGTCAGCATATTGGATAGGCGTTGTTTTTGTCGCAATTACATTAGCAGAAATAACTTCAGTGAAGGTAATATTGCTAGTCGATATTTGTTCTTCCACGTTTATTGTATAACGAGAAGTTGATTGATTTTGAACATGGCCGCTAGCAGGAAGAGCTACGACGGTAACAGAAAATGTGACTGGGATAGAAATATTAGGAGCAATCGTTCCTACAAGTATACCTACACTTGGGTTGGCGTTAAGCTGAGGAATGTTATTTACTAAAACGCTACCGTCAATAAGGGTTGTTCCATCAGGTATATTGTCTGTAAATACAACAGTAGTGGCATCCGTATTCCCTGTATTCGTTAAAGTTGTTGTATAAGTTAAAATGTCACCAATTGTTACAGAGGTCAAATCAACAGTTTTAAGTGAAATGATATCAGCATCATTAATTTGAACGAAAGTAGTATTGGAAGTAGTAGATTTTTGAATTGGCGCAAAGTCAGGATTGAAAATAAAGTCGTAAACGATGTTTGCAGTATTAGGTGTTGGATTTACAGCAGGTAAATTCGTAACGGAAACTTGGAATGTTATTGTAGCCATTTGACCTGCTGCGACATTAGGAATGGAAAAGCCGATATTCGGATCTGCTGCAGGAAGTACAGTATTGTTAACTATTACACTTCCTGGAATAAATACTGTTCCATCCGCTATAGTATCTGTAAAAAAGATGGAGTTAGTTGTAGTCGATCCATTATTTTGAATGAATACTGTATATTCAATGGTTTCATCAATGTTAGCTAATACAGTATTAGCGGATTTTGTAGCAATAAGAATAGCATCAATAAATTGTATATTTGTACTATTGGAAGAGGTTGTTTCTGAAATTGGTGGTCCGCTTGGGTCTGGTCGATACTCATAGTGAATGACGGCGATATTATTAATGTTATTTTGTGGCGGTATAGAGACTACGCTTACTTGGAACGTAACAATAATCGTATTATTTGGAAGAATTATATCAAGATTAATACCGGTAATTGGATTTTCGTTAAGTCTTGGTACGCCATCTACAAGAATGCTATTTGGAACGAATGTGGTGCCAGAAGCAATTGCGTCAAGTAGGAGAGTATTTGTAATAGGTATTGTACCGGCGTTTGTAACTGCGACTGTATATGTGATGATTTGACCGATACGTGTAATGGATCTGTTAGCGGATTTAATTGCACTAACATTTGCCGTTCGCACTTCAGTATTTACTGCATTTGATAACGATCTACGCTGAATAATTGGAGAACTAGGGTCAATTTGGTATTCGTACGAAGTGTCTGAAATATTAATGACTGTATTGCCCTCTGGTATATTTGTAAGTTGTACTTGGAATGAAATAGTGACTGTTTCATTTGGTTGTATCGTGCCGAGAGTTACTCCGTTTTCAGGATTAGCGCCAGGCTGAGTTACATTATTTATTGCTAAGCTATCCTCAATGAATATAGTACCTTCTGGAATGTTATCAATGAACACGGTATTGTTAGCCGGAACGGTTCCTATATTTTGTAGTGTATTTGTGTAGGTAATAATTTGCCCGATTGATATGAAATTTACATCCGCGCTTTTAACAGAAATAATATTTGCATTTTGAAGTGATGTTGTAACAATGTTAGAATTTGCAGAGCGATTTACTGGTGGGGCTGTAGGAATACTTACATATTGGTAAGTTGCTGAAGATTGATTTGCAATTTCGGTTTCAGTAGGTGGATTATTTGTTTGCACTTGAAATAGTATCGTTTTGGAACTGTTTGCTGGAATTGTTCCAATCGGTATTCCGTTTTCAGGATTTACACCTGGCTGAAGGACACCATTAATTGTGACACTATCGGGAACGAATGTAGTCCCAGCTGGAATAAAATCTGTGAAATTAATATTTATTGCGTCAACATTACCGATATTTTTCACTTCAGAAATATAAAGTATAGTTCCGCCAATATCTACAGTTGTTGGATTGGATGTTTTAGTAATTGTCAATTGTGCTTGCACGAAATTTGTAATGACGATATTACTAGTAGATGTTTCAGTAATAGGCGGTTGCCCTGGGTCTGGTTGGATTGTATATGTTGTATTGGATTGATTTGTAATCGATTCTTGCGAGAATGAATCGTTAATAAGAATTTGGAACGAAATAAGATGAGTAGCGTTTGCTGCTAGGGTAGGTAAAGTAACACCTACATTTGGATTAGCACCAAGTATAGTTGTTCCGTTAAGTGTAAAACTATTTTCTACGAATGTAGTATTTTGGGAGATAGTATCTGAAAATATGAGATTAGTAGCTGGAATATTTCCGGTATTTTCTAGTGTTATTGTGTAAGTCAAAATATCACCTGTTGTTGCTTGAGGTGCATTGACTGCTTTTAAAGAAAGGATAGTCGCATCCGAAATTTGTGTGAAAGCAGGATTAGACGTAATTGTTCGAGAGATGATAGGAGCAGTTGGATCGGCGATAAAAGTATAGTCAATACGGGCTGTATTAGAAATTGGGTTCACGCTTGGTATAGATTGAACGATAACCTGGAATGTTACAGTGACGATTTCTGACGGTGTGATGGAGTTTAATGGTATTCCTACGTTAGGATCGGCACCTGGAACAGAAACACCATTAATGGTAACGCTATTCAGAATAAATGCAGTTCCTTCTGGGACCAAATCTGTTAAAGTAACTGTATTTGCAGTAGTATTTCCGTTATTTTGAACGACTACTGTGTAAGTGATTGTACCGTCAGTAGATTGTACGAGAGAATCTGTACTTTTAATTACGGATAACGATGCATCAACAACAGCTGTATTAACCATATTAGACGAGGATGTTGCTGTAACAGGAGGTTGACTTGGATCGACAATATACGTGTAACTTGTAAGTGCTTGATTTATAATCGCTCCTTGCGGTGGAATAGAACTTGCAAGAAATTGGAACGTAATAGTAGCGGAATCACCTGGTGCGATAATACCAACTGGAATACCAAGAGTTGGACTTGCATCTGGAAGTGAACTCCCGTTGAGCGTAACACTATTTGGAACAAATAATGCTCCTTCAGGAACTCCGTTAATGAGTAATACAGAGTTTGCAGGGAAGTTTCCAGTATTCGTTAATGTTGCTGTATACGTAATTACATCCCCGATAGATACAATTGAACGATTTGCTTGTAAAACAGTTGTAACAGTCGCGTTATTAATTTGTGTTGAAGCGCTATTAGAATTTATCGTGCCTGTAACAGGAGGAGAGGCCGGATCAACGATGAATGCGTATTGAATAGATGCTACGTTTGTAATCGGATTTGAAGGTGGAGTAGATGTAACTATGACTTGGAAAGTAACGGTTAAGGAACTACCTGCGCTAACTGTTCCGATATTCACTCCGTTATTTGGATTTGCGCCTGGAATGGTACTTCCATTTACAGCAAAACTATTTTCAACAAAGGTCGTTCCTGATGGAATTAGGTCTGAGAAATTTACATTCGTAGCGTTTGTATTGCCGTTATTTTGAATCGAAACTGTATAAGTGATCGTATCTCCAATATTTGCAAAGGCTGTATTAGCAGTTTTTACAGCTGAAAGTATTGCTGAATTAATAGAGGTAACGAAGACGTTCGTTTCCACATTGCCAGGCTGAGCTAGTAATGCATTGCCTACGTTATATTGGAAGTTAACAAATCCTAAGTTTTGGAGTTCAGGTGTGAACGTTGTTGGATTACTTACGATTTGTACTTGGAATATGATTGTAACAGTTTGATTTGGATTGATTGTATTTATGCCAACACCGTCAATGATAGAAGCCGATGGTAATGGAGTGCCATCAACAATAACTGATCCTGCAACAAATTGTGTCCACGATGGTAAAGGGTCTGAGAATATAGCGTTGTTAGCAGGAATATTGCCTGTGTTCGTAATAGTCGTTGTATACGTAATCGTATCACCAATCGTTGCAAAAGTTTTATCTCCTATTTTAATAGTATTTAAAATAGCACTTTCAATTTTTGTTGTCACGTTGTTAGAAATAATATTTTTTGAAACTGGAGGATTAGCTGGATTAACGATATGTTGAAAGCTAACGCTAGCTTGATTAGTAATTGGATTTATAGGCGGAATTTCATTGGCGATAATGTGAAATGCTACGATGACAGATTCGTTTGGCGCGATATCACCGATTGGAACGCCTGTAATGATGTCTGCATTTGGGATGGTAGTTCCGTTTAGTGTAAAGCTATTCGGTTCAAAGGAAGTTCCGTCTGGAATAAGATCGGTAAAAATAACATTCGTTGCACTAACATTTCCGCCATTTGTAATTGTAACGGTGTAGGTAATATCCTGCCCGATATCTACCGTTGATACATTTGAATTTTTTTGTGCAGTAAGGATAGCGCTATTAATTTGTGTTGTCGTTGTATTAGATTGATTGGAAGTTGTAATAGGTGGCTGGCTAGGGTCAACGACATAATGATATGTGGTAGAAGCAGAATTAGAAATAGGATTAAGTGTTGGAAGTGTAATAACAGTTGCTTGGAATGTAACGATTGCCGTATTACCACCATTAATGGAACCAATATTTACCCCCGTTGATAAATCAGCGTTTAGAATGGTTTGCCCATTAACTGTGAAACTATTTGGAACGAAACTTAAATTGCTATTAAGAATATCGATAATAGTTACATCAGTTGCGGTCACATTCCCGGTATTAGGGAGGTTAAGTGTAAATGTTATTGTATTACCAATGTCCGCAAAAGTAAGATTAGCTGTTTTTGTGGTAATAATAGTTGCGTTGTTTATTTGAAGAAGTGTAGTGTTGGAAGTAGCTGCACTCGATGCTGGCGGATTACTTGGATTAACAGTAAACTCATACGTCGTTGATGCTGTATTTGGTGCAGGGTTACTAGGAGGAATGCTGTTCACTGTAACTTGAAAGACGATACTATATATTTCATTTGGTGGAAGTGTTGCAAGTAATACACCTGTATTTGGATTCGCGTTAGGTTGTAAAACACCATCAACAGTTAATGTGTTAGGAACAAATGTGAGTCCACTCGGTAATACATCCGTGAATACAATATTAGTCGCATCCGTATTTCCTATATTCGAAATAGAAGTAGTATAAAAAGCAGTTTGCCCGATATCTGCAAAGGATACACTTTCATTTTTCGTCATAGATAATATGGCTTCTTTAATCTGTGTTGAAACAGGATTACTAATTGAAGTTTCTGAGTCAGGTGGTGAGACTAATTGATACGATGTTGATGAGAAATTTACAATTGGGTTTTCGGTTGGTAATGATGTAACAGTAACTTGGAACGAAACTGTTACTGTAGTCCCGGCTGTTATTGTCCCAATATTCACACCGTTCGATGGATCCGCCTCACTTTGAGGAACTCCATTAATAGAAAATGTGTTTGCAATAAATGTAGTTCCACTTGGCACGGTATCTGTGAATATAACATTTTGTGCAGATGAGTTTCCATTGTTTGTTAAAGCGACAGTATAAGTGAGTGTGTCCCCAATACGACTAAAGGATTTATCGACTTGTTTTAATGAAAGAATGGTAGCTGTATTAACCGTAGTAAACACTGTGTTTGAAGTAACGTTTCTTGAAACAATAGGTGCATTGGGATCAGCAATAAATGTGTAAGAAGCAGTAGCGGAATTGGCAATAGGATTTTGAACAGGGGTAGAAGTAGCAGTCACTTGAAATGCTATAGATATTGAGCTGTTAGGGGCAATTGATCCAATCGTTATGCCTGTATTAGGATTCAATCCAATTTGTGTGATTCCATTTATTGTAACGCTGTCAGTAATAAATGTTGTACCATCTGGTATAAGGTCAGTGAAAGTAATATTCGTTGCATTTGTATTGCCGTTATTCGTTAAAATTGTCGTATAGGTAATGGTATCGCCTAGTGTTACAAGCGTTTGATCGACCGATTTTATCATCGTTATCATAGCATCTAATACTGGGTTTGTGACAATATTCGTTGAAGTAGAAGTAGTAGCAGGAGTTCCGTTTGGATCAACAGTATAAGAATATAATATTGTATCGTTACCCATAATTGAACTTGAAGGAGGAACAGAAATAACATTTACTTGGAAGGTAACAGTTACTGTTTCACCAGGCGCGATATTTGGTATATTTACTCCGAGTGCTGGCTGTGCACCAAGCTGTTGGATGCCATTTATTGTGACGGAATCTGGTATAAAAGTAGTACTAGGAGGAATTGCACTTGTAAAAGTTATATTTGTAGCTGGTGTATTTCCTGTATTTGTAATAGTTGTTGTATACGTAAGTGTATCCCCGACGGAAATAATAGATTTATCCACACTTTTTTGGGTTGTTAATATCGCACTGTTAATAGTTGTCGAAACCGTATTAGATACATTCGTTTGTGATACGGCAGGTTGGCTAGGGTCAACCACATGTGAAAATTGTACAGAACTAGAATTAGAAATTGGATTTATACTTGGAATGTTTGTAACAAGTACGTTGAGGGTAATAACGGCCGTTCCATTTGGGTTTATATTTCCAATCTGAATCCCGTTAGCTGGATTTCCGATTTGCTGTGTACCAGAATCGTTTGTAAGAGTGCCAGATATGAATGTCGTTCCGTCAGGTAAAATATCTGTGAAAATTATATTTTGTGAAGTGACATTTCCAGGGTTATTTAATGTAATCGTATAAGAAATTGTATCGCCAATTGTCGCGAAAGTTTTATCTACAGATTTGATTGCCACAATTTCCCCAGAATTTATTTGTGTCGAAACGGGATTAGATGTCGTATTTCTTGAAACGAGTGGTAAATTAGGTCCTGTCATAAATTGATAATCAATGGAAGCTCCGTTTACAACTGGTGAGTTTGGCCCCCCAGGTCCAATTGTGAAAATTGGATTTGGAATGCTAACTACTTGCACACGGAAGGTAACGTTTGTAAAATCTCCTGCAATAATATCCCCAATTGGTATCCCATTCGCGGGATTTACCCCAGGTAATAAAACCCCGCCTACTCGAACGCTATCCTCTATAAACACTGTATTATTTGGAATTGGATCTGTAAAAATGATATTCGTAGCAGTTGTGTTTCCTATATTCTCCAATAAAACAGTATACGTTAAAAATGAATTTCCAGGTGCTACGTCAGAAAATAGTCGATCCACACTTTTCGTTGCTTGAATAATTGCTTCGTTAATTTGAACTAAAGTTGGATTACTTGTAGCTGTTTCTGTCACAGGCGGCTGGGTAGGATCAACAATGATCAAGTATGTTGTGCTAGATTGGTTCAAAGTTGGATTGGTAGCTGGTATTGAGCCAACGATAGCTTGAAAGCTAATTGTTGTCGTTCCTCCAACTGGAATTGAGTCTAAAGAAATCCCGCTATCTGGTCTAAATCCAAGTTGTGGGATGGTATTAATTTGTACGCTATCAGGAACGAATGAAAGTTCAGGTGGTAATATATCGATAAAAACAGGTGTGTTTGCGGTAGTATTTCCGCTATTAGTGAGAGTAGTTGTATACGTAATTGTATCTCCAACAGCAGCAAAAGCACTGCTTGCAGTTTTTGTTGCGATAACAGAAGCAGTATTTACTTGTGTAAAAGTTTTATTAGATTGAACTGTTCGTGAAACTGGCGGTTCATTTATATCTACAATAAAGCTATATTGAAGCGATGATTTGTTCGGGATGGGATTCGGGTTTGGAAGTGTTGTAATGTTTACTTGAAAACTGAGTGTAGCAGATGCATTTGAATTCAAGTTACCAATATTGATACCGTTTTGTGGATTTGCATTCGGAACGGTTACACCATTTATCTTAAAGCTATTTGGGATAAAGGTAGTACCGTTTGGAATTGTATCAGTAAAAATAATGTTGTTCGCAATAGTATTTCCGGTGTTTGTAATAGATGAAGTGAATGTAATTGTATCACCAATTGTAGCGAAAGTTGTACTAGCGCTTTTATTTATTACTAAAGTAGCGTCAATAATTGGTGTAACTGTTGTATTTGTTACGGTGCTACCAACAGCAGGAGATTGGTTTGGATTCACGGTATATTCATAATTTACAAGAGCATTATTTGTTAATGTGCCACTAGGTGGTATCGCTAAAATTTGTGCTTGAAAAGTAATGAATACAGTATCTCCTGGCGAAATATCTGCCAAGTGAACACCAAGTGAAGGATCTAATCCTGGTTGTGGAACATTATTGATAGTTACGGAGTTTTGGATAAATGAAGCTCCTGCGCCAAGCCCATCTGTTAAAACAGTTGCACTAGCAGGGATATTACCTGTATTTGTTACTGCAATCGTATAGGTAACGATATCACCAATTGCAGCTGTCGGTGTATTCACAGACTTCGTAGCGACAATAGTAGCGTTATTAATTTGAGTTGTTATTACGTTACTTAACGTATTAGCGGATGCTGGAGGTAAGTTAGGATCTACGACATACTGGTACGTTGTATTGCTTTGGTTCGGGATTGGATTTGGATTCGGGATAGAATTTACTTGTACTTGGAACGAGATAATCGTATTTGCATTCGGATTTATTGGATCAATGGCAATTCCGCTTGCTGGATTTACATTAGGCAGTGTATTCCTATTTACTGTTACACTATTTGGAATAAAAGACGTCCCGCTTGGGATAGCATCTGTAAATACTATATTTGATGCAGGTGTATTCCCGTTATTCGTTAAAGTAGTTGTGTACGTAATAATATCATTTACGTTAGCAAACTGTTTATCTGCCGATTTAGTAGCGGCAATTGAGGCGTTATTAATAGTTGTCTGTACAGTGTTAGAAGCAACCATCTGCATTACAGCTGGTTTGGATGGATCATACGTATATTGGAATGTTGTGCCTGATTGATTTGTAATTGGGTTTACAGCAGGGATAGTTGGTACAAAAACTTGGAATGCAACGGTGCGTGATGAATTCGCTCCTATCGTACCAATCGAAATGCCGGTAGCAGGATTTGCATTAGCTATAGGGACATTATTAATCGTTACAGTATTAGGAATGAAGAGGGTACCCGCTGGAATGATATCTGTAAATGTTACATTAGCAGCAGGGATATTCCCGTTATTCGTTAAAATAGTCGCATATAGTATGACATCACCAATATCAGCGAAGTTTGTACTCGTTAGTTTTGTAGCAACGATATTAGCAGTATTAATTTGTGTAGTTACTATATTGCTAGCAGTGTTTCTAACAAGAGCAGGTAAGTTTGGATCAGCGATAAAGCTATATTGAAGTGCAGCGCTGTTTTGAATTGGGTTTGGTGAAGGTAGCCCATTTGCACTTATTTGAAACACAATCGTTGTAAAACCACCCGAAGGAATGGAGCCCACTTGAAGACCGGCACTAGGGTCTGCACCTAGTTGTAAAGCACCACCTATAAAAATACTATTTGGAACGATAGTGGTGCCATTAGGGATTATATCGGTAACAATAACATTATTTGCTGTAGTATTGCCAAGATTAGCTAAAGAAATTGTATATGTGATTGGTTGCCCGACGTCGGCGATAGTTAAATCTACTTCTTTGACAATAACTACATTTGCTAAATTAATTTGTGTACTTACAGTGTTACTTACAGATGTTTCTATAGTTGGTGGATCGCCCGGATTTAAAATAAAGCTATACTGTGTACTAGATGAATTTAATGTTGGATTTTGTGTTGGTAAAGAGGTGACGGTTACTTGATAAGAGACGGTAAGTGAGCCGTTAGCAGCAATGGAAGGTAGCGGAACACCTATATTTGGATCTGCGTTATTTTGAAGTACACCATTAATAAGAAAAGTGTTTGGAATAAAGGTAGTACCGTCTGGATTCGTATCTACGAAAGTAGGGCTATCAGCAGAAACACTTCCTGCATTCGTCAAAGTAACAGTATAAGTTAATATATCCCCTACGGTAGCGAACTCTCGATCCACTGTTTTGGCTGAAATGACATTTGCATCGTTTACTTGAGTAAATGTAGTGGTTGAAGTAGTGTTCTTACTTACAGGTGAAGTGTTTGGATCAACGATAAAGTTATAGGAGATGGAAGCGCTATTTGAAATAGGGTTTGGATTTGGAATGCTAGTTATTACTACTTGGAATGAAGCTGTAATTGTAGTATTAGCATTGATGTTACCAATATTGATGCTAGCTGGTGTAACGCCTGGCTGAGTAACACTGTTAACTATAACGCTGTTTGGGACAAAGGCGGTTCCATTCGCAATTGAATCAGATAGTAATACATTGTTCGCTGCAACATTTCCATCGTTAGTAAGAGCAAAGGTGTAAGTTAATACATCGCCAACTTCCGTAAATGTTTTATCTACAGATTTATTAACGTGGAGATTTGCTAGTCTAATTGTTGATGTAACAGAATTAGAATTTGCTGTTTTTGAAGTTGGTGGCAGACTTGGGTTTACAGTATACAGATAAGAAGCAAAGGCATTATTAATGATAGGGTTTTGGGCGGTAATATTGATGACTGTTACTTGGAAAGAGAGGGTAAAAGTAGCTCCACCAGGAATTGTGCCAATAGGTAAGGCGACGAGAGAATCTACATTTTGCAAAACTCCGTTTAGTGTTACAGTACCAGGATTTAATATCGTTCCATTTGGAAGTGGATCTGTTAGTTGTACGTTAGTAGCAGATGTATTTCCACTGTTTGTAATAAGAATTGTATAACTTATCGTTTCGCCAATTGTGGCAAATTGTTTATTAGTTGATTTTGTTAATGTTACATTCGCATTGTTAATTTGAGTGGAAACGAGATTAGAAGAAATGTTTTTCGTAACAGGTGATTGGCTAGGATTGACGGTATATTGATAAGAAGCGCTTGATCCGTTAGATACGACATTTGACACGGGTATTGTGTTTACTACTACTTGAAATGTAACATTTTTTGTTGTGCCTGTTGGGATAGATCCAATATTCACGCTGTTAGCGGGATTTGCGCCTACTTGTGTCGTGCCATCTATTGTTAAACTGTTTAGAACAAAAGTTGTGCCAGTAGGAATGACATCTGTAAAAATAACGTTATTTGCATTGGTATTACCTGTACCTGTAAAGGAAACGGTGTACGTTAGCGTATCACCAATATCTGCAAAATTTTTATCTACTGCCTTCGTCATTGATACAGTAGCATTATTCACTTGAGTGGAGACAATATTTGTCGTATCAGTCCCACTTACTGCTGGTTGATTAGGTACAGGAATGTATTGATATGTTGTTGTTCCACTATTTAATATTGGGTTTGTTTGAGGGATAGAAGGAACGAGCACTTGGAATGAAACAGTAGTAGTGGAATTTGCTGCAATCGAACCAATTGGTATACCATTAGCGGGATTTGCTCCGGCTTGAGTAACTCCGTTAACAGTTACACTACCTGGAATGAAAGTAGTTCCGCTAGGAATCGGATCCGTATATATAACGTTCGTTGCAGCGATATTTCCTATATTAGCTAAGGCAATACTGTAAGTTAATGTTTCACCAATATCGGTAAAAAGTTTGTTAACTGATTTTGTTCCATTAATATCTGCCAGATTAATTTGTGTTCCAGCAGAATTGCTTGTTGCAAGGCCGTTAAAGGTTGTTCCTCCAGCGATTGGTGTATATTGAAATGTAATATTAGCAGTGTTAGAGATAGGATTTTGACTTGGAAGAGAAACGACGGTAGCTTGGAAAGTTACTGTACGAGAAGCACCATTATTGATTGTTCCAAGAGATATACCAGCCGCAGGATTAGCATTTGTTTGTGGTACGTTATCTACTGTTACAGTGCCGGGTATAAAAGAAGTACCGTTAGGGAGACTATCTATAAAAATAGCGTTATTGGCAGGAAGAAGCCCGGTATTAGGGATCGTAACTGTATAAGTGAGAATATCTCCAATTGCAGCAACACTTTTATTCACGCTTTTCGTTGCTTGTATAGTAGGTGAATTTATGTTGATTTGTAAACCGACTGTATTTAACATATACGCATCTCCGTTAGTAGTTAAACGGATTGCGGCGGACACTTGTGAGTTTGTTAAATAAGGAGAAATATCAATAGAAGTAATATCCCAGCCCTGTCTTCCTGCTGAGATGTTTGTGCCTGTAGAAGCACTTTGATTTCGCGTTCCAAATGTCCCAGTTGTATCTAAGTTTCCAGCGGCATTATTAATTTGAGAACCGAAGAAGTTATTTACAGCATTATTTGGCCCAGATAAGGCATTTAATGAACTGAAATTTGGCCCAAATAAAGCTTGATCCCCGATTAAATCTGCATCTCCTTCAGTGGAGCTTAAAAATAATCTCCCGCTTACAGGCCCTCCTGCGGGTGTTAAAAATCCTGAAACAGCTACATCTGCACTACCAGTATCAGCAGAAACACGGTTACCAGCTACGTAAATAGTTAAATTTCTTGCAGGTAATGTCCCGTTTTGATAAGCGACAATGAGTGTCCATCCGGCCGAGTTAATGGATCCATTTGAAGCATCTAAAGGATCAACAAGTCCAGGGACAGCTCCTGTAGTATAAGAACCAGAACCGCCAGCTTGAATAAGAGTTGTTACGTCTGCTGAACGAGTATAAAAGCCAAATGTAATAGAGTTTGAAACGAACGTTTGATTTGAAGCTGTAACAGCTGAAGGAGTAATTGAGTATGTTGAAACGGGTGTTGTAAATGAAACGGGATTACCTAGAACACTCGTAATGTTTTGATCACGAGATAAATAGTTTCCACCCCAAACGAGTTCTGCGTAAAGAATAGTGCTACCAGCAGGGATATTTAAAATAGCGGTAGAACTATTTTGTGTATAGGTTAACGTTGTACCTGTGGGAAAAGTAGGTACTTGTAAAGCGGTATTCGTAGTTATAAACGCACCAATTGCCCCGATTGTACCAGCACGGTTTTGATTACTAATTTTACTTAATCCTAAAGTATTACCTGTAATAGCGAGTGCGCCGTTAGTGGTGGTAGAAAATCGATTCGTAATGGGCATGTTGTCACCTCATTTCCAATATAGTCTTGGTCAAAATAGGATATGTGTGTGATAAATAAATGGAAACATGTACAAGTTGATTTGATAATAATGATTTAAATGTCTAGATAAGGGGATGGAGTATGATTGAATTGGAAATTAGAGTGGAGCGTCTTAGGGAAGCAAAAACAGGGAATATTGTATCATTATCTTCTTATATTGGGTGGGATTATAACAGAGAAGAAATTGAGACTATTTTTAACGCAGGGATTGTATACGGTGTTTGGAATGAGAGAGAGGAACTAATTGCTAGCGCGGCAATAATATTATATGGGGAGAAATTAGCGTCTATCGGAATGGTGATTGTACATCCAGATTATAAGGGGAGAGGGATTGGAAAGATAATAACGGAAGCGTGCGTTAAAAGCGTATCAGCTCATACTCCAATTATGCTGATTGCTACGGATGAAGGGAAACCTTTATATGAAAAGTTAGGATTTAGGGCAGTAAGTTATGTTTCTAAATACATATGTAACTCATACAATGCGAAAGATTATTGTGTAAGAAATGAAGATTATGTGATGAATTATGAAGAGGGTGATTTAGAAAAAATAATAAAAATAGATGAATATGCGTTTGGAACAAATAGAAAAGAGTTTTTAAAGAAAAGAATTATGCAAAGTGAACAGTGTATCGTTGTAAGGGACAAGGAACAAAATGTATTAGGTTACGGTTTAAGCATACAAACACCAGAAAATAAGATAATAGGGCCGGTTGTTGCTAAAAATGATGAGATGGCAATGAGAATAGTACATGATTTAGCAAGAGGGCATAATGGTAAATTAAGAATTGATGTACTAGAAGGAAAGAACGATTTCATGAAAGAATTAGAGATTGCTGGTTTTAAAAAAGTGAATATACCACCAATTATGATGAAAAATAGTAATCGGTTATTAAAAAGAAATAGTGAACTATATAGTATTGCAGCGCAAATTTTTGGATAAAAAAGAATCCTTTTAAATGAAGGATTCTTTTTTGAGCCAATTTAATCACGATATTGGTCATGAGTTGGCTGAAAGAGGTCTTCCTCGATATCTCGCACCATAGAAAAATGATCAACGTTATAATGACCGTGTAAAGTTTTATTGTGATGACCAATAATTTGTTCTGCAGACAATACGTTAGAATCAGTTGTTGAATGACCGTTTTTAATTAATGTAACGTCAAATCCTTGTACAGTTGCTGTCCTAACGGCAGTGTCAATGCAATGTTCTGTTTTACATCCGCCTATAACAATATGATTAATGTTTTCTTCTTTTAAAAGTTCAAGTAAAGAAGTACCGTAGAATGAATTGGTTGCTGCTTTATTAATAAAGATTGCAGACTGGGGTACTTGAATTTGATTATGTACTTCAAATCCTTCGCCACTACCTGAAGCAACATCGATATCTCTTACAAAAACAATAAGAGCATTTGAATCTATTGCTTTCTGCAGGGCTATATTTAGTGTAGATAATAGCTCGGTTTTACGAAAAACTTCATTTTCTTGCTCATTTCCATCAATTAATTCTTGTTGAGCGTCGATAATTAATAGTGCTTGTTTCATCGTGTCTCCCCTTTAATATGAAATAAGTTCCACTGTACATATTCCTTCAGATTGTTAGGAAATCCTCTATTGTAAGAGGAGTAGAAGATTGATTTACAAAGTTGTCAAAGAAATTTCATTCTCATAGCGTGTAAAAACATGTATGATAGGAGATGGAGAATTTTTGAGTAGGTGGGAATAACATGCAAACAGTAGAAGATTATCTTTCATTCTTACATACGAAAGGATTTAAATTATCAGAGGAAGCACAAGGGTTTATTATGTTTGGACAAGGATATACTGGTGCGTCTGATGGGATTGTGAACGCAGCAATAGAAGCGACAATTAAACATCAATTGCAGTTTGATGGTAGTTATTTCGTTGCGTTATTAGAACGATTGAAAGAGGAAGAAATTACAGATAAAAAAAGCGCTAAGGCTTTTATGCGGAAGTTACAAGCGTAACTTCACGCAGCCTGCGCTTCTTTTTTTGTTTTGGAAGGTAATTCAACAAAAATCATGCCTAGAAAAATACATAGACATCCGATAATAGCAGAAATAGAAAGTTGTTCATTTGCAACGAGAACGCCTGTTAATGCAGCAAAAACGGGCTCCATTGCGAAAATAATTGCTACTCTCGTTGGAGAAGTGTGTTTTTGTGCCGATGTTTGAATGAAAAAAGCAATAGATGTTGCAAACAGGGCAGTTAGAAAGAGTGCGAATAAAAAGGATTGATTCGTCCATAGTGATACTGAAAATAACTTTTTCCAATCTTCAAACAAGAAAGCGCAAATAGAAGAAAATATACCAACAGCTAATACTTGAGATGTGCTTAATAATAAAGGTGATATTTTTTTAGAAAAGAAGCCGTTAATAAGAATATGGGCAGCGAAAGCGACTGCACAACCGAGAACAAGTATATCTCCTATATTTAATTGGAAAGAATCAGCAGCTGTTAATAAGTACAAACCTGTTGTAGCTACAGCAATGCCAAGTACGATGAAAATGGTGGCTTTTTGTTTTAAAAAGATAAAGGATAAGATTGGGACCATAACAATGCTTAGCCCAGTTAAGAAACCTGCTTTTGAAGAAGTTGTATAAAGTAAGCCAAATGTTTGTAATAAATAGCCGACAAATAAGAAGAACCCAACCATTAATCCAGCTAAACTACTATGTTTTAATTCTTGTTTTGAAGTTTTCTGTGAAAAAATAATTTGAACGAATAATAAAATAATTCCAGCGAATAAAAAGCGAATACCATTAAACGTAAATGGACCAACGAAAGACATAGCGTTTTGAACGACAACAAACGTAGCTCCCCAAATAAAAGAGACAAATAATAAAGCAAGAGGAGCAATCCACTCTTTTTTCACACTCATACCCCCGTTAATTTTGTAAGATAGCTTTTCTAGCTAATTCATCAGCTACTTTATTTTGACTACTTGGAATCCACTTAATAAAAAAGAGATCGAAGTTTTTTATGTACTGTAGTGCTTCATCTAAAAGAGGTGCAAATATTTTATTTTTTGCGTATTCCTTTTCAACAGCCCGCTCAACAAGCTGCGAATCTGTACGAAAAGAGACAGTGCTATAATTATGCTCAATGCAATATTTTAATGCTAGAAGTAAAGCGCGGTACTCTGCTTCATGATTGGACATTGTTCCAAGTGGTACTGATAATTGTACAGGCGGCTGAACGCCTTTAATAAACACTCCTGCACCAGAAGGACCAGGATTTCCTTTTGATGCACCATCAATATATACTTCAATCAAAATGAGAAACCTCCAAATTATAAGATTATCCCCTACTTAAATATTTTTTTGAAGTAGGGGATAGAGTAGTTATCCGATTGTGATGCTGTAACGACATGTAAATGTTTCATTCGCTTGTAAAGATTGAATTCCCTTTTTGTCCTTGAAATCTTTTGCTGGATTTACTTCATCAGCGATTCCATACCAAGGTTCAATACATAAGAAAGGTGCGTTATCCCCTGGTGTCCATACGCCGACAAATGGAAATCCATCAAATTCTACTTTTACAAATTTATTATGTTTATGAGAACGAATCGAAATTTCATTCGTATTCATATGTTCAAAAATAAGTGCATCATTTTTGAATAAATCGTATGTAAGTGGCAATTCAGTCGTATTTTCAGCGATTAATTGCTTTTTGTTTGAAAGATAAGGTCCTTCTAATACGCTTGTTTCTAAGCGTTCCGAACCATTAAACGATAAGTGATAATCTGTAAATGATTCACCGTCCAATAAAGGGAAGTTGAATCCAGGATGTGCTCCGATTGAGAAGAACATTTCTTTAGAAGTAGGATTGTTTACTTCATATGTTACATGAACACTTTGTCCATCTAGCTCATAAGAAACGAGTAATTCGAATTCGTATGGGTATTTTTTTAATGTTTCTTCATTACTAGTAACGATATAAGTGATCTTTGTTTCGCTTTGTTCTTTCACAGAAAAAGTAAGATCACGAGCGAAACCGTGTTGTGTTAATGAATATGGTTTACCGTCTACGTAGTATGTATTATCTACTAATCGACCGACAATTGGGAACAAAATTGGTGCACGGCGTCCCCAATAAGCAGAATCACCTTGCCATAAATATTCTATGTTGTCTTCTTTTAAGCGAACGCTCTGTAATTCTGCACCTTTGTCAGAAATGGAAACGATCACTTTTTCATTTTGAATTGTTGCTGTCATGAAGTGAAACCTCCTAAATCTTTCATATGTTTCATTATACGTTGTCTAAAAGAAAAAAGGTAGTTCACGATAGGAATCTATTGACGAAAGAGGGGCTACCACGTAAAATATAATCTTGTTGCTTAAAAACGAATAACGTGGTTCGAAACCATCCCACGTAAAAAAACTAAGGAGATTTTGTCATGAATATTAGAACATTAGTCGGTAATGGTATTTTAGCGGCATTATATATTGCTGTTTCTATGCTTATTCAGCCATTTGGCTTTACGAATGTACAGTTTCGTATTTCAGAGATGTTTAATCATCTCGTTGTATTTAACAAGAAAGCAATTTACGGAATTGTATTAGGTGTATTTTTAACGAATCTCTTTTTCTCACCTATGATCGCTTATGATTTAGTATTTGGAGTAGGTCAATCTATTCTTGCATTAGTTGCAACGATTATTTCTATGCGATTTATTAAAGGTGTTTGGGCTCGTATGATTTTTAATACAGTTATCTTTACGATTACAATGTTTATGATTGCAATTGAACTTCATCTTGCATTTGATCTACCATTTATGTGGACTTGGTTAACATGTGCAGCAGGTGAATTCGTAGTAATGGCGATCGGTATGCCTGTAATGTACTGGATTAATAAGCGAGTACAATTTGAAAGATTTATGTAATAGATGAAAGAGCCATTCCTTATATAGGATGGCTCTTTTTGTATGTGATTATATTGAATATAATTCTTTGACTCTTGATAAAATATAATAAAATAAAGTGAGGCTTCAATTAGCCGGATAAATAAGAAGTCTTACATAAGGGGAATGAAGTATGAAATATAAAATTCATTGGTTGTATAAAACAAAGCGCGGATTGCAGACGGAATTAACGACAGAGTATATGAACATAGAAGAAGTACTTCAATTTGCAGAGGATTTTGAGAAAACAGGAAGAGTAAAAGAATTTTCATTTTATGATGAAATGGACGCGGAATGGTCATTAAAAGAGATGAAAAAGTTAAGTAAGCAAGTAGAGGAAGAGCCCCAAGAAATACTCGTTTATTTTGATGGGGGGTATGATGTGCAAACGAAAGAAGCTGGCGTTGGTATATGTGTGTATTATAAAAAAGGAAATACAAACTACCGGATTCGCCGCAATGCATATATAGAAGGTATATATGATAATAATGAAGCGGAATATGCATCGTTACTATACGGTATGAATATACTCGAGGAATTAGGGATTAAGTATGAAGCAGTTACACTTCACGGTGATTCTCAAGTTGTACTGCAGCAATTAGCCGGAGAATGGCCTTGTTATGATGAGCATTTAAACCATTATTTAGATCAAATTGAACAAAAGGCGAAGCAAATGAAATTAAAATTTATATGTGAACCAATATCTAGAAAACAAAATAAAGAAGCACATCAATTAGCTACGCAAGCATTGGAAGGGACAGTTATTGATAGTCATAAAGAAATAACTGAATAGAGAGGTGCAAAGGTGGATAAAAAGCAACTCATTACAGAGGTAAATGACTTATTAGAAACGTATTGTGAAGGATGTTTCTTGCGAGAACATAATCGAAAGACAAATAGTAAATATTATGCCCATTCATTTTGTATACGGCAATGTACAGTTGGAGAAACATTGAAAAAGTATGGAGAACGGTTGTCATGAAAAAACATCCAGAGAAAATTCTCTGGATGTTTTTTAGTGTCTTGCTTCGTTTAGTTGATGCTCACATTTATTTAATTTCTTTTCCTCATTCATTAAAAATGGCTCATCTAAATCAGTTGCAACAGATTTCATAATTTCAAGCTGAGAGCGAGCTGCTTCTACAGCAGTAGTAGCATGCTCTAATGTATCTGGATCCATTGAAATTGTTGCTGATCCTACCATTTTTTGTGCTGTTTCTACACGGAATTTCACTTCTTCAAAATCATTTACTTCTGATCCCATTAATAATTCCTCCTTTGTATAGTGCGCATTTCACATAGTTTTTGCTCTGTAAAACGGAAATATACAAAGGAATAACAAAGGAGGTTACCAAGTAAGGCAACCTCCTGTTATATGTTGGATTAAAGTTTTACTACGTTAGCAGCTTGAGGTCCGCGGTTACCTTCAGTAATGTCGAAAGATACTTCTTGACCTTCTTCTAAAGCTTTGTAGCCGTCTCCTTGAATAGCAGAGAAATGTACGAATACATCGTCAGCGCCTTCCATTTCGATAAATCCAAAACCTTTTTCGTTGTTAAACCATTTTACTTTTCCTTGCATGTTACAATTCCTCCTAAAAGCGTTTACTATTTTCATTTAGTGAAATTCATTAAAAAAATAATATAAACTAAAAATGCTATATTCTTGAATATTCTGCTAAATGATTAATTTAAATATACACGAATTGGGAGAATTTAGTCAAGTAAGCGATTTTATTTTTTTGTATTTTTAAATAATTTTCCAGTCAAATTTTTAAATAGGTATAGGACAGGCCTTGTACGTAATATTCTTAATTGAATGCTATACATAATGAGGTGAAAGAATGAATAAGTCTTACTTATTAGATAATGAAGGAATGAGAACGAGAACCGACATACCGGATTGGGTTGCAAAAGAATTTGAGATTTTTTCAAATGTTGTGTTAGAACCAACTTTTCCATGTTATTTCGGTTTAACAGCTTTGAAAAAGAATGAACTTCGTTATTCATTTCTTTCTCATAATGATTGGAGTCATTTGCCGCATACAATGTTATCTTTTTTAGACTTAATGAAAGAGAGACCGATTGTAAGAAGGGGCTTTTTCCTTTTTGTAGAACCGGAATGTGAAGAACGATCACTCGAATATTACCGTGATTCTTTTTGGAAAGTGTTACAGTATTTACATGAAAACGATAATCAAGCATGGCCAAAGCAAATTCCTGAAGACCCAGACCATTATTTATGGGAATTTTCATTTGGTGGTGAGCCAATATTCGCATTTGGAAATGCGCCAGCTTATAAACAACGAAAAACTAGACATTTAGGGAATTCTCTCGTTATTGGGTTTCAGCCACGCACTATTTTTGATGGATTAGAGGGAGATCGTCCTAAAGGAACATATTCAAGACAAATGGTCCGTGAGCGAGTTGAAAAGTGGGATCAATTGCCGAAACATCCTAACATTAGTCATTATGGTGACCCAGAGCATCGTGAATGGAAACAATATTTCATAGGAGACGATGTAGAGCCAATAAAAGGGAAATGTCCTTTTATTCATAGGAGAGAAAAGTAAGAGCCATCATCTAGATGGCTCTTTTGTATATTTTGGATAAAAAAGGGTATTTTATTATGAAAGCTAGTCTATTTTTTAAAATTACATCATTAACTAGTAGTAAAGAGAGTAGAAAGGATAGAGCGATGATTGGAGCAATTATACAGCAAATCGTATTAGGTATATCATTAGCTGCGCCAGTAGGGCCGATTAATATTGAAATGTTAAAACGAGGAATTGAACGTGGGTTTTGGCACGCTTGGGTTGTTGGAATTGGTGGAATGACTGCAGATGTTTTATTTATGCTTCTCATTTATTTCGGTTTATCTTCTGTGTTTATGTATACATATGTACAAGCCTTCATGTATTGCACGGGTTTTTTCTTGTTATTTTATTTAGGATTTCAAAGTGTAAAACAAGGAATTTTCGAATCGAATATGGAATATAAAAAAGAAGAGGTAGGTGGCCTTAAGCAATCGTTTATGGCAGGATTTTTAATTGCGATATCCAATCCATTAAATCTTGTTTTTTGGTTTGGTATATACGGAAGTACACTTAGCTCATTACTTACGAAGGTAACGAAACAAGAAGCTTTTTTGTACAGTCTTTGCATTATTGTTGGTATTATTTTATGGAATTTAAATATTGCTTTTTCTGTACATTTTGGAAGAACTTTATTAAAACCAAAAGCGCTTGGCTACATAACAGCCGGAGCAGGTATTATTTTAGTAGGTTACTCTATACATTTTGCATACAAAGCTTTACAGTTGTTCACATAAGATTGAAGGGGAGATTTTTATGTATCGAACCACTATTGACGGAAAAGAAATTATAATTACGTTAGCGCCAAAAATCCGAAAAGAAATTACTGATAGAAATCCACTATATGAAGCGGTATTTCATAATGCTGCAAGATTGTTACAAACAAAGCAACCGACGTTTGCAGTAAATCATGAAATATTTGGGCTCATTATTGGAGAAGTGCAAAGAGGAGAAGTAACAGTGTTTGCAGTGGAACATATTATTCCGAAGCAAAATATATTTGGATCAAACAATTTTTTCTCGGCAATAGAACAGCAGGCAAATTTGTAAAGTGAATAGAATAAGAATAGAAAAGAAATAGTCGTAACGATATGTTGCGGCTGTTTTTTTGGAAAAGGGGGAAATAAGATGAAGAAAGTGGGGAAAGAGTTCTTTTTACAACATGATATTGTTATTATGTATAGCATTCTATTTATTTTCATTATTATTTTAAAAATGCAATTTTTTACGTGGTTTGGCATGTTAGCATGTATGTTTGGGATTGTTTTCTATACACTTAATGAATATATGACACATCGTTTTTTATTCCATATAAAGCCACCTAAAAACACATTTCTATTAAAAATGTTAAGAAGATTGCATTATGATCACCACGTATATCCAGATGATTTAAAACTTTTGTTTTTACCTGTATGGTTTAGTATACCTAGTTTTACTATATATTTACTTATAGCATATGGTATTACAAAAAGTGTTACTATTGCACTTTCATTTGGAATCGGAATGATTATCATGCTGCTCGTTTACGAATGGAAACATTATATTGCTCATAGACCGATTCGTCCCGTCACTAAGTTTGGAAGATGGCTAAAAAAACAACATATATTACACCATTATAAAAACGAAAAGTTTTGGTTTGGTGTTTCAAATCCAGTATTCGATTTTATATTTGGAACACTTAAAGACGGAAAAGATGTTGAGTTAAGCGAAACGGCTCGTAATTTAGAAAAGGAAAAAAAGACAAAAGTAGTGCGGTAAGCACTGCTTTTGTCTTAATGAGGATAAATAAGTAAGGTGTCACTTTATTTTGAAAAAGTATATTAAAAATTTAGGGGAAATTGCCGAAAAATGTCTATCAAAAAATCTTTGCATGAATGCATGGATTGTCTAAAATGAATATAAGTTTCTGAATATTTATAAAATTTAGTCTTTAGGTATGCAAGGGGGAAGTGTATTTTAAGTAAGAGAGGGGATCGGTTAATGAAACGAGACGATACGTCAGCACGTAAGTTGCAAAATGAGGTGAATTATACAGAGGTCGTTCAGTCGGAAGAATTTCAATTGTTATTAAATACGAAAAAGAAGTTTATCATTCCAATGAGTATTTTCTTTTTTAGTTTTTTTATCGCATTACCTATTCTAACATCGTATTCAAAGGTGCTTAATACACCTGCATTTGGAGACGTTACATGGGCGTGGGTATTTGCTTTTTCCCAATTTATTATGACATGGGCACTATGTATGATTTATAGCAAAAAAGCAGAATCATTTGATGAAATCTCCCGAAAAATTTTGCAAGATATGCAAAAAGGGAGGGGCTGAACTTGAATACTACTGCATTTGCACTATTTTTAATTATTGTTCTTGGTACGCTCGTCATAACCTATTTTGCATCGAAAAAAACGAAAAATGCGAGTGAATTTTATACGGCTGGAGGGGGATTAACTGGTTGGCAAAATGGTCTGGCCATTGCTGGAGATTACATGTCTGCTGCTTCATTTCTCGGTATAGCTGGAGCAATCGCATTAACTGGGTTTGATGGATTCTTTTATAGTATCGGTTTTTTAGTTGCTTATTTAGTTGTACTATATCTTGTTGCAGAACCGCTTAGAAATTTAGGAAAGTACACTTTGGCGGATATGATTGCAGCACGCTTTGACGCGAAAAAAGTTCGCGGAGTTGCAGCTCTTAATACGATGACGATTTCTATCTTTTATATGATTGCACAATTAGTTGGCGCGGGTGCACTTATTAAATTATTATTAGGGATTGAATATACGACATCTGTATTAATCGTTGGAACACTTATGACGGTGTATGTTATTTTTGGTGGTATGACAGCAACGAGCTGGGTACAAATTGTAAAGGCTGTATTACTTATGGCCGGTACGTTTATTATTTCTGTTATCGTTTTCGCAAAATTCAACTTCAGCGTGACTGAAATGTTTGCCCAAATGAAAACAGCTACACCATTAAAAGATTCATTTTTAAATCCAGGTGTAAAGTATAAGGATGGCCTTGATACACTTTCTTTAAATTTAGGACTAGTACTTGGTACAGCTGGATTACCACATATACTTGTCCGCTTTTTTACAGTACGTGATGCAAAAACTGCACGTCAATCTGTCGTATATGCGACATGGTTAATTGGTGCATTTTATATTATGACGATTTTCTTAGGATTTGGTGCGGCAGCGTTTGTAGGAAATGAAGCGATTATTAAAGCGAACCCAGCGGGTAATATGGCAGCACCTTTATTAGCCAAAGCGTTAGGTGGAGACTTCTTATTTGCTTTCGTATCAGCAATTGCTTTTGCAACAATTTTGGCTGTAGTGGCAGGTCTCGTATTAACGGCAGCATCAGCATTCGCTCATGATTTTTATAATGAGATTATTCGCAAAGGGAAATCAACGGAAAAAGAGCAAGTATCTATGGCTCGTTATGCATCTATTGGGGTAGCGATATTATCTATCATACTTGCATTATTTGCCCAAACATTAAACGTAGCATTTTTAGTATCATTAGCATTTGCAGTTGCAGCGAGTGCAAATCTACCAGTGATTTTATTTACAATATATTGGAAGCGTTTTAATACAACGGGTGCTATTTCCGGTATGATTGTAGGGCTCGTATCAGCAATTGTTCTCGTAGCGTTGAGTCCGAATGTTTGGAACCCTGTAGCTGGAAAAGCTATTTTTGTTGGGGAAGCGATATTCCCATATACGACACCAGGAATTATTTCAATTCCGCTCGGATTTCTTGCAGCATATTTAGGAACTGTTTTATCTAGTAAGAAAGAAGATGCAGCGAAATTTGATGAAATTCTTGTGAAATCTAATACTGGTCACGGTATTAGTGATGCGTCTTCACATTAAATAAAAGAGGAGCTTTTCGATAGATAAGAAAAGCTCTTTTTTCTTTTGTCATTTTCTTGTAAATATTACTGATTTGTAAGTAGGATTTGTCTTAATTTTGTGGAATGAAAATAGCAGGGAGAAATTTAAGTCATCATGGCACCAGCGCAGCTTTTGTGAAAAATAAGTTGTTATGGAAGGTGGAAGTAATGATGAAAACGAAGCAAACTGATGAATTATTAGCAAAAGATGAGCAATATGTTTGGCACGGAATGCGTCCCTTTAGTCCAAATAGTACAATGGTAGGGGCAAAAGCTGAAGGGTGCTGGGTTGAAGATATACAAGGAAAAAGATATTTAGATGGTATGAGTGGTCTTTGGTGTGTGAATAGTGGATATGGAAGAACGGAGCTCGCAGAAGCGGCTTATAAGCAATTACAAACATTATCATACTTTCCAATGTCACAATCTCATGAACCAGCTATAAAGCTTGCTGAAAAGTTAAATGAGTGGCTTGGGGGAGAGTATGTTATTTTCTTCTCAAATAGTGGTTCAGAAGCGAACGAAACAGCTTTTAAAATAGCAAGGCAATACTATGCGCAAAAAGGTGAACCACATCGTTATAAATTTATGTCACGTTATCGTGGGTATCACGGGAATACAATGGCGACAATGGCAGCGACGGGACAAGCGCAGCGTAGATATCAATATGAGCCGTTTGCTTCAGGCTTTTTACACGTAACACCACCGGATTGTTACCGTATGCCTGAAATTGAAGGGCAGCATATCTATGATGTAGAATGTGTGAAAGAAGTCGATCGTGTTATGACGTGGGAATTAAGTGAAACAATTGCTGCGTTTATTATGGAACCTATTATTACAGGCGGGGGCATATTAATGCCACCACAAGACTATATGAAAGCTGTTCATGAGACATGTCAAAAACACGGTGCCTTGCTTATAAGTGATGAAGTGATTTGCGGCTTCGGTCGTACAGGAAAAGCATTCGGATTTATGAATTATGATGTGAAGCCAGATATTATTACAATGGCAAAAGGCATTACGAGCGCATATTTACCATTATCTGCAACAGCTGTGAAAAAAGAAATATATGAGGCTTTTAAAGGTAAAGGAGAATATGAATTTTTCCGCCATATTAATACATTTGGTGGAAATCCAGCAGCTTGTGCATTAGCACTTAAAAATTTAGAGATTATGGAAAATGAAAATTTAATTGAGCGATCTGCACAAATGGGTTCCCTTTTATTAGAGCAACTAAAAGATGAAATTGGGGAACATCCGCTTGTTGGGGATATTAGAGGAAAAGGTCTATTAGTTGGAATTGAATTAGTAAATGATAAAGAGACGAAAGAGCCAATTGATAACGACAAAATCGCAAGTGTCGTAAATGCTTGTAAAGAAAAAGGGCTTATTATAGGACGAAACGGTATGACGACAGCAGGATATAATAACGTCTTAACATTAGCACCGCCGCTTATTATTTCAAGTGAAGAAATTGCCTTTGTTGTTGGAACGTTGAAGACGGCGATGGAACGTATTTAATGAATCGAGCGAGCTGTAATATACAGCTCGCTTTTGTTTATTATGTGAAATATGATAAATTTTTCAAAGGGAGGGGAATTATTATGAAGAAATATGATCCGAATCAACATTATCACATCGGATATTATGAAGATGGATATGATTTAGAAGTGACAGCGTACAAAAGAATACATGAACCAGTTTGGGATGCTTATATTCCGCACTATGAGGTGGACGATTTTTATAAGAAAGTGGAGGAAATGAAACTGGGTGAATATATAGATGATTATGGTATTAAGGTGTATTCATTTAGTAATGATATCAATGATGAAGAAGCACGAACTATTTTTGAAAAATGGTTAAAAACGAATGGAATTGTTTAAAGATAAAATGAAAAAGGAGATTGCTATCTTATAAAATAGCAATCTCCTTTTATTATAGTAAATTTATTTACTTGCTTTCATTGCTTTATCTTTTGCACCAAACGTGTATTTTAACATTGGTGGTGTAATCATTGTAGTTAAAATAACGACAATAACGATTGCTGTAAAGTAATCTTGTGCCAATAGACCTGAAGAAAGTCCTGTTCCTGCAATGATAAGTGCAACTTCACCACGAGAAACCATACCAGAACCGATAATTGCAGAAGACTTAGCATCAAATCCAGTCATGCGTGCACCAACACCACAACCAATTAGTTTCGTTAATACAGCGATTACTGTTAATGCTAAGATGAACCAAATTTGATTGCCAATACCGTCAAATGTAATATTCATACCGATACTAACGAAGAATACTGGAACGAACATAGCGTAAGCAATTGGTTCTACTTTCTTTTCTACTTCATGTTTGTAGTTTGTTTGAGAAATTGCAATACCAGCAGCGAAAGCACCGATAATACCAGCAATTCCTAATAGTTCGCCAAAATATGCGAATGAGAAACAGATGATAAGAGCTGCGCTCACGATAGACTCAGATACGCGCAGTGGTGATAACCAACGCATAATTGCTGGAACACCTTTCCATCCGATTAAAATAATAGAAGCGAAGAATACTACTTTCTTCAAGATAATCATTGTTAAGTTAACATCATCAGTGCCTAAGAAGCTCATTGCGAATGCTAATAAAATAACAACAAGAATGTCATCAAATACAGCGGCTCCAAGCATCGTCGTACTTTCACGTGTTTTCATTTTACCTAAATCACGAAGTGTTTGTACGGAAATACTAACACTTGTCGCACATAGAAGTAATCCTAAGAATACAGCGTTTCCTTGTTCCATTCCCATAACAAGGCCAGAAACGTAACCACCTATGAATGGAAGAATAATACCTCCGAGTGCAACTGCTAAAGAAGAATTACGATTGGCGTTTAATTCTTCTAAGTCTGTTTCAAGTCCAGCCATAAACATTAGAAGAATAACCCCGACATTACTTAATTGAGTTAGAAGCTCTGAATTTTCAATCCAACCTAATAAAGCTGGACCGATAACGATACCGACAATTAATTTACCTAGTACAGAAGGTTGACCTAATCTAACACTAAGATCACCAGCAAGCTTTGTACTTAATAAAATAAGTGCAATTTGAAAGAAAAATTCGAATTCCATCTGATCCTCTCCTCATCATTTTTAGTTTTATCATACGATTTCTCGGAATTTGCCTAATGAAAATATGTAAAACCCATTAAACAAAAGGGTCTGATTACAAGTTCTTTTGAACTCGTAATTTGAACCTGTAATTAATATATAATATATTTTGAAAAAAATCAATGAAAAAATGGGAGCTTTTTTAGAGAGAGATGGTGTTATTAGGGATATACATATAAGAATAGTGTGTGAATTTTTATATGTATAAAATAGTATGAAGTCCTTTTTCATTACAAATAATAAAGCCTAAATGCTATTTCACGAATTATAAATGTGAAAAGGAGGTTTTATCATTTGAATTCATTAAAAAATAACTTGTCTATTGTTGCTTTAGGTGGAGTAAATGAAATAGGAAAAAATATGTATGCTATCCAATATGAAAATGATATTGTCGTCATTGATTGTGGATCTAAATTTCCAGATGAAAGTTTATTAGGGATTGATTTAATAATTCCAGACGTCACATATTTGCAAGAAAATAAAGAAAAAATTCGCGGTTTAGTAGTAACGCACGGGCATGAGGACCATATTGGCGGAATACCATATTTTTTAAAACAACTAAATGTACCAATCTATGCAACAAAGTTAACGTTAGGTTTAATTGAAATTAAATTAAAGGAACACAATCTTCAAAATGATACGGAATTAATCGTTATTCATTCAAAATCAGAAATTGATTGTGGTTCTATTAAGGCAACCTTTTTTAAAACGAACCACAGTATTCCGGATTGTCTCGGTATTGTTTTTCATACACCAGAAGGTACTGTAGTACATACAGGTGATTTTAAATTTGATTTAACACCAGTAAATAATCAACATCCTGATATTCATAAAATGGCTAAAATAGGAAGTGAAGGTGTACTAGCTTTATTATCTGAAAGCACAAATGCAGAACGCCCAGGTTTTACTCCATCAGAAAGGTCAGTAGGAGAACGGGTAGAGGAAATATTTATGAAAGCAAATAGAAAAGTAATTATTTCTACATTTGCTTCTAATGTGAATCGTGTTCAGCAAATAGTTGAAGCTTGCATAAAAACAAATCGAAAATTGGCTTTGCTCGGGAGAAGTATGGTAAATGTAGTAGAAGTTGCTCTAGAGGAAGGGTATTTACATATTCCAGACGGCATGTTAATTGAAGCGAGTGAGATAAATCGTTTAGATTCAAAGCAGGTAGTGATACTTTGTACAGGAAGTCAAGGAGAACCGATGGCAGCTTTAGCGCGTTTAGCTAGTGGAAACTATAGACAAGTGGATATTTTACCAGAAGATACGGTTATTATAGCCGCGACCCCTATCCCAGGAAATGAACGTAACGTTTCTCGAATTATCGATAATTTATTTGCATTAGGAGCAAAGGTGATTTACGGATCAGGTAGTTCTACTGGAGTGCATGTATCCGGTCATGCATATCAAGAAGAGTTGAAGTTAATGCTTACATTAATGAAGCCAAAATATTTTATTCCAATTCATGGAGAGTTTAGAATGCTACATCACCATAGTTTGTTAGCAGAATCAATTGGTATTGAAAAGGAAAATATCTTTATCGTTCGTAATGGAGATGTTGTAGATATTAGTAATGAAGTGGCCGTTCAATCTAGAAAAATACAGGCTGGAAATATATATGTAGATGGATTAGGAATTGGTGATGTTGGAAATGCCTTATTACGTGATCGTAAACAACTTTCGGAAGATGGAATGCTCGTTATAGTTATTACTTTTAATAAAGTCGATGGAGAAATTATTTCCGGTCCTGATATTATCTCTCGTGGATTTATCTATGTTCGTGATTCAGAAGAGTTTTTGAAGGAATTAAATAAATTAGCTGTTATTACAATTAATAATTTGAAGAAAGAGAATGTGAATAGCTGGGGTATTTTGAAAAAAGAAGTAAGAGAGGCTTTAGGGAAGTTTATATATACTAATACGAAAAGAAAACCGATGATCCTCCCTATAATAATAGAGGTTTAATAGTAAAAAAGAATTCTCGTAGGGGAATTCTTTTTTGTTTTGAAGACAGAATGAACATATAATGAAATAAATAGAAATGGAAGGAAATAAAAGATGTTATTAAATAAACGTTTTACAATTGGAGAAATGGCAAAAATGCATAATATCGCAGAATCTACATTAAGGTATTATGATGAAAAAGGAATTTTTCATCCGTCTACTGTGGACTCGCAAACAAATTATCGTTATTACACAATCGATCAATTTTCACTATTAGATACGATTAAGTTTTTACGCCAATTAAACATTCCGTTAAAGGAAATTAAGAAATATATTGATGAAAGAAATCCAGCATACGCACTCAATTTACTGGAAAAACAACAAGAGATGATGCTGAAGAAACAAAGAGAAATTGAGTATGCTTTAGCGAAAATGGAGCATAGAATTCATTTAATTAAGGAAGCAACAAAAGCAAAAGCTGAACAAATGGTAATAAAAGAGATCCCGCAGCGAAAAATAACAGCTATTGCGGTTGCCCCGAATACGACGGATGATATGTTTGAGTACTACATTCATTCGTTGCAAAAAAATATGAGGCAAATGGATGATAGCTTATTTTCTGGAGATATTGGTGTAACTGTTGCGAAAAAAGGGTTAATGCAAAATGAGTTTCAAGCATATAGCAGTGTATTTATTCTTTTGGATTATATGCCTTTTGAAGTACAGAGTTCAGATGAAATTAAAGAAGGTATGTTTGCCTGTGTATATCATCATGGGCCATATGAAGAAACTGATGAAACATATAAGAAGCTAATGAAATATATTGATCAAGAAGGATACGAAATAAGTGGAGATGCAATTGAGATTGCATTAATTGATTGGTCTGTAACAGAAGATCCTGAGGAGCAAGTAACAGAAATTCAAATTCCTATAATGAAAAAACAAAGCAATAAGTTATAGGACTCGTATAATTACAAATGAGCATCAAACGCGATAATTAAGTCACCTATTTTTTAATTCTCTATTGACCTTAAAGTTACTTGAAGGTTTAAACTAAGAAAAGAGAGTTGAAAAAAAGGAGCATATTAGAGTATGGAAGCAACAGAAAAATTAAGAGAAAAACCAATTAAAAGCTTATTTATTTCTTATTTAATACCAGCAGTTCTTGGAATGGTATTAATGTCAGTGAATATTGTAATTGACGCGGTTATGATTAGTAGAGGAGTTGGGGCGAACGGTTTAGCAGGAGTGAACGTGGCTATTCCAGCCTTTTCGATTTTCTTCTCTATTTCATTATGGATCGGAATGGGCGGGGCAACGTTATACTCCATTGCATTAGGTGAAAATAAACGAGAAAGAGCAAGGTCTATTTTTACTCAATCAATGACGGTAGCAGTTGTTATCGTAGGGATTTTAGCAGCGATTTGCTTATGGAGAATAGAAGATTTAGCATACTTATTTGGTGCAAACGAAGTGATTCTACCATATGCGTTAGACTATTTACACGTATTATTAACATTTGGAATGATATACGTTTTAGAAAATATTTTAAGTACATTTATACGAAATGATGGAAATCCTAATTTAGCAATGGCTGGTCTTGTTGTAACGGCTGTATTAAATATAGTGTTTGACTATATCTTTATTTTTATCTTTGGATGGGGCGTAACAGGTGCTGCCTCAGCGACTATTCTTTCGGCAGCGATTGGTTTCCTTGTATTATTAACCCATTTCTTTAGAAAAAGTAGTATTTTAAAGTGGACGAAATTTCATTTTGAATGGGATACTGTCAAACAAATTATGGTGATTGGTTTCCCAAGTTTTACAGCAGAAAGTACGGTTGCAATCGTAACGATTGGTTTTAATATCGCATTTGTCCAATATGCAGGAGAAGTAGGAGTAGCTTCCTATGCGATGGTGAATAGTATTCATGCAATGACATTACTATTATTCTTTGGTGTTGGAGCAGCATTACAGCCAATTGCTAGTTTCCATTACGGGGCAAATTTATCAGAGAGACTTCGTGAAGGATTGAAGTTTGCTGTGAAAATTGCAGTTGTCCTTGGAGGCGTTGCGATAATTGTCGGATTATTCTTCGGGAAATATATCATTGGTTTATTTGATGTTCAATCTCCAGAATTATTGGAGTTAACCTTAACAGGTATTAGTTTATTCTTTATCCAATACGTATTTTTAGGTTATAACATTGTGTATGGAGAGTACTTCCAATCAGTGCGACAAACGAAGAAATCAGTACTTATTATAATGAGCCGAGGATTACTATTTATTATTCCATTGTTATGGATTATGCCGAAACTATTTGGTATAAATGGAATTTGGCTCGTTATGCCAGTTGCAGAAGTAATGACAGCGATTATCGTATTTACGATGAATCGTATGAAACATCCTGTTCCATTAAATATGGCAGGAGAGAAAGAAGCGATATGATAAAAAATCCCCTTAAGCAATTAAGGGGATTTTCTTATTCCTTTAAACTAATAGCAAAAGATCCATCCGTTTCTTGAACAGAAGCAAAGGCAACGTTTTTAATATTTGTAATTCCTTTTTCTTTTAATTCTTTATATAACCATTTTTCATCTTTATGTATTAACTTTAAGTTATCATATTGAATTTGTGAATCGACGATAAGTGCAATTGGTAATCCAGCATACTTAACATCTATGTTTAAATCTTTTGGAGTTAATGGTACAAGTTCTCTTTTTGGTAAAATACTAATAGCGCCGTTCGCTTCTAAAATAGCGTATTCAATTTCATGAACACTTGGATATCCTGCAACGCGAAGATTAGAAAGCAGTTCTGCAATGGGGTATCTACTTTTTTGTAAGTTCTCAAAAATAATATCACCATGTTTAATTAAAATGATAGGGTGTCCGAGAATAAAACGATTTAGTTTGTTGAATAGGCTTAATTTTGTAAGGAGTAAATGTAAACATGTGATAACAACCATACCGAGAAATGCTTGTAAAGCACCAGAGACGGGTATGGCCTGGAAAGCTAAATAAGATAAAAAAATTATAGCCCCAAAATCATGAGGAGTTAGTTGCGCTAACGCGGATTTACCGAGTAACTTAAGCGATAGCAAAAATAAGATGAAAAAGAACGACACGTTACATAAAAAGAGAAGCAATAGAGACACTCCTTCGTGTAAAGTTGTACTTACTATTCCCGAAAGTAATATAAATATTACCTTTCAGAGGATAAATTAGGGTTTATTGGAATTTGTCTGTATACAAACAAATAAATGGATATTATCATGAAGGAAGTAAAAGAAAATAGGAGTATATGAATATGAGAAAGAAGAAAATAATGAAGGGCATTTTAGTTGTTATAATGATTTGCGCCGTGTATGCGGGGTTTTTACAATATCACATTTATAAGCATGGGCATATGAATGCAACATACGATGCTGATTACATAATTGTACTAGGATCGAAAGTAAATGGGACGAAACCATCTTATTCATTGCAATATCGTATTGATAAAGCAGCTGAATATTTAAAATCACATGAGAAAACAATCGCTATCGTATCTGGAGGACAAGGAAAAGGCGAAGACATTTCAGAAGCATTAGCAATGAAACAAGGACTAATAAAACAAAATATCGCAGAAGACCGTATTATAATGGAGGACAAATCTACGAGTACAGATGAGAATATTACATTCTCAAAACCGTTAATTCCAGCCGATATGAAAAAAGGTATGATCGTAACAAACGATTTTCACATGTTTAGAGCGAAAAAAATAGCGGCCAAACAAGGTTTACAATTAGAAGGTCTTCCGGCAAAAACACCGAAACCAATCATCATTCCATCGAATGTACGAGAATATTTAGCAATTACACAGTATTGGTTTATGAATCGAATATAGTGAAAGTGATCCCGTCTGAAACTCAGGCGGGATTTAGTTTGAGGAAAATCTTACAAATATGTCACGTTCGTGAAAGGTAAAGCGATAGTTTCTAGAATGATTTCCTGACATAATGAAGGTAACAAAAACTATTTAGAGGTGAATCGGATGAAAGGAAATAATATTTTATCTTCGTTATGTTACTTTAGTATCTTTTTTGCACCATTTTTACTACCAATTATCGTGTACTTTGTTGCAGAAGATGAAGTGAAGTATCACGCGAAAAAAGCATTTTGGTCACATGTTTTCCCATACGCAATCTTATTTGGAGGACTAGCAGTATCAGGCATGTACGGTTTAGGTTTCAATCAATCTGACGGTGCTGGAATTGGAATGGCTATCACATATGCAGTGTTCATTCTTGTAGGAATTTACTACTTCATTTGGAATATCGTAAAAGGTATTAAAGTTTTGAAAACGGCGTAATAAGATAATTATAATTTCATTTACCGTATCGATAAACGTTTTAAAAAAGGGCAATTCAAAAAGAATTGCTCTTTTTGTGCTTATAAGTTGTGAAAATTGAAAAAGATATGTTAATTTTTCATTATGAAGAGAAAAAAGGAGTGATTTTCATGAATGAGATCATACATAAGATGGAGCAACATGTTTCAGTTCGTAAATATAAAGAAGAATCAATTCCGAAAGATGTAGTAGAAAAGATGGTGCATGCTGCGCAACATGCAGCTTCATCACATTTTGTACAGGCGTATTCTGTTATATATGTAACAGATCAGGAATTAAAGGCTAAACTAGCAGAGCTATCCGGAAATCGCCATGTGAAGGACTGTGCAGCATTTTTTGTTTGTTGTGCAGATTTAAAACGACTTGAAATTGCATGTGAAAAACATAGTACAGAGATAAAGCATGAGGGAGTAGAAGACTTTATCGTTGCGACGGTAGATGCTTCACTTTTTGCGCAAAACTTAGCACTAGCAGCAGAATCGTTAGGATACGGTATTTGTTATATTGGTGGTATTCGTAATAATCCGAGAGAAGTGAGTGAACTGCTTCATTTACCGGATAAAGTATATCCTGTATTCGGAATGACAGTCGGTGTACCAGATGAAGAACATGGAGTTAAACCACGTTTACCAGTAGCAGCAGTTCTTCATGAAAATGGATATGATGAACAAAAATATGATGAATTACTAAACGAATATGATGAAACGATGAACGCGTATTATAAAGAAAGATCATCAAACAAGAAAAACGTAACATGGACGGAATCAATGAGTTCGTTTATGTCTAAAGAAAAAAGAATGCATATGAAAGAGTTTTTAAGTGAAAAAGGATTAAATAAGAAGTGAGTAAAGAGGCAAACCTGTGATGCAGTTTTGCCTTTTTGAGAAGGAGAAATACCTAAGGCCAGAAAGTTGTTTATTCTTTCTGAACTTAGGTATTTTGTTTGTTATCATGTACATAGAAATAAAAATTAATAATTTTTTACAAAAGTGATAGAAAATGAGAATGAAATGCCAATAGTAAGTAAAAGCGGCATAAAAGCCGCTTTTTATCGTTTTATTTAGTATTTGATTTGAAATATTTTCCTTATGAAAGAAAGATTATTGCTAATTGTAAACTGTCAATAAAGTTATTTAAGTTTTGATATGGAATACCCCGCCGGAAAATACAGCAATAATTTCGTTTGAACATATCTGTTATTGCACGATCTAAAGCATCTTCTATAACAAGTTCAAACTTTCAATAAGAAGATAACCCCCTGTACAACTTAAAAGAATGTACGTAAATATTTTAAAAATCCGTTGATTAAGCCATTTAAAAATAATTTGACCTATAAACAAACCTAAAAATACAATTGGAATGGCATAAAAACTTGATTCCCAAATGGTTTTGTTTGTGCCAGTAAAGAGTATTTGAGTTACTAGACTAATGAAATATATAAACAGATAAAAAGCTAATGTAGTTGCTCTTAACTTCTCTTTTTCAGTATTAGTTCCTGTAAAATAAAGTAACAGGGGTGGACCTGGCATACCGATACTTGTCGTTAAAAGACCAGATAATCCGCCAACTATGAAATCTCTAGATTGTGTTGATCTAACCTTAACGTTGCATATTAGCAACAATGTTAATAGTAAGAGTAGGATGCTAACTGCTAATTTAAAAGTGTTTATGTTAACGGAAATGAAAATTAAAATGCCAAAAGGAACACCAACTATACTTCCAAAAATAAACCTTTTCAGTAGAACAAAATCAACGTCCATTCTTATTTTCCAAATGAGTGAAATGGAGATAATTAAAGATAAAATAATGTTTATTTGTATAGCTTCTTGTGGTAGAAATAACATAAGTAAGAAAGGGGTTGCCATTATGGAAAAGCCAAAACCTGTACTTGCTTGCAGAATAGAAGCCACTAATATAATACATATGAAAAAGAATGTGATACCCAAAACAGCCCTCCTATTTAATCAAGTTTAACTAGTTAAAGTCTATTATTTAAGTGCAATGTTTCACAAACTTATTTGTATTTTAACATAAATATCTAGTTTTTTCTCAAATAGTGTTGCCATATAAGGCTCTTTAACTAAAAAATCTGACTTGTGTTTTTAAACAATTTTATTATGGGGAAACAAATAATGAATGGGATCAAAATGTATTGATTATCATTAAATTATTCACTGAGATCCCCGCGATAAAACAAGAACAGCCATATAAAACTTACAAAAATACAGCATGTAGCTAATAAACAGCCAATCATTTGAGGAGAAAGAATTTCTAACAGCCCTCCTGTAAAAAACATCGATAACTGAATAAGAGATCCGTAAATGGAATAATGGAATGAAAAAACTTTACCTATCATATTTTCGTGTGTGTAAGTTTGAAGTAATGTCGTATCAAGTGGAACGATGATTCCTCCTGCTATGCGCATACAGAATAAAGTAATGATACCGATAATAAGTTGATCGGATAGAATGAATCCGAGAAAGAAAATTCCTTGTAATAAGTAGGCCCAACCGAATACTTTTTTCATTTTTTCTTTATTATGGGATATATAAAGATTAACGAGAAGGCTTCCTATCATAAGCCCAGCCCCTTGAACCGTATATAAAATCCCAATGTTCGTATGGAAAATTTTTTCGGCATAGATCGTTAGAAGTAGTTGATAAGCACCTCCAATAATCCCCCATGAAATGCCGACAAGAATTAATGTTAAAATGATTTTTGTTTGTAATATGTATGTATAACCACCTTTTATATCAGTGAAAAATGCTTTGTTCTTGTTACAAGTATCATGAGCAGGAATACTCATGTTATAAATAAAATAGGCTGAAATAAAGTATGATAGGCTATTTACTAAAAAAGCGAACTCAATATGTAAAGATTGTGCAATTACTCCGCCCAAAGAAGCCCCCATAATAGACATAAAACCATTAATTGTACTAGAAAGAGAGTTAGCAGTTACGAAATGATTTTGGTGTACGATATTTTTTAGAGTTGCTTGTTTAGCCGGTTCAAATAAACAAGAAAGTACAGATAAACATATATTAGCAATGAAAATAATCTCAATTTTATAGCCTGCGAGTAAGTATGTAAGGACTAGAATTCCCCGTGTAATATCGGTAAAAATCATAATATTCTTTTTAGAGAAACGATCTACAATTACGCCTATGAATGGACTAAGAAGAAGCTGTGGTAAACTTTTACTTATAAAAGTAAGTGCGATCATAAACGGCGATTCCGTTATGTTGTAGACAAATGTTAATAAAGCTACCGTATGGAACCAATCCCCAAGTACACTTAATGTTTGCCCATAAAATAGTTTATTGAAGTTTTTATTTGTTTTAAGAAGTGTGGAATAAGAAACTGACATAAATAGATTAATCCTTATGTAATGACGATGTTTGAATTTGTTCTTTCCACTCACTTAAATACACTTTTTCCGCTGTGGGAAGTCCAACAGGTAATTGTGCAATCAATTCTAAACTATTTCCATCAGGGTCGTTAAAGTATACGGCTGCATGTGCTAATTCCGGAAAAATAATCGGTTCAATTGGTTCCATTCCAAAGTCTTTTCGTGCTGAAATTCCTTTTTGATTTAGCCAATGAATCGCATTTTCTAAATCATGTAAACTTACTTGAAAGGCGATATGTCGTAAAGAGGGGTGATAATTCACTTTGTATTCTGTGCCTTCCCAAAGGCCGAGCCAACTCTCATTTTCTTTAATCCAAAAGAAAGCAATATTATCTCCTCTTTTATATAATTTTAGCCCTAGTGATTCATAAAAAGGTATTGATACTTTTAAGTTGCGGACAGGTAAATGTGCTTCGTAAAGACCTCTAATCATTGTAATCCCCCTTAGTAAAAATGTTTCTTATTCCATAGTAAACAATATGTTGCTAGTTGAAATCGCAAATAAGAGGGATATAAATTCATACGAAAGTATGAAAAAAACAGCTCATATTTGAGCTGTTTTTCTATAGTTTTTAGTTCATTTTTCAAGGATAGGATATATTAATATCCGTATCCGCCGCCACCCCAACAGCTACATCCGATGATGATTAGAAGGATGAATAGTACGATAAGCAAAGCAAATCCACCGCCGAAACCAGCGCAACTTCCACCATAACTCATATGTTTTCCTCCTTTTTAGTAAGTTAATCTATATGGTTCATGGACTACTATATACAGTATGTTTTTTGTATAGAAAACGAGCCAGTCTCATTTATAATTAGACAAATGCCTGTAGATTCATTAGGATTGCATGTTAGTGATTTGTAAATAAACCTTTACGTAATTCATAATTTAGGCATAAAAAATAAAAAATTGTAAAAAAAACCATTTTCTTATTTTTTTATGAGAGAATATGTACTATAATTTTACAAGTAATATTATGGGAAAAGGGAGTTTTAGTATAGAGATGGAGATGGGACAATTAAAAAATAAAATAGAAAACAAAAAGAAAGAGTTAATTCAACTTGTTGCGAGACACGGATTGGATCATGATAAAGTTTTGTTATTTAGTCGTGATTTAGATATACTTATTAATAAGTTTATGAACATAAAAGACAAAGTGCATAAATAAAAAATTTATAGTTTTTTATATTAAGATGTTTCACAGAAAGGAGAGGACAGTAATTGGAACATTTACAGGAAGAATTGTATAAACAAATAAAAGAAGAAAAAGGTACAGTTACAATTTTCTTAAAGAGTGGCGTTAGAATAGTAGGAGAAGTTGTTGGAGTGGATAAATTTACAGTTTTAATCTTAGTGGATGGAAAACAACAGCTTATTTATAAGCAGGCTATATCAACAATAATGAAATAAGACACTCTTGTTGAGTGTCTTATTTCATTATTGCTTGCATGCCTCAACATCAATGCCGGCAGCAATTAACTTCTTTTCTCCATCTTGTTCAATAATTTTTTGTAATTTAGATAGGAAAGAATCAAAGTTTGTATGCTTTGCTACTTGGAATGTCATTTTATGTTCAATTGGTAGCCACGTATCAATATCAGCTTCGTTATGCTGGATTTTCACCTCAAGTTTATCGAGTGCATTAGCAACTTGTGCTTCGTATGTTTCTTTCGCTTCAAACTCCATCCATAAGTCATATAATTCCTCGCCGAGAGAACCTGTTAACGTTTGTTTAATATTTAAAATAGCCTCCAGTTCATTTTTTTGTTTTTGTAACTGTAATTCGTGACTATTCATTGTATCAAAAGCAGGAATATCACCAGCTTCGGCTTCGACTAGGTCGTGAATAATAACCATTTTAAGTAATTTCTCAATACTTACTTTTTGATCCAAATAAGGTTCAACTAAAATGGCCATTAGAGACATCCGCCATGTATGTTCGGCAACACTTTCTTGACGTCCGTTGGAAAGCCAGCTATGTCGCATTTCATATTTTAGTTTTTCTGCTAATGCAATGACTTGTAAAATGTTGTGTTCCATCGTGATCCTCCTCATTTATTCATACCATAATTCTAATATAGAAATGAAATGTGTCAATTTCATGAGTATATTGCGATAAACAGATGATAAGCGTATAATACATGTTATATGTGAAAACGTATTATTAAAATAAAAAAATGTTATATAAAAATGGAAAGGAAAGGGCAGAAATATGGGAGAGAAAAATCAAGTATTAGCTAGACCACAAAGAAAAAAAAGGAAGTTTGATATTTCTAGCCCAGTGGGCATTATAGTAGGTTTCATTATAGTGATAGCGGCAATTATGCTTGGCGGCGGTGGAATAAAAGCTTTCAAAAACTTTTTAGATGTTTCATCTATTTTAATTGTCATAGGGGGAACAACAGCGACAATTGTTGTGGCATATCGATTTGGAGAAATAAAAAAATATACGAAAAGCATTTTTACTGTTTTACATAGAAGAGAAGAAGATTTAGAACAGTTAACGGATTTGTTTGTCGATTTTTCGAAAAAGTCTAAAAAGCACGGCTTGCTTTCTTTAGAGGTAGATGGAGAGCAAGTAGACAATCCTTTTATTCAAAAAGGAATTCGATTAATGTTAAGCGGTTACGATGAAGATGAATTAAAAGAAGTGTTATTGAAAGATATTGAAACGGAAGTGTATGAGTTAAGAAAAGGAGCAGTATTATTAGATAAAATTGGTGATTTTGCTCCAGCTTGGGGAATGATTGGTACGTTAATCGGTCTTATCATTATGCTCCAAAACTTACAAGATACATCGCAAATTGGTACAGGAATGGCAGTTGCGATGTTAACGACATTATATGGGTCTGTACTTGCGAATATGATTGCAATCCCTCTTGCGGAAAAAGTATATCGTGGTATTGAAGATTTATATACAGAGAAGAAGTTTGTAATAGAAGCAATTTCAGAATTGTATCGTGGACAAATCCCTTCTAAATTAAAGTTGAAACTGGATACATACGTATACGAAACAAAGGTAAAAAAGGTAAAAGGAGCAGCCTAATATTTCAAGGAGTGGTATGATGAGTAAAGGACCGCAAAAGGGATCGCCTCGTTGGATGACGACTTTTACAGATTTAACGATGTTATTATTAACTTTCTTTGTATTACTAGTTGCTACATCAAAGCAAGATGCAGTAAAATTGTCAAAGATGCTTGAAAAGTTTAGTGATACGGGGCAAGTAGATGCAAAAGTAATGGAAAATACAATACCGGATATTTCACATGAAAAAAATGATGAAAAAATGATTTCAAAAAAGAGAATGGATGAATTATATAAGAAGTTAAAAGCGTATGTAGATAATAACGGTATTAGTCAAGTGAATGTATATCGAGAGGATACAGGGGTAAGCGTCGTTATAGTAGATAATTTAATATTTGATACAGGCGATGCGAACGTTAAGCCCGAAGCGAAAGGGATAATAAGTCAATTAGTTGGATTTTTTCAATCCGTACCTAACCCAATTGTTGTAGAGGGACATACAGATAGTAGACCTATTCATAATGAGAAATTCCCTTCTAATTGGGAGTTATCTTCAGCACGAGCGGCAAATATGATTCACCATTTAATTGAAGTGTATAATGTGGACGATAAAAGGCTAGCTGCGGTAGGATATGCAGACACAAAGCCAATTGTACCAAATGATTCACCGCAAAACTGGGAAAAAAACCGTCGCGTTGTTATTTATATAAAAGAGTAGTATATTATTATTTTAATAATAAAATAATAAAAACACGAAAATTCTTTTAAAAAAATATTAAATTTTATCATTTTATTTTGTATAATGAGTGAGAATGATAAGGTGAAATATTAAGATATATTTATACATAGAAGGAGAGAATTAAAAAGAATGGCACATAAAATTTTGGTAGTAGACGATGCGATGTTTATGCGAACGATGATTAAAAACTTATTAAAAAGTAATGCTGAATTTGAAGTTATTGGCGAAGCAGAGAATGGGGTAGAAGCAATTCAAAAGTATAAAGAACTTCAACCTGATATTGTAACATTAGATATTACTATGCCAGAAATGGACGGGCTTGAAGCATTAAAAGAAATTATTAAAATTGATTCAAGTGCAAAGGTTGTTATTTGTTCTGCAATGGGACAACAAGGTATGGTATTAGATGCAATTAAGGGCGGGGCAAAAGACTTTATTGTAAAGCCATTCCAAGCGGATCGTGTAATTGAAGCTTTAACAAAAGTAGCAAATAGTTAATATAGAAGGGGTGCCACAAGGAATCAAAACAGTGATAGCGGATCGACGTGTGGCCCCCTTTTTTCTCATTGTAAAACACTAAATTGTTATACATAAATGAAATGTTTGTTAGACAGGTAGGGGATAAAAATGCAAACAGATCTATTAAATATATTTTTCGAAGAGTCAGAAGAACATTTACAGTCGCTAAATGAAAATGTGCTAGTGTTAGAACAAAATCCTGCTGATATGGATGTTGTAGGAGAAATATTCCGATCCGCTCATACATTCAAAGGTATGTCTGCGAGCATGGAATTTACGGAAATGGCTGATTTAACGCATAAGATGGAAAATGTGTTAGATGAAATTCGTCATGGAAATATAGTTGTAAATTCGGATATTATTGATGTGATTTTTGAGTGCATTGATAATTTGGAGAAGATGGTTGCAGATGTGCAACAAGGTGGAATGGGCAATATTGATGTAGCCTCAACTAAACAGAAATTAGAAGCATTATTGAACGGCAATGTAGAAACTCCTACGGAACATATAGAGCAAAATCATATAGACACCGATGATGCAGTTTCGCATGAAGTGCATATAACAGTTGAACAGCAAGCAATTTTAAAAGCGGTACGTGCTATTATGTGTATTGAAGCATTGCAAAATGTAGGGAATATACAAAAAACAGCTCCGAGTATTGAAGAAATTGAAGCAGATGCTTTCGGATTTGAATTTACAGTATTTATGGATACTGATTGTAGTATAGAAGAATTGAAACAAGTAGTACTTCATGTTTCTGAAATTGAGAAAGTGGAAGTAAAGCAAGGAGAACCTATATCGAAGGAAGTAGCTTCTAAAAAAGTCGTTACACAAGAAGTTGTGCAAGTAGAAGGAAAGCTACAACCAGCTGTGGCTACGCAGGTAGAATCACCAATAGAGGCAACGAATCAACCTTCAAGTGCTATGCCAGCTAAAAGTACTACAAAAACGAAAAATGCTAAAGTGGAGAATCGTTCAATTCGTGTTCAATTAGAGAAAATCGAAAGATTAATGAATATGTTTGAAGAAAGTGTAATTGAACGTGGGCGCATTGATGAATTGGCTCAAACGATTCAAAACAAGGAGCTAATTGAACATTTAAATCGATTAGGCGATATTTCAAAAGATATTCAAAATGTACTATTAAATATGCGTATGGTGCCGATTGAAACTGTATTCAATCGTTTCCCGCGTATGGTACGTATGTTAGCGAAAGATTTAGGGAAAAAAATCGATTTACAAATTACAGGTGAAGATACTGAAGTAGATAAAATTGTTATTGATGAAATCGGTGATCCGCTCGTTCATTTAATTCGAAATGCAATCGATCACGGTGTTGAAACTGTTGAAAAACGACGTGATGCAGGTAAAAATGAGACAGGTACGATTAAATTAGAAGCCTTTCATAGTGGAAATCATGTCGTTATTCAAATTACGGATGATGGAAACGGTATTAATAAAGGGAAAGTATTAGAAAAAGCGATTAAAAATGGCGTTGTAACTGAAGCGGATGCGAATAGATTAACAGATCGTGAAGTGTTTGATCTTATTTTCCAACCAGGATTTAGTACAGCTGAAGTTGTATCAGATCTTTCTGGACGCGGTGTCGGATTAGATGTTGTAAAACATACGATTCATAGTTTAGGTGGACATTTAATTATTGATTCTGAGGAAGGAAAGGGAAGTACATTTAGAATTGAACTTCCATTAACGTTGTCTATTATTCAATCTATGCTTGTTCAAACGAATGATAAGCGTTATGCTTTACCTCTTGGAAATATCGTTGAAGCAATTCGAATTAAGAGAGAAGACATCCAATCCTTACAAGGAAAAGATGTGTTAAATTATCGTAATCAAATTATTGAAGTGAAACATTTAAGTACTGTATTTGGTGAAAAAACAGTAGATGAGGCGTTTGCGTCATATGATGGTCAAATGGTTCCTGTGTTAATTGTTCGTAACACACATCGCAGCTATGGACTTATTGTAAACACAATTATCGGTCAAAGAGAAATAGTCTTAAAGTCATTAGGTGACTTCTTTGCAGAGAGTTCTAACTATTTCTCTGGTGCGACGATTCTCGGTGATGGACGAGTGGTCCTCATTTTAAACCCAGAAGGTTTATAATAGGAATGAAGGAAAGCTCCCCACTTGTATACAATTGGGGAGCTTTTTGGCTAATCGTTACGAATCTAATAATGGATACATAGTAACGTTTTATACTAATGAGTTTGCTAAAATAAGAGTTTATATTATTTGATAGAAAAACAGAAATGAGGAGGCAGGGAAAATGCCTGAGCAACACACAAAAGGGGATACGAGCACGATTGTGCTAGAAAAAGAAAATGAGCATTTAACGCCTCAAGAATGCGATATTCTTGGCGAAATTGCAAATATATCATTTGGTTCAGCTTCGACTGTATTATCAACAATTTTAAATAGGCAAGTAAGCATTACTGCTCCTCGTATAGAGTTGGTAGATTTATATGATTCAAGAGATGTCGAAGTTCCACATGTTGTATTAAACATTCATTTTACAAAAGGATTAGATATGGAAAACCTTCTTGTTCTTAAGCAAGATGTTGCATTGTCCATTGCTGATTTAATGATGATGGGAACAGGTGAAGTGGAGGACGGAAAAGAACTTGGTGAATTAGAGCTAAGTGCTGTACAAGAAGCGATGAATCAAATGATGGGATTCGCAGCTACATCTATGTCGGAATTCTTCCAAGATACAGTAGATATGTCTCCGCCGACGATTAAAGTTGTAAAGTTATCAGAAGAAATGGAGAAAATCTCTGAAATCGATGGGAATCATACGATTGTTAAAGTATCGTTTGATTTAAAGATAGATAATCTTGTAAACTCTAAACTTGTACAAATTGTTTCAGTTGAGCATGCGAAACAAATGGTAAATAAATTAATGCAATTATCTGGTGGAGTAGAAGAAACAGACGAACCAGCAGAAGTAGTGGAAACTGAGATTGTAGAAGAACAAGTTGAAAAAGAGCATTTAACACAAGAAGAGAAAGATGTTCTTGGTGAAATTGCAAATATTTCAATTGGTTCCGCTTCAACAGTATTATCAACGCTTTTAAATCAGCCAGTTACAATTAGTACACCAAATGTGGAAGCAATCAATGTTCGTCATTATGATGGAGTACCAGTACCATTTGTTATTTTAAATGTCGACTTTGTTGAAGGGCTAAAGAATGAGAATGTATTCGTATTTACGAAAGATGTTGCCTTAACAATGGTAGATTTAATGATGATGGGAACAGGGGAAGTTGACCCAGAGAAAGAGCTTACTGAATTAGAACTGAGCGGTATTAAAGAAATTATGAACCAAATGATGGGTCATGCTGCTACGGCGATGTCAGAAATGTTTCAAGAAAAAATGGACATGACGCCGCCAAATGTTAAATTTGTAACGTTAAAAGAAGAAATGGAATATTTGGGAGAGTCAATGGAAGTGGACGAACTCGTTCAAATTACGTTCAATCTTGAAATTGGCGATTTGCTTCAATCGAAGATGTATCAAATTTTGCCAATTTCCGAAGCGAAAGAAATGGTAAGGCGACTTCTGTATCCGATGGTGGAAGAAGAAGAGATTGCCACAGAAGAAATTGAAGAAGAAAAAATTGTAGAACCAGTTGTGCAACCTATTGAATTTAAAGAAGTAAAACAAATGGAACCAGTATATATGGACACGTCCATTCTACAAAATGTAGAAATGAACGTGAAATTTGTATTTGGAAGTACAGTGAAAACGATTCAAGATATATTAAGTTTACAAGAAAATGAAGCAGTTGTACTAGATGAGGATATTGATGAACCGATTCGTATTTATGTAAATGATGTATTAGTGGCGTATGGTGAACTTGTAAATGTAGATGGATTTTTTGGAGTAAAAGTGACGAAATCACTATAAGGCATTGAAATAGGAGTTTGAACTAGTAGATGAAAAACGTAAAGTTTTTTCTAATGAGTTGGCTATGCATACATGTGTGCTTGTTCTTCCCCTTGCAAAGTCAGGCTGAGGAACAAATTGAGTCAGATCAAAAAATAAATGAAGTGAATGTACAAGAAGAAAATAAGGAATCTCAAGAATCGTCAGAACAAGTGGAAACGAAGCAAGATGAAGAGAAACAAAAAGAAGCAGAGCAACAAGAAGTAGAACAACAAGAAGTAGCAAATAAACAATTGAATGAAAGAAAGATAGAAACGGAACAGGGAATTATTACAGTAAATAAGCCGGAGCTTAAAGTTGGCGAAGAAGTGCGAATTGCTGTAGAACCAAATGGGAAAAACATTCAAAGTATGAAAGGTATATTGCAGCTACAAAAAAATGGCGAGCGATATGCGCAAGAAAGAATACTATCTTTTGAGTATGATGAAGAAACGAAGAGCTGGGTTGCTAACTATAAAGCAGGGAATTTTGATTTGCAAGGTGATTGGAATCTTCAGCTCGTTCAAAGTTACAAAGAGAATGAGAAAGAAGAAATCGTAAAAAATGAAGTGAAAGTCCCGCTCATTCGTATTAAAAATGAAACGCCAACTATAGATAAAGAATTGCCTAAGTTACAGAAAGTTACTATTGATGAAGTAAAAGAGAACTTAGTTGAACGAAAACAGGGAGATTCTATACATATACGAGTAAAAGCGTCAGATATAGAATCGGTTGTAAAAGAAGTGCGCGTTACATTAAAAGGGAAAGAAAATAAAGAGCTTTCGTTTTTATTAGACTACAACAAGCATGATATGGATTGGCAAAAAGTATTTGAAATAACAGAAGCATTGCCGGCTGGGCCATACGAATTACTTGTAGAGATAATAGATGCAGCAGGTAATAAACTTGTTGAAGAAAGTGAATATACCATTTCTGTTTTGGCGCCAAAAAACGAAGATGATAAAAAGATAGAAGAGAAAGAGAAAGAAGAGAAATTAGATAATAAACTAGAAAATGAATTAGAAGGTAAGAAAGAAAATGAGAAGCAAGAAGATTTGAAAATCAAAAACCCGCTTCTAGAAGAAAAATTGCCGGTTGTTCAAATTCCGAAGCAAGATGAGAAAGTAAATAAGTTTATAAAAGAACCGTTGAAAGAGAAAGAGAAATTTACTTACGTTATAAAAGAGCCGTTCGAAGACAACAAGGAAGTACATAAGGCGAAGGACCAAAAAGAGAAAAATAACAAACAAGTTGTCTCTAAAAAGAAAGAACAAAAAGAAGAAACGAAAGACAAGGAAGAAGAAAAAGGTGAACAGGGAGTACAAGCTTCGGATGTATTTACTATCATGTCAGGTTTGTTCGTACTGTTTTTAGTTTTAAAGAGTAATAAAGAATGGGGCTAATTATTTCATAGTAGTGGAGGCGCTTAAATGGAGATTAAACGTACGACAATTGAAGATAAGACGCTACAACCATTAAAACAGCCTGCAGCTATTTCGGAACATGAAATCCAGAAAGAACGAAAGCGTAGCAATTTAGTGTTTACTGGACAGTCTAAAATTATTTCGAAAAATAATGAGATAGGTATTTTACTTGCAAGTTTAAGTGATGGAAAGATTATGAAGGAAATGCTTTCTAAAGAGATGGATACAGTGTTACAACTTTTTAAAAAGTTACATACGTTATCTGAAGAAGGAAAGCAATCAGAAAAAGTGTTTGAACAAGTAATTAGAAGCCTGCAAGGACTTGTTAAGCAGGCGCATATAAAAGAACTTCCTTTGTTAGATGGAACATATGATTTCGCTGAAGTGCAACTATCATTTGGTAGAAAAGTACATATTCCTTTACTAGATGTAAGTGCACTCATCTCTAGAGTGGAAAGTGATTCTTCAGAAGGAAATATAAATTTGATGGTAACGGTTATTACTGCTTATATAACGAAATTGTCTAACGAAACGATTTTAATTAGCGTTACAGACCGCATTGCTAAAGATCGGGATGTAAGTGTATGGAGAGCGCTTGCGGAAATGAACATGACACAATTATCACAGGCATTGAAACAAACGATGCAAGAACATAAATGGTCTATGACGTTTCTTTTTCTCTTCATATGGATTGTCGGTATTATTTTAATTCGAGTTATGTAAAAAGGTCGTCACTCCATTGTGACGACCTCTTTTATATTTTTTCGTAGAAGAATGTATCAAATCGCTGAAGATTGTAACGTTCGGGTGTTAAAATTTGTTCCGTACTACCAACAAATAGTACACCGCCTTTTCGTAAAGAACGACTAAATTTTTCGTAAAGTTTTACTCTTGCTTCTTCTGTGAAATATATCATTACATTACGACAAATAATCAAATCATAATTTGTATCGAATGACTGCATTAAAAGGTCATGTTGTTTAAACGAGACGTTTTGTTTAATGTTTTGATGCAATGAATATAGACCATTCTCTTTTGTGAAATGACGTTCTTTCAAATCAGTAGGTAATTCCTTTAACGAACGTTCTGTATATTGAGCGCGTTTTGCGGTTTCTAAAATATGAAAATCAAGATCTGTTGCTTGAATTTCAAAACGAAATGGAGCTAGATGCTTTGATAAAATTAAAGAGAGTGTATATGGTTCTTCACCAGCAGCGCAAGCGGCACTCCATACCTTTAATTTTCCGCTATTTTGTTCGAGTAATTTTGGTAGTGCTTTCGACTCTAAAGTTTGCCATCGTTCTTTATTTCTAAAAAACTCTGAAACGTTAATTGTAATATAGTCAATAAAATTTAAAAATAAATTTTGATCAGCGCGTAATTTGTTTAAAAAATTAGTGTAGTTTTCGAAGCCTTTTCTCGAAATGAAAGCATCGATTCTACGGCGCATTCTATCTTGTTTATATGAAGCGATGTCCATATTGAATTGTTGTTTAAAACTCGCGATAAAATGATCATAATCTTGTTCAATTATCATATTTACAATGGGCACAATAATGGTATTGTGCCTCCCCCTTTACATCATACGAATTTTTTGTTCAAAGCTTTTTTTCATTTGCTTTTCATGTAATCCTGGTAAATCATAAATGACAGCATCAATACCTGCTTCTTTTGCAACATCGACAGGGATGACAGATGTATGTTTGTCCCCGTTATAAAAACAGAGAACTAAATCAGTGTCTTCAATAATTTGTTTAACAAAAAACATATAATCTGATCGGTAAATGGAGTCAGAAGGATGATCAAAAGCAACATATTCGGCTCCGTGTTTTTTTAAGTAATCAACGACTTCTTGAAATTCATCTGTTATCGCTTGTAATGGTTGCAGCGTGTAAAGGCATAAATTTTGAGCGAGTCTTTCATTCTCAACGAAAAAACGAAGAACCTCATTTTCAATAGATTTATAACATAATATGTAAATTTTATGTTTGTGAGCATAGTCAGTTAAAAATTTTTTAATTTCTTCTTGATCTAATGCTGTTAATTGATTTGAACCACAAAGGAAAATATTCATAGAATTGTGCCACCTCATGCTAAATTGTAACATATCTTTTATAAAAAATAACTGCAAAATATTACTGTTCAGAGTATAATTATAAATAACTGGATTTTACGATTAAGTTTAGGAAGAAATAAAAAAATAAATAGGTGATATATATGCTACGTTCTATCTCGCATAATCCAATTTTATCGCATATACCGCCTGCTACTCAAATGCCGAAAGAAGCAAATGTCAGAACAGGACTTGCATTTTCGGATAATTTGCATGCAGATCCGAAAAAAGATAAATTACTAGAACAAATGGAAGCTTTTGTCGATAATATTGGAGAAATTAAAGAGAAAATTGAAATGGAATTAACGCTTGATAATGTAATGGAATACAAAAATACAGTAAAATCATTTTTGAATTTTTACGTGGATAATGTATTGCAGTATAAAGATGTCATGTCTCGTCACCCGCGTTACGGATATTCACAGAAAATGACGATTGTGAAACAGGCAGAAATGGGATTGAATGAATTAGAAGATGTTATGAATTTAATTAATACGAAAACAGGACATTTAGAAATGTTAAATCAAATTGGAGAAATCCATGGTTTAATTGTGAATTTAGTCTTGTAAAAGGAAGGAAGCTATATGTACATACAATTATATGAAAAACTCGTGATTATTCAAAAAGCGTATGAAAATATTCAAGCGCTTGGAGAGCAAATATATGAGAATTTAAAAAATAAAAATGTAAATGCAGTTCAAAAATTGCAAGTAGAGCAATTGCAGTACATTGATGGTTTAAAAGGGTTATCAAGCTCATTAGAAGAAATGGTTGTTCAGTTCTGTAAAGAACAAGGAGTTGAATCGTTTCGTGTAAGTGCGTTATTTTCGTATTTTTCTCAAGAAGAAATTGAAAAAATGGAAGAATTACAAAAAAACGTAACTGAATTAGAAGAGAATGTAAAAATGCTTCTTTTGAAAAATCAATATTACTTAAACGTACTATTAAAAACTACAGAAAGTATTGTGGATTCTGTTTCTGAATATAACTTAGAGCGAAACAATAATTCGCAAATCTTTATGAACGAACTATTGTAAAGGAGAAGTGAAGCTTTATGAGATTATCTGATTATAATACACCGCTATCGGGCATGTTAGCGGCTCAAATGGGGTTACAAACAACGAAACAAAACTTGTCTAACATTCATACACCGGGTTATGTTCGTCAAATGGTGAATTACGGATCTGCTGGAGGAAGTAAAGGGTATGCACCAGAACAAAGAATAGGGTATGGTGTACAAACGTTAGGTGTTGATCGTATTACAGATGAAGTGAAGACAAAGCAATATAATGATCAAATGTCACAGTTCTCTTACTATGCATATATGAATTCTACTTTGTCGCGAGTAGAGTCTATGGTAGGAACGACAGGTAAAAATTCATTATCTAGTTTAATGGATGGGTTTTTCAATGCTTTTCGTGAAGTTGCAAAAAATCCGGAGCAATCAAATTACTACGATACATTAATTGCTGAAACGGGGAAGTTCACAAGTCAAGTAAGTCGTCTTGCGAAAAACTTAGATACAGTGGAAGCACAGACGACAGAAGATATTGAAGCGCATGTTAATGAATTTAATCGACTTGCTGCTAGTTTAGCAGAAGCGAACAAGAAAATTGGACAAGCTGGTACACAAGTACCAAATCAACTATTAGATGAACGTGATCGTATTATGACAGAAATGTCTAAGTATGCAGATATAGAAGTATCGTATGAAGCTACAAATCCTAATATTGCAAGTGTTAGGATGAATGGTGTTTTAACTGTAAATGGTCAAGATACATACCCACTTCAATTACAGAAGGATAAAAAGCCAATGTCTGTACAAATATCTGGAACAGATATCCCATTAAGTGGTGGAACAATTTTATCGGCAATTGATACGAAAGCAAAGATTACAAATTATAAAGATAATCTGAATGAGTTTGTAAATTCGTTAAAAAAACAAGTGAATAATACTATGAAGAAAGAGCTTTTTGTAGGAGAAGATGCGAAGAAACTTGAATTGAATCCTGATTTTATAAAAGATATTTCAAAAATGAAAATTTCGGCTGAAACTGCCAACAACCTTGCGGCTATTACAGATAAAGGCTATAAGGATGGACTTACATATAAGCAAGCCTTAGATCAATTTTTAGTTGGTGTAGCCTCTGATAAAAGTTCAGTAAATGCATATCAAAATATTCATAAGGATTTATTAGAAGGTATCCAGCAAGAAAAGATGAGCATCGAGGGCGTAAATATGGAAGAAGAAATGGTTAATTTAATGGCCTTCCAGAAGTACTTCGTGGCGAATTCTAAAGCTATAACTACTATGAATGAAGTGTTTGATAGTTTGTTTTCGATTATTAGATAAGGAGTAGTCATGTATAGTTGGTAATTGGAAATATTTAAGGAGGAGATAGAAATGAGAGTATCTACATTTCAAAATGCAAACTGGGCAAAGAATCAGTTGATGGATTTAAATGTGCAACAGCAATACCACCGAAATCAAGTAACCTCAGGGAAGAAAAACCTTCTTATGAGTGAAGATCCACTTGCAGCAAGTAAATCATTTGCGATTCAACATTCATTGGCAAATATGGAGCAAATGCAGAAAGATATAGCGGATTCGAAAAATGTATTAACACAAACTGAAAATACTTTACAAGGTGTTTTGAAATCTTTAACAAGAGCAGACCAATTAACAGTACAAGCATTAAATGGGACAAATAGTGAAAAAGAATTGCAGGCTATTGGTGTAGAGATTGATCAAATTTTAAAACAGGTCGTCTATTTAGCGAATACAAAAGAACAAGGTCGTTATATTTTCGGTGGTGATAGTGCAAAAAATCCGCCATTTACAGAAGATGGTACGTACCAAGGTGGAAAAAATGATGTGAACTGGCAATTAAATGACGGTTATGAATTCAAAGCGTTCCGTAACGGAGAAGCATTATTATCCCCGGTTATAAAAACGTTAAAACAGATGAGTGAAGCGATGAAAAACGGTGACCAAAAAGCATTAAAACCGTTATTGGAAGGAAATAAGCAAAACTTAGATGGCATCATTAACCGTACAACTGAAGTTGGTTCGACAATGAACACAATGGAGACGTTTAAAACAATTTTAAACGAGCAAAATGTAGCACTTCAAGAAAACCGTAAAGAAATTGAGGATGTTGATTTAGCTGTCGCAATTTCTGATTTAGCTTATATAAACGCAACATACGAAGCAACATTAAAAGCTGTTAGTACGATGAGTAAAACGAGTATTTTAGATTACATGTAAATGATAAGGAGTGAAAAATATGGCAGGGACAATATCTAATTATGGTGACAGACAGCAAATATGGAATTTAGGAAATAACATAATAGATACAAAGAAGTTAGTAGATTTAGAGTTACAAGCATTGGAAATGAAAAAATCACCATACACTACACAAAAACAAACGTTAACAAATGAAAACAAAGTTTATGCGAGCATGAAAAAAGAGTTTGCAAATTTTGTGCAAGTATTCAAAGATTTAAACACATTTAAAGGTGATGAAAAGAAAACAACTTTATCCAAAGATGGTTTTATGACAGCACAGGCGGATGCTGCTGCAATTCCTGGAACATATACAATTACAGTAGAGCGAGTAGCAGAAAGGCATCAAATAACTACAGCTCCACTTACTCCCCCAAAAACTCCTGAAGGTACGGAGCAAAAGTTTAGTTTAGATTTAAAACTTGGAGTAGATGATGTATTTCAGATAAATGGAAAAGAAGTTAAAATCTCAAAAGATATGACGTATAAAGATCTTGTCAATAAAATAAATAATGGGAATTATGGTGCATCAGTATACACATTAGGGGATCAACTATTTTTCACATCGACTACTGCAGGAGAAGCTGGAGAGCTGAAATTAACGGATGGCGCCAATGGTTTTTTACAAAATATAGGGTTAGTTACTTCTGCGAAAAATCCGGATGGAACGAATGTTGTTGCACATCAAGTGACAGGAGCGATAAATGCTGAGTATACAATAAACGGAATTAAAGGAACTAGTAAAACAAATAAGATTGATACAATTCCAGGATTAACTATTAACTTAGAAAAGGTAACTACAGAGCCAATTAAATTAACTATCGAAGATTCAGATATAAAAAATTCGATAGATTTAATCAAAAAAATGAAAGATGAGTATAATAACGCTGTTAAAAGTTTAGATTTATTTTCTGGTGAAAATGGAGTAATGCAAGGGAATAATGTTTCATTTGCTATCAGTAATGCAATGACAAGCATTTTTAAATTTTCACAAGATGATAAGTATTTATTTTCTTTTGGAATTCAAATTGATAAAACAGGAAATATGACTCTTGATGAAGAAAAATTGAAAATAGCTTTTAAAGAGAATCCAGAATCTACAAAACAATTTTTCTTTGGCTTTAATGGTATTGGTCATGATATAGATAAAAAGCTTGAGGGAATCTTTGGAGATGAAGGGATTATCGGAAAACGCTCTAAAAGTATTGAAAAGCAAGTGACTGATTTAGAGAGAAAAATTCAAGATATTGATACAATTAATAAGAAAAAACAAGAATCAATTATTGATAAATATGCAAAGTTGGAAAGCCAGCTAGCATTGCTTGATAGTCAGCTGCAGACGATCAAAGCAATGACAAAAACCAAAAGTGATGATTAATGAAAGTTGAGGAAGTGATTATATGCAAGCATGGCAACGTTATATGCAAAATGATATTATGACTAGTAATCCAATTAAAAATACAATATTTATTTATGAAAGATGTATCGTAGAGTTTCGTAAATTAGAAGAACTTTTAAATACATTTAAACTTCAAGAAGGAGACGACCTTCTTGAAAAGTTAGAACGTATATTTGAAGAGTTGAAGCTTCAATTAAATCCTGATATTTCAAAAGATTTATATGACAGTCTATTTGGTTTATACGATTGGATTAGCATTCAAATTCAAACGATGAAAGTAACGCGTGAAGCAAAAGACATTGATGCGATTGTACAAGTGTTACAAGATTTAATAGACGGTTACCGTGGAGCACTTGAAAATGAACAATGATATTTATCGAACGTTTGTCAGCTGTTTTAATGAAATCGGTGAATTACAAGTGTCAGATGAAGAGTTTGCTGAGAAGAGTGAGATGTTAAATCGTTGGATGATGACACTAGATGAAGAAAGACGTGCACAAGTTGCAGCAGAAGTAAGCCCATTCATTATTAAGGCAGCGCAGCATATTCGAGATAAGCAAAAGATTTTAGAAGAAATGATTATGGAAAATGATGGGCGAATGAAAGCTAATTCATTTTATGGTAAATATTAATGATAAAGTATGGAAACGGATTGCCCTTTTTAAAAGGGGATCCATTCCTTTTTTAAGTAAAGAGTTCCGCTGATTGAGGTTTCACTTTATGCCTGTAATGAGGGAGTAATCTGAATAATATAAAAATATTTTGATTTATATTTCATATATCAAAATATTTCATGGATTACTGTGTGTATACAGTTTTTTGTATTCTTTTTTATATTTTTTTATTTTTCTAAAGACAACAATGGAAAAATGGAATAAAATATGTAAGGGTACATAATAGTAAATATTTTAATAAACACATATAAGAAAATAAATAATGAAGTGAAACTTCCATCAGTGGATCATTACGTTAGAAAAGAAAGGGTGTGGAATATGCCAGATTTAGTGAGTGATGTAAGCCATTATATGAATTATTTAGTGACGAAACGAAATACTGTTTCTAGTAATATTGCAAATGCGAATACACCTGGCTATAAAGCACAAGATGTAACATTTGCTGAGCAGATGAATAAAAGTAGTGCGTTATATAAAAATAATGCGGCTGATTTAAAGAGCAATCCAGATTTATATCAAACGAATGAAATGCACTTACCGACAGTAAATACGAAAAATACATATGCAAAGATTCAAACAAAATCAATGCAAACGAATAAAGATGGAAATAGTGTGGATGTAACGACAGAAATGCTAGATTTAATGAAAGCAAATCAGTTATACGGTATTTCAATTAACGCAATTAATACACAATATGCAATTAACCAAGCGGCACGCGGACGTTAAAAGTAGAAGGAGAGACAACGGATGTTTCAGGCAATTAATGCAAGTGGCTCAGGGCTAACGACAGCGAGAAAGTGGATGGAAGTTACTTCTAACAATATTGTAAATGCAAATACGACGGCGGCTCCGGGGGCAGATTTATATGAGCGTCGTAGTGTGGTGTTAGAATCAAACAATAGTTTTGCAAGTATGTTAGATGGGGCTCCTACTAATGGAGTAAAAATAAAAAGTATTGAAGCAGACAAAACGGAAAATTTAGTGTATGATCCGACGCATCCGCACGCAAATGAAGAAGGATATGTACGTTATCCAAATATTGATGTAACTGCTGAAATGACGAATGTAATGGTTGCTCAAAAAATGTATGAAGCGAATACGAGTGTATTAAATGCGAATAAAAAAATGCTTGATAAAGATTTAGAAATCGGCCGAGGATAAGGGGGAAGATAGTAATATGAAAATTCAACCAATGTTACATACACAACCATTTGGAGCAATTCAGTCAATTGGTGCACCGAAAACTTCTCAAACATCTGTAGTTGAGGGGAAAAAGTTTATTGATTTATTGGAAGATATGAATCAAACGCAAAACAATGCACAAACAGCAGTATATGATTTACTAACTAAAGGGGTAGGAGAAACACATGACGTTTTAATTCAGCAAAAGAAAGCTGAGTCTCAAATGAAAACGGCTGCTCTCGTACGTGATAATCTTATTGAAAATTATAAGTCACTAATTAATATGCAAATTTAGGAAAGTGGACGGGTGTGTTTAAATGGAAAAGATGAAAAATGTTATCCAATCGTTAAAAACGTGGCATAAGTTAGTAATCGGTGCTGCACTTTTAGCGATTGTAACAGGAGCACTTTTATACTTCACCTTGCCAGATAAATATGTTGTTGTATATCAAAATTTAAATGATGCAGATAAACAAGAGATTACAGCAGAATTATCGAAGTTAGGTGTCGATTACCAATTAGCGGCCGATGGTTCAATTCGTGTGCAAAAGAATGATGCTCCATGGGTTCGAAAAGAAATGAATGGGATGGGCTTACCGTTTAATTCGAAAAGCGGTGAAGAAATTTTATTAGAAAGCTCTCTCGGTTCAAGTGAACAAGATAAAAAAATGAAGCAAATTGTCGGTACGAAGAAGCAATTGGAGCAAGATATTGTAAGAAACTTTGCAACAGTTGAAACGGCAAATGTTCAAATTACATTGCCTGAAAAAGAGACAATTTTTGATGAAGAAAAAGCGAAAGGAACAGCGGCGATTACGGTTGGAGTGAAGCGTGGACAATTGTTAACAGCTGATCAAGTTGCAGGTATACAGCAAATGATTAGTGCAGCGGTTCCTGGTGTGAAAGCAGAAGAAGTAAGTGTTATTGATAGTAAAAAAGGTGTTATCTCAAAAGGCGCAGATGAAGCACATTCTAGTAGTTCCTCTTCTTATGAGAAAGAAGTAGAGATGCAGCACCAACTTGAAGGTAAATTAAAGCAAGATATTGATGCAACGTTAATGACGATGTTTAAACCGAATGAATATAAAGTGAATACGAAAGTATCTGTAAACTACGATGAAGTTACACGTCAGTCAGAAAAGTATGGTGATAAAGGTGTACTTCGTAGTAAACAAGAGCAAGAGGAAAGCTCTACTGCGCAAGAAGGGGCAGATACGAAGCAAGGTGCTGGTATTACAGCGAACGGTGAAGTGCCAAACTACGGTACGAACAATAATCAAAATGGTAAAGTTGTCTACGATAATAAAAATGGTAACAAAATCGAAAACTATGAAATAGATAAAACAGTTGAAACAATTAAGAAACATCCAGAATTAACGAAAACAAATGTTGTTGTATGGGTAGATAATGATACGTTAGTAAAACGAAGAATTGATATGACTACTTTCAAAGAAGCGATTGGAACAGCGGCAGGACTTCAAGCTGATCCGAACGGTAACTTTATAAATGGTCAAGTTAACGTTGTAACTGTTCAGTTCGATCAGCCGAAAGCCGAAAAAGAGAAAGAGCCAGAAAAGAGTGGTATGAACTGGTGGTTATTCGGTGGAATTACAGCTGGCTTATTAGCGATTGGTGGTCTAGTATGGTTCTTATTAGCAAGACGTAAGAGAAAGAAAGAAGAAGAGGAATATGAAGAATACTTAGCAGAAGACGAAATTGCTGCAAGTAATGAAAGTATCTTGGAAATTCCTGAAGAAAAAATAGTGCCAGAGCCAAAACCTGAACCAGAAGAACCGAAAGAACCAACGTTAGATGAACAAGTGCAGGATGCTACGAAAGAACATGTAGAAGGAACTGCAAAAGTAATTAAAAAATGGTTAAACGGACAGTAAGGGAGGAACAACGATGTTAGATGAAATCTCCTCCAAAGAAAAAGCTGCCATCCTTATTCGTACATTAGAAGAAGGGGTGGCAGCAAAAGTCATTGAATATATGACAGCTGAGGAAAAAGAAGTATTACTTCGTGAAATCGCGAAGTTTCGTGTATACAAACCAGAAACGTTAGAAAATGTACTAGGAGAGTTCTTATATGAACTAAATGTAAAAGAATTGAACTTAGTCACTCCAGATAAAGAATACATTCGTCGCATATTTAAAAACATGCCAGAAGACGAACTGGAAAAATTATTGGAAGACCTTTGGTATAACAAAGATAATCCGTTTGAGTTCTTAAATTCACTTACAGATTTAGAGCCACTTCTTACAGTGCTTAATGATGAGTCACCACAAACAATTGCAATTATCGCTTCTTATATTAAACCGCAACTTGCGTCTCAATTAATTGAGAGATTGCCAGATCATAAGCGCGTTGAAACGGTAATGGGTATAGCGAAGTTAGAACAAGTTGATGGTGAGTTAATTAATCAAATTGGTGAGTTGTTAAAATCGAAATTAAATAATATGGCATTTAGTGCAATTAATAAAACTGATGGCTTGAAAACAATCGTAAATATTTTAAATAATGTTTCACGAGGTGTTGAAAAAACAGTCTTTCAAAAGCTGGATGAAGTCGATTATGAGTTATCTGAGAGAATTAAAGAAAATATGTTTGTCTTTGAAGACTTACTTGGTCTTGAAGATCTTGCGCTTCGCCGTGTATTAGAAGAAATTACAGATAACGGTGAAATTGCGAAAGCACTTAAAATTGCAAAAGAAGAAATTAAAGAGAAATTATTTACATGTATGTCTTCAAACCGTAAAGAGATGATTCTAGAAGAATTAGATGGCTTAGGACCGCTTAAGATGACGGATGCTGAAAAAGCGCAGCAAACGATCACTGGTACAGTGAAAAAGCTAGAGAAAGAAGGAAGAATTATCGTTCAAAGAGGTGAAGGGGATGTCCTTATTTAAAAACAGAATTCCGAAGAATTCTGTTTCTTTTTCTGAAGAAACGTATGAATTACAATTTCCAAAACCAGCTTCAGTCCAAATAGAAGAGGAAGAATTACAAGCTGATCATGCAGAACTTCGTGCCCAGCAAGAATCATTACATATGGAAATGCATCAGCTAAGGCAAGAGCAGCAAATGCTAGAACGAGAGCGTCAGCAGTTATTACAAGATAAAGAACAATTTCAAATGCATATTCATGAACAAATGGAACAGATGGAAGCAGCGCGTGTGCAGTTTCAAAAAGAACAACAAGAAATAGCATATGAATGGACAGAGTTATTATGGGATCAATCATTTCATTTAGCAGAAAAAATCGTGAATCAAGCGGTAGATTCACGATTGCTTGATGTGTTACCTATTTTAACTGGCATCGTGCAAACATTGCCAACTTCGTTTGAAAAATTAATCATTACAGTACATCCAGAAACGTTTGAACGTATTCAAGAAGAGAAGGAGAATACGAAAGAATATTGGCTACTACAATTAGTAGAATGGAAATATGATTTCTCCCTGCAGTTTGGTGAATTTGTTCTGGAAGAAGAGAAAGAGTTCTTTGAATTTAAATTTGCACCTATATTTGCGAAACTTCGTCAGAAATGGGAAGAAGAGAAGTTATTTGAGGAGCAAAATGTATGAGCCGTCTGTTAATGAATGAGAACGAAAAATGGAATAAGTTCATTGAAACACCGCTGTATACGAAAGTAGGCAAAGTTCATAGTGTACAAGAACAGTTTTTCGTAGCAAAAGGGCCGAAAGCGAAGATCGGAGATGTTTGCTTCGTTGGAGAACATAACGTCTTATGTGAAGTGATTGCCATTGAAAAAGAAAATAATATGCTACTTCCATTTGAACAGACAGAAAAAGTATGTTATGGAGATTGCGTCACATTAATTTCAGAAGATGTTGTTGTGCCACGTGGTAATCATTTACTCGGAAAAGTGTTAAGTGCAAATGGTGAAGTGTTAAATGAGGAAGCTGAAAACATTCCATTACAGAAAATCAAACTAGATGCACCGCCTATACATGCATTTGAACGTGAAGAGATTACCGATGTATTTGAAACAGGAATAAAATCAATTGATTCTATGCTAACAATTGGTATCGGTCAAAAGATTGGTATTTTTGCTGGGTCAGGTGTTGGTAAATCAACTTTACTTGGAATGATAGCAAAAAATGCAAAAGCTGATATAAACGTTATTAGTTTAGTAGGAGAACGTGGCCGGGAAGTAAAAGACTTTATTCGAAAAGAGTTAGGCGAGGAAGGTATGCGAAAAAGCGTCGTTGTTGTAGCGACGTCAGATGAAAGTCATCTTATGCAACTTCGTGCAGCGAAACTTGCAACGTCTATTGCTGAATACTTCCGTGATCAAGGCAATAACGTATTACTTATGATGGACTCTGTTACTCGTTTTGCCGATGCACGAAGAAGTGTTGATATTGCTGTTAAAGAGTTACCGATTGGTGGTAAAACACTGTTAATGGAAAGTTATATGAAGAAGTTGTTAGAGCGTTCCGGAAAAACACAAAAGGGATCTATAACAGGTATTTATACGGTGCTTGTTGATGGGGACGATTTAAATGGTCCTGTACCAGATTTAGCACGTGGTATTTTAGATGGACATATCGTATTAAAGCGTGAGCTTGCAACGCTTAGTCATTATCCTGCAATTTCAGTATTAGATTCAGTAAGTAGGATTATGGAAGAAATTGTTTCGCCACATCATTGGCAACTTGCAAATGAAATGAGAAAGATTTTATCAATTTATAAAGAAAATGAATTGTATTTTAAGCTAGGAACGATTCAAGAAAATGAAGAAAATGCTTATATTTTTGAATGTAAAAATAAAGTAGAAGGCATAAATACATTTTTAAAGCAAGGTCGATCGGATAGTTTCCAATTTGATGATATCGTTGAAGCGATACAGCATATAGTATAAGGCCTCTGCATAAGAGGTCTTATTTTTTTGTTTTTTAATATTTCACAGATTTTTTTGGAAAAAAACTATATAATAGAAAAAGAGAACGTTATAATAGAAAGGGGTTATGAAAACAGGTGGATAAACAGCAGTACGACACAATAAAATTGCAAATAAATCAAGAAAAAGAACATATTTTAAAAGAAGTGTATGAATTAACAGCTGAAAAAAGAAAAATAGAACAAAAAAAAGAATATGATTTATATGTTGTGAAATCGCGTAGTAAAGTCGTACAAACTGGGCAACGTATTATGGCTGGTATGCTTTCTTCACATACGTTTTCACCTGAAAGAATAGAAGAATGGAATCGGAAAATTAAAAAAACGGAAGGTTTTATTCAAAAAAATGAAAGTCTTTTAGAGCAAGTAAAAGAAAAAGAACGTGTCATTGATGAGATGTATCAAGAAGATTGCAAAAAGCTTGCGAAAGCACAAGAAAAGCTGGAAGAAAAAATGCTTCTGGATTTGAAAATGTGTATGAATGGATGAGGTGAATGTAGTGATACAGTCTGTATTACCGGTGCAACAAAGTTTACCTCCGCAAAAAGAAAAAGGGCTAGAAGTACAATCAAAAAATGAAGATTCTTCATTCGATCGTACGATGAGAATGGAAAATAAAAAACAGCCGCAAACGGAGAAAACGAAACGAGAAGAAGCACCAAAAGAAGAGAGAAAAGATTATATTCTTTCTAAAAAATCGGTAACGGAAGAAGAACCTATTGTAAAGAAAGAAGAAAAAAAAGAGACAGAACAGTTGTTATTAGCTGTATCTGAGCAAATGGTTGCGATTGAGCAATTACATGTGCAGCCGGAATTGTTATATCAATACATACAAAAAATACAAGAGCTATATAAAGAATATGGCAATATTAAACTTAATGAATTACCTGCAGCTGAATTACAACAATTACAAGAACTTCTTTCAAATATGAATATCAAAAATGCTATATGTTTAGAAGATACAATGCAAATGGTATTAGACAAAATGAAGATGCCAGAGCAAACGATGCAAGCATTGAAGGCTGTAGAAACAGAAACTTGTAATATTGCAAAGAAACAAGAAGAGTTTAAAGACGTAGATCTTCCGAAAGCTGAGAGCGATGATGCAAAGGTAGAGTTGCCAGAAATTGATGCATTAAACGATTCGAGCTCTGCAGGTGCAGAATTATTAAATAAAGCGACGAGTATCGAACAGATAGGGAAATCAAATAGTGGTGCTGAGAAAGTTTCATTACCTGACTTAGGAAAGAAAATGGAAGCGCAAGTAGAAGCGCTGCAAAAATTTGTAGTGAAACAAGAACGTGTTTTATTTCAGTTAAATCCAGAAAAACTTGGTACATTAACAGTGTTTATGAAAAAACATGGAGATCAAATTGACGTTCACGTAGAAATGGAAAAACACGATGCGAAAAAACGTGTTGAAATCATTTTTGATGAATTGAAATTAAAGTTAAAAGAAAAAGAAATCAATATTCAAATTAGCTATTCAGATAAAGATGAAAATCGTAAAGAACAGCGAGAACAAGAGCAAAGGCAAAAACAGAAATTAGCAAATACAAATCATGAAAAACAACAATCAACAGAATTTGCGGGATTATTGGAGGAATAACGCGTGCCAACAGTTGGATTAAATACAACGAGTACAAATCATATTCCGTTACAAGCAGGGGCGCAAACAAAAAACGCATCTGTAAATGGTGTGCAATCGCCAGTTCAACAAACAAACGGAGTATCAGCAAGTAATCAAAAAACACCCGGTATTATGGATAAAGATGATTTTTTGAAACTATTTTTAGCAAGCTTTCAACATCAAGACCCGTTTAATGCGATGGATATGAACCAAATGATGAATCAAACGGCTCAACTATCGCTTATGGAGCAAGTACAAAATATGACGAAAGCAGTAGATAAACTACAATCAACGATGTATACGACAGCTCTTGATGGTGGGATGAAATTTTTAGGAAAGTATGTTAGAGGTATAAACAATAAGGGGGAGCAAGTGACTGGTCAAGTGGAAACAGTTCGACTTGCCGAAAATAACGATGTACAACTTATTGTTGATAATCAAGTTGTCTCACTTCGTTTTGTAGAAAGGGTTTCAGATAAACCGATAGCAGAAACAAATCCAGAAGATGAGAAGAAAGATGATATAGAGAAAAATGAAGAGGTTAAGCAAAATTAATCAAAGGAGTGTATATAGGTTATGATTAAAGCGTTATATACGAGTATTACAGGGATGAATGCGGCACAAAATGCATTAAGTGTTACTTCAAATAATATTGCAAATGCACAAACAGTTGGATATAAAAAGCAAAAAGCTATTTTTGATGATCTGCTATATAATAATACGGTTGGTTCACGTGGGGATGGTGCTTATGCTGGTACGAATCCAAAGAGTATCGGTAACGGTGTAAAGTTTAGTGGGACATCTACAGATTTTAGTGATGGTTCTATTACTTTAACTAGTGATAAGATGGAGACAGCCATAGAGGGAAATGGTTTATTTTTAGTTGGTGATCGTAATAGTGGAAATGTAGAGTATACGAGAAAAGGGTCTTTCGGTGTATCGAAAGATAACTATGTTACAAATACAAGTGGACAGTATGTGCTAGGTTATGGTGTGAAAACAGGAACACAAGAAATAGATTTTTCTTCACGACCAAGTCCAATTCATATTCCAATGGGATCAGCTGTTGGTGGAATTCAAACAGATAAAGCAACAATAGGTGGAAACCTTCCTAGAAATCAAAATGCATTATCTCACGAATTCACAGTTTTTGATGAGGAAGGGAACTCGTTAACGTTACGTGTAAATATTAAACAAAAGACTACAAAAGAGACTGTAGATGGTAAAGAAGTTGAAAAGCCTGTGCCAGGTGAATATACATATACAGTTTCTGTAAGAAATGATTCTAAAAACGAAAAAGAGTTTAAGCCTGTTGAAGGCATGACGGGCGAAAAAAATCTTAAATTTGATACATTAGGAAATCTAAAGGAGACAGATGAAGCTGTACAAAAAAATCCAGTAACTGGTGAAATTACTAAAGGTGGAACGGTTAAAATTCCTTTTGGTAAGGGACTGACACTGGACTTAAGTGGTTTAACAAATTATCCGACAGGGAAAACTATTTCTACAACAGAAGTAACGGGGCGTCCAGCTGCAATTGCAAATGACTATTCAATTTCTGACGGTGGTTTCGTTATGATGAGATATTCGGATGGTAGTATGAAGGTTGTAGGACAACTAGCTGTAGCTACATTCCCTAATTCAGGTGGATTAATGAAAACTGGGAATGGCAATTACATTGCCACACCATCAGCGGGGATTCCAGGGATAGGTGTTGCAGGTGAGAATGGTGCAGGTAATGTAAGAGGTTCAGCAAAAGAAAGTTCAAACGTAGATTTATCTGTAGAATTCGTTGACTTAATGTTATATCAACGTGGATTCCAAGGAAATGCGAAAGTAATTAAAGTGTCAGATGAAGTATTAAATGAAGTTGTAAACTTAATTCGATAATGTATTATAAAGAAAGATCGTAATGTAGTAGAAAGGGTTTTTATTCGTATGACAAGACAAGAACGAATTTTACAATTGCCATTTTTCGAAAATAAACGTGAACTTGCTGAGCAAGTGCTAAAAATGGAACGAGAAGAGCATGTATATTTACCAGATCAATTTGAAATTAAGCAAGTGCCCCCGTATTCATTTGCTGAAAAGGAAGTGATTATTGGTCGTATTCATGAGTTTTATTTCGTCAGTGTTGGCAGTGATGGCGCATGGAAGTATCAACTGTTTAAGGACGAGATGAAGTGCCGTGAGTTTTTTGTTACATTATCAGGCATTACGGATCAGCAAATTGCGTTTTGGTTCAACAATATCGAGTTGCTTAAAGGTGCTTAAAAGTGTTTTTAGTCTTAGGTGGCTCGGAGCTGTAAGAAGAGAACTATAGAAATGTACTGGAATGGTTGAACAATAATCTCTTTATAGCAAGCCAGTACTTTTTTATAGTCTGTGAGTTGTGACAATAGGGCAATGAAATGAGAGTATGCTAGTTTCATTTCATATGTTTGTGATGATAGATTTTTATAAAAGGAGAGGTGAGGAGAATGGCGCAAAATAAGTATCGCGTTACATTCATTTCGCCGAGTGAGGTTGAACAGCGGACTGTAATGGCGGCGAATAGTTTGCCAGATTTAATTCGTAAAGTAGAGAGTATTATCGCAGATCCAAACGGTTATTTTGTGAATGATAAAAAAAATAATTGTTATTTTAAAGTGATTAAAGAAAATGTTACGTTTATCCAATATGAGTTACTATTTTCGGATAAGGAAATTCATATTGAAAAATTAAAACATATAGCACCGGTGGTATTAAAGCGATTATTTGAAAAAATAAATGACCCGGAACTATATGCACTCGCGCTACTTGATGTTGATATAGCAACGAAAGAATATGTGCTAGCAGAAATGAATTCTGAGCTGAGAATAAGAGTAGAGACAGAGCTTTCGAAAAAATGGGAAGCAATGCCGACGGAAATTGTAGGAGCACAAGAAGTTTTATTAGAGGCACTTGCTTCTTTTATACAAGATTAATTGTTTTTTTATAAAATGAATCGTTCGACTATCTATATTTTTTATATAGGTAGTTGACTTTTTCTCTTTTATAAAGCTTAATAATTAGATATACGGAATTAATGGAAGGGGAGCGACACCTTTATGTCACAAGCACAAAGTATTTTATTAGAAAGCGGAACAAATGAATTAGAGATTGTTACGTACACTGTTGGTGAAAACCTATTTAGTATTAATGTTATGAAAGTACGTGAAATCATTAATCCATTTCCTGTTACAACTGTGCCAGAATCTCATCATGCAGTTGAAGGTGTTGTTCAAGTACGTGGTGAAATTTTACCTGTTATTAACTTGGCAATGGCTCTTAATTTAAAGTCAACAAAGCCACTTGATCAAACGAAATTTATCATCTCAGAATTAAACCAAATGAAAGTTATTTTCCGCGTTGATGAAGTGCATCGTATTCAACGTATTTCGTGGGAACAAATTGATGAACCAGCTTCATTATCTATGGGACTAGAAGAAACGACATCTGGTATTGTAAAACTAGATGGAAAAATCATCTTATTATTAGATTATGAAAAGATTGTATGTGAAATTAGCGGCACTGGTTATGACAATAAATCAATTGCAGGGTTAGAACAAAAAACAGATCGAGCTGAAAAAGTAATTTACATTGCAGAAGATTCAGCGATGCTTCGCCAAATATTAGAAGAAACATTATCATCAGCTGGATATACGAAAATGAACTTCTTCAGCAATGGTGCAGAAGCGTTAGCACAAATTGAAAAATTAGCGAAAGAGCAAGGCGAAAAAATGTTTGAACATATTCACTTGCTAATTACGGATATTGAAATGCCAAAAATGGATGGACATCATTTAACGAAAGTGGTTAAGGATAGTGAAGTAATGAATCGTTTACCAGTCATTATTTTCTCTTCATTAATTACAAATGAATTATTCCATAAAGGTGAAGCTGTAGGAGCAAATGCTCAAGTAAGTAAGCCAGATATTCAAGAGCTAATTGGTTTAGTTGATAAGTTAGTGCTTTAAAAGCTTCTATTTAGCCGGAATAGAAGCTCTAGCTAAGTGTTGAGCGGTCGGTGCTTAATAGAGCCCTATGCGATGTTGAGACCAGAGATATGGAGTGGTTATAGGTAAGTAGAAGAGCTGGCGTATAACATTTTTCTATTTAGTAGGAATAGAGGAACTACTTATGTAAGGAAGTTTTCAGTGCTTAATAGAGTCTCATGCGATGTGAGTTCAGAGGTATGAAGTAGTTTTAGGTAAGAAGAAGTGAGACTTTGATTGAGGATTTGAAGACTGGGTTTATAACTCTATTCTGTTAGATAGAGGAAGGAATTAGCCAATGCTACATATGGCTAATTCCTTTTTAGTATTCTATACTTTAAGCTGGTAGAAAAATGAAAGGTTTCTTGGGTGTTTGTCGCTGTATGTGTGAATAATCTTTATTTAGAGATTTTTGATTTAAAAATATAAGCAAACGTATTTTCGATTGTTATTTTAGTAATATTTCGTGGTAACGCAAATTTTTTCGGTGAAAAAACATTCAAAATACCATATAATATAATTAAATGTAATTAATATGCAATTTTGCATATTAATAAAAAAACATTTTCCAAATTTTTATACTTTCTATACATTTTTGTATGTTTATTATTTGACAGATAATTTCGAACTGTTATAATATGGATATGTAAAAATTGCTATTTTCTTAAAAGACATGGGAGTCAGATGAGAATTGTGAAAGGATGAGGGGGAGTGGCACAGATTATGTATCACCACACAGCAATTAATGTATTAGGTCTTTTGCAAAACATGTCAAATAATAAAATGAACGATATGCAACTAGAGGTGGAATTTAAAAAAATAGAAAAAGAATTCCAAGTAAAGTATGAAGAATTAGTTGATTTACATAATAGAATGGTATTATTTCAAATAGATATAGAAAAAAATGGCGGGGTGCGAGCATATGAAAAATCAGCAATTACATGGCTGAAGTCTGAACTAGAGCTACTGTATGAAGTGTATCAATTTTGTCAACGTCATGGTTTAAACATTTTAAATATTTCAAAATACGTAAGTAAAAATGAACTAAATCTTTTTCCAAAAACAGAAAGTCAATTGCAAAATACGTATTATAAATTGAAAAAACGTGAAATACCGTTTGAAAATATTGAAAAACAAAAACCAGGACGAAAGCGAAAATATATACCAGTAAAAGAGACAATCGTTGCAAGAAAACAAGAAAACGAGTACGAATTAAAAGGTGAAATTCAGCATAAAGAGGATGAAAAAAATCTTGTAACAGTTATATCTGGTATCGTTGATAACTTTGAAACAATTAATCAATGTAGTGAAAGGAAAGAAGACGAACTACATCAGTTTATGGAAGGTATTTATAAGCTTTCTAGCATGGCAGCAGGGCGTTCTAGAGAAGCAAAGAATACACGTAGTCTAGAAGGTGAATTGCAGTCGTTACAACTAGAAAATGAAAGGCTAAAAGGAGAGAAAGAAGAGCTTGTACAAGATATTAAAGGTATGACGCAGCTTTTAATTCATTTCATTACAAGTTCTGATATCGATCAAATTCGTAAATTACCAACTTTCGTACAAGATTGTAAAATGGAATTACATAAACTTGGGCTATATAATGCACAAGACGGAAAAATGAAAATAATGGTTGACCGTAGCGGACAAGTTATGACGGTAACACAGTAATAAAATTTGGGTACAAAATAAAAGGGAGATACATAGTTTATATGTATTTCCCTTTTGTTTTGTATGGAATCGTTCCAAAGATGGAAGATTCATTTTTATGATTGTAGTAGTTTAGAGACCATTTGCGGAATTTGGTTCGCTTGTGAAACCATACTAAGTGCAACTTCAGTCAATAATTTGAACTTTAAAAAATCACTCATCTCCTGCGCCATGTCTGCATCTTCAATTCGAGATGCAGCATCTGTTAACGCCATACTTTGACTATTTAAATTTTCAATATTAAATTGTAAACGATTTATCATAGCACCAAGGTCGGCACGATGAAGTGACACACTTTGCAAAGCATCTTCAATTTTAAGGATCGCTGCTCTTGCTTCTTGTTCTGTTGAAATCTTGATGTCATGTTGTGTAGGGGAAGGGGGAATTTGTTTCGTCATATGTACCGTATGACCGATATCGTCTAATGTAATAGGACGGTTTTGACCGTCAAATACGGATAAATCATTAAACTCAGTCGTCTCGACAATATAGCCAATTTCTTCTGTTAAAGACTGAAACTCTTTATTCAGCGAATTACGATTTTCATTTGAATTTGTACCGTTTGAGGATTGAACAGCTAAATCACGCATATGCTGCAAAATATTCGTCACAGTTTGAAGGGCAGCTTCTGCCGTGCGAAGCATTGATATCGCATCCTTATTATTACGAATCGCCACGCGCATACCACTTGCTCTCACATGCATTCGAGTCACAATTGCAATATTAGCGGGATTATCAGAAGCATAGTTTAACTTCTTACCAGTCGCCAAATGCTCCATTGACACATTCATACATTTCTCATTCTCATACAACGACTGCCTAGCATTCATACTTAAAACATTCGTACCAATACGCATAATAGACACTCCTTATAGATTGATATAGTCAGTGTTCTAAAGCTAATAAAAGGTCATGAAAAGATAAAAAGGCTTATGCTTATTTGCTATTTGTGTTTTAGCATAAGAGGGGATCAAGATAAGCACTAACCGCTTCTATGCACCGCAGATGCTCTCTTCCATCAAAAAAAAGAAGTTTTTATAAAAAATAAACCTCTCCGCAAGCAGAGAGGTTTATTCAGGAAACTAACTCAAATGGCTTATTGTAATAATTTAGAAACCATTTGTGGAGTTTGGTTTGCTTGAGAAAGCATGCTGATACCAGCTTCATTCAAGATTTTGAACTTAGTCATTTCAGACATTTCTTTCGCCATGTCAGCGTCTTCGATTTGAGAAGCAGCTGAAGCCATGTTAGTAGCTTGGCTTGTTACGTTGTTTAAGTTATGGTCTAAACGGTTTAATTGAGAACCGAAAGTTGCTCTTTCATCAGCAATTTTTTGAATTGCAGTGTCCAGTTTTGTTATTTCAGTTTCAGCAGTGGCTCTATCTGCTAAAGTAGTTAAAGTACCAGTTGTAATTGTTTTTGCATTCAGAGAGTCAATTGTCATTGTATCGCCAGAAGCATCAGAAAGTTGAACTTTGATATCAGCCGCACCACCCTTATCAGTACTTAAGAATTTAATACCATTGAAAGATGTTTTGTCAGCGATATGATCAATTTCACTTTTTAATGCTTCGTATTCTTTGTTTAAAGAAGCAGTATCTTCAGTGTTATTCGTACCGTTAGAAGCCTGTGTAGCAAGGTCACGCATACGAAGTAAGATGTTAGAAATAGATCCCAAAGCAGCGTCACCAGTACGTAAAGCAGACATAGCGTCTTGCGTGTTACGTGCTCCGACGTTTAATCCGCCTTCTTTTGCACGCATACGAGTAGCGATAGCTAAACCAGCCGCATCGTCAGCTGCACTGTTAATAGATTTACCGCTAGATAAACGATTCATCGCAGTATTCATTTTGTCTTGGTTTTGTCGCATGTACTCTTGCGTACGCATGCTGTTAATGTTTGTATTAATTCTCATGTTAAGAAACCCCCATTTTTTTATATTGATTTTTCTGTTAATTGTTAAACGTAAATATGCAAAAAAATCAATTTCGAGATTAATTGTAATCCTTGGTATATATCGTGTCAACGAATAATTGTAATTAATGAATATAAAAAAATGATAATTTCCTATTTGTTCATTTTTTTATTACAATATTATCAAAAGGATTATTGCAAACTTTAAAAAAAAACTCTAATATTAGATTATCTTTGTTTACCGAAAAGGTGATATTATGATAGTTGGAAATATAGTAAAAGAAGTGCTTGCATATAAGAAAGGACAAATTCAGCAAAAGCTAAGTAGTCCACAAGCATTTGTTAGTAGTCGTTTTCAAGAAAAGTTGCAGAGTGAACCTGTGAAGGAGACGAAGGCTACTACGCAACCGGCAAAAGTAGAAGATATGAGTCAGCCGGTACAATCTACGAAAATAGAAACGGTTGTTAATAAGCCGGAACAATCTATTAATAAAGTAGATGAAGCGAGTAAGCTCGAAGAAAAGGGTGAAACGAAAAAAGTAGATGAAGCGAGTAAGCCCGAAGAAAAGGGTGAAACGAAGGAAGCAGATGAAGTGCAAGTTGCGCAAAAAGAGTTTGAACGACGTTTCCCAGAAACGAAAAATGAGGCTGCTGATACGTGGGGATTAACGAAGAAGTATAATATTCAAAAAATACGTTCTTCCAATGAAGGGAAGTATGAGGATATTATTGATCGTGTAAGTCGTACATATGGAATTCCGAAAACGTTAATTCAAAAAATGATTGAGGTAGAGTCTAATTTTAATCCGAAAACGGTGTCACATGCCGGTGCGATGGGACTTATGCAGCTTATGCCAGCGAATGTGAAGGAGATGGGTGTGAAGAATCCCTTTTCACCAGCTGAAAGTATTGAAGGTGGCGTGAAAGAGTTAAGCGGTTATTTAAAGAAAAATAACGGCGACTTAGTATTGGCGCTTGCTTCTTATAATGCTGGTCCTGGTAATGTGAGAAAGTACGGAGGCGTACCGCCATTTAAAGAAACGCAAGGATATATTAAAAAAATATTAAATATCGACGTTTCAAAATAAGAAGTTTCATATATAGAGAGAACATGAAATTTTCGTGAACATGATATGGGAGTTGGCTAGATTTGAAATTACAAGATGATATTCCGTTAACAATTTATTTTGAAATCGGAAATACGAAAAAGAAAATTGAAGATCTGCTTCATATTACGAAAGGTACATTGTATCGTCTTGAAAATTCAACGAAAAATACGGTGCGTCTTATGCTTGAGAATGAAGAGATTGGAACCGGAAAGATTTTGACGAAGAATGGAAAGATGTACGTTGAAATCGTTGAATTGAAAAGGTAGGGAAGGGGATTGTCATGAGTGGCGAAAAATTAAGCCAAGAGCAAATTGATGCCCTGCTGAAGGCGGTAAATGAAGGCGAGGAAATGCCAGCTTTCGCACAAGAAGCAGGAAAGCAAGAGAAATTTCAAGAGTATGATTTTAATAGACCAGAGAAGTTCGGTGTTGAGCATTTACGTAGTTTGCAAGCGATTGCTTCTACGTTTGGAAAGCAGACGTCACAGACGTTATCAGCGCGTATGCGTATTCCAATTGAACTAGAACCTTCAACAGTTGAGCAAGTTCCATTTACGAGTGAATATGTGGAGAAAATGCCGAAAGATTATTATTTATATTGCGTAATTGATCTCGGTTTACCAGAGCTTGGAGAAATTGTTATTGAGATTGATTTAGCATTCGTTATTTATATTCATGAATGTTGGCTTGGCGGAGATAGTAAGCGTAACTTTACGATGCGCAGACCGTTAACAGCGTTTGAGTTTTTAACGCTTGATAATATATTCTTGCTTCTTTGTAAAAATTTAGAGCAATCATTTGAAAGTGTTGTTGCGATTGAACCGAAATTTGTAACGACGGAAACAGATCCGAATGCATTAAAGATTACGACAGCGAGCGATATCATTTCATTACTTAACGTAAATATGAAAACAGATTTTTGGAATACGACGGTGCGTATCGGAATTCCATTCTTATCTGTTGAAGAAATTATGGATAAGTTAACGTCTGAAAATATTGTCGAACATTCTTCAGACAAGCGTAAAAAGTATACGTCTGAAGTGGAAGTGAAAGTAAATCAAGTGTACAAACCTGTTCACGTTGCAATTGGTGAGCAGAAAATGACAATGAGTGAAATTGAACAAATTGAAGAAGGCGATATTATTCCGCTTCATACGAAAGTTTCGGATGAATTACTTGGTTATGTAGATGGAAAGCATAAATTTAATTGTTTTATTGGAAAAGATGGAACGCGTAAGGCGCTCCTATTTAAAAGTTTTGTAGAGTAGGAGGATCCATATGAAGCATGAAGTATCTCCTGTGTCATTAATGGGATTAGAAGATTTTGCAGGAAAGCGAAATGAAGCAGGTAAAGCACATATTGATACTGTCTCAGATATTTCGATTGAACTTGGTGTAAAGCTTGGAAAGTCATCTATTACACTTGGTGATGTAAAGCAGTTAAAAGTGGGCGATGTTCTGGAAGTAGAGAAAAACTTAGGACATAAAGTAGATGTGTATTTAAGTAATATGAAAGTCGGCATCGGTGAAGCAATCGTAATGGACGAGAAATTCGGTATTATCATTTCTGAAATTGAAGCTGATAAGAAACAAGCGGCGCTTATGAAAGCGCAAAGTCAAATGCAAGATAAAGAGTAGAGGAGGAGTCATATGTCGTATATGACGACCTTATTTCAAGTCGTTTTACTGTTTGGTGCGCTCGGCTACGGTGCATATTATATGACGAAAAAGACGCGCAAACAGCAGTTTTTTAAGCAGGGTGAAAATGGCCATATACAAGTAAAAGACGGCGTTTATTTAAATCATCAAACGAGTGCCTTTTTATTTGAAGTGGACGGCAAGCAAGTGTTCACTGTTATTAGTAATAACGGTGTGCAGTCTGTGCAATTAACCGGAACAGGAAATCAGTTTCAACAAGCACTAGAAGACGCGGTGAAGAGTGAAACGAAAAAAGTAGAGGATCCATCATGAGAATAAAGAAACAGTTATCATTATTAGCCGTTATTTTCGTATTTTCTATCGTTTTTTCAATTATTTTTGTAAATCCAGCGTATGCAGCCCCGAACGGTTTTATTAATTTCGAAAATGGGAAAGAGTTTACGAGTAATTCAAGTGTACAACTATTTGCGCTCGTTACCCTTTTATCATTATCTTCTTCTATCGTTCTATTATTTACACATTTTACTTATTTTATGATCGTTCTAGGGATTACACGTCAAGGACTTGGGGTAATGAATTTACCACCAAACCAAGTGCTTGTTGGACTTGCATTATTTTTATCACTCTTTACGATGCAGCCTGTACTCGGGCAACTGAAGAGCGATGTGTGGGATCCGATGACGAAAGAGAAAATAACAGTAAGTCAAGCTGCGGAAACGACAGCTCCTATTATGAAAGAATATATGTCAAAGCATACGTATAAGCATGATTTAAAAATGATGCTGAAAGTACGCGGAGAAGAGTTGCCGAAAGATTTGAAAGATCTTTCACTATTTACGCTCGTACCATCCTTTACGTTAACGCAAATTCAAAAAGGTTTACTAACAGGGATGTTCATTTATTTAGCGTTTGTATTTATAGATTTGATTATTAGTACACTTTTGATGTACCTCGGGATGATGATGGTACCGCCGATGATTTTAAGTTTACCGTTTAAGATACTCGTTTTCGTATATTTAGGTGGATATACAAAAATCGTCGACATTATGTTTAAAACGGTCGCCTGAAGCGTTTGATGCTATGTGATAGGAGTCATATAAATGAATACGTCACCAATTATAGATATTTTTCAAACCTTTTTTTATAAAGGGGTTATGATTTTAATGCCGGTTGCCGGCGTAAGTATGATTGTCGTTATTATCATCGCTGTCATTATGGCGATGATGCAAATTCAAGAGCAAACGCTGACGTTTTTACCGAAAATGGCGAGTATTGTCCTCGTTATTATCATTTTAGGTCCGTGGATGTTCCAAGAGTTAACGACACTTATTTTAGATTTATTTGATAAAATCCCATCGCTATTGCGTTCGTACTAAGATAGGTGAACTGAAATGAATATGGAATTATGGGCGGCAACGTTTTTTGCGTTTTGCCGCATTACTTCATTTTTATATTTTTTACCGTTTTTCTCAGGACGATCCATTCCAGCAATGGCGAAGGTTACAGTTGGACTTGCTCTTTCAATTACAGTGGCTGATCAAGTGGATGTCTCTCACATCAAGACAGTTTGGGACGTTGCAGCTTATGCAGGAACGCAAATTGTAATTGGATTATCACTTTCAAAAATTGTAGAAATGCTGTGGAACATTCCAAAAATGGCCGGGCATATTTTAGACTTTGATATCGGTTTATCACAAGCAAGTTTGTTTGATGTAAATGCGGGCTCACAGTCTACTTTACTATCAACCATTTTTGATATATTTTTTCTCATTATTTTTATTTCACTTGGCGGCATTAATTATTTCGTTGCCACGATTTTAAAGTCGTTTCAATATACAGAGGCGATTTCAAAATTGCTGACGACTAGTTTTTTAGATAGTCTACTCGCAACGCTATTATTTGCGATCACATCAGCGGTTGAAATTGCTCTTCCGCTCATGGGAAGTTTATTCATTATTAACTTTGTTCTTATTTTAATTGCAAAAAACGCTCCGCAATTAAACGTTTTTATGAATGCATACGTAATTAAAATTACGTGCGGTATTTTGTTTATTGCGATGAGTGTACCGATGCTCGGTTATGTGTTTAAAAATATGACGGATGTATTACTTGAAGAGTATACGAAACTATTTAACTTTTTCTTAACGAAGTAGGGGGACGCGCATGGCAAAGGATAATAAAACAGAAAAGGCCACCCCGCAGAAGCGTAAAAAATCGCGTGAAGAAGGGAATATTGCCCGGAGTAAAGATTTAAATAATTTATTTTCCATTCTCGTATTAGCAGTTGTCGTTTATTTCTTCGGAGATTGGCTAGGGTTTGAGATTGCGAATTCCGTATCGGTGCTGTTTAATCAAATTGGAAAAAATACAGATTCAACCGAGTATTTTTATTTAATGGGGATTTTATTACTAAAAGTATCGGCTCCAATATTAATACTCGTATACGCTTTTCATTTATTCAATTATATGATTCAAGTCGGCTTCCTATTTTCTTCTAAAGTTATTAAGCCGAAAGCGTCACGAATTAATCCAAAAAACTATTTTACGAGACTGTTTAGTCGTAAAAGCTTAGTAGATATTTTGAAATCACTGTTTTATATGGGATTAATCGGTTACGTCGCTTACGTTCTTTTTAAAAAGAATTTAGAGAAAATCGTGAGCATGATTGGATTTAACTGGACTGCGTCACTTACTGAAATTATTAGGCAAATTAAATTTATTTTCTTAGCAATTTTAATTATTTTAATCGTTCTTTCTATTATTGATTTCATTTATCAAAAATGGGAGTACGAGCAAGATATTAAGATGAAAAAAGAAGAAGTGAAACAAGAGCATAAAGATAATGAAGGGGACCCGCAAGTAAAAGGGAAACGAAAAAACTTTATGCATGCAATCTTGCAAGGAACAATTGCGAAGAAGATGGATGGCGCAACGTTTATTGTAAACAACCCGACTCATATTTCGGTCGTACTTCGTTACAATAAACACGTTGATGCAGCACCAATTGTCGTTGCAAAAGGGGAAGATGAGCTCGCATTATATATACGAACGCTTGCCCGTGAACAAGAAATACCAATGGTGGAAAACCGTCCGCTTGCTCGTTCTTTATATTATCAAGTCGAGGAAGATGAGACGATTCCAGAAGATTTATATGTAGCTGTAATTGAAGTTATGCGCTATTTAATTCAGACGAATGAACTTGAAGTATAATAGCGCGTTTGGAGGAGATCTCTTTGTTTAAGATAGATTCTGCAAGAACCTATTTTTCTATCTTTTTAGCAGCGTCATTCGTAGTGGCGCTCTTAATTCCACTTCCACCATTTATACTTGATATCATTATCGTTTTTCTACTAAGTATGTCAGTACTTATTTATATGCGAGCGACAAGTATTAACGAGTGGGATGAATTAAAGTCATTTCCAACGATGTTGTTATTAATCGGGATTTTCCGCGTATCGATTAACGTTTCGACGACGCGAGCGATTTTGACAGACGGAAATGCAGGTCATGTTATTGAAGAGTTCGGCCAGTTCGTAATTGGCGGAAACTTATTAATTGGTATCGTTATTTTTACAGTATTAATCATATTTCAGTTTATCGTTGCAAACGGTGCGTCTCGTACAGCTGAAGTAGCAGCTCGTTTTACACTTGATTCTTTACCAGGGAAACAAATGTCTATCGATGCTGATTTAAACCAGCGTATTATTTCAGAAAAAGATGCACAAGCAAAACGAAAAAAATTAAATATGGAAACAGAGTTTTACGGGGCGATGGATGGTGCCGGAAAGTTCATTAAAGGGGACGTTATTTTCGGGATTGTCATTTTATTCGTAAACATTATTTTCGGTTTAATTGTCGGAATGATGCAGCAAGGGATGAGCTTTGCAGATGCGGCTCTTCATTATACACAGTTAACTGTCGGTGACGGAATCGTAAACCAAATTGGATCGCTTATGCTTGCGATTTCAACTGGTATTATCGTAACTCGTGTATTTGACGGTTCACCGGATACAGTAACAGAAGGTATCTTTAAAGAGTTATTAGCGCATGAAGTCGTTGTATATGCGCTCGGTGGTTTATTTATCGCAATGGGTATTTTTACTCCGCTACCGTTTCTACCATTCGCACTCGTTGGCGGAACAATTATCTTCTTGGGCATTCGTAATAAAAATCGAATAAAGAAAGAAAAAGAAGACGAGCTTCAAAAAGAAATAGAAATGATCCAAGGCGAAGATGAGCAACTGCAACAAGTAGAAGATTCATTTGGAGTATTTACGGATAAATATCCAATTATAGTAGAACTCGGTTTAGATTTAGCAGCACTTGTAAAGCAGAAAATTAACGGGGAAACAGCTCGTGATAAAGTTGTTCTTATGAGGAAGTCAATTATTACTGACCTCGGTATTAACGTTCCTGGAATTAACTTTAAAGATAATACGAGCTTTAGACCACGCGGACGTTACATTATTCGAATTAAAGGTGCGAAGGCGGCTGAAGGTGTTTTAAAATCAGGTTATTTATTAGCACTGAAAACACCGAATGTAATGGCTGATTTAGATGCAGAGCCAGCGAAAGATCCAATTTTCGGTGAAGATGGATATTGGATTTTAGAGCATATGGTGCAAGATGCACAAATGAAAGGCTATCAAGTATTAGAGCCACTTAGCATATTAATTACACATTTAGATGTTGTCGTTAGACGTAATCTTCATGAATTAATTCAGCGCCAACATGTAAAAGACTTAATTAACTCGCTTGAAAATGATAATGGCGTTCTATTAGAAGAGATTAAGAAAAAAGAAATTGATTTATCACTTGTTCAAAATGTTATTAAACAACTTCTAAAAGAAGGTATTTCTATTCGTGATTTACCAACAATTATTGAAGGTATTATTGACGGCAAAGAAATTTATCAAAACCACGTGGATGGTGTAACATCATTTGTTCGTGAATGTATTTCAAAAGTTATTTGTGAAAATGCGAAAAATCCGGACGGAAAAATATATGCAGCGCTCTTCTCTGATTCAATCGAGTTAGATGCGGATGTTGTGAATAATTCATATCAAGGTTACTTATTAAACTGGGATTTAGATTTAGAAACACGTGTCGTTGAGCAAGTGCAGCGCGTCTTTAAGCAAGCACGTTTAATGGGAAGAGAACCAGTGTTATTAACACGTAGAAAAGATTTTAGATTTGCGATTGTAAGACTGCTAGAACGTTATCAAGTGGAAGCACAAGTACTTTGTATTAGTGAATTAGCACCAGAAATTGTTGTGGATCAAATTGCCTATATTGAATAGTAGGGGGTGAAGTAATGGAAAGTACAGAAAAGAAAGAAGCGTTAATGCGAATAAAAGCAGCTTCGAAAAATGAATTGTATCGAAAGTTATTTGACCAATATGGTACAGATTATTATTACGTTGTCGATGAAAGTGTAAAACGAAATATACCGTTTTTTTGGAAAAAGGATTATGAAATGTTAGTTGCATTTCCAGAAGAAAAACAGGAAGAAGTGAATGAAGGTACAGCTCAATTTCATGAACAATTAATGGATGTTGTGAATGATCCTTCAGAACAAATTGTGAAGGCGAATGGAATTCAATCAGTACTGCACAATTTAGAAAACGTAACGACTTCTATGTCATACGCGGCGATGCAAACAGGAAATAGTGAAGAATGGGCAAGAAAAAAAGAGAAACTATTAAAGCTGTTTGAAAAAGGAATCGTCGTTGTGAAACCGATGAAAGAAACGGAAGTAACGAAAAAGAAAAAAGTTGTGAAACAAGTCGTTCCAGTAAAGAAAGAAGAAGTAGCTCCAAAGAAAGAAAATCAAGAATCTGTACCGTTTATTATTCAAAAAGTAATTCGGATGCTAGAACAAAACGATGTGGAACAATATTTCATTCATGCATATGCTGAAAAGTTAAAAATAAAGTTTGAAAATGCAACGATGATTACGGAAGAAGAAGTTATCAGGTACATATTGGAAGATATGAAATCTCATTTTAATACGGAAAACGTCTTTGAAAAAGAAGTACAAACAATTGCATTAATAGGTCCAACTGGCGTTGGTAAAACGACGACACTTGCGAAAATGGCATGGCAATTTCACGGTAAGAAAAAAACAGTTGGTTTTATAACGACCGATCATTCGCGCATAGGGACAGTGCAGCAATTGCAAGATAACGTAAAGACAATTGGATCTGAAGTAATTGCTGTGCGTGATGAAGCTGCAATGACAAGAGCGCTTACGTATTTTAAAGAAGAAGCACGCGTCGATTATATTTTAATTGATACAGCAGGGAAAAATTATCGTACGTCAGAAACAGTGGAAGAAATGATTGAAACGATGGGACAAGTAGAACCAGATTATATTTGTTTAACGTTATCAGCTTCAATGAAAAGTAAAGATATGATTGAAATTATTACAAACTTTAAAGATATTCATATAGATGGTATTGTGTTTACGAAATTTGATGAAACAGCAAGTAGTGGCGAATTGTTGAAAATTCCAGCAGTATCATCAGCTCCTATTGTATTAATGACAGATGGCCAAGACATAAAGAAAAATATACATATCGCTACAGCTGAACATTTAGCAAAACAAATGTTACAAACATCGTAGAAAAGAGGTGAAGAATAAGGCGCTTGCCTTATTCAAACGAATATGAACGGTCTTTATATAGGTTCTATGGGCATGATGAATTACATGCAGCGCATTAATGTTCATTCGAATAACGTTGCAAATGCTCAAACGACAGGATTTAAAGCAGAAAATATGACGTCTAAAGTATTTGATGTACAAGACACATATCGCCGCGGAGATGGGGCGGTAACAAATATCGGTTCGGTTGATTACGCTGTAGTACCAGCTGCAACGCATGTGAATTTAGTACAAGGAAATATACAAATGACAAATAGCGCTACAGATTTCTTTTTAGATGACGGCGCGGCCGGCACAACATCATTTTTTGTTACTTCTAAAAATGATGAAACGTTTTTAACGAGAGATGGTAGTTTCACATTAAATAGTGATCGATATTTACAAACATCTTCAGGTGCTTTCGTAATGGGAGAGAATAATGAGCGTATTCGTATTCCAGAAGGAGCAAAGGTTGCTGTACAAGCAGATGGTACATTATATGATGAGGTAACACAAAATAATATTGCTCGTTTGCAAACAAAAACAGTAGATGCCGAAACGAATGCTCGTCTTGTGCAAAGAGAGAACAAAAGCTTTACACTAGCAGAAGGAAACATTGCTAATTTACCGAACGGAACAGGAATAGTAAAAAATCATATGCTAGAAAATTCAAATGTAGATATGACGAAAGAGATGGCAGATCTTATGACAGATCAAAAGATGATTCAAGCATCACAGCGCGTTATGACGTCATTTGATAAAATTTATGAAAAAGAAGCGAATGAAATATTGAGATAGTGGACTCCTAATAAAGGAGTCTTTTATTAATTTTAAATTTCAGAATTATCAATTGACTTCACGGAGTTTCTTTTTTATATTAGTAGGTATAACTATAACTACTAAAGAGGTGAGAGTATGACAACGGCATTATATTTAGAAGATGCATACAAAACGAGTTGCGAAACAGAAGTGATAAGAGTAGAGGGGAATAAAGTATTTGTAAAAGAAACAGTTTTTTATCCAACTGGTGGAGGACAGGAATGTGATACGGGTGTCATTGTACAAGATGGGTCTGTATTTGAAGTTGAAAAAGTAAAGAAGGAGCAAGGAGAAATAGTTCACTATATAAAAGATGAAGCTCAAGTAAAGTTAGGTCCAGTTAAATTAGAGATAAATTGGGAAAGACGTCATAATTTAATGCGTCATCACTCTTTACTGCATCTTATCGGAGCTGTTGTTTATGAAAAGTATGGAGCTCTATGCACCGGAAATCAAATTTATCCTGATAAAGCACGTATCGACTTTAATGAGTTACAAGAGTTATCGAGCGTGGAAGTAGAAGAAATTGTTGAGGAAGTGAATAAACTTATTAAGCAAAATAAAGAAATTTCCACTCGTTATATGAGCCGCGAAGAAGCAGAAAATGCTGTAGGAATGATTAAAACAGCAATAAATCTCCTGCCAACTACTATCCAAGAAATCCGCATTGTTACAATTGAAAATTTAGACGAACAAGCTTGTGGAGGCACACATGTGAAAAATACGAGTGAAATAGGAACACTTGTTATTGATAAAGTAAAAAGTAAAGGGAAGCAAAATCGTCGTTTTGAAGTAAGAGCGATTTAGAGTGTGAGGGGTTACCGATGGATGAAATTATAAAGGAATTACAAAAGTTAGGATTTTCCCAATATGAATGTAAAGCGTATATTGGATTGTTAAAACATTCCCCAGTAACAGGCTATGAAGTAAGTAAACAAACAGGAGTACCTCGTTCTATGATTTACGAGGTACTCGGTAAGTTAATGGATAAAGGAGCGGTGCATATTGTACCTTCTGAACCAGTTAAATATGTACCAGTACCAGCTACCGAATTAATGAATCGAATGCGAAAAGACTTTGAAAAGTCCTTTGAATTTTTAGATGAGAAATTAAATTGTTTAGAACAAGAGCGACAAATAGATGTAATTTCGCATATTCGTTCAAATGATCGTGTTTTGAAAGAAATATGCAATATAATTAGTAGAGCTAAGGAAGAGTTATGGGTTTCTGTATGGGAAGAACAAGTGCATGAAATTGAACCATACATTCATCAAAAGGAAGAGGAAGGCGTACATATATTTTCAATCTTATTTGGAGCTCCAGAAACAAAAATAGGAGCGACGTTTCATCATAATTATATGACGCCCCACGTTGTTGAAAAGAGAATGGGTGGTCATTTAACTGTTATTGCTCGTGATGGAGAGGAAGTATTAATTGCGAACTTCTCAAATGATAGCACTTCATGGGCCGTTACAACGTATGACCCAGCGCTAGTTCTCGTTGCTACAGAGTATGTGCGGCACGATATTATGGTTGAAGAAATCACAAAGGAATTTGGAGCTGATAAGTTAGATACGTTATGGCGTGAAAATATAGATTTAGTTCATGTCGTAACAGGAAAACGAACTTTAGAAGGAATGGAGGATGATAGAGATGAGTAAAGCTCAGGCACATGTAGCTTTGCAGAGTGACGATACATTTCAGCAAGGAGTAAAAGATTGTTTACCAACTGTATTTGGTTACTTGAGTATCGGTATAGCAGCTGGTGTAATTGCAAAAACAGCTGGTTTCTCCATCATTGAAATTGCGTTTATGTCCACTTTAATTTATGCAGGTTCTGCCCAATTTATATTAGCTGGTATGTATGCAGCCGGTGCTCCTGCTTCCGCAATTATTTTTACTGTATTTTTTGTTAACTTGCGCCACCTTCTTATGAGTGCTGCACTTGCACCATACTTTATGAAACTGCCTCTATTTAAAAACTTACTAATCGGTTCTCAAATTACAGATGAAACGTTCGGTGTTGCAGTGCAGCATGCAGCGCAAAAAGGATATTTAGGCGAAAGATGGATGATTGGGCTAAATGTAACGGCTTATTTAAACTGGATTCTTGCTACTATTATCGGCGGGCTATTTGGTGAGTGGATACCAGATCCACATACATACGGGATGGATTATGCATTACCAGCAATGTTTATCGGATTATTTGTACTTCAGCTCATAAGTAGTAAACCGAAACTAGCAATTCATTTAAGTGTTGCAATTGTAGCGATTATTATCGCATACGTTTCACACCTATTTATGCCAGATAGTATAGCGGTTATTATCGCAACCTTACTAGCTGCGACGATTGGAGTGTTGATTGAAAAATGGAAATGAGATTAGATGTATTATTACTTTTACTAGCAGCAGGAGCTGTTACAATCGTGCCACGTATTTTACCTCTACTCGTATTTAGCAAACTACAAATTCCTGACTGGGGTTTAAAATGGTTAAATTACATACCAATTGCGATATTAGCAGCGCTTTTAGCACAAGTTTTATTTATGCATGAAACGATGCAGTGGGATTATCTTATTGCAGCAATTCCAACATTTCTTGTAGCGATATATACTCGTAGTTTATTAGGTACAGTATTAACGGGAGTGATTGTGATTATTTTGTTACGTTTTCTTTTCTAAAAAGGATTACACTCATATCATAGCGAAAAGTGTAATAACATAAAAAATATAGGGGTGGTGTTATGATACTTTTAACGATAGGAGCAATTTTGTTAACGTTATTTATTTTCTTTATTATCGGCTTTATTACGTTTATGATGTTTGTTGATAAGGCGACACCTCAAATATATTATACACCTTGTGAATCAGTGACAGTGAAAACTAAAGGTAAACATAGAAGGAAGAAAAGTTGAACGTTAGCTTTTCTTCCTTCTTCTATTACATCCCGGAAAGAACTAACAACAATAATCCAAATAAAAAACTAGTCAAGGAAAGAAAACCGATACATATGGAGAATACACGATTATTTCCCCATTCACGCCAGAAAGTTATAAAACCTAAAATACAAAGGAAAAACCAAATGGGTAGGAATAGGAACTCACTAATTTTCTCGGGAAGTAACGAATAAAAAGTTATTACATATAAGATCCAATTAGTAAAAAATAAAAGGCAAACGATAATAGATTGTAAGTAGGGGCGGTTGAAAAATCCTCCTTTTTTTACGGTTATAAAAATGATAGTTAGCGCTGAGATAAAGGCAATGAGTATGAAAACAAGTAAGAGTAATGTCAGCGTCATTTTGAGTCTCCTGTATAAGATTGTTTTTATCACGTATGGGCAGTAAGACCCACACCTTAAAACTCAACGTAAGAAAAGAGATTAGGTGGGGGATGAACCCCCCCACTGATTGAAGTTTCACTTTACAAGAAATGAATCTATTAAATTGTATGCTTGTTTTGTAGAGTGCCCGTTATATTTTTCAGTGTACGGATTTAGAAATCCATGTTCACCGTGTAGTTGTTTTATTTCTAATAAAGGATTCTTTTGTTGCTGCAATGTGTGAATTAAAGAGGATACTGAAAAACTAGCCTCTTTTTCAGGGAATATAAGTAATGTAGAGCATGTAGGCTTTATGTGAACATAGTCGCGTATACGAGAACCGTAACATCCGATAATAAAATCTATTTTCGGATTGTTACTACATAGCCATGAGATGGTAGCTCCAACACTAAAGCCGATAAGTCCAATATGTGTATAACTACTAGAAAGATGGGAAATGAATTCTTCAATTTGCTTTTTTCCATCATCAAATCCAATATGATTTACAAAATGTTCATATGCTTTTTCTTCATCACGATAATGAAATGCGTGTTGTGATTGTAGAAGATTAGGACAGAATACATCTATATGAGATGAAGTAAAGTGCTGGGTAACGTGATGCATATGGTCGTTCACACCATATATTTCATGAACAATAACGAGAGCTAATTTTTCCTTCATAGTTATAAATTACCTCTATGAAACTTAAATTCTTTCTCAACAAGGCAAATACGCAGATGGAAGTTTTCATACCATTGCTCACGACCTCTTTTTTTCGCTTCTTTATGTAAGGTGTTCTTCTTCCAATTTTCAATCGCATCAAGTGATTCCCAATAAGAAATTGTTATTCCGAGTCCAGAATTACCTCGTGCACTTTCTACACCTAAAAATCCAGATTGTTGCTTTGCAAGTTTCTCCATTTCTTCGGCAACGGTATTATAGTCAGTTGTATTATTTGATAAATTAGAAGTGAATATAACTGCATAATAAGGCTTGTTTTTTTCTAAATTAGATGCCATTATTTTTCCCCCTTAATGTATAGTACAAATAATTAATCCATAGTTTGTATTTTAGCAGGTCACAAAAAGAAAAGAAGTAGAAAATTCTTATTTTTTTAGCTCATGTAAAATAAAGGATTGAAGAACTTTATAATAAGTAATCTGAAAGAAGAAAAATGCCACTTCAAAAGAGAAGTGGCATTTCTTATATTTCCTCTAAGCTATTAACTGGAACAGTTAATTCGCGTCCTGGGTTTTTTACTTCATATATGCGGGCGGTTTCATTGCTTTCATCGACGTGTTGAATCATAACAGGCATGCCTTGAAAATTGACATTGGCTTGTTCTGCTGACATAGAAAGCTCTATTGCACGTTGTATATTCATTTATATTCCTCCCATCATTATTATCTTTGCTAAAAAAGAGGAATAATATACCATTTAGAGACATTCTTAAAGTTTTTGTATTATTTGTAATATTTCTTTAATAAATGAAGTGAAGATGGAATCAGGATAGCTATCTATTGCTTGAACGGCTTCTTTTGCCTCTTTTAAGGCAGATTTTTTATCTTGAAGTTCTATATAGCAAAGGGCACGATAAGACCCAGCTGTTAATACCCACGATTGATCAAGTGGATGACTCATATAATCTGGTATGGTAGCGTGTTTTAATATTGCCAAAGCTTCCTTATAACGTTTTAAGCCATACAAAGATTTTCCTTTTTCAAGATAATATAATCCATCGTCTTGAAAGATTGGTTCATCTTTTAGTTTTTCTCGAAATTGTTCTAGATGTTTTAATGCGATTGTATATTCATTAGTAATTGTGTTGTAATAGTATGCTTTTAAAATATCAATAATTGCGATGGATAGAATATCTTCTGTAAAAATGGCAAATTGCTCAGATTTTTTTATGTAATATAAATATTGTTCTTTATCAGCTGTAATGACTTTTTGGTAAGATAAAATCCGGTAAAATTCATCTGTTTTATAATACACTTGATGCTTTTTTGAAAATGCAAGTGCATCTAAAATGACTTTTTCACATTTTTCATAATTGCCGTATGCGAGTAAAATAATGGCTTCTTTTAAGTATAGTTGTATATGTGTAATCAGATCCATTTCTAAATTCTTTGCTTTATATTCATCACGAATTGTAGCAATCATCTGTAAACATTCTTTATATTTTTTACGTTTGAAGAGCATATAGTAAAACAGTAGTTTCGTTTCAGTGCTTTCTCGATATAAAGTATATTTTTCAAATATAGAAACAGCAGTTTCAACGTAATATTCAATATGATAATCGTTCATAATAACTGCTCCTGTTAGGAACTGTTTATATAAGCGAGCTGTATTTAAAGTAGAAGGTAGCTCTGTTTGAACGATAGGTAGTAAAGTCTTGTATACTTCATCGCATTTATTTGCTTTTATTAATGGCTCCATTTTTTGAATGAGTTCTACAATTTCTCCTTCATCTTCTTCTAATAAAAAGCTCATTTTACATTCAAGTTTTTCAGCAATATATTGTAATGTTTTCATAGAAGGTGTAGCTTTTCCATTTTCAATTTGACTAAGCATACTTTTTGTCAGTTCCGAACCTACCAGCTCTGTTTGTGTAAGCTTTTTTTCTTTTCTTAATGTTTTAATTTTTTCGCCGAGAGTTGCCATATTATTGCTCCTTTATATTTAAAAAGTTAAATTATATTTAACTTTATGTTGTGGAAATCGGAAAATTGATTATATAATAAGTTTAACACAATTTAACTTTTAAGGGGAGAGAGTCAAAAATGGGAGATATAAGTATAGGACAACATGATTCAAGAATGAAGATTGCAACGAGAAACATCATTTTAATGATGATTGGAAAAATGACGTCTTTATTAGGCGCAAGTATTTATACGTTCGCAATGGGGTTATACGTATTAAAGACTACTGGTTCAGGGATGGGGTTTGCAACTACGCTCGTTTGCGGATCACTTCCAAGGATGATCTGTGGTCCAATTGCTGGTGCTGTAGCAGATCGCGTCAATCGAAAATGGCTTGTCATTGGTACTGATTTATTAAGTAGTTTAACGATGCTTAGTATGTTTATTCTTGCTACTATATTTGGACCATCACTTCTTTTTATTTATATTTCAGCAGCATTATTATCAATTTGTGCAAGTTTTTATTCCGTTGCATTAACTTCGTCTATTCCGAGTTTAGTAGATGAAGGACGTATTCAAAAAGCGAGTGCTTTAAATCAAACGGCGGCTTCTTTATCAAATATTTTAGGGCCGATTATTGGCGGAGTTGTATTTGGTTTCTTTTCAATTCAGTCGTTCTTTTTGTTGAATAGCATTACATTCTTTTTAGCAGTTATTTTGCAATTATTTATTGTATTTGATTTATATAAAAAAGAAGTGGCTGAGAGTAAAGAGCATTTCTTGACGAGTATAAAAGAAGGTTTTTCATATATAAAACGAAAACATGAAATATATGGTTTAATGAAAATAGCATTGTGGGTAAACTTTTTTGCGTGTGGTCTAACCGTTGCACTTCCATACATTATCGTACATACATTACATTTATCTTCAAAGCAACTTGGTATTGTAGAGGGAATGTTAGCAGTCGGGATGTTAATTGGTGCGATTGCTTTATCGGTGCGTAAAGAAGTGAATAATCCGTTTCGTTCAATTTATACTGGACTGTTTTTGTTTGCAGGTTTAAGTTTATGTACAGTCTTTCCGTTGTTAGTTATCATTCCAAAAGTAGCAAGTTTTATTTACTATATTGCTTTTATGATGTTAACTGGTATAGCAATTATGATTGTAAACATTCCAATGCAAGTACATATGCAAAAAACGACAGATCCGAGCTACCTAGGGCGTGTGTTTGGCCTACTTGAAACAATTGCGACTGCAATCGCACCACTTGGTATGATTGTATATGGACTACTATTAGATATGTTGCCAACTAGCATTGTTATGATGACAATAGGTGGAGGTTTATTGTTAGTTGTATTAGTTGGAGTAAAGCAACATATGGCGAAAAAACAACTAGATGTGTCCGCTTGAAAATAAGAAAATAATAAAAATTTGACTTATCATTATAAAAATGACTAAATTAGTATTTTAGTTTTTGAAACTCTTTTTCATGTATGTTAAAGTAAAGTGAGCTTGCAAAGAAAAGGAGACAACAGCATGAAAAAATTAAGTTTTGTTATGCTTTTTCTATTAGTCGTAATGGCTGGATGTAGCAATTATGACACATATATTGAAACAGGTATGCAATCATTGAAAGATGAAAAATATAGTGATGCAACAATGTGGTTTGAAAAAGCAGAAAAAGAGAAATCCGGGAATGAAGCGAAATCATATAAAGAAATGGCCGAGAAAATGGATCACGGAGCAACAGCATTAAAAGACGGTAAGTATTTAGAAGCGAAAGACATTGCAAATGAAGTGTTACAAATGAAAAAAGACGATGCACTTGAAAAAGCTGTAACATCAAATGCAGAGAATATGCTTCAAAAAGCAAAAGATGTGGAAGAGAAAGTAAATGAAAGAGTGGCAAAGCGTAGAAAGGTAGAAGAAGAAGGAATCGATAAAATTATTAAAGCTGTCGATAGTATAGATGAAGTGAAAGAAAAAGAGAAGAAAGTATCAGAAGCATTAGATAAGGCTGAAGAGGCGCAAGCGAAAATTGAGGCAAAGAAAAATAAATAGATTTATAGTTTAAAAGGCTGTCGTGCATAACGACAGCCTTTTAATTTTTTGTTGCAAATGAAGTGATGCTCTGTAATAAAAAAGAAATGATTTTAGAATTCCATCTGTCCTCATGATGAATCGTATAAATATTACGCTGAAATTCAAATTCAGGGATTGGTATATAGCATATCTCATTTCGTTGTATTTCTTGTTCGATAGCAAGTTTAGAAATCAAGGCAATTCCATTACCATATTTTAAAATTTGTTTCATCGTTTCTAATGAATCTAATTCAATTTCTGATTGGAATGTAATGTTGTGCGCTAACGTCCATTGTGTAAGTAAATCTCTCGTTGTAGATGGGTTACGATGCAATAGTATGCGTTCCTTTTCTATATTTTGTAACGATACATTGTCTTTTTTTGAAAAATGATGTTCTTTGGAAAAGGCAAGAACAAGTGTATCGGGCATTATATTCGTTTGTTTTAAAAGTGGTTCATCAAATGGAGCAGCGGAAATTATCCCAAGATCGATTTCGTGATTTTGTAGCATCATTCGAATTTCAGGGGCTGTTTTCACTAGTAGCGTTATTTTTATATTGGGAAATTCACATTGAAATTGATGAACGACTGCTGGCAAAAGATAAGTCGCTGGTACATAACTAGCGCCAATTGTTATAGCACCTTTATGAAAATCTTTAAACTCTTGCGTGACACGTCTAGCTTCTTTCATAAGTGCATCTATTTTACAAGCATAATGGTGCAAAGCCTCACCAGCCTCTGTTAAGAAATACCTTCCAGAACGTAATTCGAATAAAGACACACCGAGTTCTTCTTCTAAGCTTTTTATATGAAAAGTAATAGTTGGTTGTTTAACGCCAAGTTTTTCTGCAACGATTGTAAGCTTTTGGTATTTCTTAATAAGTACTACAATTTCTAATTTTAAGAGATTCATTATGAATTGCCGCCTTTTTTATTTTAACTATAGAAAAAATCTATAGAAATAAATAGTTTATTAGAAGTTTTTTAATTTAATCTTTACAGTGCATTAACATTCAGTATAAATCTTCCATATAGAATGAAAGCAGGTTAAGAATGAGGGGAGAGAGGTGAGACGATGGATATTAAAATTAATGGATTAGAAAAAACATTTGGAAAAACACAAGCGTTAAAGCCGTTGCAGATTGTAATGAAAAAAGGGGAATTCACTACACTTTTAGGACCTTCGGGATGTGGGAAAACGACTTTACTTAGAATGATAGCAGGACTTGAAGAACCGGATAAGGGAGAAATATATTTTGGAGACCAGTGCATGTATTCTGCTACAAAAAAGATAAAGACATCTCCTCATGAACGGAATATCGGTATGGTATTTCAAGATTTTGCTTTATGGCCGCACATGACTGTTTTTGAAAATGTTGCATTTGGTTTAAGAGCTACAAAGCAAACGAATCATTTACGAGAAAAAGTAGAGGATGCGATAAAGCGAGTTCGCCTGCAAGGTATGGAGAAAAGGTATCCACACGAACTTTCTGGTGGACAGCAACAACGTGTCGCATTCGCTAGAGCAATTGTAACAAAACCTCATTTTATTTTGTTTGATGAACCGCTAAGTGCACTCGATGCAATTTTGCGAGAAGAAATGAGAATAGAGCTTATGGATATCGTTCATTCCATTGGTTTAACTGCACTGTATGTCACTCACGATCAAACAGAAGCAATGTCAATGTCAGACCAAATTATTGTCATGAAACAAGGAGAAGTATTACAAAAAGGAACACCGGAAGATATTTATGTGAAACCGTCTCATGAATTTGTTGCCAAATTTGTTGGTAAGGCGAATTGGCTTGTAGAGGGTGAAAAAATGATTCGTCCAGAGCATGTGAGTTGGACAAAAAATGATGTGTGCGAAATGTATACAGGTGAAATTCAGCACGTTACATACGTAGGAGAGCGTTATGAAGTGAAAGTAAATATGGGGACTTTAGGCATCTGGACAGCCTATCACAATAGTAAGCTAAGCATCGGGAAACCAGTATCGTTATATGTACCCAAAAAATGTATTCATCATATAGGGGGAGAATCGTATGAAGAAATTCAGTTCGCTTAAGTCTTTATTTGTATGTACTTTACTATTTTCTACTGTAGTAACAGGTTGTAGTTCAAAGACAGGTAATGCAGATGCAAAAAGTAAAAATATGAATGAAAAGAAAATTGTTGTATATAGTGCAGGGCCAAAAGGGTTAGCAGAAAAAATTCAAAAAGACTTTGAAAAGAAAACTGGTATAAAGGTGGAAATGTTTCAAGGGACAACTGGTAAAATTTTAGCGAGAATGGAAGCTGAAAAGAAAAATCCAGTCGTTGACGTTGTCGTACTCGCTTCCTTACCAGCGATGGAAGGATTAAAGAAAGAGGGTCAAACGTTAGCTTATAAAGAGGCGAAACAAGCTGATAAGCTGCGTTCTGAATGGTCAGATGATAAAGGCCATTATTTCGGGTATAGTGCTTCAGCATTAGGGATTGTATACAATACAAAAAATGTGAAGACGGCGCCTGAAGATTGGAGCGATATAACGAAAGGAGAATGGAAAGGGAAAGTGAATCTTCCAGATCCAGCACTTTCAGGTTCAGCTTTAGACTTTGTAACAGGATACGTGAAAAAGAATGGACAAGATGGATGGAATTTATTTGAGCAGCTTAAGAAAAATGAAGTTACATTAGCAGGAGCAAACCAGGAAGCGTTAGACCCAGTTGTAACAGGTGCGAAAGATATGGTCATTGCGGGTGTTGATTATATGACGTATAGCGCAAAAGCAAAGGGTGAACCTGTTGATATCGTATATCCAAAAAGCGGAACAGTTATTAGCCCACGTGCAGCGGGGATTATGAAGGATAGTAAAAATGTTGAAGGTGCAAAAGAGTTTATTGATTATTTATTATCCGATGATGTACAAAAACAAGTTTCTAAAGCGTATTTATTGCCTGGTAGAACAGATATAAAAGCTGAAAATAGACCAAATGTAGAAGAGATTCCAGTATTAAATATTGATTGGAAAACAGTTGAGAAAGAGCAAGATGAAATAGGGAAACAATTTAAGAAAGTATTTCAATAAGATGGTGATTCCATGGTAAATCGATTCGTATCAGTAAGACAAGTTGGAATGACGATAGCGTTATTACTTGTCGCGATGTTAATCGTCATTCCACTTTTTCTTATTTTATTTTCTAGTGTATATGAAAATAGCAGTTGGAATTTTTTAAAGCCTTTTGAAGTGATGCAGAGTGGTGGATTAGCGGGGATTTTTCTAAATTCGATGCTTCTAGGTGTACTCGTTGTAATAGGTGCTACAATATTTGCATTTCCATTGGCATTTATTATGAGCAAAACAGATGTAGGAAAGTATAGTAAGTTAGATATTGTTTTTATGATTCCATTTATGACACCGCCGTATATTGGATCGATGGGCTGGATTTTGTTCATGCAACCTAACGGCTATTTTGAACAATTTTTCCCGATGCTAAAGACAGTTTCATCATTGTTTTTTAGTTTAGGAGGTATGGTCTTAATTATGAGTCTGCATTTATTCCCATTCCTTTATTTCATGCTGAAAAACACGTTACTTCAGATTGGGAGTAGTAAAGAAGAAGCTGCAGCAGTTCATGGCGGAAGTTTTTTCTATCGCTTAAGAAAAATAATATTGCCGTTATTAGTATCAAGTTATGTAATGGGTGCTTTACTCATTTTCGTAAAGACGATTGCTGAATTTGGAACACCGGCTACATTCGGACGTAGAATAGGATTCCACGTGTTAACATCAGAAATTCATAAATTTATTTCGAGTTGGCCAATTGATTTCAGTAGTGCAACAGCATTATCTTCTTTATTACTTAGTGCTTGTATGCTCATTTGGTATATGCAAAATGTATTGAATCGAAAGTATTCATATGCAATGGTTAGTGGAAAAGGTGTGAAATCTAAAAGATATACTTTGTCTATATTTACGCGCGTTGTAGCATGGATGTATGTAATTGGTTTATTAATCGTATCAATTGGAATTCCATACTTTTCTATACTTATTGCTTCTTTTTCAAAATTAAGAGGCGGCGGTTTACATGTAAATAACTTTACAACAAGCCATTATGAGGCATTGTTTACAATGGGATCTCCGGGATTAGAGGCTTTATGGAATAGTTTTCTTTTTTCACTCGTAACAGCGATTATTGCGGTAATTATTGGAGTCTTTTTGGCACTTATGATTCGAAAAGGGAAAAAAAACTCTGAAAAATGGCTTGATATGTGCGGTATGTTACCGAATATGGTACCAGGAATCGTTATGGTTGTAGGTCTTATTCTATTTTGGAATTCACCATATATGCCTATGTCAATTTATAATACACCAATTATGGTTATCATAACGTATGTTATTCTGTTTTTACCTTACACGGTGCAATATGTAAAATCATCACTCGGACAAATTGATGATTCTCTTGTACAGGCAGGAAGTATTTTTTCGGGAAATTATATTTATATTTTTAGAAAAATAATATTGCCTCTTATTATCCCAGGCATTCTTGCCGGATGGGCGATGACATTTACAATTTCAATAAGAGAGTTAGTAGCATCACTTCTCGTATTACCTCCATCAGTAGAAACGTCAGCAACGTTTATTTTTGCTCAATTTGAACAGGGTGAAGTATCTATAGGAATGGCGATGGCCGTTGTTTCTGTTGGACTTACAACAATGTGCTTATTACTGCTGCAACATATGGAGCAAACACGAAAAGGGGTAGCATGATGAGAATGGAAGTATGGGGAGGAGCAGGGGAGTACGGTCGCTCCTGCTATTTTGTAAAAAATAAAGAGACGAAAATAGTATTTGATTGTGGTATTAATCGATCATATGAGAATAGTTATCCAAAAATAGAGGGAGAAGTTGTTCCATTTTTAGATGCGGTATTTTTATCACATATTCATGAAGATCATACGATGGGTTTACCTTTATTGGCGAAGTATGGATATAAGAAAAAAATTTGGACGACTCGTTATACGAAGGAGCAACTGCCGTTATATTATGAAAAATGGAGAAACTATAATGTGATGCAAGGGTGGAAGTTACCTTATAGGGACCAACATATAAAAGATTTAAATTATGTATGTATTGATGAGATTAGTAATCCAAATGAATGGATACAAATTACTCCTACATTGCGGTTTCAGTGGGGGTATAGTGGGCATGTATTAGGAGCTGTTTGGTTTTTAGTTGATATGTGTAATACATACGTATTTTATTCAGGCGACTATTCAGCAGAGTCTAATATACTACGAGCTAATTTACCTGAGAAATTGGGCCACAATATAAAAGTTGCAATTGTAGATGCCGCTTATCACACAGATGATGTTTCGCAAAATGAAAGATTAGACGATCTATGTGCAGAAATTGAACGAGTTATGCAAAATGAAGGAATAGCATTATTACCGCTGCCACAACTTGGTAGGGCGCAAGATATAGTATTGTATTTATATGAACGATATAAAGAATTTCCGCTTATAGTAGATAAAGAAATTTTGGCTGGATTTGAAGAGATGTTCATATATAAAGGTTGGATAAAAAATAATGAAGAACTTAAATGGATTATGGAGAGTTTAAAAAGAAACATAATAGTGATGGATAATGACATTAGTATGCAAAATAGTTACGGAATAGTTGTAATGAGTGATGCGAATATGCAAACGAAACGAGCACAGTTATACTATGAACAACTTCGGAATGAAAAACGGAATGCCGTTATTTTTACTGGGCATATTGCGAAAGGGAGTTTTGCAGAAAAAGTTATGAAAGAACATGTAAGGAGTACATGTAGGGTGAAGAGAGTTCCGTATAAAGTTCACCAAAGTATAAGAGACGTTAAAGAGATGCTAAATACATTATTACCAGAACATACGGTGTTAGTGCACGCTTTGAAAGAGGATACGGATCGATTACAACAAAAGCTAAGTACAGCAGGGTATGAAAATGTATATTCACTTGCAATGGAACGTATAGAAGTCATTTGAAATGTAAAGGGGATAGGTATATGAAAAAAGTATTTGTATTCGTAAGCATTTTCTTTTGTTGTTTCCTTTATAACGTTAAGGAAGGGTTTGCAGCTAGTCCAATGAAACCTAGTTTTGAAGTAAAGTTATTATTGAAGCCAGAACAAGTATTAGGTGATAACAAAGAGATGAAGCAAGAGGTGCTAGAACATTTCCAGGCTGGTACAAAATATGAAAGAATACAAGTGCAATTTTTAGATACTGCGAATAAAAGTTTAAGCGAGGAAGGTTGGTTTGCTAGAATTCGAAAGAAAGAATTTAGTAAAGATTTTGAATTAACATATAAAAAAAGATATCCTATTCCAAATGGTGTAATTCAAGATGCACTAGAAGTAGCTAAAAAAGAAGGGTTCGATAGTAATACGGATAGTTATGAGGCGGAAATAGATTGGGGATTTGAGAAGAAAACATTAAGCATTTCAAATAAGAAAAGTTACAGCGCTAAAGGATATGGGATACTTGATTTACCAAATGAACAAGCTGCTCAAAACATGTTAGTAGAAAAATTACCAGGGAAAATGAACAAATGGTTGTATACAAATTGGGGAGAGGAAATGTTAAAGAATTCCCGTATTTACGGTCCTGTATTAATGAAACGATATACAGGAGAGTTTGAAAACATAAAAGCAAATATTGAAATTTGGCCATTAAGTAATACCGGAAAATTAGAAGATGACTTCGTAATAGAAGTGTCATTTAAAACAAATGAAGAAAGTATTGCGACAAAACAAAGGGAATTATTAATGGCGAGTTTAGAGAAAAAAGGCTGGTTGTTACCGAAAGATAGTTTGAAGACAGAGCTTATTTTTCAGTAAATGAGAAAAAAAGGAATCCATATTTCTTGGATTCCTTTTTCTAATATATGAGTATTAAGCTAAGTCAGCTGACACGAACATATCACTATTTTGAAGGTTTTTAGAGCGTAAACTATAAGCAACTACCTTCTTTTTATATTGTTTTACAACATCAACATGCTCCTCGTGACTATAAATATAAAATGTAAAATTCTTTTTGCCACGTTTTGCATTGATAATTAAAGGCGTACCCTCATTGTGTGGTGGTGCATAATAGCGATCTAAAAATAAACCTTCGTTAAAATCATGAATAATTTTTGATTTCTGTTCGCCTTCTACGTTATTTCCGTGAATTGTAATAGTCACATTCTCTTCTTCAAGTTTTGGATGTGTTTCGTACTTGCTAATAATGGATTCAATAACAGTGTTAGGAAGGCTAGAAACGATAATTTTAAATGCTCCAAATACAACTAACATTACAATAAACCAAGTCGTCATAGTATATCATCCCCTTTATTCTATTTAATAATATAACTCATATGGTAATAGTACATATGGTGAAGTTTTGTATAATTTGTGAAAAATATGCCATTTTCACGAATGAAATGTTAGAAAAATCAATTTTGTTACAAAAAGTTGAAATCGAAGTATTTTAAAAGAAAAAGGTTTATAATAAAAATATAACTAATAACCACATTACTAATTATAAGGAAGTGTAACTATGAGTACTGTAGCAATCGTATATGGTATTATTCTTTCCACAATTATTGTTTTGTTTTTCGTTGGGGTTTCACGTTATATTCATAAATGGAAAGAAGGCGTTGCGAAATTAAATCACATTGAAGAAGAACTTAGTGATTTAATGTTACATCATGGTAAGTAAACATTTATTTTTTAACTAAACAATGTGAAGAATATCACAAAACGTGCTTTCCTAATGAAGGCATGTTTTTTTGTTGTTTAAGAAAAGAAGTGTTTTTGTATAAATAATCTAATTATTACTTAAAAAGGGAAATTTATTTAGTATAATATATAATATGTTTATTTTAGGGGGAGTATCATGAGGGGATTAAAAGTTGTTGGAATTATAGCTGGAATTACTATAGTAGGCTGTATAGCTTTCTTTTCAGTGAAGGAATATGTCAATTCCAAAGAAGACTCTAATTATGTGCTAAATTACATAAAAGAACATAAGGATGATAAAACAACTTCTTTAATTGTTAAAAGAAATGGTGAAACATTGACATCAATAAATGAAAAAGAAAAATTACCGCTAGCAAGTATGTCGAAAATCGTTATAGCAATTGAATATGCTAAGCAAGTAGCTGAAGGGAAAATAAGAAAAGGCGAGAAAATTTCATTGAAAGAATTAGAAAAATACTATGTGAAAAATACTGATGGTGGTGCACACCCTGCATGGCTAGATGATGTAAAAGATAAAGAGTTAGTGAAGGGTGGTCAAACTTCTTTAGAAGAAGTAGTGAAAGGAATGATCCATTATAGTTCGAATGCGAATGCATCATATTTATTGGACAAGCTTGGAGCAGCGCGGATAAATGAAAGTTTGAAAGAGTTAGGCTTAAATAGTCACGATGAATTTTATCCAACGTATACAGGGGCATTATATATGAGGGGCTATGTTGAAAAAGAACTGCATATTCCTCAAAATAAAGCATTGGACAAGCTACGTAATATGTCTAATGATGAATATGTTAAGCATGTATGGCAAATACATGAATGGATGAAAGACGAGAAAGAATGGACAAAACGCGAGATATCGTTAAAAGCCGATATGGATTTTCAGCGTATTTGGTCAGATCGGTTTATAGGTGCAAATGCGAAGGATTACATGAGTTTATTGGAAAAGATAAATAGCAGAAATTATTTTACACCACAAATGCAAGGTGAGGTTGAGAATATATTTAAAGGAACCGTAGGAGAGGGTATATTCGAATTTGCTGGACAGAAAGGTGGTTCTACGGCATTTGTATTAACAAATAGTTTCTATGGTACTGATAAAAAAGGGAATAAGATTGAGATTGTCTTTATGATGAACAATTTGAGTGAAAAAGCATTTGAAAAACTTTTAAGTAATATGGATTACTTTATTCGAGATATTGTCATAAGTGAGGAATTCAGAAATAAATTATAATGAAATAATTTTATTATGTAAACAAAGGGGCACTTATGAAAAGTGCTCTTTTGTAATACAGGATTTTCCAATATTATTATTGAATATAGATGGAAAATAAGAAAGGAGGTTAAAAAATGACAACAATATATTTCGTTCGCCATGCCCATTCTACATATACAAAAGAAGAACGGGAACGACCTTTATCTGAAAAAGGCCACTGTGATGCAGAAAATGTAACGCATTTATTAAAAGATAAACATATTGATGTTGTTATTTCTAGTCCTTACAAAAGAGCAATCCAAACTGTACAAGGAATTGCGAATACATATAAATTATCAATACAAACTGAAGAAGATTTGCGTGAAAGATTATTGAGCACAGAGCCAGTATCAAATTTTAATGATGCTATGCAGAATGTGTGGAAAGATTGGAGTTTTGCATACGAAGGCGGAGAATCGAATACTGTAGCACAAAAGCGCGCTGTAATATGTATACAAAATATATTAAAAAAATATGAAGGTAAGAATATTGTAATAGGTACGCATGGAAATATTATGGTATTACTAATGAATTATTTTAATTCGAAATATGATTTGGAGTTTTGGAAAACACTTCATATGCCTGATGTGTATAAATTAAATTTTGATAAAAATCGTTTCATTTCTGCTGAAAGAATAGAGAAAACAGGTCATCGGTTAAATATTTTGTAAAAGTTTATCAAAAAAAGAGGAAAGAGAGAAGTTATTGTAGAAGTATGACTTTGTAACATAAAAATTATATGTTAAAGGAGGCTGTTTACATGTTTGAGAAAGAGAAAGAAGGGCTTATTGAAGTTCACAACGTATATGAAATTGCACCAGCAGATGGAACAATTATTGGTATGGCAACAGAAGAAGAAATGGAAATTGCTGCTGAACTAGAGCTGCAGTACTATGCCCATTCTCGTTTGCTAGAAGCAAATATTCAGTTAGACGGTTCCTCCTATAAAGAGTTACTTCAGGAGTTCCAGGAGTACGAAAGAAAATCAATGAGCTTTTGGCGAGCAATACATAAGCGTTTAGCTGTGCCATGGGCATGGGTATTACGTATTGATGTTGCGAATGGCCCTATTTATGTAAGTAATGGGAATGCTTATTACGAAGAAATCGATGATGAAGAAGATTATGAATAGATAAGTAAGGAAGCAACTTTAGTTGCTTCCTTTTTTTATTTATAGAGATTGAACAGCCCCAATAATAATATCAGGCCGATCAATTTCGATTCCGTGACCAGCATGTTCGGCAAGTATATATTGGCTATGTATTGAGAGTTGTAATTGTTCATGGATCAGTTCTTGCCACATTGCTTCAAGTTGTGTTGCTTCCTCTTTTGGCATGCCACCATTAGTCAATTGAGTAATAGAATATTGAGGATCTCTACCGATAACGATTAATGGTATTTCTAATGTTTTACATAGCTCTTTTAGTGAGAGAGCACAGTTTTTCCACTCCGATAGTTCAGAAGCTGTCGCTTTATATAATGAAGGCGAGGTAGAGAATCCAATTTGCTGTTTTGATTGATCGGTGAGAATAGGTTTTAGTTCATTATAAAGTGTGTCTACATCCATTTTGGAGTATGTATTATATTTTTCAAGCCACATATCATCCGAGTCAGTTTGATCAGAAATTGGTAAATGAAGTTCATCTAAACGGTGTAAGTTCATCGAAGTAGAATCAACTAAAATAAGTGCTTGCAGCTTATCTTCATGTAACATCGCAAAATGTTGTGCACATAATCCTCCATAGGAATGACCGATTAGAATAAATGGCTCTTGAATAGCTAGTTTGTTTAGTAACATATGCAGCTCTTTTGTAACTTGCCTTATTGTACGTGGTTGATTTCCTAGCTCACTTTTCCCGTAACCTGGGCGATGGTATGAAACGACTGTAAAGTGCTGTGAAAGCTTTTTTATAATAGGAAGCCAATCATAAAATGAGCAACTCATTCCGGTTTGAATGACTACAGTTTGTTTACCACCTCCTTTTATATGTACTTCTATATTTTGCCCCATTATTTCTACAAATTTATGAATGTTAATTCCTCCTAAGCTTGAAATAATTTTTGACAAGCAAAAACGATACACCAAACACCTATACCGAGTAGGACAGATGTACTAAGTGTAAATGAATTTTTTAAACCAATATAGACAATAAATAATAGTAGTGCTGATGCGGGGAATCCATATAATACCCCTAAAGCAAATTGACTCAATTCTTGTTTATTCCCGCCTTCAAATGAAATCCAAAATAGACTAAGTAAACTCACGAGAGGAAGGGCAGCAATAAAGCCACCTATCGTACTGTAGTGTTTAGCGACTTCAGTGATAACGCCGATAATAAGTGCCGAAACGATTACTTTAACGAGGAAATGCATATTTTGCCTCCTTCGCTAATAACGAAAATGCTTTTTCAATTAATTGTTGTTCTTCTTTTGATAACTGTGATTCTAATATTTTTATCTTTTCTTTATCTAGTAAAGTATGTTTTTCTAATACTTCAATTCCTTCAATTGTTAATGTAAGGTTTACCACTCTTTCATCTTTTTTATTTCTCTCTTTAACGATGAACCCCTTTTGAATAAGGCGCTTTATATGTTCAGATGCTGTGTTATGAGAAAGGCTAAGCTCAGTAGCGACTTTTCCAATTGTTATATCTTTCTCACGAGAAACGATTTGTAAAATACGAATTGCTTGGTGGGAAAGATTGTCCTCGTATTCGTATCGTAAGTGATAATAAATGCTCTCCCAATGTTGATTAATGTTGTTCATAATAATAAATCCCCTTTTTTATATCGTATAATAAGATATATTCGTTGTTTTAGAAATAAAATCCTTTTATTTGGATAAAAAATGTTGAAAAAGTTTATTTTTATTGAAATATAAGGTAATCTATGTGTAAAGGTATACATTTAGCAAGAGAGAGGATGATAGTTGTGAATACATTCAAATGGATGAGTCATGAACAGATGTATGTAGATGAAATACATGTTGAAAAATGTGGTCCTCTTTCAGTCGGCGTATATGGGGGAAATCAAGAAAGTGATGCATATGAACGAGGAGATGCGGTACTTGCTTGGTGGGACCCTGAATTACAATTTGAATTTGTTATGATTTTTGATACACACCACAAAACAAAAAATATTGATTATATAATAGAAGCGATTTCAGAAAGAAAAGAGAAATTAAAAGAGTTATTTTCCTATCCAATACATTTAGCTTTTCATCATACACATATGTACTTATTAGCGTTATTTACAGATGAGTTATTTATTAAAAAGTGTGATCAAGATGATGAGGAACTCGCTTGCTTAATTTGTTTACGAAAAGGCGAATTTTTATATTGGTTATCAGTTGGTGATTGTTTCGCGTATTTATTCCATTCTGAGAAAACGAAAAATGGAAAAGGACGATTAAATAAACGGAAAAATTACGAATATATTGGCAGGAAAAATATTTTTGCAGCAAATACACCTTGCTTTACGTCAGGTGTAAGAGGATTAGAAAAAGGAATGAATCACATTGTAATGGCAACGGACGGTATTTTAGAGTGTGACAAACGAAGGTTTGATGATGATCAATCTTTAGTAGAAATATTACACGACGGAAATAGCTTGCAGATTGAGCCCGTATTAACAAATGTACTGCAGTGGAAAGGTAGAGACTGTGCCACGATTATTGGATGGTCTATTGATACTGATAATAAACAATGTGCTAATTAATATAAAAGGAGTTCAAGGTTTTTATCCTTGAACTCCTTTTTGTTAAGCAATATGGATGTGATATGTTTTCAACCATTCATTTACTTGTAGCATATACTCCATGGCACTTCTTGCTTCAAAATTGTTAATCACTTTATTACTTTGATCAGCAATTGAAAGTAAGATGGAATGGTTAATAAGTGAGAAAATAGGATTGTTTTTATTGTTACACATATCAAGTGTTAAATTACGGATTGTTTGTAAGTAGTGTGGATCTTGTGAAGTTGGATAAGCGCTTTTTCTTCTATTGCGTACATCGTCAGGTAAAGCTGGTTGTAGTGCTCTACGTAAAATGCCTTTTTCAATATTATCAATACTTTTTATGTTGAAAGGAACATTCCATAAATATTCAACTAATCTATAATCGCAAAACGGTACACGAACTTCAAATCCAACAGCCATACTCATACGATCTTTACGGTCAAGTAAGAAAGGAAGGAATCTTGTTAAAAATAAATAAAACATTTGACGTTGTTTCGCGGATTTTTTACTTTCGCCTTCAAGAGTAGGTACTTCAAGTATCGCTTCTTGGAATCGTGTATCAATATAGTCTTCTAGATTACATTGGTTACTTACTTCATTTAGTAGAAGAGGAGATGTATTTTTCCAATTTGTTAGCCAAGGAAACTTATCTACATATAGTAGTTCTTCTTGATGAAACCAAGGATATCCACCGAATACTTCATCAGCCGATTCGCCGGATAAAGCTACGGTCGCATCTTTTTTCATTTCGCAAAATAGTAAATATAGTGAAGTTTCCATTTCACCAGCACTCGGTAAATCTTTTGCATGAAGGGGAACGAATAAGTGATTTGCTAATTCTTCAGCATTCACAATAATATCATGATGCGCTGTCCCGACATGTTCAGAAACGCGTTTTACCCAAGGAGCGTCTAAACCAGTGCGAGCAAATGTCAGTTCGAAATCTTTTGCGCTATTTACAAAGTCAACAGAATACGTATGAAGTGTTTTATTTTCAGCAGCAAATTCTTTACCCGCAAGTGCAGTAATACCGCTAGAGTCTAATCCGCCTGATAACATACAAACGAGAGGAACATCGGCAATTAATTGTCTTTTTACTGTATCTTGTAAAATAGATAAAATATGCGAAGATGTATCTTCTATAGAGTCTGTATGGAACTTACTTTCTAAATTCCAATACTTAGTAACTACTTTTTTATGACGTGTAAATGTTATAGAATGTCCAGCACGTACTTCTTGAATATGTTTAAAGACGCCACATCCTGGAGTGCGAAATAAGCCTAATCCAAATATTTCATTTATTCCATTCGCATCAATTTCAGCAGGGACAGATGGATGCGCTAATAATGCTTTAATTTCAGAGCCGAAAATAATACTGCCATTTCTTTCTGTAAAAAAGAGTGGTTTTACACCTAAATGATCTCGTGCTAAAAACAATTGTTGCTTCTGATCATCCCATAAGGCAAAAGCGAAAATTCCGTTTAAATGTCGTACGCAGTCTTCTTTCCATTCTAAATAAGCATGTAGTAATACTTCTGTATCTGAATGGGTTTCAAATGCATGCCCACATTTTTGAAGCTGCTCTCTCAGTTCACGGAAATTATAAATTTCTCCATTATAAGTAAGAGCATACGTATAATCACCAGCACGAAATGTCTTAGGCTGTGTCCCGCCTTCTGGATCAATTACAATTAAACGCCGGTGTGCAAAGGCCGCATGAGGTGAAAACCAAAATCCTTCAGCATCCGGACCACGATGCTGAATACTATTTGCCATCTTTTTTAAAATAACATGTTGATTTGCAAGGTCTTCTTTCCAATCTACCCAACCTGTAATTCCACACATACACATCTCATCTCCTAATTTTTAAAATAGATTAATGAAATAAAATGTACACTAAATTAAAGAGTGACTATATAAATAGTGTACTACATGAATTAAATTACAGACTTGAGAAAGTTTTCTTTGAATGCATAGTTATGTGAGAAAATGGCTAAGGGAAAGTATTCCATTCCATACAAAAAATAAAAAAGATGAGAGAAAAAATTTTCTCAGACGTTATATAGGGTGTAAAAGCTTTTACAAAACAATAAGGGGAATCGCTACATGAAATCAAATGAGAAAAATTTTATAAAAAGATTACAGCGGCAAAAAGAAGACGCGTTAGAATTCGTTGTCGATACATACTTACCACTCATAAAGGGGATCACGCATAAAGTTCTACTTCCCATTCAAAATGATGGACTCATAGAGGAATGTATAAACGATATATTTCTTTCCATTTGGAATAACGCAAATAAATTCCATGGAGAGCCGAGTGATTTTAAAAAGTGGATTGCAGCGATTGCGAAGTTTAAAGCAATTGATTATTACCGGAAATCGACTAAAACAGTAGAAATCATTTCAGATGAGTTTCATATCAGTACAGAAAAATCAGCAGAAGACGAATTAATCGTTATGGAAGATAGGGAAGAATTATTGAAGCTCATTAATCAATTAGAACCGCTAGATCAAAAGGTGTTCATTATGAAATATTTACTTGGTATGAAGACAGAGGAAATAGGTGACAAGTTAGGATTAACTCGGGCAGCAATTGATAATCGAGTGTACCGGGGGAAAAAGAAACTACAACAAAATGCTACGAATATTAGTTTTGGAGGTAGTGCAATATGAAAGACATTTATGAACTATTAAATGATATTGATATAGATGAAAAAGAACTAGAAGAAATTGAGGCTTCTGAAATTGAAAAGGAAAAAGTAAAACGAAATGTAAAACAATCGATACGTACGAAGAAAAAGATGAAAAGTTGGAAAAAAGGTGTCGCTGCTGCATCAATTTTAGTAGGGTTATCGGTTGCAACTCTTGGTATCGGTTTTCCTACATATGCCGGGGGATTGCCAATTGTAGGTGACATATTCCGATTTTTAGATAATGGTAGAACGGGATTATATGAAAATTATAAGGAATTTTCGACTGAGTTGAATATGACAAAAGAGAGTAATGGGGTTAAGGTTACAATTAATGATGTAATTTCTGATGGCAGAACATTATCTATAACGTATTCACTGGAAAGTGAGCAGGACTTAGGGGAGGATCCTATCATATTAGGTGGATTGGATATAATGGACGCTCATGGTAGTTCAGGCAGTGGTAAAATGACTAAAGTTACTGAAAAAAAGTATGTAGGTATGGTAACAACGACGCATCATGATAGCAATAAAAAGGACAAAGTAAACTTTAGATGGAATATAGAGAGAATAGAGATGCCAGATAGGAAAAAATCAATACAAGGTAATTGGAATTTCGCGTTAACTGTAAAATCAGTGGATAGTAAAGAGAGAACAATTGGTGGGAGTTCGGAAAAAGAAGGTATAAAAGCAAATATGGAAAAGGTCGCAATATCGCCAGTTTCATTTATTCTTTATTACAATCAAGAGGTTTCTAAGGGCGCGAGGAAAGAATGGGATAGTGTAGATGTTGAATTGACGGTTAAGGATGATTTAGGGAATATTTATTCGGGTGAAGGAAATGGGGGAAGTGGCAACGATCCTTACAATATCCATTGGAGTGCCACCTTCCAAAAACTAAACGAAAATGCAACAAAGCTTATCGTTACACCTCGCGTGCACTTGCGAGTACATACACCTGAAAATCATGGTGGAGTAGAGTATGTGAATGGGAAAGAGAAGAAAATAGAAGTACCGAAAAAAGAAGCGAAGAGTAAAGATATTGTGTTAGATGATATTGTCATTGATTTAAAGAAATAAAAGAGAGACTGCCTAAAATCATTTAGGCAGTCTTTTTTTTGTTAAGAACTAGTAACGAGCAATGCATGCGGATGCTGCGTTTTATATTCATCTTTCCACGAAATATTTAGTTGTTCCCACGATTCGCCGCTATCATTGGATTGAAAGACGCCATTGTTATTTAACGTGTAGAACGTATGTGGTTCGGCTTCGTTTGTCGCAAACATCGAAATGACTGTACCGATTGCAGATGGTAATCCTTGTTGTACTTGCTGGAACGGAGTATCTTTCGTTTTTCGATAAATATAAGATTCATAAGGGATACGATGATGAGCGAGATCAGCACTTGGCGCAGCAGAAACGAGAATCGTATCACAATCAGCTGGATCGATAGCCATGCTGTATAAATAATGATGTTCAAGTCCTGCACTACATGAGATCCAGCTGTTTCCATTGTTATAACTCTCAAGATAAGCACGATCAGGTCCGCCCATAAATCCGTCACCACATGATGCATAAAGGCGATTTGGTGCTTCAGGGTGCATAAGTAATTGATGAGCATCGATAGGAGCACCGAATTTTTTATCAATCCATGTATGCCCTTTATCATTACTTTGAATAACAGCACCAGCTTCGATTGAAACGTGTATTGTATTAGGGTTGTTTGGATCAACTGTAATCCAGCGTACGTGATGGGTAAAAGGTCTAGGCGGGAAAGCCCATGTATAAGAAGATAATAATGATTTCATATTTTTAAGTTCAGTCCACGTTTCACCACCATTTTCAGAGCGAAATAAAGCGCTCGGTTCTGTGCCGACATAAACGACCCCATATCCGTTAACTTGTTCATTTGAGCTTATTGTTATGGAAGTGATAGAGGAGTGCAAAATACCATCTTCTTTAGGGAAATCAAAGTAACGATAAGAATCTCCAATTGGTCGCCATGAATCCCCACTATCGTCACTTAACCATAGACCTCGTCCAAATGTTCCGCAATATACACGATTCTTTTGAAATGGATCAACAGCGATACAGGTAGGTTGCATATTTTGTAAGTGATAAGTCGTTTCATAGTTATCATTGTGTTCTTTCACTACAACAAGTTCACGTTCCATACAGAGAAATAAACGTTTCATTTAAGTAACCTCCTTAAAAATTCTTTCATTAGTAAACAATATGAAAATAAAAAAGAAGTAGTCTTGTTTTATTTGAGAAAAAGGGATTGTTTAAAAAATAGCGAAGTGTGTATACAGAGGAAGCGGGCGTTTACAATCAGTCAATTCGGGATAAAGATGGGGAGTTTGTTTCATACTAACATACAGATATTGTACTTAAAGGAGTATAAGTATGGGACATTCGCATGATCATGGTCATTTAAAAAATAAAAAGGCGTTACTAATTGCCTTCCTACTAACAACAAGTTTTATGATTGCAGAAGTTGTTGGTGGATTTGTAACAAATAGCTTAGCACTACTATCTGACGCGGGGCATATGCTAAGTGATGCAGTATCTTTAGCTTTAAGTTTACTTGCGTTTAAACTCGGAGAAAAAACAGCAACAACTGCGAAAACATACGGGTATAAGCGAGTCGAAATGTTAGCAGCATTATGTAACGGTGTCGTTCTTATTGTCATTTCGGTATACATTTTTATTGAAGCAATCCGTCGTTTTAAAGAACCAGTTGAGATTGCTAGTAATGGGATGCTCATTATTGCAGTCCTGGGTCTGCTTATTAATATTTTATCAGCTTGGATATTAATGAGAGGCGGAGATGTGAAAGGTAATTTGAATTTAAGAAGTGCTTTCCTGCACGTACTAGGCGATCTATTGGGTTCCGTCGGAGCGATTATTGCTGCGTTACTTATTAAATTTTTCGGATGGACTGCTGCAGATGCGATTGCTAGTATTCTTGTGTCTATTTTAGTCATTATTAGTGGATGGCGTGTAACACGTGATACGGTTCATATATTAATGGAAGGTGCACCACAGCACATAAATGTTGAAGAGGTAAAAAGTACGTTATTAAATATTCCGATTGTCAAAGAAGTTCATGATTTGCACATATGGTCTGTCACATCAGATTTTCAAGTATTAACATGTCATCTTATTATTAAAGGAAATGAAACGCAAAGTGTATTAAAAGAGGCTACGTATGTATTAAAGGAGAAATTTCATGTAGAACATGTCACCATTCAAGTAGAAATAGATGGTGAATTTAATCATGATGAGACAACTTGCAAAGTATGAAAGAAAAAGGATAAGAAAAAGTGTCATAACATTTTTCGCACGGCATACATATATATAATGTGGCCACAAGTACTTTGCAAGGTAAATATTTCATGAAATTACTTTACTTATAAAGAGTCATCTTTTATAATCAAAAGTGGTAATTGATAGAGATTATCATTTTCAATGATCGTAGAAAGGAGTTTTTTAAAAGATGAGTAGTCAACTCCGTTTTGCTGTTGAAAATCGTAAGAGGCATTTAATTGATGAGTTAATTGGAGCAGGTGTGTTTAAGATTCGCGACCGACAATTATACGAGCTGTCTTTAGAGGAATTGGAAAAAGAGTACGAAGATATGGAAGATTATGCGAATATTCAGGCGTAGCTATATAGATTAGTAAAAGGAGAGCTGGTTACGATTTTGTGTAACCAGCTCTTTTTTTACTTCGTAGAAATTATTTTTTGTATTTCTTTCATGGGACGGAGCCAGTTTTGGGTCATTATTTGTTCCATTTGTTTTTCGTCCTGCTTCTGTAATGCTTGAATGATAGAGTGATGTTCTTCAATAGATTGACTTGCTGGAACAAAGTTTTGGAAAAATAAATATTCAAGACGTAAAACGTGAAGTTGCATATTTTCTAGAAAGGGTTCAATATATTGGTTTTTAGCAATAGAAGAAATTGTATTGTGGAATTGTATATCTAATTCTAAAGCTTGTTTTGCGTTTTTTTTCTCTATAGAGTGCTGAAAATGATTATTTATTTCAGAAAGTAGTTGAATATCAGCGTCTGTAATGTTTTGAAGAGCTTGCTTTCCTATAATAGAGTGAAGACCAGCCATCGTTTCATAAATGATAGATACGTCGTCTAATTTAATAGGAGCAATTTTCGTTTTTTGCCCTGGTACCATTTCCACTAATCCAGAAAGCTCTAATATTTGAAGTGCTTCTCTTACAGGTGTTCTGCTTACTCCTAGTGCCTCAGCCAATTCCCCATCATTAATTTTTTCATTGGGCTTCAGTACACCTTCAATAATCCAATTTTGTAGTTGATTTAAAACGAGTGATTTTGCTGAAATTCTTCCTGGTTTTTTATAATTTTGAGGGACAGGCATAGTGAATTCAATCCTTTCATTGTATATTTTCCTTTTTTGTATGAACAAGCTTTAATTTTTGTTTCCCTTCATCTGGCTTTTGGCCTAAGATGAGCACCATTACAATGACACAAAAAGCGCCTAATAATTGAAAAGATTGAAATGGCACGTGCAATATAAGTACAGAAGAAATAATAGCTGCGAGTGGTTCTGTGCAACCAAATAATGTTGTTTCTTTCGGAGTCAGGTATCGTATGCTGTCTAAGTATAAATAAAAGGCAATAAGTGTCCCGAAAATGACGATAAATGTGATGAGCGGTAGGGTACTTAGTTTTACATATTTCATAGTTGATAATAAAATGAATTCGTTTGTAGAAATAAAGTGTACAATCGTTACACCAATACCCCCAATAATCATGCCCCATCCAACGATAACGGAGGAAGACCACTTTTCTAACAATTCCTTTGAATATAAACTATAAAAAGCGAGAGATAATCCAGATAAAATACCCCAAATAATAGCTGGTGTAGAAACAGCCAAGTTATGAACAGACCCGTTTGTTAGTAAGAGAAAAGTGCCTACTAATGAAAGGGTAATTGAAATGAAATCAATTTTTGATGGACGAACGTTCCATTGGAAAAGTAAGTATACAGTGATGAATATAGGAGCTAAATATTGCAATAATGTTGCGACGGCAGCATTCCCTTCTTTAATTGAAGCGAAATACGTATACTGTACAGCAAGCATACCGAATAGACCAAACAAAATCATTTTAATAGCATCAGATTTTTGTTTCCAAATGCCAAATATCTCTTTTTTTCTCGTTCCGAATGAGGAAATAATGAGCAAAATAATTCCAGATATAAGTAAACGGATCGTAACTAACCATTCGGTTGAAACATTGTCATATTGAAAAAGTTGTTGTGCAGCTGTACCAGATAAGCCCCATAAACAAGCACCGATTATGACCATTATAAGTCCTTTTAATCGATTTGAATCCATATGATCTAAAATTCTCCTTTCTAAAAATACAAATTGAATACAATATGCAATATATCAAAGAATGACTCATTAATAAACTGAAATTTCTAATTTGTTTTTTATGTATAGTAAAATATTGTAGAGGAGGGGGAGTATATGTTAGCTGGATTTTTAGTTTGTTTATTTGTTGGGTTACTTATCATTTTTTTAGGGTATCAAATACATGTGAAAAAGAGGGTGTTTTTGTTAGCAGGATATCAAGAAGAAACGTTTGTTGGAGATAAAAATAAATTAGCGAAGCTTTCAGGATCATTTTCTTATATAGTTGGAGTTGCTACTATAATATTACCGCTTGGCTTAGAAAAAATAGGTAATGTAGTTGGTATCGTATATGCTATATTAATTGTTTTAGGTACAATTGTATTCATAATTAAAGCAAACTTATTAAATAAGAGTGCTATAAAGTAAAAAGGCTTCATTCTACTGAAGCCTTTTATTAATTGTTATGAAGTATAAGTAAAAGCCGGGATAGGATCAATAAATGTATTCCAGTTTTGTTGCATTTCTTTTTCTGTTAATAGACAATCATCTAATGATTGTTCAATTAACGAACGGTTCATATCAATTCCAATAAATACGAGTTCGGTTATTCGATCTCCATATTGTTTATCCCAGTTTTTCAATACTTCTGGTTCTTCTGTAATCATTTGATTTCTTTCAGTTTCAGGTAATGCCGCTATCCACTCACCGGCTCCTTGAATTGTAATAGAGGAACCTGCTTGAGATAGAAGCCCTATCATATTATTACGAGATGCCAGCCAGAAGAATCCTTTCGCTCTTACAACATCTAAAGGCCATCTTTCTAGCCAATTCATAAGGCGCTCGGGATGGAAAGGATATTTGCGGCGGTAAACAAAGGAATTGATACCGTATTCTTCCGTTTCTGGTGTATGATGGTAACTATTTAATTCTTGTATCCAGCCGGCCGATTGACTGGCTTCTTCATAATTAAATAGATTTGTGTTTAAAATTTCTTGTAATGGTACTTTGCTAAACGAAGATTCAAGAACTTTTGCATTAGGATTTAATTTTTTTAGTAAATGATGAAGCTCTATCACATCTTCTTTTTCTAGCAAATCTATCTTATTAAGAATAATTACGTTTGCAAATTCAATTTGATCTATTAATAAATCAATAACTTCTCGGGTATCATTCTCATCGATGGCTTGTTTTCGGTCTAATAAACTTTCTCCATCTGCAAAATCATCCCAAAATCTATTTGCATCTACAACTGTAACCATCGTATCGAGGCGACAATTTTTCGTTAAATCAATGTTAAGGACTTCGTCTGTATAAGTAAACGTTTGAGCAACTGGAATAGGCTCACTTATACCAGAAGATTCAATAATAATATAGTCAATATCACCATTTTTCACAAGACGATTCACTTCTATCATTAAATCTTCTCGTAGTGTACAACAAATACAGCCATTTTGAATCTCTACTAGTTTTTCCTCCGTACGTGAAAAACCACCCTTTTTTATAAGAGATGCATCAATGTTTACTTCGCTCATATCATTAACGATAACAGCTACTTTTAAGTTATTCTTATTAGTCAAAATGTGATGTAGTAAGGTAGTTTTTCCAGATCCTAAAAAACCACTTAATACAGTGATAGGTACTTTTTTCATGAAATGATCTCTCCTTTAAATCGTAATGATTACGTTTTATATTAAACGATAGGGAAAGAAAAATCAATAATAAATCATAATGATTACGATTTAAGAATAGAAATAGACTATAAAATTTGTGCTGTAGTATGAAGCATTTGGACAAGCACATGTTTACATGTAAATAAAATGGAGGCGAGAAGCTTGGTCTTTAATAGAGTTTCAAAAGAATTAGTAGGCATAGCTCTTATCGCTATGTTTCTCTTTTTATTATTTTTTGTAGATTTTACAAGTCTAGTAAATTTGCACAAAAATATACCGCAGGAATGGCTGAATGTGAATACGGTATTTTTAAGTATCATTTTTGAAGCAATACCTTTTATTTTATTAGGGGTAATTGTTTCTTCATTTATTCAAGTGTTTGTGACGGAAGATATGATTCAAAAAGTAATGCCGAAATCTCCAATTGTTGCAATGATTCCAGCAGTATTTGTGGGAGTTCTTTTTCCAATGTGTGAATGTGTCATTATACCAATTGTAAGAAGACTCATTCAAAAAGGGCTACCACTTCATGTAGGCATTGTTATTTTATTGAGTGCACCCATTATGAATCCAGTTGTTCTTTTATCTACTGTATATGCGTTTCCAAAAAATGATTACGTTGTATATGCACGCTTTGGGATAACAATTTTAGTTGCTCTATTTATAGGGCTAATTGTGTATTACTGCTATCGCGAAAGAAATGTTTTAAAAGACGTAGAGGTTTCAGTTCAAATAAGCAAAAAAAAGAGTTGGAAAGATGTTATGAATCACATTGTAGATGAGTTTTTTGATACTGGTAAATATTTATTGATAGGTGCTTTTTTAGCAAGTGTATTTCAGACGTTTTTTGATCGGAATATACTGGATGCAGTAGCACATAACGAAGTAATTGCCCCTTTTATTATGATGGGATTTGGTTATGTTTTATCAATTTGCTCTGCAGCCGATGCTTTTATAGCTGCATCTTTTGGACATGTTTTCTCGGTAAAGGCACTTCTCGCATTTCTTGTGTTTGGGCCTATGCTTGATATGAAAAATACGTTAATGCTATTTGCGTATTTTCAAAAGAAATTTGTATTCTTTTTGATGGGAATTGTCATTGTATCTGTGTATACCATCCTGCAAATCATAATGTTATAGGAGGTGAGAAAGAATGGAGAAAGAGGAGCAGAAGGCGTATCATCGCTATATACGTGGCATTATTTTAATGGGTTTAGCAATGCTCTTATTTAAACTACTTGTAACAGGAAATATTTATAATTTTATCGCTCCAAAAATGATCAAATTTACGTATATAGCTTTTGTAGTAATTTTAATTTTTGGTATTGTACAAGTTTGGGGAGATGGAAGAGAAAAACAGCATGATTGTAATTGTTGTAAACATCATACAACATCAAAATCAGGGATAAAAAGTTTCTTTGTATATGTTTTATTTGTTGTTCCGATAGTTAGTGCTTTTCTCTTTGGAAGTGTAACAATTGATGGAAGTTTAGCAGGAAAAAGGGGTATGAATCAAAGTGTACAGGCGAGAAGTCTGGAAAGAAACGAAAAAGAGGGGAAACAGGTTAAGTTTGATGAGCGAGAAGTATTAGTTGATTCAGAAGAAACATCAAATTTAGCAACGACTTATAAAACGGAAGAGCAAGTAGTAAAAAGTATGTTAGGACAGCGTAAACTACAAGTAAAGGATAAGGATTATGTTCAAACAATGAATGTAATTGGTCAAAATATTAATTGGTTTAAAGGGAAAGAAATTACATTTTTAGGGTTTATATATAAGGATAAAGATGTGACGGGTAATAAAGCAGTAGTGGCTCGATATGGCATAACTTGTTGTATTGCGGATGCATCAGTCTGGGGGATGATTGTTACCGGGAAAAATATTGAAAAAATTCCAGAAGAAACATGGGTGAAAATAACAGGATTATTAGATGAAACGACATATAAAGGAACAGTCTTTCCACTTGTAAAAGTAAACAAAATCGAGAAAATTAATAAGCCAACTGACCCATATGTATATGATGCTTTACCTCAATAGAAAAGAATAAATTCTTCATATTTTCATGAAATAGAATCATAATCAAGGCGATAAAAAAATAAAGATAAGAGTAATTTGGTTTGTTAAAAATATGTGCAGAAGGAGTTATGCGATGAACTGGGTTACTCATAAACCATCATTTGAATTTGAAACATTTAGTCCTATTATTCGGTCACAATCTGCGTGGAGTGGACATTTAGATTTTGCATATGACTTAGTACGATTTGAAAAACCAGAAACTTTAGTTGAGTTAGGTACACATTTAGGAGCTTCCTTTTTTAGTTTTTGTCAGGGAGTAAAAGATGGAGGGTTATCGACTAAATGCTTTGCAGTAGATACTTGGGCTGGAGATGGGCATACAGGTCCATATGGAGAAGGGGTTTTTCAAATAGTAGAAAAAGTAGTGAGCGATAACTACCTTAATATAGGAAATTTAATTCGATCTACTTTTGATGATGCTGTAGACCGGTTTCAAGATGAAACGATAAATCTTTTGCATATTGATGGCTATCATACGTATGAAGCTGTTTCTCACGATTATAATACATGGCTACCGAAAGTCGCGAAAAACGGTATTGTATTATTTCATGATATTGAAGTTAGAAGTAGTGATTTCGGCGTATATAAGTTTTGGGATGAGGTAAAAGCGAAGTACCCTCATTTTCAATTTGCGCATTCATATGGACTGGGAGTGTTATTTCCGAAGGGTTGTAGTGATAAGTTTGAGGAAATACTTAAAAATAAAGAAGAAATACAAAATATGTATAAATAAAGGTAGGGCATGCATCATTTTAATGATGTGTGCCCTATTTTTTATGTAGAAAATAATGGTGTGAATTAAAAAGCGAAGATAGTTGTAAAAAGTTTTATTGCAGCAAATATTAAAAAAGTTAGTATGGTATTTTTCTTTGTAAATAAAGTGAAGCTTTAATACGTTCATATCAATTCGGAATTTTACAGTAGTTAATTTCTTACCTAAGTGCTTTGCACTTACTGAATTTTGAGACGGGGGTCTTATTGGCCGAAAATATCGGGATAAATAAAAATACAACATTTTTTATATTTTTCATTGCGAAAAACGTAATCTACTTTTACAATAGAAAGGGTTGTGAATATATTATACTGGAAAAATAAATCGAAATAATATGAAAATTTTGTTTTGTCTTCGCTAATTGTATATTACATACATGTAAGACGACATACGTCATGTTATCGACTTGTAAGGAGAGAAAAAAATGAAAAGTGTAAGATTACCATCGATGCTAGAAATCATAGTTCTTTTATTACTATTTCTTGCTGTTGTCTTTTCCTTCCAAACGATTTTTGATCTCCCAATTCAATTAGCGCTATTTATTTCATGGTTTTTAGTAATTGCGCTTGGATTAAGATTAGGATTTCGTTATCAAGAATTGCAAGATGCAATTACGAAAGGGATTTCTAACGGATTAGAAGCGATACTGATTTTAGTTGCAGTAGGTGCTTTAATTGGAACATGGATTGCTGGTGGGGTAGTACCAACATTAATCTATTATGGATTAGAATTTATTCACCCTAGCATATTCCTATTAGCAACATTAATTATTTGTTCTATAACTTCTATCGCAACAGGAACGTCTTGGGGAACAGTGGGAACAGCAGGTATTGCTATGATGGCGATTGGTGAAGGACTTGGTTTACCACTTCCGCTTGTTGCTGGTGCAGTTCTTTCAGGAGCTTATTTCGGCGACAAATTATCACCACTTTCTGATAGCACAGTTCTTGCAGCTTCTATGGCGAAAGTAGATGTTATTGCTCACGTTCGAGCTATGCTCGTATTAGATGTTCCAGCTTATATTATTACTAGTATTATGTTTACTGTAGCTGGTTGGATGTATGGCGGCGATAATGTAGATTTGAATCGAGTAGAATTTTTAAAAGAAGCTTTATTAAAGCAATTTGATATTAAAATATGGATGCTTGTTCCGGCGGTCATTGTTATCGTTCTATTAGCGATGAAGAAACCGTCTATGCCAACAATTGCAATGGGAGCTTTAATTGGTGCAATTTGGGCAACCCTTTTCCAAGGGATGAACTTTGGAGAGGCGATTGGAACAGCTTATAACGGATTCTCAATTCAATCTGGTGTTGAGTTTGTTGACAAGTTATTAAACCGTGGTGGAATTAACGGCATGCTTGGCTCAGTAGCCGTTATTATTTTCGGTTTAGGATTTGGTGGATTACTTGAAAAACTAGGTGTTTTAAAAGTAATCGTATCAAAATTTGAGAAGAAATTAAATTCTGCAGGTAATGTAACATTGTCTACATTAATCGTGGCATTCTTAGCTAATATATTTGGTTGTGCGATGTATGTATCACTAATTTTAACACCAAAAATTATGGAAGATAGCTATGATAAATTAAAAATAGACCGTCGTGTATTAGCGCGTAACTCAGAAGTAGGTGGAACGTTAACTTCAGGTATGGTTCCATGGTCTGATAATGGTATTTTTATGGCTGGTATTTTAGGTGTAGCAACGTTCTCATACGTTCCGTTTATGTGGTTAAGCTTCGTATCGTTAATTTTAGCAGTTATTTACGGATATACAGGCAAATTCATCTGGTATGTAGATGATGCCGATAAAGGAAAGCAAGCATCATAAAATAAAAATCACCTTCTACAATATGTAGAAGGTGATTTTTTTATTTTTTAATAGCATTTGCTGAAGTTATTTCATTCTCATATTTAGCAATTTTTTGTTGTATCTTTTTTAAGTTTTTTTCAGTGTCTTGAATGAGCTGTAAGACATTGGTCTCCTGTTGTTTCATTAATTCTAACCTTTGAAGGATGGTAGATTCTCCTTCCATAGACCAGTCGATAAATTGTTTTATTTTTTGAATTGGCATACCAGTGTTTTTTAAACACAAAATCATCTCTAAATATTTCAGTGCTTCTTCATCAAAAACTCGATCTCCTTTTTCGTTTCTTTGCAGAAAAGGAAACAGTCCTTGTTTATCGTAATAACGTATTTGAGAAATAGTTAAGTGTTGCATTTTGGCGACTTGCCCAATTGTATAATACATATCATTCATCCTTTTATTACCAAGGTATAATGCCATCTTTGTTAAGTATTTTACCATTATAGTTTGTTTCACTTAATGCATATTTAATAATAATTTTAGCACTTTCAGTGGTTGTATGGCCACCGGGGGAATTTCCATTAAGATCCGTAGTTGTAAAACCAGGAGTTACCCCAAATACTTCTGGACCGTTAGTGGCAAATTCTTTACTAAAAGCTAATGTTAAAGCATTAATAGCTGTTTTTGAAGAATTATATCCTAGTGTATTAATTGGATGTGTTTCACCATTAGCAAACATTGTTAGTGAGGCCATGTCAGTTGTTACATTTATTATTTTACTGTTGCTTGAATTCTTTAATAATGGTAAAAAGGCTTGCATCATTTGGAAAGTTCCAAAAAAATTAACTTCAAATCCTTGGCGTAAAGTTTCAATATTTAATTCACTAGGTAGCACATTGAAGTCTAGCGCTATGCCTGCATTATTAATTAATAAATGTAAGTAATCAGTCGTTTCGTAAATTTTCTTTGTTGCTTCTTGAATGGATTGTGAATTTGAAATATCTACTTGAATATAGGAAACGTTTGAAACATTTAAAGATTCTACGGCTTGTTGTCCAAGTTGTTCATTACGAGCACCTAAAAATACGTGATAATCTTTTTCTGCTAATTGACGAACAAGTTCATATCCAATTCCTTTATTCGCACCTGTTATAAAAGCATATTTTTTCATATTGAATTCCTCCAGTAATGTTATAGTAGGCTACAATGGAAAGGATACAGCCTAAACTTAAGTTTAGGTCAAGAGGAATTTTTTTAAATAAATATAGAATATCTATATATAAGAGTGAGAATTCTTATCATTTAAGAGAAAGTCTGTTATTATAAGAGATGTAGGTATTATATTTTCAAGGGGATGAAAACATGGAGTACAGAATTGAAAGAGATACATTAGGAGAAATAAAAGTTCCAGCTGATAAATTATGGGCAGCACAAACACAACGTAGTAAAGAAAACTTTCCAATTGGAACAGAGCAAATGCCGCTTGAAATTGTAAAAGCATTTGCAATTTTAAAGAAGAGTGCAGCGCTTAGCAATCAAAAATTAGGAAAGCTATCAGAAGAAAAAGCAGAAGCAATTGTAGAAGCTGCGGATGAAGTGATTGCAGGGAAATGGAATGAACATTTTCCGCTTGTCGTATGGCAAACAGGTAGTGGTACACAGTCAAACATGAATGTGAATGAAGTAATTGCAAATCGTGGGAATCAAATTTTGAAAGAGAAGGGATCTGACGTACATATTCATCCGAATGATGATGTGAACATGTCACAAAGTTCAAATGATACATTTCCAACGGCGCTTCATGTAGCTTGTGTAATCGCAGTAGAAAATCACGTATTACCAGCAATTACGAAATTAAAAGAAACTTTAGCAGAAAAAGTAACTGCATTTGAACATATTATAAAAATTGGTCGTACACATTTACAAGATGCAACGCCGTTAACTTTAGGGCAAGAAATTAGCGGATGGCACCGTATGCTTGAAAAAACAGAGCGTATGATTGCAGAGAGCAATACATATATGAAAGAGTTAGCAATTGGTGGAACTGCGGTTGGAACAGGTATTAATGCTCATCCTAAATTTGGTGAGATGGTATCAGAGGAAATTAGTCAATTTACAGGTAAACAATTTGTTTCTGCACCAAATAAGTTCCATGCATTAACGAGCCATGATGAAGTTGTATATACTCACGGTGCATTAAAAGCATTAGCTGCGGATCTAATGAAGATCGCTAACGATGTACGTTGGCTTGCAAGTGGTCCACGTAGTGGTCTTGGAGAAATTATTATTCCAGCAAATGAACCGGGAAGCTCTATTATGCCAGGTAAAGTAAATCCAACGCAAAGTGAAGCGTTAACGATGGTTGTAGCGCAAGTAATGGGAAATGATGCAACAATCGGATTTGCTGCGAGCCAAGGTAACTTTGAGTTAAATGTATTTAAACCTGTTATTGCTTATAACTTCTTACAATCAGCTCACTTATTAGCGGATGCAATTGTTTCGTTTAATGACAATTGTGCAGTTGGTATTGAAGCAGATGAAGAAGTAATTAATGAAAATGTGAATCGCTCACTAATGCTTGTAACAGCGCTAAACCCACATATCGGATATGAAAATGCAGCGAAAATTGCGAAGCATGCTCATAAAGAAGGATTAACTTTAAAAGAAGCAGCATTGCAATCTGGGCTACTAACAGAAGAGCAATTTGATGAAATTGTAGATCCAAAGAAAATGATTGCTCCAAAAGAGTAATAGAAAAAGCCAGGGTTCTGAGTATAGAATCTTGGCTTTTTTGATGTTCATTTTTATGTTTCATCTACTTGCAATACTACAAGCTTCAAAATATATTATTTGTTAGCAGGCGTATTCATTACTTTCATCTGTGGGCAGTTCTCTTTTAAGAGTGAAATGAATTTTTCTTCTTCTTGTGGTACGAAAGAGGTCACTGAGTCAAATAAATTATAATTAATTTCTAATTGTTGCCTAGTCCATTTTTTTGAACGAAGTTTTTTGCCAGAGTGCTTAATATGGCGAATGTCTTTAAATGGGATTTCAGTACGAAGTATGAAACCGTGTTTTACAACAAGAGATGATTCCGTTACGTTGTAGTGAGAGAAATAGAATGAAGAAAGATTCACGATATTTAGCAGCATCATGAGAGTGAAAAAAATAGAATTTTCATTTTGAAAGAATAACGAAACGAAAAAAATAATTATAAATAATGTAATGAAAATGACGTGGAATGGATTTTTTTTCGCTTTAAATTTCAAGTTAGTCACCTCGGTATACTTGTTCTTTAACTAAATTAAATCATAACATTGTGATAAAACGTGTGAATATGCAGAATTGCATATTCACACGTTTTATTATTCATGTAAAATTTCTTGATGGGATAAATTCAAAAGAAGTTTTGTAATAGTGGAGTGGCATAAAGTGACTTACAAGAATAGAAAGATAGCGTTAGTCATAATTAGTTGTATGATGATTATGAGTAGTTGTGCTAATAAATTTGTTGAAGATAGAAATCGAAAGCATACATTTGTACAAGCAAGTAAGGTTTTAGTAGAGACTGTAAATAGAATATATAAAAAGTAAAGGATGTTTTCTTATACGAAAACATCTTTTTTGTAGTTAAAATTGAATACTGAAGTTTTGTAATGAGTGAATACCAGTTCCATATTCACTAATCGCATATGCGTTCTGTGCAATTTACTTAACGGTAAACCAAGGGTCTTGAAGAATATTCATGTTCTATTTTACATCCTATAAAATGAATTTGTATAAACATATTCGCTTTTCGTTGTATTAAATCCTTTCGATAGATGTTTTTATAAAAGTTTATAAAATGGGCAAACGAAACGTTGAAATGTTTGTTTGTGTTGTGATAAGATGATGAAGTAATAATAAACGATATAGCGATTTGTTTGGTTTTTAAATAAACATTTTGAAGGAGTGTTTAGTATGAGCGATATTTCAGAGAAGTTTTGGGATGCGTCAATAGAGGAATTAAAGAAAGGGTATGTGTTTGATGAAGAAAAAGAGGGGTACATTTGCTTAGCTTGTGGTGAAACATTTATTAAAGGTGTTATTTATCAAGATAATCAAGTTTTGTATGAAGCAGAGAAGTTCGTCCAATTGCATATTCAAAATGAGCATACGTCTATGTTTGATTATTTGCTAAATATGGATAAGAAATTTACTGGATTAACGGATTTACAAAAGAAAATGGTTCAGTTTTTCTATATGGGACTGAATGATAAAGAAATTGTAAAAGAGATGGATGGCGGAAGTACATCAACAATTCGTAATCATCGATTTACACTGCGAGAGAAAATGAAACAAGCAAAAGTATTTTTAGCGCTAATGGAATTATCAGAAGAAAAATCAAAAGTACAAACGAAATTTGTGCCAATTCATAGAACAGCAACGATGGTAGATGATCGATACAATATTACGGAAGAAGAAAATGATGAAGTGTTAAAAGCTCATTTTACAGAAGGGTTAGATGGACCTCTCTCTAAATTTCCGAAGAAACAAAAGCGTAAATTAATTATATTGCGTCATTTAGTGAAGAAGTTTGATAGTAATAAAAAGTATACTGAAAAAGAAGTAAATACAGTGATAGAAAATGTATACCCTGATTTCGTAACGTTAAGAAGATATTTAATCGAATATGGATTTTTAGATCGAACAGCCGATGGAAGTCAATATTGGGTGAAGTTATAATCATATGAAAAGAAAATGAATAGAAGCACAGTATTATAACAACTATACAAAGAGATAGATATTGAAAATAGATTTTTAAGAAAAGGAGAAATGAAATTTGAAACCACCTGCAGATAACAATAAAGAAGGTGCGGAGTCACATAAGTTGGAAAGTGAGAGTAAACCGATTTGGAAATCGATGTCGATGTTTTTAGTACCGTTATTATTAAGTAATGTACTACAATCAGTTGGACAATTATTTGGTATGGTAGTAGTAGGAAGATGGCTTGGAGTTAATGATTTAGCGGCCATATCAGCATTCTTCCCATTATTTTTCTTGCTCGTTTCATTTGTAATTGGTATCGGTTCAGGAAGCTCTATTTTAATTGGTCAGGCGTTTGGTGCTAAAAACGAAGATCGTTTAAAAGCTATCGTTGGTACGACGCTGACATTTACCTTTATTATTGGAGTTGTGTTGGCGATAATAGGAAGTATTTTTGCGATGGATATTATGCGTCTAATGGGAACGCCAGAAAATATTATTGAAATAAGTGTACATTATGCACGGATTTTATTTATATCGATGCCAGTATTATTTTTATATTTCGCATATACAACATTTATGAGAGGTACAGGAGATTCTAAAACGCCATTTTACTTTTTAATTGTAAGTACAGCACTAAATATGATTTTATTACCGGTTCTTATTTTTGGATGGTTAGGAGCTCCGAAATTAGATGTGTATGGAGCAGCCTATGCATCTGTTATATCTACAGTTATTACGTTTATTGTCATGCTTGTGTATTTAAAGAAGAAAAATCACCCATTACAACTAGATGGAACGGTTAGAAAATACCTTCGAATGGATGGGGAGTTATTAAAGCTATTGCTAAGGCTCGGTATACCGGCAAGTATAAATATGATATTAGTTTCATTATCTGAGATTGCCGTAATCGCATTTGTAAATCGTTACGGTTCGGATGCAACAGCTGCTTACGGCGTTGTGAATCAAGTTGCAAGTTATGTACAAATGCCAGCAGTTAGCCTTGGTATTACAGTTTCTATTTTTGCAGCACAATCAATTGGGGCGAATCAATTTGATCGATTGCAGAAAGTTGTGAAGGCCGGAATTATTATGAACTACGTCATCGGTGGTGTGTTAATATCTCTTATTTATTTATTCTCAAGAGACATTTTATCACTATTTTTAACGAGTCAAACTACAATTGAAATTGCTCATAGCTTAGTTATGATTACGTTATGGAGTTATTTAATTTTCGGTCATGCACAAATTATTAGTGCGACAATGCGAGCGAGCGGTACAGTACTTTGGCCAACTGTTATTGGAGTTGTTTCAATTTGGCTTGTAGAAGTACCCGTAGCATACTATCTTTCTTACCATACAAGTCTTGGAATAGAAGGCATTTGGATCGGGTATCCAGCAGCATTTATTGTCAGCTTACTATTGCAGTATGCATATTATAAGCTTTCATGGCAAAAGAAACGAATTACACGATTAGTTAGTTAAATAGAAAAATGTCCCTAAGTTATTAGACTTAGGGACATTTTTTCGTAAGTGCAGGTTTACAAATAGCTTTTTAAAGTTATATCAAAATGTTGTCTAATGAGTGTTTTATCACTCATATAAAACTCCCACGCTTTTTCCGGTTCACCGATAATCTCAAAGGATTCCTCTGTAATATATAAAGCGCAATTATCCTCCAGTGCAATTCCTTCTATATTCCCTTGATGATTTTGTAAAAAGGAATGGAAGGCGTTCATTCTGTTTAATTGATTATAATGTGGACAAAATCTTTTATTAACAATACCCCATCCGTTACTCTCTATGTAACCAGAACCTTCATAATCTGATCGGATACTAGACGTGAACCAACACATAGCACCAGCGCTATAACCAGCAATAAGTGTTCCTTGTTGCAGAGCCAATAATAATTTTTCATCAAGTCTATGTTCTTTCCATTGCGTAAGCATGTGAATATAGTTTCCGCCACCTAGATAAATTAAATCGGCTGAATGAATCATCTCCTCTATTTCATACTTAGAAGGTGAATCTGTTGTAATGCGTAAAATTTGTACTTCACAATGTAATTGTTTTTCAAACGTGTCTAAAAATAATTTTATATAGCTTTCATCATCATGACTAGCCGTTGGAATAAACAATACTTTTGGATACTGTTTATTTGTTAATTCTATAAGGCGTTCATTAATAGGCAAGTGATTTGAATCTTGTAAATCACCGCCACCAATGACAGCTAATTTCATAGTAAAGCACCACCTAATCATTTTTGTTATATAAAAATTCGATAGAAGAGAGTTACATTCCTTCCGTAATGTAATCAATAATTAGAAAATGTAGCTTAAGTATATCGGAATAGTAAAGAAACTACTGACTATATATACCAATACATTAGAAACCATTCATTGATATATAATATTTCATACTAATGTTTCAAAAAATGGAAAAAATATGTTTAAATAGATGTAATGAAGCATTCATTCATATTGAATTTATACTTATATTTTAAAAGGATATCGGAAATAATAGCGATTTTCTAAAACAGTTTTTACTTTTAATAGGAAGTTGTATTACAATATGGTAAAATTATTTCAATATATTTATTTAATATGAAATACAAAGAAGGAGCGTGAAAAAAGTGGATTTTCGATTTGAATTTACAACGAAGCTGAAAGAATACTTAGACGATGAGAAGGATGAAAAAATAATAAAAGATGGACATAGAGATGTAATTTTTCACTATTTATATGCGTTAGAGACTGAAATTGGCGTTGTTAAAAATCCTAATTTTACTTTTTTTGCATCAGGAAGACGTTCACATATAGTGTTAGAAAACGTTGAATTTAAAACAGAAGTAAATGTAAAAAGTAATATAATTGAAATTACAAAAATAGTGGATAATGTAGTTATTCCGTTAGATACTATCGTAGCGAAGAATCGGGAATTATTTGCACTTGGACGTAATGAAAAGTTTAGTGTACAAATATTAGAGCAGTATCTTTTTGATACATTTGGAGAAAAATTAGGTTTAAAATGAATGGAATAGCCTATGTATTTATGGGTAGTTAATTTTCATATATATCATTTACGTTTGACCTTTCATTTAATTTATACTACAATCCGTAGTGTGAAAGGAGTTGTACAATGTTTACTCAAAACTATAAGTTAAATGAGCACGGGTTAAATCATTTCTTTGGACCGCTTGAAGCGAAGATTATGGAGATTATTTGGTCTACTGAAGGTATTACTATTAAAGAAGTCCAGCAGAAATTAAGTGAAGAATCGCCTGTGAATTTTAATACTGTTATGACAGTTATGAACAGGTTAGTAGAGAAATTACACTTAGAAAAACAGACTGTAAAAAGAAGTGGCATATATCGTGCTATACAAACGAAAGAAGAATTCTTATCCAATCAAACGAAGAAAATGACACAGGAATTAGTGGGGGAATTTGGAGATTTAGTTATAACACATATGATAGATGAGTTAGAGCAGGCTGATCCGAATTTAATAAAAAAATTAGAAGACAAATTGAATCAGTTAAAAAAAGAGAATCGATGAAATGAAATGGCAAATGCGTAAAATCGTATTGTTAGCGCTCATTGTTAGTACCCTCTTTTTCAGCTTGTTATTGTATTATGTTACATATCCATTTCTCTTTCAAAATAAGGCATTCTTCCTTTCAAAGTTTTGCTTGTTTCAGTTAGAAAAACATATGAAAGAACTATCAATGGTTCGTATTATAATAGCGGGGTTATTATTAATTACTGTATTGATTGTGTGTAAAAGAATTTGGCGGCAATTTTTCTATAGTAAAAAAGTACAAAAAGTACTTATCCCATTTATTAGAAAAGGGAAACAAATATATATACTGCCGACTGCGGAAGTTGCAGCGTTTACAATTGGATTATTCCGTCCGAAAGTTGTCATGTCGGAAGGTTTGCTTCAGACGTTTTCAGATGAAGAGATTGATGCGATTATTTTCCATGAAGAATATCATCAAAATAATTGGGATCCGCTAAAATTATTTTGTTTTACGTTATTAGCAGAAGGAATGATGTACATCCCGATATTAAAAGAATTGTTACAACGATATCATACGTATCAAGAGTTAGCAGCAGATAAATATGCGATGCAAAAAATGGAATCTTCATTTGAGTTAGGTAGCGCATTATTAAAATTAATTAAAATAAAGACAATGGAAAATCGATGTGTTACAGCTTCATTTGCAAAAACAGCAATAAATTTACGAATCGAGCAAGTGTTAAATGAAAAGGTTGCTAAGCTTACTATTCCGTTACATACGAACTCGGTATATGTAACAATAGGGTTATTCTGTGTGTCGATTGTACTTATTGTCGGAGAGTGCATATAGCCTCTTTTTTTTAGGGTAAACACTACTCTATGTAGTGTGGATAGAGTGTTGTCATTTATATCATTATACTTTTTATCGCTATATATATCTTATTTATCATATATTACAGGTATTTTATTGTATACAAATCAAATGACGAAAATTACAGCATTCTTTATTCGTCTATTCGGTGGATTTACAGGTTTTTAAAAATGAGGAGGAAGAAAAGTGAAGAAACTAATTGCTATTATACTAGTAGGTGCTCTCGCTTGGGCGGGGGTTAACTTTTATAATTCAAAGAAAGAAGAAAAGGAAAGAAAAGCAAAGCAAGCAGAGTTACAAGAGAAAGAAGTATTACCACAAGTAGGTTTTAAAGCACCTGGCATCACATTAAAAGGATTAGACGGAAAGTTGCAGTCGTTAAATGATGCCAAGGGAAAACCATATATTATTAATTTTTGGGCATCATGGTGTGGGCCGTGTGAAATGGAGGCACCTGACTTAGTTCATATGTATGATAAATATAAAAAGGATGTTGAAATTTTTGCGGTGAATGCAACTGTTAGTGACCCAGTACAAGAAGCAAGCGCATTTGCTAATCGCTATGGATTTGAGTTTCCGGTTCTACTAGATATGGACGGAGTAGCTGGATTAGATTATAAAGTATTCTCTTTACCGACGACATTTTTTGTTAATAAGGATGGAATTATAGTAGATCATGTACGAGGTGTATTACCACCAGATCAATTAGAAAAGAAATTTAAGAAATTGATTGAGAGCTAAAAGGGGATTTCGTGATGATGGAGTGGATCGTGAGATTACAACCCGTATCTCTTATAATTGGAAGTCTATTTGGATTTATGTTGATGAAACGAAAGATGAGGCATCAAAATGCATCATATGAAAAAATGATGGATGCCGTAACAAATGCGTTTATTATCATCGTATTTGTATGGAAGTTTGCACCAGCAATTTTAAATCCTGTATGGGCTTTTAAATCGCCATTGCAAGCATTATTAGCTATAGGAAGTATGCAACATATTGTAGTAGGATGCGTAATTGCTAGTGTATACATTGTTTGGAAAAGTAAAAAGGAACAATTTTCGCTTCGTATTTTACTTGATGCATTGCCTTTTGGTCTGTGTGTAAGTATTATCTTTTATTTTCTATTACATCATGAAGTAGGTGTACAAACGACACTACCATGGGGAATGAATATATATGAATCTAAATTTTTGTATCATCCTATTTTCGTATATGAGATTATCCTCAACCTTTGTATAATGGGCTTGTTATGGATGAAAAATGAAAGGATCGGAAATGGAAAGAATATAAGTATTTTTCTAATTGTTGAGGGGTTTGCTCAAATCATTATTTCGCTTGTTAGTGAACAAAATTCGGTACAGTTTGGTCTATCAGCACAGCAAATAATGAGCTTTTGTATTATTAGTTTAGGGATTTTGTTGGTGCCGAAAAAATAAAAAATAGCCATTAACGGATATTCCCCGTACATGGCTATTTTTTATTACATATATTAAAAAATCGGCGGAGTAACAGAAAATAAGACTATCGCATTTTTCTCAAAATGATTCACCCATTTATGCTTTAAATAAGCAGGTATCTTTACACTGTCGCCGGTTTCTAATACGTATTCTTCCTCGTTTAAATATAATGTGATTTTCCCATCTAAGACAAATGCTAATTCTTCTCCTTTATGTTCTAGCACATTTTCTGATGAAGCTGTATTAGGCGGGACGGTCATAATTGCTGTTGCTAAATTTCCAGTGAAATCAGGTGAAAGCATTTCATATGATAAATTATCGATAATCATTTTCTTTCGTTTATGGGAACGTACAATTAAATCGTCTGTATTTGTATCTTCAAGTAAAAAGCTAAATGTTGGCACATCAAGAGCTTTAGCAAGCACTTTTAATGTTTGAATAGAAGGGTTAGCGGACCCACGCTCAATTTGACTTAACATAGATGGTGTAATATCGGCCATCTTTGCTAGTTCTTTACTAGTTAAACCTTTTTCTTTTCTTTGTTTTTCAATTTTTTTACCAATATCTATATTTTCCATAATGAAAATCTCCTTAAGGGTTATTAAATTATATTTAAATAAATTAAATTAAAATTAACTAAAGTTAACGATTTGTGTTAAACTATATTAAAATTAATTTAATTATAATTTATTATATGGTGAGCTACAAGGATATAAGGAGGAAACAAAATGAAAGAAATAGGGGCATTACAAGCAAAATACCCATTAGTGAATAAACTTATTGCAACAGAAGAAGTATTTTGGATAAATCCAAACATAGAAAAGTATGAAAGGGCAATAAAAGATTCACCACTTAATGAAGAGAATGTAAAAGATGCGGAAGAGAGATTAAAGCGTTTTGCACCATATATTGCGAAAGTTTTTCCTGAAACGAAAGGGACGAATGGCATAATCGAATCACCTTTAGTGAAAATATCTTCTATGAAAGAAGCTTTAGAGACAAATTACAAGCAACCTATTTTAGGAGAATTATTATTAAAATGTGATAGTCATCTTCCGATATCAGGATCAATTAAAGCTAGGGGCGGCATTTATGAAGTGTTGAAACATGCTGAACAACTAGCTTTGCAGCACGGTATGTTAACAGAAGAAGATGATTATTCCATTTTAGATAGTGATACATGTAGAGAGTTTTTTGCCAAATATTCAATTGCGGTCGGTTCAACAGGAAATTTAGGGCTAAGCATTGGGATTATGAGTGCGAAACTAGGTTTTAACGTAACGGTTCATATGTCAGCAGATGCGAAACAATGGAAAAAAGATTTATTAAGAAGTAAAGGTGTAAACGTTATTGAGTATGAAGCTGATTATAGTAAAGCAGTAGAAGAGGGGCGTCAGCAAGCAGATGCCGATCCTAGCTGTTATTTTGTAGATGATGAAAATTCCCATGATTTATTTTTAGGATACGCAGTAGCAGCATCGCGATTACAAAAGCAATTAGAAGAGTTAGAGGTTGTAGTAGATGAAAATCATCCTTTATTTGTTTATCTTCCGTGCGGAGTAGGAGGAGGACCTGGCGGGGTAGCATTCGGTTTAAAGTTATTGTATAAAGACAACGTGCACTGCTTCTTTGCGGAGCCTACGCACTCTCCATGCATGTTACTCGGTTTAATGACAGGACTTCATGATAAAATTGCTGTTCAAGATATCGGGATTGATAATGTAACAGACGCGGACGGACTAGCGGTAGGAAGACCGTCTGGATTTGTCGGTAAAACGATGGAACCATTTTTGAGTGGGAATTACACAGTAAGCGATGAAGAGTTATATAGATTGTTAAAAGAACTAGCTGACACGGAGAATATTTATTTAGAGCCTTCTGCACTAGCAGGTATGATAGGGCCAGTGAAAGTATGTAAAGAAGATGAGTATTTACAAAAGCAACAGTTAACAGAGAAGGTGAAAAAAGGTACTCATATTGTGTGGGGAACGGGTGGAAGTATGGTTCCAAAAGATGTAATGAATGAATATTATAGGAAAGGTTTGGAGTTAACGGTATAAGAAAAATGAGGCTAATTGTAGCCTCATTTTTTCATGTACATAAAAATCTTTGTTATTTTCACAATAGTTCTTTATAGTATATATAAAGGATAACTAATATTGAATAAATACAACAAAAAAGCTTTATTTTACATAATAAGAGGATGTGTATACGATGTCATTACAGACTAAATATATAGCGGGTATTTCGCTTGGGGTTATGGGTGTAGGCTTTGCGGCTTCTATCCCTTTTCAAGGAACGATAGCTGGAGAGATTATACAAGGGGGATTTGAAGCTGGGTTAGTTGGCGGGCTTGCAGATTGGTTCGCAGTTACAGCATTATTCCGTCACCCGATGGGAATTCCAATTCCGCATACAGCTTTGTTACCTAAAAACCGTAAACGAGTAACGAAAGGGCTCATCAATACGTTAGAAAATGAGTGGCTAACGAAAGAAAGTATTACGAATAAAGTAAAAGAAATGCAGCTAGCACAAATGGTGCTACAAATTGCAGAGAGAGAAATGCAGTCTGATGCTGTGAAAAAAGGCATTGTAACGATTGCTGAGAAGGCGATTGTTTCAATCGATACAGAAAAATTAGCGGTTATTATTGAAAAAGAATTAAAGACGTATTTACATACAATTAATACAAATAACATTTTACAAGTGCTTGTTGATCAATTAGTTGTGCAAGAATATGATGAAAAGACACTTGATTACATATTAGTGAAGGTAAAAGATTGGACAGCGCAAGATGAAGCTCGTTACCAGCTCGGTAGCTTAGGTATGAAGGCGATGGAAAATATAAAAGTAGATGGATTCTTGCAGTTTACTTTGAAATCATTTATGAATATTGTAGATGAAGATAAGATTGGCGGCATTTTGCAGAAGTTTATCATTAGTAATATTAACAGCTTACAAGAGGCTGATAATAGCACAAGACAACTTATATTAGCGAAGATTCGTCAAGAAATTATCAATGTAAAAGAAAATGAAGCCTTATTACAGGAATTAGAAAATTGGAAAGAAAAGTGGCTTGCGAATTGGAATGCTACTGACAAAATAAAAGAGATGCTAGAGCAAGTACAGCAAAGAGCAGTTGCTTTTGTAAATAATGAAGAATTTGCTGATAAATATGTTATTCCATTTTTACAAAAACAAATGAATAAAATAAAAGAAGATGAACAAACTGTTCAAAAAATAGAGGAGTGGTTACAAAAGCAAGTTGTCACACTTGTGGAAAAGAACCATTCGAAAATCGGTAAGCTTGTACAAGAAAATCTTGATAAGTTAGATGATAAAACGTTAATCGAAATGATTGAAAATAATGTCGGTAAAGATTTACAGTGGATCCGAGTGAACGGGGCGGTTTGCGGATTTATGATTGGATTAGTGTTAGAAGGAATTAAAGCGATTATATGAGAAAAACCTTCCGCAATTGCGGAAGGTTTTTTATTTTTCGAGAACACTCATATTCAAATTATAAGCTTTCTCAATATTTAACTTGTATGTCCCATTTCCAGTTTTAATCGAATTTTTATACCAATGTTCTTGGGTGTTTAATTCTGGATGTTCTTCTGAAGAAGTATTTTCGTTTTTCGTTAAATCTTCTACTTGTTCCCAAGGTGTACTTCCATGTGTTTCTTTTTGATTCGTTACTGCTGTTAAAGAAACATCACTCTCTTTTGCAAGATGGACAGACACTCTTGAGCTTTCCTGTACAAACCAATTATTTTGCAATTGACCTGGATAAAGAGATAGTTCGTTATTTGAAGCACGGATTTCCACATTTTTATTTTGCGGAAGAACAAGCGTTGGTTTCACCTGTGGTGCTGAATTAAATAACGTATGCTGAACAGGTAATGATTTTAAAGTGATATACATCGTTTCTCCAGCCGTTTGAACTGAAAGGAAATCATCTCGTTTTAAATTGAGTTTTTCATTTGCTTTCGTTGTCATTTCATAAGTTCCCAAAAGATGAATTTGATTTGTATTATTTCCCTCTATCGTTAGAGGCTGATGTCCTGCATCTACTACGATTTTTTTGATAGATTCAGGTATATCAAATTGTCCGTCTGGAATATTACTCGTTTGCCTCGTTGTATTAATAGAATGACGAACTTCTTCTAGTAATCCAGTTGATAATAAACAGTAAAAAGCAATTCCGACACTTCCTAAAACGCCGATAAAGAAAATACTAAAAATATCATATTTAATAAAAGATTGCTCTTTTTTAGAGAATAGAAGGTATAGTAAAACTTCAGCTCCAAGTATGATAAGTAAAACTGGCCACCATGCAGTTAGTGTATCTAATACTTGAATTCCTTTTACGACTGAAAAAAGTAAAAAGCATCCTAACGATATAATAGAAAGCCCCATTGAGAATGTTCCAACACGCCATGTTCTCATTCTTTTGTACCACCTTTGTTTTCTTTATTTCCAAGTAACAATTTAAAGCCGCCGCCAATTAAGAGGAGTGCAACGATAGATGTTTGGAAATAGCGATAATATAGCTCGCTAAGATGAATGTTAAATATAGTTGCAAAGTAATCATTCAAAATAGGAAGGACTGTTTGATCTAATAAATAATAACCACCGAGTGTAATTAACCCGATACCGATCCATCTTTGATGATTAATAAAATAATCAATGATAGGCTCGTCATTTACACGTTCTTTTCCATACTTTGCAGTTTGCTGTAAAGCGTCAAAGAAGCTATAGAACCAAATGATTGGAACTAAAAATAAAAACGCAGAAAGTCTTAATAAATCGAGTAAATATATTGAAAGTAAAAAGGCTGCCATAAGCTGAAGGCCGCGGCGTTGTAAGCCTAAATACATATGTCCTGCTCCGGGGAACATCGCTAAAATAGAAGCGAATGTTTTATTCTTCTTTCCTTGTTCACGATGTTCTTCAAACTCTTCGAAAATAGTACGATCATCTAGTTGCTCGCCACGTTCTTTTTTCTGTAGTTGCTGAACAACGTCAAAGAAATTATAAATCCATAAAACAGGTAACGTAATAAGGAAGATAAGAAAACTTTCTTGCGATGTTAAAAGTGCAACGAAAATGATCATACTTCCGATTCCTGTGCAAGCTACTAAAAATGTAAGTCCGCGTTGCATAAGTCCTAATTGGAAATGGCCAAGCCCAGGGATGATGGATAAGAGAATGATATAAAATCGTTCGCTCTCTTTAGAGGAATTTATCACTTCTCCAGCTTCTTGCTTTTTCGTTTGGTTTATAATGGTGATAACTAAATCTAGTAAGTTAATTACCCATAGAACAGCTAGTAAAAATAGAGAAAGAAAAGCAATATCACGTTCTCTTACTACTATGGTACAAAATACTGCAAAGGAGAATAGAAATAGTGATCCCCCGCTATATAAAATAAACCGTCCTAGCTTTTTTAAGTATAAATGTCCAAGCCCAGGAATTAGCCCTAATACAAGTGCTAAAAAGGGATTTTTATTCATGCTTTGAACCTCCGTCCTTTTTCGATGTGTCTACCGATTTGTTTACAATTTGTTGTGAAATAGAAGACTCGTTATGTTTTGAAGATTTCTCTAAATTTGATGTCGCTGTAAAAATATACTGAAATAAACCACTTACCATAAAAATAATTGTAGCCGCAGTCGCAATTATGTAATGAATGATCGTGCGCTTTAGTGAGGTTGTTTTTATATTTTCATTAGACTGTAGTGTTTCAAAATTAATTTGCGTCATAACTTCGTTCGTAAATGAATCATCATTTATCATTGGAAGGTTTTCATGTTGTTCATCAATACTTTCCATATAAAGTGCTAAACAATGATCACATTCATAAAGATGTTCTTCCATAGATTCACGTTCATTACTTTCTATAAAATCTAATGTATAATTGCGCCAATCTTCTTTTGAATAATGCATCATAGAAACTCTTCCTCCTTCCAATGTTTTTTAATCCATTTTCGTGCTCGATACAGTTTCATTTCGACTGTTTTTACTTCGATGTTTTCCTGTAAAGCAATTTCTTGATAGCTCTTTTCTTCTAAGTAATGTGCGAGAACAACGTCACGGTAATTTTCGGGAAGTTCTCGCAGTTTTTGAGCAATGAGTAATTTTTGCTCTTTCGTCAATAATAAAGCCTCAATATTATGAGAGGACTGTATATTTTCCTCAGCTTCTTTACATAAGGAGAGTTCTTCACTTTCTCTAGCTTTCTTTCTCTTATAATCAATAGCGTGATTGGTGGCAATACGTGCCATCCACGTTTTTAATCCGCGAAATTGATAATTTGGGAGAGAGGTGTGAATTTTTACGAATACTTCTTGTGTAACATCTTTCGAATCTTCTTCATGTCTTAAAATAGAAAAGATAACTTGAAAAATATAATGACGATATGTTTGTACAAGGATACGAAAAGCATGCTCGCTTCCTTGCTGTGCTTTTTCAATTAATTGTTTTTCCTCAATCGGTCTCTCCCTCCTTTTTGACGCATTCTATTATATAGACGTAAAGAATGATAAGTCACCCTACACATTTTGTAAAAAAAGAATAATATATTTTTTGCGGGAGAGCTAGATGAAAAAAGGTGTGAAAAAATGGTAAAGAGAAGTATATAATGAGCAAGTAGGAAATGTTACACGGAGAAAGGATGTGAATGTTAGTAGGGCAAGGTCCATACTAACAAACATGAAAATTAAAATATTAATAGCAGATGATAACTCTTTTATTAGAGAAGGCATGAAAATTATTTTAAATACATACGAAGAGTTTGAAGTAGTAGATACTGTAAATGATGGGGAAGAAGCTGTAGCGTATTGTAAAAAGCATGAAGTTGATATTGCTCTTTTAGATGTTCGTATGCCAAATATGAACGGGGTAGAGGCGACGAAGTTCATTTGTGAAGAGACGAAAACAAAACCGCTTATTTTAACGACGTTTGATGATGATGAATATATTTTGGATGCAGTAAAAAATGGAGCGAAAGGTTATTTATTAAAAAATAACGATCCGGAGCGTATTCGTGATGCGATAAAAGGAGTATATAACGGTCAAACTGTTATGCAAGATGTTATTCTCGATAAAATTAAGTCTAATTTAATGGAAAGTAAAGAGGAAGAATGTAAAATTGATAAGAGCCTTTTCACAGAAAGGGAGCTTAGTATTATTGCATTAATTGCAAAAGGTTTCTCAAATAAAGAAATTTCGAAACAGCTTTTTATATCTGAGGGAACAATTGCAAATTATATTACGTCAGTTTTAGGGAAAACTGGACTTGAACATCGCACACAAATTGCGATTTATTACTTAACAGGGAAAGTAGATTAATGATATGGAATTTTGGTTAACTGTAAGTAAATTAATTGTCTTTTTATATATTGTGTTCAGTTATATTTACGCAAATATAGCAAATTTACCGTGGGTTATATTTACTTTACTTATTTACCTCTCTGTAAACGTAATGATTTCTATATTTAAAAAAGATACGTATAAAAAAATATTAATCTGTATGTCCATTGGCGTAGTTATGTTATTTACATGGAGGGTTCATCCATTTTTTATTTTGTTTTTACCTTTGAACTTATACGAAATTACATTCTATTACATAGAAAAGAATTGGCCACGCTTTGTCGTTATGATGCTCCCAATTACGATTGCAGATGAAAGTATTCGAATGACTTATGGATTAATTGTTGCATTTTCTTTTCTCGTTTTAACTATTGCAGATCGATATATATCGCGTGTAGTAAAGCTTGAATCGCAAAATGATAAGATGCGAAAAGATATGCAACGACTTACGAAAAGCTTACATGAAAATAAAGAGTACATAAGACAATCTGAATACACATTTAAGCTAGAAGAGAGAAATCGGTTATCGCAAGAAATTCATGATAAAATTGGTCACTCGATGACGGGTGCACTTATTCAAATGGAGGCAGCAAAGAGGTTAATGGAAATAGATAAAGAAAAATCTGCGGAGTTATTACAAAATGCAATTCACATTTCAAAAGATGGAATTGAAAGTATTCGCATTACATTGAAAAATATGAAGCCACCAACTGAGCAAATTGGTATTCATCGTATGAAATTATTCATAGAGGAATTTGCCGGTAAGAATGATGTGAATATTCCTTTCGTTTATAAAGGGAACTTAGATATGATTTCTCCGATACAGTGGAAAATTATTGCTGAAAATGTTATGGAGGCATTAACGAACGCGATGAAGTATGCTGATGCGACAGTCATCTCAATTGATATTCATGTACTTAACAAGATGGTGAAAGTACAAGTGAAGGATAACGGAAAAGGTGCGGTTCTCGTTAAGAAAGGTCTCGGGATTATGGGGATGGAGGAGCGAACAGCGTCAGTAAACGGAAAAATTATTGTAGATGGAACAAGTGGTTTTGCAGTAACAATGTTGTTGCCGATATGAGGATGAATCATCTCATATGAAAAAAGTGAATAATCTCATGTGAAAAGAATGAACTTCTGCACTGAGCAGGTTCATTCTTTTTGTTTATACTAAAAGCAGAGAAACCGAAATAGGGGTGAAATGATGAATACATTAGAAATTAAAAATTTAACGAAAAAATTTGGTGATTTCATCGCAGTTGATAATATGTCTTTATCTATTAAAGAAGGAGAAATATTTGGCTTTTTAGGATCGAATGGTGCTGGTAAGAGTACAACGATTAATATGATTGCTGGTTTGTTAAGAAGTAATGAAGGCGAAATTAGCATACTAGGAAAAAATATAAAGAAACATAACCGATTTGCGAAGATGAATATCGGTATCGTTCCGCAAGATATTGCGATTTATGAAGAGTTAACTGCCTATGAAAATGTGAAATTCTTTGCTGGGTTGTACGGATTACGAGGAGCCGAATTAAAAGCTAGGGTAGAGGAAGCTCTTCAATTTGTAGGACTTAGTGATAAACAGAAAAGCTATCCGAAGAACTTTTCTGGCGGGATGAAACGAAGACTGAATATCGCTTGTGCGATTGCTCATAGACCGAAGTTAATTATTATGGATGAGCCGACAGTTGGAATTGATCCACAGTCAAGAAACTACATTTTGCAGTCAGTACGTAAATTAAATGAAATGGGAAGTACGATTATTTACACGAGCCACTACATGGAAGAAGTAGAAGAGATTTGTACGAAAATCGCAATTGTCGACCACGGTAAAGTGATTGCAGAAGGTACGAAAGAACAGTTAAAAGCGATTATTACAGATACGAAAGATATTTGGATTGAAGTGAAGTCAGTAGAAAATTTAGATGTAGAAAAGTTAAAAGAGATAAACGGTGTGAAAGCTGTTCAAATTGAAGAGAACGTAATCAAGGTAAACTCGGATGCAGGATTAAATAATTTAAATCAAATTATTCAGCATTTCATTAATCATGACATTGAAATTCGTTCGTTAGAGGAGCAGGCTCCAAACTTAGAAACAGTATTTCTTACGTTAACCGGAAGAAACTTACGAGATAAATAAAAGGTAAATGAAGAAAAGGTAAAGGGAGGTTCATCAATTGAACATCTTCAATATTGCAATTATGCATATTAAAAGAGATTTCAGAGACGTAAGAACTTTAGTTTTTATGTTAGCATTTCCGATTGTACTTATGCTTGTGTTAGGAACAGCGTTAACCAACGCATTTAATAGTGATAGTCATTCAATTAAAGATATACAAGTGCTATATAAAGATGAAGCGAGTAGCACGTTTTCTCAATCATTTGCAGCATTTACGAAAGAAGTGGATAAATCAGGTATTCATTTTAAAAAAGCTTCCGGCAGTATAGATGGGAAAGAAGAAGTGAAGAAAAATAAATATGCTGCTTATGTAGAGTTAAATAAAGATGGTGCAAAATTTTACGGAAGTGACAAAAGTAGTATTGAGGGGAGTATTGTGGAAGGAATGCTTACAACATTTGTTGATAAGTACAATGTAGCGGTCGAAGTTGCAAAAGTAGATCCTACTAAGGTGAGCACAGTTATTTCAAACGGAAACCATAATGATTATATAAAAGAAACATCTTTACAAGCTGCGAAAAAACCAGGTTCTATGGATTACTACGCGGTTGTAATGACAACGATGATTGCACTGTATGCTGCGATGGGAGCGAGTTCTTTAATTCGAGGAGAACGAATACGTAAAACAGGAGATCGTCTCATTGCTGCACCTATAAGTAAAGCTGAAATATTCATTGGAAAAGTACTTGGTAGCCTAGTAGCAAATGCCCTGTGCATATTACTCGTCATGTTATTTAGTAAATTTGTTTTTCAAGCGAATTGGGGCGACCATCTTGGAATCATATTTCTTATTTTATTAACACAAGTCTTTCTAGCAATTAGCTTCGGTTTAGGAATCGGATATATCACGAAAACAGCTGAAGCGTCTAGGGCAATTATTATGGTTGTTGTGCAATTAGCTTCTATTTTTGGAGGTGCATATTTCGTAGTAGAAGAAAATTTCGTTACGAATTTATCGCCATTAACTTGGGCAAATACAGCTGTTATGAAAATTATTTATGCAAATGATGTAGGGGCAGCACTACCAGTCATTTCTTTAAACATTGGAATTTCAGCACTCTTTTTATTAATTGCAATTATTGCATTACGTAGACGGGAGGGGCTATAGTATGAAGGATATTTTATGGCTCATACAAAAAACGTTATCTGTGCTTTTGAAAAATAAAAAAAGTTTACTAATTATAATTAGCTTGCCGATAATAGGGACGCTCATTTCCTTCTCGATATACGGAAATGCAGGGCAAGGAACGTTAAATATCGGGATTGTAAATAAAGAAAATGAGCCGATAGCAAATGATACGATAAAGTTTTTAGAAGGATTAAATCATGTGAATGTGAGTAAGGTTAAGGAGTCTCAAATAGAAGATAAACTCACTTCCAAAAAACTTGATGGAGTTATTACATTAGATTCTGGTTTTTCAAAAAGTGTTCGAGAAGGGAAACCAGAGCATATTGAAATTTCATCGATTAAAGGTGATCAAGTAACAGGATTTATAAAATCATATTTATATAATTATATTGATAATATAGCAGCTATTAGTAAAGTAGCCGGAACAGATCAAAGCACATTCGACAATATGTACGCAGGGTATCAAAAAAGTTCATTTAAAATGAAAACTGAGACGCTAGAAGATACTTCGAAAAATAAAGATATGACAAATCAAACGATGGGTTACCTTATTATGTTTATGCTGTTTTCAGCAGCGAACTTATCAGGTCATATTTTAAAAGAAAAAGAGAATAGAACGTACTTTAGACTATTATCAACGCCGATAGATGGGAAGAAGTTTATATTATCTAATGTCGGAGTAAATATGATAATACTAACAGTACAAATTTTGATTACAATCCTATTCCTAACGAATGTTTTTCATACGAATATCAATATGCCTTTCATAGTGATGATGGGCGTACTAATGCTATTTGCATTAATCGCAATTGGAATATCATTAGTCCTTGTAGCTTTTTCGAAAAACTCAGCATCGGCAAATGCGATGCAAAATATGATTATTGTACCAACATGCTTACTTGCTGGATGTTATTTCCCATATGACATTATGCCAAGTGCAGTACAAAAAGTAGCTAATTTTCTTCCGCAGCGCTGGTTGTTAGATACGATATCAAAACTACAGCAGGGAATACCATTCTCGGAGTTGTATTTAAACATTTTAATTTTATTCGCTTTCGCAATTGCATTCTTCTTAATTGCTATTTATAAGTTTGGAAGAAATAATGACGCGAGAAATTTTGTTTAATGTGAAAAGGTGTGGCTTAATGCCATACCTTTTTTGTTTGAAACTTAGAGTATCTTTTGTAGTATAGGAATGCTTTTGTAGAGCACTTCGTTATGTGAAGCATGCAAAACATATTTATTTCCCTCTAGAAGAAAAACGCTATGTAGAACAGCGTTACCGTCACCATGTTTTGTAAGTAAATCACCGACGACTTTGCCGTCTGTCCATTTCAGTTTGGAATGTGAAGGGACGACTTGTAAATATTGAGTTGTTTCCTCTCCATCTCCGGCAATGAGTGTCGTTTCAATATTTCTTTTTTGTATAATAAATCTATTTGTATTTAATATATCGAGGAAAGGGTTTTTCGTTTTCATCTTACTATAAGGAAGAAATGTAATAGAAGAGTCGGATTTTATAAATAAATAATTTCCGTAATCTTTACAAGGAATAACATCTTGTAATCCTGGAAAGTAAATGTGTATCGCCTCAACTTTATTCATTTTATGTAAGATGCTTAAGTAACAAATATATTGTTCCATATAAAAATGAACGATATTTATTTTAGAAGAGGCATGGATAGGGAGACTGCCTCCAGTCCAATAACTATAATTTGGTGGAGATCCAGCGTTTGGTGTGCAGAGTATTATAAGTTGATTCACATCATTTTTATATTCGTCACTTTGAACGTAAGAACGTCCAAGAAGGCCGCCCATACTATGACAAATTAAATTTAGTTTATCGCAACCTGTAATCTTTTTAGCATAAGCAATCGTTTGTAATAAATATTTTTGTGTAGAAAAAACAATACGCTGCCGCCAGTCATAAAAACAGATGAACAAGTCTTTATTTCGTTCGTAGCCCATACTTTCTAGCATCATGATGAATGGTTCGTAAACAAATGCAGAAAGTCCAAAACTCCAATTACCAGTGCCGGGAATAATAATATTGCTCATTGAACCGAAAAGACCTGGGATAAAAACAATAGGAGTTTTTCTTTTTCTCATATTCATATCTCCTTTAACTGTTTAGTATCAATAAAAATAAGAAATACATTTCGTATGAAAACATATTTAAATGAAACACTACGAAATAGTAAGGAATATGATTGGAAGGAAACCAAAATGATTAAAAAAATATTAAGAGTTACTTCTATTATTATTGCTATTTTCGTTTTTATTGTAATTTGTATGCATATCGATGTTACCTTAGGTAGGAAAATGGAAGCTGGAAAAAACATGCCGACAGAGTATGCGCCTCATTATAGTGATTTTCAATTATATGTAGAAGGGAAATCATTATATGAGCAGCTATTTGAAGATATTAAAAAAGCGAAAAGCTCTATCTACACTTATTTCTTCATTTTGTCGGATGATAAAAGTAGTCATACTTTTTTAAACTTATTAAAAGAGAAGGCAAAAGAAGGAGTAAACGTCTATTTATCAGTTGATCGCATTAATGATTTATCATTTGAAAGAAAGATGATAAATGAATTACGGGAAAGTGGTGTGCATTTTACATATAGTAGAAAACCTGCATTGCCATTCGGATTTTATTCACTTCACCATCGTAATCATCGCCGTATTACGACGATTGATGGGGATATTGGCTATACAGGCGGATTTAATATAGGAGATGAGTACTTAGGGAAAGATAAGCGATTTGGATATTGGCGTGATTATCATGTACGGCTTAAAGGAGAAGGAGCAAAAGATTTAGAACAGCAATTCGCTTTAGATTGGAAACGAGATACGAAAGAAGAGATAAAGAGGAGTACGAATAAAGCTAGTAAAGGGAATACATTACATACTATGACTAGTTACAATGGGCATTACGTTGCTGAAAAATATATAGAGCTCATAAAACAAGCTCAACACTCCATTGTAATTGCAACGCCGTATTTTATAGCAAAAAATAAAGAATCCATGAATGCTTTAATCGCAGCAAAAAAGCGTGGTGTTACAGTAAAAATACTTTGGTCATATAAACCAGATCTACCTCTTATAAAAGAAGCGGCGTATCCATACATACGTCAAGCTGTTAATAATGGGATTACTGTATATGGGTATAAAAAAGGAATGTTCCATGGCAAATTAATGCTTATTGATAATGAATTAACCGTTATTGGTACAACAAACTTTACTTCGCGTAGCTTCAATATAAATGATGAAATGAATTTTTATATTTATGGTGGTCCTATTGTAGGACAAGTTAATAAGGCGTTAACAGAGGATTTTCATGATTCGAAAGAAATGACGAAAGAGTTTTTTGAAAAGTTATCTTTTTGGGAGCGTTGTAAGGAGAAAGTGGCGGGATTGGTTGAGTTCTATTTGTGATGATGGATTAGAAAAGGGTGCCTACAAAAGGCACCCTTTTTGGTGGGAAATCATTATTTTTCATGCACCAGCATCGTAACATCATCATTAATCAACGTCCCCACATGTTCACCTAAACATATTTTTTTCATCACTCCAGGCTCATCAAAGTTAAAGACATGTGCTGGTAAATTGTAGTCCCGGGCAAGCAGTAATGCCGCTTGATCCATGACTTGTATATTTTGTCTAACGACATCATTATAGTTTAGTTTGCTGTACATTTTTGCTGATTTGTTATGCTTTGGATCACTTGTAAAAACACCATCGACACCTTGTTTTGCGACTAATATGGCATCACTATTCATTTCAATAGCCCTTTGTACACTTGGATAATCTGTTGTCACGAACGGTTGCCCGTTTCCGCCTCCAAAGATAACGATATAGCCGTTATCTAAATGGTGGACTGCACGTAAGCGAATGTATGGTTCAGCTACTGCATTAAATGGAATGGACGTCATAACGCGTACTTCTCTATTTGTTTTACTTGTTAAAACACCGCGAAGCATTAAGCTGTTAATGATCGTACCTAGTGTACCGATATTATCAGCTTCTACGCGATCAATTCCCCACTCTTCAGCTAGATGCCCCCTAAAAATATTACCGCCACCGATGACGATGGATACTTCGATACCTAAATCAACAATGGATAAAATTTCGTTTGCGATATGTTCTAATCGTTTGGAGTTAAAGCTATTTCCAGTTTGATCGGCAAGTGCACCGCCGCTTAATTTAATTAAGACACGTTTATATGGCCTCATAACAATTCCCCCTATATAGATCGCAATAAAAAAGGAACAAAGGCGAATGCCTTTGTTCCTTTTTAAGAAAATGAAAAAGAAAAGAAGAAGATAGGACGAATTGCTTTGTATAGTTTTTCATAACATCCACTCCTTTTCATTTTGATTTGTTTTAAGTATATATCTTTTTGATTATACGAAACAATCTGATTACTTATCAAGTTTATTTTATCGTTTTTTAACAAAATGGTGTCAATGAAAAAAAGAAGAAAAATATTTGAATTTTTTGTGACGAACTTGTAGGTTTTTGTATGATTTTGTAGGTTCGCTTATAAGATGTGTGAGTAGCTTTTATAAATTCAAATTGAAAGCGTTCGCATGAAGGGGATGAACATAAATGAAAAAATTCGGATTGGCAACACAAATTTTTGTCGCGCTTGTTTTAGGGATTGTAGTAGGGGCAGTCTTTTATGGCAATAAAACGGCGATTTCTTATATCACACCAATTGGGGATATATTTATTCACTTAATTAAGATGATTGTAGTACCAATTGTTATTTCAGCATTAATTGTTGCAGTAGCTGGTGTAGGAGATATGAAGAAGCTTGGGAAACTGGGTGGTAAGACAATTCTTTATTTCGAAATTATTACGACGATTGCTATTTTAATGGGATTACTTGCAGCGAATATATTCCAACCAGGTACTGGTGTTGATATGAGTAATTTACAGCAAAGTGATATTTCTTCTTATAAACAAACTGCAGATGCAACAGAGAAGAAAGGTTTTGCTGAGACAATTGTTCACATTGTACCGAAAAACGTATTTGAATCGATTGCACAAGGTGACCTATTACCGATTATATTCTTCTCAGTATTATTCGGCTTAGGAGTTGCGGCAATTGGGGAAAAAGGAAAGCCTGTCTTTAACTTTTTTGAAGGCGTACTCGAAGCCATGTTTTGGGTTACAAATCAAGTTATGAAATTTGCACCATTTGGTGTATTCGCATTAATTGCCGTTACGGTTGCAAAATTTGGTGTAGCAACACTACTTCCGCTAGGAAAACTAGTGCTAGCTGTATACGTAACTGTTATACTATTCGTTGTGATTGTATTAGGTATTAATGCACGAATGGTTGGAGTAAACATTTTTACATTAATAAAAATTTTAAAAGAAGAATTGATTCTTTCATTTACGACAGCAAGTTCAGAAGCTGTTTTACCTAATATAATGAGAAAAATGGAAGAGTTCGGTTGTCCAAAGGCAGTTGCCTCTTTCGTAATTCCGACAGGTTATACATTTAACTTGACTGGATCGGCTATTTATCAAGCGTTAGCGGCATTGTTTGTTGCACAAATGTACGGTGTGCACATGTCACTAACGGAGCAAATAACGTTATTATTCGTTCTTATGTTAACATCCAAAGGTATGGCGGGAGTTCCAGGTGCATCGTTCGTTGTTGTATTAGCAACGTTAGGTTCAATGGGGTTACCACTAGAAGGTATCGCATTAATTGCGGGAATTGACCGCATTTTAGATATGATTCGCTCATCTGTCAATGTATTAGGAAATGCATTAGCGGCCATTGTTATGTCGAAGTGGGAAGGCGAATTCGATAATGAGAAAGCAAAACAATATGTAGAAACAGTCAAAGAAACAAAAGCAGCATAAGAAACCGTTAAGGAGTGAATAATCATGGCAACATTAACTGAAGTTAAAAATGGTGTTCGAATTGAAAAAGATTTTTTAGGTGAAAAAGAAGTACCAAACTATGCATACTACGGCGTACAAACAATGCGTGCAGTTGAAAACTTCCCAATTACAGGATACAAAATCCATGAAGGTTTAATTAAAGCGTTCGCAGTTGTAAAAAAAGCTGCAGCGCTTGCGAATACAGATGTAGGAAGATTGGAATTAAACAAGGGCGGTGCGATCGCAGAAGCTGCTCAAGAAATTCTTGATGGAAAATGGCATGATCATTTCATCGTGGATCCAATCCAAGGCGGAGCGGGTACTTCAATGAACATGAATGCAAATGAAGTCATTGCCAATCGTGCTCTTGAATTATTAGGAATGGAAAAGGGAGACTATCATTATATTAGTCCAAATAGTCATGTAAATATGGCCCAATCAACAAATGATGCATTCCCAACGGCGATTCATATCGCAACGTTAAATGCATTAGAAGGCTTATTACAAACGATGGGTTATATGCATGATGTATTTGAATTAAAAGCCGAACAGTTTGACCATGTTATTAAAATGGGACGTACACATTTACAAGACGCTGTGCCAATTCGCCTTGGACAAGAATTTAAAGCGTACTCACGTGTACTTGAACGTGATATGAAACGCATTCAGCAATCACGTCAACACTTATATGAAGTGAACATGGGAGCAACTGCAGTTGGTACAGGCTTAAATGCAGATCCAGAATATATTGAAGCAGTTGTAAAACATTTAGCTGCAATTAGTGAATTACCGCTTGTTGGTGCAGAAGATTTAGTAGATGCGACGCAAAATACGGATGCTTATACTGAAGTATCTGCAGCGCTTAAAGTATGTATGATGAATATGTCTAAAATTGCGAATGACCTTCGCTTAATGGCATCAGGTCCGCGTGTTGGTTTAGCGGAAATTATGTTACCAGCTCGTCAACCAGGTTCATCTATTATGCCAGGGAAAGTAAACCCTGTTATGCCAGAAGTAATTAATCAAATTGCGTTCCAAGTAATTGGTAATGACCATACAATTTGCCTTGCTTCAGAAGCAGGGCAATTAGAATTAAACGTTATGGAACCAGTACTTGTTTTCAACTTACTTCAATCGATTAGCATTATGAATAACGGTTTCCGTGCCTTTACAGATAATTGCTTAAAAGGAATTGAAGCGAATGAAGATCGCTTAAAAGAGTATGTTGAGAAAAGTGTAGGAATTATTACAGCCGTGAACCCTCATATCGGTTATGAAGCAGCAGCTCGCGTTGCGAAAGAAGCAATTGCAACAGGCCAATCCGTTCGAGAACTTTGTGTGAAAAATGGTGTATTGTCACAAGAAGACTTAGAGTTAATTCTAGATCCATTCGAAATGACACATCCAGGGATTGCAGGAGCAACTCTTTTAAAGAAAAATTAAAAGAAGAGGGGGGACAATCCCCTCTTTTTTGTTTACAATATAGAAATGCTATATATGAATAGAGGTAGGGATGTTATGAGCAAGTTTACAGTAGCTTCTAATGGTGCATTAGAAACAACATTAAGAGGAGCAGAAGTATTATCAACACCACTTTTAAATAAAGGGGTAGCTTTCACACAAAATGAAAGAGAAGAGTTAGGTTTAAAAGGGTTATTACCGCCAGCGGTTTTAACGTTAGAAGAACAGGCACGCCGAGCATACGAACAATTTAGTTCTCAGCCGGATGATTTATTAAAGAATGTATACTTAACTGCGTTACATGATCGAAATGAAGTATTATTTTATCGTATATTAACAGATCATTTACGTGAAATGTTACCGATTGTATATACACCAACTGTCGGTGTAGCAATTCAAAGATATAGTCATGAATATCGTAAACCACGTGGTGTTTATTTATCAATTAACGATCCATCAGGTATCGAAGAAGCATTCACGAATATCGGTGCAACAGCTGAGAACATTGATTTAGTCGTTGTAACAGATGGAGAAGGCATATTAGGAATTGGTGACTGGGGCGTTGGTGGTATTAACATCGCAATCGGAAAATTAGCTGTTTACACTGCTGCAGTTGGAATCGATCCTAGTCGTGTATTACCGGTAATTTTAGATGTAGGTACAAACCGTGAGGAGCTATTAAACAATCCATTTTATATTGGAAATCGTCACCCTCGTATAACAGGTGAAGCTTACGATGAATTTATTGATACGTTTGTACAAGCGGTAAACAAACAATTCCCGAAAGCACTTTTACATTGGGAAGACTTTAGCTCTCGTAACGCACGAAAAATTTTAGATAAATATCGTCATGATGTTTGTACGTTTAATGATGATATTCAAGGTACAGGTGCAGTTTCACTTGCGGCAGTATTATCGGCAGTGAAAGCTTCTGGTGTACCGCTAAGTGAACACCGCGTTGTTGTATTTGGTGCTGGTACGGCTGGAATCGGTATCGCAGATCAAGTTAGAGATGCGATGGTCCGCGTAGGCGTATCTGAAGAAGAATCATATAAGCGTTTCTGGTGTATTGATCGTAACGGGTTAGTTACAGATAATATGGAAGATCTTCTTGATTTCCAAATTCCGTACGCAAGAAAAGAAGCAGAAGTAAGTGAGTGGAAAGAAAATGATGTGATCGGACTTGCTGAAGTTGTGAAACATGTAAAACCGACAATTTTAATTGGTACATCTACTGTTGCAGGTGCATTTAAAGAAGAGATTATTAAAGAAATGGCTTCTCACGTAGAAAGACCAATTATTTTACCAATGTCGAATCCGACGCCACTTGCTGAAGCAAAACCAGCAGATTTAATCGAGTGGACAGAAGGAAGAGCGTTAGTTGCAACAGGAAGTCCATTTGAACCAGTTACATATAACGGTGTAACGTATGTGATTGGACAATCAAATAATGCACTTATTTTCCCAGGTCTTGGTCTTGGAACAATTGTAGTACGAGCAAGTGTCATGACGGATGGAATGTTCGCAGCAGCTGCTGAGGCAGTTGCAAGTATGGTAGATACAAGTCAGCCAGGAGCACCTATTTTACCAGAGGTCGAAGAATTACGTAATATCTCAGAAATGGTTGCAATTGAAGTAGCTAAAGTTGCAGTTGCAGAAGGTGTTGCAAGAGTGAACTTAAGTGATAACGATATCAAGATGGCAGTGAAAGAAGCAATGTGGAAGCCAGAGTATCGCCAAATAAAAGCGGTAGAAAAGGTTAGAATATAGAAAAAAAGCCCGTTTATAACAATAAGCGGGCTTTCGCTTTTACTACTGAAAAAAAGTATAGGAAGTGTCACCTTTGAATTGGAATCAATTATGGAAGAAAGATATGTCCCTTTTAATTATATTAATGGTCGTTGTTCCGATTGCTGGGGAGCTGAACTTTCATCCCTTTAATGATACGTTTCGAGTTAGCTTCGGTACACCGCTATTCTTCTTTTTATTATTATTTTTAAGAAGAGTACCAGCAGGAGTTGCAGGTATTCTTGTTGGTATATCTGTAGTCTTATTCCGAGTATGTCTTGACTGGATCATGCAAGGTTCATTTCATATGACAGAATCATTTTATTTGCGTTATCCTGTGTTCTTCTATTATTTTATTTATGGCAGTTTTTTTTCGCTTTGCAGGGTAAATAAGTTCCATCAGAAACCAATCATTATTGGATGCCTTGGGATTTCAATTGAAATTGTTGCAAGTATGTCAGAACTTGCGTTTTATCACATGTTAGTACTAGGTACAACAATAACGATTTCTGAAGTAAATAAACTCATCATTATTGCTATTTTTCGTAGTTTCTTTGCACTTGGTTTTTTAAATATGATGAATTTATATGAAACGAAATTAAAAGAATCGCAAGTTCGAAAAGAAAATGAAAATATGTTAATGCATCTTTCTAATTTATATGTGGAATCTGTTCATTTGAAAAAGACGTTACAAAATGCGGAGTTAATTACACAAGAAGCATATCAACTATATCGAAATTTACAAGTAAGCGCTGATTCAAGTAGTAAAACAGCATTGAAAATAGCGGGGGAAGTGCATGAAATAAAAAAGGATAATCAAAGGATATTTGCAGGATTATCTAAACTGTTATTAGATAAAAATGTAGCTGAATATGTAGAAGGACATGAGTTAGCAGAAATGATTGTTAGAATAAACGAGAAGTATGCTGAAATGCTAGAAAAGGATATACGTTTTTCTAAACATATAGAAGGTGAGCATGCTGCATACCACGTGTATACAGTTCTATCAATTTTTAATAACCTCGCTGCAAATGCAGTTGAAGCAATTGAAGATAAAGGTGTCATTATTATTAAGCTATATAAAAGAGATCAACATATATTTTTTGAAGTAATTGACGATGGACCTGGTATTGCACAAAAATATAAGAAATTAGTATTTAAGCCAGGATTTACTTCTAAGTATGATCAAACGGGAACACCGTCAACTGGTATTGGGCTTTCTTACATAAATGAAATGGTAACAGAGCTAGGCGGAGAAGTGAGATTAGAAGGCCGAGAAAATAAAAGAGGATGTAAGTTTATCGTTTGTTTACCAGAGGGTAGTTTAAAGCGGGAAGGGGAATAGATTTGTTTTATTATATCGTAGACGATGATGAAGTTTTCCGTTCGATGCTTTCGCAAATTATTGAAGATGGAGATCTTGGAGAAGTAATTGGTGAGGCGGATGACGGAGCTTTTATTGAGGCGGATCAACTAAATTTTAAAAAAGTAGATATTTTATTTATTGATTTGTTGATGCCGATGAGGGACGGAATTGAAACAGTTCGTCACATTGCGTCAACTTTCACGGGGAAAATCATTATGATTTCTCAAGTGGAATCGAAGCAGCTTATAGGTGAGGCATATACACTTGGTGTAGAATATTATATTACAAAACCATTAAATAAAATCGAAGTTGTATCTGTTGTACGCAAAGTGATGGAGCGTATTAGATTGGAGCGTTCTATACACGATATTCAAAAATCATTGAATAACGTGTTTCAGTGGGAAAAACCGCAATTGCGTACTGAACCAGTGCAAGAAGGAAAAAAGATAGGGGATTTAGGGCGCTTTTTACTATCAGAACTCGGTATTGCGGGAGAGAATGGAAGTAAAGATTTACTTAGTATGCTGGAATATTTATATGGTCAAGAAAAGGCACAGACATTTGAGTTTGGCTTTCCTGCGTTAAAAGAAATTTTCCATCATATTACGATAAGAAAATTAGGGGATTTAGCTTTAGAGGCGGATATTGATAAAGAGAAAAAAGCGTCTGAACAAAGAGTACGTCGAGCTATTTATCAGTCGTTAAATCATTTGGCTTCTTTAGGATTAACAGACTTTTCAAATCCAAAATTTGAAAGCTATGCTCCAAAATTTTTCGATTTTACCGTAGTTAGAAAACGGATGACAGAAATGACGAAAGATGAACTCGCATCTTCTGGTCATACGCGAATTAATACGAAAAAGTTTATTCAAGTGTTGTATTTTGAGGCGAAGAGGTTGATGGAGATAGAGTGAAGAAGATGCTTATAAATAAGCATCTTCTTTTGTTAAATCAACATTTTATATTTTCTCGTGGAGCATGTAAAATGTTAAGTAAGAGAAAATGGTTTTATATTAAGGAAGTGTCAAAGCAATGAGTTTCACATTGAATAAATCGATTATTAAAGAAGTGTGCGGAGAGACCTCATATAAAAGAGGTGAAGCCTATTATAAATCAAATAAAGTGATAATAGATCAGTACGATGAAAATAAAGAAATTTGTGAGGCGACAGTAAAAGGGAACGAGGATTTCCATGTTACAGTAGCAAAAGGCAAAAAGGGTGATGTTGTTGCAAAATGTAGTTGTCCTTCATTAGCGTCTTTTCAAACGTACTGTCAACATGTTGCAGCAGTATTAATACAAATAAACTATAATCAACAAACAGGTAGAATGAGCTCCACTAGTAGCAGAAATGATCAATTGACAAGTGGTATGTTTCAGCTGTTTGCAGACAAACCACTGAGGCCAAAAAGTAAACAACACCGTTTTGATACACGTGAAATATTAGATATTGAGTTTATATGTACACCAGTAGCTACGAGAAGTGGTGGGGCTCTTCTTGGAATTCAATTGAAACTTGCCAAAGTGTATTTCATAAATCATATTAGAGAATTTCTTTCTAAGGTGGAGAAAAGGGAATCTTTTCATTGTTCAAATGAATTTACATATACACCAGATGTACATAGTTTTAAACAAGAAACGGATGCGATTATTCAGCAGCTCATTAAAATGTATCATAACGAAAAAATGTATGAAGATACGCTAGAAGTACATGCGAAACAAGATGAAAGTATGATATTTATACCACCAGCTTCATGGAAAGATATGCTCTCTTCACTTTCTAAAGTTGAATATGTACAGCTGAAACAAAATGAACAACTGTTTCAGGGATTACAAGTTTCAAAAGGGTTGTTGCCGTTACACTTTGAATTTACGAAGGGAAATAATGGCGGATTTACACTTCATATAGATGGTTTAAATCGTGTACAAGTTATGGATATGTATAACAATGCACTTTACGATGGGAAATTATATCACTTACACATTGAAGATTGTATGCGACTTATTGAATTACAAAAGATGATGAGTCGCTCAAATAGTAATCAGTTTTATATTCCAGAAAGTAAGATGGAACATTTCGTCGCGAAAGTTGTACCAGGATTAATGAAGCTCGGAACTGTACACATTGATGAAGTAATATCGGATCGTGTTGAAACACCTTCGCTAAAAGCGAAATTGTATTTAGACCGCGTGAAAAGTCGCTTATTAGCAGGGCTTGAATTTCACTATGGGAACGTCATGATTAATCCGCTAGAAGAGGATGGACAGCCGTCTGTTTTTAATCGTGATGAGAAAAAGGAAAAAGAGATTTTAGACATTATGAGTGAAAGTGCCTTTGCAAAAACAGAAGGCGGTTACTTTATGCATAATGAAGAAGCTGAGTATAACTTTTTATATCACGTCGTGCCAACATTAAAAGGTTTAGTTGATATTTATGCGACGACAGCAATCAAATTGCGAATTAGTAAAGGGGATGCAGTTCCTCTTATTACAGTGAGAAGAAAAGAAAGAATTGATTGGTTGTCATTTCGTTTTGATATAAAAGGAATACCAGAAGCAGAAATTAAAGGTGTATTAGCGGCCCTTGAAGAGAAACGTAAATATTATCGATTGGCGAACGGTTCGTTTTTATCGCTAGAGAGTAAAGAGTTTAATGAAATTAATCAGTTTATAAAAGAATCAGGTATTCGGAAAGAATTTTTACATGGAGAAGAGGTAAATGTTCCACTTATTCGGAGTGTAAAATGGATGAACGGACTTCATGAAGGCAATGTTTTAAGTTTAGATGATTCTGTTCAAGAGTTAGTAGAAAACATTCAAAACCCGAAAAAATTAAAGTTTGCTGTGCCAAATACTTTAAATGCAGAAATGAGAAAGTATCAAGTATATGGGTTCGAATGGATGAAAACACTTGCTCATTACCGTTTTGGCGGTATTTTAGCAGATGATATGGGACTTGGAAAAACGTTGCAAAGCATTGCTTTTATAGATTCTGTTTTGCCTGAGATTCGAGAAAAGAAACTACCTATATTAGTCGTTTCACCATCATCTCTTGTTTATAATTGGTTTAGTGAATTGAAAAAATTCGCCCCGCATATTAGAGCAGTTATTGCAGATGGAAACCAAGCAGAGCGCCGGAAAATTTTGAAAGATATAACGGAATTTGATGTCGTAATTACGTCATATCCATTACTGAGAAGAGATATAAGATTATATGCAAGACCATTTCATACACTATTCCTTGATGAAGCGCAGGCGTTTAAAAACCCTACAACGCAAACGGCAAGAGCTGTGAAAACAATTCAAGCTGAATACCGTTTTGGGCTAACGGGTACACCTGTAGAAAATTCATTAGAAGAGCTATGGTCTATCTTCCATGTCGTCTTCCCAGAATTATTACCAGGAAGAAAAGAGTTCGGTGATTTAAGGCGTGAAGATATAGCGAAGCGAGTGAAACCATTCGTATTAAGACGATTAAAAGGGGACGTATTAAATGAGTTGCCAGAGAAAATAGAGCACTTACAATCATCGGAGTTATTACCCGATCAAAAGAGTCTCTATGCTGCTTATTTAGCGAAGCTAAGGGAAGAAACGTTAAAGCATTTAGACAAAGATACGTTACGTAAAAATAAAATTAGAATTTTAGCTGGTTTAACGAGATTGCGACAAATTTGTTGTCATCCTGCTTTATTTGTTGATGATTACAAAGGAAGTTCAGCTAAATTTGAACAACTGTTAGAGATTTTAGAGGAATGTAGAAGTACAGGGAAGAGAATATTAATTTTTTCTCAATTTACGAAGATGCTTTCCATTATTGGTCGTGAGTTAAATCGACAAGCAATTCCATACTTTTATTTAGACGGGAGTACACCAGCGCAGGAACGTGTAGAGCTGTGCGATCGGTTTAACGAAGGAGAAGGAGATCTATTTCTCATTTCTTTAAAAGCTGGTGGTACCGGACTTAATTTAACTGGTGCAGATACAGTAATATTATACGATTTATGGTGGAATCCAGCTGTTGAACAACAAGCGGCCGATAGAGCGTATCGAATGGGACAAAAAAATACAGTGCAAGTTATAAAGCTAGTAGCTCAGGGAACAATTGAGGAGAAAATGCATGAACTGCAAGAAAGTAAGAAAAATTTAATTGCTGAAGTGATTGAGCCGGGAGAAGAAAAATTAGCATCCATCACGGAGGAAGAAATACGAGATATTTTAATGATTTAATATGAAAAAGCTATGCTTTCACATGTGAAAGCATAGCTTTTTGTTGTAATAATTATATTTTGTTTTGTACAAAGTAAAGAAATCAAATGTTATTTAAATTACTTCTTTGTACCTTTACTTTTGTATGGCTTTGCAGCTGCCTTTTTCTTTGCACTTGATTGCCAACGGTTCCATCCTTTACTTCCTGTACCTTGTCCTACACCTTTTTTCGGTTTTGCCTTCGTTTTACTCATATGATCACTCCGTTATTTAAAAATCTTATTTGATAATAGTCAATGATTTAGAAAATACTCTTTATAAATGACTATGATTGCTTTAAGTAAAAATAAACTGCTTGAATGCTATAGTATATCATGAAATTGCAAGTAAACTGAAAGGAATTATAAAGAAAATGAAAATAATAAGAAATACTGCGGATTCTATATTCCGAACGATCACATTAATTATTGTGTATACGTTAGTTTCGGTCAGTGAAACATTTTTTGGATTGACGAGGCAGAAAAAGTAAAGATGTTAAATTAACAACAATCAATAAAGCCGTAAAATAAAGAATTGAAAAATATTTTAAAACTTTTTGTTGACTTTCTTTATTTTTTGTATAGAATAATCATTAATAAAATGTTTCAGAGATGTGACAACAAAACGACTATGAAAGGACGAGTAGTAGTAGGACGTAGTTTAAGCGAGTCAGGGGTGGTGTGAGCCTGATACGAAGCCTATTATGAAGAACCTCCTGGAGTTGCTAACCGAAATCCTTTATAGGAAAGTAGACTTAGCCGGGAACTTCGCCGTTACAAGAAGAACAGTATCGAGATATTTCATCTCCGTATTGTATAAGTGAGCAACCTCTGTTGCTAATTTGGGTGGTACCGCGGAACCAAAGCCTTTCGTCCCAGTTTTTTGGGAAAGAAGGGCTTTTTTTGTTGGCTTCTTTTCACAACATCCAAACATTTTAGGAGGAAACCACCATGTATCAATCATTAATGACAGTAAGAGAGACTCAAATTGCAATTAAGGAAGTTAAAACATTTTTCGAGGACCAATTAGCAAAACGCCTTGAACTATTCCGCGTATCTGCACCATTATTCGTAACGAAAAAATCAGGATTAAACGATCACCTAAACGGTGTAGAACGTCCAATTGAATTTGATATGTTACATTCAGGAGAAGAATTAGAAATTGTTCATTCACTAGCGAAATGGAAACGATTTGCATTACATGAATATGGATATGAAGCTGGTGAAGGTTTATATACAAACATGAACGCGATTCGTCGTGATGAAGAACTTGATGCAACGCATTCCATTTACGTTGACCAATGGGATTGGGAAAAAATCGTTCAAAAAGAATGGCGTACTGTCGATTACTTACAAAAAACAGTACAAACAATTTATGGAATATTCAAAGATTTAGAAGATCACTTATTTGAAAAATATCCGTTCCTTGGAAAGTATTTACCGGAAGAAATTGTTTTCGTTACTTCTCAAGAATTAGAAGATAAATATCCAGAATTAACACCGAAAGATCGTGAACATGCAATTGCGAAAGAACATGGTGCAGTCTTCATTATCGGAATTGGTGATGCACTTCGTTCAGGTGAAAAGCACGACGGACGCGCAGCTGATTATGACGATTGGAAATTAAACGGTGACATTTTATTCTGGCACCCAGTACTACAATCTTCATTTGAATTATCATCAATGGGAATTCGTGTTGATAGTAAATCACTTGATGAGCAGTTAACGAAAACTGGTGAAGACTTCAAACGTGAGTATGATTTCCATAAAGGTATACTAGAAGACGTACTACCATTAACAATCGGCGGTGGTATTGGACAATCAAGAATGTGCATGTACTTCTTACGTAAAGCTCATATCGGTGAAGTTCAATCTTCTGTATGGCCTGACGATTTACGTGCAGCTTGTAAAAAAGAAAACATTCATCTGTTTTAATAGAAGTGAGGGAATAGCTTAAATATAGAGCTATTCCCTCTTTTTTATAAAACATTACTTATTTATTACCGAGTTCTTCCGCTAAACCGATTAAAATTCCTTCGACTCCACGAATGTAGCAGAGACGATACGAGTTCTCATACTGAACTACTTCACCAACGAGCTCTGCACCATGCTTAGTGAGTCTCGATACCATTTCGTCAATGTCTTCAACGGTGAACATGACGCGTAGATAACCGAGGGCGTTTACAGGAGCATTTCGGTGATCTGATATAGTAGGTGGGGTGAGAAATCGCGAAAGTTCAATTCGGCTGTGGCCATCTGGAGTGACCATCATAGCGATCTCTACGCACTGAGAACCGAGTCCAGTTACGCGACCAGCCCATTCACCTTCGACATTGGCTCGACCTTCGAGATTCAAGCCAATCTCCTCAAAGAAAGAGATTGCGTTATCAAGGGATTCTACAACGATGCTGACATTGTCCATTCGTAGTAATTTGTTTTTTGCCATAGTCTTATCTCCTTATGTATAAAAGTCTATTATTTAATTATCCTCATAATTATACTACTAAGTAGTTACAAATTCCTTTCAGTCAAAAACACCTTGTCACAGTATAGGAAAATGTGACAAGGTGTTTTTTAATATGTCATATAGCATCGTGTTAACGAACAGCTTTTTATTTAATAGGAAGGTAATACATTAATCTGATTTTTTTAGCATTACTAAATATATCAGATTAGCTCATTTGCACGAAAGGCTCAATTTTCGCCATAAATGATTGATGCAGCGCCTCAACGCCTGTTACTAAATGAAGGCGGTCAATAACGACAGACACTTTAATTTCTGATGTACTTACCATTTTAATATGAATATCTTCTTCTTTTAAAGTAGTGAACATATTTGCAGCGACACCTGGGTTAGATACCATGCCAGATCCTACGATTGATACTTTTGCTAAGTGATTTTCATGTTCTACAGATTCATAGTGAAGAGTTTCTTGATTTTGTTCCAAAACTTCTAAAGTTTCTCTTAAATCATTCGAATGAATGGAGAAGGAGAGGTGTACAGTTCCTTCATTTGTAATACTTTGAATGATGATATCTACATTAATGTGTGCTGCTGCTAATGTAGAGAAAACTGTTGAAAGCGAGCCTTGTTCTAATCCTTTAATTGTGACACGTGTAATGTTATCCTCAAATGCAATACCTTTAACGATTGATTGTTGTTCCATGTTACATTCTCCTTTTACAATTGTTCCGTTTTTTTGTTCCATACTTGAGCGAACTTCTAAAACTACATTATGATTTTTAGCAAACTCAACAGCGCGCGGGTGTAATACGCCAGCACCGAGATTAGCAAGCTCTAACATTTCGTCATAAGAAATTTCGTCTAATTTGTAAGCATCTTTTACAACTCGTGGGTCCGTCGTATATACACCTGTCACATCCGTATAAATATCACATTTTTTTGCTTTAAGTGCAGCAGCTAATGCGACAGCAGTCGTATCAGAGCCACCACGGCCAAGCGTTGTAATTTCATTTTCTACACTTATACCTTGGAAACCAGCTACGATAACAATCGTACCTTCAGCAAGATAAGATTGAATACGATCTGTATGAATGTCAGTAATCCGTGCACTACTATGTACAGATTCTGTCGTAATACCTGCTTGCCACCCTGTTAATGAAATTGCATGATAGCCTTTTGCTTGCAGTGCCATTGTTAATAATGAAATAGTTACTTGTTCTCCTGTAGATAGAAGCATATCCATTTCACGTTTACTTGGATTTTCTGTGATAGCGTTAGCGAGTGCGACAAGTTCATCTGTGCTTTTTCCCATTGCTGAAACGACAGAGACAATGCTATGACCTCGTTCATATTCTTCAATAATTAAATTTGCTACATGTTGAATGCGTTCGACGCTTCCGACAGAAGTGCCACCAAATTTTTGAACAATTGTTTCCATTACAAATTCCTTCTTTCGTCTATTTTTAAGAATAGATTAGGAAATATATAAATCCCAATACTCCTGTAGTTACCAGAAAGACAAACAAAAAACACCATCTCAAATAAGTGAGGATGGTGCTGTTACAGGAAAAGGGAAACAGAAAACGGAGCTAATAAAAAAAACCGCCAAAAAAGGAATATCATAAAAAAATGATATCTCTTTTTTGTAGATAGCTCTTCATACGTACACGTCTGTACATATGACAGTTCTGTTTCTATTCGAAAACAGCCCCAATTGATAAATGCAGAGAAATTTATCAATTTCGGCAATACTTCCTTTCATCTAAGTTCATAGACATCTCTGTGTCTCCATTAGAATACTCATAAGTATCGCAACCTCTATCTCACGTTTTAGGCGAGAGTGTTTGATTTATGAAGTTGTTGGTAACATTTGTTTTATAATAATTTAAATTTTTCGTGGAATCAAGTGTTTTATATATATTTTAAAAATTCTTTCTTTTTTCTGAGGAAGTTTGTGAAAAATGTAGCAAAATAAATTCATTGCATGTACATTAAAGTTATAGTGCATAGGAGGTGGGGAGAATGAAAAGGAAACAGCCTATTTATGTTGCGACAAAAATGAACACGACGATGGAAAAATTATGGGAATATACGCAAGAACCAGATATACATACAGAGTGGGATGCTCGCTTTACTGAAATTTCGTATTTAGAGAAAAAAGAAGGGGAACCACAGAAGTTTTTGTATAAAACAAAGATTGGATTTGGGCTTGAAATAGTTGGAGAAGGGGAATCAATAGGTGAAATAAGAAAAGAAACTGGTGAAAGAATTTCTTCTTTAAAATTTTGGACGGATAATACATTATCTCTTATTCAAATAGGACGTGGTTATTGGAAGTATACGCCCAATAAAGAATACATCCATTTTGAGACACAATATGATTATGATACAAGATTTGGTCGTATAGGAAATGTGATAGATTCCTATATTTTTCGTCCGTTATTAGGTTGGGCGACTGCTTGGAGTTTTGATGCCTTAAAATTATGGTTAGAAAAGGGGCTTCATCCTAGGTTACTAATTAGAAGAACAATGACGTATTGGCTCGTATGTTCTTTATTTGCTTTTGTATGGATATATCAAGGGATAGTGCCAAAACTACTGTTTACTCATTCAGAAGAAGTAAAGATGCTTTCTTTATTAATCGGTTCAAATGAAAGTAGTGTATGTATACTTAAAATAATTGGGGGGTTAGAAATAATTTTCGGTGTCGTATGGCTGTTGCCACTAACAAAACGAAAATTATTTATACTGCATATTATTGTATTACTAGTTTTAACGTTAGCGGCAGGATTTACGAATATCGCAAGCTTTACAGGACCGTTTAATCCGATTACATTAAATGTTCTTTTAATGGGGTTATCAATTGTCGGTTATATAAATAGTTTCGATTTACCAAGCGCGAAAAATTGCAAGAGGGCGAGAAAGGGATAAGTATATGGCTAATATGTATGAACGATTATTAGGGGATACCTATAAAAATCTTCATCCTGAATTGCAGAAGCGTTATGCGATTACAGAAGAGAATAGTTTTACAGGGGAAGGAAAGATGGATGAAATTTACGGTGGCTCTTTTTTCGTGAAATTTATATTGAAAATTGCATCGAAGTTTCGAATGTTTTTCTCGGAACGAGGAGAGGAAATTCCATTTACGATACAAAACATAGCTGAGCGAGATGAATATGGACAAGAATTAGTAAGGTGGAACCGTACTTTTTATTTTCATAATAAGAAAAGATATTTTAATGCAGTTATGCAGTTTGATGAAAACGAAAATGAAATTGTAGATTATTTTGGTGAACCACATTTACTCGTTTCTACACTGCATTTTCATATCGATGAGTTAGGGGCAATGCATATTTCTTCAAAGAAACAATGGTTTTATATGTTTGGAAGAAAAATGCCGTTACCAAAATTTTTGTATGGTGAGGCAAAAATTGTTGAAAGTTATGATGAAACACTACAATGTTTTCGAATTCATGTACAAGTACGAAACCCGTTAATTGGTTCGCTTTTTTCATATAAGGGAACATTTGTGGAAAGGGAATAGACGATATGAAAAATATAATATTTGGGCTTGCTTGTTATGTTGTTTTTCTAATATGTGAGTGGTCGAATATAAATCCTGTTGAAGCAATTATATTATTATCTGTTTTATTATTTATACCAATGTCATTTTGTATTATTGATAAAAGAAAAAGAGATGGATCGCAATTATTATTTTATAAATCCGTATCATTTTTATATCCAATCGCAGCAATTTGTGCAATGCTAGCTTTCGTCACAAATCACTATTTATTTGCGCTAGTTTGGTTTGTATATACAGGAATTGTTGCGTTATTTGGTGTAAGTAGATTGCTAGAAAGAGGATGGAAGCCGTTAGAAGAGATCGCCATAGATAGTGCGTTTATTTATTTGTTTTTAGGTGGTTTTTGGTTTTCTGCTTCAGTAGCAAAACTTTCAATTATGCATTTTAGCTCTGACATTGTTTTACTCACAGCTGCACATTTTCATTATTCGGCGTTTCTATTGCCATTATCAGCTGGTTTAATAGGGAGAAAAAGAGAAAAGAGAAGTAAAGTGTATGATGCTATTATGTTTATCATCATGATTTCACCTATGACAGTTGCAATAGGAATTACATACTCAAGAATATTTGAATTTTTTGCAGTGTTCCTATATTTATGTGCAATTTATGGGTATGGATTTTACGTTTGGAGAGCAAAATTTAATGCTATCAGTGCAAAGATTCTTCTAATCGTTTCGTCTAGTACACTCATGGTTACAATTATGTTCTCACTTATATATTCATATGGAAATTTGAAGCATGTAATGACGATTACAATTGCTCAAATGGTTTGGATTCATGGTGTTGTCAACGGAATTGGAGTAGCTTTACCGGCATTTATCGGCTGGGTGATTGAAAAGAGTGTTCCGAATTATAAATACTATGGGAAACCAATGAGTAAGTTAAGAGGAAATGTGGCAATTGGTGAGGCTTATTTATATAGCAGCAATTTAGTAGACAGTAAGGAATACAACGGTTTAGTCGATAAAGTAAATGACTTTCATAGTGAGGCATTTGATGTGACGAAGGTTCCTTTAAGTATGATTCATTTTTATGAAAATACAGCAGAGTATGAATTGCAATCGAATATTAAATGGGCTCGTTGGTTCCGTCCGTTCGCACTTTGCTATGAGAAAATGAGTAAGCGTGTAGAACAAATACATTTAGGAATGGGCGGCAATTGGGAAACGATGCATGGCTCTATCATTAGTGTCATAGATGAGAAAGATGGAAGAGAGAATGTAAGGGCTTGGCTAAGAAAAAATGAAGCAGGTAAATCTATTTTTGTAGCTCTTTATTCAAAGCATACAAATAAGAATGAGACATATATGAATATCGCCTTACCTTTACCTTATTCGAATATGACTGGTATTTTGAAACTATATAATGATAGTCATGATTTAATTATTACTAGTAAGTTAAGAGAAAATGGTCAGGGAGATGAGGGGATTTATTTACATACTCGGTTCTTGACAATCCGTTTACCGTTAGCAGAGACTTTTATTATAAAAGAGCGCACGGATCACATACTAGAAGCTAATCATAGAATGTGGATATTTGGAGTTAAGTTTTTAGAAATTGATTATAAGATTAAGAAAGTACAGGAGAAGTAAGAAAAGCTTGGAGAGATTCCAAGCTTTTTTACGTATGTGTAATTGTTATAGCAACTTGTTTATCTAGCTCATTATCCCAAACACGTTGAATTTCAAAGGTGCCTTTTTCAAAAAATAATGGGAATCTTTCTTTAAACCAATCTTGCATAGGAAGCTTTAGTGCTGTATCGATTGGTATCCATAATAATTTGCCCTCAGGTGGGTTTAAAAGAAGTTCACCTTCAAATGAGTCTGTCCAGTAGTTAAATACCATGTACCGAACATTCCCTTTCGGATTTACATATTCATCTAATCCCTTAAAATTTAAATCCGAAACAAGTAATCCGGTTTCTTCTTTTACTTCCCTTATAGCGGCTTGAACGATACTTTCGGGAAAATCTACTTTGCCGCCAGGAGCTATGTAGCCAGGGAAACCTCGATGATTGGGTCGTTTTACGAGTAAAACTTCATTGTTGCGCTGGATCATACACATTGTATAGATTTGGTGTTCGATGTTATGTGAATTTGGAGGCATAATGATGCATTCTCCTTTATATTTTTTTGATAATTTTACCATAACATAATGGTTTCTTATATAATTGGGAATATAATATTATGAATTTTCAGTCGTATATTATGTATTCTATAGTCATTTGAAAAGAGGAGAGAGACATGCAAGGGGAAATACAAAAGGAGAAAAGTTTAAGTTATATTGGAAAATTATTATTACCAGTTAAAGTATCAACGCACTTTAAGTTTTTATGGATTGGACAATTACTCTCGGCCTTAGGTAGTTCGATAACTATGGTCATACTTCCAGTTGTTGTGTATTCATTAACTGGCTCAACAGTTGTAATGGGGATGACGATGGCAATGTACATGCTACCTAATATTCTTGCTTTACCGTTTGCAGGTTTAGTTGTAGACCGAATTGATCGGGTTAAATTAATGTTATTTACGGATATAATCCGCTGTATATTAATGCTATTACTTGCATCGCTTATATTTATGGATTTATTAACAATTACGATTTTATATATTCTCGTTGCCATATACGGACTTATGGAAGGGATATTCCAACCAGCATATTCTGCTGTAAGGGCGAAAGTATTCGTTCCTGAAATTCGTAATGCAGCTAACGCACTCACTCAAATGAGTAATCAAGGTATACGATTGATTGGGCCAGCACTTGGTGGGTTAATCGTATCGGTTGCATCTGCAGGGATAGGTTTCGGACTAGATGCAGCAACGTACTTATTATCATTTTTATTTTTATTATTTTTAAAAGAAATTAAGTTTAAAAAAGTAAAACCCATTGAAAAGAGTAAGCTTACTTACAAACAAGAGTTTATGGAAGGTGTTTTAGTTTTAAAAAGTCATCCGTGGCTGTGGATTACAATTTTAGTTTTTTCTTTTATAAATATTTGTTATGCCGGCATTATCGTCGTATTAATTCCATGGTTATTTAATGTTCATCATCATTTTGAAGCTTACGTGTATGGGCTTGGCATGGCCTTTTCTGGTGGTGGGGCTATAATTGCCGCAGTAATATTTGGTGGGAAAGAGCGGTGGCATAAGAGAGGATTACTGGCTTATGGAGGTGTTTTAATGAGTGGCATTGCTTTATTAATTATGCCATTCATTTCTTGGGCACCCGCTTTAATATTCTTAATGGCAATTGAAGGATTTGGCATGATGATATTTGGACTCATTTGGGAAACGAGTTTACAGGAGCTTGTACCAGAAGAAGCATTCGGAAGAGTGGCAAGCCTTGATATGTTGGGTTCTTTTGCTTTATTGCCATTAGGGTATGTAGTTGTAGGCTGGTTAGCTACTGTCATAGGTGGCGAAATAACTATTATAACACTAGCTAGTTTAGTAATTTTAACAATTGGAATAGCATTGTCTGTACCGAGTATTCGTCGATTTAATTGATTATATGGGAAAAGAGGGCTAGACCTATATAGAAAATAACTTAGCATATAATCAACTAGTATTAATAAAACACCTTTGTAATGAAAAACTGTCCGTACATATTTGGCACAACAAAATTAGAAATCACAAAAGAAGTGACGGAAGCGATACAAGCAGGTTTCAAAAAAGAAGACTAAGCCCTAAAGAAATTAGGACTTAGTCTTCATTAAATACAAATGTTTGTTTCATTTTTTTACCTTCATTTACCGGATGGCCATTGTAAGAGAAATTCTTTTCTTCCCAAGTGATTACAACTTTAAAATTATGACTATTAAAGTCTAATGGGAATACCATGTAGTCAAAGCTTGTATGACTTTTAGAAATATTTTCATTAGGTGTAGTAGGTTTAAAGGTAGCTTTAGAGGTAGGGTTGTTATCAAGTATTTCCACAGATACGTTTGATACATCATGACCGATGTTTTTTACGAGTAAACTATACGTATCAAATACACCTTGCTTTGGCTGGATTGCTTGCTTGTTTGAGTTATGAGATTTATCAATTTCGACATACCATTGTTTAGACTTTGACGCAATCGGTAGTGACTGAAATGTGTAAGCACTAGCTTGTATTGGTAGTGCTAAGCATAAAAGTGTAAAGAGAGTTAATATTTTTCGTTTCATTTTTTTAGAGCTCCCATTCTTTAATGGATTTACTTGTTATTATCTTCTTTTTACGAGTAAATATACCATATAATGTAAAGTGGCTATAAGAGTAGTGAATCAATATCTTATTCAATACTCTTATAGCCGGCATAATTACGTATGTAGTAAAAAAGAATAAATTTGTTTTTCTATACTTAGATTGCTGCCCTTTTTAAAAGGACTATTTTTACGTTTTAATAAAAAGAATATACTAAGAGTTCAGTATAAATTATTTATTTTAATGTAGTTAAATGTGCTTATATATGTGAAATTAGAGAAGGAAGCTGTGTAGAGATGTTTCTACACAGTTTTTTTAGGATATGAAAAAATTACCAAAAATATGTTAAAATAACATTGTCATACAACAAGGGGGATTTGTTTTATGGAAAATGGACATCTTGCTAAAGTAGACTTAACGAAAAAAATTGAATCAAAATCTAAGTACAATAAGAAATTAGAAAAATATCAAAGGCGCTTATTAGCATTACAGCAAATTTTGAAAGAAGAAAAAATCGCGGTTATGCTTGTTATGGAAGGATGGGATGCGGCTGGTAAAGGTGGGGCAATTAAGCGGGTGACGGAACATCTTGACCCGCGTGGGTTCCAAGTAAATCCAATTGGAGCGCCTGCACCTCATGAGAAACGTTACCATTATTTGCAACGTTTCTGGCGCAAAATTCCACAGTACGGGCAAATCACCATTTTTGATCGCTCATGGTACGGTCGTGTGTTAGTTGAGCGTGTTGAAGGATTTGCTACAAAGGAAGAGTGGATGAGAGCATATGATGAGATTAATGATTTTGAAAAACTACTAACAGATGACCATTACATAATAGGGAAGTTCTTCTACCATATAAGTAAAGAGGAACAGTTAAAGAGATTTAAAGATAGAGAGAAAAATCCTTTGAAAAGATGGAAAATTACAGACGAAGATTGGCGTAATCGTGAAAAATGGGATGAGTATGTTGAAGCAATGGAAGACATGTTTGAAAAAACAAGTAAGCCAAATGCAAAGTGGCATATTATTGAAAGTAACGATAAATTGTATGCTCGTGTAAAAACGTTAAAAATTATTATTTCATTCATTGAGGATTATTTCTTAGAACATGGTATAGAATTGCCTTCTTATTATTATGAAATGAAAGAGGATATTGAAGTTTTGCAAGGTGTAGGTGTTAAAGAGTAAATAAGAAAATGGCCCTGTGAATTGGTGAAACCAAATTATGGGGCTTTTTTATTTAGAAACATTTTACAATTAACAGAATAAGGTATATAATCAATAATCATATTAACAATGTTAATATGATTATTGATTATATACTATGTGGGGGTTTTACTTTGAAGGGAAGAGATGTTGTTTTAGGTTTATTAATGGAAAAGGAATTGTCTGGTTACGATATTAAAATTGTGTTTGAAGACGTATTTACTCATTTTTTTGATGGAAGTTTTGGAATGATTTATCCAACATTACGGCAATTGGAGAATGAAGGGAAAATAAAAAAAGAGGTTGTCATGCAAGAGGGAAAACCGAATAAGAAAATGTACTTTATTACAGATGAGGGGCGTGAAGAATTTTATCAATACATGCAGACGCCTATAGAGAAGGATGTTTTACGTTCGGATTTTTTAATGAGAATGTATTTTGGCAACTATAGTGATGATGTAACAATAAAAAAATGGATTAAAGATGAAATTGAAAGAAAAGAAGCGTACATTGCAGATCTTCGATTGAAATATGAAAAGTGGAGAATAGGTATTACTTTCGTCGAAGAAATTTCACTAGATGTAGGTATTGCATCGTATAGTGCACAAGTGGAGACTTTGAAGAAAAAATTAGAAGAGTTAGAGGCGAAAGAAAACAATAAAACAGAAGAATGAAAAACGCATTCACAATAAATAAAGGGGTATATAAAGATGGAGCAATCAAAGGGTATTAAGATTGTCTTTTTAATGTGTCTAGGTATCTTTCTTTGTATGATTGATACGACAATTATGAATATAGCTTTACCGGCAATACAATCGAGTGTAAATACTTCATTAGAAAAGATGTCTTGGGTATTAAATGTTTATACAATGACGATTGCAGTACTTGCCATTCCGTTAGGGCGGATAGCTGATATCTTTGGAAAAGCAAAGATGTATATTCTTGGTCTGGTGATTTTTGGGGGTGGATCGGTACTTTGCGCTTTTGCTAATACAGGTGATTTTCTTATTTTTTCTCGTTTTATACAAAGTATTGGGGCAGCAATTTTATTTCCAACAAGTATGGTAATTGGTGTATCAGCTATGCCGTTAGCTAAAAGGCATGTTGCACTTGCAATTTTAGGAGTAACACAAGGATTGTCAGCTGCTATGGGGCCAGTAATAGGTGGAATTATTACGCAAAATTTAGGATGGAGATGGGTGTTCTTCGTTAATGTTCCGGTTTGTATAATAGGAATTGTGTTATGTTGCATCATGCTACAAATAAAAAATGAAGAACGTATTATCTCAAAAATAGATTGGATAGGACTACTATTAAGTAGCACAGCAATTTTTTCATTTACTCTCATATTAGTAAAAGGTAATACATGGGGATGGCAAAGTAATATTGCTTTGTCTTGTTATGCAATTAGCACTATTTCTCTTATTCTATTTATTTTAGTAGAACGAAAGATTCATAACCCAATGGTGAATTTAAAGTTATTTCAAGATCGAATGTTTGTCGGAGCGTCGATCGTTGTTATATTGAGTAATTTATTTTTAATTGGAGTTACTGTATTGCTTCCAACGTTCTTGACGAAACTACAAGGTCGAACGGAAATTGAAGCGGCTTTTTTAGTGACACCTATTTCAGCGATGATATTTTTTGTCTCACCAGTTGCAGCAACTTTAATTAAAAAACTCGGAAAAGTAACTATTATTTTGTCAGGATTTCTTGTTATGGGGCTTTCCTACTATTGGTTGCAAATGATTGATGTTCATTCAACAAATATAGAAATTATTATTCCATGTATGATATTAGGTGTCGGATATGGCTTAGTAGTGGGGCCAATTACAGTTTTAAGTGCGTCTTCGTTTGAAGGAGAATTATTAACTGCTTCTCAAAGTGTTGTATCAATGTTACGACAAGTTGGAATTGTATTGGCGGTCGCAATATTTGTCTCTAACTTAACTCACAATTTAACTGTAAATAAAGAAAAAGTATATCGTTATGCAGAAGAAAAGGTGCGGAATATTCATGTGAATAGTACTGAGCAAACTGAAATTTTACAAATGACTAAAGAAAAAATAGAGAATCAAAGTTTAGAGTCGAATATAAATAAGAAACAAAATGCAATGACAATGGGATTAAGTAAAGAGAAAAAGGAAGAATTGATTCGCGACAAGACGGATGAAATATTAAGAAAAGTTCCAGTAGAATATAGGGATGTAAAAAGAGAAGAAGTTATGAGGCAAGTGACAAAAGAAGTTGAAAAACAAGAGGAAAGTATAAAGAAAGTGGTACTCACATTTTCGAATGATGTGAATCATTATGCCAAGAATCAGATGGCAATGAGTTTCACAGATTTATATAAAGCAAGTGTGCCAATTATTTTAATTTGTGCTTTCGTAAGTTTGTTGTTTTGGGAAGGAAAAGCTTTAAGTAAAAAGAGAAGGGGAAGATTAGTAGAAGATGCGTAAAGAAAAACAGGCTGCTATTAGCCTGTTTTTTTCATTGTTTTCTCCTTGCATATTGTGAATAGTAGTGTTTTTAATATAGCATGGGATAAGTCGAGTATGATTAGAAAGTTTTTTAGAATGAAAGGGATGAATGGAAAATGCCATTGAATATGTAACGTTATACATAGTACATTAACAAGAGGGATTAATTTTAAAAGGAGGATGGGGAATTGCTAGATAAGGCAGGGGCTTTAATAGATAATCATGTGTACACAGAAGAAGAGCAACAAAAACTATACAAACGAACGTTAATAATCGTCAGCATTTCACAAATGTTTGGCGGTGCAGGACTAGCTGCTGGTATTACAGTGGGAGCACTTCTTGCGCAGCAAATGCTTGGAACAGATGCATTTGCAGGATTACCAACTGCTATGTTTACATTGGGATCAGCATTAGCAGCTTTCATAGTAGGGAAGCTTTCGCAACGGTATGGACGCCGGATAGGTCTTGCAACAGGGTTTATAGTAGGTGGATTTGGAGCAATTGGTGTTGTAATGGCAGCTTTAACGAATAGCATTATTCTTTTACTTATTTCTTTACTCATATATGGTGCCGGTACAGCCACGAATCTACAAGCTCGTTATGCAGGTACAGATTTAGCAGATAAGAAGCAGAGAGCAACGGCTGTTAGTATTACGATGGTAATGACGACTTTCGGTGCAGTTGCAGGACCAAATTTAGTAGGAGTAATGGGTAGTTTTGCGCATTCAATTGGAGTTCCTAAACTTGCAGGTCCGTTCATACTATCGGCAGCAGCATTTATACTGGCGGGTCTAGTTCTTTTTGTTATGCTTCGTCCAGATCCGTTAATTATTGCTAACATAATAGAAAGATATAAACAGGAACATACATATAAAGGGCAACCAATAACAGAAGAAGTGAAAGAAAATAAACGAGGTATTACAGTTGGAGCAATCGTAATGATACTTACGCAAATCGTGATGGTTGCGATTATGACGATGACGCCAGTTCATATGGGACACCACGGTCACGGTTTAAGTGCAGTAGGACTTGTGATAGGTTTTCATGTAGGTGCAATGTATCTTCCATCTCTCGTTACAGGAATGTTAATTGATAAAATTGGCCGAACTACAATGAGCATAGCTGGTGGAGTGATTTTACTTGCAGCGGGTGTCATAGCTGCGATAGCGCCAAGTGATTCTTTATTACTATTAATCGTTGCTCTGTCTTTACTTGGGCTAGGATGGAACCTCGGATTGATTAGTGGTACAGCACAAATCGTTGATTCCACAACACCGTCTACACGTGCTAAAACACAAGGGAAAATAGATGTTTTTATTGCGCTAGCTGGAGCTTCTGGTGGAGCGATGTCAGGTATGGTAGTAGCGAATTCAAGTTATGCGGCATTGTCATTGGCTGGAGGCGTGTTAGCGTTATTACTTATTCCTGTTGTGATATGGTCTCGAAAAGGGGCAAGAAATTAAATGAAAAAGAGGTTCTAGTTACTGACTAGAGCCTCTTTTTATACACTTAAATTAAATTCCACTCTACAATAAGCCCTAAATGTGTAAGACCACCACCGAATCCGTATAGTAAAAGTGTGTCTCCATTATTTAACTTTCCTTCTTTTATAGCTAAATCTAGAGCGAGTGGAATGGTGACTGAAGAGGTATTCCCCATATATTCCACGCTCGTTAATGTTTTTTGTATTGGAATTTGAGATTTTTCGCAAATAGATTCAATCATTCGTAAGTTAGCGCTGTGGGGTATGAACCAGTCTATATCATCCCCTTGCATATTTGCGTTATGTAATAAATTTTTTATGCCTTTTGGCACTGTTCGTGTTGCCCATTTATATACTTCTCTTCCATTTTGAACGATTTTTTCATTTGTTTGCAGTGGTGTGCCATTCATAGTAGTAGATAAGTTTGTTCTATATAGATGAATGCCGCCATCACCGTTTGTTCCCATGTGAGCAGCGATAAAGCTTGGGGTGTCTTCATCTCTTTCTAATAAAATAGCTCCAGCACCATCACCGAATAAAATACAGGTCGTTCTATCGGTATAATCAGTAACTTTAGATAATGTCTCTGTCGCTACGACAAGTATTTTTTCATGTGATCCAGAAGTGATTAAGCTATTACCGACGTGTAGTCCATATGTAAAACCAGCACAAGTTGCATTTAAATCAAAAGCTAGTGTATGAGGTATGTTGAAGTATTGTTGTATTTGGCAAGCAACACTAGGGAAAACGTAATCAGTAGTAGTAGTAGCGACAATGATACAGTCGACATCTTCTAAGTTTTTCTTATATGTTGTACATAAATTTTTAATTGCTTTAATGGCTAAGTTTGAGGAATATTCTTCTTCGCTAGCGATTCTTCTTTCCTTCATTCCTGTTCTTTGTACAATCCATTCATCATTCGTATGGACCATCTTTTCTAAATCGTTATTAGACAATATTTGATCTGGAACATAAGTACCAATTGCAGTAATACGAGATTTAGAATGCATAGGAACATCTCCTAATTTTTATTTTTATAACCTGATACTAATATTAGGTTATAAAGATATCAATATAGATTTTTGTTGTATTAAAACGATAATACTTAACTTACTATGAAGGAATTTGGCGAGTGCTGTAAAAATAATATACGAGAAGTTTCTAAAATTGATAATTGCTTTTGTTATTTTTATTGTGAGAAAAACTCGCAAAAAATGACGATTAAAGTAAAAAAATAACGATTTTCTTTAGTGTGATATAGGTTGTTAAACCTTGTGAAAGCGAATTACTTATGCTACACTTTATGTAACTTAAAATGAACGGAGGGGCTTCCTTTGATCTTAATCAGATTACGTCTCAATACTTTGTGCCAATAATTGAATAGCGCTCAAAGGCTCTGTCTGTGTACAGAGTGAACGGGATTGGTCTGCCTATTTTAAAGGAACCCTTTATTAAGCTTATATGTGAAAAAGAGGGAGGGACGAATACGCCCTCTTTTTGTTTTGCCTTTATAAATAGAATGGGATTGTATAGGTGAACGCTTATTGTGTATACGTATACGATCTTGGGACTTTTTGACTATAAAATAGGATGAAAGCATAGCTTTCTTCTATTTCTTTGGTGAACCCTTATCCGTTTACGAAAACACAGGCAGCGACCTGTGTTTTTTATTTTACGTAATCGAAATGGAGGAATAAATATATGGAAGAAGTATTACAAAGAGCAGTTTTAGTTGGAGTAAATGTAGGTAATGAAGATGATTTTGCATATTCGATGGAAGAGTTAACAAATCTTGCGGAAGCCTGTGATGTAGAGGTAATTGGGCAAGTAACGCAAAATTTACAACGAGTAAATCCATCGCATTATATCGGAAAAGGAAAGATTGAAGAAGTAGCAGCGTATGTACAAGAAATAGATGCGAATATGGTCATCTTTAATGATGAATTATCTCCTTCACAAATTCGAAATTTAGAAGAGGATTTAGATTGTAAGGTAATTGATCGTACCATTTTAATTTTAGATATTTTTGCGCAACGTGCGAAAACGAAAGAAGCACAGCTACAAGTAGAAGTAGCACACCTTCAGTACATGATGCCTCGTTTAATCGGTCTTCGTGAATCGTTAGGGAGACAGAGTGGCGGCGTTGGTACGAAAAATAAAGGTGTCGGTGAGAAGAAGTTAGAGTTAGACCGTCGTAAAATTGAAGAACAAATTTCAGTTTTGAATAAAGATTTAGAAGCGCTCGTTGCCCAGCGTCAAACGCAGCGAAAGCAACGTAAGAAAAATGAAATACCTGTTGTAGCATTAGTAGGTTATACGAATGCAGGAAAGTCAACGACGATGAATGCAATGCTTGAAATTTATAATGGTACAGAAGAAAAACAAGTATTTGAAAAAGATATGTTATTTGCGACGTTAGAAACATCTGTACGAAATATTGATTTGCCAGATAATAAATCATTTTTATTAACAGATACAGTTGGATTTGTAAGTAAATTACCACATCATCTTGTGAAGGCGTTCCGTTCAACGTTAGAAGAAGTAGCGGAAGCAGACCTACTTATTCACGTCGTAGATTACGCAAATCCAAATTATGAACAATTAATTGATATTACAAATGAAACGTTAAAGAAAATTGGAGTAGAAAATATTCCAACGATCTATGCTTATAATAAATCAGATATGGTGGATGTTGAAATTCCGAAAGTACAAGAAGACCGCGTGTATTTATCAGCGAAGAAACATGTTGGAATTGAAGAACTTGTAGAAATGATTCGCTCACACATCTATAAAGAATATACGAAGTGTGAAATGTTAATTCCATATGATCAAGGACAGGTAGTTTCGTATTTCAATAATCATGCACACGTTTTATCTACGAGTTACGAAAACGAGGGTACCAAATTAGAAATAGAATGTAAGACGAGTGATTACGAGAAGTATAAGCATTTTGCAATTTAATGTAAGAGGCAACCCAGTATGTGATTGGGTTGTCTTTTTTTTTGTACTGTTTTACCGCTGAAAGTTACAAGGATGCAAGCCAATGACGGGAGTTAAGTTATATTTCTGGAAAAAGAAATGAAAGCAGTATAGAATAGAAATGTTTCAAAAGTCAGAATTTATTACACCTACTGTAATAAATATATATTTTGTAAAGAAAGGGGAGATTCACACATGCAGGCAGTTTCACACAAAAAAACTGTAGAAACACCGACAATATATCGAATTTTATTTGCGATTAGCTTTGGGCATTTTTTAAATGATTCGATGCAAGCAGTTGTGCCGGCGTTGTTTCCTATTTTGGAAAAAACGATGAATTTATCCTATATGCAAGTAGGGTGGATTGCGTTTGCATTAAATATGACGTCATCGATTATGCAACCGGTGTTTGGTATGTATTCAGATAAGAAGCCGTCACCATTTTTATTACCACTCGGCATGTTTTCAAGTATGCTTGGAATGATTGGACTCGCGTTTGCACCAAACTTTATTATTGTTATTATTTCTGTTTTATTTATTGGTTTAGGTTCCGCGGTCTTTCATCCAGAAGGCGCTCGTGTTGCGTATATGGCGGCAGGTGCAAAACGAGGGTTAGCGCAAGCAATTTATCAAGTTGGGGGAAACACGGGGAATTCTTTAGCTCCTATTTTTACAGCGCTAATTTTCGTTCCACTCGGTCAAATTGGTTCATTAGGTTTTACAGCATTTGCAGCAGTAGGAATTGTATTATTAATTTTCGTATCGAATTGGTACAAAAATGAATTAGCAACCGGTGCTGTAAGAAGGAAGAAGAGGGCTGCACTTGAGGCGGAAAATGCAATTGTAAGCACACACATTAAATTCGTTATTATACTTCTTGTTTTTCTTACTTTTGTACGCTCTTGGTACGGTGCTGGTATCGGGAATTTCTATCAATTTTACTTAATAGAGCATTACGGTTTATCTATAAAAAATGCCCAGTATTTCGTATTCGCATTTATGATTGCTGGTGTGTTAGGAACTTTCTTCGGAGGACCGTTAGCAGATCGATTTGGTAAGAAAAATATCATCGTATTTTCAATGTTAGGTTCAGCGCCACTTGCACTGTTATTACCACATGTCTCACTTGTGTGGGTCGTACCGTTATTTTTATGTATTGGTTTTATTAGTTCAAGTAGTTTTAGTGTAATTGTTGTATATGCACAAGAGCTTGTACCTGGAAAAGTGGGAATGGTGTCAGGATTAATCGTAGGTCTTGCGTTTGGACTTGGAGCATTAGGTGCAGTAGTTCTTGGGAAATTAGCAGATATATATAGCCTGCAATTTATTATGCTATTATGTAGTTGTCTACCATTAATTGGACTCACTTCATGGTTACTGCCAAGTGATAAGAAAACGATAGAATAGGGGATGCGCTATGAAATTGTGTGAAAACGTTACGGAATTAATAGGAGATACACCTGTCGTCCGATTATCTAAATTTATTCCGGAAGACGCAGCAGATGTGTATGTGAAACTAGAAATGTTTAATCCATCGCGCAGTGTGAAAGACCGTGCTGCTTATAATTTACTTCACGTTGCAGAAGAAAATGGTCTCATCAAACCAGGAGATACAATTATTGAACCGACAAGCGGGAATACAGGGATTGGTTTAGCGATGAATGCAGCAGCTAAAGGGTATAAAGCGATTTTAATTATGCCAGACAATATGTCAAAAGAGCGTATTAATTTATTGAAAGCATACGGAGCAGAAGTAGTTTTAACACCAGCAGAACAAAGAATGCCAGGAGCAATTGCGAAGGCGTTAGAACTGCAAAAACAAATACCGAATAGTTTTATCCCGCAACAATTTGAAAATCCAGCTAATCCGAATATTCACCGTTATACGACTGCACTTGAAATTTACGAACAAATGGAGGGAGAGCTTGATGCTTTTGTTGCAACGGCAGGAACAGGCGGAACGATTACAGGGACTGGTGAAACGTTAAAAGAGAAATTGCCAAACTTATATATTGCAGTAGTGGAACCGAAAGGATCTCCCGTTTTATCCGGTGGTGTACCAGGTCCTCATAAACTAGTAGGAACAAGCCCAGGATTTATTCCGAAAAACTTAAATACAGAAGTGTATAACGAAATTATTCAAATTGCAGACGAAGAGGCTTTAACGACAATGAGAAACTTAGCTAGACAAGAAGGATTATTAGTTGGGCCATCTTCTGGAGCATCTGTTTACGCTGCAATCATGATAGCGAAACGTCTAGGCGTTGGTAAAAAAGTTTTATGTATTGCGCCTGATACAGGTGAACGTTATTTGAGCATGGGGGTATTTGAATAAAAAGGATAGAAACACCTTAATAGTGAATAGCTGCTATTAAGGTGTTTGTTTTATGGAATGAAGAGGGGGAGAAGAACAATGAAACTATTAAAACCAATCCATGAATATAGTGAGCGTATTACGGCGTATAGACAAGCGTTTTTACACTCAGGGGAACAACCACATGGAAGTAGTTCTTTACAAAACTTTGATTCTCTTGATGAATGGTTTGAAAAAGTGAGTAAACAAGAACTAGGAGAAAATTTACTAGCTAATCGAGTGCCATCTAGTCAGTTTTTAAGTTTTGAAAAAGGGGAACTTATAGGTTTTGTGAATATTAGACATAGATTAAATCCAGAATTATTACGGGAAAGCGGTCATATTGGATATAGTGTCCATCCGAATAAACGTCGCCACGGTTACGCTACGAAACAACTACAACTTGCATTAGCTGAAGCGCAAAAATTAGGATTGCAGAAAGTATTAATAACTTGCGATAAATCCAATATCGGTTCTGCTAAAACGATTCAAAAGGTTGGAGGTGTGTTAGAAAATGAAGTAGTTTCTTCTCGTACTGGTGAAGTTATTCAGCGCTATTGGATAGAAATATGATTAAGTAGGAATTTGAAAAGGTAATGCAAGCTGTAATATCGAAATAGATAAATGAAATATAGGGGATTACTGCAATTTTAGGGGGAAATGAAATGGGATTAAAAGAGAGAGCGATAGAGATGTCAGAGATTTATAGGCAAAATCCGAAAGTAGAAGCTATTATTTTAGCGGGTTCAGTAGCTAGAAAGCTTGAAGATGAACATTCAGATATAGAATTACATATTTTATGGTCAACACCGCCGGAAGATGAGGATCGTAGGGCCCCTATTTATCATATTGATGGGAAAATATTATCGTATCATCCGTATGAGGAAGAAGAATGGTCGGAAACGTATTTAACGAAAGAGGGAATTAAATTAGAGATTAGTAACTTTTTAACAGAGACAGTAGAGAAAGTAATTTCGGATGTGGTGGATCAATATGATATAAATTATGAAAAACAATGTATTGTATCATCCATTCATGATGGTGTTAGTTTGTATGGAGAAGGGAAAGTGAATGAATTAAAAGAAAAAGTAGCGGCATATCCAGATGAACTAGCAAAACTGATGATTTCAGAAAATCTATGGTTAAGTAATCGTTGGCACAATCGAAAGGCGCTTTTAAAACGGAAAGATTGGCTTATGCTTTATGACGTTATTTGCGAAGTACAAAGGAACGTATTCGGTGTTTTATTTGGTTTGAATAAAATGTACGTACATCATCCAGCGTTTAAATGGATGCCTAATAATGTGGAACGAATGACTATTAAACCTGAAAAATTATATGAACGTATGGCGGACACATTAATAGGGAATCCAGAAAAAAGTGTGCAGGAGTTAGAGTTGCTAATAGAAGAAGTGTTGCAACAAGTTCATACATACGCGCCAGGAGTAAATGTGGATGAGCAAGAAAAATCTATTTTTTATTTTGTGAAATAGAAAATAGTAATAAGGGGGAAGTTATGGGTTTTTTTAATAGGTTTTTTAAAAAAGTTGAAAAAGTAAATGAGCAAGAAGCTACTCTTCATGAATTAAGTGAAGAATTGTATGTTGAATCACCGGTAGAGGAAGCGACTAGTTACTGGGTATCAATGGCACAAAATATAATTGTTAATGCTGTAAAAGCGGCTGACAATGATGTGGAACGTGCCTTCGTGTTATTGAATTTGAAGAAAGGTGAGGCTTCATTTGATATTTTTTATCAAATAAATGGGCAATTGTATTTCTGGGATCAGCTAGAAAATGAGACGATAAGAAATAGAATTCAGAACGAGTTGTTACCGCAAGCTCCAGAAGTTTCAAATGCAGTAAATGAGCAATTTCGTGGAGCTGATCACCCTATAATTTCGTTCGCACAATTGCAGTTTGAATGGGAAACGAAAGCCTGGTTCTCACATATAATTTGGGAAGATAGCCTTGCTGCTCAATTGCCCAAAACTCAAATTCTAAATGAATGGTTTCGTGTAATTAAAGAAGAAACAAAAAATAGACCACTGGATAGTGATGCGAAATTTTCTTGGTATCCATCAAACTCTTAAAAAATGAATACAGAGAGACAGGTTATGTTTCTAGATGATTTGTATTATTGAATAAGTATCAATAATACGTAATTCTTTTTCTATTGCCTGTTAGAATTCGTTATGTACTAAGCTACTTGTTTTCTAAACTAAAACTTATATTTCGAATTTTTAAATAGATTGTAATACATAAAAATTCGAAATATAAGTTGACACTATTTTTAATGTGTGATAAAAATGATAGTAATCAATTCGGAAAATAATATTTGGGCAATGAAAGGGTATAGTAGTGAATATCTCCCTATTTCAGAGAGCTGATGGTTGGTGTGAATCAGTATATAGATTATTCATGAAGTTCGTCCTGGAGCATCTTTCATAAATCTCATATTTTGAGGAAATGAAAGACGGTAGTTTATACCGTTATCAAATAAAGTGGTGAAGATTTTTTCACAACTAGGGTGGTACCGCGATATTTATCGTCCCTACGTATTTACGTAGGGACGTTTTTTATTTAGGTCCTAACTTTGGTGTGGCTTCATAACTAGGGTGGTACCGCGATATTTTATCGTCCCTACGTTTTTGCGTAGGGGCGTTTTTATTTAGGTGGTTTCTTAGTGTTCTTCACAACTAGGGTGGTACCGCGATATTTTTGTCGTCCCTACGTATTTACGTAGGGGCGTTTTTTTATTATTAGGGAGGAAGTGAACGTATTAGAAAAGAGTATTGATAGAACAATATAAATACCGAATTGTAACAAAGAAAAAGAGATAGAGAGGAGATTAACAAATGAATTCACAGCAATGGACATCGAAATTAGGTTTCGTATTAGCTGCAGCAGGTTCGGCAATTGGTCTTGGGGCGATTTGGAAATTCCCATATATGGCCGGCATTGGAGGAGGAGGCGCGTTCTTCCTAATTTTCATCGGTTTCACATTATTAATTGGTTTACCACTATTATTAGCTGAATTCGTTATCGGAAGAAGTACACAAAAAGAGGCCGTTGATGCATATAGAGAAATCGCACCAAAAACATTATGGCCATGGTTAGGGAAATTAGGAATTGTAACTTGTTTCATACTACTTTCTTTCTACAGTGTTGTAGGAGGCTGGATTTTATTATACTTATGGAATGCAATTACAGGTAGACTATGGGAAGGAAATGGGGCATACGAAGCTACGTTTGGTGAAATCATTTCCAATCCATATTTAGCAGTTGGGTCACAGCTATTATTCATCCTAATTACTATTTTCATCGTAAGTAAAGGTGTACAAAATGGTGTTGAAAAAGTAAATAAATATTTCATGCCAGCATTATTCGTTTTATTCTTTGTTTTAATCGTTCGTGCACTTACGTTAGATGGTGCTGGAGAAGGAGTTCGTTTCTTCTTACAACCTGACTTCTCACATGTAACATCAGAAGTTATATTATACGCAATGGGGCAATCGTTCTTCTCATTATCTGTCGGGGTAGCCGTTATGGTAACGTATAGCTCATACTTACCGAAAGAAGAAAGCTTACCACGTTCAGCATTTTCTATCGTAGCCTTAACTCTTGTTATTACATTACTTGCAGGACTTGCAATTTTCCCAGTAGTGTTCGCATTTGGAATGGAACCATCTCAAGGACCTGGGCTATTATTTATCGTACTGCCAGCTATTTTCAGTAAAATGGCATTCGGAAAATTATTCTTCATCGTTTTCTTATTACTATTCTTCTTTGCTACTATTACATCAGCAATTTCGATGTTAGAAATTAGTGTTGCATCGTTAACATCAAAAGGTAAAGGGAAACGTGAAAAAATGGCCTTAATCGTAGGGTTATTAATCTTCGTTGTTGGGGTACCATCAGCATTATCATTCGGTATATTAAGTGATCTGAAGATTTTCGGGAAGACAGTCTTTGATTTAGCGGACTATGCAGTAAGTAACGTATTAATGCCACTTGGTGTATTATTAGTTTCTATCTTTGTTCCTTTAAAAATGAAGAAAGATGTATTAATGAAAGAGCTAGGTGTAAGTAAAAATAAAGGATACAAAGTATTTGTGTTATGGTTATTCTTACTTCGCTTTATCGCACCAATTGCGATTATTATCGTATTCTTAAATGTACTTGGCATTATATAAATAGAAAGGTAGCGTATCATACAAAGATACGCTACCTTTTTATTTTGCTCTTTTTTGCAGTTCGTTTACCGTTACGAACTGATATCCCTTCTTAGATAAAGAATCTAAAATACCTTCAATCGTTTGTAAATTTTCATTAGACTCATCATACATAGAGTGCAGTAAAATGATAGAACCTGGTTTTACATTTTTATTAACGTATTTAATTTTATCAGCCGCAGATTTATAAAAAGTATCGGGCTCAAGATCCCATGTGATTGTTTCGATATTGTTTTTATTTAAATAATATGGCAGCCCTATTAACTTCTTACCGTTAGGGGGCCTAAAATCAATTTCGCCTGTAAATCCTGTTTGGCGGATTAATGAATTCGTTTTTTCTATTTCACCTTTAATAAAAGAAGGTGTTTTGAAAACCATTCTATTATGAGAATATGTATGGTTTCCAAGTTGGTGCCCAGATTGCGCGATAGCTTCTCCTAACGATAAATTTTTCTCTAATTCATTTCCAATTAAAAAGAAAGTAGCTTTAGCGTTGTATTTATCTAGTAGCGGTAATATTTGTTTTACATTGTTAGTAGGGCCATCATCAAAAGTTAAAGCGATCACTTTTTCATTTGTTTCTACACATTGTGTTAAATTTCCAAATAATTGAAAGCTTCTTGCGTTCATCAATTTGTATGTTCCGAATAATGCCGTGATAATAAAAAATAGTGTAACGATCGTAATGATAATTTTTTTCTTCATAATGTAACCTCACAATGATTTTTGATTCAATTAAAAAGTATTATATCAAACTAAGTAATTTCGTGCTTTAAGAAGGGCGTGGATGCAAGGAGAAGGAATTTATCATATAATAAAATACAAAAGGTATATTAGGAGGTGTTTATATGGCGATTATAATTCAATTGCCAGACACTGCAACGTCTCATGCAAAGCCAAGTATGGAAATGGCGATACTTTGCGTGAGGTAGACAAGTAATATACAATCGCCTATATGAGCTCGTATCATTTTTTATATTTGGCTTTGCACCTTATTGAAATGAACCATAAAAAATAAGGGGCGAGCAGAAATGAAATACGTAAAAGCTAATGCTGTTTTACCGGAGAGTTTAATTACTGAAATTCAAAAGTATATACAAGGTGAAACAATTTACATTCCGAAACAAGAAACGAAACATTATAAATGGGGTACACGATCTGGCGGAAGAAAACAATTAGATGAAAGAAATAAAGCAATTAAAGAAGCGTTTAAAAGTGGGATTGCTATTCATCAACTTGCAGAAGAATATTTTCTTTCTGGGGAAACGATTAAAAAGATTGTGTATTCTAAATAAGAGGAAAAGAGTCTGATTCATATATTACTTTGAATCAGACTCTTTTTGTTTTATATGTATTGGATATATGAAGTGTGAACGGGCATGATAATAGAAAAAATGTGCCGTTTTTTTATTAAATGCTATACAGAACATTTGAAGAGTAGAAAGGTGAACATATATGAATCATATTGGACAAATAACGATAGAGCTTTTAATTGGTTTTTTTGTTCTATTAATTGCTACAAAAATATTAGGGAAAACACAAATATCTCAGCTAACGCCCTTTGATTTTATTTCTGCAATCGTCCTAGGTGAGCTCGTTGGAAATTCAATATATGATCCTAAAATTAAAGTATGGTCTATTTTATATTCAGTATTTGTTTGGGTAATTTTAATTTATACTATTGAAGTGATAACACAAAAAGTAAGAGGGACAAGAAGGTTTTTTGAAGGATATCCTTCAATTATTATTCGTAATGGAAAGATTGATCGTGAACAATTAAGCGTAAATCATTTGGATATAAACCAATTACAACAAATGCTTAGGCAACAAAAAGATATATTTTCAATCCGAGAAGTTGAATATATGATATTGGAACCTAACGGAAACATAAGCGTTTTGAAAAAAAGTAAATACGAATCTCCTACTGTAAATGATTTAAGTTTAAAACATAAGCCTGTATACTTACCAATTTCATTAATTAGTGATGGAAAAGTAGTTAAGGATAATTTGAGGGAAGCGGGATTTGATGAAGGGTGGCTTTATAAACAAATAAAGCAAAAAGGAATTACTAAATTTGAAGACGTATTATATGCGGAATGGAAAACAGATGATGGCTTCTTTTGTCAGGAAATGCAGCGGTAGAGAATAAGTGATATATGTAATGTTTGTTTCTAAGTTATCTTTTACATATCAAAAAACGTAATCATTGTATACAATAAAACTAGATCAACAATTTGTATGGAGTGATAAAGATGGAAGCGTTTATTAGAAGTGATCAATATAATTTTATAAAATCACAAGCTTATATTTTAGCAAACGGGCATGCAACGGCAAATGATAGAGGTGTAATTCAAGCGTTAAAATCGCTTGCGATTGAAAAGATAATACATGTATTTGAGAATTTAACGGATGAACAGAAAGAGTTAATTGATACGGTATTAACAGTTCAAAATAGAGAAGATGCAGAATCATTTTTAATGAAAATAAATCCGTATGTAATTCCGTTTCAAGAAGTTACAGCACAAACATTAAAAAAGTTATTTCCTAAGGCGAAAAAGTTAAAACTTCCTGATATGGAAGAAATGGATATGAAAGAAATATCTTATTTAAGCTGGATTGATAAGGGATCAAGCAGGAAATTTATTATAGCGAAAAATGATAAAAATAAATTTGTTGGTCTGCAAGGAACGTTCCAAAGTTTAAATAAAAAAAGCATTTGTTCATTATGTCATGGGCATGAAGAAGTAGGAATGTTTTTAGTTGAAATTAAAGGCGATGTACCAGGAACTTTCGTTAAAAAGGGAAACTACATTTGCAAAGATGGTGTAGCTTGCAATCAGAATATGAAATCGCTAGATAAATTGAACGATTTTATTGACCGCTTGAAGAAATAACGAGAAAACCTCTAGTATTTAAACTGGAGGTTTTTATTTTTTAAAGAAGTAAAATAAACTTTCTTTGTAAATGTAGATTTATAATGAAATTTGATAAAAATATCTATTATGATACAGTTGCTTATATGCAAGGAGGTAAAACATGGATTACCTTTTATCGAAAGAAAAAGTGAAGCGATGGCCCAAAGATATGATAGCGGCGGGGCGTTGTCATACTGTTGGCCTTAAATCGGATGGCACGGTAGTCGCGGTAGGTAATAATGAATTTGGCCAATGCGATGTAGGTAGCTGGCGCGACATTCGGTTGCCTGGCAAATAGTCAATTTACAATAAATGATTAGTAATATTATTCTATTTTAGGAGTAATTATGGAATAGGATATGTAGAAAATAATTAAACTTAAATCTACTGAATAAGAATCTCTTTTGAAAAGGGATTCTTATTATTTTTCATAAAATGAGGGTCTAAATGGAATTTTTGAACAAACTATATTTCAAAATTACAGTAGAAGATATAAATAAAGTATAGAGGAGATAAAGAAATGCTTAAAAAGTTTTTGCTTTCTTTACCGGATGTTTTACTTATATGTATCGTTCTCTACATAACGTACACAAATTCTTTTAGTTTTGGACAGATGTTAGTAATTTCAATTGCAATCGGAATTATTGGTGGTCTTGTTATAAGGATTGGTAAGGATGTATTTATGTATATAAGGTGGACAATGAAACAGAGGAAATCTTGAATACGTTGTATTGTTATTAGGAGGAGATGAAATGACTAAGAAAAAGAGTAGAGTGAAAAATGAAGTAGCGCTTTGGGCATTAACAGCGGTTGTTCTCATCATTGTATGGTACTTTTATCAAAAATAAAAACGCATCGTATTAAAAAAGCACGATGCGTTTTTATTATTTTTTTTGCCAATTTTCTTTAATAAAGTCTTCACGACCAGATTCCTTTTGCTCAGTAGCATATTTCTCTGGATTCTTTTTATAGAAATGTTGGTGGTATTCCTCTGCTGCGTAAAAAGGTGCAGCAGGACGAATTTCAGTCACGATTGGATCTTTAAACATACCGCTTTCTGTAAGAGCTTGTTTTGATTTTTCAGCAAGCCCTTTTTGTGTTTCGTTATGATAAAAAATAGCGGTACGATAAGATGGACCACGGTCAAAAAATTGTCCGCCATCATCAGTTGGATCGATTTGTGGCCAATATAAGTCTAGTAATTTCTGATAAGGAAAAATAGAAGGATCGAATGTAATTTGAACAACTTCTAAATGTCCAGATGTTCCAGCTTTTACTTGTTCATATGTTGGGTTTTCTACATGACCTCCTGCATAGCCAGAAAGTACTTTATGAATACCAGGAAGTTCATCAAATGGTTTTACCATGCACCAAAAGCAACCGCCTGCGAAGGTTGCGAGTTCGTATGTTTTTTCGGACATTGCTGTAATCCTCCTAAATGTATATGTTTTATATAGTATTATATAAATTGTTTTATTGCGCAATAAAAAAGATTTGAAAATATATGTTTTTTATAAACAAGATCCTCCGCTCACATCAATTAATTGTCCAGTTACCCAGCGGCTGTCTGGAGAAGCAAGGAATGCAGCAGTATCGGCAATGTCTTCTACTTCACCTAAGCGATTGAAAGCGGAAATAGTAGTAGCGTACTGCTTCATCATCGGGTCGCTCAAGAGTTCTGCATTCATATCTGTTTTAATAAATCCTGGAAGTATTGCATTCACCGTTATTCCTCGTGCTCCAAGCTGTTTTGCTAGCGTAAAAGTCATTGTATTAATAGCGCCTTTCGTCATACTATATGCAACAAAATCAGGTAAAGAAATGCGGGTGGCAGCGGATGAAATATTAATAATTCGGCTATTGTCACGTAAACGTGGCAGTGCTTGTTGAATGATAAAGAATGGTGCTTTTGCATTTACTGAAAACATTCTATCAAAAAATTGTTCAGTCGTTTCTTCAATAAAAGCACCAGGACCAATGCCAGCATTGTTTATTAAAATATCAAATTGTGTTTCACCAGTGCGCTTTTGTAATTCAGTATCTAAAGCGTTATAAAGGTTTTCTACACCGTGTAAGGATTCTAAATTTGCGCCGATAGAAAAAGCTTGGCCACCATCTGATCGAATTTCATGAACAGTTTCTTCAGCGTCATCTTTTCGATTACCGTAATGAACAGCAACCAATGCACCGTCATTTGCTAAACGTTTAGCGATCGCTCGTCCAATTCCTCGGCTTGCTCCTGTAACTAACGCTACTTTCCCTTTTAACATAGTTTCCTCATCTCCTCATAAACTTTATAAGTTTTTCTTTATGTAGTAATGCAAACATACTTAAGTAATATATGAGTGTATGTAAGTAATGCATTCCAATTTTGATTTGAGAAAAAATAAATAGAATGAATTTTGATTTTTTTGAGAAAACATGTTGACAACGAAAAGAACAACGTCCTATAATACGTGTAACAAATAAAAGTTAATTAAGAATTTTCTAACTTTATATGTTGTATATGCAAAGAAGAGGAAAGTAGATGATTATGATCGTTTCAGAGAGCTACTCCAAGGCTGTGAGGGTAGTAACAATCGAATCATTGAAGATCACCTCGGAGCATCGCTTGCGAAAGGGAAACTGAGTAGAGGGCGGCGGCATCGTCTCCGGTAAAAGGACGGAGGTCTGATTGGACCTACAAAGCTTATATTTCGTGAGAAGTATAAGGAAGCTGAGTGGTAACGCGAAACTCTCGCCTCAGCAATCAAAGCTACTAAATTGTAGTAGTTGATTGCTGAGGCGAGAGTTTTTATTTTTAAAAATAGAAGAAGAGAATGCGTAGAAGAGGAGAGTAAATGATAAAGATTGTTTCAGAGAGCTGCCCCGAGGCTGTGAGGGTAGTAACAATTCACTCATTGAAAATCACCTTGGAGCACTACTTTTGAAAACTAGTAAAAAGTAGCGGGGTTGTTCCCGATAGAAAAACAAAAGTCTAATTGGACTTGCAGAGCTTATATTTCGTGAGAAGTATAAGGAAGCTGAGTGGTACCACGATTCCCTCGTCTCAGCAATGGATTGCTACAAGTATGTAAGTAATCGATTGTTGAGACGAGTATATTTTTAAGATTTATATACTGAATATTCTGTTAAAATTACTCATCTCAGCAATCGATGTAGAAATAGATTGCAAAAATAGAGAAAAAAGAGGAGCGATGTGAGATGGGAAACCAGTACATTTACATGAATGGGGAATTTGTAGAAAAAGAAAAGGCAGTTGTTTCAGTGTATGATCACGGTTTTTTATACGGAGACGGTGTATTTGAAGGGATTCGTAGTTACGGAGGAAATGTATTTTGTTTAAAAGAACATGTGAAACGATTGTATGAATCAGCGAAATCTATTTTACTAACAATTCCAATGACGGTAGAAGAAATGGAAGAAGCAGTTTTACATACACTCCAAAAAAATGAATACGCTGATGCTTATATTCGCTTAATTGTCTCAAGAGGAAAAGGTGACTTAGGACTCGATCCGAGAAGTTGTGTGAAGCCGAGCGTAATTATCATTGCAGAACAATTAAAGTTATTCCCACAAGAATTTTATGATAATGGGCTAAGCGTTGTATCTGTTGCATCAAGACGTAATACGCCAGACGCGTTAGATCCACGTATTAAGTCAATGAATTATTTAAATAACGTACTTGTAAAAATTGAGGCGGCACAAGCAGGAGTGTTAGAGGCTCTTATGTTAAATCAACAAGGATATGTTTGTGAAGGTTCTGGCGATAATGTTTTCGTTGTGAAAGATGGAAAAGTATTAACCCCGCCATCCTATTTAGGGGCATTAGAAGGTATTACGAGAAATAGTGTTATCGAGCTATGTGAACGACTGAGTATTCCGTGTGAGGAAAGACCATTCACTCGCCATGACGTATATGTAGCGGATGAAGTATTTTTAACAGGAACAGCAGCGGAGTTAATTCCAGTTGTAAAAGTTGATTCGAGAGAAATTGGAGATGGGAAACCAGGAAGTGTAACGAAACAATTGACCGAAGAATTTAAAAAATTAACGAGAGAAAGAGGAGTACGTGTTCCCGGGCTGACGGAAAGCTTAGCATAAATAAGGAGAGGAGTTAATTGAAATGAAGCAGCAGTATACAGCGTATGAGAAGTTACAGTGTGAAGAAATGACAGGCGCTGGGCACGTGATTCAAGGTTTGAAGAAATTGGGTGTAACGACCGTTTTCGGCTATCCAGGCGGAGCGATTTTACCAGTATACGATGCGTTATACGAAAGTGGTTTGAAACATGTTTTAACTCGTCATGAACAAGCTGCCATTCATGCGGCTGAAGGATATGCGAGAGCTTCTGGGAAGGTCGGGGTAGTCTTTGCTACCTCTGGCCCAGGGGCGACAAATTTAGTTACGGGCTTAGCAGACGCTTATATGGATTCGATTCCTTTAGTTGTCATTACCGGCCAAGTTGCAACGCCTTTAATTGGTAAAGATGGATTTCAAGAAGCGGATGTTGTCGGAATTACAGTACCTGTTACGAAGCATAATTACCAAGTTCGTGATGTAAATCATGTATCACGAATTGTGCAAGAAGCTTTTTACATCGCCAAAAGCGGACGACCGGGACCAGTATTAATCGATATTCCAAAAGATGTTCAAAATGCAAAAGTCACCAGTTTCTTTAATGAAGAAGTTGATATTCCGGGGTACAAACCAGAACTTGTACCAGACAGCATGAAACTTAGAGAGGTGGCTAAAGCAATTTCAAAATCAAAGCGTCCACTTCTTTATATTGGAGGAGGTGTCATTCATTCAGGTGGATCCGATGAACTCTTCGAATTCGCAAGGGAGAACCGTATTCCAGTCGTTTCAACTTTAATGGGACTTGGTGCATATCCACCGGGAGATCCATTGTTTCTAGGGATGCTTGGTATGCATGGGACATACGCTGCTAATATGGCGGTAACAGAATGTGATTTACTACTTGCATTAGGTGTTCGCTTCGATGATCGTGTAACAGGAAAATTAGAACTTTTTTCTCCGCACTCGAAAAAAGTACATATTGATATTGATCCTTCTGAGTTTCATAAAAATGTAACTGTAGAGCATCCGATTGTTGGTGATGTGAAAAAAGCGTTACACATGTTGTTACATATGTCTATTTATACACAAACAGATGAATGGCTTCAGAAAGTAAAGGCATGGAAAGAAGAATATCCACTTTCTTATAAGCAAAAAGAATCTGAGTTAAAACCACAGCATGTGATCAACTTAGTAAGTGAATTAACGAATGGTGAAGCGATTGTCACAACAGAAGTAGGACAGCATCAAATGTGGGCTGCTCACTTCTATAAAGCAAGAAAACCTCGGACGTTCCTTACCTCTGGAGGATTAGGAACAATGGGGTTTGGGTTCCCAGCGGCAATTGGTGCTCAGCTTGCAAAAGAAGAAGAACTCGTCGTTTGTATTGCAGGTGATGCTTCTTTTCAAATGAACATTCAAGAACTACAAACAATTGCTGAAAATAACATCCCTGTAAAAGTATTTATTATAAATAACAGATTTTTAGGGATGGTAAGGCAATGGCAAGAAATGTTTTATGAAAATCGTTTATCAGAGTCAAAAATTGGCTCACCAGATTTTGTGAAAGTGGCAGAAGCTTATGGAGTGAAGGGATTAAGGGCGACAAATTCAACAGAGGCGAAACAAGTGGTGTTAGAAGCATTTGCTCACGAAGGTCCTGTCGTAGTTGATTTTTGTGTAGAAGAAGGTGAAAACGTATTTCCGATGGTTCCGCCAAACAAAGGGAATAACGAAATGATTATGAAGAGGTGGGAAGAATGAGTCATACTTTTTCACTCGTTATTCATAACGAGCCAAGTGTCTTATTACGTATAAGTGGAATTTTTGCTCGGCGTGGCTATTATATTTCTTCTTTACATTTAAACGAAAGAGATACGAGTGGCGTTTCTGAAATGAAACTCACAGCAGTTTGTACTGAAAATGAAGCGACATTACTTGTTAGTCAGTTGAAAAAATTAATTGATGTACTGCAAGTAAATAAATTATAAGGGGTGTATGGAGTATGAAAACGTATTATGAGAAAGATGCAAATGTAGAGTTATTACAAGGGAAAACAGTTGCGGTAATTGGTTATGGATCTCAAGGGCATGCGCAGGCACAAAATTTACGTGATTCAGGTGTGGAAGTTGTAGTTGGTGTTAGACCTGGTAAATCGTATGAAGTAGCAAAAGCAGATGGATTTGAAGTAATGTCTGTTTCAGAAGCGGTTCGAACCGCACAAGTTGTACAAATGTTATTGCCAGATGAACAGCAAGCACATGTATATAAATCAGAAGTAGAAGAGAATCTCCGTGAAGGACAAATGTTACTTTTCTCACATGGATTTAACATTCACTTCGGCCAAATTAATCCGCCAAGTTACGTAGATGTAGCAATGGTTGCGCCAAAAAGTCCAGGTCATCTCGTTCGCCGTGTATATCAAGAAGGAAATGGTGTTCCGGCATTAGTCGCAGTGCATCAAGATGCGACGGGAACAGCGCTACATGTAGCATTAGCGTATGCAAAAGGTGTAGGTTGTACACGTGCGGGTGTAATTGAAACGACATTCCAAGAAGAAACCGAAACGGATTTATTCGGTGAGCAAGCTGTACTTTGCGGCGGGGTAACTGCACTTGTGAAGGCCGGGTTCGAAACGTTAACGGAAGGTGGATATCGTCCTGAAATTGCATACTTTGAATGTTTGCATGAATTAAAGCTAATTGTTGACTTAATGTACGAAGGTGGATTAACGAATATGCGCCATTCTATTTCAGATACGGCAGAATTTGGAGATTATGTAACAGGATCGAGAATTGTTACAGATGAAACGAAGAAGGAAATGAAGCGTGTTCTGACAGAAATTCAGCAAGGTGAATTTGCGAAGAAATGGATTTTAGAAAATCAAGCAGGGCGTCCGACGTATAACGCAATGAAAAAAGCAGAACAAAATCATCAATTAGAAAAAGTGGGGGCAGAGCTTCGTGAAATGATGAGTTGGATTCATGCACCGAAAGAATTAGTAAAGAAATAGAGTGAGAGAGTATAAATGAAAAATATGTAAGAGGGGATTTGACAAGATGAGAAGTGACATGATTAAAAAAGGTTTTGATAAAGCGCCGCACCGTAGTTTATTAAAAGCAACTGGTTTGAAAGATGAAGATTTTGATAAACCTTTCATAGCGATTTGTAATTCTTTTATTGAAATTATTCCAGGGCATAAACACTTGAACGAGTTTGGGAAACTTGTAAAAGAGGCAGTTCGTGCGGCGGGTATGGTACCATTTGAATTCAATACAATTGGAGTTGACGATGGTATTGCGATGGGACATATCGGTATGCGTTATTCTCTTCCGAGTCGTGAAATAATTGCAGATTCAGTAGAAACGGTTGTAAATGCACACTGGTTTGACGGCATGATTTGTATTCCAAACTGTGACAAAATTACACCAGGTATGATGATGGCTGCACTACGTATTAATATTCCGACTGTGTTTGTTTCAGGCGGCCCAATGGCAGCAGGAAAAACATCTAAAGGAGAAGTTGTTGATCTGAGTTCCGTTTTTGAAGGAGTAGGAGCTTATCAATCTGGGAAAATTTCAGAAGAAGAATTAAAAGATATTGAAGATCATGGCTGTCCATCTTGTGGCTCTTGTTCGGGTATGTTTACCGCGAACTCTATGAATTGTTTATGTGAAGTGTTAGGTTTAGCTCTTCCTGGTAACGGGAGTATTTTAGCAATTGATCCAAGACGTGAAGAGTTAATTAAACAAGCAGCAGAGAAATTGAAAATTTTAATTGAAAGAGATATTAAACCAAGAGACATTGTAACGGAAGAAGCAATTGATGATGCGTTTGCGCTTGATATGGCGATGGGCGGTTCAACAAATACAGTGTTGCATACATTGGCGCTCGCGCAAGAGGCTGGATTAGATTACGATATGAACCGTATTGATGCCGTTTCAAGACGTGTACCACATTTATGTAAAGTAAGCCCTGCTTCCAATTGGCATATGGAAGATATTGATCGTGCGGGCGGGATTAGTGCAATTTTGAAAGAGATGAGCCGGAAAGAAGGAGTACTTCATCTTGATCGAATAACTGCTACGGGGCAAACATTAAGAGAAAATATTGCTGAGGCAGAGATTAAAGATAAGGAAGTTATTCACTCTCTTGAAAACCCTCATAGTGAGGAAGGAGGATTGCGTATATTAAAAGGCAACCTTGCGAAAGATGGAGCGGTTATTAAAAGCGGTGCAACAGAGGTAAAGCGTTTTGAAGGACCTTGCGTTATTTTTAATTCACAAGATGAGGCACTTGCTGGCATTATGCTTGGGAAAGTGAAAAAAGGAGATGTAGTTGTCATTCGTTATGAAGGACCAAGAGGTGGCCCTGGTATGCCAGAAATGTTAGCACCAACATCAGCAATTGCTGGAATGGGATTAGGTGCTGAGGTTGCATTATTAACGGATGGACGTTTCTCTGGAGCTTCACGTGGAATTTCAGTAGGACATATTTCACCAGAAGCAGCAGCTGGTGGAACGATCGCACTTCTTGAACAAGGGGATATTGTATGTATTGATGTTGAAGAACGCTTGCTAGAAGTAAGAGTGAGTGATGAGGAATTAGATAAGCGTAAAAAAGAATGGAAACGACCAGAACCGAAAGTGAAAACTGGCTGGCTTGGACGTTATGCACAAATGGTAACATCGGCGAATACAGGGGCTGTTCTGAAAATCCCACATTTTGATTGAGCCAATTTAAAAAAGATAAGGATGATATATAATGGTGCAAAAGGTAAAGGAGAGAGTGAAAATTGAAGATATCTTAATGGCTCATAATTGCATGAAAGATATCGTTATTAAAACACCGTTACAACGTGATACAGTTTTATCTGAGAAATATGATTGTGACGTTTATGTAAAACGAGAAGATTTACAATTAATTCGCTCTTTCAAAATTCGTGGTGCATACAATTTGATTCAAAGTTTACCGAAAGAAAAGTTACAAAACGGTGTTGTTTGTGCAAGTGCTGGTAATCATGCGCAAGGAGTTGCTTATACATGTAATTTATTGAAGATTCCGTCGAAAATATTTATGCCCACAACAACACCGAAACAAAAAGTATCACAAGTACAATTTTTCGGTGGTGATTTCGCAGAGATTGTATTAGTTGGTGATACATTCGATAGCTCTTTCCAAGAAGCACAGTGTTATTGTGAAGAAAATAGAATGACATTTGTTCATCCGTTTGATGATCCGTATGTAGTTGCTGGTCAAGGGACAGTGGCAGTTGAAATTATGCATGATATGGAGAAACCGGTTGATTATATCTTTACGGCAATCGGCGGTGGTGGATTAGCATCAGGTGTTGGTACATATGTAAAAGGTGTTAGTCCTACTACAAAGGTTATTGGTGTAGAACCGATGGGAGCTGCCTCTATGAAAGAGGCTTTTCTTCAAAATGATAATGTCGCATTAGAGAAAATAGATAGTTTTGTTGATGGGGCAGCGGTTAAAAAGGTAGGAAAGTTAACTTTTGAAACTTGTAAAGATGTAATTGATGACATCGTTTTAGTACCAGAGGGGAAAGTTTGTACGACGATTTTAGAACTGTATAAGAAAAATGCGATTGTAGCTGAACCGGCTGGTGCACTCTCTATTGCAGCACTTGATTTATACAGTGATGAAATAAAAGGTAAAACAGTTGTATGTACGCTAAGTGGTGGAAATAATGACATTGATAGAATGCAAGAAATGAAAGAACGATCTCTCATTTATGAAGGGTTAAAGCATTATTTCATCATTGAATTCCCACAGCGTTCAGGCGCGTTAAGAGAATTTCTTGATAAAGGATTAGGGCCAGAAGATGATATTACTCGTTTTGAGTATATTAAGAAACATAATAAGGAAAATGGTCCAGCATTAGTCGGAGTAGAGTTAAAACATAAAGAAGATTATGAGCAATTAATTACTCGCTTTAAAGAAAATAATATTCAATTTATGGAGCTTAATAAAAACCCTGTTTTGTTTGATTTGCTTATTTAATAGAAGGGAAGAATAAGCATCTAAATAAAAAAGATAGATACAAGCGAGGAAATATAGTGCTTGTTCTATCTTTTTTATAGTTAAACTAGATACTCATTAAATTCAAGAAGAATAAAGCTAGTTAACCAAAAAAATATCGCAATGCGAATAATTACATACATAGTAAATTCAAAGGTAGTAAGTTTTCGTTCGCGTTTTATTTTTTTTTAGAAATCTAACAGAAAAAACTGAACATAAAAGTAGAACGGCTATAGACATTTTATAAATATTTTCTAACAAACTTACATTTTCTAATAAGTTTTTCAGCATGTTTATCACCTATTCTATAAAGTAGATTACAGAGAAATAGATCTTGAGCTGTCTAGTTTCGTTTATTTTTTATTTTCCCTGTATCATCAATTTCTACATCAGTTGAAATTGTTTGTAAATATTGAAGAGCTTTTTTCTTTTCTTCCTCATTTACAGGGGAAACTTGGTTGTTGCGAATGATATAAGGATTGAATGACATTTGGACATCCTTTCCTTTAAAAGTTAAAGTTAATACGCCAGTTTCGGCGCTTTTTCCATTCACATAACTTGGGAATAAAAAGTTACCTAATGAGTAAGCGATAGGAACTTTATTATAATACTCAAACCCTTGTAACCAATGTGGATGGCTTCCGACAATCGCGTTAGCTCCTGCTTCAACCATTTTAGGTACATATTGCTTTTGGTATTCTACCGGACGGTTTGATTTTTCAACGCCCCAATGCATATAGACGATTAAATAGTCTGCATCTTGTTTTTGTTCTTTAATTGTTTTTGTTACAAGATTTAAATCATAGCCATTCGCAACGCCAGGTTTATTCTCACCAGCTACCCAATTAGAATCAGGCATAAATCGAACGAAGGAAAGAAATTTAAACTTTTTCCCTTTTACGGTCATTTCTCGTGCTGTATATGTATCTTTCGCATTTTTTCCGGCTCCAATGTAAGGGAACTTTAATTTTTCTACGTGAGAAATCGTATCTAATAATCCATCTTGCCCATAATCAAGTGTGTGGTTATTCCCAATATTTACGATGTCATATCCAGTGTTTTTAATAGCTTGTAGTGTAGATGGATCACTTTTAATCCAAAACAGTTGCCCAGGTGCTTTCTTTTCTTTCGTTGTAAATGCCGATTCTAAATTCACAAAAGAAATATCAGCTTTTTTTATTTCTTCTTTTACATGTTGGAATGGGTAATCAGCCCCATTCTTTTCGATTATAGGACGTAATTGCCAATCAAACATTGTATCACCAGAGAAGGTGAGTGTGATTTCTTGGTCTTCTATTTTCTTTTCGCTTTTTGAAGCGGTTTTACTAGATTTGTTTTGTAAATCGGGTTTGTCTTTTGCTTTTGAAATAAAAGAGTAATTGATTAATAAAACAATCGGTGTAATGAAAAAGGCTATTAACAAAAATCGTTTTAGTAAAGTTTTCATATATACCTTCCCTTTTAATATTATCCCACAATTAAATTAACAATGAATCTATTAAAGGTAATTAAAGTTACAAAAAAACAGCGGGTTATGTAGTGGAAAACATTTGTTAATATTCTCAATATTAAGTTAACATATAGATAACCTGTAAATCAATGTATAAACCAAAATATAGAAATAAAGAATTCGAAGGGTGAAGAATGAGAAATGGTTATATTAGGAGCAGTTGTAAATGGAATTTGCATTATATTTGGTACTTTACTTGGTAAATTATTTAGTAGGATTCCAGAAAGTATGAAAGAAACGATAATGCATGCAATCGGTTTAGCGGTTACTGTGCTTGGGCTTCAAATGGCATTAAAAAGTGAAAACTTTCTTGTTGTCATACTGAGTTTAGTGATTGGTACGGTAATTGGAGAATGGTTACAATTAGAAGAAAAGTTAAAAAATTTAGGGGATTGGCTAGAAAATAAAGTTGGATCGAAGGGGAAAGGAAGCATATCAGAAGGTTTTGTAACAGCTACTTTAATTTTTGCACTTGGTGCGATGGGGATACTTGGTGCACTTGACAGTGGGATTCGCGGAAATCATAATATTTTATTTACCAAGGCAATTATCGATGGATTTATTTCTATTATATTAACGACAACTCTAGGAATTGGCGTAGTATTTTCGGCGATTCCAGTTGTTTTATATGAAGGTGGTATTGCAGTTTTTGCAACACAAATTAATAGTTTTGTCCCGGAAGAATTAATGAACCAATTTATAGTGGAGATGACGGCTACGGGCGGCATTATGATATCTGCTATTGGATTGAACTTGCTTAGTATTATTAAAATCAAGGTGGCAAATTTACTTCCAGGTATATTGGTAGTAGGTGTAATTGTTTCAATTATTTATGGTTACGGTTTGTTAGTAAATTAGTAGAGGGTGGAAACACATATGGAGGAATTTCAATTTACAAAACGTGTGCATAAAATATTGGAGATTGCAGCAGAAGAGAGTGAGTATAACATAATTCAACCAGTCCATCTGTTCATAGGTATGTGTAAAGAAGGTACAGGAGTTTGCGCTGAGTTATTTATGTATTTGTTTCATAAAGTCGGTCCAGATTTTTTAGAAAAACTTTCGTTACGAAAACGATTCGATTTACATCATCAAGAGTATAAAAAAATAGGGCAATATAAACTATCTTATAAGGCGATAGAAATTTTACAAATAGCGAAGAAACGTATGGAACGCTTTCAGCAAGTAGTAATCAATGAAGGACATGTTATGTATGCATTATTTCGTGTAGATACAGATATTGGTGAATTTATACATACACAAATGCAAAAAGATATATTACGTATTACAGCTGTACCGAGAGACTTAGCGGTTGATTTAAATAGTTTTAAATCTATTTATAATACATTATTTTGTCATGTAAGAAGAGCTAGTCCTTCTGATTTTGATAAGTTATCACGATTTGTGGCGGCTGAATTTGGTGAACGGTGGTTACAGTCGGTTGATTACGGATTTCGGACATATAATGAAAAGTTACCTATCTATATTGCACAGCAGGAGGAAGTAATAGTTGGTTTCGTCTGTTACGATGTAGTGAGAGGAAAGAAAGGATTGTTTGGTTCAATGGGCATAGCGAAACAAAATCGTGTGAAAGGTGTAGGAAAAGAATTATTGTATCATTGTTTATATAATATGAAGCAAGATGGATATGAATATGCGATTATTGGACAAGCAGGTCCCATTGAGTTTTACGAGAGAAATTGTAATGCTCGTTTAATACCGATAGATAATAAGTAACCAACTTCATATAGAGGAGTTGGTTTTATTATGAAAATGATGTAGAGATGTAGTGGTTTTTACTAGAAAATAGCGGGTTTTGTAGTAAATCTTGCATAAAAAGCAAATTACTAAACTTTTTACAAGAAAGGGTGTAGAATGGGTATCTAAAGAAAGAAGGTGTGAAAATGGCCAGCTGGAAACGAAATTTAATGATTTGTTGGCTAGGTTGTTTTACCACTGCAGCCGGTATGAGTTTAGTAATTCCTTTCTTATCTTTTTATATTGAGGAATTAGGAGTAACTGGCACTTCAAGTATTGCACAGTGGTCGGGACTTGCATTTGGTGTAACATTTTTAATGGGTGCGATCGTATCGCCAATATGGGGAAAGCTTGGTGATATACATGGACGGAAACTGATGCTTATTCGTGCTAGCCTCGGTATGGCGATTATTATGACGCTTATGGGGTTTGTAACGGATGTATATCAATTAGTCGCACTAAGATTTTTAATGGGAGCAGTATCTGGTTTCCTTTCAACCGCAATGACATTTATTGCAGCAGAAACTCCGAAAGAACATTCAGGTTGGGCAATTTCTACAATTTCAACTGGTGGCGTGAGCGGTTCTTTACTTGGTCCATTACTTGGTGGATATTTGTCTGAGTTAATTGGAATGCGTCATGTCTTTCTTGTTACAGGAGCTTTTTTATTCCTTTCCTTTCTTATCGTTTTTTTCTTCTTGCATGAAGAAAATCACTCTGCTCAAGCAAAAAAAACACAGCCGAAAAAAGTATGGACGATGGTCTCAGCGAAGCATTTAATTATTAGTTTATTTGTAACAACATTTATTATTCAACTTGCTAATATGTCAGTTCAACCAATTGTTACATTGTACGTGAAAAATTTAGTAGGTCCTCATACTGCACATATTGAAACAATTGCGGGAGCAGTTATGTCAGCAACAGGATTAGCCGTTATTTTGGCAGCACCAAGACTAGGAAGATTATCAGATCATATCGGTCCTCAAAAAACGTTAGTTGTAGCGTTATTTGCTGCAGGAATTATTTTTATCCCGCAAGCATTTGTAACCTCAGCTTGGCAACTATTAATTCTTCGATTTTTATTAGGTATCGCACAAGCAGGATTATTACCTTCCGTACAAACTCTACTAAAACAACATACACCAACCCATGTTACGGGACGGATATTTGGATATAATCAATCATTTCAGTTTTTAGGAAATATGATTGGTCCAGTGCTCGGGGGGCAAATTGCAGCACATGCAGGCTTCCAATATGTTTTCCTCTCTACATCATCACTATTATTTATTGCGTGTATCTGGGTTTATTTTCATAATAAGAACGAAGAGGTATCAGAGAAACAACATTTGGAAGTTAGTTAACTTAGTGAATAAAAAAAGGGTGAAGCAATGATTGCTTCATCCTTTTCTTTAAAATTTAAGACATAGATAGCTTAATGTACCAAGCTCATAACTACGGTGAATGACTTCACCGCTATTTTCACCACTTCCCATAGCGATAAATAAAGGAACAAAATGTTCTGCTCTTGGTACTGCTAATTGTGCATGAGGAGCATTTTTCTCCCAATTAAACAATGCATCTTTATCGTTATGCTGCATATGTTTAATAATCCAATCATCAAATTCAATTGCCCATTTTTCAGGTGTAGTTTGATTCCATTTCAAAGCTCGTAAGTTATGGACGGTAACACCACTCCCGATTACTAAAATATCTTCTTGTCCGAGTCCTTTAAGTGCTTCTCCAATTTCAAATTGTTCTTTTGCAGAAAGGAATGGATTGACTGATATTTGCACGACAGGAATATTTGCTTCTGGATACATGCGGTGCAGGAGTGTCCATGAACCATGATCTAAACCTCTCGTCATATTATGATGGACTGAAATACCTTTGTTCTTAAATTTTGTTTCTAACATAGATGCAATGCTAGAAGAGCCTTTCGCACGATATTTGATTTCGTATAACTCAGGGGGAAAACCTCCAAAATCATAAATTGTTTCATACTCGTTATCTGATGAGGAAATCGTTAATACTTCACTTTCCCAGTGAGCAGTGAAAATAACAATTGCTTTCGGTTTATATGTTTCTCCAAGTGTTTTTAAAAATCGTGTATAGTCTGTATCTTGAATAGCGAGCATAGGCGAACCATGTGCTAAAAATAATGATGGCATCATAATAGTAGAAACCTCCTAAAAATTATATAGTTACTTTATGTAAGTAACTATATAATTTTATTTTCGGTTCGTCAAGAGATCAGTTTGAAAGCAAGTCTGAAAAATACATCATTTGTCATAATGAAAGCAATTACATATAATATAAAATAAGAAAAGTGAATGGATATTCATTTCTCTTAAAGGTATACATAATAGAGTTGGGAGCTGACGAAATGAATGTACAGGAAAGTTTCGTTACGGCATTGGATGGATCGGAAATTTATTTGCGTAAGTGGTTACCAGAAGGAGATCCGAGAGGAATTATTCAAATTGCACATGGCATGACAGAGCATGCAGGGGTGTATACAGAATTTGTGGATGCTTTATTGGAAGCAGGGTATGGTGTTTATGCGCATGATCATAAAGGACATGGGAAAACAGTAAAAAAAGAAGAAGATTATGGTCATTTTGAACCAAATATAGGGTGGAATCAAGTTGTATCGGATGTTATCTTTGTTTCAGAAAGGATAAAAGAAGAGCAGTCAAGTCCTTTGTTTTTACTTGGACATAGTATGGGTTCTTTTTTATCAAGACGTGCTGTACAACTTAGAGGCGAATTATATGATGGATTTCTGATTTCAGGAACAGGTGGAAATCCAGGGCTTTTAGGAGTTATTGGTCATAAAGTAGCAACAATCGAAATGAAGTTGCGCGGGGCAAAAACGAAAAGTCCAATGTTAAACTTTTTATCTTTCGGAAACTTCAATTCGAACTTTAAGCCAAATCGTACAAAATTTGATTGGTTATCTTCAGATAATAATCAAGTTGATAAATATATTGCGGATCCGTTATGTGGTTTCATTTGTACGACGAGTTTTTACCGAGAATTATTTTCTGGTGTATTAGAAGTAAATAAACTAGAAGAATACAAGAAGACGCCAAAGAATCTTCCAATACATATATTCTCTGGTGATCGTGATCCTGTTGGCGATATGGGGAAAGGTGTAAAAGAAGTATATGAAAACTATAAAAAATGTGGTGTGAAAGACGTGACACTACGTTTATATGAAAATGGTAGACATGAAATGTTTCATGAAGTAAATAAGGATGAAGTATTTAAAGATTTAATTTCGTGGTTAGATGCGCATAATAAATGAGAAAGATAATCCCAAACTGTTTGTAGTTTGAGATTATTTATTTTACAGAAATACGGGCAATAAATTCTTAAATTTACTTTACTTAATAAAAAATAAATCTTATTCTAGAGTCGTTAAAAAAATAAAGAAATATTGTATGAGAGGAAACCTCACTTTTCTGAAGTGAGGTTTTTTGTAGTAACGAAGTAATAGTGAATAAAACTAATTTTAAAAATAATTTAAAATCAAACTATTTATAAAGAAACAGATGCCTGTTCATAATAGTAGTATAATAGTGAATGAGGTGTTAATAGAATGGAAGATAGAACATTAGGTTTATTACTAGATGTTGTTGGTGAATTATTTTCAGATGAAATTTCAATTGCTGTTTCGAATACGAAAGAATATATTTACTATCGGCCAAGTAAACGAATTGATTTAAAGATTAGCGCTGGGGATCCTATAAAGGAAGGAACGATTGCTCATAAAGCGATGGTGATGAATCAAAAAACATCTGAGTTTATGAATCGGGATGTTTTTGGTATTCCTTATCATGGAATGGCTGTACCATTTTCAAACAATGGAAAGCTTGAAGGGTGCGTAACGGCAATTTATCCAGCTTTAACGGATGGAAAGTCAGTCGTTACTTTAAAAACAACAGATGGCTGGATTCCAGTTCCTTTTTCAAAGGTTATGTATTTAGAGGCTAAAGATAAAAAGACGTATGTGAATTCAGAAGAGTTATCAGGAACACATAAATACTCTCTGCAAGAATTCGAATACTTGCTTCCTAAAGATTCATTTATTAGATGTCACCGTTCGTTTATTGTAAATGTTAATCATATTAAAGCGATTTATCCTGATACCCATTCTACTTTTGTACTTTCGATGGATAATGGTGAGAGAGTACCAGTTAGTCAATCATACGCTAGTTATTTCCGTAAGCTTCTAGGATTCTAAATTTTTCTGCTTTAGAACCTAAATTTGCTGTTCTGTCTGAATTTTCGTTATTGTATACTAAAATCCCTATTTTGATAGTGTAAATGTGTAAAATAATTATGAATATTCAATGAGAGAGGGATTACATATGGAGAATAATTTAGATAGAATCAGAGATCAACGTCTAAAAGATCGGGTAGTTACACCTGAAGAAGCAGCTTCCTGGATTCAAAGTGGAATGACTTTAGGCTTAAGTGGGTTTACACGTGCAGGTGATGTAAAAGCAGTCCCATTTGCGCTTGTAAACCGAGTTAAGAATGATGAATCTTTTAAAGTAAATGTTTATACTGGGGCTTCTTTAGGCTCGGATGTAGACAAATTATTTGCTGAGGCAGGAATTTTAGGGAAAAGATTACCTTTCCAAGCTGACGCGACGATGCGAAAAGGAATTAATAACGGAGACTTTTTATTTGTGGATCAACACTTATCTCATACAGCAGAGTTACTCCGCGCTGACGTTCTGGATATAGATTTCGCTATTTTGGAAGCGGTTGCGATTACAGAGGACGGAATGATTATTCCAACCACTTCAATTGGAAATTCCTTAGCGTTTTCCTTAAATGCTAAGTCTATTATTATTGAAATGAATATGGCTCAATCCACGCAATTAGAGGGACTACATGATCTATATGAACCAGGTAAACAAGGGGAGAGGCTTCCAATTCCGCTTGTGAAAACAGATGACCGAATTGGAACAATCGGTATTCCAATTGATCCTGAAAAAGTAAAGGGAATTGTGTTTACGAATCAATTGGATTCGCCATCGACAATTGTTCCTCCGGATGAAGAAACGGTCATTATGGCACAGCATTTAATAGAATTCCTTCGAGAAGAAGTTAAAATAGGGCGATTAACAAATCGTTTAGCGCCGTTACAATCAGGAATTGGTTCAGTTGCTAACGCAGTATTGCATGGAATGTTAGATTCAGAATTTGAAGATTTAGAAGTGTATTCTGAAGTTTTACAAGATGCAGTTTTTGATCTTATGGATGCTGGAAAAGTCAATTTTGCTTCTTGTTGTTCTATCACGCTTTCTGAAGAGAAAATGCAACAAGTATTTTCTAACTTTGAAAAATATCGTGACAAATTAATGATGCGTCCGCAAGAGATTTCCAATCATCCTGAAATCATTCGTCGCCTTGGATTAATCTCAATTAATACTGCATTAGAATTAGATATATACGGAAATGTTAACTCTACTCACGTTTTAGGTACAAAAATGATGAATGGAATTGGTGGGTCTGGTGATTTTGCAAGAAATGCACGCCTAGCTATCTTTGTTACTAAATCGATTGCGAAAGGTGGTAACATTTCAAGTATTGTTCCTTTCGTTTCTCATGTAGACCATACTGAACATGATGTAGATGTTATTGTTACTGAACAGGGGTATGCCGACTTAAGGGGACTTGCGCCAAGAGAAAGAGTGGAACTTATTATTGAGAATTGCGCACATCCAATGTATCGTGATCAACTACGTGCTTATTACGAAGAAGCAAAAACAAGAGGTGGACAAACTCCTCATATTTTAGAAAAAGCTTTTTCTTGGCATACGAATTATGCTAAAAATGGAACAATGCTTGAAGCGGTAGTAGAAACTGTATAGGTTTGTATCGTACGAAATAGTAAAACGAATGAGTGAGTTTGAAGATTAAATTTTAGAAAAAGAGAACACCAACTTTTAGGGATGGTGTTCTTTTTCTTTAAAAAAATTGTACTGGTTATAATAAAGATTTATAAAAATAACCTCTAATTTATGAAAAAAAAGGTTTTTTGAAGTGCTTTCCGAATCAATTTAGTAGTTTACATATTGAAGGTGAGGAGAAAGAATCATGAAGATAAGAGAAGCGTTATTAAGTGAAGCAAATGAATTAAGTGAATTCGCACTACAATCAAAAGCAACGTGGGATTATAGTGAAGAATTCATACTTGCTTGTAAGGAAGATTTAACAATTACAGAAGAATACATAAAAAATAATTTTGTATATGTTTTAGAAAACGATAATGCGAAGATTGGTTTTTTCTCATTTTTACGTAATGATAAAGCTCTCGATTTCTTGTACATTCATCCTGATTACAAAGGAAAAGGTTACGGGAAAATACTTTGGGAGTACGTAATAGAAAAAGCCAATGAACTAGGATTAAAAAGTTTTACGATTGATAGTGATCCGAATGCAAAAGGATATTACTTGAAAATGGGGGCACAGTTAATAGGAGAGACACCATCAACTGTCTTTAAGGGTCGTGTACTGCCTCTTTTGAAATATGATGTGTAAAACTATTAATAGTAGGGGAAGATTAGAATGGATGATGTAAAGGAAAAAAGAATATATGAAGCACTAATAAAATCGTGGTCGATTGAAACGAGTTCAAAGTGGACAATTGAAAACCCAGCAAAGGGACAGTGTGGTGTAACGGCTCTAGTCGTTCAAGACATATATGGAGGAGAAATTAAAAAGACAAAAGTAAGAGAGGTATGGCACTTTTATAACTTTATAGATGGGCAGAGATTTGATTTTACAGAGACTCAATTCAATGGGAAATTGAATTATATGGATGTGGAATCAAATCGGAAAGAAGCATTTGCAGATACAAATGAAAAACAATATAGCATTTTGAAGGGAAAAATAACGAAAGAATTAAAATTATCTTTTGACTCTTAATCTTTAATAAGTTACTATAATGGTGGTAACTTATTAAAGGGAACTTCATAGAGTTGAAAGGGGAAATACTTTTGAAAACAACTTATGTAAACGCTACAATTGTAACGATGAATGAACAAAACGAAGTGATAGAAAATGGATATATCATTGTAGAAAATGATCAAATTATAGATGTAAAGAGCGGAGAATTCGCTAATGATTTTGAAGTAGATGAAGTAATTGATATGAAAGGAAAGTGGGTTTTACCAGGGCTTGTAAATACACATACACACGTTGTAATGAGTCTCCTAAGAGGTATTGGCGATGATATGTTATTACAACCGTGGCTTGAGACGAGAATTTGGCCACTGGAAAGTCAATTTACTCCCCAAATTGCGGTCGCTAGTACGGAATTAGGATTACTTGAGATGGTGAAAAGTGGTACAACATCATTCTCTGACATGTTTAATCCAATTGGAGTAGATCAAGACGCAATTATGGAAACGGTATCAAGGAGCGGGATGCGAGCTGCTGTTTCAAGGACTTTATTTAGCTTCGGAACGAAAGACGATGAAAAGAAAGCGATTGAAGAAGCTGAGAAATATGTGAAGCGTTACTATAACGAAAGTGGCATGTTAACGACGATGGTTGCACCACATAGTCCATATACATGTAGTACAGAATTGTTAGAAGAGTGCGCACGGATTGCAGTAGAGAATCAAACGATGGTTCATATCCATCTTTCTGAAACAGAGCGTGAAGTACGTGATATTGAAGCACAATATGGAAAACGTCCAGTAGAATATGCAGCGAGCTGCGGATTGTTTAAACGCCCAACAGTTATTGCACACGGTGTAGTATTAAATGAAGATGAGCGTGCATTTTTAGCAGAAAATGACGTTCGAGTAGCTCATAATCCGAATAGTAATTTAAAACTAGGTTCTGGTATAGCGAATGTAAAAGCGATGCTAGAAGCAGGAATAAAAGTAGGAATTGCAACAGATAGTGTTGCATCTAACAATAATTTAGATATGTTTGAAGAAATGCGCATAGCGACTTTACTACAAAAAGGTATTCACCAAGATGCAACAGCTTTACCAGTTGAAACAGCTCTTACACTTGCGACAAAAGGAGCTGCTGAAGTAATCGGGATGAAACAAACAGGATCACTTGAGATTGGAAAATGTGCTGATTTCATTACAATTGATCCGTCTAATAAGCCTCATTTACAACCAGCGGATGAAGTGTTATCACACCTTGTATATGCTGCTAGTGGAAAAGATATAAGCGATGTAATTATTAACGGAAAACGTGTCGTTTGGAATGGCGAATGTAAAACGTTAGATGAAGAGCGTATTATATTTGAAGCAAGTCGTTATAAACGAGGTTTGCAAAGATAACTAATTATGTGGCAGTTGAAAAAGCTATCCTTTTAAAAGGATAGCTTTTTTCTTGAACGAATAAATATTCAAAAGAATGTCGCATCTTTCTGTTCATATTTCTGCTATAATATATAACGCTTTATAATATTTTATACTTAAGGAGAACAACTCATGAAGCGAAAAAAGAGCCATTTAATGGTAATGGCACTTGTTACATCTTTATTATTAACAGCTTGTAATAATAAAGCGAATAAAAGTGATACAGAGGTTAAAAAACAAGTGTTAAATGTAACAGTATCAGAAGAAATTCCTTCTCTGGACACTGCGAAAACGATGGATGGTACATCAGCACACGTTATGCAAAACATATTTGAAGGGTTATATGTATTAAATGATCAAGATCAGCCTACTCCAGCAGTAGCAAAATCGTTTAAAAGAAGTGAAGATGGTAAGAAATATACATTTAACTTGCGTAAAGATGCAAAATGGTCAAATGGAGATAATGTAACAGCAAATGATTTTATATTTGCATGGAAACGTGCAATTAACCCTGAAACGGCATCTCAATATGCATACATGCTCTTTTATGTGAAAAATGCGAAAGAGATTAATAAGGGAACAATGCCTCTTGATGCACTTGGGGTTAAAGCAATAAATAATTATACGTTAGAAGTTGAACTGGAACAGCCAGTTCCGTATTTTTTACAGTTGTTAGCACTACCTATATACTTACCACAGCATGAATCATTTTTGAAAGAACAAGGAAACAATTATGCATTGGAACCTAGTAATCTCATATATAACGGGCCATTTGTATTAGAAAAATGGAAGCATGAACAAGAGTTTCAATTAAAGAAGAATGCTGCATATTGGGATCGAAAGAAAGTGAAATTAGACGAAATAAACTTTCATATCGTAAAGGATACAATGACAGCTGTAAATTTATATGAAGCCGGAGATTTGGATCGAGTACCTATTAATTCGCAAATTGTAGACAAGTATAGAGGGAATAAGGAATTACATATGTCGAGTGATCCTGGAATTGCCATGCTTCGTTTTAATGAAAAAAATACCGCGTTAGCAAATAAAAAGGTGCGTCAATCTATTTCATTAGCGTTAAATAAAGATGATTTCGTTGCTCACTTTATTAATAACGGAGCAAAGCCTGCAAGTGGGCTTGTACCAGTTGGTCATGTAAATGAAGTGACCGGTAAAGATTTTAGAAAAGAAAACGGAGATCTTTCTTCATATGATTTGCAAAATGCGCAAAAGATTTGGAAAGAAGCAAAAAAAGAGCTTGAAGTAGAGCAAGTAAACCTCGAGTTTTTAACGTTTGAACAAGATAATGCAAAACGGATGGCAGAATATATAAAAGGTGATTTAGAAAAGAATTTGCAAGGACTCACGATACAAATTAAACAACAGCCATTTAAGCAAAAATTACAGTTAGAACAAGCAGGTGATTACGATATAACTATGGCAAATTGGGGACCTGACTATAAAGACCCAATTAGTTATTTAGAGTTATTTACGACAGGGAATCCGAATAATAAAATGAATTATTCTAATGTTCATTACGATGAATTAATAAAGAAAGCGAAAACGGATTTTGTACTAGATACGGAAAACCGATGGGAAGCGTTGCGAGAAGCCGAGCAGGTATTATTAGAAGATGCTGCGGTAGCGCCGCTTTATCATATTGGCTCAGCATATGTACAAAAGGATTATGTAAAAGGAATTGAAAAGCATCAATTTGGTGGTATTTATACTTATAAGAATGCTTATATTGCTAATGAATAAATACAAAAAACCTTACTTTTTAAAAGTAAGGTTTTTTACACATGAATTCTATTAAACCGATTTCAATAAAGCGTAAAAATTCGTATCATATGGGACATCATCTTGATACATATAATTTTTTAGAACGCCTTCTTTTTCAAAGCCTAATTTTAATAGTACTTTATTGGAAGCTTCATTTTCAAGAAATACAATTGCTCCAATCCGCTTTAAATGAATCGTATGGAAACCGTATGATATAACCTCAGAAACAGCTTCAGTCGCATATCCTTTTCCCCAGTGTTCAGGCAAAAAGGCATAACTTATATTGGCTCGTTTATGCTCAGAAGACCAATCGTGAAAACCAATGGTACCAATGAGTTCTTTCGTGTCTTTTAATTCGATTCCCCATTTTATACCGCTTCTTGCATTGTAACTCAACTTAAAATTATGAATGATTTGCTTCACTTGATCAATATCTTGTAACGGTTTTTGGCCATAATAGCGCAGTACATTAGTATTAGAAAAGCATTGTAGTATACGCGGTGCATCTTCTTCGGTAAGTTCTCTTAAAATGAGTCGGTCTGTTTTCAATATAGGAAACATGCTTTCACTCCATTTCTTTTGAAACTAGAATGTGTTGTTATTATATAATCTAGTCTGAAAATAAAGATTATTCAAGAGGGGAGTATGGTTTTAATTTATGATAAAATTGATTGTGGAATATATTTCAAAAAGAGGTTTGTATATGGAGAAAAATTCAATTTTAATTGTAGATGATGATCAAGATATTGTTCAATTTATAAAAGTGAATCTAATGCAAGAAGGTTTTAAAGTTTTTAGTGCTCATAACGGAGAAGAGGCTTTAGAAATAATAAATAATAACAGTATTCAACTTGCTATTTTGGATATTATGATGCCACAAATGGATGGGATAGAATTGTGTAGAAGGATTAGAGAGAAACATAGTTTACCAATTATGTTTTTAAGCGCGAAATCATCGGATGTCGATAAGGTAATTGGATTTAGTACTGGGGCAGATGATTATATTGTGAAGCCGTTCAGTACAATTGAATTTATCGCAAGAGTGAAAGCTCAATTAAGAAGGTATACATATTTCAACCAAAATGCTGTCCAAGTAATGGAAAAGAAAATAAATATTAGAGGTTTAGAAATAGATGAAGCGTCGAGAACTGTAATGTTATATGGAGAAACAATGAATCTTACGAAAACTGAATATGATATTTTACACTTAATGGCAGCCGCAAGGAATCGTGTGTTTACAATTGAAGAAATATATGAGAGCGTTTGGAACGAAAGAGCCTATGAAAGTAATAATACAGTAATGGTTCATATTGCAAGATTGAGAAATAAAATTGAAGAGAATCCAAAAGAACCGAAGTTTATACAAAATGTTTGGGGAGTCGGATATAAAATTGAAGATTAGATCTTTACAGGGTATTAGGGCGAAATTTTTTTTAGCTTTCATATGTAGCATCTTGTTAGCGACTGTAAGTATAATAGTGCTTCAAATTTTAGTTGGAAATATATATAGTCATGTTAATGCGTTAGAGGAAAAATATTCATTTTTATACTTTATAGTTTTTTTGATTTTTACTACGACATACTTTGCATGTATGACAAAAACAATGATGAAAAGATTGTCTGAAATTAATAAGAACGTGAAGGAAATAAGTAATGGTAATTTTGAAGTACATATACCTATTTCAAAAAATGACGAGATTGGTGAATTAGCGACGAATGTAAATAGAATGGCCAAAAGTTTAAAAGAGTCTATCGAGAATGAAAAAAAATCACAGGAAATGAAAAATGAAATGATTAGTAATATTTCTCATGATTTACGAACGCCAGTAACATCTTTAATCGGTTATGCGGACCTGTTAGGAAATAAACTCCATTCGAATGGAGAAGAATGTGAACAGTATGTAAGTATATTAAAGCGAAAAAGTTATGAATTAAAACATCAAGTAGATGATTTATTAGAATACTGTCAAATAAATTATAGAGAGATTGAATTACATAAAGATGAAGTAGATATGAAAGCATTAATTGAACAAATCATGATTGGCTTTGTACCACAATTAGATGATGCTAATATGAGCTTTTATATTAAAAGTGATGAAGTGCTGTATGTAGAAGTTGATGTGGCACTTATAGTGAGACTATTTGAAAATATAATAGGTAATAGTATTATGTATGGAAAAGATGGAAAGGAAATTATAATTGGAATTTCCAATAAAACAATGAATGTTGAAGTAGAAATTAAAAATTTTGGACAATGTATTCCGGAAGAGGACCTTCCTTACGTTTTTGAGAAATTTTATCGTAGTGAAAAATCACGTAGTTCTTATACTGGTGGGAAAGGAATGGGGCTTGCAATTTCAAAAAGTATAGCCGAGCTCCATCAAGGGGATCTAACTGTACGTAGTAACGATAAAGAAACAGTTTTCACTGTGAAATTACCGCAGTATAAAAAAGTAAGAAAGTCGTAAGTATTTCTTTTATATGTCGTAATTTTTACTTTGTATCATTGAGAAAAAGGATATGAGAGTAGGGATGCGACATGTGGAAGAAATTTTTATTAGTGATTATAGTTTCTTTTTTAATTATAAGTTGGATCTTAGTTTATGTAGCTAATGGTGTTACATCAGTTTTTGTTTGGTGGAGTATTCAGGCTTTTAGTTTTATTTCAGTTTTCCTCTTGGTAGGATCAGTAATAATATTTTTTTGGAAAGGCATTTTTAGAAAGCGGATAGATAGAACGCTATTTTTAATCATTCTGTTTTCTATCATTGGAGCTTGGCCTGTCGGTTGGTTTGCTAATATAGGTAGAATTGCTTACCCAGCAGATATACAATCTATGAGTCCTAAAGCAGTAGTTCGTGTTCCTTTGAATGAACGAGCATTAATAGGCTGGGGCGGTGATCAGTTAGAAACGAACTATCATGTTATAAAGCCAAATGAAAGGTGGGCATATGATATCCTCATTCCACCTGCTGAAGTGAAAAGTAGTAAGTTAGAGGATTACGGAATATATGGAGCGAAAGTAATGGCACCAGCTTCTGGGACGGTTGTATCAATCAATAATGATGAAAAAGATTTAATTCCCGGATTGGATGATTTTCAGTCAATGGCAGGGAATTACATATATTTACGGATAGATGAAACAGAGACATTTTTGATTCTTGCCCACTTAAAGAAAGGGTCCATTAAAGTTAGAGAAGGACAACGTGTAAATGAAGGAGAATTTCTTGCTCAAGTCGGTAACTCAGGAAGTTCAAGTGAGCCACATTTACATATCCATCATCAAAGGCAAAATCCGTCTAAGGTAAGTATGTTTTTTGCGGAAGGATTGCCACTTTACTTTCGAACTGAAAATGGTGTCATGATGCCGGAAAGAGGGACATACATAAGTGGTAACTAGAAGAAAATCATTTCATCCAAAAAGGGTATTCCAAATTAAAATTGGAATACCCTTTTTCATTATCCTACAAATGTTTGATACAGTAAGAAGATATTTAAAATGATAACGAGTGCTGCAATTATCCAAGCGATAAATGTTGTTATACGGTGGTTAACGAGTGCACCCATAATCTTTTTGTTACTTGTAAACATAATAAGTGGTACTAGCGCAAATGCAATACCGAATGATAAGACGACTTGGCTCATGACTAGAGCGTAAGTTGGATTTACACCTAAAGCGATAATAACTAATGGTGGAATCATTGTAATAAATCGGCGTAAGTATAACGGAATATGCATGCGAATGAAACCTTGCATAATAATATCACCCGACATTGTACCGACAGAAGAGCTAGATAGTCCTGCTGATAAAAGTCCAATCCCAAATAATGCAGCCGATACAGGACCTACTAAATTGGTAAATTGAGTGTAAGCAACATCTAAATCTTCAACGTGCAAGCCGTTTTTAAAGAATAGTGCAGCAGCAACAATTAACATACTTGCATTAATTGCTCCAGCAATAACCATTGCAATAATAATATCGATAAATTCGAAACGAAAAATCTTTTTCTTTTGTTCGTCAGTTGTTCCGACCACGCGGCGTTGTGTTAATGCAGAATGCAAGTATATTGCATGTGGCATAACTGTTGCACCTAAAATCCCTGCTGCAAGTAATATACTGTCTACACCTTGGAATTTTGGAATAAATAGTCCTGAAAGAAGGGGACTTAATTCTGGTTTTGCATAAAAAACTTGAATCCCAAAAGCGATTACTACAATGAAAATCATTCCTGTAATAATAGCTTCTAGTGGACGAAATCCTCTACGTTGAAACTCAAGAATAATAAATGATCCGGCTGCAGTAATTAAAGCGGCAGGTAGCATCGGGATTCCAAATAGTAAGTAAAGCCCCAAAGCAGCTCCAATAAATTCCGCTAAATCTGTAGCCATAATAACTAGTTCACCTTGTATCCATAAGCCGATAGACACAGGCTTTGGAAAGTTTTCACGAGCTATTTCGGGTAAATTGTTTCCTGTAGCAATTCCTAATTTAGCTGATAAAGTTTGGATTAATACAGCCATTAAGTTAGAAGCGAGTATAACCCATAATAGTAAATATCCATATTGTGAACCAGCTGCGATATTTGTAGCAAAGTTGCCAGGATCAATATAAGCAACGGACGCGATAAAAGCGGGTCCTAAAAATGGTAACAGTCTTTTCCAGCCTTTTGTTTCTCCACTTAAAGCTAAGTGAGCTGATTGTACAGTTGTACTTTCAGAAGGGAGATGTTCATCTTTTGTTATATCTTTATTCATAGTAGTTTTCCCCTTTAAAATGTTAACTTGATGAAATTATTGTATTTATTCTTACTCATTATTTCAATACATTTAAATATATTATATGGTAATTTCATTTGAACACGAAAGTTTCCTTAATGCAAATTATATGCCTTTATGCAATGGATGGTGTGATAACGTAAAATGAATTGGGAGTTTATGGTGTGATGACGTGGGGAAACATAGTGAATTAAAGGGCTGTTTTTGAAATTTATGTGAACATAAAGCCGATAATACAGCATATTAATTGATGGAATTGCATTTGTATGATATATAATATATTGGGATTACAACATAACCATAGTGTTTTGGTGTGTAATCTTGTTTTTTATTTTTGTTAACTGATAGAAAATAGTATAAAGAAAAGAAAATGGGATTCATTTTCTTATTATATATGTTTTGATATGAACGTTAACTTATACATGATTTAAAAAATTAGATAGGTGGTAGAAATACATTGGCAACTACAAAACCATACAGAGTATTACTATATTACATGTACACAACAATTGAAAACCCAGAAGAATTCGCGGCAGAGCATTTAGCATTTTGTAATTCACTTGAATTAAAAGGAAGAATTCTTGTAGCAAAAGAAGGTATTAACGGAACTTGTTCTGGAACTGTAGAACAAACAGAGAAATACATGGAAGCAATGAACAATGATCCACGTTTCGATGGCATCGTATTTAAAATAGATGAAGCTGATGGTCATGCATTCAAGAAAATGCACGTGCGTCCTCGTCCAGAGTTAGTTACACTTCGTCTAGAAGATGACATTAACCCGCACGAAATAACTGGGAAGTATTTAGAGCCAAAAGATTTTTATGAAGCAATGAAACAAGAAGATACAGTTATCATTGATGCACGAAATGATTATGAATTTGATTTAGGTCACTTCAAAGGTGCGATTAAACCTGATATCGAATCCTTCCGTGAATTACCAGATTGGATTCGTGAAAACAAAGAAGTACTTGAAGGTAAAAAGATTTTAACTTATTGTACAGGCGGAATTCGTTGTGAGAAGTTTTCTGGTTGGTTAGTTCGTGAAGGCTATGAAGATGTAAGTCAGCTTCACGGCGGAATTGTAACGTACGGAAAAGACCCAGAAGTACAAGGTGAGCTTTGGGATGGACAATGTTACGTGTTCGATGAGCGTATCGCTGTACCAGTAAACCAAAAAGAACATGTTATCGTTGGTAAAGACCACTTTACAGGTGAACCTTGTGAGCGCTATGTAAACTGTTCAAATCCAGAATGTAATAAGAAAATTTTATGTTCTGAAGAAAACGAAGCGAAATATTTACGTGCATGTTCTCATGAATGTCGTGTAAGTCCACGTAACCGCTACGTAATACAACATGAATTAACGGAAGAGCAAGTAGCTACTGCATTAGAGCAAATCGAAGCAGGGAAATAAATTGAATTCGTATAATAAAAAGGGGTACTCCAAGTTTTATTTTGGAGCACCCTTTTTTTATTATACGGTTCTGTCATTTGTCGGTTTTTGTCGGTAAGTCGATATATCTTGAAAATCGCTGATATATTTTGAGTTGCGCTGATATATCTTAAAAATCGCTGATATATTTCGAGTTGCGCCGATATAATCGGAAAATCGCTGATAAAAATTTCACTTACTGCAGCGCACCAAGAATTTGAAAATAACTTTCTTTAATTTTTATCTTCTTTCTCTTTAACGGCAGAAAGTACAGTTTGTTTTACCCAAGCTTTTCTTCGTTTATGCTGTACACCCCATTGGTATAAACTTTGGGCTCCTAAAATAAGTGAAATGACAATGCCGCTAATCGCGATTAATAGAGCGAAAAATTCAAGAGGTGACGATATTTTGTTTGAATCGGTGTTTCTTAAAAGGTCAATCATAGTAAACCCTAACATTTGGCCCACTACAGAGTAGAGCGTTAAAATTAATAATAAGAGGCTATCTTTTTTAGAGGCGACATTTTCTTGATATTTAAACAAACTATCAAGATTTTGTTTCGCGTTCGAGTATAGAACCTCAATATTAAAAAGTTTTCTTAAGCGGAAGAAAATATCTTCACTTTGTGATTGGGATACTAATTCTAAAGAAAAATAATTAGCAGTGAACGAATTGATCGAATAAATTAATTTCTCTATTTCATTAGTATCTTGTTCAATGTTTAGCTCAGCATAGGCGTTTGCCATTTTTAATAAAACAATTTTATGGAATAGGTTTAATAATAAAGCGTAATAAAATTCCCCGTACATTTGACTAGCAAGTTTAGCGATTTCGCGTTCTCCTTCATTTGTTACACATGTAAAAATATGTTCTTCCATTATGAAATAACGATTTGGAGCCCATCTCTGGTAAGCGTGTTTTTTTAAATAGTCATGAATGTAAGGAAGGTTATTTGCACTCACATATGGCTTACCATCACTTGTTAATCCGGAAAGACTAGAAGTACGATAAACATCCACTTCATTAAGTTCCATACCTTCTTTTAGTGACAATAAAGTTTGGACGTACATTCTTTGGTCTTCGAAGAAAGGGAAGGTTTGAAAGTATGAACTTCTTAATCTCTTCTTTTCAAAGAAATCAGTTACGCCATGAAATAAATAACCAAAAATGAATTTTTCAACTTGGGAATACTTTTTTCCGTTACATTCAATACAAATAGTCTCATTTGTATCATTTTTAGTTTCAAGTACACGGAAGCGAGCAGCGAATTCGATTGCTTCAGATAAAGTCATGTTTGGAGCAGTGTTTACTTCTGTTCGAATTGTTAAGAAGCCAAGTTCATAAGGACAAAGTGTTACATCAATAGAGTGTATCTTGAATGGGATTGAAATAAGGTTTGTTGTTAAATATCCAGTTAAGTTAAGGTCCTTTGAATAACGTTGCAAGCCCTTTTGATGCTCTGAGTGAGGAAAGAGAATTTTATTTGTAAATGAAAGATAGTATGCTTCCATATTTTGATGTGAAACTTTAAACTCCCCATAATATGTATTTTCATCATAGAGATGATCAAGCCGAAAAGGACGGAAATCGTTTTTTTGTAAGAAAGGGAACATATTTTGTTCATATCCAGCTTTAAAAGAAAACGGGAATATAAATTGAAATATAGCTGTTGCTACATCTTTTTCCTCAATTGCTTGTATTGCCTCCATCTACATTGTTTCCTTTCCATATATGCTATAGAAACAACATGCCCAAATTTATTTGAAAATAACCACTGTTTTATACTCGATTGAGAGTGAAAATTCAGCTTATTTAGCAGAGGACATGTATAATGTTATGTATACTAAAAGTTATAAAATTGTATTTTGAAAAGGGGGATGCTGTATGCGGATTTTAGTATTAGGCGCTGGTGGAGTCGGAGGATTTTTTGGTGGCAGATTAGTCGAAAAGGGAGAAGATGTTACATTTCTTGTTCGTAGTAAACGGAAAAAACAATTAGAGGAAAGAGGACTTGTAATCCGAAGTGTTAACGGGGATTTTTCCTTTCAACCGAAATTAATAACGAAGGAAGAGAGAACTTCTCCATTTGATGTCATTTTATTTTCAACAAAAGCGTATCACTTAAACGAGGCAATTCAAGATTTGAAGCCGTTTGTTGGCGAAGGTACTGTAATCATTCCATTGTTAAATGGTATCGCTCATTTATCACTATTACAAAAAGAATTCGGCGAAGAAAAAGTACTTGGCGGTTTATGCTTTATCGAGACGACGTTAAACGATCAAGGAGAAATTGTACAAACTAGCGCTGCCAACAGACTTGTGTTTGGAGAAATTAAGTCTCAAAATTCAGAGAGAGTAAAGCATATTTCTAAAGCATTTGCAGGTACGAAATCTAGTTTTGTTTTAAGTGAAAATATTACGCAAGATATGTGGCATAAATATTTATTTATTACTGTAATGTCCGGTGTGACAACGTTAATGCGTGCACCAATTGGACCAATTCGTGAAAGTGAAGGCGGCCGTGATTTTATCCGTAATGTATTTGAGGAATCTGTACAAATTATGAAAGTATTAGGAGCTCCAATAAAAGTTAATATTGCCCAGGAACATATGAAAACAATTGATAAAATTTCGTATGATATGAAGTCATCGATGCAACGTGATATGGAGAAGGGTTCGTTTATTGAAGGGAAGCACTTGCAAGGATATTTACTGGATGTAGCAGAGCAATTTTCTATAGCGGCACCATTATTAGGCACTATATATCAAAATTTAAAGGTGTATGAAGAGATGACCTTTAACAGATAATAGAATTAGATGTATGAAAAAATAAAAAAGATAGCAATATATAAGTGTATTGCTATCTTTTTTATTTTTTTGTATGACAAATTATTTATTTCTTTTCGTTCTATCTGTCAAATTTATTTCCTGTTCACGTTTACCATATAACTGATTAATTTCATTTGCTACTGCATCTAAATATGAATCAGAAAAAATAGGCTTCTTTTCTTTAGACATAGGGGTCTCCTTTGCGGATTTTTTAGTATTCATTATGTATATTTCTCAGTGGATTATGCACAATCATTTTAATTTTTTTCTTATTAAAAATTTTTGTTTACTTTTTGAAAATAAAGGAGTATTATAATCCACAGTTTCAATTTTCTAAATCGCTGAAACCGCATGGTACGGGGGACCCGTTTTTACGGATTAGTACATAATCCGATGGGGTGAATCCTTAAAAAAGGTAGGGCTACTCATAGGCCCGAATCCGACAGCTAACCTCGTAAGCGTTATATTGAGAAGGAAGGTGGAGCTTGTGCGACAAAAAAAATAATGTCTACAAGTCTATTTCGCTATGGCTTGTAGACATTTTTTGTTTTCTGAGTAAATAGTTTACTGGCTGCAACAAGCAGAAAAGTTCGTACAAAATTATTGGAGAGTGGACAGCATTGGTTTCATCTATTAAAAGATTTTTAATTGGAAGACCGTTAAAATCAACGGAGCTTGGAGAACAAAAGCTTAATAAAACGAAAGCTTTAGCTATTTTATCTTCTGACGCATTGTCATCAGTTGCTTACGGTCCAGAGCAAATTTTAATTGCTTTAGCAGGTGTTGGAGCGATCGCTTATTGGTATTCCATTCCGATCGCTGTTGGGGTATTAGTATTATTGACAGCCCTTATTTTATCTTATCGTCAAATTATTTTTGCTTATCCGCATGGCGGGGGAGCGTATGTTGTATCAAAAGAAAATTTAGGGATGAATCCAGGCTTAATTGCTGGAGGATCTTTATTAGTTGACTATATTTTAACTGTTGCGGTAAGTGTGTCCGCTGGTACAGATGCAATTACGTCTGCGTTTCCTAGCTTACATGCACACAACGTAATTATTGCGGTTATATTTGTTATATTAATTACGATATTAAATTTAAGGGGAGTAACTGAATCAGCTTCCGTTTTAGCATATCCTGTTTATTTATTCGTTTTAGCACTATTTATATTAATTGGTGTGGGCATATATAATATTTTAACTGGTCATGTTTCACCCACTTTACATGCGCCAATTGGTACACCAGTTGCAGGGATTAGTTTATTTTTATTACTAAGAGCATTTGCATCAGGTAGTTCTGCTTTAACAGGTGTTGAAGCAATTTCAAATGCAATTCCGAACTTTAAAGATCCTGCGCCAAACAATGCTGCAAAAACATTGCTTGCAATGGGTGCATTACTTGCTGTGTTATTTTCAGGAATTGTATTTTTAGCTTATTATTACGGAGTGACTCCGAGTAAAGAAGTAACAGTTGTTTCTCAAATTGCTGAACAAACATTTGGACGTAATTTCATGTACTATTTCATACAAGGTACAACAGCTTTAATATTAATTCTTGCTGCTAATACAGGTTATTCTGCATTTCCTTTATTAGCGGTTAACCTTGCAAAAGATAAATTCATACCGAGAATGTTTACGATTAGAGGAGACCGCCTAGGTTACTCAAACGGTATTATTATACTTGGAGTTGCTTCGATTATTTTAATTGTAGCTTTCCAAGGGCAAACAGAACATTTAATTCCACTATATGCAGTAGGTGTATTTATTCCATTTACACTTTCTCAAACAGGGATGGTATTAAAATGGCTTCGCGAAAAGCCTGAAGGATGGGCTTTAAGATTAACGGTTAATTTAATTGGTGCAGTTATTAGTTTTATCGTAATGAGCATGTTCTTTTTAACTAAATTTGCACAAGTTTGGTCGATTCTTATTTTCTTACCAGTTATTATCTTCTTATTCCATCGAATTAAGAAGCATTATGATGCAGTGGGTGATCAATTAAGTTTAAAAACTTGCGAGCCTCTTATTCCAATTGAGGGGAATGTAATTGTCGTTCCTGTAGCAGGTATGACGCATGTAGTAGAAAATTCATTGAACTATGCGAAATCGCTTTCGGCAGATCAAGTTATCGCAGTATATGTTGCTTTTGACAGAGAAGAGGAAAAGAAATTTGAGGAGAAATGGAAGAAGTGGCAACCTGAAGTAAGGCTTGTTACATTACATTCTCATTATAGAAGTATTATTCAGCCGCTAACGAAGTTTATCGATACAGTGCAATATAAGGCAAGTGAATCGAATTACCGTGTTACGGTCGTTATACCACAGTTCATTCCGAAAAAAGGTTGGCATAACATTCTTCATAATCAATCCAGTTTACTTATACGTGCGTATTTACTTTATAAAAGAAATGTTGTTATTACGACAGTTCCATATCATTTGAAAAAATAAGAAAATTTTTTAAGGATAGCTTCGCGAAAATGAAGCTATCCTTTTTGTGTATATGCTATGCATAATTGCATATGGGGTTAAAAATTATACTAATATAACTTCATTGGTTATTTGAAAGTAGTGTTTTCTGTTGTGATATGTAGATATTTCAATCGATAAAGTGAATCGGATTATATTTTGAAATAAGGACATGAAAGCTTGAAAATAAAGGGAATGAAAATACTTCTTTACGATATATAAACAGCTGTGTTTAAATGACCTTACAGTACAAAACTTATATGAAAACAAAATGAAATTTCATATTTACGTATGTTGTTTAGTTTAAAATGAATAATATTTTTATGTAATATATTCACTGTGTGAATGTGGGAATTTCGATGAAATAGAAAATTTATACAATATTATTCATACTAAACACATATGAAAAATATTGAAATGTTTTGTGACGATAAGTAAGTACTGTAGCAATACGAGAGAGGTGGTTCATACATAGATCACGTTGAGAACGTTCTCTATTTTAACCATCTCAAATTATGGGCAAGAAAATAGAATAATAAAATGCGATAGTAATAGTTGCTAATACATAGGAGGAGTTAAAGTGAAAAAGACTTTAATTACAGGGTTATTGGTTACAGCGGTATCTACGAGTTGCTTCATTCCTGTAAGCGCTTACGCTAAGGAGGGGCAAACGGAAGTGAAAACAGTATATGCGCAAAATGTAATTGCTCCAAATACATTATCCAATTCAATTAGAATGTTAGGATCACAATCACCGCTTATTCAAGCATACGGATTAATTATTTTGCAACAGCCAGACATTAAGGTAAATGCGATGAGTAGCTTAACGAATCATCAAAAGTTTGCAAAGGCGAATGTACGAGAGTGGATTGATGAATATAATCCGAAGCTAATTGACTTAAATCAAGAGATGATGAGATACAGCACTAGATTCAATAGTTATTATAGTAAGCTCTATGAACTAGCAGGAAATGTAAATGAAGATCAGCAAGCAAAAACAGATTTTATGAGTGCATATGGAAAATTACAATTGCAAGTACAGAGCATCCAAGAGAGTATGGAGCAAGATTTATTAGAGTTAAATCGATTTAAAACAGTATTAGACAAAGATAGTAACAACTTATCAATTAAAGCCGATGAAGCAATAAAAACACTGCAAGGATCAAGTGGAGATATTGTGAAATTAAGAGAAGATATTAAAAGAATTCAAGGGGAAATTCAAGCTGAACTAACTACTATTTTGAATAGACCTCAAGAAATCATTAAAGGTTCTATTAATATCGGTAAACAAGTATTTACAATCACAAATCAAACTGCACAAACGAAAACAATCGATTTTGTTTCTATCGGTACTTTAAGTAATGAAATTGTAAATGCTGCAGATAGTCAAACGAGAGAAGCAGCTTTTCGCATTCAGCAAAAGCAAAAAGAGTTATTGCCACTTATTCAAAAGTTATCACAAACTGAAGCAGAGGCGACTCAAATTACATTCGTTGAAGATCAAGTAAATAGCTTTACAGAATTAATTGATCGTCAAATTACAACTTTAGAAACGTTATTAACGGATTGGAAAGTTTTAAATAATAATATGATTCAAATTCAAACAAATGTTGAAGAAGGCACGTATACAGACAGTAGTTTACTTCAAAAACATTTTAATCAAATTAAAAAAGTAAGTGATGAAATGAATAAGCAAACAAATCAATTTGAAGATTACGTTACAAACGTTGAAGTACATTAAATAGAAAAATAATTAGCGATATAGGGAGAGAAGAAAAATGACAAAAAAACCATATAAAGTAATGGCTCTATCAGCACTTATGGCAGTATTTGCAGCAGGAAATATTATGCCGGCTCATACGTATGCAGCTGAAAGTACAGTGAAACAAGCTCCAGTTCATGCGGTAGCAAAAGCTTATAATGACTATGAAGAATATTCATTAGGACCAGAAGGCTTGAAAGATGCAATGGAAAGAACAGGTTCAAATGCTTTAGTAATGGATCTGTATGCTTTAACAATTATTAAACAAGGTAATGTTAACTTTGGAAATGTATCGACTGTTGATGCAGCTTTAAAAGGAAAAGTGATTCAGCACCAAGATACAGCTAGAGGAAATGCGAAGCAATGGTTAGATGTATTAAAGCCACAGCTTATTTCAACGAATCAAAACATCATTAACTACAATACTAAATTCCAAAACTATTATGATACTTTAGTTGCTGCGGTAGATGCAAAAGATAAAGCGACTCTTACGAAAGGCCTAACTAGATTATCAAGTAGTATTAATGAAAATAAAGCGCAAGTGGATCAGTTAGTAGAAGACTTGAAAAAATTCCGAAATAAAATGACGTCGGATACGCAAAACTTCAAGGGTGATGCAAATCAAATTACATCTATATTAGCTAGTCAAGATGCAGGAATTCCGCTTCTACAAAATCAAATTACAACGTACAATGAGGCAATTAGTAAATATAATGCAATTATTATCGGTTCATCTGTTGCGACAGCTCTAGGACCAATTGCAATTATTGGTGGTGCAGTAGTTATTGCTACGGGCGCAGGAACACCGCTAGGAGTCGCATTAATTGCAGGTGGTGCAGCAGCTGTAGGCGGTGGTACAGCTGGTATCGTATTAGCGAAGAAAGAACTTGACAATGCACAAGCTGAAATTCAAAAAATAACTGGACAAATTACAACTGCTCAATTAGAAGTAGCTGGGTTAACGAACATTAAAACACAAACTGAGTATTTAACAAATACGATTGATACTGCAATTACAGCGTTGCAAAACATTTCAAACCAATGGTATACAATGGGATCGAAATACAATTCTTTACTTCAAAATGTGGATTCAATTAGTCCAAACGATCTTGTTTTCATTAAAGAAGATTTAAACATTGCGAAAGATAGCTGGAAAAACATTAAAGACTATGCAGAAAAGATTTATGCTGAAGATATTAAAGTAGTAGACACGAAAAAAGCATAATTGAATACGAATCGTTAGAGCGTTAAGTGTTGATGAATGATTTGAAGCTCCTGTTCAGTTGTGAGCAGGAGCTTTTGATATCCTTATAAAGAGAATAGGTGAAAAATATGCAGAAACGATTTTATAAAAAATGTCTTTTAGCGGTAATGATTGCTGGGGTGGCAACGAGTAACGCATTTCCTTTACATCCTTTTGCAGCAGAACAAAATGTAAAGGTGCTACAAGAAAATGTGAAAAACTATTCTCTTGGACCAGCAGGATTCCAAGATGTAATGGCACAAACGACATCAAGTATATTTGCAATGGATTCATATGCAAAATTAATTCAAAATCAACAAGAGACGGATTTAAGTAAAATAAGTTCGATTAATAGTGAATTTAAAGGGAATATGATTCAGCATCAAAGAGATGCAAAAATTAATGCAGCATATTGGTTAAATAATATGAAGCCTCAAATTATGAAAACAGATCAAAATATTATAAATTACAATAATACTTTTCAATCGTATTATAATGACATGTTAATAGCGATTGATCAAAAGGATAGTGGAAAATTAAAAGCGGATTTAGAAAAATTGTATGCGGATATTGTAAAGAATCAAAATGAGGTAGATGGATTATTAGGAAATTTGAAAGCTTTTCGCGATAGAATGGCGAAAGATACAAATAGTTTCAAAGAGGATACAAATCAGTTAACAGCGATATTGGCAAGTACGAATGCTGGTATTCCAGCTCTAGAGCAACAAATAAATACATATAACGATTCGATTAAAAAGAGTAATGATATGGTCATTGCTGGTGGCGTACTTTGCGTAGCTCTAATAACATGTCTTGCTGGCGGGCCGATGATTGCGGTTGCGAAAAAAGATATCGCAAATGCAGAAAGAGAAATCGCCAATTTAAAAGATAGAATTTCAGGAGCACAAGCAGAAGTCGTAATTTTGACTGATGTAAAAAATAAAACAACAAACATGACAGAAACAATTGATGCAGCAATTACAGCACTACAAAACATATCAAATCAATGGTATACAGTAGGTGCAAAGTATAATAATTTATTACAAAACGTAAAAGGAATTAGTCCGGAAGAGTTTACGTTTATAAAAGAAGATTTACATACAGCGAAAGATAGCTGGAAAGATGTAAAGGATTATACAGAAAAATTACATGAAGGTGTGGCAAAGTAAACAGTGGACTAGTTCTGCTGTTTATTTTTCATCCTGTTTTTTGTGAGAGTTGAGCTTGCAATTATATATAAGTTTGTCATGTGTTTTATCAATGTGGCTATTGGGTAATAGTTAATCAAATTGATACGAATAACCTAAATAAATTTCTGATCAAGTCTTTTATATGTAATGTTTTAATGAAAAAAGCTATACTGTAAGCAAAACTAAAAATTGGAGAGGAAATACTACAACATGGAAAATTATCTATTATTTATCCTTACAGCAATGTTAATCATAATCATGCCTGGTCCTGGTTTTGCACTAGTTACAAAAAATACTATCTCGCATGGTAAAAATGGCGGGATAAAGACTGTTTTAGGAACGATATCTGGAATGATGATTCATACAATAATGGCTACGTTAGGACTTTCTGCTATCTTAATGAAATTTGCTATGTTATTTACATTTATAAAATATGCTGGGGCTGTTTATTTAATTTATTTAGCTGTAAAGTCAATTAAAAGTGCCTTACATAAAAAAGAAGATATGTCAGGTTCAGCAGAAATAGACTCTAAGGATATTGGGGCAATTAAAAGCTTTAGACAAGGATTTACTACGGCAATTTTAAATCCAAAAACCGCTGTATTTTTCCTTAGTTTTTTACCCCAATTTATTGTGAGTAATCAAAATCATTTCCTCCAATTTCTTTTATTAGGAGTCACATTTACGACTTTGACAGCAATATGGTATTTACTTTACATCTCACTCATACGTCAATTAAGAACTTTTTTAAGAAAAGAAAGAGTGAACCGTACAATAGAGGGTATTACAGGCGCCGTATTATTAGTATTTGGAGTTAGATTGTTTTTCCAAAAATAAATATGTAGATAAAACGAGAAATAAAAAAGTTGATTATTTCTCGTTTTATTCTTTAAAATCTGCAACAGAATCAGGATTTCCCCTCAAAGTATAAATTCCAAGAGGAACCGTTTTTTTATTTACTTATATACGTACAGCTGTACCACTGACAGCAACCATTAACATTCCATCACGAACAACTTCGTAATCTACGTCAATACCAACGATAGCGTTCGCACCTTTTTCTTTTGCAAGTTCTTTCATTTCGCCCATTGCAATATCACGAGCGTCTTTTAGTTTACTTTCGTAAGCACCAACACGGCCACCGACAACATCACGAACGGAAGCGAATACATCGCGGACAATATTTGCACCCATAATAGCTTCACCATTTACAATATCAATATACTCAATAATCTCTTTACCTTGAATTCCAGAAGTTGTTGTTACAATCATGACTGACACTCTCCTAATATTTTATAATTTTTGATTAGCTTTCTTATGTCATAGAAAAAGTAGTTCTGGTGCCAAAAATGCTTGATAGAAACATAGAATATTTTTGGCATCAGAAACAAGTCTAGTTTCTTACAGAATGAAAGCAAGGCAATTGTTTAACATATGTATCGCTATAACATATGCAATGGATCTTTTAGAAATAAGATAAGCCGCAGTAAGTATCAACGATCCAGGTAAATAAATAGCAATATCTGAAAGTTGGTTCGTATGAAGAAGTGTAAAAATCATAATCGAAATGATAGATGCAATAGCAGTACCAATATGGTAAGAAAAACGATTTATTAATATGTGGCGAAACACAATTTCTTCAAGTATTGGACCCAGAATACCAAATACAAGCAATGTAAATACAAGCGGTACCTCTGCACCCGTTTCAAGGAGCTGCTCTTGGTTCTCTGGTTGACCAGTTGCTAGAAAATACATAACACACTGTTCCACAATTAACGTAAATAAAACTACCATAGGAATACTTACTATTTTCAAAATTGTCTTCTCTTTAAAATAAGTAAAACTTTCAATAATTTCTTTCCTAAAGCAAATGATTCCTACAATAGCAGGTACAGTAAAACCGATGGCACTAAGAACAAATTCTGATTCAACTAAATTGACATTAGCTAAAAGTGATATGCCAAATAGTATGTACAAGCCAATTTGAAATGGTACAAACAGTGTAAAGATTATTAGCATAATGATTTCTTTTTTATTCATTTTTATAAAGTTCACTGTATTGCCCCCATAATTAAATTACCTATAATTTTTGATTTTTCTTTCTGCATAACGCTCTCCTTCTAAATATATTTATATAAGATTATAAACCGGACGGTTCGGTCCGAATCGAAATCTAATGATACTACAAGTTTCTAGTTTTTTAAACCCTTTTTATAAAGTATTAACAAAATCAAAATGGAAAAAAGCAAATATATTTATATTTCAGTTGCTTTGTTACAATTTAATTCCAGTAATCATTAATGGTTAATCTTTTATAGAATGAAGTGAAAGTGGGAGTAGTTCAAACACTTTAGCTAAACATATTAATAAAAATTATATATAATAATCATATGTCTATACATTAAAATTAACTATATATTTTTACACCTCTACGATTTTAGATAAAATTAGTTGTATAATATGACTGAACTAAACAATTGGTCATGTCGTTTTGACAGAAGATTCACTTAATTTATGTAGGTAATACAATTTGATTAACTTCTTTTCAAACCGTATTCTTTGAGGTTTCCATAAGATAGGGATTGATAAGATATTTCTGTTCCAAACTTATTTATACTTACAAAAAAATTAAGAAAATAGAGGGTAAACATTACCTAGAATATTAGGATCGTTTTCATTAGGAGGATTACAAAGCATGACTAAAGTTGATAAGGTTAAAGAAAAAATTATTGAAACATCTTTATATTTATTTAATACTAATGGGATAACTCGCACATCCATCCAGGATATAATGACAGCTACTGAACTACCTAAAGGATCTATTTATCGTAGATTCAAAAGTAAAGAAGAAATTGTCCTTGCTGCCTACGACAAAAGTGGTGAGATTATGTGGAGTCATTTTCATAAAGCAATGGAAAATAAAAAGACAGCAATTGATAAAATCCTTGCAATTTTCCTTGTATATCAAGATGCAGCTAATAATCCTCCTATTGCTGGAGGCTGTCCATTACTTAATAGTGCCATTGAAAGTACTGGAGTATTTCCAGAATTACAAAAAGCAGCAGCAAAAGGTTATGATGATACAGTAATGTTAATGGCTTCTCTCATAAAAGAAGGAATAGAGAAACAAGAATTTAAAGAAGATATAGAGGTTATATCACTCGCTTCCTTTCTTGCCTCTTCAATGGAGGGGGCTATTATGGCAAGTCGAGTATCTAACGATAATATACACCATCATTATTTTATTGAACAAATAAAACATCATCTTTTCATTTATTCTAAATAAGTGAGAACTTGCATTGTTTCCATCCAATTTTTATAAAATTAAATTGAGTAAATACCCCTTATAAATAGTAACTTCTGTTTATAAGGGGTATTTGAATAGACTTTAGCAAAGGGAGCTTTTTACACGTTGTTTGGATTATTTCACTAATACGAACTTTAGTTGAAGAGCAAGCCATAATGAAAAAGCTGTTTTAATATACTAATTATGTATCATATGTTAAAAAACTTATGTTATTTTGTTTTTCTAAGTTTATAGCTAAGAAGAATATAAGAATTAGAGGAGGGGGAAAATTGAAATTTTTTACGATATTTGCATCAAGGAATGATACAAGTGATATAGAAGGTTTCATTACTCAAGTTTTTCAAAATGGGTTTAAGGTTGAACGCAATAAAAATGAATATACGATTCAATCGAAAAGACTATTTGGCAAAAATAAAATTATTATTCGAGTGGATTCTGAAGAATCATCTCCTGATTATTTTTTCAATAATATTCCTGGAATGATGCACATGTACGATCAAATCGAATTTCAAGAAGAACATCTTAAGAAGATGGTTTTGGCACAGATTTCTGTAATTAATACCATAATCGCTATAGAGACGAAGAAGGATTATAGTGATGAATACGTGGAGCTGTTTCTTAAATTACTTAATGAGGTGAACGGTATTGGTTTTATTCCTGATCGAACTCTCATCGGGAAGGATGGAAAAGTAATTGTATTTCCGGATGGATCCTCTGGTCCTTCAGAATTTACTCCTCAAGCATGTACGAACAAAATAAGGGGACAGAATAGTACTTCTACCGATGGGGAGAAAAGAAAACAGAAATCGATAAGCTATCTGCAAGATAAAGGGATTCCATATATAGAAGGATTGCCTCAATTGCCTCCTTTGACAAGTATTCAATTAAGAAGCCGAGAAGAGATTACGAAGAGAGCAGTAGCTTTGTTGATTGTCATACAATATGCTTGTGATGTTGCCCAAGAAGGAGATTTGAAAACTTCCAAAGAGTTCGTCATGGAGCTGCTGAATCAATTTGATGTGGTTGAATCATTAACGATGCAGGAAAGGAATTTTCTAAATTCAGAGGAACCTGATGAGAAAGAAGCGATACAGATTGCATGGCAGTATGAAGCCCAATGGGTTTTGCTTTGGTCAATAGGCCTCGTGAATACACTGAAATTCCCAAGAGAAATCTGTGACTGTCATTATGCAATTAAACTTGTTTCTGATTGTAGTTCTTTTAATGAATTTTATCAAAAAACAAAATTGCGAAATGCAGAAGAAATTTTGGACGAGGCCGACCTTATTTATCGGCTTCATTGGGCTTGTGTACATGATAGAATTAATGCGAGAGAAGCAACTGCAGGTATGCATGAAAGTATTGTTATTGAAAGACGAAGAGGCTTGTTTTGGCTAATCAATTATAAAAATGAAGATTGGGATTGTATCTCCATGGATACATAATCCATATTCTTTGTCTGTAGAGCATTTGTATTCTAGATAATCGAATTATTGCTTCATCAGTTTAATCCCTTATAGAAAAACGGGCGAAAATGCCATAGATAGGAGAAAAAATAGTCTTTGATATCCTAAGCCTCATATACAACTTGAACGGCTTTGTTATCGTTACTACAGAAAAATGTGAATTAAATGTTAATCGATTTACATGTTTCAAGCGTATCTATATTGAGTTTGTAAATCTACACAATAAGTTTTCATTATATATTAAGTGTAGTAGAAGTTCAGATAGATAAAATTCGGTAGTCGAATTTTTTTGCATAAAGCTGTATAATGCTTGTAACGAAAGGGAAATACAGGAAGGGATTTGTAATGAGTTACTATGGAAAAAGATAAACAACAATTAAGCGTTGAAGTTGCAAGATTATATTATCAATCAGATTATAGTCAGCAAGAAATTGCTAACAAATTAAATATTTCAAGACCAACAATTTCTAGATTGTTAAAGTATGCGAAAGAAAAAGGGTTTGTTCAAATTAGCATCGCTGATCCATTTGCGGATTTAGATAACGTTGGGAATTTACTGAAAGAAAAATACAACTTGTTAGAGGCACATGTTGTATTTTCTCCAGTACCGGAATATGCAACGATTACAGAGTATATAAGTAAATATGCTGCTGAGTATATGGAAAAGACAGTTAAAAACGGTGATATTGTTGGTGTAAGCTGGGGAATGACTATGTATGAAATCGCTAGAAAAATCGTACCGCAACATGTAAAAGGGGTAGAGGTTGTCCAGCTAAAAGGTGGTATTAGTCATTCAAGTGTAAATACATATGCGAATGAAACGATAGCTTTATTTGCAGATGCTTTTCAAACGACGCCAAGAAATCTACCTCTTCCAGTTATATTTGATAATGCAGTGACAAAAGAATTAGTAGAGCAGGATCGACATATTCATCATATTATCGAAATGGGGAAGCAAGCGAATATTGCAATTTTCACTGTAGGAACAGTGCGAGACGAAGCGCTATTATTCCGATTAGGTTATTTCGATAAGGGTGAAACGAGTTTACTCAAAAAACAATCGGTTGGTGACATTTGTTCACGATTCTTTGATGGGGACGGAAATATTAGTAGTGAAGAAATTAATAAGCGGACCATTGGAATTGAGTTAGAAGAACTGAAATTAAAGAAACGTTCTATTTTAGTTGCAGGTGGTAATAGAAAAATCAAAGCAATTGATGGTGCGTTACGTGGCGGGTATGCAAATGTATTAATTATCGATCAGCATACAGCAAAAGAATTGTTACATTATCAAAAGGATTAGAAATAAAAGGCGTTCTCAAGATGTTAATTTTGAGAACGCCTTTTATTTTGTTATGTATGAATGATAGGAGTTTTTTGAACACAAGTTGCCTTTTTAAAAATAATTATGGATATGGAGATACATACTACCATTGTTAACATAAAAATTTTGATTATATATCTGAAATGTTCTTTGGTAGAATGCGCTTTATTTACTACAAGAAAATTCCTTTTAAAAAAGAATGAACAAAATTTCAAAAGTGTATTTACATTTGTTCAACTAAGAGTTAGAATGAAGTTGTTAAAAGATATGAGGAGTGAAGATAATGAACATTGCAAAGTTAATTGACCATACAATTTTAAAAGCTAATACTACTAAAGAAGATGTTATGAAAGTAATTGAAGAAGCAAAGGAATATAAATTCGCTTCTGTTTGTATTAACCCAACATGGGTAAAATTAGCGGCTGATGAACTAGCTGGACATGATGTAGACGTTTGTACTGTAATCGGTTTCCCATTAGGAGCAAGCACGACTGAAACAAAAGCATTTGAAACAAAAGATGCTATCGCAAAAGGTGCAACTGAAGTTGATATGGTAATCAACGTAGGCGCTTTAAAAGATGGCGACAACGAACTTGTTGAAAAAGATATTTATGAAGTAGTACAAGCAGCAAAAGGAAAAGCTCTTGTAAAAGTAATCATTGAAACTTGCCTATTAACAGATGAAGAGAAAGTACGCGCTTGTGAATTATCAGTAAAAGCTGGTGCTGACTTCGTAAAAACTTCAACTGGATTCTCAACTGGCGGAGCAACTGCTGAAGATATCGCATTAATGCGTAAAACAGTAGGACCAAACGTTGGTGTAAAAGCATCTGGTGGCGTTCGTACACGTGAAGATGCAGACAAAATGGTAGCTGCTGGAGCTTCTCGCGTTGGAGCAAGTGCTAGTGTTGCAATCGTATTAAATGATGCAAAAGGTGCTACAGATAACTACTAATCATTAATGAAGTCAAAAGCAATAGATACACAAAGTAAAGTGTATCTATTGCTTTAATAATTGAAAAAAATGTAAGCGGATACGAATGGGAGGAGACGGCTTATGAAATACTTAATCGGTGTTTTAGGCCTCGTATTGATTTTAGGTATCGCTTGGCTTGCTAGTAATGATAGAAAAAAAGTCAAATATCGCCCAATCATAACGATGGTTATATTACAATTCATTTTGGGATTTTTATTATTAAATACAAGTGTAGGGAATATATTAATTAGTGGAATAGCAGATGGTTTTGGAGAGTTATTAAAATATGCTGCTGACGGTGTGAATTTTGTATTTGGTGGATTAGTAAATCAAAAAGAGTTTTCGTTCTTTTTAAGTGTATTAATGCCAATCGTATTTATCTCGGCACTAATAGGTATATTACAACACATTAAAGTATTACCTATTATTGTGAAATCTATCGGTTTAGCATTAAGTAAAGTAAATGGAATGGGGAAACTAGAATCATATAATGCAGTTGCTTCTGCGATTTTAGGACAATCTGAAGTGTTTATTTCAGTTAAGAAACAACTAGGGTTATTGCCAGAGAAAAGAATGTATACATTATGTGCATCTGCAATGTCTACAGTTTCTATGTCTATCGTTGGATCATATATGGTGTTATTAAAACCACAATATGTTGTAACCGCTTTAGTGCTTAACTTATTCGGTGGCTTCATCATTGCTTCTATTATTAACCCGTATGAAGTTACTGAGGAAGAAGATATGTTAGAAGTGCAAGAAGAAGAGAAAAAGACTTTCTTTGAAGTATTAGGTGAATACATTATAGACGGATTTAAAGTTGCCATTACAGTAGCAGCTATGCTAGTCGGTTTCGTTGCTCTTATCGCATTCATCAATGCAGTATTTAAAGGTGTAATTGGTATCTCATTCCAAGAAATCCTTGGTTATGTATTTGCACCATTTGCATTTATTATGGGTGTGCCTTGGCATGAAGCAGTTAATGCAGGAAATATTATGGCAACAAAATTAGTATCAAATGAATTTGTCGCTATGACAGATTTAGCACAAGGAAACTTTAATTTCTCAGATAGAACGACAGCGATTATATCTGTATTCTTAGTTTCATTTGCAAACTTCTCTTCAATTGGAATTATTGCAGGGGCAGTTAAAAGCTTAAATGAAAAGCAGGGGAATGTAGTGGCAAGATTTGGTTTGAAATTACTATTCGGTGCAACGTTAGTAAGTTTCTTATCAGCAACAATCGTTGGCTTATTATTTTAATAGATTCGTATAATATAAAAAGGAATGGTGATTGTAATGAGAATGGTAGATATTATTGCAAAAAAACGTGACGGCAAAGAATTAACGACTGAAGAAATCAAATTCTTTATTAATGGATATACAGACGGAAGTATTCCTGATTATCAAGTGAGTGCACTTGCAATGGCAATCTTCTTTAAAGATATGACAGATCGCGAACGTGCAGATTTAACGATGGCGATGGTTGAGTCTGGTGAAACGATCGACTTATCAGCAATTGAAGGAATTAAAGTAGATAAACATTCAACTGGCGGTGTTGGTGATACTACAACATTAGTATTAGGACCATTAGTTGCTGCTTTAGATGTACCAGTAGCAAAAATGTCTGGTCGTGGTTTAGGACATACAGGCGGAACAATTGATAAATTAGAAGCGGTAGAAGGATTCCACGTTGAAATTACGAAAGAGCAGTTCATTGATATTGTAAACCGTGACAAAGTAGCTGTTATTGGACAAACAGGAAACTTAACACCTGCAGATAAAAAGATTTATGCATTACGCGATGTAACAGGAACGGTTAACTCAATTCCTCTCATTGCAAGTTCAATTATGAGTAAAAAAATTGCAGCAGGTGCTGACGCAATCGTACTTGATGTAAAAACAGGTGCTGGTGCATTTATGAAAACAGAAGAAGATGCAAAAGAATTAGCACATGCAATGGTACGTATCGGAAATAATGTAGGACGTCAAACTATGGCTGTTATTTCAGACATGTCACAACCGCTTGGTTTTGCTATTGGTAACGCTCTAGAAGTAAAAGAAGCGATTGATACGTTAAAAGGTGAAGGTCCAGAAGATTTAACAGAATTAGTACTTGTATTAGGTAGCCAAATGGTCGTACTTGCGAAAAAAGCAAATACGTTAGAAGAAGCTCGTGAAATGCTAATTGAAGTGATGAAAAACGGAAAAGCAACTGAGAAGTTTAAAGAGTTCTTAAGCAATCAAGGCGGAGATAGCTCAATTGTAGACAATCCAGAAAAAATGCCACACGCGAAGTATGTAATTGATGTACCTGCAAAAACTTCAGGTGTTATTTCTAACATTGTTGCAGATGAGATTGGTATTGCAGCTATGTTACTTGGTGCAGGTCGTGCAACGAAGGAAGATGAAATCGATTTAGCAGTAGGATTAATGTTACGTAAAAAAGTTGGCGATGCAGTAAAAGAAGGCGAGCCATTCGTAACAATCTACGCAAATCGTGAAAATGTAGAAGATGTAAAAGCAAAAATTTATGAGAACATCTCTATCGCTGAAACAGCAGTGGCTCCTAAATTAGTTCATACAGTTATTACTGACTAATCATCATTTCATTTACTTTGAGGGGGAAATAATATGGGTAAGAAAAAATATATTGAAGAAGCAAACAAGATGTTATCGAAAGCGTATATTCCGTATTCTAAATTTCCTGTTGGCGCAGCGTTAGTTACGAAAGAAGGGAAAATCTATACTGGTTGTAATATAGAAAATGCTTCTTACGGTTTATGTAACTGTGCAGAAAGAACAGCAATATTTAAAGCAGTATCAGAAGGTGAGCGCGATTTTAGTTACTTAGTTATTACAGGAGAAACTGATGGACCGATTTCACCATGTGGTGCGTGTAGACAAGTAATTGCTGAATTCTGTGATCCGAAAATGCCTGTATTATTAACGAATGTAAAAGGTGATGAAAAAGAAGTGACTGTTGAGCAGTTACTGCCAGGTGCTTTCTCAATAGAAGATTTAAAATAAATTGAAAAGCCATTCTACAATTATTATTTGTGGAATGGCTTTTTTATTTTCAAAAATTGAATGTAATATTTTGTTCATACTCCGTTCATAAACTTTGCTTAAAATAATTGCAGCGAATATAGAAAGTTTACAACAGGAGGAATAGAATGAAGAAATTATATAATGCGGCATTTATTTACTTAATTATTGGTTTATTATCAGGTGTATTTGCAAGAGAGTATTCGAAAGCACAAGGAATTAAAGGATCCACAATGTTGCAATTAGTGCATACACATGTATTAGTGCTCGGTTTTGTATTCTTTTTAATTGCTTTAGCCTTATGTAAAGTGTTTCATGTACAAGAAACAAAGAGCTTTTGTGCATGGTTTGTTGTTTATAATGTAGGAGTAATCTTTACTATTGCTACAATGCTATGGAGAGGTCTTCTACAAGTAAATGGAACTGACTTTTACGGTTTAAGCCATATGGCTGGATTAGGTCATGTTATTATAAGTGTCGGGCTCGTTTGGTTTATGATTTTGCTCAAAAAGTCTTTTAAATAGATAGGAGTGGGAAGAGTATGATAGCACTTTTATCAAGTATTTTAGCGGTTTGTATGGCTGTTGGTGTCATGTTTTTGCGCTTTAAAGCAGCGAAAAAGCCGGTAACGAAAAAGAAAATTATATTGCCGCCAATTTTTATGAGTACAGGCGCAACGATGTACTTTTTACCAGAGTTTCGATTAACATCGTTAGAAATAGTTGAGGCAATTAGTATAGGGCTTATCTTTTCTATTTTTCTTATTAAAACAACTAAGTTCGAAATAAAAGGCGAACATATATTTATGAAACCGTCAAAAGCATTCATATTTATTTTAGTAGGCTTATTAGCTGTACGCGTGGCATTAAAGTCATATTTAAGCCAATCAATTGATTTGGCAGAGTTAAGCGGCATGTTTTTCTTACTTGCATTTGCGATGATTGTGTCGTGGAGAATTGCAATGTATCGCTCGTTTACTAAATTAAAAAAGACAATAAAAAGAGCTGGAATTTCTATATAGGAAATCCAGCTCTTTTTATGTTTTATTAGAATTCTTTAGCTCGGAACTCATTTGCTTAATTTTAAACGTATTTGAGCATCTTGTAATGCAGCAGGTGTAACGTTAAGACCATTTTGATCAACAATTTTTGTGTTTAATAAAATGGAATCTAAGCTTCCACGAAATGTTTGTGTATAGTTTTGGCGCAACATTTGTTGTTCTTGTTTTTCATCAACTGTTAATCCATTCGCTTTTTCTTTTTTTGACAATTCGTTAATACGGAATAAAATGTTTTGCATTTTGTTCACCTCTTATTTAAATTTAAATTAGTAACTTACTAATTTATAGTTATTGTAACTTGTTTGGTTGCCTGTGTCAATACTATCTAAAATTTAGTTAAAAATTGACGAAAAATTATAACAATAATAGAATGAAGTGTATTGAATAATTAGTTTCACAATTATACATAAAACGCTAGGGGGATTATCATGAAATCAACATTTTTTGCTCAAAATAGAGAACGATTAGCAAACACATTACCAGAGGGGTCTATTGCGATTTTATTTGCGGGACAAGCACCGCATATGTCAGCTGATGCACATTATAAATTTGTACCGAATCGTAATTTTTACTACTTAACGGGAATCGATGAACCAAATGTTATTTTTATGCTGAAAAAGGTTGGAAGTAGTGTTGAAGAAACACTTTTCATTGAAAAGTCAGATCCAGTAATGGAAAAATGGGTCGGTAAAACAGTTTCTAACGAAGAAGCAGAGAAAATTTCAGGTATAAAGAAAGTTGTATATTTAGATAGCTTTGAAAAGACAATGTCAAATATACTTTTTACAGAAAATGCGAAGCATCTATATTTAGATATAGAACGTCGTGATTGGAATGGTACGGAGACAAAAACATTAGCATTTGCTAAACATGTAAGAGAAAAATACCCACACGTAAAAATTGGTAATGTATATCCGAACATTTGTGAATTACGAGTATTTAAAACAGAGGAAGAAATTGAAATTATTAAAGAAGCGATTGCTATAACGAAAGACGGTATTTACAACGTACTTAAGCATGCAAAAGCAGGCATGATGGAGTATGAATTAGAAGCACAATTTGATTTTACACTGAAGTCATCTGGCATTAAGTACCATGCGTTCAATACAATTTTGGCGAGTGGGAAAAATGCTACAGTTCTTCATTATGAAGATAATGATGCACAAATTCAAAATGGTGACTTAGTATTACTAGATTTAGGTGCTCAAAAAGACTACTATAACGCTGATATTAGTTATACATTCCCGGCAAATGGAACATTCTCTAGTCGCCAAAAACAAATTTATAATATTGTATTAAAAGCATTAAAAGAAACAACAGAGATTATTAAGCCAGGATTAAAGTTCGCTGCATTAAATGAGCATACAAAAAAGGTACTGGCAGAAGAGTGTAAAGCAATTGGTTTAATTCAAGAAGATGAAGAGTTATCAAAATACTATTATCATGGTGTCAGCCATTTCCTTGGTTTAGATACACATGATGTAGGAACATATAAAGATAGAGTGTTAGAAGAAGGTATGGTTATAACAATTGAACCTGGTCTTTATATTGAAGGAGAATCAATTGGAATTCGTATTGAAGATGACATTCTTGTAACGAAAGACGGGTATGAAAACTTGTCAAAAGATATCATTAGGGAAGTTGAAGAAATTGAAGAATTTATGAGTGTAAATAATGAACATGTAAAAGGAAACCAAGCTGTAGTAAAATAATAAAAGAGTCATCACTAATTTATTTGAACTTTATCTCGAATCGTGGACAATTAAAAAATCCATGATTCGGGATAGGGTTCTTTTCTTCGAAATACTAATCTTTAATTATTAATCCTAATAAAGTAGCAAACTGAACAGCTTGATATGTCGATACTTTACATCCTCTTAAATCGTTCACTGAAACTGTAAGTGTATCAAAGGTAGAAGAACTAATATCTATCCCCTTCAGTGATGTCTGATCAAAATTAGCTTCATCAAGACTACATAATTGGAATTCAACTTTTTTAAGTTTACAGTCAAAAAAATCTGCATTATTTAATGAAGTTTCATTGAAGATGATTTTTTCTAGTTTAGAATTTCCAAATGCCGCTAAATTCAAAATTGAATTCTCAAATTTAACATTTCCTAAGCTAGATCCTGTGAAATTTACTCCGATTAATTTACTGTTTTTAAATTCGACTCTGTGAACAGAAGAATTGCTTAAATTAACATTTGATAAATCACAGTTTTCAAAACAAACATCTGTAATATCAATATTGCTAAAGTCTGTATTAGTAAACTTACAGTTTTTTATCACCGCATCATATAACCGCACTCTATCTACAGATTCATTTTCGAAAGTGGAGTCTATAATTTCACACACTTCCAATGTTGGATCTTCTTCATAAAAAATATCTTGAAAATTCTTTGAAGATAACTCTGGTGAAATTTTTGGTCTATCAATTTTCATCGTATATCAATCCTCTTCTATTTGATATATTTGTGTAATTTGAGTCCATTGTCTGTGAGGAACATTAGTTCTTATTATACAGAAATCTAAGTTCTTTTGTGAAGAGCATTTTAGCTACATTTTTCTTATTTAATAATAGCAGTGTTATTGTTTCTTAAGAAATAACGTCAAAACAAATACGAGAACGGCTAATATAGTCGCTACAAGGAAAGCATTTTGTATTACTAAAATATTCGTCTCTTGTAATGTCTCCGCTTTTAGTAATTTTCCAATTAGCTTACGTAAGATCTAATTACATCTCCTTATTTTCTTGAAAATCAACTTCTATAATGATTTTGAAAAAGAATAAGGAGGGATTGTCCATGAAGCGAGTTGTATTAGCAGCCGTTACTGTCTCTGTAATATTTTTAATTGCTGCCTGTTCTGTGACGACAAATACAACAAATGATCATAAAAATATGAATGATAACAAAACACTACAGACTGAAACAGCTACAAAACCATTGAAGGTTGAAAAAGGGCCAGAAGTTACTTTAATAGCGAAAGAAGAAAAGCAAAAATTAAGTAACGGTGTTATTGTTCCAGTCTGGACATTTAATGGCTCATCTCCTGGTCCAGAAATTCGAGTGAAAAAAGGTGAAAAGGTGAAAGTGACATTAAAAAATGAATTATCTGCACCAGTATCTATTCATTGGCATGGATATCCTGTCCCAAATAACATGGATGGAATTCCGGGCGTGACACAAGATGCAGTTGAACCAGGAAAAAGTTTCACTTACGAATTTGAAGCGAACGTACCAGGAACGTACTGGTATCACTCGCATCAAGATTCTGTAAATCAATTAGATAGAGGTTTGTATGGAGCGCTCATTGTAGAGGATACAAAGGAAAAATATGATAAAGATTACACATTACTGTTGGATGAATGGGTTACAGATAAAGAAGAAATTAAAAAGCAGTTAAAAGAAATGACAAAAGGGCAAATAGGTAATAAATCTAAAGGTGATGAAAATACGAAAAAGAATGATGATAAGAACGGCATGGATCATTCTGGTATGGACATGGGCAGTGATCAAAAAGACTCTGGCAATATGGCAGGAATGGACCATGGAAATATGAAGATGGAAGGTCATGATATGAGTATGTATGATTTATTCACAATCAATGGAAAAAGCGGTGATTTAGTAGTGCCATTGAAAGTGAATAAGGGAGATAAAGTTCGTCTTCGACTTGTTAATGCTGGTTATCTATCACATGATATACATGTTCACGGTCATGATATAAAAGTAATTGCGACAGATGGTCAACCAATAAACAATCCAAAAGTTATAAAGGATAAAGTAATTTCAATCGCACCGGGTGAACGTTATGATATTGAATTTACTGCTAATAATCCTGGGAAGTGGTATGTTGAGGACCATTCAAAAAATAAAGGTGCAAAAGGAATGAAAGCTGTTATTGAGTATGATGGCAGCAAAGAGATGAAAGATAAAGCAGATGAAAAGGGAAAATTAGCGAAATTAGATATGACGAAATATGGTGCTAAAAAATTAGGTAGTTTCACGTTAAATCAAGAGTATACTGCCACATATAATATGGACTTAAATACGCAAATGAATGAAAATGAAATGGTATATACAATTAACGGAAAGGTATTTCCGGATATTGACCCAATTCAAGTAAAAAAGGGTGATTTAGTAAAAGTGAAATTGGTAAATCGTTCTAAAATGGATGATCACCCAATGCATTTACATGGTCACTTCTTCCAGGTGTTGAGTAAAGATGGAAAACCGATAGAAGGTTCTCCAATTGTAAAAGATACATTGAACTTAAAACCAGGAGAAGAATATGAAGTAGCCTTTGTAGCAGACAATCCCGGTGAGTGGATGTTCCACTGTCACGACCTACATCATGCTTCAGCAGGGATGGTAACGGAAGTGAACTATACAGATTATAAATCTGACTATGTTCCAAACCAAAACATTCCTAATAAGCCAGAATAATAGGAAGCAGTTATCCTATGGATAGCTGCTTATTCATTTTTGTTGCAAGTACTAATTTATATGTTGATTATGCCCAGGTGAAGGTGCAGGAGTATGATGTGGGAATGTCGCGAATACGGCAACGATAATTACTACACTAATTGAAAGTAATAACAAAAAACGCTGTTGGATAAAAGTAGAAAAGTTCTCCGATAACAATTGAATCACACAGGACATAGTAATCGTTATAGTAAGTAAAAGGCTAATGAACAATATACTATGAGCTTGTTGAGCGTTTAACATTTCTGTAATCATTGCTCCCATCATACTTGCCATTAATCCAGAGAACAGTCCTTCTAAAGCAGTATATAGGTGAAAACGTAGACCCACTAAAAAACCGATAAAACCACTAATTAAAATAGCAAGTAAAGTAGAATATAGTAATTCCCCCTTAAAGAGAATGCCTAAATAAAAACCAATACTTAAACCGATACTCATACTAAAAGACATAATAAATACCATATACTCCATTAGGGTACCCTTACGTTTAGAAATATTGGATGCAATAAGAATTGAGGTACAGCAAAGTGTTAAGGTAGTTAACGTATAAGCAAACATTATGATACCTCCTTGTCCTATCGTTCATTTCATCATATGTGTACTTATGATAATTTATATCTGCATATTATCTGCACAATTTCATAGATGTAAGCAAAGGAACGCTTGATTTTTTAGGGCGTCTTTTTTAATTGTAAGCATGTGAAAGAAATTGTTATATTATGAGTTTCTATTGTGAAGCCATAAAGAATAAGCGTATAATATTATAGGTCTCACATTTGCGAGACAAACCGCGAATGATAAATAAGATTGTTGTTTTATCATCGCTTCTAAACATATAGACAATGAAAGTAACACTGGAATACAGATAGGGAGTTATAAAATGAAATTAATTATTGCCGAGAAACCAGATCAAGGGTTGGCTCTTGTTTCACAGTTTAAATATCGCCGGAAAGATGGATATTTAGAAGTAGAAGCAAATGAGTTATTTCCAAATGGAGCGTACTGTACATGGGCAATTGGTCATTTGACGCAGTTATGTAATCCAGAGCATTATCACGCAGAGTGGAAAAAATGGTCACTTAATACATTACCGATGATTCCAGAGCGTTTTCAATTTGAAGTAACAAAGTCAAAGTATAAGCAATTTAACGTTGTGAAACAGCTGTTACATAATCCACAGGTAACAGAAATTATTCACGCAGGCGATGCTGGGCGTGAAGGGGAACTAATCGTACGAAATATTATTAATCTTTGTAACGTGCAAAAGCCGATGAAGCGTCTATGGATTTCGTCTTTAACGAAGCAAGCTATTTATCAAGGGTTTAAAAATTTACTTGACGAATCAGATACAATTAATACGTATTACGAAGCATACACAAGATCTTGTGCCGACTGGGTTGTTGGTATGAATGCATCACGTGTGTTTAGTATTTTGTTAAAGAAAAAAGGAATGAATGATGTATTTTCTGCTGGTCGTGTCCAAACACCAACGTTAGCATTGATTGTAAAGCGTGAGAAAGAAATTGAAAACTTTAAGTCAGAGCCTTTCTGGGAAGTGTTTGCAACCTTTAATATAGAAGGAAAGAAATATGACGGGAAATGGGAGAAGGATAATGAATCCCGCTTAAAAGACCCTGATATGGCGAATAAAATTGCGGCATTTTGCCAAGGGAAACCGGCTGTTGTGAAGGAAATGAAAACGGAGCGTAAAGAGTTTCAGCCGCCGCTTTTATTCAACTTATCATCACTGCAAGCAACGGCAAATAAAGCCTTTAAGTTTTCACCGAAAAAGACGCTTGATATAACGCAAGCACTCTATCAAAAAGGGATTGTTTCTTATCCACGTTCAGATTCTAACTATGTTACTCAAGGAGAAGCAGCGACGTTCCCTGATATTTTACAGAAGTTAAGTCAGTTTGATGAATATAAAGGTTTATTACCGGCTCCGGTTGAATCCATTATGAACAATAAGCGTTATGTAAATGAAAAGAAAGTAACAGATCACTACGCGATTATTCCGACAGAGCAAGTTACAAACCCAAGCAGACTATCAGGTGATGAAAAGAAAATATACGATATGATCGTAAGAAGGCTTATTGCAGCTCATTATGAAGTTGCAATCTTTGACTATACAACGATTGTAACGCTTGTAGATGAACGTGCTGAATTCATTTCAAAAGGAAAACAGCAAATTCAAGAAGGTTGGCGTAAAGTTATTTTCCAAGACGATAAAGATGACGAAACCATTCTTCCAATTGTAGCTGAAGGTGAAGAAGGAAAAGTTGTAAAGGTGAAAGTGAAAGAAGGAAAAACACAGCCACCGAAGCGTTATACAGAAGGACAACTTATTACGTTAATGAAAACAGCTGGTAAGTATTTAGAGAATGAAGAGCTAGAGAAGGTATTGAAGAAAACAGAAGGTTTAGGTACGGAAGCGACCCGCGCAGGGATTATTACGATGCTGAAAGACCGTAAATATATAGATGTAAAGAAAAACCAAGTGTATGCGACTGATAAAGGAAAAGTATTAATTACCGCAATTGGTGACAAAATACTAGCTTCACCGGAAATGACTGCGAAATGGGAACAACGTCTTGCGGAAATTGGTGAAGGTACAGCTTCACCAGCAACTTTTATGGAACAGACGAAAAAGCTATCAGCTAAAATTATTGAAGACGCAGTGGAAATGTCTGAGAAGTGGGATTTCACGGGACTACATGTTGAATCGATTGAACGAAAAGGATCGAAATTTACAACGGGTAAAAAGGTTGGTAGCTGTAAAAAATGTGATGGCGATGTAATTGATAAGTCAACGTTTTACGGTTGTTCTAACTATAATACAACGCAATGTGATTTCACCATTTCAAAGAAGATATTAAGTAAAACAATTTCGCAAAAGAATATGACAAAGCTCTTAAAAGGTGAAAAGACTGATTTAATTAAAGGTTTTAAAAAGGGCGAGAAAACGTTTGATGCGAAATTAGAGTGGAAAGATAATAAGATTAATTTTGTATTTGAGAATTAATTTGTTAAAAGAGCATGACATAAAATTGTCATGCTCTTTTGTTTTTCTTTGATATAAAATTTAACGATAAAAAAAATCCTTTAAATAATAATTTTTTATTGTAAAACGATAAATTTTGTATTAAAATCAAAATCATAATAAATGAGTGAGGTGCTCTTGTTAAAAGGTAACAACCTTATTTTAAAATTAGAGGAGGTATAACTATGAACAGTAACAATTTGATTGTTAAAAATATGGATAACCCCCATGAGTTGGAGAAGATGTATAGAAAAGATCCGAAAGCTTTTAAAAAAGCATTCTCACAAGCATGGGACCAAAACCCTGATTCTCAAATTCTAGGTGCTTGGTATGAAAGGTTGCATTTCAAGGAGAAAGTAAATAAAGAAAAAACATCTTTGTTTCAAAAAGGTTTCTTATTCATGGGCCTTTTAGCTATTCTGGCCGGCATAAGCACCAGGATCATTTTCCACTTTGTTGAGCAGGAAGCAATTGCTCCAATAAACTTGGCTTTTGGTGTAATTCCCTTTATTGCTGCTTATTTTGTTTACAATAATAAGCCGAAAAAAAGTATTATTTATTCCCTTATAGCGTTATTCCTAGTTTCCGGGGTGTATCTTAATACATTGCCAATAAATTATAAAGACAGTACCATACTTGCTTATTTACATCTTCCTATATTTTTATGGGTCTTAGTAGGGCTTGCGTTTACAGGAAATGAATATTCAAAAGGCGGTACAAGATTAGCCTATATTAAATTTAATTTAGAATATTGTCTTCTCTACGGGAGCATGGCAGTGAGCGGAATGATACTAGCAATATTCACCATGCGTTTATTTAGCTTTGTTGACTTAGATATAGGAGAGTTCTATTTTAGTAATGTTGTTTTATTTGGAGCAGCCGCTCTCGCTATTGTGACTGCATACTTAGTATCAATGAATCTTAAGCTTGCTAAAAATATTACACCATACATATCTAAAATTTTTAGTCCTCTCGTCCTGATCACCTTGCTTATCTATCTTATAACGGTAATTTGGGTCGGGAAAAATCCATTCTTGGATCGCAATTTCCTAATGGCCTTCAACGGAATACTGCTTGGTGTATTGGCTGTTACTATATTTTCTATCGTTGAGAGTGACTCGGACGAGAAAAAGAACATTTCAGATTATATAAATTTTTCCTTAATTGTTTTGGCACTTATTATTGATACTGTTGCATTGTCAGCCATCGTATTTAGACTTTCTTCTTACGGGATTACACCTAATAGACTAGCTGTTTTAGGTGTAAACATACTGATCTGGGCAAATCTAATTTGGATTATGTTTTCCTATATGCGTTTCTTGCAAAATAAATCAGGACCAAAAGCTATCCAAGATGCCGTTACGAAGTATTTGCCAATATACGGACTTTGGGCAGCTTTCGTTATATTTACGTTTCCTATCATTTTTAATTAGAAAGGATCTGTTAATGTAACGAAAAGTTAATTCTCTATAACATATAACATTTTTAGAGCCCATCGATTTATAATGGATATTATTACGTTTGTAGTTTCGGTAATTTCATTTGTATTGATAAATAAGAAGTAAGTGTTGTATGTAATCTTTCCATAATAAAAAACGTCCCAAAATGGGACGTTTTTTATTATGCATATTGCCGTTTTTTCTTAATAAGCAACAAAACTTGTGACACACAAGCTAGTACCGGTAACTCAATCAATGGTCCAATAACGAGTGCAAGTGCGATAAGAGGTTCGTCTGGAAAAGCGGTCACAGCGATAGCGAGTGCAACAGGTGAGTTTCTTGCTAACGTTGTTAAGCTTAGACTTACTGTATCTTTGTAAGATAAATGCATCATGCGCCCGATAAATTGTCCTAGTAAAAAATTAATGATGAAGAACAATAGAACAGGAACGAGTAATAATAAAACAACATTCATATTTTGTAGTAAATATTTACCTTGTGATGCAAACATCGCTACTATTGCTAAACTTAAAAATACAATTTGAGCAGAGCTGAAAAACGGAATGAGTTTATTCTCGAGAGGTTCAGCTTTTTTCATTTTATTCATAATGAACTTTGTAGCGTGTGCAAGTATAAATGGTAAGACGATTACGATAACAATACTTTCTACTAAAACAGAAATCGCTACAGTTTTCATGACACCAGCAAATAAAAATAAATAAATGGGAAGGAGCAGTACTTGCAAAATTAAATTTACAGGTAAAATTGCAGTAGAAAGTGCTACATTACCTTTCGCTATTTCAGTAAAGATTAAGTACCAATCTGTACATGGAGTAACCATTAACATTATAAATCCAACCCAAAGTGCTGGATGATCGGAAAGAAATAGTGCCCCTAACCCCCAAGCGAGTAAAGGTGTCCATAAGAAGTTAATAGTAAGACTTGTTCCAGCAAATTTTAAATTGCGAAATCCTTTTTTTATTTCTTTTAATGGGATGCTGAGGAATAATCCATATAGCATGAAAAATAAGAAGGGGACAATAAATTTGTCTGAATACGTATGTATCATATTAAATTGTCCGAGTACGATGCCGCATGTAACAGCAAAAAGAATAATAAAAGTTTGAATCTTTTCTATAGTGCTCATGAATAAATCCTTTCTATATATGAATTTTCCTCTCTAAGTTTATTATACAAGTAATAAAGATGTATTTGGTGTTCAATTGTATCTCGCTTAATATTTTTAAGTCGAGATTTTATTTTTTATTAAAAGTTACTTGACTAAAGTAAGTGGCTATATTACAATCACTTACATAAGGTAATTAAATAACAAAAAGTTACAATGGCGTAACTTAAGGTATCTATTGGAACTTTTTCTTAGAATAAGAATTTTTATGATGATGAATAATGAATATGAAAAGAAAGATTAGGTGAAGAAAATGGGACTATTTAGCTCATTATTTGGTAAAAAAGAAGAAAATAAGAATGTAGAGGGGAATAAAAAAATGTCAAAAGTATTATTTGTAAAAGCAAACGATCGTCCAGCGGAGCAAGCAGTTAGTTCAAAAATGTATGAAACATTTGTAAGTACTTATAAAGAAGCAAATCCAAATACAGAAATTACGGAATTAGATTTATTTGCATTAGATCTTCCTTATTACGGAAATATCGCGATTTCAGGTGGATATAAACGTAGCCAAGGTATGGAGTTAACAGCTGAAGAGGAGAAGGCAGTTGCTACAGTAGATCAATATTTAAATCAGTTTTTAGAAGCTGATAAGGTTGTATTTGCATTCCCATTATGGAACTTTACAGTACCAGCACCATTAATCACATATATTTCATACTTATCTCAAGCTGGAAAAACGTTTAAATATACAGCAAATGGCCCAGAAGGTTTAGTTGGTGGTAAGAAAGTAGTTGTGTTAGGTGCTCGTGGTTCAGATTACTCTTCAGAACAAATGGCTCCTATGGAAATGGCAGTTAATTACGTAACAACTGTACTTGGATTCTGGGGAATTACAAATCCAGAGACAGTTGTAATTGAAGGACACAATCAATATCCAGATCGTTCACAACAAATTGTTGAAGAAGGTCTAGAAAACGTTAAAAAAGTAGCAGCGAAATTTTAATTTATGATAGTAAATGGAAAAACCAACATGGATGACCGTGTTGGTTTTTTAGTCTATTTTTCATGTTAAAAAATGTATATTTATAAAATAAAAGAAAAGTTCGAAAATAGTATTGCAAAATATTATATAGCAAACTATAATGAGTTCAAGAATAGTTGATACTTAAATTAAATATTCAGAAAATTCAATTAGTTAAAATTGGAAAATGAGATAAGGAAATTTGAATGGGGGTTATATTATGGCGAATAAAGTACCGTTTTCGTTCATAGTAGTTATTGGATTAATGTTATTTGCACTATTTTTTGGAGCAGGAAATTTAATTTTCCCAGCGATGCTTGGTCAATCAGCAGGAGAGAATGTATGGATTGCTAACGCTGGATTTTTAGTAACTGGTGTTGGATTACCATTACTAGGTGTACTAGCATTTGGTTTTTCAGGTAAAGATGATTTACAGTCATTAGCAAGTCGTGCTCACCCAGTGTTCGGGATTGTATTTACAACAGTTTTATACTTAGCGATCGGTCCATTATTTGCAATACCGAGAACAGGAAATGTATCTTATGAAATTGGTCTTAAGCCGTTTATGCCAGAGGGAGTAGGTTCTACACCTTTAATTCTTTTCACAATTATATTCTTTAGCATCACTTGTTTTTTTTCGCTAAATCCCGCGAAAATTGTCGATATTGTTGGAAAAATTTTAACGCCAATTAAGTTGACTTTCATCGGTATTTTAGTAATCGTTGCTTTTATACATCCGATTGGAGATATGCAAGCACCAGTGGAAGCTTATACATCACATGCATTCTTTAAAGGATTCCAAGAAGGATACTTAACGATGGATACGCTTGCATCATTCGTATTCGGGATTATCATCATCAATGCTATTAAAGAAAAAGGTGCGAAAACGAAAACACAAATTATGGTCGTTTGTGCAAAAGCGACAATAATTGCAGCATCTATTTTAGCAATTATCTATACAGCTCTTTCTTATATGGGTGCTTCAAGTGTTGCAAAGCTTGGACATTTAGAAAACGGCGGAGAAGTATTAGCGAAAGTTTCTAACTACTATTTCGGATCATATGGCGGAGTATTATTAGGATTAATGATTACAGTAGCTTGTTTAACAACTAGTGTGGGACTTGTATCAGCATGTTCTTCATTCTTCCATAAGTTATTCCCAAATGTTCCTTACAAAGCAATTGCAATCACGCTATGTGTATTTAGTGCAATTGTTGCAAACGTAGGATTAACACAGTTAATCGCAGTTTCTGTTCCAGTATTAACAGCAATTTATCCACTAGCAATCGTATTGATTTTCTTAACATTCTTCCATTCATTATTCAAAGGAAGAGCTGAAGTTTATCAAGTGAGCTTAATCGTAACATTTATCATCAGCTTATTCGATGGATTAAGTGCAGCTGGAGTTAACATTGAAGTAGTAAGCCAAGTGTTCACTAAATTCCTTCCGATGCAGGAAGTAGGATTAGGCTGGATCTTCCCAGCGATTATCGGTGGATTTATCGGATATGGCATTAGCGTTGTAAAAGCAAAAAATCAAGTTCAACCAGCAACTAGAGCGGATAAGAAAATAGGTTAAATAAAAAAGTTATAGAACTTGTTTCTATAACTTTTTTTGTTACTATTAATAATGAGAAAAAATAAAGTAGTAGGGGAAATAAAATGAAAAAAACAATTGATCATATCGGAATCGCAGTTCGTGATATAGATAGTACCATACGTTTTTATGAACAGGTTCTATCAGGAGAATTAATAGATCGTTACGTAAGTGAGGCACCAGGTGTAGAAAGCGAAGTAGCCATTCTTGAAGTGGATGGAGATAGAATTGAATTACTTGCGCCGACAAATAACACCACTTCACCAATTGCCCGATTTATAAAACAAAAAGGTAAAGGTGTACATCATGTTGCGTATCGTGTCGATGATTTAGATGTGGCTCTAGAAGAGTTAAAAGAACAAGGTATTCGGACATTAGAGCATACACTACGCATTAATAAGCACGGTAGAAGGTTAATTTATCTTAACCCAGCGGATACAGAAGGAACGATTATCGAGTATTGTGATTATCCGGAAGAGAAATAGAAGAGGGATATTTTTTTAAAGGTGTTACGTAATAACGTAATACCTTTTTATTTATGTATTTCACATTTTCTTCACAAATGATTCACGATAACTTTTCTTCTTTGATAACTTACATAAATATATTTTATGATATAATAACAATCGGCTTTAAAAATGTAAGTTGTATCTATCGTGATAGTTACTATTATATTAGAAGTTTATATTTAATCAGGTTAATATTTCGCCCGAGAATCAAACTTCGGAAGTTAAAGTAATGAAAATAGAGCAATGAGGAAGAAAGAAGTGAAATGAGTGTGAAAGTAATGAGAAGATTAGGGACATGGCTATTACTTGTGTGTGTGCTTATCATATTGATACCGCAAAGTGCATCTGCTCATGCGTACGTTGTGAAATCAAACCCTACTGAAAATGAAACATTGAAGAAAGCACCATCTGTTGTAAAAATCGAATTCGATGAGGACATACAAGTTTCAAGTTTTAATACATTGTACGTGAGAGATACATCAGGTAAAAGGGTCGATTTAAAAGATGCTCATATTGATAAAAAAAATAAAAAGCTATTAGAAGCTGGATTAAAAGACAATCTCAAAAATGGTCTTTACTCTATTCAGTGGAAAGTGATTTCAGCTGATGGACATCCAATTCAAGGAGTTATCCCGTTCCGGGTTGGATTAGCGGAAGCGGAAACAGACGATATACAAGTGGAAGAGATGGGCTACGTCCCACAAATCGATATGATTATGGAACGTGGAATTTTATATACAAGTTTCTCACTATTTATAGGAGTGCTATTCTTTAATCTTATTATGTATAAAGGCAATGCAACCTCGGTTCGATCAAGGAGTAAGAACATAATATGGATCTCTTTATTTGGGATATTGATTAGCTTGTTATTCAATCTACCACTGCAAGCGAAAATAAATGCTGATGTTTCATGGCTAGAAGCATTCAATCCTTTACTATTAAAAGAAACATTACAGCTTTCTGTTTTTGGTTATGTATGGATTACTCAAATGGTTCTCATTAGTACGCTTATAATTGTTACGTATTTTGCGGTGAAGCATGAGAAGTTTTCGTCGTTTAAAGTATGGAGTATTCCAATACTATTGTTTATAGGGCTACTTGTTATGAAGGCCTTTAATAGTCACGCATACGGTTTAAAGTTTAAAGACATTGCTGTCGTTATGGATTTTCTACATTTATTAGCAGCTTCATTATGGGTTGGTGGTTTATCATCTATTATTCTTCTTTTATGTAAAGAGGATAATAAGTGGCATATGTATTGGGATATGATTAAGCGTTTTTCACCGTGGGCAACAGGTGCTGTCATTGTGATTTTAATAACAGGCCTTTTTAATAGTACATTTTTTATTCCAACAATCCACTCGTTATTTGATACGAAGTATGGATTGGCTTTATTAGCAAAGATACTATTATTTATTTTCATGGGGATATTGGGAATTATTCATTATGTGAAAGGGAGAATAAGAGCGCAGCAAGGATTAGGAGCTACGGTGAAAGTAGAGTTTGTCATTGGAATTATCATTTTCGTAATCGTAGCTTTTATGACAAACGTACAAACACCACCGATGCCTCCTACTGGACCATTTACAGAGAGTAAGCAATTAGATAATGGATATGAACTTACGCTAAATGTAAGTCCGAATAAGGTAGGACAAAATAAATTCCATATTACACTAAAGGACGAAAAGGGACAGCCTGTTACTGATATGGAACAAATGATATTGACGACTCAATCATTAGATATGAACATGGGAAAAGGTTCATTTAAAGTTTCAGTAGTTTCACCAGGAGAATATGAAGCAGAAGGTATGTATATTAATATGACAGGAAACTGGAATATACATGTTCATGGATTAACAAAATCTCTTGATAGTTTCGATACAGATTTTAAATTTATTGTAGGTGGCAGATAAAATTTTACCAATCATGCTGCTAGCGAGTAGCAGGATAAACAGATGTTATAGATGAAAAGGAGTAAATAGAAAATGAAACGTATAAAAAAATTAGGAACAACAATGATCGCAACAATTATTGCAATGGGAATGTTTTCGTTACCTGTTAGTGCGCACGTCACTGTAAAACCAGCAACTTCTGACGTTGGTTCTTGGGAGACTTATACGATAAAAGTACCAGTTGAAAAAAATGTAGCAACGACAAAAGTTACACTGAAAATACCGTCTGGAGTGGAGTTCCAACAGTATGAACCAGTGCCAGGATGGAAAGTTGAGGAGCAAAAAGATAATGCCGGAAAAGTTAAAACTGTAGTATGGGAAGCGACAGGAGAAGGAATTTTAACAGGTCAGTTCCAGAGATTTACTTTCGTCGCTAAAAATCCGGATAAAGAGCAAAAAATAGCTTGGGACGCATATCAACAATATAAAGATGGAGAAATTGTTGAATGGACAGGTGATGAAAAAGCTGAAAAACCGCATTCACTTACTACAATTGCAAAAGGTACGTCATTAACAGGAGAACATGGTGAAGTGTCTAGTGTAGAAAAAAATGAAGGTACTAGTAATATGCAATTGATAGCAATTGTCTTATCTATTTTTGCCATAGTATCGTCGGTAAGTGCGTGTGTTTTTGTAGTACGTCGTAAAAAGTAAGACGTAAGAAAGAGCCTACAAACAGTAGGCTCTTTCTTACGTTTATTTCAATTCAACTTGCTGCCTTACAGCAAGTGTTTTCGGTTTTATATTTACAAAACAAATACTCACAACAATAAATAATAGTCCGATGAATAAGCTAATGGTAATAGCCTCATGTAAGAAAATTGAACTTACAATAATAGCTATTAGTGGAATGAGGAATGTATAAGCCCCAACTTTACTTGCTTCACCAGCTCCAACAAGTGTGAAGTATGCAAGCCACCCCATTGCAATAACAAAGAATGAAATAAAGAGAAGTACGCTAACAAATGGCATACTCCAAGCGATACTAGACCAGCTTTCAAACTCTGAACCAAATCCAATTAAGCAAAGGCCACCAATAATAAGCTGAAGTGTTACCATCCAAATGGCATTAACACGGTGACCAGTCTTCTTAATAAATACTGTGCCAAGTGCCCAGCCGATAGCGCATCCTAACGCGAGAAGGATTCCAATGATAGAAATATGTCCTGTTAAACTGCTAGAGCTAATAACACCTACACCAATAAATCCGAGAACAAGCCCGAAAATTTTCAAGCCGTACATTGATTCTTCAAGCCATATCCACGAGAAAATACCGAGTAAAACTGGTTGTAGAAATACAATGGCGGAAAATAACCCAGCAGGCATATATTGAAGGCCGACAGTTTGTAATCCGTAAAATATAATGATGTTAAGTAAAGAAGAAATAACGTATAAATGCCACGTTTCTTTTAAATGTAACTCTTTGTATTTCGGTAATGCGAACAGGAGTAAAATGAATCCTCCAATTAAAGTTCGAACGCCTGCAAATAAAACAGGTGGTGTATAATGCAGGGCAAACTTTGATAAAGGCCAATTGATTCCCCACATGAAAACGAGAAAGGTAAGGATGATGGCCGTCTTAGTTCGAGAAAGCTGTGTCACTGAAAGACCTCCTTGTTGTTATTCATTTCACTATGATATGATATCGACTGTAATAAATAAAATGAATCTTTTTTATGAGGAGTATAAGTGATTAGTTATGACCATTACACAACTGCAAGTATTAATAAAAACTGTTGAGTTAGGTAGTTTTACGAAAGCTGCCAGGGTATTAAATATGACGCAGCCAGCTGTTAGTCATGCGATTTCAAGTATTGAGTCAGAGTTAGGAGTTACTATTCTTATACGTGATAAACGAAAAGGGCTCCTCGTTACGGATGTAGGAAACAGGATTCTTGTACATATTAGAGAGATTTTGAACGGTGTAGAGAAGATTGAACAAGAAGTTGCGATGGAGAAAGGACACGAAGTTGGGACGATTCGAATTGGTAGTTTTCCGAGTGCTTCTGCACATTTCTTACCCAAAATGATAAACCTTTTTAAGGAGAAGTATCCGAAATTAGAAGTGGTTCTTTGTGAAGGAACGATTAAAGAAGTTGAAGATTGGTTAGTATCGAGGGTTATTGATATAGGAATTGTTATTTTGCCTAATAAAGATATGGAGATTGTTCCATTAACGAAGGGGAAAATGGTTGCTATCTTAAGAGAGGATCATCCTCTCTGTAAGAAGGACTCTATTACAATTAGTGATTTAGAGAATGAACCAATCATATTATGTAAGGGCGGATACGAACCACCTATTATTGATATGTTTAAACAAGCAAACGTACCACTTCGGGCTGAGTATGTAATTTCGACAGTTACTACAGCTTTAAATATGATTCAAGAAGGATTAGGCATTGCAATATTAGCTGAATTATCTTTAACGAATTTACCAAAAAATGTGCAAACGAGAGAATTGGAACCACAAGTATGGAGAGAAATTGCTTTAGCTGTTCCTTCATTAAAGGATTCTTCAATCGCTGTGCAGCTATTTATTGAAGAATTTCAATCGCTATTTGCAGAATAAAAAGAGGTGTCTCATATATCATAATGGGACACTTTTTAATTTACTTATAAAAAATCTATGAAAAGGATTGACTTATTTTTCAGTTGTAACTATAATGATTACATCGAGGTGGTGATTACGATGAAAATTAGTAGCCGCTTTTCCATAGCTGTTCATATTTTATCTATTTTGAAAAACAATCCATCTTCACTTTGTACTTCAGACTATATGGCTGAGAGTGTCAATACAAATCCAGTAGTCATTCGTAAAATCATGTCGTACTTGAAACAAGCTGGCTTTGTTTACGTAAATCGTGGACCGGGTGGCGCGGGATTACTAAAGGATTTACATGAAATCACATTGTTAGATGTGTATCATGCAGTGAACGTAGTCGAAGAAGACAAGCTATTTCATATTCACGAGCAACCAAATCCAGATTGTCCAATTGGGGCGAATATTCAAGCGGTGTTAGAAATTATTTTAATTCAAGCACAATCCGCGATGGAAGAAGTTTTGAGAAATATTACGATGGGGCAGTTGTTTGAAACTTTGCAAGAAAAAATGAATGCTTAAATAATATTTATATTTTTTTATCATTAATGTAACTGATTTGATTACAACGATAAGGTAAGGTGTAAAAGTTATGACTGTAAAAATGAAAGTATACTCAGATTTTATATGTCCGTTTTGTTTTTTAGCAAAAGGTCCATTAGATGAGGTAGCGAAAGAGAAAGATGTAGAGATTGAATGGATGCCATTTGAATTACGTCCAAGTCCATATTCAAAAATAGATCCATGGAATGAACCAGAAAAATTAGGTTCATGGGATGCTTTCATTCTTCCGACAGCGAAGAAATTAGGAATCGATATGCGCTTGCCACGTGTTTCACCGCACCCATATACACATTTAGCTTTCGAAGGATGTCAATTTGCAAAAGAACGTGGACTAGGTAATGAGTATCACCACCGCGTATTCACAGCATTTTTCCAAGAAGAGCAAAACATTGAAGATATTGATGTGTTAACAAAATTAGCGGTAGAAGTAGGACTTCCTGAAGCAGAATTTAAAGATGCTTTAGTAACTCGTAAATATAAGGAAAAACATCAAGAAGCAATTCAGCACGCATATGATGAAGCGAATATTATGGCTGTTCCAACTGTCATGATTGGAGATGAAGTCATTCAAGGGCTTGCTAGTAAAGAAACACTAGAAAGGGTCATTGATAAAGAAATTGAAAAGGATAAAACAAATTCATTTGAAGGTATGCAATGTAATACCGATGGATATTGCTAATTAGCTTGTTATGAAATAACAAAATAAATTATAAAACAAACATTTGGAGGAATTAAAATGTCAGCAACTACAACAAACTTAAAAGAAGCAATTGTGAACCGCCGTTCAATTCGTAAAGTAGCAAAAAACGATGCAATTACGAAAGACAGAATTGAAGAAGTGTTAAAAACAGCTTTACACGCACCAACATCTTTCAATATGCAAAGTGGTCGTATGGTTGTATTAATGGATGGAGAGCATGAAAAGTTTTGGGATATCGTTAAAGAAACACTAAGAGCCCGCGTACCAGCAGAAAACTTTGAAGCGACTGTAGAAAGACTAAAAGGCTTCCATGCAGGTGTAGGAACAGTTCTATTCTTTGAAGATCAAGCAACTGTAGAAAAAATGCAAGAAAATGCGCCATTATATAAAGATCAGTTCCCATTCTGGTCTCATCAAGGAAATGCGATGTTACAACATACTGTGTGGATGCTATTATCTGCTGAAGGAATTGGAGCGTCATTACAACATTACAACCCAATCGTAGATGCTGAAGTGAAAGAAACTTGGAACATTCCGGCAGAGTGGAGCTTAGTAGGTCAAATGCCATTTGGTGAACCAAACGAACAACCAGCAGAAAGAACGTTCTTACCTACTGAAGATGTAGTGAAATTTTATTAAGAAATACAATATGTAACGAGAAGGAAGCTGTGCTTAAAAACAGCTTCCTTTTTTGTAGTGGTGTTAATTTATGCGTATTTAGGGAAGAAATATAAGAAATAATACGGTGAGAAGGGAATTAGAAAAATGAATGATGAGAAAAAATATACAGTGGTAGGTACTGATGTTGAGGAAGTAAAGCGTTTAAATAAAAATTCAGGGTTAACGTATAATCAAGTGAAAGAAATGTTAGCAAAGCAAATGCAAAAAAAGAAGTAATTAGATTGAAATCTTTCATTTTTTCATTTAGCATTTTGATTGGAGAGAGTTAAGTAAAAGGTAACTCTCTTTTTTGTATAGCTAAGCATCTTATAGAGTGGAGGAAGCAACATGAAGAAATGGGTAAAGGTAACGCTGTCTATCACTGGAGGCATTGTCTTATTAGCGTGTGCTGGTGGATATTACGTGTATAAAAATTATTTTCCAAAGGAATCTGAGCGTATTGTATATGATAAAGAAAGAGTGCTACAACCGATACATAATCAGCTTAAAGGAATCAATATAGAAAATGTAAAGATAAAAGAAAAAGAAGTCGTAAATGCGACTGTAGATGAGCTTCAAAAAATGATTGATGATGGAAAGTTGTCATATGAAGAATTAACGAGTATTTATCTCTTTAGAATACAAGAACATGATCAAAATGGAATAACATTAAATTCTGTTACAGAGATAAATCCTAATGCGATGGAAGAAGCAAGAAAGTTAGATCAAGAGCGGGGTAGAAACAAAAATTCGAATTTATATGGTATTCCTGTCGTTGTAAAAGATAATGTACAGACGGAAAAAGTGATGCCGACTAGTGCAGGAACTTATGTATTAAAAGATTGGATTGCAGATCAAGACGCAACAATTGTGAAGCAGTTGAAAGAAGAAGGAGCATTTGTTTTAGGAAAAGCGAATATGTCTGAGTGGGCGAACTATTTATCTTTTACAATGCCAAGTGGGTATAGCGGGAAGAAAGGACAAAATTTAAACCCGTACGGTCCGATTACATTCGATACTTCAGGATCAAGTTCAGGATCTGCTACAGTAGTTGCAGCAGATTTTGCACCGCTTGCAATTGGAACAGAAACGACGGGATCGATTGTTGCACCAGCGGCGCAGCAATCAGTAGTTGGGTTACGTCCATCTTTAGGTATGGTAAGTAGAACAGGAATTATTCCGTTAGTTGAAACTCTTGATACAGCAGGACCTATGGCAAGAACGGTAAAAGATGCAGCAACGTTATTTAATGCAATGATAGGTTATGACGAAAAAGATGTTATGACAGAAAAAATGAAAGATAAAGAAAGAATTGATTATACAAAGGATTTATCAATAGATGGATTAAAAGGGAAAAAGATAGGGCTTCTTTTTTCTGTAGACCAACAAGATGAAAATAGAAAAGCAGTAGCAGAAAAAATTAGAAAAGACCTTCAAGATGCAGGTGCGATATTAACTGATAATATCCAGTTAAGTGCTGAGGGTGTAGATAATTTGCAAACATTAGAATATGAGTTCAAGCATAATGTAAACGACTATCTTTCACAGCAAAAGAATGTACCGGTAAAATCGTTAGAAGAGATTATAGCGTTTAATAAAAAGGATAGTAAAAGACGAATAAAATACGGACAAACATTAATTGAAGGGTCTGAAAAATCTGTTATAACGAAAGAAGAGTTTGAAAACGTAGTGCAAACGAGTCAAGAAAATGCAAGAAAAGAGCTAGATAGGTATTTAGTAGAAAAAGGTTTGGATGCTCTAGTTATGATTAATAACGATGAAGTTCTTCTATCAGCTGTAGCTGGTTATCCGGAATTAGCGGTTCCTGCTGGATATGATAAAAATGGAGAACCAATCGGTGTAGTGTTTGTAGGGAAACAGTTTGGTGAAAAAGAGCTTTTCAATATTGGATATGCGTATGAACAGCAGTCTAAAAATAGAAAATTACCTAGTTTATAAAAGATTATATGAAAAATAACTGGAATCCACCGAAATATGTTGGTGGATTCCAGTTAAACGAATCTAACAATATGAAAAGAAAAAAAGGATTCTTCTCAATTAGTAAGAAAGATTGTCTATAGGAGTTCATAAAATGTAATATATTCAATTTCCATCCATTGAAGGGGGAGGTTAATTCTTAATGAATGAAGTAAAGAGTTTTTTTCGAAGTAGAGGGTTTCAACGGTTTCTCGTTTTAATAATAGTAGCGCTTGTATTATACGCATTAAAAAGTATGATTAATTTAATATTAATTACGTTTATACTGACGTTTTTAATGGATCGATTTCAACGTTTTATTTCAAGAAAATTGAAAGTAAACCGGAAAATTGTTATTGCATGTTTATATATAATACTAGTTTCCTTTATAGGCACAACGTTATATAAATATTTACCTGTGCTGACGATACAAATTTCACAATTAATTTATCAGTTTAAACTATTTTTTCAAAATCCACCTGATAATGAAATCGTTAAATATGCACTTTCGACAATTAATGGGATGGAAGTATCAAAATATATAGAACAAGGTGTAGATGTCATATATCAATCAATAGCAAATATAGGGAAGGTAAGTTTACAAATATTATTATCTCTAATTTTAAGCTTATTTTTCTTATTAGAAAAAGAGCGTATTATTACATTTACATCTAAGTTTAAAGATAGTAAGTTAAAAATCTTTTATGAGGAAATTGCATATTTTGGTGAAAGATTTGCAAGATCGTTCGGAAAAGTAATTGAAGCTCAGTTTTTAATTGCCGTGGTAAATTGTATTCTTACTGTTATTGCATTAATCGTTTTAGGATTTCCACAGCTACTTGTATTAGCTGTTATGATTTTCTTACTAGGCTTGATTCCTGTTGCAGGTGTGATTATTTCTTTGTTTCCACTTTGTATCATTGCTTACAACGTAGGCGGAGTTATGTACGTAGTATACATACTCGTATTCATAACAGTAATCCATGCTCTTGAAAGCTATTTTTTAAATCCGAAGTTTATGTCTGCAAAAACAAATTTACCAATATTCTACACATTTATGATTCTTATCTTCTCAGAGCATTTCCTCGGAATATGGGGGCTTATTATCGGGATACCAATCTTTATCTTTTTATTAGATGTACTTGATATAAATAATGAGGATGCGACTAAAAAATAAGAAATGATAGAAAATCACAAAAAGTCATAGGAGATAATGAAAATAAAAAGCAATCCAAAATAAATTGGATTGCTTTTTATTTTCATTAAAGAACCGGAGCCATTGTTTCTTTCAATACTTGAACAGAGTGATCGAATTTTAATTCTTCATCTTCACTTAATTCAACTTCTAAAATTTCACGAACACCGCCGCGATTTAAAACAGCAGGTACCCCTATATAAACATCTTTTTGACCATATTGCCCTTCTAAGTAAGCTGATACAGTTAATACACTATTTTCGTCGTTTAAAATTGCTTTTGTAACACGTAGAAGTGACATGCCGATACCATAATAAGTTGCGCCTTTACGCTCAATAATATGGTAAGCTGCATCACGGACGTTTATGAAAATTTTGTCTAAATCTTCTTGATTATACGTGTTGTCTTTTTCAAGCAGTGTTTGTAGTTTTTGGATACCAACGGAAACATGGCTCCAAACTGGAAGTTCAGTATCGCCGTGTTCTCCGATAATATAAGCGTGAATGTTGTGTGGACCAATATCGAAGTACTCACCTAACATATAGCGGAAACGAGCAGAATCAAGCGTTGTACCAGAACCGATTACACGTTCTTTCGGTAAACCAGATTCTTTCCAAGTTACATAAGTTAAAATATCTACAGGGTTTGTTGCGATTAAGAAGATGCCATCAAATCCGCTATCCATAATACTGCGAACGATTTGTTTAAAGATTTTGGCGTTTTTCTCAACTAAATCTAAACGTGTTTCGCCTGGCTTTTGTGGTAATCCAGCTGTAATAACTACAAGGTCAGCATCTTTACAATCTTCGTAGCTGCCTTTCCATACTCTAGTTGGAGCTGGTGCGAATGGAACAGCATGACTTAAATCCATTGCTTCTCCTTCAGCTTTTGCCTCATTTACATCGACTAAAACAAATTCTTCAGCTACGGCTTGGTTAATCATGCAGTAAGCATAACTACATCCAACTGCTCCTGTTCCTACTAATACAACACGGTTAATACCTTTTTTCATTTCAAAATTCCTCGCAATTTCATTGGTTTTGTTATGTAAGATAATACGTCTTACTTCTATAGAGTCATATCTAGTTTATTACATTTTATAAAAGATATTCAAGTATTTGAAAATGTATCCGTGCAAATCCGCGAACAAAACATAGGAATTCAGTGAACCGAATATAATTCAGTAAAATCCTTTGTAAAAGGGGAAATGGCATGGGGAACCCATTAGCAATGGAAGAAATGCTTCATATTATTCATGCAGGGCTTTTTAAAAAGAATAACCCAAAACGGATTACGATTGCAGGTGCAGGGATTTCTGGATTAGTTGCAGGTTCTTTATTAAAAGAGGCTGGGCACGAAGTAACGATTATAGAAGCAAATAACAGAATAGGTGGCAGGGTGTATACGATTCGGGAACCATTTAGTGTGGGTTTATATTTTAATGCGGGACCGATGAGAATCCCTGACACCCATAAGTTAACCTTAGCGTATATTCATAAATTTAAACTACCTTTAAACCTTTTTATAAATAAAACTTTTGCAGATATCATTTATACGAATAACATTCAAACGAGATTGAATGTGTTTGAAAATGATCCAAGTGTACTTGAATATCCGGTTTTGGATAAAGAAAAAGGAAAAACGGCAGAAGAGCTAATGATTGAAGTATTAGAACCAATACTAAATTATATTAAGAAGGATCCTGATAAAAACTGGCTTATCGTTGAAAAAAAGTATAAAACGTATTCGCTTGGTTCATTTTTAATGGAGTATTATTCAGATGGTGCAATAGATATGATTGGGGTACTTCTTGATATGGAAGCTTATATGGGAATGTCCTTAATTGAAGTATTACGTGAAATGATTTTCTTTACTTCAACAACGAAATATTATGAAATAACTGGTGGAATGGATAAGTTATCGAATGCATTCTTACCACAATTAAGGGAACATATTTTAATGCAGTATAAGGTTGATAAAATTATACAAGAAGATAATAAAGTAATGTTACAAGGAAATCATGAACAAACGCTAGAGCAATTTACAATAACAAGTGATTTTGCTATTATTACAATTCCATTTTCAGCGTTAAGATTTGTAGAAGTTCAGCCATACTATTTATTCTCTTATTTTAAAAAAAGAGCAATTCGTGAATTAAATTATATTGCTGCAACTAAAATTGCAATAGAGTTTAAAAGTAGATTTTGGGAGAAAGCGGGACAGTGTGGAGGTAAATCTATTACTGATTTACCGATACGGTTTACATACTATCCGAGTTATGGCATTCATACTCCAGGACCAGCTATCGTTATAGCAAGTTATACGTGGGCAGATGAGGCGTTAACATGGGATAGTCTCCCGCAAAGAGATCGTATTCGTTACGCATTAAAAAATTTAGCGGAAATATACGGTGACATCGTCTATAGTGAGTTTGTCACTGGAACATCTTTTAGCTGGAGTAAAAATCCGTATTCTTGCGGTGCATTTACAGCTTTCGAACCAGGCCAAGAGCTCGAGTTATTTCCGTATATTACACCACCATCTGGAAAAGTACACTTTGCAGGAGAGCATACGACATTAACACATGGGTGGATGCAAGGGGCAATTGAGTCTGGAGTTAGAGTTGCATATGAAGTAAATGAACAGTGAATCTCTTATATTTACAAATGGTCATTCTTTTAATAAAATAATAAGTATAAATCGTAATTATTACGCTTTGAATACATTTGAAGTAAAGAAATGGATGGTCGGTTGAATGAATAAAGTGGAGATTCATATATTAGGTGGTTTTTTAGGTAGTGGAAAATCAACATTATTACAAAATTTATTGTTAGCAGAGAAAAAGAAGAATAGAAAAGTTGCAGTATTAATGAATGAAATTGGTGAATACTCAGTAGATACAGATATTATTGGAAAAGAGAATGTTTTAAGAGAACTTCTTAAAGGATGTATTTGTTGTACATTAAAAGAAGAGCTTGAAATACAATTACATTCGTTATACCAACAAGAAAGACCAGATGTAATTTATATAGAAACGACAGGTGTTGCGCATCCAATTGAAGTGTTAGACGCGTGTGTCTCGCCAATTTTAGCTCCTTTTCTGGAAGTGAAATCAATTGTAGTCGTTTTAGATGCAGTAAGGTGGTTAAATCGAAGTATATTAAGTGCAAATGTACAACAGCTATTGCATGAGCAACTTAAATTTGGTAGTCACATTCTTGTTAATAAAGCAGATTTACTAACAGATGAAGATAAGAACACAGTATTTGAAGAAGTAAAGGCAATAAATGATCATGCGAAAATGTATGAGACAAAGTATTGTAATATATCTTTAAAAGATATAGAAGAAGCAGAATTTCCAAATGATGAGGAACATGAGACACTACATGTCAAACAGCATTTACATATACAAACGATGACATATCAATTTACGAAACCGATTGATCAAGACAAATTATATGAATGGCTTTCGAATTTACCAGATAGTATTTATCGAGTGAAAGGTTTTGTGAAATTCCATGGAGATAAATACCCTCACCTATTCCAATATTCGTTCGGAGTACCAACTTTATTAGAACAAGACTTCGGTTTCCCGACAAACTTAGTAGTAATAGGAGAAGGACTAGATAAGAAACAATTGGCTGAAGGGTTAGAGAAAGTAGAACTTAACTCTAATTAAGGGGAAAAGACTAACTTAAAAATAAGTTAGTCTTTTTGTATGGTCATTACTGAAATGAAACAGTATTTTCAATTGGATTGCAGAATATATATTGATTGTATGTCCGTTTCCATTACATAGGAAGGTGATTATATATTTGTGCCGAATGTAGAGGGTACTACAAGAGTTTTCCATTATCTATCGAATTAGTTAGTCATGATTACGGACAGGGGATTTTGGCGTGTTTGATTCTATCAGAAAGTAAAGTATGGGGAGGATCACAATGTCGATGAAAAAACGTAAGTGGCTAAAGACAATGTTTACTGGTTGTGTTTTAGGTTCGTTATTAATAACGGCAGCTTGTTCAGGAAAGAAAACAAGTACAGAGGATGAAAAAACGATTAAGGTAGGAGTTCTTGCTTCTTTAACAGGACCGCTAGAATCGTATGGAAAACAAACAGTGAACGGATTTGAATTAGGGTTAGACTATGCAACTGGTGGAACTGGGAAAGTAGATGGGAAAAAGATTAAGTTTGTTGTAGAAGATACAGAAACGAAAGCGGATGTAGCAGTTAAAAAAGCTACGAAGTTATTAGAAGAAGAGAAAGTTGATTTTTTAGTTGGATCGTCTAGTTCAAGTGATACGTTAGCGGTTTTACCACTGGCCGGGGAATATGAAAAGATTATGGTTGTAGAACCGGCAGTTGCGGATAGTATTACCGGGAAGAACTGGAATAAATATATTTTTAGAACTGGAAGAAGTTCCTCACAAGATGCGATTGCAGGAGCAGCAGCAATTGCGAAAAAAGATGTAAAGATTGCGACATTTGCCCCAGATAACGCTTTTGGTCGTGAAGGGATTGCTGCATTTAAAGCGGGTGCGAAAAAATTAGGTGCGAACATTGTGAATGAGCAATACGCGGATACAAATTCAACAGATTTTACAGCGAATATTCAAAATATCATTAGTTCAAAACCAGATTATTTATTTATCGTTTGGGCAGGGGCAAATTCACCTTGGAAACAGTTGAAAGATATGAATGTGGAAGCGCAAGGTATTAAAATTTCTACAGGTGCGCCAGATATACCAGCATTAAAAACAATGGATGCATTAGTAGGTATGCAAGGTTTTTCTGTATATTATCACACACTTCCAAAAAATAAAGTGAATGATTGGCTAGTTGAAGAGCATAAAAAACGTTTTAATGGTGCAGTGCCAGATTTGTTTACAGCGGGAGGAATGTCGGCAGCAATTTCTATTGTAGAAGCCTTAAAGAAAACAAAAGGTGATACAGATGTAGATACATTGATTAAGAAAATGGAAGGAATGGAATTTGATACACCGAAAGGAAAGATGAAGTTTAGAGAGAAGGACCACCAAGCGATGCAGACGCTGTATTCTATCACATTGAAAAAGCAAGATGGTGTTGATTATCCGGTGCCAGTGTTAGAGCGAGAATTAACGATGAAAGAAACAGAACCACCAGTTCAAAATAAATAGACTGAATTTTCTGTTGTTTTTGTATAAAGAGGGGGGACCCTCTTTATACATATTTCTTTCATACTCACGGCTTTAAAGGGAGGGATTTCGTGACACATTTGCTAGAGACGAAAAATCTTAGCGTATCTTTTGGTGAACATCATGTTATTAAAGATGTAAATTTAACTGTCCAAAAAGGAAAGCTCATTTCTATTATCGGGCCAAATGGTGCGGGGAAGACAACATTATTTAATTTACTAAGTGGACAGATTTTACCTACAACAGGTGAAGTGTATTTTAAAGGGCAAGATATTACAAAACTATCGATTTCAGATCGAACACGCTTAGGAATCGGTCGCTCTTTTCAGCTTACAAACATATTCCCAGAATTAACGGTACTTGAAAATGTCCGTTTAAGTGTTCAATCATTCGTACAAGATTACTATAGTTTTTTCCCGAGTTCAGCAAAATTAAAGCAACAAGTTGGAGAGGCGAGACGTTTCTTAAAAACAGTATTACTTCACGAGAAAGAGAACGTATTAGCGAAAGATTTGGCACATGGAGAGAAAAGAAAGCTAGAACTTGCGATGTTATTAGCTTTAAAAACGGATGTGTTATTGCTTGATGAGCCGACGGCAGGTATTTCGGTTGAGGAAGTCCCTGCTATATTACAAGTGATTGAAAATATTAAGAAACATCCAGAGAGCACAATTGTACTTATCGAACACAAAATGGATATGATACTAGGTTTGTCAGATCATCTTATCGTTTTATTTCATGGAGAGTTATTGGCTGAAGGATTGCCAGAAGAAATTATGAAAGATGAGCGTGTACAAAGTGCTTATTTAGGGGGATTATATAGTGGCACTATTACAAGTGAATAATATAGAAACGTATTTAGATCAGTTTCATATTTTGCAAGGAGTATCTCTTGCTGTTGAGAAAGGGACGATTACTGTACTGTTTGGTAGAAATGGGGCAGGGAAAACAACGACATTACGTTCAGTGATGGGGTTTCACCGCATTGCAGATGGTGAAATTTATTATGATAGTGCAAAAGTGAGTGGATTACCTACACATTTAATTTCAAGGAAAGGAATAGGGTATGTACCAGAAAATCAAGGTATTTTTCATGATTTGACAGTAGAAGAAACTTTCGCTCTTGCTAGGGGAAAAGGTGAGGAAGTAGAAGGGAAAATAGAGTGGATGCTGGAACTATTTCCGGATTTAAAGCAGTTTTGGAATAAGAAAAGTGGGCTCTTGAGCGGAGGGCAAAAGCAAATGTTGGCTATTTCAAGAGCGTTTATTAATAGTGATGGATTATTACTTATTGATGAACCGAGCAAAGGGCTATCCCCGATAATGGTGGAGAAATTAATGGTAGCTATTTTGAAGATGAAAGAGAAAACAACAGTTTTACTTGTTGAGCAAAATTTTATGATGGCCAGTCAAATTGGCGATTATTTTTACATTATGGATAACGGACGAATTGTTCATAACGGTTTTATGAATGAATTAAAAAAGGATAAGGAAATGTGTCATAAATATTTAGGAATCTCTTAACATGAATCCGAGGTGAAAAGGATGGATGTGTTAATCAATTTATTTGTAAATGGGATTTCAACAGGGATGCTCATTTTTTTGTTAGCATCAGGTCTTTCACTTATTTTCGGTCTAATGAGCGTTTTAAACTTTGCACACGGTGGTTTATTTGCATGGGGAGCATTTACAGGTGTTTGGTTATTTAATATGACAGGAAGTTATATATTAGCTTTAGTTGGAGCAGTAGCCATGGGAATGTTCCTAGGATTTATTTTAGAAAGGTTTCTTATTAGACCGGTATATGGAAATCATGTTCGACAGCTGCTCGTTACGCTTGGAGGAATGCTCGTTCTTAGTGAGTGTATTAAAATATTTTGGGGGCCAAACCCTATTAGTGCAAAATTACCGTTATGGTTACAAGGAAGTTTTACATTCGGAGGTATTATATTAATTAAATATCGTCTATTCGTTATTTTAATTGGGATAATTATTTACATTGCACTACTACTATTACTCAAAAAGACGAAGATAGGTCTTATGATCCGTGCAGGTGTAATGGATAAAGAAATGGTTCAAGCGCTTGGTATTAATGTAAAAGCGATATTTTCTTTCGTCTTTTTATTAGGGGCAGGGATGGCAGCTTTGGGAGGATTCTTATTAGCACCGTATTCGGGCGTTATTTTCGCCGAGATGGGCATGCAGTATGCAATTTTAGCTTTTATAGTAGTAATTATCGGTGGATTAGGAAGCGTTCAAGGTTCAGCTATTGCTTCTTTAATTGTCGGATTAGCTGGTGCTTTTACAGCGTATTTTATACCAGATTTATCACTTGCAATTAATATGTTAATGTTACTATTTTTCTTAATAGTGAAGCCAACTGGACTTGTTGGTGAAAAGGGGTGAAATGGTGAACAACACATCGGACCGAATTAAAGTATACTTCGGAGTATGTATGCTCATTTGTTTAAGTGGATTTCCGTTCGTAAATGATTCACGGAGCCTGTTAATTTTGTTCACTCAAATCTTCATCTTTGCTATTTTTGCAATGAGTTTTGATGTATTGCTTGGGTATACAGGAATTGTATCGTTCGGTCATTGTATGTTCTTTGGGATAGGAGCATATGGGGTAGCGCTTTTATTTGATCGACAAGGCGTATCAATAACGAACTTTTTAATTGGAATAGTAGCTGCAATTATCGTTTCAGCAATCGTTAGTTATATAATTGGTTTGCTTTCTTTACGATTGAAAAGTCATTTTTATGCAATGTTAACACTTGCTATTTCACAGTTATTTTTCGTACTTGCTGAAAAATGGCGTGGGCTTACTCACGGAGGAGATGGTTTTACATTTGGGGTACCAGACGTATTCCGTGATCGTTTTACGTTTTATTATGTAACACTTATATGTTTACTTATCATTTTTGTTCTGTTACGTCTTTTCACCAAATCTTCTATTGGAAAAGTATTAAAGGCAATTTCCCAAAATGAGCAACGTGTTGAAGCACTAGGATATAAAGTGCTTCATTATAAAATTATTGCTAGCATTGTTGCAGGAGTAGTAGCTGCGATTAGCGGTGGTTTATTTGTTATCACATTGCGTTTTGTTAATACGACTGTATTTTCAATTGAAATGACATTAAATGCATTATTGATGACGATGATTGGTGGGGTTGGAACGTTAATTGGAGCAATTGCAGGAGCTGGAATTATTGAATCTCTAAAATATTATTTATCAGAACTAGCTACAGAGTATCCGATCTTTGAACGATGGACAATTATTCTTGGTTTATTGTACATTATCGTATTGCTAGTTTTCCCGAAAGGATTAGTTGGCACGGTTAAGGGACTGAAGAATATGAAACGGAATAAGAAGGAGAAAAGTGCAGAAGTGGAGCAAAATGTGTGAAAAATCAATTGTATAGAATATGAAAATCCCTCTTTTAGATTCATAAAGGAGGGATTTTTTATTAACCAAATAGTTCATCAGGGATTTGTTTGAAAGAGTTTTGATTTGTAAAAAAATGAACAGCTAATTTCTCAACTGGAACATCTTCAATTGGTACCAATTTATCATTTTTAATCGGCAAAAAGGCTATCCCTTTTCCGTCCTGAATAAACTCTTCCATAAGCGAATAAGAATCTAATTGTTGAAGTTGACGCCGAGATAAATTATTTTCTTTTAGAAATTGTATCGTCTTATTTCTAAAAGGGCACTTTTTGTCATTACTAACGAAGAAAATTTCTTTTGAATAATCAATGGTACATTTTTCTTTCGCTTTTAATAAGCCTACAGAAATTGAGGTCGTGAACACTTTTTTAAACGATGCGTCAGGATAATCCTCATAAGTTATGACCATATCAACTTTTTGTTGCTGCAGTAATTTTTGCAAATGACTACTACTTTCTACATATATTTGATAATTTCTAAAGTTTTCTTCAATACGCTTACTTAAATAATTTGTCAAAATAGATTGTGACGTCGCTATTATATAAGAAGAACCACTCGTTTTAATTTCATCTTTTACTTCTTCTAATAGAGTTAATATTTTATTCGTGTAATCTAATAAAATGTCACCAGCAGGTAATAAGGAAACGCCTTTGTTATCTCTATGTAGTAAAGGTGTTTCTAACTCTTGTTCTAATTTTTTAATTCGCTCAGTTACGTTCGGTTGAACATATCCTAACTCTTTAGCAGCTTTACTAATAGAACCCTCACTGGCTACAGTTTTGAATATAATAAGATCATTTATTTCCAAGTATCTCAGCCCCTTATGCACTATCATTATAAATGATACCAAACATAATTTATACCTATTTTACGTTAGCCACTTATCGATTTATCATAATGTATATAAGATTGAAAGTGAGTGATAAACATGATTGGAATGCAATATAAGGTCATTCTTCCAAAGGATTATGACATGGAAATTATTAAGAAAAGGGTAAAGGATAATGGCTATAAAACTGATGGTTTCCAAGCACTAAATTTTAAAGCTTATTTAATTACGGAAACGGAGAAAGACGGGGATTTTTATAACTGCTATGCACCTTTATATATTTGGAATGGGCATGAAGGGATGAATAAATTTATCTTTGAAGGGTATTACGATAATATTTTACAATCGTTTGGTTGGCAACAAATACATATAGGTGTTCCATTAGTTGTTAATCTAAGTGATGGATTTAAGAAAAGTAGATATGTTGTTGAATATGCAGGAAGTATTTCGCAAAGTAAAACGCTGATTGGGACTCAATTAAACACGATGAATGAAAATGTACAAAACAATGAAAAGTGTTTAGGGAATATAATCGTTTATAATCCGGATAAATGGGGATATAGTAGGTTTGAGTTTTATGAAGAGAAGCCTGAAATTGTAGTGAATAAGGGTGTTACAGTATATGAGATTTTACACATTTCACGATGAAATTTTGTTGTATATTAAAAATAAGAAAAGGAATGAAAGTCTATGCCTTTTGTGAAGATTTATTATCCTGAAAACATATTAAATGAAGAAGAGTTGGAAAAAATGGGGGAATGTATCCATCTTTCATTAATTGAACATTTTAACATCCCTGAAAATGATTATTTTCAAATGTTCTTACCTTACCAACAAAACAAATTTTTATATAATCCATATTATTTGTTGGAAAGAGGAGAAAAGAGAACAGAGAATATGATTTATGTTTCTATTACATGTGGACCGGGAAGAACGGTGCAACAGAAAAAAGATTTGTATCAATCGGTATCCTTGAAGATTACGGAATATTCCGATGTTAAAACTTCGGATATTTTTATTACAATAAATGAGACAGCTGCTGAAAACTGGTCATTTGGTCAAGGAATAGCACAAATGGTGAAAATAAAGGGAGAAAAAATGAAAAATGAACTTATTGAAGTACATATTAAAAAGAAAATGAGAGAAATGGCACCTGCATTTGCTCATTATAGTGAAAAGATATTATTTGAGGAAGTGTGGCGGGATGCCACTTTAACATTAAGGGAAAGAAGTTTGTGTACTGTGTCAGCACTAATCAGTCTCGGTAATACAGAACAATTACCATTTCATCTGAAGCTAGCTAAACAAAATGGGATTAAGGAGAATGAATTGGTTGCATTAATAACACATATGGCTTTTTACGTTGGTTGGCCAAAAGCTATGTCAGCTTTAAATATAGTAATGAATGAAATGAAAAGCTAAGAATAATGAAAAGTAAGAATTCATGTTTATATGAATTCTTACTTTTCATTATTTATGCAATACTCTATCGCTATATTTATTACATTTTCTCTTGCTTTTTTATCACTTGCGTAGTAAAGTGATAGTAAGATTCACGATAGGAAGTGATCAAACATGCGTGATAATACGATAGGATCATTAATATGGTTACGTTTAATACGATTTACGAACCAAAGTAATCAAATGTCAAATGAGTTTTTAAAACGTTTTGATTTAACGACAGCTCAATTTGATGTGCTTTTGCAAATACGTACGTATCAACCACTAACACAAATGGAGTTAGCTGAAAAGGTAACTGTTACACAAGGTGGCATTTCTCGAATGTTAACTCGTCTTGAAAAGGAAGGGTATATTGTACGAAAACAAGATTGGAAAACGAAAACAATTAGTCTTACAGAGCAAGGAGAAGCAGCTTTAGAGAGAGCATTGCCAGAGCAACTTGCATTTCAATCATCGTTTTTTGATGATGTATTAAATGAAGAAGAGCAGAAAATATTATATGAGCTGATGACGAAAGTTCATAAGCATAGTGAAAAAAAAGAATTACCGCAAGAGTAATTTTTTTTACACTATCAATTGACTAATCAAGTGAAGTTATAGGCAATAGGAAAATACATTTGACTTACAAACGTTTTTAAAAGAGAAACTAATAACACTTCATTAAAGGAGAGAGTAATGATGGAAAAATACCGTATGGATACAAGTAAAGGGATGGAGTTTGGATTATATTCGATTGGGGATCATGTTTTAAATCCGCATAATGGAGAGAAAATTAGTACGGAACAAAGAATTCATGAATTAATTGAAACAGCTAAGTTAGCAGATGAGGCAGGGCTTGATGTGTTTGCTGTCGGTGAAAGTCATCAAACACATTTTACAACACAAGCTCATACAGTTATTTTAGGAGCTATTGCACAAGCTACGAAAAATATAAAAATTGCAAGTTCAGCAACGATAATAAGTACATCTGATCCGGTACGAGTATATGAGGATTTTGCTACAATTGACTTGATTTCTAATGGACGTGCAGAAATTGTGGCTGGTCGTGGATCTCGTATTGGAGGATATAGTTTACTTGGTTATGACGTGAATGATTATGAAGAATTATTCGAAGAGAAGATGGATCTTTTATTAAAAATTAATAACGAGGAACATGTAACATGGAATGGACAGTTTAGAGCACCGCTCGCACATGCATCGGTTATTCCAAGAGCGAAAAATAATAACTTACCAATTTGGCGTGCAGTTGGAGGTCCACCAGCTAGTGCAATTAAAGCAGGACGTGCAGGTGTGCCAATGATGATAACAACACTAGGTGGTCCAGCTATTAACTTTAAAGGATCAGTAGATGCTTATCGTGAGGCGGCTGCGCAAAGTGGATTCAATCCAACAAGTTTGCCAGTTGCAACAACGAGTTTATTTTATACGGCAAAAAATTCACAAGATGCACTTAGTGAATATTACCCTCACATTAATGCTGGTATGCTTACACTGCGCGGTGGTGGGTATCCGAAACAGCAATTTACAAATGCAATAGATTACCGTGATGCTTTAATGGTTGGTAGCCCACAACAAATCATTGAGAAAATGCTTTACCAATATGAATTGTTTGGCCAACAACGCTTTATGGCACAAATTGATTTTGGCGGTGTATCATTTGATAAAATTGAGAAAAATATTGAATTCATCGCTACTGAAATTTTACCAGCCGTTAGAAAACATACAGCAAAATAAATAAAAAAAACTGAGAGTTTAATCGACTCTCAGTTTTTTTATTTGTTCTGGAAACATGACAAAAAAATGAACTTTTAGTCGAGGAAGAGGGAAGTTATTTTCTATTTTTGAATAACATTATTTCGAGTTTGAATTTTGGAAATACATTTTTCTCTTGACAAAAAATAAGCATTTATCGAGGTTTCTTTCGAGGACATTTTTTCGGGTAAAAGTCAAGCGTATGAAGAAAAAACGATTGTTTTATAGATATAAAAGTAAGAAGTATATTGAAAAAACACATTTTGCTAATGAGAAAAATCTGCTTCAAAAAAATGACAAAAGACATATTTCAGACAAAATGATGTCAATAATACGTCAAAAATAACCTGAATTTACTATGCAGGTATATTATACAATTCGATTAACGAATAAAACACTACAGAAATAGTGAAAAGGTAAAAAATAGCATTACAATAGTTTGAAAAACTGAAACTTCATATTTTTCGACAATACATACAAAATGTTTTTGTCTTTTCGTATTTCTTAATAATTGAGTTTGATAAGATTGCTCAATTAACTTTTATTATAAAAACTATGAAGGAAGTGATTTTAGTATGGAAACGCTCGAATTGGCACGAATACAGTTCGCATCAACAACGATTTTCCATTACTTTTTTGTTCCGCTATCAATTGGTTTAGCTTTTATTATTGCGATCATGCAAACGTTGTATGTGGTAAAAGGGCAAGAAGTATATAAGAAGATGGCAAAGTTTTGGACGCAATTATTCCTTATTAACTTTGCAGTAGGTGTAGTAACAGGTATTTTACAAGAATTTCAGTTTGGTATGAACTGGTCAACGTATTCACGTTTTGTAGGTGATGTATTTGGTCCCTCGCTTGCAATTGAAGGATTACTGGCATTTTTCATTGAGTCTACATTCCTAGGTTTATGGGTATTCGGTGAGGACAAATTACCGAAGCGAATTCACTTAATGTGTATTTGGCTCCTTTCAATTGGAACGATGTTATCAGCATTCTGGATTTTAACTGCAAGTGCATTTATGCAGTCACCTGTCGGGTATGAAATGGCAGCTGATGGTCGTGCGCAAATGAATGATTTCTTAGCCATTATTCAAAACCCACAACTATGGGTACAATTCCCGCATACAATTACAGCGGCAATTGCAACAGGTGCATTCTTTATTGCTGGTGTAAGTGCATGGAAAATTACAAAAGGACAAGAAACTGTAGTATTTAAAAAATCTTTCCGAATTTCTATCATTGTTGGAACAATTACAACGGCGCTTGTATTATTCTTCGGTCATGCACAAGCGCAACAATTAATTAAGACACATCCAATGAAGATGGCGGCAGCTGAAGCGCTATGGAATACAAGTGAGGATCCAGCACCATTTACAGTATTTTCGAAAATTGATACAGAGAAGAAAGAAAATTCGTTTGAAATTCAAATCCCTTATATGCTAAGTCTATTATCGTATGATAAGTTTAGCGGTCAAGTTGAAGGGATGAATCAAATTCAAAAACAATATGAGGAAAAATATGGACCTGGAGATTATATTCCTCCAGTGCATACAATGTTTTGGAGTTTTAGAGCGATGGTAATGAGTGGAACATTCATGCTTCTTCTAGGAGCTTACGGATGGTTCTTATCAAGAAAAGATCGTTTAGCGGAAAAAACGTGGTATTTAAAATTAATGGTGTATGCAATTTCTCTTCCATTCATCGGTAATACAGTAGGGTGGATTATGACTGAAATGGGTCGTCAACCTTGGGTTGTATTTGGTGTAATGAAAACAGAAGATGCTGTATCACCAAATGTAACATTCGGTGAAGTATTATTCTCACTTATTTCATTCACATCAATGTATTTAATTATGGGTGGAATTTGTGTGTACTTATTTGTTCGTACCATTAAGGGCCACAAGAATAAGAAAACGAAAAAGGATTATCAAAGCCATGATCCATTTGATAAGGAGGAAGAGTATGTTATCTCTTAATGAGTTATGGTTTTTAGTTATTGCAATCTTGTTTGTTGGATTCTTCGTACTGGAAGGTTTCGACTTTGGGGTAGGAATGGTTTCGAGGTTTTTAGGAAAGAATGATTTTGAAAAACGAGTTTACTTAAATACAATAGGACCGTTCTGGCACGCGAATGAAGTATGGCTTGTTTGTGCTGGTGGAGCCATGTTTGCGGCATTTCCGCACTGGTATGCAACTTTATTTAGTGGTTTTTATATTCCATTTGTATTTATGCTTCTTGCTTTAATTTTAAGAGGTGTTTCCTTTAAATTTCGTGCGAAAATAGATAATCATAAATGGAAGAGTGCATGGGATTGGGGGATGTTTATTGGAAGTATGTTACCTCCTATCCTTTGGGGAGTTGCGATTGCAAACTTTATGGTAGGTGTACCTATTGATGAGAGTAAAAATGTTGTAGGTGGATTCTTGCAATTACTTCATCCATTTGCGTTACTTGGAGGAGTAATGTTTCTCCTACTATGTATTGTTCACGGATTACAATTTCTTACGATACGTACAACTGGTAAATTGAGAGAACGTGCACGAATTGCTGCAATAAAAATTGCACCATTTTCATTAATTACACTTCTTGTTTTTGCTGGTGTGGGGTTATGGAAAACCGACATTTTCACTGCTCATGGAACAGAATGGATTATGGTACCAATCGGAGCTTTTGTAGCACTATTAGTGTCCACTTTATTAAATAAAAGAAGAAGAGATGGTTGGGCTTTCTTTATGACGAGTTTAACAATCATTTTACTAAGTGCGAGTGTATTTATCGGTATGTTCCCACGTGTTATGATTAGCTCTTTAGGAGCAATGAATGATTTGACAATTTACAACGCAGCATCAGGAGCTTATGCATTAAAACTTATGACTTACTTTGCGATTGCTATTTTGCCTTTCGTTATCGGAAGTCAAATATGGAGTTATTATGTATTTAGACAACCTGTTAAGTCAGACAACGATTTGGAGTACTAATGAAAAGAAAAAGAGGACTTCCGTCTTATCCCGGTAGCCGTATTTTATATGTAGCGTTAACGATTATTAGTATTTTAGAAGCTTTTAGTATTATTGCGCAAACAATCTTTTTAGCACGAGCTATTACGTTTTTATTTCATGGAGAGACAGTACAAACAATATTAAGTGAAATTGTTTATTTTGGTATCGCGTTTGCAGCGCGTCATATAGTAGTTCGAACATCACAAATATTAGTGGAACGTTTTGCTGAAAAAACAGGGTCGTTACTAAGAAAACAACTAGTAGAGGCATATTTCACATTAGGTCCAAGGTATGTTCAAACTGTTGGGACTGGTCATCTGGTTACCTTATCAATTGAAGGGATTGAGAAATTTAAAACATATATTGAATTAACGATTCCTAAAATGATTAGAAGTAGCATCGTTCCAGGTCTAATTGTACTATACGTTTTTACGCTAGATATTGAGTCTGGAATCATTTTAGTTGTAACGATTCCTATCGTGATCATATTTATGATTCTTCTCGGATTAGCAGCGCAAAAAATGGCAGATAGTCAGTACGAGATATATCGTGTACTTTCGAACCATTTTGTAGATACGTTAAAAGGTTTAGAAACATTAAAGTATTTAGGGAAAAGTGAACAGCACGAAGGAAAGATTGAAAAAGTAAGTAAAAGGTATAGAAAAGCAACGATGCGTACTTTGCGAGTTGCTTTTCTTTCTTCTTTTGCATTAGATTTCTTTACGAGTTTATCAATTGCGTTTGTGGCAGTTGGATTAGGGATACGTTTAATAGATGGAACGATTATACTATTACCAGCCCTTACAATTTTGATTTTAGCTCCGGAATATTTTCTGCCGATTAAACAAGTGGGAGCAAATTATCATGCGACATTAGATGGACAAATTGCGATGGAGCAAATAGAAGAGATTTTGCAACAACAAAAAGGAATACAAAAGAAAGATTTAAATGAAGATATAGTATGGAATGCCTCTAGTAGCTTGAAATTACAAGACATCAAAGTTAATAATACTGAATCTGAAAAGGCTATATTAGAAGGAATTAATTTTACTTGGGAAGGTAACGGTGCTATTGGTGTTATTGGTGAAAGTGGTGCAGGCAAATCGACGTTAATCGACGTATTAGCAGGATTTTTAACTCCTTCAGCTGGAAAGATGATTGTAAATGGTGTGGAAATTGACGGGTCTACTCGTGAAGATTGGCAAAAAAATATCGCTTATATTCCGCAGCAACCTTATATTTTTCCGCTTTCATTAAAGGATAACATTCGTTTTTATGAAACAAATGCAACAGATGAAGAAGTTGAAAGAGTTATTAATGAAGTCGGCCTTCGTTCACTCGTTACATCACTTCCAAATGGGATGCACGAAAGAATTGGAGAAGGTGGACGTATGCTAAGTGGCGGACAAGAACAGCGTGTTGCTATGGCGCGTGCGCTTTTAAGTAAAAAACCAATCATTTTATTAGATGAGCCTACGGCACATCTTGATATTGAAACCGAATTTGAAATAAAGCAAGCGATGTTACGTCTATTTAATGGAAAGTTAGTATTTTTAGCAACCCACCGTCTACATTGGATGAAACAAATGGACCATATTCTTATTTTAAATAAAGGGGAAATGAAAGAAAGTGGGACGTATGAAGAACTTTTAGAGAATGAGACATTACATTTTCATAGGGAAGAGAGGGGAGAGAAATGAGTAACTGGGTTAAACCTTATATAAAACAAAATAAAGGTAGAATGACTTTAACTATTTTCCTTGGTCTTCTTGGAGTTAGTTCAGGAGCGATGTTACTTTTTATTTCAGGTTATTTGATCTCAAAATCTGCCCTTAGACCAGAAAATGTAATGGCTGTATATGTTCCTATTGTTGCAACAAGAGCGTTTAGTATAGGGCAAGCTGTATTTCATTATATAGAGCGCTTAGTCGGACATGATGTCGTACTACGTATATTAGAAAAAATGAGAACGAGGCTATATAGAATAGTAGAACCACAGGCGTTATTTTTCCGTTCTCGATTTCAAACGGGTGATATGTTAGGAGTGTTATCCGAAGATATAGAGCATTTGCAAAACCTATATTTACGTACAATATTTCCTAGCATATTAGCGCTAGTTGTTTATAGTATCTTCGTACTTGTTATCGGTGCATTTGATTTTGTTTTTGCACTTATTGTAGGTTGTATGTTAGCTATTATCGTTTTTCTTCTTCCGTTTGTATCATTACTTTTGATGAAGAAACATCATGTTACTTTAAAGCAAGGAAGAAACCGTTTGTATCAACAACTGACAGATGCTGTTTTTGGATTATCTGATTGGCAAGCAAGTGGTCGTAAAGATGAATTTATTAATGAGTATGTAAAACAAAATGATCAGTTGTTAAAAATCGAAAAGAGAGTGAAACGCTGGTATCATATTCGGGACAGTATCATTCAATTAGTAGTAGGTATTGTAGTTATTTCGATGATCATATGGACTGGGAATGAAGCGGCAAGTGAACAAATTGCTCCTACAGTTATCGCAGCTTTCGTATTAATGACTTTATCTGTAACGAACGCGCTTATTCCTATTGCAGATGCCATTGATCGAATACCGTCGTATGTAGAATCTACCCATCGTCTTAATGGCGTAGAAAGTGATAGTGTTTTACATGATGAAACGGATTTGCATGGAGAGAAAGATTATATTGAACCAAAACATGTAGATATTGAACTGAATCACGTATCGTATAGTTATCCAGATAGTAATGAGATTGTATTAAAAGATGTATCATTACAAATAAAAGCAGGGAAGAAAATTGCTATTTTAGGGAGAAGTGGGACAGGGAAATCTACTTTACTAAAATTGTTAACAGGGGCGTTAAGCCCAGTAAATGGCCAAGTTGTACTAAATGGTGAACGAGCTCATACGAATCTTTTATCTAAATATATTTCTGTATTAAATCAAAAGCCGCATTTGTTTGATACGACAATTGGAAATAATGTACGAATTGGCAAACCAGAGGCGACGGATGAAGAGATATGGAAAGCTTTAGAGAAAGCACAATTAGCTTCACATGTTACTTCTCTTCCAGACGGATTACAAACAAAAATGCATGAAATGGGAAAGCGGTTTTCTGGTGGGGAAAGACAAAGGGTTGCTTTTGCTAGAACTCTTATGCAAGAAACACCAATTATTGTACTTGATGAACCGACTATCGGTTTAGATCCAAAAACAGAATTGTCTTTAATTGAAACAATGTTTTCTGCAACGGAAGAAAAGACTGTTATTTGGATTACGCACCATCTTGTAGGAATAGAACATGTAGACGAAGTTATATTCCTTGATCGTGGCCAAATTGTCATGCAAGGTAGTCATAAACAACTTCTGAAAGAAAATGAAAAGTATCGTAAACTTTATGAATTAGATAAAGGAATATAATTTGAATAAGCAATAATTGTAAAAATAGCTACGCCTAATGGTGGAGCTATTTTTTTTGTTAGATTGCAGGTGTATATGATTGTTACGAATTAAAAATGAATTTCATATTATACATATAATGGAGGGGATGTACATGAAGGAACAATATAAAATCATTGTTTTAAGTGATGAATTATCAGGGGATAGGATTCGAAATACGTTAGACAAAAATAAATGTAAAACAATAGTTCATGTTGTGGACGTTTCAGATGTTGTTCGTCTAGAAAGTTCTTTTCAATATATAGTCATTTGGAGAGGGGACGCAGAAAAACTTACAAATGACTTGATAAATAGGGGCGTGCAAAGTTCAAAAATTATTAATTTAACAAAATACATGTATGAATGGAAGGATAAATTAATTTCTATCTATCAAATAAATCCGGATCTTATGTCTTTATACATTTCTATGAAAAAAGCAAAGAGTGATCCGACGTATGAATTGTTTGCTACCGGTTTGTCTTATCCGCATTGTGGCATAAGTACGGAGCTTCTCTCAAAAAAGTCAATAAAATTAACACTTCCATCGCAAGATCTATACTATGATTATTTAATAGCGTCACAACTTTTATCAAACAATCATTCATTTCAATATTGTTTAATAGGAATAGCCTATTTCTCGTTTTACTTTGATATGTCGTTATCCTCCGAATCATATAGAATTCACAAAGTATATTATCCATTGTTTCAAGATGGTCATCATACTGTAGTTCACTCTCCTCTACCCACTGATGGATTCTCCCATCTAAATACTCCGAAACCACTTCTTTCTATTTTTAATTTGCATTTTGAATATATTTTATTAGATGAACTAAAAGATGAATCATTGATACTGCCTTGGATAAATGCTGAGTGGAATACCACTCCTCTTCACATTCCTTTTGAAGAACACGGGAAAATAAGAGCAGCTTCACATGCTAAATTGGCGTATCCTCAAACTTTAGTTGAAAATAAAATAATTTTTAAAAAATATTTAGAATTACTGTTAAAAAATGATATAAAACCATTGATTGTTGTATTCCCAGTTACTTCACATTATTTCAATTGTAGTAGTAAGAAATTAAAAGAAGATTTTTATAAAGTTATAAATGATTTTCAAACTCAATATTCTTTTCAAATTATAGATCTATTTGATTCGCCATTATTTTGTGACGATGATTTTTATGATAGTGATCATATGAATAAAAAAGGTGCAAATAAAATGTCCGCATTATTAAATATGTTTATTCAGGAACGAAAAGTATGATAATTTGTTTCATGTTTGCATAAAAGTATATAGGCTCCATACAGTTAAAGTAATGTGATTTTTGTGTCGCGTATATAAATAATATGCGAAGAGGTGAGAGAGTTAAAATGAGAACTCGTATTGAAAGAACTGAAGAGGTGGTAGAGCAACTTCCGTTGGTAAGTGTATTAATTCCTACGTATAATCGTCCTCGTTACTTTGAAAAGGCGCTATGTAGTGTGTTAGAACAAACGTACCCTAATATAGAAATTATAGTTGGAGATGACAGCACGAATGATGAAACAGAAAAAGTGTTACAAAAATACTTATGTGATCATTCAAATATTATTTATATAAAAAATAGATCAACTCTCGGACAATTTGAAAATGCGCTAATGTTATTTAATGAAGCGAACGGTGAATATATAAATTTTTTAATGGATGATGATGTATTTCATGTGAATAAAATTGAAAAAATGATGAAGTATTTTTTCGATGATTTAGATAATGAAATTAAGCTTGTAACATCTCATCGTCAAGTCATTGATGATAAAGGAAAAGAGCTACGACATATTTATTCGACTGTCCGTTTATTTGAAGAGGATACCATTATAGCGGGAACAGAATTAGGAAATAAGGTAATTGTGGATCAAAAAAATTATATTGGAGAACCGACAACAGTTTTATTTCGTAAAAATGATTTACAAGAACCGTTTGGGATTTTTGATAAGAGGCGGTATTTATGTAACGTAGATATAGCTTCATGGTTATCTTTATTAAGTAAAGGAAAAGCTGTATATATAGCAGAGACACTTAGTTACTTTCGATTACATCCAGATCAACAGTTAAATGAATCTAATAAAATGATGGATGGGTTAGAAGATTTTTCACACAGTATTATAGCAGGAGAACAATATGGTTTCTTATCCACTGAAAAAGAGTTAGACAAAGCGATAACTAATTTTCTAGATTATGCAAGAAGGATAGTTCCATCATCAATATTATATACATTAGACTATTACCAAAAAATTAGAGCGAAGAAAATAAACATAGAAAAGAAAAAACAACATATAAATAATAATTCTTCTTTACCGAAAGTAAGTATACTTATTCCTGCATACAATAGACCTTATTACTTGGAATTAGCACTCAACAGCGCTTTGAATCAAACATATGAAAATATTGAAATTATTATTTCTGACGACAGTACAAATGATGAAGTCAATGCTATGATTCAACCGTACTTACGTGAATATGAGTGTATTACATATGTTAAAAATGAAACGCCGTTAGTTGCCGAAAACTTTAATAAGTGTGTAGAACTTGCGAATGGGGACTATATAAACTTTTTATTAGATGATGATTTATTTCATCATGAAAAGATCGAGAGAATGATGAAATACTTTTTGACGTTAGAAAATATTTCATTTGTGACGTCATATCGTGAACTGATTGATGAGAATGGAGAGATATTACCACCTTCAACATTAAATATGAAAATCGCGAAAGAAACTACACTTTTTGAAGGAAAAGAATTAGGGAATTATATGTTAAAAAACTTGAAAAATGTAGTTGGTGAGCCGACAACTGTTTTGTTTAATCGGAATTTGTTTGACGGGAAGTTTGGATATTTTAAAGGAAAGGCTTATTCCGCTATTAATGACATTGCAACTTGGCTAGATATGATGAGGAAAGGAAAAGTAGTTTATATACATGAACCTCTTAGTTATTTTAGACAGCATAGTGGACAAAATCAAAAACAAATGCATTTTATTTTAATGACAATTGAAGAGTGGATTGAATTAATTATAGATGCATATAATAGTGGGTTTTTAAGCTCCGAAAGTGAGTATAAAGAGAGTTTATCTTATTGTTTAGAAAATGCGGGATTTATAGTTAAGGATGCAGTAAGAAATGGCGAACTAGATCAAATTTATAATGAAAAGATAAAAAAAGGCTTAAACAAGTTAGTTGCTCATATGTTCGAGAAAGAATGTTGTTATTGTCAATATTGCAATCAACAATTTGAAAAATTTTCACCTTGGCCAGCACATTATGATTTTCCGAAATATAAATTTGAAATGTGGAATAAAGATACAGGGATATGTCCAGTTTGTAATTCGATGGATCGTGAAAGATTGTACCGTGCGTACATTGAAACGGAAACGGACTTGTTAAATAGAAAATATACTATGCTTCATATTGCACCTGAAGCAAAGTTAAGAGATTGGTTTAACGAGTATAAAAATATTACGTATGTATGTGGTGACTTAGAACCAAAGGATCCATTAATGAAGGAAATTGATGTTACAAGGATTACATATGATAGTAATACTTTTGATGTAATAGTATGTAGCCATGTGTTAGAACACGTTCCTGATGATGACAAAGCAATGCGAGAGTTATATAGAGTGTTAAAGCCAAATGGATGGGGAATTATTCAAGTACCGATCGTAATGAATGTAGATTTTATTATAGAGAATGAATTAATTGTAACACCACAATTGAGGAAATTAGCTTTTGGTCAAGAAGATCATGTGAGAATTTACAATCAATCGGGATTTATTCAACGATTAATGAATGCAGGATTTAAGGTAGAATTATATAACATAGCGGAAAAACAAGGAATGAAAAGTGCTAGGAAATTTGGATTATCTGAAACAGATATGCTCTATATTGTCCGAAAATGATAGGAAGGAATAGATAGATATGGAGAGTATTCCTTTTTTACGTGCTTCAACTGTACCTGTAAGTGAGTATTTGGATGAATTGAAGGAAATTGATACATCTCACATATATACGAATTATGGACCTATAAATCAACGTTTTGAGGAAACAATTATGTCGTCATTTTTTCAAAACAGGGGAGCTGTTACAACAGTAGCAAACGCAACGTTAGGGTTAATGGCGGCTATTCAACTAAAGAAAAGAAGAAAGGGAAAGTATGCTCTCATGCCTAGCTTTACATTCCCTGCGACTGCCTTAGCCGCTATTTGGTGTGGATTGGAACCTTACTTTATTGATATTTCAATAGATGATTGGTATATGGATAAAACCGTACTTTTGCATAAGATAGAAGAATTAAAAGAAGAGGTTGCGATTGTTGTCCCGTACGCCACTTTTGGATCATGGATGAACTTAGAAGAATATGAAGAATTAGAGAAGAAGGGGATTCCGGTTGTCGTAGATGCGGCGCCGGGATTTGGTTTAATGAATGGAGGAATGCATTACGGTCAAGATTTTAGTGGAATGATCGTATATAGCTTTCATGCAACAAAGCCTTTCGGAATTGGTGAAGGAGGGCTCATATATAGTAAAAACGAAGAAGATATACAACGTATTAAAAGAATGGGGAATTTCGGATTTGATAGAAATCGTGAATGCACGATGATGGGGTTTAATTGTAAAATGTCTGAATACGCAGCAGCTATTGGGATTGCGACTATAAAAAAGTGGGATCAAAAATTAAAAGAACGCACTCGTATTTCTGAATGGTATAAACAGTTGTTACAAAATACTGGGTTAATGAAAAAAGGGTGGAAAGTCCAAAAGACAGAAGCAGTTATTCACCAATTTATGCCTATCATTTGTCCAGAAGAAGTTCGCAACATACAAGTAATAGAAGAACTGAAAAAACAGAAAATAGAAGCTAGATTATACTTTTCACCATCTTGCCACCAACAAGTTCTTTTTAAAAACTATAAGTCTACAGATTTAACAAAGACGAATAAAATAGCAAAACGAATCGTAAGTTTACCTTTATGGGAAGGAATGACGAAAGAACTAGTAGAGCAAATTGTAATCTGTTTAGAGCAGAAGGTGGTGTCGGTAGATGAATAGTTTTTATAGTCAAGAAGAACTAAAGGAAATTGGATTTTTATCTGTTGGGAAAAATGTATTGGTTAGTAAAAAAGCAAGTATATATAATCCGAGTGCTATATCAGTTGGCAATCATGTAAGAATTGATGATTTTTGCATTTTAAGTGGTAAAATCACAATTGGAAGTTATTCGCACATATCAGCGTATACAGCGTTATATGGAGGGGAAGTTGGGATTGAAATGCATGATTTTGCAAACATATCAGCTAAAACAATCGTATATGCAGTACTTGATGATTTCAGTGGAAATACATTAATGGGGCCAACCGTCCCGAATCAATATAGGAATGTGAAAGCAGAAAAAGTTATTTTAAAAAAACATGTGATTATTGGTGCTAATTCTATTATTTTTCCAAATGTAATTGTAGGAGAAGGTACGGCAGTCGGCGCGATGAGTATGGTAAAAGAGAGTTTAGATGATTGGTATATTTACGCTGGAGTTCCCGTAAGGAAAGTAAAACCTCGTCAAAAAAAGATGCTAGAGTTAGAAATTGATTTTTTTAAAAGCATTTATTCTTAACAAAAAAGAATGAATGCTTTTTATTTTTATCCCGCTATTTGCCGATAAAGAGTCGACTGGTGAGGGCTAATTAAAGTTTCACTTTATGATAGAGCAGAGTGTATCTTAACTTATTATGTTTTAAATTTTGCTGACCAAGGCAATACTGAGCCATAGTGAATGTAAAGTTGGAGGGCGAGCGTATATGTTTGATGAGGATGGGATTGTTTTAATTATGGAACCAGCTGATGAAAGAAACTTGAGGAGATTTATTTTTTCAGTGCCAAAGTCAGTGTATGAAAAGAAGGGGCTTACATTACACTATGGAACAGCTATAGGACAAGGGTATATGGATATAATTGAAGATATTATAAGCGTACATATAGAAATAGATGTTGTAACGATAATAGGGCATGTAAGAGGGTAAATAGCTATTTGAAAAAGGTTATAAACAATTTAGCTAGAAGTTATGTATAGAGAAAATTACAGACAATTATAAGAACGAAGGGGGTCTAAAATGAAAATAAAATCAATTGTATTAGTATTCATAGTTTCAATTGGTTTAATGGGATGTTCAATAGTGGAAGAAGGAAAGAACTCCATAGATTATGCTCAAAAGGCGACAGACTATGTAAATGAAATAAGTGCATTTGCAAATGATGCACCAGCATTAGCAGAAAAGGCCGTTAATGATAGCGAGGCTCGAAAAGAATTAGAAACGAAGCTTAGTGAAATTAAACAAGATATACCCGCATTCAATGAATTAACGCCACCTGATGTAGCAAAGGATCTTCATCAACAAATCGTCGGATATAACGAAAAGTTAAATACGTTAATTGATACGGCGAAGACAAAGATAGAAGAAGGCAAAGTGGATGTAGAGCAATTTAAAAGCTCTGAGCTTATGCAGACGGTAGATCAAGTTCGAGATTTGAAAGATAAAGTGCAAAATTTAGGTCAATAGTAAAAAGCTCCGTTTGTGATAAACGGAGCTTTTTACTATTGGATACAATAAACGATTACACCAACGATAATAATCATGTTGCCGATGAGTTTACGTTTCGTTATTTTTTCTCCTAGGAAATACCAACCAAAAATTAATATGATGATATAACTTAAGGATTCTAATGCTGATGCTTGTTTTAATGCCATGCCCTTCATGGCGATAACATTTAATCCGGCGTTAATTACAAATAAAGAGTAGCCGATAATAACATAAGGATTCACATATTCTTTTATTCTAGAATCGTATTGTTGCAAAGTAGCTTTTTTTAATAATATTTGTGAGTAATTAGCTAAAATTATCCCGAAAATAAATAATAACATATAACTATTCATCTTTTGTCACCACCACAATTCCGACGATAATAATAGCCGCACCAAGTAAATGATTCCACTGAATCGTATCTCCAAATAGAAATACTGACCAAAGCATTGACCATAGTATAATAATTCCGCGATGTGAATATGCTTTTGAAATTTCGAAATGTTTAATTACTTGTTGCCATAAAATTGCATATCCGAATAAAAGTATAACTAGTCCGAAATAAGCAACAAAAAATGAGATGGAAGCAATGGGGAATTTAGCTGCCCATTTCATGTAAACCATAATGATAGAATATATCAAAAAAGCTACATGTAAAAATACGTAATTTTTAATAGTTGGTTTCATTTATTCACTCTCTTTTGCATATAAATATATATTTATACCTAATTTTTCTAATGATATATATTGGAACGTATTTTGTTTAACCTTTCACATTCCAAATTACATAGTATCATGGCTTTTATTGTAAAACAATAGAAGCTATGCATTCATTTTTTCCAAGGTTCTACAATATGTATCGATTTATTTTTTGCATCCAACTCTACTTGAACACCGATAGGTATGGTAATCATTGGATGTGTATGACAACAATCGAAGTCAGCTAGAAAAGGAATTCTTTGATTTTGAAGTACTTCTAATAGTATTTCAAAAGGTTTTCGATTGGTACCACAATCATCAAATTGCTCGTGTTTTCCAAGAATAATACCTGAAATTTTATCGAATACACCGTTAATTTTAAGTAATGAAAAGCTTCTTTCAATAGTAGCTGCATCTTTTGAACTGTCCTCAATAAAGAGAATGTCGCCTTTTTGAATATGTGGCATATAGGGACTACCCAAAATTCCTTGTATCGTGTTTAAATTCCCGCCAATAATACGCCCAGTAGCTTTTCCATCAATTACTGAAATCCAATCGTTTGGTCGAAGTTCTTTCTCCTTCGTCTTTTCTTCCCAATTAATAAATTCATCTGACCAAAATAATGGTTGTTTTATATGATAAGGAAGAGAATGATCATGTAGTAAAGTTTCAGAAAAATATTTGTATGTACAATCAACAAAAGGTTCAAATTCGCCAAAGGAAGGGACGAGAGCTGGTCCATAAAATGTAGGGATTCCTGTTTTGGCGTAAATTCCTAGTAATAAAGCAGTTGCATCTGAATACCCAATCATTATTTTAGGGTTCTTTAGAAAAGCATCATAATCAATATAAGGTAATATTGAATTTGAATTCATCCCACCAATTGTTGACATAATACAAGAAACATTAGGATTTCTTATCAAGACATTTAGCTCCTCAGCACGCTCTTGTATACTACCAGAACGATAAAAATCATATCGACCTGTTAATGAACCTTCTAATATATGAAACCCTTTCTGTTGTAAGTAAGATTTTGCTCGTTCAAATCTTTTTGGAGAAGTGTAGGTTACTGGTGAAGAAGGGGAGTAGATCCCAATTGTGTCTCCGTATTTTAATGATTTTGGAAGTAGCATTTGTATGAATCCCTTCTATTAAATAGTTTATCTCGCTATTTGACGGGTAGCCCGATTGGGGGGCTGATTAAAGTTTCGCTTTATTTACGAGATTTTATTATTGAATATTCTTACGTTTCAATATTGTAAGTTTAACATAAATAAATTAAAATAATCATTGCTGTATATGAATAAATATACCTTTTACCTTGACTATATAAAGGAATTGTTGTTAAGGTTAAATATGAGTGTATAAAAGGTTTGCTAAAGGAGTTTTGAAATGAATCGGTTAAAATGGGGAAGGATGACAGTCCTATTAGTTATTATTTTAGGGATATGTTGGTTCTTATTCCAAGGAAATCAAAAGAGCATAGCGAATGTAGAGGGACAACCTTTGCAAGTGGCAGAACTACCTAAAGCAGGATTTACTGAAAAAGTAGTCCCGCCAAAGTACATCCCACCAGAAATTAACGCAAAAGCAGCTATGATTATCGATGCGAGTGATGGAGATATTATTTATCAATATAATGAAAATGAAGCTTTTGCACCGGCTAGTATGTCTAAGATGATGACAGCGTATCTCTTACTAGAGAGTATACATAACGGGAAAGTTCGCTGGGAAGATCCAGTAAAAATGAGTGCGAAGGCGGCACAAACAGAAGGAGCGAGAATCCCAGTACAAGTTAATGACACATTAACTGTTAAAGATTTATATCATGCATTAATGATTGAGTCAGCTAATAATTCGGCTGTGGCCTTAGCAGAACATATGGCAAAATCGGAGAAAGATTTCGTTCAGCTTATGGATGCAAAAGCGAAACAGTTAAAAATGTCGGAACATGCTAAATTTGCAAATGCTTCTGGATTACAAGAGCCAGATGGAAGTGAAACAAAAATGACGGCTGCTGATGTAGCGCAATTGGCGTATCATCTTATAAAAGATTATCCGGAAATATTAGAAGTGACTCACTTACGTCAAAGTCAGCTAGCATTTAATAATATTAATGTTATAAGCACAAACGACATGTTAAACAAAAATAATAAAAGTTTATATATAGAAGGAATGGACGGACTAAAGACTGGATTTACAGATAGCGCAGGATACTGTTTTACTGGGACTGCAAAGCAAGGTGATAATCGAATTATTACAGTGGTCATGGGGACATCAAGTAAAACAAAACGTTTTACAGAGACAAATAAGTTAATGTCGTATGCATTTGGATTAGTTAATTAAGTAAGTAAAATACGAATCTAGATCGCTACATAAGTAAGACTGTTTGTTGTTACTAATTTTAGATAACAACAAACAGTCTTTTTATTTTTATTTTAAAAAGGAAAAAGCTTCTAAATATAAGTGTTATTATTTGAGTTTGTTTGTTGCTGTGATATTATAAAGTTATAAGCTTATTAATAATAAGTTTGAGGGGCGTAATATGATATATACATATGAAATAGCCTCAATTGAAAATTGGAGGGAATTATGATGGCAAAAGATTTTTACTCAGCAATTGAAGACAGAAGATCTATTTATGCAATTAGTAAAGAGCAAGTAGTTTCTGATGAGAAAATTCAAGAAGTGATTTATCATGCTGTAAAACATACACCTTCAGCTTTTAATTCTCAAAGTGCTCGCGTTGTTGTTTTATTAGGAGAACAACATGATAAATTATGGGATATTACGAAAGAAACGTTACGAAAAATTGTACCTGAAAATAACTTTGCACCTACTGAAGAAAAAATGAATGCATTTAAAAGTGGTTATGGAACGGTTTTATATTTTGAAGACAGTGAAGTAGTGGAAAGCCTTCAAGCTAACTTTGCATTATATAAAGATAATTTCCCAACTTGGTCTCAGCAATCATCAGGAATGTTACAATTTGCAATTTGGACAGCTTTAGAAATTGAAGGGTTTGGTGCTACGTTACAGCATTACAATCCGCTAATTGATGAAGAAGTGAGAAAAGAGTGGGATGTTCCAGAGAATTGGAAACTTATTGCACAAATGCCATTTGGTAAACCGGTAGTACATGCTGGTGAAAAAGAATTCCAACCGCTAGAGGACCGTGTGAAAATTTATAAATAATTTAAAAAGGTGAACAGGAATATAACCTGTTCACCTTTTTTATACGTAATAAGGGTTTTTTTGTCCTGCATTTTTCATCTGATTTTTTAATTCGTTTTTACGTGTTTCAATAGCTGATACTTTTTGTAATGTTATCATTGAAACGAATTGAATAAAAGCATAGTATAGCTCTATATTTTTTTGTATTGGATCATCTATTATATTTCTCACAAATATGCCTCCTCTTTTTATTCCAATAAAACTCCGTATTAATGGGCAGCCCGAGTGGTGAGGGTTAATAATTAGCGGAGGATGTATAAAACCCTTACTGATTAAAGTTTCATTTTATAAGGGAATGAAACTTTAATCAATTCGCTAAAATTCTTTTTTATTAAGATATGTATATAATACTATAAATATCCTATAAATTCCATTATGGGAAAAAGAGAACAGTTGATATAGTGTGTGTTTTCTTTAAAGGAGAAATGGCTTTTTTGAAATAAATCTTACAATTCGTCAAATTATTTCAAAATTGTAGATAGTATAGAAATTTAGTTTTCTAAAAATATTATACTATTGATAAATAGAGTGATTTTTGTCATGATGAAAGTATACTTCATGTAAGGAGCTTTATAAGGAAATACATAATGTGGTTTGTATTAGGTTAATAGAATTTTTTATAGAAGATAGAAAAGGGATGTTTTATATTAAGATATTAAATGGAATGTCGAATTTTCATGCGATATATGAGAAATTTGAAAAAATCATTGCAAAAATACTATAATTAATGATAAAGTTCACATGAAGTTCACACAGATTTCACTTCGTTCATTTAAAATGAACTCTGTGTGAAAAATAAAACTCTTGCTAAAAAATGGAACTGGATGAATATTTTACTTTGATAATATTGTAAAGTATTAAAGTTTTAGTTTTTTTTAAGAGGATAGTAGGGAAAGGAAGTAAAGACAACTTATGAAAAAAGTAATTGCAGGTTTAGCAGCAGCTTCTGTAGCTGGCGTTGCAGTTCCAGGAATGGATTCTGCTCATGCACAAGTTTCAAATGAAGCGCTAAAAGAAATTAATGGACAAACTCAAACTCAAACTCAAACGACTGTAACTGAAACAAAAACTGTAGAAACAACTTCTGAATTAAAATACACAGTAACTGCTGATGTATTAAATGTTCGTTCAGGTGCTGGTACAGGACATAACGTTATTTCTAAAGTAAAGTCAGGCCAAGTGCTACAAGTAGTTGGACAAGAAAATGGTTGGTTCAAAGTAAACGTAAATGGTCAAACAGGTTATGTAAGTGGTGACTTCGTAACGACTGGTGGCAAAACAGGAACGACTGTTCAACAAGGAACAGGTACTTACACAGTAAACGTTTCTTCACTTAACGTACGTACAGGCCCAAGTACATCTCATACAGTATTAGGTTCTGTAAACAAAGGTAAAACAGTACAAGTTGTAGGTGAAGTACAAGATTGGTTTAAAATCAACTTCAATGGTGGAACTGGATACGTAAGCAAAGACTTCGTAACAAAAGGTGGTTCTGCTGTATCTAACGAAACACAACAACCAACTACAAACAACAATACTACAACAGTTCAAACTGGTGGTTCTTATGTTGTTAACACTGGTGCTTTAAAAGTACGTACAGGCCCAGCTACATACAACGCTGTAATCGGTGGAGTAACAAATGGTAAAGTATTAAACGTTACTGGTGCTGAAAATGGTTGGTACAAAATTAACCATAACGGCCGCACAGGTTACGTAAGTGCAGACTTCGTTAAGTTTGTAAAAGGCGGAGTAAACAACGTTACAAATAACAATAATGTTACAAATAACGTTCAACAACCAGGTAAAGACGTACAAAAACCAACAACAGGTGGAGATACATCTTCAATCGCTGGATTCGCTAGATCTTTAAATGGTTCACCATACAGAACTGCTGGTACAACACCTGCTGGTTTTGACTGCAGTGGATTCATTCACTACGTATTAAATCAAACTGGTCATAAAGGCGCTCGTCAAACAGTTGCTGGATACTGGAGCTCTAAAACAAAAACTAGCAATCCACAACCAGGTGATTTAGTATACTTCCAAAATACTTATAAATCAGGTCCTTCTCACATGGGTGTTTACTTAGGAAACGGTCAGTTCATTAGTGCAGAAACAGATGCAACTGGTGTACGTATTAGTTCTGTAAGTAACTCTTACTGGAGCAAGCACCTATTAGGTTACACAAAAGCATACTAAGAAAAAGTAGTTTTATATACTTTTCGTATAGAGAAAAGGCTTTCCAAGGAAACTTGGGAAGCCTTTTTATAGTTGAATAAATTGGAAGTTTAATAGTTTTTATTTTAACTTTCCATTTAAAAATCGATCATATAAGTCATGGAAATAGTTAGGACGAAATAAGTTCGCTGCATGTCCCGCTAACGGTATTTCCTTATATAGAACGTTAGGCAAAATAGATTTCAAATCAAATAGACAAGATTTATAGAGATGATCATGTTCTCCCATTACCCATAGTATAGGGTGAGGAAGTGATTTTAATTTAGATTTTAAATCGAATTCTAACCGATGTCGTAATGACTGGGCAATTATGGATGAATGTAATTGTAATCCGAAACGGTAGTAAATATTTCTTGAAATGACTGCGAACGGATTTGCTTTTAATATACCGCTTGGAAAAATAGTATTTGCGTATTGAGAGAGCCATTTAGAGTATTCATCTCCTCGCTTCTCCCAAAAATTTTGAAATACATTATATAAACGAGAAGGGTTATTGTAATGTCCTCCAATATGACAAATACTTAATACTTTTTCTGGATGCATTTGTGCAAAAATTGTAGAGATGTAACAGCCGTAACTTAGCGCACAAATATGTGCTTTTTTAATACCTTCTTGTTCATATAAGTTTAATAATTGATCTACGAGGCGCTGTAATGAAAAGTCGATTGCTTCTCCTTTATCATCACCGTGACCTAATAAGTCATAAGTTATAATGTTGTAGGAGGCAGAAAATCGTTTTTGCTCTTTTTTGAAGGCGCGACGATTGCCAACTAATCCATGAATAAAAATAATTGTTTCCTTTTCAGAATGTATATTTGTTTGCAAAAAGGATACTCCTTTCACTAACTGGAGATTTATATCGTGTTGTAAATTATTTATCTATAATTTACATAGAATAATATTAAGTACCAGGTAATAATATCAGATGTTTATATCTGTTGTAAAGATGAGTTTTTATGTATATTTTGTAAAAATAGAAAAAGTGTGTTTACATTCAGTTTACATTTGTATCGTATTCTAATTTTAGAAAGAACAGTTTTGTTTAACATGAGGAGATGAACAGGAATGGAAGTTAGAAATGAAATAAAGAAAAAAGGGAGTTGGAGGCAGTTTTTACGCCTTATTCAAGATACAAATCCTCCGAAAGGAATTTTAGTTTTTGCGTTGTTAATGAGTTTGCTTTCTACGGGAGCGAGTTTATTTATTCCTATGCTGACAAAAGGATTAGTAGATAATTTTTCGCTTTCTTCAATTAGTGCAGGACAAATTGTTGGGTTAGTTGCTTTCTTTGTAATGCAAACTATTGCGGCAGGGTTGTCTATATATTTACTAAATTATATTGGGCAGAAGATTGTAGCGGGACTAAGAGAACGTTTGTGGAAAAAGGTACTTATCTTGCCGGTATCTTATTACGATCAAAATAGAACAGGTGATACTATTAGCCGTATGACGAATGATACAGGTGTTGTGAAAACGTTAATTTCTGAGCATTTGTCAAACTTATTAACAGGTGGTATTTCAATTGTTGGATCGTTAATTGTATTATTTGTTTTAGATTGGAAAATGACTGCGTTACTTTTAACGGTTATTCCGTTGTCTGTGTTAATTTTAGTTCCACTTGGACGAAAAATGTATAAGATTTCAAAAGCGCTTCAAGATGAAACTGCATCTTTTACAAGTGTGTTAACGCAAGTGTTATCAGAAATTCGTTTAGTGAAATCTTCAAATACAGAAAAGAGAGAATATGAAACGGGTAATACAGGTATACAAAAGTTATTACAATTTGGTTTGAAAGAAGGAAAAGTGCAAGCATTAATTTCGCCAGTTATGTCGTTTGTTTTAATGGCACTACTTGTTATTATCGTAGGGTATGGCGGGATGCGAGTTTCTAGCGGTGCATTAACAACCGGTGAACTTGTAGCGTTTATTTTGTATTTAGTTCAAATTGTAATGCCAATGAGTCAATTATCTATGTTCTTTACACAATTCCAAAAGGCAATTGGTGCAACGGAAAGAATTAGTACGATTTTAGAATATGAAGTAGAAGATCATGAAACTGGTGTGAAAGTGACAAATGCTAAGCAACCGATCGTTCTTGAAAATGTACATTTTGAGTATAACGAAGAAGAGCAAGTTTTGAAAAATATTGATTTCACAATTGAATCTGGAAAAGTGACAGCGATTGTAGGACCAAGTGGTAGTGGGAAAACAACGTTATTCTCATTACTGGAACGTTTTTATGAGCCAACTAGTGGTGCCATTAAATTAGGGGAAGAATCAATTACGAGTTATTCATTAGAGTCATGGCGACGTCAAATCGGTTACGTATCACAAGATAGTCCGTTAATTGATGGAACGATTCGTGATAATATTTGTTATGGTGTCGAGGGCGAAGTAACGGATGAAGAAATTGAAAAAGTAGCTGCAATGGCATATGTTGATGCATTTATTCATGACTTACCAAACGGTTATGCAACAGAAGTTGGAGAACGCGGTGTGAAACTTTCTGGAGGACAAAGACAGCGAATTGCCATTGCCCGAGCGTTACTTCGAAATCCGCAAATTCTTATGTTAGATGAGGCGACTTCAAGCTTAGATAGTAAATCTGAGTCTGTCGTTCAAAAAGCGTTAAATAACTTAATGAAAGGCAGAACAACGTTAGTGATTGCGCATAGACTTTCTACTGTTGTAGATGCAGATAAAATTGTCTTTATTGAGAAAGGGAATCTTACAGGTAGTGGTACGCATGATGAATTATTACAGACGCATGATATGTATCGTGAGTTTGCAACGCAGCAATTGAAAATTAAAGAGGGGGCATTATAAAATGAATCATCAGTGGGATTTTACTCAACTGATGATTCATTTTTAAACAATATATTAGATGCTAAGTAGAAAGGAAATGGTTCCTTTGATACCTAAAATTTTAATAGTAGATGACGATCCACACATTAGAGAACTCGTTTCGGTATTTTTAGAACGAGAAGGTTTTCAAACATATGAGGCAATTGATGGAGTAGATGCACTTCAGAAAATGGATGACGTAAAAGTCGATATGGTTATTCTTGATATCATGATGCCAAATATGGATGGATTTGATGTATGTTTTGAATTAAGAAAATACTATGATATCCCGGTTCTGATGCTAACTGCCAAAGGGGAAACATCACAAAAAGTAAAAGGATTTCACCTTGGGACAGATGATTATCTTGTAAAACCATTTGACCCTATAGAATTAGTAGTGAGAGTAAAGGCATTATTGAAACGTTACCAAATTACAGTTTCCCAATCGATTCAAGTTGGAAATGTATTATTAAATCGTAAAACATTCGAAGTTACATCTGGAGAACAAACGGTTACATTACCGTTAAAAGAATTTGAGCTGCTCTTTACTTTAGGGTCTAAATCGGGAAGAACTTGTTCGAGAGAGCAATTAATTGAAGAAATATGGGGATATGATTTTGAAGGGAATGAGCGTACACTAGACGTTCATATTAATCGGTTACGTGAGAAGTTTCAAGAAGAGCAGTCGAAATTTAGTATTAAAACAATAAGAGGATTAGGGTATCGCTTAGAGGTAAGTAAATGAGAAAAAGAAAACGAATGAGTAAGTTGAAGATGCTGAAAGTATTTGGAGCGGTATTAGCGCTCTTTTCTTTTCTTACTATCATTTGGTCTATCGCATTTTATGTAGCAACTAGTATATTGAATGCTTTTGACGTAAACGTATCGCCGTTTGTTGCCTTTCTAATTAGTGATATGGTCGGTTTTGTATTTATTATTCTTATTTGGACATTGATTGGAATATTAATGAGACCAAAACGAGAGGCGATGATTTGGACTATTATTGAACCGATACAAAAAATTGCAAAAGGAGACTTCTCCGTAAAAATACGAAATGAAGAAAAGTATGATGGCGAAATTGGCGTGCTCGTAAAAAGTATAAATGATATGACAGATGAACTGAATGCGATGGAGAAAATGAGACAAGAGTTTGTATCAAATGTTTCTCATGAAATACAGTCACCATTAACTTCTATAAAAGGATTTGCTAGAGCACTACAAGACGATAATCTTTCTGAGGAAAAAAGAAAGCATTATCTTACCATTATTGAAACTGAAACAACGAGATTATCTAAACTAAGTCAAAATTTACTAAAGCTAACTCTTTTAGAATCAGAAGAATATATACCAGAAAGAGTGAGCTATCGATTAGATCAACAATTAAAGCAAATTGTGTTAAATAGTGAACCACTCTGGGCTGAAAAAGAAATTGAGTTAGAACTAGATTTAGAAAAAGTACATGTTATTGCTGACCAAGAAAGTATGAGTCAAGTGTGGATTAATTTAATTCATAATAGTATTAAATTTACTCCAAGCGGTGGTACGATTACTATTCAGTTAAAGGAACATGAGACAGTAGTGGAAGTGCGTATCCGTGATTCAGGAATTGGCATATCAGAAGAACAGAAACAACATATTTTTGAGCGTTTTTATAAAGCGGATTCTTCACGAAATCGTGCCTATGGAGGAAGTGGCTTAGGTTTAGCTATTGTAAAGAAAGTACTCGACCTTCATCATGGGGAAATAAAAGTTGAGAGTGAGGAAGGAAAAGGTACTGAATTTATTGTGCGTATGCCAAATCATGAAGAGAAATAGTGTTAGAAGGAGAACCTTCTAACACTATTTCTCTTTAAAAATGCATTTACCGTTACTGCAATTATATTGATAAGCTTTTCCTTCGCTTTCATACTCATACACTCCCCTATGCTGGATTTGTTTTTATTTTACATGAATAATGGTAAAAAAATGAAACTTATAAATAAAAACTTTCTATAGTTACCTACAAGTAACCTACGCACATGAAAGTGCATCATTGCCTTTTTACATAAAGATAGATACAATTTTAATATAATACATAACTGAAATGATTAAGGAGTGTTATACTTGGCAGAATTATTACAAGGTAAAAATGCTTTAATTACAGGAGCAGGTAGAGGGATTGGTCGCGCTGTAGCGATTGCATTAGCGAAAGAAGGCGTAAATGTAGGACTTTTAGCTCGCTCAGAAGAAAACTTAAAAGCTGTAGCGAAAGAAGTAGAAGCAGAAGGCGTAAAAGCTGTTATTGCAACTGCAGATGTTTCTTCATACGAAGAAGTAACAACTGCGATTGAAACGTTAAAAAATGGTTTAGGATCTATTGATATTTTAATTAATAACGCTGGTATTTCTAAATTCGGTAAGTTTTTAGAACTAGACGTTGCTGATTGGGAAAAAATCATTCAAGTAAACTTAATGGGTGTATACTATGCAACTCGTGCAGCTTTACCGAGCATGATTGAACAACAATCTGGTGATATCATTAACATTTCATCTACAGCAGGACAAAAAGGTGCACCTGTAACAAGTGCATATAGTGCTTCTAAATTTGGTGTCCTTGGTTTAACAGAATCGTTAGCGATGGAAGTTCGCAAACATAACATTCGTGTAACAGCTTTAACTCCAAGTACAGTAGCAACTGATATGGCTGTAGATTTAGGATTAACTGATGGAAACCCTGATAAAGTAATGCAAGCGGAAGATATTGCAGAATTTATCGTAGCGCAGCTGAAATTAAATAAACGTACATTTATTAAATCTGCTGGGCTTTGGTCTACTAATCCATAGGAATTAAATTTAACTTTAAAAGAAGGGATATCTATTCTGTAAGGGGTAGATGTCCCTTCTTTATTTTTTGTATTCGAGACAGAATTTTCGGTATAATTAAAGGTGAATGGTAGAAAGCATTGGTAAATTGAAAGGAATGGCAGTTGTAAAAGAGTGATGTAAGGAGGGAAAAGGATGAGAAAGAAGTTTCAAAAATTATAACATGTATCGTGTATAACGAGATTAGCTCGTGGACCTCCAGTATACATAGCATTATTGTATATTAAAAAATTGGAGGCTATAAGTAGATGAGAACTGAAAAAGAAATGTTAGATTTAATTATAAATACAGCAATAGAGGATGAAAGAATTCGAGCTGTCATCATGAATGGATCGCGTGTAAATCCAAATGTGAAAAGAGATTGTTTTCAAGACTATGATATTATGTATGTTGTAAATGATATACAATCTTTTACGTCTAATCATAATTGGATTCATAGATTTGGAGAAATAATGATTGTACAAATGCCAGAAGAAATGTCGTTAGTTCCACCAGATGAAGATGGGAAGTTTCCATATTTAATGCAGTTCATGGATGGGAATCGGATTGATTTAACGCTAGTTCCAGTTGAGTTAATAAAAAAGTTCGTTGGACAAGATAGTTTAAGTAAACTGCTTCTTGATAAAGATAATTGTCTGGAAGAATTCCCGCCAGCAAGCGATAAAGATTACTTAGTAAAAAAGCCTACAGAAAAAGAGTTTTTAGATTGCTGTAATGAATTTTGGTGGTGTAGTACGAATATCGCAAAAGGGTTATGGAGAGAGGAGCTTTCTTATGCAAAAGGAATGCTTGAAGGACCAGTGCGAGATATGTTCATCGTAATGCTAGAATGGTATATTGGTATGAAAACAGACTTTACAGTTAATACAGGGAAGTTTGGAAAGCATTTTGAGCAATATATTGAAGAAGATATGTGGGAGCAATTTAAAAGAACATTTTCTAATGCAGAATATGAAAACATATGGGATTCATTCTTTGTCATGGGTGATTTATTTAGGGAAGTGGCGAACGAAATTGCTAACACGTATGAATATCAATATCCGCAAGATGATGATGATAAAGTGACGAACTATTTAAAACATGTGAAAGCTTTGCCGAAAGATAGTACATCGATTTATTAATAATATAAAGCAGCAAGACTGTCCTAATTAAGGACAGTCTTATTTTTTGTTTATGAATAACAATTTCTCTAACAAAGTGCAGATGAATCACATATGAAACTTTAGGGAGGTTTTTATTATGTATTATTTTTATTCGCCACAAATGTTTGCCCCATATCATTGGGGACTAGAACGAGATGTTTCATACGCCTATATGCCATATGACTCATTTTATTATGGAGACTATATAAGTTCATTGCCATACGTATATACCCCTCAAAACTATGAAGTACAAATGAAAGCAGATGATCGTGGATCGTGGACACCATTTTCATGGGTCGAAAAATATGCGTACGCATTTTCCGGACCGTACAATAAAGCGGAAGTAGCTCTTACATTTGATGATGGACCAGATTTAGAATTTACGCCAAAAATTTTAGATAAGTTAAAACAACATAATGTAAAAGCGACTTTCTTCTTACTTGGTGAAAACGCAGAAAAATTTCCGAACGTAGTAAAGCGTATTGCGAATGAAGGGCATGTAATTGGTAATCATACGTATAGTCATCCGAACTTAGCGAAAGTAAATGAGGATGAGTACCGTAATCAGATTATAAAAACGGAAGAAATATTAAATCGTTTAGCTGGTTATGCACCGAAGTTTATACGTCCGCCATACGGTGAAATACTTGAAAATCAATTAAAATGGGCCACAGAGCAAAATTTTATGATTGTACAGTGGAGTGTTGATACGGTTGATTGGAAAGGTGTGAGTGCTGATACGATTACAAATAATGTGTTAGGGAATTCATTTCCTGGAAGTGTCATCCTCCAACATTCAACACCAGGTGGGCATTTACAAGGATCTGTAGATGCACTAGACAAAATCATTCCGCAGTTAAAAACGAAAGGGGCACGTTTTGTAACACTTCCAAGTATGTTCCAGACATCAAAAGAAAGAAAGTGAATGTGTTATGAATTGGGAAAATAAGGTTTATGTCGTATAATGAAAGTGTAAGTTAGGGGGGATATAATTGATTTATGCACTAGTAAACATAGGAATAAGCATATTGATTAGTATTATTTTTATATTTGCGGCAATTATTCTTCAAAAGAATCCACCGACCGATATTAATGCGGCATATGGTTATCGTACGAAACGATCTATGAAAAATAAGGAATTATGGGGTGCGGGTAACAGGTATAGTGCAGAAGTGATGAAGCAAAATGGATTCATCATGATGTTAATTGGAAGTGTTATTAGTATACTGTTTAGATACTCCCATACAACGTTAGCTATAATGATCTTTATGCTAGTACTAATCATTCGCTTATTCATACGAGTAGAGAAAAGATTGAAGGCACTTGAGCAATAATGAAAAATAGGACTCCACGCAATATAATGCTAGGAGTCCTATTTTATTTATAAACTATTATTTTCTAGTAAGTCTTTTCCTTGTTCAACAACAAATTCATAGTATGCAAGATCATATGGATAAATATCATCAAAAGTTATCGTTATCGGTTTATTGCTCAAAACAGAAGTAGCTGTAAAAGATGAAATTTCACCATTTAATAGTTGTAGAAAAGAAGTTGCATGTACTTTCATCACATCGTCTACTTCTTCACCTGGTGCGAATGGAAGTGGATTGATGACATTGTGAAAATACATATGACAAAATTCACGATCAGTAAGATTTGAAATTTCATAATCTATTTTAAAGATTCCTTTGTATACTAAATCAGTAGTTTGAAAGGAAAGCCCCAATTCTTCTTCGATTTCACGAAGACCACCAATTTGTACATCTTCATCATGCATAATATGTCCAGCTGAAGTAATATCCCATATAAGTGGAGCTTCTTTTTTATTTTTAGAGCGTAATTGGAAATATAAGAATATATCTTTAGCATCTTTTTCTACAAACCAACAATGAAATGTTTCGTGCCAATCACCGTCACGATGCACTTCATCCCGTAATTTCTTCCCAAGTGTATTTCTTTCAGAATCAAATATTGTTAACCACTCTGTCATTTTAATTCCCCTTTCTGCAAATTTTATTATACAATATTCGTATTGAATTTTGGGAAAATAAAGAAAAAGGGGCGATTATAAGTGGAGATAGAGCGTATGGAAATAAAATCGATTATTTCAACAGAGGAAGAGTTACGGAAAATATTGGGGAAACCAAGTGAGCGAGCATTGAAAAAAGTTATTTCATCATTAGACCACCATTGTGTAGATTTCCTTTCTAAATCTCCTTTTCTAGTATTATCTACTGCAAATAAGTTGGGGGAGTGTGACGCCTCGCCGAGAGGAGACGCACCTGGATTTGTATACGTACTCAATAATAATAAAATTATCATTCCAGAAAGGCCAGGAAATCGTCGTATAGACTCCATTTTGAATATTATTTCAAATCCACGTGTAGGACTAATCTTTTTTATTCCAGGTCTTGGGGAGACACTTAGAATAAATGGCCGAGCGTATATTACAAACGATGAAGAAATTTTGAAAGAAATGCAGGCGAATGGACGTAATCCGTTGCTTGGAATTGTTGTTGAAATAGAAGAGTGTTACATTCATTGTGCAAAAGCGTTTATTCGTTCGAAGATGTGGGATCCAGAATCTTGGTTACATAAAAAAGAGTTACCTTCAGCAGCAAAAATGTTGTTAGAGCATGCGAAAGTGAATGCTTCAGAAGAAGATGTTGCACGTTCTTTAGAAGAAAGTTATACAAAAAGATTGTATTAAAAATTTTATTGATATAATTTTGCAAGGTGAGTATGTACGGGTTTTAGAATGGGGATTTATCCCGCATTAACGGGCAGTAACACCCCTACCTCAAAATTCAGCGAAAGCAAAGAAGTTAGGTGGGGATCAACTGCCCGTAAAAGCCCGATTGGTGAAGGCTAATAATCAGTGGGGATGAACAAAATCCCCACTGATTAAAGTTTCACTTTATATATGAACCGTTGATTTATAAACTGGAGAAATGACAAAATAGGTAAATTGAGTGGCAGTTGCATAATGCTATTGTGAAATATAATAAAAAATTATTTTGAAAATAGTTAGTAAAAATAGGCTTGCTTTTTAAAAATTTGATAACTATAATAAGTTAACAAATAGACATGAACGAAAAAGTAATGATAAGGACACGAAATCATTTTTACGGTTTACAGAGAGGGAAGCCAAGGGTGTGAGCTTCCTAACACGAGAAATGATTTTACCACCTTTGAACTTCAATAGTGAACGAGTAATCTAGTAATTATTGGCGGTATCAGCCGTTATCTGAACTTGAGCAATCTAGAAGGAGATACGTCTAGATTGGAACAAGGGTGGAACCACGAAAACACATTCGTCCCTTTCCTAGGGATGAGTGTGTTTTTTATGGTATAAGAGATTGAAAATTTAAAATAATTAAAAAATAGTATTGATTTTGTTTTTTATGCGAGTATAATGAGTTAACAAATAAACATGAACGAAAAAGTAACGATAAGGACACGAAATCATTTTTACGGTTTACAGAGAGGGAAGCCAAGGGTGTGAGCTTCCTAACACGAGAAATGATTTTACCACCTTTGAACTTCAATAGTGAACGAGTAATCTAGTAATTATTGGCGGTATCAGCCGTTATCTGAACTTGAGCAATCTAGGAGGAAATACGTCTAGATTGGAACAAGGGTGGAACCACGAAAACACATTCGTCCCTTTCCTAGGGATGGGTGTGTTTTTTTACTTTGAAAGGAGGTGCGGTAATATGAAACGATTTATAAGTACGGAAATAACCACCACCTGCATGACAAAAAAGCAGAGTAAGGTGATTTATAGATGTAATAATTAAACTTTTAGGAGGAGATTAGAAGATGAATAACGTTATAAATGTTGGGGTATTAGGTTTAGGTACGGTCGGAAGTGGTGTTGTTCATATTTTGAAAGAACATTATAAAAAAATCGCACTTGATACAGGATACGAAGTGAAAGTGAAAACAGTCGTTGTACGTGATTTGGAAAAAGAACGCGATGTTTGTATTGACGGGATTGCAGTAACAAGTCATGCAGATGAAGTTCTAAATGATTCAAATATTGATATTGTAGTAGAGGTAATGGGCGGAATTGAAGAAGCAAAACAGCATATTGTTAAGGCTTTACGAAATAAAAAACATGTCGTAACAGCAAATAAAGATTTAATGGCTGTATATGGTGCAGAGCTTCTTCAACTGGCGAACGATAATGATTGTGATTTATGTTACGAAGCGAGTGTAGCGGGCGGTATTCCAGTGTTAAGAGGACTAACTGATGGGCTAGCATCAGATCAAATTGAAAAAATAATGGGAATTGTAAATGGTACAACAAATTATATGTTAACAAAAATGAGTCAAAATGGATGGTCTTATGAAGAGGCTTTACAGGAAGCACAAAAATTAGGCTTTGCAGAATCGGATCCGACAGCAGATGTAGATGGACTAGATGCGGCGAGAAAGGTAGCAATTCTTGCAAACTTAGGTTTTTCGATGAATGTTTCATTAGATGATGTGCAAGTAAGAGGGATTCGAAAGGTCGAAAAAGAAGATTTACAAATGGCTGAAAAGTTAGGATTTACTATGAAGTTAATTGGTAAGGCTGAAAAACAAGGACCAGCCATTCATTTAAGTGTAGAACCGACGCTTTTACCGAGCCAGCATCCATTATCAAATGTGAATAATGAATTTAATGCGGTGTATGTCCATGGCCAAGCGGTAGGAGAAGTGATGTTTTATGGACCCGGAGCTGGGAAGTTACCGACTGGTTCTGCTGTAGTAAGTGATATTATTTCAATCGTTAAAAATATGAATCAAGTTCCGAAAAATAAAAGTGCGTTAAAAGAACCAGTTCCTTATGAATTACAAGGTGATGAAGAAGTAGTTTCGAAATATTTCTTACGCATTTCATTACAAGATGAGCCTGGGATGTTACAAAAAATAACAGAATGTTTCGTTAATTATTCTGTAAGTTTAAAAGAGGTTATTCAATTACCTTTAAACCGTGAACTGGCAGAAGTCGTTGTTGTGACACATCGAACTTCCAAGTATCAATTTGAACGAGTTTTAGAAGCGATAGAAGCTGTCGCAAGTGAAATAAACAGTTACTACATTATTGAGGAGGAAAAACAATATGTATAAAGGACTATTAAAACAATATGCGTCTTATTTACCGGTGAATGAAAATACACCTGATGTCAGCTTAATGGAAGGAAACACACCACTTATTCCATTATTAAATATATCAAAACAATTAGGGATTCAGCTATATGGTAAGTACGAAGGAGCGAATCCGACAGGTTCTTTTAAAGATCGTGGTATGGTCATGGCAGTTGCTAAGGCGAAAGAAGAAGGTTCAGAGGCAATCATTTGTGCATCAACAGGTAATACATCAGCATCAGCTGCAGCATATGCGGCACGTCTTGGGATGAAATGCATTATCGTAATACCGGAAGGAAAGATTGCACATGGAAAATTAGCGCAAGCGGTCGCTTATGGAGCTGAAATTATTTCAATAGAAGGAAATTTCGATGATGCGCTTAAGGCTGTAAGAAATATTGCTGCAGAAGAGCCGATTACTTTAGTAAACTCAGTAAATCCTTATCGAATTGAAGGGCAAAAAACAGCAGCGTTTGAAATTTGTGACCAATTGCAAAATGCACCAGATGTTCTAGCTATCCCTGTTGGGAATGCAGGGAATATTACAGCGTATTGGAAAGGCTTCTGTGAATATGAGAAAGAAAAAGGTTATAAAAAGCCAAGAATTCATGGCTTTGAAGCGGAAGGAGCAGCTGCAATTGTAAAAGGGCATGTAATTGAAGAGCCTGAAACAATTGCAACAGCGATTCGCATCGGTAACCCAGCAAGTTGGGCGTATGCAGTAGAGGCTGCCGAGCAGTCTCGTGGTGAAATAGATATGGTATCAGATGAAGAAATTTTACATGCGTATAGGTTATTAGCAAAAACTGAAGGAGTTTTCGCTGAACCAGGATCAAATGCTTCATTAGCCGGCGTAATTAAACATGTTCAATCTGGGAAAATCAAAAAGGGAGAAACAGTTGTTGCGGTATTAACTGGAAATGGTTTGAAGGATCCTGATATCGCTATTTCTTCAAATCAACTAGACATCGCAAGTGTGTCAAATGATATAGAACAAATTAAAGATCATATTAAAGGGGTGATTATGTCGTGATACCATTTAGCGTTCGTGTCCCTGCTAGTACGGCGAATGTTGGTCCTGGATTTGATTCAGTTGGAATAGCTTTGTCATTGTATTTAGGTGTGGTGGTTAAAGAAAAAGCTGATAAATGGCAAGTAATCCATTCCTTTGAAGAATCAATTCCGACAGACGATAAAAATTTAATCGTTAGCACGGCATGTAAAGTATGTCCTTCTATATCACCCCATATAATAGAAGTTACTAGTAATATCCCATTAACGAGAGGGCTAGGAAGTAGTGCATCAGCGATTGTAGCTGGGATAGAGCTTGCGAATCAACTAGGCAATTTGAACTTAACTGCTGATCAAAAAGTTCAAATTGCTACAAATTTTGAAGGACATCCTGATAATGTTGCTGCTTCTATATTAGGTGGAACTGTAATTGGAGCACTTGATGGAAAGGATGTTTCCGTCGTAAGAATTGAGAGCAAGGAATTGGGTGTAATTTCTCTCATTCCGAATGCAGAATTAAATACAGATGAAAGTCGATCTGTATTACCAAAGATGTTTCCGTTTCATGAGGCAGTTAAAGCTAGTGCGATAAGTAACGTATTAGTAGCTGCATTATGTCAAAAGCGGTGGGAAGTTGTAGGTGAAATGATGGAGAGAGACCATTTTCACGAACCATATCGTTTAGAACTCGTACCATTATTACCATCTATTCGTAAATGCGCAAAAGAATTTGGTGCGTACGGCACAGCACTTAGTGGTGCGGGGCCATCTATTTTTATATTAACGCCATATGAGAAGCGTCAAGAAATCGCTGAGCAATTAGCGAGAGTATTTACAGATATGAAAGTATGTGAGCTTGAAATCGACCATAAAGGTATTATTGTAAATAAGGAAGAGCATATTGGATCGTAAAGAAAGCTGGCATGGCTAGCTTTCTTTACGTTGCAAACCTATTTTAAATTAGGTTTTTTCGGAAAAATATAAAACAAATGTTGATTTTGAATAATGTAAGTAAAGAGTGCATTCATTTTGGAGGTGATTAAATGAATAAAGAGTCACCAGAAGAAAAAAGAGAGCGTATGAGACAAAGTGAATTAAAAAGTAATCCTACGGGTTCTTTACGTGACGGACTCAATAGAGCGGAAACGGGTAGTCCAGTTGATATAGCAGGCGGTATGAATTGGAAAGGTACAGGAATAATCATTTTAGTACTACTTTTAGGATACATTGTATACACTTATTTTTTCAGTTGAAGAATGCTTGTTAAAATTTTGATTTGTTTAGTTTCATAATTGTTGAGAAAAAATGTAGTTACTGTATTACATATCTTCTAAGCGAATTATAGTTGTTCATATCAACTTTTAATACTCCAAACAGAGCTAGCAAAATGCTAGCTCTATTCTTTTTTGCCACATTCCTGTAACAAAGCATCTGTATATTCATTGGTGGAGGTGCAGAGGATGAAAAAAACGATAGCGATATGTCTTCTTACAACTATGTCGTTTTCGACTTTAGTCGGTTGTGACGTAAAAGGTAGTAATGCTGTACAAGAGTCTAAAATAAAGAAAGCGACGTATAAAGATTTTACTTATGATGTAAATCCAGAAACATTCACATTAACTGTAGAACATGAGGGGGCAAAGGAACAGGCATCACAACCCCTACCGAAAATGAAGGTATCGAATGTAAAAAAAGAAAAGGATCGTACATCGTGGGAATATCCAGATCAAAAAGTAAAAATAAAATTAGAAAAGAAAAAAGACCACTTAAACATTGAAGTGGAATCGACTGGTGCAGAAAGCTTTACATGGCCGAAAGTAGAAGCTGAAAATTATACACTTCCGTTATGGGAGGGTAAGCAAATTCCGAGCAATGATGAGAATTGGAAAAAGTTTTTAAAGGATGATGCATATTCATTTGCTGAATCATTTTCTATGAAGTTTTTCGCATTAAATGGTTCGAAATATTCAATTGTATATATTGCAACAAATATGTTTAATAATGAATTGAAATTTCATTCGGATCCGAAAATAGGATTTGATTTTACACATGAATTTCCGAGCATAAATAAAAATAAAACATATGGATTTCAATTATATGTGACAAATAATGATGCGGTAAGCATTGCTAAACTGTATAAGGATGATATTGTTCGAAAAGGTGAATTTAAAACATTACAAGAAAAGGCTAGAAAAAATAAAGAAATCGAAAAGTTATATGGAGCGGCGCATTTTTATTTTTGGAATCAAAATGGTTTATTAGAAAATAATATAAATTGGCCAAAACTAAGGGAGCAAATAAATAGCCCGCTGTTTAGTCATATAAAAGAACTTATTCAAAAGAATAGTTCCGAGCCTGGGGAACTGAATGTATTGGATCAAGTAAGTAAACAAGATTTCATTGATAAGTATCAAAAAAATGTTATTTTACGTTATATAAACGAAGTATTATCGATGAAGGAATTTTATAAAGAGGATATTTTTCAAAACGTTAATCAGGAAGCTAGTGTGCTATTAAAGAAAGGTGTAGGTCACTTAACGAATACAGAATTGTATAGCTTAAATAAGCATTTATTAAAGTCGCTACTTGGTGATGCGGTTGAAGAGGTAAGTAAATGGGGTAATGCAGATGGAACGGATATATTAAAGGAAATGAAAGAGGCAGGAATAGAAAAAGCGTGGATTGGTCTGCCGAACTGGGAACAAGGATTTATGCAACCTAATTTCGTAACAAAAGCTAAGGAAATGGGGTATTTAGTTGGTCCGTATGATTCGTATCATTCCATTCACGAAAAAAGTGATAAAAATTGGAACACAGCATCCTTTAATGACCCGTCATTATACGAAGAGGCTACTGTAACGAAGAAAAACGGAGAAAAGGTGCAAGGCTTTTTAGGAAGAGGTCGCAAGTTAAACCCGACTTTATCGCTGCCTAGTGTAAAGGAACGCATGAATGATATATTACAAAATGGTCCTAAATATAATTCATGGTTTATTGATTGTGATGCGACAGGTGAAATTTACGATGACTATTCAGCGAAACATATAACGACGCAAGAGCAAGATTTAAAAGCACGTTTAAAACGAATGGACTACATTGCGCAAGAAAAGGGTATGGTCGTTGGTTCTGAAGGCGGAAATGATTTTGCTAGTAGTACGATTGCATTTGCACATGGAATTGAAACACCTGTTATTAAATGGGACGATGAAGATATGCGGAAAAATAAAACAAGTCCGTATTATGTCGGTGGATATTGGTCACCAAATCAAAATGTGCCTGAAAAATATGCAAAACAAGTACCATTGAAAGAAGAATATAAACAAGTATATTTAAACCCAGTATATTCGGTACCATTATATAAATTAGTATACAATGATTCCGTTATTACAACACATCATTGGGAATGGGGAAGTTTAAAGGCAAAAGATGAAGTTGGAAATCGAATGCTGTCTGAATTATTGTATAATGTTCCTCCGTTGTACCATTTAGATGAAGTAGAGTGGAATAAGCATAAAAAAGAAATTACAGAGCATCTAAAAGTTTGGAATGAAGTTCATGAAAAAGCAGTAAAAGAAGAGATGACGAATTTTGCGTATTTGTCAGAAGATAAGCTAGTACAATCTGTTTCTTATGGAAAAGATATTAAAATCATTGTGAACTTCTCAAATGAAGACATGGAAGTAGAAAAAACAAAAATAAAAGCAAAGTCGGCTTACATTGATAATCAGGGGAAGAAAAGCGTGTATACGCCGTTTGAGAAATAATAACGTCAAATATACTGTATTCATAGAGATTTTATAATTAGCTGGATTCTTTATTCATATCGTTTGTTAAGAAAAAGACATCCTAATTTAAAATGAAAGAGTTAATAAATTTGTAAATTCATATGTTGCGAAGTGCTAAATTTTTGAAATTGGTAAATAGTGACTTGCCAAAAATAAGTACGAGAGTATAATGTGAAATGGAATACGTATTGGGTTTAAGTAGTAACCTTACAAAATTGTAAGGTTAGTGAAAGGAAATTCAATATGAAGATAAATAGACTTACATTATACTTGGTAAAGAGAAAGAGAGGCGAATGGGTATGAGCTCTGAATTAGAACAAAATACGAGAAGTAATAAAAAGCGTTCTAAAAGAAAGTCAATAAAATGGTTCATATTAATTCCATTTTTCCTACTTATTTTTGGAGGAGTAGGATATGGTTCGTTTATATATAATAAAGCAAAAGCTGTTGTAAATGATGCGTATGCAAAAATTGATAAGTCATCAAAGCGTGATAAAGAAGTCGAACCTTTAAAGGATAATATTTCAATATTAATCATGGGTGTAGATGGAAGTGAAATGAGAAAAAGCCAATATGGCGAAGCAGTTCGAACAGATGCACTTTTATTAGCAACAATTAATAAAGATGATAAGTCTGTTAAGCTAGTAAGTATTCCACGTGATTCACGTGTTTACATTCCAACTAGAAAAAAATTAGATAAAATTACTCATGCTCACGTATTTGGTGGCGTAGAAAGCACACGCGATACGGTGGAAAGATTTTTGAATGTACCTGTTGATTATTATGTGAAGTTTAACTTTGAATCATTCGTACAAATTGTCGATTCAATTGGTGGTATTGATATTGATGTACCAGTTACTTTCACTGAACAAGATAGTAAAGACCAAGCTGGTATGATCCATTTAGAAAAAGGTTACCAACATTTAAATGGAGAACAAGCTCTTGCACTTGCAAGAACGCGTAAAATTGATAGTGACGCAATGCGTGGACAGAGACAGCAACTTGTAATAGAAGCAATTGCTAAAAAAGCGATGTCTGTTCAATCAATTAGCAAAATGGGCTCTTTACTAGATGCGGTTGATAAAAACATGAAAACGAACTTAACATTTGACGATATGCTTGCTATTACAAAAAATATGGCAGGATCTAATTTGGAAATGGAAAAAATGCAAATAGAAGGTACAGATAAACGTATCGGTGGTATTTATTATTACATTCCAAATGAAAAAAATGTAAAAGATATTTCCAAAAAATTAAATGATCATTTAGGTGTAACGCCAAAATCAGTCCGAAACGAATAATAAAAAAAGATTGGCTTTTGCCAATCTTTTTTTTTGGAATGTATTTGTAACTTTTCTGTAACGATTTTTTAGTTTAGAAAAATTATACTCATATGTATGAGTATAATGGATAGGTAAAAAAGTAAAAGGACATATTCAAAATTTGTGGTAAGGAAAGATATCATATGCAGAAATGGTTAAGCATGATGGGAATTATCTTTATATTGACTGGATGTAAAATGTCTGAAGCTCCAACAAGTCTAATGGAAGCTCCTACAAATGAAAAATGGATTAATGAATTAAAGGAAGAAATTGATAAAGATTTACCTGTTAATTATCGCTTACTTACTCCAATGTCTAACAAAGATAAACAGATGATTTGGTCAATGAATTTTAAACAAGATAATAAGAAGGAAGCCATCTTATTTTATAAATTGCCGAATGAAGATCATAGCGTATATTTAGCCGTATATGAAGAAATCGGAAATGGCTGGAGAATAAAGTCCACACATAAATTTGATGGAGGAGATGTAGATATCGTTGAAGTCGGTGATTTTACAGGGAACGGGAAGAGAGAGTTGTTAATCGGAATCTCTGTAAATCGTGAATCGTTAGAACATGTTATGTATGTTTTTTCGGAAGAAAATGAAGAGATGAAGGAAATATATAATCGAAGTTATACGAAGTTATTCATAGAGGATCTAAATGAAAATGGACTGAAAGATATAAGCCTTGTTACATTTGAAAAAGATGAGAAGCTGACAGTTGAGTTCATGGAACAATTTAAGACTTTATCTGAAGTGTCATACGATCCATTTATAAATAGTATTCAAAGAATACAAATGGGTCGTATATCTAAATCACTAAAGGCGGTAGTAATTGATGCAGGAGTTGGCGCTCATTCAGGTATAACTTATGTAGCAAAATTTGATCAGGATCATTATGAAGTATTACCTATAGATGGGAAAGAAGATTTATTTAATGAATATGTTGTAGAAAGTAAAGATGTTAATGAAGACGGCATTATTGAATTTGTTCGTACTGTACGTCCAAAAGGTTGGGAGGATAAATCACATGGCGATAGTCCGCTTTTTGAACGTTACATACAGTGGAGTGAATCTGGAATTAAACCAATTGAAGAACGATATATAGATATAGAAAAAGGGTATTATGTGAAAATTCCTAAAGAGTTAATAGGGAAAATTACAATACCAGATCAGCAAAAAGAATCAAATTCTCAAAAGTTTTTGGATACAAGAACAAATAAAATATGGCTTGAAGTTCATATTTTTAAGCGGAAAGAATGGTTCAATATAAAAGGCTACAGCGCAGCAATTAAAACGGCTTCTCACGTATATGCAGTACCGAAGCAATCGGAATTTGAAAAAGTGAAAGCATATATAAAACCGCTAGCGGATTATCAACAAGAGTAGGAGGTGGGAATTATGTCAAAAATTTTAGTTTTAGAAGATGAATTAACGATCCGTAGCTTTATTGTTTTAAATTTAAAACGTGCTGGATTTTATGTAATAGAAGCTACTACTGGAGAAGAAGCGTTACAGATTTTGAGTGAACAAACTGTTGATATAGCACTGCTGGATGTTATGTTACCGGGAATTGATGGTTTAGAAGTTTGTAAGGCTATCAGGAAAGAAAATGAAAAAATAGGTATTATTATGTTAACCGCACGTGTACAAGATGAAGATAAGGTGCAAGGACTAGGAATAGGGGCAGATGATTATATTGCAAAACCGTTTAGTCCAGTAGTATTAACTGCACGTATACAGTCTTTATTAAGAAGAATAGAAGTACATGAAGAAAAAACGAATATTGTTACGTCAGGTCCATTTTCGTTAAATATTATAGAAGAAAGATTGTATAAAGATGGACAATTAGTCGATTTAACACCTACAGAGTATATGATATTACAGTATTTAATGAATCAGGCTTCAAAGCCAGTTTCGCGTGATGAAATTTTAAATATGATTTGGGGAACCAATTACGTAGGCGAGACGAAAGTAGTAGATGTAAATATGAGACGGTTACGTCAAAAGATAGAATGTAATCCATCAGAACCTGAATTTATTCTTACGGTGTGGGGAAAAGGATATGTGTGGAAGGAAAGTATGAGATGAAACGGAAAGTGACTTTATATTTTATGACGGTCATTACACTTATGCTTGTATTATTTGAAGTTGTATTTTCAGTCTCAATTTATCGATACTATTATAATGGTATTGTGCAATATATAGAGTCTCATGCGAAAACGAGTACACGTTTTTTTTCAGAATACAATTCACTATACTTTATTCGATTACAAGAATATAGTGGTGACATAATTAGTAGCTTTCAATTAGAAGGAACAGAATTACAGTTAATTGATCGTCACGGCTCGGTTATACAATCTTCAAGTGGTGAAAAGGTAGAAGGTAAAGTGAATATTCCACAATCATTATTAGAAGGTGAAATGTATAATCAAGTTACTACGAAAGGTAATAAAAAACAACTAGAGGTGCTAAGCCCACTTATACATCAAGGACAAACTATTGGTGTTTTAAAATATACGACTGTTTTAACAAATGTAAATAAAAAGATTATTGAAATTATTACGTTTACTATTTCTGTAGGTATTGTTATTTCGGGAGTCGCCTTCTTAATTAGTAGACGTTTGGCAAATTCATTTGTTGAGCCAATTGAATCCATTATTCAAGCCTCTTCACAAATTGCAGAAGGCACATTAAAGCAAAAAATTAAAGAAGATTATCCTGGAGAATTAGGTGAATTGGCACATAGTTTAAATTATATGGCCTATAAAATAGATAAGGCTGAGCAGATGAAAAATGAATTCATTGCTTCTATTTCGCACGAAATACGAACGCCTTTAACAGGAATTAAAGGTTGGAGTGAGACGTTAAAAACAGTAGATTATTTAACAGAAGAAGAAATAAAGCAAGGTATGGGCATTATTTCAGGTGAGACAGATAGATTGATTCATTTAGTAGAAGAATTGCTAGATTTTTCAAGATTACAATCAAATCATTTTAATTTATATAAACAAAAGGTGCAGTTGTACGATATACTAGAGGAGACGATTTGGCAATTAACTCCTAAATCGGAAGAGAAGGAAATTCAATTTATTACTACCATAGACCGAATTGAATTGATGGGAGATCGAAATAGGTTAAAGCAAGTTTTCTTGAATATTGTTCAAAATGCAATTAAGTATTCACATAAAAAAAGTACAATACACATTGAAGCGACTAAAATAGAAGGACAAGCAGTGATTAAGGTAAGAGACGAAGGGATTGGAATTGCTAAAGAACATTTACCATATATTGAGCAATCATTTTACCAAATTAATAATCATGCTGCAGGTGCAGGTATTGGTTTAGCTATCGTTAAAAAAATGGTAGAGCTTCATGGTGGTGTGTTTAGTGTTACAAGCAAAGAAGGAATAGGAACAACAATTTTGATAAAACTCCCATTATAATACAAATAAAATCTATTTATATGGTGAAATAAAAATAAATAGATGTATAATTATATTGGGCGATTTATATATAAGATTAATAGGGAGAGGAATTCGATAGAATGGAAAAAGCTTTAAAAATTAAACAAATAGTAGTCGTTTTAATAGCGATTGCCGCAGTAGCTATTGGGTATTACATGTTCCAATCAATTACTTCACCAGCAAAAGCTGTTGCGAAACAAGAAAATGTAGTGCAGCTTGCAAGTGAACAGCCGAAAGTTGAAATGAATAAAACGGCACCAAGTCGTTTTAATGGAAAAGAAAGAAAAGTTGCTTATCTTACATTTGACGATGGGCCAGGGAAATATACGGCTGAATTATTAAATACGCTAAAACAACATGATGCGAAGGCGACGTTCTTTTTAATTGGAGCGAATGTAAAAGAATTTCCTGATTTAGTGAAACGTGAAAATGCTGAGGGTCATTATGTAGGCATGCATAGTATGACACATAATTTCGCAAAGTTATATAAAAATGGCGAGTATGTAAATGAGATGAAAGAAGATCAAGGTTTAATCGCTAATATTATTGGGAAATCACCTAAATTAACACGTCCTCCATATGGTTCGATGCCTGGATTAAATGAAGGTCTTCGAAATAAAGTGGTAGAAGGCGGATTTAAAGTATGGGATTGGACAATTGATTCATTAGATTGGAGATACAATAAAATGCCAGTTGATGCAGCTGCAGCACAAATTGCTCAAAATGTATTAACAAACGCAACAAAACCACAAGAAGTAATTTTAATGCATGATATTCACCCGCAATCAGTTGCTGCTGTGCCAGCAATTTTAAAGGGGCTAAAAGAAAAAGGTTATGAGTTTGAAGCTTATCATGAAGAAAGTCACTTCCCAGTGAACTTCTGGCATGATAACCGTATGTAATGGAGGAATGAACGTTGAAGTATGGAAAAGTAGCAGTAGTTGGAGCATTATCAGTAGGGTTGTTAACAGGTTGTTTCGGTGAAAAGCCAGAAGAAAATTTATATACAGCTTTTGAAACAGCAGCAACACAAGAAAAATCTTTAGTGGATGAAGCAAAAAAATTAGAGCAGTTAGAGAAACAAGGCCAAGAATTATATTCTCAAATTTTGCAAGAAGGCAAAGATCATAATGAAGCAGTTGTGAAGAAACTAGAGCAAGCTACTGCAAATGTAGATGATCGTGAAAAAGTATTGAAAAATGAAAAAGAAATGCTAGAAAAAGCTCAGAAAGAAACAAAATCTGTACAAGGAAATATAGAGAAGCTTGAAGATAAAAAGTTACAAAAACAAGCAAAAGCAGTAGAAGAGTCGTATAAGAATCGTTATGATGCATTCCAAAAGATGAATGAAAATTACACGAAAGTGTTAGCGACTGAAAAAGAACTGTATGAAAAATTAAAAGTAAAAGAAACGAAATTAAAAGAAATCGGTGAAAAAGTTAAAACTGTTAATGAATTAAATGTGGAAGCACAAAAGTCGAAAGAGCAGTTTAACAAATTTACAAAAGAGTATAATGACAGTAAATTAGCATTCTACAAAGATGCAGAAATTAAGATTAAAGATCAGAAATAAAGAAGAATCTAAAGTGTAATAAAAAGCCGGAGAAACATCGTTATAAATGTTTTTTCGGTTTTTTACGTTAAATGAATAGAAAAGACTGGAATTGATATCATAAAAGAGTTATAGTGAGTTATTCTAAGGGAAACATTGTAAAGTAAGGAGAATGGGAATATGTCATATGAATTTTTACTCAAATTAGGTTTAGCACTCTTTTTAGGATTATTCATCGGGATAGATAGGCAGCTAAAGAATAAACCACTTGGTGTGAAAACAAGTATGGTTATTTCTGTAGCAAGTTGTTTAATTACGATGGTTTCAATTGAATCTGTGCATGTATATTCTGTTCCAGGACATACAAATATGGATCCGATGCGACTGGCCGCTCAAATTGTTAGTGGAATTGGTTTTCTTGGCGCAGGTGTCATTTTACGAAGAAGTAATGACGTTATTTCTGGATTAACAACAGCTTCTATGGTGTGGGCTGCTTCAGCTTTAGGAATCGCAATTGGTGCAGGATTTTATTTACAAGCGACAGTTGCTATGGTTTTAATTATTTTAGCGATTAATGTACTTCCGCAACTTGTGAAAATTGCAGGACCGTATTCATTAAGACAAAAGGATTTATCTATAAAAATTACTGTTAAAGAGCATCATGAGTTAGATGGTATATTTAAGCAAATTAAAAATTTAGGCATGCATGTGAAACGCGTGAAAATTAAAGATATAGATAGTGGAGCATTTCAGCAACTGGAGATGGTTATTTTAGCTCCAGAAGATTTATATACAACAGAGTTATATAGTTCCCTGAAAGAGATTGATCGAGTAGTTTCAGTTGAAGTGGAAAGTAGATAATTGTGATAAAAAAGAGTGAAGTGAATTCACTCTTTTTTATTTGGATTTTTAAGGAATGAAATTGATATAATGATGAGTAATAAGGGGGGGAGAAATGATGGGAATACATATTAGAAGAGCAATAAAGGATGATATACAAGGTATAGCAAAGGTGCATGTTGATAGTTGGAAGACAGCGTATAAAGGGATATTTGCTGAAGAAATTCTAGATAATATAGCATATGAGAAACGAGAAAAACAATGGGAAGATATTTTTCAAAAAGAAGGTAATCATCAATTTAGATTTGTAGCAGAGAATTTAAATGGAGAAATAGTTGGATTCATCGATGGGGGAGTAGAAAGAACTGGTACATATAATTGTGATGGAGAATTATATGCAATCTACCTTTTACAACAGTATCAAGGAATGAAAATAGGACAAAAGTTATTTCAAGCTTTATTATCGGATTGTATAAACAATGATATGCAATCACTTTTAGTTTGGGTTGTTACGAATAATCCTTCTAAAAAGTTTTATGAAAAATTTAACCCTGAAAAAATTGATACGAAATTTTTAGAGAGAGTAAGGGTAGAAGAAACAGCGTATTGTTGGAGAGATTTGAATTTGTTATACAAAAAGTTATATAGATTTGCTTAAATAATATTATTATGTAAACTTTATGTTTGAAAGAGGTATACCAATTAAGGTATACCTCTTTTGTTTAACCATTTTGGATAGATTACTAATGAAAAATAATAAGTATGTAGTTTGAAACTGAGTATTTTTTTTGTGTATTTTTAACTAGATTAAAGAAAAGAGAGAAAACAAGAAAAATTAAATCAGATAAAAAAATTCTGAAATATACTCTTGAATTGAATATCATTATCAATTAGAATCATAATTGATAACGACATTCAATTATCGTTTATTATATAAAATTTCGATAGCTTTAATATAAAGAGGAGGACCAACATGCAGCTTGCGAAACAAATCGCAGAACATGCAACATTACAAAGCTTTTTAAACTGTTATTTAAGAGAAACAGGGAGTGGAGAATGGATTACAGAGGATGAAAGAATGAAAAGTATCTTCAGTAATACGTTGAATAGAGATACAGTCCCCACATATTTATGTTGTCGGCTATCGGCACAGAACGTTACTTTGTATGGAGAAGTTATATATAAATCACCAACAGATCGCCATTTGTTTGGAGAACAATTTTATTATCAAATTGGAGATAGTAATTCTGTTATTACAGCAGATTACGTTACAGTTATTACGTTTTTAATAAAAGAGATGTCGATCAACTACGGAGAAGGAACGAATCCTGCGGAACTTATGCTTCGAGTTATCCGTAGTTGTCAAAATATTGAGGAATTTACAAAAGAGAGAATAGAAGATACATCCGCATTATACGGTTTCCATACAACTTTTATAGAAGCGGAGCAGTCTTTATTATTTGGGCATTTAACTCATCCTACACCAAAGAGTAGACAGGGGATATTGGATTGGAAAAGTGCAATGTATTCTCCAGAATTAAAAGGGGAATGTCAGCTTCATTATTTTCGGGCACATAAAAGTATAGTAAATGAAAAATCATTATTATCAGATTCTACAACAACGATTATAAAAGAAGAATTAAGTAATGATGAGATGGTTAGTAAGGAATTTATAGCGAAGTACTGTAAGGAAGATCAATATGCATTAATTCCAATTCATCCGCTTCAGGCAGAATGGCTCTTGCATCAAGCTTACGTACAAGATTGGATAATTCAAGAATTGCTTGAGTATATTGGTCCTGTAGGTAAGTATTATATGGCAACATCATCACTAAGGACGCTATATCATCCCAATTCGAAGTATATGCTTAAGTTTTCATTTCCGGTGAAAGTAACGAATTCAATGCGTATTAATAAACTGAAAGAACTTGAGAGTGGTCTTGAAGGGAAGGAAATGTTAAATACGGCTATTGGTGAAGTACGAGAAAGATTTCCAGGATTTGATTTTATTTGTGATCCAGCCTTTATTACATTAAATTATGGAACACAAGAATCTGGATTTGAAGTGATTATTCGTGAGAATCTTTTTTATAGCGAACATGCAAACGACGCAACATTAATTGCTGGGCTAGTTCAAGACGCTATACCTGGGGAGCGTACGCGGTTATCGAATATTATTCATCGCCTAGCAGATTTAGAAAGTAAAAGCTGTGAAGAAGTAAGCTTAGAGTGGTTTAGACGATATATGAATATTTCTTTAAAGCCAATGGTATGGATGTATTTACAGTATGGTGTTGCATTAGAAGCTCATCAGCAAAATAGCGTTGTTCAGCTAAAAGATGGTTATCCGGTCAAATATTATTTCCGTGATAATCAAGGATTTTATTTCTGTAATTCAATGAAAGAGATGCTTAATAATGAATTAGCTGGTATTGGAGAACGTACTGGAAATTTATATGACGACTATATTGTGGATGAGAGATTTCGTTACTACTTAATTTTCAATCATATGTTTGGCCTCATTAATGGTTTTGGCACAGCAGGATTAATTAAGGAGGAAATTCTTCTCTCGGAATTAAGGTCTGTACTTGAATCATTTCTTCCATATAACCGGGAACCTTCTACATTTTTAAGAGAATTATTGGACGAAGATAAGTTAGCGTGTAAAGCAAATTTACTAACGAGATTTTTCGATGTCGATGAGTTAAGTAATCCATTGGAGCAAGCTATTTATGTGCAAGTACATAATCCACTCGTTAGAGAAGTGGCTGTTCGTTCATAAATAACGTTAAAATTTCACGTAATACAAATAATGGTATTTTGTCATAAAGTGGAGGGTTTTATGAGAGTGGACATGTATCATACGAAAGTATTGAAGGCGCTCGAATCAGAAGATTACATTTCAGTACGAAGAAGAGTGCTACGTCAATTAGTAGAATCGTTAATTTATGAGGGGATTATTACACCGGTTCGCATAGAAAAAGAAGAACAACTTCTTTTTCTAATACAAGGACTTGATGAAGAAGGCAAAAGTGTCACGTACAAATGCTATGGCAGGGAACGGATGACATTTGGACGTATTTCGTTAGACTCATTAATAGTAAGAGTTCAAGATGAACAGCAAGAAATACAATCTGTCTCGCAATTTCTAGAAGAAGTTTTTCGGGTTACTAGTGTAGAACAAGCTAAATTAGATTCTTTTATACACGAATTAGAACAAACAATATTTAAAGACACGATTGCACAATATGAAAGAAATAATAAGAGAGAATATACTCAAAAATCTTACGATGAGTTTGAAAGCCATTTAATAGACGGCCATCCATATCATCCTAGTTATAAAGCACGTGTTGGATTTCAATATCGTGACAATTTTCAATATGGTTATGAATTTATGCAGCCAATAAAACTCATATGGATTGCAGCGCATAAGAATTATGCGACTGTAGGTTATGAGAATGAAGTGATGTATAACAACCTTTTAAAAGAGGAGATTGGCGATCGTAAATTAGAAGAATTTATGGAACGAATTCGTAATAAGGGATGTAATCCAAAACAGTACGTGTTTATACCTGTTCACCCATGGCAGTGGGTGAATTTCATCATTTCAAATTATGCGGATCATATACAGGGGAAATTTATTATTTATTTAGGAACATCAGAGGACGATTATTGCGCGCAACAGTCAATGAGAACATTAAGAAATATTACGAGTCCAAAGAAACCGTACGTTAAATTATCGATGAATTTACTCAACACTTCAACACTTCGTACGCTGAAACCATACTCTGTTGTGAGTGCACCAGCAATATCAAATTGGTTAAATGATGTTGTAAGTAATGACGCCTATTTAATGGATGAAGCACGTTTAATCTTGTTAAATGAGTTTTCCAGTGTAACGTATGACACGAATAAAAAAGCTATATATGGTTCATTAGGATGTATTTGGCGCGAAAGCATTCATAAGTATTTAGATGCACAAGAAGATGCAATTCCTTTTAATGGTTTATACGCTAAAGAGAAAGATGGTACACCAATTATTGATGCGTGGTTGAATAAATATGGAATGAAGGATTGGCTACAATTACTTATTCAAAAAGCGATAATACCAGTTATACATCTTGTTGTAGAGCATGGCATCGCACTGGAATCACATGGACAAAATATGATTCTAGTTCATAAAGAAGGGGTGCCTGTTCGTATTGCGTTAAAGGATTTTCATGAAGGGCTTGAGTTTTATCGTCCATATTTGAAAACGGTTGACAAATGTCCCGACTTTACTAAAATGCATAAAACATATGCGAATGGAAAAATGAATGATTTCTTTGAAATGGATCGCATTGAATGTTTGCAAGAGATGGTGTTAGATGCACTATTCCTGTTTAATTTAGGAGAATTAGCATTCGTACTTGCGGATGAATATGGATTGAAAGAAGAACATTTTTGGATGATGGTTGTTGAAGAAATTGAAAATCATTTAAGAATATATCCACATTTGAAAGGTAGATTTGAAAATATTCAATTATATGCACCTACATTCTATGCTGAACAATTAACGAAACGTCGATTATATATGGATGTGGAATCGCTTGTTCATGAAGTTCCAAATCCATTGTATAGAGTAAGACAACTTATGAAACAAAAATCAGCTGTTACAGGGGGAAATTATGCTAATCGTTAATAAACAAGAGTATAGCAAAAGTGATTTTGAATTGAGATTACAAGTTTATGAGGAAATGGAACAATTTAAAGAAGCAGAAGGAAATAGATTTGCACTTTGTCTGAAAGATCCATTCGATATTATTACGATTGTGTTTTTCTTAAAAGAAAAGAAATCATCAGTATTACTTATACATGAAGATACACCAAAAGAAACAGCTATTGAAATGGCAAAGCGTGCAAATTGTGTAGGAATTTTATATGGAGAATATGGCGATTGTACAAAATTAGAAGTAGGGAACTTTTTACTAGAAGAGCCTTCTTTACTGCAATATAGTTCTGGAACTACAGGGGAACCGAAACTAATTCGTAGAGCATGGACGGAAGTTGATACGGAAATTACCGCTTATAATGAAGCTTTAAACTGTGAAGTAGATGAAGTGCCAATCGTTATGGCTCCTGTTTCACATTCATACGGACTAATATGTGGTACTTTATCAGCAATTACGAGGGGGAGCCAGCCTGTAATCATTACGAATAAAAATCCTAAATTCGCATTAAATATAGTTCGCAATACAGAAAAACATATTATATATGCAGTACCACTTATGTTACACATTATGGGGAGTTTTCCATTAGGAACGTTCCAGTTTCATAAAATTATGACATCAGGATCGCCTTTGCCAGAAGCACTATTTTATAAACTAAAAGAAATGACAACATATATGATGCAGCAATATGGTTGTTCTGAAGCAGGTTGTATTAGTATATGTCATGATATGAAGAGCCATTTAGATTTAGGAAACCCTCTACCTCATGCGAGTATAAGCATAGGTTCAGATGAAAATGCACCGGAAGAAATCGTCGTGAAAATGAATGATAAGGAAATCTTCACAAAAGATTTAGGGTATAAATCTGAGCGTGGCATTCATTTTATGGGGCGTATGGACGATGTAATTAATGTTTCGGGATTAAAAGTCTTTCCTATAGAGGTAGAAGAAACGATGCTTCGATTGGAAGGTGTTCAAGAGGCAATTGTATATCGAGGGAAACATCCTGTCATGGGCGAAATAGTTAAAGCGAAAGTGATCTCTCATGTTGATCCAGTACAAATAAGAGAATGGTGTATTCAGCACTTACCTTCTTATAAAGTTCCCCATGAAATTGAAAGTGTAAATGAAATTCCTAAAAATAAAACTGGAAAAGTAAGTAGAAAGTTACTAGAGATGGGAGAGGTTACAACATGAGACGGGAAGCGTTAAAGAATGCCGTGTTAAAAATTATGATTGAAAAAATGGAACTGAAAAATGTAACGCATTTAGAAGAAACGATGCGCTTAAATCAAGATTTATATATAGATTCGGTAATGATGTTACAGCTTATTGTATACATAGAAATGGATGTAAAGCTATGCGTTCCAGAGGATGAGGTAGATCCAAAGGCATTTCTTACTGTAGGATCTTTGCTTGATTTTATGGAGGAGTTACAGGAAATAAATGTGAATAACTAACCTTTAGGAAAGTGGATGAGAGTATGACTTCAATTAAAGTGCACTGTTTAGTGAGTTGTTTTTGTGAAATTATAAAAAGGCGTAGCGACATTGATTTTCGTCCATTTTATTTTGGACTATGGGATGGAGATTTTGATATAACAGAAGGCGGAATTATTTCATATCACTCTGAAAACATTAACCATGATCATTATTTACTTTGGTTTGAAAAATTGTACGGTATTAAAGTAAACGAATGGTATGATCATGCAAAAGATAAAGATAGCAATGTAGAAACGTTTTTAGAATTAGTAGAAAACAAGCCGGAAAATCGTTATGTCATTGTAATGGTTGATATGTCTCTATTACCAGAGAGGGAAAATAAATTTCATCAAAAACCGTTTCCACATTATTTAATGATATCAAAAACAGAGAAAGAAGAAGAGTGGTTCATGCTAGATCCTGATTTTCGTTGGGAAGGAAATATGGAAAGAGAAAAAGTACTTCACTCTATTCAAGATAACCCATTTGGTGGAGGGTATTTCATTGATATAGAAGGAATTGGGGAGCCAACGCAAGAAACAGTAGCTAGTTATTTCACAGAAACATTCAAAAAGAACGACAATGAACTGACTATGGAGCTGAAAAATTTAATTGTAAAAATGGCAAATGAGGAAGAAGGATATGCGCTTTCTGGACTTGTAGCAGCAGTAAAACAAATACCAGTACTTGCAATTCGTAAATATAGTTATGAGCATGCCTTTGCATACTTCCGTGAAACGTTGCAATATTCGGAGCAAGAATTTGATTATTGGTGTGATCGGGTAGAGGATATTGTACAAGGATTTACAAATGTACAGTATCGTGCAATTAAAATGGCAATGACGAATAATAAAGGTATGCTAGTATCGATTATTGAAAAACTGGATGAAATGAATGCAATTGAACTGCAAATTAAGAAGGAATTAGAGAGACAGTTTCTATCATGGAAAGGTATGAAAACAAATCAGTCTGTCGCAACTTTTTAATAAGCTAACTGAATTTAAGATAGGGGAGTTTAATGCTATGAAATATTCGCTATGTACCATTTCATTTCGTCATCAATTAATTTCATTTACTGATATTGTTCAATTTGCATATGAAAACGGTTTTGAAGGAATTGAATTGTGGGGGACTCATGCACAAAATTTGTATATACAAGAACGCGAAACGACAGAACGAGAATTGACTTTTCTAAAGGATAAAAACTTAGAAATTACGATGATAAGTGATTACTTAGATATATCATTATCAGCAGATTTTGAAAAAACGATAGAGAAAAGTGAACAACTTGTAGTACTAGCTAATTGGTTTAATACGAATAAAATTCGCACGTTTGCTGGGCAAAAAGGGAGCAAGGACTTCTCGGAACAAGAGAGAAAAGAGTATGTGAAGCGAATACGTAAGATTTGTGATGTGTTTGCTCAGCACAATATGTATGTGCTGTTAGAAACACATCCCAATACACTAACAGACACATTGCCTTCTACTATAGAACTATTAGAAGAAGTAAATCATCCGAATTTAAAAATAAATCTTGATTTTCTTCATATATGGGAGTCTGGCGCAGATCCAATAGACAGTTTCCATCGATTAAAGCCGTGGACACTACATTACCATTTTAAGAATATATCTTCAGCGGATTATTTGCATGTGTTTGAACCTAATAATGTATATGCTGCAGCAGGAAGTCGTATTGGTATGGTTCCGTTATTTGAAGGTATTGTAAATTATGATGAGATTATTCAGGAAGTGAGAGGTACGGATCTTTTTGCTTCCTTAGAATGGTTTGGACATAATACAAAAGAGATATTAAAAGAAGAAATGAAAGTATTAATAAATAGAAAATTAGAAGTAGTAACTTCGTAATGTGAAATGATGTGAGAGTCTCGTTTTAGAGGCTCTTTTTTTATGGTAAAAAATAACCAAAAATTTCCATGTATTTTAATTTGAATTTAACACAATTTATATATAAATAAGGAGGTGATTGGTAATGGCTAGAAATCGTAATTCTAATCAATTAGCATCACATGGAGCACAAGCAGCTTTAGATCAAATGAAATATGAAATTGCACAAGAGTTTGGTGTACAACTTGGCGCTGATACTTCTTCACGTGCAAACGGTTCTGTAGGCGGTGAAATTACAAAACGCCTTGTAGCGATGGCAGAACAACAACTTGGTGGCGGATATACTCGCTAATTGTAGAAGGTTATAGGAGAAAGGAAGGATTCTTCCTTTCTTTTTTTTTCAATTAATTGGTATGGATATATTGTGAACTGGATTCAAAGAATAGGAATAATACTATAATTTCCCCAATTTCTTTTGTTGTGAATGGGAAGTAGTAAAGATGTAATAGCCCTGGTGGAATGAAAAGTTACGTTCCAGCGGGGCTATTATATGGTAAGAAATATATGATGAAAGGTTTCGAAGCCAACATGTTAAAAAAAGAAAACTGTTGTTTAATTGCGCTTGCATCAGTTCCACTTGTTATGACATTAGGGAATTCAATGCTCATCCCAATTCTGCCGACTATTGAAAAGAAATTACATATTTCATCGTTTCAAGTATCCATGATTATTACAATTTACTCTATCGTAGCCATTCTACTTATACCGATTGCTGGTTATTTATCAGATAGATGGGGACGAAAGATGGTAATGGTTCCGAGTTTGCTGATTGCAGCTATAGGAGGAGCGATAACTGGTTGGGTATCTTGGAAAGTTGATAATCCCTACAATTGGATATTGATTGGTAGAGCGATTCAAGGTATTGGTGCTGCTGGTGCAATGCCAGTTGTTATACCGTGTGTTGGTGATTTATACAAAGACGAAAAACAAGTTAGTACAGGTTTAGGAATCATAGAAACATCCAATACATTTGGGAAAGTGCTGAGCCCTATTTTAGGGTCTGCTCTTGCTGCCGTTGTATGGTTCTTACCATTTTGGGCGATTCCAATTTTATGCGTAGTATCAATTGTTTTATTACTTGTTCTAGTAAAGGCAAAGAAACAAGAAGGAGAAGTACCACCACTTAAAGAGTTTATAAAATCTATTCTGTCTACGTTTCGAGAAAAAGGAAGATGGTTAATTGCCATTTTTGCATTAGGTGCAATTATTATGCTTATTTTATTCGGAATTCTCTTTTATTTGTCGACTATACTGGAATCAAAGTATGACATTCATGGTATATGGAAAGGGTGTGTGCTTGCTATCCCGTTACTTGTACTGTCACTTAGTTCATATATGGCCGGTAAAAAAATTGGAGATAATCAAAATGTTATGAAGAAGTGTATCTATATTGGTTTTTTAATGGCAGCTGCATCAGTCATCATTCCTTTATTTATAAAAGGGATTTATTTACTACTTCTTTGTCTCGTTATTATGGGGATAGGGATTGGTATGGCACTCCCATGTTTAGATGCCCTCATTACACAAGGAATTGAAAAGGAGCAAAGGGGAACAGTTACGTCATTTTACAGTTCAATGCGATTTATCGGTGTAGCAGCTGGACCACCTTTATATTCTTTTTTCATGAAAGGGGCGGACCATGAAGTGTTTTATTTGACTAGTATTTTCGCTGCCATTGGTGCTGCCATAGCAATCATTTGGATTAAACCAGCAAAGGATGCAAAGGCGGTAAAACAGAAACCGGAACCTACTTCATAATTTGTAAGAGAATTGCATGATGTTTTGAGTAACATGCAATTCTCTTTCGTTCATTAAGAATAAATAACTTGTTTTAACATATAAAGTGCGACACCCCATATGATGAGACCAGAAAATTTATTTAATAATAAAATTGTCTTTCCGGTTGAGTCTAGTCTTTTTAGAAATTTCCCCGCTAAAGCTAAGCTTATAAACCAAATCCAAGAAACGATAATAGTTGCAAGTGTGAAAGCCCATTTTTCACTTCCTATGTATTGAATAGAATTTGTTCCAATTACACCGATTGTGTCTAAAATAGCATGTGGATTTAATAACGAAACTGATGCTGCGAAAAGGATTTGCTTTTTTAAGGGCATACTTTTTTCTTGTGTTACATCGTTGGAAGGGCTACTTCTCCAAATAACAAAGCCCATGTATAGGAGAAAGAAAAATCCAATTATATATAATGAGTTAGTTAGCCAAGAAAAAGTAAGGAGTACAAGGGAGACACCTTGCACTGCAATCAATATGAGTAACGTATCACATATAGAGGCAGTTAATACTACAGGGGCTGCCCTCCAAATGTTTGGTTGGCTCGCACCTTGGTTAAAGACAAAAACATTTTGTACACCTAATGGAATGATAAGTCCAAATGCAAGAATGATACCATGAATAATTGCTTCACTCATCATATTACCTCCTATTTTAATTCATTATGATAGTGTATATTGTATAGAAGAAATGAAAATTTGTATCCATCCATATGGTTGGGGAGGTTACCAACCAAAAAGAATATAAGGTGATATGATGGAAAGATTCGTTTGGAAACCGGATATGTCTCTAGCGACGCCGCTGTATAAACAAATAGAAACGTATATAAAAGAAAGGATCGTTAATGGAGAATGGACCGTTGGAACGAAATTACCTTCACAAAGAGATTTGGCCCATACATTTGGTGTGAATCGAAGCACAATTGTAATGGCTTTCGATGAACTAGTTGCGAAGGGATATATTGAAGGGAATGGCAGGAAAGGAACAATTGTTGTAAATAATAATGAGAATGTTTCAACTTACGCACCCCCGCCTAATTGGCAGTCTTATGTAGAAACAGGACTTCATTATCCGAATCTCCCAGCTATTCAAGAGATTAATCAAGCTGAATTTTACCCACATGTAATTCGGTTAGGAACAGGTGAGCTCGCGCCGAGTCTCTTACCTGAGAAAAAGATGAAAGAAATTATGAATAACCTTTTAAAGTCAAATGTGACGCTTGGGTATGAAGAGCCGAAAGGAAATCTTTATTTAAGGGAAAAGATTTCCGAATACTTAAAGGAGCATGGCGTATATGTATCTCCTGACTCTATATTAATTGTTTCAGGAGCAATTCAAGCGCTGCAACTTATTTCTATGGGGCTTCTTTCGAAAGGGGCATCAATCTTATTAGAGAAACCATCCTATTTATATTCGCTTAATGTTTTTCAATCAGCAGGAGTACGTTTAATTGGAATCCCAATGGATGAAAGCGGGTTACATACATCATATATTAAGAAATATAAGAAGCAATTTAATGCCTCTATTTTATATACAATCCCGTCTTTTCATAATCCAACGAACTTTAGTATGAATGCGAAGAAACGAATAGAAGTGATGGAAATATGTAATGAAATTGGATTACCTATTATAGAGGACGCAGTGTATCAAGACTTATGGTTTGATGCACCTAGTTCGAAACCTTTAAAAGCCTATGATAAAAATGGAATCGTACTACATATTGGAAGCATGTCCAAAGTAATTAGTCCAGGTTTAAGAATTGGATGGATTGTTGGACCCGAGCCAGTAATTCAAAGATTGTCAGACATAAAGATGCAAACAGATTATGGTTCAAGCACTATATCCCAGCAAATTGCAGCAGAGTGGTTTACAAATGGTCTATATGATGAGCATTTGCGATTTGTAAGAAGTGAATTGAAAAAACGAAGAGATTTTATGTTACTAATGTTAGATAAATATCTTCGTGAAATAGCAACTTGGCATGAACCAACAGGCGGGTTTTATATATGGGTACATATAAAAGTACCCATTTCATATCGCAGTTTATTTGATAAAGCTCTGCAAGAAAAGGTTTTATTAAACCCAGGTACTTTATATGATAGAAGTGCAAATCAATTTTTGCGCCTATCGTATTCATACGCAACGTTAGAAGAAATTGAAATAGGTATAAAAAAACTTGCACAACTAATGAAAAAGTAAGAGGAGAAAGTAATGAAACAATATGTAATTTGCCAAATGATCAATGGAGAAAAATATTTAGCTGCTTATGCGGAGACGAAGCAAGAGGCGATTGAAAAAGCAGAACTGTTAGGATTAAGAACGGGAAATCGTTACATAGTTATAACTGCAGAAGAAGCCGAAGGCTTAACGTATCCTTAAACAATGTATGAGATTATATAGGAAGTAAATAAGTCTAGTAATATAAGAATTTACTAGGCTTATTTACTATTAAGTTGTTAAACGTTCTCGTATTTATACGCAAAGTAATAATATTATGAGTCAAGTTGACGAAAAAATCGATTTGTCTTTCGGTCTTGATTTCCTTTTCTATACTCATCAATATATTGCCTAAAGTTCCAAGCTTGTAAAAATTTATTAGCAGAGTTATAACCAGAATTGTAAAGCCAGTCTTTTTCTTCCTTCGTCAGTTCAAAATTAGTACTTGTAATCGTTCCTGTTGGAATTGTAATCGTTCTTGCTTTTGATTCCTTATCTAAATGACGTAAATCATGAGCTTGCATCATTGTTTTAAATAGTCCTTTGAACATAGAAATAGGCTCGTTATAGTGAGCAGGGTCAGCTTGAATCTCATCTTTTACAAAATGAAATCCGAAAGTCGGCCAGCGAGGAGCGGTAGGTGAATCGAAGATCCAAATTGGATAATTACTTAGAATTCCTCCGTCAACCATATAACAAGGCTGCTTCCATTTTGGAGTTCTCCATTTTACGGGTTCAAAGAAGAAGGGGATTGTACTACTCATTCTTACCGCTTTAGCGATAGAGAAGCGATAATTTAAAAATCCATAGTTTGGTAAGTCGTCAGGAAAGACAACCATTTTACCATTACTAATATCAGAAGCGATGATTTTGAGTTTGTTTAGATCCGGTAAATCAGTAAATAAATGAACACCTTTTTTTCGAAGTAATTCTTCAATCCATTCTTCTATAAATACATTAGAGTATATACCTAGAGTAGTCCATGCACTTAGTCCTTTTCCGATAAAGGGGATTTTGTCAATAAAGGTTTTCTTCGTAAATTTGTTATAATCGATATCAGTTATAATGGTTTTTAGCTCTGAACAAGAATATCCTGCAGCTAAAAGTGCCGCGATAATTGCACCAGCTGATGTTCCAGCTACACGTTCCCATTCATAACCTTTTTCGGCTAACGCGCAAATTGCCCCAACATGCGCAATACCGCGCACACCGCCTCCTTCAAAAACACCATCAATCTTCATTAAACATACTTCCTTTCAAATAAAAGATTTGGAAATGGCAAAAAAGCACGTATTGTACGTGCTTTTTTACAATGGTTTTTAAGTTTACTAGCAGCCTACAAAGCCGCCCCAACAGCTAGCTCCGATGATGATTAGAAGGATGAATAAAACGATTAATAAAGCGAAACCTCCGTAACCACAACCACCACAGCTACCGCCGTAACCGTAACCGCCGCAACTATATCCGTAACCCATGTGGAATTCCTCCTTATATTAAAAATAAAAATGAACGAGGGGAAAATGTACTGGAAGAACTAAAGAACTATCGTGTTTGTAGGAACAATGTATAGTATGCTTTTTTAAACTTGTTCGCGTACGAAGGATAAGCCCGTTTTTGGAGGCTTGTTGATTTTGTAAAGAATGAAGTATAATCTTTGTACTATGATATAAATAAGTATGTAAATGTAAGGAGAATTTATGAATAAAAAAATTGAAGTATTAATTGATAAATATGAACTAACACACTTGAAAGAGGAACTTATTAATACTGTATTTCCTTGTATAAAAGTTGTGCCAAAGCAGCAGGAAACTGTTGCGATAGGTAGTTCGAAAATGGGAGGAGTTCCTGATTTACCAGCTTTATTTGAATATCCAAAGCATAAAGGAAATCCACTACAATTTATCGCGCAATTTAACTTAAGTGATTTACAAAACGTTGGTATGGATCACAATCTTCCTAAGACGGGGATGCTGTATTTCTTTTGCATTGAAAATTATTTTGAAGAAAATGTGAAGCTAACAGAGGGTGGGCGTGTACTTTATTATGATGTTCCTGTAGAGCAATTACGAAGAGGAAATGAAGTACAAGCGAAATATAACCAGTGTGCAATTACTTTTGAACTGACATACAAATTACCAGAACTTTTCATTGAAGATGAGGCTGATTCAGATCGTTTCTTGCAATTACTTGAAGAGCTAATTCCGGATAACTACGATAACCATCAAATGTTTGGTGAGCCATTCTCTGTACAAGAAGAAGTGTTATATGAGACGGGAGAATATATGGGAGTAGACCCGCAGCAAATGACTCTTTTATTCCAAATTGATTCAGATCATAAAAATTGTAATATGGTTTGGGGAGAACTAGGGATGCTATATTTCTGTATTAGTAATGAAGATTTGAAAAATCAACGTTTTGAAAATACATGCTGCGTATTACAAACATGCTAATGAAAAAAGGTTGTTCTTTTTAAAAGAACAACCTTTTTATGTGAATTAGTTAATATGCATAATCTCATATGACCTATACGAAAAAGTATTGTATACTCTGAAACTATACGATACTTTTTCGTATAGTTATAGAATATAAGGAGTGACAAGATGGGAAAGACAAGTAAGTATGTGACAGCTGCCGCACTTTGTTCAACTATAGTAATGGGAGGCTTACAAGCGTCATCTGTATCTTATGCAGCTACAAATCCGACTACAGTGACAGCACAATCAGATGTAAAGTTATTAGATGATTTCAGAAAAGAATTAAAAAAACAGATTGATAATCGAGAAGAAAATATTACAATCACATATAAAACAAAAGATAGAAATGCTAGAAATATTATGGATCAATTGTATGGTGAGTTTAATAAAATTGTAGATGCTGATGAGTATGTAAAATATAATGTAGCGTCTACTAGATATTCCATTAAAGGAATGCCAGGGGACTATACGTTTACACTGCAAGTAAAATACCGTGAATCAAAAGAACAAACTCAATATGTAAAAGCTCAGGCGAAATCAATTGTTGGATCAATTGTAAAACCAGGGATGGATGAGCATGAGAAAGTAAAAGCTATTCACGATTACGTTGTTAAGCATGTGTCTTATGATACGTCTTATCAAGCGTATACAGCATATGAAGCATTAGCGAATCGTTCTGCCGTTTGCCAAGGATATACATTATTGACGTATGAGTTGTTAAAAGAGGCAGGTATTCAAAATCATATTGTAACAGGCACAGGAAACGGACAAGCTCACGCGTGGAATTTAGTGAACATTGAAAACAAATGGTATCACCTAGATACTACATTTGATGATCCAGTACCAGATAAAGCAGGGCGTGCAACTTACTCATATTTTAATATGTCTGACGAACAGTTAAGTAAAGATCATGAATGGGATCGTAGCAAATATCCAGCGGCAACTACAAGTTATTTTGGTGAATTAACAAATAAAATAAAAGCTGGTAGCTCAAAAACTGTCGTATATGAGCAGATGTTAAAAGAAACAAATTTACAATACTTATCTGCAGAATACGGAGCAGAAAATTATAATGAATTTAAGCAAAAGTTGCAGCAAAAGTTTGCAGCCAAGCCAGAAAAAGTAGAAGTGCGATATAAGCAGTCCATGGATGGAACGATGCAAGATATAAAGAAAGTATTAAATGAAATAAATTGGCCAAAAGGTGCAAAGCGTGTGTCTTATCAAGTAGCGCCTTACAGTGCATTGGCGGGTTATTCATTAGCGACAATTACATTTACGTATTAAGCAATGGGAAAAAGCATCTGTAAAAGGTGCTTTTTTTATTAATTGATTGCTTTTGAATATTAAGAATTGTGTGATAGAATAAATGAATAAGGATGTGAATGCTGAATGAACTTGTTCGAAAGTAATATTTTTACATTGATATATACTTGTTTAGTAATCGGACTTATCGTTTTGTTTTTCATATCATTTACTTTGTTTATTAGAAGAGTATTACAAAGCAGTGCTGCAAAGAAACACCACGTGATTGATATGAACCAGAAGCTAGATCGAATCATTGAATTGCTTGAAAAAGATAAGAAATAGCGATAGAAGAGGTATGAAAAGGGGAAAGAGAATGGCCAATTATATAAAAGAATTACGTGAAAAAGTAGGACATGATTATGTTTTCTTAAACTTTGCCGGTGGTTGTGTATTTAATAAAGAAGGAGAAGTATTACTGCAAAAAAGAGGAGACTTTAACGCTTGGGGATTTCCAGGTGGTGCAATGGAGATAGGAGAATCAGCTGCGGAAACTGCAATCCGAGAAATAAAAGAAGAAACCGGGTATGATGTAGAAATAAATGAGCTTATTGGAGTGTATACAAAATATTTTCAATCATATCCAAATGGAGACAAGGCCCAGTCAATTGTGATGTTCTTTTCATTCTCAATAGTTGGAGGTGACAAAAAAGTAGATGGTGATGAAACGTTGGATTTGAAGTTTTTCCCGTTAGACGACATGCCACCGTTATTTTGTAAACAACATGAAGATTGCCTGCAAGATTTATTGGAGAAAAGAGTAGGGGTATATCGTTAACATATAAAAAAGAAGCTAAATGAAGATTAGCTTCTTTTTTATGTTTCATTTATTTCCACCAATCATCAAACATTGACGCTGGTACTTGTCTTTTATGCTCACTCACTGTGTAACGTTTTTCAATTTTCTCTGCAACGTCAGCTGGAACTGCTTTACCTTCTAAATAATCATCTAATTGATCATAAGTAATACCTAACTCTGTTTCATCAGCTTGACCTGGTTTTTCATCTAATAAATCAGCTGTTGGCATTTTTAAGTACAGTCGCTCGTCTGCGCCTAACTCTTGTAATAATGCACGTCCTTGGCGCTTCGTTAATCCCGTTAATGGTAATAAATCTGCACCACCATCTCCGAATTTTGTAAAGAACCCTGTTACAGCTTCTGCAGCGTGATCTGTTCCGATAACAAGTAGCCCTTTTTGTCCACCAATTGCATATTGAGTAACCATACGGATACGTGCTTTCACGTTACCTTTATTGAAATCTGTTAATGATTCACCCAATAAGTTTTCATATTGATTTGAAAAAGCATCAACAGTTGAAGCAATATCAAATGCAACAGATTGATCTGCTTGAATGAATTGTAATGCTAATTGTGCATCATCTTCATCTTTTTGTACTTTATAAGGAAGACGCACGGCGATAAACGTTGCATTACCACCTTCGTTACGAATTTCTTCAACTGCAAGTTGTGCTAAGCGTCCTGCTAATGTAGAGTCTTGTCCGCCGCTAATACCAAGTACAAATCCTTTTGCACCTGTTTTTTTTACATAATCCTTTAAGAAATCAACTCGTTTACGAATTTCAACTTTTGGATCAATTACAGGCTGAACATGTAATGCTTTCATAATCTGTTCTTGTAATGTCATTATGTTTCCTCCTATTCATATTAAAGCGGTAATTAAGTTTATATGTATAATGGTACATACTTCTATCCTTTATTATTTCGCAAAATTAACGAATATACAATAGGATGTGTGTATGAATATGAATGTAGTCATTATAAATAAAGTACTACGTATAAGCAATTTTTTTAAACCTTTCAAAAATGTAAGGTTTTTGTCATTTGAATCGATGGAAGGTATTTCCGCACTTTACTAATATAAAAACATAGATAGTAGAAGGGCGGAGAAGTAATATGAACATTAGAGAACTAGCATATCGGAATGTAACCCGAAATAGACGGACATACTCAGCCTATTTTTTGAGTAGTGCATTTGCAATTATGGCCTTTTTTGTGTATTCATTTTTTGCGTTTCATCCGGCATTAAGTGCAGGAGAATTAGGTCAGTACGTATTCGTAAGTATGTCTTTTGCACAGTCTATTATTTACTTATTTACATTCTTCTTTATTTTATATTCGATGGGAATGTTTTTAAAAACGAGAAAGCGTGAACTAGGAATTTTAATGATGTTAGGTATGACGAAATATCAATTAAAGCGTCTAATCTTTTTTGAAAATATTATGATTGGAATAGGGGCAATTATTTTTGGTATTCTTTCAGGTATGTTATTTTCAGGGGTATTACTATTTGTCGCTCCGATGATATTGAAACTAGATATCTCCTTATCCTATTACATACCGATGAAAGCAATTGTTGTAACGAGTATTATGTTTTTTATTTTATTTATGATCATATCATTGTTTAGTGCAGGAATGATTCGTAAAAATAAGATTATGAAGTTGTTTAGAGGATCGGCAGAGGCGAAACCTGAACCGAAAGCATCAATCATTTCTTCCATATTAGCAGTAGTATTGCTTAGTGCTGGCTATGTAGGAGCTCTTCTATCACATGGAGCAATGGTATTTATTATGATGATTCCTGTTACAACGGTAGTTATTATTGGGACGTATTTGTTGTACAAGCAGCTGAGTGTCTTTATTATTCGATTATGTAAAAAAAGTAAACGTTTCTATTGGACACAGACTAATATTATTACGTTATCAGATTTAGCGTATCGCATGAGAGATAACGCAAGAATGTTCTTTATTGTAACCATTATTTCTACTGTAGCATTTTCCGCAATAGGGACATTAGTTGGCTTCGCATCCATGACGAAAGGGATAATGGAGAGACCGATTTCGTTTCATTACCATTCTAAGCAAGGGAATAGTAACGAATCACAGCATATACAAATGATTGACAAAGGATTAAAGAAACATAGTATAGCAGCTTCAAAAACTAATATTTCGACAAAGAAAACGGAGGAACAGTCGTTAAGAAGCGCCATTTTTATAAAAGAATCAGACTATAAGAAATATGCAAAGTTAACAGGAGAACCATTTAATACTGTAGCAAATAAAGAAGTTGTATTTTTGTCAGCTAATATACCAGGGCCAACGATGAAAGAAAGAAAAGAAATTACTTTACCTAATATGAATGAAAATTTAAAAGTGAAAAAAGTTACTTCATCTTCATTGGGGAAAATATTAAGAGGAAATGTTTATGTAATCTCTAATAATCAATATGATTCATTACAAGATGGGTTTATAGAGACAAAAGATTATATGTATAAAACTGAAAGAACGAAAGATGAGATTGAAATTGGTAAAGAGCTTACGCATCAAATTAAACCGTATCAAGAATATTCAACGTTTAGTGCGGAAGAGTACGAGCAAAACCAAAGTTTACAAATTGCAGGACCGATTTTATTTGTAGGTTTCTTTATTGGTATAGTATTTTTCGTTTGCGCAGGAAGTTTCCTTTACTTCCGTTTATTCTCCGATTTGGAGGATGATGTTCGTTTGTTCGAAATGATTCGTAAAGTTGGATTGACAAGTAGGGAATTATCGAAGGTAGTTACAATTCGATTGGCGCTTTTATTCTTCGTTCCAATTGGTGTTGCAACATTACATGGAGCAGTAGCTTTAACGGCGTTAGGGCAAATGTTTGAGTACTCATTGTTTAAAGAAAATACAGTTGTATTAAGTATTTTCATAGGTATTCAAGTTGTATACTTCTTACTTATAAGATCCCGTTATGTAAAACAATTGAAAGAGAGATTACGTATGCATTAAATGTGTTTTTTTAACTCGAGTACAAAATTTTCTAAAAAGAGGCAAGTATTGTCAAAAAGTGATAAAATGGAAAAAGCGAGGTGAAAAAATTAATAGAGAGTAAGGGGGGAGAAATATGAAAGCAACAGGAGTTATTCGAAAAGTAGACGAATTAGGACGAATTGTTATCCCTAAAGAATTACGCGATGTATTGGGAATACAAATCAAATCACCGCTTGAAATTTTTGTAGAAGCAGATAAAATCATTTTACAAAAATATCAACCTTACAATGCTTGCCAAATCACAGGTGATGTTTCAGGGCAGAATATTACATTAGCAAATGGAAATATTACAGTTGGCATAGAGGGAGCGGAATATTTAGTAAAAGAAATAGAAAAGTTTTTAAACAAGAGTGAGGTTTAGTCTTAATTTATATTATTTTTCAAATTACATATCATTCTTTTAAAAAGACTGTAAGAGGACCATTAATTGGTCCTCTTATTTTGGTTAGTAGTTGAACGACTCGGGTTGTTACTTCCTACAAATCATAGGGAAAATAAAGAAGTATTATAGAGGTAGTAAATGATGTTGAGAAATATTTGAAAAGAAGGAAAACAAAAAGAATAAAACGAATGTTACATTTACACGTATTCAAAAGTGGTCTGAAATGAAAATAATACATTTTCAGGAGGGATTACGATGAGTAGTACAGTGAATAAACAAAAAGGTATACAATTGATTCCGTTTACCGTAAATAAGGTGGTAGAACAAGTAAATGAAATTCCACCAGGTGTACAACTGATTCACGCTCCGCAAGTATGGGAAAAGAGTGTGAAGGGGCAAGATGTAGTCGTTGCCGTATTAGATACAGGGTGTGATACTAATCATATAGATTTAAAAGATCGTATTATCGGCGGAAGAAATTTCACAAAAGATTATGAAGCTGATCCAAATGTGTATCTTGATAATAACGGACATGGTACTCATGTTGCGGGAACGATTGCCGCGACTGAAAATGGTGTCGGTGTATTAGGAGTTGCACCACTTGCTAAAATGTTAGTATTAAAAGTTTTAGCGGGAGATGGTTCTGGAAGTTATGAGCAAATTATTGAGGCGATTCATTATGCTGTAAATTGGAGAGGGCCGAATCAAGAGAAAGTGAGAATTATTTCAATGTCACTTGGTGGTCCGCAAGATGTTCCAGAATTACATGAAGCAATTCAAAATGCGGTAAAGCAGGATGTTCTCGTTGTATGTGCTGCTGGAAATAATGGAGATTGCGATGATGAAACAGAGGAACTAGACTTTCCGGGTGCGTACTCCGAGGTAATTGAAGTTGGTGCCGTTAATTTAGAGAGGAAGATTGCATGTTTTAGTAATTCAAATCAAGAAATTGATCTAGTAGCGCCAGGTGATGAAATATTATCTACGTATCCAGAAGGAAAATATGCTGTGCTAAGTGGAACTTCCATGGCGACGCCGCATGTTGCTGGAGCGCTCGCCTTGCTCATTAAACAGTGTGAGAAAGAATACGGTCGAAAGTTATCGGAGCCGGAAATATATGCACAACTCATTAAAAGAACTGTACCTTTAGGGTACGAACGTACATCTGAAGGGAATGGATTAATAGATTTATTAAAAGAATAGCCATAAAAAAAAACATCTCATATGAATATGAGATGTTTTTTTTTTATGGCTCTGTCGCATGTAATACTTCCCTATTTAAAGAGTCTTATTGTTGTTGAATACTTTTTCTTTGTTTTATTTTTTGTGACAGGAATTTTGTTTGTATTAATGATGAGGCACTTACAAAACATGTCTAGTGTAGCAAGAGGAACAGGAGCCGTGCTTGCAAATGCTTCTATGTACATTGGTCAAATGATTGATGCGGCAATAGCTGGAATGTTATTTGCAACATCTCACAATTTTATACTTATAGGTAGTTTTACTGCGTTACTATATATAGGAGCTTTATTTTTGTTTAGAAAAAGTGAAAAACTTACTGAAAATAGTGAAACAGGAATTGCATCATAAAGCTTGTATAAATATTTCACAAATCAGAATTAATAAGAGTGTGAATACATGAATGTGCTTTTAATTAAAGTGGTTACTAAAAGTATAGAGATAGTAGAAGAAATGTATTGTAACAAAGTTATGAGGAATCAAAAAATAAAAATCCCTATAAAGATAGGGATTTGTATATCGGCATATAGTTCCTTGGAAAAGGATATACTTAGTTTAGCATATCGGACTACTTATATTTGTGAAATAGATGTGAAAGTAATGTGAAAAGTATTGTAATAAAAAGCACTGTTTTAGCTAATGTAGCTAAAACAGTGCTTTTCTCTTTGATTGAACAGTTGCAGCATTTTCATCATGTATACCTGCATCTTTTATAATTCGTTGTTTTGCTTTATTTAATAGATGGTTTACTGCTTCGCCAAAATAGTTAGCTTCGCTTTTTGTGCGGGCTTCTCGTAAACATTTATAGTTTTCTAGCAGTTCCTCTTTTTCGGAGTTTGTTAAGAAATCTTCTATTTTCTTTTTTGTCATACGAAACACCCTTTCTCCTGACAAACGACGCAATAGAAAATATTTATTTCTCATTATAACAATAATTTTAAAAGAAAGTATACACTAACGTCGCAATAATTTGTCAATTTCTTGAATCTTCTCATCAGCTTTCCCAATTTGCGTATTTTTAGCCTGTTCGCCACCAAGAGCTTGATGTAGTAAAAAAGTTTGACCGGAAATAGCAGTTACAATGGATACTTTTATAATTTCTTTTATTGCGGTGACATCGAATAAAACGAGCCCAAGAAGTGCGGCTAGGCTACCAGTAAAAATATCAGTTAAAAATCCAAAATGAAAAAATGTTTTCAAACGGCGTGGAAGCAATAACTTACCTTGGTTATTGATTAGATGGGAAACGAAGCCGGTAATGCCACCAACGAGAACAGCGGTTAGCCATTGATACATTTCCATCGAATCCACTCCTTTTAGTGAATAAGATTCGATTATTTTATATTGATTCCTTTTAATATTTCATATAAGCATATTGAGAAAGTTTGTTTGGGTATATTTTGTATTCAAATTAATTATAACAGAAAATTTAGATAGATTTCAGTCTATTATATGAATCATTTTTACAATAATATGAATGCAGAAAGGGGTGCGTGATATGAATATAGATTATCGAATAAGAAGTGTAGATGGTTATACAAAAAAATAGGGGAATTAGTAAGCCTGCTTGAGCATACGAGAGCTGTAACATTAGGCGAAGTGAAAAATTTATCAGTTGAGCAATTAGATTTAATTATGCAAAGCAGCGGAAATTCAATTGGCGCCTTATTAAAGCATATAGCAGCTATTGAAAAAGTTCATCAGCTTATTTCATTTCAAGATCGTGACTTTACAAAAGAAGAATTAGAAATATAGGAAGATGCACTGTATTTAGGGGAAGCGGGTAGAGCAATCCGTGGTCATGAAATAAAGTATTATGTACAACTTCTACAAAGTGTTCGAGAAGAATCTCTGAAGTATTTAAGTGAACAAGGTGATGAGTGGCTCATGTCAGAAAGAAAGTGGCCTAACGGTGTAGCATATAACCAGCACTATCTATGGTTTCATGTGCTAGAAGATGAAATTAGTCATCGAGGACAAATTAGAATGCTCAAAAACAAGTTGTTTGAAAATTACGTAAAATATTGTAGCTTTTTACAGGAGAATTCCATATAATGAGAATAATCAAAATAAGAACGGGGTGATGTATTATGGCGAAAATAACTTATATGAATAATCAACCAAATACAAAGGTGGATGGAAAGGGCGATATTATATAAGGTAATTCGCAATCCTTCCACTTAGTACAAACTAGGGAGGATATTTATTTGAATCAAAATATTTTAGAATCTTTCGGCTGGGATTCATTTTTTGAAGAACAAGTTACAGAGAAAAATTATGAAGTAGGTCGTATTTTACTTGAGCATAAGCATATATATCGCATTATTTGTAATGATGGTGAATATATGGCAGAACTGTCTGGGAAGTTTCGGCATGAAGCGATTACGAAAGGCGATTATCCAGCAGTTGGTGATTGGGTGTATATAAAGAAAATAGAAGATGAAAAGAAAGCGATTATTCATCGTATTTTCCAGCGAAGAAGCTCTTTCTCAAGACAAGAGGCTGGAACAAGAACAGAAGAACAGATTATAGCAGCAAATGTAGATTATTTATTTTTAGTGAATGCACTTAATCATGATTTTAATGTTAGAAGGATGGAACGTTATTTATTATTAGCGTATGAAAGCGGCGCTATGCCAGTTATTGTTTTAACAAAGAGTAGTATATGTAATGATGTGGAAGAGAAAATTGTAGAAACGGAAGCTATAGCAATTGGTGTTCCTATTTTCGTTGTTGATAGTTTAGAGCATACAGGTATAGATTCGTTGAAACAATTCGTTTCTTCAGGGAAAACAATTGCTTTAGTTGGATCATCAGGGGTAGGAAAGTCAACTTTGTTAAATGCTCTAATAGGAATTGATGTAGCAAAAACGGGAGATATACGTGAAGAGGATAGTAGGGGGAGGCATACGACAACGCATCGAGAATTATTCCAATTGCCTAGTGGCGCTCTCGTGATTGATACGCCTGGCATGAGGGAATTGCAACTTTGGGAAGGCAGCGAAGCGATTCAAACAGCATTCTCTGATATTGAAGAACTTGCGACAACATGTCGTTTCCGTGATTGTAAGCATGAGAATGAACCAGGATGCGCGGTGTATAGTGCAATTGAAAACGGACTTATTACGATAGATCGTTTGAAAAGCTATAAAAAATTACAAAGAGAACTGGCGTATTTTATGAGGAAACAAGATGCAATCCTTGCCAGAGCAGAGCGTGATAAATGGAAGAAAATTTCTAAACAACATAAAAAAATGTAAAAACCAAAGGGGCCCCTTTGGTTTTTTCTATTTGTAAATTTTATAATAATGTTATTCATATATATAGACAAAGAGAAATTAATTGTTTAAACTTTACAAAGTATTCACCATAATAGGTTATGAAAATAATAATTAAGGAATGGGAAATATTCATAATTAACTCAATTTAACTTTTAAATTTGAAAATTAGGAGGTTCATAATGGGTAAACTATTAAATTTGTTTCGTGATATGAAAGTAGCAAAAAAGCTATTAATTTCATTCTTTGTAATTTTAATTGCAGCCGTTTCTATAATCGGGGGCATGTCTTATCAAACTGCTAAAAAGAATTTTGAATCACAAATTACGAGTAGTGCTAACGATAATATAAAAATATTAGATAATTTAATCAATCAAATGATTGAAGCAAAATTTAACGATGTGAATAACTTTGCACGAGTAATTCAAGGGAATATGTATCAAGGGGATAATCAGGATGAGCTAAGAAAGACATTATCTCAGTATATCAATTTGAATATAGATGTTGAACAAGTGTATGTTGCCGGTAATGATAAGAAATTTGTACAGGAACCAAATATACAAATGGCAGCAGATTATGATCCAACAACACGACCTTGGTATAAAGATGCAGTGGCAAAACAAGGTGGTATTGTTGTTAGCGAGCCATATAAGGCAAAAGGAAATGGACATATTGTCGTAACGATTGCAAAACAAACAGAAGATAAAAATGGGGTTGTTGCGCTAGATTTAAGTTTAGACAATTTATTAAAAACAACAAAGTTAATCAATATTGGTAAAAAAGGATATGCCTTCATTTTAGATGGAAAGCAAAAAATCATTGCTCATCCACAAGAAAAATCAGGGGATAAAGCAGCTGATTCTTGGGCAAAGAAAATTTATGAAGATAATCATGGTGCTTTTACATATTCTTATGGTGGTAGTGAAAAGAATATGGTATTTGCTACAAACGTAAAAACAGGTTGGAAAATTGGTGGGACGATGTACGCAACTGAAGTAATTGAAGCTGCTCAACCTGTATTTTATAATATGTTAATTGTTATGCTTATTTCGTTAGTAGTAGGTGGAGTACTTATTTATTTTGTGACACTTTCAATTACGAAGCCTTTAAAGAGATTAGTTATCACTTCTAAAGAAATAAGTGAAGGAGATTTAACGCAAACAATTGAAATTCATTCTAATGATGAAATTGGTCAACTTGCGAAAGGTTTTAACGAGATGACAAATTCATTACGGACGTTAATTGGAAGGATTAACACTTCGGCAGGACATGTTGCAGCAGCATCAGAAGAACTAACTGCAAGTGTAAGACAAGCGAGTGAAGCAACTGAGCAAATTACAACAGCAATGGATGAAATATCAAGTGGGGCAACGACGCAAACAACAAGTGTAGAAAATGGTGCTATGTTACTGTTTGATGTAACGGAAGGAATTCAGCATGTAGCAAATAGTTCATCATCTATTAATATCGCTTCTGCTCATACTCGTGAAAAAGCAGAAGATGGTGGGAAACTAGTAGGAAGAACAGTAAACCAGATGCAGTCTATTGCAGAATCGGTTTCACAATCAGATGCTGTTATACAGTTATTAAATAATAAATCAAAACAAATTGGTGATATATTGGAAGTAATTCAAAACATTGCAGATCAAACAAATCTTCTAGCTTTAAATGCGGCAATTGAAGCGGCAAGAGCTGGTGAACATGGAAGAGGTTTTGCAATTGTTGCAGATGAAGTACGTAAATTGGCAGAGCAGTCTAGCATATCTTCCAGTGAAATTAGTAAATTAATAGGCGAAATACAAGACGATATGGGTAAGACAGTCAAATCAATGAATCATGTAAATGAAGAAGTTCAATCTGGACTTGTTATTGCAAATGAAACGAAGCAAAATTTTGCTGAAATTTTACAATCTACAAATGAAATAGCTAATCAAATTAAGACGATGGTTGAAACGGCTAATGGAATGTCAAAAGGGGCAAATGAAGTATCTATTTCAGTAGGACAAATTGCAATGACAGCACAAAATAATGCGACAAGCACACAAAATGTTGCGGCTTCAGCTGAAGAACAGCTAGCTTCGATGGAGGAAATTGGATCAGCGGCGGGTACGCTATCTCAAATGGCTGAAGAATTGCAAGTATTAATTGAGAGATTTAAAGTTTAATAGAGAACAGACTCCCCCTAGTAGCATTATGACACTAGAGGGTAGTCTGTTTTATTATGTAAAATCAAATGAAGATGTAAACTTCCTTTATGACGTTTAAAATGGTATTTTGCATAATATTTGTCGAAAAATAGAGGTGTTTGTTAGCTTTGTGTATAATTATTAACCTATAGAATACAAATAAAAGGAGAGTATTATGGGAGTGTATTGGGGGACAAAAAGACATTCTTGGCTTAGTTACGTCTCATTTTGGCTAAGTATTTCATTTTTTATTGTTTTTCTAATTGAAGTGTTTATATTAAAAACACTTTCGAATAGCTCGGTGCAAATTGTTAAATATTTTTATTTTATACTTGTACCAGTAAATATTTTTCTTAGTTTAAAGTTACTATTTAAGAAGAATGAAAAGAAAGCGTTACCTATTTTTAGTTTCATTGTCTCATTATTATTTGCAATTTTAATAATCGTATTAGTTTTAGCAGCTATAGGGAAGTTCTTTTAAGGGGAGTGGTATAAGTCACTCTCCTTTTTTATTTGTGATAGTCTTACTATATGTAAAAGTGTGAATGCTGTGAGCTAATAAAAGCGGAGAGTAGACAATATTTGCATGGATTAAAGTCTGTCGTTATTTGAACTTGTAAGAGTGTATGGAGTAATGAGGTAATATACATAATAATGGAGATAGAATTAGTTATTTTATAAGTGTGTATGAAGCAAATGAATACGGTAAGAACGGTGATATATGGTACAATAGCTATGGATAGTGATAGAGATAAAGGGTATATAAAATACTCATCGTTTTTTAGTAAGAGAGGGGTTATCTTATGCTATACGAGGATTTGGAGACATTATTTCAAACAGCTCCGAAAGAAGATAGAGGCGGATGGAAATATATAATCCAAGAACAAAATGATACATTTAAAATTGGTGATGAAATACTGAAAAATCAAATGAGTGTCGAATTGTATTTTAATGAATACGATGAGGTGAAAATCACTTTATATAAAGATGGAATTCCCATTACGACTATGCAAAAAATTACGATTTCAAAAGTTGAATTAGACGAAGATGAAGAAGGTATTCAATTTGTTTTAGAACGCATGCCTAGTCGAATGATTCGGTTGCAGTTAAAGCCGTATTTAGCATTAGAAATGGGACCGTACTGGGAAGTATGTGATGATTGTGAATGAACATAAAAAAGCATCCAATAACATGGATGCTTTTTTATGTTTTTTGAAGTTGTTTAAACGCAATGATTGGAAGTATAACAATACTTACCCATCCGATGATAGGATATAGAATGTGAAGTAAGTCACTGTAACCGATGTAACTAAAGCAATAACTAATTAGTAAAATGAAGAAAATAATATTGTGATTTTTCCACCCAGTAATAGATTGCATCTGTTTTGTCATTCCGAACACATTACCAACTAAAGTTGTGAAAACTTCACCGAAAATAATGAGAACGAAGAAGAAGTGAAAAGTTGCATTAAATCTTCTTATGACTTCAGCCATTGGGATATTATATTGATAAAATTGATCGACTGATAAGATTGCTAAATGGCTGCATAATAAAATTAAAGAAAGTCCAGCACCACCTAAAATCCCACCCCAAAAAATGGCTTTTCGATCCTTTACTTCACTGGCTAATGGGACGAGAACACTTTGGGCGAGAGAAAGGTTTAAGGCGACATATGTAATAGGGCTAGTAATCCATTTCATATTCCAGCTCTCTGCAGGAATAGTGTTATTAATAGGAGGTGTACCGTGAAAAAAGGTTGTAATAGCAAGTCCGATAATAAAAATCATCATAATAGGTACGACAAGTGTATTTACTTCAAAAACACCTTGTAACCCGCGGCTACTTATAATGAGACAAGCGATAACTGTAATGAGAATACCGAGTTGTCTTGGTAAGCGAAGTTGCTCTTCAAATACTGCACCGGCCCCTGATAACATAACGCTCGTTACGCCGAATAAAACGAGTAATAATAATGTGTTTACAACATTCCCAAATACATCCCCAAATAAATATTTGTTAAATTCTTGCGCTGAAAATGCCCCGATTTGTGATGAAAGTAACATCATCTTTGTGCCAAGCCAAATAAAAAAAAATCCACTTACACATATGCCAATTGTCCCGTATAATCCATTCACTGTGAAAAATTCAACAATTTCTCGTCCAGTAGCAAATCCAGCTCCAACGACAGTTCCGATATAAGTAGCAGCTACTTTCTTTGCTACTTGCCATTGTTGATTGTCCATGTTATCCCTCTTTCTACTATGATGAGCTTGATGTACTATTATGCATATGTATGAGCTTGGACAATTAGACGTATGAAGTGGTTGAAAAAATACATGAATTAAATGATATTAGGGAAGCATTAAAGGTGTTAAAACTTTGTTACATATAAGCCAATTGTTCGAAAGGAAAGGGAATGTATGGTAAAATGTAATTAAGTTATTAAAAGATAAACATTACAAAATGATAAGAGGAGTGATTGTATGAGTACGAAAACAAATGTTGTTGAAGTATTAAACAAGCAGGTAGCAAACTGGAATGTGTTATATGTTAAATTACATAATTATCACTGGTATGTGACAGGGCCACACTTCTTTACATTACATGAGAAATTTGAAGAGTTTTATAATGAGGCTGGAACGTATATTGATGAGTTAGCAGAACGTATTTTAGCTTTAGAAGGTAAACCATTAGCGACAATGAAAGAATATCTCGCAACATCTAGTGTCAGCGAAGGGACAAGCAAAGAATCTGCAGAAGAAATGGTGCAAACATTAGTGAATGATTATTCTGCACTTATTCAAGAATTAAAAGAAGGTATGGAAGTTGCGGGTGAAGCTGGCGATGAAACATCAGCTGACATGCTGTTAGCAATTCATACAACATTAGAACAGCATGTATGGATGCTAAGTGCATTCTTAAAATAACGATAAATATATAGAAACCCATTGAAAAATTATTTCAATGGGTTTTTTTATGATTTTTCAGTTTTCTTTTATGCTATAATATAGTAAAAAGGAGGCGATGCGATGTTTCGCTTTTTCAGAACTGGAAAAGAAGAGCGGGAAATTACGAAAGATGAATTAGAACAAGCGATGGCTCAGTTTTTAGAAACGAATGCTAATATCGTTTATACAGTATTAGTAAATGATGATTATACAGTAAATTATGATTTGTTAAAACCATATTTACCTGCATTTCCAACAAATGTTTTTCTCATAACGAAGGAAACGCTTGAGGTATTTGAACATACAGCAGAAAATTTAAACCTAGTGAAAGAAATTGATGTCGTACAAAAAGCAGTAGATCAATACGTAACAGAAAAAGAAATGTTCCCAATTGTTGAAGGTAGCGAAGATCGCCTCATATGTGGAATGAAATTAGGACCTTACTTAACTCGTAGCTTAAAAAGAGACTTATATATTTCAGAAAAACATTATTTAGTTTCAAGTAAACCAGATAGAAAAAAACAAAAGAGTGGGTAGACGTAATGAAAACAACAATACATATATTGTTGTCTTTTTTTGTTTGTTAAAATATTGATTTTTCAGTCTATTATTATTTATACTAAATGTATTGGGCAGGGAAGAGCAACTATTAAGCATCATTCTGAGAATAAGGTATTGTTAGCGTGGGTTATACAAAGTGGTATAAAGATTCGCAAACAAATATTATAAAAGGTTTCGGGGGAATTGGTACATGAAAAATAGTATGACTTACATTCAATTATTAAATGAAACGTTACGTTGTTATGCAAATAAAGGAAGTTTTGAAGCGTACAATTATATAATGGAAAACGCTACAGGTGTAATAGGGAATGAGGCGCAAATATATAATTTTAAGTATGCACTCGCAAGTGCATCGGGACTTGAAAAAGAAGCATTACATTTAATGAGAGAGGCCATTATAGAAAAGGGATTCTGGTATGGAAATGAGTATTTAATTTCCGACGAAGATTTAAAATCACTACATAAATTTGAAGAATTTCATACAATGGTGCAATTATGTAAAGAAAGAGAAGAATTAGCACATAAAAAGGAAAGACCAGATGTGAAATATATATACAGTAAGAAAGAGGGAAATCTACTACTTACATTGCATGGTAACCAAGAAAATATACAAATAGTAGAACCATATTGGAAATCTGTTTTGATACAAGATTATATGTTAGCTTTACCACAGTCTTCACAAATTGAGTTTTCAGATGGATTTGTTTGGGAGGATATAGAGAGAGGGAAAGAGGAATTAAAAGAGCATTACAATAAGTTTATAGAAAATCATACAGTAGAAAGTGTAATCATTGGTGGTTTTTCTGCAGGGGCGAGAGTAGCTTTATATACGATTTTACAACAAGATATAAATGTAGATGGTTTTGTTTTTATGGCACCATGGATTCCCGAGATTGAAGAGTGGGATGAGTTGCTAAGAGTGCTGAAGGATAAACATATAAAAGGATATATAGTATGCGGGGATCAAGATGAAGATTGTTTCGAATCCACGCAGCAATTTGTACAACTATTAAGAGAGAAAAATATAGAACATAAGTATAAAGTTGTGCCTGACTTAGATCATGATTATCCTATTAACTTTGAAGAGCTATTAAAAGAAGCTATTGAATATATAGGAAATGAAAACAATAAGTAGTAAGAAAAAGAGATGCATCACATGTGATGCATCTCTTTTTAGAATTATAAATTAAAAGCATTTGCTAGTAAGCGATAAGAATTTAATTTATGTTCAAATTGATGAGTAATCGTGACAATCATAAATTCGTCAGTATTGTATGCTTTGCTTAAGTTTATTATTTTTTCTTTTACAGAAGACGGATCACCAACAATCATACGTTGACGATTTTCTTTTATACGGAATAAATCATAAGCGCTGTATGAATAATTTTGAGCAGTTTCAATAGAAGGAGTACCAGTAGTTCGTTTTCCTTGCTCTAATAATAAGATTGATAAATCTAAACTAGAAGCAATTTTTTCCGCTTCTTCATTTGTTTCTCCGCATATAACAAAGATGGCAACGATTGAATTAGGCTTATCTCCTAAAAATGAAGGCTCATATTGTTCTTGGTAAGCCCTCATAACTTCAGGGCCTCCGAAGCCGTTAATAAATTGTGCAAATGCGAAAGAAGCTCCGTTGTTTGCAGCAATTTTAGCACTCTCTCCGCTAGAACCGAGCATCCACATTTCAGGAGACGTTGGGATAACTGGAGTGGCTTTTAAGTTTGCATAGTGATGGTTTTCTGGTACTTGATCATGTAAGTACATTGCAACGTCTGCAATTTGTTCTGGGTATTGATCAAGTGAGACCATTTTCCCTTCTTGAAGTGCGCGAGTTGCTATTGGCATACCACCAGGCGCTCTACCAACACCGAGATCGATGCGGTTCGGATACAATGCTTCTAGAACACGAAAATTCTCAGCAACTTTATATGGGCTATAATGCGGTAACATAACACCACCTGAACCGACTCTAATACGGTCCGTTTTTGCGGCAATATGAGAAATAAGTATTTCTGGACTTGAACCAGCTAAGCTTACGGAATTATGATGTTCGGATACCCAAAAACGTGTGAATCCGAGTTTTTCAACTTCTTGTGCAAGCGTAACTGTATGTGAAAAAGCTTGGGCTGCTGTGCTACCATCTGAAATAGGTGATTGGTCTAATACACTTAACTTGATCATAGAATATACCTCTCAATCTTAATGTACATCCTATTATATATTTACTTATGAAAAATGCGTAGTGAAATGCTCAAAATGAAAAGCGGATAATCTTATTTCCGCTTTTAACGAGAAAATCCGCGTTCATAATGATTCATTTCGACTAGATTTAAAATATATTCATAGTTGTCAATTTCACGCTTTAGTTGTTCACGTTCTTTTTCAGATAGTGTCATATTGCTAAGTTTTTTACATAAGTTTTGTTTCTTTAATTCTAAATGTTTTTTTGTAGCATCGTAGTCATAAGTATGTTTCATTTTTAACCACTCCTTCTTTGTAGTTGCTATATTATACGAAGTATAAAGAAAAGTGAGATCTGTCTCTTATGTACTTTTAGTGAATATTCAAATTGCAATGGTGTTATGTTTATGGGGATTTATGAATAAAATGCACTAAACCACTAACGTCCATTTGATGAAGTAAGGGGTGGAATTGTGCAGAAAGATATAATGTATAATACTGAAATGGATGAAGCGTTAAAAGTTATAGATAAAGGATTGAAGAAGACGATAAGCCCAAAACAAATTATTGTAGTGGGAGCTGGTATGGCTGGGTTAGTTTCAGCTTCTTTATTAAAGGCTGCAGGACATGATGTGAAAATTTTTGAAGCAAATAACCGGGTAGGTGGTCGTATAGAAACAGTTAGAATGGAAGATACCGGATTATATTTAGATGTTGGAGCAATGAGGATTCCTTATTCACATACATTAACGATGGCATATATAAGAAAATTTAGGCTACAGGTGAGACCTTTTATTAATAGGAATGAGACGGATATTATATACGTAAATGGACGGAAAACGACGTTAAAACAATATGAAAAAGATCCAAGTATTCTAAGATATCCTGTGGAAATGAATGAAGTTGGAAAAACGTCAGAGGAATTATTATTGTTAGCGGTACAGCCCATTATAAATTTTATAAAAAAGAACCCAGAAAAAAATTGGGATATTGTTGTAAAGGATTTTGGGAGATACTCTACTGGACAATTTTTAAAGTATCATCCTTATCAGTATAATACTTACTTTTCGCCAGTAACAATTGAGATGATTGGTGTTCTATTAGATTTAGAAGGTTTTTTGGAACGGTCGTTTGTAGAGACTTTACGCTTTCTATACATTATGCAAGAGGAGAGCGGATTTTGTGAAATTGTGGGCGGGAATGATAGATTGCCAAAGTCATTTTTACCGCAATTAGAAGAGAATATTATATATAATCAAAAATTAATGAAGTTACATCAACACGATAATGGTGTGACAGCTTTCTATCGGAACGAGGAAACTTTTGAATATAGTAGTATTACAGGAGATTTAGTTATTGTTACCATTCCGTTTTCGACAATGCGTTTTGTAGAAGTAGATCCGTTTGATTCTATATCTCATGAAAAATGGAAAGCAATTCGTGAATTACATTATATGCCTGCGACGAAAATAGGAATTCAATTTAAAAGCCGATTTTGGGAAGAACAAGGACAATTAGGTGGCAGAATTATAACAGATTTGCCAATTCGTTATGCCTATTATCCAAGTTATGGAATTGGGGAGAAAGGACCGGCTATGATGTTAGGTAGCTATACATGGTCTTATGACGCGTTGTTATGGGATGGTTTATCAAAAGGGGATCGTATTTATTACGCATTACACAACTTAGCAACAATATTAGGTGGTCAAGTGTATGATGAGTTCATATCTGGAATTTCAAAAAGCTGGACATTGGATCCGTATGCGCTTGGAGGATTTGCACTTTTTCAAGCAGGTCAAGAAACTGAGCTGCAACCAGCGATTGTCAAACCAGAGGGGAGAATATTCTTCGCTGGAGATCATACAACGCTATATCACGGATGGATTCAAGGTGCGATTGAATCTGGAATTCGTGTAGCGGTGGAAGTGAATGAGTAAAAGGTTTTCAATTCAGAAAATTCTTTACTATATAACTTCAGATGGATATTATTATATATAAAAGAAATATAGGGAGTGTTTACAGTGAATCCGTTATTATTCGATTTTCCTTCTGAATTTTATACTGACAGGCTTTTTATTCGAATGCCGAAACCAGGAGATGGTAAAGTTGTATATGATGCAATTCAGGCTTCAATACAAGAACTAAAACCTTGGATGGTGTTTGCACAGAAAGAGCAAACAGAGGAAGAAGTAGAAGTGAGCATTAGAAAATCGCATATTCAATTTTTGCAGCGTGAGGATTTAAGATTACTAGTATTTTCGAAAGAAACAGGTGAGTTTATTGCATCAGCTGGATTACATCGTATTAATTGGGATATACCTCAATTTGAAATTGGATATTGGATTGATACAAGGTTTAGCGGAAAAGGCTATATGGTAGAGGCTGCGAAAGGTATAACGGATTACGCTTTTTCTGAATTAAAAGCAAATCGTGTAGAAATTCGTTGTGATTCTTTAAATAAGAAGAGTAGAGCGATACCTGAGAAATTAGGTTTTAAGTTAGAAGGTACGTTAGAAAGTGCGAGTGTTGCGGTAGATGGAAACGGATTAAGGGATATGTGTGTATTTGCTATGACTAGAAATACATATGAAAAAGAAGAGCTGTAAGAAAACAGCTCTTCTTTTTATGCATTATGGTACAGGATGTCCATTAGAGCTTTCGAAAATTGTAAACCATTGTTGACGGTCTAAGTTAACTTTTGTAGCAAGAGCGGCAGTTTTTACGCGATCTAATTTACCAGAGCCAACGATTGGCATCATATTAGCTGGATGAGCAAGTAACCAAGCATACATAACCGTATCTATACTAGAAACACCTAGCTCAGTAGCAACTTTTTGCACAGTTTCACGTACACGTACAGCACGTTCTGATTGACCAGTAAAAATCTCCCCACCAGCAAGAGGTGACCAAATCATTGGATTGATTCGTTTTTCTTGGCATAAGTCAATTGTTCCTTTTTCAAAATGCTCAAGCTGCAATGCAGAAACTTCAATTTGGTTCGTAATAAGTGGAAAATCTAAGTACGAATTTAACATATTAAATTGTGAAGGTAAGAAGTTAGATACACCGAAGTGACGAACTTTTCCTTCTTGTTTTAATTGTGAAAAGGCTTTTGCCACTTCATTTGGATCCATAAAAGGATCGGGACGATGAATAAGTAATACGTCAATATAATCTGTATGTAAATTTTTAAGTGATGCTTCTACACTTTGCATAATATGCTCTGTACTAGTATTGTAGTGAGCAACATATCGTTCTGGAAATTTCGGTGATGGGGGAGCGATTCCACACTTTGTAATAATTTGCATGTTTTCTCGTAAGGAAGGCTTTAATTGTAAAGCTTCGCCAAATAACCCTTCACACGTATATGCGCCGTAAATATCAGCGTGATCAAAAGTAGTAATTCCCATATCCATACAATCTTCAATGAAAGAAAGTAATTCTTGTTTTGTCATATTCCATTCTGCTAAACGCCAAAATCCTTGAATAATACGAGAAAATTCTAGCGTTTCAGCCATTTGAACTCGTTCCATTATAAGTACCCCCTTGATGAATAATAATGTTTTGAAAAGGCTTTCTTACTACATATTATTATATAGTTAATTAGGTGTACAGACAATAAATATGTTTTGCTACAAAAACGATTTTCTCTATATGCTATAATATAGAAACATATAGCTATAAGGAGATGTACGAAATGATTCCAGTAACAATATTAACTGGTTTTCTTGGATCGGGGAAAACGACATTATTAAATCGTATTTTATCAGAAAATCACGGTAAGAAATTAGCGGTGATTGTAAATGAAATAGGGCAAATTGGCATTGATAATCAGTTGATTATGAATGTGGAAGAAGAAATTATGGAAATGACAAATGGCTGTTTATGCTGTACTGTACGTGAAGACTTACTTGTTGCTTTGAAACAGTTATTGGACGTAAAAGCAGAAGGGAAAATGGATTTTGATGGTTTAGTAATTGAAACGACTGGCCTTGCAAATCCAGGCCCGATTATTCAAACATTCTTTTTAGATCCAGTCATTCAATCTGCTTACCAAATTAACGGTGTTGTAACGGTAGTAGATAGTTATCATATACATAAACATTTTGTAAAAGGATTAGAAGCAAAAGAGCAAATTGCGTTTGCTGATGTCGTTTTAGTAAATAAATTAGATTTAATTGAAGAGAATGAGAAAGAACATCTCTTGCATGAAATTCAAGGAATTAACCCGACTGCAAAGTTAATTGAGGCGACTAACTGTGAGGTAGATATACCATCTTTATTACAAATCCAAACGTTTAAAATGAAAGATACGTTGCAAATTTACCCTCATAAAGAACATAACCACTTAGAAGGTGTGAAATCATTTGTATTACGTGAAGAACGTCCGCTGGATTTACAAAAGCTTAATGAGTGGATGTCAGCTGTCGTTCAAGAGCTAGGGGAATATTTATATCGTTACAAAGGAATTTTATCAATAGATGGAGTAGATAAACGTATCGTTTTCCAAGGTGTACATACGTTATTTGCTGCTTCGTACGATAGAGAGTGGCAAGAGGGCGAAGAGCGAGTAAGTGAAGTAGTTTTTATCGGAAGAGATATTAATAAAGAGTGGTTCCAAGAACATTTCGAGGAGTGTGTGAAATAAGTCTGCGTAAATTGCAGGCTTATTTTTTATGAGCATTCTATTAGATTGCAAAACAGAATTAAATAAGGGGGAGAAACTAAAAATTGATAAATGTATAATAAAAAGCCTGTTTTCACAGGCTTGTATTTTCGTCTATTAGTAACTCCATTACAACACCTACAACTGGACCTTCATCATCAATATCCCCATTTAAGCGGAAACCAAATGATTCATACAGTCCCATTGCAAGTTTGTTGTCTGGATGTAAACTTAAGTAAATTATTTTGCATTCAAATTTTTCTTGTAAGAATTGAATGAGTAAGCGAAGGAAACGTTTTGCGTATCCTTTTCCTTGATATTGTTGGTCAATCATAAAGCGATCGAGCCATACACTTTTATGTTTTACTGAATACCATCCATACATTGCGTATCCTACAAGTGTTTCTCCATCATATAAACCTACTGACGTTCCGTTTCCTTCATATAATGATTCTGCTAAAGAAAACGCGTTACTTTCAATAAATTGTTGCTGATCTTTTGCGACGTCTAAAGCAACTACTGAACGCCAATTTTTTGCTGTTACTTCACAAATGTGAAGATTCATAATTCCAACTCACCTTCTAAATTAATATAGCTTTAAAGCTAATATGGATAATTTTACTTGTTATTTTGGTCAAGTCAAGGATAAATACATAAAAAGGCAGCTGAATAACAAATTCAGCTGCCTAGAAAGTATAATGGATTAGTTTGTTGCTTCTTTCAATGTGTTTACGTTTTCTTCCATTAAAGTAAAGTAATCTTTATTATTTTTTGCATCATCTTCAGAAATAGTAGCTAAGTGATTTAAGCGTAAAACTTTTGTACCAGTTTCTTTTTGAATTACGGATGCTACTTTTGGAGTAGAGAATGTTTCGAATAAAATATATTTTAGGTTATGTTCTTTTACTGTTTTTGTAATGTCAGCAAGCTGCTTTTGAGATGGTTCATCAGAAGCTGAAATTCCAGCGATAGGAATTTGTTTTAGGCCGTATCGTTGTTCCCAGTAACCATAGGCAGCATGAGAAACTAAAATTTCTTTCGTTTTTGCGTTCGCTACAGCTGCCTTAAATCCATCGTCTAAATCAGTAAATTTAGTTTGAAGTGCTGCAAAGTTTTTTTCGAATTCTTGTTTATGTTCAGGTTGTAACTCTACAAGTGCATTTTTAATTTTTTCTGCCTGTTTCATTGCTAGAGTAGGGTCTAACCAAACATGCGGGTCTTTATCGTGATGATGTTCATCTTCTTTATGGCCATCTCCATGATCATGATGCTCTTCTTCAGTAGAAGCACGAAGCTCAATACCTTTAGATGCATTTACAATTTTAACATTTTCTTTTTGTAATGTTTTTTCCATTTTTTCAGCAAATGGTTCTAATTCAGCGCCGTTATAAACAAATAAATCGGCTTTTGCAACTTGTACTGTTTGTTTTTGACTTGGTTCAAATGTATGTGAATCTGCACCAGGTGGGTAAATCGCTTCAACATTTACATAGTCGCCACCGATTTTCTTTGCGAAATCAGCAAGTGGAAAAATCGTTGTATAAACTGTTAGCTTTCCATCTTTCTTGGCATTACTTTCTTTTTTATTTGAGCAGCCAGCGAAAATTAAGGTAAAAATAAGTAAGAATGAAAATATAGTCAATCTTTTAGGCATGAAGTTCTCCTCTTTTCTTTTTTACGGATATATTTTCCCCAATTATAGAAGAAAAATATCATTTTAATACAAAACGGAATAATTACGTTTTAGTTTGCGAACTTAGTATAATACATCTTTAATAAAGTTGCAATAAATAATAATCATTCCGATTTGTTTTTGTTATAAAGTTGTCAAATATAGGTGTATTATTTTTGCAAATGCATGCATATGTGACAACGCTGTTTTCATATATTGAAAAGGAGGTAAAGAGGGGGATGAGCGCTTGGGTTACTTAATGGAAGCTATTTTATTAATATTAGCGGTAGTATTGCCATTATCTTTCGTATTAATTTTTTTAAGAAGATTAATAAGTAATTTAGGGGACGCTACAACAATAACGAAATTACAAGAGAGAGATGAGAAAAAAGAGTGAGTAAAGCACTATGCGTACGCATAGTGTTTTACTTGTGGTAAAATAAGAGCAGGAAACTCCTAAAGGTTGTATTTTACTAAAGGAGAGAAAAGTAAAATAAGAGGTATATGCATATATGAATAAGCGAACAGCGTTAATACTTGGTGCAAGTGGTTTAGTTGGACAAGAGATAACGCGTCTATTACTTGAATCAGATTACTACGATTCGGTTACTATTTTTGTAAGAGAGCCAATGCAATTGCAACATGAGAAGTTACAGCAGAAACAAGTTGATTTTTCGGTATTAGAGGAATATAAAGAGTTCTTTGCTGTGGATGATGTTTTTAGTTGCTTAGGAACAACAATAAAAAAAGCAAAAACAAAAGCAAATTTTAAAAAAGTAGATTATGAATATACGTTACGGGCTGCGTGTTTAGCTGAAAAACAAGGGGTACAAAATTTCCTTGTCGTGTCTTCTATGGGAGCGAATCCTAAATCATTCTTCTTTTATTCACAAGTGAAAGGAAAAATGGAAGAAGAATTGCAAAAGTTAGTGATTGGTGGTATTCACATTTTTAGACCATCATTATTAGTAGGAAATCGACAAGAATTTCGTTTCGGCGAACGAATGGCTGAAAAGTTATCTCGTATTATTCCGTTTATCTTTAAAGGAGCTTTCAAAAAATATAAACCAATTTCAGCTAAAGATGTGGCGAAAGGGATGTATATAACCGCGCTGCGAGAAGAATCGGGTATCCATACTTATAATTCAAATGAAATTACAACGATAGAATAAATAAAACCGAGAAGAATGACTTCTCGGTTTTATTTATTCGTATGAATTTTTCCTGGTGCTCGCTTATATTGGTGAGGTTCTTGCAATTCAAAGCCAAGTTCATTGGCCGCTATTCTCGGAAAATACGGATTGCGAAGTAATTCACGTCCGATGAAAATTAAATCTGCTTCGTTATTATTTAAAATTTGCTCTGCTTGTACTCCGGTCGTAATCAATCCAACTGCACCAGTTGCAATGTTAGCATGCTCTTTAATATGTTTGGCATATTGTACTTGATAACCGGGATACACATCAATATGTGCTGGTACAACTGCGCCAGAACTACAATCGATTAAATCTATTCCCTGTTCTTTCATCCACTTTGTATACTGAACATAATCTTGAACTGTTAACCCGTCAGGATGATAATCATTTGCTGAAATACGGACAAATAACGGCCCGTCCCAAACTTCATTTATCGAGTCAATGATTTCGCGTAAGAAACGATAGCGGTTTTCAGGTGAACCACCATATTCATCAGTCCGCTTATTGGAAAGCGGAGAAAGAAATTCATTAATAAGATAACCGTGAGCACCGTGTATTTCAATAACATCAAATCCAGCTTGTTTTGATCGTACTGCAGCTTGCTGAAAAGCTAATACGGTATCTTTAATTTGGTGTTTGCTCATTTCTATTGGCATTTTCATTGTTTCATTAAATGGAATGGCTGAAGGAGCTAACGCATCTGTTTCTAGTTCTGCTTTTCTTCCGGCGTGAGCGAGTTGAATGGCAGCTTTTGCACCATTATCATGTATAAAAGTAGTCGTTTTATGTAAGCCTTCAATTAAACTGTTATCCCAAATGCCTAAGTCTTTATTTGAAATTCGACCTTCAGGTAACACGGCTGTTGCTTCAATCATAACTAAACCAACTTGACCGGCAGCTCTTGTTCCATAATGAATGAGATGGAAATTCGTTACTTGGCCATCCCCGTTTTCCGATGAATACATGCACATAGGTGACATAACAATCCGGTTTTTTAATGTAACGTCCTTAATTGTATAAGGTGAAAAAAGTTCGGAATTCATCCAATAGCCTCCTAGATTGAATTTTCTTACATTGTATCATTCTCTTTTTTGTTTCTCTAATAAAACGCTTATACGAAAAATTTTGTATATTCGTGTTACAATGACTAATATGAACTGAATTGGAGGATGGCATATGTACCAGGCTTATTATGAAAGCGAAGTAGGTTTGCTTGAAATTACAGCGAATCAAGAAGGAATTACGTCTGTTATATTTGTTGATGAACGACAAGAAGAAAATAAAAATGAAATGATAGAACAATGTATAAATGAGTTAGATGAATATTTTAAAGGGAAAAGAAAAGAGTTTACGGTCCCGCTGTCTGCGGAGGGAACAGCATTTCAAAAAAATGTATGGGATGCACTTTATACTATTCCATACGGCGTAAGTGCTTCATATTTAGATGTTGCAGAGAAAGTTGGAAATACAAAAGCTGTACGGGCAATAGGAGGGGCAAATAGTCGGAATCCAATTTCAATAATTGTTCCATGTCACCGTGTAATAGGAAAGAGTGGAAAGCTTGTTGGATATGCTGGTGGTTTATGGAGGAAAGAGTGGTTATTAAAACACGAAGGTATTTTGAAATGACGTATGGATGGGAAGAGGGATTGTTTTGAAATGTATAAATTGTGGGCAACCTTGCGAGGAGGAACAGTTAAATTGTGCAAGTTGTCAGCGAAACTTGGATAATGAACAAGATGAAGGTAGCTCGTTAATAGATAAAGAACTAGAAGTATATGTAGGGAGACAATATCCGTATTACAAAAGGAAATGGGAACTTGAGAATAAGCGGATTGCTAGGTGGAGTTGGAATGGTTGGGCTGCTATTTTCAATATAGGCTGGCTAGGATATCGTAAGTATTATGTACCAGCTGCTTTATTTATGTTGTTATTAGTAGCGTGTGATGCATTTTCGTATTATATGGGATTTAATGTAGCGTTGCCAATCATTAATATGGTGCCTCTTACGTTTTTATTACTCATTTTTATTCTGTTTGGAATGGGGATTTTTGCAAATGGATTGTACTATCAATTTGCGGAAAGACGTATATACCGAATAAAAGCAAGAGAAATAAAAGATAAATCAGTTGAAAACTATCTAATCAATGATAGCGGCGGAACGAGCAAAATGGGAGCGACAATTGTTACTATTTTAGCAGTTGCCAGCATATTTTTTAGTCATTTCTTTTTTCCGACTGATCGAGACGTTATTCAAAAGGTTCGTACAAGCTCGCTTTATGAATATCCTTTCTTTTCAATAGGTGAATCTTTCGAAAATTATTTTCAAAATTCAGGTTGGATATATTATCGTGGAACGGAAGGGTTAGAATTAGTAGAATTCCAAGGATATAACACCGGAACGCCAAGACAAAAGGTGAAGATTCAATTTGTTGTCGATTATAAATTAGGTGAAGTGGAACCATACTCATTTATGGTTAATGGTGAATCTAAAACTGAAGAAGAGTTTTTGAAGCTGATGGAAGAAATATTTAAAGTTCAAAATCCATTTGATATAGAGGATGGATTACAAGTAAATGCTATTCAAGAAAGCGGCTGGAAAGAAATTTCCGATCGCTTTTTTCTATGTTTGTTAAAATAAATATTTAAAATAATCAGAATCTTTTGTATAATGAAATATATTATATAGGATTTAACTTATACATATAGATTGGGGGAAGGAAGAATGAAGAGAAAGACAACAACAATTGCTGCACTTGCGTTAACGACGAGTGTATTGGTTGCAGGATGTGGGAATGGTGAGAAGGCTTCGACAACGAAGAAAGAATCGAATAAGGGAATGGCAGATAAACAAGTTTTAAATTTGCTAGAAACAGCTGAAATTCCTTCAATGGATACATCTAAATCAACGGATTCTGTATCTTTCCGTGTATTTGTAAATGCAATGGAAGGTTTATATCGTCTAGATAAAGATAATAAACCAACACCAGGTATGGCAAAAGATGTGAAGATTAGTGAAGATAAAAAGACATATACATTTGAATTACGTGATGCGAAATGGTCAAATGGTGATCCAGTTCGAGCACAAGATTTTGTATATGCATGGCAACGTACATTAGACAAAGCAATAGCGGCAGAATATGCATTCATTTTATTTGATGTGAAAAATGCACAGAAAGTAAATAAAGGTGAATTACCATTAGATCAATTGGGTGTTAAAGCGAAGGATGATAAAACGTTGGTAGTAGAATTAGAGCAACCAGCACCTTATTTTCTTGAGCTTACGTCGTTCCCTACATTTTTCCCATTAAATGAAAAATATGTGAAAGAGCAAGGAGATAAATACGGATTAGAAGCAGATAAATTAGTATATAATGGACCATTTACAATGAGTCAATGGAAACATGAACAAAATTATCAGTTAAAGAAAAATCCTAATTATTGGGATAAAGATACTGTAAAGTTAGACGAAATTAATGTAAGTATTGTGAAGGAAACAAGCACGGGAGTAAATTTATATGATAGTGATCAAGCAGATCGAGTTATTTTAACTTCTGAATTTGTTGATAAATATAAAAAGAATAAACCAGATGAATTTAAAACGAAGTTAGACCCGCGTATGTATTTCTTACGCTTTAATCAAAAAAATGCAACATTTAAAAACCAAAAAGTACGTGAAGCGATTGATTTAGCATACGATAAAAAAGGAATTGCTGATGTCATTTTAAATGACGGTTCATTGCCAGCATATTTCTTAGTACCTGAAAAATTCACGACAGGTCCGGATGGAAAAGATTTCCGCTCTGTAAATAAAAACTTCCGTGATAGTAAAGATAACGCAGAGAAAGCAAAAAAATTATGGGAAGAAGCGAAGAAAGAGCTTGGTCAAGATACAATTACGGTTGAATTACTAAACGATGATAACGGTAGCCGTAAAAAAGTAGGCGACTTTATTAAGGAAGAACTAGAGAAAAACTTGCCTGGTATTAAAGTGAATTTGAAACAGCAACCATACAAGCAGAAGCTAGATTTAGAAAAGAAATTCCAATATGAATTCTCATTATCTGCATGGAGCCCTGATTATCCGGATCCAATGACTTATATTGATATGTTTGTTACTGGAAGCTCATTTAATGAAATGGATTATTCTAATCCGAAGTATGATGATTTAGTAGCGAAATCAAAAGGAGAGCTATTAAAAGATGATAAAGCACGCTGGAATGCACTTGCGGAAGCTGAAAAAATCTTAATTGGTCAAGACGCAGCAATTTCTCCTACGTACCAACAAAGTACAGCTTATTTAGAGAAGCCATTTGTAAAAGGCATTGCTAACCATACGTTTGGCGGGGACTTCAGTTATAAATGGGCATATATTACAAAAAAATAGTATAATAAAAGATGAGTGAATTTTCGCTCATCTTTTATTTGTATAAGGAGGAATTATAGTTGTTAAGAGGAATCAATCATATTTGTTTTTCGGTATCTAATTTAGAAAACTCTATTATGTTTTATGAAAAAGTATTAGAAGGAGAATTATTAGTTAAAGGAAGAAAATTAGCTTATTTTAACATATGTGGAGTATGGATAGCGCTTAATGAAGAGACGCATATTCCGAGAAATGAGATTCATCAATCTTATACGCACATTGCATTTTCTGTTGAACAAGAAGACTTTAAATGTCTAATACAGCGATTAGAAGAAAATGATGTTCATATTTTACAAGGAAGAGAACGTGATGTAAGGGATTGCGAATCTATATACTTTGTTGATCCTGACGGTCATAAATTTGAGTTTCACTCAGGGACACTGCAAGACCGTTTAAATTATTATAGAGATGAGAAACCTCATATGACATTTTATTAGGAGGGATAGCATTTGCATGCACTTGTAATTGGTGGAACAGGAATGCTAAAGAAAGTTTCTATGTGGCTTTGTGAGAAACGATTTTATGTTTCTATTATCGGGCGAGATGAAGTGAAATTAGAAAATGTTAAGCGAATGAGTTCTGCACCAGAAAATATTACATGCCTTTCGTTAGATTATTATAATGATGAAGATGTAAAGCTAGCTATTAAAAGTACAATTAAGAAAAATGGCCCGATCACATTAGTTGTTGCATGGGTACACACAAGTGCAAAGCATGCACTATCAAATATTTGTAAAGAACTAGATTTGTCGTCTAAAACATATAGTTTATTTCATATTTTAGGTAGTAAAGCATCACGTATGCCTGCACAAAAAATAGGGAGTACGCGATGTATTTATCATAGAATTATTTTAGGGTTTATTTTAGAAGATACATATGGAAGATGGCTTACTCATGAAGAGATAGCTGATGGAGTTATAAAAGGGATTGAAAGTAAACGAGCGGAGTGGATTGTAGGGAGAGTTGAACCGTGGGAATTACGACCAATATGGTGAGGGGGAGTATGAAATGAAAACAACTATATATGTAACAAGGCATGGTGAAACAGAGTGGAATGTAGCGAAGCGAATGCAGGGACGGAAAAATTCTGCTTTAACTGAAAATGGTATAGTTCAGGCGAAACAATTAGGGAATCGAATGAAAGATTTACCAATCCATGCGATTTATAGTAGTCCGAGCGAAAGAACACTTCATACGGCAGAGTTAATAAAGGGGGAACGTGATATACCCATTATAGCGGATGAGCATTTCTATGAAATCAACATGGGTATATGGGAAGGACAAACAATCGCAGATATAGAAAAGCAATTTCCAGAAGAAGTACATCTGTTTTGGAATGAGCCACATCTTTTTCAGGCAACATCAGGCGAAAATTTTGAGGCCGTTTATGAAAGAGTAATTGAAGGTATGCAGCTTCTTTTAGAGAAGCATAAAGGACAAAACATATTGATTGTTTCTCATGCGGCAGCAGCAAAATTACTTGTAGGGCATTTCGCGGGAATTGAAATAGAAAATGTGTGGGATGATCCATTTATGCATAGTGCCAGTTTGAGCACAATAGAATTTGAAGAGGGTATTGGTAAAGTGAAACAATTTGCAGATATAAGTCACTTTCAATAAATGTAAAAAAGGCCGCAAAACGGCCTTTTTTGGGTGGTATAAAAACTAGCAGTTACGTTTTTTATACCAGAAGTGATCGAATTTCTTATTTTTGCAAGATGGGAATTTATGTCCGCCTTTGCAATCATTCCATTTGTGTCCGCTATCGTGACAGTCTTTACCATGATCACATGAATCATCGTAAGAGTGACCGTGTCTGTTAGGGAAGAATTCGCATTTTTTACAGAAACTTCGTTTTGTCCAGAAAAATTTCTTTTCAAAGCGTATGCATTTTGTAATGAATGTACAATGTTTTCTGCGAGTACGTTTTGTAACTAATACGCATTCTTTTCTACGCGTTACTTTCGTAACGAACGTCCATTTTTGAACACGTACACGTGTACATTTCGTAACAAATGTCCATTTTTTTACATGTGTACATTTTGTAACGAACGTACAATGTTTCACGCGAGTACATCTTGTTCTTGGACATTTACCCCCAGTTGTACATTTACATCCAGTTGTACAATTATGATGAGTGAACTTATCATCATCGCATTCAAAAGTACTTGGATCTTGGTGTAAGAAATCCTCCATCCCAGCACTTTTGATTTCTTCGACAGCTTTTCTAATATCACGTTTCATAGAAATCCTCCTTATCATGTATTAAAGTGAAAAGGTATTCTTTTTCCTTAACATGATATGTATGTAGGCATCTTTCTGAACAGGACAAGAGTGTAATTTTATATAAATAGATGATTGCGGATGTATGGACAAGACAAGGCGCATACATTGAATGAAGAGAACTGAGAAGGGATGAGAAAACATGCTGCCTTCATATGATTTTTTTGTTCATCCAATGTACTTAGTGGAATTGAAAAAGGACATTTGGTCAGATAGTCCAGTGCCAGCAAAATTAACTTATGGAAAAAAGAAGTATGATATTGATATCGTATACCGAGGAGCTCATATTCGCGAATTTGAGAAAAAGTCTTATCATGTTATGTTTTATAAGCCTAAAAAATTTCAAGGTGCGAAAGAGTTTCATTTGAATTCGGAGTTTATGGATCCGTCTCTCATACGAAATAAATTATCTTTAGATTTTTTTCATGATATTGGTGTACTTTCACCAAAATCACAACATGTATTTATAAAAATTAATGGTCAAATTCAAGGTGTATATTTACAGTTAGAATCGGTTGATGAAAACTTTTTGAAAAATAGAGGATTACCGAGTGGTTCTATTTATTATGCGATAGATGATGATGCGAATTTTTCATTAATGAGTGAGCGAGATAAAGATGTTAAGACAGAGCTCTTTGCGGGTTATGAATTTAAATATTCGAATAAAAATAGTGAAGAACAACTGAGTGAATTTGTATTTCAAGCGAATACTTTGACGAGGGAAGCCTATGAAAAAGAGATTGGGAAGTTTCTACATGTCGATAAATATTTACGATGGTTAGCAGGAGTTATTTTTACGCAAAACTTTGATGGTTTCGTTCATAACTATGCACTATATCATAATGATGAAACAAATTTATTTGAAGTTATACCGTGGGATTATGATGCGACTTGGGGGCGAGATGTACAAGGGAGACCGCTTAATCATGAATATATTCGTATTCAAGGTTATAATACGTTGAGTGCAAGATTGCTAGACATACCTGTATTTAGAAAGCAGTATCGAAGTATTTTAGAAGAAATATTAGAAGATCAATTTACAGTTTCGTTTATGAGGCCGAAAGTAGAAGGGTTGTGTGAATTGATTCGTCCATATTTACTACAAGATCCATACATGAAAGAAAAATTAGAAACATTTGATCAAGAGGCTGATATGATTTATGAATATATAAATAAGAGAAGAAAGTATATACAAGACCACTTACATGAATTGGATTAATTTTGAAAGAGATTGAAACGTTATCAATCTCTTTTTTTTTTGTATAATAAAGATGTATCAATAAAAATGAAGTAATATATTTGATAGAGAATGGGGATGCGGATATATGACGATTAAATGGATTGATTGGGTAAAACAAATACAATCTATAGCTCAAGCAGGTTTAACGTATTCTAAGGATGTGTATGATATTGAACGTTTCCAGCAATTACGAGATATTTCTATTTCAATGATGTCACATTACACGAAAACAGATTGGGAAATCGTAGAGAAGTTATTTGCAAGTGAGACAGGCTATCAAACACCTAAAGTTGATATAAGAGCGGTTGTTTTTCAAAATGAAAAGTTATTATTTGTGAAAGAAAAAAGCGATGGGAAATGGGCATTGCCAGGTGGATGGGCTGATGTCGGTTATACGCCAACCGAAGTTGCAGCAAAAGAAGTTTTCGAAGAGACTGGTTATGAGGTAGATCATTTTAAGTTACTAGCTATATTTGATAAAGAAAAACATCAACCATCTCCATCGGCGACGCATGTATATAAGATTTTCATTGGATGCGAGATTATTGGTGGAGAAAAGAAAACTAGCATTGAAACAGAAGAGGTGGAGTTTTTTGGTGAAAATGAATTGCCTAATTTATCAATTGCTAGAAATACAGAAGACCAAATTAAAGAGATGTTTGCCTACATGAAAGACCCGCAGAAAGAGAAATTAATAGATTAATCCTGCTTGAATTGTACATATTGTTAAAATGAAGATATTGGCAGATTGCAGCCTTTATGTAATAATGGGATGGTATGTGAAGAAAAAAGGAGATAAAAAAGAACATGTTAGCAAACATAATAGATCAGTTATTGCAATTTTTTGCAAGCTTAGGTTACTTTGGAGTAGCTCTTGCTTTAATGATTGAAGTAATCCCGAGTGAAATTGTACTTTCGTATGCTGGCTTTTTAGTAGCAAATGGTAAAATTAGTTTTGTGGGTGCAGTTATCGCCGGAACGATTGGTGGTACTTTAGCGCAAATCTTTTTATACTGGCTTGGATACTACGGAGGGCGTCCGGTTGTAGAGAAATATGGGAAATATCTACTTATTAATAAACATCATTTAGACATAGCGGAAGGTTGGTTTAAGCGTTATGGAGCAGGCGTAATATTTTCTGCGCGCTTTATCCCAGTAGTGCGTCATGCGATCTCTATTCCAGCAGGACTAGCTAAGATGCCATTAAAACTATTTACACTTTATACGGTTGTAGCGATCATTCCATGGTCAATTCTATTTATATACTTAGGTGAAAAACTTGGTGGGAATTGGCGACAAATTAAAGAGTATGCATCTGATTACACACATTACATAATTATAGGAGCTGTTCTTTTTATTGCTCTATACTTTGGTTTAAAGTATTTCAAAAAGAAAAAAGCAGCGCGTTAAAGTCAATGATAATTCATTGGCTTTTTTTGTTTGTTTCGGTTCTAAAGAAAAGGAGTTGTCCATAATGTGTAATAATAAAGCGTAGCGGAGGAATGTGATGAAAGGGTCACCGTTTATACGTGGAACGATATTTTTAACGATGGCAACGATGATATCAAAAATGTTAGGGTTTATATATGTTATACCATTTACAGCGATGGTCGGTACGAGTGGTTACGTTCTATACACATACGCATATCGTCCTTATACCATCATGCTCAGCATAGCAACAATGGGATTACCGCTAGCTGTTTCAAAGATGGTATCAAAATATGATCAACTGAATGATTATCATACGGTTAAGAGAGTGTTGAAAAGTGGAATCGTGTTTATGTTTATAATGGGAGTCATTTCGTGTTTTACGTTATATATGCTAGCTCCGCATTTAGCTAAACTTGTCATCGATGGGAATGATCAAACGGGGAATAGTGTAGGAGCGGTTACTACTAATATTCGAATTGTAAGTTTTGCGTTAATACTTGTGCCAGTAATGAGTTTATTAAGGGGCTTCTTTCAAGGATTCCAATCGATGGGGCCTTCTGCATTAAGTGTAGTTGTGGAGCAATTTTTTCGGGTTTTAACCATTTTAATAGGAAGCTTTGTTGTTTTATATGTTTTAAAAGCTTCTGTTTCGCTAGCAGTTGGTATTTCAACGTTCGGTGCCTTTATGGGAGCTGTAGGTGGATTAACTGTTTTAAGTGCGTATTATATGAGAAGGAGAAGGCACTTAAAGAAAAAAGAAATGGCAAGTATACCACAAACAACGAAATCTTTTTTCTCGCTTTATAAGGAGCTCTTTACATATTCTATTCCATTTGTTGTAGTAGGCTTAGCAATTCCGTTGTATCAGACGATTGATACATTTACAATTAATAAACTACTTATACAGATAGGGTATATGCAAGGCGAAGCGGAAAAAATTAATGCAATAATTGGCCTTGTTCAAATGGTTGTGCTTATCCCGGTATCCGTTGCGACAGCTTTTAGTATGTCTCTCGTACCAGAGATGACGAAAGCTTATACAGCAGGAAATACGAAGCTATTGTACAAACATTTTACGAGAACAAATGTATTAGTAGTAGCGATTACGGTACCGGCGGCAATTGGAATGATGGTGTTAGCCAAGCCTGTATATACCCTTTTATTTGGTGCTGGAAATGATCCAGAGATGGGGAGAATCATTTTACAGTATTATGCTCCTGCTTGCATACTATTTTCTCTTTTTACAGTAACGGCTGCTATGCTACAAGGAATCAATCAACAGCAGAAGACGGTGCTAGGACTAGTGATTGGAATTATTGTGAAGATAGTTTTAAATATTGTATTGCTTCCGTATTTCGATTATGTAAGTTTTATCATTTCAACATACGCGGGCTATACGATTTCAGTTGGGTTTAACTTGTGGATGCTTTCTAAATATGTTATAAAGGCAACATAAGCTTTTAAGGCAGAGAGCACTCTGTCTTTTTCTATGTTTATCCCGCTCTAACGGGCAGTAAGATCCTCATCTCAAAATTCAGCGAAAGAAAAGAAGTTTGGTTGGGGGCGGGCAGCCCGTAAAAGCCCGATTGGTGAGGGCTGAAAATCAGTGGGGGATGAAGCCCCCACTGATTAAAGTTTCACTTTATAATATTTTTCTTATAAAAACGTTTTCAAAATAATTTTTCTATTGAAATTTAAACGTATGTTTCATATGCTGAGAATGGCGGTTTAAAAACTGTGATTTAAGAGAGGTAGATTCCTACATGTAAAAAGAATCGGGGTGATAGTATGTTAAATATATATTTAACAGACCGAAACGGAAAACTACAAGAGATTGAGGAAATGCAAAAGGGGTGCTGGATTAATGTACTTCATCCAACAGAAGAAGAAATTCAATATCTAGTACAAACTTTAAATGTAGACTTAGATTTCATTAAAGACCCTTTGGATGATGAAGAACGCTCTCGTATTGAAAAGGAAGACAATAATACTTTAATTATCGTCGATATTCCGACAGTTAGACATGACGAAGAAGGAAATTCGATTTATGACACGATTCCAATAGGTATGATTGTGATGCCGGATTGTTTTGTTACAATCTGCTTAGAAGAGAATCCAATTTTTGAACGTTTTATTAATCAACGTATTAAAGAATTTTATACGTTTAAGAAGACGCGCTTTGCACTTCAGCTCTTATATACGATTTCTACTTATTATTTAAGATACTTAAAGCAAATAAATCGAAAAACAATTGATTTAGAGCATCAATTAAATCAGTCAATGAAAAATAAAGAGATTTTCACATTGTTAGGCCTTGAGAAAAGCTTAGTATACTTTACAACGTCATTAAAGGCTAATAAAATTGTAATTCAAAAGTTAATGCGTAATAGTACATTTTTAAAAATGTATGAAGACGATCAAGATTTATTAGAAGATGTATTAATTGAAAATAAACAGGCTATTGAAATGGCGGAAATATATAGTCATATTTTAAGTGGAATGATGAATACTTTTAGCTCCGTTATATCAAATAATTTAAATAGTGTTATGAAACTGTTAACGTCAATTACGATCATTTTATCTTTACCGACGATGGTTTCTAGTTTCTTTGGAATGAACGTAAAGGTTCCGTTTGAAGGAGAAGCCCACGGTTTTGTAATTGTACTCATCATATGTGTAACACTATCTTTCACGTTAGCTTTTGTTTTTTGGAAGAAACGTTACTTTTAAAGATAAGAAAGCTGCTCTAGCATAGTTATACAACTACGCTAGAGCAGCTTTTTTGCTATGAAATCTCAAATTTTGAATAGAATATAACTTGTACAATGTAATGTATATAAAGGGTATGTATTCCATATAAGCCTTGTTCAATTAATGAAATGGGGTTAAAATTACATATTGTTAATGAAAAGTTGGAGGAAATACATCATGGAATTGTTTCAATTACCGAAAGCATTCCTGCAAATGAATACAATTTTTATCTCCATATTGATCGAAGCACTTCCTTTCGTGCTCATTGGTGTATTTATTTCAGGATTCATTCAAATGTTCGTGACAGAAGATATGGTGGCAAAATGGATGCCGAAAAACCGATTTCTGTCTGTTTTATTAGCTACTTTTTTAGGTATGTTGTTTCCGGGCTGTGAATGTGGAATTGTTCCGATTGTAAGACGATTAATTGGAAAAGGTGTTCCACCATACGCAGGGATTGCATTTATGTTAACTGGACCTATTATTAATCCAGTTGTATTATTTGCTACTTATGTTGCCTTTGGGAGTAGTATGCACATGGTATGGTATCGTTCTATTGTAGCGATTATCGTAGCCATTATCGTTGGAATTATATTATCCTTTATGTTTAAAGAACATCAATTAAGAGATGATCACTTCCCAGAAGTGAATAATAAGCGTCCACTGCGTAAAAAAATGTGGGATGTATGTACACACGCTGTTGAGGAATTCTTCTCAATGGGAAAATATTTAGTACTAGGTGCGTTAATTGCAGCAGCGGTACAAACGTTTGTACAAACTTCAACACTTCTTGCTATTGGACAAGGTCCGTTTTCTTCATCAGCTGTTATGATGGGACTTGCTTATATATTATCACTTTGTTCAGAGGCAGATGCATTTATCGCTTCTTCGTTCCAAAGTACGTTTTCAACAGCTTCACTTGTCGCGTTCCTCGTTTACGGACCGATGGTGGATATTAAAAATATGTTTATGATGCTTGCGACATTTAAAACGAAATTTGTAATTGTTGTTATAGTTACAGTTACTCTTGTTGTTTATGCAAGCTCACTACTCATTTATGCGATGGGGTGGTAGGTTATGTTTCGAGCATATATATTATTAGGTTTTACAATATTAATTGCGCAGCTTCATATTTCTGGTAACATTACGAAGTATATCAATATGAAGTATGCCTATTTATCAACAACAGCAGCAATTATTTTAGGTTTCTTAACGATTATACAAATTATCGTCGTTTTCCAAAAAGAGCACCAAAAGGAAAAAGAGAAAAATGATTGCAGTTGCGACCATAGCCATTGCGGGCATGATCATTCAAAAGATGAGAATACATGGTGGAAAAAAGCATTTTCGTACTCATTGTTTTGTTTTCCAATTATCTCAGGGTTATTTTTCCCAATTGCGACGCTAGATTCGGATATTGTTAAAGCGAAGGGCTTTCACTTTCCTGTTGCACAAGCAGAAAGTAAGGATCCATTTATGACAAGACAATTCCTAAGACCTGATACGAGCATTTATTACGGGAAAGAAGGATACCGCGGTGTAATGGAAAAAGGGAAGAAAGAGTTTGTTACGAAAGACAATATTAATTTGAAAGATGAAGACTTCCTAAAGGGTATGGAAACAATTTATAATTATCCTGGCGAGTTTACTGGGAAAAAATTATCTTTTAAAGGGTTTGTTTTTAGAGATGATTCTTCTAAAAAAGAACAATACTTCTTATTCCGTTTCGGTATTATACATTGCGTAGCAGATTCTGGTGTGTATGGTATGTTAGTGAAAAAACCAGAAGGCGTAGAGTGGAATAATGATGACTGGATTCAAGTAGAAGGAGAGATAACTACTGAGTTTTATCAGCCGTTTCATGCGAATATTCCTGTATTAGAAGTAACAAAATGGAATAAAGTTGAACAGCCGAAAGAACAATATGTATTTAGAGGAGCCGATTGATAAAATCGGTTCTTTTTTGTGGACTAAAAGTTCTGAATGTTGTTAATATTAAACGTGTAGTTCATTTAGTATAGTGATTATTGAAATATTAGGGATAGATCATTAAAGGGGTGATAACAATGACAGAAGTAAAGGGGAAAACAGCCAATGAGTCAAGGGTGTTCAAAACGAGCCGAGTCTTCCCAACAGATTTAAATGATCATAACACGCTATTTGGTGGGAAGATATTAGCGGAGATGGATATGGTTGCTTCTATTTCAGCATCCAGACATTCAAGAAAGGAATGTGTCACAGCATCTATGGACTGGGTCGATTTCTTACATCCTGTTCGTTCTTCAGATTGTGTTAGTTATGAATCTTTCGTAATTTGGACGGGAAGAACTTCGATGGAAGTGTTTGTGAAGGTAGTGGCTGAAGATTTAATTTCAGGTGAGAAGCGTATAGCGGCAACGTCATTCGTTACTTTTGTGGCACTTAGTAAGGAAAATAATCCAGTTCCAGTACCGCGTGTTATCCCTGAAACCGAAGAAGAGAAAGAATTACATCGTATTGCTGTGTTACGTGCAGAACAGCGTCATATACGTAAGGCAGAGAGTAAGAAAGTAGCCACATTGTTAACCTTTTGAGATGAATATTTAGCCATTTAAGTTACTATAGCAGTCGGAAATGGTTTTAAAATGAAAAGCGGACACCTAAAAATAGGTGTCCGCTTTTATAGTTTTTTCATCCACATATCATATGACAGTAGCTACTTAGCAGAAGCAAGCAGCACCGACGATGATTAAGAGGATAAATAATACGACTAATAGCGCAAATCCATTACCATGTGCGAAGCCCATTGTTATTTCCTCCTTTTATTTTAAGATACAACATACAATATGCAAATGAGCTATTGTTTGATATGGACATATATCATGCAATGACATATTTTCTTGAATGATAATGTAATAAAAAAGGGAAGATATAGAAATAACAGTAAGTGGAGAAAGGAATTTATCCATGAAGCACTTTTTCGCTATAATCCTTTGTTTAATAGGTGTATTCATTTGGATGAACATCGATGTGGAAATGGGGAAGGAAATGGCTAGTGAATATGAATTAGGACAAGTTCGATTAGGTGAATTTCAACTATATACGAACGGTGAAGAGTTATATAGAAAATTATTTGACGATATAAACGATGCAGAAAAGTATATATATATCCATTTTTATATTGTAGGAAAAGACGAAATAAGCCAAGAGTTTTTACAGTTATTAGAGAAAAAAGCATCTAGCGGAGTAGAAGTGAAATTGTCAGTCGATCGGGTAGGCGGATATAAGCTGAAGAAAAAGGTAATTAGCCGATTAAAGGAAAACGGTGTGAAGTTTACATTTAGTAAAAAACCGAAACTGAAAAATATGTTCTATTCTTTGCATCAACGAAATCATAGACGTATTGTTACGATAGATGGAAAGGTATCATACGTCGGTGGCTTTAATATCGGAAAGGAGTACCTTGGACAAAATCCAAAGTTTGGGCCATGGCGTGATTATCACGTGCGTATCCATGGTGAGGGTGCAGCGGATATGGAAAGAAAGTTCGCCGAAGATTGGAAAGAAGATACAGGAGAAAAAATGCCTATACATGAAAGTATACCTACATTAGGGAATATAAAATATCAATATTTATTTTCAAATGGAAAAGGCTTATGGGAAAAATATGGAGCACTATTAAAGCAGGCTAAAAAGTCTTTAATTATCGCTACACCATATTTTGTACCAAGTAAAGAAATGGTGAAAGAGTTAAAAGCTGCATTAAATCGTGGTGTTAATGTGAAAATTCTCGTGCCATTTAAAAGTGATGCCATATTGTTAAAACAAGCTGCCTATCCATATTTGAAAGATATGTTACATGCTGGAGCGGAGATTTATCAATATCGAAATGGATTTTTTCATGGGAAAGTAACAATCATTGATGGAGAAATTGTTGATATTGGGACAGCGAATTTTGATAATAGAAGTTTTTATTTAAATTGCGAGTCTAACTGTATCATATATGATAAAACAGTTGTTGATGAAGTATGGAGTCGATTACAGGTAGACTTTCATAAATCAAAACGATTTTCTGAAGAAGATTTTGAGAAAATTAGTAGATGGGATTGGTTTTTAGCAAGAATAGCGAATGTTTTAGCATCATATTTATAGTATATGGACAAAAGAGAAGGGAGGCGCTTTAATGGACTGTATGAAAGAATTAATGAGATATAGTTATATGCTAATATACAAGGTTGGAGAGTATACTGGAAAGGTCAGAGACGAAGAATTAAAAAATCTATTACAGCACCATTTACCATATATGTTACAAGCATATAATGAACAAGTAAATTTTCAAGAAGGAGAGAATGTGCAGCATATAACCTGTGAACCAACGGAGTTTGATTTGCATGAAATGGAAAAGGAAACAGTTAGTAAATATACAGGGGATATTCATATTGCAACCAGTTATATTGCGCACTTGAAACGATTAGCTTTAAAGTTTGCTCAAGTTGCAGTGGAAGTTGCTAATCCAGAGTTTCGCTCATTTTTGGAAAATTGTTTCCTGAAAATGAACCGTTACGCTTATAGTGTGTGGCAATATGTTATGAAGAAGGAATATAAGATTACACATCTATATGAAAATGAAAAGTTTGCATGAGAAACTAAGGCGAAATGGTATGCGCCTTAGTTTTTTTACGTCCATTGAGAGAAAAAACTAGTTTTATTGTGTATCGATTGGAAATAAAATAAAATCAGGTTTTGTTATCAGAAAATTTACAAAAATTTACCGTATATTTACTGTTTTTCAATCTCTCCTTTAAAAATAGAGAGTAATATGAGGTTGTACATATTCTATCACAAGGAGGAAACGCAAATGAACAAATGGGTTAAATCATTAACTGCTATGGCACTTGCAAGTTCTTTATTAATGGTAGGTTGTAGTAAAGGTGAGGACAAGAAGAAAGAAGACGACACAACAACACAACAAGAGGATAAAAAGGATAAAGAAACAAGCGGAACCGAGAAGTCTACTGATTCTAAAGAAAAGAAATAAAGTAATAATAAAGCTTCCTCTCATATATGAGGAAGCTTTTTTGTTGTAAATTGACTGAGATTATTGAAAAATAGAAAGAGAATGAAAGAGGGGGAAAACAAATGAAAGTATGTATATTGGGAGCAACAGGACGAGTAGGTTCAAACATAATTAATTTAGCATTAAAGGATTCAGCTGAAGTGACTGCATTAGCGCGTGATTTAAATAGAATAGAAATACAACATGAAAGGCTACGAGTGATAGAAGGTAATGTATTGAACGAAAATGATATAAAGAAAGTGATAGAAGGAAGCGATATAGTAATTAGTACACTTGGAACGGATCAAAATGGAACATTAGGGAAGAGTATGCCACAAATCATTAAGCAAATGGAAGAAGAAGGGGTTCGTAGAATCATAACAATAGGAACAGCTGGTATTTTACAAGCAAGAACAAATCTAAATTTATATCGTTTTCAATCAACGGAATCAAAAAGGAAAACGACAACGGCAGCGGAAGATCATTTGGCTGCATATAAAGTACTAAGTAATAGTAATAATTTATGTTGGACAGTTGTTTGTCCGACACATTTAATAGATGGTGAGGCGACAGAGGTATATCGAACTGAAAAAGATATATTGCCAGAGGGTGGATCAAAAATTACAGTGGGTGATACAGCACACTTTGCATGGGATCTATGTAAGAAAAACATATATGAAAATAGTCGAGTAGGTATTGCATATTAAAAAACCATCCCGAAGTCGGGATGGTTAAAAGATGATATAACACAAGAAGATGATAATCATAATGATTTGGAGAATTGCTTTCGCTACTGTACTGCTTAAAAAACCAACTACAGTAGCGACTCCAACTAGAAAGGCATCTTTTGGCGCTTTTTTATGCACTAGTTCTGTTATAAATACTGATAAGAACGGTATGATAATAAGTCCGAATGGTGGGAAGAAGAACGATCCGACAATGATAGAAATCATTCCGACACGTTCGCCCCATTTAGAACTACCGTATTTTTTTAAGAAATATCCATTTGCAATAAAATCAGCAACGAAAATGAAAAGAGTGAAAATGACTTGAATAATCCAAAAAGAAGTTGTTAATTCGCCTCCATTTATACCGAAATGGTAAATCAAATATCCAGCCCAGACAGCTAGTATGCCAGGGATAATTGGATAAATAAAGGCGAGAAATGAAACAATGAAACAGGCAATGATACAAATTGTTAATAAAACGGTCACTTTATAGCTCCTTTTTAATATCTAGTTTATGTACAGCAACTTTTTTGACTTGATGTCCATCAAGTTCTAATACTTTAAATTGAAAACCAGCATATTCAATGGAATAGCCAGCTTCAATATTTAAGTCAACTGCTTGAGAAAGAAGCCATCCTCCGATTGTATCTAAATCACTATCATCAATATGTAGGCCAAACATATCATTTACTTCAGAAATAAGCACCTTTCCATCTAAAACAGTAAGCTTAGGTGTACGCTTTTCAATCATAGGTGATTCATCCGCATCGAATTCATCTTGAATTTCTCCAATGATTTCTTCAAGAATATCTTCCATCGTTAAAAGTCCGGCAGTACCACCATATTCATCCATAACGATTGCCATCTGAACGCGATTTTTTTGAAGATGGACTAACGTTTTACGAATTGGAACTGTTTCAAATACAGTTAGAACAGGATGTATATAAGATTCAAGTGGTTTATAAATACCTTTCGTTTGATCATGGAATACTTCTTTCGTATTGATCATCCCAATGATATCATCTTTATCTTTTTCGATAATTGGATAGCGTGTATATTTTTCAGTAGCGACGATATCCATATTTTCTTCTAACGTATTTTCAGTAGATAAGCAAATCATTTCGGTACGAGGAACCATAATTTCTTTTGCAACTCGATCATCAAATTCAAAAATGTTATTTACATATTTATATTCGGTTTGGTTTATTTCACCGCTTTTAAAACTTTCACCTAAAATGAGTCGCAATTCCTCTTCAGAATGAGCAAGTTCACTTTCTTTCGCAGGTTCTAATCCGAGTAATTTTGTGAAAAATATAGCTGTACTATTGAGTAGCCAAATGAATGGGTACATAATTTTATCAAATAAAATAAGCGGTCTTGCAAATTTGAGTGTGATCGCTTCTGCTTTTTGAATTGCGAAAGACTTTGGAACTAATTCACCTAATACAACGTGGAAAAATGTAATAACACTAAAAGCGATAACAAAAGATAAAGTGTTAGCCATTGTTCCAGTAATATTAATTTTTTCAAAGAGCGGTCGTAGTATATGCTCCACAGTTGGTTCACCAAGCCAACCAAGTCCTAAAGAAGTGATTGTAATTCCGAGCTGACAAGCTGATAAATAAACATCTAAATTAGATAGGACGCTTCTTGCAGCTAAAGCTTGTTTATTACCTTCATTTGCAAGTTGGTCAATTCGACTTTTTCGTACTTTTACAACAGCGAATTCTGATGCAACGAAAAAGCCAGAAATAAGAATAAGTACAAAGATGAGAAAAATATTTAATATGTCCAAGCGTGTTCTCCATTCCAAGGTTTGGAATAAAGATGTCACCTCCTGCAATTATGTTATACTTTTATAATAAATCCAAATGAAAAGAATAGTCAAAGGAAAAGGGTAAATATTGGTATGTTTCTGTAATAGTTTTTGAATTTGCTGTTATTTTGTCCGCTATACAAAAGGAATAACCCCCTACTTTTAGATTATAGAGGGTTATTTTAAATTAAGGTTTTGGAACACTTCTCGTCAAAGTGTATGACTGTTGTTTGGAGTAGTTTGTGGTCCATAGTGTTTGAAGGAAAGAAAGTATGCTATATGGGATATAGAGTAGTAATAAGCCGATTGTAACAATTATGGGTGAATTTCCGCCAAATTGAACGATAAATTGTAACAGTCCATTTGCATGAAAAACGCATTCCATAAAAACGAATGAAAGAATAATGGAACCTAAAATTGATTTATGATTCGAAGTAAGCGCCAAAAACAATGTATCCACAAGAAAAGAATCATGTTTTATTTCATATTCATTTGTGTTTTTTAAGAAAGGAATCCATTTTTTTACTGCTTGCATAACGATAATCATGGAAGTACTACATACGATGATAAATGATGAGTAGTAAGGAAGGTTTATAAATTGTGCGATGTATAGAAGTAGTAATAAGACTGAACATTGTAATACTACAGTGCAAAAAGAGTAAGGTATCCATTTCAATACAGTAGTAAACTTTTTAAACGAATTAGGTAATTTGAAAAATAAATGGCCGATACCCAAACTTATGAAAAATCCGATCGCAAGGGTAAAAGTAAAACGAACAATCGATATAAAATATATTTCCCATATGTAAGGGAATAATGGTGTTGAATGATTAGAAGTATGTATCATTTGGTTTGCTGAGAAAAAGATAGATTCATGCATCCAATCAACCTTTGGAATTGATATAGAAGAAAGCTGTGCGAAGTTTTGAAAAATGCTAATAAATCCATTTTGATAAGAATAATTGTGTGTAATAAAAAGAGCTGGAATAGGACTTATGGCAAAAATAACAATAATACCAATTATAAATTTACATACATGTGAGCGTAATAAGGACATATAACCACCTACTCTTAGAATATTCAGAAAATTCTTATTCTTATTTTAGCTTTTTTTGAAAGAAGTTACAATATATTTTTCATTCAGTAATTCAGAGAGAAGATTTGATAGCAAAAATATGCAAGTGAAGGATTCATGAATAAATTATGACAAGAAAATGAATAATTTTCAGAAAAATAAAATAAATTATTTATTTTTTTCTGAAAATATAATATAGTTATGGCACAGAAAGTATTTTAACATAAGGAGGCTTTTTATGAGGATTAAAGGGAATTACGTGCCGAAAAGGGAAGTTTTACTGTGCTCAAGTTCGATTACGATAGGGGAAGCGTTAGAGCATTTAAATAAAACGGGGTATCGTTGTGTACCAGTTTTAGATGAAAAAAAAGAGAAATTTTTAGGGAATATATATAAAGTAGATATTTTAGAATATAAAGGATCACTTGATGAGAGTGTAATACAATTATTAAACGATAAAGAAGGATTTGTGAGAGAAGATTCATCTTTCTTTAAAGTATTTTTTACAATAAAAAAATTGCCTTATTTATCAGTAGTTGATGAAAAAGGGGTTTTCCTTGGAATTTTAACGCATAAAAAAGTTTTTGAGTTATTAGAGGATGCATGGGGTGTTCACTCTAGTAAATACTCTGTCATGATTGGAACGCAAGACTATAATGGAGCAATCCAAAAGTTATCGACAGTTTTAAAGAAATACACTGGTATTCAAAGTTTGATGACTTTTGATAATGATGCCTTATTAGTTCGTAGAATTATGTTTACATTAGGAGAAGAGTTTAACGACGGTGAATTAGAGACATTATTGAAAGATTTAGAAGATCACGGATTTAGAGTTGTGTATGTGGAAGAGATGAAAAATCCACGTGAAGTTGAAACGATAGAGTAACATACAAAAGCCATCTAAATTATATTAGATGGCTTTTGTATGTTACGTGTATAAAGTTATTTGAAAATAACGATCGAATAATAGGTGAGATTATAACAATATTTGTGTAAGAGAATAAAAAATGTAGATAATTTCGATTTTCAAAAAAATCAATTTGAAAATATGTTTTTATTTTGCAACTAAATATGTTACTATATGTGTGATAAAAACAAAGAGGTCTGACAACTATACTCCACGTAATAACACTCTAATGATTTAAAAATTCAAAAAAATCAAAAATTAAAATAATAATTATATTAATGATTAGAGTAAAAATAAGGGGAATGGAGAAATTATGGAGAAAGACACTGCTTTGTAAGGGGCATATTTTATCATCTTGAGCAGAGAGGAGGATGCATAGCATATTGTAAAATATAGAGATAAACAATGAAAAAGTGCTATGCAAATGAAGAGCATGAAGGGACGTTTAAGGCCAGGTGATACGGTAGCAATTGGTTTAATGCTATTTGCATTATTTTTAGGAGCAGGAAATTTAATTTTTCCGCCAGTTTTAGGTCAACAAGCAGGAGAGAATGTTTGGATTGCTACAATAGGATTCCTTGTAACGGGAGTCGGATTACCCCTACTAGCTGTAACAGCTGTCGCGTTTGTAGAGGGGGACTTGAAAGCGCTATCTTCTAGAGTCCACCCTATATTTGCGTTTATTTTCCCATTGATTAGTTATTTAGCAATTGGACCATTTTTCGCGATTCCTCGTACTGGAGCTGTTTCGTTTGAAATGGGTATGAAGCCTTTTTTATCAGAGGCAATGGTTTCAGAGTGGTACATGCTATTTCTTTTCACGATAGTTTTCTTCGGAATAACGTGGTATTTATCATTAAATCCATCTAAATTAGTGGATTGGTTCGGAAAGTTTCTTACACCATTATTAGTATTAATTGTGGCTGTTATTGTCGGAAAGGCAATTATTGATCCAATTGGAGAGCCAGCTGCGCCGTTAGCTGCTTACAAAGAAAATGCTTTCTTTGGTGGATTTATTCAAGGATATTTAACGATGGATGCAATTAGCGCGCTCGTATTCGGAATTGTCGTTGTACAAGTTATCCGCTCTAAAGGGATAAAAGAGAGTAGTCAAATTGCAAAAATAACAGTAGTATCAGGTATTATTGCTGTACTTGGTTTAACGTTAATTTATTTATCACTTGCTTATCTTGGTTCAACAAGTACATCACTTGGTATCTCAGAAAACGGTGGTCTTATTTTAACGAATGTTGTAAATGAGCTATATGGGACGAGTGGTAAAATTTTATTAGGGCTTGTTATTATACTCGCTTGTTTAACAACTTCTGTTGGGTTAACATCTGCGTGTGCGGGTTTCTTTACAAACTTATTCCCAAAACTTTCGCATAAAACGATTGTAACAATGGTATGTGTATTTAGTTTAATTGTATCTAACCTAGGTTTAACACAATTAATCGCAGTAACATTACCTGTGTTAATGATCATTTATCCAGTTGCAATCGTATTAATTGTACTTTCGTATTTCCATAAGTGGATTGGGAAGCGTAATACAATTTATATTGGAGCTATTTTAGGTGCATTGTTAATTAGTTTCTTTAACGGTTTAGAAAGTGCGAAAATTAAAATTGACGCGATTTCTAATGTACTACAAATGTTACCGTTATATAACGAAGGAATCGGATGGTTAATTCCATCATGTATTGGCGGGATTCTCGGTTTCTTCTTCTATAAATCAAATGAATCAAGTGAATTACAAAAGAAAGGTGCTTAGGCACCTTTCTTTTTTTGAAGGGGATTTTTGTATTTTGTCTAAGTAATAATTGGGGGGGATGATAAATGGCTAATTTTGAAGATTTTTTAAATTTGGATTTGAGAATTGGAACTGTAATACATGCAGAGGAATTTAAAGAAGCGAGAGTACCAGCGATTAAACTAGCAATAGATTTTGGAGAAATCGGGATAAAGCAGTCAAGTGCTCAAATTACGAAAAGGTATAGTCCAGAAGATTTAATCGGTCAACAAATCGTTGCTGTTGTAAACTTTCCACCAAAGCGTGTAGCTGGATTCAAATCAGAAGTGCTTGTGCTTGGTGGTGTTCCTGAAGCTGATGATGTTGTGTTACTTCAGCCTAATATGAAATTGCCAAATGGAACAAAAATTAGCTAGGGTGAAGGTAGGGGCTAATATGGATATCGGACGAGAATATTTGCAATGTGCGATTTCGAACTTTAAAGCAACAAAGAAACAAGGGGAGCGGGCACTTTCTCAATTATCATATGAACAAATACAATGGTCTTCTCATGAAGAAACAAATAGTATAGCGATTATTATTAAGCATCTTCACGGTAATATGCGTTCTAGATGGACGGATTTTTTAACGTCTGATGGTGAAAAAACAGATCGTAATCGAGATGGTGAATTTGAAGGATGCTATCACTCAAAAGAAGAAACCCTTATAGCTTGGCAAGAAGGATGGAAATATGTTTTTAATACGATGAATACTTTAACGCCGGAACACTTATTGAAGACGGTATACATTCGCGGTGAAGCACATACTGTCATGCAAGCAATTGAAAGGCAAATTGCTCATTATGCATTGCATATTGGTCAGATTATTTACATTGGGAAGATGTTAAAAGAAAATGAGTGGGAATGTTTAAGTATTCCGAGAGGTCAGTCTACGCGTTCTGTAGAGAAAAAACGTTCAACATAATAATAAGAAAGAAACCGATAAAAAATGGGAAAAAAGAAAGTCAGCCAAATAATAGATGGTTCTGTAATCATAAGAATACTGCCAAAAATAAGTCCATATATAATAAGAAAGAAATTGAAAAGTGTATTCACAGGGAGAAATCGTGAGATAAACACTTGCTGTCGTTTAAAACAATCACTGTGAAATAAATAAAAGCGGAAGTACCATGTGGCTGTAATAAGGTCTTTCTTTCTCACAATTCTTTTTTTGCATGTATGACAGATAAATGGTGGTTGCATTTCATTACGCTCCATTTTTTATTTTCATAATAATGTGAGACAAAAGTAGGTACAAAGTGTATGTTCCTATATACGCTCCTGCAATAAGGAAAAATGGATTCAGTAAAATTCCATGAATGCTCGTCATGAAAACTAAATCTTGTATTAAAACATCGTATATATTAATGGAAATAATTATACCGAGTACATACAGTGCCAAGTACGCAGAAATATGTAGCACAATAGCGATTTTTGGTTGCTTAGCGGACAAATAAAAAATGAATGATAGAGCAATTGGTAATATTCCTATTAATAGCTTCAATTCATTTCACCTCATTAACAATATAGCCGAAATTTTAACGGTCTATTCTCTAGGGCTTGTACATAACTTGAAATAGAGAGGTGATAGTATGAATCGGGGCTTTTTTTTTATGAAGTTTACAAGTATGCGTAAGTTAGTTTTATTTGTTATTACTACAATGCTAGCGACTTTTTTTCTTATTAGTATGATGGTAACCTCTATGAAAGAGACAAAGTCAACGTATTTATATAATTGGTTAAATGAGTTATCGATGAATGGTTACATGTATGTACTTGGAAAAGAGAATCATTATTTTACACAGGAGTATCGAAATTTGAATCAAGATTTTTCAATTTCTTCTTTTCTCTTTTCTATGGCTACAAATATTCGCTTTAATGATGTACGCAGTTTCGTCGGGAAAGAGCTCCCGGGGTTTGGTAAGTACGATACAGAAATTGTTATTGCGGGTGAGGGTACAAATTATTCTAACTTACCGATAGAGTCGAGTGTTCCTCTTGAAGAAGTGGTGAAGGAACGGACTAGTGGAACTGGACAAGTACCTAAACAAGATACGAGTAAAGAGAAAAAACAGCCGTCCCAAACGACTGGGAAGAGACAAGTTGCGTTTATTTATCATACACATAGCTGGGAATCTTATTTACCTTTACTTAACTTAACGAATGACCCGAATCCGAATAAAGCAACGAGTTCTGTATCGAATATTTCTATATTAGGAGATCGTTTCCGTGAACAACTAGAAGGTGAAGGGATTGGAGCTACTAACGATAAGAGTGATGTTGGTCAAAAGTTAATAAGTAAAGGTTTAAACAGTAATAGTTCGTATAAAATGTCACGAGAAATTGTGCAGCAAGCTATGGCTGGAAATAAAGATCTTCAATACTTTTTTGATTTGCATCGTGATAGTGCCCGAAAGAATGTAACGACAAAAACAATTGGAGATAAGTCATATGCAAAGCTTGCATTTGTAGTAGGGAAAGGAAATAAAAACTATGAAAAAAACTTACAATTAGCGACAGCTTTACATGAGGCGATTAATAAGAAATATCCAGGAGTGAGCCGTGGGGTCATTCAAAAAGGGTTCCAGACAGGAAATGGAATCTATAATCAAGACCTATCAGGACAAGCAATATTAATTGAAGTTGGCGGTGTAGATAATACAGAGGAAGAATTGAATCGATCAATTGATGCACTTGCTAAAGCATTTGGTGAATATTTTTGGCAGGCAGAAAAAGTGAATGGATAAAGTGAAACGTGAATTAGCCAGGACATCTATCGATAATTATTAGCGCACTTCAATCTTGAAAAAACGTAAGTGTAATGCTTGCGTTTTTTCTTTGTAATGGTGAGACGTCACAGAATAGACATAATTTGTCGTTGTTATAGTAATATCGAAATTTGTCAATTTATAGTAGGAGATTTACAAAGGAATTTTCGGGAAAGTAGAGAAAATCTTTTTATAAGGAAAACTTTTTATTATGAAACTGGTAGGGTGATTGAAGTGATTAGGGAAATCGAAATAGAAGATGCAGCATCATTTTTGCAATTAAGTAAGCAATTAGATGAAGAAACGAAGTTTATGCTATATGAACCAGGAGAAAGGAAAACTACAGCTGAGCAACAAGAAAAAATGATCCATCGATTTATGGAAAATGAATATGCAACAATATTTGTAGCAGTTGAAGATGAGAGAATAGTAGGTTTTATATTAGTGAATGGAAATAACATTCAAAGAAAGAGGCATGTGGCAAGCATTGTAATTGGTATTTTGCAAGAGTATAGCGGGCGAGGTATTGGGACGAGATTGTTTAAAGAGGTTGAGAAGTGGGCAAAATTACATGATGTATGGCGTTTAGAATTAACAGTAATGGCCCACAATACAAGAGCTCAGGCACTATATAAAAAAGCTGGATTTGAGAAAGAAGGTGTCAAAAAAGCTGCTCTTATTATCGATGGAAAGGGCATCGATGAGTATGAAATGGCCAAATTATTAAAATAAGAGGTCGTTATATGAAAAAAAGATGGGCACTACTTGGTATTGTAGCTGCAATAATTATTATTGGAGTAGCAGGAATCAATTATAAAATGTATAAGGATAAGCAGGCGCGGGAAGTAAGTGTAAATAGCATATTTCCGAAAGCGAAAGAAACGATTGCTAATATGGATGGGGATATTGCGGTAATTAATAATCCGAATTCAATGCTTGTACTTGTAAATAAAAGTAGGCGTTTACCAGATGGGTATAGACCGCCAGATTTAGTTATTCCGAAAGTGCGCTACTCTAGTGAAGGTGATCAAGAAAAGAAAAAGATGAGAAAAGAGGCAGCGAGGGCGCTTGAGGATATGTTTCAGCAGGCTGACAACGAGCGTATTTTTCTTTTTGCAGTTTCTGGATTTAGATCTTTTGATCGACAAAAAGCATTAAATACGATGTATAAAAAACAAGACGGGGAAGCAAAAACAGCAATGTCTAGCGCGGTTCCTGGCACAAGTGAGCATCAAACTGGACTAGCTATGGATATTACGTCTCAATCTGCTAAATTTCAGTTAGAGACGGTTTTTGGGGAAACGAAAGAAGGTCAGTGGCTTTCTGAAAATGCCCATAAATTTGGTTTTGTTGTTCGATACACAAAAGCGAAAGAAACGATTACGGGTTATCGGTATGAACCATGGCACGTAAGGTATGTGGGAAATCCACAAGCTACATATTTGTATGATAATCAACTGACGCTTGAAGAAGTAACAGAGTAAATGATTGAGGGGAGAGACGTATAATGACGATGTTATATAAGAAAAAAGTACATGCATATATTACAAGAGAAAAAGAGGGGGTTATGCAATTACTTGTTTTTAAACATCGTGATATACATGAAGCTGGTATTCAAGTGCCAGGAGGAACGGTTAATGAAGGTGAAACGTTAGAAGCGGCTATATTGCGTGAAGTACAGGAAGAATCCGGATTGCGTCATTTATGCATAGAACGTTTTTTAGCAGATTACATCATACATATGAAAGAAAAACAGGAATATGAAAAACGCCACTTTTTTCATGTAACTTTACTAACAGATGTAAAGGATACTTGGGAACATATTGTAAGTGCTGGTGAGGAAGATAAAGGATTAGTATTTTGCTACGAATGGGTTGATATTGCAAAATGCCATGAATTAGCTGGGAAACAAGGTGAGTTTTTACATTTGTTAGATGAAGTATACGCACAGTAATGTAAGAGTCTGAAGCGAAGTTTAATCCGTTTCAGACTTTTTTTATTTTTCGGGAAATTAAAGGTGTTTAAATAAGGAAATTGAATTTCTTTAAAGGGATATTAATTTAGGATGTGTTGAGGTGAAAAATTGAAAAATTAAGGGTTATACGCTAAAAAAGTTCATATAAGGGAGAATATAAATGGAAATTCAGTTTAATCCAATCTTAAAAAAGGAATTAACAATTCAAGATATTCAAAATGAAATGGAATCTGGAAAGTTAACTTCAAAAGAGCTAGTAATGTATTATCTCTATAGAATCGCAAAGTATGATCAAGACGGACCGAAAATCAATTCAATTTTAGAAATCAATCCAGATGCTATTTTTATTGCAGAAGCGTTAGATTATGAAAGAAAGACAAAAGGCGTAAGGGGACCATTGCATGGAATACCTGTTTTGCTTAAGGATAATATTGAAACGAATGACTCCATGCATACAAGTGCAGGTACAATAGCTCTAGAACAAAATATAAGCAGTGAAGATGCATTTCTTGTTACTAAACTGCGAGAAGCAGGGGCAGTGATAATTGGAAAAACGAATATGACAGAATTAGCAAATGCAATGTCTTTTGAAATGTGGGCTGGATATAGTGCAAAAGGTGGTCAAACAATCAATCCATACGGAACGGGCAAGGATCATATGTTTGTTGGCGGATCTAGTACAGGATCTGCGATAGCAGTTGCTGCTAACTTTACAGTAGTATCTGTTGGGACAGAAACCGATGCTTCTATTTTGAGCCCCGCTGTTCAAAATTCTGTAGTAGGTATTAAACCGACTGTCGGTTTAATTAGTCGTAGAGGAATTATTCCATTTACTTATTCACAAGATACAGCTGGACCATTTGCTAGAACGGTAACCGATGCTTCTATTTTGCTAGGGAGTTTAATTGGGGTAGATGAGAAAGATGTTGCTACTCATAGAAGTGAAGGTAGGGCAGAGCATGATTATACAAAATATCTTGATGTTAATGGCTTAAATGGAGCGAAGATTGGTGTGTTTAACGCTGCACCAAAAGATTATTACGAAAATGGTGAGTATGATGAAATCTTGTTTAAGGAAACGATCCAAGTATTACGTAATGAAGGAGCGACAGTAGTAGAAAATATTGATATTCCTTCTTTTCATAGAAAATGGAGTTGGGGAGTTCCGCTTTATGAACTGAAGCATAGTTTAGATAACTATCTTTCTAAATTACCTTCTACTATTCCGGTACATTCTATTTCAGAGTTAATGGAGTTTAATAAAAACATAGCAGAAAGAGCTTTAAAATATGGACAAACCAAGTTAGAGGGAAGAAAAGACTTTCCAAATACGTTACGAAATCCAGAATATTTAAATGCGAGATTAGAAGATATATATTTTTCTCAAGAACAAGGCATTGATTTTGCATTGGAAAAATATAATCTTGATGCGATACTGTTTCCTTCCTATATAGGTTCTACTATATGTGCGAAAGCGGGTTATCCGTCTATAGCAATACCAGCTGGGTATATGGAAAGCGGGAGACCTTTTGGAATTACGATTGCAAGTACTGCCTTTAGTGAAGGGGTATTAATTAAGCTAGCTTATGCTTTTGAACAAGCGACAAAGCATAGAAAAATCCCCAACTTATCATGAATAGAATAAACAAAGAGGACAGGAATCCCTGTCCTCTTTGTTTTAGTGATTAAATTGAAATATCGTTCTGCTCTGTCTTATGATATTTTAATAAACTAAAAGATAAACAAGCGGAACATAAAATAAGAATAGAAGCAATGATATAAATTGTACGAACACCGAACATATCAGTAATAATGCCAATGCTAAGCATAGATAGTCCAGAGGCTGTTGAAAGAAGTGCACCATGTGCTGTATACATTTTGAATAATAAAGCAGGGGCGACACTTGATTGTAAAACAGTCGTTTGGGAAATATCTCTAATTTGATAACATGGTCCCATTAGAACACATAGAAAAAGCGCAATAAATCCGCTGCTTGTCATACCGTATAAAAATGTAAGAATACTAAACATAAGAGAGCCAATCGACATAGATCGTATTAAATTGTTTTGAATATAGGAACTCATTTTCCAGGCTAATAGACCACCGATTAACGTGCCAACATAATAACTTGTATTAATATATCCCCACCATTCTTCGCCCTTATGAAGGATAGTCGTAACGTATGCCATCGTAATAGCACCAATCCATATTGTCCCTGCGAAAGTTTCGATTAAGTCCATATATGTAACGGTACGGAGAGAAGGATTTTGAAATAGGAGTTTCCAACCTTCCAATAAAACAGTACTTTTGGAAGAGGGAGAATCTGCTATTCTTTCAGTATGTATGGAACGTAATGAAAAATGTAATGCAATGCATCCGAAAATCATTAAAATGTTATTAATCATGAGTGTAGAAGTAGCGCCAATGAGAAGAACGACAATACTCGTAAATGAATAAGCAACGGCTTGCACAATTTGTGTTGAAAAGGAAAAGATACTATTTACTTTTACTAATTTTTCTTTCGGTGTAAGGCGCGGAAGAATACTGTATAATAATGGAGCACTCCACCCACTACATAATGAAATGACAAAAATAAAAGTTAATAGAGCCATAATGTTTGCTGAGAAGAACGGGAACAAAATCATTAATAATAGTAAAAAGACTGTTTTCAGCCATTGGAGCGTATATAACAGCGTATAAGATGGAAAACGATTTATTATAAGTGGTGCAGAGATGTTAGCAATTAGATTTGTGATAACTTGTAATAATGGAAAAAGAGCAGTAATAGTAGCTGATTTAGTTGCTATATAAATATGAGTTGTAATAATCATTACATATACGATGTCAGCGAGAGTAATGCATATTTTGGAACCTAAATAGTAGATTAGTGACAGGTTTCTCAATAAGATTATCACCTCTATAAAAAATAGTATTTAGTAATTAGAATAATTGTAATTTAAAAATTAAAATTTTTAAAGAATTTAATTTTTTGTCACTTTTTGAAAGGGATTTTCATGTATAATGAAGAATATATTGATATAGTATTATATTAATAATCATTGTAACAGTGAGTATGTACAATAGCTTGTAGCAAACGCCCAAGTGTAAGAAAGGGCGGATAAACCATTCTTTTCTTCATATACATATAGAAAATGAGAAAGAAAGTGAGGGTTGCATATGGCTGCTTGGGTAATTTGGTTTATAATAGCTGGTATTTTATTTATCGCAGAAATGTTGTCGATTACATTTTACATGCTTTGGCTTGGAATTGGAGCTGTTGTCGGAGGTCTTATTGCTTTGTTTGCTCCTGATGCACTACTGTTACAAATTACTGTTGGTGCAATTGTAAGTTTAACTTTGACATTCTTTACGAAAAGAATTTCAAAAAACTTTCGAGAAGCAAAAGGTTTTACTGATACAGTAGATATGCTTGTTGGTAAAAAAGGGATTGTTATGCAAGCGATTACAAATGAAGCGAATGGTATTGTGAAAGTGGATGGAGATACTTGGACAGCTATTGCAGATTCTTCAATTGATGCTGGAGAAAAAGTCGTTGTTATAAAGAGGCATAGTACTATATTACAAGTGAAAAAGGAGAGTGAATAAATATGGTAGCATTAACGTTAACGATTATATTCGCACTAATTGTAGTTACATTTATCGCATTAACAATTAAAATTATTTCTCAGCAAAAAGTTGGGGTTGTTGAAAGATTTGGTAAGTTTCAACGTATCATGCACCCAGGGTTAAATATTTTAATACCAATTGTAGATCGTGTTCGTGTATATCATGACTTACGTATTCAACAAACGAATGTACCACCGCAAAAGGTAATTACGAAAGATAATGTTCAAGTAGAAATTGATACTATTATTTTCTATCAAATTGTTGAACCAGAACTTGCGACATATGGTATTTCAAACTATGAATATGGTGTTCGTAATATTACTTCAGCAACGATGCGTCAAATTATCGGTAAAATGGAACTGGATGAAACGTTATCTGGTCGTGAAAAAATTTCAACAGAAATCCGCTTAGCGCTTGATGAAGCAACAGAAAAATGGGGCGTACGTATTGAACGTGTCGAAGTTGTTGATATTAACCCGCCAAAAGATGTGCAAGCATCAATGGAAAAACAAATGAAGGCTGAGCGTAATAAACGTGCGATTATTTTAGAAGCTGAAGCAGCAAAACAAGATAAAGTCCTTCGTGCTGAAGGGGAAAAGCAAAGTAAAATTTTGATGGCTGAAGGGGATAAAGAAGCGCGTATTCGCGAAGCTGAAGGTATAAAAGAAGCAAAAGAATTAGAAGCGCAAGGGGAAGCAAGGGCAATTGAAGAAATCGCAAAAGCAGAACAAAATCGTATTGAATTGCTTCGTGAAGCGAATTTGGATGAGCGTATACTTGCTTACAAATCATTTGAATCATTAGCTGAAGTTGCAAAAGGACCAGCAAATAAAGTCTTTATTCCGTCTAATGCAATTGAAACACTTGGTACTCTTGGGGCAATTGGAGAAATATTTAAAGAAAAACAAGTGAAGAAACTACCTTCAAATGATACAGGAAAAGAACAATAAAAGTGAGGAAGAGAAATGGGATACCATTTCTCTTTTTTTTGCGTATATTCCGAAAAGCTTGTACATATCCATGTATAAAGAAGGTGATGCAGTGAAAAAGTATGCAACTCGAATACATGGGAAGAAACTGATTTCGTTACTCCTTTTATATGCGCTAATAGTAATTATGATAGCGTCGATTTTGACGTCATTTTTACATACAATGAAATCGAATTATGCAAATCAATGGTTTGGAAAAGTATCGATGCAAGGTTTTGTTCAAATGATAGAAAGTGAGAATCGCTATTACGGATTTGATTATTTTAAGAAGAATAAAAGAGAGTCAGTTGGAAATTTAATGTTCTCTATTGCGACAGATTTGAAAATTAAAGATTTAAGAACATTCGTCGGTAAAGAAGTACCTGGTATGTCAAAGTATTATTCTAATATTATCGTAGCTGGGGAAGGGACAAACTTGACGAATATCCCAAATGAATCTAGTGTACCGATTGAAGAAGTAACGAAAGAACGGGAAGTAGCAAAAGATAAAGTTACAGAAGCGGAAAAGAATAATCCGGTTCAGAAAAAGAACGGAGCGAAAAAAGGTGAAAGTGCAGTATATATTTATCATACACATAGCTGGGAATCCTTCTTTCCATTATTACCAGGGGCTACGGATCCATCAAGTCCAGATGTAAATGTGTCCTTACTAGGGAAACGTATGAAAGAGCAACTTGAAGGACAAGGAATTCCGGTAGTTCACGATAAAACGAATATGGGTGATTTATTAGCGAGTAAAAAATGGAAATGGCCGCAATCATATAAAGCGTCTCATGAATATGTAAAAGAAGCATTAGCACAAAATAATAAAATTGCGTTTCCAATTGATATACACCGTGACGATCAGCGTAAGAAAGTAACAACAAAAGTAATTAACGGAAAATCGTATGCAAGATTATATTTTATAATTGGGATGGAAAATGAAGGCCGTGCTGAAAATGAAAAAATTGCAAGAGCGATCAATAGTTATTTAGATGAAAACTACTACGGATTAAGTAGAGGGATTTTTCCCAAGTATAAAAAAGATGGAAATGGCGTTTATAATCAAGATTTATCGAAAAATGCGATGTTAATTGAAGTTGGTGGTGTTGATAATACGTTAGATGAATTATATAACACAATTGATGTGTTAACAGAAGCGTTTAGTAAATATTATTGGAATGATGCGGAAAAAGTGAATGGATGAGGGACGGGAGACCGTTCCTTTTTTATTTTGGAATCTTAAAATGTGATATAATGGAATTTTATGAATGTTAAATAAAGGGAGAGAGAAACATGCAAATACTACTAATACGCCACGGAGAATCAGAAGCTGATATTTTACATGTGCATGAAGGTCGAGCTGATTTTGAGTTAACTGACAAAGGGAGACAACAAGTACAAAGACTTGTACAGAAAGTGAAAAAAGATTTTGCGCCAGATTTCATTTGGGCAAGCACATTAAAACGCGCTCGTGAAACGGGTGAAATATTAGCAGAAGCAATTGGTTGTCCAATTCAATTAGAAGAGGAATTAATGGAGTTTAATAATGGAGTGCAAGCAGGCTTATCATTTGAAGAAGCAAAGAAATATCCAGAGCCAAAGTTTCTTCATGACCGTTTTGAAAACGGAGAATCATTTATTGAGTTTCGAATGAGAATAGAAGGAATCTTTTCTAAAATTATGATAGAGAATACATATGATCGAATTGCAATTGTTGCCCATGGAGGCGTAATTAATAGTCTATTACGTGCATTTTTCAAAATGCCAATTTCAATGGACTACTATTTCAAAATGGGAGATACGGGAATAAGTTTAATTGAAATTGAGGGTGAACAAAAAACGGTGCATTTCATTAATGATACGAATCATTTGGACGGGATGTAAAGACTTATGTACAAAGTTGTATTTTTCGATGTTGACGGTACGTTATTAAGTGAGATTGATAGAAGCATGCACGAAAGTACAAAAGAAGCGATACGAAGGTTAATAGATAAAGGAATTCACGTAGTTGTTACAACTGGAAGACCGTATAGTTTATGCTCACAATTTAAGGAACTAGGTATAAATACGTTTATTTCAGCAAATGGTGCACATATAAAATGTGGGAAAGAAGTTATACATAAATCAGTACTTTCAAGCGAAATCGTTCATGATATTTCAAATTTTGCTGAATTACATGGTCACAGTGTTTCTTACTTTACAGAAGAATTTGCAATGAATAATATTGCTTCCAAAGATGAACGTGTCATGCGAGCGTTAAATGAAACTTTAAATTTAGAGCGGTATCCTGACAAAGTTAGAAACTTATCAGATGAGATGTATTGCATATGTCTGTATGCTGATGATACAGAAGCTCAAAAATTCATTGAAAGATATCCAGCACTTACGTTTGAGCGTTTTCATGGTTACGTTATAAATGTATTGGAAGATAGTAAAGTATCGAAGCTAACTGCAATTCAAAAAGTATTGGAACATTTAAACATTAGTAAATTAGAAGCCATTGCTTTTGGCGATGGTGGAAATGATATTGAGATGTTGCAGTATGTAGGATTAGGAGTTGCGATGGGAAATGGTGGAGAGGAGTTGAAGAGAAGGGCTGATTTCGTTACAACGAAGGCGAGTGAAGGCGGAATTTCTTATGCCTTAAAGAAGTTGCGAATTATTTAAAACTAATAGTTAGTCAGTGTGAAAAATCCTGTTTTAATAATGGCTTTTGTTAATATGTATACTGTTTTAGGGAATTATTTGAGCTCTCCTACTTACAATTTAACTGCAGAACAAATCCTTTATTTTCGCTTAGCAGGGCTGTTTGGTATGTTGCTGTCACCACTTGCAGGTCTTTTAACAAAGAGGTTTGAAGTAAGGAAAGTTCTTCAAGGAGGATTGTTGATTGTTATTTTTAGTCTAAGTTCAATGGGCTTTGTTTCGGATCTATCTCTACTTGTAATGATGAGTGTCTGTTTTGTAATAGGTATTGCTATACCCGTTCCGTCTTTAGTTTCTCTTGGAGGTCAATTAGGAGGGAAAGCAAGGGGAATATACTTTTATTTTATTTTTAGGTACTAGTATAGGACCTATCATTTCTATTTATCTTATGAAAATAGGAGGTTATGCTCAAACATTTATTTTATTAGGAATGATACTTTTTATTGGTTTTGTAGCTAATTAATGAATGAGTGGAAAATCACTCAAATAAAGGAATGCGAGGATCTTTCATATGCTCGCATAATAAAATATGAATTTGTCCACGATGATGATAAAAGTGTGCAACGATTTCAAGTAACCATTCAAAGCGCGAATAAGAAATCCCCCAATAGGCAGTCATAACTTCTGCTAATTCTATTTGGGAGTAGGAAAGAAATGTTTTAGAGAGAAGGTTGTATCCTTCAATCATCGTTTGTTGCATGTGAGCAACTGTTACGGGTGTATGTTCTATATAAAAGGTATGTAATTCTTTTTCTGAAATACCATTTAAAATGAGTAAATCAGCATGACAAATAAGAGAAAGATGTGCACACATTTCAAATAATGATCGTTTTGAGTGAATCGGTTGTATTTTTAAATCGTTTTCACTATATTGGTTAAGCATATAAATAGAAGTATCAATAGCAACTTTTAGTTGATGCAATGCAGATTGAACAAACATTGTAATTCTCCTCGTCTCCGTATATAATAGTTTCTTGAGGATATTATATCATACTCAAAATTCCGAAAATTCTAGTAGTTTGACTAGCATAATGAAAAGTATTATATTGTAAAAGGTCATATGAAACGTGAAATAGAATGGAATGCAATTATTGAGTTAGGAGTTAGACCAATGAGTTTGAAATATGGAAGAGATACAATTGTAGAAATTGACTTAAATGCTGTAAAACATAATGTAAAAGAATTTAAAAAACATGTAAATGATGAAGAAATTAAGATGATGGCTGCTGTAAAAGCGAATGGGTATGGCCATGGGGCAGTTGAAGTTGCCAAAGCTGCAATTGAAGCTGGGATACATCAACTTGCAGTTGCATTTGTAGATGAAGCAATAGAATTAAGAGAAGCAGGAATTACTGTGCCGATTTTAATTTTAGGATACACACCAGTAGCGGCTGTAGAAGATGTAATTCAATATGACGTTATGATGACTGTTTATAGAGTAGAAGATTTACATGGTATAAATGAAATTGCAAACCGTCTTCAAAAGAAAGTACAAATTCAAGTGAAAATTGATACAGGAATGAGTCGTATCGGTTTACAAGAAGAAGAAGTTAAACCATTTTTAGAAGAATTAAACCGTATGGAGTATGTAGAGGTAGTAGGGATATTTACGCATTACTCTACGGCAGATGAAATCGATAAATCATATACGAATATGCAAACAAGTTTATTTGAAAAGGCTGTTAATACAGCGAAAGAATTAGGAATTCAAATACCATATATTCATAGTTCAAATAGTGCGGGATCAATGGAATTAAGTAACACATTTCAAAATATGGTACGCGTTGGAATAGGAGTGTACGGTATGTATCCATCAAAAGAAGTGGATCATTCAGTCGTTTCTTTACAGCCTGCGTTGTCGTTAAAATCAAAAGTAGCTCATATTAAACATGCGAAGAAGAATCGTGGTGTAAGTTATGGGAATACGTATGTAACAACTGGTGAAGAATGGATTGCGACTGTACCAATTGGTTATGCTGATGGTTATAATCGTCAATTATCTAATAAAGGCTATGCGTTAATTAACGGGGTTCGAGTACCTGTTATTGGCCGTGTTTGTATGGATCAGTTAATGTTGGATGTTTCAAAAGCGATGCCAGTACAAGTAGGAGACGAAGTAGTATTCTACGGTAAACAAGGTGAAGAAAATATCGCAGTAGAAGAAATAGCGGATATGTTAGGCACAATAAACTATGAAGTTACATGTATGCTAGATAGAAGAATTCCGCGTGTCTATAAAGAAAATGACGAAACAACTGCAATTGTAAATATATTAAGAAAAAACTGAATCATTTCGATTCAGTTTTTTTATTCATATCAAATGCGAATATACCCTCGTTATGTAATACGGAGTAAACTTTGCGAAACACACTTTTTAGTTCATCTAAATTAAACTATCACCGGCAGAGATGACCAGTCCCGCAACAAAAATCTAATATACGAGAGTAGGGAAGAGCATCTTGTAAAACGAGGCTGGATAGGAGTATTCAACAAAATGTCCCCAATGTTTATTATAGATGTCTGCTAAAATATCATAATTAAAATAAATTGTTTTTTTAACATATGTATTCACCTAAAAATTCATTAAATTATAATAGTCATGCCTCGTGTTAATTTCAAAACCACATTGTGTATATAGTTTTAAAGCGTGGATATTTTTCGTTTCGACGTCTAACTCAATTGTTGAAACTCCTTCTGTAATAAGAGTATGTACTATATTACAAAGAATATCTTTTCCGTATCCTTTACCTTGATAAGAAGGATGAACGGCGAATCCTGATAGTGTAGTAGATTGCTCTTGTTTAGAAACTGTAATTGTTCCTATCACTTTTTCAGCAATAAGGGCACTGTAAACTTGATGGGAAGATGAATTCATCATTTTTTGTAACCATGTGGTCGTATTTTCTACTGAATCACCAAAAGCTTTACTAGAAATTTTAATAAGATCAAGAAGTGATTCTGAAGGTGCAAGAGTAAGCTGTATATTATTATCTGTTGTTTTTTGAATTTTGTTTGTTTTGCACTCCATACTATATTCACTATATAAATATGGTAACTTCATATGTTTTACAAATTCATTCCCAGAAATAGAATCCCCATTAATAATAAGAAGAGCTTCATCTGTCTCTCTATTTTGTATTTCTTTCATTGCAGTTTGTAAAAGGATAGTTCCGAAACGTTGTTTTCTAAAATGAGGATGTACAAAGCCTATTAGTTCAAGCTTTGTTGGTCTTTCGAAATCATACATATTTAAAGCGCCAATTAATTGAGTACCGTTATAAAGAAGAAAATCGTTTATATAATCTTCATTTCGATTTTTTAAAAAGTTGATATGTAAATCTGAAGAGTAATCAAGATTGTCTTGTTGCCCACAAATATAAGCCAAATCCTTCATTTGCTGTATTTCACTTTCTGTTACATAACGCTTTTTCTGAATATCCATTGTATACTCCCTCTCATTTGTATTTAAAAATAGGATGGGTGACTTAACCATTTCTTTAATTCCACATTACCTTGCACAGATAACAGTCGGTATAAATAACGATAAGGCTGTCTATATTCTTCTAATTGAGGAATAGACATAATTGTTTCGTAACCACTTTTAAAGGTATGCGATTTTTTCTGTAAATTCTATAAATTCATTATATAACAGATGATGTGTTATGAGGATAAAGATAAAAAGATAGACAGCATACTTACATTTATAGTGAAAACTCATTAAAAATATTATATTTCTCTATTTTTGTATGAATTGTCTAAAAATAATGGTGGTAATACTTGAATGTAAGACTCGTATCTTTAAATCTATGAAGAGTAAAAGTAAAATTAAGCATTCATTTATAAGATTGTGAATCACAATAATGTAGACTATAGAAAATATTTCTCAATAATAAAATGAAGAGAAAAGCATGAAGAAGTAGAATGCATTCATTTATAATAGACTTAAATTAATTAATATAATTAATTGTTAATTTTATTATATTAATTGGATAGGAGAGAATGTTATGGCAAATGTACTCGTAATAAATTTTCCTGGGGAAGGTCATATTAATCCGACTTTAGCTGTTGTAAGTGAGTTAATTCAGCGAGGGGAAACAGTTGTTTCTTATTGTATTGAAGATTATAGAAAGAAGGTTGAAGCAACAGGTGCGGAATTCCGAGTGTTTGAGAATTTTCTCTCTCAAATTAATATTATGGAACGAGTAAATGAAGGTGGGAGCCCTTTGACGATGCTATCTCATATGATTGAAGCATCAGAGCGTATTGTTACTCAAATTGTAGAAGAAACAAAAGAGGAAAAATATGATTATTTAATATATGATAATCATTTTCCAGTAGGACGTATTATAGCGAATATTTTACAATTACCAAGCGTTTCATCCTGTACAACGTTTGCTGTTAATCAGTACATTAATTTTCATGATGAGCAAGAATCAAGACAAGTAGATGAAATGGATCCATTATATCAATCTTGTTTAGCGGGAATGGAAAGATGGAATAAGCAGTATGGAATGAAATGTAATAGTATGTATGATATTATGAACCATCCTGGTGATATTACGATTGTATATACTTCAAAAGAATATCAGCCACGTTCAGAGGTATTTGATGAATCGTATAAATTTGTAGGTCCATCAATTGCTACTCGAAAAGAAGTGGGGAGTTTTCCTACCGAAGATTTAAAAAATGAAAAAGTGATTTTCATTTCTATGGGAACAGTTTTTAATGAACAACCTGCTTTGTATGAAAAATGTTTTGAAGCGTTTAAAGATGTTGATGCGACAGTCGTATTAGTCGTTGGTAAGAAGATAAATATAAGTCAATTTGAAAATATCCCGAAAAACTTTAAGTTGTATAATTATGTCCCGCAATTAGAAGTTTTACAGCATGCTGATGTATTCGTGACACATGGTGGTATGAATAGTTCGAGTGAAGCGTTATATTACGGTGTTCCATTAGTTGTAATTCCGGTAACAGGAGATCAGCCATTCGTTGCAAAACGATTGACTGAAGTAGGGGCAGGAATAAGACTTAATCGCAACGAGTTAACTTCTGAATTATTACGTGAGACTGTAAAGAAAGTAATGGATGATGTGACGTTTAAGGAGAATAGTCGTAAAGTGGGAGAGTCGCTTAGAAATGCCGGTGGATATCAAAGGGCAGTTGAGGAAATATTCAAATTAAAAATGAAGCCGTACGTAAAGATTAAATAGATGTTAAAAACACACTTACTTTTAATTTGTAAGTGTGTTTTTAGTATTACGCGTTACATGTGTTACATAAAAATAGCGATAAAGGAGAAACTTTTGTGTATATAAATCGATACCTTTGAATTAGTAGTAAAATTACGTTAAAATAATACTAAGAAAATATATAAGTTTTGGGGGTAATGAATGAAGAAAGTATTTGAATACGTATTATTAACAATTGGCTCAATTATAGTAGCAGGTTCATTAGAGCTTATTTTAGCACCTAATGGATTAGTAGATGGCGGGGTAACGGCTATTGCTATTATGGCAAATAAAGTTGCAGGATTGCCGCTTTATGGTGTGTTCTTAGGAATTAATATCCCAATTTTATTATTTACTGCAAAAGTAATGGGAAAGAAATTTTTTATCCGTACATCTTATGCGAATGTAGTTACAACACTCGGATTAATTTATTTAAAACCCTTTCCAGCAATTACGACTTCTGAGTTATTAATTGTACTTTATGGTGGAGTACTGTTTGGAATTGGTGTTGGGATTGTTGTTAAAATGGGTGGAGCAATTGACGGTTCGGAAATGTTAGCAGTTTGGATGAATAAACACTTTAATGTACCGATTAGTACATTTTTACTTGCAGTAAATGCAGTTATTTTCATCTTTGTTGCCATTTTATTTTCAATCGAACAAGCGATGTTCTCATTAGCAATTTTCTATATTGTTACGAAGATGATTGATTTTATATTAGATGGTATTAATCAAGGTAAGAGCGTTATGATTATTTCTGGTAAGAATAAAGAAATAGGCGATTTACTTATGAAAGAATTGCAACTATCTGTTACGTATCTACATGGAGAAGGTGGTTTTTTAGGGGAGCATAAGAGAATCATTTATTGCATTACAAACCGATTCATTTATCCGAAAATGAAAGATCTCGTTCTCTCTGTAGATCCAGCCGCTATAATCGAAGCTTCCTATTCAACAGAAACGACTGGTGTGAAACGTCCGGGAAGGAAAGCTAGGTCAGGTGAATAACTAGAAGAAGGCTGTCCAAAAAGTTATTTTGGACAGCCTTCTTTTTTATTTTGTTGAATTGTTAACATGTTACAAGTTAAATCCACTGTTAAAAAGTTTCCTTGCAACTAGGAAACCAAGCGTCTTTTAATAATGTAGCCAACGTTTCAATTTTATTTTCTGGAATACTACCAAAGCCGAGTAATACGTATGATTCCTTACGTAAATCATTCACGAAATCATATGGAGAAAGTGGGTATAATTTAACGCTTTGTTTTTTAGCGGATTCAATCAGTTCATTTTCATTCATACTGTTATGGACACATAAAACAATATGAAGTCCGGACTGTTCGCCAAGAATTTGAACATTAGCCCCCATTTCTTTCATAATGGATTTTACTAACGCATGATGTTTTCTTTTATATAGTGTACGACTCCGATTAAGGTGACGTTCCCAATTCCCGCTTTGTATAAAGTTAGCAAAAGCAAGTTGTTGTATTGTAGCGACTGTTTGTTTGAAAATTCCATGCAGTTCTTGATATGTTTTTAAAAGGTGTGGTGGTAAAACAACATATCCCATTCGTAAAGAAGGTAAAAAAGATTTTGAGAAAGTTCCCATATAAATAACGCGTTCATTTGAATCAAGACTTTGTAAAGAAGGAATCGGCTTACCAGCGTAGCGAAACTCTCCGTCATAGTCATCTTCAATAATGTATCCGCTGCAATTATTAGCCCACTTTAACAATTCTAATCTTCTAGATAAAGGCATAATAATCCCGAGCGGAAATTGGTGTGATGGTGTAACGTATGCGACATTGGAATTTGTATTGTATAAACTAGAAATATCAATCCCTTTTTCATCCAATGGTATGGGATGAATTTGTCTATCACAGCTTTTAATGATTGCGTGTATACGGTGAAATCCAGGGTTTTCAATGCCGTATTCTTTTGTAGGGCCAAGCAGTTGAAGTAGCAGCCAGAGAAGTGGCTGCGTTCCGGCGCCAATCACAATTTGATCAGGTGAAGAATGGACACCGCGAGAATGATATAAATATGTTGATATATGCTCTCGAAGAGCGAATTCACCTTGAGGGTCTTCTTTGGCAAATAGTGCATTTTCGTATGTAAGTATGGATTCTTGTAATGCTCGTTTCCAATTTGTAATCGGAAATGCATTTTGATCAATAAGTCCTTGGCTACAATCATATTCAAATTTTTCGTCTATCAAATTGCTCGTCTTCTTTGCTGCATTTCGCTTTTTATTTGGGATAACGTCAATATCGAAATTTGCTACAAAAATACCACGTTTCGGTTTACTTTCTACATAACCTTCAGCTAATAATTGTTGATAAGCTGATTCAACAGTAATGCGGCTAATATTAAGTTGTGATGCTAAATTTCTGTGTGAGGGTAGACGTGTGCCGACAGAAATAGTCCCTTGTATAATTTCAGCTTTTATATATTCGTAAATTTGCAAGTAAATAGGTGTGTTACTTTGTAATTGCAATGGGATAGTAAAATCCATATAAAACTCTCCTTTAAAACTGGCCTTATAAAAAACACTTAAACTGTCACTTAAGTGAAGGGCAGTTACTTTCTATAATAATGATATAACATTTAGAAAATTAAATAAATAGTTAGAGGAGAGTTAAAAATGAATGTTAAAGAAGTAGTAACAGAAGAGCAATTACATGAAGTATTACCTGTTTTACAGCAATTACGAATGAAACTTTCAAAAGAGGAAACAAGCTCTTTATTTCGAAATATGAAAGAAGAAAATTATAAACTATTTTCGCTGCGTAATGAGAATGATGAAGTTGTTAGCCTTGCAGGTGTAGCGATTTGTACGAACTTTTATAATAAGAAACACGTTTTCGTATATGACCTTGTAACAGCAGAAGCACATCGTTCAAAAGGACATGGGAAAGTATTACTCTCGTATATAGAGAACTGGGGAAAGGAAAACGGATGTGAGTCTATCGTCCTCACGTCAGCATTTTCAAGAATTGATGCTCATCGTTTTTATGAAAGAGAAGGGTATGATAAGGTGAGTTATTCTTTTTATAAAGAATTATAAAAAATAAGAAGAAGCTGTCCTGCAAAAGTTGGGAACAGCTTCTTCTTATTTTTTTAAGTTATTATTGAACCGTAAATAGGTTGTAAGTTATGGTATATGTATTTGAAAAGGTTATATAGTGTATTTTGTCGAATTGTTTTAATTTAATAAAGAGGATGATTGGAGCGCTTATACTTGAAAAAAATAAAGAAACTATCAATCCCTAATGATGCTAGAGTTATTGTCATATCTGATATTCATGGAGAATTAAATCTTTTAAAAGAAGCACTACATAAAGTTAACTTTAAAGATGAAGATTATTTAATTATTAATGGAGATCTTTGCGAGAAAGGACGAGATAGCGTAGGCGTAGTAAACTACGTTATGAATCTTGTAAAGAACAATTCAAAGGTTCACGTTGTTGAAGGGAATTGTGAAGTTTTAGTTGATGCTCTTCTAAATGAAAATCCTGGTCTTATTAATTATTTATGTACGAGGAAGCATTCAATTTTTAATGAATGGCTAGAGCAATTGGGTTTTTCAGTTCATGAGGGCACTTCAATTCGTGAAGTGAAAGAAGCATTGTTAAGTGAATTTTCACAAGAACTATATTGGCTAACAGAGTTGCCAACAGCGATTGAAACAGAAGATTATATTTTTGTGCATGCCGGTCTAGAAGATAGAGTAGATTGGAAAGAAACTGAGCGCAAAAATGCGATAGCAATGCCGGAGTTTTTCAATCAATCACATAAAGCAAATAAGTATGTAATAGTCGGTCATTGGCCTGTCGTGAACTATTCTGAAGAAGCACCGTCTAATAATCCAGTTATTGATAAGGAGAAAAAAATTATTGCAATTGATGGAGGAAATGCAATTAAAGAAGCAGGGCAATTAAACGTATTTATTATTCAGAGGAAACAAACGGGCGATACGTTTTCTTATACATATGTAGACTATTTTCCAGAGTACGAAGTAATAGCGGATTTTAATGCGAATTCAGAAATGCAGGGCGGAGTGACATATCCGTATTATTACATAGAGCCTATCGAGAAGATGCAAGATTACACCGTATGTAAACAAAAGGAAACGAATAATGTGCTCACTGTAAAAAATGAATATATGAAACAACTTAAGTCAGGTGAATATACAGTGAAAACCGATATTTCTTGTGCGCAAATAAGCGTTAGGAAGGGAGATATCGTTTCTCTCATTGATGATAGCTGTTCAGGATATGATTTAATTAAAAAAGATGGCGTAGAGGGTTGGATAGAGAAAGGGATTTTAGTTGAGATAGAAAAAGTGAAAAATAAAACATTAAGCTGAAATAGGAGGGATATAACCTCCTATTTTTTTAAAGGAGTAGATTGCTTGCTGTCTTTAATAAGTAAATAAATCGTACTTGGCAGAATGATAAGCGTCATTCCTAAAAGAATTGCTAGTATAGCATAACCTCTATAGGGATCAGAAACGATAAAAGGAAGTATCGCTAAAAAAATACCTGCTATCATCATTGAAATACTACTAATATTTGAAGCTCTTTTTTCAAGGTACTTATCATTCCATTCTAATGAAACGGTTGATTTAGTCGTATCAATTTTGGAACTGAAATAACCTATTAATATAAATAAAAGCCCTAATGCTAAAAATATGAAATGATCAAGAGGAAGTGAAAAGCCAAGAGCGATGAGGGCGATGACAATATCGACAAAAAATAAGAATAGTAACATTGTGTTGCCGATCCAATGGAGAAATTTCTGGTTACTCGCTGCTTTAGATAAAGCTAAAAATACAAAGAATAAGAAGGAACATATAATTATATTTACGATTACAAAAGTGCTTTTATCCATTGTTGATGTAGGCGTTCCATTAAAGTCCCATTTCGTAACAATACTTAATGGTAAGAAGAAATAGAGAATAATATTTGTCATAATAATAGTAAGAAATAAAGCAATACTAAATCGTTTATTCATTGAATCACCAGCTTTCTAAATCAATAATTGGTACCTTATAACAAAATTATACAATATAATAAATGATATTTGTTTTGATTTTTCAGAAAAAATATTATAATTATATTATGAAATAAAGAGGAGTGTAGGAGGAAATTATGAATAGCGTAATAGTAAAAGGGGATAAAGTAACAATTCGTACAATTGAAGAATCAGATATAAAAACATTATGGAATCTCGTGTTTAAAGAAGAAAATCCAGAATGGAAAAAATGGGATGCACCGTATTTTCCGTTTTCAATGCAAGAATACTCATCCTATAAGGAAAAGATGCAAACTCGTTTAAAAGAAGAACCGCTATCCAATTTAATTATAGAAAATAACGGTCAAATCATTGGGACAGTTGGGTTTTATTGGGAATACAAACCGACGCGTTGGTTAGAGATGGGGCTTGTGATTTATGACCCAACATACTGGAATGGTGGATACGGTACAGAAACATTGACATTATATAGAGATTTGCTATTTGAAAAAATGGAGATTGGTAGAGTAGGAATCACGACTTGGTCTGGCAATGAACGAATGATGAAAGTAGCGGAGAAAATAGGAATGAGCTTAGAAGGTAGAATGCGAAAGTGTCGTTATTATAACGGAACATACTATGATTCTATTCGAATGGGCATGATTCGTGAAGAATGGGAAGCGCTATGTGTAACGAAGGGGTGAGAAAGATTGTACGCTATTATTGCTACATTTGATCGTGTGTTTACTAATAAAATTACAGAACTGCAAAATGAATTAACAAATGTAATTGGAACAAATCAACTAGCTGGAGTAGAACCTCATATTACGTTAGCTGATTATAATGAGTTAGATGTTCATTTGTATACTGAGAAACTAGGGGAGTTTGTAGCTATTCAAGAAAATATGGATGCAGTAACTTTTCCTTCTGTTGGAATTTTTCCTACTAATGGAACGGTCTTTCTAGCGCCGACTGTTACCAATGAATTGTTAAAACTTCATCATTCTTATCATGATTATTTTAAAACTTTTCATGACAACCCAAATTCATATTACGTACCGGGAAAATGGGTACCGCATTGTACAATTGCAAATAGATTACATACAAAGCAGTTTTTAAGTGTAATGGAATATATTTATGAGAAATTTGATTTTGTAACAGCTTCAATTGAGAAATTAAAATTAATTAAGGTGAATTATGAAAATGGTTCTGCCATTTCTTCTAGTATATTAGCAGAATATAATTTAAAGAGAATGGAGACATCGAGATGACATATATAATTAGAGAAATGAAGCAAGAAGATATTCATGCTGTACAATCAGTAGCAAAAATAGCTTGGCATGATACATATGAAGGCATTATTCCAAGAGAAATTCAAGACAGTTTTTTAGACGAGGCATATTCTGATGAAAAAATGAAATATCGTCTTAAAAATACGCATTTATTCGTTGCGGAAGAAGAAGGAGAAGTAATAGGGTTTGCGAACTTTTCACCTGTTAGACTACAAAATGAAGCGGAATTAGGTGCGATTTATTTGTTACCAGATCAGCAAGGAAAAGGGATCGGAAGTGCTTTATTACAAAAAGGAATTAAAGCATTAAATGGGATACGGAAATTGTACATACATGTAGAAGCAGCAAATGAAAAAGGAAAACGCTTTTATGAAGCGAAAGGTTTTGCTGAATTAGAGCAATTTGAAGAAGACTTTGAAGGACATATGATGCAGACAGTAAGGATGGTTTTATACGTATAAGGAGAACTAGTAATGAAAATTTTTGATTTTAGTGAAAAAGTAGGAAAGCACCTATCAGTATTTCAACCTAATTTCATCATGTCGAAAATATTAAACCATCGAGGGAATATACATATCGGTGCTATGCATTTACACGAGAATGGAATCATCGGTAATCATGAAGCAGTTGTATCTCAACTGCTTCTTATTGTGAAAGGAGCAGGATATGTATGTGGGGTAAATAAAGAAAAGATAAATATAGAGGCGGGACAAGCTGTGTTTTGGGAAAAGGGAGAGCTCCATGAAACAAGTACAGAACACGGATTAACAGCAATTGTTATGGAAGCGGAGAATCTTGAACAAGCGATAGTAATGCCTATTATTCAAGGGGAGTTGTGAAAAATGATTGTTAAGGCGAATCAAGAAGATACCAATGAAATATTAAAATATTCGGCTCAATCGCTTTTTGAAGGGACGAGAGGGAATTGTCAATTAAGTACCGAGAAAGCAATTGAGATTACAAAGCCGATTGTAGAAAAAGGAGCATGCTATTTAATTATTAAAGAAAAAAATAAAGTAATGGGATGGATATTAATAGGGGAAAATACAGACTATTTTTCTCGTGAAAAACTTGGATTTATATATGAATTGTACGTTTTCCCAGAATATCGCGGGAGAGGATTATCGCGAGAACTGATGGAAGCTGGTATTAAGGAATTAAAGGAGAAGTATTCAGAAATTCGGTTGAATGTATTTGCTGGGAATTTTGCAAAAGAGATGTACGAAGAGTTTGGGTTTGTTGAAAGGCAGGTAATTATGACTTTGAAGTGAGTAGAATAGTCTGAATGAGAGAAGAGAAAATAATGATTTAGTGGCTACTTTATCGCTGGAATTTAAAGCGAATAAGTATAAAATAGATGGTTTGCCTTTATTTTATAGTAGATTTATAGAGTGTGCTTAAAAAACAAATAAATTAGTATTATACAATATATCGTTATTATAGTAAAAGAGAAATTTTGGAAAAATATCATTTTTTTGTTTAGAAATTTTTAAATTATTGATATAATCAATTTGTAGAATTGATTATTGGTTAATTTTACTATTTTTTAATTTTAAGGGGGATTTAATAATGGCAGGACAAATTCGTATGTCACCAGAGGAGCTTAAATCGAAAGCGACTCGATATGGACAAGGTGCAAATCAAATTGAGGACATTTTACGTCAACTACAAAACTTACAAAATGAATTAAGAGGAGAATGGGAAGGTCGTGCTTTCGAAGGTTTTGACCAACAGTTCAATCAATTAAAGCCAAAAGTACAAAACTTCGCACAGCTATTACAAGAAATTAATATGCAGCTTAATAAAACTGCAGAAGCTGTTGCTAGACATGACGAAGATCTTTCTCGTAATTTCGGTCTACAATAAGACAGATAAAAAGAAATATATAATTTAGCCATGCAACCATACGTTGTATGGCTAAATTACTTTAAAACTAGAGTAAGATACGAAGTCTTTCATTAGATAGACTCGCAGTCGCAGGAGTGATAAGTAGTGAAAAAGTTCAAATGGAGCATCTTGTTGTTTATTATTTTAGCTCTTGTACTATCAACAGGGGTCTCCTATTTAGCATTAAATCAAAATGTTAAGAAAGCTAATGAGAATACTACACCAAAAATGACAGTTGCGTTGGTAAATGAAGATCAGGGCACTGTATTTGAGGGCAATAAAATAGCGTTTGGAGATCAATTTGTTAAAAATGTAAATAAAAATACGAAACAAGAATGGTACGTAGTTAGCCGCGGGGTAGCGGAAAATGGATTGAAAAATAATAATTACAATATGATGATTGTTATTCCAAATGATTTTTCTAGGAAGGCAGTTGCGATTGATTCAGAGATTCCAGAGAAATTAACGTTAAACTACAAAGTAAATGCAACTGGGAATAAGGATTTGAAAGCTGAGGCAGAAAATACAGCTTCTGTTATTTTAGAAGATTTCAATAAGCAAATAATCGACGTTTATTTTGCGAGTATTATCGGTAAGCTACAAGGTGCACAAGATAATATAGGTAAAATAATTGAAAAAGGAAACGTTCAAACAACTATGTATAAAAAAGATATACATAGTCCGTTAGCAAATTACACAAATCAATTTAAAACAGTACAAGATTATACAGGTGTTTCTGTTAATAGTTTCAAAGGATTTCAGGATGTTTTAAAAGGTTTCGGTCAAGCGTTAGATGAAGGGAATAAATCTAACAGTACGTACTTAGATGGTTTTAATAACTTTCAAAAAATGCAAACTGATAACAATTTGTTAGCGAATAATTTCACAAATCAATTCAATCAATATATGAATGATATGAATACAGGCGATGCTTTAAAGCAATTAAGTGCATTGGAATCCGCTAATAAAATTATTTCAAATCAATTTACGTTTTCAGAGAAAGAACCGAATATTTTAACTGATGCTGCAGCGATTCAAAAATATTTAGCAGATGTAAAAAAACAAGTATCTGAATATGATACAGAACTTGCAGGAAAGTTAGAAAGTGATATTCAAGAGACGGTAATTAAGAAGTTAAAGCAATCTATGTCGAATGATGGAAAGCAAGAAATCTTCATAAATACATTAATGAAACAACCAGATGCTCGAATAAAGAAACAAATCGAGAATTTAATTGCGAAATTACCTAGTTTAAACATGGAAGAAATCGGTCAAAGTGATTTGCCAGATACAACGAAATTACAACTGCAAAATGTAATTCAATTTACAAAAAAATATAATAAAGAAAATAATTTTTATTATGATCCTGTAAATAAAATATCTTTAGGAAACGCTATTAAAGAAGTAAAGGATAGACTTTATACAGAGGGAATTACATTTAGTGATACTGCGAAAGTAATTAAAATGGAATCTCCGCAAATTTTGAAGATAAGTATTCCGGAAGAGTTTGAACTATATGGAAGTACAGAAGCTTTGAAGATTGATGATGTGGATTACACAAGTATGTTTCTGGAGAAAAACGGAGAAATCACTATACCTCCTCGTAATGAAGGGGATATAAAAATTAATTTGAATGTGAAGTTAAAAGATCCAAACATCAATATAGATGTTTTCTCTCCTGTAATGTGGCAGTGGGAATTGAGTGGGACTCATAAAAAAGAAACTAGTCCTGAAAAAGAAAAACCTAACAAAGAAGATAAAGGAACACAAACGGAAAATAGCAAGGTGGAAAATGTGGTTCATAAATCACAGTATGGCATAATGCCGTTAGTACACAGTGCTAAAAACCCTATTATTAAAAAAATGGAAAACACAACAGGGAAAGATAACGGAACTGGAGGAAACCCAGGAGGCGGAACGGGAACAGACAACGGAACCGGAGGAAACCCAGGAGGCGGAACGGGAACAGACAACGGAACCGGAGGAAACCCAGGAGGCGGAACGGGAACAGACAACGGAACCGGAGGAAATCCAGGAGGCGGAACGGGAACAGACAACGGAACCGGAGGAAACCCAGGAGGCGGAACGGGAACAGACAACGGGACCGGAGGAAATCCAGGAGGCGAAACGGGAACAGATAACGGTAAAGTTACTGAAAGTACAACGAATCAAGTAGTACATCAAAAAGCAGAAGTATTAACAAAAAATATATCTAGTGTATTAATAAAAGAAGCAGTAGATACAGTCGAAAGTTATCAAGGTTTAATGAGCCTTTACGAAATGTATTATGGGATTGATTTAAGAACGAAAGATGTAGGTCCTAAGTTAGAAGAGGGAAGTTTAGATGCAATTGCGACGGATCAATCTTTGTACTACGTATTAAATAAACAAAGTTTAATTGATTTAATTTCAAATCTTGTTTCATCAAGTATTACTACAGAAATAAAGCAAGATATGTCAGGTTTAAAACAAAAAATAAACTCTTATCAACAATCTATTACTAGTGCGGATCAAAATTCTATGCTACTAGCGGAGAAATTAAATGGAACGACGCAACAAGCAACTAGTATGAATGAAAATTTAGGAGAGTATTTAAAAGGTTTAGCGAAATGGCGTGAGAATAGCTTAAAGCTAGTTGAAGAGCAGCAAGTATTAACAACAAATCATGCTGGTGAGCAAACAGCTATTTTATCGTTAGATTCTGGTATTAAATCATTAATGATGCAAAGTCAGTCATTGGTCGAAAGTTCGAAGCATAGTTTAGCAACTTCAGACGATGTATATAAAACATTTGATCAAATTAATGGACAAGCAAAAGAAATTCAAGACAGCGGAACGACAATTGTTTCAAAAGCTGATCTATTATTAAATGACTTTACGAAGAAAATGGAAGATGATAAATCATTCTCCAAAAACTTTACGAAAATTTTAGCGAATAGCCGTATTGGAGATCGTCAAAATGAGATGCTATATGACTTTTTAGCTAGTCCAGTTCAAAAGCAAAATGATGGAGTAATTGTAGCAGGAAATGCTTTTACACCATACTTAATTGTATTAACTTGTTTCATTGTTGCATTATTTACAGCATACGCAATTGCGAATCAAGAAAAGAAACGAATGCAATCAGATCATTTTGAAGAGAAATTCTCATTAATTGATATGAATGTACCAACTACAGTAGTAGCTTTCGGTATATCAATTGTGGAAGGGATTAGTATAGGTATCATTTCTGGGCGTCTTTTAAAGTTCGGTCAGGATCAAAGTTTACTATGGATTGCGTTCATCACATTTATTATGATGGCGTTTGTATTGGTCTCAACCTACTTATTACGACAAATAAAAATGGTAGGTATGTTTATACTATTAGTATTTTTAAGCATGTACCTATTTTTAACTGAGGCAGTTGGAAGTAAAGTAGATCAAATGTCTTCTGTCGGAAAGATACGTCAATTCTCACCGCTTCAGTATATAGAAAGTTTTCTAAATGATTTTATTAGTGGTAAAGATACTGGGAAAGTTATTTTTGTCGTATTGTTTGTAATTGCCATTATTGGATTGGTTAGTAATCTATTTGTATGGCATAAGAAATGGGAGGAAAAAGAAGTAAATGATCAAACAATGGAGCATAGTGGCTAAGTTATCATTTCTCTCTATCCTTTTACTGTTTGTCGCGCTACCGATAAGGAGCGCGGCTGACAGTTATCTTGGTGATGATGGGAAGATTAAGTTTAAAGTGGATCGACTTGAAGAAAGCGACCAAGAAAAAAATAAAAAGGAACATAAGGAAACAGAATTAGATAAAGCATCGATTGAGTTATTTAACAAAGATATAGAAGAAGAAATTGAGAAAAAGAAAAAGAAAGAACAAAAAGATATGGAAGCTTTGCGAGATTCTCTTTTTACAAAACCAAAAGAGAATAATAGTGTTAAAGATACGAAAAATAGTTTGTTTAGCAGTGAATACATTGTCAGAAAAAGTGCAGATGAAGTAGCGAGTAATGAAACAATGAATGAAGAGCCAATTAGTATAACAATAATATTATTATTTGGCGGCGGCATTCTACTTATTTGCATCGGTATTTATACGGTTCTTCGTAAAAGTTGGAGGTAAAGCGATGGCAATACAAACACATATCAATGTGACAGTAGATTTTAGTAAATGGAATGGAAATACATATGATTTGCGTATTCCGAATCATCAATCTATTAAATATTTATTAAAAAACTTATTAGATACGCTAAAGATTGATAATCATGAAGGTTCACATTTTGTAATTAAAGTGAAAAATAAGTCAATTGTTTTAACAGATAATGATCGTTTAATTGATCACCAAATAACAGATGGAGATATTTTGCAAGTTTTATAAAGAATATTTTTTACTTTTAGTTATTTGAAAATAAGTTATTACGGGTTATAAAGAAAAGGAGAAGAGGATAAACATGACGGAAAAAATAATTCAAATTGATGCAATGAACTATCAATTTCAAATAGAAAAAGAAAATTGGAAATTGGAGATGACCAAATCTCAAACACGTATAAAAGACTTCCGTCAATTCGATATAATTACGGGCGAATCATCTGAATTTGTACCATTAACAATAGAAGAAACGGATGATATGTTTACGTTTCTATATCAAGTAGATAAAAAATTATATAAGTGGGACGATCTTAGCCGTTTTGGAAGAAATGAGAAATTAAGACTACTTCGGAATGTTGCGCAGTTTCGTAAATATTTAAATAAACGAATCACGTTCTTTTTACATCCAGACAATATAGTTTTTAATGCTAATTTAATACCAAGTATTATACATAGAGGAATTCGAGATATTGTTCCGCCAACCCCGTTATTAGAAGAGCAATTTTTAACACAATATAAGTGTCTAATTATTGCTTTATTCTCCCAAAAACATAACTTTGATGATTTGTATGCTGGGTTACTAAAAGATGCAAAAGAAACAACATTTGAACAGACCGTTGCTCAAATGGAAAGCTTAGATGCATTACTGCAGTTTCTTGATGACAGCTTTGAGAAGGAACAAACAAAAACAGAAAAAAATATGCAGTTAGTACCTAAAAAAAGCTATAAATCATTTAAATACTTAGCTTTTTCCTTCATAGCGGCGACAGTTATTTTAGCTGCTCCTTTAATATATTTCACTTTTATAAAATTTCCTTATCAAAATAAATTGTTAGAAGCAAATGCAAGTTTCATAGCAACTGATTATGACAAAGTCATTACGCAATTGAATGAAGAGGAGTTTGAATCATTACCGATTGCATCTAAATATGAGTTAGCATTTGCATACATTACAGCTGAAAAACTAGGTGAAGCTCAAAAGAAATCGATTATGAAAAACATTAGTTTGAAAAGTGATGAAAAGTATTTGCTGTATTGGATGTATAACGGAAAAGGTAATTTTGATAAATCATTAGATTTAGCTAAGACACTTGATGATCCTCAGCTTATTATGTACGGCCTTGTTAAACAAATTGAATCACTGAAAAATAATCCGGATTTATCAGGGGAAGAACGTGATCAAAAGTTAAAAACATATGAGCAACAATTAGATGAATATAAAAAGAAATATGGCAATTCATCAAACGATAAAAATTTGTCGGACACAGAGAAAAAAGAGTAAGCACTTGATGAGACAGTTGAAAAGGAGCAGTGAACACGGATGGAGCAACTATTAGTATTGACTTATGGAGACAAAATATATAAGTGCACATTACATCCAAATGAGCAATCAATAGTGTCGATTGGAAAAGAGTGGACAAATGATATTACGAATCCAAGTTTAGAACAAGAAGTAGAGTTAAAGTGGAATAATGAAGTAAATGCTTGGATGGTACAGGATCAATTAATAGAATTCAATAAGGAAATTGAGATTGGGAAAACAAGAGATGTGAGCTTGAAAATCTTTATATCTATTGTTGGTACAACTAAAGTGTTTGATATTGGAACGAAACATTCTCTTACAGTGAGTCAAAACGATTACGATGATATTTCTATTACCGGGACTAGTGTAGATTTAATGCTATCTCGCGAAACGTTGTACGATTCTTTTAAAGTGAACGTGTATGGCGGGGATGTATTTCATAATTATACGAAGTTAAAAGATAGCGTTATGTTGGAATCAGGAGACGTATTATATTTTGATGGTATTTTATTGGAGATTGGTAGTGAAGACATTCAAGTACTTTCTTCAGAAGATAAAGTGAAATCTGCGTTACCTATTTTAGTAGAATCAGAAACGAATTATCAAAGTGGTTATCCAGACTATCATCGTTCACCACGTATTATTTACCGTGAACCAGAAGAGAAAATGACAATTGCAAAGCCTTCAAGTATGCCATCAAAACCAACGGAGCATTTAGCAAGAATCATTGCACCTTCACTTGTCATGATTGTCGTAACTGTATTACTTGCTATTTTCATGAAATATGGAATGTTTATTATCGCATCGATTGCGATGACATTAGTAACAATCATTGTTTCTGTCACATCGTATATTAAAAATTTGAAGCAATATAAAGTCGACATTGTTGAACGAGATAAAAGCTATAGAGAGTATATAAAACAAAAAACGAAAGATTTACATGCAGAAAGTGAAAAACAGCGTCACGCATTACATTATCACAATCCAAATGTAGAAGTAATACGTAATATGGCAGTTCAAGTAAATCCTAGAATTTATGAAAAAACAATGTTACATCATGATTTCTTAACATTTAGCGTTGGAACAGGACAAGCTAATACGAGTTTTGAAATTCAATTTAATGAAGAAGAGTTTAGTCAAACGAAAGATGAATTAATCGATATAGCACGTGAACTAAGACAGCGTTATCTATCATTGGAAGATGTACCAGTTGTAACAGATTTAATGAATGGACCAGTCGGTTATATTGGCCAACGCTCTTTAGTGTTAGAGCAATTACAATTATTAGTTGCACAAACGGCTTTATTCCATAGTTATTATGACTTGCAGTTTATTACTATTTTTCCGGAAGAAGAAAAAGAAAAATGGGATTGGATGCGCTGGTTACCTCATGGAAGTGTTCGCGATATAAATGTACGTGGATTTGTATACCATGATCGTAGCCGTGATCAAGTGTTAAATAGTTTGTATCAAATATTGAAAGAACGAAAATTAAAACTAGATGAAAAAAGTTCTACTAATGAAAAAATGTACTTTGCACCGCACTATGTCGTTCTCATTACAGATGAAAAACTAATATTAGACCATGTTGTTATGGAATTCTTTAATGATGATCCGAGTCAATTAGGTGTATCACTTGTATTTGTACAAGATGTTATGCAAAGTTTACCGGAGCATGTGAAAACGGTAATAGATATAAGAGATGCAAAACAAGGGAACATCATCTTAGAGCAAGGAGAGCTTGTTAACCGTCAATTTAAACTAAATCACGTACCGAAAGGGTTCAATTTAGAAGATATTTCACGGGCATTAGCACCATTAAATCATTTGCAAAACTTAAAAAATAGTATTCCAGAAAGCGTAACATTTTTAGAAATGTACGGCGTTGAAAAAGTAAAAGAACTGAATATCACAAGTCGTTGGGAGAAAAATGCAGCGCATAAATCTTTAGCTGTACCACTTGGATTACGTGGTAAAGAAGATATCGTAAACTTAAACTTACACGAAAAAGCACACGGACCACACGGATTAATAGCAGGTACAACAGGTTCAGGTAAATCGGAAATTATACAATCGTATATTTTATCTCTAGCAGTCAATTTTCACCCGTACGAAGTAGCCTTTTTACTAATTGACTATAAAGGCGGCGGAATGGCGAATTTATTCAAAAACTTACCGCATTTATTAGGAACAATTACGAACTTAGATGGAGCACAAAGTATGAGAGCGCTCGCATCAATTAAAGCTGAATTACAAAAAAGACAACGATTATTTGGCGAAAATGATGTAAACCATATTAATCAGTATCAAAAACTGTATAAAGAAGGCTTAGTAAGTGAACCGATGCCACATCTATTTTTAATTAGTGATGAATTCGCGGAACTGAAGTCAGAACAACCAGAATTTATGAAAGAGTTAGTTTCAACAGCGCGTATCGGTCGTTCACTCGGAATTCATTTAATATTAGCTACGCAAAAACCAAGTGGTGTTGTAGATGATCAAATTTGGAGTAACTCGAAATTCAAACTAGCACTAAAAGTTCAAAATACGTCAGATAGTAATGAAATTTTAAAAACACCAGATGCTGCTGAAATTACATTACCAGGACGTGCTTACTTACAAGTTGGGAATAATGAAATTTATGAACTATTCCAATCAGCTTGGAGCGGAGCAGACTATGTAGAAAACAAAGAGGATAAAGAACATTTAGACGCAACAATCTATGCAATAAATGATCTAGGACAATATGAAATATTAAGTGAAGATTTAAGTGGACTTGGTAGCAGTAAAGAAGTAATAAGCGTACCATCTGAACTGGATGCTGTTATTGACTACATTCACGATTACGCAGAAATAAATGAAATTGAAGCATTAGCAAGACCGTGGTTACCACCACTTCCAGAAAGCGTATATTTACAAGACTTACATGCTATTCAGTTCAAAGAAGCATGGACGAAAGAAAAGAAACCATTACAAGCAACAATTGGCCTACTAGATCAGCCTGAATTACAATCACAAACACCATTAACACTAGATATTAGTAAAGACGGACACGTAGCGGTCTTCTCAAGTCCAGGCTACGGAAAATCAACATTCTTACAATCAGTCATTATGGATGTAGCTCGTCAGCATAGTCCGGAGCATTTGCATGTGTATTTATTAGACTTCGGAACAAATGGCTTAATGCCATTAAAATCCTTACCGCATGTGGCAGATATCATTACATTAGACCAAGTTGAAAAATGCGAGAAATTTCTTCGTCGCATAGAAGACCTATTAAAAGATAGAAAGCAATTGCTAAGTAAATATGGTGTTGCGAGTCTTGAAATGTATGAGAGAGCTAGTAAAGAAGTATTACCAACAATATTAATTACGTTAGATAACTATGATGCTGTTAGAGAAGCTGGATTTGTCGAAGACTTTGAACGCATTATTGCACAAATTGTACGTGAAGGGGCAGCAGTAGGAATTCATTTAATGCTTACGGCTACACGTCAAAATGCATTGAGAGTACAAGTAAATACAAATATTAAACTACAAATTGCGCTATATATGATAGATGAGGCAGAATCTAGAGCTATTGTAGGAAGAACAGAGTTGAAAATTGAAGAATTAGCAGGCCGTGGTTTAGTTAAAATTGACGAACCAACAATCTTCCAAACAGCTTTACCGACAAATGGAGAAGATGTCCTTACTCGAATTGAAAATATACAAGCTGAAGGAAAAGAGATGGATTCCTTCTGGGATGGAGAAAGACCGAAAGCAATTCCTATGGTACCTGAAGTTCTGGAATACAAGGAATTCATTGCATGGCCAGAAACAAGAAAAATTATTGAAGCAGGCAAACTAACATTTGGTGTAGAGACAGAAAACGTTACGCCTCTCGAATTAGATTTAACGGAAGCGTCTAATATTGTTGTAGGGGGAATTAAGAAAGATGAAGTTGAAAATGTAGTTCATCAATTCCTTCAACAGTTAGCAGACAGTGGACACTTTGACCTAGGTTTAATTGATACAAGAACACGAAATTTCTCAAACTATAGAGAGAGCGCTGCTTTATATGTAGCTGAAAAAACAGGAATTGAGAAAACGATTAAACAAGTTACAAACGCTTATAAATCGAGAGAAGCGGCGTTTAAAGAGGAGCAGGAAGCATCAAGTGAAACAGTGAACCCGGCAGAATTTATTAAGAAATTTAAGCCGATTGTAATCGTAATTGCAGATGTAAATGATATTTTAAGTAATTTAGAAGATAGCGATATATATAGTTTAGCGGAATTAATAACAAATGGTGCATTTATGGGCATCCACTTCGTAATTGGCTGTGATGTTGATTCAATTGACAGTCGATACGACTTAGTTTCAAAAACAATAAAAACGCAATCTCATGTTATTTTACTTAGAAAATCATCAGGCCAAATGGTCTTCGATGTATCTAATAAAGATTTAAGTAGTACAAAATTAAATCCATTTGAAGGGTATTTTGTTGAAAATCGTTTTGCTACTAGAATTAAAGTGCCAACTATTTAAGGGGGGATTTGCATGGGGATAGAGGAATTAAATAGTCAAAAATCTGGTTTATTAAGTAGTATAAGTCATCAACAAGGGCAATTGGCTGAACTACAAATGAAACTAAGAAGGCTAATAACTGCTAAAGGGAAATTTGTAAATAATCTTGAAGCAATTAAACAAAATCAAGAGCAATTTAAGTCTTTAGAAATAAACGAGAGTAGTTGGAAAGGGCAAAGAGCAACTACTTTTAAAGAAACGTATGAACAACAAGTCATTTCGAATTTGGGGAAGTTTATCGGAGAACTAGGGAGAGTGCAAGAAGACATCGATCAAGCTATACGGCGGCTTGAAAGAGAAATCGCTACATGTGAGTCTAGTATTCTTTCTCTAAGTAGAAGTGTTTCAATGGTTGACGCTAGTATTCAAGTAGAAGTACAGAAGGCGGGGAAATGATAAATGGGGGAAATTAAATTAAATAAAGGGGTATTTGATGCGAAAGTAAGTGATTTGAAAAGTGGTGCTAGTGATTTAGGTAAGACTAAATTTAATGGTATGCAGTTACATCGTACGAATTTAAGTAAACTGAAAAAATATTGTGAAGCGATTGAAAAGTTATCGAAAAAAGTGCAGCAATATGAACAAATACTACAAAAGGATATTAGTAGCATTCAGCAAACAGGACAAGAAATGGTTCAGCAAGATGAAAAGCTGGGAAAAGATTTGAAAGACAGTTCAGCTCACCGTGCTATGTAAAGGGATAGGAGGGAGAAAATATGAGCAAAATCATAGAGTTACAAGAAGTAAAAGAACTGCAAGAGCGGTTTAATTCAAGTGCTGAAGAGTTAAATCAACATTTGGAAACATTGCAACAAAAAATAGAGGACTTTACACAAATTAACTCTTTTCAAGGGAAAGCTGCTGATACTATTAAGAATCATTTATCTACAGTTCATGGAGCTGTTATCACGGGATTTACAGTTACAACGGAAATGTTAAAAAATCAATTTCAAAAAGCAATAGAGGAGTTTAACAGTGAGGTTGACAGTGATGCAGATGCAAAAATTCATGGAAGTTATTTGGATGATGTAAAGAAAAAAGTTAATGGATATAGTGAAGGGTTTAGCTACTCTAATGAAGAGGCGAAAAAAACAGTAGGTACGATTAGTGACATCGTCGCAATTCAATATCCATCATCATCAAGCATCACTGAAGGCGCTGTAAAAAGCCAAAAAGAAATTAGTGATACATTAGAAAAATTAGAGACTTATAACAGTAAGCAAAGTGACCTGCAAGAGTTTGATGAATTAATGCGTAAGATAGATGAGGGAATGAAGCAAATAAAAGTGAATAATGGGAATTTGTCTATCGCTTCAATAGGGAAACTTATATCTAGCGTGGCAATTGGAAATATCATTAAGGTAATGGCAGATACAATGACCAAATTCGACATTAGTGTTAAGGGAACTAAGGCTCTTTTAGCTTCCTATATACGCATGCATTATGTTAAAAAGAATTATGCTTTAGACGTCCTTTTTGATCCTAAAGGTCGAAAAGGGAAAGGAGTATATGAACTATCGACATTAAAGAAAGAAGATTTGGTTAAAGTAGCAAAAATCCTTACAATGGATAATAATGATGATGTTTTAGTTCGATTTATCAAGAATAAATTAGAATTTGAATTTGGTAATTTAAAAACAACAAATTCACAAATAAAAAAAGCAAGAAAAACTATTTTAAAATTACCAGAGTTTCAAAGTTATCAAGATTTCCACGTTGATTGGGAGAAGAAAGGATTGCCTACTGCAATTGGGGAGAGAGGATTGAGTGCATTTAAGACTGCTTATGCAGACGGTTTAAAGGATTTACATCCTGGGAAATGGAAAGAAATGTTTAAAGGTATGGGGAAACCGGCCACAGTATTAAAAGGAGCAGGTATTTTTGGGGCTGTTGTGTCAGTCGGAGGGAATGTTGTAGACGCTACTAAAGATGATGGTTGGCAGTTACATGATGTAGCTGATATAGCAACAGATTCAGCTGTAGATATTGGAGCAAATGCTGGAGCGATGGCAGCTGGAGCTGTAGCAGGATCGTTTTTCCTTCCGCCGCTTGGAACTGTGGTTGGAGCTGGTGTTGCCGTAGGACTTACATGGGCAATTAATAAAAAATGGTCTTTTTTAGGAGGAGAAGACAATGCAATTGATCTTGCTAAAAAAGGAGTTAAAAAAGTAACACACAAACTTGGATCTATATTTTGGTAATAAGACTACAAGAAAGGTGCATATAGGTAATGTGGAATATAAAAGAAGAAGATTTAGATAAATTTCGGATGACATGTAAACGTCGATTAAGTCCTGAAGGTGCTTTTGGATTTATGATAGGAACAATAGTGTTTGTTTCAATAATGATGTTTTTTCTTATTGGTACTTTAGTAACGTTTGGTTGGGACTATTATACTACTTTCTTTGAGAAAACAATCGTTAGAATGGAACTTGTGCTATATAGCTTGCAAATAATTTTTTTAATTCTATATTCATTTCCAAAAGCTCGATTTAAATTTCAAAAGTTACAAACTTTTGTTGTATTATTATATGCATTTCAATTAGGTACGATATTATTCACGGCTCTAATTCTTCCTGGAATGTCTGATTATACAGTTGATCGAATTACATTAGTATATGTAGGTTTCTTATTTTTAGGAGCAGTGATTATTCATATTGTGACAACGATTGATACGTTTAAACAGGCAAGTGAAGGTGCGTTTAGTATGAATGAAAGATCCACTTCCTTTTTTAGTAAAACAAAAGGAACTATGATGAAAGTGGCTTCAATATACGCATTAATCCTACTTATTTTAATTTATTTTCATAATGATTATACGTTTGACACTTTTATTGGATATGTAATAGGTACTGTTTTAATGTATACAGTAGCTATAGGTGCAGCTGAATTTCAGCTATTAGTGTATTGTAGGTTTAAATTCCCTTCATTTAACATATCATGGGAGCAACATAAAAGAGAGACTCCAAGATATCAAAAGAAAAATAAAAAAGGTAAATCAAAACGTAAGGCGTAAAGGAAATGAGTATAGTAGATTTAAATGTTCGTCATTTACTATAATGTGGAAGGAATATGAAGGAGAGCGTAAGTGACATTTGAAGAAACATAAAAAATATAGCCAAGATATAGTAAAAGGAGTAGTTATTATGAAAATTCAATATAAAGCATTATCACTTTTAAATTTAATTAGTATTACTCAAATTGTAAAAAAAGAAGATTGGTTATTACCTGCTATCGCACTGAGAAATCAAGTTGTTCATAATGGAATATATGCAGTAGGTCCTGTTCTTTTTAAATATCAGCCATTGGAAAATGAACCAGAGTACGGTGAATATACGTATTCTGTTCCAGTAAATGAGCGTGTTAAATTGGGAGAGAATTCTGCATATGAATACGTTGATGGATTAATTATTGAAGAGGCATTAAGTGTTCGATTTACAGATGAAGATGGTGATATTGAGGAGGCTTATAATTTAATACATGAGTTTGCAGAACAGCATCATATTAAATTAGATAACGGTTTTTATCACGTATGTTTAGACGTATACGGTGACATGTGGCTAGATATTTATGCTCCTATTATAGAAGTAGGTGAAACAATAAAATGATAATTGAAGGACAAAGTATTGCATATACAAATGTTGTTTCGAAGGAGTACTATTTTCATTACGAAGATATGGAAGAAGCAATTGAACATTTTATGTCAGAAATTGCAACAGCGAATTTAACAGTAAAAGGTCCGATGTTTTATGCTTTGAAAAATATACCATCTGATGAAAATATGTACGTTGAATTATTCATGCCAGTAAATGAAGATAAAATTCCAGCATCAGAAACACTTCAATTTAGGAGCTATTATTATGTTGATGAGATGCTCATGAAACGATATACGGGAGATTATGAAAAATTAACAGAGCAGGTATATGGTGAAATGCTTCTGTATATGGAGGATAATAATCTGAATTTAGCCTCGCCAATTTATCATGTGTTTAGCGGTGATGAGTCTTTACAGTATGTTGAAGTGAAGATTGCTGTATTTAATGAAGAATAATATTTTAAGCTTGTGACTTTTAACATATGGAAACATCATGAAATATCATAAAAGAGATAGTTTTGAATAGGGTTTGGGGAAATATCATAAATAAAACCTTCTCTTCTCGTTAGAATGAGGAGGTTTTGCGTTCTCAAATTTATATGTAATTAACTTAATATTTCGACATGTGATTTTCAACGGGCTCATTCTGTATTGGTAGTAGTTACGTGCTATAGTTCGCTTTGTTGCTAGTTTGAAGGGGAAAGTTTATTCAAAAGTCAATTTGTAAAGAGTGGAAGGTGTTATTTTGATTAAGGATCGGAATGTTTCAGAAACAGAGCAAAGTTTTTTTCAAAGGACAATAGTATCTATCTATCAAGCGTTAGAATTTATAATGAAATATACAATGATTCTAATAATAATAATGTCAATATTTGTGATAATTGCTGCTGTTTATTTTAAAATATATGAGGGTATAGGGGCGGGTGTATTCCTCTTAATTTCGTCATTATTTGCATATTTGGTGTTTTTTAAGAAAAGTAAAAATGCCTAAATTAATAGCAAAAATACAAAGATTAACAACTATAATACGTTATTTGAAGAGGGAAAGTTTTGAATATGGCATGAATGTATAACAGTAAGAAAACCTTCTCTTTTCGTTAAAATGAGAAGGTTTTTATTTTTAATCTACATGATTTAAGTGAATGTAGTTAAGGGTGGGACAATTGGATGTGGAATATAAAAGAAAAAGATTTAGATGAATTTAAAATAACATGTAGAAATCGTTTAAGTCCTGAGGCTGCTGTAGGTTTTATGCTAGGTTCAATCATATACACCTCATTAATCATGTTAGGTGTAATTTATGGTTTGGTGAAATTTGGTTGGTCCGTATATCCTAGTTTACTAGAGGAAACAATTATTAAAATAGAGTTATGTTTGTATAGCTTACAAATCATTTTTCTTATTGTATATTTATTTCCCAAAGCCCGTTTTAAATTTCAAAAGTTACAAGCTATAGTTATATTGTTATATGCACTTCAACTTGCGACTATAGGATTTGTAACAGTAGTTGTTTCGAGTATTTTTGGTTATTCAAATGATCGTATTACATTGACTTATGTAGCCTTATTATTGTTAGGAGCTTTTATTATTCATATTTTTACAACGATTAATACCTTTAAGCAAGCTAGCGAAGGCGCATTTAGTAAGTGGGAAAATTCAGTTTCATTTTTTAGTAAGACAAAAGATTTTTTAATGATTGCCTCTATATTATGTGTATTAACTCTCTTAATCTTAATTTATATTAATAATGATTATACGATGGAGCAAATAGGTTGGTATTCTGTATTGACCCTTATACTATACACGGTAGCCATAGGTGCAGCTGAGTTCCAATTATTAGCCTATTGCAGATTTAAATTTCCATCATTTTATATTTCGTGGGAGGAACATGAAAGAGAGCGTCAGAAAAGACTAAAGCTTTATGAAGGGAAGGAAAAAAAGAAAACTAAAGAAATAAAATAAGTTTTGCGTCGAAATGGGGAAAGATGAATGCTTAAAATAAAGGAAGAAGATTTAGGTTTTTTTCAAATTACAAATAAAAACCGATTAAGTCCGGATTATATAAGAATCTTTTATGGGGGAGTTTTTGCATATACTTCTATACCCATGCTTATTATGTTTTTAATTCTTTTGCTAAATGGTGATAAGATTTCTTTAACTCCTTTTGAGAAGATGGTTGTACAAACTGAAGTGAAATTGTATATTTTGGAGTTCGTTTTTTTAATGTTATTCATGTCTAAAAAAATTGCTTTTAAATTACAGAAACTCCAAACCATTGTGACTGTATTTTATTCTTTTCAGTTAGCAACATTACCATTTATGGCTATGGTGGTGGAAGAAATCTTTGATTTTCCATGTGATAATAAAACACTGGTTTATGTTGGTTTAATACTATTAGGTGCAATCTGTACTCACATTGTAGTAACGATCGATGTTTTTAGAAAAGCAAAGCATGGAGGATATAAATTAGAAGGACCGGCTGTCTCATTTTTTACTAACACGAAATTATATTTATTGATTGGAATAACGATCGGTGTAATAGTTCTACTTGTATTAATTTTTTTAAACCTTAATTATACATTTGATGAAATGGCAATTTATGTGACACAAACAATAATATTATATATATTCGCTGTAGTATCAGCAGAATTCGTCCTATTGGTGTATTGTCGCTTTAAATTTCCATCATTTAATATTACGTGGGAACAACATGAAAAGGAACGCCAAGAATTTATAGCAAATAGAAAAAGAATAAGAGAGAAAGAACAAAGGCGAAACAAAAACTGAAATGAAAGTTATAAATGATACTCGTAAACTTACATTGAAGATAGAATGAATACATTATTCATAAATTAACTAGTAAAGGGAGGAATGTAATATCTTGAATAAAGATTCTAAAGCCGTAAAAAAAGAAAAAGTTTTTTTTGAAGGTGTAATAGCACCTATTATTGTTGGGATTATGTTTATCTTTTTAATTCTATATAAAGTAGCAGAGTTTCTGGGGAAGTGGCTCATTATTTTGTCAATACCGGGCTATATTGTTACTATGTTTATTTTTTTATACCAGAAAGAATATGGAGGTGTATTGGTTTGTGGAATAGGCTTAATACTAATGCTATCGCTGTATTTTGTGTTTGTTAAAAAAAGTAAAAAAGGCTAGTTTAATATGAAATACTAAAAACATTTATTTACTTTCAGTTTGTCTACAAAAATAGAGTTATTACATGATTTTAGAAAAGATGGTGTAATTATATGTGGAATATAAAAGAAGAAGATTTAAATGAATTTAAAAGTACTTGTAAGAACCGCTTAAGTCCCGACTGGGCTACAGGGTTTATGTTTGGAACGATGTTTTTTATTTCATTAATAATGTTTTTTCTTATTGTAGGGTTAATAAGGTTTGGTTGGAGTTATTACCCGACTCTCTTTGATAAAATAATTGTTAGCTTTGAGTTAGTGTTTTATAGTCTTCAAGTAATTTTTTTAATTATTTATCTGTTTCCTAAGATGTCATTTAAATTTCAGAAACTACAAACACTTGTGGTACTGTTATATGCGTTTCAGCTAAGTACTATAACATTTACAATACTGATAATCCCAGGGATGTCAAATTATTCGATTGATCAAATTACATTAATGTATGTTGGGTTATTATTTTTAGGAGCAGTCATTTTGCATATTTTAGCGACTATTGATACTTTTAGACAGGCAAGTAAAGGGGCATTTAGTACGGAAGAAAAATCCTCTTCATTTTTTAGTAAAACAAAGAGGATTGCAATTAAGTGTGCTCTAATTTATGTGTTAACGCTTCTCATTTTAATTTATGTGCATAATGATTATACACTAAATATTTTAGGATTGTATGCGGGAGGGACTCTAATCATGTACGCGGTAGCCATAGGTGCAGCAGAGTTCCAATTATTAGCCTATTGTAGATTTAAATTTCCTTCATTTTATATTTCGTGGGAGGAACACGAAAGGGAGCGTCAGGAATTCTTAAAGCGTTATAAAGAGAGAGAAGAAAAGAAAGAAAAAGAAATAAAATAAGTTTTGATTTCTGAAAATTCGAATAGAATATATAAGCAATTAAGGATTGTATATAAATCGATGCTATTAAAAATTAAAGTATCTTCAATATAATCTGTATGAGTAAATAAATAGCAGTAAGTAAAGGTGAAATGTATTACTTTCCAAAAAGGAACATAATGAACTTAAAAATGCCTAGAGAAATCAACGGGGTGTCAGTATGAAGTTAAAGAAGAAAGCTAAGATGATGATAGTTCTGTCAATAGTATCAAGTTTATTAGGTGGATGTGGTTTTGGGGAGATGAAGATAGAGTATGAGAGATTAGTAAAGGCATTGGATGAAGGTGATATGAAAACGGTTATGTCTGCGAGTGATGATGGATATGCATATGTGAAAGAAGAGACTAGCGAAAGTACTTATGAAGAAAAAGAAGATGGTGAACATAGCAGGATAATATATCAAACAACCCATGGAATATATAATGTGAAAGAAAACGACTTATATGGGAAAACAACTCAAAAGATTGCTACTGATATAAAAAATGATAAAAACGTTGGTAGTAATCAAAATTACAAAAAAGAAACTGTCTATAGTACAAATTTGAAAAATGAAAAATCTCGTTCAATAGCCCAGAATCAAGGCATAGATGTTTCATATGTAAAAATAATGTTTAGAGGATTAAATGAACTTAGTAAATTGAAACCGAGTGAAGATACAAAAAGATTTAGTGAACCGAGCATAATAAGCTATGATTTAACTGAATTACAGTTTAAAAGCATAATAAATGACAAGTTAAATTTAAAATATGATAAATTTGATTCTGCAATATTGATGATTGAATTTAATACGCCTAATGATACAAAAGAAAATCAAATGAGAATAATACAAATAACAATATCGGTAAATTATGAAGAAAGAAAAGAAGATAAGCTTATAAAACGCAATCAAGAAATTTCAACATATTATCATACCAGGGAAGATAATAATCAAAGTTCTAAAAAAGAATATGTAAATTATGAAAAAGAGTATATAAATCAAAAATAATATATTTTAATTGAATTTTGAGAACGATAAATGTTGTGAGGATATGAGTAAAGGGGTATTGAAAAATAGTTACTGTGATGACAGTTATGTTTTGCTGAGCGCGTGTAGTTTTGGGAAATCAAAATAAAGTATGAGAGCCTAATAAAGGCAATGGATGAAGGTGACAAGAAGACGGTTATACTTAAGTGAAAGAGAGAAGAGTATTTGGAAATTTTGAGGAGAAAGGATACTATTTGGACTATCAAAAAGCAATCTGATTATATGATTATGGTAATTAATGTGGTAATGGTATACCTAAAAGATTATCTGAATTTAGTTGTACAAAAATCTATGTACTTAAAAATGTTAAGAAGGTAATAGGGTTTTAGTGCATGGAACTTATTAAAACTGTATAGAAGGTGAAGTGTCAGGGTGTGGAATATAAAAGAAGAAGATTTAGATAAGTTTCGAATGACATGTCAAGGACGTTTAAGTCCTGAAGGTGCTGTGGGTTTTATGCTTGGAACGATATTTTATATTTCAATATTTATGTTTATTATTTTTGTAGGGAATTTGAATTACTACAACAATTTTTTTGATAGAACAATTGTTAAAACTGAAATTGTGTTATTTAGTATTCAAATTATATTTTTAATTATATATCTATTTCCGAAAGCATGTTTTAAATTTCAAAAGTTACAAACGCTAATCGTATTACTATATGCGTTTCAATTTGGAACGATATTATTTGTAGTTTCGATTGTTTCTGAAATGTCTGACAATTCAATTGGTAGGATGTATACCGGGCTACTAGTTGTAGGAGCAGTTATTATCCATATTGTAGCAACACTAGATACATTTAAACAAGCAAGTGAAGGTGCATTTAGTAGTGATGAAAGATCCACCTCGTTTTTTAGTAAGACAAAAGGAGCTATGATAAAGGGGGCTATAATATATATATTCATACTACTTATTTTAATGTATTTTCAAAATGATTATTCAATTGATTTTTTTGTTATGTATGGAGTGGGAACTGTATTAATGTATGCGGTTGCAATTGGAGCGGCAGAATTCCAACTATTGGCGTACTGTAGATTTAAATTCAAGTCATTTAATATGTCATGGGAAGAGAATGAGAGAATGGGTGGGAGAATTCGAAAACAAAATAAGAAATTCAAAACGAAAAATAAATAATATATTAATAGAATTTTAGTGTTCGAAAAATAATTGAAACGTATAGGAGGTGAAGAGCCAGGATGTGGAATATAAAAGAAGAAGATTTAGATGAATTTCGAATGACATGTAATAATCGTTTAAGTCCTGAGGGGGCTATGGTTTTCTTTATTGGAGGGATAGTTTATACTTCAGTATTTATGTTTTTTATTTTTATGGGGGGCTTGGAGTATTATAATACTTTCTTTGACAAAACAATTGTTAAAATTGAAATTGTTTTATATAGCTTACAATGCATCTTTTTAATTCTATATTCATTTCCAAAAGCACGTTATAAATTTCAAAAGTTACAAACGCTCGTTGTATTATTATATGCATTTCAATTAGGTACAATAACATTTACAGCGTTAGTTCTTCCTGGGATATCTGATTATTCAATTGATCGAATGACTTTAATTTGTGTAGGGTTATTATTTGTAGGAGCAGTTATCGTTCATATTGTGACAACAATTGATACATTTAAACAAGCGAGTGAAGGTGCGTTTAGTAAGGATGAAAGATCCATCTCATTTTTTAGTAAAAGAAAAGGAGATGTGATGAAGTGGGCTACAATATATGTGCTAATCCTGTTTATTTTGATATATTTTCATGATGGTTATGGAATTGATGTTTTAGTTCTTTATGCGGTAGGTATTGTTTTACTGTATACAGTAGCCATTGGAGCGGCAGAATTTCAACTATTGGTGTACTGTAGATTTAAATTCAAGTCATTTAATATGTCATGGGAAGAGAATGAGAGAATGCGTGGGAGAATTCGAAAGCGAAATACAAAATCCAAACCGGAAAGTAAATAAGAGTGAAATAGAATTGAAGTGAATGAAATTTATTTAAACTGTATAGAGGGTGAAGAGTCAGGGTGTGGGATATAAAAGAAGAAGATTTAGATAAGTTTAGGATGACATGTCAAGGACGTTTAAGTCCTGAAGGTGCTAAGGGTTTTATGCTCGGAACGATATTTTATACTTCATTATTTATGGTTATTATTTTTGTGGGAGGAATGGATTATTATACTACCTTGTTTGATAAGGTAATTGTTAGGATTGAATTAGTGTTATATGGTTTGCAAGTAATGTTTTTAATTCTATATTTATTCCCTAAAGCACGTTATTTGTACTTTCTGGGATGATAGAGCATTCAATTGATCTCAATACACGTGTTTATGTAGGGCTATTAGTATTAGGTGGAATTATTGTTCATATTGTGACAACGCTTGATACGTTTAAACAAGCGAGTGAAGGTGCGTTTAGTATGGATGAAAGGTATGCTTCTTTCTTTAGTAAAACAAAGGGAAAGATGATGAAGGGGGCTACATTTTACGCAGCAACTAGTTTTATTTTGATATATTTTCATAACGATTATGGGTGGGATACTTTAGGTATGTAGTAGGGCCCCTTTTAACGTATTATCCGAAAGAAGTATCCTCCCAGAGGCGTGTGAAAGACGATAGTCTAGCGGTAAGTGGGGGATGAATGTCGATTTGGCGTAGCCAAACATTTGAGTTTCCTATTTATTTCGCCCCTGATATAATCAGTCTTATAAGAGGTAAAGTTTGGTATAACAATGAAAGTAGATAATAATCTTGTAGTGTTCAGGTTGTGTGATCACCGTCATAGCTTATGGGAAATGAAGCGGAAAATGAGGTGAATGGATATGCCAAAGCAGAATAAGGCGTATAAATTTCGTCTGTATCCAACAGAAGAACAAGCACATCTCATATGTAAAACGTTCGGATGTGTACGCTTTGTGTATAATAAAATGCTGGCTGAACGGAAAGAAATATATGAAAAACACAAAGCGAACAAGGAAGAGCTGAAGAAACAAAAATTCCCTACTCCTGCGAAATATAAAGTGGAGTATGAATGGTTGAAAGAAATTGATTCATTGGCATTGGCCAACGCTCAATTAAACTTGCAAACTGCGTATAAGAATTTTTTTAGTGGTCAAAGTGAGTTTCCTACATTCAAAAATAAAAAGAGTAGAAAATCCTATACAACGAATCGAGTAAACGGAAATATTATGTTATTTCATGGTTATATCAAATTACCAAAATTGAAAATGGTGAAACTGAAGCAACATAGAGAGATCCCGCCAAATCATATCATCAAATCATGTACGATTTCGATGACACCAACTGGTAAGTATTACGTGTCTATTTTGACCGAATATGAAAAAGAAATCACTCCAAAAGAAGTAGAACGTGTAGTTGGATTAGACTTCGCAATGGCTGAATTGTACGTGAGTAGCGAAGATGAGAAAGCCAATTATCCTCGCTTTTATCATCAGATATTAGACAAATTAGCGAAGGCACAACGAGTATTAGCAAGGCGTGTAAAAGGTTCAGTGCGCTGGAATAAACAACGTATTCGTGTAGCGAAGTTGCATGAAAAGGTCGCCAATCAACGTAAAAATTTTCTTCATCACAAGTCTAAAGAATTAGCTACGAATTTTGACGTTGTAGCAATTGAAGACTTACATATGAAAGGAATGGCACGAGCACTTCGCTTTGGTAAAAGTGTAGCGGACAACGGTTGGAGGATGTTCACGACATTTTTAGAATATAAGCTGCAAGAACAAGGAAAACAGCTTGTAAAAATAGATAAATGGTTTCCTTCTACAAAGATGTGTAGTCGTTGTAGAAATAAAAAAGAAATGCCATTATGTGAACGCATGTATGCGTGTTCGTGTGGACTCACAATCGGCCGTGATTATAACGCAGCTATCAATATCAAAAAAGAAGCCATACGCTTACTAGCGTTGGCATAAATAGTAACAAAATAACCTTTGGAACAAGGGAGTTAGCTCGGCTGTCCTAGGACAAATTCGTTAGCTATCAAAAGTAGCGATGAACCGAGAAGCCCCCACTTAGGGGTATGCTCATAAGAGATACTAAGTGGGGGGGAGTTCACTGTATACGATAGCCATCGCAGCAGCAGGATTTCAGCTATTAGCATATTGCAAGTTTAAATTTCAGTCATTTAATAAAACGTGGGAGCAACATAAAAGGGAAACTCCAAGATATCAAAGGAAAAATAAAAAAGGTATATCGAAACGTAAGGCATAAAGAAAGTGCGTATTGTAAGTTTTGGTGGTAAAAAAGTAATAATTTATAGGAGAGTATTTTAACTTCTAAAATAAAATTTAATTATGTAAGGTGATTAAAGTGATTAGTAGGTCGACCTCTTTTTTTATTTTTCTAAATATTACAACTTAAGTTTTTTGAAATCAATATAAAATTTTATGTTTAGTTCACAAACTTTCGGAAAAACTAGGAAAGATATGACAAAGGAGGTTATGAACGGTGGATCATCCAATTCAAGGGTTAATGAAAGCAGCAATGGAAAATTTAAAAGAAATGGTTGATGTAAATACGATTGTTGGAGAGCCTGTTCAAACGGCTGACGGTGGTGTGGTGTTAACGGTTTCTAAAGTAGCGTTCGGTTTTGGAGCAGGAGGTTCTGATTTCCAAACGAATGATGGACAAAGAGCAAACGGTAACGCTGCATTTGGTGGCGGTAGCGCGGGTGGTGTTTCTATTACACCAGTAGCATTTCTTGTGGTGAATAAAGATGGAGTAAATATTCTTCATCTACAAAATGCGACACATTTAGCAGAAAAAATGATTGAATTAGCTCCACAAACAATTGATAAAATTCAATCGATGTTCCAAAAAGAAGAAAAGAAAGAGGGAAATCATCATCCTCAAAACCCAGATGAAATCCTTTAAAAACGCCTGCTTATGAGCAGGCGTTTTTTCTTGTAATCACTATGTAATAAAACACATGAAATTGTAAATAGTTTTTGAAGTTTTTTCTATGTTTCTAAAATTTTTCATGTTAAAATATGCTATAGAATTGAAACATATAAAACGAAGGTGGCTAGGTGCTTTGTCTGGAGGATCTGACCAAGTAAAGAATATGATATATATTAATGGTAATCGTCGAGGTCATTGTTTTATTACATCAGGAATTACGTTTAAAGAGTTTGCGAGTAACATCCCTTCACCGCTTCATCAAGTGTTGCTTTTGAAGCACAACTTTGAATGGACGGATTTTCATTATCATACTTTATTTGAATATGTTGAGGAAGAAAATATACATAAGTTAATTCAAGCAGAGATTGATGAATTTGATGAATTTTGTTGGGTAGATTTTGATGATGCAAGCGATTTAGATGAATTAGAGCCGAAAGAAATTGCAGAATTATTATATTTGGCTCACAAAAAAGAACCACTTGCAAGAACATTCTTTCCGCTGTTGAAAAATCGATTTGTTTATTTTTCACATGATGACGGATGGTACAACAAAGTGTATTATCGTAGAATTGCTGATTTTGTAGGAATGTTAAGTAAAGTCATTCCGTATAAACTCGGTGCTTTCGGTAAGAAACGTTTTTCTTTCTTCCAAAAATCAAAAATTTTCCCAGCAATTTCAAAAGAATTGATCATGGGACTGATTCCACTAATGGAAGATGGTCTTTACATAGATCTAGCAGGGAAGATTGAGTCAAGAAGAGGTCTTGAAATTCCGGTATATGTAGTTGGTTCGTATGAAAGTACGGATGAGGTGTTAGATAATATCGATGAATTGAAAGAGGAAGCAACAGAAACAGGTTGGCTCATTTTTGATAAGAAAGAACAAGAGTGGCAATGGGTTGTTGACTAAGAAAACTTGGCGTATGAAGTCAAGTTTTCTTGTCATTTGAAAGGAGTACAAATGAAGAAATATTATACAATTGTGGGTATTATAAGTATTATTCTCGTGGCAATATTACTTATAACTTGTCCGAAAGAATCAGATTTTAAAGTGTATGTAGAGGATAAGTATGCGTTGAATTGTAATGAGAGTAGTTTTGAATGCACGCAAAATGTAGATGGTAAAAAAGAAAAACTACAATTTGAAAGTACAGATGCACGAAATGGTGTATTCTTTATGACTGTAAAGCAAACATTTAAAACAGAAGCTGGTGTTTCAAAAGAATATAGCGGAGTAGGAATGTTTGGTACATTTCTTTTTGTTTCAGAGAAGACTTTCTAGTAATAGAAGGTCTTTTTTTTATGCTTATGTTCATATAGATGAAGTAAGACAAGCATAGGAGGGATAGCGATGAAGAACACATGTATCGTTTGCGGTGGTGAGGAGTTTTTTTCCTCAACGTTATATGCACGTACGAAACAAGATTGGGCATATGCACCAAACATGTATCGATTTGAAAAAGTATTTATTGAGCATCGAGATGAAGAAAATTATCCAGTGTTTCAAGAAATTACAGCGAAACATTGTTGTGGATGCGGTCATATTATGTTGTATCATGAATGAACACACCAAGTATAACTTGGTGTGTTTTTTTAAAACGCTGACAAAGCAAGCGGATAAAGTAAAGTAAATAAAACAGAAAAACTACCAAAACCAATTGCTGTATATCCAAGTGTTCTTGCTCCGAAATTGACAGCTAATAAGCCGACTAAAATCGCAAGAGAGCCGAGTGTAACCGGATAAAATGCAATTGAGAAAAGCGAAAGAAATAAAGCGACATAGCCTACCATTGCACCGGTATTTGTACCTTCTATTTCATTTGCAATTTCTTTACGCTTATGTCTAATCGGAATGCCAGCTGGTGATATTTCAGCTGCATACTCTTCGTTTTTTTCACCACTTTTAAAATGATGATTTCTCTTTCTTCGCATGTACATCCCTCTCTTTCAATTGGGTGTACCTATAGTATCTTACATAAAGAGAAGAACATGAGTATGAGTTAAACCCAAGTAAAGCAAAAATTGGAGAATAAAGATTCCATTATTAGCTTGTACATCTCCTAATGAAGATAAACAGGAATTTTGGAAAATGATGTAGAATGAAATGAATGATAAAGCGTGAAGGTAGGGGAATGTATGACGAAATTTAATTGGCATGAATCAGCAGAAAAGAAATGGGATAGTAGTGCAGAGTTTTGGAATCAAAATAGTCAAGAGATGTGGGACAGTGGTAGCAGAAGTACAATTATTCCGTTTTTTGAACAATACGTGAAGAAAGAAGCACAAGTGCTCGATGTTGGTTGTGGTGATGGCTACGGTACATATAAATTAAGTCGCGCAGGCTATAAAGCAGTGGGAGTAGATTTATCGGAAGTGATGATTCAAAAAGGTAAGGAGCGCGGAGAAGGACCGAATTTATCTTTTATAAAAGGAGATCTTTCTGCATTACCATTTGAAAATGAGCAATTTGAATCAATTATGGCAATTAATTCTTTAGAATGGACGGAAGAGCCATTACGAGCGTTAAATGAAATAAAGCGTGTGTTAAAGAAAGATGGATATGCATGTATTGCAATTTTAGGACCGACAGCAAAGCCACGAGAGAATAGTTATCCTCGCTTGTACGGAAAAGACGTTGTTTGTAATACGATGATGCCTTGGGAATTTGAACAGTTAGCGAAAGAACAAGGTTTTAAAGTTATAGATGGCATCGGCGTATATAAGCGCGGAGTAAATGAGAAGATGTTAGGTCAACTACCTACAGAGTTGCAACAATCGTTAACATTCTTATGGGTATTTATGTTAAAAAACGTATAAAGAAATGAAAGAATTTTTAGGAGGTAAATAAGTGCAGAAAATACAAAAAACTGATACAATATCATCAGAACCAATTAAAGGGGGACTAGGGTATATGACAACTACTACAACAGTGAAATCCGATATTGAAATCGCACAAGAAGCGAGTATGAAGAAGATTCAAGAAATTGCAGCTGATTTAAATATTTTAGAAGATGAATTAGAGCCATACGGGCATTATAAAGGTAAGTTATCTCTTGATATTTTTAAGCGCTTACAAGATGAGGAAGACGGTAAAGTTGTTTTAGTAACAGCGATTAACCCAACTCCAGCTGGAGAAGGTAAATCAACAGTAACAGTTGGTTTAGGTCAAGCTTTTAACAAAATTGGTAAGAAAACAGTAATTGCACTTCGTGAACCATCTCTTGGACCGACGATGGGATTAAAAGGTGGAGCAGCGGGTGGCGGTTTTTCACAAGTCGTACCTATGGAAGACATTAACCTTCACTTTACTGGAGATATCCATGCGATCACAACTGCTAATAACGCATTAGCAGCGTTTATTGATAATCATATCCAACAAGGAAACACACTTGGAATTGATACACGTAAAATCGTTTGGAAACGCTGTGTTGACTTAAATGATCGTGCCCTTCGTAACGTAGTAATTGGTCTTGGTGGACCAGTTCAAGGTGTACCACGTGAAGACGGTTTTGATATTACAGTAGCATCTGAAATTATGGCGGTATTCTGCCTTGCAACAGATATTCAAGATTTAAAAGCGCGTCTATCACGCATCGTAGTTGCTTATAACTTTGCAAATCAACCTGTAACGGTTAAAGATTTAGGTGTAGAAGGTGCGTTAACATTATTATTAAAAGATGCATTAAAACCAAACTTAGTACAAACGTTAGAAAATACACCAGCTATCATTCACGGCGGACCATTTGCGAATATCGCTCACGGTTGTAACAGTGTTATCGCTACAACAATGGCAGCAAAATTAGGTGATTATGTTATTACAGAAGCTGGATTCGGTGCTGATTTAGGCGCTGAGAAGTTTTTAGATATTAAAGCTCGTGCAGCTGGCATTAAACCAGAAGCAGTTGTTATTGTTGCGACGATTCGTGCGCTTAAAATGCATGGCGGCGTTGCAAAAGATCAATTAAAAGAAGAAAATGTAGATGCATTAGCAAAAGGTATGGAAAACTTACAGAAGCATGTTGAAACAATTCAAAGCTTCGGTGTGCCTTTCGTAATTGCAATTAATAAATTCATTACAGATACAGATGCAGAAGTTACATACTTACAAGAGTGGTGTAATGAGCGTGGCTATGCAGTATCCTTAACAGAAGTTTGGGAGAAAGGTGGCCAAGGCGGAGTTGACCTTGCTGAAAAAGTACTAAAAGAAATCGAAAAAGGTGAAAACAACTACGCACCACTTTATGAATTAGAATTACCCTTAGAAGAAAAAATTCGTACAATTGCTCAAAAAGTATATGGCGCAAAAGATATTGAATTTGCTCCGAAAGCACGTAAGCAATTAGCTCAATATGAAGGAGAAGGTTGGAGTAACCTACCAGTTTGTATGGCGAAAACACAATACTCTCTTTCTGACGATGCAACAAAATTAGGTCGTCCATCTGACTTTATCGTTACAATTCGTGAGTTAAAACCATCTATCGGTGCAGGCTTTATCGTTGCGTTAACAGGTACAATGTTAACAATGCCAGGTCTTCCAAAACAACCAGCAGCACTTCAAATGGATGTAAATGAAGATGGAAAAGCAGTAGGTTTATTCTAAAAGGTTGTAATTCATCTCGTTTATCTGTAAACTATATATACATCAAGTGGCGCCTTTCCATCGAAAGGCGCCTGTTTTTTGGAGGAAATTATGTTTGATCCAACTGCTTTTGACAATTTAAAAGTAATCGTAGAAGGTGCTGTGTATGATTTTGATCTACATGGAGATATTCTTGTAACAGATCGAAAAGATATGATGGATCTTGCTTCATTAAGTCGTATATATCATATCTCATTTCAATTAACAGAACCGTTTGAACCATTAGTAGAAGCAACATTTTCATTATCTGTGGATGCAAAGAACTTGTCTGGTGAAATACTAGAAGTGCCTCAGTTTACACCAGGTTGTGAAATGAAGCTAGCATTTTCATTCCCGTTAGAGCAACCAGAAGTAAAATGCGAAGAAATTGAAACATTAATGCGTTCTATATGGGGAAAAGAAAGAATGATTATGCAGAAAGTTTCATACGAATATAATAAGCAAGCGATTTCATATCATAATAAGGTAGAGATTCTATTTCAAAAAGCGATTACAGAAGACCATGTTGATGATTTAATAGCTGTTATTTCACACATGATAGAAACGGTGCGAACAATACAGCATTTTCTTCAAAAATAGAGATAAAGGAGAAAAACAAATGATAAAAGATATGCAACCATTTTTACAACAAGCTTGGGAGAAGGCTGGTTTTAAAGAGTTAACTGAAATTCAAAAACAAGCGATTCCAACTATTTTAGAAGGACAAGACGTTATAGCTGAATCTCCAACTGGAACAGGAAAAACATTAGCGTACTTATTACCACTTTTACATAAAATTAATCCTGAAGTAAAACAGCCACAAGTTGTTGTTTTAGCGCCAACACGTGAACTTGTAATGCAAATTCATGAAGAGGTTCAAAAGTTTACAGCAGGAACTGAAATTTCAGGTGCATCTTTAATTGGTGGTGCAGATATTAAGCGCCAAGTTGAAAAATTAAAGAAACACCCAAGAGTAATTGTCGGTTCACCAGGCCGTATTTTAGAATTAATTCGTATGAAAAAGCTAAAAATGCATGAAGTAAAAACAATTGTATTTGATGAGTTTGATCAAATTGTAAAGCAAAAAATGATGGGCGCAGTGCAAGATGTAATTAAATCAACGATGCGCGATCGTCAATTAGTATTCTTCTCGGCGACAATGACAAAAGCGGCAGAAGATGCGGCACGTGATTTAGCAGTTGAACCACAATTAGTACGTGTAACACGTGCAGAATCAAAAAGCTTAGTTGAGCATACGTATATCATTTGTGAGCGACGCGAAAAAAATGATTACGTAAGAAGAATTATGCATATGGGCGATGTAAAAGCAGTTGCTTTCTTAAACGACCCATTCCGTTTAGATGAAATTACTGAGAAATTGAAATTCCGTAAAATGAAAGCAGCGGCTCTTCATGCAGAAGCAAGTAAACAAGAGCGTGAAGCGACAATGCGTGCTTTCCGCGGAGGGAAATTAGAAATTCTACTTGCTACTGATATTGCAGCGCGCGGTATCGACATTGACGATTTAACACACGTAATTCACCTAGAATTACCAGACACAGTAGACCAATATATTCACCGCTCAGGACGTACTGGACGTATGGGCAAAGAAGGAACTGTCGTATCTCTTGTAACACCACAAGAAGAGCGCAAATTACTGCAATTTGCGAAAAAACTAGGCATCGTATTTACGAAGCAAGAAATGTTCAAAGGATCATTTGTAGAAACGAAACCGAAAGCACCAAAGAAAAAGAAACCAGCATTTACTGGGAAGAAAAAGCCTAGATAAATGATGGAGAAGGCGTAACTATTTGTAGTTACGTCTTTTTTGTTTGTAAACAAGTGATAATGGGAATTGTATTAGTGTTTTTAATGTGCCTATCATATATATGCTTCTACTGGGAGTATCGAAAAAAGGGTAGTTTATTTATTTGGTTTATACGAGGAAATAATATAAAAAAGTCGTATATTAAAATGATGCGAAATAATAAAAAGAAGGTACATATATGGATAGGAAATTAGGAATGTTTTTGAATACGAAATATATTGAAGTAAACGAAGGAATAAAAAAGGCGAGAGAATGGGGGTTAGAATATATTCAATTATATGCTATGAATAAAAACTTTAACTTAGCTAATATTCCAATGGCAGAGTGGAATGCTTTAAAGAAAAGCGTATCTTTTAATGGAATAAAGATTCCATCATTAGCAATTAGTTTTGGAGAAAATGGAATTATGGGAATAGAAGCTGAGAGTGCAATAGATCAGTTTAAATATATTACTGACAGAGGTTTGGAGCTTGGGGCAAAGATCATAACAGCTCATATTGGGAAAGTTCCAGATGATAAAAAAAGTGCCTACTATGATAAAATGCTACGTGTTTGTAATGAAATAGGGGACTTAGCGTTCAGATTTGGAGGATTCTTTGCCATTGAGACGGGATCTGAAAAAGCAATAGTATTAAAACGATTTTTAGAAACTGCAAACTCGAAAGGACTAGCTGTTAACTTTGACCCAGCAAATTTAATAAGTGATGTAAATGAAAATCCGGGAGAAGGTTTATTACTATTAAAAGATTATATAGTACAAACTCATATTAAAGATTGTAAAGAAGTGAAAAGTGATCGTTCAACTAAGTATATAGAAGTCGCAGCAGGGAATGGTGAAGTAGATTTCGATATATTCTTCAAAGTATTAGATAAAATTGGATTCGACGGATATAACATGATTGAAAGAAATGATTATTTTGATGAACTGGATGGGATGAGTCAGTCGATAAATTTTGCAAAGAAGTACATACCAACTCAAAAGGAATAACGATAGTATTTGTAGAAAGCTACATAGAATATAAAAACCATTAGGGGGAAATGTAATGATTCATAAAGTAGGACAAATTATGTTATATGTAAATAATCAAGATGAGGCAGTAAATTTTTGGACGGAGAAGGTAGGGTTTCATGTAGTTGCAGAGGAAGATAATAAGCAAGGAATGAGATGGATTGAAATCGCTCCGAAAAGCGGTGCGGAAACGAGCATTATATTACATAATAAAGAAGTTATTTCGAAAATGAGCCCAGAATTGAATCTTGGTACACCGTCTTTAATGTTCTTCTCAGAAAATCTTGATCAACTATATACAGATTTAACAAATAAAAATGTTACTGTTGGAGAAATGGTAACTATGCCTTCTGGTAAAGTGTTTAACTTTGCTGATAGCGAAGGGAATTATTTTGCAGTTATGGAGAAGAACCAATAATAATATTGCTATGTGAAAATCCCCCTCAAATATATTTGAGGGGGATTAAATTTTTGAAGTGGATTTTTCATTAGAGAGTTGTTTAATAAAAAATACTCCTTTTTCAATAGCTGTCTCAATATAGCCAACGATTTGATCAAACGTAAATACTTGTAAGTCTTCATGCAGATGTTGCTTTGGATACAACATATCTTCAAAAAGATACTTTCGAAAAGCTAAAACGTTTTCTTTAGAAACCTCTTCAATATCCACAATGTGAGCCTCTTGATTGAGAAGAGAGAAAAGCTGTTGTTCTTGATCGTAATGATGAAGCAAATTTGCATTTAACAATTTAAAATCGTTATAGTACAGGGGTGCGATAGTTTCGTCATTCTCTATTCTATTTTTTAGCCAAGGTAGAAAAAATCCACTTAGCCAATTATCATCGGCAATGAGGTGGGTATAATAGCCTAAAATAAATGGGGAATCTATATGTGATTCATATTTATGAAAAAATGAATCATAATCTATTCTTCTCGTATAGTTCTTCGTTGTACCGGCATAAAAATGTGAGGTTCCTTTTTCTTTTTTTGAATGAACAGCATCAGGGGCTACAGCTCCAAGTAAGAAAGAAGTCTTATCGTGAATTGATAGTTTCTCAGCAATACCACTAGCGATAATAACATGCATAATTCGTGATCCCATGAATGCCACCTCTGTTTCCAGTATTCATTTCAGGAAGAGGACTAAACAGTTAGTATTACTTTCCCTGTACTTTTTCTACTTTCGACCCATTCATGTGCTTTCCCTGCATTTTGAAGTGGAAAAGATTTCGTAGCCTTAATTTGTAAACGTCCGTCACGCAAATAACGGAAAACTTCATTTGCAGTTTCTTGGAGCAGTTCAGGACGCTTTTTTCGTGTGGTTCCAAAGCTAAAACCGAGTATAGAGCGGCAACTTGCATGTAAATCTTTCGTTTGAAAGTTACCAATTTCACCGCTAGCATTACCGAAATGAACGAGGCGACCGTAATAAGCAAGGCAGTTTAAACTTCTTTCAGAAACCGTTCCAGAAATAGAGTCTAAAATTACATCAACCCCTTCACCATTTGTCAGTTCATTGACTTTCTCTACAAAATCTTCATCTTGATGACAAATAACATAATCAGCTCCAGCATCTAAAGCAATTTCTTTTTTTGCTTCACTTCCGACAGTGCCTATAACTGTTCCAGCCTCTAATAGTTTAGCAAGTTGAATAGCAGTAGTGCCAATTCCACCAGCAGCCGCATGAATGAGTACAGATTCACCTTGTTGAAGCCTTGTAACATTTGCGAGTAAATTATAGCTTGTAAAAGATACGATTGGACAAGCGGCTGCAGTTTGAAAGTCAACTTCATGGGGTAATACGAAAGTAAGATTTTCATTTGCAACAACGTATTCTGCGTAAGATCCATTTTGAGGAAAAGCAATGACACGTTGTCCAGGGTGAATATTTTTCACATGAGAACCGACACGTTCTACAATACCAGTGGCATCTATACCTGGAATAAAAGGTAGTGCTTTATTTCCTTTTTTACCATAACGTGATTTAATATCAGCGAAATTTACACTAGTAGCAACAACGCGAATTAAAACTTGATCTTCTGAAATAGACGGTATATCCAAATCTGTATATTTCATCACTTCAGGACCACCGAACGACGTTACAACGATAGCTTTCATCATATCTCCTCCTAAATTTGACTATATAAATTATTTTAAATCTTTATCAGAAATTGGAAAAATATATAATAGTTATGTGTGGTTATAAGTGAAGCTTATGAACTCAATGAATCATAATATTAATTTATATAAAAAAACTTTAAAAAAATCGAACGAAATATGAATTACTTTCCAATATATAGTGTAAGACAAAGGAGGGCTGGAATATGAAGGGTGAAATAGATTACGCACATTTAATCCAATTAACTTTATCAGGAAATAAAGAAGCATATAGCAAGTTGTATGATAAAACGATTCAAGAAATATATAAAACAGCACATTTTTTAATAGAGGATAAAACGGATGTAGATGATGTCGTTCAAGAAATATACATACAACTATATGAATCGCTTCGTAAGTATGATAGCGAGAAGCCATTTCGTCCTTGGCTAATTGGACTTGCGATTAAACAAATACACTCTTATAGAAGAAAGAGGTGGATGCGACTACGAATTATAAAAAAAGCAGAAGAGCAAAGAAAGTCAGTGCAAATTGATTTTTCTAACGATGTTGTAAGTAAAATATCAAACCAAAAACTAATTGAACTCATTCATAAATTACCGTATAAATTGAAACAAGTTATTATCTTAAGATACTTACATGATTATTCACAAGAAGAAGTAGCACAAATATTACATATTCCAATTGGTACTGTGAAATCTAGAATTCATGCGGCATTAAAGAAACTACGTCAAAAAGAGCAAGTAGAAGAAATCTTTTTAGGAGAGGTAGGGAATGTGAAATGAGTTTAGATTGTAGAGTTAGGGAATCTATACAAGAAGAAGCAAAAGGTATTGTTGCCCCGCCGGATTTAAAAGAAAAAGTAATCGTACAAATAAAAATGAAGCACGGGCGGAGTAAGAGGAAGAAACGCCTTATCGCAGGAGTACTTGCAGCAGCTCTTTTAATCCCGACGACTGGTTTTGCGTATCAATCTATTATGGCGGATGGTATATACGGATCTTTCGAGAATTTAAAAAAACATGCCGGAACGATGACATTAGAGGCGTATATGCGTTTTAGTGCAAAATTATCAGAGGCGAAAGATGAAATGGGTACGAAGGAATATGAAGAGTTTACAAAAGAACTAAAAAAATTAACAAATGCAAAACTTACGTACGGAGATTCGAACGGTAATATTGATTATGATCAATTATCACCAGCAAAAAGAGAAGAAATGAAAAAGGTAAGTATGGGTCTTCAGCCATACTTTGATAAATTAAATGGTCATAAGTCTAGTAAAGAAGTATTAACACAAAAAGAGTTTGACCGTTATGTGGAAGCTTTAATGACATATGAAATCGTACAAGTGAAGACAAAATCAACTGGTGGGATGAAAGTAGAAGAAGTACCTGAGGCGTACAAAGAAAGATTTATTAAAGCAGAGCAGTTTATGGAATATGTAAATGAAAAGGTGCAATAATTAGAAAAGCTCATAGCCTTAGCTTTGAGCTTTTTTATTGAAACAAAAAAGAGTGTTCAATTATACTTTTTCATATTTGCATTATCTTTTTGTATAAAACAATCTAAAAGGGAATAACCAGCTATTAAACTAATTATCGTAACAAAAGTTGTATTTATTAGAATAATATTAACTAAATAAGGTAGGTATTCTGCAAGTGGTGAAAAGAGTAGTGCTGGGGAAAAGGAAATGAATAGTGTAGGCACTGTAATAGCAATAAATTTATCCGGTTGAAAGCTCCAGTTTTGTTTACTTGTTTCGCGATTAATAGATTGAAGGAATCGTAATAAAATGCCAACTATAAGAGGGAAGAGTGTAAAGTAGAATAATCTTGGATAAACGTTAAAGTTCACTTGCGTGTCTGTATCTAAATAAAATTGAATTTTTACTCCTACAAATAATAATAAGACGATAAATAATGTAAAGCAGAGGTATAGCATCAATTTTTGCATTATATTCCACCATCCTTTACTCAAAATATATTCAAAAAAAGAAGAGATATACAATAACTACTGTTGTATATCTCTTCTTTTACTGTTAGTTAATAGTGGAGTTTGCTTTTTCTTGCTTCGTGAAATAATCAATAATGCCCATTGCACTAATTTCTATATCTAGATGTAAAATATTATAAACGGAATGATCTGATGGAACGTTTAACTTTGTAAGATGAGAAGATATTTTATCCATTAACAAAGTTTGTAAAGCTTTAGTCGCTTCATCGAAATCATTATACTTTTCAAAGACTTCCTTACCAGTCTGAACGAAAATAGGTAGCCAATGTTCCAGTTGATTGTATACTTCTGTAACATGAGAGGATGCGCCGTAATGACCGAAATAAATAGTATCTACATCCATACTTTGAATATGATTTTTAGAAGCAATCATCGCATCTGGTTGAAATTGTGAAGGGGACGTTGATGGTAGATACAGTTCTACACCAACGTTTGCGAGTTCTCTATAATAAATTCCAATTGTATCACCAGTGAAAATCCCGTTTGTTAATGAATCGTGAATGCTAATATGGTGCTTAGCATGCCCCGGTGTATCGTAAAATGTAAGGATACGTTCTTCGGCAATTTTTAACGTATCACCATGTTGTACAATACGAACACGTTCTTCTTCTATAGGAAGAATTGGATCAAATAGTTTATCAAAATCTTCTTTGTATACAGCTTTTGCACCTAAAATGAGTTTTGTTGGGTCAATCATATGACGAGCACCGCGAGAATGCACATATAAAGTAGCATTTGGGCACTTCTCCATCATTAAACCAGCTGCGCCAGCGTGATCTAAATGCACATGTGTAACGATAATGTTTTTAACATCGTTTAAATCAATATGTAATTGTTGTAAGCCGTCTAAAATATACGGAAGAGAAGGGGCTGCACAAGTTTCAATTAAAGTAATATCGTCACCTAATAAAACGTACGTACCTGTTCGTTCATTATGCTGTAAATCGAAATCATCAATAAGATATAGGTGAGAAGATAATTGCTCTACTTTTTTCATATTTACCACTCCTTATATACTGCATGTTTCTATTATACGATAAAATAGAAAAAAGGCAGAAAACGAAGCTCGTCTTCTGCCTTTTTGTAATATTATTATTTCGTTTGTTGTTTATTAATAGACATAATGAACAGTCCAACAATCCCGCCTACTAATGGAAGCATAATCTCTCCTGCTAAATTAAAGTAGGAGCTTAAGAATAAACCATTTACATCGATTACCCAGCCAGTAACATACAATAACATCATATATAGTACGAAATAAAACTCGCGATTTGAAATCGTTTCATGTTGTGCAGTTTTCATAATGGACACCATCCTTTTCTTTTATAATGGAATATAAACTGTCACATTTTGTTCACATTTCAATTGTAAAACTTTCCATCATAAAAGTCTAGTAGTATGTGTCGAATTTTGAACGAAAATAAAGCGCTATAATTATATCTTATAAGTACGTAATAAGAGATGTATATTCACGAATGTAGTATAGTATAAACATAGAATGATAGTGAAGAGAGGGGCAAAGACAATGACAGTTTATGATTTTTCAGCTAAAACAATTACCGGTGAAGAAAAATCGTTAAAAGATTACGAAGGAAAAGCACTTCTTATTGTAAATGTAGCTAGTAAATGTGGTTTCACACCGCAATATAAAGGATTACAAGAGGTGTATGATAAATATAAAGACCAAGGACTTGAAATACTCGGATTCCCTTGTAACCAATTCGGAGGACAAGAACCAGGTACAGAAGCGGACATTACTAGTTTTTGTGAATTAAACTACGGTGTAAACTTCCCAATGTTTGCAAAGGTTGATGTGAAAGGTGATAAGGCTCATCCTTTATATACATACATGACAGAACAAGCACCAGGTTTACTCGGTATGAAAGCAGTGAAATGGAATTTTACGAAGTTTTTAATCGGAAAAGACGGGAAAGTAGTAGGGCGTTTTGCGCCGCAGACGAAGCCGGTAGATTTAGAGGTTGAGATTGAGAAGGTACTTGGAGAATAATTAGGAGTTTCACTTTATTAAAAAACGTCTCAAAGAACAATGTAGTTCTTTGAGACGTTTTCTTTAAACTCACATTTTCAAGATTAAATTACTGTATCAAAGCCATCTGATTTAGGTAGAGAAGCTGCTTTTTTCATAAGCACTTCCCATAAGTGTACGGATTTCTTCCATTCTGCTGCAACCTGCCCCTGTTTATACATAGCATTCTCATAACTGGCAGTAAGTTGTTGCATATCGGCCGAGTTGTAAAGTGTATCGATATGGAGAGCGTATTCTCGGAATGTTTGACTTTCACCCCGTGGCATGCCAATTCTCGCAAATTGTTTTAAAAGTGCACCGTAAGCTTTTTGATAAACAGCATCATCTTTTCGGTATTTATAGAAATGAATAATAAGAAATGTCATCCATTTCATTCTAGTGGTGAAGAGAATGTATCCTATAATACTAATTAGTATCGTAGAGAGGAATACGTACCACCAAGAAAAACTAGTTTTAGAATTTGTGACCTTTTTAGTAGAAGCTTCTTCTGTATTTTCAATTAAACTTTTAAGTTTTGCTTCATTATTTCGTTGTTGTATTTGCTCGTTATTAGAATTATTTGCTTCGCTATTTTGTGAAATAGGAGCAGGCGTATTATTTATAAAATTATAGGGATTAGTAAATCCTTTTGTCGGTTCGAATGGAATCCATCCGTATTCTGGGAAATATACTTCGACCCAAGAGTGTGCGTTATCGTTCGTGATTGTATAAACATCCTCACCTTCTGCAGAGGCAAGTGTATTGTCAAGAGTTCCTTCTGTATAGCCTTTCACCCAGCGAGCTGGAATCCCGGCAGAACGAAGTAGTACAATCATAGACGTCGAAAAATTATTACAGTAGCCGCTTTTTGTATCGAAAAGGAATTGATCTACATAATCTTGGCTTTTGGCAGGGAATAAGACATTCGTTGATTCGTATGTAAAAGAGTTGTCTGTGAAGTAATTTTCAATAGCTAATACTTTATCATATCGGTTGTCGTTATCATTTGTAAGATTGACAGCCAAGTCTTTTACGCGCTGTGGTAATGACTTGGGAAGTTGTGTGTACTTTGTCATAAAATAAGGATTTGTTTCTTGACCTTCATTTGTTTTTACAGCTTTCAAGTTTTCTATGGAAAACTCAGGGATCTCATATGTTACTTTATACGAATGTAAAGTAGTAGAAGAGTCTCCATTCATTGTATAAATTTTTTCTGAAAACGGGTCAACACTGTATGATACATCAGAAGCAGCCTCAACTGATACTAATCCTGCTGGATAGGTAAGGTGAGGGTAACTTTTTTGCATGGTAATTGTTGCCTCAGTCGTTTTCATTTTTGTATTTTGTTCGTACCAGCTTACGACGTCGTTTTTATTTTTAAAAGAAATCTTTTTCGGATTTTCAGAAATTTCCCAGCCTTTTCCTGTATAAAAATCTTTTGTTTCTACTCTCCAATATTGTTTGTTTTGCGTTCGTGCTGTGAAAACAACTGTAGGATCCGCCTTAAAAGGACCGCCTAATCGCGAGTCATCTAAACCATACCCAATTGTAGAAATTTTTTGTTCTTTACTTGCTTCAGATGTGTTGAATTTTAAAAAATCCATTGGGTTTGGCCATTGAGGGCCAAATTTTGGAGCAAAGTATGCAATGGTTGCTAATAATACGATAAATATTGTAAGTGGTCTAAGTAATTTTGAGATTTCTCTAGCATAATTTTGTAAGTGTTCACGTTCTTTTATTCGTTCTACTTGAAGAAGACTAAGCATAAAAAAGCCGATGACAACAGTACGAATAATAGCGTAGTTTGCATTGTATAAATGTAAGTTATGAAAAGTTGCGATATAAATAATAGTCAATACAAGGAATAGAAACCCACGTTTTTTATGAATAATCCAAAATGAAGTGAAAGAACTCAAAAACCAAAATGAGAGAAAAAATAAAACCGTCGGAAAAACTGGAGAAATATCTAGTAAATTCCCTTGGAAAAACAGGGAGGAATTTCGAAACATATCAGAAAAGAATGTTGTTAGCCAAGATGGATTTATAAAAGCATTTTTATAATATAGGGAATGAATGATAAATAAGACTGTGACAATTTTTATAGGAATCTGCCACCTCGTTTGAAAAAAAGAGAGAGCGAAGCAAATTCCTATAAATGTTACGAAAATATCTAATCTACCTACATTTGTAATACCTATAAGAGGTCTTAGCCATTCTAGTAAAAGAAGAAATACACATGCATGCATGAAGAATCTGTTCGTATCCCACTTGTATTTTGCTTGTAATATCATCATTTGTTCACCTCAAAAAACACGTTTGTATACCGGTTTTCATAAACCGTGTTTACAAATATTTGTCGTTTTTTTAGAGTTTCTAGTATACTGAGTTCTCGGTGTGAAAGTTGATTCGCTTTTTCTTTCACGACAAAAACCATACATTTTCTATTTCTTATAGCAGCACAATCAGCCGCCTTTTGAATATCGGGAGAAAGATTACTGGTCACGAGTATAACCGTGACGGGCTCATAAATTTTTCTTAGTTCCATGTCTACACTCTGGGAGAGCGGGAATACACTGTCTGCTTGTACTTTTGCTAAATGACAAAGGATTTGTTGTAACTGCGTATCTCCATTGTCTAAAGGGAAAATAGTTTGTTCTTTTCCGATAGACACGAATGATGCTGGTGAATTTTGTTTCAAGACAGCCCTTACGATAGAGGCAGTAAATGTGACGACTGATTCGAATAGAGGAGACTCGGTTCTGTCTATGAATATCATGATATTATGGCTGCGCTGTTGTTCAAACTCTTTTGTCATAATATTGTTTGTTCGTGCAGTTGCTTTCCAATCGATCCATGAAAAGCGATCGCCAGGTTTATAGTCTCTGACACCGACCGAGATTGTAGAGTCTTTTGCTGAATTTATATTTGCTGAAAGCGCTCCTTGTTCGAAATGATTTTCCAATTGTCGATACGCTATATCTACATACTGGGGATAGACTAAAAATGTATTTGGAACTGAAAAAGTTACTTCTTTCTCCATCATGCCGAATAAATCGCCAGTTTTGACACGAACGCTTGAAAAAGTGTGCTCGCCTCTAGGGATTGTGTCAATAACATATTGAAACGAAATATTTCGTTTCAATCCTGGGAAGAGTACTACCTTATTCATCTTTATTTGTTTACAACTTATAAATTGTGGTGGCAGTTCATCTTCTATAACTAAATAAAGTAAGGGAAAAGGAAATTTTCTTTTTATTGTAATCGTGCTTACAAATTGTTCTCCTACTACATATCCATTTTGGTTTGTTATTCGCTTTACTTCAGCGTCCCGTAAAGCGTAGAAGGGAAGTAGTAGTGAATAAAGAGCAATGGGAATTATGCTGTAAAATAAAAACCAACTGACAAACCCTCCTTGAAACATAGCGTACACAAATGTTAAGACTAGGCATAAAGGGAGTAGCAATAACTTCATAACGTGATATAGCGCTCGCAGCATTCGTTTCATCAAGGGTTCATCGCCCTTTGAGTAGGCACGGTAGTTCGTGCAACGATTTTTGCGATAACTTGTTCGCCAGTTATTCCTTCAAATTTTGCTTCCATTTTTAGAATGAGCCTATGCGCTAAAACGTAAGGAGCTAAAAGTTTAACATCGTCTGGAATAACATAATTTCTGCTATGGATAAATGCATAAGCTTGTGAAGCTTTCATTAAAGCAATTGAGCCACGTGGACTTGCACCTAGCTGTATAGAACTGTACGTACGAGTCTGATTAACAAGCTTTACAATGTAATGCTTAATTGCTTTGTCCATACTTACTACCCGTACGCTTTGTTGTAAATAAAGTAATTCTTCTATTGTAGTAATGGTCTGTAATTGAGAGAGTGGATTCGTTTTTTCCATCCGGTTTAAAATTTCAAATTCTTCTTCTGGTGTAGGATATCCCATTTTTAGTTTCAATAAGAAACGATCGAGCTGAGCTTCTGGTAGAGAATATGTTCCTTCATATTCGACCGGATTTTGTGTAGCCATGACAAAGAACGGCTTTGGTAAAGGTCTTGTAATACCATCTATTGTAATATTGCCTTCTTCCATACATTCAAGTAAAGCAGATTGTGTCTTTGGAGATGTACGATTAATTTCATCAGCAAGTACAAAATTCCCCATAATTGGTCCAGGCTTGAACTCAAATTGGAGCTCTTTCGGATTATAAATAGAAACTCCTGTTACATCTGACGGCAATAAATCAGGTGTAAATTGAATTCGCTTATAATCAGCATCAATGGATTTAGAAAGAGCACGTACTAGCATTGTTTTCCCGACACCAGGAACATCTTCTAATAGCACATGACCTTCAGCTAAGAGAGTTGTCAAAACTAAGATGGTTTCTTTTCGTTTTCCGACCATTATTTTTTCAATATTATTGATTATTTTTTCTACAGTGGGATGTAATGAATCAAGCTGGGGCATCGTAATCCTCCTAATGTTATTATCGTTTTCTAATCTATTTAGTGGACATATTTCTAATTCTATTTGTAGATAGTAAAACTTCCACCTTTAATTCTGAGAATATTCAGATTATTTATTTCGATTACATCTAGTATAATTGTTTCCGTAACTAAGGGCAATACAGTAAATAATGATTTGTAGTTTTATGTAAAATATATCTTGATATAAACTATTGTTGTGGGTAAAACATATAGGAAGGGAAGGAAAGATTGTCCTCAATGAGCAAAATAAATAGCGTAGGAAACCCTACGCGTAAAGTTTGGAACATATATTAATATGCCTTGTGATTAAAATGTATATGAATAAAAAATAAAGTCGACTTCACATGAAGAGGTCAGCTATTTAATTTATTACACTCTTTTATTTTTTATCTTTCTTATATTCTTTTCGTTTATTTAACCAAATATGAATTAATTCTACCAATTCCATTGTTTCAATCTCACAATATTCTCCTTTACCATCTTCGGCTAAATTGTTTAATACAGTAGTTGTGTCGTTCCGAATTTCTAAACCACAAATATTGCCATTTACTACTACATAATTTTTTTCTCCGTTTAAAACATTATGTATTTCTTCTAAAATCCAATCTCCAAAAGCTGTAACTTCAATTCCTAAAAAAGTTTCAACAAGTTTAATTTCTTGAGGAAGTCTCATAACTAAATCACTACTGTTAAGCACTTCAAAACTATATGGATATTTCATGACTATTTTACTCCTTTATTTCTGGCTTTAGTGACTCTATTTACTTCTCTATTAATCTCATAAGCTCTATTAAGGTAATAAATTCTTATACTATCATCACTATTTTCCTACTTAAATTATAGTGAAAATAGATTATTATTAAACTTATCTATCCAATATTTCTCTGATGTAGGTATGAATTCAGTGAAATCTTCATATGTACCACTCCAATCTTTTGGTACATAGTTTTCGTAGGATGCCAGTTCTGGAAACATTGAATATAGTATTTTATTATCAAAGTTAATTAATAAGATTGGACTAAAATCTAATAGATCTTCTCCTGCATTTTTCCTTTTAATATTTTCAAGTAGTAAATAATTTAATTCTTCTTTAGTTGTTTTATATTGATTAATCCTTACTAAAAATACTTCTACATTTTCATGATCTAATACTTTTATTCCATTTCTTTCTTCCGTTTCGTCATTATCTTCAATGCTTATACCTAAATTTTTATATGCATTATCTAATTTATTATAATCTAAAAACCATAGTTCTTTATCTGTTACATACCATCTAAACTCATTTTTATATATGACGGCTACTATAATGTTTTCTGCGTAAAGCGGTTCTAATTTCATAATATACTCCTTGTATTATTATCTTAAAATCCTGCCATTCTTGTTGTATTCTTCTATTGATTCAATCTAAGTTGCTGACAATTCATATGGATTTCCTGGCGTTTTTTGTTCAACTATTTTCAGGATAGTTGCCCTTGATATGGTGGATTTAAAGTATTGTATTTTCATTTATTAACTCATCTAACGATTTAGGTATATTAAATTTAACTACTCCCAAATTACTGCCTCTATTATATAAGAAATTTTTTGCAAGCTCATTATTATCTGTACTTCATCTTAAACTTTGCTAGAAGCAAGGAAGTAATTTAACAGTCGGTGAAGGATGTGAGCCCTCCACACTGATTAGATTTTCACTTTTTTATATTTTTTCCGGAATTTTTGACAATCTCTTGAACTGTGCGAAATGTCACATCTGTATTTTACAACCTCTCTTATAGTAAGGGTATGTAAGAGAGACGTATTAAAGGAGTGAACAGTATGAAGAAAAAAACTTCAGCACTAATGAGACGTTTAAAATATTTTTCACCAATAGATCGTTATAACGATAATCATACACAAGAAACATATGAAGATCGCGAATGGGAAAATGTGTACAGAAAGCGTTGGCAGCATGATAAAGTAATTCGTTCTACACACGGCGTGAACTGTACTGGTTCATGTAGCTGGAATATATATGTGAAAGATGGAATTGTAACTTGGGAAGGGCAGGAGCTTAACTATCCGACTACAGGTCCTGATATGCCAGATTTTGAACCGCGAGGATGCCCACGTGGAGCAAGCTTTTCTTGGTACATTTATAGTCCACTTCGTGTGAAATACCCGTATGTACGTGGTGTTCTTTGGAATATGTGGCAAGAAGAATTGCAAAATAACGAGTCACCATTAGAGGCTTGGAAAAGCATTGTGGAAAACCGTGAAAAGGCACGTACGTATAAGCAGGCGCGTGGTAAAGGGGGATTCATTCGTGCGAATTGGGATGAAGTGTTACAACTCGTTTCAGCTTCATTACTGTACACAGTAATGAAATACGGTCCAGACCGAAATGTTGGCTTTTCACCAATTCCAGCTATGTCGATGTTAAGTCATGCTGCTGGTAGTCGCTTTATGCAACTTATGGGTGGACCGATGCTTAGCTTCTATGATTGGTATGCGGATTTACCACCAGCTTCTCCTCAAATTTGGGGTGATCAAACAGATGTACCAGAAAGTAGTGACTGGTATAACTCTGGTTACATTATGACATGGGGTTCAAATGTACCAATGACGAGAACACCAGATGCACACTTTTTAGCAGAGGTTCGATATAAAGGAACGAAAGTCGTTTCTGTCAGTCCTGATTTCGCTGAATCAACAAAGTTTGCGGATGATTGGATTAGTGTGAAACAAGGTACAGACGGTGCACTTGCGATGGCAATGGGACACGTAATCTTACAAGAATTTTACGTGGATAATCAAGTGGAATATTTCACAAAGTATGCGAAGCAATATACTGATTTTCCTTTCTTTGTCACATTGAAACAAAAAGGAGATCAATTCGTTGCTGATCGGTTCTTAAATGCTTCTGATATTGGACGAGAAACGAAGTTAGGGGAATGGAAACCTGTTCTTTGGAACGAGAATACGAATGATTTTGCAACACCTCACGGCACAATGGGGTCACGTTGGGATAATGAAAAGAAATGGAACTTGCGTTTAGAAGATGAAGAAACAGGTGAAAAGATTGATCCACGTCTTTCTTTACTTGGAATGGAAGAAGCGATTGGAACTGTACAAATTCCGTACTTCTCTGATGATGGAAACAAAGTATTAGAACGTACGATTCCAGTGAAAAAGGTTATGACAGAAGAGGGCGAATTGTTCGTTACAACTGTATACGACTTAACGTTAGCAAATTACGGTGTGAACCGAGGGCTTGGCGGACAAGAACCGAAAGACTTCAATGATGATATACCGTTTACACCTGCATGGCAAGAGAAAATGACAGGAGTAAAACGTGAGCTTATTATTCAAATCGCTCGTGAGTTCGCACAAAATGCTGTTGATACGAATGGTCGCTCAATGATAATTGTCGGAGCGGGTATTAACCATTGGTTTAACTCTGATACGATTTATCGCGCCGTTTTAAATCTTGTTCTTCTCGTTGGAGCACAAGGTGTAAACGGCGGTGGTTGGGCTCATTATGTTGGTCAAGAAAAATTAAGACCAGCAGAAGGATGGCAAACAATCGCGATGGCAAAAGATTGGCAAGGTCCACCGAAATTACAAAACGGTACATCCTTCTTCTATTTCGTAACAGATCAATGGCGTTATGAAGATACACCTGTTGGACATTTAGCATCACCAGTTGAAGGTAACTCTCGTTATCAACATCACGGTGATTACAACGTATTAGCTGCACGACTTGGCTGGTTACCTTCTTATCCAACATTCGAGAAAAATGGAATTGAATTATATAAAGAGGCTGTTGCTGCTGGTGCAACAACGCAAGAAGAAATCGGAAAATACGTTGCACAAAAATTAAAAGAAAAAGAACTGAAATTTGCGATTGAAGATCCAGATAACAAAAACAACTTCCCGCGCAACTTATTCGTATGGCGTGCGAATTTAATTTCGAGTTCTGGTAAAGGACATGAATATTTCTTAAAACATTTATTAGGTACAACAAACGGGTTAATGAATGACGACAGTGATTCATTACGACCAGAAGAAATAAAGTGGCATGAAGAAGCGCCAGAAGGGAAGCTTGATTTACTCATTAATTTAGATTTCCGTATGGCTGGAACAGCACTGTATTCTGATATCGTCTTACCTGCTTCAACTTGGTACGAAAAACACGATTTAAGCAGTACAGATATGCATCCATTTGTACATCCATTTAATCCGGCAATCGGTTCACCGTGGGAAGCGCGCTCTGACTGGGATATTTTCACTTCTCTTTCTAAAGCAGTGTCTGATTTAGCGAAGAAAATCGATCTTGAACCAATGAAAGAAGTTGTGGCAACACCGCTTCTTCATGATACACCGCAAGAATTAGCGCAACCACTTGGCAAAATTAAAGACTGGAGTAAAGGTGAATGTGAACCAATCCCAGGTAAAACGATGCCACAAATTCACGTTGTTGAAAGGGATTATAAAACGATTTATGACAAAATGACTGCGCTTGGACCAAATGCCGGAAAACAACCGATTGGTACGAAAGGGATCTCTTGGTCAGCAGAAAAAGAGTATGAGCAATTAAAGAGCAAATTAGGAGTCGTTCGAACGGATTCTATCGCGAAAGGTTGTCCAGACATCAAGGAAGCAATCAATGCTGCTGAAGCGGTATTAACACTATCTTCTACAACAAACGGTCATATGGCAGTAAAAGCATGGGAAGCACTTGAAAAACAAACAGATTTAAAACTACGTGATTTAGCAGAAGAACGTGAAGAAGAATGCTTTACATTCGAACAAATTACAGCACAACCGAAAACAGTAATTACTTCTCCGGCCTTTACAGGTTCAGAAAAAGGTGGACGACGTTACTCACCGTTTACAACAAATGTGGAACGTCTCATCCCTTGGAGAACGATAACTGGTCGACAATCTTTCTACTTAGACCATGACATGATGAAAGAATTTGGTGAAACGATGGCAACATTTAAACCAATTCTGCAACATAAACCGTTCCGTAAATCACGACCTGAAGTAGAAGGGAAAGAAATTACATTAAACTATTTAACACCGCATAATAAGTGGTCGATTCATAGTATGTACTTCGATTCATTACCGATGTTAACGCTATTTAGAGGTGGTCCAACTGTTTGGATGAATAAAGAGGACGCTGCTGAAGCGGGTGTTGCAGATAATGATTGGATTGAGTGCTTTAATCGTAACGGTGTTGTTGTAGCGCGTGCTGTTGTAACGCACCGTATACCGAGAGGAATGGCATTTATGCATCATGCGCAAGATCGTCACATTAACGTACCTGGTACGAAATTAACAAGTAATCGCGGGGGAACGCATAATAGTCCAACTCGAATTCACGTAAAACCGACACATATGATTGGTGGATATGGTCAATTAAGTTATGGATTTAACTATTATGGTCCAACTGGGAACCAGCGTGATTTAAATGTTGTAATCCGTAAACTGAAGGAGGTAGATTGGCTTGAAGATTAAAGCACAAGTCGGAATGGTAATGAACCTAGATAAATGCATCGGCTGTCATACTTGTAGCGTAACATGCAAAAACACCTGGACAAATCGTCCAGGTGCTGAATATATGTATTTCAATAACGTAGAAACGAAACCAGGTATTGGTTATCCGAAACAATGGGAAGATCAGGAGAAATATAAAGGCGGCTGGGAATTGAAAAATGGTGAAATTCAGCTAAAATCCGGTTCGAAAATGAAACGTCTTATGAATATTTTCCACAATCCAGATCAACCAACGATTGATGATTACTTTGAACCTTGGAACTATGATTATGAAACGTTAACAAATAGTCCGCAGCGTAAGCATCAGCCAGTTGCTCGTCCGAAATCAGCAATTACAGGCGAATTTATCGACAAAATTGAATGGGGTCCAAACTGGGAAGATGACTTAGCAGGCGGACATATAACTGGATTGCAAGATCCAAACGTAAAGAAAATGGAAGAAGAAATTAAAACAGATTTTGAAAACGTCTTTATGATGTATTTACCACGCATATGTGAACATTGTATGAATCCATCTTGCGTATCATCTTGTCCATCTGGTGCGATGTATAAACGTGAAGAAGATGGAATTGTTCTTGTAGATCAAAATGCATGTCGCGCATGGAGATTCTGCGTATCATCTTGTCCATATAAAAAAGTGTATTTTAACTGGCAAACGAATAAAGCTGAAAAATGTACAATGTGCTTCCCACGTATTGAAGCTGGTATGCCAACAATTTGTTCAGAAACATGTGTAGGACGTATCAGGTATATTGGAGTAATGCTATATGACGCTGATAAAGTAAAAGAAGCAGCTTCTGTTGAAGACGAAAAAGATTTATATGAATCTCAGCTTACTGTTTTCCTAGATCCAAATGATCCAGAAATAGCAGCTGAAGCGAAAAAACAAGGCATTCCTGAAGAATGGATTAAAGCAGCACAACAGTCACCTATCTATAAAATGATTATCGATTGGAAAATTGCTCTGCCTCTTCACCCGGAGTATCGTACAATGCCGATGGTTTGGTATATCCCTCCGCTTAGCCCAATTATGAACATGGTGGAAGGGAAATGTAGTAACTGGCAAGCAGAAGAGGTTTTCCCTGCAATTGATAATATGCGTATTCCAATTCAATATTTAGCGAATTTACTCACTGCAGGGGATGAATCACACATTCGTCTTACATTGAAAAAAATGGCTGTTATGCGAACATATATGAGAGCACTGCAAATTAATAAAGAGCCAAATGAAGCTGTATTAAAAGAACTTGGTTTAACGAAACAGGATGTAGAAGATATGTATCGTCTTCTTGCCATTGCGAAATATAAAGATCGCTTCGTTATCCCGACATCTCACCGTGAACAAGTGGCAGATTTATATAGCGAACAAGGAAGCTGTGGTTTATCATTCACAGGTGGTCCAGGCTCTTGTATGACAATTTCTTAAATAAAGGGGGCAGAAAATTATGAGACAAAGTTTACAAACAGCTTTTTCTTGTTCTTCTTTTCTTCTCTCCTATCCTGAACTAGGGTGGAGAGAAGCTGTAACTGAATTGCAAGAAGAGGTTGAAACAATAAAACAGGAAGACGTTAAAGCGTCACTTACAGCCTTTATAAAGCAAGTGCTAAATAAAACGAATGATCAACTCATTGATAGTTACGTATATACATTCGATTTTGGTAAGAAAACAAATATGTATCTTACTTATATGAACACTGGTGAACAAAGAGAAAGAGGTATTGAATTACTGGAGTTAAAACAGCATTATAAAAAATCTGGTTTTGAAGTAACAGATAAAGAATTACCTGATTATTTACCGCTATTGCTTGAGTTCTTTGCAAATGCAAATGAGATAGACAGTGAATCAATTATGAGTAAATACACGGAGAATATACAAGCGTTACACGTTCAATTAAAAGAAGCAGACAGTATGTATGAACCAATTCTTGCGGCTGTTCTACTCGCTATCGAAACATGGGGTGTACAGACAAATTAGAAAGGAGAGTTGTTAAAATGATGGATCAATTTCTATGGGTATTGTTTCCCTATATCATTTTTGCAATCTTTATCGGTGGACATATTTTTAGATACAACTATGATCAATTTGGATGGACATCAAAATCTAGTGAACTATTAGAAAAGAAAATGCTCCGACTTGGAAGTCTATTATTTCACTTTGGGATCATGTTCGTAATTGGCGGTCATGTTATGGGGATTTTAATTCCAGAAGCTGTATACCGTTCAGTAGGTATCTCTGAGCATATGTATCATGTAGTAGCAATTAGTTTTGGGCTTCCGGCAGGTGTTGCTTCTATTAGCGGTTTAATTATATTAACGTACCGCCGCGTAACTGTAAAACGTATCATTGCAACGAGTACAAAGGGAGATTATATTGCGCTTATTTTATTACTTATCGTAATGCTAGCAGGACTTTCCTCAACATTTTTAAATATCGATTCAAAAGGATTTGATTATCGTACAACGATTGGCCCTTGGTTCCGAAGTCTCTTTATTTTCCAACCGAAAGTTGAATATATGATGGAAGTACCAATATGGTTTAAAATTCACATTCTCGCAGGGATGGGGCTTTTCGCAGTGTGGCCATTTACAAGACTTGTACATGTATTTAGTGCCCCAATTAAATATGTAAGCCGTAGTTATGTGATTTACAGAAGACGTATTCCTAATGAGTTGAAAAAATAATACTGCTGTAAACGGATAGGAGCTAATGGTTAAAACGAAACGAGGTCTAATATGGAAGGCCTCGTTTTTGTTTACATAGGGAATAAATGTTAATAAGTAGTTTAAATTGAAAAAAGATTAGCATCTAAATAAGATGCTAATCAATGCTACAAACAGAAGCAGAGCAATCTTCACAAGCAATTTCACATTTTAAAAATTGTAAATCGTGGATTGTAATCTTTCCTTTATGAATTGAAATTGTACCTTGCTTTTTTAATTCATTTAACATTCGATTTACACTTTCACGTGAAGTTGCACAGAAATTAGCGAGTTCTTGATTCGTTAATGGTAAATCGATGAGAATACCATTTTCTTTTAATACACCGTAACTATTTGTCATTCGTATAAGAGTAGAGTACAGGGCACCTTTTTTGCCGTGTAATACTAAATCTCGGAACTTCGTTTGCATTCTTCTTAAATGTTCACTAATCCATTTCATAAATTCAAATACAAGAGCGGGTTTTTGGAGTAATGCTTTTTCTAACGCTTCACGTTTTATTACACCTACTTCAACATCTTCAAGACATTTTGAGTTTAATAAATATTTTGCATTATCCGTGAACAATGTTAATTCTCCAATAATGTCATATTCCGAACAAATTCGAAGTGTTAATTCTTGTCCGTCAGCACTAAGTTTACTAATTTGTACTTTCCCTGAGTGAATGATATAGAGTTCTGTTGCCTCCATACCTTCTTGAAAAATAAAACTACCTTTTTTTATCTGCATTTTATATTCAACAGATGCAAGTAATTCTTTTAAATCTTGAGATAATGTCATACTGTTTGCCACAGTGATCACCTTTCTTCTTATAAGCAATACATTTCCTATTTTGAGTGTAAGTATGATGAAAATGCAAGAGCTATTTAAAAATAAATTGAAATTTCAATGACCGTAAGGAGGAGTGGCTAAAGATGTGAACAAAATGCGAACGGATTTGTGAAAATTTTTTGAATGGGGAAAGTGATGTGAGAAAAGTCACATTGAATATGTAGCTTCTTTTTTATAATGAAGGCAAATAAAAAAATGAAAGCTTACTAAGGATTGCAGCAGAAAAGAAGGGATATAGATGCACGAGAACATGAAAGATTCTTTAAAGCGGCCACTTCAAGATTTACGCATTTCAGTTATTGATCGTTGTAATTTTAGGTGCACATATTGTATGCCTGCTGAAGTGTTCGGACCTGATTATGCTTTTTTACAGAAAGAGTGTTTATTAACATTTAATGAAATAGAAAGGTTAGCTAGATTATTTATAAGTATGGGAGTTAATAAAATTAGGCTTACTGGCGGTGAACCTTTATTGCGTAAAGACTTACCGAAATTAATTGCAAGACTTACAAATCTAGAAGGCTTAAAAGACATTGGACTCACAACAAACGGAATTCATTTAGCAAAACAAGCTAAGGCGCTAAAAGACGCGGGATTAAAACGTGTAAACATTAGTTTAGATGCGATAGAGGACCATGTCTTCAAAAAAATTAACGGAAGAAATGTAAGTACAAAACCTGTACTGAAAGGAATAGAAGCAGCAAATGCTGCTGGATTAGAAGTAAAGGTAAATATGGTCGTAAAAAAAGGGATGAATGATAGTCAAATTCTTCATATGGCTCGTTATTTTAAAGAAAAAGAAATTCAGCTCCGTTTCATTGAGTTTATGGATGTAGGCAGTACAAACGGATGGAATTTTGAAGAAGTCATTACGAAGGAACAATTAATAGAGAAAATTAATCGTGTATATCCAATTGAGCCCGCTCAGCCTCGTTATTTTGGAGAGGTTGCGAAATTGTATCGATATGTAGGGAGTAATGCAGAAGTTGGATTTATTACTTCTGTTTCTGAGTCATTTTGTTCTTCTTGTACGAGAGCTCGTATTTCGGCAGACGGCAAGTTTTTCACGTGCCTATTTGGAGCGAAAGGAACGGATTTGCGAACGCTTCTTCGAGAAAATATTTCTGATGCATCACTATTAAAAATTTTAAATGATACATGGCGATATAGAACAGATCGATATTCAGATGAAAGAACGGTTGAGAATACAAGTAAACGTCCAAAAGTTGAAATGTCTTACATTGGTGGATAGTGAAAGGAGGATTTCTTATGCAAGAGCGTTATTCAAGACAAGTGTTGTTTTCTGGAATTGGTGAAATGGGACAAAGAAAAATAAGAGAAAAGCATGTGCTCCTAATCGGTGCGGGTGCGCTAGGAGCTGCGAATGCAGAAGCACTTGCTAGGATGGGAATTGGGAAATTGACAATTGCTGATCGTGACTACGTCGAATGGAGTAATTTACAGCGGCAGCAGTTATATACAGAAGAAGATGCGCAGCAGTGTAAACCAAAAGCAATTGCAGCAGCAGAACATGTAAGAAAGATTAATTCTGAAGTGGAAATTGTACCAGTTGTAACAGATGTCACAATGCGAGAAATAGAAGAGTTAACAAAAGATGTGGATCTCATATTAGATGCGACTGACAATTTCGATACGCGTCTACTTATAAATGACATTTCACAAAAAGAAAATATACCTTGGATATATGGCGGATGCATTGGGAGTTACGGTGTAACGTATACAATTCTTCCTGGGAAAACACCATGTTTTCGCTGTCTAATGGATCATCCTATGGGCGGTGCAACATGCGATACAGCCGGAATCATTCAGCCAGCTGTACAAATGGTTGTTGCTCACCAAGTTACAGAGGCGATGAAAATATTGGTGGATGATTATGAATCATTAAGAGGGACAATGTTATCATTTGATATTTGGAACAATCAATATCTCTCATTAAAAGTAAATAGACAGAAGAAAAATACATGTCCATCTTGTGGAAATACACGCACGTATCCAAGTTTAACATTTGAAGCACAGATGAAAACGGAAGTGCTATGTGGACGGAATACGGTTCAAATCCGTCCAGGGATAAAACGTGTTCTTCATTTAGAGGAAGTTCAAAAACGATTACAAAAAAGTGTACTTGTCCAAAAAACGCCTTACTTACTATCATTTCTAATTGATGAATATCGTTTCGTTTTATTTACAGACGGTAGGGCATTTATTCATGGAACAAATGATGTGAAAATAGCAAAACGATTATACGCAAAATATATAGGATGAACAGAAAGAGAGTTGCCCCTTATTAAAACGAGGTGAAAAAAGAATGTTAGAAAAACGTATACCAATTCCAGTGGCAGAAGCAGTTGCACGTGTAATGGAATATGCTTACCAAGGTGAAATAGAAAAGGTTTCTCTTATAGAAAGCTACGGTAGAACACTTGGAGAAGATGTTATTGCAGATCATGATGTTCCGCATTTTGATCGCTCTCCGTACGACGGGTTTGCGATTCGAGCGGAAGATACAAAAGAAGCGAGTAGTAGTAACCCCATTCAGTTTGAAGTAATTGGCGAAATTGGAGCAGGCTTTGTTTTTACAGAAGAAGTGAAAGCATTTCAAGCTGTCCGTATTATGACAGGTGCCGCAATTCCGGAAGGGTGTAATGCGGTTGTTATGTTAGAGCTAACGGAAGGATTTGAAGAAAACGAAAAGATTTATATGGTATTAAAACGCTCTTTCTCTTCTGGCGATAACATTTCTCTTAAAGGAGAAGATGTAAACCAAAATAGCATCCTTGTGAAAAAAGGGACTGTTATTAATCCTGGAGTTGCAGCGCTTCTTGCTACGTTTGGTTATAGTACGGTATATGTTGTAAAACAGCCAGTCATTGGAATTGTAACGACAGGAAGTGAACTGCTCGAAGTACATGAACAATTAAAGCCAGGGAAGATTCGAAATAGTAACTCTTATATGGTAGCTGCTCAAATTGAACGAGCCGGCGGAGTTGTACAGTATTATGGGCAATTCGCTGACAATTTTGAGACGTGTTATAACACTGTAAAAAAAGCGATAAAAGAAGTTGATATATTAATTACAACTGGTGGCGTTTCAGTAGGAGACTATGATTATTTACCGGCTATTTATGAGAGATTACAAGCTAATGTACTTTTTAACAAAATAGCGATGCGACCAGGAAGTGTGACAACTGTAGCTGAGTTAGAGGGAAAACTATTATTTGGTCTATCTGGTAATCCTTCTGCTTGTTATGTCGGATGTGAATTGTTTGTTCGACCTGTCATTGGAACATACTTGCATAGGAAAGATCCGCACATATATCGTGCAGAGGCAATATTACAGAAAGACATTTCGAAAGCAAATCCGTTTACTCGTTTTGTAAGAGGGAGAGTGGAATTTGTAGATGGTCAATTACAAGTTACACCAGTTGGTTTAGATAAATCTAGTGCAATTTCTTCACTTGCAGAGGCGAACGCATTTATCGTCCTGCCAGGAGGAACGAGAGGATTTGAAGCAGGAATAACTGTTTCGGTACTGTTATTAGAATCAAACGCTGGAAGTGAGTGGCCGTGGGAAGAACCACTTCGATCATACAAATAATAGAAAAATAGATTACTAACTTATACAAAGATAAGAGGTGCAAAATGATACAAACGTATTATGAAGTAATTGATACACCTATTTCAATTGAGGAAGTTACAAACAAAGTAATTCGTCGTGAGTGCGGCGCAGTTACTACTTTCGTTGGTACTGTTAGAGAATTTACGAAAGGGCGTCGTACGCTACATTTAGAGTATGTAGCATATAAAACAATGGCAGAAAAACAACTTGAGAGAATTGGTACTGAAGTAGGAGAGAGGTGGCCTGGGACATTTGTCGCCATTACACATCGCATTGGTACATTACAAATTTCTGATCTTGCTGTTGTCGTCGCTGTTTCTACACCACACCGGAAAGCTGCATATGAGGCGAACGAATATATTATGGAGCGTATAAAACAAATCGTTCCAATTTGGAAGAAAGAATTTTGGGAAGATGGTGAATCATGGATTGGTGATCAGTTAGAGAATGTAGCATATGAGAATGGTGAGCCTGAAGAGGAGATGAGAATATGATTGAAGTACTATTATTTGCACATTTACAAGAAGAAGTAAGTAAGCCAGCATTACAAATCGATTGTGAAAATATTACAGTTGCTGAACTAAAGAAGGTACTCATTAAGAAATACAACGTAGCGATTTCAAATGAAATCATGGTAGCTATAAATGAAGAGTATGCAAATGAGGATGACATCATTCAAACTGGCGATGTCATAGCGATAATTCCGCCAGTAAGTGGTGGTTGATTCTTTTCGACTTAATCATGTTACGACGTGATTAGGCTGGAGAGAATGAATATAAATATGCATACATAGGAGGGAACAGGATGAAAAGTCCTAATTTTCAATTAAGTTTACAAACTTCTAATCTAATTATAGGTTTTATGGTATGGGTCATTTTATCATCATTAATGCCTTATATTAAAGTGGATATCCCATTAACTGCGGGGCAAATTTCTATGGTCACAGCAGTACCCGTTATTTTAGGTTCTGTTCTTCGCATTCCAATTGGTTATTGGACAAATCGTTTCGGAGCAAGAAAATTATTCTTTATTAGTTTTATTCTATTATTACTTCCTGTCTTTTATATTAGTGTTGCCAATTCTATGATGGATTTAATTATTGGTGGATTATTTGTAGGAATCGGTGGTGCTGTATTCTCTGTAGGAGTAACTTCTTTACCAAAATACTTTCCGAAAGAGAGTCATGGTTTTGTAAATGGTATTTACGGTGTCGGTAACGCCGGAACAGCAATTACTTCGTTTTTAGCGCCTGTTATCGCAACTTCAGTTGGCTGGAGAACGACAGTACAATGTTATTTAGTTTTACTTGCAGCATTTGCACTTATGAACTTTTTATTAGGTGATCGTAAGGAGAAAAAGGTGAATACACCATTAATGGAACAAATAAAAGGTGTATATAAAAATGAGAAACTTTGGTTTTTATGTATCTTTTACTTTTTAACATTCGGATCATTTGTCGCATTTACAGTATACTTACCAAACTTTTTAGTATCTCACTTCGGATTAGAGAAAGTAGATGCTGGTATGCGAACTGCAGGATTCATTGTACTCGCAACAATTATGCGTCCGATTGGTGGTTGGCTCGGCGATAAGTTTAATCCATTTAAAATATTAATCTTCGTATTTATCGGTTTAACACTTTCAGGTATTATTTTATCATTCATGCCTAGTATGAACGTGTATACATTTGGTTGCTTACTAGTCGCATTTTGTGCAGGCATTGGTAATGGTACAATCTTTAAACTCGTTCCAATGTACTTCTCAGAACAAGCAGGTATTGTAAATGGACTTGTTTCAGCTTTAGGCGGACTAGGAGGGTTCTTCCCGCCCCTAATTTTAACATTACTATTCCAACTAACAGGCCATTATGCAATTGGATTTATGGCATTATCAGAAGTCGCACTTGCTTGTTTAATCATTACAGTGTGGATGTATAGTCAAGAAAAGCTGTTAGTGATGTTAAAAAATCATTAATAAGGAAAAAGAACCATCCCAAAGTATTTTGGGATGGTTCTTTTAGTAATAGGCTTCAACATGTTTTTATTGATCTCTCAATAAACGCTTATTTTCTATAAGAATTTGCTTTTAAAATGAAGATGTCAAAAGTTATTCAATTAAAGGGCAGATTAGTTAAGGAAATCTTAAATCTATTCTAAAGATCGAACTCATTTTTAGAATGCAAATATTTAATTGAATCGGGATGTTTAGATGAAAAAAATATAAGTCCACTCAAGATAAACAAGTATCAGGTGTGTTAGGTAGTTTAAGCGACAAGTATAGGATTGATGCAAGTATTCTTCGCATAGTAACTGCATTATCAGATTTTTTTAGGCCAAATTTTTTGGTAAGGTTAATGGATATTGTGAAAAAGTATACTTAAAATAAAGAAGATAGTTTAGGTCAATAAGATAAAATTATGAATTTGTATAAATAATCCATAATTTTCTTTATGAGTTATATTTGGTATGTTAAAGAAAAGAGAGGAGAGGGAAATGAAATAAGAATTTTTGATGCACATTTTCATATTATTGGTTTAAGTTTTTCTGATTATTGAGAATTGAAGGGGTTTTCCGACTGATTAAATGTGATTCATATTTAGTAAAGTGTTTAATCCAACTAAAATATATTTAGAATGAGGTTTTACATGTTTGTTTTTATTATACTAGACGTAATATTACCAATATTAATATTAATGCTAATTGGTGCAATCTTACAAAGAAAGTTCCAATTTAACTTAAAGCAGCTTTCTACACTTATTACTTATTGCTTAATGCCAGCGGCTGTATTTGTGAATATATATGATATTAGTATAGAGACAGGTTTGTTGCTCCAAATAATATACTATTTAATGCTTTATAGTCTGAGTCTGATCATAGTAAGTCATTTCATTTCAAAAACATTAAAGTTAGAAAAAGGAGAAAGTGCAGCTCTAAAAAATAGCATTTCGTTAATGAATTCCGGTAATTATGGGTTACCAGTAAGTCAATTGATTTTCAGTCACAATCCAGTGGGGGTTTCCATTCAGATTTTTATTGTGATTTTCCAGAATCTTTTAACTTATTCATATGGGATATATAACTTACTATCAGCAACAAAAACAATCGGAGGTATTATTCAATCATTTCTAAGACTGCCTGTATTTCATGCGCTCGTATTAGGGGTTCTCTTTCAATCTTTTAAAATTCAAATACCTAATTCTATCTTGCTACCTCTTAATCAGCTTGCGAATGGTTTTGTTGCAATAGCACTCATATTGCTAGGGGCGCAATTATCCAACATTAAACTTAATTTTTTCCATCGAGTCATAACATGGGCTTTAATTGGAAGGTTACTGATGGGACCATTATTAGCACTTGCTGTAATATACATACTAAACATCGATGGTATTGTTGCACAATCGTTATTTATTGCAAGTTCTTTTCCTACTTCAAGAAATACATCAACCATTGCTATGGAATATCAAATAGAGCCTGAATTACATGCACAAATCGTTTTATTTTCAACAATTTTCAGCATTATTACAGTAACTGTCGTTATTTATTTATCATATATTTTGTTTTGAATATACGTGCAAAAACGAAAAGATTTGAGGCGGTAAATGATGGACAGAAGTCCTATAGATATGAGAAGAAAGCAGTCTTTCATATATTGGGTGTCGTTTACAATTGTACCATGTTTCAAAATCTAGTGATTTAATTCAAAAAAAGAAACTTATTAGGGTTTATTTCGTATGGAAATCTTTAAAGTATTTACATATAGACTGGCGAAAAAAAGACACAATCTCGCTTATAATTAAAGTTATATGAGCTTAGGGTGATAGCGATGGGGTGGGAGTGTCAAGTAAGAATTTTATGCATAATTGCCACTAAGGGAGATGATTAAAAGTTGAGTAAACAGAATATCAGCACAATAGTTTCAGGAGATTTGATTGTTACCCATCTAATTGGCCAGATTAATACAGAAGATGTGTATGAATGGTTTAATGATTTTGAGCAGGTTTGTCAGCAATTTATTTCTGAGGGTCGGAAATACAAAGTGTTGGTGGATAGAAAAGGATATACCCCAAATCATTTTTCTGTTCAAAAAGTATGGAAAGATAAGTTCTTCAATGAAACCATTTTGAATCATAGTAAGGCAATTGCATTTCTTCTTGAAGAAGGAGAGATACTGAAGTATTTACAACAATCCAATACAAAAGAATCCGTGGAGTTTTTTGATGATTATGAACAAGCGCTAATTTGGTTGAATGAATATCCAATATAAAAACTGAATAGAAAGAGTTGCTCGTAATGTTACACTTGTCATGAAATTTATTTGTTTACAAGTTGCAAACACCATTTATTTTCTTCATAGATTACTTGTGAAATAAAAGAACGGAACTACAACAAAAAGAACAAACGTCCCCTAAAAAACGTTTGTCCAAAGGTAATTACTATTTTAACTAAGAAATAGATTACAATTTATGTGTACGAGAAATCTTTTTTATAAGTTTAGGCAATATAGATGTTAGTTCTTGCTTCAAACGCTTCGTAAATGATGGATCTTTACCAGAAGTTGAAATAGTGACAACATATTCATTATTTCTTATAACGCCAGGTGTGTGAAAAGATGATTCTGTACCATCACTTACAACGTTAACCCACTGGAAATCATGAGCGGCCTGTTTGACCATCATATTTACAGCGTGTTGATTTGTAGCTGCATAAATAAGGTGAGCATCTTTAATATCATCATTACTAAAAGCTTTTTGCTTCCAAGTAATATAAGAAAGTTCCTTCATTTCCTCGCAAATTTCTGGGCTGACAACAGTGACGAAAGCGCCTGTATCTTTTAATCCAGACGCTTTTCGATATGCAATTTTACCTCCACCAATGATAACAACGACTTTATTTTGTAGATTAAACATAAGAGGGTACATGTTATACATATATGCATTCCTCCATTCGTTCTAACAATGTTAGTTTCATATATGTATCAAACTGAAGACAGTTACAAGTCGTAACATGATTATATTTTTTTGTATGCAATTCAATTTTTTGAAGTAATAATCCGGTAAAGAGAAGGTATGGCATGACATATACATGGGACGCAGTCGATGTTATATCCTTGAGCTCGGCAGTAAAAGAGGGAGTTCCTTTCGTTAAAAAGGAACAGGATACTGGCATACCAAGTTTTCGTTCGACAGCTGCTCCGATTAGTTGTAACTCATGTATCGGTTGTGTATCACTACTGCCTCGTCCTACGAGTAAAATACTACTATTTTGCATTGGCATAGCTTCACGTATTCTTTTCACTACAAGTTCCACCATATGTGGATGTGTACTAAAAGGAGGTACAACTGAAAATGTTATTTGTGGATATTTCTTTTGTAGTTGTTCTATTTCAAAAGGAATATCACGTTTATAGTGAGCTGCTGCAAATAATAAAACAGGTACAATCATTATTTCAGTTACTCCCTCTATTATCGTTTCTGTAACTGCATCCGAAATAGTAGGTGTCGTTAGTTCTAGAAAAGCTATTTTTTGAATTCTTTCGTTTCGCTCTTTCATAACAGATTGAATAAATTGAATGAATTGTTCATTACCTTCTTGTAGCCGGCTCCCATGTCCAACATATACAATTCCTTTCATTGTCTCACCATGTCTTTCTTCATAAGAGTTTCTTGTAATTGATGATCTACGTTATGAAACCCAACTTTATTTGCATAGTATAAAGTTGGAACGTCGGTATACGAGAATGGGAGAGTAAGAATATTGATAAAGCCAAGGCGTTTTATTTCTGCTAGAAACGTATCAATAGAAGCACGACCTTCAAATACAATGCTATCCCATGAGAATTCAGAAAGCATACGTGAATGAATTTCATCGAAGCGATGATCAATTGTGTACTCATGAGTCATCATATAGGAACCAGCACCAATTTTTTCTTGTATAAAAGCAATTCGGTTAATGTTTCGTCCTAAATAAACTGTTGTATTGGAAGAGAACTCTGCTTGTTTACTTAGTAGCCCATATTGCATAAGTTTTTCTTGAGTGGCAACGTTCATATGTTGTAGTTGCGCTTGTAAAGAACGAATATCTTTTTGGTGTTTACTACATGATTGCATCAATATTTCTACACTTTCAGCTGAACAAAAAACAAGACGATTAACGTTAAAAATTTCATTGATTTGTTCAAGTGTTAATGTGTATTCTACCTTTTTGAAAGTAGGAATTTGATATATTTCTGCACCGGCTTCTTGTAACTTTTGCTTCATTGAACTTGTTTTATTCGTTGCAGATGCAAATAAAACTTTCTTGCCGTGCAATGGCTTGCGTTCTTTCCAAGAGATTTGATCCCGTAAGGAAACGACATCACCAACAATTGTCATAGAAGGATTAGAAATATTTTCGTTTTTGACAATAGAAACAATGGTAGACAGTGTCCCTGTGACAACGCGCTGTTTACCAGTTGTACCCCATTCAATGACTGCTACTGGCGTATCTTCTTTTTTTCCTGCTTGTAGTAAGTTTTCACAAATTGTAGGTAAGTTTTTTATACCCATGTAGTAGGCAATCGTGTCGCTATTGTAAGATGAATTATATTTTCCATGATCGGTTAAAGGACCTTTTGCATGTCCGGTTAATAAAGTGACGCTATTACTGTAGTCACGGTGGGTGAGGGGAATACCTGCATAGATACTAGCGGCGATGCTAGATGTAATACCTGGTACAATTTCATATGGAATATTTGCTGATGCTAAAGTTTCTGCTTCTTCACCAACACGGCCAAAAATAGATGGATCTCCGCCTTTTAAGCGGACTATGATTTTTCCTTCTTTCGCAAATTGAAGGAGGTGTGAGTTAATCATTTCTTGACGCATAGTATGATTCTTTGGCATTTTTCCGCAATAAATAAGTTCACATGTTTCTTTTGTATAATTAAGAAAGGAAGGGTTTAATAAGCGGTCATATAAGACGATATCTGCACGATTTAAGCACTCTATCGCTTTTTTTGTAATAAGCCCTTCATCACCTGGTCCTGCACCAACTAAATATACATATCCGTTCATATTCGCACCTCGTCTATTTTTATTTAAAAGGAAGCCAGGGGAGGCTTCCTTTTTTAAATTACATGTATATATAAATATCCCCGTCAATAACTTCTACTTCATACGTTTGAATACAACCGTCATCAGGTTTTTGAACTTCACCTGTTAGTAGTGAAATTTTCCAATCATGTAGGGGACAAAAGACGAATTCTCCAGATACAATACCTTCCGCTAATGGCCCTTTTTTATGAGGACAACGATTTTCTACAGCTCGAATATCGCCATTTGAAAGGCGGAATAGGGCGAAAGACATACCTTTCATTTGCACCTCTTTACCGATTTGAATAGGAAGGTCTTCTGCACGCATAACTTTTATTTTTTCTTTCGTTTGTATCATATAGATCACAGCTCCTTATTTCACAGTTTCTACTTCATACATCGCTTTTAATGATTTCGTTTCTAGTGCTTGTCCCCATGCTTCTTTATATGTGCCACGAGCTTTTTGGAAACGTTCATTTAACTTAGTGACCATATTTGCATCTTGCAGTATTTCCTTTATGTGATCGAAGCCTAATCGTTCTGTCCAGTAGGCAGTACGCTCTCCATAAATACCAGTTTCACGATAATATTGCATGTAAGCTGTAGCGATGCGAAGGACATCATCTTCAGTAGGGACAATCATTACAAAATCAGCTTCGCGTACTTCCGTACCACCATTTCCGCCAATATAAAGTTGGTATCCATTTTCGACACAAACAACGCCAAAATCTTTCGTCAGTACTTCCGCACAGTTACGTGGACAGCCCGTTACACCCATCTTCATTTTATGAGGTGTATCTACCATTTCTAATGATTGTTCAAGCAACATACCAAGTCCTAATGAATCTTTCGTACCGAAACGGCAGAAACGAGAGCCAACACATGATTTTACATTACGAAGAGATTTTGAATACGCATATCCAGAAGCCATATTTAATTCAGCCCATACGTTAGGTAAATCTTGTTTCTTAACACCGTATAAGCCAATTCGGCTCGCACCTGTAATTTTCACAAGTGGAACATCGTACTTTTTCGCAACTTCAGCAATTTTCATTAAATCATCTGCTGTTGTAACGCCTCCGTACATACGTGGAATAACAGAGAAGGTACCATCGTGCTGGATGTTACCATTCATTCTTTCATTCACGAAACGGGATGATTTATCATCTTCATATTCTTCTGGAATCGCCATACGTAAATAGTAGTTTAAAGCAGGACGACATTTCGAACATCCATCTTCATGTACAAAACCAAGAACGTTTCGTACTTCTTTTGGAGATTTTAAACCTTTCTCATGAATGGCCGCTACGACTTCATCACGTGATAAAGGTGTACATCCGCACATACCGGTAGACTGTGCAGAAGCATCAAAAGCATCTCCAAGTGTATGAGATAAAACTTGTTCTACAAGCGGACGACATTTACCACAAGACCCTGCGGCTTTCGTACAGGCTTTAACTTCTTCAAAAGTCTTTAACTCCTGTTCTAAAATGGCGTGAACGATTGTGCCTTTCGTAACACCATTACATCCGCAAATTGTGTCATCCGCACTCATAGTAGCAACGTCAAGTTCACATTCTTCACCAGCTTTGTGAAGAATGGAAGCTGGTGTATATTCTTGTATATCTTCTTCTTTCTTTAACATGCTAAAGAGGCGGGTACCGTCAGCTGTATCACCGTATAAAACGATACCGACGACTTTATTATCACGAATTAATACTTTTTTATAGGAACGTTTACATTCATTAAAGATGGATATTGCTTTCGTTTGATCATCTTCATAAATTTGGCCAGCAGAGAATAAATCACAACCAGCAACTTTTAATTGTGTACCGACGATACTGCCCGAATATCCATCAGTTTGTAAATTTGTTATATGTTTTGCTAATATCGCACCTTGTTCATAAAGAGGAGCAACAAGTCCATATGCGATACCGTCATGCTCTGCACATTCTCCAACTGCATAAATGGACTCATCATTTGTTAGCATATAGTCATTGACTACAATACCGCGATTTACAATTAGACCAGCATCTTTTGCTATTTGCGTATTTGGGCGTATACCGACAGCCATTACGATTAAATCACAATCTACAACTTCACCATCTTCAAATTGAATGCCCTCAACATGGTCTGTACCAAGAATTTTTACAGTTTTCTTTTCCATTAAAAACTTCATGCTTTGTGCTTCTAAATCTTCACGCAGAAGAGCAGCTGCTTTCGTATCTAGTTGTTGCTCCATTAAGCTAGGCATTAAATGAACAACATGTACGTCCATTCCTAAATCAATTAGACCTCTTGCGGCTTCTAAACCGAGTAACCCGCCACCAATGACAACGGCCTTTTTCTTTTCTTTAGCGGTATCTATCATAAATTGTGTATCTTCAATAGTTCGAAATCCTGTTACACCAGAAAGTGCGGAACCTTCAACAGGTAAAATAAAAGCACTAGAACCTGTTGCGATAATGAGCTTGTCGTATGTAAGAGTACGCTTCTTTTCTGTAATAATAATTTTTTCTTCTCGGTTAATACTTTGAACTCTTTCATTCGTATACAAAGTTATTTCGTTTTCTTCATACCAACTGTATTCATTCATAATGATATCTTGCATATTTGTTTTGCCTTGTAAAACATGAGAAAGCATAATGCGGTTGTAGTTTGGATGCGGTTCATCTCCAAAAATAGTAATCTCATATGAATCACTATCATGTTTTAAGATTTCTTCCATACAGCGAATGCCAGCCATACCATTTCCGATCATAACTAAACGTTTTTTCATTTTCGTTTCCCCTTTTTATGTGAAATATTGAACAAAGGATTATATTTTTATTATAGAAAATCAAATAAGGGGAAGATGTGATATTTATCACATTTTTATAATGATTCACAAATTGTTAAAATTCGGTTTTATGTGAAGGGGATGTGAATATTTTTCGCAAAACGAAAAAGCAGGCCATAAGTATTTACACTCATGTCCTGCACTTGATTTATGCTTTCGTAATGGCACGCGGAAATAAAATATTATTTTCTAAATGAATATGCTCAAATAAATCAGACTCTAGAGCTTCAAGACGTTGGTAGACAAGTCGATAAGTACCGCAAGCGCCTTCTGGAGGAGTAAAGTCATTTGTCACTTTACGAAGTTCTTTTATAATATTTCCGGCATGATTGTGCTCATTTTCTAGTTCATCCACTACTTTACGTAACTTTGTATAATTTTCATCAGTTGGATTTTGTTCAAATTCTAAAATTAATGGGAAATCTTCCATTTCTTCTTTAATTAAATGCTGTTCTAATTCCATTTTAAGTTCATGAAATAGCTTATGAATTTGAGCTAAATGAGGCTGACTTGCCCCATGAACACGTAATACTTTTGTCACATATGGACTTAACTGTGGTAATTCTTCATTTAAATAGCGATGATGCTTATTTATAACATAATCAATCAATTCACGATAAGAAGCATTTTTCCAATCAATTTCCGATTCATTTAATCGTTTCGTATTATGATAAAGCGTATTTAACTCTGTAAGCACTTCAGTAGCTGATAAATTTCTTTCATGAATTGCATCAATAAGTGGCTTATTACCGCCACAACAAAAATCTATTCTATATGATTTAAAAAGATCACTAGCTTTCGGAAATTGTGTAACAATCTCACCAACAATTGAAGTTTCAGTAAATGTATGTTCCATATGAATGCCTCCATAAAATTTTAATGTAATATCTGAATTAAGAATAGCGATAAATTAAAATCTATGTAGTGATTGAAATCACTTATTCTGTGTCGTTTTTGAGAATAATAAGAAGAATGTTATTAAAATAAGGGGGAAAGTAATAAGTGGTAATATTTTACGTTAATAAAAAAGAAGCTTAGTAAAAGCTTCTTTTTTATTACTATTTTTCACATGCAATTCCATCGCCATCACGATCAAGATGAGAGCTATAACCTGGTTGCCCTTTATGTAAAGGAGCTTTCCCAGCTGCTCTAACTGCAGCACAATTTTTGTAGTATGCACTATCAGTATTACCATTAGCTGGTTGTGTTTGAGCTTGCTGTGCTTTTTGTTCTTCTTGTTGTTTGCGAGCTTGTTCATCAGCCAGACGTTTTTGTTCTTCTTGTTGTTTACGAGCTTGTTCATCAGCCAGACGTTTTTGTTCTTCTTGTTGTTTACGAGCTTGTTCATCAGCCAGACGTTTTTGCTCTTCTTGTTGTTTACGAGCTTGTTCATCAGCCAGACGTTTTTGTTCTTCTTGTTGTTTACGAGCTTGTTCATCAGCCAGACGTTTTTCATCCTCTTGCTTACGAGCTTGTTCTTCGGCTAGACGCTTCTCATCTTCTTGCTTTTGAGTTTTTTCGTCCGCCTCTTTCTTTTCTAGCTCTTTTTTCTGTTCGCTATCTTTTGGCTCTTCATTATTAGAGGCAACTTTTGTACTAGTTGCTGTCGTTTTTTCAGAAGAAGGAGCTGAAATACCTAATAACGCAACAAAAATGACAAATAATACAGCTGTAATAATAAATTGTTTTTTCGCTACACCTGTTTTCTTAATAACAGATAAGATTGCTAGAACAAGGAAGAATATAAATAGAATGAAACTTAAAGTAGAAAAAAACTCGACGACGGGGTGTTCCGATTTTGGTGTACCGGCCGTTATTAATATAATAGAAATCATAAAAAGAATAACGGTAGGACGTCCATATTGTTTTGATTTTCCATTTTTCTTAAAGAATGAAATGATACATAAGATTAAAAGAATAAAAGCAATAAAAAATAAAGCTGCACCAATATTACTTAAAATCGACATTTTCATACCTCCATTTGTAAGATTCTTCTTATTGATTATATAGGAATTTATTGGATATTACACGTTTTGTATAAATTTAGAAAATTAATATTTTTAATAGACTTATAAACATTTATTTTATATATAAGGAAAAATGGATATATTTCCTATTACTTTTTGAAAGAGATTTCATAAATTATAGTATATCGATTGAAAGGAGGAGATTTGAATGGAATTTCAATTGTTGGTAACTTGTATATTACAAGAAGGTAATGCTTACTTTTTAGTAACGAAGGTAGATGATGTTATTACGTTAAAAGTACCGATTACTGCGGGAGTAGCAGGTTTATTTTTAGCTTTAGGTGTACCAAGATGTTCTTAATTTAAATCTCTATAGTAGAAGGGGAAGGGACATGCCTTCCTTTTCTACTATTACATAATATAATTATGTAAACTTAAATATCATATTTGTGATAGCACGTTTGAAATGGACATGCATATACTATAATGTTTCATTGGATGTTAGCGGTGAAAGGTAGTTTTAATAAGTGCATCCAGTGATATTTTTAAGCTATGAAAATAAAAGAGGTGCTATTATATATGAAAAGAAAAACATTGGATATTCCAGTTACATTGCGAAGAGAGTGGTTTTTAATAGAGTTAGCTCATTTAACGAAAAAATATGGAATTGAAATTGCAACTAGTAAAATGGATGCTGCACCGTTTTTAAAAGATCAAGTTACGGAGTCAAAGATAGGGAAAGGGCTACAATACGATAAATATGATGATGAGTATATAATTGAAAATTAAAGGGTAACAACAAAATTAAATTAATTTATAACAAAATATAAAATAAAGCAGATTCTAAATATAGAATCTGCTTTATTATGAAATACTTGTAGTCAACTAGCCTCTTTCTAGTGTTTTTCCTACATATTTCTCTTGCGTTATTCCAAAAGAGTCACGAAGAATGCGAGCATAATCTTTAGATTCTATTGGTCGTTTATTTTTGGTGCCTTTAAAGGTTTCTGTATAATTTTTATTTGTTAATGATATGTGACCATAAGTAGTTAATTTACAAGTGATAGCTCCTTTATTAAAAGGAGATTCTTTATGCTCTACAATCACTTTTTGAATCTTATTCACTTTTTTCTCATCTATTGGATCTACAGTGAAAGCATAGCCTATTTTCCATTCGTTTGAAGGTTCAGACTGTAAGAAACTTGTAGATTCCCCGTTAGCTCCTTTTCTCATTTCTAAAATATGCGTACCTTTTCGAGTATTTCGCTTACGAATTCGATATTCTCCTGTTTGAGAGGAGATGACTTCTCCGTTAAAAGGGACTGGATGTAAAGGGAGATGAGATGCAAAACCTGCATCCACAACATAATCTTTATCCTCATGACTTAATATGATAATGACATGACCATCATCGGGTTTCCATTTATTATCGTAAAGGTCATAAACAGTACCGGCTACTTTGTATACTTGAAACCCACAATCAATTAAAAAATAATACAATAGGGAGTTTAATTCATAACAAAGTCCACCTCGTTTTTGAATAAGTAACTTTTCTATTAAGTTATCTTTTGAGATATTTTTAATAGTACCAGCCATAATATCAAGATTTTCATAGGGGAGAATCATTCCCATTTTCAAGAGAATTCCATCTAAATCATCAAATGTTATTTCTTTTGCAGGAATTTCTAAGCGTTTAAAAAACTCCTTTTGTAATTTGGTCATCATAAAGTATTCTCCTTTCTTTTTACAGAATTTTCTTCTGCTCACCGATAGGTTAGTACTTCTAAAAAGTTAATTCAAGTGTGCGGAAATTATCATAATATATGTTTCTGGAAATATGATTTTCTATTCGGAAATTTCAGTTTAATTTTTAATCGTAGGAAAGTCTTATAATACAAGCTCCTTTAAAATTAGTTTGTATTTAATGAAAAGAAAGTACATATCTTTATTATATTTTTAAATAACTAACTAGTAATAAAATGTTTTTTTACTAAAATTTTTTCAAGATTTGTATGCTTTATATAAACAATAATGATTTAAAAAATATCTGGGTGTAGCGAAGTTAACAATTATTGAGAAACTTTTTTGTCGTATTCTATCAAAAGGAAGAGGTAGAAACAAAGAGAATAACGAGAGTTAAGGAAGAGGGTATACAACTAGTAACCTTCTAAAAATAGGGCTAACATCTTTTAAAAATAAAAGATTAGCTATTATTAAGGAAGGGAAAATATAAAATATTATAAAGAACACCTTCTTTCAAAAAAATAGGGGGAGTAATATGCGACTGATGAGAAGATGTGTGGCCTTACTAATTGTATTTTTTATCATGGCTCCAACGATTAGCACAAATGTACAGGCAGAAGTTATAAAAGAGCTTGGAAAGGGGGTTCCTGATACAGAAGTATTCACACCTGGAGAATGGTTTTTAGGCCAAAAACCTGCTAATTATGATGAGAATAAACCGCCAATTCTCTTTGTACAAGGAAGAAATGGTAATGCTGATAGTTGGTATGGAAAGACAGTATATCATGATATAAATGATATGTATGATTATGCTTTAAAAGCAGGCTATCAAACAGTGTTTATACAATTGTATGATGCTGCAGGGAAAGGTTCGGCTAGTCAGTGGGATAACGGAAAGTTGTTAGCACAAAAACTTGAAGAAATATATAATCATTTCGGTAAAAAAGTTAATATTGTAGCGCATAGTAAAGGTGGTATTGATACACAAGCCGCATTAGTTGAATATGGTGCGAATCGATTTGTTGGAAATGTTATTACACTTGCTACACCGCATCACGGCTCAAATTTAGCAGATTTGTCATATAGTTGGTGGGCAGGGTGGCTTGCTTCTATATTAGGTCAAAAAGATGATGGTACGTATTCGTTACAAATAGGTGAAATGGCAAAGTTTCGTTCAATAATAGATAACAACCCAGCAGCTAAATTAAACCGTTACTATACGGCTACTGGAACTAGCTGGGGGCCAACATTTTCTGCATTATCTATGGGTGGGTTATATTTATCATCGTACGGTTCAAATGATGGACTAGTAAATGAATGGAGTGCGAAGCTATCGTACGGTACACATTTATTTACAGATTCCAGATTTGATCATGACAATATAAGAAAAGGATCAGCTGTTTTTGCACGAATTGAACCATATTTACGTACGACAAATGTGGGATTACCAGCTTTAGTAGCATCCAGCACTAGTTCAAATGGAGATCTAGAACAATTAAATACAACTTCAAATCAAAATATTTTAGGAGGCGAATTACCACAAAATCAGTGGATAGAGCAAAGTATTTCTGTTGATAAAAAGGCTGAAGGAATAGTTTCTGTACTAACTGCTTCTTCTGATGTAGAAGTACAAATGGTATCTCCAAAAGGAAAAATCTATGCAAATAAAGATAGCGCTATAACGACTGGTGAAGGCGAATCTTTCTTTAATGGGGCGACAATTAGAACATTTAAGTTTGATAAATTGGAAGTAGGCGAATGGAAAATCAAAATGATGGCGAAGCAGTCGAAAGATGCATATTTAGTTGTAAGCGATTACAAGGATGACGCACCATTTGTTCTTCGAATGCCTACAAAAGTTAAAATAAATAAACCTGAGTATAAACTGAAAAAATCACCTGTAGCACCTGAAATGAAAGGGGATCTTTCCATAACAGTAAGAGTCGTTAATAAAGAAGGTAAGTTAGTCTCTGAATTTAATGAATTACAAAATGTTAATACGAATACATTTACAGGTGCTTTGAAAGATATAAAACAACCGGGAGTATATAACGTTACGATGGATATAAAAGGGATGAATAAAGAAGGAAAACCATATAATCGTACGATTGTTAAGTCGGTTTATGTAGAGAAATAAGGAAGAATAAATAAGTATAATAAAAAAGTGCAGAAATCTTGTGTTAGAAAGAATTCTGCACTTTTTTATGTGGGGAGAGATAATAAAAGTTGAAAAAACTGTTATTCAATAAAAAAAGATGCTGAAATAGCATCTGAATGTGAAGAAATAATTTTAACTTAGTTTTGTAACTGTTAATTCAACTGAATTTATACCATTGTCACAAGTTACAATACTTTGACGATTAAAACCACTATTATTTCTAAGTTGAAGAGTTGAATTAGCAGGCACTGTAACAATTGTTTCGCCAACGAGTTGAAGACATTCGTTATTTGATGAAGTATTCATTTGAATAGCGAAGTCACCTTGACTATTAGCAAGTGGATTGTTATTTAAAAATATAGTTATGACTGGGATATGTGGAAATACAGGATTTAAAGTAGTATTAATACTGGAAATGAACGAAACTCTATAATCACCAGCTTGTCTAAAGTGTATAGTAGTAGGATTTAGTAAGGAAACACCTCCTGCTAAAGGTCCAACGTGATTAAATGGAAAAGGATCGCCAAAAGGAACAGTTATAAATTCAGTTTGCCAAAAAGTTCCGTATGCAGGACAGCTTCGTTTATGTGAATGGTCACATGAACATTTTTTATTTGAACTGGAAGAAGATTTGCATGAGCATTTTTTATTTGAACTGGAAGAAGATTTGCATGAGCATTTTTTATTTGAACTGGAAGAAGATTTGCATGAGCATTTTTTATACGAGTTTGAAGAATGATAGTATGAACCCAATATATTACCTCCTATTCTTAATAAATTTAAATCACATAGTAGTTTATGAAGATGAATCACAATTGGCGTGTATGCTTGTACTATAAAAGGAGATAGATTTGGAATATAAAGTGGTCAAATGATGAAGTGTAGTATTTGGGTATTACCTGTAACACCTTTTGAAGATGGCAAGGTTTATAATTTGATAGAAAAATAAATGGAATTTCTAAATAGATTGAAGTAATGAGGAAACGTTTATCCCGCTATTTTCCGAGCAGTAAGACTCCCACCTCAAAATTCAGCGAAAGCAAAGAAGTTAGGTGGGGGATGAATTAAACCCCCACTCATTAAAATTTCACTTTACTATATTTATTTAGTCTGACAAAACAGAAATATTACCTTTAGCTGTATGGATGTTATCATTTGGTGAAGTTATAATATTTATCTATATTTACATTAGGTTATTCAGTTTATTTTTTATTTGCGTAGCTGAGCAGGAAAAAGTCAGAAAATATAGAATAATGTACATATGAAGCATCGTTTGTTTTTGGTGTGAATAGTAATTAAAGATACGCTAAAATATTTAAAATTGTAACGAAAGAGAGATTAAATAATAGAGGGAGCAACTTACATGGAAAATATATTAAAGGTATCTTCAAAATCAAGCCCAAATTCAGTCGCAGGTGCAATAGCAGGAGTACTAAGAACAAGTGGTAATGTGGAAATTCAAGCGATTGGGGCTGGAGCTATAAATCAAGCGATTAAAGCAATTGCGATTGCAAGAGGGTTCGTCGCTCCAAGTGGTATTGACTTAGCTTTTGTTCCAGCGTTTCAAGAGATTTCTATCAATAATGAAGAAAGAACAGCGATTAAATTAATTGTAGGCCCTAGAAAGAAAAGGTCTTAGTAGAAGAGAGCGTTACTATAAGGGCAAAAGGCCAATAGACTTCCCAGGTTAGATACGCTATTTTATGTAACCGATCCTTGGGTGTGGACACGGCATTATACCGGACTCATGTCTGTTAATTTCTCCTTAAATTTAGCGCGTGTTCTAGATACTTAAAAATGCCAAATCCTTTGTGATATAAGGGATTTGGCATTTTTGATGTTTTTAAAAATAAACAACCTTAAAACTGCTCATTCTTTTCCCAAGATTCAACGATATAGTATGAAAAACCTTATTATATCAAGGTTTATAAGTGTTGATTTTCCTTAATGCTCACATTTTGCTCACATTAAATCTTTTCATTTTTTATCAGACGTTTTCATTAGATTTTATTATGTTCTCGAAGTTTTCTGCTGCTTGTTGCTGCATGTTCTGTGTGATGTGACTATACTTGTCTAAAGTCATTTGAATAGATGAATGCCCCAAGCGATCTTGTACGATTTTAGGGTGTTCTCCAGCCTGAAGCATGAGTGTAGCGTGAGTATGTCGTAAGTCGTGTATTCGAATCCGAGGAACACCAGCTTTTTTATAGTGATCATTCAAAAAGCGATGAGGAGCATCTATATGTAAGGGCGAATGTATCGTATTGCCTGTGAAAATAAAGGCCTCTTCACTCAAATGTATACCCCAGCGGAAAAATTCTTTCTTTTTATAGGAGTAGTAGGATTGTAACTTCCCTATAACAAAAGAAGAGATACTAATACTTCTATTTGAAGACTTAGTTTTCGTAGCGGCTTTAAATAGTCCTGTTTCTGTTTTTACAAGCGATTTATTAACCAGGATACGTTTATTATCAAAGTCAATATCTTTCCACGTTAGTGCAAGTAATTCTCCGCGCCTCATACCTGTATAGATTGCAAGTAAGAAGAACATATGGTATTTAATATTTTTTTCTTTTAGATACTGGAGGAATCGATTACATTCTTCGCTAGACCATGTTTTCATTTCACCTTGCTCTTCACGTGGTTTTTTAACCTTATTCATTATATTATCATGTATGATTTCCCATTCTACAGCGTGTTTGAAAATGCATCTTAGGCAGCGATGGATATTGGTGATTGTACCATTTGATAGTCCTTTTTCCTTAAGTTCAGCATAGTAGCTTTGAATCATTACGGGCTTAATACTTTTAATTTTTTTATAACTAAATGGGGGAAGGATATAGAGCCTAACTAAGCTCATGTCTTTTTCATAAGATGTAATTTTTAATTCAGCTTTACGAAGAGGCTTTAACTTTTCCCATACATCTAAAACAGTTAATTGTTTGTCATCAAAATATATTCCTTTCTCTATCTCTGTAATCATTGTAGCAGCAGCATTTTGGGCTTCTTTTTTTGTTCTAAATCCACTCTTACTTTTTTGCTGGCGTTTTCCTGTGGCCGGATCTATACCGATATCTATTGTAAAAGACCACGTATTTCCACGTTTACGAAAACTTCCTTTCATATTTAATACCTCCTGAATCGTTATTTTTGAAAATTACAGTATTGTGATATTTGACTCTGTAATTTACTTGCTAATAATTGATTTTCATAATGTAAAAGCCTTTTTTCAGCAAACTGTGTTGTTACATTGAATTTTTCTGAGATTATATATGCTTTTAACTGTAGGGGAGGAAGCTTTCGTAACATAAAAGTAGGTACACAAAATTGTTGTGCGAAGTTTTTAGCCTTTGCTTCTTGGTAATCTAGAAACATTTGATGCATTAATAATTGATTACCAGAATGAAATAGAATGTGACAGGTCTCATGGCCAAAATCCTCCCATTGTTCTTGCCGAGAGATACGATTATCAATAACTAGGTTAGCTATTTGATTTCTTTCCATTGCATGACTTCCAAACGGAGCAAAGTACAGCCAAATGTTTAGCTTTTTCGCAATCTCTATCATATCAATTTGTTCGGGAACAATGATAGATAATGATTGGTACAAGTGCTGGATATAGTCTTCAAGTTGTGTTGTGTAGTAGGGTTGCGATTGAAACATATTTTCACTCCATTCGTATATTAGGAACGTATGTTCTTAATATACAACAAAAATAAAAAACTTGGAAGAGTAGCCAAGAAGAGACAATGGATAGATAAATTAAGAAATCTTATTTCCCCTAGATCTACAATACGATAGTAGTATCTTAGATTTAGTGGGGAAATATTGACGAATATATACGATATTATCTGTTTATGTTTTAGAAAATAAGGTAAGATATATATGGTAAATTATTCATGACTTTTCGTTTTTTACCGTAGGAATGAGAATGTGATTAAAAAGGCAATTGACTTTATTTTATCTGAAGTTGACGTACCAGCACTTAATCATCCTGAGATAATTAAGGAGATTAAGTATAAAGTTACAAATACTAAGGTTAGAATTAACTCTTTCAAGAAGATAGGTAATTTTTAAATTTATATGAATGGATTTTCAGATGCTTCTGAGAATAGAAATAATTTAGTGTATAACTCGCTAAAGAATAAAAGACTGAAAACTTACAAGGATATATATCCTGAGTTCAAGGAGAAGTTTCAACATTTTTTGATAATGTTACAGTCTCAAATGATTTTGTTAAAGGGAAGACATATACATTTTTGGATATCTCTAATTTTGCTAGAGATTATGATAATAGAAAAGGTATTTATTGAATAGGAGAACCCTCCAATTTGAGCGCAATTTTTATTAAAGTGACTACAGAGAATGGGAAATATGATTTGCTAAATTCCAAAATTAAGAGCTATTTTGAACGTTTGAAATCAGTCTTTTTATCAAAAAACATATATATAGGGAGAGTAAGCAATATATGGGGAAGTTAACTTTGCAGGCTAATTAGAACGAAGGATACTTGAATTACTTAGATAAAAAGAAATCAGGCATTTTTGAACAAAATAAAATGTAGATTTGAAGTTCTTTATTTTATTAACAAATAAGAAGGAGACTATATGTTTATCAAATACTTGAGTATAAAAAAATATAGAAAATTAAAAGATTTTAAAGTTTCATTTTTAGGTAATAGAGATTTTAATAAGCAATATAAAGATTTTTATGGAAATATGAATTTTACAGTCCTAGTCGGTGAAAATGGTGTAGGAAAAACAACAATTATGAGTTTTATTACTCAAATCTTTCATAATTTAGAAAGGTATCATTCTCGTATACCATCTGATTTTGAGCTGCATTACGATATCATTGATGAAAATACAAAGATATCTCAAGAGATAAAGTTACGTAAAGTTGAAAATAATATTTTCATAAAAACATCTAAGGATGAAGAGGAGTATTTGTTATTAGAGTGGACTCATACCGGACAAGGAGAAGGACATTATAGAAGAAAAAATCATCAATTAAAAATAGAGAATAAAGATGTACAGTTCAAAGATATTATTCAATATTTACCATCAGAAGTAATTACTTCAGTTTTCTCAATTCATGGAGAGTACCCATTAAGTAGAAATAGTAATTATTATGGAGAGTATTTAATAAAAAATTACAATATTAATATGATCTATGGAAAAAATCATTTTGGAGGACCATCTATTTCAAAGGGCATTTCAAGGTTTATTCAGTTGTACATTAAGCAATATAAATTAGTGAAAGAACTATTAGCAAGCTTGAATCTAGAATTTATGGGTATGTTGAAAGTACATGATAATACTTTTACGATATATAAAGAAGACTGGTTTATTGATGAAGATTGGATTGATTTATCAATGATAAGTAAAAAAGAGCGAGATATCCTTTTTTATTTAGAAGATAATAACGAAGTTTATTTCAACGATTTAAAATTCATTAAACAAGAAACAGAAATTACTCTGGAAGATATGAGTTCTGGAGAAAAAATGTTTTTTTATAGAATTTTTTCAATAATGAGTTCAATAAATGATAATTCATTAATAATAATTGAAGAACCAGAATTGCATTTGAACCCATCTTGGACTAAACAAATAATAACAATGTTCTATTTACTATTTCAAAATTATAACTCGCATTTTATTATTGCTACTCATTCTTATTCGTTTATTAACACGCTATTTCCAGACAATATTTTGATGTTTAAAAATAGTGAAATAAAGAATCCATCTTTTAATACATTTTTAGCTAATGAAAAAGAGATTATATATAATATGTTCGAAAATTCAAATAACCATAATTACACAGAATTAAAGTTATTGCATAAAATTAAAGTGGCTGATAAAAAAGAGTTAAATGAAATTATGGGCTATCTTGGTGAATCTTTCTACAGGTTCTTAGTTTTTAATGAATTGGAAAATAGTGGAGATTAACTTATGTGGAGAGTAACAAACGAAAAAAACGCAGAAATATTAGAAATTTTCGAATCAAAAGTTATATATTCTTTTTTTCATTTACTATTAAATGCAAGTAGCATGCAAGAAAATAATACATATAAAATTAAGAAAGATGAAGATATTTGGAAATCTACAAAATATTATCAAAACCTTTCAATCAAATCAAAGAAAGTTATTGATAGCTATTTTATAAAAAAGAAGGGAGAAGAATATTTTTATTGCGTTTTCAGGAAAATTGTAAGTCAGTATAGTAAAGAAGAAATAAAGAGGGTAATTTTGTTGTATTTTAGACAAAATAGCCAATTTTTAATTTTTAAAAAAGGTAAAAAGAATAATAACTCCACCATCCAATATATACCGTTTTTAAGAGAGGTAGCCATCATACCAGAAATCGCAACAATTTTTAAAGAATTCTTTTTTGATCATTTTTTAAAGGTAAAATCTATTTGGAAATTGATATATGGTGAGCCAATAAATAAGTTAATTATGCATGATAATTTTCATGAAGAAAATTATCAAATGAGCGTCTGTCCATTTTGTGATATTACTTTAACCTTATCTAAAGGAAGTAGTGAGTGGGAACATTTTTTACCAAAAGTTAAATTTCCACTTTTAGCTATGAACCCGTATAATTTATTCTCTGCTTGTAAGCCATGTAATACTGCAAAAGGAACTAAAGTTATACCAGGAATATATTCACCAGCTACTTTTCAGGTGGGTGATTTTATAACATTTACAATTGGAAAAGATTGTATTAATGTGAAGAATTTAATGGGGATAAAAGAAGTACAACATTTTTTGGATTTATTTAGCATTGAATCTAAATATAAAGAGAAAAAAGTATTTAATCATATGCAAAAAGAACTTGAAAAGTATATTGAGACTTTACATATGGCTAAAATGTTTGAAAAAAAGGAAATTGAAAAGTATTTATCAAAAAGTTATAAGCATAGTTCAATGAGCTTAGCGACAGTGAGTATTTTAAAAACTTATCCAGAATATCAAAATGCAAGATAGTTTATGAAAAGTAATGAATAATGTTAAAAGATAGCTATAGAAAATACACGCAGTTAAGCGTGCTTTTTCTATAGCTAATTATAGATTATCTATTTTTCTTTATGCTGTATAATGAATTCCCAAAAGCGCTTTAACTCATCGCGTTTTTCTGGGGATGAATGCTTAATGTCTTTAAACCATAGGCCTAGCTCAGAATCGTTAAAAATTTCTTGTGAATCGTTTTTCTTAAGAATGCTTGTTCTTCCGAGTAGAAAATCTGTCGTCACCTCAAAATAATTTGCAATACTATTAAGTGTAGCGTAATCAGGTTGACGTTCATTTCTTTCGTACATACCAATAGTACTTTCACTAAGTTTAAGAGTTTGAGCTAATTCCCTTTGGGTAAGTTTTTTTTCTTTTCTTAATTCACGTAGTATATTTCCGAATGTTTTCATTTTATCACCTGTTTATATAATAACACACAGTGTGTTATTTAATTAAGTTTCTAAATATAAACCACACATAAAGTGTTGACAACACGAAATGTGTGGTTTATATTTAGGATTAAGCGCACAAAATGTGTTGGAGGAGGAAGATATGGATAAGAAAAAAGTAGCTGAAAATCTTGTTAATTTAAGAAACGGAAAATCTAGAGAAGAAGTTGCTGAATTAGTAGGAATCAGCGTTAGTACATTACAAATGTATGAAAATGCACAGAGAATTCCAAGAGATATTATAAAAGTAAAGCTGGCAAATTTTTATGGTGTAACAGTTCAATCTATTTTTTTTGATTATCAACAACACAAAATGTGCGATTGAGGAAAATCTTGTCAAGGAGGATAAATATGATTAATTTCGATATTGAATCATTCCGTAAAATAGTCCGGGAAGAAGTACAAAAAGCAACTGAACATCTACAGCCAATGAAAGAATTACCACCATTTTTAACTATTACAGAATTAATGGAACTATTACATATTAAACGTACCAAAGCATCTGAGTTATTAAACCGTTCTGATTTTCCAGTATGTCGTGAAGCCGGGGTTCTTATTCCTACACACCTTCTTTTTAAGTGGATGGAGAATCACACTGAATGGGTAGAAAACAATACTGAGTATTATAATCCATTTAAAGAATCCGTCTAATAGTAACTTACTATAGTAAGTTGTCACAAATAAATATTGCTTTAGGTACGAATGGGGGAAGTAAACGATGTCCATAGGAAAAGAAGTTGCTATGGCACGCAAACGAAAGGGAATCACCCAAGAGCAACTCTCCTTAGAAATCCCCGTGAGTCGTGAGTCACTAGCAAAATATGAAACTGAACAACGACGTTTACCAGAAGATTTACGAAAATGCATTACTGAAGGAATTGATGATCCACAGTTGTTTTTTAAAATGTGGAGTGAGGCAGCAGGATATGTAAGTATCCCGTTCTTTAATGGAGAGCAAATAGATCTTCATCCTACAAGTATGAGATATATGGTTTATCAAGAAACAAATGAAGCTTTGAAACAACTAGATACAGTATGTTGGTTTAAAGCTTCACAAACTTGGTCCGAAAGTGAGAAAGAGGCATTGAAAAAGGTAATGCATGAAATCTTGGATGCTACAGGTTCAATGATGAGCCTTGTAGCGGTCCTATGTGATCAATATGGTATTTCAATGAAAGAAGTCTTTAAGTACTGGAAAGTATCATTACGAGCTAGGAAGTATATAAAAGCTTAATTTAATTATTTTATTGGGGAGGTTTAAGTTATGACGATTAATTATGCAAGTCCAACTTTAAATCAATATAAAGCTCTAATTCGTAAGGAAGCAAATTTATATGGTGATATTCGAATTGCATCAGTTTGTGGAGACTATATGAAAGCTAGGGATCTAAAACAAGAGAAGAAATTAATGGAGATAAGAATTCGAATTATAGAAGCAGCGTTCGTTTTGAAAAACAAAAATAAAAAAGAAAAGACTACCGCATAGCCCGCGATAGCCAAGAAAATTAACATGTGAATTATAGCATACTTCGATTTAATGCGACAAGCAATTGTGCTTGTCGTTATGATCAGAAAGGCTGAGTCCCCATATTTTATTAGATGCTGCTTTTTCTTTCTGTTCATAACGATGCGTACAGTATCAAATTACTAGAAATGAGGAATAAGTCATGAAATCAGAATGTAATCGTCTGTTTGATTTAGTTCTACCAGGGGATTTTACCTTTGCAAATGAATTACATAACTGTATGGTGGCATGTATTCATAACATGTTCAATGCTAGTTCATTAGATGAAGCAAATCATTGGGAGAAGGAATTAAATAGATGCGCAAAAGAATTCAAGAGCCTTCGTAATGAAAAAGAGGATCACGATGTATCAAAGAGTTATCGTGTAGTTGTTAAAAGTCTTCAAGGGCAGGGGATCAATGCATCAGTAGTTAGTCGAAGAAAATAAAAAATCTATCACTTGGCAGAGTGATAGATTTTAGACTCTTATAGAGAGTCTTTCTAAAAATAGAATTGGATTAAGTATACCAAAGCAAATCAAGTAAAACAATGGAGGATGAATAATATGGCAGTTTATAGACCTGTTCAAGTTTCATATTGGCAAGATGCATTCGTTTTAGATCTTACACCGGAGGAAAAATACTTCTACCTGTATTTGATGACTAATAGCAAAACTTCTCAGAGTGGTATCTATGAGCTTCCATTACGAGTGATAGAAATGGATACAGGGTATAACCGTGAGACGGTTGAGAAGCTGCTAGAGCGGTTTGCTGATTACGGGAAAATTCATTACAACAAAAAGACGAAAGAAATTATGTTGCTCAATTGGCTTAAATTCAATGCTATTACAAATATGAATATTGAAAAGTGTGTGTTAAAAGAAATCCAGAATATTAAGTGTGAAGATTTTTTAATTGATTTTTATGAGACATGTTTAGATTTAGAACAGCAGCAAGATTTTAAAATTCCTCGTATTAAGGAATACTTCCAAGCTCGTTTTGAGTGGCTTATAAGGGGCTTGGAAGACCCTATGAAGGAAAAAGAAGAAACAAAAACAAAAACAGAAACAAAAGAAAAAGAAGAAACAAAAACAAAAGAAGAAGCAGCAAGCTGCTCAAGAGATAAAAAAGTTGCAGAAGAAAATCCAATAGCATTTTATGAGCAAAACTTTGGAGTTCTTAAACCATTTGTGGCTGAAGGGATTAATGCGTGGATTGAAGATTTGAATGCACAGCTTGTTATTAAAGCAATGAAAATAGCTTTAGAAAAGAATGCACCTAATATGTCTTATGTACAAGGTATTTTAAGAGATTGGCATGCCAAGGGTTATAAGAGTATTACTGATGTTGAAGCTGCACAAACTCAATTCCGTAAGAAATACCAGTCTCGTGGTGGGAGAAGTAATGCTCGAAAAGAAATTGTTCCTGATTGGTTACATACACAAGATACAGAAGTGCAATCTCAGCCTGTAAAGCACGATGAAATGGATTTAGAGGGTGAACGTAAACGTTTAGAACAAGTATTAGCTAAATATAAAAAAGAGGCTTAGGAGGATTGTAATGCCAAAGCAGTTAACAATATTTGATGTTGAGCCTGTAGTAGCATTCGATACTGAGAAAGCACACATTCATCGATTAAATTCTAAAGTTCGTTTTACGGATGTAGTTGTTCAAGTACCAAAGCAAGTAAGAGCTACTGATGAATTAAAACCAACAACAGCGCCAAATGATCAGTATGAATTATTTGAGGAATATACAATTGGAATTTGGAGATTTAAGCGAGTGGAAGATAAGCAGTTCGATTGGGAAGAAGCGGAGGAGCTTTGCAAGTCTGCGAGAGATAATAAAGAACCGATTTCAATACGACTTTATTTATCATTAGAACAATCATTTATTCCTGATAATGTTGTGGAATATCTATAACAAAATAAAAAAGTCGAGATTGCTCCCGACTTACTTCGACAAAATAATCATAACATACGGGAGTGGTCTTAATGGGAATTATTAAAGAAAATCTTGTAGAAATGACAGCTGAAATAGATTTGGAAATAAACGGAATATATGTTGTTAAAAATGGTCAGGTCCAACTGATAGAACCACCTCAAGGTGGATTTGGTGAACAATCATTTGTATATCAAAATGGAAAAGTAATTCGTATGGAAGAACGAAAAACACAGTTATTATAATCGAATTTGAATTTTATAAAAATAAATATTGAGGATAGCCCTTATAAATAAGGGCTCCACTCTCAAAAGGATGAGAGTGGAGCCTGTGGATGAAATTACTGAGTTCTTGGGATGGTGAACACCAGCACATAAATAATATCATGAGTATTCAGAAAAAACATTGAGTAAATGTTTACGATTATTCAAATAATAGTAAATTAGTTTGAAACGAACAAAAGCGTTATTTTAATCGAAAAAGAGAATACGAACATGAAATAAGACCGTCCCCTTTATAGGAACGGCTGTACAAATATCATGTGCTGGAGGTTGCTCCAAATGGCATAAGACGTTTTCTCTAAACATTATAGACAAGAATATTTACGATTATACGCAAAAACGGCAGGCAACCGATTAAGTTACCTGCCATGTCCTGAAAAGATACGGAGGAGAGAGCTCCGATTTGAAAGAGTGAAGCCGGTGGGAAGTCGGTTTGCAGGTAGTATGTGTAATATAAAAAGGATTATTCATAAAGGAGAATGGGAGATGGACAAACAAAAACGCATTGAAATCGTGAATTCACTTATTAAGTATCTTGTAGATTATGAGAGGGAGTTCTTTCGTTACAAGGATAGAACAGCACATTTTAAGCATGATGGTAGAAATCTATGGTTCATTAATCATGGCACGAATGTTCCGATGCGTATGACAAGAAGTTCTTACATGAACAAGAAACAGGAACATAATTTCTCTGGTGGCGGAACAATGTGGGGATTAATCAGAGATTTCACGGACTTTATATTTGGTAATGACAATTCGAACGGTAGAAATGGTTATGGAGGATTGTACTGTACTCATTGGGGTTGGTCAGAAGAAGGGATGGAAAAGATGCGTGAATATGCACGGGAAATCGGATATTTAAAAGCTTCATAAAATAGTTAATTTAATAAAAAAAGCAGTTCACTTTTTGAACTGCTTCCTAATAGAGTTCTGGTTATGTAATTTAGATGAAGATGCTACTTACTAGGAATAGAGCTCCTAGCAAAATTAGAGAATCAACTAAAATCAAGAACTGGTTTTTTTGTGGCTTTTTCAATTCCTTTATTAAGCTAAAAACTGCACTCAATCCGAAACAAATGTATAACAAAATCATTATTGTTTCTGACATAATTAACACTCCTAATATATTGATAATTTAATTATATAACGAAAAACATTTGTATGTAAGTTTTTAACAAAATTCTTATTTTAAAGCTAAAGAGCGCCTTGTAGTGCGCTCCTTATGCCTACTAATTATAAATGTTTATGTTTGATCTTAGATTTCTTGCTTGGAAATAAAATACTCTTAAACAAAGTTTAGATAGACAATACAGCCCATAATTACAATATAAAACAATGCACAAAAGAAGATTAAAATGTATTTTAATGTCTTGTTCATATTAGTACCGTCCTAAAAGAGGATTATTTGGATTTTAATATGGTATGTAAAAAAGGTGCATTTATACAAGGGAAGGGTAGCTAGCAAAAGTAAATAAAATCTTTATTTAAATAAAAAGAGCGCTAATCGTGAGCGCTCCTTATACCTCATTATAACGACAGTGACGAACTCACATTATATAGAAAGGCACTATTATTGTATGTCAGAGTATGAGATTAGTGAATAGATATAGATAAAATCTTTATTCAAAAATTAAAGAGTGGTTTTTAAGTGGCTCTATGACTAAGAGTTATTTTAAATTTTTTATGGTTTTGAAGTATTTAAGCAATAATTTTGTTTAAGACTAAGATATTTTCTCATTAGTAATACCGATTTGCTTCAGTAGACATGGCAATCGCTTTTGTTTCATGAACTGTACCATAGGGATGTTCTGGCGGTGCATATATAGAGTAAATTTTAAGTGGTTTATTCCCCATATTAATTACATTATGCCATTTTCCAGCAGGTATCATAATTGCATAGTCATCATAGACCATTTCTTGAAAATCTAATTTATCTTTGTTATCACCCATTTGAACGAGTCCTTGACCCTCTTCAATACGTATGAATTGATCGGTTGTAGGGTGTACTTCTAAACCTATGTCATCACCAACATTAATACTCATTAAAGTTACTTGTAAGTTTTTTCCTGTCCAGATAGCGGTTCGGTAAGTATTGTTTTGTTTGGTGGCTTGATTAATATTCAATACAAATGGTCTAGCTCCATAATCTGTTAATCTAACATTTTCACAACAAGGATTTCGGTTGTGGTCCCAAGCATTATTGTTGTAACTGTAATAATAAGGATTCCAACCGTAAATCCAATTATTGTTATTCCAGATGCTATCCATTGAGCTTTGACATTGATAATAACGTGGATTATATTGCATATCCAAGCTCCTCTCATGATTTTATCATTTACTGTTTATCCTATGCTGTTGTCTATTTATAGGAATGCAGAATAAGAGGAAATGGGCAGTAATAAAAAATACAAACAAACTTTATTATTTTTCCAGGAAAAATAAAAGAACCCGTCTTTTATAAACGGATTCTTCCCACAAGGTCTGCAAGAAATTCAAGGTAACTGGACCAGAGCAACCTGTGGAATTCCTTGTGATAATATTGTATGCCAAAGAATCAGTAAGGTTAATGAAATCTAAACAAAATCTTATTTTAAAGCTAAAGAATGCCTTGTAGAGCGTTACTTATGCCTAATTATAAATGGTTATGTGCGATCTTAGATTTCTTGCTTGGAGGAATAAAATGCTCTGAAACAAAGTTTAGATAAATAATACAGCTAATTATGGCAATATAAAACACTACACAAAAGAAGGTTAAAATGTATTTTAATGTCTTGTTCATATTAGTACCGTCCTAAAAGAGGATTATTTGGATTTTAATATGGTATGTAAAAAAGGTGCATTTATACAAGGGACGGATAGCTAGTACAAGTAAAACAAAATCCTTATTTAACAACAAATAAAAAGAGTGCATTTTTATATGCGCCCTTAGTAAGGTAGGTGAATGTTTCATGAGATATAGAAAATCTAAAAAAATCGTAATCAGATTTTCACGAGTAAATTTTTAATATTGTATGCCTTACATGGAATTATGGAGCCTGTCATTAAATAATAAAGAGCGCCTTGAGAGAAAGGCGCTCTGACTAAAACTAATGTTGAAAAAGAATACCCATAATATTGTATGTATGTTTTTGATTTAGGTGCGAGATTAAATAAAATCTTTATTTAAATATAAAGAGCGCTTTAAAAAGCGCTCTCTGACCAAGATTTTTAATAGAAAATAGGTGTCAGCTCACTAGGCTTAATTTGTAAGCATGAATACATGTGCAGCCCATATTAATATATGTATTTTCTTATGAAGTGTGAAAAAACATATATAACAAAATCGTTATTTTAATTAAAAGAGCAGCTAGCAAAAGCTAACTGCTTGTTAAAAAAAGAATCCACTCTAGGTTATTAACTGCTAGAGTTTCAAGAAATAAATGATTAAATTAATTTAATTTTTCAATTACAATCGAAGCATTTATATTCGTTTGTGTTCCACCTGCCAAAGTCTGCAAAGTAACTGCAGCAGCAGAAGTATGATTATTAAGGGTAATAATATCGCCTGCAGCTAAAGCGAGGATTGTTTGGCCGTTGTTTGGTTGAGTCCCTGCGCCTGATCCATAAACTGCGCTGGTAACCGGAGCACCATTTAAAAAAAGTGTGAATTGATTAGGCTCAACTCCTGATACAGAAAAAGAAATTTTATAATCTCCTGCATTAAGAACCATTAATTGAGAAGTTCCCAGCGTATGAGTAAAACCAGATGTCATTCTACCATGTGAATTAAAAAGAATAGGTGCTTCTAAGGCAACAACTTGAGCTGCTGTATTGAAAACATAAGCATAATGAGCTAACCCAGATACTGTAAGTCCGGTAGGTCCGGTAGCTCCAGCGGTTCCTGGTAATCCAGTAGGCCCAGGAATGCCTTGGATGCCTTGGATACCTTGAAGCCCAGTTGGGCCAGTCGGGCCGATAGGTCCAATAAGTCCTGGATTACCTTGAATACCTTGGATACCCTGAATTCCAGTCGCCCCAGTTATTCCAGTGGGTCCAATAGGACCAATAGGCCCCGGATTACCTTGAATCCCCTGAATCCCTTGACTTCCTTGAGGTCCAGTGGGGCCAGGAATCCCTTGGATCCCTTGAAGTCCGGTTGGTCCTGGTGACCCAGTGGGTCCAGTGGGTCCAGTCACTCCGGTTGGTCCTGGTGGTCCCCCAGAAGGTCCAGTCGGGCCCGTTGGTCCTGGCGGTCCCCCGGAAGGGCCGGTAGGTCCAACAGCTCCAGAAGGTCCAGTTGGACCTACAGAACCAGGAATGCCAGGAATCCCTTGAGGGCCGGTCGGACCAGGAATCCCTTGAATGCCAGGAATCCCTTGAATGCCAGGAATCCCTTGAATTCCAGTGACCCCTGTTATTCCAGTGGGTCCAATAGGACCTTGAATGCCAGGAATGCCTTGGATACCTTGGATACCTTGAATTCCAGAAGGTCCAGTTGGACCAATAGATCCAGAAATCCCAGGAATCCCTTGAGGTCCAGAAATACCTTGAGGCCCAGTAGGTCCCAGGCTACCTTGAATTCCAGTAGGTCCGGTAGGTCCCGGAGGTCCACCAGAAGGTCCGGTTGCTCCGGTTATCCCGGTAGGTCCTGTCGCTCCAGTTATTCCAGTAGGCCCTATTTGAGGTAAAGGAAAGGAACATGGAAAGGGTATGTGACAATTCTTTTTAAATTTACTCATGTTTACACCTCCCTTATAAATTAACTAACAATTTATATTTATACTTTAACAACTTATGAGTAAACAGACACACTGGTGTAAGGAACCCCCCCACAATAATTACATAAAAGGTTTTAAGAGCAAGCCTTTATTTCACATTCCATACCAAAAAGAGCACTATATTATATATAAGTGCTCTTCGGATCAAAGCTCTTAGTGTAAAAGAGTACGTGATACCAAATGTAATTTTTTCATGGGCGTGAAGTATTTGAAAAAAAGCTATTTTAGTAGGGAACAAGTTTAAAAGGCCCTGGTTGACACAGGACCTTTTAAAAGGGAACAACACTTGACATGTTAATAATTTTGACTGAAAGTTACTTTCATATTAACATTATTGGGATTTTAATTCCAATAATGGTTGTTGAGAAATAAAAAATTATTTGGCACAACAAATCAGCTAGCTGAAGTAGCTAACTGCTCCATTGTACGCTTTTAGAAGTAGCATAGGATACAACTATAGTATAAACGGATATCGAAATATTATGCAGGAAAGAAAACTAAACAAAAATTTCATTTTGTATAAAAACACCAAAGTAAAACGAGCACTTGTTCCAGAGTGCTCGCATAAAAACATTCCATGTATTGGGGTTATGTTTGTAAGTCATGAACCAGTGAATGGATGAAAAGTAAGGTTCAAGATAGTTTATTCATTTTAAAGCAAATAGGAACTTGTATGGCAAAAAGAGCAGCTAGTAAAAGCTAACTGCTCCATTACGAAAAAAGAGCACCTTCGAACAGTGCTCTTCCACAGAGTGTATAGTGCATGATACTTCATGAAGGTTTTTAAGAAATAAAATGAATGAGCTCACAACTGAAAAGATGCGGCTACAAAATAACATATGAAAATGCCGTATTAGGAGTGACAATGAAATTTAAATAAAAAAGAGCAGCTAGCAAAAGCTAACTGCTCGGTACTCCAAGGGAGAAAGTGATTATTTACTATGTAAATTACATCAATTTCTTTGTTAACAAATATGTAAACCCTATGAAAATCAAAAAATTGAACGAAATCAAAAAGATATTTTTTTGAGGCTTTTTAAACTCTTTTATCAAAGTAGCGGATGCACCAACTACTACAATGATATAAATAATGATTCTTAATGTATCAGGCATATTTAGCACTCCTGTTAATTAATAAATTGTATTATACAGGAATTCGTTTGTGTATTAAGAAGTAACAATAAGATTTAAGGAAGATTTAAACAAAATAATCCTTTTGTAGTGAAGGTGAAATTCAAAAAGGGCCTGATGTGAGAGAACAGGCCCTTTACAAAAATTGCATATGAGGAAAATCAATGTCAACAGTATAGTATCAACAAATGAGACTTAATTCCAGATGTTAAGTATTGAGAAATAAAAAATATTTAACGTAACAAAGTGGTTAACTTTATGAGCTAACCACTTGTTACACAAAAGAAAATTAGGCCCTACAAGTAATAGTTGTGTAACTTAAAGTTACAGTTATAGTGTAAGCAAGATTGGAAATGTTATATGAAAGTAATTCGGTTAAAAAGTTTCATTTGGTCATAAATAAAAGAGCAGCTAACAAAAGCTAGCCGCTCTAAACAGGGATGTGTCTCTAGATGTAGTTTTAATATAAACAGAATGTTGAGTTTTATTCATGGGGAGAGAGAAATGGGCTTGAAAACAGAATATAGTCCGGCTAGAAAACTAGAGGACACCAATTTTTAGAGCAGCGATAAAGCTGTTTTAAGATTTGGTGTCCTCTTTATTTTTGAAAGGGGATGTGGGGAATGAAGGTATTAAAAGATCAATTACGTGAATGGAAAAAGCAATCGAACCAATCGAAAAAGAAAAAAAAGGAAAAGAGAAATTTAGTACTCGTGAAATTGAAGATTTAATGGGGATACATAGACCTTGCTATGAACGTAGACGTGGAGCGTTAAGACAAAAGTAATAAAAAATAAAAAGGAGTGGTCTTACATGACTAAACAATTATCTTTCTTACCAAAAATCGATAGAGCAGCAACACAAGAGAAGTTAGAGGGTGTTCTTGAAAGTGTACGTATATATAGACAGTTCGGAGTGATTCGTAAGGAAATGAAAGTCACTCCTTCTTATGAAGTTAAAGAACATGGTCCAACACATGCTGTTGGAAAGCCTTTGGAGGATGTGGCAATTGCAAATATACAACAAAGTGAGCATGAAGAGTGGTTGGAGTTAATGTCATTCCGTATTAATCAGTTTTTAAGTCGCTTAGGTAATAGTTGTGCAGGAAAGATTCAGAGGGATATTATAAATAAGCGTTATTTAGACGAAGAAGCCATATGTGATTATATGGTTTATAACGAAATTGGAATGGCTGAACGTACATATCGCCGTTGGAAGTCCAGGGCGTTTTATAATTTAGCTTTTGCACTTAGATTAGAAGTTTATGAGACTGAAGAAGCTGGAGGTAATGAGTAATGAACTTTGTTCAACCAATACGTGATCCAGAGCAAATAAAGCAAATTAAAGAGTATTTAAAAGAAATGAGTGAGCGTAATTATATCTTGTTTGTAATAGGGATTAATACAGGTCTACGTATTAGTGACATTTTAAAACTGAAGGTTGGAGATTTAAAGGGTAGTCACATTTCAATGCGTGAAATGAAGACAGGTAAGCAGAAACGTATTCAAATTACTGCAGCATTAAGAAGAGAGTTAAAGTGGTACATTGAAGATATGGAAGACTATGAGTATTTAATTAAGAGCAGACAAGGAAAGAATCGACCAATAGGAAGAAGCATGGTATATAAAATACTTAGTACCACAGCAGCAGAGTTTGGTTTAGACGAGATTGGAACACATACACTACGTAAGACATTCGGATACCATATGTACATGCAGACAAAGAATATAGCTTTGCTGATGGAGATATTCAATCATTCAAGTGAACGAGTAACATTACGATATATAGGAGTAAACCAAGATGCAATGGATAAAGCAATGACTAGGTTTAAAATTTAATCATTGCTTTTTCTTTTTAGTTCGAGGATAGCAACACATGCCTATCGACTTAAGAACAGAAACTTACGCTTGAACATAATATCAAATCTAGATGAGCAAAGCTATTTCAAGTGAATAGAATTCACTCTTTAAGAATACATACAATATATACATACAAGCTTAGTCTAATCACTACATCATTAGTGAAAGTAGAATTCTATAAATTTTGGAGGAAGAGATATGCAAAAAAAGGTTCTCCTGTTCACAGATTTGGGGATTGATGATGCGTTTGCTATATTGTACATCTTTTTTCGTAAAGACATTCAACTTGTAGGAATTGTAGCCGATTATGGAAATGTATCAAGAGAAAATGTAATAAGGAATATTAACTATTTGAAGTACATTGCGGGAAGAGAAGAGATACCTGTATTCCTTGGTGCTTCTGTACCGTTGACAGGTATATTGATTCAGTATTTCCCTGAGGTACATGGAAAAGTCGGATTAGGACCTATTAGTCCCCCTGAAATTCCATATCCAGTTTATTCCTTAAATGATATTTATCAAATTATAGAATCAAATTTAGAAGATCTTACAATTATCAATTTAGGAAGACTTTCTTCGCTAGCTACGACTTTTGTATTGAATTTAGAAACAATGCGAAACGTAAGAGAATGCATTTGCATGGGGGGAGCTTTTTTCTACCCAGGTAACGTAACTGCTGTGGCTGAAGCTAACTTTTACTCAGACCCTTATGCAGCAAACTTAATTCTGCAGCATGCAAAGAACTTGACGGTTATTCCTTTAAATGTGACTCAACATGCGATTGTTACACCCGAAATGGTCCAGCAAATCGATGCATTTCATCGGAATACACAGGATCTTGCAGGACTCATCATCAAACCTATGTTAGATTATTATTATAATTTCTACTCCAAGTCGAATCCTGGTATAAGTGGAAGTCCTATGCATGATTTTGTAACGGTGTGGTATTTGCTGAATCAAGAGGCTGTTAGCCTTTCAAGGGTACCCATTAAAGTAATTCCTGATCAAGGGGAAGGATTTGGTCAAAGCATTGCAGACTTTCGTTTTGTTACTAATCCAGGCTATAAAACGCATAATGTAGCTTTTCAGTTTGATTATGAAAAGTTCAAGAAGGATATTATGGAAACGTTCCTAAAGAAGAGAGTGTAACGGACTTTATTAACTTCAGATAATACGGATTATATGAATGAAATATCACTGCACTTCACGTACAAGAATTCGAATTTTTTAGGTTAAAATTCGTCTAACATACAAAGCTTCCGAAATGTTGGCTGTATCCTATCACTATCAAGCTAACAGAATAAAATCTTCCTAATTTCTGGTACATTAAACCTTTAACTTGATGAACATGTGGTGCTACCCTATTCTATACGGTTATTCATTTTTATTATGTTGTGTAACTCAAAAGAGAAAGTGCTATGAAGCTATCAATATCAAGGGCTGTAGCGTTTGGCGTAGTTACACAAAATATAAGATAAGGGTAAGTGGTAGTATCAAGGAATTGAATGGTGTATATACATAAATATAAAATGTAAGGGGGAGGTAATTGTAATTCATGTTAAATGAAGAACTATTAGAAGTAATAATTAGATACAAAAGGAATACTGGAAGAAATCCTGATGTGTTAAAGCTAAATCCAACTTATTTTAGAAATATTCTAGAAGAATTGAATTATCCACAGTGGATTATAAAAAAGAAAATGACAGAAATGAAAAAAAGTATTTTCGGTGTATCAGTGGAATTAACAGATGCAGTGGAAAAATTTGAACTATGAAAAAGTTGGCAGAGTCGTGACCGCTTTTTGGCAGGAAATGTGCCGGTTATTTTGGAATTAACGTGTTATATTTGTATTGTGGGAAGTGGCGGGAAACACAACTCATTATGTTGTTTTTAAAATTCTAAACGGTTCGTAATGATGGCACATAAAATCCGAAACCAGCAGATGGTAACGATTGAATGATACCGTTATTAAGGAGAGCTTTTGCTCTTCTTCCAGTTACTTAATAGTGTATTAATAGATTGATACTTAATATTAGGTGATTGGAAGAAGGATAAAACTTCATTTACCGTAATTGAAGTACAAATTAATAATTTATATCAAAGCATCCATTCGTGCGCTTTTTATTATTTGTGTGGGAGGTAGAATTTATATGACGGAAACACATTTAAGTGATGAAATTGCAGGGAAACATTATAGAAGAAGCTAACAAGCTGCATAAGTAACTCGGATTCAATGTAGATTTAGAGTTGCTTATACTAGTGCAGAAAAGATTATTGATTGTCTTGAAGAGAATAGAGTTATTGGTCCGTATGAAGGAAGTAAACCAAGAATAGTATTAATTAAAGAGTAGCATCCAAAACGGGTGCTTTTTTCTTTGTTATATAGAAATTACACATTAAACGTATTTAAATACTGTTTTAGGTATAACATGAATTGACCATCAATGGTACAGATAACGGATATTTTTCTATTTAGATTAGATGTTAAATGTACCGTGAAACTCTTGGAAATACAATGCTGGAAAAATATAATGATATTGGTATATTACAGGAGAAGGCGCAATTGTAGGAGTAAAGGGGATATGCCCAGGTTGCATACCATATTGACCATATGAAGGATGGTGAATTAAATGTTGCCAAGTCGAAGCTGGAGCTACAACAATCCTCATCGGGAAAGGATTCATAATATAATCACTCCTAAAGTAGTATTCATGTAATAGGGTATGCGCTTACTGAATATAGATGTGCATAATCTAGGTCTATAAACATAATAATCAACGGACAGAAAATAGGGTTACTAATCTTATGATGTGATGTGTCCATTATGGGTGTTTTATTTTACTATGTAGATAGAACAAACATGTGTATAGCAATTATCGTAGGCGCTGCCGTGATCTGGGTGGTGCCTTGTTTGTTGTTAAGGAAAGATAAGGATTAACAAAACAAACTCAACTCAACCCATTTAATGGTAATTGATTGAAAATATAGTCTAATGTAACACATCATATATTTTGTTACATTAGATTTGTGAAGATAAATGCTGTTATATCAACGTTTTTTGTCTATTTATAAAAATAACTACCATATTTTATGTAACATATTGTATAATAAAGATACATCTAATGTAACATAACGTATGGAGGGGTAAGGAATGAAGTTTGTGCAACCAATTCGAGATAAGAAAAAATTAGAAGAAGTGAAAGAGGTTTTACGTCGCCAATCTTATCGTGATTTGTTTTTATTTGAAATGGGAATCAATACAGGTCTAAGAATTAGTGACTTATTAAAGTTACATGTAAATGATGTGAAAGAAAGAACTCACATTGTAATTAAAGAACAGAAGACCGGAAAAGATAAGCGTTTCATTATCAATACAACGTTAAGAGAAAAAATAAATGAGTATGTAAATGGAATGAACGAAACAGATTGCTTATTTGCTTCTAAAAAGACAGGGAAACCGATCACGAGAATCCAAGCTTATCGAATTATGAACGCTGCTGCTGAAAAAGTAGGGCTTGATGAAATTGGAACGCACACTCTTAGAAAAACTTTTGGATATCATTATTACCAAAAGACAAAAGATGTAGTAATGCTACAAACAATCTTTAATCATTCTGCTCCATCAATTACATTACGTTATATAGGAATCCAACAAGATGAGATAGATAAATCATTAGAAGATTTCAGTTTATAAATAAGAAACAACTAAAGTAGCGAATCCGCTGCTTTTTTATTTTAAAAAAAGAACCTGCAAACCTGCAGATTCTCCTGACAATGATTTATATAAGTAAGATTCGAAAATGAATTCAAGATCGCTTGTTAATTCAATCTGTTCTATAATCATTGTTTCTAATTTTCTTTTTTATATCTAAAAATCCTATAAGCATAATTGCTATAAATATTAATTTAGTCCAATGAAATTCTTGATGGAACATTAGCCCATAGAAGAATTCACAAGCATATATTAGCCCAATGATGGGGAATAGCCAAATCATAAATTTTAAATCTTTTAAATGATATTTGTAATTATTGATTTTTTTCCACATATGTATCAGCTCCTTTTATGATGAGTTACTTATAATACTACATTTAAATTAATAGATTAACAATAAAATACAAAGAAATTATCGTGAGGTGGTGTAAATGGAAGAAGAAACTATAAACGTTCCTACATGCTCTGTTTGTAATGAGTCGTGCATGTGGACCTTAAAAATGCCATTAACTATTACTCATTTTGATAAAACATATCTCCGTGAAGCAAATACGGATAATGCTCATATATGCATTGAGTGTTTAGAGAAGGAAGTGCAAACAATTGGATAAGGGGGCAGGTGTTATGTAATTATGGCCAGACAACGAAGTCCAGACCGTAACAAAGCGTATGAAATATTTAAAGAACATAATGGTGATATTACGAATCGTAAAATTGCCGAATTGTTGTCTACATCCGAAAAAACTGTAAGTGAAAAAACGGTTGGCGGATGGAAATCCAAAGATGGATGGATAGACAAATTAAATGGAGTACTCCATAAAAATGAACGGAGTACTCCAAAGAAAGATACGGAGTACTCCAAAAAGAAACCAGGAGCACCCAAGGGTAATAAGAATGCTGTAAACAATCGTGGTGGAGCCAAAAAGGGTAATAAAAATGCTATTGGTAATTCCGGTGGCGCTGCTCCACTACGTAATGGTAATGCTGCTACTCATGGTTTATATAGAAAGTATTTACCAAGAGAATTATATGATTTAAAAGAAGAGCTAGAGGAAGCAATTAAAAATGATCCTTTATCGATTCTATGGGAAAGTATAATGCTGCAGCACGCTCAAATTATTCATGCTCAACGTATCATGTTTGTTAAAGATAATAAGGACATGACAAAGGAGCTCCGTAAGAATAAACTTAGCGAAAGCGGATTTGAAGAAGAGTGGGAAATTCAATTTGCCTGGGATAAACAGGCCAGTTTCTTAAATGCTCAATCTAAGGCGTTATCTACTTTATCTGCTCTTATTAGAGATTTTGATAGATTAGCAAATATAGATGATGAGAGACGCGCCAAACTTGAATTTATCCAGGTTCAAATCGACAAAATTAAATCTAATACTAATAATGATGATAACAATATTGAGCCGGTTGTCATTGTAGATAATGTCAGTGGTGATTTAAATGTCTAAAAAGCAAATCGGTGAAATACTTCCACCGGCATTTCATCAAGTTTGGTTAGCGCGTAAATGTGAATCGATATTAAAAATTGTTTGTAAAGGCGGACGTGGTTCAGGGAAATCTACTGATATATCCATTTGCATTGTTATGGATCTTATTCAGTTTCCTATTACAGTTCTTTGCATACGTAAAGTAAAGGATACAATAAGAGAATCCTGCTATGAACAAATAAAAGAAGCAATAGAAATATTAGGTGTAGAACATTTATTTCGTTTTAAAGAAAGTCCAATGGAAATCATTTATAAACCGCGTGGGAACAAAATGATATTCCGTGGTGCTGATGACCCTGCAAAAATTAAATCTATTAAGATAGCGAAATATCCAGTTGCTATTGCATGGTTTGAAGAATTGGCTGAATTTAAATTAGAGGAAGATGTTTCTACAATAGAGAAATCTATTTTGCGTAAAGAGTTACCGAATGGATTGCGTTATAAGATGTACTATTCATATAACCCACCTAAAAGGAAACAATCCTGGGTTAACAAGAAGTTTGAAACGCAATTCAGACCAAAGAATACATTTGTACATCATAGTACATATCATGATAACCCGCATATCTCTAAGCAATTCGTGGAAGAAGCAGAAGAAACAAAGAGACTTAAACCACAGCAATATGAACATGAGTATGAAGGGAAACCAACAGGCAGCGGTGTTGTTCCATTTAGTAACCTTAAATTCAGACGTATTACAGATGAAGAAATTAAATCATTTGATAATATACGTCAAGGGATTGACTGGGGTTATGGGAATGACGCGCTGTCTTTTGGTCGTATGCATTATGATAAAACGCGCAGAAAGCTTTATATATTCGGTGAAATACATGGCGTTAAAATTAGTAACCGCTCATTAGCTGAAAAGATTAAACAACTTGGTTGGGATGACGTGGAGATAATTGCGGATTCATCGGAACCAAAATCAATTGATGAAATGAAAAATGATCATGGTATTAAGAGAATCAAAGGAGCAGTTAAAGGCCCTGGCTCTGTTGAATACGGGGAAAAATGGTTAGACGATTTAGAAGAAATAATAATTGACCCCGAGCGTTGTCCAAAAACTGCAGGTGAATTTGAAAATATTGATTATGAAGTTGATAAAGACGGTAATCCAAAAAATAGATTACAAGATAAAGATAATCATAGTATCGATATGACCCGTTACGCATGTGAGGACGATATGAGTAAACGTAAAGTAGTTATGGGTGGAAAGGTGAAAAGAGTGTAGTCGGACATTTATTGTTCGGCTATTTCTTTTGCCCTTGATTAATAGAAGAAAGGAGGACATACAAACGATATGAGCGATAAGAGAACAATTAAGAATGTAAAAGTATTTGGTATTAATAAAGCGGCTGATGATCCAAAGAATAGGGAAGACAACAGTAAGCAAATGACTGTAGATCCATTCGCGCAAATATATGGCGATAAAGGGTTGGTTAAACCACCTTATGATATGTTGGTGCTGCTGGAAATAAAGGAAAGTAATCCAATCCATTCTGCTTGTATTAGCGCAAAAGTCGATGATATTGCTGGTGTTGGTTTTGACTTTGCGCCGTTTGAAGAAGTGAAAGAAGCAGCGAGCCAGGAGCAATACAAAAGGTTAAAAGACTTTATGCGGAATTGTAATCCGGAAATGACAAGTTCAGAAATCCTTAGAGCTGTATGGGAAGATTATGAAACAGTTGGATGGGGAATTTTTGAAGTTGTTCGTAATATCAAAGATGAACCGTCAGAACTATACCACATTCCAGCTCATACGGTTCGTGCCCATAAAGATAAAGTACGCTTTGCTCAAATTGTAAATAACAAAGAACGATGGTTTAAAAAGTTCGGTTATCCGGATGATTTTCGTCTTGTTGATGGTAAGCCTTTAGGGGCAGAAGATATTGCAGAAGACGGAACAGAAAAAGCCGGAGAAGTAATTGTTATTCGTAAATTCGGTTCTCGTTCTTCTTATTATGGGATACCTAATTACGTTAGTTCTATCGGCTCAATAGTAGGTTCTCAAGCGGTGAGAGATTATAATATTAACTTTTTTACAGGTAAGACAATTCCTGATGCTTTGCTATTCCTTGAGGGAGTAGATGAAGTGGATCAAGGAACGGAAGATGAATTAAAAGCATTTTTCTCTGCAGAAACAAAAGGAGAGCATCATAAGTTAGCCGTTGTTCCGGTACCACCAGGAGCAAAAGCTAGATTAGAAAAAGTTAGTCCGGATGTAAAAGAAGGTAGTTTCCGTTTGTATAAGCAGGATAGCGCAATGGAAATATGCGTGGCGCATCGTGTACCGCCTTATCGTATCGGTTGGGCTATGACAGGTTCATTAGGGCAAACAACTGCTAAAGAAATGAACGAGATGTATAAGCGTTCTATTATTGAGCCTGGCCAAGAGATCTTAGAACATCGATTGAATAATCAATTGTTCCGTGTATTTGCTGAAATACTAGGCGGTTTAGATTGGTATTTTAAATTAAATGAAATTGATACAGATGATCGTGAAGCTGATATGCAATATGCAGCTGATGGTTACGAAAAACGTATATTAACACGTAATGAATCCCGTAAAGTAGTAGGCTATGAACCTGTAGCAGATGGGGATACATTCTTTGAAGGTGTAACAGCTGCTTCTCAATTAGAACCTATTGCAAAAGCTGCAGACAATGAGCAAGATAACTTAATTGCTATTAATGCATTTAGGGAAAAGCATGAAGAAGTAGAGAAAGCTATGCAAAAGAAGGTAGCTGATTTTTTTCAAATCAGGGAAAACGGCTCTTAAACCTGCTTCCCGTAATTCGTATTAATAAAGCAGAGGAAGAGATTAATCTTGTAATTGCAGAAGCAGAAGTTGATGAATTTCTGGATAGTGTTGATTGGGATGAGGAACGACAAATGTTTGTCGATGAAGTCACGGACACACTACAGGATGATGTAACAGAATTTGTACAAAGTACTCTAGCTTCTAACGGTTTAACCTGGATGGTATTAGATCCAATTGGTGACGTTGCTGCAAAATGGGTAGCTACTTACGCTTTTGAATTAGCAAAGGGAATCCATGAAACCACTAAAGATAGATTAAGAGAAACAATGTTAAAGAATCTTAGTGAAGGAATGGGTGTCGATGCATTAAGTGTTTCTATTGCAGATGTGATGTCAGAAGCAAGTAACTACAGAGCAATGATGATTGCACGTACAGAAACAACATATGCAATGAATTACGGCAATTTAATTGCTTATAAGGGCGCAAATAGAAACAAGAAAACATGGCTTACAGGAAACGATGAGCGTGTTTGTAAAGAATGTGGTGGTTTACATGGGGAAACGGTAGGTATTAATGATCTATTTAGTAATGGAAAGATGTGTCCGCCAGCTCATCCACATTGCCGCTGCACTATGATTTCAGAAGAGTAGTAAAATACACCTATTTGATTGGGGTTTCATCGTCAAAACGTATATGGCTTCAAATTGGCTGCTATGCGTTTTGACAGTGGAACCCCAATATTTATAGGGAAGGAGGTAAAACGATGGGATACGAACTAAAAAACGCCAATATTAGTTATGTTTCATTAGTTACAAAGGGCGCAAACGGTCGTCAATTTGCCATTATGAAAAGTGAACCTGCTAAACAACCAAATATATCAAAGCAAGTTCCAATCCTTAAAACAGAGGAAGAGAAGCAGCTTGTTACAGGAGTTGTGTATGAACCGGATGTAGAAGATTCACATGGGGATACAATGACTGCAGAAGAAATAGAAAAGGCCGCTTATACCTTTATGGAAAATTACCAGCACATCGACAAGCAACATGACGAAATCGCTGGTAAAGGTACAGTAGTCGAAAACTGGATTGCTAAAAGTGATATGACAGTAGGCGAACAAGAAGTACAAGCAGGAACATGGCTTATGACTGTTCGCGTTGATGATGCAGATACCTGGGAAGAAATAAAAAAAGGTGAAGTCACTGGTTTTTCTATGGGTGGATTTGGTGAACGTGTGGAAATCGCTAAGACTGATGATTTTACTCATGAAGATAAAGGTCTTATTCGAAAGATGTTAGATTTCGTTAAAGGTGAAACTCACAAAATCACAAAAGGCGAAGTAAAAGACCGCTTTATTGATGAAAAACAAAAACGTGATTTACGAGCTGTATTTAATTTGTTTGAAGATGTGTTCTATTGGGAGATTTGGGAAAGTAAGCCCGATATCGACCGTATGGCAGCTGCTCTTGATGATATGAAGGACATACTTTCTTCCATTAAAGACGGTTATACCATTGCGAAATCAGAAGACAGTGTACAAGCAGCAAGCATTGTTTTAGAAAGTATTAAAAAAGCTGGGAAAGTATTGTCCCAAAAGAATCATACAAAATTAGATGAAGCATTAGCTTTAATTACTGAAATAAAAGAAGCTGCTTCACCACAGGAGGAAAATGAAATGAAAGCAGAAGATATTGCAGAGATTGTAAAACAAGCAGTAGAACCACTAGCTACTAAGTTAGAAAAGATTGAAAAGCAGGTGAATGGTGAAGAGGTAGAGCCGACGCCAGAAGAGCAAACAGAAGAAGAGAAAGCTGCAGCAGTTATTCAGAAAGCATTAGAGCCAATTACAAAACGTCTTGAAAATATCGAAAATGCTGCTTCTATTCGTAAAGGTTTAGATCCAGATGTAGAAGTTGCACCAGGACAACAACCAATTAAAAAATCTAAATGGGCAGGATTAAACCTGTAAGGGGAGGATTACCACTATGACAATGACTAACACAGAATTATTAGCTCATATGCAACGAATCGCAAAAAGCACAATGACGACAGGAGGGACAGATGCAGGGTTATTAAATCCAGAACAAAGTAAAGAGTTCTTCCGAATGGCATTTGATACAACGCCATTCTCACAATTACACCGTAAAGAAATGCGTAAAGCAAAACAAGGTGAATTAGATAAAATTGCAATTGGTGGCCGTATCTTACGCAAGAAAACAGAAAACAGCGATGATAATTACCGCGCAGGTGTTCAAACTTCTAAAATTGAGTACAATACAAAGGCTATTCGTTTACCTTGGGAAATTACAGAAGAATTACTCCGCGAAAATATTGAAGGTGAAGGTTATGAAGATACTGTAATGGCTCTTATGTCTACACAATTAGGTATCGATTTAGAGGATTTACATTGGAATGGTGATACAGAATCTTCCGACGGAATGTTATCTATCAATGATGGATGGTTGAAAAAAATCAAGAAATCAAAAGAGTCTCATATTGTCGATCATGCTAAATTAGTAACTGGTACAGGTGAAGCCGCTGCGGCAAATGGATTTGGGAAAGGTTCTATCTTTGCTTTATCTGGTGCAATGCCGAATAAATATAAAAACAGCAACCTACGTTGGATTATGTCTCCAAGCCGTAGAGAGAAATGGATTGAGTATTTAACAAATCGTCCTACTGGTGCTGGTGATGCTGCGTTACTTGGAGCAGGAGATCAAGTTAATAAACCAATGGGATACGGAATTGTTACGGTTCCATCTTTAGAAGACGATGTTATTATTCTTGCAGATCCTAAAAACTTCATTGCGGTTAATACATACGACACTCGTGTTCGTAAAACTACAGAAGGTAAAACGGCAGTAATGGAAGATAAACGATTTTATGTAATCCACTTTGACGATGATGCTGTAATTCAAGAAATGGATGCAGTAGCAATCCTAACAAATATTCCGGATACGTTTGGAGCTTAATATCCAGGCGTATTTTTTATGGGAATAAACCCTTTGTTATTAGGGTTTTGAATGTATACCTTTTTAATGTTTTCTTGTTTTTAACGGAAAACGAGACAGAACCAATAAAACCAACAATACGAATGTAAATTTTCGTGTAATAGTTTACATTCGTGAAAGGGGTGTTAATTATGAAAGTAGTTACGCTGCGATACGGTGGCACTTACACCGCTTATGGACAAAAGTTTAAGAATGGCCAAGAAGAAACAGTTGCAAATGATAAAGCTGATTACCTTGTAAGTACTGGACATTTTGAACTTGTAAAAGAAGTCGATAAGAAGGAGAAAGAAACATAATGATTATTACCGTACAGGACATTAAAGACCGCGTAAATGTACAGAAGATGCCTGATACAGTAATTCAAGAACTAATAGATTACTATGCGGTTATTGCTAAGAAGTATTTAAGAGTTAAGCCGGAGAATCCAATGAAAGAAATCATCCAAACAAGTAAATTAGCCTGGCTTTCTTTTCCTGCTGAATCTATAGCAAAAGTAACTCATGTTAGTTCGAAACAAGATATGACCGATTCTATTACTGTAAATGGGCGTATTGTTTATGGTTTATCCGAAAATCAGTTATATGAATTCGAATATAAGATACAAGATTATGATGATCTGCAGGTACTTATGAAGAAATGTATTATTGATTTGGTTGTTTCTGCAGTAGTTCGTGCTAACTTACAAAGAAAAGGTATGAAGACATCGGAGAGTATAGGGGATTATTCGTACCAGATTAGCCCAGAAACGCTAGATGAACCAGCTACAAACAATAAGATACTCAATGGTTTAAAAGGCTTTAGAGCAAGAGTTAAGCCGGTGATGGCCACATGAACGAAATGTATTTCGATGATGGTGGAATGGATGATTTATATATTCATGAGGTAGTAGTAAAACGAAAAATGAAAAAGAAACAATCCTCAGGTAATTATGCAGAAGTAGATGAAGACGTTTATGAGAATATGACTTGTCGTGTAACTACTAATTCTGCTGCTGATAATGAGAGGTTTAAGCGTGATAAACAAAATTTCGATACAACCTTTAAGATATATGCACCTGCTTCTTACAAAATTAAGCCTAATGATCGTATCCATTTCAAAAGTGAAGAATTAGGCGTTGATTATATGTTTGAAGTAAAAGGCGAACCACGTAATCCTGCATTTATGAATCATCACATTGAAATTTATTGTGAAAAGGTATGATTCTATATGGCGAATTCAGTAGAAATTGAGTACTCAAGCAATATGGAGCAAGTAAAGACACTTATTAATGCTATGTGTGTTGAAAAAGTCACAGCAGCATCTATTCATTTACAAAATCAAGTGAAGAAGAATCTCACAGGTAGCCGTAGCGGTAAGCAATACAAAATACCTCATACGAGTCGTAAATATACTGCTTCTAAACCAGGTGAAGCTCCTGCTGTTCGTACCGGTGACTTGTTAAATTCGATTAAATACAATGTTAAACGGTCACAATCAGAGGTATTGGGTGCAGTAGGGAGCGATTTAAAAAAAGCGATATGGCTTGAAACTGGTACAAGTCATATGGAAGCCCGTCCATTCCTATTAAAAGCGTTTGAAAAAGAACGTAGAGAACTTAAAAGAATGATGGGAGGGTAATACATGTCTAACGCTATTGCAGCTATTAGAATGCTTGTAGAGAACGATGAAATAATAAAAGCTAATCTATCAGAATATGGTGAAGGCGAGGACAAAGGCCCTGCTCTTACATTCCAAACCGCACAAGATGATATGAATATGCCTTATGCAGTTATAAGAATTGAAGCAAATAATCCGGATGATGTTGAAATTATAGACCGAATGATTCTTAATTTTGATGTGTATTGTGATAACGGGGATTATGATAAGGCAAATGCAATTGCTACACGTATTGAGAAGTTATTAGATAGAGAAGTTGGTTTAAAAGATGATGGGATACTTTCTATACATCGTGCAGGTAGTATCCCTGTACCAGATGAAGACCCATCTATCATTCATATAAATGTAAAATTTCTTGTCCGAACCATGCGAACGGACTTGTATTAGGGGGTAGGACAAATGAGCTGGAAATTAATTAATGGTGTCCGTGAAGGGACTACTGATAATTTTGTTATCGGTCCTGGTGTCATGTACAAAGGGTTTAAAAGTGTAAAAGAATTAGGTGAACTTGTAGGAGCGACTACAGGCGGAACTAAAGTGGGTTTTGATCGTGAGTATTATGATGCAGATATTGATGGTGTGCTAGGTAAAATGGTGCGTGGTAAGTGGTTATTAAAAGATGAACCGCATGTAGAACTTACATTAGTGGAGTTTACAAAAGAAAACCTGCAGTTGGCTTTACCTGGGATGACGGTAGATAGTACATCTGAAACTGATTACGATATTATGAAACCTTCAAATGATATTCCTGATTCAAACTATCATGATATTGCACTCATTGGTATGATTTCGGGTAGTGACTTACCTGTTATATTCGTAATTCGTAATGCAATGGTTGTTTCTTCTATTGAGGTGGATCTAAAAGACGGTAAAGGAACGGTAGGTTTGAAATGTAAATTTATCGGTCATTACAGTGAATCTGCACCAACTACACCACCATACGAAATCTATTTACCAAAGAAAAAGAAAGCAACAGTACAAAAAGCACCGGCTACCGCATAAATGGTAGTCGGTTTTCTATTGCATAAAACGAGCTGAATACAAAAAAAGGAGCGGACAAAATGACTTCTATATTAGAAAAAATGATGAATACCGGTACAGAAATAACAATTTTAGGCGAAAAAGTAACAATGCGACGATTAAATGTAACAGACGTTTGGCGATTCGCTAAGATTATTTCGAAGGTTGGACGTAGCGCAATAGTTAACTTTGCTGATTTCGGTAAGGATAAGCAAGCAATGGATGAACTTACTAAAGCAGCAGAATCTCTTCCAGAAGAAGAAAAACAAGCACAATTAGTTGCACTTAAAGAGAAGCAGCAACAAAAAGGATTAGAATTTGCTTTCCGTGTTCTAACGATGATTCCTGCTTGTGAGGATGATTTTACAGAGTTCTTTGCTAGTTTATTAAAAGTGAAAGCCGAAGAATTTAGACAGTTCCCTCCGGAAGCAATGGTTTCTGTTATTCAAGGATTACTGGAAAGTGAAGACTTAATGACTTTTTTCAACCAGGTCAAGGGACTCGTGAAAGTTCAGAGCGAGAAATGGAGTCAATCAGCAGCAGCTCCGATTCAAGCTTAAACGAAAATTCAGATGAATATTTAGAGGAAGCCGAACAAAATATGTTACGTGCTTTCGACAAGATCCAAAAACGGTATGGATGGACAGATGATTATGTCTTATCAATACCGTATTCGCGTTTAATGGACCTGTTTTCTTTAATTGCAAGAGAAGAGCAGCAAGAAGAACTAAATGAGTGGAAGAAGATGGCGTTCATTGGCTTTCAAACTCGTCAACTTGAAGAAGGTACTACTTTTAATGATTATCTTCAAGCCTTTGGACTAACTGACACCCAGGATGATAAAGAATCATCTTATGAAATAGGTGAAGTATGGACGAAAGAAGAGTGTGAAGCGTATGTTGCTCAAATCATGGCTCACTTCCAAGAAGACGATGAAGAATAAAATGGTTATCGGCCCCGTGAAAGGGGGTGCGTAAATGTTAGCTGAAATGTTCCAACTGTTCGGAACGATTGGTATTAAAGCAGAAGGCGCTTATAAAGATTTACAACAATTCGAAGATCGTGTACAAAAAACCGCAAATGGAATGCATGATAAGTTTCAAAAGGCAGGGGAATCAATTAGTCATGTAGGTAACAAAATGAAAGATGTTGGTACAAACATGACAACGGGCGTTTCCTTACCTTTAGCTGGTATCGGTGCTGCAGCTGTAAAAGTGGCTTCTGATTTCGATACTTCTCAAAGAAACATCCAATCTTCTTTAGGTCTTACTGAAAAAGGTGCTGAAAACCTTGGTAAAATCGCAAAAGAAACTTGGAAAGATGGATTTGGCCAAAGTATTGAAGAAGTGGATCAGTCTCTTATAAAAGTGTATCAGAATATGAAAGACGTTCCTCACGAAGAATTAGAAGAAGCTACAAAAAGCGCTATGACACTAGGGAAAACATTTGATTCTGATATCAATGAAGTAACCCGTGGTGCAGGGCAGTTAATGAATCAGTTCGGTATTTCTTCAAAAGAAGCATTCGATTTATTTGCTGCTGGTGGACAAGAAGGTTTGAACTATTCAAATGAAATGTTTGATAATGTGGCCGAATATGCGCCATTGTACAAACAAGCCGGCTTCTCTGCTAACGAGATGTTTACCATTATGGCAAACGGGACTCGTGATGGCAGTTATAATCTCGATTACATTAACGACCTTGTAAAAGAGTTCGGCATTCGGGTACAGGATGGTTCTAAAGGTGTATCTGATGCCTTTGCTGAAATGTCACCCCAAACACAAAAGGTCTGGGATAACTTCAACAAAGGTAAAGGAACTTCTGCGGATGTGTTTAATGCCGTCTTAGGTGATTTAGGTAAGATGGACGATAAAGTAAAAGCAAACCAACTTGGTGTTGCAGTATTCGGTAGATGATAAGTTGTGCCGAATTAAAATCGCGGTATGAAGCAAAGAGGGTGCGAATCCTAATTTGAACCGAAGGATATACAAAGTATAGCCAGGGGCAGAGCATAGAAGGTGAAAAGATATAATCCTTCCACGAGACCGCGACACTTATTAGTGAAAACGTATGCCGAACTTACAGGAAATGAACTGTAAGAAGTAGAGGATAAAAAGCCTTTACGATAACACAATTGACAAAGTGGGAAGACATGGGTGCTCAAGCTGTCTTAGGTCTTAATAATGCAAATGGTGCGTTAGGCGATGTCGAGGGCACAATGGGAAAAATGCAGAAGACGCAGCAAGAAGCTTTTGGGGTTCGTTGGCAAAAGTTAATGCGTACTACAATGGCATCTTTAGAACCATTAGGACAAGCTATTTTAGATATTGCAGAAGTGGCACTTCCTCCAATTATTAAAGCAGTAGAAGTTGCTGCAAAAGCATTTAGTTCTATGCCTAAGCCAATTCAAATTGGTATTGTAGCAATTTTAGGTATGGTCGCTGTATTAGGTCCATTAGTCGCCATGATGGGATTTATGACAAGTGGGGTTGGTGCATTTGTTGGTTCATTAAGATTCCTAGTACCGATACTTACTAAAGTACCATTATTATTTACAGGTATTCTTAAAGTCGGCCCTAAACTTATCGGTATGTTTGGTGGAATTGGGAAAGCCCTAGCGCTGTTGGGTAGATCCATGATGACCTTACTGATGAATCCCTGGACGATTGCCATACTAGCAATTGTAGGATTAGTATATCTAATTTACAAAAACTGGGATGACATCGTAAAGTACACCAAGAAAGCAGTTAAATGGATTGGCGATGTCTGTTCTAAAGCTTGGGATGCAACCGTAAAAGGTGCAAAAAAGGCATGGAATGGTTTAGGTAAGTTCTTCTCTGGATTTTGGAATGGTACAAAAAAACTTTTCAAATCTGCTTCATCATTTTTGGGGAAGGTCTTAGAAGAAGCTTGGAAATATATAAAACAAAGAATTGAATACAACATTAAAATTTGGAAAAACATTTTCGAATTTGGATGGAACGCTATTAAATTTGTTTTCAATCTAGCATTAAGCGGTTTGAAAAAGATTGTAGAAGGCACATGGAAATTCATTAAGAATAGTGTCCAAAAGGCAGTTAACACCTGGAAGAAAATTTTCTCTACTGGATGGAATGCTATTAAAAGAATTTTCTCTATGGCTTTAGCAATAATAAAGCAGTACGTAAAAACCGAATTCGAAAAAATGAAAAATACAATATCCAGTGTTTTTAACACGATTAAGGAAATTGTAAAAAAAGCCTGGGACGTAATTAAATCAACCTTTACTACAGTATTAAAATTCTTAAAAGATTTTGTGAAATCTTCTTGGGAATCTATTAAAGATACAATTTCTAGCGTTATGAACACAATTAAAAATGTGATTCAATCAGCTTGGAATTTTATAAAGTTTACAATCATTAATGCAGTTCGTGAATTTGTTGGGTTTGTAATTAATAATTTCAACAAATTATATAACACAATAACAGATGTTGTTGGCGGTATAAAAGAATTTATTGTTAGTAACTTTAAAACTATAAAGAAAGCAATCACTGGTGCATTTACAGGGGTTGTAGATACTGTAAAAGATGTATTTAGTAAAGTAGGTTCCATAGTAAAAAATGTAGCAAAAGATGCAGTTAGCTGGGGAAAAGATATTATCGCAGGTATCGGTGAAGGTATGTCCGGTATGGCAGATTGGCTTATAAAAAAAGCTAAAGGAGTAGTTTCGGGAATACCTAAAGCAGTATTAAAGTTCTTTGGTATCCGAAGCCCATCCCGGTTAATGATGGAATACGGGGGTTATATTACAGAAGGTCTTGGTGTAGGGATGGAAAAAATGATTCCTGCAGTAGACAAAGCTTCTGAACTATTAAATAAAGCTGTCGTTCCACCTAAACCAATGAAACTAGTAACCGATGTATCTAATCAAATTGGACAAATGGGAGCACGTTCTGCTGATCTAATCGGTAAAACTGCACATCCATTTGCTGGACAAACCCACGTTGAGAAGAAAACAGATAATGGCGTATCAATTCAAAATGCTACATTTAAAGTCTCTGTTGAAAAATTACAATCTGCAGACGACTTTGTAAAAATGAGAAAGCTGCTACAAAACGTAGTTGCTGATGATCTAATGGGAATGGCGGTGCGAAATGTATGAGTATATTAAAAACATTGCATAGAAGAGCTGGTTCATATCACCTCTTATGGGATGCCACAGAATTAAAAAGTACAATTAAATATACTATTAATTTTTCATGGCCTGGGACATATAACTTTTCTTTTATGTCCCAAGTTCCTATTGGTTCTGATGGTATGTTACCGGATAAAAACTTCATTGTTCGGGTAAATGGCATTGAAAAATTTAGAGCAAGAGGTGCCTATGCCTGGGAATCCAGAGAAATCTTTGTCGGTGCAGGACCACAAACAATTGAATTCACAACAAGCGGTTATGGTGGTGCAGATGTAGCTTATATACGTGACGTTCATTATTACGCTTTTGGTTTCGTCCCAAACATCGCAATGATTGAGCAAACAAAAATGCCGAAATCATTAGACGGATTAAAAAACTATAATGTTATGCATGGTTATCCTCGTTTCCAAAGTAACGGGAATAAAGGGTGCGAGGTAGAATTTAATGTTTTATTCAACGATATCAGTTATTGGCGTGATTTCATGAGAGAAATATACCGTCCTCATATTATTACTGGTGATTACGGTACCTATGGGGGTATAATTCCACCGAATGAAGTAGATGCAATACGAAAAGGAACGCTAGTCATAGCAAAATGCAAATTAATATCTATGTCACAAGCAGGAATAGGAGTTGATGGAATGTGAGAGAAGGATCTATTTCTTTAATTAGAATGTTGGGGAGCTATTTCCAAGTCGGGAATAACTCCCCTAATTTAATTGTTTATATGAAAAGAAGAGACTCTTCTTCTTACGTACAAATACAATACCGTGTAGTAGGCTTAGAAGTGCAGGAGAACGCAGATCAGTTTGCTAGTACATTTACTATTACCTTTGCGAATGAATACGGTCAAATGGCTCCTGATAACTGGTATGGCAAGTTCTATTCTATTCAAGAATGGTTTTATAACAGTGAGGTAACAAATACAAATCAACTATATCCTCAGACTGAATTTAAAGTGTCTATTGGCTACGGTGAGGAAGCATTACCTTATATACATGGTTTTGTATCTGATGTGAAGGTAAATGCCGAAAGCGGTACGATTTCAGTTACCTGCACTACATCCTATAAGAAGGTTTTACATAAATCAGTAATTCCTACACCTGGATCAGACGAAATCGTTGCGCCTACCGGTAATGTTTATGATGTTGTGAAGTTCTTCTTTGAAAAAGCAGGAGTTCAATTGCACGGTAGCAGAGTAAATATTCCTGGTACCAATCAAAGTTGGATTGTTGAGGGAGCAACCGGTAAAAGGTTTCAAAAGTGGGATGAAATTGTACGCGATATTATAGATACAACATTCCATTATATAAAACATGAACCGGATGGAAGTTGCACATTCATGAAGATGCCGGACTATGCAATTAACGAACCTGCAAAATTTAGTTTTAGAGAAGGGGAAAATCTTATCTCTTTAGATATGCAGCTAACTGACCAGGACATAAGTAACAGTATTGTTGTTAAATGCGGTGATTACGCAAACGGATTTCTTAATTCGTTTCTATTAAAAAACGTATCGCAAGGTGATTTACGGGAGGAAATGGTAGAGGTTCCTTGGGCGACAACGTTCTTTGCAAGAAGAGCGGTTGCTGCAGCTTATCATTTAAAAGCGATTCAGAAGTTCAGAACACTTACAGTCGCAGTAATTGGTGATCCAAGGATTCAATTATTTGATGTTATTTCTGTTTACAATAGAGATTCTGGCCAACAGTGGAATTACTTTGTTAAAGGGATTAATACAATGATTTCTGCAGATGATGGATTCTATCAAACTTTAGATTTAACTGTTAACTACGGTTATGAACCTGCCCCATATACAGATATAACTGGTATTACAGTAAATGTAGATACATTAAGATTAAAGCTTTGGGATTGGGATGTAGAGGATGGCGACTTATTAAATATTTACTGTAATGATAAATTAGTCGCGGAAAACTATTTCATCCGAAACAATCCAACATATGTTGATATTCCACTTGAATATGGTGTGAATATTATCGTATTTGAAGCAGTTCGAAATCCTAAGGGGATTCTTACAGGGCGTTTGCAAGTACTGGATACACAGAATAATATCTTGTTCGATTATGGTTCCTTACCAGATTTATCATTTCCTCGGGTAAATCAAGACAAAGATCACTATTATATCCAACGACCAGCAAAAACTTGGTCTGTTACGAGAGTGAACTAGGGGTGATTCTATGATAATGCAAAAAAACTTATATGATCCAATTATGTATTTGATGAAGGGATTAATCGATAGGCAAATTTATAACGGTGGTAAACCAATGCCTGGGAATGATCCAAATGACGTATTTAAAGAAGGCATGACCGAAGGATATACGCTTATTCGTGACGGTGCCCGCCTATCTGCAGTCGATGGTGATAAATACCTACACTATGATTTAGCTTTCAACGCACAAGGTATGCTAGAAAAGGTCCTTGTCTCACATAAAGTAACTGGAAAAGAGATGGAGCTACAATTAATATATAATGCGCAAAAGCAGCTAGAACGTGTGCAACCACGCCTTCTAAACAAAGGTAACGGTATGCTGTCTGATTTACCAATTCCCGATGTATCGTGATGATGCACGGGAATTTTTTAATACACGAAAAAGGGTGATTACTCTTGTTTGAAACAACCTATTTAGCCGGTGGTCGATTAGATCCGCCTTTTCATCCAACTAAAACAGAACCATTCATACCTGGATTCATTATGGATTCTTTTTCATTCCAAACAAATGAAACTACATATACTGTACCTGTAGATATGGAGCTGTATGCAATAAGTATAAGTGCATCTATATATGAATTAGATGATAAATGGAGCTTAATTGTAAACGGTAAAACGATTTGTAAAAACATATATACCAAGGATATTCCTGAAGGTATGCACTTTATGGTTTATAAACCTTTAGCAGCAGGAAGTACGGTTCAATTTTCATTTAAAAATCAAGGCATCCTTGATAAAACAGTATGGTTCGAATTGCATTTTTTATCATAAAGGAGGGATAGCATGAGTTTTGCTGTTACATATATGGCGGGCGGTAGATTTGACGCTCCTTATTTCCCTACAAAAACGGAACCGTATATAGAAGGTAGAAGAATTGGAATAGATGATGCAGTAAAAAAAGATGAATTCTCACTACCGTTCGATACAGAGTTAATTGCATTTTCTATAGCTGCATCAAGTTATAGTGATCGTGATTATTGGAATCTATTTATCGATGGAAAACAAATATTTAAAAATGTTTATGTAAAAGACGTACCAGAAGGATTCAATTTTTCTATTATTAGACCTATTCCGGCTAACGCTGTATTAAAGTTCGAATACCACAATATAACCGGAACATCCAAAGTAGTAAAACTGAATTATCAACTATTAAGAGATTAGGAGCGTGAAACCTATGGCATATATTGAAAAAATAGTATCAGAAGCAGAATTCCATATGGAGTTAATAAACACCATGATTGAAAATGGATGGAAGAAAGTAAGCAGCTTTTACAAGGTTATTTATAAAGCTACGAAATCGGACGACCCTGTTCATAATTATTGGGCTGCAAAGCATGTAATTTTAAAAAATAGTGATGGTGGTTTATACGGAATTGTTCAAGCTTGGAAGTGGACCGCAAAGACTCAATTAGACATCGATTTTTCTAAGCCTGATGGTAAAACTGCATTTAAAACATACTTAGAAAACAACCCACAATATAAAGATCGTTCATGTATGTATTTATATATGATTGAAAAACTACCAAGCTATCAAGAGGATAGTGTAGTTATTATGGGAGCCGAGGACAAGAAAGAGTTCCAATCCATTATAGATGTAGAATTGGCCGAAGTGATAGCTACAGAAAAAACAGAAATAAACAACGGAAGACCTTATACATATACCGTTTATGACTATACAGATAAGCCTGATTTAATGATGTCGCCTTGGGTTAAATCTACTTTGAGAAACCCTAAATTGCTAAATATAGACGCTGATACAAATTGGTGGCCAGATTCTTTAGTTCGTATTACAGGACAAGTTGATAAAAATAGAGTTGTCCTACTAATACAAGCAGATAAAACGCCAGCATTTGAAAATAATACTGTCCCTGTAACCCCAGTATACATGGGACGCTTAGAAAGCTATGGAAATGACGACACCATAGCAGATGCTCTTTGGGCTGGAACTGCTTACGATGAAGGTGGAGAAAGCTCATCTCACAGCTTTAATTTTGAAAGTAAAACGCCATTTAGGGACGTATCGAACTATATGCCACGCACAAAGAAATACCCTAAATCACCAGGTAACGGCATTGATAACGTAATTATTAAACGTTCCCGTTTTGGCGCAAGGTACCAAGCGCATTATATTGCATGGAATATACCAAGTAATATTATGCCACCTGATCGGAAAGGTGCTAATGGTGGCCAATATCCTACAGCATGGCAAAGCCATGATAATGACGAATATAAGTATCAATTCAATCCATCTTTATATAGCGGAAGAGTTCATACATCTAGGGCTTATATTGTACATCCAGATGAAGGGGTACGTGGTTATATGCCGTATGTTGTACTTCTCTCCCCGTTAGGATTGCTAAATGGAGATAAATTAAAAGTTAGAAAAAATACATGTCCAGATACACACGACATCTACAGATTCTTTACCGTAGATGCAATTTCACCAATTACAAAGATGCCAGCTACTGCATATCGTCCAGCAGGATTAGGTATTTTCGAGAAAACTATATAGGGGATGAATATAAATGTGGTTCGATAAAATTGTAAATTTACAAACCTTACCTACTGAATTAGAAAAGTTATTTGTAGATCACGGATGGAAACGTGATCTATTTTTCCGTATCCGAAGAGAAACCAGCAAATTCATAGATGTGCGATTATTCGAATCCGCTGGAAGTGATTTGGAGCGTAGAAGATTTGGTTTTGCAGTTGCATACGATACTGCTGATTCTGATTTCGCAGATTCAAGATATGTAGCCACTGAATCGCGATTAGGGGATTTCGGAACGGGAGATGGAAAGAAAACAGACTTCATTATTCCTACTTCTCCAATCATTGCTAGTTCCTTATCTGTTTATATAAATAGTATCTATCAAGAAAAAAACACATATACAGTGGATGGTAGAACAGGATTAATTAAATTTAATACACCAGTAGCAAAAGGAGCCAGAGTTACGGGGGAATATCGTTTAGCAAATGACGCCTATGAACCAACAAATGATATTATTTTCTTCACTTATACACGTTACTTTATTGAGAAGGAAGTTAAAATAAGTGATCCAGATGCAGATTTAGGAAATGGAAATGGTACAAAAACAGTATTTAAATTACCATACCCAGATTTTGATGAAAGTCGTTTTGGAGTATACAAAAACGGAACAATTTTAGATGCAAATAACTATACATTTACAGGCGATACAATTATTTTCAAAGTTGCTCCTGCAAGTGCAGACAACATAAAAATCGCGGGTACACGTTTACTAGAATCTAGTAATGGTAGTGATGTAACAGAAATCCTACCTGCTAAGACGCAATTTACCGTACAGAGCACAAATAGTGTCCTGGCTGAAATTTTTACATCTATCAATTTTGTGAACGCTTCTCCCTATACAGTACTAAGTTTGACACCGGAGCAAAGATTCACAAAGGACTGGAAACGTGATTCCGTTGTTTACATGTACGGTAACGCTCATAAAGATCGTGTTGTAATGTTTATGAGAATTGATCCAACACCAAGCCCTGTACGAGCATTATTTGTTCCATTGTACATCGGAAGAATGTATACATTTGATAATAAACCGCAAAAGAATTTAATTATTATGGGTGGCTGCCGTTCTGGGGAAGAATTCAGCAATTCTACAAAGAAAATTGGTAATGCAAATATGGATTATGGCGAAAATACATCTGGTGGAAATCTTACGCCTGTTTTGTCTCAATCATTAACTGGATCTATGTATCAGCAGCATTACCTTGCCTTTATAACTCATAATGCCGATATCGATAGTGGACAAGGGAGATTTAATCCTTCTATGTATAGCGGTAAATACCATTTATCACAAATTTATATCGTACATCCTAATGATGGATATGTAGGGAAACTTGACGATGTATACGCAGTACATCCAAAAAATATTCAACAAGCAGATGAGCTTGAAATTGAAAAAACTGTAACAGATGAAGTGATTGGTAAAGGCGATGGAACTAAAAAGATATTCCATTTAGAGCACAAACCAAAAGAAAATACATTAAATCTATTCATGGATTGTAAGGAAGTTCCTAAAACGGATTACGATTATAATCCGGAAGATAAAACTGTAACTTTTAAGGAATACCCTGGTGGTGAAATTCTAGCTAATTATCAAATGGCGCAATTATATCGCTACACATTACCAACAACAGCAGTTTCTCCATTCACAAGTAAGTTTTCGCCTTTCAATCCAATTGGCCTAGCAATCTATAAAGAAGATATTTAAACAAGAAAGGGGGAAGGCAAAAGATGAACGAGAAAAATTATTCGATTGCTGCCCCTTCTTTATTTATAAATGAAAAGAATCATATAGTTGCTGTTAGTCCAAGTCTTTCGTATGAAAAGACTTATTGTGTTTCTATTTCAATTGCTAATCCTTTTGGTGAAAACGTGCATGAGTTTCCTGTAAGTATGCCACCTAATTCAAGGTTTAAGGCTGTTAAAGAGGATAATGCAGGTGTATTCGCAACAAGAGTAAACAAAATTAAAGGTGTCTTCTCTGATGTAATTAACCAGGCTTCCAGGGACATTGAAGTTGAAGCAAGTATTACAACGTTAAATGCTTTTGATATAGATCGTAACGTTAATATAGATATTTCTGAAATGGAAAACCTCACACAATCAAGATGCTTTGCAATAGATATTACAGCTGATGAGTCAGCGCAGCAACGCAGTCGTATTTTTCATATGGACCATGTGAAAGAAGAACTTGCAGATAAACCATTTGATACGCGTGAAATTAAAATCGTAAATGAATCTATTATGTCTAGAACTACAGATGAATATGAAATGAATGAAAGTATAGAAGAAGAGCTTCTTCATAAGAAAATTCGTGAGTTTGCTACAGAAGTAGAAGAACTTCCCGAATGGGTGAAAGTAGCTCGTGTATTGTATGGAGAAAAATTCTACGAAAGTATATTGGCAGACCGAAAAGAAAAAGAACTGCAGTCTAATATATTTGAGAATGGCACGGGTGAGATTGTAATTAAAGAGTTAACTGCAGTAACAACACATCATTTAGAAATGGCAGATAGATGTATTCATGAAGTTGCTGCTTCTTATGAAGAGTATGATTTATTTAATGAACTAGGAATACCTGTTTATTTACCTGATTATGATCTATTTGCAAGAATCCAAAGAGAATTAAAAGCAGATTATACAAAATTTGATACTGCAGATAGAAATATTATTCAAGTTGATGGAGGTTCAATATCATTCGAATTAGTTGAAAGAGAACAGATAGAAACCATAGCAGCGGTCCCAACAGACGAAACATTTATACGAAAAAAATTATCTTTGGAACTAGAAACCTTTGATATGGAAGATTCAAAAAGAACTCAAAATGAAGTAATAGCATCCTCTGCACGATATGAACAGGCAAATAAAATTCACTCATATTACGAAAGTGAAATTGGAGATGAAACACAATCTATTCGAGTTACGAACCAAATAACCGGGAATTCTATCGAAGGTATGGAGTCAATGGATAATAAGAGTCGTGAACTTGCTATTGATGTGGTCGATACTGCAGGTGATTTTGTTTTAACTCGGGATCTTATCGCAGAAAACATTATTGGATTTGATAATGCTACTCGTGAAAAAGAACTAATCTATACCATATTAGACAATGAAACTAATGCCCACAAAGTAGTGCCAGAAGTAATAGCAGATTCCATTGAATCACGGGAGTTTAATAGGAAATCACAAAATATCCTTTCATACATTACAACAGATGAATTGAGCACACGAGAAAACAAACAAATTGATGTTATAGAGGGAGAATCCTCTACAGCAGAAAGAAGTGTTATCGAATTAGAAGCCCAAAATGAAGAAATGGATTTATTTGAAGGTATGGGATTACCTGTTTATTTACCCGATTATGATTTATTTGCAAGGGTTAAACGGGAGTTACAAGCAACGACGGTGTTGTCCGATATAATGGATCGTTCCAAAGTTACTATAACTTCTGAAATTGTTGATAGTATTGATATGGAGCGTTGCACACCAAATATCATGACGGATGTGTCCGGAATAATAGATTTTAAAAGACCTGTATTAGAATTAGATTCAAAAATTGCTAATGATTATGATGCAGCTGACACACCTGCAAAGCAGTCTTTAATACTAGAACTAGATACATTTGATAGAGATGTAAGTATAGCAACTAATATAGAGGAATTCGAGCAATTTAACAGGGATACTTGCATAGAAAGTTTAGTGGAGGAATTTGAACCAGCTGAGAAAGTTCTGGGAATTGATACTGAAATCATCGAAAGTGAACGGTTTATTATTAATAAATTCATTGATACCGAGTGCATACAATTTGATGATTTTATTGTTAATAATATTTACCCTACTGAAATCATTGAAGTTGATGAAAATAGAAAAGTTCAAAAAGAAAAACCGAAACTATGGTTACGTCATAGCCGTTCTTCTTGGTGGACAAATTCTAATTGGAAGAAAACAAGATAGAAGGTGATGAAATGGCTACCATTGGACAAGTGTTAAAGACGCCCGAAATGGGGTGGAGAAGATATGACTGTAATTCTCAAAATTTCTCACTATTTGATACAGATTTTGACCTAAGTAGCTCTGACCGATTTTACTCCGGTATTACAAATGGTCAATATATACGATTCAAGTTTTTTGGTAAACAGCTACGTGTTATTGCGGAAGTTTCTAATCTTCCTGGACAAGTTTCTATATCGATAGACGGAAATAAAGATTACTTCTCTTTAAATAGCAAAGCAGATGAAATTTATGTTTTAAAATATGAAAAGCAATTCACGGAACAGGCAATCCGTGAGTGTATTATTAAAATCGAAAACAACAATATATCATTCCATAGGTTTAACGCTTTTGATATTGATAGTTCTGGATACTTAATTGATTTCATGAGAAAAGTCTCTTTATATAAAAAAGAAGCAGGGAAAATATTTATAGAGGATTTCGATTCCATAAACCCGGAATGGATTATATCACCTTCCGAATCTTTTAGTATTGCTGCAAGAAAAGGCTTTATAAGATTGAATCATACAGCAGATAAAGATGTAATGTTACTAATCAACAAACCGCAAGGAGATATAGCGATACAAGTCATTGCTGATTATACTCCTGATGTTGAAGGGGATAAGGGCGGATTGATTATATATCAAAACGCTGATAATAAAATAGAATTTCTTGAATCTCATTCTATTAATAGTTCTAAAGAACACAGGGAATGGCTTGCTACTTCTACTGGTGAACAATGGGACTTTTACAGCAAGGTAGATGCTACCTTTGATTATGCAGATAGCGACAAATTAGAAGCGACTAAAATCGGTGTTGTATTAAAGAAAGGTGTCGCAGATCCATACAAGCCACTAGATATTGATCGTATCATTATCACGAGTGGCCACAAATTAAAGTTAAGACAACTGTTCCCAAATAACAGAGTAATTTTAAAAGATGAAAATGGCACTACACTATCTATTAATCAAGTGGGAAAATTAAATACCGGTATAGATATAAACTTACCATCTTTAGAGTTCCAAGGGACCATTGAAGTTTACGATGAACAAAATAGCCTTATAGCTGAAAAGAAAGCCTTGTTTTATGGCGGTGACATCTATAATATGGGTTCCCCTATAAAAATCATAATGGACTCTAAAGAATTAAACGATACGGATCCAACTGATTTAGGCTATATGATTGAGGGAAAAAGAATCATTAAAATGATTATCCAAAACGAAAATTCTGTATCCGTTCGAAATCTCAAAATTTCTATTGAACAATACATGGAAAAGGTGGGATATACGTGGGCAAATATTTCGTTAGATAGCTTAGCTTGGGTAAAACAAATTTCAATAAACACATTAAGCGCAAATAGTTCTAGGGAGTTTTGGGTACTGGTAACTAAAGATTTAAACTACATTGGGTTTGAACCTATTTTATTTAACATTAAATTGCAACATGATTGAGGTGTTTACATGGGTACTGAAATGAAAATCAATCGTTATAAAGGAACTGTAGGTGATAGTTCATCACCTGTACTTATCGAAAAATCCGTACAAATACTCGTGCAAAACGGACAAACTCAATACCTTTCAATGAATATGGAATACAACAAATTTGATATTCGAACTATTCATGTAACAAACGATAAAGATGTTGAATCTATTATTTCAATTTTTGATAAGAAACAAAATGGACTACAGATATATAAGAGTAATCAAGAGAAGAAAACTTACGATATCTTAGCAATCCCTTGCGAAGATAAAGATACAACAAGCGCTGCTCATGTTTTTATTGAAAACAAAGGAAATGAACCAGCTTTATTTACAATAATCATTAAAGCAGTAAGTTTACAATAAAGGAGTGTCTTCTATGACAGAACATATCTTCAAAAGATTCACACCGTTAAAAAAGAATATATTTAATCTGGTTATTGACGAGATGTTACGTGTTGGTTGGAAACAACTAAATGAAGGAAAACCAACTTCAAATGATGTCTATGTCATGTATTCGAACGGAAATGATGGTAAAAAAAATATCTATATCGAACTTATACCATATGATGGAAGAAACATGGAGGACAGCTCACAAAAATTAGATTTTGATGTGAGATCAACGCTATATTCTGATGCTTTCTTTAAATTTTGTTATGGATATGATAAAGAGAAAGGTCGTGGGACTACTCCGGATCAATCTTGGCCGACTAGTTGGTTCCGTGGAAGGAATTACTCTGATGGTGCTACTTCAAATGGCCCTAAAATTGCTATAGATACTGAGATTGAATTCTATCTATTTGTTGATAAGGAAAAAATTATAACTTGCACAATTCCACCTGCAAGTACAAGATTAGCTCCTGCAGTTACATACATTGGGGTACTAGGAGAATTGATGTTAGAAGAAAAACATGAACCATATACACGCGCTTTAGTTTGGTACGCTAGTGCGTGGAGTGGAAATTATTCAACCGCTAACACCGGACTTACTTTTAATCGTCCAAAGGGATCTAATGAGACAAATATCTCCCAATCATATCGTAGTACTTGGTTGCAAATACCTATAGGATTAAATCCAAATATCGATAATACCTTTCTACTATCTCCGTTTTATATTTTATCAGATAGTTATGGTGTGCGTGGGAAATTGGAAGGAATATATCGGACTTCAGATGCAAGTATAGTAAGTGGCGATATATTAGAAGTTGAAGTGAATGGGAACATACAAAAATACAAATACGTAAATGCAAGTGGTAGTTATGGTTCCTTACCTGCTCCATTAGCATTTCGTATTGAATGAGGTGATTACCATTACTGTCTTTAAAGGTATTATTTTTGATCCTGAACTCCTATCATTAAAGAGAAATTCAGTTCAAAGAACCGGAAAAATTATTGATGATATTTTTTTTATCGGAAGTAGAAAGTCTCTAAAACGAAATGGAATGATTTTTTGTGAGGATTTAATAGTAAATAATGATTCAAAACAAGAGGTGAACTACCCTCGTCAAGAACCATTAGAGCATTCTTGGAAGAGACTAAATACGTAAATTCTAAGCGTACAGCAGTAGGCTTTTTTATTTTGGTCAAAATTTGAAAAGAGGTGAGAAATTGGAACGAATTCACGAACTCATCAAGGCATTGAATATAAGCGATGTCATTACAAGTACTCAATTTAAAGTAGGTGGTGCTATAGGCGGCGGATTAGGAACAATAATTAATTTGTTATACGGTAAAGCGAACTTAATTTGGATATCGATCTATTGCTGGATTATCATGCTCGACTGGATTACGGGTAGTAAAGCTTCAAAGTTAGATGGAACATACTCATCACAATATGGAATTGAGGGCATCACGAGAACCGTGGTGCTTTTATCATTACCAGCTCTTGCACATTTATTTGATATTGCTCTTAAACTACCTGATTTCTTTTTCTTCATGGTAGTCGGTGGATTGAGTTACCACATTTTTAATAGTTTCGCAGCAAACTGTGCACGAATCGGCTGGGAAAAATGGATTCCTGCATGGTTATTAGAAAGTGTAGCATCCGAAATTCAAGCGAAAATCCAAAGAAGTGATGCACGAAAAGAAAAATATAATACCAAATAAAAAAATACACGCCTTACATAAGGAGAGCATTGTCAAAAGACGGTGCTCTTTTTGTTTGGCAAAAAGGGGAAAATACACAATGAAAAAACCAATTAAACTATTTAGCTCGTTATTTATGACTCTATTGCTCTTATTTTCGTTTGCTACGGCTTCTTTTGCCGATAGAGTACTAATTATCCAAGACTTACCGAAACAAGCATATCGCTACGGTGTGGGCGCTTATGAGGGCGTTGTTGCACATAGTACTGCAACACCAGAAGCACCAGCAATTAACATTCGAAATTATGAAGCTAGAACATGGAGAAATGCATTTGTACATTATGCTGTAGATTGGAACGAAACAGTCCAAATTGCTGATACAAAATATGTTGCTTATGGTGCTGGACCAGTTGCAAATAAAAGATTTGTTCACGTAGAACTTTCTGAAACTAGCAACCCAGATAAATTTAAATCTTCTTACGAGCGTTATGTAAAACTATTAGCTAAGATTTTAAAAGATAGAGGAATTCATCCAAGCAAAGGTTTATGGACACATAAAGATATTACTTACAAATTAGGTGGAACTGACCACGAAGATCCGATTGATTACCTTCGCAGTCACGGTGTATCAGAATCACAATTCAGAGCGGACGTACAAAAGGCGTATGAAGGCGCAACAGTTACAGTTAAACCAAAACCACAAGAACCATCTCAAAACGTTGTAGGCGAAACAGGAGTAGCTTATATTGAAGGATTTAACGTCAATCTAAGAAGTGGACCATCAACAAATTATGGTGTTATCCGTCAATTAAATAAAGGAGAAGCATATCAAGTATGGGGAAAACAAGGTGATTGGTTAAATCTTGGCGGTAACCAATGGATTTATAACAACCCATCTTACATTAAATATCAAGGGGAACAAACTACTACTTCAAGTTCTGTAGTAGGAAAACGTGTTGTTTCTAAAGTGGACGACCTTCGTTTCTATGACTCTGCTTCTTGGTCTGATAAAGATGTAGCAGGAACGGTAGATGAAGGGCTTGGATTTACTATTGATGCTAAAGTATCGGTGAATGGTTCACCACAATACAAGGTGCACAACAGTAAAGGTGCAACATACTATATAACTGCAAATGAAGCCTATGTGTATGTGAAGTAGAGAAAAAGGTCTACTCAATATGAGTAGACCTTTTTTATAAGTTTCTAGAAAATAACGTACTAATAACTATTTAGAATAATTTTCAAACCCCTTGCTAATAACTACAAGTCCTATTATGAAAGAAAGTATTCTTATTATTAATTCAGCAACTAGCAAATCACCCATAGTCTTTGAAACATCATATAATTCACCAGTAATAATAATTGGTGCCATGATTATTAGTATTCCTATTAGAATTTGAATGAACAGAATATATTTAGGTTGCAGAGAGATCACCTCCATTAAATTAGCATGTATAATGAACGTAACATGTAATTAAGAAGGAATCGATCATTTAAAAATTTATCAACTTTAAAAATATACATATCCTTCTTTATAAGTATATTTATAGTGACTCGTCGCATAAGATGCATTAAAACCTACACTTCCTGTCTTCCCTACAGTAATGGATACATTGCCATTAAAAGTAGTTGTGCCATTATTATGAAAATCACCATTAACAATATAGAAAATTCTGTTAGGATCCTCTAAATTTGCTTGAACTGTACCACTGAACGTTTTAGAAAGACCATTTGCATCTCTATTCATATTAATATGTTTTATTTCCTTAATACCCCTGAAGCTTCCACCCCATTCATTTGTTTCACAATAAAACCTTAATGAAGGGCTATAGAAAGGTGTTACTGAAAAATTGGTTGTTAGTGTTCGGTACGTAGCGGCAAGTGTTGCAGCAGATGATTGTCCACGAGCTTTCCCCTGAGCCATGAGCTGCTGAGAAATTTCTTCTCTAGGTTTATTGGTATCTGCAGCAATTTGATTAACAAGTTCCCCAAACGTTAGTACTTCACCTATTTGTACATTCGATTGATCTGTTAAATCTAATACATTACCTTTTTTTATAGTAGAATCAACTGTGTTATTCTCAGCTGCGCTTGCAATTGTTCCTCCTCCGAACATAGCAAGAGATAATCCTGCAACACTTAAAACTTTACTAATCTTTTTCATTTTTCATACCTCCTAAAATATTAATTAAGACAATATCATGCTAATTTACCTTTATTTGTTAGCATAATTCAGATATTAACCCCGAAATAATGGGAAATAAATACTTATAAACCAAATAATTACCAAAACTTTTCGACAAATAAGGTTCACGCTATACCATTACTAGCATTACAATTAGTTTTATATAGATAATTCTTTCTTTACAATCTAACGATTTACCGATGTTTTTACGTCAATTGATAAAAATGAAATTAAATATTCTGAATATTATTTATAAAATTGTTTTTTACAACTTATTACAATTAAACTTTGTTATGATTGATTTTATATAAACTAAATAAAGGAGATTGTGATATGATAATTCTGAATAATGAAAAAGTTACTAGACTATTAAATGAATGGTATAAGGTTATTCTATCTAAACAAATAACAAAGGCGACAAGAATGAAAGAAGAAGTTGATGAAAAGATTAGTGTCTTAATGGTCGAACAAAATCGAGATTTACAAGATCAAAATCTCTTATTGTACTATTCTTTATTGGATTATAGTTATAAAGTGTTAATAAATAAATCATATGTAACTCGTAGTGATTTTGATGCAGTTGAAAAACTTACAACAAAAACTATTGATGAGTATTTAAGATACTACTACCATTTCTATAAAGCTGTGCATAACACTATGATTGCTAACTATATGGAAGCGATGGAGCAATTTGAAGAAGCTGAACGACTTTTAGAGTATATTCCTAATGACATTGAAAAAGCTGAATTTAATTATAAACTTGGTGAACTATATTACCACCTTCAACAACCTTTATTAACAATTAAGCATGTTATGAAAGCAAAAGACATATACAAAAAACATGAAGATTATGTAATAAATCAAATTGAATGCGATACAATCCTAGGATTGGCAAGTGTCACTTTAAGTCAGTTTGAACAAGGAGAAGAGCTTTTTGTTAAGTGCGTGGATATGGCTAAAAAACATAACTGTACTCGACTAATTACCTTAATTCAATACAACTTAGGTTTTCTTTATGCAAAACAAGGTATATCCGCAACTGCAATTCGACATTTAATGGATGTGTATAAATCTGAAAAACCATATCATAAAACTGTATTCTTACTGGCTCGAGAACATTTCAAAGTAAATGAAATTGAAAAAGCACAAGAATTTTTGACTCAAGGCTTTGAATTAGCTGATGTTGAATATACACATCATTTACGAATACTTCGAGCACAATACGATGAAAATTATAAGCAGAATCTAGAAACAACGATTGCAGATGGACTAGATTACTTTGAATCCCAAAAACTTTATGGATTTATGGAAGAGTACTCTGGAATTTTAGCGAAAAAACTTTATCAAGAAGGTAATCATGAGAAGGCTAGCCAATACTTTAATATATCTTATGATGCTAAAGAATTACTTCAGAAGGGAAGTGCGTTAAAATGAAAAAAGTACTAATAGGATTTTTTAGTTTTGCTGCTGTTTTAACTATTGGAAGTTTTACAGAATCTTTTACATCACAAGCTGATCATGGTAGACCACCTGCACCACAAAGACCAGATTATATTTCTAATGTGGCCGATTTTGATCACGGTAGACCACCTGCGCCGGCATACGAATACGGCGATACTTATATTGATCATGGTGAGCATATCTAAAACAAAAAGAGGACGTGATATATACGTCCTCTTTTTGTTTTATTTTAATTACGACCCAATTATATTTGAAATAATATAAAGGATAATGTTCTAGTATATCAATTCCATCAATAATAATGTCTGCGTGTGGCTTGCTATCAAGAAACTGTCCAAGTGTCAACAGGAAAAAGTGTTAGTTTCTCATATAAATCTCATAATTGAGAATTGGTTTAAATAACCGGTGCAACAACAGCGAAATGCGATTCGTATATTTGCACACATTTTGCACACATTTTGTTCACGTACTATATAAAAAAGTACGAAAATCTATAAAAATAATTATTTCGATAAAATTTTTCTGGATTTTAAAAAAGTGCTAAAACCCTTATATCACAAGGGTTTTGGCACTTTTGTATTTTTTGTATTTTATCAAATAAACAATCCTAAAATTGTTCATTCTTCTCCCAAGATTCAACGATATAATGTGCGATCGTCGGATTGAAGCCTTTACCAACTAAAAACATAATCGCAGCAACTTCTGTTAATGCGTGTTCATGTGATGTATGTTTTGCTTCATTTAAACCGTAATCTACCCATGGTTTTACGAAATCTAGTACGGGTTTCTTGAAAGGTAAAAACTGTGTACCGACAACTTGTTGAATTTGTTGTTGTGTTGGTTCAGTAATTGGTCCAGGTGGTAAGATTTGTGGTTGTGTAATGTCTAGTGTTGGTCCAGGTGGTAAGATTTGTGGTTGAGTTGGATCTATTGTTGGTGGTTTAGGTGGTGAGACACGTGCGTCGTAGTTTGGTTGATACATTTGTTGTTGGTATTGCGGTTGTTGTGGTTGAGTTGTGTATGGGTTTTGTGGTGCTGCATATGGATTTTGTTGATATTGTTGTTCTTGGTTTTGTGGTGCTGCATATGGATTTTGTTGATATTGTTGTTCTTGGTTTTGTGGTATTACATATGGATTTTGAGGATATCGCTGTTCTTGATTTTGTGGTGCTGCATATGGATTTTGAGGATATTCATAATTTGGACGTGTGTCATATGGATTTTGTTGAAATTCAGTTTCTTGGTTTTGCGTTGTTGCATATGGGTTTTCGTCATATTGTGGTTCTTGCTGTTGTAACTCTTGTTCTTCGTATTGTTCTGTGTATCTCTGTTCTTGTTGTTGAGGATACAATGGTTGCCTTGGATAAGGCGGTTGATTATTATAGAACATGTTTATTCCTCCTTCATGATGATGCCTACCACCTAGTGTATGGGCGGACAAGAAAATATGTGATGAAAAAATGCGGGCGTGTTACAATAAGTAACTGGGTGAAGATAAAATGACAAAACAAGAAAAAATTCAAAAAACAATTACTTTTGTAAAACATATTTTAGAAAAAGATGCGAGTGGGCATGATTGGTATCATATTGAACGTGTACATAAAATGGCGATTTCTTTATCTGAGCAAGAAGGTGGAAATCGTTTTATAATTGAAATGGCAGCATTACTTCACGATGTGGCAGATGAAAAGCTAAATGAAAGTGAAGAAGCAGGAATGAAAAAAGTTTCTGATTGGTTAGAAGAGCTACGGGTTGAAGAAGAGGAAAGTAAACATATTCTTCATATCATCGCCAATATGTCTTATAAAGGTGGCCATGGCGGCACAGTAGAGTCACTTGAAGGGAAAATTGTTCAAGATGCGGATCGTTTAGATGCTCTTGGTGCAATAGGAATTGCTCGTACATTTGCATATGGTGGGGCGAAAGGGAGATTAATGTATGACCCAACTATTCCGCCGCGTGAAGAAATGACGAAAGAAGAGTATAGAAAAAATAATGATCCATCTTTAAATCATTTTTATGAAAAACTTTTGAAATTAAAAGATTTAATGAATACGAATGCAGCAAAACAAGAGGCTGAAATTCGTCATCGTTATATGGAACAGTTTATTGAACAATTTATGAAAGAGTGGAATGCACAAATATGAAAATGTTAACTGTGGAGAACTTATCAAAATCATATGGAGAAAAGCCGTTATTTGATGGATTATCATGTAGTATTACAGAAGGACAACGTGTCGGAATTATTGGTGTAAACGGAACTGGTAAATCGACATTATTAAAAATTATTGCAGGATTAGAAACTCCTGATACAGGTGATATGACGCATTCACGTGGGTATACAATTAGTTATTTATCACAGCAACCAGAGTTTGATGAAAAACTGACAGTATTAGAGCAAGTGTTCCATGGTGATACACCTTTAATTCGTCTTCTTCGTGATTATGAAAAAGCACTATTAAATATTGAAAAAGATCCAAGTAATGAAAAAGTACAGGAACAATTGTTTGCAGTGCAGCAACGTATGGATGCAATGAGTGCATGGGAAGCAAATGCAAATGCGAAATCTCTTTTAACGAAATTAGGAATTACGGACTTCACTGCAATTGTTGGGAATTTATCTGGTGGACAGAAAAAACGTATCGCAATGGCACAATGTTTTATTGAAACACCGGATCTATTAATTTTAGACGAGCCTACGAACCATCTTGACCATGAGACAGTTGAATGGTTAGAAGAATATTTAGCGAGATATACAGGTTCGGTATTACTTGTAACCCATGATCGTTATTTCTTAGATCGTGTGACGAATCGTATTTTTGAATTAGATAATGGTAAACTATATAGCTACGAAGGAAACTATAGTACATTTTTAGAAGCGAAAGCACTTCGTGAAGAGCAAGAATTGGCACAAGAATCGAAACGCCAAAATTTATATCGTCGTGAACTTGCTTGGATTCGTCGTGGTGCAAAAGCCCGTTCTACGAAACAAAAGGCGCGTATTCAGCGTTTTGATGAGCTAAAGGCACAAGAAGGACCAGCTGCAAAACAGTCAGTTGATATTGCACTTAGCGGTAGCCGTCTTGGGAAAAAAGTACTTGAGTTAAAAGATGTAACGAAAAAATTTGGTGATAAAACGGTATTAAACAACTTTAATCATATTGTGAAACCAGGCGATCGCATCGGAATTATTGGAGCGAATGGAAGCGGGAAATCTTCGCTATTAAATATGCTTGCAGGTAAGTTATCTCCTGATAGTGGTGAAATTGAAGTTGGACAAACTGTAAAAGTTGCTTATTATACGCAAGAAAATGAAGAGATGAATTTAAATCAGCGTATGATTGAATACATTAAAGAGATTGCAGAAGTTATTCATACGACAGATGGAAAAGTAATTGGTGCATCTCAAATGTTAGAACGTTTCTTATTCCCGACGCATTCACATGGTACACCACTTGGTAAACTATCTGGTGGTGAAAGAAGACGTTTATATTTATTACGTATTTTAATGGGAGAACCAAACGTACTTTTACTTGATGAACCTACAAACGATCTAGATACACAAACATTAACAGTACTAGAAGATTATTTAGAAGATTTCCCAGGTGTCGTTTTAACTGTATCGCATGACCGTTACTTCTTAGATAAAGTAGTAGATGAACTGTTCATCTTTACTGGCGGAGGCGAAGTGCGTGAATTCCTAGGTAGTTATACAGATTATTTAGAAATGGAAAAAACGAGAGAACTTATGGAGAAAGCGGAAGTTCAAAAAGAGAAAAAAGTTGTAGGAGAAGCTCCAAAACAACAACGTAAACGTAAACTTTCATACAATGAACAGCGTGAATGGGAAACGATTGAAGATACAATTGCCGAACTTGAAGAGAAAATTGAGTCAATTGGAGAAGAACTTGCGAAAGTTGGATCTGACTTCACAAAGGCACAGGAATTATCTGAAGCACAGCAGAAAACAGAAGAAGAGCTAGAAAAACAGATGGAAAGATGGAGTGAACTATCAGACATCGTTGAAGGATTAAAATAAAAACAAGCTGCATATATTGAAAAGTAAAGAGAAAAACTTTACACTATTGGTAGAACCTATTTTAGGAGGGAAAAAATGAGAACATCTAATCCAATGTTGAAAAAAGAGGCATTCCGTAAAGAGGGAGCAAGCGCTTCTGCGATGACGATTGGCGGAACAGTAGGCAAAACGTTCATTATGCTTATCTTGCTACTTGCAACGTCTGTCTATTCATACATACAGATGATGCAGGGGACGATGAAGATGCCAGTATTAATTGGTGCTTTAATCGTTGCGGCAATCATCGCATTTGCGTCTATGTTCTTCCCGCGCATTTCACCTTTTGGTGCACCAATCTATGCAGCGGTAGAAGGGGTTGTGTTAGGAAGTATTTCAGCAGTTTATACAATGAAATTTGGCGATTCTATCGTTTTAAATGCTGTATTACTAACAATCTCAATTCTATTTGCAATGTTAGTGTTATATGCAACACGCGTAGTAAAAGTAACGGATAAATTCCGTACAGGCGTTATGGCAGCAACACTTGGAATTATGGTTATGTATTTAGTCGTATTCCTACTAAATATGTTTGGTGTAACTGTTCCATACATTCACCAAGGTGGTACAATCGGTATTATTATTAGTGCAGTTGTTATTGTAGTTGCTGCATTAAACTTATTACTAGATTTCGATTTAATCGAAAATGGTGTACGTAGTCAAGCTCCGAAATATATGGAGTGGTACACTGCGATGGGACTAATGCTTACATTAGTATGGTTATACTTAGAAATTCTTCGTTTCGTTTCTTACTTTACGAAAAATGACTAATAAAAAATCCTGCATGAGAAATGCAGGATTTTTTTATTTTTAAAGATAAATTGATTTTATGGTATAATATGGATATTGGTAACTTGAGTTAAGGGGGATGGAATATGATGAAAGAGAAGAAAGGGATTATGAAAAAGCTATTTTCTAAAAGTTTTTTCATAGAACTAGATGATGCTTTAACGTATCCATCATCAAAAGTCATTACTTCAGCAATAGAGAGATATGCGGCTGAATGCAATGAAAGACTAAAATTTGAGAGTAAAGTTAAACAGATTACTTTCTACTTAGAAAATGTAATGTACCGTGCTGAAATAAAGATGGCTCGCGGAGGATATTACATATCTTGTACTGAAGTGTAATAAATTTTGAAACTATACATGTTTGAACTATGTATGGTTTCTTTTTTTGTTTTGTAAGGTCCAAAATAATACTTTCTACTTACGGATATATCATTTTGTGCTTTTTACCATTCAAACATTTCTCCTTACAATGAAGAAAAACATGTGAGGTGGTATAACTTATGATGAATCGAGTTGTATTAATCGGTAGATTGACAAAGGAGCCAGAATTATACTACACAAAACAAGGCGTCGCTTATGCACGAATATGTGTTGCGGTGAATAGAGGATTTCGAAATAGTTTAGGTGAACAACAAGTCGATTTTATTAATTGTGTCGTTTGGCGCAAATCGGCTGAGAATGTAGCTGAATATTGTAAGAAGGGGTCGCTCGTTGGGATTACAGGGCGTATTCAGACTAGTAATTACAATGATGAACAAGGCAAGAGAATATATAGAACTGAAGTTGTGATTGAGAGTATTACCTTTTTGGAGAGAAGGCGGGAGGGGGCATCGTAATAAAAGGTGATTTTAAGTAATAGCTTCGGAAAAAATTGTGGAAAGTATTTTAATAAACTTAAAGAGGGGATACCGCCAGCTTTTTTGAAAAAACAAGTAAAGAGTATACAAAATTTTATAACGTTTTTTGGCTAATCCAGTAACAAACGAGAATCGTAAAACCCATCACAGGATAGGAATGTATAAAAAGATGAATCGAGTGATAGAAAATAAAAAAAGGGATTCCTTCTGAGAGTAAGGAATCCTCCTTTTTGTTGCTACCGATAATAGGACGTTATGTTAACTTTACATGAATATGTTATACAATAGATAAAAAAGAGATGGGGAGAACAATGAGTATAAACTATCCATTTAAACCAAAATCAAATCGTTATTTAGTACCAGGACAATTTTGGACTATTCCTTTAGATAACAGTAAATTTGCATGTGGTAGAGTAATTGAAACAGATCCAAATAGTAGAAGGTGATTTTTAGCAGGTTTGATGGACTGGATCGGAGATAGCCCACCTATGGCTGAGAATTTAAAAGGTTGTAAAACGTTAATACAAATAGATGTTCATATTAAAACCATTCATGAAACAGCATTGGATGGTTTTATAAGTGGCTATCGTTCATTAGAATTAGATGGAATTGAAACAGAGTATTTCACTTCACAAATGGTTCATGATGAGAATTGTATGTTAATGAAAGGATATTCAGTACTTAGACAGGCGACCAAAGAAGAAGCAGATACGTATGATCAGTTCGGTTACGCAGGTTACATGATGATTAAATGTTACGCAGAAGATTTATTAGCAAATAAATAACTTCCAATAACGAAAATTATGTAAATAAGCTATCCATATGGATAGCTTATTATATTTTTTTGCTTAGCGTGTTTTTTTCAAAAATAATGGCGATGCCTCAAGAAATGGATAAAAAATAAAAATCATCGGAAACGAAAGCTTTTAAAATCCCGTTCCTAATTTAAAATGTAAAAAGAATGAAATAGTATGGTAGCGGGAAGAAAGTAGTAAAATTAAGCATCCGAGTAGGAGTATAGAGTGATAACATGTTACAATACAGCTAAGAACATGCAATAAAGGAGAGTTTTTTACGTGAAGATTAAAGCAATTGAACCGACGCCAAGTCCAAATACAATGAAAGTTATTTTGAATGAAGTATTACCATCAGGAGCGCGTAATAATTATACAAATGAAAATAAAGAACAAGCACCAATGCAAGTGCAAGAAATTTTGAAAATTGAAGGCATTAAAGGTGTATATCATGTAGCCGACTTTTTAGCAGTGGAGCGAAATGCGAAGTATGACTGGAAAGTTTTATTACAACAAGTTCGTGCTGTTTTCGGCGAAGAAGTAGTGGAAGAAAGTGAAGAACAACAACTTGCTCATTTTGGAGAAGTGAAAGTGTTTGTTCAAATGTTCTTTACAATTCCAATGCAAGTAAAGTTAACAGATGGAACGACGGAAGAACGTGTTGGTTTACCAGATCGTTTTAAAGAATCAATTATGAAAGTGCAAATGTCTGCACCAAACGTTGTAAAAGAGCGTAAATGGGTGGAACAAAGTACACGTTACGGTAATTTTGAAGAAATTGGGAAAGAAGTAGTGGAAGAGATTGTTGCTGCTTATTCAGAAGAACGTGTAAATGAAACGGTTAAAGAATTATTAAATCAAGCAGGTGCTGTTGAAGTAACGATTCAAAAGCGTGAGCCATATAAAGTAACAGAAGAGATGATGAAAGATTCTGACTGGAAAAACCGTTTTGCAGCATTAGAACAAATGGATCCTACTGAAGAAGATATTCCAGTGTTGAAGATGGCGTTAGATGATGAAAAAGTTTCAATACGCCGCTTAGCAACAGCGTATTTAGGTATGGTAAAAGGTGATGAAGTATTACCGTTATTATATAAAGCGTTGTTAGATCGCTCTGTAAGTGTTCGCCGTACTGCAGGAGATTGTTTATCAGATGTAGGTGATCCGGCAGCGATGTTCGTTATGATTAAATCTCTGAAAGACCCAAGTAAATTAGTACGCTGGCGTGCAGCGATGTTCTTATTTGAACTTGGAGATGAAAGTGCGATTCCAGCATTAAAAGCAGCGCAAGATGATCCAGAGTTTGAAGTAGCGATGCAAGCACGTCTAGCATTAGAGCGTATTGAAGGCGGAGAAGAAGCAAAAGGTTCTGTATGGAAACAAATGACGGAGTCACGTAAAGGGGAATAATGCATGATTGTTTTCTATGATAGTTGGTGTCCGATGTGTACGGCCGTTGCAGAACGTACGAAAAAATTAGATAAAAAGGGTAAGATGAAATTTGTTTCATTTCGAAATGAAGATGTAGTTGAGAAGTATGAGCTTTCTCAAGAACTACAAAGTAAGATGGAACAAAGACTGTATATTTTAAAAAATAATAAGTGGTATGACGGTATTCAGAGCATAGATGTATTAGCAAAGGCCGTTCCATCTTATTGGTTTGCAGTTCCTTTTATAAAGTTATCTATCGTACTTGGTTTTGGAAGTAAAGTATACGATTATATCGCTAATAATAGAAAACTTGTTCCAGTGGGACATTGCCGCGGTGGGGTTTGTGAAATCCCTACAAAAAAATGAAATCATCGTTATCTTTCTTTTGCACCTATTAATAGAGCGTGATATGATGAATTTGGAATGAAAGTTGAAGGAGAGATTACAAGATGTCAAATGCTTATGAAGAATACATGCGCCAAATGGTAATCCCAATGCGCCAAGAGTTAGTGCGTTCTGGGTTTGAAGAGTTAACTACAGAAGAAGCTGTAACAGAATTTATGGAAAATACATCAGGTACAACTTTAGTAGTTGTAAACTCTGTTTGTGGTTGTGCAGCTGGTTTAGCACGTCCATCAGCAGGTCAAGCGGTTGTTCGTGCTGAAAAACAACCTGATCATCTTGTAACTGTATTCGCAGGTCAAGATAAAGATGCTACTGCAAAAATGCGTGAATACTTCGGAGAAATTCCTCCATCTTCACCATCTATGGCATTATTAAAAGGAAAAGAAGTTGTTCACTTCATTCACCGTCATGAAATTGAAGGTGCAACTATGGACGAAATTATTACGAACTTAGAACAAGCTTTCGAAAAGAATTGCTAAAGAAGGGGGAGAGTAAATCTCCCTCTTTTCTTTATATAGAGGTGAAACAATGATCGTAACAACAGCAGGAAGAACGAATAAAGAAATGACAGATTATGCAAAGCTGGTAGCCGCAGAATTAAATGCTTCTTTCGTTAAACGTAATGACATACCAGTACATAAGCTGCATGAGCAGTATGAACAAGATGTGCTTGTCGTAGGGAAGAACCGATTAGCTATTTATCCGAAAGGTACGGAAGAATCGTTTTTCTTTCATCCGAACTCAGCGATGTTTCGTGTGAAAAGGTTAATGCGTGGAGAACACGATCCGTTTGTACAAGCCACGCAATTAGAGAGAGGAATGACAGTGTTAGATTGTACGCTCGGGATGGCATCAGATAGTATTGTAGCTAGTTATGTTGTTGGTGAAAGCGGAAAAGTAACAGGACTTGAAGGCAATGAGTATATGGCTTATATTATGGAAAATGGTTTGAAAACATGGTCTTCATCCGTTTCTGAAATTGATGAAGCAATGCAAAGAATTCAAGTAAAGAAAACGGAGCATTTTTCATTTTTAGCGCAATGTGAAGACAATAGTTACGATGTCGTTTACCTTGATCCGATGTTTGAAGAAACTGTCATAGAATCCGACGGAATTAAAGGATTAAAACACTTCGCTTTGTATCATGATATTACTGATGAAACAATTGCGGAGGCAAAACGAGTGGCGAGAAAATGTGTCGTTTTAAAAGATCATTTTCGTAGTTCTAGATTTGAAAAACACAATTTTTATGTATACAAAAGAAAAAGTGCTAAGTTTCACTTTGGTGTAATTCACCCTTGCTAATTGTTTGAAAAGATGTATAATAAGCAATAATTAATTAAATATACTGTCTGTGATGAAGAGAGTAGTCTTTTTTAGAAGGAAAGCGAGCTAGGGATGGTGTGAGCCTAGTACGGAAGAAAAAGATGAAGCGCACTTCGGAGATGCTTCTTGAACGAATAGTAGAGAAAGCCGAGGCCCCCTGTCCTCGTTATAAACGGGAAAGTGGTTCGTAACGAACAACAAGGGTGGTACCACGGGTTAAAACTCGTCTCTTTTTTAGAGACGAGTTTTTTGTGTTTTAAAAAATAAGGAGGTTGTATCATGGATTATAAAATGCAGTTTGTGGAAAGTTTATCTAATATTTTCACGAATGAATTAACGCAAAAACAAATTTTAGATTTAATTGAAACACCGAAACAAGATGAATTTGGAGATGCAGCGTTCCCATGCTTTTCATTAGCGAAGCAATATAAAAAAGCACCAGCTCTTATCGCAAAGGAAGTTGCTGAGAAATTAAATAATCCGTTTTTTACGAAAGTAGAAGCCGTTGGTCCTTATGTAAATGTATTTTTCAATCGTGAAACTGTAAGTGATGCAGTATTAAAAACAGTTTTAGCGGAGAAAGAAGAGTTCGGTCAAAACCACTTTGGCTGTGAAAAAACAGTAGTAATTGATTATTCCTCTCCTAATATCGCGAAACCTTTTTCGATGGGACATTTACGTTCTACAATGATAGGAAATTCGCTGAAACATATCGCTGAAAAATGTGGCTATGAAGTTGTAGGGATTAATTATATAGGAGATTGGGGAACACAGTTTGGAAAGTTAATTACGGCTTATAAAAAATGGGGAAATGAAGCAGTAGTTAAAGAAGATCCAATACGTGAGCTATTTAAGTTATATGTCCAATTCCATGAAGAGGTAAAAGACGACGAAGAACTAGAAGAAGAAGGACGTGCTTGGTTTAAGAAATTAGAAGAAGGTGATGAAGAAGCGGTAGAGCTTTGGAATTGGTTCCGTCATGAGTCCCTTAAAGAATTTTCTCGCATTTATGAACTTCTCGGCGTAGAATTTACTAATTTTCAGGGAGAAGCATTTTATAATAATTTAATGGAAGATTTTATTGGGATTTTAGAAGAACATGAGTTGCTTGAAGAATCAGAAGGTGCATTAGTCGTTAATTTAGAAGAAGAAGGAATGCCGCCTTGTTTAATTAGAAAATCAGATGGTGCGACGATTTATGCAACGCGTGACTTAACGGCAGCTTTATATCGTCAAAACACTTATGGGTTTGATAAAGCGCTATATGTTGTTGGTCCAGAACAAAGCTTACATTTCAATCAATTTTTCACCGTATTAAAAAAACTTGGCTATACTTGGGTTGATGGTATGGAACACGTACCATTTGGCTTCATTTTAAAAGATGGTAAGAAAATGTCGACACGTAAAGGAAGAGTTATTTTACTTGAAGAAGTACTCGAAGAAGCAATCGAACTTGCAAAACAAAATATTGAAGAGAAAAATCCAAACTTAAAACAAAAAGAAGTAGTAGCAAAGCAAGTCGGTGTTGGTGCAGTCATCTTCCACGATTTAAAAAATGAGCGTATGCATAATATCGAATTCTCATTAGAAAATATGCTGAAATTTGAAGGAGAAACAGGACCTTACGTACAGTACACACATGCACGTGCTTGTTCTATTTTAAGAAAAGAAAGTGTAGAATTTGAAACATGTACATTTGCTTTAAAAGACGATCATAGCTGGAGTGTCGTAAAATTACTTAATAAATTCCCTCAAGTAATTGAAGCGGCTTTCAATAAAAATGAGCCATCTATTATTTCGAAATATATATTAGATGTAGCACAATCATTCAATAAATATTACGGTAATGTTCGTATATTAGAAGAGAGCAAAGAAAAAGACAGCAGACTCGCATTGGTTTATGCTGTGACGGTTGTATTAAAAGAAGGATTACGTTTACTTGGGGTGGAGGCACCTGAGGAGATGTAACATAGTAGTAAACTGACAAACTGGGTCTAGTATAAACCTGGTTTGTTTTTTTATTGGATATATATTTTTTTTGCAAAATCAATTAAAATCTTTTTAGAGAGGGTGATTCATATTGATTCGAACTTTTATTTTACAAATTCCTTGTCATAGAAGATTAGATAGGAGTTTTTTTAAACTACAAAAGTACATACCTTTATGTGCGCGTTGTACAGGCATGCTTATTGGTATTTTAATGTTTCCAATTTATTTTTATATGACACCTTCATTTCTTTTGGCAATCATACTATCATTTTTCGCTCAAATTCCGTTACTTATCGATGGGTTCACCCAAAAGTGGAAATGGAGAAGTAGCTCAAATTTGCTAAGAATAACTACTGGTGTATTAAGCGGTAATGGTATGGGATTATTCATTTCCTCTAGTGTTATATGGATATTATCTTAAGATATATAGTAATGGAGGTATTTACATAGATGTTCTGGATTTATTTAATTCTAATTTTTATTTCAGGCGGAAGTGGAATTGGTTTTATGATTCAAAATAAGTATACAGAAGCAATAATAGCTTTTGTTATTTGTATACTATTGTTTGGGCTACTGTATTATTATCTTAAAAGAAACAAAAGAAAGAGAAAAGCAGATTGTGACGATTTAGACTGTACGGATTGTTTTGATTGTGATTGTACTTGTTAAATTTTTCTTCCAAATAAAAAGCTAGTGTATTATTAAAAATACACTAGCTTTTTTGCTTTGAAGTTTTAAGAAAAGTGTAGGAATACGGCTATTATATAGAGAACTTTAGTTTTGTATATAAAAGGAGGCGGGAAAATAATCTGTTTTGAACCACATTAGATTTCTAATATGGCTTCTTATTTACTAGATGGGGAGAAACAATCGGAATTTATTCAGCTAGGTGTTTTGCAGAAATTATTTGAAAGTGATACGCAAAGAAATGGTAAAGATGGCAATATAGGCATGAAAATACCGATATATTTAAGTGAATTAGGTGTGAAAAATATTGAATGTAGAGTAAGCGATAAAGTGAACTTTTTAGATTCAAATATGCATCATAATGATAAAAACGATTTGTATCAATCATTAAAAGAAGAGGGGATTGCAGGTGATCCGGGTAATAAGCAACAATTTGTAGAACGTTTAATAGCCAGAGGATTAACATATGATAATGCGCTAGCTCAATATGAAGCTGAACTACGATTTTTTAAAATATTTCATGTGTATTCTTCTTTTGTATACGCTCCCAATATGAAAATTACATTTGGTGACATAGTTTGTTAAAAGGTATGATGTATAAGGCTTGTCGTTTAATGTCGATAAGTCGATATTCGACATATAATCGCTGATATATGTTAAGAATCGGTCGATATAATTTGAAAATCGCCGATAAAATGAAAGAATCGCTGATATATTTGAATTATCGCCGATATAATTTTATGTACTAATTTCAGCTTCTACAAGATTAAAACCGCATGTTACGTTATTCCATATAATTAAACAAAATACGGAGAAAAACAATCATTTTTACTATATTTTGTTATAAATTTGAATAATATTAATTAATAACATCTATTATAAGAGATTTTAGTTGAATACATACTATATGGTGTGTAAAATCTAAGCAAGTAGCAGTTTAAATATAAATTCGAGGTGAATGCATGCTAGATTTTAAGCAGTTAGAAACTTGTTTAAAAGACAAGAGATTTGTAGATGGATTACAGGAAATAAATAATGAAATTGCATATATAAAAGAAACGAATACTTTATCCTATGTGAAGAATTGGCTTGCCAATATTCCTTCGCATAAGGAGTTCGATATATTAATTCGCCTTACTGATGAAGGGCTTATGCACCAATACAGTTCATTCCTCATTCGTTACGCTTATAAAAAATTCCCAAATATGAGAACGCTCTCTTTATATTGTGATGAGTTAATTGATGAGCGGAAAATTCTTGAAGCAGAGCAGTTGTTAAAATCTTCTTTAGAAGAGTTAAGTAAAGAAGAAATAGATGCAGATTTTTTAGCGAAAACATATTTTACGTTAGTACGATGTCTTTTAGAAATGAAACGAAACGAAGAAGCGTTAATGTATATGCAAAAAGCAGAGGAGTACAGTGCGCGCGCAGTGTTTGATAAATGGGGCTACGTTTATATGCATACAGGTGAATGGGAGAAAGCGGAAGAACAATTTATTGCTGGCATGCAGCATGAAGATTGTGAAGAGTTATCTACCTATTTATTATCACAATTGTATGCGAATAAAGGAGAACAAAAACGCGCGATACAGTTAATCGATGATGCGATTGTAAAATTCCCACAAGTACCATATTTTCATTTTGAGAAGATAAAGTATTTATTAGATTTAGAGCAATATGAAGAGATGTTAGCGGTAATAGATAACATAAATACTCAGCTGCCATATCATGCCTATAATACTTACTTTGTACATTTACGTGCAGAAGCACTGTACAAAATGAATAAATTTGCAGATTTACAAAAACTATTAAAAGAAGAAAAGAGTTTAAAAGAATCTTTATATCATAATTTAGAAAAAAATCCGGATGGAAAAAAGGTTCACTTGCCGATAGTTCCTATTGTACAAAAGGATAATTATTGTGTTCCGACAAGCTTAGAGATGATGTTGCGTATATGGGGAGAGAAACGTACACAAGATGAAATAGCAGAGTTTATTTTTGATATGACAGGTTCGAAGTTTTCAGATACTGTTTCTTATTTAGAAGAATTAGGTTATGAATATCGTTATTTTAAAGGGAATGAAGAGAATTATAAGAGACTGATTGACGAAGGAATTCCTGTTTTATTAAGTATAGATATTGAGCATGCTTCACACGTACAAGTTCTATCTGGATATGATGATACATTGCAAGCTTTCTATGTTCAAGATCCAAACTTTATAGAACCAGTTCTTGTGGAATATAGTAAATTACAAGAAAAATATCGTTATACAGGCTGTTTAGCAATCACGTTTGTTCCGAAAGAAAAGAAGGAGCAACTAGCGTTTCTAAGTGAAGAAGAAGATCGTTATTTTAAATCTATTTTTTCTCTTACGGATCATTTAGATGAACATGACAAAGAGGGAATTAGTAACTTAGTACAATTTTTAAAAGAAACGAGTGATAATCCAAATACGTGGTTATATACGATAAAGCACTTAGATGTTGAAGTAGATAAAGAATTTATTTTATATTGTATCGATAAGTTAATGGAAAAGTTTCCGAACTCGGACTTTGTTAAATTGCATGGTGCACAGTGTTTTATTCGTCTTCAGGAAGTAGAGAAAGCGGAGCAAATGCTGACAAGCGTTGAGAAGAAAAATAATCGTGCTTTATATCATTTAATAAACGGAAGATATGCGTTTGAACAGGAAAGTTATCTAGAAGCGATTTCAAGCTTTCGTTCATCGTTACAATTAGACGCAGATCAGCCTATTGCTTGGAGTTTTCTCGCTTTATCCTATATGTATATTGATCAATCTGAAAAAGCATTGCAATACTCTCAAGTTGCGTTAGAGCGTAGTCCTGAAAGGTTCACTTTAACAAATCACGGTTTAATATTAATAGATTTAGAAAGATATGAAGAAGCATATGAAATCTTTAATGACTTGTTAAAAGAGTATAAATATGAAGCGCATGTATGGTATGAACGAGCGAGATGTGCACATCAACTAGGGAAATTATATTTAGCAATAAAAGGGCTTAAAGTAGCGATTCATTTGGATAGTAATGCACCTTACATTTATACGAAACTTTCGGAAATATACGAATCTGATTTGAAGGATGAGGAAAGTGCGAAAGAAATTTTATTAAACGGTATTGAGAATTGTGATGATAAAGCACCTCTTTACGTAAAATTAGGTGACTATCATTTTCAAAATGATAGCTTGGAAGAAGCAGAAGTATTGTATAAGCGTGCTTTAGAAGAAAATGATGAGGATGTTTATTCTCACTTCGGACTTACACAAGTTTATATGGCAAGAGAACAATATAAGGAAGCAAAAGAATATATTCTTGGTCTTGAGAAGCAAATTGAAAAGAGCCAAGATTTCCTCATGAATGCAGGAATGGTTTTATGGGATGCTGAAATTGAACTTGGTGGAAATGAAGAAGGATTTAAAGTAGCGCTATCTAAGTTAGAAAATGGTATAAAGAAAAGTGATTATAATGTAGCAAGTGCGTTAGATGAATATGTGAATCGAATTAAAGGAACGGAATTTGTACAACGAGGTATAGCATTTTTAAGAACGTTACACAAAGAAAGAAATGAAGTAAGTGAGTACGGTTGTTATGCAGGTATTTTGTATGAATCTATTGGACAGTACGGCCAAGCGATGAAAAGATATAATAAGGCGATAGAACAAATGGAAACGGCATTACCGTATTACCGAATTGGCGAAACACTTATGGCATTAGGGCAATTGACGGAAGCAAAGCAGGCGTATGAAACATGTTTAGAGCTTGATGGGAATTTCGTAGGTGTACATTTACAGCTTGCGGAAATATACGAAAAAGAAGAAAACCGTTCTAAAGAACAAAGTCATATGGTTCAGGCGATGAAAGAAGAGCCGTTGCATATTAATATGGAATATTTGGCACAGCTTTCAGTAGAAATGAACCTTCAGGAAGAATTGCTGATTGAACTAGAACAATTAGCGGACGAAGTACCTGAAATATGGCGTTTAGATGCGATTGCATATGTGTACGGAGCGATGAATGAAACAGATAAAGAACAAGCACAGATTGAATACGCGCTACAATTAGATGGTGAGCATATAGAAGTACTATATCATTATGCAAAAGTATTAGTGAAAAAAAGAAATGTAAAAGCAATTGAAGTTGCAATGAAAGTAATACAAAAAGATTTTGATAATGAACGTATATTTGATGTTTATGTAAAAGCAGTAGAGCAACATAAAAAATTGTCTAACATACGAGATTTTCTTCATACATTAAAGGTGAAAAAAGCAGAAAGAAGTGCAGCATTCATGTATGCTGCAGCTGCGGTTACGGAAATATGGATTGAACGCCAGCTGCATGAACAGCCGAAACGATCTATCATTACGAGAGCTTTTTATCGTATGAAAAATCGTGCGAAAGAAATTTCAATGGTTACTATGATAATTGATTTATATGAAATCTCTTTAAAGTTAAATCCGAAAAATAGTATGGCAGCACAGCGATTTGCGCTATTTTATGAGAATGTAGAGATGAATAAAGAAGCAATAGAGATTCTGCACACGTCACTACAAAATAAATGGGATTATGACGTAGCGAAGCAACTTGTAAATCTTTTCGTTGAGTGCGAGGAAGAAGATATGTTAAGAGATGCTTTGGAATTAACGAAACAAATGGTTCGAGAACTACCAGATGATTATGATACTCTTCTTCTGCAAGCACAAGTATTCTTTAAAGCAGGGGAAGAAAGAAAAGCAGAAAAGATTATCTTACAATTAACAGAGCAAACACCGTTTGTAAGTAGAGCATTTCTTGCTTTAGGAGAAATATATCAAAGTCAAGAAAGGTTTGAAGAGGCAATTCAAGTATTAGAAAATGCTTCTATACATCATCCAAATGAAACAGTAATTCTTCTTTCTTTAGCGTCTTCATATCATGGTGCCGGCCAAACACTAAAGGCAGAAAAAATAACAAATGAAGTATTAACAATGGATGCAAGTGATTTGTTAGCAAGATATGATCGTGCTTGTTATTTAGCACAGTTAAATAGAAATGAAGAGGCGAAGGAAGAGCTTGAAATTGTCCTTCGTGAGGATGACTCGGGATTCTTTGTTGAACTTATTGAGGATGATGAAAATTTAGCAGCATTGCGAGAATTTGAAAAGTAATTGTATAAGAATAGGGGAAAAAGATAAGGATATATTTTGAATTAGTTGACAATTAGTTGCTAAATGGCATAAAATAACTTTTAACAAAGTATACAAATCTGAAGACGAGAAAGAGTAAAATAGTGAGCTGTTCTCCAGAGAGCCGGTATATTGCTGAAAGCCGGTGTGCAGACGTTATTTGAAAATCATCTCCGAGGAGCTGAGGCTGAAAGTAAGTAAGCCCGGACGGATGTCTACCGTTACAAAGAACACGTATGATAGTACGTTGCTAAGTGCTATTAGTGAAAAAGCTAATAGAATTAGGGTGGTATCGCGGGTAAACCCGTCCCTACTTTATAGGGACGGGTTTTTTGTGTGCTTTAAAATATTCAAAGGAGTGATTGTATATGGAAAAAGTAGATGTAAAAGAATCAGCTGTAGGAAGAGAAATGCGAATTCGCAAACAGTGGAACGAACAAAATATTTTCGAACAATCAATTCAGAATCGAGAAGGCGCACAGTCTTTCGTATTTTATGAAGGACCACCAACGGCGAACGGACTACCGCATGTAGGTCATGCACTTGGACGAACAATTAAAGACTTAGTAGCAAGATATAAAACGATGGCTGGTTATAAAGTGTTAAGAAAAGCGGGATGGGATACACATGGTTTACCTGTAGAATTAGGCGTTGAGAAGCAACTTGGTATTTCTGGTAAACATGAGATCGAAGAATATGGCATTGAACCATTTATTCAAAAGTGTAAAGAGAGTGTTTTCACATATGAGAAGCAGTGGCGTGAATTCACTGAAAGTATTGGTTATTGGGTAGATATGGATGATCCATATGTAACTTTAAAGAATCCATATATCGAAAGTGTATGGCATATTTTGGGGACAATCCATGAAAAAGGATTGTTATATAAAGGACATAGAGTTTCACCATACTGCCCAAGCTGCCAAACCTCATTGAGCTCACATGAGGTTGCACAAGGGTATAAAACAGTAAAAGATTTAAGTGCAACTGTGAAGTTTAAAGTGAAAGATAGTGAAAATGAGTATTTCTTAGGTTGGACCACAACACCTTGGACACTTCCAGCAAACGTTGCGCTTGCTGTCCATCCAAATATGGAATACGTTAAAGCAAAACAAGAAAGTCATGTATACATTGTTGCGAAAGAACGTGTACAAGAAGTATTAAAAGAGAACTATGAAGTATTATCTGTTCATAAAGGCGAAGAATTATTAAACACATCTTATACAGCGCCATTTCCGATGAAAGAAGTTACAAATGGTTACCGCGTTATTGCAGCAGATTTTGTAACGGGAGATAGTGGTACAGGACTTGTTCATATTGCTCCAGCATATGGAGAGGACGATTATAGAGTCGTTCAAAGTGAAGGATTGTCATTCTTGCACGTTGTAGATGAAAAAGGTGAGTATACAGAAGCGGTACCATTTTTGAAAGGGAGATTTGTAAAAGATTGTGACGTGGATATCGTTCGTTATTTAGCGAAGGAAGGTTTACTGTATCATAAAGAAAAATATGAACATAGCTATCCGCATTGCTGGCGTTGTGATTCACCACTACTTTATTATGCAGGAGAAAGTTGGTTAATCCGAACAACTGCAATTAAAGATACATTTTTACAAAATAATGATTCTGTTACTTGGTATCCGGATCATATGAAACATGGACGTTTTGGTAAGTTTTTAGAAAATATGGTGGACTGGAATATTAGCCGAAATAGATATTGGGGAACACCATTAAACGTGTGGGAATGTGAAAGTTGTAATCATCAGTTCGCACCGAAGAGCATTGCCGAATTAAGAAAGCATAGTACGAAAGAAACACCGGAAGATTTGGAATTGCATAAGCCGTATGTAGATGAAGTGCAAGTCTGCTGCGAGAAATGCGGAGGAACAATGAATCGTACACCAGAAGTAATTGATGTTTGGTTTGATAGTGGTTCTATGCCATTTGCACAATATCATTACCCATTTGAAAATAAAGAGTTATTTGAAGAGCAGTTTCCAGCGGATGTTATTGCAGAAGGAATTGATCAAACACGCGGCTGGTTTTATAGTTTATTAGCAGTATCAGCACTATATACAGGAAAAGTACCGTATAAACGAGTGTTATCACTAGGGCATGTTTTAGATGAAGAAGGGCAGAAAATGTCTAAAAGCAAAGGAAATGCACTAGACCCAGTTGATTTAGTAGATAAATTTGGTGCAGATGCGCTAAGATGGGCTTTACTTGTTGATAGTGCCCCGTGGAATGCGAAGCGTTTTTCTGAAAGAACAGTACTGGAAGCGAAATCTAAATTTGTAGATACATTAGTCAATGTGTATAGCTTCTACGTTTTATATGCAAATTTAGATGAGTATAATCCGAAAGAAACGTATGATGTAAAGCTTACGAAATTAGACGAATGGGTATTATCAAGATTGCATAGTACAACGAAAAAAGTGAGAACGGCACTTGATGATTATCAATTTACGAATGCAGCTCGTGAAATTGCAGCACTTGTAGATGAAGTGAGTAACTGGTATGTAAGACGCTCACGTAATCGTTTCTGGGAATCTGGTATGAACGCTGAGAAAGCAGCTGCGTATGAGACACTTCATGAAGTACTTGTAACAATTAGTAAATTAATTGCACCATTTACACCATTTGTCGCGGAAGACATTCATCTGAATTTAGAAGGAAGCAGCGTTCATTTAGCCGATTATCCAGTTGTAAATGAATCACTACTTCAGCCGAAATTAGAAGCGGAAATGGATGCTGTTTTACAAGTTGTTGAACTTGGAAGAAGTAACCGTAATCAGCATTCTTTAAAAGTAAAACAGCCGCTAGCAGAACTTGTATTACTTGAGCATAACGAGAATGATATGGATTGGGAATCTTATCGTGATATCGTTATGGATGAGTTAAATGTAAAAGCGTTCCATGTTGAACTCGATGAAACAAAATACACATCATATCAATTGAAGCTTAATTTTAAAACAGCGGGGCCGAAGTTCGGTAAAAATGTGAATGCAGTGAATGGTTGGCTAAAACAATTATCACAAGAAGAAGTGCAAAACTTTGTATCAACAGGAAGAGCAGTTTACGAAGCAACACCAGGAGAAGAAGTAGTTGTAACTGCTGAAGATGTGTTAGTTGAGAAAGTTGCAAAATCAGGATTCTCTAATACGACTAACGGACAATATACAGTTATGTTAGATACGAATGTAACGGAAGAATTGTTGCAAGAAGGAGTAGCGCGTGAATTCATTCGTGCGGTTCAAGAATATCGTAAACAGTTGAATTTACCAGTTAATTTACGAGTCGATGTTATTCTTGATACAGAAGTAGAGCTACAGCGAACGTTAACGAACCATAAAGATTTATTGGAAGAAAACTTACTCGTTAAACAATTTACATTTGGTCACTTAACGAACGAAGACGATGAACTTTCTTTGGGTGAAACAAAACTTAGAATTAAATTAAGTGCAGCTAATTAAAGAAAAAAGGAAGTTGGAATGATTCCAACTTCCTTTTTGTATGATGGAAATTTATCCGGCTAATTTCCTCATAATCCATTCGATAGGACCTCTAGAAAATTTCTTTCTCCATAACACACTAATTAAAATGCTGAAAATGAAAAATGCAGTAGCAAATAATAAAACGAATAGTAGTGATTGATTTTCCATTCTATTTAATAGAATTAATATCCCAATACCGATAAATACATGACTGACATAATGAGTTAATGTTAATTGTCCTGTTTGCACAATGGAAGTGACAAACCAATTATTTCTATATTTTTCAGCGATATAGAGGCAAATGATTAATATAGCAATAGAGGATCCTGTAGCAGATAAAATATATAATACATTTGGTAAGATGGGTCCTGTATTAAATAAAAATGTGGCGGTCTCTCTGCCGATGTATGGAATAAAAAAGTGTGTAAGTCCTTTTGATAAAAGTTCTGTCAATATTGTGATTGTAATACCGAGTAAGAGTAATCTTTTTTTTATTTTTTTATTATGAAGATCTAACCTGCCAATTAACATACCGATTAAGAAGAACGAGAACCAAGGGAAAATAGGGTGATAGCCATTAAAGAATAAGTTGCGAAGAAAACCCTTTATTGTCCAGAAGTCTACATAATTTATAAATGGAGTTGGACCTACCCAACCCTCGAAAGTATTGAAAGTAAGCTGAAGAGATTGTGCAAACAATAAAATAATGATAGAAAGAAAAAGTAATAGTTTTTTGCGTACTGTCATGAGTAATGCAGCAACGAAAAGGTAAACACCATAGTAGTGTAATATATCCCCAGTCCACTCCATTACATATAGTAGTAATCCTAAAATAAATAAGAAAAGTGATCGTTTCCATATGGTCTTTCGGCTATTAGAAATTTTTATTTGTTCATTGCTAGCAACGGCTGACCTAGTCATTAAAGTTATACCAATGCCAGCAAGTATAACAAACAAAGCAGAGGCTCTACCTTCAAATAGTGACATGAAGGTTATTAAAAAAGGGGGACCATTTCCTTCTGCACCTGTTATCACCATGAAATTAACAAGTAGCATACCAAACATCGCCCAAGCTCTAGCAAAATCTAAGCCGATAATGCGTTTTTTTGTATTCACTTCAACCCCTTCTTTCAAAAATGTTATTTACAGCTTCAATCCAAATTTGTTTATAATCTATCTTTGCACCAATCATCATAAAATTTCCGATATTATCAAGCACTAATGCTAACATATGAGCTTTTGAAACTAGATTTTTATTTTCAATTAATTGAAGTTCATTTGCTTTTATAAGGAGTACTTCAAATCCATGTAAGTATTCTGTTTGCACAGTTAGTAATCGATCTTTGTACATCTTGTTTCTTGAAGATAGTAATACATATTCTTGTAACACTCGGTTAAAATAAGGGTCGTTTCGCTGTTCATCAATTATTTTAAGGCCAATTGCAATACATTTTTCAATAAAATTTGATTTTGTAAACTCTTCTGTATGGAAATAAGAAGAGAACTGCATAGCTTTACATAATTCAGTAAAAATACATTCAATTAAAGCATCTTTAGACTTAAAGTAGTAATATATAGATGGTTTTGCGATACCAACCTCCTCACCAATCATCGTATAAGTTGTTTTAACAATACCGTACGTAGCAAAAAGGCGATAACTTGCTTCCATTATTGAAGAGAGTGTTTCTTCACTTTTACTCATATAGATCCTCCTAAAAAAAGGTTATTTAAATCGTATCACTTACAAGTGATTTTTTCAACCTACCGTTAGGTAAAAAATAGTCTATTTTTTTAAACAGTAATATGAAAAGCTTTAGGGATAAGGAATGGATTTAGAAATTTCTTTCTAAAGTATTGTGTTCACTTTACACATAAATATTGAGAAAATTTCACTTACCCTAAATGGAAAGGTAATAGAAGTGTTCATAGAGAATTACTCGTAGATTCAATTTTTATCCATCCGTTTTGCAGGGAATGATTGCCTAGTGGTAATGGGATAAGGTTGAGCTACTTTATTAGGGGGAGTGGTTCTATGTTTAATAAAAAAATGGTGGCAATGGCAATGACCGTGCCGTTAGTAATGGGGACGATTTCTACGGTTTCGGCATTGGAAAAACAACAGCAAGTAAAGTTAGAAGCTTATTCGCCACAGAAAAAAGCAACTGAATATTTAAAAGAAAATGCTGCGCAGTATGGATTGAAAACAGATCTTTCAGACTTGCAATATATTTCTACAACAGAAACATCAGTAGCTTCATATGTTAGGTTCCAACAAGTTGTTAATGGTGCACCTGTATTTTCAAAACAAATAACAGTTACGCTTAACGGAGAGGGAAAGGGAGTACTCGCTGTTTCTGATTATCAGCCTGTTACAGGTGTGAAGGAAGTAACGACAAAAATTAGTGAAAAAGATGCAATACAAAAATCAATGGCGTATGTTGGAGAAGCAAGTGAGCAAAATTTATGGGCTCCTACAGATAAAGAGTTCGGATATATTGTTGAAGAAGGAATTGCTCGTCCAGTATATAAAGTTGTAGTCCATTCTAATAATCCGTTTGGTGCATGGGAAACATTTATTGATGCAGAAAATGGAAAGTTAATTAAAAAGGTTGATATAAACCGAAAAGCTGAAGGGTCAGGAAAAGTATTTTTACCTAACCCAGTCGTATCTAGCGGTAGTAAAGTAGGCTTAAAAGATAATAACGATGCAGATTCAACAGCTCTAACGAACCAACTGAAAACTGTTACGTTAAAAGGTTTAGATGGAACAGGATTTTTAATTGGAGAATATGTAACGATTTCTTCAAAAGCGAAAACAAAATCTACGAATTTACAATTTAACTATACACGCGCAAATGATAGCTTTGAAGATGTTATGTCGTACTATCATATCGACACATTGCAACGTTACATTCAAAGTCTAGGTTTTAAAAATATTAATAACCGTTCGATAAAAGTGAATGTTAATGGTACAACTGATGATAACTCATTCTATTCTCCATCAACAAAAGCTTTAACTTTCGGTACTGGCGGTGTTGATGATGCAGAAGATGCTGGTATTATCGCACATGAGTATGGGCATTCGATTCAAGATAACCAAGTTCCTGGCTTTGGTAGTTCAGCAGAAGGTGGAGCGATGGGAGAAGGATTTGGCGACTTCTTAGGTGCTACATATGAAGATGCAGTATCGACTACTGGATATGGTAAAGCATGTGTTGGAGAATGGGATGCGACAGCTTATTCTAGTTCAGATCCAACATGCTTACGCCGATTAGATACGAATAAAGTATATCCGAAAGATATAACGAATGAAGTGCATGATGATGGTGAAATTTGGGCTCAAGGCCAATACGAAATGGCACAAGCTTTTGGCCGTGATGTAGCAACAAAAATCATTTTACAATCACACTGGTCATTAACACCAAACTCTAAATTCAGTGATGGAGCGAAAGCGATTAAGCAAGCGGATGCTCTTTTATATGGCGGACAACATGCTGCTGATATCGATCGCATTTGGGCAGCGAGAGGCATTAGTACGAATTAATATAAAAAGTCGTGGCATTTATAAGCCACGACTTTTTAATTTGCTTAAGAACTGGTACTAGTAAATAAAGCTATATCAATGATAGTGTGAATATATCCGTATCCCATTTACTTTTTAGCTTCTTTAAAAACAAAATGCTCTTTAAATTTTCTAGATTCAACTTTTTGACCATTTCGCATCGATCGGAATGGGTGTTCTTGCCATGTAATAATAACATCAACTTCATCTGCTTTTGTAGCAACGGGTAAATTAGCGTGTTCAAATCCAGTTTTTCCACTTGCCAAACGACTTTCCTTTAGGGAAAAGAGTTCATATTTCGTTTTCTTATTTGGTTCGTTGCGGAATACTTCGACGTTTACATTATATACTTCACTATTCCCGACATTCTTTACTGAAAAATGATATGTTTGAAATTCATCTTTTTTAGTTTGAAGCATATTCTTGTTTGTTTTTTTCGGTTTATCAATATTCACTTGCCATTGATCAGAGTTTTGAGAGATTGGTAAAGATTTTGGTGAATAGGCATACGTTTCGTTTACTACAATTAAGCAAAACAAAAGGAGAAAGAAACTAATTGCTTTTTGCATATACACACCTCGCTTTAAAATTTTTATTAATATGCGTAAATGAATTAGTTTTTATGTAAAAATTGGAAAATATTAAAGGTGTAATTTTGGATGTAATACATAAGAATATGTATTACAAAATTAACTTTTCACACTTTAGAAGAAGTTAGGAGTTATAAAACCAGAATGTTTCAAAAAAAGCTTGCGTTTTATAAGATAAGGAGTTAGAATACTCTGTAAATATAAAAAGTGATGATCAGGAAAAGTACATGGTGCAAAGGTCTACAGAGAGCAGCCGGTTGCTGGGAAGGTTGCGATACCGCATGATGGAAAGACACCTGTGAGTGTTGCTTTGAACGTGATTATTAGTAAAAGCAAACGGTACCTACCGTTATCAGGGCTAAGATGGTCAGTATGACAATTTGGGTGGTACCGCGGAAAAAAATCCGTCCCTATTTATAGGGGCGGATTTTTGTATTCTTTGAAAGGGGGTGAGTGACCGTGGATGATGACGATGACAACAATAACGTAAATAAATATAAAATTACTGGAGGGAAAAATAATGGATTCAATAATGAAGCGTTCACTCACAAAAGAATGTAAAAAGCAAAGTGGAAAGGTTGTATTACTTCAAGGATGGGTAAAAAAGATTCGACATCTTGGAAATGTTAGTTTTTTATTATTACGGGACAGAACAGGAGTAATTCAATGTGTATTAGAAAATGAATTGGCTGGATATAAAGTTGATGTAGAAAGTGTCGTCCACGTAATTGGTGAAATAGTCGAGACATCGAAAACAGAATTGGGTGTTGAAGTACTTGCTCATGAAGTGAAAGTAATAAACGGTGCAGAGCCACTTCCATTTGAAATAAATAAAAAGAAGTTACAAGTTGGCTTAGATCAACTACTTAATGAGCGAGTAATATCATTAAGGCATGAGCGAACCGCAGCGATTTTTAAAGTGAAATCTACACTCGTTCAGAGCTTTAGTGAATTTCTTATAGAGAACGATTTCACACGGATCTTTACGCCGAAAATTGTTTCGCAAGGGGCAGAAGGAGGAGCAAATGTTTTTAAGCTTCCATACTTCCAAAAAGAAGCTTATTTAGCACAATCACCACAGTTCTATAAGCAAATGATGGTGGCAGGTGGGTTAGAACGAGTTTTTGAAATTGCACCTGTATATAGAGCGGAACATCATAATTCTTCCCGTCATTTGAATGAATATATATCGTTAGACGTAGAGCTTGGTTTTATTCATGATTTTTATGAAGTGATGCAACTAGAAACGGATGTTTTACGATATATGTTTCAACAAGTAGCGAAAAAATGTGAAATAGAACTACAACTATTACAAATAGAAGTACCTGTTATTACTGAAATACCTAAAATTACATTGTTAGAAGCACAAGAAATTTTGAAAAGTAAGTATCGTAAAGAATCTCCTGTAGGGGATTTAGTTACAGAAGGTGAAAAGTTACTAGGGAAATATGTGAAGGAAATATATAATAGTGAATTTGTTTTTATTACGCATTATCCGAAAAAAGCGAGACCGATGTATACGATGCCGAATAAAGAGAATCCAGCTATTACTGATTCATTCGACTTATTATATAAGGGATTAGAAATAACGTCAGGGGCACAGCGAATTCATAATTATGAAATGTTACTCGCTTCGTTTAAAGAAAAAGGATTACACCCAGATAAATTTCAATCTTATTTAAATACATTTCGATATGGTTGTCCACCACATGGAGGTTTCGGAATTGGGTTAGAAAGGGTTGTATATAAACTTTTAGAATTAACAAATGTACGAGAGGCGAGTGCTTTTCCGAGAGATTGTACTCGTCTCATACCGTAAAAAGAATCTTCGCGATTATCGCGAAGATTCTTTTTTTATAGTTCGTTTAAAAAGGTGAAAATATAGACTCTTTCTTTTTCTAATAAGCTTAGTAAAAGTCAGTTGAAATATGAACTATTTCGACAAAAAAATCAATATACCCTTGACAGTTACAAATATAACAGATATACTTCATATTAATTTCAAAAGAAAATATATTCTAAATATTAAAATGTGTTGAATAGGAGTAGTAAGGTCATGTATTTGTACAGAGAGCTATGGGTTGGTGTGACATAGTCAAATGACATCCTGAACTCGCCTAGGAGCAGTAAGGTGGAACGGAATTACATTCTTAGTAAATCTTAACGGTTAACCTTCGATATTAGGTTTGTAATCAAACGATTACTACTAAGGTGGATTCATAATGGAATCAATAAGGGTGGTACCGCGTTAAGTAAATGGCTTAGCGTCTCTTTATATAGAGATGCTAGGCCATTTTTTTATTATATGGAAGAAGAAATGGAGGGTTTATTTGAATAGGTTTATAAAATTTATTTATTTATATAAAAAGATTTAATTGGGAGGAAAATGAGATGAAACAGACGGAGCAATGGACTTCAAAATTAGGTTTTATAATGGCGGCAGCCGGATCAGCAATTGGACTTGGTGCGATATGGAAGTTCCCTTATATCGCTGGGAAGAGTGGGGGAGGAGCATTCTTTTTAATATTTATATTATTTACTGTTTTAATTGGACTACCGCTACTTATAGCTGAATTTATGATTGGACGCAGTACGCAGAAACAAGCAGTTGGAGCATTTAAAAGCATCGCACCAAATACAGGATGGCATTGGATTGGACGCCTTGGTGTTGGAACTTGTTTTATACTACTTTCGTTTTATAGTGTTGTAGGTGGATGGGTATTAATTTATTTATTCAGAGGAATAACTGGACAACTGATTACTCCAGGACAAAATTACGGTACATTATTTACTGAAACAATTGGGAATCCTGCTTGGGCTATTATGGGACATTTCGCTTTTATGTTCATTACGATATGGGTTGTATCAAAGGGTGTACAAAACGGAATTGAAAAAGCAAGTAAATATATGTTGCCAGCATTGTTCGTTTTATTTGTCGCTCTTATTATTCGTTCGTTAACACTTGATGATGCAATGAAAGGTGTGAAGTTTTTCTTACAACCAGATTTCTCAAAGATTACTTCGGAAAGTATTTTGTTCGCAATGGGGCAATCATTCTTTGCAATTAGTATCGGGATTTCAATTATGGTTACGTATAGTTCCTATTTAAATAAAAAAGAAAGTTTACCAAAATCAGCAATAACAATTGTTGGATTAAATTTATTTGTTTCATTATTTGCAGGTCTTGCTATTTTTCCAGCCGTATTTTCATTAGGAATGGAGCCAACAGAAGGACCTGGATTACTATTTATCGTATTACCATCTGTATTTAGTCAAATCCCATTCGGTGGATTTTTCTTAACAGTATTTCTTGCACTATTTACATTTGCGACATTAACATCAGCATTTTCTCTACTAGAAACTGTTGTTTCAGCATTAGCAAATGGTGAACAAGAAAAGAGAACGAAATTATCATGGCTGATCGGTTTCGGCATTTTCTTGGTAGGTATACCATCAGCGTTATCATTTGGAGTATGGAGTGATATTACGATTTTCGGAAAGAATATTTTTGATGCAGTAGACTTCTTATCTAGTAATATATTAATGCCACTTGGAGCACTATTTATTAGTATTTTCGTTTCATTCAAAATGGAGAAGAAGGTACTAGAAGCAGAGTTTTTTGTAGGTGGAAATTATGGAAAGAAAGTATTTACTTATTGGGCATTTTTACTTCGATTTGTAGCACCACTTGCAATAATTATAGTCTTCTTAAATGTAATAGGGATTATTTAATATTAAATGTTATAATATTCAGTAAAAAAAGGGGTGATGATCATAAAGAAAAATTTGATAGAAGCAGGGAAATATATGAATATTAGAGGGAAAAAGCTATACGTTGAAACACATGGAAATCCTAAAAATAAGCCAGTCTTATACTTGCATGGTGGACCAGGAGAAAGTTGTTATGATTTTTCATTTCATCAATCGGAACGTTTAAAAGATTCTCTATATGTAATTATGATAGATCAAAGAGGTGTTTGTCGCTCAGAAGAAATTACTGAGGACGAAGCTTTTGGATTAAATGATTTGATTGAAGACTGTGAGGAATTAAAAAAAGTATTACAAATTGAGAAGTGGTCTATAATTGGACACTCTTTCGGTGGATATGTAGCATTGCTTTATGCGTCGATATATCCAAGTTCAATAGAGAAAATAATATTTGAAGGACCAACTTTTGATTTTGCATTAACAAGTAGGGCTTTGTTACAAAAGACAGGGCATTTATTAAAAAAGTATGGAAAAGAAGAAGTAGCAGAAGAGTGCTTTGCTTATTCATCTAGCGAGGCTAGTTCAGAAGAGTTGTTAGAAGCTTATATAAGACTAAGCGCTGAATTAGAAGAAAAAAGAATGGAGATTTACAATAATAAGGAAGATAGGACAGATGAGAGTTTATACAGTGATGAAGAGTGGGAAATATTTTCAAATCGCTCCAAAATTCACTTTGATAGATTAAAATTAGAGGGAGCATGTCATACATCATTATTATCAAAAATAAAAGATGGACAAAATCTAATGTTATTAATAGTAGGAAAACATGATGTAGTAACGTGTGAAGAACAAATTAAAACATTTAATAAAGATGCCCGAAACGGCAAGTATATCGTATTTGAAGAGAGCGGTCATTCACCTCATTATGAGGAAGCAGATAGATTTGCAGAAACAGTCATACATTTTTTGAAATGAAGAAAAGGGTGCTTCTATAAATGAGAGGCACCCTTTCTAAATTTCTGGATATGTGATTGTGATGTTAGGCCACTTACTTTGCCAATTCTTTTTTATAACTCTGTTTTTGTACATATGTAATCGTTCTTTCGATTCAAGAAAATGAGCTGTTGGTTTCACTTGTAAGGAAAGGACATCTTCAATACCACATGGGGCTGTTAAGATAACGTTGTTTAGTTCATCAAGTGTAACTCCTAAAGCCGTTGCTGTTTCAGGGAATTTAGAAATAGCATTAACAGAAGAAGAATATGGTGGCATATTATTCACTACATGCATACGAGCTTGATTTTTTACAGACCAAGGGATAGTAGCATCAATATTCATTAATTTCGTTTCTAATGATTGTTCGTATATCTCATCTTGATGTAGACTATCATAATAAATCACATCAACATCAGGCATAGCCGTTTTAGCTTCATAGTCATGTAAAGTATCCCAAATTTTAGAACGAACAAATCCGGCACAAATCCACCAATCAGGTAGCTCTAGTGATTTTGCCATTTGTAATACATTCATCATCCATTCGTCGTTTTCTATTAAGCGAATTATATCTTTCTCTGTTTTGATCTTCATTGATAAATTCACCTTTCTAGTAAATTAATGCATCAGTTCAATAATCCATAAAATCCAGTAAGCACCTGGTACAAATAGCAGTTGTGCTAATAATGTGCCGAGAAGTCTAGAAATCATTAGCCAACCATACATTTTACTCATAGATTCAGCACCGCTTTCTGATTGTAGAGCACGTTCTGTTAAAAGAGCAATGCGTGGATCGAGTAATACAGTTAATAAAATAGTGGCGAAACCATTTACAAGGCCAGAAGCTGTACTTGCATTTGTTGCATAATCTGGATTTAAAAAAGAAGCGTAAAGGGCTGAAAGTACCCCTGCTGTATAAATAGCAGTAGCAAACATGTTAATAAGCATAATACGCTTTGGAATACCACCGATACGCAGTCTATGAATCATTTCTAACTTTGGAAAACGGACATATTTTTTTGTGTACTTTAATTTTTGAATGTTATTCGTTTTCATCATTCGAATGAAAGAACCGTCTGTTTCAAAGTTTTGAATGACATATCCAAATAATTTTGTCAAAGTTGGATAAAGAATGATCGCGATTAATGTACCGATAGAAGCCGATAATAGTACGAGTCGTATAATATGCTCTAAATTAATAGAAGAATCTAGTTTTGCTTCATCGACAATACCACCGATTAAAAAGGCTTGTAGTAAGTTTGATGTTCTTGAAATAAGTAACACCATTCCTACAACAGACAAGGCAACCGCAATCTTCTTTAAACGTACTCCAGCTAATCGAATACTATAAGAGCTTGTTTCAACTGCGTGGATCACAATTGTGAAAGCCATTATAAAAATTAACGTAATTGACATTTGTTTCACCAGTTTCTATTAAAATAATTGTAACTTTTTTACTGTATCATATCTATCGTATTTTGTAACTGAAAGTATGTGACATATGGAAATTGATTTTTCGAAAAAATAGATAATAATAGTATAATAGGGAGAAGTGGAAGAGATGTTAGCACTTATTTATACAGCAAATTAAGTGGAGGAATGAAGCATGTATAAAACATTTCTATTTGATTTAGATGGAACTTTAACGGATCCGAAAGAAGGGATTGTAAACTCGGTTTTATATGCATTAAAAAAAGTAGGAATTGAAGAAGTACATATAAGTGAGTTAGATTCATTTATAGGTCCTCCTATTCAGCAATCATTCATAGAGAGATATAATATGAGTGAAGGAGAGGTTGAACGTGCTGTTTTTTACTTCCGTGAGTATTTAAAGCAGCGTGGATTGTTTGAAAATAATGTATACGAGGGGATTCTGAAGCTCTTGCAACAATTAAAAAGTTCAGGGAATCGCATATTCGTAGCAACTTCAAAGCCCACTGTATTTGCGAAACAAGTTATAGAGCATTTTCGATTAACGAATTATTTCGAAGACATCATTGGAAGTAATTTAGATGGTACGAGAATAAAAAAAGAAGAAATAATTGCTCATATTTTACAAACACATGAAGAACTAAATAAAGAAGAAATGATAATGATTGGTGATAGAAAGCACGATATAATAGGTGCAAATCAGAATGGAATTGCTTCAATTGGTGTTTTATATGGCTATGGCTGTGAAAAAGAACTGACTGAAGTTAGTGGACCTACATAGTGAAAGATGTTGAAGAACTGTATCATTTTTGTGTAGAGAAAAATTTAATACAGCAGTAAATATAGATTCTAGCAATCCCTTTATAACGTATGACGATGAATTCGTTTCTGTTTAAAGGGATTTTTCATATGTAATCGAATAATTATAATTAGACATTTTTAGCATAAAAATTTGTATGAATAAGAGGAGGGATGTCAGAATTGAAAGGTTAGTAGAAATTTATCAATAAAATTTAGAATATTCTGTTTAATGGAGGGGTAAAATTGGAGTTAGTTATTATATTATTAGCACTAAGTTTACTTATGTTCGTAGCATACAGAGGTTTTTCTGTTATTTTATTCGCGCCGATATTTGCATTATTTGCAGTATTTTTGACAGAACCTAGTTATGTATTACCTTTCTTTTCTAATATCTTTATGGAGAAAATGGTTGGATTTATAAAATTATATTTTCCTGTGTTTTTATTAGGAGCAATATTTGGAAAAGTAGTGGAAATGTCAGGAATTGCAGATTCTATCGCAAAAACAATTATTGAGTTAGTTGGTGAAAAACGTACTATATTAGCGATTGTATTAATGGGGGCTATTTTAACGTATAGTGGTGTTAGTGTGTATGTAGTAGTGTTTGCTGTTTATCCGTTCGCAGCTAAGTTGTTTCGACAAGCTAATATTCCAAAGCGTTTAATCCCTGGAACGATTGTTCTTGGAGCAGTAACGTTTACAATGGATGCGCTACCTGGATCACCACAAATTCAAAATGTAATACCTACAACATTTTTTAAAACGGATATTTATGCTGCACCGATACTTGGGATTGTAGGAGCAATTTTTGTTCTTACATTAGGTTTACTATATTTAGAGAGTAGACGTAAGAAGGCAAAAGCAGCAGGTGAAGGATACTTTGGTTTTAATGATGGAAATACTGAAATGGCAGCATCTGTGCAATTAGAACAAAAAAATATGCCATTAATTAATAACATTGAAATTACAAGAGCACAACAACTTATTGCATTTATACCACTTATTTTAGTAGGTGTAATGAATAAAGTGTTTACTATTATGATACCGAAGTGGTATCCAAGCGGTTTTGATTTTTCTGCAATTGGTATGAAAGCATTTGGAAAAGTAGAATTAAGTGCAGTAGTAGGAATTTGGTCTGTAGAATTGGCACTTATTATAGGGATCTTAACAACGTTATTATTATATTGGAAGCGAGTAGTAACAGGTTTCCAAGCTGGATTGAATACAAGTATTGGTGGAGCGCTACTTGCAACGATGAATACAGGAGCTGAGTTTGGATTCGGTGGTGTCATTGCAGCACTTCCAGGCTTCGCAATTATGAGAGATGGCATCTCTGCTACTTTCACAAATCCGTTAGTGAATGGTGCAGTAACGACGAATATTTTAGCTGGAATTACAGGCTCGGCATCAGGAGGAATGGGAATAGTATTAAGCGCAATGGGAGATAAATTTATTGCAGCGGCCAATCAATTTGATATTCCATTAGAAGTTATGCACCGTATCGTATCAATGGCATCAGGAGGAATGGATACACTACCACATAACGGGGCTATTATTACTATTCTTACAGTAACGGGATTAACACATAAACAGTCATATAAAGATATATTTGCTATTACTATTTTGAAAACGGTTGCTGTATTTTTAGTTATCGCATTCTATACTTTAACAGGACTCTATTAAAAAATTTGAATCGTAAAGATTCATCAAATCGATAATTTATATTATAAAATATTAATTAGGATAAGAAGGGGTGGGGGACTTGCAAGAGGTTTCTGAGTTTCGTATGCCAAAGTCGGTATTATATGGAAGGAATTCGCTTGAAAAACTGGGAGAACAATCAAAAAAGTTAGGGAAAAGAGCTTTTATAGTTACTGATACAATTATGGAGAAATTAGGATATGTTGAAAAGTGTATGCAACAACTAAATAAGAAAGGTATTATTGTTAGCACATATAATAAAGTGGATGCTGAGCCTACAAATATACACGTATTAGAAGCGTTATCTCTTTGTAAAGAGGAAAAGTGCGATTTTATTATCGGTATTGGTGGTGGAAGTTGTATTGATGCTGCGAAAGCGGTAGCGGTTTTATATACAAATGGTGGAGAAGTTGAGGATTATGTCCAAAAGGATATTGAAATAGAAAACAATCCACTACCACTTATTGCAATTCCAACAACTTCTGGTACTGGTTCGGAAGTTACAAGTGTAGCAGTAATTACGAATAAAAAAACAGATGTAAAAATGATGATGAAGCATCCTAGTTTTATACCGAAAGTAGCAATTATAGATCCAGTTTTGACAAGTTCGTTACCACCACAAATTACGGCAGCAACAGGAATAGATGCGTTATGTCATGCGATTGAAGCTTATATTTCTAAATTTTCACAACCACTTACAGATGTACTTGCTCTTTCAGCTATTGAAAGTATTATGAAATATTTACGTATAGCATATGAAGATGGACATAATATGGAGGCAAGAGAAGCGATGATGATTGCTTCCTTACAAGCTGGAATTGCATTTTCGAATGCATCAGTTACATTAGTTCATGGAATGTCAAGGCCAGTGGGAGCATTATTTCATGTACCGCATGGAATATCAAATGCCATACTATTACCTACAGTGTTAGAGTTTACGAAAACAAGTGCAGTGAAAAGGTTAGCAAAAATTGGACGTAACTTAAATAAGGATTTGTATTCGAATTCTGATGAGGAAGTAGCAGACTACACGATTGGGGAAATAAAAAAGCTTTGCTATGATCTTCGTATTCCAAATTTAAAAGAATACGGTATCGATGAAATTGAATTTGAAAATGCTATCTCTAAAATGGCATCAGATGCAATTGAAAGTGGTAGCCCAGCTAATAACCCACGTGTTCCATCATATGATGAAATCAAAGAGTTGTATCGAGAGTGTTTTAATTATAAGTATAAAGAATTTATAAAAATATCAGATTATTAATTTCAGAATATTCTATAAAAATTTCCTTGGAAATGAAAGTACAATTATTCTATATTATTACGTTAAAACAAGACTTTATATTCCAAACTTAAAGTCTTGTTTTATTGTGTATAATATACATAATAAAACGTTGTTATTAGTTTTATAAAAAAAGTTTAGGTAGGTGTTTATATGAAAACGATAGGTCTTATAGGTGGTATGAGTTGGGAATCAACTTCTGAATATTATCGAATTATTAATGAAGAAATAAAAGAGAGATTAGGAGGGCTACATTCAGCAAAATGTTTGATTAATAGTGTGGATTTTGAAGAGATTGAACGATGTCAGTCTAGCGGAAATTGGGATGGTGCTGGAGAAATTCTAGGGAATGCGGCATATTCATTACAAAAGGGAGGAGCAGACTTTATAATCATTTGTACAAATACAATGCATAAGGTAGTTGGAAAAATAAAGGCCAAAATTGATATTCCAGTCTTACATATTGCTGATGCAACTGCAAAAGAAATTAAAAGAAAAGACATTCAAAAGGTTGGTCTGCTTGGAACTAAATATACAATGGAGCAAGATTTCTATAAGTCACGTATTGAAGAGCATGATATAAAAGTAATAGTACCATCAGAAAAAAATAGAAAAGAAATAAATAAAGTAATATATACAGAATTATGTTTAGGAAAAATAGTATCTCAATCTAGAGAATATTATAAAAGAGTCATCGAAGAGTTAGTGCAAAAAGGAGCACAGGGAATCATATTAGGTTGTACAGAAATAGGGTTATTAATAAAGCAAGAAAACGTATCTGTCCCGATATTTGATACAACTCATATACATGCAATTGAAGCAGTCAAGGTAGCTCTAGATAGAGTATAATTATATTATGTAAACTTTATTCGTATATCTGGAAAACATTCAGAAAATATTTTATAATGTAAGTGGTTACATTTAAGGGGGAATGCGTATGTTTTCAGTTCAACCAATCGCATTTGTACATAATGAAAGAAAGGAAATAAAAGATGATGAGTGGGGAGAAGTAAGATCTCGTATAACTTTAACTGAAATGTATGCAGAAGAGAGTATACAAGGGGTTGAAGATTTTTCTCATATTGAAGTTGTTTTTTATTTTCATAAAGTAACTGACGAGCAAATTCAGTATTTTGCTAGACATCCTAGAAATAATAAGGATTATCCTGAAGTAGGTATTTTTGCACAGCGCGGGAAAAATCGCCCAAATCGCATAGGTGTAACAATTGTAAAGGTGATCAAAAGAGAAGGTAAATCAATTATTGTTGAGGGATTAGATGCTATTGATGGCACTCCTATATTGGATATAAAACCAATAATGAAAGAGTTTATGCCGACAGAAGAAATACACCAGTCTAAATGGGCAACGGATATAATGAGACAGTATTGGAAGGGGAATGGAGTAAAATGAGAATATATGAGGCAACAATTGCAGATTTAGATGGACTAGCATCAGTTTTTAATAACTATCGCATGTTTTATAGGCAAGATTCTGATTTAGAAGGGGCAAAAGTATTTTTACGAAATAGAATTGAGAAAAAAGAGTCTGTTATTTTCGTAGCAGTTGAAGACGGCGAATATATTGGGTTCACGCAACTATATCCATCATTTTCTTCTATTTCAATGAAAGAATTATGGATTTTAAATGATTTATTTGTACAAGCGGCGAAGCGTGGAGCCGGAACAGGTAAAAAATTATTAGAAGCTGCTAAAGAATACGCATTAGAAAATGGAGCAAAAGGTGTAAAGCTGCAAACGGAGATTGATAATTTATCAGCACAACGATTATACGCTGAAAATGGTTATTTGAGAGATAATCGTTATTTTCATTACGAATTAACGTTTTAAAAAATTAAGTTGAAAGAGACATTTTCAAGAAAAAGAATTTCTTTGTAATGAGAAATTCTTTTTTATTTTTGCCTAAATTAAAAAACATGACGAAAATAAAACGATATTTATTTATTGTTAAACAATAAATATTGTGATAAAATTATGTTGCCATTAAATAAGTGAGGTATTGTAAATGAATCTTAAACGAAGTTCAACAACGTTCTTAAAAGTAATTATTTTTCTTGCTGGAATTTCAGTACTTGCTTTATGCATATTTTTAGTGCCGGAAATGGCGAATTTCGCAGCAAATTTGTATCCTAATATTGCTCCGATGAAATATCTTGTTTTCATTGTGATGTATGGAGCAGCTGTGCCTTTTTACGTTGCTCTTTATCAGGCTTTCAATCTTTTACAGTACATTGATGAGAACACAGCGTTCTCGAAATTATCAGTAAAGGCGTTAAAGAATATAAAGCGCTGTGCAATTACAATCAGTGGTTTGTATGTATTAAGTTTGCCACTTTTTCATTTTATAGCGAAAAAAATGGACCCTCCTATTGGGCTAGTGGGACTCATTATCGTTTTTGCTTCGCTCGTTATCGCCGTTTTTGCTGCTATCCTCCAACGACTTCTACAAGAGGCAATTAACATAAAATCAGAAAATGATTTGACGGTCTGAGGTGGCGGATATGACAATCATTATTAATATTGACGTCATGTTAGCAAAACGAAAAATGAGTGTAACGAAGCTTTCGGAGAAGGTTGGAATTACGATGGCGAATCTTTCTATTTTGAAAAATGGGAAAGCAAAAGCGGTTCGTTTTTCAACATTAGAAGCGATATGTAAAGCTTTGGAGTGTCAGCCAGGGGATATTTTGGAGTATAAAAACGATGAGAATACTCAATAAAAGCAGATAACAAATGTAAATAATAGAAGTCAATAAAGAAGGGATAGCCACTAAGCTATTCCTTCTTTACGTTAATTGCTGTTACTAATAAAAAATATAATTTGAATTGCAATGTTTGCGTATCAAAAGGGAACTTGCTACCTTTTGAGGTGATCCGTTTTGTGGAAGACAATTATTTGCCAAAAAGGCTATTTAAACTATGTTTTAAATTATTTCGAGTGAATCAAAAACTTCATTTGTATTATAGTTGATTTAAAACCCAGTTCGTTGCATCTTCAAAGTTATCTGCAATGTAGTTTGGTTCAATATGTGCCCATTTGTCTCGGTACGTATGCAAAGCATCATACCCAGCGCCTGTTCGGACTAGAATCGTAGTCGCATTTACTTTTGCTCCTGCAACAATATCAGTCCAGCGATCACCAACTACAGCACATTGTGTTAAATTAAGTCCATGTTTTTTTGCTGCTTTAAGCAGCATGCCTGTACTTGGTTTACGGCATTCACAACCATCACCGTGTTTATGAGGACATACATAAATATCATCAAAACCGAAGCCTTCTAATTCTTGTACAAAATCGGCTACAGTTGCAATTCCATCTGCGATACCAGGTTGATTTGTGAAAGAGAAAATTTTTATATTTTTAGCTTTTAGTTTTTGCAAGGATGTTTTTGTGAATGGAAATAATGAAAAAGATCCTGGATAATGTATTGTAGTGTCACCACCAATTGTACCGTCACGATCAATGAAAATTGCTTTAATGTTTGTCATAGTTATAGTCCCTTCAATTTATAAGTAGTTTAAAAATGTTTTACAAATCTGTAGCCATTTACTTCATATCCTAATTTTTTGTAAAAAGGATGAGCTTCTACTCTTTTTGTTCCACTAACTAGCCATGTGCCAATGCAATTATGTTTCTTTGCTAATTGCTCGGCATAATCCATCAACACTTGTCCAATGCCTTTCCGTCGTATGTTAGAATCAACGCTAATAATTGAAATCTCTCCATAACGTGTTACATCTTCTAAATTTTCACGTATACGAAATCCAAGTAATCCAAATATAGCTTCTTCTTCCTCGTAAACATATAAAAAATCAAACGGACTCATTTGTACGAATTGTAATCGGTTGTTCATATCTTCATAGGAAATAGAGGAACCTTTTAATTCTTTCGTTAAAGAACAAAGTGCGTCTATATCATCTATCGTTGCTTCACGAATTTGAAAAGACATATTATCCACTCCAATAAAATGTAATCAAACATTTAATATTCTGTTAAAAAATGTTTTTTCCTGCTATGAAAATAAATATTTTATAATGATATATAGATAGTTATATGTTATTCTTTTCCTTGATTGTATTAGAAATGGAAAGAAGGGGAATGCATGTTAAAAGTAAATATCCGCTCAGCTGGATATGAAATAGGCGAAAAAATAATTCATGATATAGCTTTTTCTATCGAAAAAGGTGAACTAGTTGCTCTTATTGGAGCAAATGGTGCTGGGAAGAGTACGACGATTAAAACGATACTCGGATTACTTGTAAATATGGACGGTGAAATATCATTCGGTGAAAAGAAAAATCCGTATGCATACGTACCAGAACATCCAACATACTATGATTACTTGACGCTCTGGGAACATATTGAATTATTAATGGCAGCTCGTGGAAGTGAAATGGGAAGTTGGGAAGAACGAGCGGAACAATTATTACATACTTTTCGAATGAATAAGCATAAACATGAGTATTTATCAAAGTTTTCAAAAGGCATGAAACAAAAATCGATGCTAATATTGGCGTTTTTAACTGAGCCAGATTTTTATATCATTGACGAACCTTTTATCGGTTTAGATCCAGTAGCTACGAAAGAGTTTTTAAATTATTTATATAAAGAAAAAGAGCGCGGGGCAGGAATTTTACTTTGTACGCACGTATTAGATACTGCTGAAAAAATTTGTGAAAGATTTTTACTCATTTCACAAGGTACATTAGTCGCAGATGGACATTTAGAATCTATTCAAATATTAGCGGAAATGCCGGGTAGTTCATTATTAGACTGCTTTGATGTAATTGTAAGGCGTGAACAACATGATTAAACAACAATTTTATAAGAGATTACGCCATGAACTCCAGCGGAAATGGAAGTCTATACGTTCGGTAACAGATTGGACAGTCGCATTATATATTATTATTCCAGCACTTATATTTATGGGAATCTATTATCGATCGCTATGGATAAATGAATTATCAACGGAAGAGACGATTTATTTCGGATTAGGATTACTCGCATTTTATTTAGTAACATATCCAAGAGGAGTTCGTTCATTTTTTGAGCAAGCGGATAGTTTATTTTTAATTTCGTATGTAACACATATGCGAAAATTAGTCCAGTATGGCATGATGTACACATTTGTTCGAATAGCGATAACGAATATAATAGTAGTCGTTATTATGTTACCGGTGTTGATGAAAAGTATCGAAGTAACAGAGATACAAGTCCTATTATTTTGGTTATTCTTTACTATATTTCGATTTATGTTGTCGTTGTTAACGAGATTTGTTCATGTACATGTGGGGAAACGATGGGTTTTATGGATTGTAAAAAATGTAGTATTTTCTATGAGCGTGTCCTTTTTTGGAATTAGTTTATTTTTTATTTATAAAAATCCGTTGTATTCAATTTTATTTATCGGTCTAGTAATTTTCTTAAGTAGTGTATTAGTAAAAGAGAAAATGAATTATAAAAAGTTCTTTTTTAAAGAAATCGAGAAAGAAAAGGAGGAAAGCATGCGCTGGACGAGCGGAATTATGCAAGTTGGTGGTCATGCGGTTAAACCGAGTAGTTCGAATAAAAAACCGTGGATGTTTCCGCGCTCTAAAAGACTTTTAGGGAAAAAAGCTGATTCTCGTATTGTCGAATCTTTTTTGAAAGAATTTTTCCGTACAAGTACTGCACGAATATTTTATATTCAAATTGTATGTATCAGTACTGCAAGTATAATTATGACTCCAAGGTGGATTGCAGCTATTGTTCTCGTATTTGCTGTAGTTGCAATTTCTCGCTATGCACGTGATTATTGGAATGAATTTACGAATAAGATGTTTCTTCGTTTATATTGTGATGAAGGGAAATTACTATTGTTAAGATGGAAGGCAGATCGTTATTTACTACTACCAGCAATACTTTTATATGGAATAGTTATACTTTCACAGTTTTATTTATTGCCAGCTGTGGTAGGCAGCGTTGTTTTTATTTTATTAATTGTATGGATTGTATTTCTACCATTAAAAAAGAGCCATTGACGGCTCTTTTTCTAGTCTGTAACACATTGATAAATAAAATATACTAAAACGAGTATGCTTGCGGCGGAATACATGACATCTAAAGTCATTCAAGTGCCTCCTCAATATCGTGGTATTAATATTGTATGAAATCTTACAATTTCATATTCAAGTGAAAAATATGTGAACGTTAACAAAATTGTAAAGTGCAAAAATTACAATCATTTTGTATAATAGAAGAAACCACCGTTATATAAAAAATAATGAGTGAAAGGGGAGGGAACATAAATGCCAAATTGGTTTAGAAAAACCTTAGTCGCATTAATTACCGTATTTACATTTGGTTTAGTGACGCCTCCTTCCATATTGCTTGATAATGCCAAAGCTGCGGACAAGCCTACGAGCACAGCTGGGCAACAAAGTTTGGAGAGTACGTCCTATACATATGAAGAAACGAATGACAGGTTAACCACCGATACTTTTATTACTTATGCGATGCAAGAAGCAGAGAAGCAGTCGATGCAAAAGTTTGGTACTAAAATTGGTCCAGTAATTGAAGATGAATTTAAAGATGTAATATTACCAAAGATTGAAGAGGCAATTGCTGAGCTTGCTAGTGATGTACCAGAAGATTCACTACAATCATTAGCGATTTCTCAAAAACCAGCTGGTGGGAATAATGAAAAGATTTTTCATGTCTACGATACGAAATCAGGAAATGATTTATTGCGTTTCCATGTAAGAAGAGATCATCCACCGCAAGATGGTTATTATTTTAATTTCCATTATCATCGTTTTGATGATGGATACTCAGGACATCATGAGTTAGGAAATATTTATTGGAATACGAATGTACCGCCGAAATGGCTTTCTTAAAAAGAACAAGAGAAAATCTTGTTCTTTTTTATTTTTATAGAAGGGACAGACAACCATGTTGTTGAATAACATAGGTTTAGAAAAAAGAAGCAAAGGGAGTATGGGAATGCAAAAATATATTGTTTTTGACTTTGATGGCACATTAGTAGATTCACAAAATATATTTGTACCAATTTATAATCAAATTGCTGAAAAGCACGGATATAAAACGGTAAGAGAAGAAGAAATTGAGTATTTACGCAAGTTAACGATGGCGGAGAGATGTAAACAACTCGATGTACCACTGTATAAACTACCGATATTAGCGCTGGAGTTTTATAAATTGTATCAACCTGCTATAAAAGATCTTATTTTGTTCCATGGGATGAAGGAAGTATTAGATGAACTACATAAAAAAGGCTACGGAATTGCAGTCATATCATCGAACTCAGAAGAGCATATTCGGGCGTTTTTACAAAAGAATGATATAGAAAATATACAAGAAGTGTATTGTTCTAAAAATTTGTTCGGTAAAGACAAGATGATAAAAAGATTTTTAAAATCGAAAAAGATAACAGAGAAAGATATGTTATATGTCGGTGATGAACAGCGAGACGTAGCAGCGTGTAAAAAGGCTGGAGTGAACGTAATTTGGGTATCTTGGGGATATGATGTTATTGAAACAGTGAAAAAAGATGCACCAGATTACATGGTTCATAAGCCGATGGAAATTGTGCAAGTAGTACAAGGAGCGTATTCTTAATATGAATACACTGCGAGCAGGCATTCATCATATTGAATTTTGGGTAGCAAATTTAGAGGAGTCCATTTCTTTTTATAATAAGTTGTTTTCCATAATTGGGTGGAGAAAGTTAAATGAAGTAGCATATAGCACAGGAGAAAGTGAAATATACTTTAAAGAAGTAGATGAGGAAATTGTAAGGACGTTAGGGCCTAGACATATTTGTTATCAAGCTATTCATAGAGAAGTAGTTGATGAAGTAGCAGATTTTCTTTCTAGTACGAAAGTGAAGGTAATACGTGGTCCAATTGAAATGAATCATTATTCGGAAGGTTACTATACGATTGATTTTTACGATCCGAATGGATTTATTGTAGAAGTTGCCTATACACCAAATGCAGAAATGTAAGGGGAATAGATATGAAGATAATAATTACAGCACGGCAAAGCAATATACAAATAGTAAAAGATGCAGTGGATATTAAAGAAATTTCTAAAGGTTTTTCGCCTGATAAGAAATATATAATTACGAGTACGAATAATGAAAAATATTTATTGCGGACAGGCGATATAAAAGAGTATGAAAGAAAGAAAATAGAGTTTCAAATTTTAAATGAAATGCAAAATCGTAGTGTGCAAGCACAAAAACCAATTGAAATGGGTTTGTTGGCAGAAGAAGGTTTATGCTATGGCATTTTTTCATATTTAGAAGGGGAGGATGCGAAGAAGCTATTGCCTACGTATTCACCAAAAGAACAATATGATATTGGTATAGAGGCAGGAAAAGATTTAGCAAAAATGCATACATATGAAGCTCCTAATAATATACTTCCATGGTATGAAAGAGCTATGAAAAAACATAGTAAATATGTAGAGGCATATAAAACATGCGGAATAAACATAAAAAATGATGATAAAATCATAAAGTTTATTGAAGAAAATGAAATATATTTAAAGAACCGCCCGAATCGATTTCAACACGATGATTTTCACTTAGAAAATATAATTGTACGGGATGGAAAATATGTAGGTGTTGTTGATTTTAATGGCTACGACTGGGGCGACCCACTTCATGATTTTGTAAAAATTGCACTGTTTGCAAGGGACATTAGTATTCCGTATTCAATCGGACAAATAGAAGGATACTTTAATAGGAAAATACCAGAGGAGTTCTGGAAATTATACACGGTGTACGTTGGCATGACAGTTTTCTCCTCAGTTGTCTGGACATTACGAGCAGCACCGCATATGTTAGAGGATATGTTAGAGCGTCTTACTATAGTTTTAGAGGATCATAATAACTTTGAGTTATCGAAGCCAATTTGGTTTCAACCAGATAAGATTGATATGAAATAGAAAAGGTAGGTGTGATTCGCACCTACCTTTATTTTTTACCATCAAAATACTTATTTAATTTTCTTAAATGTAAGCGGCTGAGTACTTAATGTAGTTGGTACATGTAACTGAAGGGATGGGAATTCACCACTTACATTCATTTCATAAGCGAATAATAAGCTCATTTTCATTTGGAATAAGTCAACTTTTGCGGAGAAGATGTCGTAATGATGATGCACTAATTGAATATCCATTTCCATAAATTGTACATATAACGAATCATCTCGTTTGTATACTTGTAATGTTCCGTATGCAGGATGTTCAAAAGTACCAGTATAATCCTCTAACTTGTGCGAAGGTGTAGTCCCTTTAATTTGTTCAGGGAGGGATTCAGTTGCTTCTTTCATCATTTCCTTCATTTTTTTAGTATCTTCTACAGCACGTTTATGCCAATCAATGGATTCTAATTCAAGTAGTTCGTCATAAATTTGATTAGCGAGATAAGTAGGAAGTAATGTTCCTCCAGCATTCGTTAAAATGACAAGGCCTATGTTTTCTGTTGGTATGAATGAAACAAGCGCTGAAAATCCATCGATATTACCGCCATGATGAATCACTTTTTTACCACGATAAGCGCTAATAAACCAACCAAGACCGTAACTATTTAATGGAGATTCAGGGAGTGATAAAACCGGTTGGTCTGGAATTGAATTGTGTGGTGTATACATTTGTTGTAATAATTCAGAGGAGATTAATTCATAATCTCCAAATTTTCCTTCATTTAAGTGGAGAAGTACCCAATTTGCCATATCTTCAATTGTGGAATTAATACACCCAGCAGCGCCAACTGTATCGATGTTACGGAATGGAACTGCTTTTATTTCACCGTCATTTTCAATGTAAGGTAAAGCATAATCATCTGTAGTTTGTGAATCGTTAACAGAGAAGTTTGTATGTCTCATATTTAAAGGTTCTAAAATATGTTCTGTAGTGTATTGCTCCCACGTTTGATTTGTAATGTTTTCAACAATGTAGCTAATTGTTGCATACATTAAGTTGTTATATAGAAATGCAGTCCGGAACGGTGCATCAAGTGGTAAATGTTTTATTTTTTCAACGAGATCTTTTCGAGATAAGGAAGAACTGTACCAAAGAGCCTCATGACGACTCACTCCAGTTCGATGAGAAGCTAAATCCCGTCCTGTAACTTGTGAGCTAGCAAGTAGTTCAGATAAAGTAAAGTTAGGTATATAAGACTGGATAGGGGTATCCCAATTAAACTTTTTTTGCTGTGCTAACAAGCTTAATGAAAGTGTGCCAAATGCTTTCGTTGAGGAACCGATTGCGAATCGAGTATTCGGTGTAACAGCCTCTTTTGTTTCTATATTACGATAGCCAAAACCTTCTGAAATAATAACTTCACCGTCTTTTATAACAGCGACAGCAGCACCAGGAACATTTAAATCCTTCATCATTTTTTCAACCGTGGTTTGTAAAGAAGTCATAACAGGTGTTTCAATTTTAGACATATTTCTAACCTCCAAATATAAATTTTGATCTACCGCACTATACTTTCGGTAATAGAAAATGAAAACCTTTTAAAATATGGAAAGTTAATAATTTTGTAAGAATTAGCGCAAGAAATTTTATTAATTAAGATTATTAAATTTACCATTTTTCATGTTATGATAAATTCCATATACGATTGAAAGAAGGTTTTCCTACATATGAAACATGCTGAAAATGAATACTTAAATTTATGCCGCCATGTAATGGAACATGGTACGAAGAAAGAGGATCGTACAGGGACAGGAACTGTATCTGTATTTGGATATCAAATGCGTTTTGATCTAAGTAAAGGTTTTCCTTTATTAACGACAAAAAGAGTACCATTTCGCCTTGTAGCAAGTGAACTACTTTGGTTTATGAAAGGTGATACAAATATTCGCTATTTATTGCAGCATAATAATAACATTTGGAATGAATGGGCGTTTAAGAGCTGGGTAGAAAGTGATGAGTATACTGGTCCTGACATGACTGATTTTGGTCTTCGCTCACAACAAGATGAAGAATTTAAAGTACAGTACGATGAGCAAATGGAATTGTTTAAAAAGAACGTTTTAGAAGATGATGAGTTCTCAAATAAATATGGTTATTTAGGAGACGTTTACGGTAAACAATGGCGTGCTTGGAAAACGACAGCTGGTGAGACACTTGATCAATTAAAAGATGTAATTGAAATGATTAAAAAAACACCAGACTCACGTCGTTTAATCGTTTCTGCTTGGAATCCTGAAGACGTACCGAGTATGGCATTACCGCCTTGTCATACATTATTCCAATTTTATGTAGCGGACGGAAAACTTTCTTGTCAGCTATATCAAAGAAGTGGTGACATATTCCTTGGAATTCCATTTAACATCGCAAGTTATTCACTACTAACACATTTAATTGCACATGAATGTGGTCTTGAAGTAGGAGAATTTGTTCATACAATTGGAGATGCACACATTTATACAAATCATTTTGAACAAGTAGAAAAGCAATTGGCACGTGAACCACGTCCATTCCCGAAACTTACATTAAATCCAGATGTGAAATCTGTGTTTGATTTTGAAATGGAAGATTTAACGATTGAAGGATACGATCCGCATCCAGCAATTAAAGCACCGGTTGCAGTATAATTGTAGAGGAGATGAAAAAATGATTGTTTCATTTATGGTCGCGATGGACGAAAATAGAGTAATTGGTAAAGATAATAATTTACCTTGGCGTTTACCGAGTGAATTACAATACGTGAAGAAAACAACGATGGGCCACCCGCTTATTATGGGAAGAAAGAACTATGAAGCGATTGGTAGACCACTGCCTGGAAGACGTAATATTATTGTAACTCGTAATGAAGGGTATCATGTTGAAGGCTGTGAAGTTGTTCATTCTGTAGAAGAAGTATTTGAACTATGTAAAAATGAAGAAGAGATTTTTATTTTTGGCGGAGCGCAAATTTACGATCTCTTTTTACCTTATGTAGACAAGTTGTATATAACAAAAATCCATCATGCATTTGAAGGAGATACATTCTTCCCAGAAATGGATATGACAAATTGGAAAGAGATTTTTGTAGAAAAAGGTTTAACGGATGAAAAAAACCCGTATACGTATTATTACCATGTATATGAGAAACAACAATAATAATAAAGATTGATGTGAGAATTCACGTCAATCTTTTTATTTATATTCACCAATATAAGTTTATAGATGAGATTCGATAGTGCTATAATGATAGGTAGCATGTAAAAATGCTAAAATTTTCAAAAGTACTAATATAGAAAGAGGAGGAGAATCGATTGAGAAAGATATGGGGGATTCTTTTTCTTTGCTTAACATTCATGTTAGTTGGATGTGGTAAAGAAGAAAAACCACAAGAAGCGTTTGATACATATGTAAAAGCGTGGAATAAACAAAAATTTGCAGATATGTATGATCAACTATCAAAAAATGCAAAAAAAGATATTTCAAAGAAAGAGTTTACTGAGAAATATGAAAAAATTTATTCTGGTATCGAAGTGAAAGACTTAAAGGTAGAAACAGGGGAAGTAAAAGAAGATAAAAAAGATGAAGGTCCTGTTCCTTTTAAAGTAAGCATGGATACAGTTGGTGGTAAAATCACATTTGGTCATGAAGCAAAAATGGTGAAAGAAAAAGATGGAGATAAAGAATCTTGGAAAATAGATTGGACTCCTGATTTTATTTTCCCTGGCATGACGAAAGATAGTAAAGTGCGTATGCAGACAACACAGCCAAAACGTGGTGAAATATACGATCGTAATGGAAAAGGTCTTGCAACGAATGGGAAAGCTTCTGAAATCGGATTGATTCCTGAAAAGTTAGGCGATACTGCTCCGCAAACGAAAGAAACAGTAGCGAAGTTATTAAATACGTCTGTAGAAGAAATTGATCAAAAATTAGCTGCTAAATGGGTAAAACCAGGGTATCTCGTACCAATTGGAATTTTGCCTGAAGGGGCAACACAAAATACGTACATTGATTTACCAGGTGTTTCAACAAAACCTGTAAATGTTCGTACATATCCGCTAGGGGAAGCGGCAGCTCATCTGACTGGTTATATTGGAAAGGTAAATGCTGAAGATTTAAAAACGCTACAAAAGAAAGGCTATCAAGCTGATGACCCAGTTGGTAAAGCTGGCTTAGAGCAAGTATTAGAGGAAAAGCTACGCGGTAAAAAAGGTGGCCGTGTCTTTGTAGAAGATGCGCAAGGAAAAGAAATTAAAAATTTAGCAAAAACAGATGCTGTTGATGGAGAAAATGTAACTTTAACTATTGACAGTGTTGTTCAAGAAAAAACGTATAATGAAATGAAGGGCGAAGCTGGTTCAAGTGCAGCAATTAATCCGAAAAGTGGAGAAACAATTGCACTAGTAAGTAGTCCAGCATATGATCCTAATATAATTGCACGAGGGACATCGAAGGCACAACGCGAAGCTTGGAATAATGATCCGAAAAAACCAATGACAAATCGCTTTACACAATTGTCGGTACCAGGTTCTGTATTTAAACCTATTACAGCTGCAATTGGTCTTGAAACGAAAACGATTGATCCAAAAGAAGAGTTGAAAATTGAAGGATTAAAATGGACAAAAGATTCTTCTTGGGGTAATTACTATGTAACGCGTGTGAAAGATGCAAATCCGATTGATTTTGATAAGGCGATGAAATACTCGGATAATATTTACTTCGCACAAGAAGCTTTAAAAATCGGAAAAGACAAGTTTATGAGTGAAGCGAAAAAATTCGGATTCGATGAGAAACTACCAATTGAATATGGATTCCCTGCTTCTAAAATTGCAAATGACGGCATTAAAAATGATATTCAAATGGCAGATACGGGATATGGACAAGGACAAGTATTAATGACTCCTCTTCATTTAGCTTTAACGTATGCGCCGATTGTAAATGATGGAACGATTCCGTCACCGTATATTATTAAAACAGATAAACAACCAAAAGCTTGGAAAGAAAATGTAATTTCTAAAGGAAATCAGGATATATTAAAAACTGCAATGACGAAAGTAATTAATGATCCAGATGGTACAGGGAAAATTGCTAAAATTGATGGCATGACTCTTGCTGGAAAAACAGGTACAGCGGAATTAAAAGTATCAAAAGAGGCCGAAGGAAAAGAACTAGGTTGGTTCGCTGCATTTGATTTAAATTCACCAGATATGGTCATTACAATGATGATTGAAGATGTAAAAGGTAGAGGCGGGAGTAATATTCCAGCTGAAAAAGTAAAACATGTATTTCAAAAATAATATGTAATAGAAGGCTATCTCTATAAGTTGTAGAGGTAGCCTTTTTATACGAAAGAATTCTTAATATCTGTATACTAAATTTTAAGGAAACGAAGTAAATCATTAACTTACGAAAAAAAAGTAGCTATTTTTTATTGACATTGATTAAAACTTTTTGTATTATACTTACATAAGGTAAGTTATTAACTTTTAAAAAACAAATCTTGAATTAAAGATAAAGAGAAAAAAGGGAGAGAATACAATGACAAAAGTACTATTTATCACAGCAAATCCAAATTCAGCAGAAGGTTCTTTCGGAATGGCAGTAGGGGAGGCTTTCATCGAAGCTTATAAAAACGAACATCCACAAGACGAAGTTGTAACAATTGATTTATTCAACACTACAGTACCAGCAATTGATGCAGATGTATTTGCTGCTTGGGGTAAATTTGCAGCAGGTGAAGGCTTTGAAGCTTTAACTGAAGTTCAACAACAAAAAGTAGCAGCAATGAACACAAACTTAGAAACATTTATGAATGCAGATCGTTATGTATTCGTAACTCCAATGTGGAACTTTAGCTATCCACCAGTAGTAAAAGCATACTTAGATAACGTAGCAATCGCAGGTAAAACATTCAAATATACTGAAAATGGTCCAGTCGGCTTATTAGAAGGTAAAAAAGCACTTCACATTCAAGCAACAGGTGGCGTATATTCTGAAGGAGCATACGCAGCTGTAGACTTCGGTCGCAATCACTTAAAGACTGTATTAGGATTTGTCGGTGTGAATGATACTGAATATATTGCAGTTGAAGGCATGAATGCAAACCCTGAAAAAGCACAAGAAATTAAAGAAGCAGCAATTGCTAATGCTCGTGAATTAGCAAAACGTTTCTAATATAGAATGCTTAAAAAGTCCGAACACTTGCTGTTTGGACTTTTTTTCTTCTTTTTCCTTCGTTTGTCTAGTATAATGAAGGTCGGAATGATAATAGGTGGGGGTTCTGTATGATTCAAACGTTTTTTAAAATCTTTTATTTAATTTTAATCGTAATTGCGATTACACCGAGAATGTGGCGTCTTAAAAGAAAAGTAAATACGATGGCGCCAAAAGAAAAAGACAATGCTGTGTATAAAACGACAAATTGGTTTGGTAAGAAAATGGTACGTGTAGCTGGAGGGGCAGTAGAAGTGAAAGGACTTGAAAATGTTCCGAAAGACAAGCCAGTACTAGTTGTAAGTAATCACCAAAGTAATATGGATATCCCTGTTTTACTAGGTTACTTAAATAAACCAATTGGATTCGTTTCAAAGGCAGAGATTAAAAAGTTCCCAGTTGTACCAACTTGGATGGAACTTATGAATTGCGTATTTATGGATCGTAGCGATCGTCGTCAATCTCTTCAAGCGATTAAAGATGGAATTGAACTATTAAAGAATGGACATTCTATCGTAATTTTCCCTGAAGGAACGAGAAGTAAGGGCGGCGAAGTTGGAGAGTTTAAGGCTGGTAGTTTTCATCTTGCAGTAAAGTCAGGTGTAGCAATTTTACCTGTAACGTTAGATGGTACATATAAGATGTTTGAAGCGAATGGAAATCGTATGAAGCCAGCTCATGCAACAGTAACAATTTCTAAGCCGATTACACCTGAAGATTATGCGAATATGGATATTAAAGAATTAACGAAGCATACACAGGAAGTTATCGCATCACAATTACATAAGTAATAAAAAAGGATTCAGCTTACGATAAGCTGAATCCTTTTTTATTATGCTGTAGGTAAGACATAAAAGAGTACACAAAAGAACATCATCGCACTACCACCTAAAACGAACAGGTGCCATATGGCATGGTTGAAAGGTAGCTTTTCCCAAAGGAAGAATATAGCTCCGACAGAATATAAAATTCCACCTGCTAAAAGTAGTGAAAAACCATGTCCAGTTAGATTTTCATAAAGTGGTTTAATGGCAACGATTATGAGCCATCCCATTATGATATAACATAAAGTTGAAGCCTTTATAAAGCGACGTACAAAGAAAATTTTGAAGACGATACCTCCGATTGCTAGTGTCCATATTATAGCAAGCAACGTCCATCCTAATGGGCCACGAAGTGTAATAAGTAGAAAAGGAGTATACGTGCCAGCAATCAATAAGTAAATGGCTGAATGATCTAAAATAGTAAATATTTTTTCTACTTTAGGATGATGAATGCTATGTAGCAATGTTGAAAACAAGTACAGTAAGAACATGCTTACACCATAAACAGTAAATGCAACTACAGCTGATGCGGTACCGTGCTTAGAAGCATGAATAATCAATATGATTAAGGCAGGGATGCTTAAAATGGCACCGATACCATGTGTAATTGCATTTGCAATTTCTTCTTTTACAAATTGGGTCATTCGTGTCATTTTTTCAGTCATAATGCAAATCCTTTCTACTATCATAAAATAATATGTCATTTCCCTTACCATATCATACACAAGAGCAATAGAAAATGAAATTTGTATAATTGATTATATTTTTGAATTTTTTTGACAAAAGACAATGGATTTGTTGACGTTTTCAAACTTTTTTGACAAAATAAAATTATGTAATAGTAGGACAAGGAAACTACTAATAAAGGGGATGGGGAAATGTTTTCAAATATTGGCTTTCCAGGGTTAATTTTAATTTTAGTAGCAGTACTCATTTTATTTGGACCTAAAAAATTGCCGGAAATCGGGAAGGCTTTAGGGGAAACGTTAAAAGAGTTTAAAAAATCAACGAAAGAATTGACAGATGACGCATTTCAAGAAAAGGAAAAGAAAGAAAAAATGTAGTGTATTTTCCTTGTAATGGATAAATAAAGTGTGGTGAACGAGATGGAAGATCGGGAAATGAGCGTAGTAGAACATATTGTTGAGCTTCGAAAAAGAGTAATATATACGGTGTTATCCTTTGTACTATTTTTAATTATTGGATTTACTTTTACAAAGGATATTTATTTTTGGCTTGTAAAAGATTTACCAATGAAATTAACTGTTCTCGGTCCAAGTGATGTATTGTGGATTTTTTTCTCGATTGCTACAGTATTTGCTATCGTTTGTACAATTCCTTTTGCTGCTATACAAATTTGGTTATTTGTAAAACCGGGTTTACATCCAAATGAACAAAAGATGACAATAATGTATATACCGGTATTGTCTATATTATTTCTCGCAGGTTTATGTTTTGGATACTTTATTGTAATGCCGTTTCTATTTCACTTTTTAACTACGATAGGTAATGAAATGTTTAATACGATGTTTACGACAGAAAAGTATTTTCATTTTGTACTTAATTTAACAGTTCCATTTGCTGTGATTTTTGAATTGCCAGTCGTTGTAATGTTTTTAACTAGTATTGGAATACTTACGGCGGAATTTTTAATAAAAATAAGAAGGTATGCTTACGTAGCATTAATTATCATTGCATCTTGTATATCACCGCCAGACTTTTTATCTCATAGTTTAGTTGCAGTGCCGCTTATTTGTATTTATGAAGTAAGTATTGCGTTATCAAAGGTTGTTAGTAAGAGGAAAAAGAAAAGAGAAGAAATGCAGTCGAAAAGTGCCTCGTTATAAAGGCACTTTTTTATTTATTTGTTATACTATAGCTATAAACGTATACAATATATAGAAGAAAAAAATTATAGAATCTCCAAAATTTAGACAAACTTTGCGCTTTTATAAGCTTATACTAAATGTATTAAACAATTGATGGATAATGAGATTCCCGTCTCAGAGATATTTAGAACGGGAAGGTGAATTAGGTGGAGATGAATAGAGTATAAATCTTCTAGCCATAAGGACTACAGAAATCATATAAGTCTGATTTTACTCCACTTTAAACAACGTGTTACAGCGCAAAGTAGAGGAAGTTCAAAAATCCAATGAAAAAGAGGATTGATATTGTGATTACGAAAAGTTTTTATTTCACTCATTCAACAGGGGATTGCATTAAAATATTTGAAATCCCTGTCCTACAGGCACAGCATCCATTATCGTTTCTAATTCAGTCTCGTCTTCAATTATTTATTGCAAAAATTCAAAAACAAAAACACCCAAGATTTTCGTATTCTTTCCGTGAATATTTACAAAATTGTTTGAAGTGGAATGATTATTTAAATGTATATAAAACAAATACCCTTGAAAAAAATGCATGATACGAGGTACGGACAGGGTTAGTAAACTCTGTCTTTTTTATTTTAGATATGAAAATATAATTAATTTGATGAAATTTCGTTCCAAATTGTTGAAAGCAATGGGAATACTAGTATAATAACAAGGAGAGCGTATTGGAAAGGGAAGAAGTATAGTATGCAAAAAATTAAAATTGTAACAGATTCAACGGCAGATTTATCACAAGACGTAATCGAAAAGTATGACATTCATGTTTTACCATTATCAATCTCTGTAAATGGACAAACATATTTAGATCGCGTTGATTTACAACCTGACGAATTTATTGAAGAAATGATTAAATCAGAGGAATTACCAAAAACATCACAACCAGCTATGGGTACATTTGTAGAAATGTATGACAAGCTAGGGGAAGATGGAAGCGAAGTCCTTTCTATCCATATGACAAGTGGAATGAGTGGTACTGTAGCAACTGCAAATAGTGCTGCATCAATGACCGATACAAAAGTAACAGTTGTTGATTCTCAATTTATTACACATGCTTTAGCATATCAAGTAATTGAAGCTGCAAAAATGGCAAATGAAGGACGCTCACTAGAAGAAATTTTAAAACGTGTAGATGAAGTAAGAAAGAATACTCGTTTATATGTAGTAGTAGATACATTAGAAAACTTAGTGAAGGGTGGACGTATCGGTAAAGGAAAAGCGTTTATCGGTTCGCTACTTAATATAAAGCCAATTGCTAGTCTTGAAGACGGTGTTTATAATCCTGTAACGAAAGTTCGTAGCCAAGGCCAAATTGTAAAAACATTAGCTAAGTTATTTGAGCAAGATACAGCTGGAAAAGTTGTAAAGGCTGTTGCAATTCCGCATGCGAAAGCAATTCCTTTAGCTGAAAGTATGAAAGCGGCGGTTGAAAAAGTGAGTGGCTTTGCTCAATCAGAAATTTTCTATACAACGCCTATAATTAGTACTCATACAGGTCCAGGTGCAATCGGATTTATGTATTTAGCAGAGTAATAAAAAAGCTACTTGAAAATATATTTCAAGTAGCTTTTTTATGTAAATAGAAAGTAAGAAATAAGAAGAGCTACACAGGCACTACCGCTAATGATATAGCGAGTCTGTAAATATTCATTCATAGAAAACACCCTTTATCCCGCTATTTGCGGACAGTAAAACTCTCTACCTCAAATTTAGCTGGAGCAAAGAGGTTAGATAGCGGGCTGCCCGTAAAAGCTTGATTGGTGAAGGCAAATAATCAGTGGGGATGAAGAAATCCCACTAATTAAAGTTTCACTATAGGATTTTCTATATTATATGTTGGATATAGAAAATCAGTCATTACGTTACACATGTAAAGTTTCAATTTTTTCGTTTATTTTCTTATCATTTGTTGCGTTACTATAAATAAAAGTTTGACCTAAAAAGAGTACATGCAGTTGTTCCCACGGTAACATGCGCAAATTCCAATTATTTCGAAGTCTAGTTATTGCTTCACGAGGTGTTTCATCGGCAAGTGCAAAAGCTCCGTAATGCATTGGTATAAAATGTGTAGCGTTTAAATCTAAATAAGCTTGCACGGCCTCTTCAGGTGAAACATGAGATACTTTCATAAACCATTCTGGTTCATAAGCGCCAATGGGCATAAGAGCAATATCAATTAAAAAGCGTTCACCAATTTCTTTGAAACCTTGGAAATAGCCACTGTCACCACAAAAATATATGGTTTCCATAGTCGTTTCATTATCAATAATCCATCCGCCCCAGTGAGATGTATTCATATCAAATAAGAATCTTCTCGTCCAGTGCTGAGCGGGTACGAAGTGAAAAGAAACTTCGTTAATTATCGTACTTTCCCACCATTTATACTCTTCTACATGTTTAAATTTCTTACGAGTAAATAATTTTTTTAATCCAATAGGTACAAGATATAGAACATCATCATTCAACTGACGAAGAGTTGAAAAATCTAAATGATCATAATGACCATGTGAAATAAGGACAATATCAATTTTAGGTAGTGCTTCTATAGAGAGTCCAGGTTCTGTAAGTCTTGGAACTAGCTTTAATTTATTAGCCCATACTGGATCTGTTAATATATTAAGTCCATTCGTTTGGATAAGAAAAGTGGAATGCCCAATCCATGTGATAGTCGTTTTTTCAACATTACTTTGCAAAAATGCACTTTGTTTAACGGGTGATTGTTCTACTAAGAAAGAAAAATCTTTTTTGTTTTGCTTTCGTTCTTTACGCCAGCGTAAAAAAGAGCGAATTGATTTTTTTGTACTAACATTATCCATATTTTCATAGCGCTTTGCCATGAACATCACCTCATTTAAAATCGTTGTATTTGTATTGTACCGAAATGTTGTTAAGGAATACAGTGTAAAACATGGATTAATGTTTAAGGAATTGTTAAAAAATAGGGAGAGGTATTTACAAAAGTAACAATGAAATTAGTTTTATCACTTTTATTTAGAGAAATAATAGTAAAAAAATATATTTTGTCTAGTAATTCGCTTGAAATAAAGAAGTAACATACGTAAATTCGTACGATTTCGTGAACAAATGTAGTAAACAATTTTCTCGTAGTGTTAACTTTTGTTATTATAAACATAACCTATTTAAATTTAGGATAGAGAAAAGAGGTTTATAAATGAAGCGTTATCAAAAAATAATTGGTCTTATGGTTGTATTTTGTCTCTTTGTACTTGCTGGATGTAGTGAATCAGGTTCAAAGCTTCGTAAACCATTAAATTGGGATTTAGAAACCTTCCAATTTACAAATCAAGATGGAAAGAAATTTGGTACAAAAGATTTAAAAGGGAAAGTTTGGGTTGCAGATTTTATGTTCACAAATTGTCAGACAGTTTGTCCACCAATGACTGCAAATATGGCCAAGCTTCAAAAGATGGCAAAAGAAGAGAAATTAGACGTTCAGTTTGTTTCATTTAGTGTAGATCCAGACCTTGATAAGCCAGAAAATCTGAAAGCTTTTATTCAAAAGTTTACAGAGGATACTAGTAACTGGAATTTATTAACGGGGTATTCGTTAGAAGATATTACAAAGTTTTCAAAAGATAATTTCCAATCACTTGTAGATAAGCCGGAGAACGGTCAGGTCATGCATGGGACATCATTTTATTTAATTGATCAAAACGGAAAAGTAATGAAAAAGTATAGTGGCATTAGTAATACGCCATACGAAGACATTATACGTGATATGAAGCGATTAGTGGGTTAAAAATAAGGGTGCATAGCACCCTTATTTTTTTGCATTAGTCTATCGATAAAATGTCATGTTGCTGGGGAAGTTTCGGCGCCCGAATTTCTAATACGCCGTTTTGATAAGAAGCTTTTGCCGCTTTTTTATTAATTGAATACGGCAATTTAATCAATCTTGATGCTTCTGAAATGGAACGTTCTCGGCGATAATAGTTATGGGATGTTTGTTCTTCTTCCTCTTCAAGTATCTCTTCTTTTACAGAGACTTTTAAGTATTCACTTTGTATTTCAATTTGGATTTGTTCTTTTTGTATACCTGGTAGTTCAGCTGTAACAACGAGTTCTTCACCAACTTCATATAAATCTACAGGGAATGTTAATAAACGGTTTCCTTTTTGGAAAAAATGATTTAAATCAGCGATTACATTGCGAAGAGGTGTTTGCTCGAAGAAATCATCAATTTGCTTTAAGTAATTACGAACCGGTGGGCGAGAAGAATCTTTTTTTTCTTCACTCATGGTATTCCCTCCTAGAAATCAATTTGCAATATCATATGACAAAAGCGGAGAAAGGTGAGTGCCTAGTTTTCATGTTTTCATAAAAAATTGTTAAAAATGTGAAATGGAGTGATTTTTTTATAGTTTTTGGTCGCCATATTCAGTTGATTATGCTAGTATAAATAGGGTTGATATAGTAGTATAGAGACAGAATGAAAACTGAAAGAGGGTAAGAAGTATGTGTGGTTTTGTAGGATGTTTATGTGAAAACCCTAGAGAGTTTTCAGAAACAGAAAAACATCAATTTGAAAATATGAACACGATGATTTTCCACCGTGGTCCAGATGACGAAGGATATTTTCGTGATGAACATGTACAATTTGGCTTCCGCCGTTTAAGCATCATTGACTTAGAGGCAGGACATCAGCCGCTAACTTATGAAAATGATCGATATGTAATTATTTTTAATGGTGAAATTTACAACTATGTAGAATTACGTGAAATGTTACTTGAAAAAGGTGCAACGTTTGCAACGCAATCTGATACAGAAGTTATCATTGCATTGTATGCACATATGAAAGAAAAATGTGTAGACTACCTTCGTGGTATGTTTGCATTTATGATTTGGGATCGTGAGGAAAAGAAACTTTTCGGTGCACGTGACCACTTCGGTATTAAACCTTTATACATTGCACAACAAGGTGATACTACATTCTTCGCATCTGAGAAGAAAAGTATTATGCATGTGATGGAAGATAAAGGCGTTAATCCAACGTCACTACAACATTACTTTACGTACCAATATGGTCCAGAGCCAGAAACGTTAACAATTGATGTTAATAAAATCGAGCCTGGTCATTATTTCGTAAAAGAAATCGGTAAAGAGATGGAAATCCATCGCTACTGGAAACCTTATTTCAACGCTTCAAGTGCAACGAAAGAGGAGCATATCCAAGCAATTCGTGATGTGTTATATGATTCAGTAAAAGTGCATATGCGTAGTGATGTACCAGTAGGTTCATTCTTATCTGGTGGTATCGATTCATCTATCATCGCTTCTATCGCAAGAGAAATGAATCCAAATCTTTTAACATTCTCTGTTGGTTTTGAGCAACGTGGTTTCAGTGAAGTTGATGTTGCGAAAGAAACTGCTGAGAAATTAGGCGTTAAAAACCATAACGTATTCATTTCAGCGAAAGAATTTATGGATGAGTTCCCAAAAATCATTTGGCATATGGATGATCCTTTAGCTGATCCAGCAGCTGTACCATTGTACTTCGTTGCGAAAGAAGCACGTAAACATGTAACAGTTGTTCTTTCTGGTGAAGGCGCAGACGAGCTATTTGGTGGTTATAACATTTACCGTGAGCCAAACTCACTAAAAATGTTCTCTTACATTCCTAGCCCAGGTAAGAGCGTTCTAAAAGCATTAAGTGGTGCTCTTAAAGAAGGATTTAAAGGTAAGAGCTTCCTAGAGCGTGGATGTACACCAATTGAAGAGCGTTACTATGGAAATGCTAAAATCTTCCGTGAAGAAGAAAAAGCTGAATTAATGAAGTATTACAATGAAAGTGTTAACTATATGGATATCACGAAACCATTGTATAACGAGATTAAAGATTATGATGATGTAAGTAAAATGCAGTACATTGACATGTTCACATGGCTACGCGGTGACATTTTATTAAAAGCTGATAAAATGACAATGGCAAACTCATTAGAACTTCGTGTACCGTTCTTAGATAAAGAAGTATTCGATGTTGCATCTAAAATTCCAACTGAATTTAAGATTGCTAACGGAACTACGAAAGCTATTTTACGTGAAGCAGCACGCGGAATCGTTCCAGATCACGTATTAGATCGTAAAAAACTTGGATTCCCAGTACCAATTCGTCACTGGTTAAAAGACGAAATGCATGATTGGGCTATAAATATTATAAACGAAAGTAAGACAGAGCATTTAATCGACAAACAGTATGTATTAAACTTACTGGAAGCACATTGTGCAGATAAAGGCGATTATAGCCGTAAAATTTGGACTGTACTTGCGTTTATGGTATGGCACCAAATTTATGTTGAGCATAAATACGATACGAATAAGTTCCATGAAGAAACAAAACGTGCGTATAGCTTAGTTTAATTAGAAAAACCTTAAGATCGCATACGGTCTTAAGGTTTTTTTCATAAATAGGAAGTATTATTGATACAATAATAGTAAAAGGATGGACAACATATGATTACGTTTGAGAAAGTTACTGTAGAAAATGAAAGCGTTGTTAAAGAAATGTTTAAATCGCATAGTTTAGGTGAGAAAAAGGTACAGTACTGTGTGAAAGTTGATGATACATATATTGGTGTAATAGATTATAGTGTACAAGAGGAACGGGCTGTTTTATCACAGCTAATTATTCATTTTGATTACCAAGGTTACGGTTATGGTACAAATACGTATTTTACATTTGAAGAAATGATGAAACAAAGAAATGTGAAAGAAATAACAGTGCTACAAGAGGAATTAACAGAAAAGGCGAAGTCTTTCATAGAGAGTTTTGGTTTTGCTTCAGAAGATGAAGAGTATGTAAAGAAAATATAACGATGATTATTTATGCGATACAATAAATATAAGGCAGGTGGATGTATGACGATGACTTCTGGTCTTGTATTAATTGGAGGGTGCTTTATAGTAGCAGAATTATGTCATATAATCATTCGGAAAAGAATGAGTAAGAAAAAAAAGCCGTATGAATTACAATACATCCCTGTCTTTTTCATTATGTTTTGTATGCTTAGTACATTACAAAATTTAATGAACTTTCCACCACTTGTAAATGTTTTTTTAAAGTTTGGTTTACTTTATAGTGGTGTTGGAATAGCACTTTTATTTATTTTATTTTGCATACGTTATGTTCACTATCAATCGTATATATTTATTTTAAATTGGTTAAAGCAAGATGATAGAAACCGCCTTACATAAGGCGGTTTTTTTATTTGCAATTGTAACAGAACCTGTACATTTCACATAAAATAGGACGAGTAGAAATGCAAACATATTACAAGAAAGGGGCGGGGCAATAAAATGAAACTTGTTATAGACGCAGGGCACGGTGGATATGATTCTGGTGCTGTTGGTAATGGTTTAGTAGAAAAAAACTTAACACTTCAAATTGCTAGACGCGTTCGAGACATTTTAACGGTAAATTACCCAATTACAATTAAAATGACACGTGATAGTGATGTGTTTATTTCTTTATCGGAACGTGCTAATATTGCTAATGCTTTCAGTGCGGATTATTTTATTTCATTTCATATTAATAGCGGCGGGGGTACAGGTTTTGAAAGTTATATTTATAATGCGTTATCCAATAGCAGCACTGCATATGCAAAGCAACAAAAAATGCATACAGCTGTCAATCCTGTATTAACAAAATATGGTCTTCGTGATCGAGGAGCAAAAAAAGAAAATTATGCGGTATTAAGAGAAACCGCAATGGATGCAATTTTAACTGAGACTGCTTTTATTGATACAGCGTTTGATGCAAATTTATTAAAAAATCCACAATTTATTGAAGATCTAAGTCAAGCGTATGCAAATGGAATAGCAGCTATTTTTGGAGTAGCTCCAAATCCACAACCTCCTAACCCACAACCGACACCTCAAACGAAGGGAATCGCTTATATTCTTGGGAAAAATGTAAATTTAAGAAATGGTCCATCAACTTCTTCCTCAGTTATTCGTCAATTAAATTCTCCAGAATCTTACGTTGTATATCAGGAAAGTAACGGATGGCTAGATTTGGGGAATGGACAATGGGTGTATAATGATCCTTCGTACATTAATTTTGTAAAGACAAGCAATAGTGATGGAAGCCCGATTGGGGTTGCATATATACAAGGGATGAATGTAAATTTAAGAAGTGGTCCATCAACTACATCTGCAGTTATCCGCCAATTAAATTCTCCAGAATCTTATTTAGTATATATAAATGAAAATGGTTGGTTAAACCTTGGTGGAAATCAGTGGGTATATAATGACCCAGCGTATATTAAATATACTCAATATTAGGAATTGAAATGATAATGCAATATGGATGCGTATCCTTGTTATGTATAACAAGGATGCGCATTTTAATAACAACATTTATTTTCATACTTATGCACTATATTTTAAAAAGAAACATTAGAAAAGCGGATAGAATCTAAAAAGTATATATTAAAAAAGTTTTCTTATATACATTGACAATGTATGTAAGATACATTAATCTTTAAATGTTAATGATAATCGATTTCATCTAGGGAGGACATATGATACATACTAAAAAACTAATTATGTTCTGCATTATGATACTCATGGTTGTAATTGCAGGATGTAGTAAAGAAGAGAAAAAAGAAAATAATATATCAGCGAAAGCAAAAGATTCATATACGGTAAAGCATGCAATGGGTGAAACGACAGTAAATGGTACACCTAAAAAAGTTGTTGTTTTAACAAATGAAGGCGCAGAGGCTCTCCTAGCTGTGGGCGTAACGCCAGTGGGGACTACGAAACCACGTGCTGGTGATGAATGGTATCCTCATTTAGCGAAAGAGTTAAAAAACACGGAAGTTGTAGGAACTGAACGTGATATTAATTTAGAGGCTGTAATGAAGCTTAAGCCAGATTTAATTATCGGAAATAAAATGCGTCATGAAAAAATATATGATCAGCTAAAAGAAATCGCACCAACTGTTTATGCAGAAACATTACGCGGTGATTGGAAAGAAAACTTTACACTTTATACAAAAGCTGTAAATAAAGAAAAAGAAGGGCAAAAAGCTCTTGATGATTATAAAAAACGCATTGAAGGAATGAAAGAGAAGTTAGGCGATAAATTGAATTCTAAAGTTTCTATTATTCGTTTCGTGCCAGGTGATGTTCGCATTTATCAAAAAAACTCATTCTCGGGCGTTGTTTTAAATGATATTGGATTTAAACGACCACCATTACAAGATAAAGATGATTTTGCGATAAAAGGAATTACAAAAGAGCAGATTCCAAATATGGACGGAGACTACTTATTCTATTTCACGTCTGATAAAGATGCAGATAAGAATAATGAAGGAAATTCGTTAGCGAAGGAATGGACAGAAGATCCACTCTTTAAGCAACTACAGGCTTCTAAAAATAATAAAGTATTCCAAGTAGATGAAGTGATTTGGAATACAGCAGGTGGTATTGTAGCTGCAAATCTTATGTTAGATGATATTGAAAAATATTTTCTGAAGTAAATGAATAGTCGAGTGCATCCCTTTAAATAAGTGATGCACTTTTTTGTTTGTTAAAATACAGAAAATTCCTTCTTTTGAGTGTAGATAAGTTGTACAATTAAAACAATCATGTGATAAAGGAGTGGGGAAGAATGAAAGCTACTCATAAAGATTGGATTTTATTTAACGGAAGAATTGTAAATACGAAGGAAGAACAGCCGATGATTCCATTAGAGGAGAGAGGCTTTCAATTTGGTGATGGTATATACGAGGTATTCAGACTATATGACGGGAAGCCACATTTATTAGATTTACATTTAGAACGATTCTTTAACTCTATGGCAGAAATAAAACTAATTCCACCATTTACGAAGGAAGAATTAGTAGAAGAGTTATATCAAATGATTGAAAAAAATCAGTTTCAAGAAGATGGGAATGTATATTTACAAATATCAAGAGGTACACAACCGCGCAATCATGTATATGAATCAGATTTACAACCGACATATTTTGCAAATCTTGTTTCGTTCCCAAGACCAGTTGCTTCAATGGAGGCAGGGATTAAGGTGACAGTAGAAGAGGACATCAGGTGGAAGTTTTGCCATATAAAATCTTTAAATTTGCTTCCTAATATCATGATCAAAAACAAAATAAATGAACAAGGGTATCAAGAAGCAATATTAGTACGAGATGGTATTGTGACCGAAGGGTGTCATTCCAATTTCTTTATCGTGAAGAATAATAAGTTGATTACACATCCAGCGGATTATTTCATTTTACATGGTATTACACGTCACTACGTAATTACATTAGCGAAAGAGTTACATATCGATGTAGAGGAACGAGAGTTTTCATTACAAGAAGTATATGACGCTGAGGAGTGCTTTTTTACAGCGACGCCACTTGAAATATTCCCAGTCGTTCAAATTGGTGATGAACAGTTCGGGGCTGGTGAAAGAGGACCAATTACGAAAAAACTACAAGCTGCATACGAAGAGAGTATTCGTTTGTTTAAAGTGAAAAATTAATCATGAAGAAAAAAGCTGGTATTCTTCCGGCTTTTTTTCATGATATAATTCAAGCATAGGACAAGTTTTGAAAACGCTGTAAAAAGGGGATTTAATATATGAATTATGAAGATTTTAAAGAAGTAATTCACGGAAGACGAAGTGTTAGAAAGTTTACAGATCAAGAAGTATCTACTAATGATATAAAAGAAATAATTGATTGTGCTCGTTACGCACCGAGTGATACGAATTCACAAACGTGGGAATTCTTAGTTATCATGAATCGAGAGAAGATTAAAGAAATTGAACAAATGACATGGGATGCATTACATAAACTTGCGGCAAAAGCAGCAGAAAATGGAGAAGAGAAAGCAGGGAAATTACTTACACGTTCTTTCGGACCATATGCAACAGCTTTCTCGGAGGCACCAGTATTAATCGTATGTTTGGCAACACCATATGAATCAAAGTTCCGTGAAAAGATATTTGATCCAATTGCTTTTGTTCCAGATTCAGTTTGGGAAGAAGAAGGCATTAAGAGTAGCTGTTTAGCGGCACAAAACTTAATGTTAGCTGCACATGCAAAGGGACTTGGTACTTGTCCAATGACAGGGCCAGTATTGCTAGCTCAAGATGAACTGCGCCAATATTTACAAATTGAGCCTGAAAAACAAATAAATATGGTTATTTCACTCGGATTTCCGAAAGATAAACCGAAGAAACTTCCAAGAAAAGAAGTAGATGAGATTACAACGTTTGTTTTTTAATTGCTGTATAGAAAAGACATTGAACTAACAATGTCTTTTTATTTTTGAGGGTATGTAATTCATATGTTGGGCTAAAATGATAGATAAGAGGGAATTACTATTTATTTCATAAAAAAAATTAATGTTCTATTAAGGAAAGTATGATACATTAATCGTGAGCAAGATTCTATTTGTTCATGAAAGTGTTGAAAGTAGTCTCAAAATTTAAAAGTTATTTTTGTATAATAAATTATAATGAAGTTACAGGGGGGATGAATTTTGAAAAAATTCATAATCACTGGATTGTCTGTATTGTTATTAGTTGGTTGCGGTGCTCCACAGGAAAAAGAGGACGCGCAATCAAAACAGGAAGAACAAGTTGTAAACGCAAGTGATGAGAATATGGTTGTATTTCCTGAAGGAGCAATGTCAATTGGAGAAGGGAAAGTAAAAGTTATTACTCCAGATGGTACTTCTGAAAACGGCAATATACCGACTGTATTCATCAAAAAGGATACGTTAATTCAGCAAGTTGAATTAGAACTTTCTAATTTTCAAAGTGATAAAGAAACATTCGTATTTGTAGATCAAATGTATACAGATAAACATCAAGTAACTAGTACAACGCAGACAACAGTGCAGTTAAAAGAAAAAACGCTGGAAACAGGTAGTCATACAATTACTGCAGTTCAGTATGAAAACAATGACCCGAAAGGAAAGGTTATTAGTTTTAATCAAGCAACATTTGAGACAAAACCTGCGTCTTAACAAGAATAAAAAGTACATTACTCAAAAAGTAGTGTGCTTTTTTGTTTGGACTAGAGTGTGCAAGAGTGAATAACTTATTTCATTTTCTAATACGATTAAATAGGAAGTAATCACTTGTTACTACTATGACAGAGAAAGAGGTTGAAGATGTGAATCGGTGTATTCGTATCGTCTTGATTAGTATGATGATGGCAGTATTTTGGTTTACGATACAAGAGATGATTCAAGCTACGCTCAATTATCAAATTCATGACTTATCAATAGGAGCTATTTGTTTTACCATTGTTTATCTATTATATCTCGCACTAACGGGCAGTAAGACCTTACCTTAAAACTCGGTATAGGTGAGGAGATTAGGTGGGAGATCAACTGCCTGTAAATGCACGATTGATGAGGGCTGATAATCATTGGAGATGAACAAACTCTCCAATGATTAAAGTTTCACTTTATGATAAACTCGGATTAAGGTGAGTTTTGCAAGAAAAATGTAGGTATTTCATTTGAAATGTCGAATAGTACATACGATGTCGTAATAACAAATTTTCTATTGTTTACTGTGAAACAGGAGAAGGAGAGATAGTAATGAAACGAGCTCTTATAAATATTGATTATACATATGATTTTGTAGCTGAGAAAGGCGCTTTAACATGCGGGAAACCAGGACAGGAAATTGAGAAGGAAATTGTACATATAACGAAGCAATATATTGAAAATGGAGATTACGTTGTCTTTGCTATTGATAAACATGAAGAAAATGATGTATATCATCCAGAATCAAAGTTATTCCCGTCTCATAATATAGCTGGTACAAGTGGAAGAGATTTGTTTGGTGAATTACAAGATGTGTACGAAACATATAAAAATGCAGAGAATGTATATTACATGGATAAAACACGGTATAGTGCATTTGCTGGAACGGATTTAGAGATGAAGCTAAGAGAAAGAGGAATTGAAGAGGTTCATCTTGTAGGGGTATGTACTGATATTTGTGTTCTTCATACAGCAGTAGATGCGTATAATAAAGGGTTTAAAATTGTTGTTTATGAAAAGGCAGTTGCATCTTTTAATGCGCAAGGACATGAATTTGCACTTGGACATTTTAAGTCATGCTTACATGCAGAAGTGAAGTGAAAAAAGAGGCCTTTAAAAAAGGTCTCTTTTATTTGTCCTTGTTCATTGAAAACAGCTACCGCAACGCCTAATAAATTGAGTGGTCTTGATCCGACAACTTTTCTAAGTTCTTCAATATATCCCATTGTATGTAACCTCCGTAAGAAAAAATAAGAGCAAATAAACTATTCGTTATTATGTAAATATATTCCTCTTTATAAGGGGAGAGAAGACATATAACTTATTTGTGTTATTTGGTAAAATATACATCAAAAAAGGTCAAACAAAACCTTTGACCTTTTTTGACCAAATGTTATAATAAAGGCAGAAAGAGATAATCTTTCATTCATAAATAATAAGGAGGAAAAAATATGCGTAATTTATTTCCAGAGATAACAAAACGTCAAAATGGTATTTTTGATTTTGGGCCTTCTTTATTAGAAGGGATGACAGATGCTTTCTTTAAGCCACTGAACATGGATACTTTTAAAGTAGATGTTCATGAGAAATCTGATAAATATACTGTGAAAGCAGATTTACCAGGTTTTCAAAAAGAAAACATTCAAGTTGATTTTGAACAAGATGTATTAACGATTCAAGCAACTAACCATAATGAAGTAGAAGAAAAAAATGAGAATGGCACATATATTCGTAAAGAACGTTCTATAGGTTCTGTAACTCGACGCTTTAGTTTTAAACAAGTTGAGGAAGAAAATGTTAGAGCAAATTATAAAGATGGCGTACTGACAATAGAATTACCAAAACTGAAAGAAGAAAAAAACAGTAAGACAACAATTAACATCGAATAAAAGAGCTGATGATTTCAGCTCTTTTTTGTACTTAGTTAATAAATTAATTGAAATCGTAATGAGTAGAATAAAGTTGTAATATTAAAAAATCACTATTAGCTCCCTTTAGATTATTAAAAAGGGTATATTTAAAGGGACAGGAAAAAGAACAGCTAGACATACTGTTTAAAGTGAATTAGTAATAGAGTCAAAATACATAGTAAGGGTAGTGGCATTTAAGATTAGGATAATAGATTTTTCTGGAACAAACTTAGGCGATTATGAATTTTTTAATTAGTAAGGAAGTGGTTAAATGAGCTTATTAACGTATACGGAAGAATTTTTTAATTATGTACGAGAGTTTTTACTTTTAAGATTTTTACTATTTGCTTTAGTTTTAATCATTATTTCTTTTGTAATAAACCGTATTATTGATTGGTTTTTTAGGAAATCAAGCTTTTTTGATGAAGAGGTAGAGCAGACAATTCAAAGTGTAATTCGATCTATTTTTAGATATATCATTATCATCAGTCTTATCATATATTTAATTAGCCAATTTGTAGATATAAAAAGTATTATTGCAGGTGCAGGGATAGCTGGAGTTGTCATCGGTTTTGCTGCACAACAGATGCTAAAAGATGTTATATTAGGCTTTGCAAGATTAGCGGACAAAGAGTTTCGGGTTGGTGATTTTGTAACTTTTAACGGAACAAATTCAGGAACTATTGAAGAGATTAGTATTCGTTTTATGCAAATTCGTGAATGGTCAGGAAAACTACTTACCATCCCGCACGGAGAGATTAGAACGATACAAAATTTTAATAAAGGATGGATGCGTGTAATTGAACGCATCACGGTAAGTTATCAGGAAGATCCAACAAGAGTGAAGGAATTGTTAGAAGAAGTATGTGTTATATGCAATGAAAAATTGAATCAAACTCTTTATAGAGTAGAGGATGAGGCTGTTGAACCATTTAAATACGTCGGTGTTACAGACTTAAATCCTAACTTGAAATATGTTGGCTATGAATTTTGTATTACAGGTTTAATAAAGCCAGAAGATTATTTTGAAACTTCTAGACAAGTAAGATTTGAATTAATGTCTATGTTCCATAAAAATCAAGTGCAAATGCCAGCAGCGAATATGGTTGTTACTACTGAAGGTTTACAGCATATCCATGGTGGACAATCTTTATCGGACAACTAAAGTAGAATCGTTTGTTAACAAAAATTCTGCTTCCAACATTGGATAGAATAACAATAATAAAATGATTGATATAAAGAAAGGGCTGAAGGAATTCGGTTCTTTTTTTATTTATAGAATTTAGAAATTTCTTAATGTTATAATTGTAGTTGGTGATGAGAATGAACTTTGAAGAAAAAGAGATGCGTCGTTTAGAAGCATTAAAAGAAATTGCTGAATTATTAAATGAAGCAACAAACTTACAGGATATGTTAGAAAAAGTGTTGCATACATTGTTACAAGTAATGAATTTACAAACAGGGTGGATATTCTTTATTGATGAAAGTGGAAAGCACAGTATGCTTGTAGACGAAAATTTACCAGAGGCTCTTACGTGGCAAAAGAAGAAGCCGATGTGTGAAGGAAACTGTTGGTGTGTAGAACGTTTTGTGAATGGGAGATTGGAAAAAGCGACTAATATTATTGAATGTAAGCGAATAGAAGATGCAATTGAATGTAATTGGGGAGAGACAGAAGATGTTACACATCATGCGACAATTCCGCTTAGGTCTGGATCAGAAAAATTTGGTCTACTAAATGTGGCTGCACCTCATAAGACTCATTTTTCTGAGGAAGAGTTAGCATTATTAGAATCAATTGCATTTCAAATTGGAACGACAATACAACGTATTCAATTAGTTGAGAAAGAACGTAAATATGTAGTGGTAGCGGAAAGAAATCGACTTGCACGTGATTTACATGATTCAGTAAAACAATTGTTATTTTCTATTATGCTAACAGCGAAAGGTACTCTGAATATGACGCAAGATAGAGAATTGCAAGAGATGTTAAGTTATATTGGGGAATTATCACAAGAAGCATTACAAGAGATGACGCTATTAATTTGGCAATTAAGACCTGAAGGATTGGAGAAAGGATTAGCAGAAGCAATTCAAAATTACGGGAAGTTATTAGGAGTTCAAGTGGAAGTTCGAATTGATGGGATGGTTTCAATGGGGGATGAAATAGAAGAAGTTTTATGGCGTATTAGCCAAGAGGCGCTACATAATTGTAAAAAGCATGCTTCGTGTGAAAAGGTACATATTCTTTTGAAAATAGAAAATAACCAGTTACAATTTTACATAGAAGACAATGGAATAGGATTTATACAAGAACAAGTAAGGGAATCAGCACTTGGCCTGAAAAGTATGAAGGAACGTATTCAGTTAATGAAGGGATCGTTTCAAATTATAACAGAGCTGAAAAAGGGTACAAAAATAGAAATTCAATTGCCGATTTGAAGGGGAGAATAAGGTTGAAGATTAAACTGCTACTAGTTGAGGATCATCATATCGTTCGAAGAGGACTTGTATTCTTTTTGAAAACGAGAGAAGAATTTGAAATTATTGGGGAAGCGGAAAATGGCGAAGAGGCATTACATTTCGTGCAAAAAGAAAGACCAGATGTCGTACTAATGGATGTATCGATGCCGAAAATGGATGGAATTGAGGCAACAAAACGTCTAAAGCAATATGATGAGACAATAAAGGTACTTATATTAAGTAGTTTTTCAGAGCAAGATTATGTTATACCAGCACTTGAAGCTGGAGCAGATGGTTATCAATTAAAAGAAGTACAACCTGAGCAACTTGTCGCTTCTATTATTGCAGTACATCAAGGAAATGCGAATTTTCACCCGAAAGTAACACCTGCATTAATGGGGCGTTCTGCAGTAAAGAAGGAAGTAGAAAATCCTTTTTCAATGTTAACGAAAAGAGAGCAAGAGGTACTTCGCGAAATTGCGAAAGGAAGAAGCAACAAGGAGATTGCAGCAGAACTTCATATTACAGAACAAACTGTGAAAACACACGTTTCAAACGTTTTAGCTAAATTGGAAGTGGATGATCGTACGCAAGCCGCATTATACGCAGTGAAACATGGAGAGAATTATTCATAAGCATGAATAATTCTGTTATATCGTATGACAGAATACATAGGAGCAATTAAAAATTATAGTAATCCCTAATATAGGTTTTTCTTCTTTCGATAATTAGGTACAATAAAGTGAAACTCTAATCAGTGGAGGACCATCCCCACTGATGATTAGTTCAACTAATCGGTTTTTACAGGATAAAGCTACGATGGAAGGGGAGGATATGCTATGCCTGGTACAAGAAGTGGGATTGGAAAGATTCAGGCTTCGTTAAATGGTTTATCACCGAAATTGCGAAGTATTGCCGAACATATTTTGAAACATCCACAAGATGTTGTACATAAATCTATTACAGAATTAGCTGAAGTTACGAATAGTTCCGAAGCTACGATATTCCGCTTATGTAAAAACCTTGGTTTGCAAGGTTTTCAAGATTTAAAGATTACATTAGCTCGTGAAATTGTACATACACCGATGCAAAATATCCATGAAGAGGTATCAGCAGAAGATAGTATGGTAACTGTTGCTAAAAAAGTTTTTCATTCGCATATTACAGGACTGCAAGATACTTTACATTTGCTTAATGAAACGGCACTTGAGCAGGCTGTACGAGCCTTACAAGAAGCAAGTCGAATTGAGTTTTATGGAAATGGTGGCTCTGGTATTATTGCAATGGATGCGTATCATAAGTTTATGAGAACGGGTATTTCTTGTATCGCTCATACTGATTCGCATTTTCAAATTATGGGGGCAGGTTTACTCTCGGAAAATTCAGTTGTTATTGGTATTTCTCATTCTGGTAGCAATAAAGGATTACTTGAAGCGTTAGAAGTAGCGAAAGCAAGAGGAGCCAAAATTATTGCGATTACGAGCTATAAGAAATCAGCATTAAGTCAACTTGCTGATATAACGTTATATACATCAACACGTGAGACTGAATTCCGCACAGAAGCAAGTTCATCACGATTAGCACAGTTAAGCTTATTAGATACTTTGTATGTAGGGTTGTCGTTGCAGCGACAAGAGGAAACTCTAAAAAATTTACAAAGTATACGTGAAACGATTTCGATGAAGCGAATATAAAAAAAGCTCTTCAAATGAAGAGCTTTCAGACTGTAGACAAACTATTTTTGGAGAGTTCAAATGCTAAAAATAGTTTGTTTCTTATTTTAGGGATAATTTATCCAATGGAATTTATATGTAGTGCTTTCTATACTATAATTTACTATAAGTGAGGAAGGTGTCTTATGAAAATATCCGTTTATGTTGCAAGTGCATTTAGCAAGGATCATAAAGGCGGAAATAAAGCAGGAGTGGTATTTATTGAGAATACATTGACCACTACTCAAAAAATGGAAATAGCCAAACAACTGGGCTATGCGGAAACCGCATTTATATCAGAATCTGAACTTGCTGATTATAAATTTGAGTATTTTACACCAAAAGAAGAAGTTGATTTATGTGGTCATGCGACAATTGGCTCTTTCGCGATACTAATGCATTTAAATAAACTTTTCAGGAATCGCTATACGATTGAAACGAACAGCGGTGTTCTTACTATTACTATAAAAGATGACATCATATTCATGGAACAAAATAAACCGATATTCTATGATGTTGTATCTCCAAACGAGTTCATCGACTGTTTTGATAGTAAAGATATAGACAATAAATACCCAATTCAAATTGTCTCCACGGGCTTAAAAGATATTTTAATTCCTATAAAAAGCGAAACACAATTACATGCACTGCAACCTAATTTTGAAAAAATTAAAGAAATTAGCAAGTATTATAATGTTGTCGGGATGCATCTATATACTTTTAATGACAATCGAATTATATGCAGAAATTTTGCTCCGCTATACGACATTAATGAAGAAGCAGCGACTGGAACTTCGAACGGTGCATTAGCTTGCTATCTTTATGAACAGGACTACTTGAAAAAAGAAGTCTATGTATTTGAACAAGGTTATTCTTTACACTCGCCTTCTGAAATATTAGTTAAATTAGCAACCAATAGCAAAAATAAAATAGAAAAAGTTTATGTTGGTGGCAAAGGATATTACTGTGAAACTAAGTGTTTACATGTAGAAAATATTGAGTGAAGAGCTTTTTTATCGGTAAGAAGTTTGTTAATTTATTTTGTTTTAGAAATATGTGACTTACTTATAGTCAATGATAAACTCTCATTTTTAAAAATTTAAAATAAAGACCGATTTGTGTAATAATTCAAATATTGTTCATAATTTCACAAGTTGTTTATGAAGTGTCATGTTATGATGAAGATGTAATGATGATTGAACACTTAAATTTGGTACAATAACTAGCCAAAGTAGTGAAGAAAGTAGTTGTGAGATAAACTCATTAAAATGCTAAAACACTAAAGGGGAGATCACATATGAAAGCAGTAGTGGTTAATAAAAACAGCAAAGCAAACATCGAAGTGATTGACAAAGAATTACGTCCGTTACACTCAGGTGAAGCGTTAGTAGATGTAGAGTATTGTGGAGTTTGCCACACTGATTTACACGTTGCGAATCATGATTTTGGTAACACTGATGGCCGTATTCTTGGCCATGAGGGTGTAGGTATTGTTACGAAAATAGCTGATGATGTTACTTCACTAAAGATAGGTGACCGTGTAAGTATTGCATGGATGTTCCAATCTTGTGGACGTTGTGAATATTGCGTAACTGGTAGAGAAACATTTTGCCGTGAAGTTAAAAACGCTGGTTATTCAGTGGATGGTGGTATGGCTGAACAATGTATCGTTACAGCTGATTATGCGGTAAAAGTACCAGAAGGATTAGATCCTGCTCAAGCATCATCAATTACTTGTGCTGGTGTAACTACATATAAAGCTATTAAAGTATCAGATATTAAACCTAGTCAACCTATTGTAATCTATGGCTGCGGTGGATTAGGTAACTTAGCTATCCAATATGCTAAAAATGTATTTGGTGCAAAGGTAATCGCAGTAGATATTAATGACGACAAATTAGCCTTAGCGAAAGAAGTTGGTGCTGATATGACTATCAATCCAATTTCTCAAGGTCCTGCTGATAAAATTGTGCAAGAGGAGTTTGGTGGCGCTTATGCTGCGGTAGTAACAGCAGTCTCTAAAGTAGCCTTTAACTCAGCAGTTGATGCAGTACGTGCTTGCGGTAAAGTAGTTGCAGTAGGGCTACCAGTAGAAACAATGGACTTAAACATCCCACGACTTGTACTGGATGGAATTGAAGTAGTTGGTTCTCTAGTTGGTACTCGTAAAGATTTGGAAGAGGCGTTTATGTTCGGGGCAGAAGGAAAAGTAGTGCCAGTTGTTCAAACTTGTTCTCTAGATAAAGTACAAAATGTATTCGAAGAAATGGAACAAGGTAGAATTCAAGGGCGTATGGTAATTGATTTTAAAAAACATAATTGTGATTGCAAATAATTCACTTTAAATATAAAAAGCATGAGTCTAGCAAAGGACATGTAAAAAAGTTAGACAGTATAAGAAGATGATCCCTGTATTTAATAGGGTTCATCTTCTTTATTTTCTACTAATATCAATGCCAATTAATACTTGATTAATGAGAAATGATTAAAGGTTTACTTTATTTGCAAACGAAAAGGAATCTTTATGTTTAACAATTTTTTTATGATCTGGAACGTTTTGAATTGCTACAATTTGCGAATCTCTTACTTTCAGTGCATCTTGAATCCCGATGGTCATAAGCTTAATAAATAGAATCGTAATAAAGAATGAAGCGAGAGTATAAAAAATAATCCACCATGAAAGATTCATTTCATTACGATTTAATCCAATAAGACCTGCCCAATCATTAGATAGAGAAACAGGTTTGAGCACTCCGTCATAGAGTTCACGCATTTGTATGCCACCAATTACAATGTTAAGCAACGCTAAATGGATAACGAGTATGAGTGTTTGGACGATATGTTCCATAAATAATACAAATAAGCGGTCAAGTAATAAGACTCGTAAGTGTTTTTTCATAATATGAAAACGACTAGCCCCCAGTAATTGTGAACTTAAGATGTAATCTTGTTTCATAAATTCATCAACCTCTGAGGATATGTATAAAGAAAGTGTAGGCAGAGCGACGAAAATAAGTACGAGTACTTGATAAAACGTAAATGAAATATTTGGATCTACCCCATCAGCATTTGATGTGATTATAATATTAACGGGCGTGATGAGTATGAATGCGATAAATAGAGTTGGAATATAATAAAAAACTTCTGAGCATGACTGGAAAAATCTCTTGAGTTTTGGAGCAAATAAACTTAAGAGGATTCCTATACATGTTCCGCATAAAATTCGAAAGAAGCTAATTGCCACGGCTAATAAAATAGTGAATTTTGCTCCTTCTACAATTTGTAAGAAAACAGACTCTCCAAAACGATCAGATCCAAAAGGTGGAATTAACGATGGCGGAAAGGGGGCCTTTCCAAGTAATTCGTTATTTTCATTGTAAAGTAACTGAGGAGGTTTTGGGATGTTATCTTTAAAGAACCAACTATAAATAAAACTAGCTGAAATAAGTATGAATAGATAAGCAAAGCCGATTAAAAAGCGTTTTGATTTCCAAATAGATTTCATAATGATACTCCTTTCAATTGCTTTTTCCATCTATTCATCATGAATGAGACTATTTGGAAAATGGCGTAAAATGGTAAAACAATCATAACAAGTATGATAAATGCAGCTGGAGGTGAAACAAACGCCTTATTAAATAAAAATTGAATAATGCCTTCCATATTAAAAACAAATTCTAAAATGAATAAATTAGAAAGTAAGAAAACAAAAATCGTTTTTAAATGGTGGAAGAAGTGGATAGATATATTTTTGAATAAATGAATGCATAGTATATAACTTGATGAAAGGCCTTTTCCATATGCAACCTCTACGTAATGTTTTCCTTGCTCTTCTTTTATGTATAACACCATCATCCGAAACATTTGTAATGTAGGTAAGACAGCTAATGATAAAATAGGAAGTAAATAAGCTCGATTTTCATTAAAAGAAATAATAGTGACAGGAGATTCCCCAAATTTCTGAAGTACCCATATGAAAAATATTTGCAAACAAATCATCATCATCATATCAGGGACAGCTTCTAATATGAACACAATTCGGTTTATCCATTTTTTTATATAATCTTTTGCTAAAAAATAAAAAAATGCCATGCTAGATGATAAAAAGAGAGCAAGAAAAAAGGCTAAAAATAATATAGTAAATGAATATAGGTAAGGTTCTAAAACAGTTGGAAATAATGGTGTTTTTTTGAAATGGCCAAACTTCGGGTCTGATCCTATAATCACTAATGATTCAGGGGAAAAAACCTGTTTTAACATAGTAACGGTCTGATTAAAAAAATAAATTGGTTGAAAGGTAAATCCTTGTTGAGTAATAAATAAATAAGGTAAATTTAATAATAGTAAGAGTGATAAAAGAATTGATGAAAGCTTAATTGTGAATTGAGATATTTTATTTAACATTAAATCCCTCCGACATCTTTTTACAACATTATACAATAAATTTCATGTTATTGTTTTTATTTTTCTGAAAAATAAAAATACTTTTCGGTTTTATAGTATGCAAGATATATTTACAAGATAAAAAAGTGATAGTAGGGGGGCCGCGCTCTATGTTTATCAAGATAAAAGGACTAGTGAACCTAAAACAATAAACAAGAGCAAAATGCACAGAATTCTCATTCTGCGGTTAGTTACTTTTCTTGGCTTGATGGTGATGTTACGTGAATCCTAAAAATGAATATTGCGTTTCAACTCTTTCTTCATGCAAATAAGTAGAACGTATGGAGGAGTATGTATGTATTGTTAATGGGAGGAAAGAGTGTATTGCGTAACGAATATAACGTAAGTTTACCGCATGGAAAAGCTAAATGTAGTATATAAGTGAAATGGAATGAGGGGATTTATTTTTTTGGTATGAAAAAAATTTTCTTTATATAACTTGATAAATGAAAAAATATTTTATATACTAATTCATGTAAACGGTTTACTAAATCGTATTTTGCTAGAAATGAAGGGAAGATTCGCATGGAAACAAGGGGGAGAGTAATCGGGATTGATATCGGTACCACAAGTACAAAAACGGTTGTGTTCACAGAAAAAGGAAAAGTCATTGCATCACATGCAATCGATTACCCAATTATTCAACCGAATGTAGGATGGGCTGAGCAAGATCCTGATGTAATATGTGCCGCTGTATACAAAAGTGTAAGCGTTGCCATTGAAAAAGGTAATGTATTACCAGAAGATATTTCTTCAATCGGTATTAGTACAGCTATGCACGCATTAATTGCAGTAGATGAAAATGGTGCGCCATTAACGCGTTCTATCATTTGGGCAGATAATCGAAGTACGAAGCAATCAGAAAAATTATTACAACAAATGAATGGGCATGAAATTTATAGACGTACAGGTACACCGATTCATCCGATGTCACCACTTTCTAAATTGTTATGGATGAAAGAAGAGGAACCAGAGTTATATACAAGTGCCTATAAATTCATTTCCATTAAAGAGTATGTGATTTACCAATTATTTTCACGCTACGTAGTTGATTATTCGATTGCTTCTGCTACAGGGTTATTTAATTTAGAAACATTAAACTGGGATGAAGATGTTTTAACTATGTTACATATGTCACCAGAACAATTATCAACCCCAGTACCAACTACATATATTTTATCGGGTATGAAACGAGAAATAGCACAAAAGATGGGTATTCGTGAAGATACTCCAGTTGTTATTGGTGCAAGTGATGGTGTTCTTGCGAATGTAGGCGTTGGGGCAATATCGCCTGGCTCAGCTGCGATTACGATTGGAACGAGTGGTGCAGTTCGAACAATCTCATCAAATATAAATACAGATGAGAAAGGGAGAACGTTTTGTTACGCATTAACAGATGAGCACTGGGTAATCGGTGGTCCAACGAATAACGGCGGAATATTACTGAGATGGTTACGTGATGAATTTGGTAGTCCAGAGCAAGAAGTAGCAAGAAAGCTCGGCATTGATCCTTATGATTTATTAATTAAATATGCAGAAAGCGTACCAGCTGGAGCGGATGGGCTATTGTTCTTACCTTTCTTATCTGGAGAACGCGCACCTTACTGGAATGCAAATGCTCGTGGTACATTCTTTGGAATCAATCTTCAGCATAAGCGAGAACATTTTATACGTGCAGTGATGGAAGGTGTTTGTATGAGTGTATATTCAGTAGCACTCGCAATCAGGGATTGTACAGGGCCACTTACTGAAATACGAGTTTCAGGAGGGTTTGCAAAATCTGCATTTTGGAGACAAATGTTGTCCGATATGATGGGAAAAGAATTGCTTGTACCTGAAAGTCATGAAGCATCTGCGCTTGGGGCAGCGGCAGTTGCTTTGTATGCTGTAGGAAAAATTGATTCTCTTGAAGAGGTAAAGGATTGGATTGATATTGTCCATCATCATGTACCGAATAAAGAAAATACGGCTATATATTTAGAAATGTTTTATATGTATGAACGACTTTACAATCGCTTGAAAGAAGAATTTGATTGTATAGCTGCTTTCCAACGTAAAAAATAGGGGGATTGGGAGAAATGGTAGTTGGGATCGTACTAGCGGCAGTTGTCATACTACTTTTACTTATTACGGTAGTAAAATGGCATCCATTTGTCGCATTAATTTTAACAGCAATTGGTGTAGGATTAGCAATGGGAATGCCTTTAATTGGAACTTCACCAAAAGATCCAGGGATTATTGATTCTATTAAACTAGGGCTTGGTAATACGTTAGGATTTTTAGCAATAGTTTTAGCACTAGGAACGATGCTTGGAAAAATGATGGCCGAATCTGGTGGTGCTGAACGTATCGCTAACACATTAATTAATCGTTTTGGGAAGAAACGAGTTCACTGGGCGATGATGTTCGTTGCATTTTTAGTAGGGATTCCGGTATTTTTCCAAGTTGGATTTGTACTATTAATTCCGTTAGTATTTACAATTGCATTAGAAACAGGGGTATCACTTATTACAATCGGTATCCCGCTAGTAGCAGGACTATCCGTTGTGCACGGACTAGTGCCGCCGCATCCAGCGGCAATGGCGGCAGTTGGTATTTTTAAAGCAGATGTAGGGAAGACAATTTTATATGCATTAATTGTCGGACTTCCAACTGCAATTATTTCAGGTCCACTTTACGGGAAATGGATTGGTGCTCGTATACATAAGGAAGTACCATTAGATATAGCGGAGCAATTTATTGAAAAAGATAATAAAAAAGAGCTTCCAATCTTTGGGAATACATTGTTTACAATTTTACTTCCAGTATTTCTTATGCTTGGTGCATCAATAGCGGAAGTTGCATTAAATAAAACAAGTCAACTAGCACAAGTATTACACTTTATTGGAGATCCGATTGTCGCTTTATTAATTGCAACCATTTACTCTTTCTTTAGTCTTGGATATGCAAAAGGTTTCTCAAAAGATAAAGTGTTACAATTTACAAATGATTGCCTTGGACCTATTGCAAACATATTGTTAGTGATTGGTGCAGGCGGCGCATTTAATAAAGTACTATTAGATTCTGGAATTGGAACGACAATTGCAGATATGGCGAAAGAATCACATATTTCACCGATATTATTAGGGTGGGGAATTGCGGCACTTATTCGAATTGCAACTGGATCGGCAACTGTTTCTATGATGACAGCAGCTGGTATTGTTGCGCCGATTGCAGCAAGCACACCAGGTGTAAATGTTGAATTATTAGCACTTGCAACAGGCGCAGGTTCATTAATTTTATCACACGTGAATGATTCAGGATTTTGGATGATTAAAGAGTATTTCGGAATGACTGTGAAAGAAACATTATTAACATGGACTGCAATGGAGACTATATTATCTGTAGTAGCACTTGGGCTAATTTCGATATTAAATATATTTGTATAGAATAGGAGATTGATTAATATGAAACTAGGTTTAATTGGATTAGGAAAAATGGGATTCCCATTAGCTGAACACTTATATGAAGACAAGCATGAAGTAGTAGTATACGATGTAAATAAAGAGCTTGTTGAAAAGGCAGGAAAACTAGGAATTACTGCACGTCATACATTAAAAGAAATGATCGCTGAACTAGAAGCTCCTCGTACAATTTGGGTAATGGTGCCTGCAGGAGAAGTTGTAGAGTCAGTACTAAAAGATGTTTATCCGTTATTAGATGAAGGTGATGTCGTTATTGAAGGCGGAAATTCATTCTATAAAGATACGTTACGCCGTGCTGAAGAAGCAAAAAGCTTCGGATTACATTATGTAGATATCGGTACATCAGGCGGTGTAGAAGGAGCTAGATACGGTGCTTGCTTAATGGTTGGTGGAGAAAAAGAAATTTACGACCAATTAGAACCTTTATTTAAAGATTTAGCAGTAGAAAATGGCTATTCTTATGCTGGCCGTGTTGGTAGTGGTCATTTCTTAAAAATGGTTCATAACGGTATTGAGTACGGCATGATGCAAGCAATCGCTGAAGGATTTGAAGTACTAGATAAGAGTGACTTTGATTTCAATTATGAAGATGTTGCAAAAGTATGGGCGAACGGATCAGTTATCCGTGGTTGGTTAATGGACTTAACTGAAAAAGCATTTGCAGAAGATCCGAAACTAGATGGCATTAAAGGTGTAATGAACTCTTCAGGAGAAGGAAAATGGACTGTTGAAACTGCACTTGAACTTCAAGCTGCAGCACCAGTAATCGCTATGTCATTATTTATGCGCTATCGTTCTCAGGAAGATGATACATTCCATGGAAAAGTAGTTTCAGCACTACGTAATCAGTTCGGTGGACATGAAGTTGTGAAAAAATAAGGATGTTTTTGAAAAGAAACTTGTGCATAAGCGCAAGTTTCTTTTTTATAGTTTAAGAAACTACTAATTTAAAAATACCAATCAATCATCGTTTTTTTGTCACAAATGACACTAACCTCCTCTTAGACTTTGAAATGTACGGATTCCCGCATTATGTTTTTTGTATTGATTGTATCAAATATAAAGCGCTGCATGAAATATGTCCCAACATAAAAGTAAGAATAAATAAAATGAAGTTTTCATAAATAGTAAAAGGGTGCTTATGTCATCAGTATAGCTAAGAAATGTTGTTACATATGAGAAGAGCGTGTTAATAAAATATGAGGTGGTTAAATGGAAAATGAGCAAGTGAAGTCTGTAAAGGAAGAAAAAAAGTTATGTCTTTGTATGATCGTCAAAAATGAGTCTAGAATTATGGAAAGATGTTTAAATGCAACAAAATCAATTGTAGACTTTGTTTCTATTTGTGATACTGGATCGACGGATAATACGCCTGAAATTATTGAAAATTGGTGTAAGGAAAATGAGATACCTGGGACGGTTCATCATGAGCCGTTTAAAAACTTTGGTTATAACAGAAGCTTAGCTGTTTCGTTAGCGCAAAAAACATACCCAGAAGCAGATTATTTATTAATATTAGATGCAGATATGATTTTAGAGGTTGGTCCGAATTTCGATAAAACGAGCTTAGCGGAAGATCATTATCTTACATTACAATATGATGTTCATATTAAATATTGGCTTACGCGTCTTTTAAAAGCTTCTTTACCATGGAAATCTGTCGGTGTTACTCATGAGTATTGGGATATAGATCGTTCAAAAGTTGGAGCGAATTACAATACGAGGGTAGCTCGGTTAGAGACTCTTGTCGTGAATGATCCCGGAGATGGCGGGAGCAAAGCTGATAAATTTGAAAGAGATGAGAGGTTGTTGTTACAAGGAATAAACGACCCAGAAACAACGCCAGATTTGCATATAAGATATTTATTTTATTTAGCTCAGACTTATTTTCATTTAAGTCAATTTGAGAATTCAATTAAATGGTATAAAAAACGAGTGGAAGCAGGAGGATGGGTTGAAGAGGTATTCTATTCGTTATTGCGAATAGGATTTTGTTATGAGCAGTTAGCAAATCGTTCAGCAAATAAACAAAATGAAGTGACAGATGCTGATGAAAAAGAAACTGTTAAAGGGCAAGAAGAGCAATATTTAGCATTAGCTGTTTTTTATTTTCAAAAAGCTTGGGAATATAGACCAACCCGGGCTGAACCATTATACCAACTTGCAAGGTTGTATCGATTACGATCTCAAAACAATATTGCTTTGATGTACGCTCTGCAAGGGAAGGAAATTCCTTTTCCAAAGGATGATCTTCTATTTGTAGATTATCATGTGTATGATTACTTATTTGACTATGAAATTTCTATTAGTGCTTTCTATATACCTCATAAAAAACATTTAGGGGCGGTATCGCAAAAGTATTTGGAATCGATAAAAGAAAAGATTCCATTTCATATAGCAAATATAGTAGAGAATAATGCGAAATTTTATTAAATACATTTTCGGTTAAAGGAGTAGTGGAGTAATCATGGAATTAATGAGATGGGCGATTGAACTAGGAGAATCGGTGCATGGAAATACGTATGAAGAATTGATGCCACTACTAGACTATTATTATGATCGTGATCATTTAAAAGCGTATTGTATCGCAAATCTTCTTTTAAACATGGATGTATTAGATGAGGACCGGGAAAGAATCGAATTAAGAAGATGTATCGCTGCTTATTATGCTGGATTATATAAAGTAGCAAGAAAACATGCAAATGAGTTGGTACTTAAACATCCAGATGTAGATTTATATAAAAATAATTTAAGATTAATGGAAGTTTATTTGAATAAAGAATATGATTATTGTCTTTTTATATGCCCAAAGACATACGGTAGTTTCATAGATGTTGCGCGAGCTTTAAAGTGGCGGTTGGAGCAGGAGGGTAATACAGTAATTATATCAGAAACAATACTGGAAAATGCAAAGAATACAGTTGTTTTTGGAGCACATACATACGCATATAACCCGAATCTTCTTCCGAAAGATGCAATTATTTATAATTTAGAACAGCTATACGAAGGAAGTCCATATGCGCATCCCCTTTATTTAATATTATTAAAAGATAGAGTGATTTGGGATTATAGTAAACAAAATATAGAATGGCTTCAACATAAAGGGGTAGGAAAAGAAATAAAACATGTAGAAATGAACTATGCTCCAACTTTGGAAATAAAAAAAGATGCGTTTGAAGATGAGATTATTGAAGATATTGATATTCTGTTTATAGGTGCTCTTAATCCGAGGCGACAAGCTATTTTTGATCATCTAAAAGCGATTGCCCCGAATTTAAATATAGTTTTTAAAAATAATGCGTGGGGAATTGTTAGAAATGAATTGATTGCTAGAGCTAAAATTATATTAAATATTCATTTTTACTTATCAGGAATTCTTGAAACACCTCGCGTGTCTTATGCAGTTGCGAATAAGAAATTTATTATTTCCGAAAATAGTAATCCAGAAGATGAGGTAGAGTGGCCAGGAATTGTATTTACTCCGTACGAAAAAATAATTGAAAACGTAATGAAATATATAGAATTACCAGAAGAACGGAAAAGATTAGCGGAAAAAGCATATAATCATTTTGAAGCAAATGAAAGTTTAGGTACATTGAGCATGAGAGATGAATCAAAGTAATTGTACGAAACTCATACGAAAGTATGAGTTCTTTTTTGTTTATCATACTATTTTATGAAACAAGTTAACTCTTTATATTGTGTTTTGTATAGAAATTTCTGATAATATATAAGTAGAACTTGAAAACAAAGGGGAGAAATAATCATGAAACTAGTCGTTATTAACGGTACACCAAGAAAATTTGGTAGAACTCGCGTGGTGGCAAAATATATTGCGGATCAATTTGAAGGGGAATTATATGATTTAGCAATTGAGGAGTTACCTTTATACAATGGAGAAGAGTCGCAACGTGATTTAGAGGCAGTAAAAAAATTAAAAACGTTAGTGAAAGCTGCGGATGGGGTTGTATTATGTACACCAGAATATCATAATGCGATGAGCGGTGCGCTGAAAAACTCTTTAGATTACTTAAGTAGTAGTGAATTTATTCATAAACCAGTTGCATTGTTAGCGGTTGCTGGTGGCGGTAAAGGTGGAATAAATGCATTAAACAGCATGCGAACGGTCGCTAGAGGTGTTTATGCAAATGCAATTCCAAAACAAGTTGTGCTTGATGGATTACATGTGCAAGATGGTGAACTTGGGGAAGATGCAAAACCATTAATTCATGATGTAGTTAAAGAATTGAAAGCATATATGAGCGTATATAAAGAGGTGAAAAAACAACTAGGAGTGGAATGATATGTCCTCACTTTATCATGATTCTCGCTTGTATTACATTCTAGGAGCCAATAGTCTATCTGCTATTGGTTCCGGAATTGTATGGTTCGAATAAACCTTCTTTTTCATTATTAATTACTTTCCACTTTATTTCTTCTAGGTAAGGAACTCTTTTTTAAAAAACGAAAAACACCTCCTGAATTTGCATACTAAGTATGCAAATTCAGGAGGTGTTTTTATCATGTACCACTATTCGGGTTCACTTCAGTGAGAAATGCTCTTTTTTAGTGTAATCGTCATAAAAAAGAACGGTTGTTGATCTATTTTATGTAGTAATATAAAAAACAAAAAGAAAGAGCATCTAGAAACGAGGTTTGGTAAGATGTTTTTTTGACATTAACCAGTAGATACAGGGTGATTAGGATAAAGAACTAAAAAGTGTAATAGTTAATATTCTAAATAGTCAGGTTCAATGTATTTTTCTGTTTCAGGTGAGCTTTTAATTTCTATAGGATATTTCTTAAAAGCTACAACAGTAATTCTATCTCCTTGGACTAAACTTCTGGATTCATTTATAGAAGAGAAGCCTGTTCGCGTTAAGAAATTATATAGAGAAGGTTTTGTCATCCAAAAACTAGTAATGTTATCTAATGATGCCCACTTTGATTGTAAACGTTCTTCTAATGATGAATTGGCAGGATGTTCTGGTATTGTGTGTCCCTTATATTCATAATTTTTATAGAATACTGATATATTAGAGGTGTATGCAATATGGGTATCAATTATTACAAATCTTTTGCATACTTCATACAATTTTTCTAAAAAAGGAAATACGTCTGAACTGTCTAAATGGTATAAAATACCAGAACATAAAACGATATCAAATTGACCATATTTTTCAGCACTTAAATTTCTTACATCATCTTGATAAAAGGTTACATTTGCTAAATTTAATGTATCTTTAGCAAATATAGCTTTTTGTATGTTTGATTCTCTTCCTTCAATTCCTACAACGGTTGCTCCTTGCAAAGCAAATTCAATGGCATAATGACCCTCTAAACAAGCTAAATCTAAAATTCGAAGGTTTTTAAAATCACATTGTGTGATATCTTGAATCATTGTCACAATTTTTTTTAATGGAGGATTGGGTTGTCGAATATCCTTTGTATATAGAGTTTCAGTTAATTTAATATCATATGCAGTCCATTCACCATATTTACGAATAATGCTTTCTTTTTCGAAATCAAAATCTTTCATTATACACTTCGCCACCTTTTACATAATATTAGGGTACTATATACTTTTATACGATCAATGTATGTCTGTATAACTTGTATTTAGACGGAGATAAACTTTTTATTTCGCTCAAGTTACATAATTAATAACGAGAGCAGTTTACTAAAAGCCAATGCCTCTGTATACATAATAGAGGGCACGATGTACGGTGTCGGAGCGGTTGTTGCAGGAATCTGTATTCCACTCATAATGAAATATGTAAAAACAGAAGTTTCAATCGTTATGACGATGTTCATTTATGTAATTTCAATTACCGCAATGATTATTGAACCTTCCGTAATTTTCTTATATGGACTTGCAATTTTTCAAGCAGTTGGAAATGCGGGTACAAGAGTGGCGAGAAATGTATTGATGATGGAGGAAATTCCAAACGAAGTAATGGGACGTGTAGACAGCTTATTTCGCCTAATTGGTACTGGAATACGAATTGTATTATTAATGCTGTTTACAGCGGGTGTATCTAAAGCCGGAGTAATGCTTCCGTTTTACGTATTAAGCTGCATATTGATCTTCTCATTAGGAATCGCTATTTATTATGTACTATCACAACGTAAAGTAGCGGCGAATGTTTCTAATAAATCAATCGTTTAAAAAAACACTTCTGCCGCCCTTTCTTTTTCTGTATAATAAAAAGAAAGGGAGTGCAAACTTATTTATGAACAAATGGATCTTTCTTATCATTTTATTATTACCGCCACTATACATCATTTATATGACGTTTAGAATGAACAAAGTTGCTCGTGAAAAGTTGAGCTATCACTCTCCGTACGTTCTTATACTGGGTGCAAAGTTATTTGGAGATAGACCGTCTTTATCTCTTCAAAATCGTTTGGATGTAGCGTTGGAGTATTTATTTTCCCATCCTGAAGCGAAAGTAATTGTTTCAGGTGGTCAAGGAGAAGATGAAGATATACCGGAAGCTCACAGCATGAGAAACTATTTAATGGTACACGGTATAGATGAGAGTCGTATTTTAATAGAAGATCAATCTACAAATACGTATGAAAACTTAAAGTTTAGTATGAATTTATATAATGTGAAACATGCGGTAGTTGTAAGTAATACGTATCATTTATATCGAACGAAAATAATTGCAAAGCGTTTAGGCATGAAGATGGAGGCACTAGCTGCTGAAACACCAATTCGTTCTAAGAGAAAAATGTATGTTCGCGAATATGCTGCTATTATGAAAACAATATTGTTCGACCGTTAGAGCTCAAATGTGAGCTCTTTTTTAATTTAAAAGCGTATCATTTGAAATGAATGCCATATTCCATCAAAATAAAGGAAACAACAGTAAAGGAGTTGTATTTGTGATTCAATTTAATCATGTGTCAAAATCGTATGAAGATGGCACGAAAGCAGTGGATTCATTGCATTTAGAAATTAAAAAGGGAGAATTTTTTGTTCTCATCGGTCCGAGTGGTTGCGGGAAAACAACGACAATGAAGATGATTAATCGTTTAATCGAAACGACTGAAGGATCGATTTTAATCGATGGAAAAGATATTCAACAATATAATATAAATGAATTACGTTGGGATATAGGATACGTGTTGCAACAGATTGCTTTGTTTCCTCATATGACAATTGCTGAAAATATTGCAGTTGTTCCTGAAATGAGGCAATGGAGCAAAAAAGAAATTAAAGCACGCGTCGATGACTTGTTACATATGGTTGGATTAGATCCGGATATTTATCGAAATCGTATGCCTGATGAATTGTCAGGAGGACAAAAACAACGTGTCGGTGTCGTGCGAGCATTAGCTGCAAACCCGAAAATCATTCTTATGGATGAACCATTTAGCGCGTTAGATCCATTAAGTAGGGAACAGCTTCAGAAGGATATTGTACAGTTGCAAAAAAAGATTCAAAAAACAATCGTATTCGTAACACATGATATGCAAGAAGCATTATCACTTGGAGATCGCATTTGTATTATGAAAGAAGGAAAAGTTGTTCAACTAGATACACCAGAAGGAATTATACATAATCCGAAAAATGAATTTGTAGAGGAATTCATTGGAAATCGTGGGCGAACTTGGTATGAGGGGAAAAGTATAGCAGATGTATTGCCACTTGATCAAAGTGTGCAATTAGAAGGGCAGGCGCTATCATTACATTCTTCTTTACAAGAAGCGTTAGTTCGTGTGCGTGATGAGGAGGTCGTTCCAGTTGAAAAAAACGGTCAATATATTGGAGCGTTAACAAGTCGTCACATTGTCAATTACATTGTTGAACAAATGAAGGAAAGAGGCTAAACAGTGACTAATTTTATACAAACGTTCCAAGAACGAAAAATAGAATTACTAACTGCATTAAGTGAGCATTTACAAATATCGCTTATTTCATTATTTTTTGCAGTAATTATAGCGGTGCCACTTGGCATCTTATTAACAAGAAAAGAACGAATGGCTGAATTTATAATAGGAACTTCTGCAGTAATGCAGACAGTGCCATCACTTGCATTACTCGGACTCTTAATTCCATTAGTAGGAATCGGAAAACTTCCAGCGATTATCGCATTAGTTGTGTATGCACTATTACCTATTTTACGAAATACATATACAGGAATAAGGGAATTAGATGAATCTTTAATAGAAGCCGCGAAAGCTATGGGGATGAATAGTTGGAGAAGATTGTGGAAGGTAGAATTTCCTCTTGCATTGCCTATCATTATGGCTGGTATTCGTACAGCGATGGTATTAATTGTTGGAACGGCTACATTAGCAGCTCTCATTGGTGCAGGTGGGCTCGGTAAGCTTATACTATTAGGTATAGATCGAAATGATCATGCGCTTATCATTTTAGGGGCCGTACCAGCCGCGTTACTCGCTTTATTCTTTGATATAGTACTTCGCATACTTGAACGACCGAAACGCTCTTCTAAGCGTGTTATATTGACGATATGTATTGTTTGTATAATGATTGCTTCTCCATTTCTTTGGAGTACAGAAAAGAAAGATATTGTTATTGCGGGCAAACTTGGATCAGAACCTGAAATTTTAATTCAAATGTATAAGCAGCTTATTGAACAAGATACAGATTTACACGTACAATTAAAACCAGGTCTTGGGAAAACAGCATTTGTATTTGAAGCGTTGAAATCAGGGGAAGTAGATATATACCCAGAATTTTCAGGAACAGCTTTATCTACTTTCGTGAAAGAAGAACCAAAGAGTACAAATCGTGATGAAGTATATGAGCAGGCTCGCGTTGGAATGGAAAAGAAATATAATATGATTATGTTGAAGCCAATGGAGTATAACAATACATATGCACTAGCCATGCCGAAAAAAATAGCAGATCAAAAGAATATAAATACAATTTCTGATTTAGGGAATGTTGCGCAGGAAGCCAAAGTAGGATTTACATTGGAATTTGCTGATCGTGAAGATGGTTATAAAGGAATGCAAAAATTATATAACTATAAGTTCTCGAATGTTAAAACGATGGAGCCGAAGCTGCGTTATAGCGCAATTGAATCTGGAGATGTTAACGTAATTGATGCATATTCAACAGATAGTGAATTGGAGCAATACGGACTGAAAGTGCTAAAAGATGATAAAGGGTTATTCCCACCTTATCAAGGAGCACCATTATTAAGAAAAGAAACGTTACAGAAATATCCTGAACTTGAAAAGGTATTAAATAAATTATCTGGAAAGATTACAGATGAAGAAATGCGAAAAATGAATTATGAAGTTAACGTAAATGGTAAAAGTAGTGAAGAAGTCGCAAAACAATTTTTACAAAAAGAGAATTTACTTCGTTAAATTTACAAGAAATATACAAATTTATATGTTTAAAATGACCGTTCATTACAAAATGAGCGGTTTTTTTGTGCATACTTATACATTTTTTCAAAAAAGTATTCCATTTTTGCTCATTTTCTTTTAGAATAAGTAATGTTTTCCTGAAAAAATATAAGAGAAACGTCTATTAGAGAAAAAGGTGACTTTAATAGTTGAACGAACATAACACCTAGAATGACAGATGGGGTGGTACAAATAGAAAAGAAGTTAGGATTTTTTCCATTAATCGCATTAGTAGTTGGAACAATGGTTGGTGGCGGTGTTTTTAGTTTACCGCATGATTTAGCAGTAGGAGCAAACAGTGGTGCAATAATAATTGGCTGGTGTATTACAGCGATGGGAATGATTCCCCTTGCGCTCGTATATCAAACGTTAGCAAGACAAAAACCGGAACTTGAAGGTGGAATTTATAGTTATGCACGTGCTGGTTTTGGTGAATATATTGGATTTAATAGTGCTTGGGGATATTGGCTAGCAGGAATCTTAGGTAATGTCGCAACAATTATGTTACTGTTTAGTACATTAGGTTATTTCTTTCCAATTTTCAAAGGAGGAAATAATGTTGCGTCTATCGTTGGGGCATCACTTTTATTATGGACACTTCATTTTCTAATTTTATTTGGGATCCGTGAAGCTTCTATTATGAATGTTATCGCAACAATAGGGAAGTTAGTTCCAATCGTTTTATTTATTGTTGTAATGGTAACAGCCTTTCGCTGGGACACATTTACACATGATTTTTGGGGAGAAGGAACGATCTCACTTTCCGCTATACTTGGTCAAGTGAAAAATACAATGCTTGTAACACTTTGGGTTTTCATTGGAGTTGAAGGAGCGGTTGTATTATCTGGAAGAGCGAAGAATAGTCGAGATGTTGGTAAGGCAACAGTATTGGGACTTATTTTAGTAATGTCCATTTATATTTTAATTTCTGTCCTGTCAATGGGAGCTATGACAAGAGGCGAACTTTCTGTGTTAGAAACTCCGTCAATGGGACATGTATTAGAGCACGTTGTTGGTCCATGGGGTGCAGTTGCGATTAACATCGGATTAGTTGCTTCACTTGTCGGTACATTAATTGGCTGGTTTTTACTTGTTTCTGAAATTTCTCATGTAGCAGGAAAAGATGGCGTATTTCCGAAAGTCTTTACGAAAACAAATAAAAAGCAAACACCGCACATGGCATTATGGATTTCAAATGGTGTTGCCCAAATTATATTTATCATCGTTTTGTTTTCGGAATCAACATATCAAATTATGTATTTCATTGCATCAACATCAATTTTATTACCATATTTATTATCAGCGTTATTCCAATTTAAATTAGTCATTACAAACGAGCTAAAAGACGCAAAATTAAAAAACGGAGCGTTGGCTTTAATTGCTTCTATTTACTCTGTATGGCTTCTTTATGCAGCTGGTTTAAAGAATTTACTACTCGTTTCAATTGTGTATGGAATTGGAATTATTATTTACACGTTTGCAAGAAAAGAACAAGGGAACCGTTGCTTTGTAGGTGCAGAGAAGTATGTGATGTGGGCAATTATTGTTGCGGCTATCACATCCATATATATGTTATTAACTGGAAATATAAAAATGTAAAAAGTCCTTTTCATTTAAAGGGCTTTTTTCTTTGTTTAGAGAATATTTACTACATAAGATATTCAGGAGGGATGAGAATGGAAGAAAAAGAACAGTTGTCTAGAATAATTGATTTAGCTAGTGAGTTAAGGAAAGTATTAGTACAAGAATCTTTTTTTAATCATCATCCTGAACTAAGAGGAGTCATTGAAAATTTAGCAAGTTCTGTTGAAAATTTGGCGGAATTACAAATAAGTAAAGATGAAAACGCTGAAGATCGATTACGTTACGTACTTGCGAAAATGAAAATTGCTCATAATGCAATTTTACAGGAGAAAAAAGCATTTCCTTCTCATTAATATAAGTTTTTATTTTGAACCTGGCGGATAACGTCAGGTTTTTTATTTCTAGTTTTTCGTTTCTTTCATACACTAAGAATAGTATGAAAAAAGAAGGTGACTAAGGTGAAATTACATAAAGCTCTTCAGCCAAGTTTTATAAAACGAATGTACTATATGAGATTTTTAGGGAAATTTACAAAAGCTGAGAAAGAGAAGAGTGGAGAGAATTTCTTTGTACAATGCTTATCGCCAATACCATTCACTTTACAGGAACAATTTACAAATGAACCATATGTATTTGAAGGGTTATGTAGCAATAAAAAGAATGAAAAAATCTTTTCGGAATTAAAGAAGAGAAAATTAGAAAAGCAACTAGTAATGTTTCGTCTTTATTATGAAAGAGGAAATGTATACGTGGAGTTAATATGTACAGAAGAACCGAAAGAAATAGCAAGCAGCTATAAAATGATTCCGGCACCTAAAGTTACAAATAATAAAAAAAGAGAATCTTTAGAACGAAAACTTAGCAACGGTTATTTATCATTTCTTATGCCAAAATTTCCGAAAGACTTTGAGCCTCCCGAATTATTGTGGCACGATGGAAGACTTTACGGAAACATATCCCTAAAGCCATCAATTAGCTCAATCGCCTATTTTGAACAGAAACGTGAATGTAAATATATAAACTGCAGTGACTGGCCGAAGTATGTAGAAATAGCGGTAGAAGATCAATTATATTTTGTAAGTGATTATGTGTATGAGCAATTAAAAAAACGAATGCATGAAGAAGGTAAGCTAGTTGAAGTAGAGGATATAAAAGTACAAAAAGATGAATGGGAATGGGATGAGCGTGAATCGTCTTTTTTACAGTATGTACAAAGTATGGTGCATAATAAAGGGTTATATTTGGATGAAACGGATATTTATAATTTTCATATAAGTGTAAAAACAAATATGTTAACGATTCTTGGTGGTATACCGGGCATTGGGAAATCACGTTTTGTGCAAACTTATGCAGAAGCATTAGGGTTACAGTATGGGGAAGAGTTGGTTTGGATTCCGATTTCGCCATCGTATCAAGAACCACATGATTTACTTGGTTACCTTCATCCAAATGGTACTTTTATTGAAAGTGAAACGAAGTTAGTTAGGACGTTAATGAAGGCGAAAGAAAATCCAAATCAACTGTATATAATCGTTTTTGATGAAATGAACATGTCTCATATTGAGCATTGGTTTACTCCGTTTCTATCTGTTCTTGAACTTGAAACAAAAAATCGTATTTTAAACTTGTATGAGGGTGTACAGGACATAGAGAATTCAATTCCATCAACAATTGAAATTGGAGAAAATATTATATTTGTAGGTACTGTGAATTTTGATGAAACAACAAAAGAGCTCTCTGATCGATTATTAGATCGAACGAACCTAATAACGTTACAGAAAATTCCGTTTTGTGAGATGGACATGGAACAGGGGAAAGTCGTATTACATCCACCTTTGAAAGTAACAGCGGGAGAATTTCGGATAAATTGGATGAGAAATAAAGCGATGATTGAAGTGTTTTCTGAAGAAGAATTAGAGCTATTAGATAAGTTGCATGTCGTATTGTCATCACATGACGCGTCTAAGGGAATTTCTTTCCGATGTGCAAATGCAATTGCGACTTATTTGCAAAACATACCGTTCCAAAATAACCATACCTATATGATCAGTAGAGAAGAGGGGTTTGATTTACAAATAAAGCAGCGTGTATTGACGAAAATCAGAGGGACCGAAATGATGGTTGGGCCTTTACTTTCTGAAGAAGCAAAAAGGGGGGCGACCTTAGTACCTCTTTTGCAATCTGCACTTGCAAACAGAGTATCTACATTTGAACACTCTTTAGCATATATACGAGAAAAACGTAGAGAACTGGAGCTGTATGGATATGCAAAATGAAGGGCGTTACGAAACAAAAATCGTTGATACGAATGAAACGCTCCCTTTTGTATTAAAGTTAATCATTGGAAATGAGGGGAAAGGAGATTATATTTTATTAAATCGTCTTTGTACATCTACTACAGCATTAGTTCAATGTATTTATAAAGTACAAGAATTAAAACCAATAAGATTGCAGTACAATTATGAAATTCCAATGAATATTACTTTTATATGGAATAAAGTATATGAGGGACAGAAAAATATAAAAGAGGCTCAATATGAAATAAATGAAAAAAAACAAAGAGTATTAATATATGAACATGGGAAAACAGAATTCTTTTATCCATGGCGCTGTGGTTTATACCATTTTGAAGTGCGTATAGAAGATACAACGTATTATGGCGCATTTCAAATCGTACCGAAAAACTTTTTTGATGATCAATTTGAAATGATTCAAGACTATGTGAAGTCAATTTTAAATGAGTTGATTTTGGATAGAGGTTACTATAAAAAGACCTTCTCTGCACTTAGCGATATTGAGGATTCTTCTTATTTAGTGTTACTTAGAAAGTTACCCCAAAAAATGAAAATGATAAAGCAAATCTTTAAGAAAATAGAATCAAGCTCAAAATTTATAAATGAATATAAATGGGAAGGAAAAGAGCGAAGGCCAACAAGAAAAGGAACTATAGTGGCAGAACGAAAACCTTATGCCAAACATTATAATCGTAAGTTTATGGAACAAAAAAATAGTAAGGAAAATGCATTTCTTAAATATAAAGCGATGCAATTTTATCATTATTTAATTGAAGCAAAAAGTTTTTTACGTCAAACAATTGAAATCTTAGAAAGAGAAAAAAAGAAAAAATCAGAAGAGTTTCAAGCCGTAAAAACGATTATACAAACAATTGAGCGTAATGGATCGGTAACTGATAGAGAGAAGCAAAAATATAAAAATATACATTTACTAAAAGAAGCCGATTTACGAAAGAGCTCAATGAAAATACAAGAATATAAAATATTGGCGCATATTGTGCGTGAAAATGTACAATACTTTCAAATGTTAATGCATTCTTCGTTTTGGAGGGAAGTTACTGAAACAAGTAACATGAACTTACATGATTTACCGATACCACATCAACAATTACTACATCATTTAGAAGTACTCCCGCAATATACGGATCAATCTCCATCGTTATTATTTGTTTATAAGCCAACGTTTTTAGTGTATGAATATTACGCTTTTTTTATCGTTATTTCAATTTTAGAGCAAATTGGTTTTGAAGCTAGAAACTCTATCCGTGAACAAATACAAGAACATTTTTATGTAGATGGATTACAAGATGGAACGACAGTAGTTTTAGAACGGGATGATATAAAGGTGCATGTTGCATTTAATGACTTAATTGAAACACATCCTCTTATTGCATTAAGTAAAGGTAGTAATTTTTACAATGGTGAGGATACGAAGAAGCCAGATATTCGCTTAGACTGTTATGTAAAAGAAGATGGGAAATACGTATATAAATCTTCTATTATTATTGAAGTGAAGTATAGTCCAATGTACAATATTTTTCAGCACGTCGGAAATACGAAAGCAACTGAGCAAATGTATAAGTACTGGTCTATAAAGTATGTAGAAGAACAGGATGGAAAGCGAGTCTATTATCGAAGGTCAATTTATGAAGTCATTTGTGTATATCCAGGAAGCCATATGCACAGTAAAAAAATTGAGTCTGGATGCGGTGTTTTCTTGCAGTTATATCCATATAAGACGAAACAAGGGGAAGAGAAATTAGCTGGAAAACATGGGATGGTACAAATTTTTGAAAAATGGTTAAAAAGCATTAAGAAGTAAAAGAAATCCTTTTTCATAAAGGATTTCTTTAGATTAAGAAGAATTATATGCTGTATGGAAAGAAACATAATGTAATTTAGATTTGAAAAGTGCTACAAATGTGTTATTAAAAGGAATGTGAGCGCGGGATAAAAGTCGATTAAATTGGAATCTAATTCATTTTGCAGAATATAATAAGTCATAAATATTTTTAGTTGCATACGAAGATTTGTTCTTATATGATAGATAGTGAAAGCGTTATCAAAAACAGAGCGACGATGGGAAAGGCGGTTAAATATGTTCCAGCGTGTTCAAACAAAGGAAGAACATTTTGGGTTCGAGCAACTATGGGGAGATTTTTGTGAAGAAAGAAACTTAATGTTCGTAGAACGTAATTTAAATCCATCACGATTTTTATTAATAGAAGATGAACATCCTATTGGTACAGTAGAATGTATTAAGTATACGATACCTGAACAATCAAATTCTGAGTTTTTCTATCCGTTTTCTAAAAATGATTTAGTAAAAGATTTGAAGAATGTATATGAAATAGGCAAGTTAAGTATTTCGAAAACGTCTCGTGGGAGAGGACATTTCAAAAGGCTAACAGCTATTTTATTTATACATGCGTTAGAAACAAAAGCTGAATGGTACATTGCAGCAGTAACAAAAAGAATGTATATGTATTTACTTACACTTGGTTTTCCAATTGAGCCAATAGATAATCCATTTCAGTTTCATGATACTTTACAAGGTGTACCAGTAAGAATTCATGCTCGAAAAGGGGTTACGCATTTGTATTCTTTAAAAGAATTTCGTGATGTGATTCAAGGGAATGCTCATGCACAGGCATTAATTGCAGAATACAGTAAAAATATTATGTTAACGAAATAAAGCGAAGTGAATATGTATAATAAAGAGAATAATATTTGTATAGGATATAACTCTTCATTAAAAAAGACCCTTATTATTTTAATAAGGGTCTAAAAATTATAATCCAAATATACTAAAAATCATTTTGCGGCGCTTCGGTTTCTTTTCTCGTTCATATGTTGGTTTTGAATCAGGAGTAATATAAATGGGTTCTTCTTTCGTTAGGGCAGCTTCTAATTTTTGAATTCGCTCTAACATTTCCTCCATTTCACGACGGTGTTGTAAAAGTTGGTACGTGACGACATCATTTGCCTTATCTTGCATTTGTTCTTCCATTCGATCAAGTCTTCTCGTAATAGTGTTTAATTGATCAGCTAATTGCTCAAAATCATTGGGTAATATGTTTTGAACAATTGTATTAACTTGAGTTTTTAATTCCTCAACTTCATTTGAGGAAGCCTTTTGAGTAGATTGAGAATTTTGAGATTGCTCTATTTGAAATCGATGGTGTTCTAACATTTGATCGACATCCTCTTGTGTGAAAATAAAGTGGCCATATTTGTTTTTCTCTATCGTAAGATTTAATTGTTGTGCGATCCGGACAACAGCCTTTGGGCTAACACCTAATTTCTTTGCGATAAATGGTGTTTTATATTCCAAAATAATCCCTCCTATATATATCCTGTTGAATGATTTCGAGCTATGAAGTAAGTTCCCTTCTAGTGCGACAAAAGAAGTGTGGAATCGGCAAAGAAAGTGTTTTTTCACGAAATTGAGTTGAGAAGAATAGTTCGTTTAAATAAAAATGTTTTATCGTAACATTTAGAATAATTTGACGAGTGTAAATGAATTAGATTATCATAATGATAAATATCTTTTTTATGTATGCATATAATATATAAAAAGGTGGTTGCTAATGTAGAATTTTGTTAGAGTATTAGAAGGCTTACTTCACTTGAATAAAATTAAGTAGGAGGTGGCTTCCTTGCTTACAAAGTAAGTAAGGAAAAGTATTTGGACATATATAGTATAAGTATAGTGATTGTTTTAATTGCTTTAACGGCATTTTTCGTTGCAGCAGAATTTGCAATTGTTAAAGTGAGAAGTTCACGAATTGACTATTTAATTGCAGAAGGAAATAATCGTGCAACATCGGTCAAAACAGTCATTACAAACTTAGACGAATATTTATCTGCTTGTCAGCTGGGAATTACTGTTACAGCTTTAGGAATTGGGTGGTTTGGTAAACCTGCGTTAAAGCAAATATTTGATACGCTTTTTGCAAATTGGAATATCTCTACTCAACTAGCAGACATTTTTGCTGTAATTTTAGTGTTTTTGTTAATTACTTTTTTACATGTTGTAATAGGTGAATTGGCCCCAAAAACATTTGCAATTCAAAAATCTGAACAAGTGAGTTTACTTGTTTCTAAGCCGTTAATTTTCTTTTATCGTATTGCATTCCCATTCATTTGGCTATTAAATGGTTCAGCTCGAATCATTACGAAGCTGCTAGGGCTGAAACCGCCGAAGGGACATGATGAGGTTCATTCAGAAGAAGAATTACGGTTGTTAGTTTCAGAAAGTTATAAAAATGGTGAGATTAATCAATCTGAATATAAATATGTGAATAAAATTTTTGAATTTGATGATCGCATTGCAAAAGAAATAATGGTACCTCGAACTGAAATGAATATTATAAGTAAAGAGATGCCTGCTGAAGAAGCTTTGCAAAAAATGTCTCGTGAAAAATATACAAGGTATCCAGTTGTTGATGGCGACAAAGACCACGTAATAGGTTTTGTGAATTTTAAAGATATTTTTACTGAATTTGTACAACATAAAGCTGTTAATAAGAAGACAGTAGAGCAATATATGAGACCAATTATTTTAGTTATCGATTCTATTCCAATTCATGATTTGTTTTTAAAAATGCAAAAAGAAAGAACACATATTGCTATATTGATAGATGAATATGGTGGAACATCTGGACTTGTTACTGTTGAAGATATTCTGGAAGAAATTGTTGGAGATATTCAGGATGAGTTTGATACGGATGAGCAGCCAGAAATTCAAAAGGTTAGTGAAACGAAGACGATACTAGAGGGAAAAGTACTTGTTAGTGAAGTGAATATGTTATTTGGTTTAGGGATTGATGATGATGGTGTTGATACAATCGGTGGTTGGATTTTAACGAAGAATATAGAGATTGCTGAAGAGGATTCCATTGAAATTGAAAATTATAAGTTTTGTGTGAAAGAATTAGATGGACATTATATAAAAAGATTAGAAGTTACAAAGATAGTAGAATCGATTGTTATTTTAGAAGATGAAAAACAAATTTCGTTACAAGAGCAAATTAGCTCGTAAACTCTGCTATATAGCAGAGTTTTTTTGAGCATAATGTTTTTTGAGGGATAGGAGCTATGATACAATGACATAAGTCGAACCTTTCACTAGGTGAAGTATTGTTGTATACATATATTTGGAAGGAGAAGAATTATGAAAAAGCATTTATATATAAATGGAGATTGGAAATCTGTAAACACGTATAAACCATTATATGCACCATATTCTGAAGAAACATTAGCGGAAATTGCACAAGGCACGGAAGAAGATGTAAAAGAGGCTGTTACCGCTGCAAAAAATGCAATGACAAAAATGAATACATTATCTGCATATGATCGTGCGACTATTTTAGAGAAAGTTGCACAAAAAATGGATGAAAGAAGAGAAGAATTTGCAGAGATTATTGCAAAAGAAGCTGCAAAACCAATACGTGCTGCAAGGGGAGAAGTAGATCGTACTGTTCAAACATACAAATTTGCAGCTGAAGAAGCGAAGCGTATATATGGTGAGACATTGCCATTAGACGCCGCACCTGGTGCAGATGGGCGTATTGCATATACAATCCGAAAGCCGATTGGGGTTATAGGGGCTATTACACCATTTAATTTCCCATTAAATTTAGTAGCGCATAAAGTTGGACCAGCAATCGCTGCCGGAAATACAGTTGTATTAAAGCCAGCTGATCAAACGCCATTATCATCTTATGCATTAGTTGAGTTATTTGAAGAGGCAGGATTGCCAAATGGAGCTTTAAATATCATTTCTGGTCCTGGCTCCACGGTTGGTGAGGCAATCGTCAAAAATGATTACGTTGCTTCTATTACTTTTACCGGAAGTCCAAAAGTTGGAATCGGAATAAAACAAAAGGCTGGGCTAAAACGAGTTACGTTAGAACTAGGCTCAAATGCTGCTGTTATCATTGATGAAGATGTAGAGTTAACAGATGAAATAATTGAACGTGTAAAATGGGGAGCATTTGTTAATAATGGGCAAGTTTGTATTTCAGTACAACGTGTTTTTGTACATGAAACGAAAATGCATGAATTTCTTTCGAAGCTAAAGAAAGCGATGGAATCAGTTGTTGTTGGTGATCCACTGCTTGAGGAAACGGATGTATCAGCTTTAATTTCAAAAAGAGATGTAGAGCGAATTGATATGTGGGTTCAAGAAGCAATTAAGGAAGGAGCAACTGTTTTATGCGGTGGTAAGAAGCGGGATGCAAGAATTTTTGAACCGACTGTATTAACAAATGTTCCAGATCATGTATCTGTGCAGTGCCAAGAAGTATTCGGTCCACTCATGACAGTAAATACATTTAAAGAATTTGATGAAGCGATTGAACAAGTAAATAATTCGCGTTACGGCTTACAGGCAGGTGTATTCACAAATAATTTATTTAAAGCAATGCGTGCAATTGATGAGCTAGAGGTTGGTGGTGTCATGATTAATGATATCCCAACGTTCAGAGTAGATCATATGCCTTATGGTGGTGTGAAAGAAAGTGGTACGGGGCGTGAAGGAATTAAATATGCAATAGAAGAAATGACAGAAATGAAATTAGTATGTATTAAAAAATAAAATAGAAAAACTTAAAACTTGCACTAAAAAACGAGTAGGAAATGTTTACGATTCCATACTCGTTTTTTACGCTGCTAGTAACTATTTAATTAAGTGTAACTTTTACTTCATTTCTTGTTTGAAAATAGTATCTTCTACATAAATTTGTTCTTTATCTATAGCAGTAGCATGAGTTAATACTAAACCGATGGGTGTTTTTGTATCTTTATTTTGAACAATTGTAAAAGGAACATTTTTTTCGTTTGCTAATTTAATGTATTTTGATAAATGTGGGTAAGCAATGCCACCATTTAGGAGGAGTTGTAATGATTGAGAAGGGCGCATGCTACCCGCCACTTCAGAGTATACATTACTTTGCATTACTTGACCGATCGTTAAAGCGATTTCCACACGCTCACGTAATGTAGTTAAATACATATTACGTTCTTCTGGTTTGTTTTGCTTTTGGCCGTAAATGCCTTCTTGGAGATAATCTTCCACATTTTTATTTACCATATTTTTCACACCTTTCATTTTCTATTGTACGCAAGAATTAAAAATGATGCAAAAAAGTCGTTTTGATTACGGAAATAATGAAAATATGTGAAGGAAAAAGGGGATTTGCATACAATTAGTTAAATAAGAAAGAAAAAATAATTTTATCAACAGAAATTAACAAAATGTGACAAAAATCTATTAACGAATCGTATTTTTTGTGTTAATATTCAAAATATAAAGGGTATTCGTCGTATGGAAATGGAGGGAATGGAGGTTTTTCCAATCGATAAGGATATTAAAGAAATATTTTGTTCACACTTGAAAAACAATAGGCACCAATTCGTAGAGAACTGGAAAAACAAAATGATAATTTCCGAAAAAGATCCATTTAAACTAGAAGTAGTTCAAAATGGAGAGGATTTACTAGAGTTAATTATCGAACTTACTATGGAAGATAAAGATATAAATTATCTTCAACCGTTATGTGAGAAAATTGCTATTGAACGTGCTGGAGCAGATGCGAATATTGGAGATTTTGTTTATAACGCAAACGTGGGAAGAAATGAACTTTTCGAAGCGATGTGTGAATTAGATGTTAGCGCTCGTGAATTGAAACCAATTATGGCAAAAATACATACTTGTTTTGACAAATTAATTTATTATACCGTTTTAAAATACTCGGAAATTATATCGAAGAATTTAGAGGAAAAACAGCAATATATTAACGAAACACATAAAGAAAGACTGACGATTTTAGGACAAATGTCAGCTAGTTTTGTACATGAATTTCGTAATCCGCTTACTTCCATTATGGGGTTTGTCAAATTATTAAAGGCAGATCATCCGAGTTTATCGTATTTAGATATTATTTCGCATGAATTAGATCAATTAAATTTTCGTATTTCGCAATTTTTACTCGTATCAAAAAAAGAAATGTGGAATGAATCGGAACGGTTTTGGCTTAATGACTTGTTTCAAGACATTATACAATTCTTATATCCGAGTTTGGTCAATGCGAATGTTTTGATTGAAAAGAATTTACCGTATCCAATTCCGCTTGTTGGTTATCGGAGTGAAGTGAGACAAGTATTTTTAAACATATTAATGAATTCAATTGATGCTCTTGAATCAATGAAAGAAGAACGAAAAATTATCATTGATGTATTTGAAGAAGATCAAGCTATTCGAATTGTGATAAAAAATAATGGACCAATGATTCCAGCTGAAAATGTAGAAACGATTTTTGAACCATTTGTAACTACTAAAAAGTTAGGAACTGGTATTGGATTATTTGTATGTAAACAAATTGTGGAAAAACATAATGGATCCATTATGTGTCGATCAGATAACGATTGGACAGAATTTCAAATTGCATTTCAAAAATAAACAGTCTACACCAAATGAATGGTGTAGACTGTTTTAATTTGTGAGTATAACGGCTTCTAATTTAGGATCTTTAGTTGAATAACCTACTATTGAAATTGTATAAATAACATTTGGTTCAACATTGAATTTCGGTATAGTCAATAAAATGTTTTTATTATCTGCGAGTGAAATTTCAATATCTGCTGTACCAGGGCTAACTTGCAAAAAATCGGTTATTTGTTTAAAGAGTACATTTTCAAATAAATGATCTCCATCTTTTAAATCTACATTTACAACAGGGGTATCTGGAGAGAAATGTGCAAAGCGTATTTTTGCTTGACCAGCTGGTAAATGTGTATTATCAAGTATAGGTTGTAATTGTAGGTGATTATCACTATTTATTGCAGCAAGAGTATAAGTATGATTTCCCATTATTGGTACCAACGCTGAAAAGATTGGAGTTTCATTTCCGACAGGAACAATATCTATACGGTATTTCCCTTGCACTAATGATAAATAAGGGCTGAATTGCTTAAATGAAATATTTTTAATAACCTTTTGTCCGTTTACTAAAATGTCAACCGCCGGTATATTTGGATCGGCATGAAAAATTCTTATATGTGATGGTAAAGCAGCTTCTTGTGAGTCTCTTGTTTCATACGCCTGTACAAGTTTTGATAGTGCATCGTAATATTTCATATATAATTCTATATATTTTTTAGGGTTACGAAACTGATAGTAACGTGCGAGCTGTTCGTATTGCGTAACTTCTTGTCCATATTTTTCGATTTCAGATTGAGACATGAACATTCCTCCTTTGTCATCATTAAAACTATATGCGAAGCAAGAAAGCGGTTATGCAAAAAAAATGATTTTATAAAGGGAAAATTAAAAAGTGACAACAAATATGTTTTCATAAAGAGGTGCTGGTGCTTACGAGAATTTCACAGAGTAAAGCAGTACATATGACTGTACGAAAGTAAAATAAATGCCAAATTGAAAGTGCATTTCAATTAACATATTGAATACATGTCCAAAAATCGCTAGAAAACTAGGGATTTTTTTAATTATAGGCAAATACACATACAAAGTGATAATTGTCCTACATAAATTATAAAGGAAAGATACTTTGAATCTGAGGAAAGGAGTGCCACTTCGGGATAGGGATATCCCGATAGTAATTGTGAATGAAGTTATGAAAAGGTTTTGTGTTATAGACTGTAGGATGAATTTGTAAACTTCATTTTTCTATTTATTTTAGCAATTGACAGTATTAACCCATAAGAGAGCGTCATGACGAACTGATTAGTGTGGTTAATCGGTTCTTTTTTTATAGTTTAAAAATGAAAAGTTTACATAATGAATAGGAATCTGAATTGATTAGTAAGGTGGGTGTCGAAATTTGTTTTAAAATATGCAATTTAAAGTAGGATAATAGGAAGGAGTTTAACGGGAGTTCCGTCGAAGTGTACAGAATGTCGGTATTTAAGGACAGCTGGCATTATGCTATAAAAACATTTGGTGATGCAGTCATTTCATATAAAAAGGAGGGTCATTTGGGCGTATAGAAAAGGGTTGGTCTTCGGTTTTTTAGTTCTGAATTTTCTGTTTTATAAAATTTTTTAAGCACTCATTTGTATATTTTATAATAGTTTTTTGATAAATTCACTGCTTTTGCAGAGGATTCTTTTTTATGAAAGAAACGTCAATTTTCTTCATATATATATACAAATTGGAGAAATGGGGGAGCGCTATGCGCGATTACTTAATTAAACCACTTGTTGGTCAGCCGTATCCAATGATTTCACATGGAAAAGGTGTTTATTTGTATGATCAAAATGGCAATAAATATTTTGATGGTTCGTCAGGAGCAATTACGGCAGGTATTGGGCATGGCGTAAAGGAGATTGCAGACGTTATTAAAAAGCAAGCTGAGGAGATTGCTTTCGTTTATAGATCACAGTTTACGAGTGAACCAGCTGAAAAATTAGCGAAGAAGTTAAGTGATTTAAGTGTAGGAGATTTGAACTGGAGTTTTTTTGTAAATAGTGGTACGGAAGCGAATGAAACAGCTATGAAAATTGCAATTCAGCATTTTCAAGAGCGAGGTATTCAAGGGAAACATAAAATTTTATCAAGATGGATGAGTTATCACGGTATTACGATGGGTGCTTTATCAATGTCTGGGCATCCACTACGTAGACAACGTTTCGTATCTATTTTGGAAGATTATCCGACTATACCAGCTCCATATTGTTTCAGATGTCCTGTTCAAAAGGTATATCCAACTTGTCAGCTGGCATGTGCGACTGAACTAGAAAGATCAATTGAAAGAATTGGTGCAGAGCATATTGCTGCTTTTATTGCTGAGCCGATTATCGGAGCAGCTGGAGGCGCGGTTGTTCCGCCGAAAGACTATTATAAAGTCATTAAAGAGATTTGTAATCATTACGATATTTTATTTATTGCGGATGAAGTAATGACTGGGCTTGGTCGTACTGGAGCATGGTTTGCGATGGAGCATTGGGGCGTAGAGCCGGATATTATGACACTTGGTAAAGGGTTAGGAGCGGGATATACACCGATGGCAGCGACAGTTGTAAGTGATCGTGTTATGGAACCAATATTACGTGGATCACGTTCAGTAATGAGCGGTCATACGTTAAGTGCAAATCCATTGTCTGCAGCAACGGCTTTAGCTGTTATTGAATATATGGAGAAACATAATCTTCCTGAAAAAACAGCAGAAAAGGGAGAGTATTTAATAAAAGGCTTACAGAAAGTTCAGCAACAATCGACAATCATTGCTGATGTGCGCGGAAAAGGGTTGCTAATCGGAGTAGAATTGCAACCGTTTACAAAAGCGTCAGAGCTTATTTCAGTTGCAGCTAAAAACGGCCTACTTTTATATCAAGCAGTTTCAGGGCAAGCAGGAAAAGAAGATAGTGCACTGCTTGTAGCACCGCCAATGACAACTACATATTCCGAGTTAGATGAATTACTTTCAATTTTCTCTAAAAGTGTGGAAGAGATGATGCAAAAAGGAGGGCATAGTATCGCATGACAACTATTACAAATACATTCGGTAAATTAAAAGAAATTGAGGAAGTAATTTCTTTGTTCCATGATGATATGACATTAATGTTTGGGGGATTTGGAGGGATTGGATCCCCTCCATCTTTAATACAGGCAATTTTAGAAAAAGGCGTTACAAATTTAAATTTGATTGGAAATGACACTGGATTTCCTGATGTAGGTATCGGTCGTCTTGTTACAAATGAAAGAGTTAAATCACTAATTACTTCTCACATTGGCTCCAATCCAAATGCAGGAAGGCAACTAAACGAGGGAAGATTACAAATTGAGTTTTCTCCGCAGGGAACATTAGCAGAGCGCATTCGCGCTGGTGGCGTTGGTCTTGGTGGTGTTTTAGTTGATGTTGGTGTTGATACGATTGTGGAAGAGGGAAAACGAACAGTTGAAATGAATGGTAAGACCTACTTAGTTGAAACAGCATTAACTGCTGAAGTTTCAATTGTATATGCAAAAAAGGCAGATCCGTTTGGTAACCTTGTATTTGACAAAAGTGCACGAAATATGAATCCTCACGTAGCGATGGCTGGGGATATAACAATTGTAGAAGCGGAAGAAATAGTCCCGCTTGGAAGTTTAGATCCAGAGGAAATTGTCGTTCCAGGTGTTTTCGTAAATTATATTGTACCGTCGGAAGGAGTGAACTGGAAATGGGTATGGGCGTAGAAGTGAGGGATAAGATTGCTAGGCGTGCGGCGAAAGAAATACAAAATGGTATGATTGTAAATTTAGGTATTGGCATACCATCGCTTGTACCAAATCATTTGCCTGACGATATAAATGTTATGTTTCATGCCGAAAATGGAATCGTGGGCATGGGACCAACGCCAAGTAAAGGGAATGAAGACGAAAATTTGTGTAATGCAGCAGGTTTACCAACTTCTCTTATAACAGGAGCGAGTTATTTCGATAGCTGCACAGCGTTTGGGATGATTCGAAAAGGTTTGCTAGACATAACGATTCTTGGTTCATTACAAGTAAGTGAAAATGGCGATTTAGCAAACTGGATTGTACCTGGAAAACGTGTTCCAGGTATTGGTGGAGCAATGGATTTAGCACAAAAAGCGAAGCGGGTCGTTGTTGTGATGAATCATGTTGATAAGTACGGAAATGCAAAAATTGTTTCAGAGTGTACATTGCCATTAACTTCAAAGAAATGTGTAGATTTAATTATTACTGATATGGCAGTCATGGAGGTAACTCCGAGTGGACTTATATTACAAGAATTAATGAGCCCATACACAGTAGAAGATGTAAAACGACATACAGAAGCTGATTTTCAAATTAGTTCTAACTTACTAGTAATTGAATGAAGGGAGATGTAATATATGGAGCAATTAAAAAAGCAAGTTTGTGATTATATTGAGAGCCATGAAGAGGAAAGTGTGAAATTTTTAAAACGATTAATTCAAGAAAAGAGCGTATCTGGTGATGAAAGCGGTGCGCAGGCAATTGTGATTGAAAAATTACGTGAATTAGGTTTAGATCTCGATATATGGGAGCCCTCCTTTTCTAAAATGAAAGATCATCCTTATTTTGTATCACCCCGTACAAGTTTTTCAGATAGCCCAAATATTGTAGCAACTTTAAAAGGAAGTGGCGACGGGAAATCTATGATATTAAATGGGCATATTGATGTAGTTCCAGAAGGGGATGTGAATCAGTGGGAACATCACCCTTATAGCGGTGAGAAAATAGGGAATCGTATATATGGCCGTGGAACGACGGATATGAAGGGCGGAAATGTCGCACTTATGCTTGCGATGGAAGCGATCATTGAATCTAGTATTGAATTAAAAGGAGACATCTATTTTCAAAGTGTAATAGAAGAGGAAAGTGGTGGAGCAGGGACATTAGCAACTATATTACGAGGATATAAAGCAGATGGTGTCATTATTCCAGAGCCTACTAATATGAAGTTTTTCCCGAAACAACAAGGTTCCATGTGGTTTCGTCTACGTGTAAAAGGGAAAGCTGCACACGGTGGAACGCGCTATGAAGGGGTTAGTGCAATTGAAAAAAGCATGTTTGTTATAGAACATGTAAGAAAGCTAGAGGAGAAAAGAAATAGTCGAATTACAGATCCGTTATTTAAAGGAATTCCAATTCCAATTCCAATTAACATTGGCAAAATTGAAGGAGGGAGTTGGCCAAGTTCTGTTCCCGATGAATTAATTTTAGAAGGAAGATGCGGTGTTGCGCCGAATGAGACTATAGAGGCGGCAAAAGAAGAGTTTGAGAATTGGATTGTTGAATTAAATGATGTGGACAATTGGTTTGTTGAAAATCCGGTAGAAGTAGAATGGTTTGGAGCGAGATGGGTTCCTGGTGAATTAGAAGAAAATCATGAACTCATTACAACACTTCATCATAACTTTGTTGAAATCGAAGGGAACGAACCAATTATTGAAGCATCTCCGTGGGGGACTGATGGAGGTTTATTTACACAAATTGCAAACGTACCAACAATAGTATTTGGTCCAGGAGAGACGAAAGTAGCACACTATCCAAACGAATATATAGAAGTTGATAAAATGATAGCTGCCGCAAAAATTATTGCATGTACATTACTAGATTGGTGTGAGGTGAAAAAATGAAATACTATGAATCTTTTAGAGAACAGACGAATTGTTATACAGTAGAAGGCGTTTTAGATTATTTTAATAAACGTATCCGGGTAGATCACTATACAGGAAATGTTGAAAGTATTATACAGACAATTGACGAACTAGCAGAGAAACATTCTTTCACTAAATGTATTATTAAAGGAAAGGGAGAGCATGTTTCAACATGGCTCTCTTTCGGTTTTTTGTTGGAAGCAACGATACCTCATTATTTTCAAGGACACGATGCATACTTTTTTGTGAAATATAATAATGATGAAAGACGAAATAGTATGCATTGGACTGAGGAAGATACTATATTAAGCGGTGTAAAAGGAAAAGAAATAAAAGAAAAAGTAGTTCCAGAGAAATTTTTGCTGAGAAAAGCGACTGAAGAAGATGCAGAAGAATTAGCAACTGTCTTCGGAAAAGTATTTGAAGTGTATCCGACGCCTTTAAATGAAGCGAGTTATGTATTACAGACGATGAAAGAAGACGATACAATTTACTACGTGTATGAATTTGAGGGGAAAATTATTAGTACAGCATCTGCAGAAATGAACATAAAGGAAGGAAATGCAGAATTAACGAATTGTGCTACTTTACCTGAATATCGTAAACATGGATTTATGAAAAGTTTACTAATTAAATTAGAGGAAGAGCTTCGAGAAAGATCTATTTTCTGCTCCTATACAATTGCTCGATCGCTTTCTTTCGGAATGAATGCTGCCTTTCATCAATTAGGCTATACGTATACAGGAAGACTGGCGAATAATTGCTACATTTTTGATAAGTTGGAAGATATGAATATATGGGTGAAAGATCTATCTAGTTATTCGAAAGCAGTAAAACTTCCGTCTCAAAATTTGGTTGTAAAGCAAAACAGTTAGGTGGAGCTGGGTGTTCGAAAAGCTGTACTAATTAGAGTTTCGAGTTATCTAATTAAAATATAAAATTGGTCAAAATTATAGAACGGAATCGTCATGCTTACAATCGCACATAGGTGTGCCGAAAATTCGGCATGTAATTGCCGGATTTTCGGCAAGAGGGGGGATGACATTGCTAGCAGTTTCGACACAAGAAGTCATTGAAGCGATTTTGGGCAGTATTGATGAGGCTATACACGCTGTAGATGAAAATGGAATTACAATATTTTATAATTCTGTAGCTGCAAAACACGATGGATCCAAGATTGAAAAAGTGTTAGGGAAACATCTGTTAGAAGCGTTCCCGTCTTTATCAAGGGAAACGAGTACATTGATGAAAGTACTAGATACAAAAAAACCTATCGTACATCAGGTACAACATTATCAAAATTTAAATGGTGAAGATGTTTGTACAGTAAATACGACGTTACCTATTTTTATAGATGGGAATATTGCTGGGGCTGTTGAAATTGCAAAGGATTACTCTACAATTCAAAAACTTACTGACACAATTGTTGACTTACAGTCGAAAATAAAGCGATCATCTAGAAAAAAAGTAATTAAAAAGCACGCTGCATTTGAGACGATAGTGACAAATGATACGCGGTTTAAACAGACGAAAGAGTTAGCACAAAAAGTAGCACCAACAGACGCGAATGTTTTAATATATGGTGAAACAGGAACAGGAAAAGAACTGTTCGTACAAGCAATTCATGAAGCTTCTAAAAGAAAAAACAAGCCATTTATTGCACAAAACTGTGCAGCTTTACCAGAGTCGCTATTAGAAAGTTTATTGTTTGGAACGACAAAAGGAAGCTATACGGGAGCGATTGAAAGAGCTGGGCTATTTGAACTTGTTGATGGTGGTACATTATTTTTAGATGAACTGAATTCAATGCCTCTTGATTTGCAGGCAAAAATGTTACGAGTGTTAGAAGATGGAGTCATTAGAAGAATTGGTGATAATAAGACGAGAAAAGTAGATGTTCGTGTTATTACCGCAATGAACCAGCCTCCAGAAATATGTTTACGAGAGAATAAAATTCGCACTGATTTATATTATCGCTTAAACGTATTTTCATTATATATCCCACCGCTTCGTGAAAGAACTGAGGATGTACTATTATTAGCATCTTATTTTTTGAAAGAATATAATAAAAGTTATAAAAAAGGTGTACTTCAAATTGATGAGGAAGCGAAAGATAGACTGCAAGCTTATCAGTGGCCTGGAAATGTCCGGGAGTTAAAACATACGATTGAACATGCTGTTATTATTGCAGAAGGGAATACATTAACAGCCAATTGTTTACCACGTACATTTCGGAAAGAGAAGTTTTCGAAGAAGAAGGGTATAATGCCACTTAGAGAAGCACTTCATCAAACAGAAAAAGAATTAATAGATCAAGCGTTGATTGAAACGGAAGGGAATATATTACAAGCCGCAAAAATGTTGGGTATCCCTCGTCAAACGCTTCAATATAAACTGAGCAAGTACGACAAAACCGCCGAATAATCGGCGGTTTTTGTGTGTTTGCACGAATAAAAGAGCGTTTACATATATAAAAAGTAATGAATATGATGTTAAGTATTGATTTCATACAACGCTTAAAAATATTTTTTTGCTTATGTAATAGGGTTCTCCGCACATTTACTTATCAACAATGTAAAGTTGGCATAACTATTGCTTATATAAAGGATGAGCGTATAAAAAGGGGGAATAGCAATGTTACATGATGTATACAAACCAAATCGTCACTGGAAGGATATCGAATTATGGAAAGATGTTACTGAAGAGCAATGGAATGATTGGGTTTGGCAATTAACGAATACGATCAAAACGTTAGATGACTTAAGAAAAGTGATTAACTTAACACCTGAAGAAGAAGAGGGCGTTAAAATTTCAACGAAAACGATCCCGTTAAACATTACACCGTACTATGCTTGGCTAATGAATCCTGATGATCCACGCTGTCCGATTCGGATGCAATCAGTACCGATTTCGGAAGAGTTATATAAAACAAAATATGATTTAGAAGACCCACTTCACGAAGACGAAGATTCACCAGTTCCAGGGCTAACACATCGTTATCCGGACCGTGTACTATTCTTAGTAACAAATCAATGTTCTATGTATTGTCGTTACTGTACACGTCGTCGTTTTAGTGGACAAATTGGAATGGGTGTACCGAAGAAACAATTAGATGATGCAATTGCTTATATTCGTGAAACGCCACAAGTACGAGATGTATTAATCTCCGGTGGTGACGGACTTCTAATTAACGATAAAATTTTAGAATATGTATTAAAAAATTTACGAGAGATTCCGCATGTTGAGATTATTCGTATCGGAACGAGAGCACCAGTAGTATTCCCACAACGTATTACAGAAAACTTATGTAACATTATTAAAAAATACCATCCAGTATGGTTAAATACACATTTCAATACATCTATTGAAATTACTGAAGAATCGAAAAAGGCATGTGAAATGTTAGCGAATGCTGGTGTTCCAGTCGGAAACCAAGCAGTAATTTTAGCTGGTATTAACGACAGCGTTCCAATTATGAAAAAACTTATGCATGACTTAGTAAAAATCCGTGTACGTCCATACTACATTTATCAATGTGACTTATCTGAAGGTATCGGTCACTTCCGTGCACCAGTATCTAAAGGTCTTGAAATTATTGAAGGTTTACGTGGACACACATCTGGTTATGCTGTTCCGACATTCGTTGTTGATGCGCCAGGCGGAGGCGGTAAAATTGCACTTCAACCAAACTATTTAATCTCACAAAGTGCAGATAAAGTTGTACTTCGTAACTTTGAAGGTGTTATTACGACGTATCCAGAGCCAGAGAGCTATATTCCAGGAAGAGCGGAAGGATACTTTAAAGAGATTTATCCGAACTACGAAGAAAAACGTTCAGATGTTGGTATCGCAGGTCTTATGAGCGATAAGAAATTTAACCTCGTTCCAGACGACTTACAGCGTATGAACCGTCGTAAAGACTACGAAGATAATGATACTCATGCATCTTTAAAAGATAAACGTGATAAGCGCGATCAATTAAAAGATAAAAAATATCAAGCACAAATGGCTAAGTTAGAAGAAAACGACAAAAAAACTGAGGGTGATGCAGTATGAATTGTATGTGGTGTGACAGTACAGAAGCGAAAGAAAGCTTGAATACTGTATATTGGGAATTACCAGATGGTACGAAAGCCATTGAAATCCAAGAGACACCATGTATTTCTTGTTCCTCGTGTGGGATGGACTATCAATCAGACCATACAGTAAAAGAAATTGAAGATCAATTATTCTTAATTTACACGAAAGATTTACCAAAACAACTAACATATGAAGAATTAATGGGAAGACCGCGTCTATTAAAAAGAAATTATTTCGACTTTTAACCAGCTTTTATGCTGGTTTTTTTCTTTTTTGCCTTGTATAATGTACCCAAGTTAGAAAGGTAGGGAATATTTTTGAAAAAGACATTTTACCATTATATGATGAAGCATCGTGCAGCTTTATTTAGAAATGAAATTTCAGATTTAGCAGAGGCGATGTATGATGATTTAAGTTTTCCGAAGCAATCTGAAGACTATGATGAAATTAGTTCATACTTAGAGTTGAGCGGAGTGCTAGAAAGTATGTCTATATTTGATGAAGCCTGGGATCTATACATACAAGATAGATAAAAACTATTTGAAAACATACAGAATACATTACTTTGTTTAAAGTGAAGTATTCTGTATGTTTTTTTATTATGAAATTTGTTGATTTGAAGCTAGTCTAGTTACTAGCTTTTGTTTGAGTGTAATGTAAATTTTATAAGATTATATTTTTTATTGAAAAAATTTATGAATATAAGCTTCTGTGATAAGCGTTTTTATGTAGGTTGCATATACTGATATCAAAATCACGACGTCAAAAAAAGGAGAGATAGAGATGGCAAGAAAAAAACAACCTAAATACAACGTAGGGGACATAGTCGTGATTACGCTATATGGAACCGTTGGGAAAATCACAAATATGAAGGTTTTAGATGGAGTTTATGTATACGAAGTCAATAATCACGATGGATTTTACGTAGAGCAAACATTGCAGCACGTTACAGAGCAAGATATGAAAAAGGGCGATACGGAGTGGATTGAATTAAATTATAATTTCACGTTTGGTGATCTTGTGCAAGTAACTGGATATGATAAAGATGTTTTCCGTATTGTTGGTTTTCGTACAGAAGTATGGAGATATAAGAATGACGCATGGGAAGATACAATTTATGAATTGTCACGGATTACGGATGGTGAATGGTTAGAAGCGGATGAATCAGATTTAACGTTACTCGCCAATGCTCAAACGGCAAATGCAATTTTGAAGAAAATGAAACAAGATAAAGCAGGTATGAATAAATTGGATTTAGGTAAGTTAAAGTCAATTAACAACTCGAAAAAAGTGAGTGTTAAGACGAATCGTCAAGAAATCATTGATGGATTACTTGATATTTATAACGATTATCAATTATTGTTCGATACATTTAAAGATGAAGAATATAAAATTGTAATGGATGTTGTTCATAATTATTTAGTTAAATTGACAGAGAAAAAATAGTTAACTAGAAAGAGAGAATAAATTGAACAACAACATATGCAGTATAAGGTATGCCTACAACTATTAAAAAAATAAAAAGCCACTTTATAAGAGAGTCTGCCCATTGATCTTCATGCATGAACTCTTCTTTTGTTTGTCCTACTTCATATTGATTTTCCATTATTATTTCCCCCTTTGAATAGCTTGTACTACAATCGTATGCATCTCGTCCAAAGCTTATGACCTATAAAAAAATAAAATCTATTTTTCTAATCTCATATACATAATTTTGAGATTTTTTCATAAAACAGAAATAAAGGAGTGATGCTCATGAAGGAAATTGAAGTCGTGATTGATACGGAAGAGATTGCGGAGTTTTTTTATGAGCAACTAATTGAAAGAGGGTACGTCCCAAAACGAGAAGAAATTGAAGATCTCGCAGATATTACATTTGAGTATTTATTAGAGAAATGCATGATTGATGAAGTTTTTGATGAAGAGGATGAATGAAAGTAACGACGGGCATAACTCGTCGTTTTTTACTCTTTACAAACCTGTCACAAATATAGTCAATAATTATTGATATAATGAAAAGGAAATTTTACTCAAGAGGTGAAGGAATGTTCAAAAAAATTATTGATTCTTTATTAGGAAAGAAAAAATATCGTTCGTATTCAAGTAGTGATTATCGTCGTAGAGGGCGCTCGTATTCAAGTAGCGATTATAAACGACGTTCATCTGGTTATGGACATCAACATTATAAAAGAAAACGTAAAAGCCGTAGCTTCTTTTCAAGTAGCTGATGAAATGGCGTCGTGTACTAGCATTATTTGATAGACCACTGCGAAAAAATACAATTGTTGCAGAGCGTTATAAAATTGAATCAGTAATTGGAATGGGCAGTTATGGGGTTACATATGTCGTTAATGATTTACAAATAAATAGATATAAAGTCTTAAAACAATTAAGACAAAGTAAACAAAGATATGAGTCTGGTAGAAAATCATTTGAACAAGAGAAAATGATTTTACAAACATTAAATTATCATGCAATTCCTAGTCTATATGATCATTTCATATGGGAGAAAAAGAGCTTCTTTGTGATGGAGTACATGCCTGGTAAAAATTTTGAAGATTATATTTTCATAGATGGGTATGTATATACAGAACGTGAAGTTTTTGAGATTTTATATGAAATATTAGAAATTGTATCGGTGTTTCATAGTGAAGGCATTATTCACCGAGATTTACGCATTCCAAACATATTAATGAAAGAAAATCAAATTAGTATTATTGATTTTGGATTAGCTAAATGGAAAGGTGAGGATGATGAGCGAGCTACAACTTACGAAGGTGAACAAGCTTTGATGCGAGAAGTTCAATTTCGTAGCGACTTTTATGCGCTCGGTCATTTCTCATTATTTTTATTATATGCAGGATATGAATCTAATGAAAAACAGGAAAAACCATGGTACGAAGAATTAACTTTGGAAAATTATAATCGCGAAATGCTTATGCGAATGTTACAAATAAAAACGCCGTACTATGAGAATGTACAAGATTTAAAACAAGATGTAGCTTCTGCTTTAGAAAGGATGGAGACTCCATGTTTCAAAAGTTTTTAGCAAGCGTTGGTATTGGAAGTGCAAAGGTAGATACTGTTCTTGAAAAAGATGAGTATATTGTTGGGGAAGAAATAGTTGGAAAGGTTCATATAACTGGAGGTTCAGTTAGCCAACAAATTGAAAGCATTTACTTAACATTATCGACGTCGTATGTACGAGAAGTGGATGATAAAAAAGTAACAGCAACATATGATTTAGAGCGAGTACGCTTAACCGAACCTTTTTCTGTAGAACCAAATGAAACAGTTGACATTCCATTTTCTTTTCCAATGCCAATTGAAGCACCACTTACACTTGGTATGAAAACGGTTTGGATTCATACAGGTCTTGATATTAAACGTAGTATAGACCCAAGTGACCGCGACTACGTTCAAGTGTTACCTAATGCATTATTAAGTAGTGTTTTAGATAGTGTAAATGAATTAGGGTTTAAAGCACGTCATATAGAATGTGAAGAATTACCGCATCAATTACGTAAACAAGTTCCATTCGCACAAGAATTTGAGTTTATTCCGGTTTCTGGAGAGTACTACGGCAGATTAGATGAATTAGAATTATTAATTTTGCCACGTGCATACGACCGATTAGAAATAATTATGGAAGTAGATAGAAAATCACGTGGATTAGCTGGTTTATTCGCTGAGGCACTTGATCTTGATGAGAAGGTTATTCGCTTCACTGTAACAAGAGAAGATATCCCTGAGATGAAGCAAAAAATTAATAATTATATTTTTTAATAAACTATGCATAAAAAAGAAATGGAGAGGAAAACTAAAACAACCGCTCCATTTTTTTGCATAGTGAGGTTATGTATGTGAAACGATATCGACATTTATACTTGCTAAGTTTTACGTTACTCATTTGTTTTGTCGTATTATCACTTTCGTATCATACCGCTTGTATTGAGAACTTTGACAATATAGTCGCACATTTTATTCAAAGCTTTCGAAACGATTATTTGACGACCTATTTTACTTGGGTGTCTTTTATCGGTTCCAAAAGAATATATTTTCCATTACTCATTATTCTTGTAATGTATTTTCTCGTTAGAAAAAAGTTGCTTAGTGCGTTGCTTCTAACAATTAATTACTACGGATCTCGTTATTTAAACAGTATGCTTAAACTATGGTACGAACGAGCAAGACCTGATGTCACGCAGCTTGTTACTGCAACTGGATATAGTTTTCCGAGCGGTCATACGATGAATGCTACTGCTTTTTTAGGATTTATTGCATACGTCACAATTACTGAAGAGCGTATTTCGTTGCATAAAAAATTGTTAATTATTCTTATAGCAAGCTTTGTTGTATTATCTATTTCAGTTAGCCGAATATATCTTGGCGTGCACTATCCATCTGACATATTAGCAGGATGGGCAGCTGGTGGTAGCTGGCTCGTTTTATGTGTTATATTCCATAAAACGTTCATAAAAAAAGAACCTATGTCATAATAGGTTCTTTTTTCATTGGCTCAACATGAATGTGTGCATGGTAAATTCCAAACTTTTTGCGAAGCATAGCTTCGATGTTGTCGGTAATACAGTGACTTTCTCCAACATCCATGCGAGCATCTACTTCAATTGTAATATCAACGTACGTTTGATTCCCGTACATACGTGCTCGAATATCTACAATGTTTTCCACACCGCCAATATGCTCAATAGCATCAGCGTATTCTTCCATTTTATCAGGATCAATTCCATCTGTAAGCATATGAGAAGATTCTACGAAAATCTCCCATGCAGTTTTACAAATAATAAGACCGACAATTAAAGCGGCAATAGGGTCTAAAATAGGCATTTGGAACTGAGAACCGACAATACCTACTACAGTACCAATACTTACGAGCGCATCTGATAAATTATCCTTTGCAGCGGCTTCTAATGATTTACTTTTTGTTCGTGCTGCAATTTTTTTCGTATACAAATACACGCAATACATAACGACAGCAGAAAATAAAGCAACCCATGCAGCGAGTACATTGGGCGCTGCTTGTTTCGGATTTAAGAAAGATTGAATGGCACTAATAACAACTTCTAATCCGACTGTTGCCATAATGAAGGACGCAACAAGTGATGCGATTTGTTCGGCCCGCGAATGCCCATACGGATGATCTGGGTCACGAGGTTTACGAGATATTTTTAGACCAATTAATATCGCTAAAGAAGCACCGATATCCGTTAAGTTATTTAAACCGTCAGCACGTAATGCGCTAGAGAGGGTAATATAACTGATGATGATTTTCATAGAGGATAAAAATATGTAGGCCATAATGCTGACAATAGCGCCTTTATCAGCTTCTTTATGAGAAAGAGTATCCATTTTAATCACTCACCTTTCTTTAAAGGAATTTCTTTCTATAAATAGAGTATCAAACGAAAGTCGTGTGGGTCTATACAAACATTGTTGACGTTTTATAGCTTTTTAAGAAGGGGATAACAAAGTTTCGTGAAGGAAAAATATGTTGAAAAGTACAAAGTCAGGGTGTAAACCTAATTAGAGTCTATTTACTAAAGAGATAGGAGGGGAGATGGATCAAGAAACGAATACTTTTCTTACTACATATTATTCTTATCATGACAAGGTGTAATTCATTAAACGAGGAAAAACGTCAAAAGATAATTATGAAAACAGATGAAAGCCCTCTGGAAAATATTTTCCAGAGGGCTTTCATCTTAGTATGCTTCTAAAAACTCAGTAACTTGCTCTTCTGTTTTTGCGTTAGCACTATGTAAGTGGCCTAGCTTCTCACCGTTTTGGTATACAAGTAAACTTGGAATACCCATGACTTGATACTCTTCAGCGATACTTGGAAACTCATCTTTATTAATAGAATACCATTCAAATTTATTGAACTCTTCCATTACATCTCCGATAAAGTTGTCCATACGTACGCAATCTGGGCACCATGTAGTAAAGAACTTAACAACTACTGGCTCCTCGCTTGCGATGATGTCTTTGAATTCTTGTTCTGTTTTAATTTCTTTCATAAGTAAAACTCCTTTCAATATCACACGAATTTATATGCAAAATTCGCATTTGCAAACATGTTGCAAACTTATTATTTGTTTTTTAGTTTTGTAGTTCGTTCACACTTATAAAATTGTATGTAACATGGCTGCGCTACTAAGTGTGAAAATAACGGAACCTCACTTTTCTTTATAAGCTTTTTCCAGGATTGTGTCAAACTTTTGAATTTTATACAGAAATTAAAGAAGCCGACACTTTGATTAAGTATGGGCAGAGTGACTAAAATTAATCGCTTATTAATTTCGAATAAATATTTAAATCGATAAGCTTTCCAGCTGATTTTTCGCTTTTTCTCAGAGTACCTTCAAAAGTAAAGTTTAATTTTTCTAATACTTTTATGGAATTTACATTTGCTGGTTCAACTTTTACAAAAATTGAATCAGGTTAGAAATTATATGGTTGTAATGGGAATTGAGGGATATGAATAAAAAAATTGTATCCCGCATTAACGGGCAGTAAGACCCCCACTGATTAAAGTTTCACTTTATTAGGGATTTGCCTTAAACATTTATTACAGTCAAGAATATTTATAATAATATGAACTAAAAAAGGTCCAATTTTTGTAATGTTGGAGGGGATTATTGTGGACATAACTCAAAGCGTGGCAAGAATAGTGGTTAATGGGAAAGACCTTTCTTTCACTTCAGTTCAAACCTCTGCATGGAATCATGGACCTGTAAATGATTTAATCATTACGACGAATCAGAGGGTGAATGAGCTTTTTCAATTCATGTGGTCACAAGTACCGGTTACGATGTCGATATATTTTCTTCAAGGGGCGGATTTACTTAGGTTCGTTAGGGTTGCTGGAATCGATGAGCGTGTAACAGGAGAATATGTATATCATTTCATTTGGTAATAAGAAGAATTCAAAGTAGTCTAGCAGCTACTGTTTTATTTTGTCATTTGAATATAAGCGAGCGGACTAGCTTATAGTACCTACTGAAATAAAGAATCATAATATAATTTGTAATAAATTATACGGAAGTGAGTTGAAGATCATGTTTTATTCATATTTTAATTCTGAAGCTGGCATGCGACCAGCGTATGGTACGTCTATAACATATAGTGGAGCACAAAGTACAGTCCAAGCTATTCAACAAGCATTGCAAATGCAACAACAAATGCAAATGCAGCAGCAAGGAGTACAACCATATTACTCATCCGTAGAGTATTTTTACCCAGTACATCATGTTACACCGTACGGAAGTTCTTTTCTTACTATTCCATATGGAACTATATACAACTTATAACTAGTAAGGAATGAAGTGGTGTATATAAATAAGGGTGCAGATTAATAGCGCCCTTATGAATAATAAAAATAGCTAGTCCAAACCGTATAAATCAATCTTACATAATATGTAGTAATAAGTTTGAAAGGGGAATTAGTATGTCTTGTTATTACTACTGTAAGTATTGTCAGGAGTATAAAGATAAGCATCATGATTGTTGTAAGAACACTAGTAAGTGTCATGATAACAAGGACAATCTTGTTAGAGCATCGGCATTTAGAGCTAGAAATACTGTGAATCAAAATGTTCCTGCTAATACTTTTGTGAAAGTGTTATTTCAAAATGAACAATTTGATTTAGCGAATGAGTATAATCCAGCAACATCTATTTTTACGCCGAAGACTAAAGGAGTATATTCTATTATTGGAACGATTGGTTTCTTTCCAAATGATCCAACTTTAAATTATAGAGCGCGTGTAGAAATTCGTGTGAATGGAAACGCAGCGATAGCTATAGATAATGACTTTTTTGGTCCAATAAGTTTTGGAAATGTCGTAAGTGTTTCGACGATTGTTCAATTGAATGCAGGGGATGAAGTTGAGATTTATGCACAAAGTAGTATAGATGGGGTTTTAAGTCCTTTAGAAGATGGGGCACATTTTGAAGCGGCAAGATTTCCTTCTCCAACTAAATAAAACTGATCATTAAATGTTTTTTAGTAGGTTTAGTTAATCCCCTTACCAAATGGTGGGGGATTACTATTGTTTTTCTAGAATATATAAGTAAACAGGTGAAGTGTAGTTTAATTTGTAGAGGTTTCAATCTTCTTCAGATAATTAAACAGAATAATAAGTAACATGCTTGTGAAAACTCATTGTTAGTAAGTTTGCTAGTTTTCTTATAGAACAAGAAAGACGGAATACATAAAAGATCGTATCATTACGTTTTTTCTTTACTATATAGAAATTATATATTGAACATAGATTTGTGTAGGGAATCCTAATACACTGAAAAGAATAACATAAAGGCGATTACACTATATAAAAACAAAATCAATCCTAAGATGAGTAGTATTGGATGCAGCTTGAACATATTTGACCTCCTTGAGTATATAAAGAATTTTAATATATTGTTGGTCAATTTAGAAGGGGGACGGTTATATAAAAAAAGAGCATACATAATAAGTACGCTCCAAAGAAAGATAGGTTTTATGAGTGGATAATCTCCATACGATAATATATGTTCTTTTAATAAAAACGTGTAAAAAATCAATGAATTATCAATGGAATATCATAAAATGAGTAATTTTAGTCTAGGAATGCAGTTATTTTCTTTCTCAGTTATTTTAGGTAACAAAGTTGTGAAAATCGTGCATTATGCGGACTAACAACGGGATAACGATCGTACTTCAGTTACATATTTCTTAAAGTCTGGATATTGCGTGATAGTTTGACATTTGGGGGCGCATAGTTGATTAATTATAGACACATTTGTAATTACTTCGTTACAAGGACCGAAAAATGTAACTTTTAGTTTTGAATTTGGTGGGATTTTGAACACGATAGGTTTTTTTTCCATGAAATCAGCTCCTAATATTGAGTATTATAATTTAAAGGATATAGAGTCGTATTAGTATAATATGAAATTTCAGTGGATTTGCTTATAATAAAGAATTTCATAGTAGTAAAAGTGCTTAAAGATGTAAAGGGGAAATTGAGAATATGAAATAAAATGTTTAATTAATATAACTAATGCATTTTTTAGTTTGTTACATATTATGTTAGTAAGAATGGTATAAGGAGGTAGTATAAAATATTGGAAGAAAATGTACAAGCTCAGCTTTCGCCACCGTGGATCACATATTTTAATGAATTAAAAAATTCAACATTTGACTTAATAATATATAGAAAATGAGTAGTGATTTTTATTAACTGAAAGGGAATTGATACTGGAAGTTTTAAGTTAATAATATAAGAGGATTTTTTCTAATATCTATAAAAATGTTCAATACCTAAATTGATAGGATGAGACTACATAACAAATAGTAAGGTATATTTCGAATATGAGAATATTTTTTGTGACATACATGTTAAAGCTAATAGAAATATTTCTGAAAGAGAATATATTTTGAAAAACAGTAAAGATTCTTTTTACTTATATTATAGATAGCTAGTTTTAGAGAGCTGAGGCTTACAATAAAACTAGCTATGAATAGGACATTCAAAAGGAGTTGGAATGTATGGGGTATATTGTAGACATTTCAAAATGGAATGGAACTATCAATTGGGATATTGCAGCATCTCAGCTAGATTTAGTGATTGCTAGAGTTCAAGATGGCTCTAATACGGTGGATTTTATGTATCAAAATTATGTTAGTGAAATGAAAAAGCATAGTATCCCATTCGGTAATTATGCTTTTTGCCGTTTTATATCTATTGCTGATGCAAAGAAAGAGGCACAAGATTTTTGGAATCGTGGTGATCAATCTGCTAAGTTTTGGGTAGCGGACGTAGAAGTTCAAACGATGGTAGATATGCAAGGTGGGACACAGGCATTTATTGATGAATTACGCCGTTTAGGTGCGGGAAAAGTAGGATTATATGTAGGGCATCACACGTATCTATCATTTGGAGCACGTAATATTGAAGTTGATTTCGTATGGATCCCTCGTTATGGAGGGAATAAGCCAGCATATCCATGCGATATGTGGCAATATACGGATTCAGGGAATGTTCCTGGGATTGGGAAATGTGATCTGAATCGATTAGTAGGAAATAAGTCACTTTCTTGGTTTATAAATTCGAACAAAGCAAATCAATCTAACATAGTGTATACACAGCAACCGAATGGCATTGGTATTGCAGTTTCGAAATATCCTGATGGATATGGAATAAATTTATATGAAAACCCCATGAATCCTCAATTTACAGGTACACTCACTCAAAAAATTCCATATTTAATCTTAGCAGGTTATTGGGGAGGCGGTGAGCAAGATATGATTTGTTTAGGGAACGATAAGCAGTGGGTATATTTAAACCATTTTAATGTGAAATGGTTTTATGCAACTTCAAAATATCCTGTCGGTTACGGAGTAAATTATTATGAAGAGCCTGAATGTATGAATTATAAAGGAAACATAGATGGATCGACATCTTTTCGAGTGTGGGGTAGAGTGGGAAATGCGGTAGATATCGGACAGAATAGTTGGATACCTGAAAAACATGTAATTATTAAGCAACTATAGAAGCTATATTTTTTTGAGAATTATATAAAGAGCCTTCTTACTATGCATAGTAAGAAGGCTCTTTATATTTAAAAATGAAAATACATGATACATAGTCAACTCATATGAAATGAATTACATGTAGAAAACACACTGTTTTCACAATGACTGTGTATAGTTAATTTGCATAATGATAAAAGTGAGGTATTTGAATTGAAAAAGAAGAAAATATTTATTGGAACAATTATTTCATGCATGATGCTAGCATTATCTGCATGTGGTTCCTCAGACAACGTAGTAACATCAAAAGTAGGAAATGTTACAGAGAAAGAATTAAGTAAAGAATTACGACAACAATATGGAGAAAGTACTTTATATCAAATGATGTTAAGTAAGGCATTGCTAGATAAATATAAAGTTTCAGATGAGGAAGCAAAAAAGAAAGTAGAAGAAGCAAAAGATAAAATGGGTGAAAACTTTAAATCGACTTTAGAACAACTTGGGTTGAAAAATGAAGATGAATTAAAAGAAAAAATGAAGCCAGAAATTGCATTTGAGAAAGCAATTAAAGCAACAGTTACAGATAAAGATGTGAAAGATAACTATAAACCAGAAATGAAAGTAAGTCACATTTTAGTGAAAGATGAAAAAACGGCTAAAGAAATAAAGGAGAAAGTAAATAATGGTGAAGATTTTGCTGCCTTAGCAAAACAGTATTCAGAAGATACTGGTTCAAAGGAACAGGGCGGGGAAATATCTGGTTTTGCCCCTGGACAAACAGTGAAAGAATTTGAGGAAGCTGCGTATAAATTAGATGCAGGCCAAGTAAGTGAGCCGGTTAAAACAACTTACGGTTACCATATTATTAAAGTGACGGATAAAAAAGAATTGAAGCCATTTGATGAAGTAAAGGATAAAATTCGTAAAGATATAGAACAACAAAGACTACAAGATACGACAGGTAAATGGAAACAACAAGTAGTCAATGATTTATTGAAAGATGCTGATATTAAAGTGAATAATAAAGAATTTAAAGATACATTTAAATTTCTAGAAAAGAAATAATGACTGTAATCATAATTAGAAAAGGGAACTCATATAGAGTTCCCTTTTCTAATTAGTGTGTGAGTTATAAATAGATAGTAAGACAATACAATATTACATTTAAATATTAAGAATTACAATGGAAAATTATGGATTATAATTATTTCAACGAAAGTGGATATTCTACGGTTTTCATTATGCAAGTTTATTACATATATTTACTCTTTAATAATGGATATCGAACATAATTTAAAAAATAATACATATAATGTCTTTGAATAAATATTTAACATGGATAATTAGTAAAAAGCTGAGCATTCGATTGGAAAGGATGTTCTTTTTTATATGAAAATTTTAGGATAAAGAATGAATCGTTTTAAACGCGTCATTTACCACATCAATAAATTAAGGTGGTGGAGAATATATGAAAGTAATCTTTCAAGGAGAGGGCGGCGCGAAAATTTTTGAGTCATATGATGAAAATGTAAGTGATTTATTAGCTATATTAAAAGAAACGAAAGGGATTAAAATCGGGATGGTTGAGTATAAAGTGTTAAAGTACGAACTTAATTATTTTCGTCATCCGAAAAAAGCGGATACAGAGAGAGAGTTACATATAATAGTACAACCTAAGTATATGTAATAAAATATAATAATAAAAATCATTGATTCAGTTTTGTAAAGTTCCATAGAGTATGTAAGAAAAGAGAGTGTTGTAAATGCTCTCTTTTCTTATGCTTTGTGAGTTCGTTCATCATAGTATATGTTTTCAGTTATAGATGGTTAATAAACGATAAAAATTTAAAACTTTTTCGTTTAGGCAGGGATTTTATATTTAAGTAAATAAATATACTATGAAGTATTTTTTATACGAATACTGGAGGAGTATAAAATGAGTTTAGCAAGTTACATAGGCTGTAATGTAGAAATTCCGTTAACGGATCCGGATTCTAATAATCTAATTGTTTTTGGACCGTGTTTTTCAGATGAAAGTATGCTTGAAATTGTACAAGATTATCAATTCCAAACAAATTACACATATGAGGTTTCAACTAGTTGGGGAATTGAACTTGTCGAGTGGCAAAATGTAAAGGAAAAAAAGAAGCGAAAGAAAAACTTTTAACTTTATGGAAGGTTATTTGGAAGATAGAGACTATTTCGAATTATTTAGTTGTTGGGTTGGTGATGAAGATAAGGAACGAGTAGGGGAATTGAACTTAAAAATAAATCATTTTAATATAGATGAATTATGTATTCCAGAAAGAACATTAGTTAGGATAGAAAAATAAGCTTTGAAATATTTTTTAGAAAAAGGCGATTTCACTTTGGGTGAAGTCGCCTTTTAGTTGTTATATGCATGTTATATAAGAAATGAGAAGTTTATTTGATAAAGGAAAAAAGTATGGAGATAAATAAAATTATGTTTTTTGTTAAGAAATAATAAGTATGGCTCTTCTCAAAAGAACGTAAGTTCGTGTATAATAGGAACGAATGTTCTTTTAAGAAGTAACCTAATTATAGTTTAGAAGTAAATCCGAGTTTAGTGAGTATTAAAAATAACTAAGGGATAGTATGGCTAAATAAATGTATAAATGATCAAGGAGATAAAAAATGAACGATGTAAAGATACAAAAAGAAGAAAGAGAGTGGGTTCCGTTTACAGTAATGTCCGAACAACTTTTAAATATGAGAAAGATTATTGGAGAGAAATTAAAAGTACAAAAACCGCTTTTAACAAATGAAGCAAAAGAGAGAATTTCTGATAAATTATTAACGTCATTATTGTCTGAGAAAGAAATATTGGTAACATATTTTGAAGATGGTTACATACTAACAAGCTACATGACTGTTGTACATATCAATCCGGTAAAACAAATTGTAATTTGTACAGACGCCTTTTATAAAACTTACGTATTTAACGCTATGGATATTATTGAAATAACGTAAAAGAAGCTGAATATTAAATGGCAGCTTCTTTTATTTCTGATTTATGAGACAAATAATACATGAAAAAGCAGCTAGCTTCGTGCTAGCTGCTGAGCCCCAGGGAAAGGGAGAAAAAGATAGGGTACTCCAAAATCAACAAGAGCTGTCAAACAGCCTGATTATAGTATAGACAAATTAAAATTTTCTATACAGAAAGTTGAACATAAGATTAGGCTGTACCCACTTGGTTTTGATCTGCAAGGTCAGAATCAAATGTATTGGTCGCGCTAACACCGCTAAAAGTATTAACAACAAAACCAACGTTTGATGCGCCGGAACCATTATAAGCTTTCGTATTTTCTTTCGGAGATACGTTGTAGAAATCACCTAAGTTAAATGATCCATTGCTATTTTGTACAACTAAATTTCCTACAACTGATGGCATAATTTTCACCTGCTTTATAATAAGTTGTTAACATTACTATATGGAGTTATAGTCCAGATGGTTCATACAATAAAAATTGTGGAATAGTAAAACGTTTGGAGCGTGGATTTCAATAAAAGTGTGTTAAAATTAATATAATAAAGTTGAGTAATTTTTTAAAAAAATTTGTATAATTGATATATATGAAAATAAAGGAGGCAAAATGTAATGAAAGATATTATGAAAAAAGTTGATTTAACAGATGCCAAATCAAGTAATCTTGTTGCATTAATTTATAGTAATGAAGTTATATTAGTTGAAGACGCATTTTGTCCAAATGAAATAAAATTAAAGTTTAATGAAATTGCAATTTTATCTGCAATTAAAACAGCTCATATTGCGAAAGTGTCTATTAGGAAAGAACTTGAAGCGCTTTTTCATGACACGGGTGTTATATTAGTGAAACAAAATGTTGATTATGGTAGTAGCCAATCTATTACCATGCATTTTGAGCAATTTAAAAAATTGCAAGATGAGATTGAACATTTAAATAAAAGTATGTAATAAAGCAGCTAAATAAAGGTTCTATCACAAAGGTGGAATGTGTTGTGTTGAAAAAGTGGTTTAAAAATTATTTGGGTGAATCGCATTGTAAACATAAATATATTTTTATTAAGATGCAGGATAATGAGGATTTTAAAAAAGGTATATTAGGTGTAGTTTATATTTACCAGTGTGAGAAATGTGGAAAAGAGAAGTTGAAATGTAAAAACAATAATGAAATAAACAATGAATTTTTAGATATATAGCAAAAAGTAACCATGATGGTTACTTTTTTTGCTTATGTATGCAATATCAAAACCATTACTAAAGTATGAGTTGAGTTGATACTATAGTAAATCGCTGAATAAAAATGAAGAGAGTAAGATATAGGGAAGGAGGATGAGAGAAATGAAGCGAAAAGAAATTAGTAAATCTGTAATTATTACAGGCGTGACACAAGGGTTAGGACGTGCGATGGTTGATCGATTTCATGAATTAGGGTGGAACATATATGGTTGTGGACGTTCAAAAAATAAAATTGAAGAACTAAAAAAACAGTACAGTAAAATACATGATTTCCAAGTAATTGATGTTTCAGATTCTCAGCAAGTTAACGATTGGGCAAATTATATACTTAATAGACATATGGCTCCCGATCTGATAATAAATAATGCATCGATTGTAAATCAAAATGCACAACTTTGGAAAATTACGGCTCAAGAATTCGAAAATGTAATGAATGTAAACGTGAATGGTGTAGTAAATGTAATAAGAGCGTTTGTTCCCGCAATGGTAGCTAGGAAAGAAGGAATTATCATTAATATGAGTTCTAGTTGGGGGAGAGAAGGTGAAGCTGAGCTTGCGCCATATTGTGCCTCGAAATTTGCAATTGAAGGTATCACTAAATCTATGGCCCTGGAATTACCCCATGGCATGGCTGTAGTTGCTTTAGATCCTGGAGGGAGTATTAGTACTCCAATGCTGAAGTCATGTGCGCCACAATATATATATGAATCGCCTACACCTGAAACTTGGTCACATAAAGCGATTGAATATATATTGAATATAACAATAGATAAAAATGGAGATTCATTGACATGCCCAGCATGCGTATAAAAAGCACCTTTAAGGTGCTTTTTATATTAGTAGCACATTATATCATTCACAAAATTACATCTGAAAAATAAAATAAAAGATTAAGGGTGAGATTTGTTTGTTTTGAAAGCTTTAGAAAATATTTGAATAGGTGATAAAAATGAATCCAAGCAGTTTAAAAGTGACAGGGGCATGGTTTCAAGTAGGGGGGAATCTTACAGCTGCTATTGGAACGACAAGAGGATTTATTGGAGAAGAGAAAGTTGAATCGGAACTTGTTATTGTAGGAAGCTCATTACAAGCCCTCGGGTATATATTACAAATCATTGCGAGCAATTATGATGATGGGGAAGAAAAAAGAGAGAATCAAAGTAAATTACTTGATCAAATAGGAATTGAGTTATTAGCATTAGGAAATATATCAAATGTAATAGGAATATATTTTAATATAAATGAACAATTGAAAGAAAATGATTATCTTATCATTACAGGGAACAGTTTACAATCGATTGGTGCTTTTTTAGGAGTAGAAGCAGCTTTGGTGGATATAAATGTATTACAGAAAATTATTATACTGGGTAACTCCATGCAAAGTTTAGGAGCTGGATTACAAGCGTATCAAGGTGTTTTAAATGTATTGAAAGATGAGAAAGAAAATAAAGATAGTATTTTTGATAAGAAGGATGAGAGAATCATTGCACTCATTGGTATTTGGATACAAGCGATAGGAACGTTAATTTCCGCAATTGGAATAACTGCAATAGAGGAAGAAAATAGGCTAGAAAACAATGAAAAGTCTGAAATACTTATATAAATAGAAGGAGATACATTGATTTTAGAGGCAGGTTAAGATTAAAATGGTAGTAGGTTTTTTTGCGTATATTTTGAAAAGTGATATATAAAATACAAAATAAGGAGTTTTCAAGGGATGATGTATTTATTAGCAATTTTTCTTCCACCTGTTGCTGTATTATTTTGTGGAAAACCAATTCAGGCAATCATAAATTTCATATTAACATTAATATTTTGGGTTCCAGGAGTTATACACGCAATTCTTGTAGTGCATGATAAAAAAGCTGATCAGCGTTTGAAAAAACAAATTCAAGCATATGATGAAATTAATAAGAGAAATCGAAGATAATTCATCTGCCAAATGTTTTTAAAAGAAAGGAGGATTAACCTCCTTTCTTTTTTTAGTGGGTGTTAAGTTTAAATTTTTGTGTGGCGGAAAGAATTTTTAATGTAAGTATTATGATAATAACTTTTAGATTGTGCATGTAATAGGCCGGTATAAATGCTTTCTGGTACATTAAAGAAATCATACATACCATGCTTTAATTGGATTCGCAAAATCATAGAAAAAGGATTATAACCAACAGCAACTATATTTTTTGAGGTAACCGGAGATAGCTTCATTATTATGCAACTCCTTATTTTTCATTTTTAATAATTCTTTGTAGGTAACGGTATTGTGGTGTTGAAATCTTTATAATTAAAGAGGTATTATACCTATATTCAATATATTTAATATTGGTTATACGTAATTATAAGTAAGTTCACACGAAGTTCATATCGATATGCTATTTTTATTTCACCTTTGATTTATTAATAAGAAAATATTGACCATTTGAAAAAAAGGTATATTATTTATACGAGGTAATAAAAATTCACTTCTTTCATTATTATGCTAAAAGGGGCAGCATTATTAGAAAATTAGAAGTGAAAATAGTATGTATAAGAGCCATTCTAAAATTTGTAATCTGTGAATTAGGAAAATATTGAATGCTCCAGGTCAGTACACTTTCTTGCCTAAACGTATTTACGAAAGTGACCTCAATATTTTTAATTAAATCAACGGGAGAATTGAAAGGCAGGAGAAAGTAACATGTCAGAAAATTATCGTTCTCGCGAGGAGCGACGACAAGTTAAAAAGAAAAAACAACCAGCTTCTAAAACACAAAAACCAAAAGGTAAAACATCATTTTTCCGCAAGTTTTTAATTACTTGTTTATTACTTGGTATTGTAGGTTTAGTGGCGGGGGTTGCTACCTTTTTCGTAATGATTAAGGACGCACCAAAACTGGAAAAAGCAAAACTTGTTAATCCGTTATCCTCAAAAATTTATGATAAAAACGGGGATTTGGTATATGAATATGGAAAAGAAAAAAGGACGAATGTTACGTATGATCAAATACCTAAATTAGTAGAAAATGCATTTTTAGCGACAGAAGATTCACGTTTTTATGAGCATAGCGGAGTAGACTTTAAAGGTACTGCCCGTGCTGTTTTAGTGAGTCTTAAAGGAGATTATGGCTCTCAAGGTGGAAGTACGATAACGCAGCAAGTTATTAAAAACTACTTCTTATCTATGGATAAAACACCAAAGCGTAAGGCGCAAGAAATATATTTAGCTTATAAGCTAGAACAACAGTATTCAAAACATGAAATATTAGAGATGTACTTAAATAAAATTAACTTAGGTAATCGTTCATATGGTATCGCAACAGCAGCACAAAACTACTATGGTAAAGAATTGAAGGACTTAACATTACCAGAAGTTGCGATGCTTGCAGGTTTACCGAAAGCACCGAATAACTATGATCCAACGAAAAAAGAAAATGTTCAAAAAGCAACAGAAAGAAGAAATGTTGTTCTAAACTTAATGAATCGACATGGATATATAACAAAACAGGAAATGGAAGAAGCAATAAAAGTTGACGTAGAAAAGGGACTCAAGCCTGCAGCTCAACTACAAACAATGCCATACCCTGCATTTATGGATGCAGTTGTGAAAGAAGTAGAAAAAGAATTGCCAGATGCTAATATTGGTTCTGACGGTTTAGAAATTTATACAACGTTAGATCCGAAAGCACAGAAACTTGCTGATAATATTTTAAATAATAATATCATTGATTATCCAAACGATAAATTCCAAGGTGCATTCACATTTATGGATACGAAAACAGGAGAAGTTCGTGCTATAGGTAGTGGCCGTGGAGAAAATAAAGCTGTATTTAAAGGGCATAATATGGCAATTGAATTAGATCGTGCAGCTGGTTCAACGATGAAGCCAATTTTCGACTATGCTCCTGCAATTGAATATTTAAAATGGGCTACGTATCATCAAATCGATGACTCTCCATTTAAGTATTCAACGGGTCAAGAAGTTCGAAATGCAGATAGAAGTCATATGGGTCCAATTACGATGCGTGAAGCATTAAAAATGTCGCGTAATATTCCTGCAATTAAAACTGCAAAAGAAGTAGGGATTAGTAAATCAAAAGAATTCTCTGAGAAACTAGGTATTACATTTAATACAGCACCGACGGAATCGACAGCGATTGGTACAAATGAAGTATCGCCAACTGAAATAGCGGGTGCTTATGCGGCATTTGGTAATGAAGGTAAATATACGAAACCGCATTTTGTTAAGAAAGTCGTTTATCCAGACGGTAAGTCACAAAGTTTTGGACAAAAACCAAAACAAGTTATGACAGATTCTACCGCATACATGATTACTGATATGCTTCGTTCTGTAGTTACATCGGGTACTGGTACATCGGCAAATGTAGGCTCTTTAGATGTAGCTGGTAAAACGGGTACGACAAACTATTCATCAAAGCAATTAGCTCAATATAAAATTCCAGAAAGTGCAACTCGTGATAGTTGGTTTGCTGGATATACACCGCAATATACGATGGCAGTATGGACTGGGTATATGAAAGATGGTAAAGACGAGTATATTAGTAGTAAAAATACGAAAATTGCACAGTTGATCTTTAAAGAAATGATGAGCGAAATGGCTACAGATAAATCACGCTTTAAAATGCCAAGTAGTGTTATTCAAGAAGGTAGTGAGCTACGTATAAAAGGTGAAAAACGTGATTCATCGCCAAATACTAGCGTACCGGATACAACGGAGCAACCAAAACAAGATCAACAGCAAAAAACTGAAGAAGAGAAAAAGCAAGAAGAATTAAAGAAACAAGAAGAACTGAAAAAACAAGAAGAACAAAAGAAACAAGAGGAACTTAAGAAGCAAGAAGAACAAAAGAAACTAGAAGAGCAAAAGAAACAAGAAGAAGAAAAGAAACAAAATGAACAAAATAACGGAAATGGTCAAGGAACGACACCTCCAGCAAATAACGGAGGAGGCCAAGGAACGACACCTCCAGCGAATAACGGAGGAGGCCAAGGAACGACACCTCCAGCGAATAACGGAGGAGGCCAAGGAACGACACCTCCAGCAAATAACGGAGGAGGTCAAGGAACGACACCTCCAGCGAATAATAATGGAGGTCAAGGAACTCCAACCCCACCTGCAACAGTACAACCAAATAATGGTGGAAATGCAGGAGAGGTTCCTGCCAATAATGGACAATAAGAAAAATTTATAAAAAATATTAAAAAGCACTTAAGATTTGTGAAAATTACAATCTTAAGTGCTTTTTACATTTTGCTACAGAAAATGTAATGTTAAGGGCTAGATAGAAGAAAAAGAGTGAATTAACGTAAAGAGAGAAAAGTCTACTTGCAAATGATGGTATGTGTTGGTTATCCCGCAAAGGGACTAACTATGATGAATCATATAAAGTATTAAATAAGTAAAAATTATATTCAAATCTTTAATAAATGTCTTTCTTTAACGGTTACTTTAGTTTGGAAAACAATTAAAAAGTTGAATTTCTTATTTAAGGAATTCGACTTTGTTATGTTGAAACTGGATTAAAGGTTCGCCTTATTAAAATGTAGGGGTAATACAGTGATAGCTATTAAATGTTAAACGTACCATGAAAATTTTGGGAAAAAATTGAAGGGAAATGATAAAAGACTTGAGTCGGAGGTAGTGGAGGATAACTATGGCTATGAATGGGAGTACTACTGGGGTGTGTACCATGATGCCAAAATGATGGGGTAACTTGACCGGGAATTTGATATTGCTGCCAAGTTGCGGGAAGTTCAATTCCTACATCGGAGCTAGCTGTATGAACTGCAGGAACATGTATCCCAGGAGTCGAAGGAACTACGGCAGTTACTCTTAATAATACCCACATGAAATATTCACTCCTAAGTTGAGTTAATAAATTAGTATATTCTTTTCACACGTATAAAGGTACATATATAGGACTTTCGTTTAAAACATGCGTACAAAGTCTTAAGACTAATGTAAGCTGATGGTGGACTTATTTAATATGAAAAGATACGTCTATTTGCGGAGGGAAAAGAGATAAAAAAAATATACAATGAGGGTGTTAATCGTAATATTTTACGAGTGTATGGAGGTATTTTTATGGAACGATTATGGACGAAATCATTTATTCAAATGACTTTCGCAATGTTATTTTTATTTACAGGATTTTATTTACTTGTTCCAACGCTCCCGCTCTTTATTAAAGAGATAGGTGGCAATGAATCGCAAGTTGGACTTATGATGGGGATGTTTACAATAGCTGCTGTTGTAATACGACCGATTATTGGAGGAATGTTAGATCAATATGGTAGAAGATCCTTTATTATTTTCGGACTCATCTTTTTTGGCTTAACGATGTACTCCTATAATATAGCATCGACTATTGTCCTTTTAGCTGTTTTACGTGTTATTCACGGAGTAACATGGGCTGTTTCTACAACAGCTGTTGGAACAGCAATAACGGATATTATTCCAGATTCACGCCGCGGTGAAGGTATGGGGTGGTATGGGATGGCGATGACAATTGCAATGGCGATTGGACCTATGATTGGATTATGGGTTGTGCAAAATTATTCATTTGATGGTCTATTTTTATTAGCGACGTTGTTATCTTTTATGGCAGTTGTATTATCATTAATAACGAAGATCCCATTTACGCCACAAAAAGAAAAAGGGAAAATTCAGCTATTTGAGAAATCCGTATTAACAATCACGATTGTAGTATTCTTTTTATCGTTTGCATATGGAGGAATAACAACCTTTTTACCGTTATTTGCATCATCAATTCATGTAAACCCGGGAACTTTCTTTCTTGTATATGCAATTGCATTAACAATTGTAAGACCAATTTCAGGGAAACTATTAGATAAGTATGGAGAAGTATTCATCATACTTCCAGCATTATGTATTACTATTTTAGCTATAGTTGTTTTAACTATCTCAAATGGTTTGATAGGTGTAATTATCGCAGCAACATTATACGGTATTGGATTTGGTTCAGCGCAGCCAGCTTTGCAAGCGGCAATGCTTACAATTGTCGATCCGAGTAAAAGAGGAGTTGCAAATGCTTCATTTTTTACAGCGTTTGATTTAGGAATCGGGTTAGGTGCTATTTTACTTGGAGTTGTTTCACAAATGTTTGGTTATCGTATTTTATTTTCAGGGAGTGCAATTTCAGCATTGATAGCCTTAATTATTTTCGTCTTCTTTGTAAAACAACGATTAGGAAAAAAAGAGTTTGCGTAAACTGGAGGAATAAAGATGAGAATTTCAATTGATCGTAAAGCTCTGCAATGGTTCCAGGAAGAATTACGTATAAAGCACGGTGAATCTGTACGTTTTACTGTAAGGTACGGAGGGGATAGTTCAATTCAGCCCGGATATTCTTTAGGGGTTGTTGCTGAGAAACCCGATGGCGAAATAGTGTCAGTTGAGAAGGAAGGTATTATATTTTTTGTAGATTCTGATGATCTTTGGTATTTTCAAAACTATGATTTATTTGTAAGTTATCATGAGGAAATGGAAGAAATTCAATTTAATTATGTAAAATAATAACTTTATTAAAAATGAATAAGTTTTATATAAAAATTATATTTAAGAGATAGTGAAATAAATATCATATAGTAACGAGCTGTATTTATGTACAGCTCGTTTTTTCTATTTCTCAAATAAAATTAGAATAATTGTATATTTGGCGGTGTTATATGAAAAATCTTTATATTGTGTTTTTGAAAATACGCAAAGAAGTCTATCCTTTCTTTATAAAATATAAGAATTATTTTCAAAAAATTGTATTGTTACAGTAAGAAAAGTGTAGGAAACTTATCATTATAAAATAAATTGAAATCTTCTAAAAACTCTGATACATTGAAATAGAAATGTAGTTTCACAATATTGTAAAGGCTTACAGTTATGTGCACGAAGATCTATTAGGATTGGAGGAAATAATGATGAAAGCTGAAGAGAAATTTTCCCCGGGATTAGATGGTATAGTGGCAGCGGAGACGAAAATCTCGTTTCTTGACACAGTAAAAGGTGAAATTGTAATTCAAGGGTATGACTTAATCGAACTCTCAAAAACAAAAGAGTATTTAGACATTGTGCACCTTTTATTGGAGGAACATCTACCGAATGAAGATGAAAAAGCAACACTTGAAAAGAAATTAAAAGAAGAATATGCAGTACCAGAAGGTGTGTTCAACGTACTAAAGGCATTGCCTAAAGAGACGCATCCCATGGATGGATTACGTACAGGTGTGTCAGCGTTAGCTGGTTACGATAATGATATCGAAAACCGCTCGTTAGAAGTGAATAAAAGCCGAGGGTACAAGCTGTTAAGTAAAGTGCCAAACATTGTAGCGAATAGCTATCATATTTTAAATAATGAGGAGCCAATTGAACCTCTTAAAGAATTATCTTATAGTGCGAATTTCTTCTATATGTTAACTGGTAAAAAACCAACTGAACTTGAGGAAAAGATCTTTGATCGTTCCCTTGTTTTATATAGTGAGCATGAAATGCCAAACTCTACATTTACAGCTCGCGTTATTGCATCAACACAATCAGATTTATACGGTGCTTTAACAGGTGCAGTTGCATCTTTAAAAGGAAGTTTACATGGCGGTGCAAATGAAGCGGTTATGTACATGCTTTTAGAAGCTGGTAATGTTGAGAAATTTGAAGAGTTATTACAGAAGAAACTATATAACAAAGAAAAAATTATGGGCTTTGGACACCGTGTTTATATGAAGAAGATGGATCCAAGAGCACTTATGATGAAGGAAGCTTTAAAACAGTTATGTGATGTAAAAGGTGATTATACACTATATGAAATGTGTGAAGCTGGAGAAAAGATTATGGAGAAGGAAAAAGGAATTTATCCAAATCTTGATTATTATGCAGCTCCAGTATATTGGATGCTAGGTATTCCAATTCAACTTTACACACCAATCTTCTTTAGCTCTAGAACAGTGGGGTTATGTGCGCACGTTATTGAGCAACATGCAAATAATCGTTTGTTCCGTCCACGTGTAAATTATATTGGCGAGCGACATGTACTTAGTAAATAAGAACAACTGGGGAGTTGTTAGCGCCGCCCGCCAGATGGGTGTTTGACCGACACCCATCATTAATAATAACGAATTTTCGACAGAAAGGGAAGGATAGCATGATTAAAACAAATGAAATTAAGCAAAAAGATGCATTATTAGAAGAGATTACCGATTATGTATTAAATAAAGAGGTTACTAGTGCAGAAGCATTCAGTACAGCCCGTTACGTATTACTTGATACACTTGGATGTGGAATTTTAGCACTGCAATATCCAGAATGTACGAAATTACTAGGACCAGTTGTGCCAGGAACAATCGTGCCAAATGGTACACGTGTACCAGGTACGTCTTATGTACTAGATCCAGTAAAAGGTGCATTTAATATCGGATGTATGATCCGTTGGTTAGACTATAACGATACTTGGCTTGCAGCAGAGTGGGGACATCCATCTGATAACCTAGGCGGAATTTTAGCAGTTGCAGATTATATTAGCCGTGTTCGTATTTCAGAAGGAAAAGAAGCTTTAAAAGTACGTGAAGTATTAGAAATGATGATTAAAGCACATGAAATTCAAGGCGTGCTTGCTTTAGAAAACAGCTTAAACAGAGTTGGTCTTGACCATGTATTATATGTAAAAGTAGCAACAACTGCAGTAGTTGCGAAAATGCTTGGTGGAACACGTGAAGAAATCTTTAATGCATTATCACATGCGTGGATTGATAATTCTAGTCTTCGTACATATCGTCATGCTCCAAATACGGGCTCACGTAAATCATGGGCTGCAGGTGACGCAACGAGCCGCGGTGTTCATCTTGCAATGACTGCTCTAAAAGGTGAAATGGGTTATCCAACAGCATTATCTGCGCCAGGATGGGGATTCCAAGATGTATTATTCAATAAACAAGAATTAAAATTAGCAAGACCACTAGAGTCATATGTAATGGAAAATGTATTATTTAAAGTGTCATATCCAGCAGAATTCCATGCACAAACGGCTGCAGAATGTGCAGTGAAGTTGCATCCGGAAATTAAAGAGAGATTAGATGAAATTGACCGTATTACAATTACAACTCATGAATCAGCAATTCGTATTATTGATAAAGAAGGTCCATTAAATAACCCAGCTGATCGTGATCATTGCTTACAATACATTACGGCAATTGGTTTATTAAAAGGAGATATCGTTGCAGACGATTATGAAGATGCAGTAGCAAACGATCCACGTGTAGATGAATTACGTAATAAGATGGTTGTTGTTGAAAACAAACAATACAGTTTAGATTACCTTGACCCGAACAAGCGCTCAATCGCCAACGCTGTTCAAGTTCACTTTAAAGATGGCACAGTAACAGAAAATGTGGAATGTGAATATCCACTTGGTCACCGCTTCCGTAGAGACGAAGCAATTCCAAAAGTTGTTCAAAAATTCACTGCAAATATGGCAGGTCATTATTCTAGTAAGCAACAAGAACAAATTCATGAAGTTTGTTTAAATGAAGAAAAACTAGAAAATATGAATGTAAACGAATTTGTAGATCTATTCTTAATTTAATAATAGGGGGAATTTAGAATGGCTTGGGTTGTGAAAAAGCAGTCAACACAAGAGGAGCTTGCGAATCGATTCCGAGCTTTAGTAGAAGCAAATGAAATTTTGCAAATTCCAGGTGCTCATGATGCAATGGCAGCTCTTGTTGCAAAAAATACAGGTTTTTCAGCTCTTTATTTATCAGGAGCTGCTTATACTGCAAGTAAAGGATTACCAGATTTAGGTATCGTGACGTCTACTGAAGTGGCTGAGAGAGCAAGAGATTTAGTAAGAGCTACAGACTTACCTGTTCTTGTTGACATTGATACAGGATTTGGTGGTGTACTAAATGTGGCGAGAACAGCTGTAGAAATGGTGGAAGCGAAAGTAGCAGCTGTCCAAATTGAAGATCAGCAATTACCAAAAAAATGTGGACATTTAAATGGTAAGAAACTTGTTACTACAGAAGAATTGGTTCAAAAAATTAAAGCGATTAAAGAAGTTGCACCGAGCTTATACATTGTAGCACGTACTGATGCTCGCGGCGTTGAAGGATTAGATGAAGCAATTGAAAGAGCAAATGCATATGTAAAAGCAGGTGCAGACGCAATTTTCCCTGAAGCGCTTCAATCAGAGGAAGAATTCCGTCTATTTAATAGTAAGGTAAATGCACCTTTGCTTGCGAATATGACTGAATTCGGAAAAACTCCATATTATAGTGCAGAGGAATTTGCGAATATGGGCTTCCAAATGGTTATTTATCCTGTAACTTCACTTCGCGTTGCAGCGAAAGCATATGAAAATGTGTTTGCTTTAATTAAAGAAACAGGTTCTCAAAAAGATGCACTTTCTAATATGCAAACGAGAAGTGAATTATACGAAACAATTTCATATCATGACTTTGAAGAGTTAGATACTGGTATTGCAAAAACAGTATTATCAGAAGATCAATAGATAAAGCAGCGAAGGCGATGAAAATACATCTTTGGCAAAATAAAATGCTTGATGTGAAAAATCATCGCCTTCTATTTTCAAAAAAGATATTCCACTCATCGTAGACGAGCATAAGCAAAAAGCTATGAAAGCCGAATGATAGGGGGATACATATGGAGAAAACGAAGTTACCATGGGATGAATTTTTTTCACTTAATAAAGATATAAATCATACTTACTTTACACCAGAAGATTTTTCAGGTGATGAAGATTTAATCGCAAAAACGACAGAACAATTCGTTAAACAAGAAATTGTTCCACAAATGGAGAATATTGAACAACATAACTATAAAGTTTCTCGTCAATTATTTGAGAAAGCTGGGGAACTTGGATTATTAGGCATTGAGGTACCAGAAGATTATGGCGGGTTCGAGTTAGGAAAGGCTGTCTCAGGTCTTGTAGCAGAGAAAATGGGTTACGCTGGTGCGTTTAGCGTTTCTTTTAATATACACGCTGGTGTCGGTACATTGCCTTACATATATTATGGAACGAAAGAGCAAAAAGAAAAATATTTACCGAAAATCGCATCGGGAGAATGGATTGGGGCTTATGCTTTAACGGAGCCAAATGCTGGTTCGGATGCATTAAGTGCAAAAACAAGCGCCGTATTGAATGAAGAGGGAACAGCTTGGAAGTTAAATGGTGAGAAGCAATGGATTACAAATGCTCATATGGCAGATGTATACGTTGTTTTTGCGAAGACAAATAAAGGAATGACAGCGTTTATTGTCGAAAGAACATGTGAAGGTGTATCTATTGGATTAGAAGAAAAGAAAATGGGGATTAAAGGTTCTTCAACAGCGACTCTTATTTTAGAAGATGTTGTCATCCCTGCTGAAAATGTTTTAGGGGAAGTTGGGAAAGGGCATCACGTAGCCCTTAATATTCTTAACTTTGCTAGACTTAAACTTGCTTTTGGAAATATTGGAACAGCAAAACAAGCAATTGGTTTGTCGGTTCAATATGGAAAAGAGCGAAAACAGTTCCAAACGGAATTAGTAGACTTTACGATGATTCAAGAGAAAATTGCAAATATGATTATTGCTACATATGGAGCCGAAAGTGCAGCTTATCGTACAGCAGGTGTAATCGATGAAGCAATTCATGAGAGCGATGAAGATCTTATGAAGAAAATGTCCCAATTTGCAATTGAATGTGCACTGAATAAAGTAAATGCTTCTGAAACACTTGCTTATATCGTAGATGAAGCTGTACAAATTCATGGTGGTTACGGTTATATGCAAGAGTATGAGGTAGAACGATTATATCGTGATGCAAGAATTAGTCGTATTTTTGAAGGAACGAACGAAATTAATAGATTAACAGTTGCTAAAATGTTAATGAAGCAAATCGAACAATTAGAAGACACTGAAGTAGAAAGTGATGTAGCAAATGTAGAAAGAAACCATCGTTACATTTTATTAGCGAAAAAATTGTTAAAACAATCTTTGAAAACGCTCTCTAAAACTCCAGGTCTAAAAATTGACCAAGAACAAGAATATTCACGTGTAATATCAAATATGTTGACGGACGTGTACATCATGGAATCAGCGTTTTTACGTACGAGAAAAGCAGTACGTAAAAATGGAGAGGAAAAAGAACGTACGAAGCAACTCATAACGGATGTTATTTGTGAAGAAGGATACCGTAAAGTAGAAGAAACGGCGATTTCTGTACTTTCAGCAGCTGTCACAGAAGAACAAGATAGAAATGTGATTTTAGCTGAAATCCGTCAATTATTAGTACCTTTATACACGAACGTATTTACGAAGAAGAGAGAAATTGCGAAAGCTATTATAAATCGTGGGAAATATATTGTGTAAATAGGAGGAAAGCGATATGAAAAAGATTGGTTTTATCGGTTTAGGTAACATGGGTCTTCCAATGTCAAAAAATCTAGTTAAATCAGGTTACACAGTATATGGCGTGGACTTAAATAAAGAGGCGGAAGCGTCCTTTGAAAAAGAAGGCGGAATTATCGGTCTATCAATCTCAAAACTAGCAGAAACATGTGATGTAGTTTTTACAAGTTTACCTTCACCTCGCGCTGTTGAAGCGGTATATTTTGGAGCAGAAGGATTATTTGAAAATGGTCACTCGAATATAGTTTTCATTGATACAAGTACGGTATCGCCGCAGTTAAACAAACAATTAGAGGAAGCTGCAAAGGAAAAGAAAGTAGACTTTTTAGCAGCACCTGTGAGCGGTGGTGTAATCGGAGCCGAAAACCGAACATTAACGTTTATGGTTGGTGGATTAAAAGAAGTATATGAGAAAACGGAATCTATCATGGGCGTACTAGGCGCGAACATTTTCCACGTTAGTGAGCAGATTGATAGTGGTACAACTGTTAAGTTAATTAATAACTTATTAATTGGTTTTTATACAGCTGGTGTGAGTGAAGCTTTAACATTAGCGAAAAAGAACAATATGGATTTAGATAAAATGTTTGATATTTTAAATGTAAGTTACGGTCAAAGTAGAATTTATGAACGTAATTATAAAAGTTTTATAGCACCTGAAAACTACGAGCCAGGATTTACTGTGAACTTATTGAAGAAAGATTTAGGATTTGCAGTTGACTTAGCTAAGGAAAGCGAACTCCATTTACCGGTAAGCGAAATGTTATTAAACGTATATGACGAAGCGAGTCAAGCTGGATATGGTGAAAACGATATGGCTGCTTTATATAAGAAAGTTAGCGAGCAATTAATTTCTAATCAAAAATAAATTATACAAAGGAGAGAATACAATGATTACAACTGAAATTAAACGAGTAAAAAATCACATTAACGGTGAGTGGGTTGAATCGACAGGTACGGAAGTAGAAGCAGTTCCAAATCCAGCGACTGGAAAAATTATCGCTTACGTTCCACTATCTCCAAAAGAAGATGTTGAAAAAGCTGTTGAAGCGGCAAAATCAGCATTCGAAACATGGTCTAAAGTACCAGTTCCAAATCGTTCAAGAAATTTATATAAATATTTACAGCTATTACAAGAAAACAAAGATGAGCTTGCAAAAATCATTACGCTAGAAAATGGTAAGACGCTAACGGATGCAACAGGTGAAGTACAGCGTGGTATTGAAGCGGTAGAACTTGCAACATCTACGCCAAATTTAATGATGGGTCAAGCACTTCCGAATATCGCTAGCGGAATTGATGGATCGATTTGGCGCTACCCAATCGGAGTTGTTGCTGGTATTACGCCATTTAACTTCCCGATGATGATTCCGTTATGGATGTTCCCACTTGCAATTGCTTGCGGTAATACATTCGTATTAAAAACATCTGAAAGAACGCCACTTTTAGCGGAGCGACTTGTAGAATTATTCTATGAAGCAGGTTTCCCAAAAGGCGTATTAAATTTAGTACAAGGCGGAAAAGATGTTGTGAATAGTATTTTAGAAAATAAAGATATTCAGGCTGTTTCGTTCGTTGGCTCTGAGCCGGTAGCTCGTTACGTATATGAAACAGGTACGAAACACGGAAAACGTGTACAAGCGTTAGCAGGTGCGAAAAACCATGCGATTGTAATGCCAGATTGCAATCTTGAGAAAACAGTACAAGGTGTAATTGGATCTGCATTTGCAAGTAGTGGAGAGCGCTGCATGGCATGCTCAGTAGTAGCAGTAGTGGATGAAATTGCTGATGAATTCATTGATGTATTAGTAGCAGAAACGAAAAAATTAAAAGTAGGCGATGGCTTTAACGAAGATAACTATGTTGGACCATTAATCCGTGAATCTCATAAAGAGCGCGTTTTAGGCTACATTAATAGCGGTGTAGCAGATGGGGCAACTTTATTAGTAGATGGCCGTAAAATTAATGAAGAAGTTGGAGAAGGTTACTTTGTAGGTGCGACAATCTTTGATGGCGTGAATCAAGAAATGAAAATTTGGCAAGATGAGATTTTTGCTCCAGTATTAAGCATTGTACGAGTTAAAGATTTAGAAGAAGGTATTAAACTAACAAATCAATCTAAATTTGCAAATGGTGCAGTTATTTATACGTCAAACGGTAAACATGCCCAAACGTTCCGTGATAACATCGATGCTGGTATGATCGGTGTAAATGTAAACGTTCCAGCACCAATGGCATTCTTCGCATTTGCAGGAAATAAAGCTTCATTCTTTGGTGATTTAGGTACAAATGGTACAGATGGCGTTCAATTCTATACACGTAAAAAAGTTGTAACTGAGCGCTGGTTTTAATATAGAGTAAATAACCAAATCAGTTATTAAATGAAACCACCACTATTAATAGTGGTGGTTTTCGTCTTGTTAATTATTTTTTTCAAAAGCTAGTTTAATACCAAATCCAATTAGGACGACTCCTGTTAGCCCTTGAATATAACGCTGCGTCTTCGGTTTTTTCATAAAAGCACTAATTTTATCAATTAAAAATATATAAAATGCAAACCAAATGACTGTTAAAACGAGGTAAGTAAGGCCCATTACAAGAAGTTGAATAAATGTATTATGATTTGGATTTAAAAATTGCGGTAAAAAAGTTAAAAAGAAGACTGCAACTTTAGGGTTTAATAAATTTGTAAGAAATCCTTGGCGAAAGCAAGAAGTATGTTCGTTTTCATTATTCAAAGATAGATCATTTGTATCTAAGTTTTCTTTGTTTCTTACTGCTAAAAGGGCTTTAATACCGATATAAATTAAATAGAGAGCCCCGACGTACTTGAAAATAGAAAATAATAGAGCTGACTTTACAATAAGTGCAGAAAGACCAATTACAGCAGCTAAAGTATGAATTAATAGTGCAATACATGTACCAAACACTGTTTTCACTCCACCGACTTTACCAGCAGCCAATGTATTTTTCGTAGCCATTGCTGTATCTGGACCAGGTAAAATGATAAGGCAAATAGACATAATGATGAAAAGAAGATAATTTTCTATCATAGCCGCCCCTCCTTTTTATTTTTAGAATATTTGATTAAAAATAGTGTAGCACAAAAATGGATTTAATAAAATTAAATTTTGTGAAAAATAATTAAATAAAAAAGGCTATATAGTAGCTGTAATTACACTACTATATAGCTTCGATTTTATACCGCTATTTGCGGGTAGTAAGATTTTCACCGCACAAGATTTAGCTGAAGCAAAGAAGTTAGGTAGGGGATGAACGAAACATCCCCTCATGACAATTTCATTTTATGCATTAAGTAAGTTAAAGAAACGATTCACATCTTCTTCTGAAACGTCACTTAACTGTTTATATTTATAATTCGGATTTTGATCTTTATCAACGACAACGGAGCGTACTCCTTCGAAGAAATCTTCATGTCTCATGAAATTTTTAGCAAGTATAAGGTCCGTAGCGAAACATTCTTCAACGGATTTATCTTTTCCATCAATAAACTGTTTTAATGTTACTTTTAGTGAAATAGGGGATTTTGATAACAGTGTTTCTTTCGTTTTTAGAGCAAAGGAACTTTCATCTTTCTCCAATGAATGGATGATTTCTTCAATTGTATCGAAAGCAAAATGTGAATTGATTACTTCTAATGAAGGAGCGAGCTCGCTTTCTAAGTTTGGAGCAGTTGCAAATGTACGAATAACTTCTTTTAAATTAGTATGTACATCATCTTCTTTATGCCAATTTACACTTTCAAGTTCAGTAAGAAACTTTGGTAATGAATCAGATGTCATAAAGTAATCAGCAGCATTAATAAATAATACGTCAGAAGCTTTTAAAATAGATGCTGTTAAAGCAACGAATCGTCCTGTATATCCAGGCGCTTTATTTAAGAAATATGCAGCTCCGACGTCTGGGAAGAAGCCAATATTCATCTCTGGCATTGCCCATTTCGTACGCTCAGTTACAATGCGATACTTCGCACCATTTGTAAGACCGACACCACCGCCCATTACAATTCCATCTAAACAAGCAATAATCGGTTTTGTATATTGATAAATATATGTATCAATTTCATACTCTTCTTCAAAAAAACGTCCTGCATGTTGCAATGCCACTTCATTGGAACGCGCTTCATAAAGAGTTTTAATGTCGCCGCCTGCACAAAAACCTTTTGTGCCAGCTCCTTTTAACACGATAAGTGCAATACGCTCATCGTGTTCCCACTCTTTAAGTTTTTGTCCGATAGGTTGTAACATGTCATAAGATAAAGAATTAAGTGCTTTTGGACGGTTTAAAGTAATTGTCGCAACGCCGTTTTCACTAACAGAAAATAAAACTTGTTCAGTCATAATGCATCCTCCCTTACATATCTTCTTATTCTTAATTCTTGATATGTACTGAAATGTCCTTTATAAATTTTGTCAAAAGTTGACGGTAAATATTAATTTGGTCACTGCATATTTTGACGAGTTATCTTTGCAGGATTTCAGAGACTGAGGGGGAATATTACAACATTACTGTAAGTGTAATTATTTGAAGTTATAATGATAAAAGCGCTATTATATAGGTGTGAAATGTTCATTATCAATTCTAAAAGTGTGTTTGAAGAAAAAATAAATCGTACAATTGTAATAAAAAATTTTACACTGAATTAGAAATAGAGAAAGGAGAAATCGGAATGCCAGGACCTTTACTATTGTCGGTTATTATTTTGTCTTTTTTAATGATAGGAATAACGCAGTATTTTCATCATACAGATACGACAGAAGAAGTGAAGGATAAAGTACGTCTCGTATTTCCGATTTTTATAATATCTATTTCATTCTGTATTTTATTAAATAAAGATGGCTACATTGTCGCAGTGTTCTCATTTTTCGTCGCAATCGTCTTAATTACCGTTTTATATTATGTAATGAAAGACTTTATACAAAAATAAAGATGTCATAATAGACATTTTTATTTTGGGGAAAATATAAAATTTCACATACCGTATTTTATATAAAATACATAAAACATATAACAATAGAAAAGTGTGTACTTTGCTGTGTATGTACTTGTCAATCTTGCATAGCCACTATACTATTAAAATGTAGAGATTATAAAAAGGGGTTGTATCTATCATGAAATTTGAGATGCACACAAAAATTATTTCAAATGAAAAAGAAGTAAGATTACATATTGAAGAAAATATATTTCAATTAATATTGGATGGTTATCACTTATTTACAGTTCAAGAAATATTGCCTTTATATAAATCAAATGAAGAAAGAATTGGAAGTGCAACGATATTGAAGCTAGAGTGGGAGAACGGAAAAACTACAATAAACTATCAACTCGTTTCACTAAAATCAGTAAATTAAAAGGAGTAGAAAAATATGAAGTTATTTCATACAGCGGATTGGCATTTAGGTAAGCTTGTTCATGGCGTGTATATGACTGAAGACCAAAAGATTGTATTAGATCAGTTTGTACAGGCTGTTGAAGAAGAAAAACCAGATGCTGTAATTATTGCAGGGGATTTATATGACCGAGCAATTCCACCTACAGAAGCAGTAGACTTATTAAATGATGTGCTGCAAAAAATAGTTATTGATTTGCAAACACCAGTTATTGCGGTAGCTGGTAATCATGATAGTCCGGATCGTATCCATTTTGGAAGTAGTTTAATGAAAAAACAAGGATTACATATTGCAGGTCAATTTCAATTCCCGTATGAACCTGTTGTACTAAATGATGAATATGGAGAGGTTCACTTCCATCTAATACCGTATGCAGACCCAAGCATAGTGAGGCACGTGTTGAAAAATGAAGACATACGTTCTCATGATGATGCGATGCGCATTTTTATGAATGAGCTCTCTGAAACGATGGATAAAGAAGCTAGACATGTATTTGTTGGACATGCATTTGTAACTTCTTCAGGAGAAGCGGAGGAGAATACAAGTGATGCAGAACGACCACTTTCAATTGGTGGTGCTGAATATGTAAATAGTCATTATTTTGATAAGTTTCATTACACAGCGCTTGGACATTTACATCAAGCGCATTTCGTACGTAATGAGACGATTCGATATTCAGGTTCACCACTTGCCTATTCAATTTCTGAAGAGAAACATAAAAAAGGCTATTACATTGTACAACTGAATGAAACTGGTGAAGTAGCAATTGAAAAAAGGTTACTTTCACCACGTCGTAAAATGCGAACAGTAGAAGCGAAAATAGATGAATTATTACAGCACCCAGTAAGTGAAGATTACGTATTTGTAAAATTATTAGACGAAAACCCTGTCTTACAGCCAATGGAGAAAATACGATCTGTATATCCAAATGCAATGCACGTTGAAAGAGCGATGCAAAGACGAGAACTCACAGATACAAATGAAGTAACTGTTTCAAGACATAAAACGGATGATTTATCTCTTTTAAAGGCTTTCTATAAAGAAATGAAAGGGTTAGATTTATCAGAAGAGAAAGAACGCCTATTTATAGATGTATTACAAACAGTGCAAGAACGGGAAGGTGAACGAGGATGAGACCGATTCAGCTTATTATGACAGCATTCGGGCCATATAAACAGAAAGAAATAATCGATTTTGAAGATCTTGGAGAACATCGTATTTTCGCTATTTCTGGGAATACAGGAGCTGGAAAAACAACGATTTTTGATGCGATTTGTTATGTGTTATATGGTGAGGCTAGTGGAGAAGAACGTAGTGATACGAGCATGCTTCGAAGTCAATTTGCTGATGATAATGTTTATACAAGTGTTGAATTAACCTTTCAGTTAAAAGGGAAACGCTATGAAATAAAACGACAACTTGGACATAAAAAACAAGGGAATAAGACTATTACAGGACATGCAGTAGAATTATATGAAGTTATTGATGGAGAAAACGTTCCAGCCGTCGATCGTTTTCATGTAACAGACGTAAACAAAAAAGTGGAAGATTTAATTGGGTTAAGTAAACATCAATTTAGCCAAATTGTTATGTTACCCCAAGGGGAATTCCGAAAACTATTAACATCTGAGACGGAAAACAAAGAAGAGATTTTACGTCGTATTTTTAAAACGGATCGTTATAAATTAATGCGTGAGTTACTTGACCAAAAACGAAAACAATGGAAAGACGTCTTGCAAGAAAAACAAAAAGAGAGAGAGCTCTATTTCCGTAATGTTTTTAAATTACCAATCCGTGATGGAGCATTATTAGAGACATTAGTGGCACAAGAACATGTAAATACGCATCAAGTAGTAGAAGCGTTAGAACAAGAAACAACCGTGTATAAGGCAGAGGTTGAGCAATTACAAGTAGAACAAGATGTTCAAACGAAGCAATTAAAGGATGCAGAAACACGTTTTCATGCAGCAAAATCTGTAAATGAGAAATTTATAGATTTACAACAAAAGAATGAGAAATATAACAATTTACAAGAGAACCGTGCAGCAATTGAAAGGAAAGAAAAATCCTTTAAACGTGCGGAACAAGCAAAGCGCTTATTACCATTTGAACAATGGTATGAAGAAGCGATGGAAAATGAGCAGAAAGCTGAAAGTTTGTTAAAACAGATAATCGTCAAACAAGAACAGATAATGAACAGCTTTGAACTTGCTAAGGAGAAGTATGAAGTAGTAAAGAATAAAGAAGCTGAAAGAGAAGATGCTAAAAAGCTTGTTCAAAGATTAGAAGAGTTACAAGCGATCATTGAATCATTAGCTGAGAGAAAGCTGAATTTACAAAATGCCGAAATTCAAATAGGGAAATTAAAAGAAAGTATGCAAAAGTTAGATCAACAACTAGAAGAGCATACAAACCAAAAACAGAGAATGTCTGATGAATTGCAGCAATTAGAACAAGCACTTGAGCAATATGTAGCTAAAGTGGAAGAACTAACGAATATGCGAGAAGATGCAAAAGTTTTAAAACAAGCATATGATGTTTGGCAAGAAAAACAAAAATTCGAGCAAGAAAAAGAAGCGACAACTAATAAAATGCAAGTGGCAGTTCGTGCATATGAAAACATGGAGCGCCGCTGGTTAAGTGAACAAGCTGGTATATTAGCTCTTCATTTACATGACGGTGAATCTTGTCCGGTATGTGGTAGTACGAATCATCCGCAAAAAGCTACAGAGCAAAGTAATGTGATCGATGAAAGAGAGTTAAACGATTTAAGAGATAAGAAGAACATTGCTGAAAAATTACATGTGCAAGTAGAGGAGAAATGGAATTTCTATCGACTACAATATGAACAAGTGATAGAAGAAGTTGTGAAGCGCGGCTACAATTCGGAAAAATTAGCTGAAACATATAGTGCACTTGTTCAAAAAGGAAAACAATTAGCTGCAGACGTGAATACGTTAAAAGCAAGTGAAGAAACACGTAAGCAGATTGCTGCGAACATGAAAAGCGTAGAAGAAAAAATAGAAGAACTTCAGAAACAAAAACGAGAATTGGAAACAATGCAGCACCGTACAGAAATGGAGTGTATGCAACTTCGTACGTCATATGAACATGATAAACGAAATATTCCAGAAAACTTACAAACAGTACAAGCTTGGAAAGCACAGTTTGACCAAGCTATGCAGGAACTTAGGTTAATGGAGGACGAATGGAAGAAAGTGCAGGAAGCGTATCAGCATTGGCAAAATGAAAATATACGTATTCAAGCAGAACAAAAAGGTGCTTCTAATCAATTTGAAAGTGCAAAATTAAAGAAAGAAGAGACTTTCGCACGCTTTATGAAAGAGCTAGAACAAAGCGGGTTTACAGATGAATTCACGTATAAAAAAGCCAAATTAAGCGATCCCGAGATGGAGATGTTACAAAAAGAAATTCAAGGTTATTATTCATCGCTTGAAGTGCTTGCAAAACAAATTGAAGAGTTAAACTCAGAATTAAAAGATAAAGAGTATATGGATATTACATCTTTAGGTGAACACATAAAAGAACTAGAAATTAATCTCGATATCATTAAAGAAAAACGTCAACGTGCGCAAAATGCGGTAACATATATTTCTGATTTACATGAAAACATTAGACGTATTGACGAACAAATTCACGAGGAAGAAAAAGCCTTCCAAGAACTTGTTGATTTATATGAAGTAATGAAAGGTGATAACGAAAGTCGTATATCATTTGAACGTTACATCTTAATTGAGTATTTAGAACAAATTGTTCAAATCGCAAACGAACGACTACGTAAATTATCAAATGGACAATTTTATTTAAAACGAAGTGAGCGAGTTGAAAAAAGAAACCGTCAAAGTGGATTAGGTTTAGATGTGTACGATGCATACACTGGCCAAACACGCGATGTAAAAACACTATCCGGTGGAGAGAAATTTAACGCATCACTTTGCCTAGCGCTAGGAATGGCAGATGTCATTCAAGCATATGAAGGCGGTATTTCCATCGAAACGATGTTCATCGATGAAGGGTTCGGTTCATTAGATGAAGAATCGTTAACGAAAGCGGTAGATGCCTTAATTGACTTACAAAAATCAGGCCGATTTATCGGTGTCATCTCACACGTTCAAGAGCTGAAAAACGCAATGCCAGCTGTATTAGAAGTAACGAAGCAGAAGGATGGGTGTAGTCAGACTAGGTTTGTGGTGAAGTAAGCTTAGAAAATGGAGTAGGGAATCTACCGATACTTTTAGTGTCATATGTATGAATAATAAAACGTCGTCTCTTCATATTGGAGGCGACGTTTTATTTTATAAAATATCTATGAATTATCTGTAGAAGGCGGCGTATTCTCCAAACGATTATAAGTTTTAAAGGCTGAAATTGCTGAGATAACTCCGCCTACTAAAAATAAAGCGGATCCTCCAACTAAGATGATACGACTGACATATGTTTCCCGTGCTTCTTCGACTTCTTCTTGTAACGCTGTAGGCATATGAATCCCCCCTTTATAAAAGTTGTTTTATAAATAGTATATACAAACGCCTAAAATGTGTTAAAATAACTGATGATTTTATGCAGTGGGTAATTAGATGAGTAGGATGCGAGTGGCTAAGTAAATCTTCATCATAAATTTATGTGAACTTCACATAGAGCACATATTAACATTGTATTATGTATATGTACCAAATAAATAAATAAATAAAGTGAATGTAAGTTCTGTTTTCAAAAATTTAAAATCCTTTTATTTCTATATAAAAGTTTTAATCAAGGGTTTTAAAAAATTTGGAAATAGATCTTATGAATATGGAATTCATATAAAAGGGGAATGTCTTATGACAACATATACGAGTGAAATGAGAAAAACTTTAGTTTCAGAAGAAGATGTAGATATTTTAAAAATTATGGCGCATCCAATCCGACTGCAAATTGTAAATGAATTAAGTACGAGAAAAACTTGTAATGTAACACAATTAACAGAGTTACTGAATATTCCGCAATCTACTGTTTCACAACATTTATCAAAAATGAAGGGTAAAGTGTTACGAGCAGAGAGAAGAGGTTTAGAAATTTATTATCATATTAACAATTTAAAAGCGAGTAAGATTGTTAATGTTTTAGGGTATATAAACTAGTGAAATATTTTTATATAAAATAGCCCCTGCTGTTGAGCAGGGGCTATTTTGTGTTGTTTTATGTATTTGTATTTAAAACTTTATAGTTTTTATGATTTACAATTGTTCGATCAAATTCAAAAGTACCACCGCTTACATTTGTAATTTCAACTAAGACCGATTCAGTATAAAGTTTTAATACAGATCCTGTAATCTTTAAATTATTTCGTTGAAAAAGTATAGTATCCCCTACGTTTGCTTTCATAGTACCTCCTCATTAAAGACAGAAATATTTTTTTATTATATATATTAAACCACGGATAGATATATTAGTGAATATTTAGTTTTATTTATTGGAAAAAAATTTGTGATTTTATAAAAAATAAGGTGGATTGAAGTATAAAAAATTTTTCTATTGTATTTAATCAGTAGTTTTTTGTATTTCATCCTTCGTTTTTTGTAACTGATTCTACGTTTTTGACGCTCTGTCTTGTAAGTGCTTACATAAACAAAAACATCTTATACAATGAAGGTGTTAAATCAAAAGAGGTGACCAAAATGAACATAAAAAAAGTAAATTTAGCGAATAGCATTGAAATAGAAAGAGGAGGCGGAAAGGTATGAAAAAATCAACTGTTAATCCATGGCTTGTTGTCCTTGGCACAGTTATAGTACAAATGGGGCTTGGGACGATATATACATGGAGTTTATTCAATCAGCCTTTAGTTAGTAAATATGGTTGGAGTCTTAACGCTGTTGCGATAACTTTCTCAATTACTAGTCTTTCTTTAGCATTTTCAACTTTATTTGCGAGTAAATTGCAAGAAAAATGGGGACTTCGTAAACTTATTATGATAGCTGGATTAGCATTAGGACTAGGATTAATATTTAGTTCACAAGCATCCTCACTAATATTACTTTATGTACTAGCGGGAGTTGTTGTAGGTTATGCAGATGGTACAGCATATATCACTTCACTATCAAATTTAATAAAGTGGTTTCCAGAGCGTAAAGGTTTAATTGCTGGTATTTCTGTCTCTGCATATGGTTCAGGTAGCTTAATCTTTAAATACGTTAACGCACAGTTGATTGAATCAGTTGGTGTATCCCAAGCATTTATATACTGGGGTTTAATTGTTACAGCTATGATTGTAATTGGTGCTTGTTTAATCCATCAAGCTGCAGATCAAGGAGCAGTTCATGAAACAAAAACTGAGGAATACACAACGAAAGAAATGTTAGGCACAAAACAAGTATACTTATTATTTATCATGTTATTTACATCATGTATGAGTGGCTTATACTTAATTGGTATGGTAAAAGACATTGGTGTTCAACTTGTAGGACTTAGCGCAGCAACAGCAGCTAATGCGGTGGCTATGGTTGCAATCTTCAATACATTAGGTCGTATCATTTTAGGACCGTTATCGGATAAAATTGGGCGTTTAAAAATCGTTACTGGTACTTTTGTTGTTATGGCGAGTTCAGTCTTAGTTCTAAGTTTTGTAGATTTAAATTATGGTATTTACTTCGTATGTGTAGCAAGTGTAGCGTTTTGCTTTGGTGGAAATATCACTATTTTCCCAGCTATTGTTGGTGATTTCTTCGGTATGAAAAACCATAGTAAGAACTACGGAATTGTGTATCAAGGATTTGGATTTGGGGCGCTTGCAGGTTCCTTTATCGGTGCACTTCTAGGTGGATTCAAACCAACGTTCATGGTAATAGGTGTATTATGTGTCGTGTCATTCATTATCGCAATTTTAATTCAAGCACCTAAGCAGAAAAAAGAAAAAGAAGAAGAGTATCGCAGCGTAGCATAAGTATATAAATCTTCTATAACAATATGATTACGAAAAAGCATCCTATTCTATTAATTAGGATGCTTTTTTTATGAGTTATTTTAACAAGGTTAAATTACTTTTATGATTTTCATAGATGTAAAAGTGAGTGAAATGCCTATTTGGATTATATTGAAATACAATAAATTGATACATCGTATTCGAAATATATATTAAATCTTAAATGACAAAAAAGACATTCATTAGTATTTGTAAGATATATTTTCAGAAAAATATTGAGAAAATATATACTTGAGTTTTTCATAAAGCATTGTAAATGAACGTATCTCTAGTTTAGTTTCTTCAATTTTAAAAAGAGGACTTTGAATTTTATTTATAATATAAGTACTTTTAATGCGTTTACATATGATTTTATTAAGAAGCATTAAAATGGTTTATCTGAAAAATAAAAAAAGATTGACAAGTTTATTGAGAAACATTATCATTTCGGTGTAAGATGTTAAATGAAAAACATTATCAATAAAATGGATTTTAAAGTAATGCGCACTTGACCAATTAGTTTAGTAAGTGTATTATTTTTTACAACACAACTGATAATGAAAATCAATATCATTGGTGTTACTTAATGAAATTAATGTTTATGTGAAAGGATAGAGAAAATGAACTTAGGGGAATTTGATGGGAAAACAGTTTTAGTAACAGGTGCAGCACAAGGCATAGGCAGTGTCGTTGCCAAAATGTTTTTAGAAAGAGGAGCCACAGTTATTGCGGTTGATCAAAATGAAGAGGGGTTAAATGTACTCTTAAATCAAAATGAATTAAACAATACACGTATGAAAACGTTTCGTTTAGATGTGAGTGATAGCGCCGCTGTTGAAGACATGGTAAATCATATTGCAAATGAAATAGCGCCAATAGATATTTTAATAAATGTTGCAGGGGTTTTACGTATGGGACCAATTCATTCGTTAAGTGATGAAGATTGGAATAAAACATTCTCTGTAAATACGACAGGGGTTTTCAATATGTCCCGAGCGGTAAGTAAAAATATGATGTTAAGAAAATCGGGGGCAATTGTTACAGTCGGTTCAAATGCGGCAAATACGCCAAGAATGGAGATGGCTGCGTATGCTGCGTCAAAGGCCGCAACGACGATGTTTATGAAATGTTTAGGACTAGAGCTTGCAGCATACAATATACGCTGCAATTTAGTTTCTCCAGGTTCTACTGAAACTGAGATGCAAAGATTACTATGGGCTGATGAGAATGGAGCTAAAAATATAATTGCTGGTTCTCAAAATACATATAGACTCGGAATTCCATTACAAAAAATTGCACAACCTTCAGAAGTTGCTGAAGCAGTGTTATTTTTAGCCTCAGATAGAGCAAGTCATATTACAATGCACAATTTATGTGTTGATGGCGGTGCTACGTTAGGAGTTTAATAAAAATTCAGGAGGTTATTATATTATGAATGAACATATAGCTGTAAAGGAATTGTCAGAAAAACTTTTAGAAGATTATAAGACTGAATCTTCATTCTTTTTCGCTTCACCAACTCGAACGATATTAGCAGAAGGAGAGTTTACTACAGTAAAGTATCGTGAAATTGAAAGTTTCCCAGAGCTTGTGCAAGCGACATTAAGTAATGCGAAACAAGCTGGAAATCCAAATCCTATCGTTGTGGGTGCTTTGCCATTTGATCGTAGAAAAGAAGTCCAACTCATCGTACCAGAATATAGCAGAATTTCTGAGCGTTTACAATTGGATACAACAAATCAGCTTGAAACAAATGAGAATGTAACATTTGAAATGACACCAGTGCCAGACCCTGAAGTTTATATGAATGGTGTGAAGCAAGGAATTGAAAAAATACAGGACGGTGATTTAAAGAAAATCGTTCTATCCAGATCGTTAGATGTTAAATCTTCCGAAAAGATTGATAAGCAAAAACTTCTGCGAGAATTAGCAGAGCATAATAAGCATGGTTATACATTTGCTGTAAATTTACCGAAAGATGAAAAAGAGAACAGTAAGACGCTAATTGGAGCAAGCCCTGAATTACTTGTTTCACGTAATGGTATGCAAGTTATTTCTAACCCGTTAGCTGGTTCAAGGCCACGTAGTGAGGACCCAGTAGAAGATAAAAGAAGAGCAGAGGAATTACTTTCTTCGCCAAAAGATTTACATGAACATGCGGTAGTAGTTGAAGCGGTTGCCGCTGCACTTCGTCCGTATTGTCATACATTACATGTTCCAGAAAAGCCATCAGTTATTCATAGTGAAGCGATGTGGCATTTGTCTACAGAAGTGAAAGGTGAACTTAAGGATCCAAATACTTCTTCTTTACAATTAGCAATTGCCCTTCATCCTACGCCAGCAGTTTGCGGAACTCCGATGGAAAAAGCAAGAGAAGCTATACAGCATATTGAGCCATTTGACCGCGAGTTCTTTACAGGAATGCTAGGATGGAGCGATTTAAATGGAGATGGAGAATGGATTGTTACAATTCGTTGTGCTGAAGTACAAGAAAATACACTTCGTTTATATGCAGGAGCTGGAGTTGTTGCTGAGTCAAAACCAGAAGATGAGTTAGCAGAAACATCAGCTAAGTTCCAAACAATGCTAAAAGCTTTAGGGTTAAGAGATAGTTCACTTAATGAAAAATAGGGGGAAGAAAGAATGCTAGTAGGTTATACAGAATGGCCAAAAGAATTTGCCGATCGTTACCGAGAAGCAGGATGTTGGCTTGGTGAAACATTTGGAGGAGTGTTAAGAGAGCGGGCTGAGAAATATGGAGATCGAATCGCGGTTGTAAGTGGTAAGAAGCATATAACATATAGTGAACTTAATAAAAAGGTAGATCGTTTAGCAGCAGGTTTACTGAATTTAGGAATAAAGAAAGAGGACAGAGTTGTAATCCAGTTACCTAACATTATCGAGTTTTTCGAAATATGTTTTGCACTATTTCGAATTGGAGCGCTTCCTGTCTTTGCACTACCTTCACATCGAAGCAGTGAAATTAGTTATTTTTGTGAGTTTGGCGAGGCGAGCGCTTACGTTATTTCAGATAAGGCTCTCGGTTTTGATTATCGAAAATTAGCAAGAGAAGTGAAAGAGAAAGTGCCAACTTTACAACATGTAATTGTAGTGGGAGAAGAAGAAGAGTTTGTGAACATAAATGATCTGTATATGGATCCCGTCTCATTACCAGAAGTTCAGCCAAGTGATGTTGCATTTCTCCAATTATCAGGAGGCACAACAGGTCTTTCTAAATTAATTCCTAGAACACATGATGACTATATTTATAGTTTACGTGTTAGCGCTGAAATTTGTAATTTGAATGCAGAAAGCGTCTATATGGCAGTTCTTCCAGTAGCACACAATTACCCAATGAGTTCTCCAGGGACATTTGGAACTTTCTATGCGGGTGGAAAAGTGGTATTGGCAACTGGTGGTAGTCCAGATGAGGCCTTTGCTCTTATCGAAAAAGAAAAAGTTACAATTACAGCGCTTGTTCCGCCATTAGCAATGATTTGGCTTGATGCTGCATCTTCTCGTAATGCCGATTTATCCAGCCTAGAGGTTATTCAAGTAGGTGGTGCTAAGTTTAGCGCTGAGGTTGCAAAACGTATACGTCCTACATTTGGATGTACGTTACAGCAAGTGTTCGGTATGGCGGAAGGATTAGTGAACTATACAAGATTAGATGATCCGGAAGAATTTATTATTTATACACAAGGTAGACCAATGTCTGCACTCGATGAAGTACGAGTTGTTGATGAAAATGATAACGATGTACAACCTGGCGAAGTAGGTAGTTTATTAACAAGAGGTCCATATACAATTCGTGGTTACTATAAAGCCGAAGAGCATAATGCACGATCATTTACAAAGGATGGATTTTATCGGACAGGTGATCTTGTAAAAGTAAATGAACAAGGATACATCATTGTAGAAGGAAGAGATAAAGATCAAATTAACCGCGGTGGTGAGAAAGTTGCTGCGGAAGAAGTTGAAAATCATCTATTAGCACACGATGCGGTCCATGACGTAGCAATTGTATCTATGCCTGACGATTATTTAGGTGAACGCACCTGTGCTTTTGTTATAGCTCGCGGACAAGTTCCAGCAGTAAGTGAATTAAAAATGTTTTTAAGAGAACGTGGTATAGCGGCTTATAAAATTCCAGATCGAATTGAATTTATTGAAGCATTCCCGCAAACAGGAGTCGGAAAAGTCAGCAAAAAAGAACTACGTAAAGTCATTGCTGAAAAGCTTATTACAGTAAAACAATAATAAAAACCGGAAGGAAGTGATTAGATGGCTATCCCATCTATTTCAGTATATAAAATGCCAATTGAATCAGAACTACCAAAAAATAAAGTGAATTGGACACCAGATCCGAAACGTGCAGTACTTTTAATTCATGACATGCAAGAATATTTTCTTGATGCATATAGCGATAAAGAATCACCAAAAGTAGAACTTATTTCAAATATTAAAATGATAAGAGAAAAATGTAAGGAACTTGGTATACCAGTTATTTATACAGCACAACCTGGTGGGCAAACGTTAGAACAACGAGGTTTATTACAAGACTTTTGGGGTGACGGTATACCTGCTGGACCAGATAAAAAGAAAATTGTTGATGAACTTACTCCTGATGAGGATGATATATTCCTCACAAAATGGAGATATAGTGCATTTAAAAAGACAAATCTATTAGAAATTTTAAATGAACAAGGAAAAGATCAACTCATTATTTGCGGTATTTATGCGCATATTGGCTGTCTTTTAACAGCTTGTGAAGCATTTATGGATGGTATAGAGCCGTTCTTTGTAGCAGATGCAGTTGCTGATTTTTCACTAGAGCATCATAAACAAGCATTGGAGTATGCAGCTAATAGATGTGCAGTAACGACATCAACAAACCTACTGTTAAACGATTTACAAAGTGTAAAAGATGATGAGAGTGAAGGAATCACTATACAGGAAGTGCATGAACTAGTTGCACAACTACTTCGTGAGCCAGTAGAGAGTATTGATATTGATGAGGACTTATTAAATAGAGGGCTTGATTCGGTCAGAATTATGAGTTTAGTAGAGAAGTGGCGTCGTGAAGGGAAAGAAATCACTTTTGCACATTTAGCAGAACGTCCAACTGTTGCAGGTTGGTACAGTTTACTATCTTCACAAACAGCACAGGTGCTGTAACAAATAGACTACATAATAAAGGGGTAGTAAAGAATGCCTAACAGTCAAAAGATTCGTCATTCGTTATCATCTGCGCAGTCTGGTATGTGGTTTGCGCAACAATTAGATCCGCTTAATCCGATATATAATACTGGGGAATATGTAGAAATAAACGGGAATATTCATCAAGACATTTTTGAATTAGCTGTACGTAAAGTTGTAATGGAAGCAGAAGCACTTCACGTTCGCTTCGAAGAGGATGAAATTGGCCCATGGCAAGTTATTGAAGAATCACAGTTTCATATGCATTTTATTGACGTTCGGAAAGAAGAAAATCCTGAAGAAGCTGCTAAAGTATGGATGAAAAATGATTTATCTATGCCAGTCGATTTGAAAAAAGATACATTATTTACTGAAGCACTTATTCAAGTTGAAAATAATCGTTTCTTTTGGTATCAGCGCATCCATCACATTGTGATGGATGGCTATGGATTTTCACTTCTTAGCCAAAAAGTGGCGAATGAGTATACATCACTTATAGAAGAAACAAACAAGAATGAAAAGCCGTTTGGTTCTCTTACAAAAGTTGTGCAAGAAGATATTGAGTATCGTGATTCTAAAAAATTTCAGGAAGATCGTACTTTTTGGTTAGAAAAATTTGCGGATGAACCAGAAGTTGTAAGCTTGGCAGAGCGAGCACCGAGAACATCAAATGGATTTTCACGAGAAACAGCTTATTTATCTAGTTCTAGCACGAAAACTTTACTAGAAGATATCAATATTTCGTTAACAAGTTGGCCGGAATTCATTGTCGCTGTAACAAGTATTTATATGCATAAATTAACAGGTGAAAATGATATTGTTTTAGGTTTACCGATGATGGGACGTTTAGGTTCTGTATCTATTCATACACCAAGTATGGTAATGAATTTAGTTCCACTTCGTATTACAGTAACTCCAAATATAACTCTTGCGGAATTATTGCAGCAAGTTTCTAAAGAAATCCGAGATGTACGTCGCCATTATAAATACCGTCATGAGGAATTAAGAAGAGATTTAAAGTTACTAGGTGAAAATCAAAGGTTGTTTGGACCGTTAGTGAATGTTATGCCTTTTGATTACGGGCTAAATTTTGCTGGAAATCGTGGTATTACGCATAATTTATCAGCCGGACCTGTCGATGATTTATCGATAAATGTATATAAACGTTTTGATCAAAATGAGCTAATGATTCATTTTGATGCGAATCCCGAAGTATATAATGGCGCAGAGCTAGCATTGCATAAAGAAAGATTTATGAATCTATTTGAATTAGTAATAAATAATTATGAGAAAAACGAGTCGATTGGAAAAATAAACATTACTCTGCCTGAAGAAAATCATAAAGTTTTATTGGAATGGAATGAAACGAAGGAAGACGATGAGTTAATCAGTTTACCTATATCATTTGAAAAACAAGTGCAAAAAAATCCAAATAAACTAGCCATTACTTGTGACGGTGTAATCCTTACGTATAAAGAGCTAAATGAACGAGCGAATGAACTAGCACATTATTTAGTAGAAGAAGGAATACGACCAAATCAGTTTGTAGCTTTAGTATTCCCTAGATCAATAGAAATGGTAGTTAGTATGCTAGCAGTCTTAAAGGCTGGTGCAGCGTATTTACCAATAGATCCAGAATACCCAGCAGATAGAGTTAATTATATAGTAAATGATGCAAAACCAGTTTGTATCATAACACATTCATCTGTTTCATCTAAGTTAGTTATAGAAAATGATATGAAAAAAATTGTATTAGATGACGAAGAAACGAAACTAGCGTTACATACATATTCTCGTATGAATATAGCATGTAAGAATGATGCATCACTTTTAAACCCAGCCTATACAATATATACTTCAGGCTCAACAGGAAACCCAAAAGGTGTAATTGTTCCTATGAGAGGTTTAAGTAACTTTTTAATGGCTATGCAACAAAAGTTTTCATTAAATGAAAATGATCATTTATTAGCAGTTACAACGTTTGCGTTTGATATTTCTGCTCTAGAAATTTATTTACCTCTTATTAGTGGTGCAAGTTTAACAATTGCGCAAAAAGAAGACATACAAGAGCCATCGGCATTAACGACACTTTTACAAGAAGAAAGAGTGACCATTATGCAGGCTACACCGACGCTTTGGCAGGCGTTAGTAACTGATTATCCAGAGAAGCTACAAGGGCTAAATATACTTGTTGGTGGTGAAGCTCTTCCAGCGCATTTAGCAAATAAATTAAAAGAATTAGGTTGCTCAATAACTAATTTATATGGACCAACTGAAACGACGATTTGGTCTACTTTCATGAACATTGATGAAGGTGAAAAGGGTATACCTCCTATTGGAAAGCCAATTTCCAATACAGAAGTGTATGTATTGGATGCAGGGTTACAACCAGTTCCACCTGAAGTTATTGGGGAATTATATATTGCAGGGGAGGGACTTGCAAGCGGATATTTAGGAAAACCTGAGTTAACAGCTGAACGGTTTGTTGCAAATCCTTATGGAGAATCAGGGAAGCGCATGTACCGTACAGGAGATCTTGTGAAATGGCGTAGTGATGGTGCGTTAGAGTACATTAGTCGCGCAGATCATCAAATTAAAATTCGTGGATTCCGAATTGAATTAGCTGAAATTGAAACGGTATTACAACGACATGAAAATATTCAACAAGCGGTAGTAATGGTACGAGAAGATCGTCCAAATGATAAACGCATCATTGCGTATATCGTTGCAGAAGAAAAGGAACTGATTAATCTTTCAGAAATTCGTTCTTATGTTTCAGAAAGTTTAGCGAATTATATGATACCATCGGCATTTGTTGTGCTAGAAGAATTACCATTAACGCCAAATGGTAAGGTTGACAGAAAGAAATTACCTGCTCCTGATTTTAATGGAATGAACAACGAGAGAGTTGCTAGAAATCCGAAAGAAGAAATATTATGTGATTTATTTGCAGAAGTACTTGGTGTTTCTCGAATTAGCATTGATGATAATTTCTTTGAAATGGGTGGACATTCACTTCTCGCATCTCGTTTAATGGCAAGGATTCGTGAAACGTTAAGTGTGGAATTAGGAATCGGGAAACTATTTGAATCACCAACTGTTGCCGAACTGGCGAAACAATTAAACGATGCAAAAAGTGCAAGACCAGCTATTCAGAAAGCAAGTAGGCCAAATGAAGTTCCACTTTCATTTGCACAGCGCAGGTTATGGTTCTTAAATTGTTTAGAAGGTCCAAGTCCTACTTATAATATTCCGCTAGTCATTCGTATGAATGGAATATTGAATCGGGAAGCATTACAAGGTGCTTTTTATGATGTAGTTGAGAAACATGAAACACTTAGAACAATTTTCCCTAACGTATTAGGTAGTTCCTATCAGAGAATTTTAGATATGGAAAACTTAAATCTAGAAATGGTTATAACTAATACATGTAAAGATGAATTAGAAAGTGTACTTTCAGAGGCGGTAAGATATAGCTTTAACCTCGATTTTGAGCCGGTAGTTCGTTTACAACTTTTTACAGTGAGTGAAAACGAACATGTATTATTAATTTTATTACATCATATTGTAGGTGATGGCTGGTCATTACAGCCGTTAACGAGAGATTTTACAGTGGCGTATAAAGCACGATGTCAAGGTGACAGAGTTCAGCTGGAGACACTACCAGTTCAATACGCGGATTATGCACTTTGGCAACAACAATTGCTAGGTGATGAAACGACACCAGAGAGTCTTATTTCAACACAATTAGATTTTTGGAAAGAAGAACTTAAAGGTTTACCAGACCAAATGGAGTTACCTACAGATTTCCAGCGTCCAATTGAGACGAGTTACCGCGGGGAAACAATTCATTTTCATATAGATGAAGGTATGCATAGTAGGTTAGTAGAGCTTGCACGTAAAAATGGAGTTAGTTTGTTTATGGTATTGCAAGCAGGGCTTAGTGCACTATTTACAAGATTAGGTGCAGGCACTGATATACCAATTGGAAGTCCGATTGCTGGAAGAAATGATGATGTACTTTCAGATATTGTTGGTTTATTTGTAAATACATTAGTGTTACGTACAAATACGTCAGGAGATCCAAGTTTTAAAGAATTATTAAATAGAGTGAAGCAGGTAAATCTTGCAGCTTATGAAAATCAAGATGTTCCATTTGAAAGGCTTGTTGAAGTGTTAAATCCAGTACGTACTCGAAACAGCCACCCGTTGTTTCAAGTTATGTTAGCTTTTCAAAATACACCAGAAGCAACGTTTCATGTACCAGGTTTAGAAGCGAGCCTTGAAATTCAAAGCGTCGGTTCTGCAAAATTTGATTTAACATTTGAAATTAGTGAGAGTAACGGGGTTGATGGTACTCCGAACGGTTTACATGGATTACTAGAGTTTAGTACCGATTTATATAAACGTGAAACGGTTCAAAAACTAATAGAACGATTCATTTTGTTATTAGATGATGCAGCTACAAATCCGGATCAATCAATTGGCAGATTAGAAATATTAACTGTAGCAGAGAAAAATACAGTGTTAGAAAAGTGGAATGGTGGTTTTCAAATTGCACCAGAAATGACATTGCCACAATTGTTTGAAAAGCAGGTTTATATAAATCCAAATTCTATTGCTGTTGTCTTTGAAGATAAGAAATTAACTTATGAAGAGTTAAATAGAAAAGCAAATAAAATAGCTCGATTCCTAATAGCAAAAGGGATTGGTCCTGATCAACTCGTTGCTTTAGCGATGCCAAGATCATTAAACATGGTTGTAAGCTTATTAGCTGTTCTTAAAGCTGGTGCTGGATATCTTCCGTTAGATCCAGATTACCCAGCAGACCGCATTTCATTTATGCTACACGATGCGAAACCAACATGTGTTTTAACGAATTCAGAAGTGGAAATTGAATGTGATGAGGCACTAAAAGTTTTAGTTGATGATGTAAAAGTAATAGCAGAAGTTGAGAAATATAGTGAAGAAAATATTGATGAAGTGGAACGCATTAAGCCATTATCTCCATTACATATTGCTTACGTTATTTATACGTCAGGCTCAACGGGTAGACCGAAAGGCGTTATGATACCTCATCAAAATGTAGTAAGACTTTTAGGAGCAACTGATCATTGGTTCCAGTTTGACGGAAACGATGTTTGGACGATGTTCCATTCATACGCTTTTGATTTCTCTGTTTGGGAAATTTGGGGACCTTTATTATACGGAGGGCGTTTAGTTGTAGTGCCACATACTGTAAGTCGCTCACCGAAAGAATTTTTACAGCTTCTTGTTAAAGAAAAGGTTACGGTTTTAAATCAAACTCCATCAGCGTTCTATCAATTGATGCAAGCAGATCGTGAAAATGAAGAGATTGGCCAAAAATTATCTTTACGATATGTTGTTTTTGGAGGAGAAGCACTTGAGCTAAGTCGCTTAGAAGATTGGTATAGTCGACATCCTCATAACGCACCAAAGCTTATTAATATGTACGGTATTACGGAGACGACAGTACATGTTAGTTATATTGAATTAGATGAAACTATAGTCTCTTTACGAGCAAATAGTTTAATTGGGTGCAGTATATCTGACCTTAAAGTGTATGTGTTAGACAACTATTTACAACCAGTGCCACCTGGAGTAGTTGGAGAAATGTATGTTGCAGGTGCAGGGCTTGCGCGTGGATATTTAGGAAGAGCAGGATTAACGGCTGAACGCTTTATCGCAGATCCATTTGGAAAGCCAGGTACAAGAATGTATCGTACAGGAGACTTAGCTCGCTGGCGTAAAGATGGGACGCTAGATTATATAGGACGTGCAGATCATCAAATAAAAATTCGTGGGTTCCGAATTGAATTAGGAGAAATAGAAGCAGTCATAATGAAGCACCCTAAAGTTGAGCAAGTAGCCGTTATTGTACGGGAAGATCAACCAGGGGATAAACGGTTAGTTTCTTATATCGTTGCATCAAATAATGAAGCGATTGATACGAATGAAATGCGTCAGTTTGCTAGTGGTAGTTTACCAGATTATATGGTTCCATACGCTTTTGTAGTAGTAAATGAGTTACCTTTAACTCCAAACGGTAAATTAGATAGAAAGGCATTGCCAGCTCCAGAATTTATCGCATCATCTTCTAGTCGTGGTCCAAGAACACCGCAAGAAGAAATGTTATGTGACTTGTTTACAGAAGTGCTAAGTGTACCTCAAATTGGAATTGATGACGGATTCTTTGATCTTGGTGGCCATTCACTCCTTGCAGTGCAGCTTATGAGCCGCATGAAAGAGGCGCTTGGAGTGGAACTAAACATTGGCACTTTATTTGCAGCACCGACTGTTGCAGGGTTAGCTGAAAGACTTGAGATGGGGAATGGTCAAAGTGCACTTGATGTGTTGCTTCCATTACGAGCAAGCGGGGATCAATTACCACTATTTTGTGTACATCCAGCAGGTGGATTAAGTTGGTGCTATGCAGGACTTATGAAATCTTTAGGAACAGATTATCCAATCTATGGTGTACAAGCACGTGGTATTGCTAAAAATGAAGAACTTCCAAAAAGTTTAGAGGAGATGGCGGCGGATTACTTGAAACATGTTCGTGAAGTACAGCCTTATGGACCATATCGTTTATTAGGTTGGTCGCTTGGAGGAAATGTTGTGCATGCAATGGCGGCGCAACTACAAAATGAAGGGGAAGAAGTAGAATTACTCGTTATGCTTGATTCTTATCCTGGACACTTCTTACCGAATACGGAAGCGCCTACTGAAGAGGAAGCGTTAATCGCATTACTTGCTTTAGGCGGATATGACCCAGATAACATGGATGGTAAACCACTTACAATGGAAAGTGCAGTTGAAATCCTTCGTAAAGATGGAAGTGCATTAGCAAGTCTTGAAGAAGAGACTATATTGAACTTGAAAGAAACATATGTAAATTCAGTAGGGTTGTTAGGGAAATATGTACCGAAAGTTTATAACGGAGATATCTTATTCTTTAGATCTACTGTTATACCAGACTGGTTTGATCCTATTTCTCCAAATACGTGGCTAAATTATTTAGATGGGCAAATTGTGCAGCACGATATTGATTGTAGACATAAAGATCTATGTCAGCCAGGTCCACTTACGGAAATTGGACAAGTATTAGCGAAATATTTGCAGAATAAGAAAGGGGTAAGTAGAGTATGACGAATCCATTTGAAAATGATAATTACACATATAAAGTATTAATAAATGAGGAGGGCCAGTATTCTCTCTGGCCTGCTTTTCTCGATGTACCTATTGGCTGGAATGTCGTATATGAAGAAGCTAGTAGGCAGAGTTGCTTAGAATATGTTGAATATAACTGGAAAGATTTGAATCCACAAGGTAATCAAGTTCGCGAAAAAACATTAGTAGGAAAACGATAATGAAAGAAAAACTAAATCCAAAAGTAGTTGTAAGTATCGTTTATATAACTGCGATGTTTATGGCTGCGATGGACGCAACGATTGTAAATGTAGCACTGCAAACGATAAGTAGAGAACTACAAGTACCTCCATCTGCAATGGGGACGGTGAATGTTGGATATTTAGTTAGTTTAGCTGTTTTCCTTCCGATTTCTGGTTGGTTAGGAGATCGTTTTGGTACGAAAAGAGTATTTTTAATTGCTCTTTTCGTATTTACAATTGCATCTGCTTTATGCGGAATGGCTAACGATATTACTTCATTGAATATTTTCCGTATTATTCAAGGTGCTGGCGGAGGGCTTTTAACACCGGTCGGAATGGCGATGTTATTTCGAACATTTTCATCCGAGGAAAGACCGAAGATTTCCCGGTTCATTATACTTCCAATTGCTGTAGCACCAGCAATTGGTCCTATCATCGGTGGTTTCTTTGTAGATCAAATGTCTTGGCGTTGGGCATTTTATATTAATCTACCGTTTGGAATCGTTGCATTGCTATTTGGACTTCTATTTTTAGCAGAACATGTTGAAAAATCAGCTGGTCGCTTTGATTCGCTCGGCTTTATTTTATCAGCACCAGGATTTGCGATGCTCATATATGCACTCAGCCAGGGACCATCAAAAGGGTGGATTTCTCCAGAAATTATGAGTACTGGGATAGCTGGGGTTGTATTCATTACATTGTTTATAATTGTAGAACTGAAAGTAAAGCAACCGATGTTAGATTTACGCTTATTAAAAGAACCAGTCTTTAGAAAGATGAGCATTATATCATTATTTTCATCAGCTGGTTTATTAGGAATGTTATTTGTTTTTCCTCTTATGTATCAAAATGTGATAGGAGTTTCTGCACTGGAATCAGGACTTACGACATTTCCAGAGGCGATTGGATTAATGATTTCTTCACAAATTGTACCATGGTCATATAAGAAATTAGGAGCTCGAAAGGTAATTTCTATTGGATTAATATGTACGGCGGTTATATTTGTTTTATTGAGTTTTTTAAATCACGATACGAATCCGTGGCAAATCCGGGCATTATTGTTTGGTATCGGTATTTTCTTAGGTCAATCTGTCGGTGCGGTTCAATTTTCTGCCTTTAACAATATCACGCCGCCTTCTATGGGGAGAGCGACTACTATATTCAATGTGCAAAATCGACTAGGTTCAGCAATAGGAGTAGCGGTTTTAGCTAGTATACTAGCTGGTTTTGGAGGTAATAACGTTCAATCCGATTTTTTACCATATCAAGCAGCATTAATTGGGTCAGCAATATTTTTGCTCATAGCACTACTATTTTCTTTACGTATTTCCGATAAAGAGGTAATGTCAAAGAAGAAAGAAAAAACATTATCTGTATCAGAAAAAGAGAAAGTACTTGTCAATGAATAACAATATACGTATGCTTTTTTATGAAAATTGATATTCGTTGAATAAAGGAGAGTTTACATGATAGAAAGTAAAGTTGTAGATTCTATTCCAACTTTGAATGAGAATGATTGTCAAATATGGTGGGCAAGAATTTCGGATTTACAATCATGGCATTACAATTTACTAAATGATATAGAGCGAGAGAAAGCAAATTCGTATCATCATTCGGCAGATCGAGCTCGTTTTATAATAGGTTGCGTAATAAGTAGATTAGTTCTCGGCAAGATACTTTCTATGTCACCAGTCCAAGTACCAATTGATCGAATGTGCTCAGTATGTAAATTGCAGCATGGAAGACCACAATTACCAGAAGGTATGCCGCAATTATCCGTTTCGCATTCAGGTGAGTGGGTTGTCGTTGCATTTACAAAATCTGCACCTGTTGGCATAGATGTAGAACAAATGAATCCAAGTATAGATGTTATGAAAATGGCAGAAGGTGTATTAACAGACATTGAAATAGCGCAAGTTATGAAACTGCCAAATGAACAGAAAATAGAAGGTTTTTTAACATATTGGACTCGAAAAGAAGCGGTGCTGAAAGCGACAGGTGAAGGACTAATGATTCCACCAGTACATATTACAGTATCAGCTCCAAATGATCCTCCAAACTTGTTGGTTTTTAAGGATAGACAAGAGTTAGCAAGTAATACAATGATGGAAGATGTAAGGCCTAGTTTAGATTATAGGGCTTCTGTTGCAATATTCAGTAAGGAAGTGACTGAAATTACGCAATTAGACGCGGTAGCACTTTTAAATCTTAAATAAAAAAATTACAGAAGAGGTGTTCCTCATGTTAGTAGCGGAAAATAGAAAGAATGAATTCACTTATAATGTACAAGCAATTAAAAATATTTTATTTTCTGGAGATACATCATCCATTCATGCTTTAGAAAAGCTTTTAAATGATACAGTTCAGTTTGATGTTCTTGAACAAGAGGCACTTGGTAGACAGTACATTCCGAAAGAAGCAAAGAATTTCTTTGATAAAGATGGAACATTTCTTTACCGTGTATCTAATGTTAGTTATAAAGGAAAGGTGTTATCTGAAAATCTAATTTTTGCAGACACTTCGTTTTTACCGGACGCAATAAAGAGTGAATTAGAGAGTGGAAATATTCCTGTTGAAAAGCTTATAGAAAAGATGGAAGTAAGAAGAAACGTATTATATGAAGGATATCAGCCATCTGGAAATATTATTGAATTGTTTGATGGATGTTCTGTTACAGCGAATGTGTATCCAACTAGAAAGTATCAAATTGTAAGTAACTGCAAATGTGTATTTTATATTTGTGAAGTGTATCATGCAGAGAATATAAAGCAATTGCTTAAATAAAAACAAGAAACCAGCCTATAAAATGGCTGGTTTCTTGTTTTTATTTAACAGCTTCTTTTAATTCTTTACCCGCTTTAAATGCAGGAACTTTACCAGCGGCGATTTGAATTTCTTCGCCAGTTTGCGGATTACGTCCTGTACGAGCAGATCTTTCGCGTACTTCAAAAGTTCCAAACCCGATTAGTTGAACTTTATCTCCAGATTGTAATGCATTAGCAATTGTGTCAAATACGGATTGTACAGCTGCAGAAGCGTCCTTTTGAGAAATATCAGCTGATTGAGCTACGTTTTTAATTAATTCTGTTTTGTTCATGTTTTCACCTCATAAAAAAATTTTTGGAATGAATGTTTTAGTATAATAGATAGTAAAGATAAAGCTATCACTATGATTAGAAAGAATACTATATAATTATGTTAATTTCGTTGCAAGAGACTGAATCCCTTCTATTATTTAGGGATTAATTAAGAATCGATGCATATAAAAAGCTTTAATATGAGGATGAGGGGGAGTATACGAATGATTTTTCGTGAAAAAAATGAGAAGGAAAGTATTTTAATTCGTCAACATAATCATGGTTTTTTAGCTGGAGAGATTGCAAAGCATATAAAAGAAGACTTTTTTGAAGATAAAACATATTTAAAAGAAACAGTTGATGCAATATATGAGCATGACAGAGGATGGATAGAGCTTGATAAAGTACCAATTTTGAATGATGCTAAAAATATTCCATATACATTTATGGATTGTCCAAGCCCATTACGTTTTGTTTTTTATACGATTGGATTGAATGAAATTGAAAATTCTAATCCATACGGGGCATTGCTTTGTAGTAAACATTTTTTATCATTTCCACTAAACGAGGAAGATGAAGAGATGATGTCATTTTATAAACATGAATTAGAACGACAAAAAAGAATTTTGAAAACGTTAACAAAGGAACAGTTTGCGATGTTCGATAAGCATTATAGATTATTAAAGTTTTGTGATGAACTTTCTTTATACGTATGTATGAATAAGCCTGGTGTCAAAAAGAAAGATGAAATTGACTTATTTAAAGATGGTTTTGAAGGAACAGAAATGTTTAATAGTAAAGAGGAGAAACTTATTCAAGCTGAATGGGTGGACGAGGAAACAATTCGGATTACACCATTTCCATTTCAAACGGAATTTTATACGTATGTAAAATATAAAACGATAAATAAGCATGAAATGAAAGAAAAAGGGATTGCAAAGGCTGATAGAGAATCAGAAATGAAGAAACAAACCATTCGTTTCATACAATAAGGAGGTAATATAAATTGAAAGATTATATATTAAAACAGTGTGATTACCATGCTTGGGCTAATACTAGATTATTCAATCGATTAAAAGAGTTACCAAACTATGAGACAATTTTTAATGAGCAGATACAGAGTGTATTCCCATCCATTAAGGATACTTTTGTGCATATTTATATTACAGATCAAGTGTGGTTACATATATTGCATGGTAAAAGTATGAATGAAGCAATACAAGACCGAGAAGAGTTACGAAAACAAATTGAAACTAAATCGTTACATGAATTAGAAAAAATGTTTGAAAACATGGCAAATCAATATAAAGAGTTTTTAATTACAATACAAGATGTGAATGCTGTATTTGTTATTGAGAATCCATACGTAGGGAAATTAGAAACTTCGATTTTAGAATTAGTGCAACATGTCGTAAATCATGGTACATATCATAGAGGAAATATAACAGCGATGATTCGTCAACTTGGTCATTCATCGACAATGATGGATTTTGTACTGTATTTACATATGGTTAAAAAGCAGGGAGAGTAATATAGTTTGTAAGAAGGAGAGGCTTTAATTATAGAAGTCTCTCCTTCTATTTTATTCTGCATTCATGGTAGATCGACTGATTAAAGTTTTCTTAAGAAGCTTTATTTTCTTGTAATTGCTTAGCGTATTGTACAGCCTTATATGCATTGACTCTACCGTTTTTCCAGTACGTACCTGTACCACTAATTTTATCAGTAGTAGACTCAATAATTTGGCGGATTTGTGTATTGCTATATCCTTGATTTGCTAAAAGAGCTGCGACTCCTGCAACATGAGGTGTTGCCATAGATGTACCACTTAATGATTGATACGTGCTTCCTTTATATGTTGAATATATATTTGAACCTGGTGCTGCAACATCTACCCAGCTACCATAAGTAGAGAATGAAGATTTTCTATCTGATTGATCTGTAGAAGCAACTGCAATTACTTCGCTGTAATAAGCAGGGTAATTAGCTTTTGTATTTCCAGCATTTCCAGCAGCTGCAACTATAACAGACCCTTTATTCCATGCATATTGAACGGCTTGTTGTAATGCAGTACCACCATTTGGAGCTCCTAAACTTAAACTAATTACTTTTGCACCCGAATCAGCAGCTTCTCGAATACCTTGCGCTACAGCATCAAGAGTACCACTTCCTTGATTATCTAATACGCGGACAGCATAAATTGAAGTTTGTGGGGCAACACCAGCAATTCCGACGCTGTTATTCGTAAGTGCTCCAGTAATTCCAGCGCAATGTGTACCATGACCATTACCATCATCAGATGTATTGTCGTTATCAACATAATCATGCCCATAAATTACTTTCGAAGCCAGATCAGGGTGTGAGCCTTGAACTCCTGTATCAATAATAGCTACTTTTACACCAGGATCACTTCGTTGGCTATCCCAAGCTTGTGGAGCTTGAATCTTTTGTAACCCGTATTGATTATTAAAATATGGGTCGTTTGGAGTCCAAAAGGCGTGAACGTAATAATTCGGTTCTGCATATTCCACATCTGGATTATTTTTATAGCTCTTTATTTTTTCTTTTACAGTACCTTTTGAAAATTGTACGACTTCAAAACCTAACTTATCATCTTTAGATAAGACATTAGCTCCGACAGATTTATGAAAAGATTGCACATTACTTAAAGATGCATTTTGTTTGAACTTAACGATTAATTGGTTAGGAACATAATCAGTAGATGATGCTTCAGCGCTTGAAGTATTCGTGTTAAAGAAGAAACCACCAATAATAAATGACAAAACAGATAGGAAAACGATGATTTTGTTTTTCAAAAGATTTTTCCTCCCTTTTCTTGGATGAGTTTTTCAGTGACACCTTAATGTCGCATTCCTTTTCAACTATATAGTTAGACCATACGATTTATGACATTTATGTGAAAAACTTTTGAAGGAATAAAAAGGAGTAAATATTGATATAAATATATTTTTAATGATAGTAATTAAGTAAAAGAGGGGATGAAAAAAGGAACGCTCATCATGTATGAGTCATTCCTTTTTTCATAGATTAACTTGCCTGTTTTTTATTATTTTCTTTCAATTTCTCTGCTTGTAAAAAGCGATTCGTTTCAGCAACAACAATACTACTTAATCCAATTAGACCAATCAAGTTTGGAATTGCCATAAGTCCATTTGCAATATCAGCAAATGTCCATACGATTCCTAGCTTTAAATTAGCACCAATTGCAATCATAACAATAAAGATTGCTTTATAATATTTAACTGCACTTTCTCCGAATAAATAAGCTACACATTTTTCTCCATAATACGACCAGCCTAAAATAGTAGAGTAGGCAAATAAAATAATTGCGATACCGAGAATCATACTACCAGCAGTACCAAATACAGATTGGAATGCAAGTGTTGTAGCTTCAACGCCAGTTTTACCAGATCTCCAAGCACCTGTAGTAATTAATACTAGTCCTGTAATTGTACATACAATAAACGTATCTAGAAAAGTACCAGTCATTGAAACTAAAGCTTGCTTTGCAGGCGAATCAGTTTTTGCCGCCGCCGCGGCAATAGGGGCACTCCCTAAACCAGCTTCGTTCGCAAATACACCACGCGCCATTCCGATTTGAATGGCTGATGCAACTGTTGCCCCAATAAAACCACCAGCAGCTGCTGTACCATTAAATGCACCAGAAAAAATAAGTGAAAATGCTTCTGGAATTTGGTCGTAGTGATAGAAAATAATTATAAGACCAGCAATTATATAAAAGAAAGCTTTAATAGGAACGACATATCCCGTCACTTTCCCAATTTTTTTTACACCGCCTAAAATAACAATTGCGATTAAAAATGACATTACTATACCAGTTAAAGCAGGAGGGAAAGAGAAATTAATTCGCATTGCCTCTGCAACTGAGTTAGATTGCACCATATTACCAATACCGAAAGAAGCAGTTGTGCCGAATATAGCGAATAATACTGCCAGCCATTTCTTACCTAAACCACGCTCTAAATAATACATTGGTCCACCTGAATATTCACCATTTTCATTACTAACACGGTATTTCACTGCAAGTATTGCCTCGGCATACTTTGTTGCCATACCGAATAAAGCGGTAATCCACATCCAAAATATTGCACCAGGACCACCAATTGTAACAGCTGTTGCAACACCGGCTATATTTCCCATACCAATCGTTGCGGCCATAGCTGTCATAAGTGCTTGGAAGTGACTAATATCTCCAGAAGAAGAGGTATCTTCTGATTTTTTAAATGCTAGTTTGTGAGCGTATAATAGTTTACTAAACTGTAAACCTTTTAAACGCACTGTGAGAATGATACCTGTTCCAACGAGTAGCAACAAAGTTGGTAATCCCCACACGTATTGATTCATTTGTTCTAATACTTTACTTACTGTCTCCATCTTTATTCTCCTTTATTTAGAAAAAATAAAAACCACTTCAAGTAAATGAAATGGTCTCTGGAGAAACAAGGGATAGAAAAATAAACCGATACAAATCGGCATTTTCTTTCGCTTGTCTCTGTCCTTTTACCTGAGAGATTATCCGCTATAGTAGCGGATTTGCTCCTTCGGTGCTCGTTTTCCTCCGCGCTCTATGAAAGCGAGAGGGAGTCTCTCCAGAGATTCGTCCCCATGCAGTTCTACTTGTAACCAAGACCTGAGAGTTTCAAAGTTGGTATAACAACTTTTTGCCCCGTCGGTAGATCAATAGACCTTCTCCTGAATGGTTCATCCGAATTATAAAATTTATAAACACATTGATTGTAAATCAATAAAAACATTATAGACATACAAATTGTGAATTGCAATCATTTTTTATTTTAAAATAGTAAATAGTTTTATTTTTTTGTAAGTCCTAATTTATCTTCAACTTCATTTAAAGTAGATAAAGCGATGACAATATGTTGATCCGCAAGTCCTAAAGCTTGTTTTGTTTTTTCAATAGTTTCATCGGTTGGAGTAGAGGTATTTGCTCCGTCTATAATTAAATTTGCTGCATTTTTCATGAAATTTGATGCGGATTTAAACTGAGTTGTGAACTGAAGTAGTTGTTTTTGTATATCTATATCTGTTATGTTTTCTTCAATTTTAAGCGTGTCTATTTCGTTCATAATTGTTTCGTACTGCTTGGAAACAGCACTCATTGTAACTAATAGTTTATTTCGATCTACTGAATCTCCATTCGTGTTAATCTCTTCCCAGGCAGGTAACCAATCTTTTTCGATGATGTCATTATAATGAGTAGTCAATTCATTAATTTTAGGTTGTAATTTAGTTTTGAAAGTTTTTGTCTCCGCTGTTTCTACAGTTGCTTTTTCGTGGTTATTTTTAACATTAGTAACGTAGAAAATTGTACCAAAAATGATGAAAATAGAAATAACAACTGTCCATTTAGTAAAAAGTAATTTCTGCAATATGTAACGCCTCCAAAATTTAAAAACTTATAATTATAATATATAATAATAATGTTGTTTTAAGTAGAGAAAATAGGTTAGAAATAATTAAAGTTAGTAAAATGATGAAAGTTATATGTGAGAAAAGAGGGTTTTTAGTGAAAATGAATAGAAGAAAACTAGTTTCAAGTATTTCAATGGCTATGTTATTAGTTGGTGTAATTGCATTCATATTTATGAATAAAGAATCTAAAATTAAAGGTTTTCCAGTACCAATGTCAGCAATTCATATTAACGATGATAAGGAAGAGGACTATCAATATATAAGTGTAATGCCGATTACAAAGGCGAGTGGATGGGAGAACTTAGGGGAAAACGGGCATACTGTTAGTTTTAAAAAAGGGGAGCGGAAGGTAGCAGTAGTACATTATCCGGGAGAAATTACGTATTATTTATTTGAGAAAAAGATGAATAAGGGAGATTAGCTAAAGATGTAATTCATTAAGAGTTACATCTTTTTCGTTCTGAATTATTTGAAATTAAATTCGATAGATGTTTTGATAGATGTAGTGATAAATATGATTAGTTCTATATGTCTATAAAGAGTATTAGGGTGATTATAAAAATATTATGCGAACTAATTATTGTGAGAAGAAGATAAATTATATGCTAAAGGGGGAATTAAAAATGCTACTAAAAACAATCTACTGTAAGGTGGAAGAAGAGAAAAAGGAATTGTTTTCAAATGCGCAAGGAAAATGGCGTGATATACGGCACCTAGATGGTTTTCATGGACAATTTGGTGGATGGTATGAAGATGAGGCATGTGTATTTACTTTATGGGAAGATAGAAGTACATATCAATCATTTATGAATGGTGCTCACGATACAATTTATTTAAATAGTAATCAAGAGGATACGTTTCTTTCATGTGAAATTGAATTATTTCAAACGTTGTATGATATAACTGATACGCATTTGAAAGACGTTGTTACAGAAGGATCATTCGTAAGAGTTGCTATATGTGATGTAAAGGTGGAAAAGGAAAATCATTTTTTACAGAAGCAAGAAACAATTTGGAATAAAGGAATGGAAAAAGCAAAAGGAATGTTAGGTGGAGTAGTTGGGAAGTCTTTAAAAAATGAAAATCGTTACATAGTGTTAACGTATTGGAAAGATGAAAAGACGCATCAACATTATGTGGAAGAGATTTTCCCAGGTTTATATAAATTAGCTAATATTCATGAAGAGATAGAAGAGATAAAAGGAAAACAAGCTGTATGTAAGGAAGAATGGCTTGTATATTAAACGCTGAAAAAGTGCATAAATGAATGTATAATAAAGATATTTTCTTATAAACAAGTAATTAATAGAAGACGTTATATACCCTTTCATGTTAATATATTTAAGTTATAATAGGAGGCTTACCCTTTTGTATTGTACGGTAGAAGCAGTGTGAGCTTGAAATTTTTTTAGAAAAGGATGTGCCTAATTTGCGTATCAATAAATTTATTAGTGAAGCTGGAAAAGCGTCTCGACGTGGAGCGGATAAACTAATTAATGAGAGAAGAGTAATTATTAACGGTAAGGTTGCAAAAATTGGTGACCAAGTGAACCCAGGTGATGATGTACGAGTAAATGGAGAGCAGCTTCGAATTGCTCGAGATCACGTATATATCGCTTTAAATAAACCAGTAGGTATTACATGTACGAGTGAAAAATCAGTAAAAGGTAATATTATTGATTTAGTGAATCATCCTTTACGAATTAGTCACATTGGACGTCTTGATAAAGACTCTGACGGTTTAATTTTGTTAACGAATGATGGCGATATTGTTAATGAGATTTTACGTGCTGAAAACAAACATGAGAAAGAATATATCGTTTCAGTAGATAAGCCAATTACACCTGATTTCTTAGAGAAAATGGCAGCGGGTGTTAAAATTTTAGGAACAAAAACGCTTCCTTGTGAGATTACACAGTTATCAAAATATGAGTTCCAAATTATTTTAACACAAGGGCTAAATCGCCAAATTCGCCGTATGTGTGAAGCTTTAGGTTATCAAGTATACACGTTAAAACGTACGAGAATTATGAATATCGAATTGAATAATTTACCAGTTGGGCAGTGGAGAGATTTAACGAAGAAAGAGAAAAGACGTCTATTTGCAGACTTAAATTACGAACCACAAGATTGGTAAAATTGTGAAGTGAAACCAAAAAAATTTGGTTTCACTTTTTTAAATTAAATAAATAATTTTTTTAAACACTTGCAAAAATAAAATGAATAAGATATATTAAATAACAATAAATGGATGTTTTACAAAAGCGAAGAAAAGGACATGAGTTATTTTACCCGGTTATACAGAGAAGGAAGGAAAGCTGAGAACTTCCTAACGCAGAAAAATAACTTACCACCTTAGAGCTGCACTAGGGAAATGAAGTATCTAGTGCCGTGTATGCGACGTTATCGCAAAAGAAGCCATTATGTTTTTTGTGATGGGAATCTGGGTGGAACCACGGATATAAGCATATTCGTCCCTATATTTAGGGATGAATATGCTTTTTTGCATTCAATTTCATAATAAGCGAAGAAAAGGACACGAGTTATTTTACCCGGTTATACAGAGAAGGAAGGAAAGCTGAGAACTTCCTAACGCAGAAAAATAACTTACCACCTTAGAGCTGCACTAGGGAAATGAAGTATCTAGTGCCGTGTAAACGACGTTACCGTAAATGAAGCCATTGTATATTTACAATGGGAATCTGGGTGGAACCACGGGTAAAAGCACACTCGTCCCTATTTTAGGGATGAGTGTGCTTTTTATTATGAAATGGAGAGATGAAAAATGAAAGAACAAATGATTGAAATTAAATTTCCAGATGGTAGCGTTAAAGAATTTGTAAATGGAGTTACTTTAGAAGAAATTGCTGGATCCATTAGCAGTAGTTTGAAAAAGAAAGCAGTCGCGGGGAAAGTAAATGATGGATTATATGATTTACGCCGAAATATTGAAGAAAATGCGGAAGTGGAAATCATTACTATAGATTCAAATGAAGGGGTAGAAATTGCAAGACACTCCGCGGCACATATTTTAGCGCAAGCTGTAAAAAGATTGTATGGTGATATAAATCTTGGAGTAGGACCTGTTATTGAAAATGGATTTTATTATGATATGGATCTTCCAAGTAGTGTAAACATAGAAGATTTACGAAAAATCGAAAAAGAAATGAAAAAGATCATAAATGAAAATATAAAGATAGAACGAGTTGAGGTTTCTCGAGAAGAAGCAGCTAAACTGTTTCAAGAAATGAACGACCGCTTGAAATTAGAACTTTTAGAAGCAATTCCTAGTGGGGAAAGTGTAACACTATATAAACAAGGTGAATTTGTAGATTTATGTAGAGGACCACATTTACCATCTACAGGTTATTTGAAAGCATTTCAATTAACTCACGTTTCCGGTGCATATTGGCGAGGTGATAGTAATAACCAAGTGCTTCAGCGCATATATGGTGTTGCATTCTCTTCTCAAAAAGAATTAGAAGAGTATTTACATTTCGTTGAAGAAGCAGCAAAAAGAAATCATCGTAAGTTAGGCAGTGAGCTTGAGTTATTTATGTTTTCTGAAGAGGCTCCGGGAATGCCGTTTTATTTACCGAAAGGACAAATGATTCGTAACGAATTGGAAGCATTTTTAAGAGAAATTCAAAAAGAGTATAAGTATCAAGAAGTACGCACTCCGTTCATGATGAACCAAGAAGTATGGGAGAGATCAGGGCACTGGGGACATTATAAAGATAATATGTATTTCTCTGAAGTAGATAATAAAAGTTTTGCATTAAAACCGATGAACTGCCCAGGGCACATGCTTATGTTTAAAAATAAATTGCATTCTTATCGTGAATTACCGATTCGTATGTGTGAATTTGGTCAAGTACATCGTCATGAATTTAGTGGTGCGTTAAACGGATTATTAAGAGTACGTACTTTCTGCCAAGATGATGCACATTTATTTGTAACTCCAAAACAAATTGAAGATGAAATTAAATCAGTAATGGCGCAAATTGATTACGTATATAAAACTTTTGGATTCGAATATGAAGTAGAGCTTTCTACTCGTCCAGAAGATTCAATGGGTGATGATAAATTATGGGAGCAAGCAGAAGCGGCATTAGAAAATGTATTACAATCGCTAAATTATAAATATAGACTAAATGAAGGTGACGGTGCATTTTACGGGCCGAAAATTGATTTTCATATTAAAGATGCTTTAAATAGAAGCCACCAGTGCGGAACAATCCAGCTTGATTTCCAAATGCCAGAGAAATTTGATTTAAATTATATAGATGAAAATAATGAAAAGAAAAGACCAGTTGTTATTCACAGGGCAGTTTTAGGGTCATTAGATCGCTTCTTAGCAATATTAATTGAGCACTTTGGAGGTGCGTTCCCGGCATGGGTGGCACCAGTTCAAGTGAAAGTAATTCCAGTTTCAAATGCAGTACATGAACAATATGCCAATGAGATTGCACATAAATTAGCACAAGCTGGAGTTCGTGTTGAACAAGATGCACGAGATGAAAAATTAGGATATAAAATAAGAGAAGCACAAATGCAAAAAGTACCGTATGTTCTTGTTATTGGTGATAAGGAAATGGAAAACGGAGCTGTAAATGTACGTAAATATGGGGAAGAGAAGTCAGAAGTTATTGCGCTAGATGTATTTGTGGCAACTATTGAAGAGGAAATAAAGAATAGAAAATATTGATTGTAAAGAAAACACACTATTAGCAATTAGTGTGTTTTCTTTTTTATCTTACAAAAATGTAAGGTAAATGTAAGCGAAATCGAGGGAACGAGTTGTAGAAAAATGAGAATATGAAGTAGGAAAAAGGTTCATGTTACAGGTGTAACTCTTCTTGAATGAATAATTAAAAAATTCTTAAGAATTCACATGACAAAATAATAAGAAATATGTGAGAAATTAATTTTATACAAAAGGGATGGAGTGAAAGAGATGTCAACAAATGTAGTTACTGTAGAAAGTGTAGAAAAAACGTATGGGAAAAGAAATGAGAATCAGTCAAAAGCATTAAGGGGTGTATCGTTAAGTATTAAAGAAGGAGAATTTGTCGGGATCATGGGACCTTCTGGGTCTGGAAAAACGACTTTACTTAATGTGATAAGTACACTTGACCAAGCGACAGGTGGTAGTGTGACGATAGCTGGTACAAATATTACTTCTATGAAGGGCAATGCGTTATCTGATTTTCGTTCTCAAAAATTAGGTTTCATTTTTCAAGATTTTAATCTTCTAGAAAACTTATCAATTTATGAAAATATAGCTTTACCACTTTCTTTGCAAGGCGTACCGTCAAGTGAGATTACTGGAAAGGTAAATGACGTTGCGAAGAAATTAGGCATCACCGAAATTTTAACAAAATATCCGACGGCTGTTTCTGGAGGACAAAAGCAAAGAACAGCGGCGGCAAGAGCTTTAGTACATAATCCAGCAATTGTATTAGCAGATGAACCGACAGGTGCGCTTGATAGTAAAAACGCAAAAAGTTTATTAGAAGCGATGCAAGATTTACATGAAAATCACAATGTAAGTATTTTGATGGTTACACACGATGCATTTAGTGCAAGTTATTGTGAGCGTATTTTATTTATTCAAGATGGTCTTCTTTATAAAGAATTAAACCGTCAAGGTACTCGAGAGAATTTCTATCAAGACATTTTAGGTGTGCTCGCTCATATGGGCTCAGCTGCTGAGTCTAAGTAGGGGGTGAAACTATGTTATTTAAATTATCACGTCATAGTATGAAAAAGATGTTAAAAGATTATATGGTTTTACTTATTGGCCTCGTTATTAGTATTAGTATTTTCTACATGTTCCAAACGATGGCGATGAATAGTGAATTTACAAAAGATAATAGTCTAATTAGTAGTATAAGGCTCGTCTTCTGGGTAGGTGCAATACTATTATCCTTCATTACTGTATTTTATATTATATATGCCAACTCTTTCTTGCTCACGTTAAGAAGAAAAGAACTCGGTATGTACATGATGCTTGGTGCGAAAAAGAAAAAAGTAGCACAGTTATTATTTATTGAAACATTCGGTATGGGTATTGTCAGTATTATTATCGGTATTTTAGTAGGGATGTTACTTGCAAGTGTAGCAGGAAACTTTTTAATGAATGGAATGGAAATTTCAGCAAAAGGTAGTTATGCATCTGTATACACACCAGCAATTTTAGTCACAGCTATTTTCTTCTTAATACTATTTTTCATTACTGGCTTAATGAACAGTGTCCGATTATTACGTAAAACTGAATTAGAGTTAATTCGTGAAGATGAAACACTAGATGAAGTGAAGAAAAGTAAAACTCGCATTATAATAATGACAGTACTTGGTGTATTACTAGTAAGTACAGGGTACTATTTTATGATCAATGTAAAAATTTATGCTGAATTAGGTTTTATTATAGCAACCATCGTTACAACACTTGGAACATATTTTATCTTTAGTTCATTACTCCCGTTTTTTGTGATGAAAATTAAGGGGAATAAAAAACGAAATGAAACTGGTCTAAATAGTTTTACATATGCACAGCTGCGCTTTCGAGTAAATAGTTTATCGAGAGTATTAGGTACTGTAGCAATGTTAATTGCATTAGGCGCAGGTGCGATGACGGCAGGTATGGCGTTCCAAAAAAATGTAGGTATTATGACAGACTTTTCTCGTGTATATGATGTTGTAATTCATGATCCGAATGATCAAGATAAAGCTGCCTTAAAAGAAATGGAAATTGTTGAAGAAAGCAAGTACAAATATAAAGTAGATGGAGAAGCGGTTTATTATTTACGTAACGACTTAACTGCGAAACCGCCACTTGTTTCAGACCATTTTGATACAAAAACTTTAAAAGAGCCTGTTCGCAAACGTGTGACTGAACCTTTAACTGAACCTGTATATTCAGCTTTAGAGGCTCCTGAATTAGCAAAATTCCCTCAAATGCCAAAGGATTGGGAAGACGCAGTTGTAAGAGAGATACAAATTACGCATAATCAATTTAGCGGAAAACCAGTAAGGATTTCAGACGAAGAGCATTATAAAGGGATTCAAGGAACAGAACATACTGTAACATTAGCAAAAGTAGATGATATGAAAAAATATAAACCGTTATTGATCGAAATAGACAAGAGACAAAAAGCACAAATTGAAAAAGCAACAGGTGAAAAGGTAGACTTATTTACGAAAATGACAATTTATCAGTTTATGAACAGCTTCATGAGCGGAACAATGTTTATGGGATTTTTCCTCGGAATTGCCTTTTTAGCAATGATGGCAAGTTCCCTTATGTTCAAAATATTAACAGGTGCTTCTCGCGACGTACGCCGTTATGAAATGTTACGAAAAATTGGTGTGAGACGTAGTATGTTAACGAAAAGTATATATAAAGAAATTTCGTATTTATTTATCTTCCCAGCGATCATTGGCATTTCTCACGTTTTAGTTGGGCTTAACTTATTCAGCTTTATATTAGTTGACCCGTTTGTGAAAGTGTGGGTGCCAATAGGAATCTTCTTAGTCATTTATTTCATGTATTACTGGATAACTGTTCAACTTTATAAAGGTATGGTAATGCCGAAAAAAGAGGTAGCTAAATAGTTTATGAAAAGAGTCCTTGTGTTGAGAATAAGGGCTCTTTTTTATGTTTTTTATAAAGAAGGAAAATATTGGATAATGGTCGAAAAATATAATGTAACTTCCAAGAAATTACTAAAATAATACTATTTTGTCGAGAGAAAGGATACGAAGTATGAAAGAAATGCTACAGTTATTTCGCAACAAAGTGTATGCACGTTTTTTCTAGCAAATATTTTAGAGCGACTCGGTTCTATGATTGCTGGAATTTTTTTAATGTTTTATTTGCTAGATTAATACGGAAAACAACCAGTTTACGCAACGATGACACAAATTATGATTGCATTACCTGCATGAATCTTTTTTCTATTAGTAGGGACAGTAGTGAATCGTTTTGATAGACAACGTATATGTACAGTAAGTAACATATGTTGTTCGCTCTGTAATATTGGAATCCTAATTTCGCTTTATTACGGGATGATTATACTTGTCTTTATATTTTTATTTTTGGAAAATGCATGTATACAATTTTTCTCTCCATTAGAACAATCGATGATACAGGGAGTAGTTGAATCAGACCAATACGGTGCAGCAGCGGGTATTAATCAAATGGTAAATAGTTTGTATGCTTTGTTTGGTGTAGGAATTGCAACGATGGTGTACTGGACTTTTGGGATTTATCGTGTTTGGTTGATTATTTTTTGTTACGTGTTTATTCCAAGCTATTTTACTAAGTGGGAAAAAGCGAATTAAAGGTATGGTTGAAGAGGTTTGTTTTTTCTGAATATTCTTTTTTAAAGGGGTAATAGTTATGTTGATGCGAACTGCTAAGTGGTGTGGGATTACTTGTTTACAATTATTCGCTGCAATTCTATGTATAATCTGTTTAGGTGCGCTCCCTCGATTATTTAAGGGATTACAAATTGATTTAATTGGTTTTTGGAACACGATTGTGTTTATTGGAGGAAAGTTACTCCAACCTTGGGAAATTACATATGGATTTCGAGATTCGAGGAAATTATTTCCGCAAATATGGATTCATTATTTAGAGACAATGTTTGTATTTATTTCGGCATTTTTACTGTCATTACTTATTGCGTATGTCCTCGTTGTGTGGGTATTACAACGGTCTCAATCAAAGCAACGAATGTGGAATGGGATTTTTGTTGTACTTGAAAGCATCCCAGATATTTTAATAATTTTATTATCGCAACTTCTAGTCGTAATAATCTTTCAAAAGACAGGCTTTATGCCAGTAAAACTAGCGGGGATTGGGGAGGAAAGGGCTCGCCTATTGCCAATAATATGTCTAACTTTGCCTACAACACTATTATTTATTAAGCTACTACTATTACGTTTCAGAGAAGAATTAGAGAAAGATTATAGTATATTTGCTAAAAGTAAAGGGCTTAGTTTACGACATATTTTAACAAATCATATTTCAAGAAATGTTTTGTTAACAACAATCTATTATGCAAAAACAAATATTTTATTTATGTTATCAAATTTATATATTATTGAATGGATATTTAATACGTACGGTATGTTTGTTTTTGTAAAAGAAAATTCGAAATTAGAAATATTTACAGTAAGTTTAATTATATTATACGTACCGCTTTTTATACTATTTCGTTTATTACATACGTTTTTACAAAATGTAATAAAGGAGCGTGTTTAGCATGTGGCAAGTTGTAAAAAGAGATGTGAGATTTTGGTTTGGTGTTACTTTTTTAAGCGTACTTATGATTGTTAGTATTGGAAATACTTTATTTTTCGATGGGAATATCCGTGAACTTACGATGATGTATAACGAAAAAGGAGAACTAGAGGCTGCTCCATTTTCACCGTCGAATAAATTTGGGTTCGGTAGTGATGAGAAAGGACGCGATCTTTTCCAGCTAATAATAGAAGGAGCGAAATGGACAGTTGGTGCGAGCGTAATTATAGCGATTCTACGAGTTATAGTTGGAGGAGGTATTGGTTTGCTTCTTGGTATGTATAGCAAACGTTCTTTTCCAGTTATAGCATCTTTTTTTGATCCGTTCAGCATTGTACCTATGGTTATGATTTCTTTTTTTGTGTTAAAGGAAGTTTTAGTGTTTGAAAATGGGACAGTACCAGAGCCGTTTCATTTAAGGGTAATATTTCAAATGGTTATCCTTACATGTTTAGCGGTACCAACAATTATGTTATATACAGCGCAGGAAGTCCGTCGGATAAAAAGAGAAGAATTTATGATGGCAGCAACTGTGCTTGGGGGCAGTAAATGGCATAGAGTGAAAAATCACGTATGGCCACACGTATTACCATCATTTTTTTTACTTGTTGCTCAACAATTTGTGAGTACTTTATTACTTCTCTTGCATCTTGGCTTGTTAGAGTTATTTTTTGGTGGAACAATTATCTTTGGTACAGAGGCAGATAGTGTAACAAAAGAATGGACCGGCCTAATTGGTCAAAACTTCCGTCATTTAACTACTCATACATGGATTGTACTTATACCGATTGCTTTTTATAGTATGACAATTTTAGCTGGAAATCTAATTAGTAATAGCATGCAAGATGCGATTAAGTTAGGAAATGTGAGAAAGCTAGAGAGGGAAAGTAAAGAATTACAAGTAGAGAAACAAGTACAACCAACTATGAATGACTTTTCTTTTTATAGAGAGATACAAAAATAAAAAAGATAGCTGAAGACAAATTGTTTTCAGCTATCTTTTTTCGTTTAAAGTGGAGGTAAATCAATCTTACCTTCTTCAAATAATTCTTTTATCATATGCTTCGTATAACCAGCGGCTTGACCAAATGTGATTTTTGCTGGCATTGGTGCTTCGTTAGCATCTACAACTACATCAATAATACAAGGTTTATTTTGTTTTACTGCATTTTCGAAAGCGGGAAGGAGTTCATCTAAATTCTCAACACGGTATCCAATACCTCCACACGCCTCTGCATATTTTGCGAAATCTGGGTTCGTTAAGTCTGTTTCGAATTCGATATTACCCATAACTTCTTGTTCAAATTTAATCATCGCAATTTTATTATTGTTTAATACGACGACAACGATTGGTAATTTATATTTTACAGCTGTTACGAAGTCATTCATCGTCATTCCAAATCCACCATCACCACAAACTGCAAATACTTGTTTATCCGGGAAAGCAATTTTTCCAGCAAGTGCACCAGGTAAACCGCAGCCAAGTGTTGCGAGCCAGCTAGAAATGACAAATTGCTGGTTTGTCATACGGAAGTGTCTTGCGGTCCATACTGTTACATTTCCAACATCGACTGATAGAATTGCGTCATCATGTGCTACTTGCTGCAGAGCATGCATAACGCGTTGTGGTTTAATTGGAATGGAAGAGTCTTCTTCTTGATCGTGTAATTTATCTTCCCACTTTTTCATCATTTCTTGGTGCTGTTCTAAGAAGGAATGATCTGTGTGTTCTTTAACATTTTCAATTAACCATCGTAATGTTTTATCAGCATCACCAGCTAAACCAATATCTGTCGCATAACGTTTCCCAATTTGGGCAGGATCTGTATCGATATGAATTGTTTTTGCTTTTTCAGGTAAGAAGCCGGTGAACGGATAAGAAGTACCGACCATAATTAAAGTATCTGCATGCTTCATTGCTTCATAAGAAGGTTTCGTTCCAATTAATCCTAATCCACCGATACAAAGAGGATGCTCATCAGGAATAATTCCTTTAGCAGGTAATGTAAGTACGATTGGAGCACCAATTTGTTCTGCTAATGCAAGTAAAGATTCTCTCGCATGTTTTGTTCCTTTTCCAGCTAAAATCACAGGCTTTTTCGCTTCATTTATTGCGAGTTTCGCTGCATCTAAATCTTCTTTTTGTGGAAACAACTCAGGCAAAGTAAAAGAAGTATTTGTAACACGGGCACCATTTTTCACTTCAAATTTCGGGACATCATCTGGAATAGTAAGAACGGATACACCTTTTTTCGTATAAGCCATTCGAATTGCTTGATTCACTACGGCAGGTAGTTGCTCTGCTGACATAATACGCTGGTTATAAACCGCAACATCATCAAACATTCTTTCTAAATTTACTTCTTGGAAAAAGTCCGTTCCAAGTAAATCGGTTTCTACTTGACCTGAAATTGCTAGAACAGGGGCTTTATCGAGTTTCGCATCATATAAACCATTTAATAAATGAATAGCACCAGGTCCTGCAATTGCCATACAAACGCCAAGTTTTCCTGTTAATTTCGCATAGGCAGCCGCTGCTAATGCACCAGCTTCTTCATGGCGAACTTGAATGAATTTAATTTTATCTTGTTTTTTTCTTAAAGCTTCAATGATAGAATTAATGGAATCTCCAGGCATACCGTATATGTGCTCTACTCCCCAATCAATTAATAAATCAACTAATGCTTCACCTGCTGTTTTCCCAAACATAATTGTTCCTCCTTATAATAGGTAGATAACATTATGTTTTGAATAAAAAGGAAAAATATACAAGTAAGAAATTTATCTAGTTATTTGTAATCCAAGAATCAGTGTGGGAGGAACAAAAGTTTCACTTTAGCAACTTTAATGATGACCAGCGAATAAAGTGAACACTGTTATTAGTAAAAAACCACTAGTTGCCCACATTAGAAATGTAAGGAAAGAGAGCTGTTTCTTAGCTTTCCAAAGCATTTCATGAATTGTGACATATCCAAGTGAACCAATAGCACTTCCCATAATGAGGCCTTGCAGGTGAAGAGCTTTTCCTTCCATCAAAATGCCAAAAACTGTGCCAGTACCGAGAATAAGAGAAAGTAATAAAGTCGTTAATAAAAAGGAAATATATTTATGTTTTGTAAAAAGAAATGGAATAATTAAAGCTAATCCTTCTGGAATATGGTGAACGACGATTGCTATTAAAAAGGGAATGGCAGAGTCATTATGATTTATAAAAGCTGTACCTAACGCAAATCCACTCGGTATATTATGAATAAATATAGCGAAAGAGAGAAAAAGAAAGGTTTGCCATGCTTGTTGATCTTTTTTATGTATCATTGGATGGTGACAATAGTTATCTAATAAGCCCATAACTAAAATACCGATAGCTATACCAAGTATAGGTCCAATCATTTCATAGCTTGAAAATGTTTCAGGAATAATTTCAAGTGATAATAATCCGAATAAAATACCGCCACATAATGCGTATAAACGATGCATCTTTTCTTCAATGAGTTGGCGTGTTGCTACTCCAACAGCACCTCCTAATAGTAATCCACCGAACGAAAAAAATGTTACAATCATTGGAATCCATAAACGTTCCATAGTATCACACTCCGATTCTATTCCCTTATTTTTAGCTTACGAAAAGGAAAGTTAGATTAGTCCAAGTAATTGTGTTTGATTATAGAGAAAAAAGTAGTGATTCGTTATAATTTATATATTAATTTTAAGTGAGAAAATGAAAAGGGGAATTGGTTATGCAACAAATTAAAAAAATAGGAAACTCATTTTGGTATATGACACCTGTTTCTGAAACAGATAGACCTATCTTAGGAATGGTCGTTGGACAAGAAAAAACGTTAATGATTGATGCAGGAAATTCAGAAGAACATGCACAATTATTTTTAGAAATGTTAAAAGAACAAAATGTATCGAATCCTGATTTTGTAGCATTAACGCATTGGCATTGGGATCATATTTTTGGATTATCTGTATTACAGAATGCATTAACTATTTCGCAGGCTGAAACGAAAAAAGAAATTCAGGCAATAGTATCTTATGAATGGACAGATGAAGCGTTGGACGCACGCGTAAAAGAGGGTACTGAAATTGCATTTTGTGCGGATTGTATCAAGAAAGAGTTTGAAGAAAAAGCGAGAAATATTAACATTATTCCTCCAACCTTAACGTTCCAGGATCAAATGGAATTAGACCTTGGTGAAGTGACATGCGTGTTAAAACATGTGGGCGGAGATCATGCGCATGATTCAGTTGTTATGTACATAAAAGAAGAAAAGATATTGTTTGTAGGAGATTGTATATATGCAGATATTTTTTCTTCAAAGTGGAACTATACGACGAAAAGAACGTTTAAATTGATAGATGAATTAGAGAAATTTGATGCTGAGACATATATTCTTTCTCATGGGGAAGCGATAAATCGAGAGGAGTTTTTACAAGAGATTCGCATGTTAAAAGCAGTAGGAACTTATACAGAAGCTCATAAGGGCGATGAAGAGAAGATAAAGGCAGCGTACAAACAAGAGCTAGATAGAGAATTAAATGCAGATGAGTTAGAAACAATAACGTATTTTGTCAATGGTTATGAAATGAATAATCTGTAAGACACTACATTAATCAAATATAATTAAATTGCACAAAAAGAGTATTGAAATTTAATTCAATACTCTTTTAAATATTAAGTTCCAAGCAATTTCTAAATTTTTTGGCTGGTTCATCATCTGGATTTATACCACTTTCAAAACTGGTAGTGAAAGGTAACCACTGCCAATCTTCGCATCCTACAAAAGCTACCCTTGACCAATTCTCAATGAATTCAATGAAATTATTCGCAATCTTATACCCATGTCCTTCTCCATCGTCGTGGCTTAGGTAAATTATCGGAGCATCTATATCATCTTTCATATCAAATGCTAAATAATCTCCATTTCCCACTTCACAAAATGCTAAATTGTTGTGCCAAACTACATCATATTCATCATCCATATTTGAAAAAACCTCGTCAACCAAGCCTTTACGTTCTTTTTCGAATTCAGAAAGACTTTCTAAACTCCAGTGAGGTGTTCCGCAAAAAATATCAGTAAATTCATTTGGTAGCTCTACATCGTCAGGTAAAAACCAGCGTAAGCTAAAATTTCCTGAGAACTCTAAAAGTACTTTTTTGAAGCTATTTGGTAGTTTAATACCCAGTTTTTCTTCTACTTGGATTATTTGTTCAAGGGAAGATGGTTCATCTATACAAACTTCTTGAACTTCACCACCTATGTATTTAATTCTAGAAGTTATAATTTCTATTCGTTCTTTTAGTAACTCATAATCCATCTTATCACCTCATGTTATATTAATTAAAGTATATCATTCTTAATAAATTTTTTCGTGTTATTAAGGTTTTTAGTAGAAGCTTTCTTTGCTAATTCAGTAATATATTCAAAGAAAACATCATGTTTTACATCATAAACGACATTTACAGGTCGTCCATCAGTAGTTTCTTCGGTACGTCCTTGGCTTGGTCCGTATGTATGAACGATACTATTAATCGTTTCAGTTTTTGCAAGGCTAGTGTTTCCGACAAAAGCGGTAGTTAGTACATCCCATAAATAGTAAGTAGAGTTCGTTGAGAAGTGAACGAGAGGAGGGACCATTGCATAGCATTGACCAAGGAAATCCATACCAATATACTTTCGCTCTTTTGCCCACTGTTCACGTATGTTTATAGTTAACGGAACTTGGTTTGTACTTTCTAGTGTCACTAAGTCGATTTTAATTTTTGCATCCCATACACGAGCCACTGCTTCAGGGTCCCAAAACGAATTCCACTCAGCTGTTCCATCATGCTCTGGTTCATGTACATTGCCAGCTTTAAGAAATGTACCACCCATCCAAACGAGGCGTTCAATTTTATCTTCGATTATGGGAGCTTCATATAATGCACGAGCAAGGTCAGTTAGGGGCCCAGTAAATAATAAAGTTGTTTTTCCTTCCGTTTGTAGAAGCGTTTCTATTAAATGATGATGCGCGGGTTTTGCCACCACGGGTGTTACAACTTTTCCAGACTCATTTAAAATTGGTAGAGCATCTACATAAAATGCATGCATCCGCCAGTCTTTCGGAAACGGGTTTTGCCCGCGAGAGTTTGAAGCGGCTACGGCAATATTACCTTTGCCGAAGCGATCGATAATTTTACGACTGGCAGACATTGCGGGTTCTAAATAGCAGTCTGCTGGGATAACAGATACCCCCGTAAGTTCAATGTTTTCCATTTGAAGTAATAAAAATAATGAAATTAAATCATCTACGCCGCCATCATGATTGAAGTACACTTTTTTCTTCATTGTAATCTCCATCCTATATGATTTAGTTAGAAATTAAATATGAATTGAGGAAAAGTCATCAATAATTTCCACCACTTCAATTTCTCCATTAATCAGTAGCTCAGGAAGATCATTTCTAATATTTCCTTTCCAATACTCTCTAGCTTGTTCGATTTTTTGAGAAAAAGGAATTCCATCTTCTTTCGGTAAAAGATTCCCGTCACCTTCAAAAGAATTTCCGATCACTCGTAGTTTAACAATCTGTAAAACTTCTCGATTGTAAGAATCAAATAATGTTTTCCATTTTAAAGCATCTTCATAGCTTTTTGAAGCGTATAAACAAGATAACCTGGAAGGGTATTCAGGGAATTCTTGTAGTCTAACCATTTCTACAATTGTTTCTCTAACTGCTCTAATTGTTTGATCCATATAACTCATAACTACTTTAGTATTTTCATTATTTATATGTAATTCGTTATTTTTATAGTGTTTATTTAAAATTTGTATGCCATCTTCACCACTAGCATTTAATTGTTCTCTTTCAAAAAAGAAGTGATATAGAGTATTGTGTTGATTTTTGTTAAAAAGAATGATTTGTCCGATATGCATTTTTTTCCTTGTTACGATGTGATATGCGTAAAATTCTGCTTCATTCATGGTTATCCTCCTAGTAATAGTGTAATGCAATGTTAAATTTAGTAATTCAACATTGCGATATATATAACCTCTATAAGTAAAAGTGAGAATTTGAGTAGAAAGGAAAAAATGAAAACGTTTTAAATTTGTTCACAAAATGTTCACTTACGAAGGGGTTTCCAATGTCGATATAATGACAAAGACTCAAAGAGAAAGGGTGATGAAATTTGCCAACAACAAGAAAGGAAAACCTCCAATTTGGCATGATGATGTGCCTTGGGATGGTTATCGTAATGACGTTTTACAATTTACTAATGAATGAAACAGGAGGACCAATTTATATTAAAGAGATTGCATTAGAACTATTAATTGGCTTTATTATTGCACTATTAATTGAAATATGTATCGTTGGACCTTGTGCGAAAAAAATTGTATTCATATTGCCATTTGATAAATCTAAAAAAATAAATATTATCGTTGCAATGGCGACAACTATGGTAATTGGAATGGTGTTCTTTATGTCATTTTTCGGTATGGCTATGATGTATTTACATGGTGGACTACAAGGAGATTCATTTGTTTCCATTTATTTTACGATTTTTATTAAAAATTTCATAATGGCATATCCATTACAATTAATTATTATGGGACCGCTTGTACGTTTCTTATTTGCAAAGTTTGTTATGAAAAAGAAATCTTTTAATGTAGCGTAATTTTAATTTATAAAACATTATATATAAATAATAAAAAAACATCTCGCATTTTTGAGGTGTGTTTTTTTGTTCATTCCAAGTTATTTTCATAGTGATGTGACATTTGTCCTTTTGCCATTATAGGATGATGGTTTTTAATTAAGTCAGAAATAAAGGAGGAGGAGATGATTTTTTGAAAGGTATTATATTTGCTATTTTTGCGGGGATATTTATAACACTTCAAGGAACCTTTAATGCGAAACTTAGTTCACATATCGGTATATGGTCGACGAGTATTATAACCCATTTAATTGGATTCATTATTGCAACAACTGTATTTTTGTTAAAGAAAGAAGAGAAAATAACGGATTTAAAGAGTGTGAAAAAAATATATTTGGTAGCTGGTGCACTTGGTGGGTTAATCATTTGTGCAGAAACAGTAGCGATACATGCAATGGGAGTTACAGTAACAGCGGGAACACTTATGGTTGCTCAATTATTAACAGCAACTTTTATTGAGATGAAAGGATTATTTCAAATGAAAAAGATACAGATGGAGAGATATCATATTGTGGGAACAATAATAATGATTATAGGTATTGTTGTATTTAATATGTAAATGAAAGGAGAAATGAATATGGAGGATAGATCAGGTTTAATTACGCATTATTTGAAAACCAATAAAACGCTCGAGGTTTTTTCAGAAATAGATACAGCTTATTTTCAATTAAATCACTTTGAAAAAGGCGAGCTCATTTGCAATATAGATGACGAAATGGATCGTTTATATTTTGTTGTTAAAGGTAAAGTAAAAGTTTATACGATTACACCTGAAGGGAAGAAACTAATTCTTCGCTTTATCAATCCATTGGCCATTGTTGGTGATATTGAACTAATTCAAAATAGCAAAGCACATAATGTCGTTGAGGCTTGTTCAGATGTTGTAGCAATCTCTATTTCTAATACGGTTATTAGAAACAAGTTATTACATGATCCTATATTTATAAAGTTCTTGCTTGAAAACATTGCGAACACATTAAAAATATCGACTCGTTTTACTGCTCTTAATTTACTTTATCCTGTAGAAGTACGTGTAGCTAGTTATTTGCTTTCAATTTCAACAGATAGTAACGGGAATATGTATAAAGAGGATTTGGATGCAACTTCGGTAACGAGTATTGCGGATTTTATAGGGGTAAGTTATAGGCACATAATACGGGTATTACAAAGATTTTATAATGAAAAATTAATTGAAAAGAGTAATGGAGTTATTGTAATTAAAGATTTTTCTAGAATGAAGGAAGTCGCTAAAGATAATATATATGAGCAATGAAAGGGAGGGGTAGATTTTGATTGGATTTAGTTTAGCTATATTAGCAGGAATATTAATTAGCTTACAATCTGTTTTTAATGCAAAAGTAAATGAAAATGTAGGACAGTGGTTAACGACTACATGTGTCCTTGGAATAGGTCTCATTAGTTCTATTCTATTTTATATCATTACAGAAAACAGTATTAACATTAAAGTGTATACTACAAATTATTTGTTTTATGTAAGTGGACTGTTTGGCATCGGGTTAATTATTTGCATAATGGGTGCAATAAAGAGCTTAGGTCCAGCATATACAGTGCTAATTAGTCTTATTACTCAATTGGTTGTTGCGTTATGCATTGATACATTTGGATTATTTGGAATGGAGAGTATTCCATTACAAGTAAATAAATTAGTTGGTATAGGTTTATTAATTGTGGGAGTAGGAATTTTTAAAAATCTATTTTTGAATAAGAAAGCTATTCATATAAATGAGGATAGTGTCTAAAGAATATAAAGGGAAAAAGTGTAAATGGTCAGAACTTATACATTTAGATAGTAACAAGTGAGCGATGAGGAGAGAGGATAAATGAATCAGTTAATGTTGCAAGATGGTATACACTATTTGAAAATCAATGGGATTATGCATTGGTGTAAAGTTGCAGGGACAGCTCATAATACAGTCCCTCTTATTATAGTACATGGTGGTCCAGGTGGTAATCATTATGTATTCGAAAGAACGCTTGGTTTGAAGTTAGAAGGAAATATGACTGTAGTTTATTACGAACAAAGAGGTTGCGGACGAAGTGAGGCACCACAAGATGACGGTGAGTACTCAATCAATATTCTAGTCGAAGATTTAGAGAAATTAAGAAAGCAATTACATGTAGAGAAGATAAATTTGTTAGGATATTCTTTTGGTGGACAACTTTGTTTAGAGTATGCTTTGAAATATCCAAAAAATGTTGAACAAATGGTATTACAAGCACCATCGTTAGATGATTTTAATGATATGTATACTGTGCAGATAGAAGGTTTTCTACAAGTAACGAAAGGGGAAATGAAAGAACAAATATTGATAATAAGTAAGTCAGAAATTCCTTTAAAAGAAAGGTATAATCAAGTTTGGAGTATAGTTGATACAAAAGCTGTAGATCGACTATTGTTTAAAAATGAAGAATTTGCAAAGCTAAATCGGAGTCTTTGGGAGGAAAGTCAGTTAAGTAATACAGGGAAGATGAGCAAAGTTATTTTTGGAACAAAAGCATCTTTACCGCTTATTGAGCGTATTAAAGGTTTAGAAATTGATACGTGTGTCATAGTTGGAGCGCATGACTATAACACGGGTGTAGGAATGAGTTATAGAATAACGAGACAATTGAAAAATGGTAAACTTGTTATATTTGAAAATAGTGGACATTTCCCAGATATCGAGGAGATGGATAAAGTATGTGAAACGATTATTGAGTTTTTGGAATAAAAGGGGGATATTAAGGTCGAACCGAATTAATAGAGTTGAATTGGCTATTGGGATATTAAATCATGTAATATGCTAATTGTTTACTTGTAATTGAGGAAGAATCAATTAGTGTATTTGGAAAATAAGTAAAAAAGATCTCGTAAGGTGGAGGTCTTTTTTACTTATTATTTAATATTTTGAACTTATATGAACTGAAGTAGAAGAGTATGATAAGCACTTTCAGGCAACGAGAATATAACCGAAAATAAAATATTACTAAACATATATAACTAATGAATACAATGTCTTTTTCAGTTATTAAGTTGTAAATCATTTTATGATAAAATCTTTTACATAATTTAATAAAGGGGTAGTATTCAATGGGTTATTTCTCAAATGGTTTATTAGTTTTGTTTGTGCTAATCGTATGCAGTTGTATATTTTTTGGTTGATAATATAATGAGAGTCTTATATAAAAGAAGTTATCTTAAGTGAGATAACTTCTTTTTATTTTATATTGAGAAGGAATTCTATCTTTCTTATTGAAGTTTGTTCTAGTTATTTTTACATCGATCACATTTGTGTAATGGGAATTTTATGAAATATAAACAAGCCAGAGAATAGGGAGTATTTACATGGAAAATAGTATACGCTACACAAGTGAACATCCTACAGATTTTAATGGATTATTATCCTTATACGAATCTTTAGAATGGAATTCTCTTAAATTAACTGTTAACGAGTTAGAACGAATGTGTAAGCAAAGTTGGTATGCAATTTATGTTTTTGATGATAAGAGGTTAGTAGGGATGGGGCGTGTCATATCAGATGGAGTCATAACAGGCATTATTTGTGGAGTTGGTGTATTGCCAAAATATCAGTCTAGTGGCATCGGAAAAGAAATAGTGGAACGATTAATCCAGCACTGTGAACAAAACAAGGTTATTCCACAACTTATGTGTGTAGAAAAATTGCAATCTTACTATGAATCTATAGGGTTTGAAGCATTCTCTATTGGGATGACAAAACATATTATAAGATAGAGGTGCTTTATCCTGCTATTTGTCGGGTAGTAAAACCCCACGGATTAAAGTTTCACTTTATATTTTCAGTTTACTTGTACATATTTTCAAACTTCAACATAAAGGAGAATGGCTGTATGGAGATTGCTAAAGGAGTAGAAATGTTACAACTTGAATTTCAAGAATTTGTTATTCATCCAATTCTTTTATGGGATGATGAAATGGCAGTATTAATAGATACGGGTTTCCCAGGACAAATTGAAGATATACAAGTAGAGATGGAAAAGGTTGGGGTATCATTTGATAAGTTAAAAGTCGTGATTTTGACGCATCAGGATATTGATCATATAGGTAGTCTGCCAGAATTGTTGCAGCGCTGTCGAAGTAATATTAAAGTTTATGCGCACGAACTAGATAAGCCATATATCGAGGGGGATTTACCTTTATTGAAGGACGGAAATGTAGAGAACCGCCCAAAAGGAAAAGTGAGTGATACTGTGATTGACGGGCAAGAACTTCCGTATTGCGGTGGAATACTAATTCTTCATACTCCAGGGCATACTCCGGGTCATATTAGTTTATATTTGAAACAAAGCAAAATTCTTATTGCAGGAGACTCTATGTATAGTGTGAATGGGATGTTAGGAGGAATTCACGCCCAAACAACTATAAATATTAAGGAAGCAAAGCAGTCTTTGAAGAAGTATTTAAATTTACATATTGAATCTGTAGTTTGTTACCATGGGGGATTAAGTAAGGAGAATATAAATGTTCAACTTCAAAATTTGTAAAGTTAAAATGGAGTTTTTTGTTAAGTGACGTTGAAGTATAATCTGATTATTAGTATATAAACAAATTATAAAAGAGCATGTTTGAAAAAATTAAACATGCTCTTTTATTAAAGTAAATCAGTTTAATATGAATGACCTAACCCATTCCAATAAAAAGAAACGATTTCTTGTGCTAATTCATCTATATTTGCCAGAATAGGATTGTGATTTTCATCTTTAAAATTCCCAATTGATAATAAAGATACGAAAGCATGAGCCACAAATTTAGCGTTTCCTTTCGGAATTTCTCCCATGTGCATCGCAGTATCGAGTGCTTTTTCTAGCACTTCATACATATTATTTTCAGCATTTTTTAATTCCTTCAATTGTTCTTCAGATAACGACATTTTAGCATCTTTCATAAAATTTTTCATATCAATATCCATCGTTGCGTGTAAGTAAACTTTGGCGAAGTCTAATAATCTTTCTTCTAAAGTTTTGTTTGTAGAGAGTATTTGAGACATATTCTCTCGTATACGTATCATCATTTGGGTCATAGTAGCGGTAAATAAATCGGCTTTTGTTGAATAGTAATAGTAGACGGTTGCTTTCGTAACACCACAAACTTTTGCGACTTCACCCATAGAAACGACTTGATAATTTTGTGTAAGAAATAAGCGAGTTGCCACTTCTAAAATGGTTTCTTTTGTAGATTTTGTATTTTTATTTTGCCGTGGCCTTCCGAGAGGACGTTGTTTTTGTTCCAAATCCATTCGCTCCTGACATTTATTCTTGAGATAATTATAACATAATTTTCAATCATTCTTGATTAATTAACCTACCAGTATATATAATTAATAATGAAGGAAAAAAGGAAGGTGGGTTTTTATGAAAAAGCACCCGTTACATATGTTAGGGAGGCTTGTAGCAGGAAAAAATACGCAATGGATCACTTTATCGGTATGGGTTCTTATTACATTATTACTTTCATTTACGTTACCACAAGTAAACAGTACGAAAGAACCGAATCCAAAAAATTTACCTGAAACAGCTATGTCACAGCAAGCGGAAGCGCTTATGAAAAAAGAGTTTCCGAATAATGCAGGGAATCCGTTGTTAGTAGTATGGTATAGAGATGGTGGATTACAGTCACAGGATTATAAACTCATACAAGACGTTTATAAAGAGTTAAAAGCTAGTCCTTTAAAAGAACAATCAACGTTACCGCCATTTGATACAATTCCAGAGCAAGTATTATCAAAAAGTGCATCAAAAGATGGTACATCATTTGTTACACCGGTATTCTTTAATAAATCTGCTGGTACGGATATATTAAAAGGAAATCTTGAAGAGTTTAGAAAAATAGTGAATAGTAAGGTGGATGAAGATCCATTTAAACAAAAAATAAGTGAATCTGGTTTACATGTTCGATTATCTGGACCTGTAGGTATTCAAACGGATGCAGTTAGTTTATTTAGTCAAGCAGATGTGAAATTGTTAGTGGCTACTGTACTACTAGTGTTAGTTTTGTTAATTTTACTGTATCGTTCACCAATTTTAGCGATTTTACCTATACTTGTTGTTGGCTTTGCATACGGTATTATTAGTCCTACACTCGGTTTTTTAGCTGATCACGGATGGATTAAAGTAGATGCCCAAGCGATATCAATTATGACAGTATTATTGTTTGGTGCTGGAACGGACTATTGTCTATTTTTAATTTCGAGATATAGAGAGTACTTGTTAGAAGAAGAAAGTAAATATAAAGCATTACAACTTGCGATTAAAGCTTCTGGCGGTGCAATAATAATGAGTGCGTTAACTGTTGTACTTGGATTAGGGACATTATTACTTGCTCATTATGGTGCCTTTCATCGATTTGCAGTACCATTTAGTGTTGCTGTATTTATAATGGGAATCGCGGCTTTAACGATTTTACCAGCACTATTATTAATTTTCGGTAGGATTGCATTTTTCCCGTTTATACCGAGAACAACTTCAATGAATGAGGAGTTTGCAAGAAAGAAAAAGAGGGCTGTAAAAGTTGAAAAATCAAAAGGCTCCTTTAGTAAAAAACTTGGAGATGTAGTAGTACGAAGACCGTGGACAATAATTATGCTAACTGTGTTTGTATTAGGTGGATTGGCTTCGTTCGTACCACGTATTCAATACACATATGACTTATTAGAATCGTTTCCAAAGGATATGCCTTCTCGCGAAGGGTTTACGTTAATTAGTGATCATTTCTCGGCTGGTGAACTAGCACCAGTAAAAGTGGTTGTTGATACGAAAGGAAAAGAGCTTCCTATTAAACAAGAACTAGAGAAATTTTCTTTCATAAATACAGTGAAAGAGCCAAAAGAGGGAAAAGAAAATAAGCAAATACAAATGTATGAAGTTTCTTTAGCGGAAAATCCATACTCAATTGAAGCGTTAGATCAAATTCCTAAATTGAAAAGTAATGTAGAAAAAGTATTAAAAGATGCTGGGATTAGTAATGCTGAAGAGCAATTGTGGATTGGTGGAGAAACAGCTTCATTATATGATACAAAGCAAATTACTGAACGTGATGAATCAGTAATTATTCCAGTAATGATTAGCATTATCGCTTTACTATTACTTGTCTACTTACGATCGGTTGTTGCGATGATTTATTTAATTGTAACTGTCGTTTTATCATTCTTCTCAGCGTTAGGAGCAGGATGGATATTGCTTCATTACGGTATGGGAGCGCCGGCCATTCAAGGTGCGATACCGTTGTACGCATTCGTATTTTTAGTTGCTTTAGGTGAAGATTATAATATCTTTATGGTTTCAGAAATATGGAAAAACAGAAAGACACAAAATCACTTGGATGCAGTAAAAAATGGTGTAATACAAACAGGTAGTGTTATTACATCGGCAGGTTTAATTTTAGCAGGAACTTTTGCAGTGTTAGGTACACTTCCAATTCAAGTATTAGTTCAATTTGGTATTGTAACTGCAATTGGCGTATTACTAGATACGTTTATCGTAAGACCGTTACTTGTACCCGCAATTACAGTTGTGTTAGGCCGATTTGCTTTTTGGCCAGGTAAACTTTCAAGAAAGAGTGAAGAAATACAAAAGGTGGATGCATAGTGAAAAAAGCCAAGGGTATTTTCCTTGGCTTTTTTCAATGTAGTTAATTAATTTTTTGAAGTCAAATCATCAGCTGCAGCGTGATCAGCATCTTCAATTGTTGTTTCGGGCATTCCGTATAAGCCGTTCATTGCTTGTTCTTCAATAGTAAGGTTTGCAGTATTATTATTTTGAATAGATGTAGTATTTTCAGTAACATTTTCTTTTTTATTCATATTTTTGTTATTCATGTATGTATCCTCCAAATTTCATTTGATTTATCTATAGTATGTGGATGGATTTCAAGAAATATGTGAATTGATTCTTACATATGTTATATAATTAAATAAATAATTAGGGTGAAATGTAAACTGTTAGGAGTGAACAATTATGGTGAAAGCAAGGGAAATAGCCTTCTAAAATAAAAAGAAAATTTTAGGAGGCTATTAGAATGAAGTTTCATGTAATTGATAGAGAAGATTGGAATAGAGAGCAGTATTTTGAGCATTATTTAAAGTTGAAATGTACATTTAGTATGACTGTTAATGTTGATATCACGATGTTATTAGAGAAAGTATATCAAAAGGGAATAAAATTTTATCCCGTTTTTATATATTTAATTTCTAGAGTAGTAAATAATCATAAAAAATTTCGAACATGTTTTAACGATGAAGGAGTTTTAGGCTATTGGGAGGAAATGATACCGAGTTATACAATCTTTCATAAAGATGATAAGTCTTTTTCAAGTATATGGACGGATTATTCAAGTGATTTCCGCACTTTCTATAAAAATTATGAAGACGATATGAGATGCTATGCTAGTGTTCATGGTCTTTTCACGAAAGAAAATATTCCTCCTAATGTATTTCCGATTTCTAGCATACCTTGGACTAGTTTTACTGGATTTAATCTTAATATTAATAATGATGAAAATTTTCTATTGCCAATTATAACTTGTGGGAAATATTTTAACGAAGGAAATAAGGTTATGCTACCAGTTTCATTGCAAGTACATCATTCGGTTTGTGATGGATATGATGCGAGTCAATTTATAGAAGATTTACAGCAGTTAAGTAACACTTGCAACGATTGGCTTAAGTAATATCTAATTTTTAATTATATAAAGTGAAACTTTAATCAGTGGGGTGTCAGCCCCCGCTGATTATTAGCCCGACCCCCACCTAACTTCTTTGCTTTCGCTGAATTTTGAGATGGGGGTCTTACTGCCCGGCAAATAGCGGAATAAAATTGAAAATGAATAAAAGAAGAGACCATGTTGATATTACATGGTCTCTTCTTTTATTCATTAATACTAAGTAATTGTGGAAAATATAGGATGATTTGTAGTTTAATAGTAAAGAGAGTGATTAGTATTAATTTTCTTTGTTTTTAAAATTTTAAGTATGTAAATGTTTAACAGGGGGGAATAAAGTGAAATTCGTAAGCATTGAAAAAGATGAAATCTTAATTGAGGATATGGCAAAATTGTATTGTAAAGTATTTGAGAAAATAAATTTCAATGAAATGATCGAGCGAATGAATAGGCATATAGAATATACAGGTTTTAAAGGTATAGTAGCAATAAATGATGAAAATGAAGTAGTTGGTTTTACTTATGGTTATCGCTCAATGGAGGGACAGTACTATAATCAATTAATGAGAGAAGCGTTACATCTAGAGCAAGTAGACGAATGGTTGCAAGATTGTTTTGAATTTGTAGAGTTAGCAGTTCACCCACAATATCAAAATAAAGGTCTTGGAACGAAATTACATAATAAATTACTAGAAGGAGTTTCAAATAGAACGAGTGTTTTAACAACACAAAAAAACAATGAAAAAGCACGTTCGTTATATGAAAGATTAGATTGGATAAATGTATTGGAGCCATTTCATCCAAGTAAAAATGATGTTCCATATGTAATAATGGGAAAAGCATTAAAAACAAAAGTGAATTGATAATTATGGCATTCACAAAAATTATTGGTTTGTAATAATGAAGGGGAAAACAACAATGATATCTATAGAAAAAGCTACAATTTTAGATGCTGAGAAATTAACAGAAATAATGAAAAGAACATTTGATGCAGAAGCAAAACAATGGCTATACGGCCAAGATGATGTCATTGATTATAACATTCAACCGCCAGGATATTCTTCAGTTGAAATGATGGAATATTCCATTGAAGAATTGGATTCTTTCAAAGTTGTAATGGATAAAGAAATAATCGGAGGGATAATAGTTACGATTTCTGGTAAGTCGTACGGTCGAATTGATCGTATTTTTGTAAATCCTGTTTATCAAGGAAAAGGAATTGGATCACATGTTATGAAATTAATAGAAAAGGAATATCCAAACATAAAGATTTGGGATCTCGAAACATCTAGTAGACAAATTAATAATCATCACTTTTATAAAAAGATGGGCTACCAAATGATGTTTGAATCGGAAGATGAGTATTGTTACGTGAAAAGAATAAAAACAAGCTCAAACAAAGCGAGTGTAGTTACAAATAAAGATATGAAAAATAGTCAATACGAAAACTGTAATTTAGCAAATACAGAGTATTATCAAGTGAATTTAAAAAACAGTTCATTTGTTGGTAGCAATATAATGAATACGAATATGAGTAATTGTAATGTAAGTCAATCCAAGTTTAGAAATATAAATTTTAGAAGGTCATCATATGCAGATTTAAATCTTTCTGGCAGTAAATTTAATTTGGTGACTTTAGGTGGAGTACAATTTAAAAATACAAGTCTCGGAGATGAGAAGGAACCTATTGTATTCGATAAATGTGATTTGGAAGGTAGCACTATAAGTAATAGTAATCTGAAAAATATTGAAATAGAAAATTGTGATATAGTCGGCATGAAACTAAATGGTATTCTGATTGAAAATTTGCTTGATTTATATAACAAGGTGAAAAGTTAACCAAATCCATATCCATATGTCTTTAATCTTTTTGGAAATTAAGTATTATATCGAAATAATTATGTAAAAATGACATAAAGAAATACGGGCGAGAAGGTCATTCGTGAACGTTTCTAGAATACACACAAATATATTGTTATTTATATGGAGGAGAGAAAGATGGGAATCAACGTTAGAGCAGTAGAAATACAAGATGCTAGAGCAATTCATCGTATATGTATACAGGATGACGTTTTACCGTATATGGTTTTCTTACCTAGCATGCGTGTAGAGGCTATGGAAAATAGAATTCGAAATTTAGCACCAAATCAATTTGAATTTGTTGCAGAATATGATGGAGAAGTTGTTGGGTTTGTAGGTTTAACACAAAGTCCGGGCCGAAGATCTCATTCAGGCGATTTATTCATTGGGGTAGACAGTGAATATCATAATAAAGGAATTGGGAGAGCACTTCTTACGAAGATGCTTGATTTGGCTGATAATTGGTTAATGTTAGAGAGAGTAGAACTAGGTGTGTTAGAAACGAATCCAAAAGCAAAAGCTTTATATGAAAAATTTGGATTTGTAGAAGAGGGAGTAAAGATAGGGAATTTGAAAGCTCATGGAAAGTTTATTAATGAAATTATGATGAGTCGTTTTAGACCGAATGGTTTAATTGTACATAATGAATAGTTAAAAGCATGACAGTATACTGTCATGCTTTTTTATTAGAACTTGGCTGCAATAAAAATAATACTAAACCAATAAAAATAACGGTAATTCCTAGTCCTTGTTGTAAAGAAATAGTCTCATGTAATATAAAGTACGCTAGCATACAAGTGCCAATTGTTTCACCTAAAATACTCATTGAAATTACAGTAGCACTCATCCATTTTAATAACCAATTAAAAATGGTTTGTCCTAAAATTGTAGCAATGAAAGCTAATCCAATAAAGCACAACCAAGTTTGTGTAGAGTAATGGATGAAAGATTCTTTTTGCATGAAAGCAAATATGCCAAGAAAGCCAGCACTACTTCCATAACTAATTACCGAATATGGTATAAGTGACAAATCTTTACGAACGTGTTGGCTAATGAAAAAATAAGCAGTAATGATACCGGCAGCGATAAATGCTAAAATATCTCCATATAAAGTTTCTCCACTAATTTTGAAATCTTGCCAGCCAATGATGATACTACCTGAAATAGCGATGAGGCAACCAATAACCGCTCCTTTCGTAAATCTCTCCTTAAATAAAAAATAACCACCAATCATTGAGAACAAAGGTTGTAACGTTACGATAACTGTAGAGCTTGCTACAGAAGTATATTGTAATGATTCAAACCATAGTACATAATGTGCAGCTAAAAATAGCCCAGATGTGAATCCGAATGTCCATTGTTTTTTCGTTAAAGTTTTTAGCTCATTTCGACTATTTTTATTAAATAGTAATAACGGTAACAGGATCAGTGTGGCAAAGAATAATCGGTAAAAAGCAATGATTGTCGCAGGAGCATCTGCCAATTTTACAAAAATTGCTGAAGTTGATAAGGCGAATACACCAAAAAATAAGATGAAATATGAAAGAATAGGTGATTTCAAAGTTTGTCCCTCCGATAGAATGTTTATTATAATAAACTTAATGCGATATAATGTACAAAAGTAAGTATATAAGTCCCGGAGATAATAGGAAAGGATTATTTGCCTTTGTTTAGTATGTCAGCACAAAGACAATGAAATATGCATTATGATGGACGAAAGGAAGTTTTACTATGATACATGATAGGCTTGGACAAACAGTATTAAGTTATCGTAAGAAAAATAATATGACAATTCGTGAATTCGCTGATTATGCAGGGATTAGTACATCACTAATTAGCCAAATTGAAAGAGGACATGCTAATCCTTCTTTAAATGTTTTGGAGTTAATTGCAAAAGCATTAAATGTACCGCTATTTACACTTTTTATTAATGATATCGATACAGATTCGCTCATTTCTAAGAAAAAAGATCGAAAAAAAGTATATCGGGAAAACAATGATCATATTGTATATGATGTATTAACACCTGATTTTATGAAAGCACGTATTGAAATGTTAATGATGGATTTAAATAAACAAGCAAACACAACAGAAAGTCATTATTCCCATGAAGATAAGGAAGAGATTGCTGTTATTATGAAAGGGGAAGTGTACGTAGAATTGGAGGGAAAAGAATATTTTTTAGAAGAAGGCGATGTTGTACGTATTCCACCAAATGTGAAGCATCGATTTTTGAATAAAAGTGATGAATCGAATCACATTTTATTTGTACTGACACCATCTTTAGGATGAAAATATAGTGATTTTAACTAGAGGAGAAAGAAAATGGAAAACAAAAGTATTTTAAAAGGCGGCCTTTCAATTATTTCTCAATGTAAAAAAGAAACAAATGATATTTGGCATGCGCATTTTGGAGCAGCTGCAATTGCTAGTTATTTTTTTATGAAAGATAATAATATTGATGAAGAAACAGCTCGTAATATGTATTCGCAAACAAGGATGATGCTGAACAAGAAAAAAATTGGTGAGATGATTGATGATAAAAAAGAAATAGATTTTAAAATTGCGGAAAATATGATTATAAAATCTTTAGAACAAACGATTGATGAGCTTCATTGGGTGGGGCATAACGTCATTTATGCGTCATTAAGTTTATTAGCTATGAAAGAGCTACAAAAATGGGGTGATAATCAAGCAATTGAAGGGATTACTACTCTTATTTTATCATTTCGAAAAACAATTCCAGGTAGATCGTGGATTGGTTATACGACGAAAGAAGTAAAACAATTAAGTTTTGAAGAGGAGATACAAAGTGAATTGAGTAATCCAACACAAGTATCTCAGTTCATTTTAAATGAGTTATCGAAATTTAATAGTATTTATCGAGCGGAATCACATCATGATTTAATTGGGCATTTGCTTACATACTCCCACGCAATTAATATAATGTACGATTTAGGACATATAGATATATTTCAACGAGGGATACGTCCGCTGTTAAAACTAGTATACGTACTAAGAGCTAGCCAAAAGCTCAAGCTGAATACGGAAATAACTTTACACTCACCTATAGATCGATTACCTTTAATTCAATCTAAACGTGCAAATATTTTACCAACTGAAAATATATTTTGGATAAAAGACTATAGTGAATTCGATTGGGATTTTGGTCATGTATTTAAATTCTCATATAGTTATTTTAATCATATACAGAGAGCTCCAAATTATAAAGATATCACATTAGAAAAATTCCGTTATGTTATTCATTCTTAATGAACGTTAATGATCTGTAAAAGGATGTTTAATCTAGTTTCTTTTTTTGTTAGTAGTATATTATTTTTTCAAATATGTAAGATTTTACATGTGTATTTTACTTTTACTAATTATGTAAGTAGGCTATACTGAAATACATACATTTTATTTTTGGAGAGATGTAAAACGACATGGAACTAGCGAAATTGGAAAAAGTAATTGAAATAAAAAAAGAAGAACTTTTATATTTAGTATCGGATTATGGAATTCAACATGAAAAAGTATTGGCATTGAGTCAAGAACTAGACAAATTAATCAATTACTTTATGTTTTTAAAATAAAGAGAACTATGACGGGGTTTGTAAATGTTATAGTTCTTTTTTATTAGGTAATTTGAAAATATATTCAAATATATTGTCTAATTTCTTACAGAATGCGCAACTTGCTAGTCGAATATAAGGACTTTTGGTTATAATAAAAAGGAATTATTAATTGTATCGGTTAGGAGCGCAGCACATATGAAAACAGTTGTTGTTATCGGTGGAGGTATAACGGGACTTTCTACTATGTTTTATTTAGAAAAATTAAAAAAGGATTATAATATCGATTTAAATTTAATTCTTATTGAGAAAGAAGAGTATTTAGGTGGTAAAATCCATAGTGTGGAAGAAAAGGATTTCATTATGGAGTCAGGAGCGGATTCAATCGTTGCTCGTAATGAATATGTTATGCCACTTGTAAAAGATTTAAATTTAGAAGATGAAATGGTATATAATGAAACGGGTATTTCTTACATATATTCTGAAAACATGTTACATCCGATTCCTTCTGATACTATATTTGGGATACCGATGAGCGCCCAGTCTTTGTTTAGCAGTACGCTAGTCTCAACGAAAGGGAAAATCGTAGCTTTAAAAGATTTCATAACGAAAAATAAAGAGTTTACGAAAGATACATCACTTGCTCTATTTTTAGAAAGTTTCTTAGGGAAAGAGTTAGTGGAAAGACAAATTGCTCCTGTACTTTCAGGTGTATATTCTGGTAAATTGAATGAGCTTACAATGGCATCTACATTACCGTATTTACTGGATTATAAAAATAAGTATGGAAGTATTATTAAAGGTTTTGAAGAGAATAAAAAACAATTTCAATCAGCAGGAAATAAAAAATTCGTATCATTTAAAGGTGGACTATCTACGATAATTAATCGCTTAGAAGAAGTGCTCACTGAAACTGTCGTAAAAAAAGGTGCTATAACGACGGCTGTAAGTAAACAAGAAGATCGATATGAGATTTCTTTTGTAAATCATGAAACAATACAAGCTGATTATGTTGTTTTAGCAGCTCCGCATGATATAGCACAAACTTTATTACAGTCTAATGAGTTAAATGAGCAGTTTAATACATTTAAAAACTCATCTCTTATAAGTATTTACTTAGGATTTGACATACTAGATGAACAACTACCAGCTGACGGCACAGGGTTTATTGTAACGGAAAACAGTGATTTACATTGTGATGCTTGTACATGGACAAGTCGAAAGTGGAAACATACATCGGGTAAACAAAAATTATTAGTAAGAATGTTTTATAAGAGCACCAATCCGGTATATGAAACAATCAAAAATTATAGTGAAGAAGAATTAGTACGAGTAGCTTTATATGATATTGAAAAGAGTCTCGGAATTAAAGGTGAACCAGAAGTAGTCGAAGTTACAAATTGGAAAGATTTAATGCCGAAATATCATTTAGAACATAATCAAGCGGTTCAAGCATTGCAAGAAAAAATGACGAATCTTTATCCAAATATATATTTAGCTGGTGCCTCATATTATGGTGTCGGAATTGGTGCGTGTATTGGAAATGGAAAGAATATAGCCAATGAAATAATGGCTACATTAAATGAATAATACTGTAGAATAAATAAAAACTGTTCCTTCAGCAAAATGGAGGAACAGTTTTTATTTATTTTATTTGAATGGAAATTGTATTGTTTTTTACATTGTTTTCTTTTAATGTTAATGTTATTTCTCCAGACTCTTTAAATGAATACGGTGATAGTTGATAAATATCTTTTATATCATGTTTTTCTTGTAATTTATTTACCGGTATTGATATGATATTTGGCTTCCATGTTTCTTGTTTTCCTGAAGGATATTCTATAAGTATTACCGGATTTTTTAACTGTATTGTTTTCCAAGAGACAAAATATAGTTGTACTTCTGTATCTTTTTTTAATAATTCTTCGGAGAAATAACCGAATTCGCCTACATTACCGAAAACAGTATAGTTTTGATTTTTTAATTTAATATCTAAATAACTAGGTTGATATGTTACCGCATGATAAGTTCCATATGAAAGTGAGAGTATGGCAGCGATTAAAATACCGATTGAAAATGTCCTAAAGCTATTACCTTTAAAGCTAGTCATCATGAATGAGTTTGGTGTGAATTTTTTTGCGAATAAAAAAATAAGTAATATGAGTAAGAGGGATAAGCCGATGAATATATACATAGATTTTTACACCTCCATAGCGCAAAATGGATTAACTATATTTTACCATAAATGTATGGGTTAGGGTGGTTGTTTAGAAGGAAAAAATGAAGGAACAAATTCTTTACAGTTCTTGATAATTTAAAATTTGATTTATGAAAATTATAGTGTCATGTTTGAGTCGCAATCAGAAGGTATCCAATTCGTGTATATAGAATAAAGAGGGAATGCGCCATTAGAAATGTTTGACTTATGGAACAATAAGGACTTTACTAATTATACATATTTTTTCTGATATAATGAATGAGTAGAGAGAAAGGAGTGATCCTATGGCATTTCCTATATTAGAAACAGAACGCTTACGTTTAGTTGAAATAGAACAATCTTATTGTCAAAAAATATATGAAATCTTTTCATTGGATGAAGTGACGTGTTATTACGGTATGAATTCTTTTACGGAGTTTGGACAAGCTTCACGTATGATCGAATCTTTTTCAAAAAATTACTTTGAGAAAAAGGCAATACGATGGGGAATTGTGTTAAAAGAAACGAACGTTTTAATAGGAACAATTGGACTAAACAATTTACAATTATGGAGTAAACGATCTGAGATTGGATATGATCTGCATCCTCGCTATTGGGGAAATGGTTATGCTTCAGAAGCAGCTGGAGAAATTATTAATTATGGATTTAAAGATTTAGGTTTGTTTAGAATTGGAGCTATTACATATCCTGAAAATGTTACTTCTTGTAGAATGTTATCTAAAATTGGCTTCCAAAAGGAAGGGCTATTGCGCGGATATATTCATCAAGGAAATAAGCAACACGATGCATTATTGTATTCTATAGTGCGAACTGATGTTGAGGACATAAATTTATAATAAAAAAAACCTCTTAATTAAAAGAGGTTTTTTTTATTATAAATTAACCTAATTTAGGTAATAAACGTTCTCCGCTTTTCATGCTACTTTTACATAAAGGGCATTTAGGCTCTTCTTCAAATGAAAAGTTCTTTCTCATCCATCCTAAACAATCCTCTGATTCACATTCCCAAACAGGGGTTTGTTCTGGTGGTACTTCTGCTACATCGTTCTTTCGATTGCGATACATGTAACCACTCCTTTTATGTAAAAAATTTTAGTTATATATTAAAAAGGTTGTTAACCTTGCTGGTAACAACCTTTTTATTGTTTGAATTATAGCTTTACAACGTTTTTAGCTTGAGGTCCGCGGTTACCTTCTTCAACTTCAAAGCTAACTTCTTGACCTTCGTCAAGAGACTTGAAGCCGTCGCCAGTGATAGCTGAGAAGTGAACGAATACATCGTTACCGTCTGCAACTTCGATGAAACCGAAACCTTTTTCGCTGTTAAACCATTTTACTTTACCTGTTAATGTCATGGTAATGCCTCCTAAAAGTAGAAAAATTACAATATGATCGGCCTTATTTGAATGAAAATAAAATTTCACATATTATCAAAAACCCATAAGGAGTACAAACTGTCCCTGATTGATACTTGATAATATGCAAAGAAAATATAGTGTTAAATTGACCTTAATTACTATCTTACAACAAATGGTGGGAAATAGCAAGTGCTGGTAATACCACTGAGTAATCTGGGTGATAATAGTAAAGGCACAAAGGAACCTCTTTTATTTATATATTATTCCTAATTGGGATTTATGCAAAATCATGTAAGAAAAACTTAGAGTAAATATTAATAATATATTTTTCGTGGTAAAATATGGTTGGTTACTGTTGGTAGTTAAATATTATAAAAGGAGAAAAGAAAGTGAAAAATAATTCATTTATAATAATTGAAGCAGCAAAAGCAGGGAGAAAAAAGGTCCATCCAGTCTTTGCTGTAATATTAGCCATTATATTTTTGACTTTAGGCGAACTTTTTATGTTATTTATGTTATTTTTACCGAAAGCTGAAACGATATTCATGAAAGGTATTTATGACAATGTTAGAATGGTGTTAACGTTTGGCGGAGCTATATTTATTTTATTTATATGGGTTCGTTTTGTAGAAAAAAGACCTTTTTCATCCATTGGCTTTTGGAAAGAGAAATGGATGAGAAAGTATTTAAAAGGTGCGTTAATAGGGTTTTTATTTATTTCAACGCCAGTTATTCTACTATTATTAATGGGGAGTGTGAAATTGCAAGTACAACATATTACCTCAACAGTGATAGTAGGAATAGTAGGATCTCTAGTTGCATTTTTAATACAAGGGGCAACGGAAGAAATTATTGTACGAGGTTGGTTATTCCCGGTTCTTTCTGTTAGAAGTCGTATATGGGTTGGAATAATTGTAACTTCATTTTTATTTGGATTTCTTCATCTACTTAATCCAGGAATTACAATATTATCTATATCGAATATAATATTAGTGGGTGTTTTCGCAGCTTTATATGTATTGAAAGAAGACGGTCTGTGGGGAATATGTGCATGGCACTCAATTTGGAACTGGGCTCAATATAATGTATATGGTTTTGCAGTTAGTGGCACAACTGTATATTCTACTCCAATTTTTAAGTCTATAACAAATGGACCAGAAACATTGCATGGAGGCACGTTCGGAATTGAAGGTAGTATCATTACAACAATCATGCTCACTGTCGCTTCAATTGTTTTATGGAGAAAGTTATGGGGAAGAAAAGCGAAACAACGAAATTTTAGTTAATGAAAGAGGGAGAAACTATGGGGATAATAGCATTTGAGGGAGCAAGCGCTGTTGGTAAAAGTACCACGTGCCGTGAATTAGAAAAGAATTATGGTGCTTATATAATACCTGAAGTGAATTCTTTATTTGAAAGACAAAAAAATGAACATAGAACATGGTATTTTGAAAAACAAGTTGAGCGCTGGAATATAGCTGTTCAGAAGTCAAAGCAATATGAATTAGTAATACTCGATGGCGATATATATCAGCCACTTAGTTATAATTGGTGTTTTCATTTTGATATATTTAATCAGCCATTATCTTTAATAGAAAATTTTTATAAAGAAAAGATGATAAATAGGGAAATTGGTTTTCCAGATCAATATTTTTATTTATATACGAACGATGAAGAACTTAGAAAACGGAAAGTATCTGATGAAACGAAAAGAAGGAGAAACTTTGAAAAACATTTACATATATCAAAATCGTTTCAGCGTTATTATGAAAATTTAAATACTGTTACAGATGGGTATTGTAAATTAATTGAGGCAAAAAGTGTAAGAAATAATGAATTAGAAATAGTGAGAAACTCACAAAATTTGAACGTGTGTGAAGAAAGACGTTTTGATGTTTCGAAGTTAGATGCTATTACGAAGTGGTTAAAAGAAAATCGTGCATAAAGTAAAAACAACGAGTGTTGTAGAACGCGCTCGTTGTTTTTTTGTTTCTTTATAAATATAAAGGAAAAATTTGTAGAATATTTTCATTATTTAACAGAATAATCTTTCAATTTTAAAGAAAAAGAAATACAATATGAGGAAGTATATATAAATAATATGATAGGGGATGGGATGCGATATTTTGAATGAAGTAACAGTTTTTATATAAGAAATAATTAGGTAGTCAGAACGGAGATATTTGGGAGGAAACAAGCGAGATGAAAACATTTTTGAAAATAATAGGTGTTATAGCTGGTATGGCGGTAATTGGAGTAGGTTTAACATATGGTATGCTGCATTATTTAAATAATAGTAAACCAGCTGCGAAAAAGGCATCACCAGCTGCTCCAGCAGTAGAAGTATTAGCTGATAGTAACGTAAAAGCAGAAGATGCAAAGCTTTTAGAAAATGGAAATTATTCATTGCCGAATAGTGGTTTTAATAAAAATTTTAAATGGACAGATGAGAACATACAGACAGCATTACATGAAATGGCACATCAAAAAGCGAAAGCTGATCAAAAGTGGGGCTATATTTTTATTACACAAGAGCGGATTGAAAGCTTAATTGATATTGTAAAGAGTAATGATCTTGTACAGGGAAGTACATATGTAGAAATTTTAGAACGATGGAAACAAGGAAAATATGAAAAGGTTGATGGGGATCATAATAAGATTTGGAAATTACAAAGTGGGAATTTAGGAGAAGGAAAAGGAGTAATGTCGGAAGCTGAGCAAAAAGAATTAATTAATCAAGTGTTTATGAACAAAGGTACATATTCAGGTAGTAAATTAATTGCAGGTGGGGGACAGACTAATAAATAGTATACTAATTAATGAAAGAGAGTAATTGCTTATTAGGCAATTACTCTTTTTCTATGTACATCTTAATATTTTAGTCTCGTTCAAGTAAGGAAAGGAACGATTGTAATACCGGGGAAATCCATCTAGATTTATGATAGATTACATAACTTTGAATAACTGTTGGAGTTTCGATAGGTTGAAAACATAGTTGTCCTTTTTGGCAACTTTCTTGTACAACGATATAAGGAAGAATTGAAATGCCTAACTCACACATAACGGATTGTTTAATGACTTCAACATTGGAAGTTTCAAATGTTTTAGCTGGAATATTTCCACTTTGACATAAAAAACGATCTACCATTGGCCTATAGCCGCAGCTTTGTTCTGTAAAAATGAACTGGGTGTCCTGTAATAACTGGAATGGATTTGTATGCGCAGAGGAATAAGCTGGTAAAATCCATCCAAATGTTTCATTACTAAAAGTACGCGTAATAAAATCATTATGTTCTATACTTTCTCCAATTATGAAGACAACGTCTGTTTCTCCTTCACGTAATTTTTGTAATGCTTGTTCATTTGTGTTTGTTTCAAGTACGATATTTACTTTTGGATTTTTCTGTTTGTAAGTACGTAATAATTGTGGTAATCGGTATACCGCTAATGATTCATTAGATGTAATACTTAATGTACCTTCTAAATAATCTGTATTTTGGGGGATTTCTCGCGCTTTTTCATATATTGAAAGTAATTCTAATGCATAAGGATGAAATTGATGACCTGCTTTTGTAAGTAGCACTTTTTTCCCTAACCGATCGAAAAGAGGAATATGTAAATCGTTCTCTAAAGCTTTCATATGTGCTGTAACAGTAGATTGCGCATAACCTAGCGCATGCGCAGCCTTAGAAAAATTACCATACTTCACAATGGCGCAAAATGTTTTAACATGTCTCATTTCCATAAGCGATCCCTCTTTTATTATCATGATTTGTGAATGATTATATCATGTATTTTAATTTTCCAAATGATTAAATTCTGTATAAAATGAAATTGTAGAAATATTCATTCAGGTGATATTGGAGGAGAAAAGATGAAAAAAAAGGGCTATCATGTAGCTGTTGTTGGGGCTACAGGTGCGGTAGGGCAAAAAATTATTGAACTGTTAGAGAATGAAATGAAGTTTAATATAGTTGAAGTTACATTGCTTTCGTCAAAACGATCCGCTGGTAAGAAAGTAAGATTCAAAGGACGAGAGATAATTATAAAAGAGGCAAAAACAACTAGCTTTGAAGGTGTAGATATTGCCTTTTTTAGCGCTGGGGGAGAAGTATCTAGACAATTTGTAACTCATGCAGTTTCTAGTGGTGCGATTGTAATTGATAACACAAGTGAGTACCGAATGGCACAAGGTGTACCGCTCGTTGTTCCGGAAGTGAATGCGCATACTTTAAAGCAGCATAAAGGTATCATTGCAGTTCCAAATTGTTCAGCATTACAGATGGTAACAGCACTTCAGCCGATTCGAAAATCATTCGGTTTAGAAAGAATTATCGTTTCAACATATCAAGCTGTATCGGGTTCTGGCATTCATGCGATTCATGAATTACAAGAGCAGGCTAAGTCTATGCTTGCTGGTGAAGAAGTGAAAAGTAATATATTACCGGAGAAAAAAGATAAAAAACATTACCCAATAGCGTTTAATGTACTGCCTCAAGTAGATATATTTACAGACAATGATTTTACTTTTGAAGAAGTAAAAATGATTCAAGAAACGAAGAAAATATTAGAAGATGAAAACCTGAAAATGGCAGCTACTTGTGTACGTGTTCCAGTTGTATCAGGGCATTCAGAATCGGTTTATATAGAACTGGAAAAAGAAGCAACCGTTGCGGAAATTAAGGAAGTATTAATGGATGCACCAGGTGTTATTTTGCAGGATAACCCTAGTAAACAGCTGTATCCAATGCCATTATATGCAGAAGGGAAAATAGATACATTTGTCGGAAGAATACGTAAAGATCCTGATATGCCAAACGGATTCCACCTCTGGATTGTTTCCGATAACCTATTAAAAGGTGCGGCTTGGAATTCAGTTCAAATCGCAGAGACTTTAGTAGAAAAGGGAATACTTTAATCTAGTTTGAAAAACCGGGGAATCGATAATGATTTTCCGGTTTTTATCCCGCTATTTGCTGGGCAGTAAGACCCCCACTGATTAAAGCTTCACTTTATTTAATAATTGTTTTCTTTATTTCGTCCAACTTTAATTTAAATTAGTCGTTATTGAATTTTTATAAATATCTACTTTATGTGCAGTGAAGCGTAAGGTTTTGGATTCTGCATGAATTGTTAGGTTAATAATAATCGATAACGGCATTTCGACCGTTTTCACAATATCTTCTATAGCAATATACTCATTTTCTGCTTCGTTATAATAAACAACAGAACGAATTACTGCCTCGTTATTTTCAATGTCAATTTCACACATCATAGGGAATTTTTCACCATTATGTAAGAATAGTTCGCCTAGTACGATTGAACCGTTTAACTCCTCTGTAAAATTAGTAGTTGCTGCTGGTTTTACCCATGTTTCGTCATGTTCTTCGTTTTCCTCTTCATCTATTGCCCATTCCCAAATGGGGTTTTGTTTTAGGTCTTCAATAGTTAATTCATCAATTGGTTTGCAATTGCTCATACATAAATTCTCCTTTTGCTTTGATAAATAAGTTTCTTAGTTTCATGAATTAGATGATTGCTTATAAGTGGGGACAATGTATTGTTTTTGTTTATCGGATGTCAAATCACTTTATTTTGGAACTCTATTATTACCATAATCTTAACAAGGCAATTATCAGTTAGCAAATAATCATTAGTTGAGAGTTTTGATGAGGTCTGATGTGAAGGAAAGATAGTGAAAAACAACAGGAATGAATAAAAGTTCTTTAGTATTATGTGGTATAATATGGTAGTGTAAAGAGTGCATTTACACAGGAGGGATTACCAATGCTAAAAGTTATGTTACCATTTATTCTTATCTTTTTTCTTGTTATTGCGATGTATATTGCTTATCAAAAGAGAAAAAAATCTGGGATAAAAGGATTGAAAAGTGCGTTAACTTCTATTTGCTTCTTTTTACTCGCAATCTTAAATATGTTTGCATATTGGTTTCATTTTGGCGGTGCTTTTACTTGGTTATTTTCAATTGTATTATTGCTAGTTGGTGCATATTTTACAAAATATATTCCAATATCTAAAAAGGTACATTAAAATTTATAAGAGTTTAATATAATGTTTACTTTGTTTTGAAAAGAGATTATTCTACTAGATCGTTGTGAAACGGTTTCATAGGATAATCTCTTTTGTTTAGTTTTGGAAAGAACGTACTGTACTTTTTAGTTGCTCAATAAATTCTCGAGTTGCAGCACACATATATTTATCTTTTCTATAAATTAGCCCTATTTCAATTGTTGGAGTAGGGTTTTCTATTTTAATAGCTTGAATGTTTTTATTTTGTAAAAAGTCTATATATGGTTTGGGTAACACTGTAATTCCCATTCCTTTGGAAACCATTTGGATTAAAGATTCCATCGTGCTAATTTCTAAAATTGGTCTTGGTTTAAAGTTGAATTTTTGACAATGAGATGTAATTAGTTCGGTTAAAAAGAAATTTTTAGGTAAAAGAATTAAAGGGTAGTTCTGTAATTCAGCAATAGATACATGATTACGTTCAGCTAATCGATGACCAGTTGGCACGACTAATGTAAGATCGCTTTTGTATAGAGGGATAGAGATAATCTCTTTATCTTGCACCGGCAGAAATGTAATTCCAATATCTAGTTCGTTTCGTAATAATTTTTCACGAATATCTCCTGTGCGAAGCCCTAATACAGAAAGCTCTATATTGGGATATAAATTATTGAAATTTAAAATAGCTGGTGGTAGTAAATAATTTACGACGGTTAACAAAGCCCCTATTGTTAAGGAACCTTGCTGTAATCCGTTTAGATCTTGAATAGCTGAACGAGCTTGTTCGACTTCATGAAAAATGGTTTTACTATGTGATAATAAAATCTTCCCTGCTTCAGTTAAAGATATTTTTTTACCAATTCGATCGAAAAGTGGCATTCCTACTTCATGCTCTAATGCACGTATTTGTTGACTTAGTGAAGGCTGTGAAATATTTAATTTCTCAGCTGCTTTTGTGAAATGTAATTCTTTTGAAACAGCTAAAAAGTATTCAAGTTGTCGTAATTCGATTGGAATCACCTCAAGTATAATAATAGGTTATACCTATCATTATTATATAAATAATTGAATTGAACAATGATTTTAAAGGTTTTATAATCATCTTTATATAGCAGAGAGGGTTGTAAAAATTAATTGAGAGAAAATACATGTAACACCTTTAAAGGAGGAAATAGAATGGCTAATGAATATCAATTATTATCTTTAAATATAGGATTACCAAAAGAGGTTACATACGGTGGAAAGGTAATTCATACAGGCATAAATAAGAAACAAGTAAAGGAACCGGTATATTTATCCTTTGTAAAATTTAATGGGGATGGACAAGCTGACTTAGTTCATCATGGAGGAGTAGATAAAGCAGTTTGTGTTTATACTGGTGATCACTATCCATACTGGGAAAAAGAATTGAATCAAGATCTTGTATATGGGGCTTTCGGAGAAAATATAACAGTTAGTGGTATGAGCGAAGAGGATGTTTGTATTGGTGATACGTTTGAGCTAGGACAGGCAATCGTACAGGTAACACAGCCAAGGCAACCTTGTTTTAAATTAGCAAAAAAATATAATATTCCAAAGTTACCACTATATTTTCAAGAAACAGGATATACAGGATTTTATTTTCGTGTATTAAAAGAAGGATGGGTATCATCAGTCGACACCTTAAAAAGACTACAGTCTGATCCAAAAGGTGTTTCAGTAGCATTCGCTAACCGTATTATGCATAAGGAAAAACAAAATATTGAAGGGGTAAAAAGGATATTAGAAGTAAATGCACTTTCAAATAGTTGGAGAAAGTCTTTTGAAAAGCGTATAAGTGGAGAAGAAATTAATACGAAGGAAAGACTTGAAGGGATAAAAGAATAAAAATATTGTATTATAAATAGTGTATTTCTATTAGTAAAAGCTAATTAGAAAGCGCTATTTTTATAAAATAAACTAATTAATATCCGAAAATCTTAATATTTTTTTATTCGACTTATTTTCAAATAGTCGAAACATAAAATTAATTAGACTTTTTTTTTATGTTTTATGATAGTATATTGATTGGTAAGACCTCTATTTTTAAGAGTAGGTCATATAAGTATATCTAATTTAATGGAATTTAACATTTGGAGGTACAACATGGGGAATGTTGAAAAATTGGCAAGTCTTCTAATAGAAGAACCGAAAAGAGAGCAGTTATTTCCTTTATTTGAAGAAGTGTTTGGAATTACAACTCAAACATTGAATGATTTTTCGGATAAAGGATATTGGGATGATACATATAAAGCTTTATCATTTTTACAAGAAGATAAAGTGATTGCAAATGTTGCGGCATTTTCACTCCCATTATTAATTAATGGTGAAAAAATAAATGCGGCGGGTATTCAATCAGTAATGACACACCCTAATTTCCGTAGACAAGGGCTAATGACACAATTAATGAGTAAAATGATAGAAGAAATTGATAAGAAATGTGAATGTGCATTATTGTTTACGGAAAAACCTGAACTATATACAGCATTTGGATTTAAAGTTGTGCAGGAATATTTGATGACTATACCATATGATAAAAATATTAATAATAACCATTCACTACTTAAAAAGTTAGATTTCTATAATATAGAGAATAGACAGTTAATACATGAAACGATTGATAGTAGCCAAAGACTTTCAAATAGTTTTTCAACTTTAAACTTCCATCCTTCATTTTATTTGAATATGTATGATTCGGAATGGAATGAGAAATTGTATTATTCAGAGAAACTAGATGCTTTAATCGTTTATGAAGTAGACAATGAAAAGTTGAAATTATTTGGAGTATTTGCGCCAGTACTTCCGGTTTTAGATGAATTATGTGGAGAAATCAATGAAAGGTTTACGGAAATCGAATTTTATTTTTCACCGGATCAATTAGGGGTTGAGGATGTACAGTTTAAAGAATTACAGTCTAGCAAGTATTTAATGGTTCGAAGTGATAAAGAGTTAGATTTTAAAGGTTATAAATTCCCAGTATTAGCGGAGTTTTAAATGTCTATATAAATGCTTTATTATGGAGGAGCTATGAATATATCGTATATACCAGAACGTATTGAGCAACTCACTATAATGAATGTACCTGAATACTATAAAATTAATGATAATCATGCGTTTATTGTCCGTTCGAAAGCAGAAACCGATTTTTGGCTTAAAACACATTATGGTTTTGAAGTAATGAATGGTCATGTATTTTATAATGAGATGATGACAGACTTTCAAGCTGAAGTTCAGTTACGTATGAATCCAAATTCAAAATTCGATCAAGCAGGTCTTTTTGTTATGATTTCGGAGAACTGTTGGCTAAAAACATCTTTAGAATATATCCCTGAAGGGCCATCTCACTTAGGTGCTGTCGTAACGAATAATGGATATTCTGATTGGTCAACGCAAGATTATCCAACAGAAGCAGCTAAGCAACAACTTCGTTTTCGAATTATTCGAAAACGCGGTGATTATACAATATATGTGAAAAAGAGCCATCAATGGGAACAAATAAGAATCGCTCATTTAATGGAGGATATAGGGAGTGAGCCTATTAAAATAGGTTTTTACACGTGTAGTCCTTCTAAAAATAATGGATTTGAGACTGAGTTTTTAAATTTTACAATTGAAGAATTATAGATGAAAAACCGTATTCTTTTCATTAAGAATGCGGTTTTTGTATTTACATAATATAAAGCATATGTATTGACCAGAAAGTCATTAATACTTATCATTTAATAATGTTAAATATTAATTTGCATAATATAATAAAAGTAATGAAGAAATTACAAAAAATATCGCTTAAATAAGGAGGGATATGAATTATTCAGTGGTAATTTCATGGGAAAAGGAGATTATGTATGAAATCATTTCGTAAGTTATTACAGTATTTAAAACCATACATGTTCTTCGCTATTATTGGACCGCTATTTATGGTACTTGAGGTTGCGATGGACTTAATTCAACCGACTATTATGCAACATATCATTGATGTTGGGATTGCAAATCGGGATTTAAATTATGTAATAAAAATGGGGCTTCTTATGATAGGAGCAGCAGCACTCGGTTTAGTTGGAGGGCTTGGGTGTATGATGTATTCTACAAAAGCAGCTGTTAATTTCGCTACTGACATACGAAAAGATGTGTTTGCGAAAATAGAAACATTTTCTAGTAATAATCGTGATTCATTTGGAACAGGTAAATTATTAACGATCGTGACGAATGATATCACTTCCATTCAATCAGCAATGACAATGACATTACGTGTTCTCGTTCGTGGTCCACTGTTATTTATGGGAAGTATAATTATTGTTTTTGTAACAGCAAGAGAGTTATTTCCAATATTACTTGTAGTTGTTCCGATTTTATTACTTGCGATTATTTTAATTGCAAGTAAAGCAAGTGGTACATTTAAAAAGGTGCAAGAGGCATTGGACAAAGTGAATACAAAGTTACAAGAAAATTTATCTGGTGTACGTGTTATAAAAGCGTATGTAAGACAAAAATACGAAATCGCCCAATTTGGAAATGTAAATACAAATTTAACGAAGATAAATATTCGAGCTGTGCAACTTATTTCTTTAATGATGCCAATCATTATGCTAGTTGTAAGTGGCGGGATTGTCGCAACATTATGGATTGGTGGAGAAAAAGTATTCAATGGAACGCTTCAAGTAGGAGCGATTTTGGCATTTATTAATTACTTGAATATCATTTTAATGTCACTTATGTCGATTAGCATGGTATTTATTCAAATTGCGCGAGCTTTTCCATCTGCGGATCGTGTACAGCAAGTGTTAAATACCGAGGTTGATATTATAAGCGCAGCTAATGCAATCGAACCTGAGAAAATCGAGGGGAATATCGAATTTAAAAATGTTAGTTATAGCTATACGAAAAATAATGAATACGTTTTAAAGGATATTTCGTTTAGCATACAAAAAGGTGAAAAAGTAGGGATTATTGGATCAACTGGAAGTGGTAAATCTACCTTAGCGAAACTGTTACCACGTCTATATGATGTGGATCAAGGTGAAATATGTATAGATGGAATAGATGTTAAAACATATGATTTGCAAAAACTCCGTGCTTCAATAGGGTTTGTACCTCAGAAGGCTTTGTTGTTCTCAGGTAGTATAGAAGAGAATTTACGTTATGGTAAAGAAAATGCAACACATGATGAGCTGGAAGTAGCAGCTGCATCAGCTTGTGCGACTGAGTTTATCAATAAGCTGGAAGAATCTTATCGATATAATTTAACACAAGGTGCGACAAATCTATCAGGTGGACAAAAACAACGTGTATCAATTGCAAGGGCACTTGTGAGAAAACCACCGATTCTCATATTAGATGATTCTACATCAGCAGTTGATGCAAAATCAGAGGCTACTATTCAAACAGCTTTAAAAACAAAATATAAAGGCACAACGACATTATTAATCGCGTCCAAAATTTCTTCCATAATGGATGCGGATAAAATACTTGTATTAGATAATGGTGAATTAGTTGGCAATGGTACACATGAACAATTGTTAGAACGAAGTGAGGTTTATCAGGAAATTTATCTTTCCCAAGGTGGTAATTTGCATAAAGAAGGTGGGGAAGAACATGCGTAATTTTCAAGGGCAATTTGCTAATAAAGGTGGACGAAACACACCGAAGATGGGAAAAGCTAAAAATGCCCAAGGAACTGTAATGCGGATATGGAACTATATGGGCTATCAAAAAGCTGCTCTAATGTTTGTTATATTTCTAGTCGTTGTTACTACTTTACTTGGATTATTAGGTCCCTATTTTATGGGAGTCATTATAGATCAATATATTGTACCGAAAGATTTAAGTGGTACAGCAAGAATGTGTATGTTACTTATCGCGATTTACGGTGTAACTGTACTTTTAACATGGTTACAAACATTTGTCATGATTAACGTTGCATTAAAAACAATTCAAAAAATACGACAAGATATTTTTGAGAAAATCCAAACGCTTTCTTTACGGTTCTTTGATGTGCGTTCTCAAGGTGATTTAATGAGCCGTGTGACAAATGATATAGATAATTTGAACCAAGCTTTGACACAAAGTGTTGTACAAATTATTTCATCAGCGCTAACTTTTATAGGTGTAACGATTGCGATGTTCGCCTTAAATTGGATTTTAGCAATTGTAACTTTAATTACAGTACCTATTATGTTTTACGTTACAAAAAAACTAGTTGCATATAGTGGTAAAAACTTTGCGAAGCGTCAAAAAGATTTAGGTGAATTAAATGGATTTATTGAGGAAGCAATTACAGGTGCGGATGTTACGACGTTGTATGGAAAAGAAAAAGAAACTGTACAAAATTTCAATAAAATTAATGAACAGCTAAGAGTTTCAGCTACGAAGGCTGATACATTTTCAGCTTTTATTTTTCCAAGTATGAACTTTATTAATAACTTAGGTATGGGGCTTGTCATTGGGACTGGATCAGTTATGGTCTTAAACGGAATGACAACAGTAGGTGTTATTGCGGCTTTTATTAATTATTCTCGTCAATTCTCAAGACCGTTAAGTCAATTTGCGACTTTAATGAATACAATTCAAGCGGCAGTTGCTGGTGGAGAACGTGTTTTTGAGATTATGGATGAGGTACCAGAAATTCAAAATAAAAAAGACGCATTTGTTGTACAAAATTTACAAGGGCATGTTGCACTTGAGAATGTTTCATTTGGCTATGCAGAGAATAAAACGATTTTAAAAGAAGTGAGTCTTAAAGCGCAGCCAGGAGAGACAATTGCTTTAGTTGGTCCGACTGGATCAGGGAAAACAACAATCATTAATTTGTTAACTCGCTTTTACGATATACAGCAAGGACAAATTCATATTGATGGAAAAGATATAAAAGATTATGATATTAATTCTTTACGAAGTAAAATAGGAGTAGTTTTACAGGATACGTATTTATTTGCGGGTTCGATTATGGATAATATCCGTTATGGACGCTTAGATGCTACTGATGAAGAAGTCATCACTGCAGCCAAGGCAGCATCTGCACATTCTTTTATTAAGCATTTGCCAAATCAATATGAAACAGAAATTGCTTCAGAAGGATCGAATTTAAGTCAAGGACAAAAACAACTTCTTGCGATTGCACGAGCAATTTTAGCAGATGCAGATATATTAATCCTCGATGAAGCGACATCTAATATTGACACAAGAACAGAATTACAAATACAAGCAGGGCTAAATAATTTAATGAGAGGTCGCACAAGTTTTGTGATCGCTCACCGACTTAAAACAATTGAAAAAGCAGATCAAATCCTTGTTATAAAGGATGGAAGAATTTTAGAAAGAGGGGATCATGAGTCTCTCATGGAAGATAAAGGGTTTTATTTTGATCTGTATACGAGTCAGTTTAAAATATAGTAAAAACATTGATATGTTGCGGTTTCTCTTGAGAGGAGAAACCGCATTTTTTATATTTGTAAATATTACTATTCAAATGGTTTTTCACTACATATTTTAACAGCATCCTCCTGCATTCCAGGCAAAACATGTGAATAGCGATTTAATGTTATGAACATATCTTTATAACTGAATTGTTCACTTACAGTCTTTAGATGTGTACCTTGTTTCAAAAGTAGCGTAGCATGTGTATAACGTAAATCATAAAATCGAACCTTAAAAATCGGAATTTAAATAAAAAGAGCGCTGTTAAAAGCGCTCTGAGACAAACTATATATTTAGAGAGGAATCAAGATAATATATGGATATTGTTTGAGAATGTTGTAGGTTTTAATTAAAAATAAAGCACACATATAAGTGTGCTTTTATGAACGCTTTAGATTTGTATGACTATATAGTCAACATACAATAAAATATGCTTGTTTGATATAAATGTGTGTCAAATCTATAAAAATATATTTTAGTGTGTATAAGGAACATTAAATGTTAGTTAGCCAAGTCTTTTGTTTTTATCCCGCATTAACGGGCAACCCAATTGGTGAGGGCTAATAATCATGGGGGGATGAACTAAACCCCAATGATTAAAGTTTCACCTTATTAACGAATTTGTGCAACTGTTAACGCTGCAGAACGAATATCTACTGTACCTATTACTTCAACGGGGACAATTTGAATTAAATCACCTGGGTTTAAGTTAATTAGAATGACGCCACTTGATACATCGACTTCACCAGTTCCAATAATATTAGAACGGACTGCGGTTCCGGATCCTGCAATAACATTAGTCGATGAATTTAATGTCAAGAAAAAGCGTGCTGCTTCTGGGGCTACTGGAACGTTATCAAGACTAATCGTTAATGTATAGCTAATTTGATAAATACCAGCTACTTGAATTTTAATACCAGTTCCAGTACTAATTGTATCATTGATTACAGGGACAGTAATGTTAGGATTTGGGCCTGTACTAGGTAATAGTAGTGGTGTAAATAATGTTGCAAATTGAGGTGAAGTAGCATTGAAGGCAAAACCTAGGGCAGGTAGTGTACTAGGTGCTTGTGCTTCACAATTAAAATTAGCGAATTTACGAATGGATGAGCGCATATTTTCACTCCTTTCTTGTATTTAGATTTCGTGAGTATTAACTTCACATTTTGGACAAGCATAATACAATATATGAAAATTTATAGTAGATAGTGCACAAGCGTTACTATTACGGATAAAGCTATGAATAATAATAAATACAATATGGAAAAAGCAGTTAGCTAATTTAGCTAACTGCTTAGTCGATTCTCCAAGAGCAAATAGACGAAAAATTATTGCGCTATATAAAAGATCACTATAGATAAGTGCTCTTTTTGAGAGTGAGTATAAATTTCTATCATTCTATCTAGTATTTGCACTGTATTATGTAGTTGCTACTAAAATTGATGTGAATTTTTAAAATTAGAGGTTTCTTTTAATGAAACCTCTAAAAAGACAACTAAAGTTACGTTATAGTAAATTCAATTGCGATAGGAGTGCCTCCATCTAGGACTGCTCCTCCTACAATAGTAGCAGCTGTAGTAGTCACACCAGTAATAGTATCACCTGTTTGAATAACACCATTAATATAAAGTGTTAAAAAGGCATAAGAAGCAGGGAATGTTGTTACAGCACCAGTGTCATCAGTGAAGTCTGTGTTAGCAAAAGTTAAATCTGCTCCAGCAGCAGTTCCTGTTGCTGCTGTACTTACAAATCGTCTTCCAGCTATAAAAGGTTTAACGATAGGCATTTATGTTCACCCCTTTTTGAAAATTAACTCGGACAAGTGTTTTGAAAGTTTTGTCCTGTATCGTATAATATGCTGTGCTTCTACTAAGAGATACGGCTTGTATACTAGTAAATAAGTATAATTATTATGCGTTTTATAAGTTAGGTTCTTATAAGTAATTAGTAATTAAGTGGTTAAGGTTGGATTTTGTATATGGTATGTTTATGTAAAAAAAAGAGAGCTCTTTTAGAAAGAGCTCTTAATCAAATTATTATCTTAGTGTTGGAGGGAGACTGGCGGCCTCAGTGACAGATGGTAAAAATAATTTCCGTGGTATTGTAATAAATTCAAGCGCAATTTGCTTTGGATAAAAAAGTATTTGAGTTAAATCTAGAGCATGTATTAATAGTATCATGAAGCTTGTAAGAATGATAAAACTACCCCAAAAGAAACTTTTTGAAGTGTTGCGAAAATCTTTTATTAAAGAAAAGAATGAAAAAAATGTGGTAACAATGAGAATGAAAAATTTATACTTATCAGCCATTGTAATCCTCCTAAAGAACAGTAATTTATATTATACCGTATTTTTCAATATTATTATAAAAAGATTTTAAAGTGAATAATAAAAAAAAATAAAGCCATAACTTAAAACATTAGTTTAGGTTCTATTGTTTGAATTCTTTGTTTTAGAAGGTATATAATCTGAATTTGAAAATTTTCCAAATGAATTACCATTTTTTATTTCTGATCCAACATCAAGTGCTTAATGAAATGGTATGAAAGATTATAGGCTAGTGATACGAGATTAAATAAGAGGAATTTGCGTACAGCAAGAGTTCTAGCTCAGATTTCTACTAGAGAAAAGTATTTAGTTGGAGTTGGTATGTTAATAAAAAACGGATAGATGTCGAAACTAAATATTCATGACATTAAGGACAAAGATCAGGAAATATAATTTGGTATTCTGGGAATAACCGGAGATCCGTAGTTAAGGTTGCATAGTATTTGTATTTTTTTTCTAATTTTTCAATTGTTGTTAAGTGATGAGAACCTAATCCACGTCGTACACTATGTTGAGAAAGAGTCGGCCCAATTTGTAATTTTCGTTTTTTCATTGGATCGTTCCATGGACTGTAAAAAAATTTAAAAATAAAAGCAGGTTCCATGTAAATGCTATAAGGATAATGCGAGCCATGTCTCCCGACTCTATAGTTGCCGTGCGAATTATTGTGAATTAATCTACCGTTAAGATATAGTTGATTTGGATTAGGTTGAATTATTATGCCGTGATAACGTTGTTTAACAAGCGGAGAGCTATATCTTGGATTAGTGTAGCCATAAGTCGGTTCATCAATCATCATAATCATTCTTATTGAAAACATATTGCCGCCCATAGTGCTAAGTGATTTAAAAAATTGTTCTTTATTATAACAGCACAGGAATTCTGTCGTATTCAATACCATTTTCCATCCTGTAATTTCTCTTTCAATTTCCATAACTTCTTGATCAACTAAATAAGCATCAAATTCGAGTGATTTTGAGTTTCGTATTTCCCAATTAGGAGCGAATGTTTTACAGATTTCAACTGAACGATCAGTGGATCCACGATTAATAAGAATGCCATGATCAAATAGCTTTGTATGGTGCATTAACCACCATGGAAGTAAATATTCTTCATTGTAAAAATGAGAAATTAAAGTAGTCTTAATCAAAATCACCTCCGTATTTAACCTGCTTCTTATTTAATATGATATGGAAGGAAACCTATTGTTAGAAGGTTTCCTCTTAAAAGTTTTAAACCACATAGGGTATGTGGATGGATTAGTATATAAAGTAGTCTGATTTTTATTTTTTGAATATAAAAAAAAGACACTCAATTGAGTGTCAATATAGTATTGCTCTCGCGTATAGGATTGGAGATGTTCCTCAAATACATATTGAGATGGTCTGTAAAGAAGAAACAATCTTCATCTTTAATGTAACATCGACATGGGTGAAGTGTAAATTGATAATATATATACGGAAAATTTAGTATAGATGTTTTCTACTATGGATATAGTAAAATTTATTTTTATTACTTAATCACTATCGTAATATTTATCAATTGAGTATTTAGATTGTTTATTATAAAAAGAATGAATCATTTTTTAATCAATTCGTATAATTGTAAGAGAGGCACCTGTTGATCCGCCTCCAACTAAATTCACGACGGATAATATACCAAATAATTGTAGTGAGATTGTATTACCAGCATTTAAATCAGTAATTAAGTTATTACTATAATTTGAAGTAGATAAAGTGGGAGAAAAAATAGAGCCAGGAATTGGCGTAGAAGCGTTTAATAGTAGTCTAGTTCCAGCAAGTAGAGCGGTTGTTGTATTAACTTGATAGGTTAAATGATATCTTCCAGTTACAGGAATTGTAAATACGTCATTTGAAGCGTTAACTGTAAAATTACCGAGACTTTGGTTATTTGCAAGTGGAATGTTTGTTCCTCCTAATACGACTGAAACAGAACCACCTGATGTATTATTAGCGAACATAGAGTTTGTTGTAACGATTGAACCAGTACTCCCGGTAGGTCCAGTACTTCCGGTAGGTCCAGTACTTCCGGTAGGCCCAGTACTTCCGGTAGGCCCAGTACTCCCGGTAGGTCCAGTACTTCCGGTAGGCCCAGTACTTCCGGTAGGCCCAGTACTCCCGGTAGATCCAGTACTTCCGGTAGGCCCCGTAAGCCTGTAAGGGAAAATAATGTCAAGAGCCATTGACATTAGTTCCTTTTTTCTAATTTCATTATTATCTTGAATATAAATCACCTCATCTTTTTAAATAAGAATGTTATAGATTTACTACTTTTTAAATAGAATGATCAATTTATTATATTAATAATAGTGGCTATAGCAACGGTAAAATGTTTAATACATGTAATAATTATTATGAGAAGAAAAGAGAATAGTTATAAAGTTATTCTTTAATGATAAGGTCTAAATGATATGTATGAGTTAAAAAACATGTGGAATGAGGTATTAACTTGAAACGCAATGACAAATTATCATTGAATAAGGGGATGATAGGACCAGAAAATATTGGACCTACATTTCCGATTCTTCCACCAATTTATATTCCAACCGGAGCAACAGGACCAACTGGAATAACGGGACCGACCGGAGCGACAGGGATAACAGGAGCAACCGGAATAACGGGACCGCCCGGAATAACGGGAGCAACCGGAGTAACCGGGCTAACCGGAATAACGGGAGCAACCGGAGAAACAGGACCGACTGGAATAACAGGCCCGACTGGAATAACGGGGCCGACCGGAATAACAGGCCCAACCGGAGCAACAGGCCCGACTGGAATAACGGGGCCGACTGGAATAACAGGCCCAACCGGAGAAACAGGCCCGACCGGAGAAACAGGCCCGACTGGAATAACGGGGCCGACCGGAATAACAGGCCCAACCGGAGAAACAGGCCCGACCGGAGCAACAGGCCCAACCGGAATAACAGGCCCAACCGGAGAAACGGGACCGACCGGAGCAACAGGCCCGACTGGAATAACGGGGCCGACCGGAGAAACGGGGCCGACCGGAATAACAGGCCCAACCGGAGAAACAGGCCCGACCGGAGCAACAGGCCCAACCGGAATAACAGGCCCAACCGGAGAAACGGGGCCGACCGGAGAAACAGGCCCGACTGGAATAACGGGGCCGACCGGAGAAACGGGGCCGACCGGAATAACAGGCCCAACCGGAGCAACAGGCCCGACCGGAGCAACAGGCCCTACTGGGGGTATTGGTCCTATCACAACAACCAATTTGTTATATTATACTTTTGCAGATGGAGAGAAACTTATATATACAGATGCCGATGGGATACCTCAATATGGTACAACGAATATATTATCGCCTAGTGAAGTTTCATATATTAATTTATTTATTAATGGAATAATGCAACCACAGCCATTATATGAGGTGAGTACTGGTAAATTAACTTTATTGGATACTCAACCTCCATCGCAAGGATCTTCAATTATATTACAATTTATCATTATTAATTAAAAGGACAGATCCTTAATGAAAAGGAATCTGTCTTTTTTTGTTTTATATTTAAATAGTTAAAATTAAGTGAAGGTACATTCAATTTCTAGCTGTCATAAATGGTTGAATGATAGGAATTTTAACTTCAATCCTTTTCACAGTGTAATGGAATAAAATATAAAATGAATTTTTCAATATATTATATGAGAGTTCTCTATAATATAAACGGCTTCATGTTTAAAAAGAGAACACAATCTTAGTAAAGAAATAATGTATATTTATATAAAAAAATAGCACTGTTAATTGTTGAGTATATTCAAATTAATATGTGTATTTAAACCTAAGAGATAAACGTGGAAAAATAAAATAAACCCGTAAGTTTAGGTATTTAATCTAAGCAGTCAATTATTAAAAACATATAATTAATATGTGAGTCATGAACATAATTAAATAGCGTTTGTAAGTTTAATTATATTTCATGTTTCCTATTTTAAGTCAATATATAACATATTTTTTTACAACTTTATGATCCTTATAATAGGAAAAACTCAAATATAAAACAAGTAAGGAGGACATAAATGACAAACAATAATTGTTTTGGTCATAACCACTGCAATAATCCGATTGTTTTCACTCCAGATTGCTGTAACAATCCACAAACAGTTCCGATTACTAGTGAGCAATTAGGTAGATTAATTACTTTACTAAACTCTTTAATAGCGGCTATTGCAGCGTTTTTTGCAAATCCAAGTGATGCAAACAGATTAGCTTTACTCAATTTGTTTACTCAACTATTGAACTTACTAAATGAATTAGCACCTTCCCCAGAAGGGAATTTCTTAAAACAATTAATTCAAAGTATTATTAATTTACTACAATCTCCTAACCCAAATCTAAGTCAATTACTTTCTTTATTACAACAATTCTACAGTGCTCTTGCACCATTCTTCTTCTCTTTAATTATTGACCCTGCAAGTTTACAACTTTTATTAAACTTATTAACTCAATTAATTGGTGCTACTCCAGGAGGCGGAGCAACAGGTCCAACAGGTCCAACAGGTCCAGGAGGCGGAGCAACAGGTCCAACAGGTCCAACAGGTCCAGGAGGCGGAGCGACAGGTCCAACAGGCCCAACAGGAGCGACAGGTCCAGCAGGTACTGGTGGAGCAACAGGTTTAACAGGAGCAACAGGTTTAACAGGAGCAACAGGTTTAACAGGAGCAACAGGCTTAACAGGAGCGACAGGCCCAACGGGAGCAACAGGTTTAACAGGAGCAACAGGTTTAACAGGAGCAACAGGCTTAACAGGAGCGACAGGTCCAACAGGAGCAACAGGTCCAACAGGAGCAACAGGTTTAACAGGAGCAACAGGCTTAACAGGAGCAACTGGTGCAGCTGGTGGCGGAGCTATTATTCCATTTGCTTCAGGTACAACACCATCTGCGTTAGTTAACGCGTTAGTAGCTAATACAGGAACTCTTCTTGGATTTGGATTTAGTCAGCCTGGTGTAGCATTAACAGGTGGAACTAGTATCACATTAGCATTAGGTGTAGGTGATTATGCATTTGTAGCACCACGTGCAGGAACTATCACGTCATTAGCAGGTTTCTTTAGTGCAACAGCTGCATTAGCTCCAATATCACCTGTTCAAGTGCAAATACAAATATTAACTGCACCTGCAGCAAGCAATACGTTTACAGTACAAGGCGCACCTCTTTTATTAACACCAGCATTTGCCGCAATAGCGATTGGTTCTACAGCATCAGGTATCATAGCTGAAGCTATTCCAGTAGCTGCTGGAGATAAAATACTACTGTATGTTTCATTAACAGCAGCAAGTCCAATAGCTGCAGTTGCTGGATTTGTAAGTGCAGGTATTAATATCGTTTAATTTGTTACAATGTTTAGTAGGAAATTAAACAGGGGTTTGTATATAGTCCTTCCTAATAAATTTAGGAAGGACTATATTTTTTGGGGAAATAAGTAATAAATCAATTGAACAATTACTCTTTGTTAAGTTCGTATAAAAAAGTATAATTTACCCTTTCTCATTTTAGTAATAAGTTATGTAACTTTAAAAATTTCCGGTCAGTAAAAAAAGATGAATTCTTTTAAAAAAGAATTCATCCATAAAATAAACTATTTATTTTTATTACAGTTACATCCTTTTTTCTTTACATAGCCTTGCTCGGCTAATTCTCTTTGCGATTGGGAATTGGAAGATTGGGAATTGGAAGATTGAGAGGATGCTGAAGAGCTACTATTTTTATTATAAGAGTAGTTTTTTCGATAGTTATAATTACTCATAGTACTATCACCTCCAATTTAATATATAAATATTATATGTATGTACACTATCAATTGTTACTATTTTTAATAGGAAGAGAAGATACAATAAAAAAATCTCCTCGGTATTTTCCTAGGAGATAAATGATGATTCTTTTGAAAATTTACAAATTAATAGCCCCAGTAAAGAGGAAAGTAATAAGAATCTTGGTGATACAGATTATGTTGTTGAGCGAGGGGCTGGGTTGGATAATTTTTCATTTCACGGTTTTGATTGCAGTTTGCCGGAGGACCAATTACAGTAGTTGATTGAATAGGGGAAACCGCTTGTTTCCATTGTTGTTCATTGAGGCAGTAAGTATGGGCCATCATATGAGCTGGAGTTAACCTTAAAATGTCAGAACCGAAAATAACTTCTGGAGTTGGAGCATTGAAAATAGCTAATAAATGAGTATTATCTGCTGTAGCAATTTCGTAATGCCACCACGCTTGTGGAATGTTGGCAACTTGCCCGGGTTTTATCGGTAAGTTTAATATTTGATTCGTAAATGGATTAAGTAAAGAAACAACAGCAGACCCTGAAATACAATAAACAAGTTCAGCTGCATTTTGATGAATATGTGGTTCTACAACATTTCCTGTACTTAAATAAATATCTAATAAAGAAGTATTTTCTAAAGTATTTAATTGTTTAATACCAAGTACATTTATATAATTTTGGGCATCTTTCCGAAAAAAATTACTTTTATTTACATCATAAGTAAAATTGGTTGTGGGGGAGGTATAGTCGATGTTGGCAGTCAATTGTATTATCCGCCTTTCTATAGGTAAGTTAGGTTACAAAATTAGGATATGTGTCTAGTCTTTGTTTTGTGCTGTTGTTGGTAGCTTAATAAATTCACTTATTCCATAAAGAATAAGGTGTTAAGACCAAACTATATTCGTATTCCCATTCATACTTTGGATTGATGGAAAAAAGTAATGAAAATGTTAATTTAAAATTACATCAATTATTTATAAGGAGTGAATGTTCATGTCATTTAGTGAAATGATTAGAAATGAAGTACTCAGCTGGGCAGGTGTTTCTGAAAAACCGCATCGATTTGGTGGTATTGAAATAAATTATGGCAAGAAAGAACTTGGCCATCTTCATGGTGATAAATTAGCTGATTTACCATTTCCGAAGTTAAAGCGAGATGAATTAGTGAAGCAAGGCTTGGTAAAACCACATCACGTATTACCTGAATCAGGATGGATCAGTTATTATTTAAAGAGTGAAGAGGATATTCCATTTGCAATTGAGTTATTTCGTATGCAATATGACCGAATTAAAAAGTAATGAAATAAAGTAGGATAATAAAAATTTATTTTTATGTCACATCCCTCCTTATCGTTCGTCTTGTATGTAGAACGATAAGGAGGGATTTTATTATGAATACATTTGATATAGCAATTGTTGGCGGTGGGCTTGCTGGATTAACAGCATCTATATATTTAGCGAAAGCTGGAAGGAAAGTGATTGTATTAGAAAAGTCCAGTCAATTCGGTGGCCGAGGGATGACTATAAATAAAAATGGAATCTGCATGAATCTTGGTGCACATGCTTTATATAGAGGTGGGGCAGCGTTTATAACTTTTAATGAGCTCGGTATGAATCTTCCAGGTGGAATACCATCTACAAAAGCACATGGAATATGGAAAGGGGATATATTCACCATCCCAACAGATTTTCGCTCAATTTTATCAACACCACTACTTTCTTGGTCTGCAAAAGTACAATTCTCACGTCTTATGATTCGTTTAGGAAATTTAGATGTAGGAGAAGTTCCGAAAATGAGTCTAACTACATGGGTAGAAAATGAAATAAAAGATCCAATGGTTCGCAATATATTTTATGCGCTATGCCGGACAACAACATATACGTTTGCTCCTACAATACAATTAGCATCATCTGTACTAAAACAAATACAGCTTTCTATAAAAGAGGGAGTGCTTTATGTAGATGGTGGTTGGGAGACGATAATAACAAAATTAAGAGCTATAGCGAATGATATCGGGGTACAGTTTTTGGCTAAAAAGCATGTTGTGGAAATTGAGCATTCCGAAGGTAAACAAAGAATACATTGTGTTGATGATGAGGTTTTTGAAGTAGGCGCAGTCATCGTGACGACTCCGCCGAAAGAAGCTTGTAAAATAATAAAAGGTGCAGAAGGAACAAGTTTGCATAGATGGAGTGAACAATCGGTATCGGTTACTGTTGCTGCATTAGATATTGGCTTGAGACAATTACCCAATCCTACACATCAATTTGTATTAGGATTAGATCAACCTATATTTTTCACAAATCAATCGAGAGCAGCTAAATTAAGTGAAGATGGATCAATTGTAGTGAGTCTAATTAAGTACTATAATCCTGTACTTGAGATGAATCATATTCGTGATGATAAAGAACAGTTGGAAAGTACGATGGAGTTGTTACATCCAAATTGGAAAAGAGAAGTTGTTGCACAGCAATATTTACCGAAAATAATAGTAGTACATGATTTTCCTCATATTGACCGTGTTGAAAAACCGGGCCCTAATATACCTGAAATGCCAGGTGTTTATGTTGCAGGAGATTGGGCAGGGCATGATGAAATATTAGCTGATGCTGCGGTAGCAAGCGGGAAACGTGCAGCGTTACACATTTTAAAGCAATATGAAAGTGAGGCAGTTCATCATGGAAACGGAGCAGTTATATGAAGCGTATCAACCATTATTATTTTCGTTAGCATACAGAATCCTTGGGAGTGTTATGGATGCTGAGGATATCGTTCAGGATGTATTTATCTCGCTAAATAATATAGAAAATCCTCAATCTATAGAAAATATGAAAGCATATTTATGTAAGATGGCGACAAATCGTTCAATTGATAAATTACGATCGGCAGCGCATAAACGTAACGTGTATGTAGGGATGTGGTTGCCAGATCCAATTGTAGAAGAGAGTGATGAGCCATCAAAGTCATTTATAATGAAAGAATCCCTTTCCACCGCATATTTATTACTTTTACAACAATTATCTGAGGTAGAAAGGATTGTTTTCATATTAAGAGAAGTTTTCAGTTATGAATACGAAGAAATAGCTTCAATTGTTGATAAGAGTAGTGTAAACTGCAGGAAGATCTTTCAACGTGCTCGAAAAAGCATGTTGGAGAAACCGAAGCAATCAAAATTAAGCACGGAGAAAATGGCTTCTTATGTTGAAAAGTTTGTATCATCATTACAGTGTGGGGATGCGGAAGGTATGTTAGAAGTATTAAAAACAGATGCTATACTCAAAGCTGATGGTGGTGGTAAAGTTACGACTGCGATTAACCCGATTTATTCTGCGGATCGAATTATACGTTTGTTCTTTGGGATTGCACAACGATTGACAGAAGCGTACACTGTTGATTTCAAAATGGTCAATGGTATACCAGGAGTTATAGTTACAATAAATAATAAAGTAACTTATGTTCTTTCGTTTGTATTTGAGGATGAGAAAATTTCAAATATTTATATGATGGTTAACCCTGAAAAACTTATGCATTTAAATGTAAAAATATAAAAAAGCGCATTTCTTCAGAAATGCGTTTTTTATTATTTTTCTAACATTTCAAGAGGTACATCTTTTTCGCCAGCTACCTCAAATTTAATTTCCCCGTCTTCTTCATAAATACGTGTAATAATCGGTATAGTAATCATTAATTTTTTATGCTGCTTTCGTTTTCTAGCAGCATCTAAGCTAATCACGTTCATTTGTAAGCATCCTTTCTTCTGGAAATATATAGACAAAGAAAATGCGTCCGAAAAGGGCGCTTAATTGAATTTGAAATACCGATTCATTTAAATGGGGTTTATATAATTTAATAACTGCAATTTTAATATGAAATAATATAAATGGAATAATTGCACGTAGAAATTAACTTTACCAAAAAACGAAACAATATGCTATAAAAAAATTCAAATCTTTGTCATATAACAGGAAAAAGGTTTTTGTTTCGCATATAATGAAAGTAGACGGGCAGCAAGAGCTTTTTCATCATATTGCTTTGGAAAGGCGATGAAAAAAATGGATACGTTAGATTCATTATTATTTCAACTTGAACAATATGGAGAAGAGCATGATCGAAATAAAAAAACAAGGGAAGAAAAATTACGGAATATTACTCGTGAGATGGGGCAATTTTTATCAATTTTAGTAAAAGGGTGTAGCGCAAAAAACATTTTAGAAATGGGAACTTCTAATGGTTATTCTACATTGTGGTTAGCTAATGCGGTAGAAGAAACAAATGGAAATGTAACAACTGTAGAGCTTTCTTCAGAACGAGTTGGAGAGGCACTTGTCAATTTTGAAAAGGCAAACCTTTTACAAAGGATTGATGTTCATAATCAAGAAGCAGGGGCATTTTTAGATGCGCAATTAGATCATTCATTTGATTTTATTTTCCTAGATTCAGAGCGTACGCAATACATGTGGTGGCTTGAGCATATAAAACGCATTTTACAACCAAAGGGTTTTCTTGTTGTTGATAACGCAACCTCTCATGCAAATGAATTAGCCGAGTTTAAAAAAATGATAGAAGAAGATGAAATGTTTGAAACGGTGTTATTGGCATTTCAAAATGGAGCATTCGTAGCGCGCAAGAAGAAATAGGAGTGAGCGCAATATAATTATCACATTGAAAAAGGGTGTATGTCAAAAGATTGAGTACAGAAGGATAGAAGAACATAATTTATATACGTAACATACGAAGAATCCGCCTTCAGCATGTCGTTCTCTAGGTCTTAAGTCTGAGGAAAATTATGTTGATTACAGGTATACTTATAGTAAGAAACAGGGAATGACTGCATAAACAGGCATTTCTAAAAAAAATCGATTTCAAGCAGTCAGAATGTATATGAAATACGATATAATTGATGAAATATAGTGCATATAAATTCGCACATATAAATAAAGGAGCGATTTTGTTGACTGAACTCGAGAAAAAAGAACCTGTATCCATTGTGAAAGATAATAATGTAGAAGTAGTAGTTGATACAGTTATAAAAGATGAAGAATTAGAGGAACTAAATAAAGAAGCTGATCTTTATGTACAAAAGTTAAATAGCGAGCAAAATACAGATTTATCAAAAGTATTGTCTCAGCTAGGAGATTTAGGGGATAAAGAGCAACAGGCAGCAGGACAAACGTTATCAGCTTTAAAACGCCCTGTAACAGCGATGATGAATGGGAAAAATGAAGAAATTCCAAATACATTGTTAGAATTACGAAAAGTGGTATCAGAGCTTGATCCCAATTCACTTAAAGCAAGTGGTATGAAGAAAATAATGTTTAAAGTATTCAAGAAAAATCCACTTGAAACATACGTGCATAAATACCAATCTATAGATAAACAAATCGAGGAAATCATTAGATCCCTTCTAATTGGCCGTGATAACTTACAAGAGGATACAGTGGGTCTTGAAATGTTAAAAGAACAATCGCACGATAAAATTCATGCGCTTGATAAACAAGTATACTTAGGGAAAAAGCTTGCTGGCATGCTTGAAGCTGAGAAACAAAACCCAGAGCGTCAAAGAGATATTCCATTAATTAACGATGCGTTAGAAAAGATACTTGTACGTACACGTAATATGCAGCAAGCGAAAAGTGTATTATTACAATCTATAGCTTCTGTAGACATCATTAAGAAAAATAACGAAAAGTTAACAGAAGCAATACGTAATGCAATTACGATGACGCAAAACGTTGTAACAGTTTCAGCTGCTATTCAGCTAGCATTAACGAATCAACGGAAAACAATTGATGCTGTAAATGCGACGAATGAAGCAATTGAATCGATGGTATTAAGTAATTCTCAAGCGTTAAAACAAAATACAGAAGAAACGACGAAATTGCTTGAAAACCCTGCTATTAGCATGGATAAATTACGTGAATCATTTCAAAATGTGTTCGCTGCAATTGAAGCATCTGAAAAATCGTCAGAACGTATTATCGAGTCAAGTAAGAAGTTCGTTATTGAACTAGACACATTTAATGATGAGATGAAGCAGAAACTCATTCAGCGTCCAAGGAAATAACGGATTATTAGAGGAGGTGAACAAATGAGTTTCATTCAAACAGTACTATTACTACTCGGTACATTGCTTTTAATAGCATTTACTGTCGTTGTTTTAGTCGTATATTTCGGACGGAAGCTGTATTTTTCATGGACGAAGCCATATAAAAGAGCGCAAGATTCTTTAGATAAGTTATCAAACAAATCCATACCGTTTCTACAAGAATTTACACAACATCCACTGTTTTATCGCTGGATTCGCACTGAAGGAAAGAAAGAACAAAATACATTAAATACTCTATTTTGTGCATCAGGTCAACGTACGAGAGAACAAGTCTTCTCGATGTTACCGAAAGAAAAGCAGAAAAAAGTGCATGTAATGGCAAAAACTACGAAAAAGCTTACGAATGAAGATATTGATGTAGCTGCGATGAAAGTGAAAGATTTCTTAAGACAAGAAACACAGCAAACTGTAAAACCGACAGACTTATCATTTTACAAATTGTATTTTTATGACCGTTATCCAGACGCATTAAATACAATTCAAGCGTATAAACGCTCAATAAATCCTTCATTACAAAGAACGGTTGATGATATTACAATTTCAGTATTGAATGCACTTCCGTACTATCAAGAGCAACGCATGTTTGAACAACAACATAAACTTGAAACGTTCTTAATGAAAGATTTAACGGCCATGTTATCGTTGGTAGTACAATTACCACCTTCACAAAGACCAGAGAAGGAAGAAGAACTGAAAATCTACTTGGAAAATTTCCAAAAAGAAATGGAAGTAGTAGAGCGAGATATTCGCGACTCAATTGATCACGATTTAAATGTGAAGATGAGAGCAGCGACTGAGAAGTTTAAGAATAAATAACAAAAAGCGCCTTAAAAGCTAAGTATCACAGCTTTAGGGCGCTTTTTGTTATGAGATTTTATTTTGCACTAACGGTAGTATGACTAGAAGCCACACTTTCATTATGCAATCGATCAACTGCAGTTACGACATACGTATACGTTTCTCCAGAAATAACGGTTTTATCTACATAAATTTCTCCAAGTTTTGTTTTTCTTACAGTAGTAAGTAAATTTTTCGGATTTTGTATATCCACTTCATTTTTCCCATTCGCGCGGTAAATAGCGTAATAAGCAGAATCATTATCTCTATTGTCAATGATGCCAATTGCAATACCTTCATTTCTTGGAATGGCACCTTTTAAAGTCGGTTGTTTTGGTGGATCATGATCAATCCAAGGCATAGGCGGGATTAATGCAGGATGTTTATATATGTCTTTTGAGAGTCTATCTTTAACTCCAAGTGGATTGTTATTAATATCTTTTAAGCTAAAATGCATACTACCTTTTATTTCAGGATATAGCCGGTTTAATGCAATTTGTCTTGGATATTCTTCTGGATCAGACCAAGCAGGGACGGAGTTATTATTAATTTTATAGGCCGCTTGACCGATGTATAGGTGAATCGGTTTGTTATTTGTTTCTTTAACCCACCAATCTACTAATATGTCATATGCAGCTGGGGTGAAACCTATATTCCAATATATTTGCGGTGTAATGTAGTCAATATATCCTTTTTGTATCCACTCACGTGTGTCAGCATAAAGGTCATCATAGTTTCTTTGGCCTGCGGTTGTGTTAGAGCCAGTCGGATCGTCAGCTATATTTCTCCATACGCCGAACGGACTAATGCCAAACTTTACATATGATTTTTCTTGTTTTATAGCAGTATTTAAATCTTTTACAAGTTCATTTACATTGTTACGTCGCCAATCTTCTATATTTGTAAATCTACCGTTATTATATGTTTTGTACGTTTTCTGATCTGAAAATTCTTCACCGGCTACTTTATATGGATAAAAATAATCATCCATATGCAGCGCATCAATATCGTAATTTTGCACGATTTCTAAAGCACCTTCTGTTATAAATTTTTTCACTTCTGGAATACCGGGATTGTAATATAACTTTCCGCCATAAGGGACAACCCAATTGGGATGTTGCCTTGCAGGGTGATTATTTGATAATCGATTTATATCGGTGTGATTCATCGTTATTCGGTATGGGTTAATCCAAGCGTGGAATTCTATATTTCTTTTATGAGTTTCTTCAATCATAAATGCAAGCGGGTCATAACCAGGATCTTTTCCTTGTGTTCCTGTAATGTATTCAGACCAAGGACCGTAATTTGAAGGATAGAAAGCATCAGCGGTTGGTTTAATTTGTACAACAACTGCATTCATACCAGTGCTTTTTACATCGTCTAATAATCTTATAAATTCTTGTTTCTGTTTTTCAATGGGTAAGCCAGTTTTTGAGGGCCAATCAATATTCAGAACAGATGCAATCCATACAGCACGTAATTCATGTTTTTTGTATGCAGTATTTACTTCAGCATAAGTAGAGTGAGGGGGAATGAAAGAGAAAGGGATGAACAAGATGACGATACAACATATCATTAATAAACGTTTAACGATCATTTATACGCCTCCCTATCATATGATTATTTAAAATAATATAGGAGGCGAGGTTGACTTTGCAATAGAGAAAATTGCATATTGAAACATTAATTTAATAGGAAAAATATTTTTAATGAAATTTACTTTCATTATAACTAAATTCATTTACTACTTCATATGCTTGTTAGTAAAGTGAAACTTCCTTTCATTTGAAGGGTAATAAATTATAAGTATAGGAGGATTAATAAATGAAAGTTTTGTTCGTCTGTTCTGGAGGAATGTCCAGTGCAATTGTTGTAAACGCTTTAAAAAAAGAAGCGGAGAAAAATGGTGTGAACATGGAAGTGCATGCAATTGGAACGAATGAGGTAGAGGAAGAAGTAAAGAATGGCTGGGATGTCGTAATGGTGGCACCTCAAATAAGACACCGATTTGACTCTGTAAAAAAATTTGCAGAGGAGGAATCTATTCCGTGTGGCATCATTCCACCGCAAGCATACACGCCACTTGGAGGCCCGACTTTATTAAAAACTGTAAATGAATTAATTAGTTAGGAGGAAGCGTTATGAATAAGTTTGTCACGTTTCTTGATAAAAACTTATCTGGCCCGATGGCAAGGCTTTCTGAGCAGAGGCATCTACAAGCAATCCGTGATGGAGTTATTTCGGCGTTACCATTTATTATAGTAGGAAGCTTTTTTTTAATAGTAGCATTTCCACCACTGCCGAAAGATAGTTTCATATCGGTTTGGGCATTAAAGAATCAAACAAGTATATTGATACCATATCGTTTAACTATGTTTATTATGTCCTTATATATAGCATTTGGAATAGGATATAATTTAGCGAAAAGTTATAAATTAGATGCTTTATCAGGAGCACAGCTTGCGGTATGTTCACTACTTTTAACATTAACGCCTGAGTTAATTGATAAAAAAGGATTCATGCTTCCGATGACAAATCTTGGAGGTCATGGATTATTTGTGACGATGATCGTCTCTATTTTATCAGTTGAGATTTTAAGGTTTTGTAAGAAGAATAACGTAACGATAAAAATGCCAGAACAAGTACCACCGTCAGTATCACGTTCATTTGAAGCACTTATACCTGCAGCATTCGTTATTATTATGATGAGTCTTATTACAGTCGTTTTTAAAGTTGATTTACATTACGTTGTAGATAAACTAGCCGCACCGTTAGTAAAAGCTGGTGATAGTTACTTTGGCGTTATTATACCTGTATTTTTAATTACGTTTTTCTGGTCTTTCGGGATACACGGAGTATCAGTTGTAGGTACTGTGGCAAGGCCACTTTGGGATGTGTATTTAGGAAAGAACGGTGAAGCTGTAGCAAGTGGAGCGAGTCATTTTCCGTTTATTGCACCAGAACCGTTTTATCAATGGTTTATTTGGATTGGTGGTTCGGGTGCAACGTTAGGGCTTGTGTTAGCTATGATTATATTTGGTCGATCAAAATATTCAAAAGCATTATCGAGAACATGTATTGTCCCTGGGATTTTTAATATAAATGAACCGGTTATATTCGGTTTGCCGATTGTATTAAATCCAATTTTAATTATTCCTTTCGTCATTACCCCGTTAGTAACAGCTACTATAGCGTATGCTGCAACCGCAATGGGATTTGTAACACCAACGCATATTATGCCGCCATGGACATTACCTGCTCCAATTGGTGCATATTTAGCAACAGGTGGAGATTGGCGTGCGATTGTATTAGTTTTTATAAATATAACAATATCGTTCCTTATTTATTTACCATTCTTTAAAATGTACGACAAAAATATGCTTGAAATCGAAAAGAATGGTGACGGAGAGTCAGTTAATCCTTAATCTACATGCTGTTATTTTGAGTGATAGACTTTTTGTCTATCACTTCTTTCACATTAAAACTAGAAAGGGGGAAATAGAATGAATATAAAATTTAGTTATAAAGGTGTGTTTTTATTACTATTTGGAGTGATTTGTGCAAATTTACTTTTTGTCCCTTTATTAGGCATGCTAAATTTATCACAAATGCATAGTATTTGGCTCGTTACAAGTATTGCGGCAAGCGTTTTGCTTACGGTAGTTGTTTCTTTCATTGATGGATCGTTTGCATCGAAAGCTCAGTTGTTTTTTAGATTTATATTGTTTTCGATTGGTTGTACGTTCGTTACTTACATGCTTGTTTTTTAGTAAATAGGAGGTCATGCACGTTATGTATATTGCAGGGGTAATGTCTGGTACTTCATTAGATGGAATAGATGTAGCGCTCGTTCATATAGAAGGAAGTGGTGTAGATTCTAAAATCGAACTCATCCATTTTACTACTGTTCCATTTTGTAATGATATGAAAAATGAGATCCAACAAGCGTTATCAATTGAAACTTCGAATGTCCAACTTATATGTAGTTTAAATTTTAAACTTGGTTTATGCTTCGCCAATGCTGTAAAGGAAGTTTGTAAAGAGGCCAATTTTCCTTTGAGACAATTAGATTTAATAGGCTCTCACGGACAAACGATTTATCATCAGCCAAAGCAAGAAGGTAATATTCTTTCTTCAACTTTGCAAATTGGGGAACCAGCAGTAATAGCGTATGAAACGAATACGACAGTTATTTCTAATTTTCGAACGATGGACATGGCAGCTGGAGGACAAGGTGCACCACTTGTACCATATTCAGAGATTATTTTATATCGTCACAAAACTAAAAATAGACTACTACAAAATATCGGCGGGATTGGTAATGTGACTGTAATACCAAGTCAACTAAGTGAGAAGAGCGTTATAGCATTTGATACAGGTCCAGGTAATATGGTAATGGATGAAGTATGCCAAAGGTTATTTCAGTTGTCATATGATCAAAATGGTAAGATTGCAAAACAGGGGGTAGTTGTAGAAGAAATTTTGACATATTGTATGAACCACCCATTTTTGAAAATAAATCCACCGAAATCAACAGGTAGAGAACAGTTTGGAGAAGCGTTTGTGACTGAATTATTGAATCGATTTGAAAAGCATAGTAGAGAAAATATATTGGCAACTGTCACGATGTTTACAGCAAGTTCAATTGTTCATCATTATCAGGAATTTATTTTTCCGTATTATGAAATCGATGAAGTAATTTTAGGCGGGGGCGGAAGTTATAATCGTACACTTGTTGAAATGATACGATTTGGATTAAAGGAAGAAAAATGCAAAATATTTATTCAAGAAAATTTAGGCTATTCCTCAGCGGCGAAAGAAGCGATCGCCTTTGCGGTTTTAGCAAACGAAACGTATTATCGTAATCCGAGTAATGTGCCGAGCGCAACAGGTGCTAAGAATTCCGTGGTTTTAGGGAATGTAACATTCCCTCCAATATGTAAATGAAAATGAGGCGAACATATGAAGTATATGATCGGAGTAGATGGCGGGGGAACGAAGACAGAGGCAATTGCATTTGATCAAAATGGAAATGAAGTTGTAAGAGGTATGAGCAGATTTGGAAATGTATTAATAGATTTTGATGAGGCACTTTTGCATATTATGGAAGCAATTGATCAATGCCAGAAGAGTTTAATAAATGGGCATTGCGTTTGTGTTTGTTTAGGGTTAGCCGGCATAAGTGGCGCGAATACAAATGAATTAACATTACGTTTAAAAAAGAAATACGGAACAGAAATTGAAATTTTTAATGATGCAATGATTGCGCATGCAGCTGCTTTAAAAGGTAAGGATGGAATATTAACTATAGGTGGTACAGGGGCAATTTGTATCGGAAAGAAAGGAGAAGTGTATGAGTATAGCGGTGGATGGGGACATATTTTAGGTGATGAGGGGAGCGGATATTGGATTGCATTACAAGCTTTAAAGAAAATGGCAATTCAATTCGATCAAGGAATCAGTCTTTGTCCATTGAGTTTGAATATTCAAAGTCAGTTTCAACTGTTGACACCGTCTCATATAAAAAGCTTAGTATATACTTCTTCTAAAGATAAAATTGCAGCAATCGCGCCATTAGTTATTCAGGCAGCGAGAAATGGCAATGATTATGCGCATGAAATTATAATGCGAGCTGGAAAGGAATTAGCAAGAATTACGGTAGATGTTTATAACAAGATGCAATTTAAGCGCTCAACTCCAATTGCAGTAAGTGGCAGTATATTGCGTTTAGTTCCTGAAATATTTGCTGCATTTAAGAAATGCTGTGAAGAAAGTATTAAAGAAATTGTATTTGTATCACAAGCAGAAATGGCAGTGAAAGGAACATATTATTTAATGAGGGATATATATTTTTAAAAATAGCGTATGAGAATTTTTGTATGATTTGTAAAAATATGATGTTAAAATGTATAAAGGGATGTATGTTAAAACGTACAATATACGTAGTAATTGAATATTGTATATGTAATCCCATGTAGAAAGTGAATGATTACATGATTAATAGTATGCAGTTTTTATATTTGATGGCTTCTTATTTAATTGGAAACATCTTGACCGCTTATATAGTAACAAAATTGAGACATAACGTTGATATTAGGGGTGAAGGAAGCGGAAATCCTGGTGCAAGAAATATGGGGCGCGTATATGGAAAAGGGTATTTCATCGCTACATTTTTAGGTGATGCGATTAAAGGGGCAATCGTTGTTACTGTTGCAAAATATCTTTTTGAAGATCCTACATTCGTAATGTTAACATTATTGGCCGTTATTATTGGACATATTTACCCAGTTTTATTTAAAGGTAAGGGCGGTAAAGGTATTTCAACATTTATTGGAGGATTAATCGCATTTGATTATTTGATAGCGCTTACCCTCATAGGCATTTTTATTGTATTTTATTTAATATTTAAAGGATTTACGAAGCCAGGACTAATTACGATTGCTTGTTTACCAATTTGTATGATTTTTTATTCTTATTCTATTGTTACGGCTATTTTAAGTGGAATGATTATTGTACTTATTCTATATGTAAATCGAGAATAAAATGAATGTTTAATAAGTGGGGATAATCTCCACTTATCATTTTTTATTAAATAGATAAAGGAGATAAGGCATGGGGTTAATTTATAAAGTTGCTGATCAAGATTGGGAATTTGAAAGTATACATAAATTGAATTATAAAACTTTTGTAGAAGAGATTCCGCAACATGAAGAAACGAAAGACCGGTTTCGTATAGATCGGTTTCATGAAGAAAATACATATTTAATTTGTTTAGATGAGGATAGATTAGTAGGTATGGTCGCGGTGCGGGGAAAACGACCATTCTCGTTAGATTATAAAATTTCAAATTTAGATATTTATTTGCAAGAGCATGGAGAAAAAGTGTATGAAATTCGTTTACTTTCAGTAGAACGTGAATATAGGAATGGAAGAGCGTTATTAGGATTAATTCGTTTTCTACATCGTTATTTGCTTCTAAATGGATATGAATTGGCACTCATTTCTGCAACAACACGTGAACTAGCTTTATATGAGCAAATGGGATTCAAATCTTTCCATACGTTAGTTGGTACAGAAGAAGCAGCCTTCCAGCCAATGTATGTTACCCCTGCTATGTTTGAAGAATCGAGTGTTGGAAGTATTATGACGAAAGAATACACGTTTTTACCTGGTCCAGTAGATATTGAAGAGAATGTTCAAAAGGCATTTTCTACGCGGCCTATTTCGCATCGCTCTAAGTCATTTCAAGTGACGATGGACAATGTGAAAAAACGGTTACTTCACATGACAAAAGCAAAACATGTACAGCTTATGTTAGGAACAGGGACGTTAGCAAATGATGCAATTGCTTTGCAACTACGTTCTTTAAAAGGGAAAGGACTAGTATTAACAAATGGAGAATTTGGAAATAGATTAGTTGGGCATGTAAAACGAGCACAATTACATTTTGATACGTATAAAAAGGAAATGGGAGAGCCGTTTATTTATAACGAATTAGAAGAAATAATGACAACCGGAAATTATGAATGGCTTTGGTTTGTTCATCATGAAACATCTACTGGAATGTTAAACGATTTAAACGAGCTAAATACTCTTTGTAACGAGAATCAAATGAAACTATGTGTAGATTGCATAAGCTCAATTGGAGCAATACCAATAGACTTGAAGGATGTGTATTTTGCAAGTGGTGTTAGCGGTAAAGCGATTAAATCATATACAGGAATTTCTTTCATTTTTCATAACCACATTGTAAAAATAAACGAGGCTGTGCCGGCTTATATGGACATTGGTATGTATGAAGAAAATGAAAGCATTCCATACTCACAATCATGGAATTTAATTTATGCATTGCAAGAAGCGTTGAAGAGATTTGAAGATGAAAAGGCATTTGTAAAAATTAAAGAGACATACGATTATGTTGAAGAAGTTATTACTGATATGGGGTTAAAGCTTGTTTCACCTAAAGAACATGCCGCGAAAATTATATTTACAATTCAATTAAGCGAAGGTCAGTCTTCTAAAACGGTAGGTGATGCGTTAGCTTTACAAGGATATATTGTCCATTATGAATCAGCGTATTTACAAAAGAATAACTGGATCCAAATTGCATGCCTGAATCATTATAAAGAACGTGATATGAAGAGGATGTTAAATTGTTTGCAAATGTGTTTATTTCAGAGTGGGGTACATATATAAAGACTTTTTCTTTTCGTATAAAGGAGCTACGACTTACGAAAACTTAGGAATAGAACATTGGAAGAGGTGTAAGTATGATAACTAGAAAACTACCATTACATATAGACGATATTAAAAAAGCTCACAAGATTCTAGATAGAAATGCTCGTAAAACGCCATTAGTAAAATCTTTTTACTTGACTAGTAAAACGGGCGGAGAAATTCATTTGAAATTAGAAAATATGCAATTAACGGGTTCTTTTAAATTCCGTGGCGCATTTAATAAAATGTCGCGGCTCACGGATCAAGAAAAAGAAAAAGGTGTAATTGCATGTTCAGCAGGTAATCATGCACAAGGAGTTGCATTATCTGCTCATTTACTCGGTATTAAGAGTAAAATTGTTATGCCAATTTCTGCACCGCAGGCGAAAGTTGAAGCAACTAGAGGATATGGATCTGAAGTGATTTTACATGGTGAAACCTTTGATGATGCAAAGGCAAAATGTGAAGAAATTATAAGGGAAACAGGTGAGACATACTTACATCCATATGATGATGTAGAGGTAATGGCTGGTCAAGGTACAATTGGATTAGATATTCTTGATGATATGTGGGATGTAGATACTGTTATTGTACCAATAGGTGGAGGCGGAATTATTTCTGGTATTTCTGTAGCATTAAAATCTTTTAATCCATCGATTAATATAATTGGTGTCCAAGCAGATAATGTTCATGGAATGAAGGCATCTTACGATAAAGGAGCAATCGTAGAACATTATGAGGCACCTACTATTGCAGATGGTTGCGCAGTTAAAATACCAGGGGAATTAACATTTGAAATTGTAAAAGAATTAGTAGATGATATTGTAACTGTATCAGAAAAAGAACTGGAAGTAGCGATGAAAGATTTATTACAACGTGGGAAAGCTGTTGTAGAAGGTGCAGGTGCATTAGCAACTGCTGCACTTCTTGCAGGAACAGTTGATAGTTATATAAAAGGGAAAAAAGTAGTAGCTGTTATATCCGGTGGGAACGTGGACTTACAGCGCATATCAAGTGTATGTGAGCACTTTTTTGTCGCTAATGAAGTGAAATAGTTTTATAAAAGAAGAGCTAAGAGAAATGATCTTAGCTCTTACTTTTTGTCTACCGTTTACTGTAAGTATCAATAATTTTGCTGTTTAATGAATTGTTTTATTTAAGCGCCAATTTTTACACATATCTTGAACGTTACAATAATTATTTCAATATTGTCGAAACATAAGCAGAAATTTAATATAATAGTTTTAATGTGCTAATGAGCGGTGAGGAGGGCAGGTCATGAATAAAGAAGAACAGGTCATGAACGGTTTCAGGGAATTATATAATAAGCTGGTTTGGCTTAATAAAGATAAGATGGAAGAAGGTCTTAAAGGTTTTAAGTCTTCTGAAGTCCACTGCATTGAATATATTGAAAACAATGCAAATTCTAACGTGACGCAACTCGCAGAGGCTTTTTATGTGACTCGCGGTGCTATAAGTAGAATGACTAAGAAGCTCATACAAAAAGGCCTTGTTGAAAGCTACCAAAAGTCAGAAAATAAGAAAGAAATTTATTTTAAGCTTACCGAACAAGGGAAAGAAATTTATAAAATCCATGAAGATCTGCACAAAGAGTTTCAAGAGCGGGATAAAGCTGTATTTGAGCAAGTAACTGAAGAAGAATTCGACAGTATAATTAGCTTTGTGGAAAAGTATAGTAGACATTTGGATGCAGAAATAAAGAAACAAGGTATACATATTAAATCGTAATACATTTTAATAATAAAATGGCAGCCTTACTCTAATATGAGAATAGGCTGCTTTTTTATTATTTTATCTTTGTTGACTAATCAACAAAACAGGGTTATCATTTTGTTGACGAAGCAACAAAACGTTTTAAGGAGAGAAGTTAAATGTCTATATTTAGATCACAAAATGAAAGGGAAACTGAAAAAAGCATAGATAAACATGCGTTACTATTTGGACTTATTTCTGTATTTCTTTGTGGTATAGGTTTCAGTATCATCATGCCTGTAGTCCCATTCTTAGTACAGCCATATACAAGTAATCCGGAAGAACAAGCATTAGTTGTTACACTACTAACTTCCGTATATGCGGCCTGTGTGTTTTTAGCTGCTCCAGCACTCGGGGGTTTAAGCGATAAGTATGGCCGTCGTCCATTACTTTTAATATGCTTATTTGGTTCTGCAATTGGGTACTTAGTTTTTGGCATAGGAGGAGCTTTATGGGTATTATTTGCTGGACGGATAATAGAAGGTATAACAGGTGGGAGCATAAGTACTATCTTCGCATATTTTGCAGACATCATTCCGAAAGAGCAGAGAACGAAATACTTTGGATGGGTGAGTGCAGTTGTAGGTGCGGGAACTATTATTGGACCAACTCTTGGGGGCTTACTTGCAAAGTTTGGTCATTCTGTACCTTTATACTTTGGAGCGTTCATAACTTTATTAAATGTTTTATATGGTATGAAATACATGCCTGAGAGTCTTGACAAAAATAACAGGTTAAAAGAGATTACTTTTGTAAGGTTAAATCCTTTTGCACAGCTAGCAAATATACTTTCCATGAAAAATTTAAAATGGTTACTTATCTCAGCGTTTTTACTTTGGATACCTAACGGATCTTTACAAGCAATTTTCACGCAATTTACAATAGATACTTTCAGTTGGAAACCTGCATTAATCGGACTTATGTTTTCAATTTTGGGCTTTCAAGACATTGTTTCACAAAGTTTTATCATGCCAAAGCTTTTAATCAATCTTAGTGATAAACAAATAGCTATTCTTGGGATGGTTTCGGAGATTATAGGATACAGTTTTATTGCAGCATCAGCTGTATTTTCACTCTATCCACTACTAATCGTTGGAATGCTAATGTATGGTTTTGGGGATTCAATTTTCGGGCCTTCATTCAACGGGATGCTTTCAAAGTCTGCCAGTTCTAGTGAACAAGGAAGGATTCAAGGTGGAAGCCAATCTATTCAAGCTTTAGCAAGAATGATTGGTCCTATTCTTGGAGGACAAATCTATGTATCACTTGGTCATGCCGCACCTGCTTTTATGGGTATGATTCTTATAGTAGCGGCAATAGCAGTTTTGTATAAGGGAACGTATGAAACTGTATAACAGATAGATATAAGAACAAATAAAAGGGAGTCAGAACTTAGGAACAAGTGCTGATTCCCTATTTGTTTACGGTTTGAGAGCTAAGAGAAATGCTTTTGTTTAGGAATTTATTCTGCTATGCTCTCATGGTGAAGGGTAATATTCAGTGAGGTGGAACTATCATTAATTACAGTTAGCTTTATTTGAAAGTAAAAAGGTAGGTAAATGACTAGATAATTTCATTATGCTTGTGCTGAAGTAAATAATGACTCCATCTTTACTTTGCTCTTTTCTCGAATTTCAGCATCTGCGTGTCTCATAACGTATTTATGCGCTACAGCGATTGCTAAAACATCATCTAATAACCCAATCCCAATAATAGCAGCTATATCTGGAATGAAATCGATTGTTAATACGTAATAAGATAAAGCGGCTAATATTATGAATTTCGCCTTAGTAGGTAATTCTTTCTTTTTCATTGTGTAGAATAAAATAATACTTTCATATACGCTAGATTTACCGAGGTTTACAGAGCTTTTTTTGAACTTTTTCCAAAGTGTCTGTTTCTCCATATAAACACTCCTTTTACAAAACATAGATTTTTTAAAAGGATGGACAAAGAAGTGAGAGATTAATCAATTTTATTGTTTTTCTTAATTATATATTTCCATAAAAATAGGGGATTACCTGTTTAAAATAATATAATGTGGATTATGTAACGATTCATAGTGTTCCGTTACATAGTATATATATTGTAAAATGTATGTGGATGATTTAGTTATTATTATGCATTTTATAAGCGGTATGGGGGAAGCAAAATGAAAATAATAGAACTACCAATTGAATTCGAATTTAACGGGCAAAAACAATGTATTTATCCAAGTTTAATTATATTACATAATGAATTAACGTTAGTCGATACAGGATATCCAAGTTTTTTACCTTTAATTGAAAATGCAATATTAAAACATGGATATGAGATAAAAAACTTAAAGAATATAATTATTACTCATTATGATGATGATCATATAGGGTCTTTATACGATTTTAAATTGAAATATCCTCAAATTAATGTTATTGCTAGTGAAATTGAATCTAACTATATTAGTGGTGATATAAAATCAGAGAGGTTAGTTCAAGCTGAAGAAATGTTAGAACGTATGCCAAATGAAGAAAAAGAATTTGGTAAATGGTTTATACAACAGTTAAAAAATATAAAACATATTTCCGTCGATGAAAAAGTGCATGATGGTCAAATGATTTTGAATAATGAATGTCAAATAGTAGCGACGCCAGGACATACTTCGGGGCATATTTCATTATATTTTCCGAATTTAGATTGTGTAATTACGGGAGATGCGGCTGTTCAAGAGAATCGTGAGTTAGTAATAGCTAATCCGAATTTTTGTTTGGATATAGAAAAAGCGAAACAGTCTTTAAACAGGATTAAAAGTTTTAAAGCAGCAGAGTATTATTGCTATCATGGAGGAAAGCTTACTGTATAAATTAATGAAAACCGGTCTTTCCTAAATCGAAAAGATCGGTTTTTTAGTTCATATATTTTGCGATTTCAACCAAATCAGTAACATTATATTTCGGTAAAATTGAAATATATATGTAAAGAAGAATATATATAATTTGAGCAAGGGTATAGGGGGGAGAAGATGGGTTCGTTATTTGATGTAATAGCAAAATTAAGAAGTTCATTTTGTCTTCTACTAACATGGAAGCATTAATAAAATCTGAGAAAAAGCAAAAAGATTTTGTTCATCTAGTACAGGATGAATATAAAAAAAGAAGATAAGAATTTTTTTGTTTTTCATATTTGGCGAAACAAATGGTACAATGAAAGCTAATGTGAAAAATAAGGAAAAGAAGTGGTCTATTTGAAAAACTTTTTAGAATTAGGAATTAGTGAAACTTTTAATCATACATTACGTGAAAATGGAATTACAGAAGCAACACCAATTCAAGAGCAGGCAATTCCTGTTATTATGTCTGGTAAAGATATTATTGGGCAGGCAAAAACAGGTACGGGTAAAACGTTAGCATTCGTGTTACCGATTTTAGAAAAAATCGATCCAGAGTCTAGTGATGTTCAGGCCTTAATTGTTGCACCAACAAGGGAACTAGCTCTGCAAATTACAACTGAAATTAAAAAAATGCTTGTTCAAAGAGAAGATATTAATGTACTAGCGATTTATGGTGGGCAAGATGTAGCACAACAATTGAGAAAATTAAAAGGTAATACACATATTGTTGTTGCAACACCAGGACGATTATTAGATCATATACGACGTGAAACAATTGATTTAAGTAATCTTTCAACGATTGTACTAGATGAAGCGGATCAAATGCTTTATTTCGGTTTCTTATATGATATTGAAGATATTTTAGATGAGACACCTGATAGTAAACAAACGATGTTATTCTCAGCAACGATGCCAAAAGATATTAAAAAATTAGCGAAACGTTATATGGATGAGCCGCAAATGATTCAAGTACAAAGTGAAGAAGTAACGGTTGATACAATTGAGCAGCGTGTCATTGAGACGACAGACCGTGCAAAGCCAGATGCACTTCGTTTTATTATGGATCGTGATCAGCCATTTTTAGCTGTTATTTTCTGTCGTACAAAGGTTAGAGCAAGTAAGCTTTATGATAATTTAAAAGGATTAGGTTATAATTGTGCTGAACTTCATGGTGATATACCTCAAGCGAAACGTGAAAGAGTTATGAAGAGTTTCCGCGAAGCTAAAATTCAGTACTTAATCGCAACGGATGTAGCAGCTCGTGGACTTGATGTAGATGGTGTAACGCACGTATTTAACTATGATATCCCTGAAGATGTAGAAAGTTACATTCACCGCATTGGCCGAACAGGACGTGCAGGTGGATCAGGTCTTGCAATTACGTTCGTTGCAGCGAAAGATGAAAAACATTTAGAAGAAATTGAAAAAACGCTTGGTGCACCAATACAAAGAGAAATAATCGAACAACCGAAGATAAAACGTGTAGATGAAAATGGAAAACCGGTACCAAAGCCGGCTCCGAAGAAATCAGGTCAAAATCGTGAAAGAGATAGCCGCGAAGGTTCAAGAAGTGATTCAAGACGTGATTCCAGAAATAGCTCAAGAAGTGATTCCAGAAATAGTTCGAGAAATAGTTCGAGAAATGAAAATAACCGATCATTTAATAAGCCAAGTAATAAAAAAGGTAGTACAAAGCAAGGTCAGCAAAGACGTGGTCGTTAAATAGTTATAATTGTAAAAGAGTCGCAAAATATTGTGGCTCTTTTTTTGTTTGTATACAACAAGGATGATGGCAAGAAAAAAACAAAATTTCATTCACCGCATTTGAAATTTATAAAGGGAATTTTATAGTCCAAAACCATTAGTGCAAGGGTATTACTATCATTCAGCAGAACACTTTGGTTAAAAGAAAAGGTATTGAAGCGAGCGAGTATTTTCATTATACATTCCGCAATTATTGAAATAGAACAAGAGAAGTTTATGAAGGATTAAACTCGTATTGGTGTACGATCGTTGGAAACTGGAAAACTAATTTGTTAGTTTTGATCAATGAGGAACTCGAGAAGCACCACTGCCATCCTTATGGGGAAATTGCTTATGACGATGAAGGTAATGTAGTGATAATATGCGAAATAAGAAAAAAGGACTAGCAGTCGTACCTGCCGTCCTTTAATAGGAGAAAAAGTAATCTTGTTTAGAACTACGCATAAACAGAAAATCTGCTTGTAATTAGTTTTACCCTAAATATACGTGTCTATACAAAAAAGGGATAAGTAAAAAATACTTATCCCCGGAAGGGAAATCCCAAGTACCAAAATGGCTCGTATTGGTCTGCAGGTTCAAAAGTAGTATATGTAAAACGAAAAATCTCATACAAAAAGCAGACAACGATTTTGGTTGTCTGCCAGTGAGTTCAATGAGTTAGCTAATTGTGATAATTTGCATCCCCATTGCGAGAAGAGTGAAGCTGCTAGTTCAAACAGCTTGTTGGTATTATTTTCGATTTCTTAAAAAATATACAGAGAAAGTAGATAAGTGAAGAACCTACCTGTTTTTGCTGTAACAAAAGAAAGAGGTATTAGCCGTGGACACGGCGGCTTGAAAATAGTATGTATTTTTATTTGGAAAATATTCACGGGGTGAAGAAACGTGGAATGTTTGATAAAGGTGTTTGTGAAATTAATCAGCTAATTAGTAAAACAAAATAGTTATTTGGAAGAAAAGGAAAATGAATATGAGATGAATTGAAGCTGTTGAAGAATTACTTGAAGTGATGAAAGAATGCTTTTGGAACGGAACATCTTTAAAGGGTGAAGCTAATGATTTTAATATTGTATCTTGGCTGATTGAAGAAGCGACGCGTAAAACAAAATAAAGATTTCATTTTGTAGCAATGGAGAATAGATATGTGTACTTATTGGGGGAAAGTAGATAAAGAGTTCTTTAAGAGGCAAGAACCGGAACAAAATAAAAGAGCGGCTAGCAAAAGCTAACTGCTCAATACAAGGAGATACAGAGAAGACTACTTTAAATGAATGTTGGCATACAGCCTACATACAGTATTGACCGAATATTTATTTTAAATTCAATTTATTTAAAGTAAACATCCCAACAGATAAAATGGTTGCGCCTGCTACAGAACCTAGCCAGTTTCTCCAACCTAATGTATTTAAAGATGCATCTGTTAAATCTGTAATTAAGAAGATAGCAAATATTAATACACCAAATGTTAAGCATCCCCAAAATGTTTGCAAATATTTAATCATCTTCTTTCGGAACTTGCTCATATAAATCACCCTTATTAATAATTTATATTTTTATAAATAAATTATCGCATGTGCAAAAATTAAAAGTGCGAAATATGCAATATTACATATTGGAACTCAACAAAATACTCCATTGATAAGTACATAGATCGAACGGAGGGGAACCGTATCGTATGAATCAATTGTCATTTTTTGAAGTCATCGATGTAAAGGAGATGCGCTGACTTGTGGTGAAGGAGCTGAAAAACTACAAAGTGTTGTGCGTCTGGATAAAGAATCGAGAAAAATAGGATCAAGCGGAGGGCATCGTTCTTTTCCTAAAATGAAAGGTGACGATAAGAAACATGAGATACGTTTTAAACAAATTGAGCGGACGTTAAAAAATAAAAATTTATAAAGGAAATGGAAAGTATGGTGTTGTATATGTACGATAATAGGAAACTTTTTGCAAACTAAACATATAATTTTAATAGACCGACAGTCGGTCTGATGGGAAGGAGAACTTGAATGCGAATTGTAAAGGAGTATGAGGAGCGTAGAAAGGAAATTTTAGAAACAGCTGAGCGTTTGTTTCTTACGAAAGGTTATACGAAAACAACCGTGAATGATATTTTAAAAGAAATTGGTATAGCAAAGGGGACGTTTTATCATTATTTTAAGTCGAAGGAGGAAGTAATGGATGAAATCATTATGAGGATTATTAAAGAGGATGTCACTAAGGCGAAAAGGATTGTCTCCAATCCCGATATCCCCGTTTTAGATAAGTTATTTAAAATTTTAATGGAACAATCACCAAAATCAGGAGATGTCAAAGAAAAAATGATTGAACAATTCCATCAACCAAATAATGCAGAAATGCATCAGAAAAGTTTAGTGCAATCCATTATACATTTATCTCCTGTATTAACGGAAGTTTTAGAGCAAGGAATAGAAGAAGGCATATTTTCTACTCCATACCCACAAGAAACAATTGAATTATTACTCTCTTCAGCACAAGTCATATTTGATGATGGTTTATTCCAGTGGAGACCGGAAGAAATGATGAGAAGAGCTAAGGCTTATATTAAAATGATGGAAGTATCTGTTGGAGCGAAAGAAGGGTCCTTTGATTATATGATCGAGGTTTTAATGAAACAGAAATAGCTTTTTTCTGTTTGGGTGTTATAGACCGGCAGTCGGTCTAGACTAAATGAAGGATGTGATGAAGATGCCAGCAAGTATTCAATCTTCCTTGAAAGATTTTCACTTAATGGTAAGTGGTCAAATTATTACTATTTTAGGTTCAACACTATTACGTTTTGCACTGTCTTTATATGTGCTAGATATAACAGGACGTGCCGATATATTTGCAGGGTTATATGCCATAACGAGTATCCCGTTTTTGTTAGCTCCTCTTGGCGGAGCGATAGCAGATCGTTTCAACCGCCGTAATGTAATGGTCATTTTGGATTTTATAAACGCTGCTATTGTATTAAGTTTTATAGTTTTGTTATTAACTGAATCGGTATCTATTTTATTGATTGGAGCAATTATGTTTTTACTAGCAGTCATTAGTGCAATGTACTCACCAGTTGTTATGGCAAGTATTCCGCAATTAGTTCCAGAGAAAAAGTTAGAACAAGCAAACGGTATCATAAATGGTGTGCAAGCATTATCTAATATAGTTGCACCTGTACTAGGAGGAATATTATATGGCATAATTGGTTTGAAAATGCTCGTAATAACAAGTTGTCTTGCTTTCTTTTTATCTGCAATTTTAGAAATGTTTATTACAATACCTTTTATAAAAAGAGCGCAAGAAAGCCATATCATACCGACAATTGTAAAAGATATGAAAAAAGGTTTTCTTTATGTTTTAAAGCAACCTTTTATTTTGAAGGCTATGTTACTTGCAGCTTTACTAAACTTAATTTTGACACCGTTATTTGTTGTTGGAGGACCTATTATGTTACGAGTAACTATGCAGAGTAGCGATACGATGTATGGAATTGGAATGGGATTAATTGATTTTGCAACCATATTAGGGGCATTGTCAATCGGTTTCTTTGCTAAAAAGTTACAGATGAAAACATTATATAATTGGATACTTATCATAGCTTTATTAGTAATGCCAGTGGCACTATCAGTTACACCGTTTATTCTTAATTTAGGATACTATCCACCATTTATCCTCTTTATACTTTCTTCTCTTCTAATCGCAATGATTATGACAATTGTATCCATCTATGTGATTACTGTAGTCCAAAAGAAAACACCAAATGAAAATCTAGGAAAAGTGATGGCATTTATAACAGCGGTATCTCAATGTATGGCACCAATTGGGCAAGTCGTATATGGTTTTATGTTTGAAGGATTCAGTACGAAAATTTATTTACCTATATTTGCTATTAGTTTCATAATGATAATAATAGCGGTGGTGACGAAGAAAATATTAAGAAATGAAGGGAACTAGCTTCATATGATTAGGAGAATGTTAAAAAGAGTCAGCGGATTCGGTGAGCAAGTCGCAGTTTGGATAAACGGTAAAGTTGATCGTGTAGATGCTAAGTTTACTGAAAAGATAAAATAATCATTTTAGAAAGTGGGTTCGCTTATGAGTGTAGCAAGAAGTCATGAAGAGATGAAGGAATCACGTTTGAAAATATACATGGCTTTAGAAGAAGCTAACTTCATTTGGGATGAAAGAGATGTAATTCGTTTTCGTGAAATGTGGAATCAAGGTATGAGTTTACCAGAAATGGCGGAAGCACTAAGGAGACATCATGCTGAGGTTGCGCTCCTTGTAATAGATCAGGCTGATAAGTATTTAATTGAAAATCGTCCGATAGGATTAGGAATTTGCTAAATAGGAAGGAGAAAATAAAATGAAAGCTATGGAAAATGGTGTATATGAAACAACTAAATTAGTTAGTAAATCAAAGGGAGGAAAAGCTGCAATGAATATTAATCAAATCAGTGAATTAGATCAATATCAAGAAGCGGCATTATGCACATGGAATACAAATAATGATTTCGGTGGACATGTTTTAAATGCAGCATTAGGGCTTACGGGAGAAGCTGGCGAGATTGCTGATGTTGTAAAAAAAGCAATTTTTCATGGTCATGGATTTGATCTGGCTCATTGTCCAGGAGAAGAAGAAGGGAATACGCATAAAATCGCTTTAGAGTTAGGAGACATCTTGTACTACATTTCAATCATGTCTCACGAAATGGGGTATACCCTAGAAGATATTGCTCAAATGAATATATCTAAATTAGCAAAAAGATACCCAGGCGGATTTAGTCGAGAAGCTAGTCAAAATCGTGTAGATGTGAAGTGAAAATCGTAATAAAAAAGAGCCATGAGTGGAAAGGCTCATAGCTCTTTGTATAAGGGTAATGATTTTATAGGTAAATATTACTATAAAGTACCAAAAAATTCAATGTCAGTAAATTAATTGGTATGTGATTTAAATTTCATTAAAAAGGAGGAATAGAGGAATATGTAAAAGAATTTGGAAAATCCATAAAAAAAGAATTCAGTAAAACTCTGAATTCTTTTACACGTAATTTTATTGGTTAATCCATTTAGAAATAATAGGATAATGAAACTCTTTTTATTGTAGCACATATAAAATCCCTTTTATCGGTCCGAAAATTAACAAAAGGAACAGTATTAGATATAAAGGAGCTATGCTGGAAATAATCAAAGTATTATTTGAAGTCAAGTCTAAATTAGACAAGGATAGCATTAAGATTCTTATTATTAAAAGATTCCAAATCGCTGTAATTATCCAAATAAATAGTTGATAAAACACAGCCTCAAGGATATTTTTTCGAATGTTTTGTGATTTGTATATAAAATAAAAAATCAACGGTATATAAAAAATTGTGATGCTAAAGAAAATAAGAATAAAAAAAGATAATAAGGTAAGAAAATACATAATTAATTTTATGTTCTTTTCTTGAGTTAGGATCATTAAGGTCCTCCTATATGTATGAGATTTGTTGTATCTATTAAAAATACGCGATGTAGGTAATTATAATATGAAAATTAATTGTATTAGAATTCTGTATCAAAAAGAACACGTAATAAATTAAAAAAGAGCTTTATTTTATTATAGATAAATAGGTGACTCAGCAATTGTGCTAGCCGAGTCACCTAGTACTATCGAAACAAATAATGTTCTTTTTCTATATGTAGTTATGTGGAGTTCCTAAAGGCTAGCCTCAAAAAATAGTTAAAGAACAAAGAAAATTATTTTAGAAAGAACTAGATTTTATTATGTTAACGCTACAACAGCAAGAGTTAAGCCCAATGTATTTAATGTATTAGAATATGGTCCTACATTAACAGTAAGAGTACTTGTTATACCTGAAGGTGTAGTGAAAATAGCGGGTGCTGATACAGAAGTGAATCCTGCAGTATATCCCAGAGAAGTACCAGAGCCAATGATTGGATTATTATTAAGGTACATAGTGATACCTGCCGAATTACCTCCTGGTTGAATGATAACTTGCACTTCATAGATTGCCAAATAGGTTCTTCCACCTTCAAGTAAAACAGTTTTTGGTGGTGTGAATGAGATTGCCGTACCATTAGAATTTACCACGGTATCTAGTGGAATTGCAGAATTTACAGAAACTATTGATGGGGTAGTTTGAACAACATTTAAACTGTTAGCCGTGGGGGATGGACAAGTGCAAGGGTTGTGAAGGTTAGAGTTATTATCATTTTGGTAATTCACAAATAATCAAGCTCCTTTACGTAAGATAATTTTTTATCCTATATAAAACGTAGCTTTTTTGTATCTAAGTTATTTTTAATAAGTTTTTAAAGAGAAGTCGAATATTGGTGGTCAGTCAATTCTTAAAAATATTTGATACTCTGGGATTTCAAAGTGCATCTGATAAATATATATGAATGTTTTTTTTAGGACATTACTGTAAGTTAGGAAACATAAAAAAATAGTTATTTGAATTAAATAGAGCACCATTAGAGATTGGGGTGCTCTTAAGCCAAGACCTATAATGTGGATTACTAAAGTCTGTGTAAGTATATGAACGTTGTATATAAATAGTACAGAAAAAGAAAATTTAACAAAGGTTAACTGTATGAATCTAATGGGAATTAATTAAAGAATACTGTATGCAAAATTGATGATAATGTTATCCATCCAAATGTAATTGTAATATATTTTAAGATTTTCATTATGGTAATAATGCGCCACTAAAAAAATTACTACTGCCTACAGTTAAAGTTCCGTTTTCTGCTGCAGAAAATTGTATATCTATTGTTTGGCCAGCTAATAAATCAATAATAGTTGTAATTTCAAGTTGAGGTGTACCACCAGTAGTAATTGTTCCTGTTTGGCTAGCAACTGATACTAAATTTTTTCTTATAGTTATTCTTAGAGTAGAAGTCGTACCTAAAGTTGGATTAAATCCTATACTGGCACTGAATAAATAGATACCATTTATAGGGGCTGTAAATGTATTCGTTACTGGAGAATACCCTCCACCATTATTAAATATTATACTACCATACGATACTTGAATATCTGCAGGAGAAGTAAAAGACTGTGCAACATTTTTTTCTGCACGAAAATTAATGTTAAATGTGGGTCCGGTAGGCCCAGTGTTCCCGGTAGGCCCAGTGTTCCCAGTAGGCCCAGTGTCGCCAGTAGGCCCGGTGTTCCCAGTAGGCCCAGTGTTCCCAGTAGGCCCAGTGTCGCCAGTAGGCCCGGTGTTCCCAGTAGGTCCGGTATCGCCGGTAGGCCCGGTGTTCCCAGTAGGCCCAGTGTTCCCAGTAGGCCCAGTGTTCCCAGTAGGCCCGGTGTTCCCAGTAGGCCCGGTGTTCCCAGTAGGCCCAGTGCTGCCAGTAGGTCCGGTAATGCCAGTAGGCAGAGTAAATGATGGGATTGGTGGGAAAGTAGGCCCAACTAGGTCGGGAGAAATTGAAATTTCAGATTTTATTTTAGATGAATTGAATCTGTCTTTCCTAGACATACGTGACCGGTTAAATTTGTCTTTTCTAGACATATGTATATCATCCTTTCTTAGAATCTCAGATTATATCCAGTAGATGCATGATATGAATTGGGTGTGATTGTATTTTGAGATAATAAGAAACAAATTTATCTAATCTAACTATAAAAATCAGAACTAAACAAAAGCGTTATTTTATAGTGATGCAAAAAGAGTACATATCGAATATGTACTCTTGAAAAAAGGAAGTGTATATAAGTGATGAAACACTATACTACAACATATGCTTGTCTCATTTAAAAGTGCAAGGAATATAACAAAATAGTTATTTTGTTATATAAAAAACATGCACAAAAATTGTGCATGTATAGTAAAAGCTATGTCTTGTCTATATAAAGATATGCTTAGTTTATATAAATCGTGTGTATGTTTGAACGAAATAGTTATTTGTAATATAAAGAGCGCTTTTTAAGGCGCTCCATGAACAAAACTAATATTGAAAAAGAATACCACATGATATTTTATGTATGTTCTTAATGAATGTGCAGTTTAAGAAAATCTTTCTTTTGCACAACAAAGCAGCTAGTTAATAAAACTAACTGCTTGTTGTACAAAAGAAAATTAGGCCCTACAAGTAAATGATATGTAACTTTAAGTTACAACTATATTATAAGCAGAATTAAACATGTTATGCGGTAATAAAAATAAGCTTAATCAAACTTTCATTTTGTATTAAGTTGGAATATAAAAAGAGCACTTAGTAAAGTGCTCTCGTGACGAGTCTCATTTTATAACGACTATTTTATAAAGAAAGGAACTCAGGATATTATATGTGCGCCAGTCAATTGAGTACCTTGTACAAATAAAGAGCAGCTAGCAAAAGGTAACTGCTCATATAAGGAAATCGGAGAAAGATAACCATGTGTCTACAGTATTGACGGAATATTGGTTTTTATTCGTGAGGAACTACGATTAACTTAATGCATAGCCCATAATAAAAGTTAGTGTTAAAAACACTGATAATAACAGTGTTAGTAGAACTGTTACTATGCTTCTAAGCATTGATATCCAATTATCTATTTTAGAGAATCCTTTAATACCAGCAAAAAAAGTTCCTATTGAAAAAATGAGTACGAAAAATAAACGGCGTTTATAAAAGATGCATTTATTTCAGGTGTACATACTTCAAGATATAAAAGAAAAAAAGCAATGCAAACGAATGAAAAAATAAAGGACCATAGATTTATATTATGTTTCATAGGTTGCTCCTTTGTTATCGAAATATTTCTATTAAATTTTAATGGAAAATATAAGGAAAAGATAGTGTTTATAAATTAGAATGAATTTTTTAACAAAATAATCCTTTTAAAGTAAAACAAACAGAATATAGTCCGGCTAGAAAACTAGAGGGCACCAATTCATTAAAGCAGCAATTAAAGCTGTTTTAGGAATAGGTGTCCTTTTTATTTTGAAAAGAGGGATGGAGAAATATGAAGGCACTAAAAGAACAATTACGCGAGTGGAAAAAGCAATCCAAGCAAGGAAAGAAGAAAAATAAGAAAAAACAAAAAGAGAAATTAAGTACTCGTGAAATTGAGGATTTAATGGGGATGCATAGACCTTGTTATGAACGAAGACGCGGAGCAATAAGACAAAAGTAATTTAAAAATAAAAAGGAGTGGTCTTACATGAATAAACAATTATCTTTCTTACCAAAAATTGATAGAGTAGCAACGCAGAAAAAATTAGAAGGTGTTCTGGAAAGTGTGCGTTTGTATAGGCAGTTTGGAATGATGCGTGAAGAAATGAAAGTCACTCCTTCTTATGAAATTAGATATCACGGGCCTACAAATGATGTAGGGAAGCTACTAGAAGATATAGCGATGGCTAATATTCAACAAAGTAAAAGAGAAGAGTGGATTAAGCAAACATCATTTCGTATTGACCAGTTTCTTAGTCGTTTGGGTAATGGACGTGCAGGAAAGGATCAAAGAGACATCATCATTAAGCGTTATTTAGAAGATGAAGATGTATGTGATTATATGGTATATAACGAAATCGGCATGAGCGAGCGTACTTATCGACGTGTTAAGGCTAGAGTATTTTATAAACTTGCTTTTGCTCTTAGATTAGAAGTTTACGAGACAGAAGAAACTGGAGGTAATGAATAATGAATTTTGTTCAGCCAATACGTGATCCAGAGCAAATACAGCAGCTTAAAGAATATTTTAAAGAAAAGTGCTTACGTAATTACATTCTCTTCATTATGGGAATCAATACAGGCCTGAGAATCTCGGACATTTTGAAATTGAAGGTAGGAGATGTCAAAGGTAGTCATATATCTATGCGGGAAAAGAAAACAGGGAAACAGAAACGAATACAAATTACTGCAGCACTGAAAAGAGAACTTAAATGGTTTATTGAAGAAAGAGAAGATAATGAGTATTTATTGCAAAGCAGACAAGGTAAGAATCGTCCAATTGGTCGTAGCATGGCATATAAGATATTAAGCGGAGCAGCGGCAGAGTTTGGGTTAGATGAAATAGGGACACATACGTTGAGAAAGACATATGGGTATCATATGTATATGCAAACAAAAAACATAGCATTGCTCATGGGGATATTTAATCACTCGTCAGAGAAAGTCACGTTACGTTATATAGGTGTAAATCAAGATGCAATGGATAAGGCAATGACTAGGTTTAAAATTTAATCATTACTTTTTCTTTTAGGATAGTTTAAATTCTTAGTCTGATTGGGACGGGATCACCACAGCAAAAGATTTGCAGGTTACGTTAAGATCCATTTTAGGCAGAAAAATATTAGTTCTCTGAAGAACTATCATCATCACTCCTGTTCGATAATCTTGAGAAAATATTTATCTGAATAAAAAATTAACATTTTTTCAATTTCCTGTAATTATAATTAAAGGTATTCTGTTAGTGTTATACAAATGTATCTGTCGATCTATTCCATGTATGAATCTAGTCTGGCAATCAACAGAATATTCCACACACCAGTGAAAAAGGGGGAAAGTTTATGCAAAGAATTTTAAAATTCCTGTTCATGTCCGTTTTTTCTTTGATTTGTGTTTTGTATGTTCAAACGAATGCTTTTGCCGCACCAGCATACGAGGGAGTTGTCAAAATGAAGCAGCCTTCAGGCGAATCTTTTGAGGGCACGTTACATGGAGATGAATGGTTCCATTGGGTAAGTACAAAGGATGGCGACGTACTTTTACAAGATCAGAAGGGGTATTGGAATTACGCGGAGCTTACATCAGATGAACTGAAATCGACGGGGAAAAAATATAAAATTGATAAGAAGCCTTCAATGGCGGTAAATGAGAACAATTTGAACAAATGGATAAAGAATTACAACCCTCAAGCAAAGAAAAAACAGGAGCACATGAATAAATTACAAAAAGAATCACCAAAAAATATTGATGGAACTGTCACTCCAGTTTTAGGAAACAAAAAATTACTTGTTTTGTTAATTGGGTTTACAGATGTTGATATTGCATATAACGATAACGATTGGAGTAACAAATTCTTTTCTACAAATCAAAAGTCAGTTAAGAATTACTATAATGAAGTAAGTAACGGAAAAGTACAGATAACTCCAGCTCCTGAAACATATGGTACTCAAAATGATGGAGTGGTTAAAGTGAAATTAGATTACGCTCATCCGAGTACATCGGGAAAAAGTATGGGTACGGTTATAACAGATGCACTGGCTAAAGCTGATTCTCAAGTGAATTTTGCTAGTCTTGATACTAATAATGATCAAGTCGTTGACTCTAAAGATGGCTTCTACATTGTAAGTTTTCTTGCTGGTAATGAACAGGCTAGTGGGGGGCCACTTCCAAACATTTGGGCGCATCAGTCATATGCTCCTAATACAAATCACGATGGTGTTACAGTATCAGGCATGTATACAGCGCAGGGTGAAAAACAATATGGTCATATGGCGACAATTGGTATACCTGCTCATGAGTTAGGGCATTCTTTTGGTCTTCCAGATCTATATGGTGACAATAACCGTGTAGGTAGTCTAAGTATAATGGGGAATGGAGCTTGGAATAGTCTTCAAGGGGAAGAGTATGGAACTACCCCAGATCATATGGATGCTTGGTCAAAGGTAAAACTGGGCTTTGTAACACCAACTGTAGTAAATACCACTAATAACTTTACTCTAAATGCAATCCCAAATAACTATAATGTGTTAAAGATTCCTTTAAAGGATAATACGTATTTTTTAGTTGAAAATCGCGCAAAGGTTGGGTATGATGCGAGCTTACCAACAAATTCTGGTGGTATTGCGGTTTGGCATATTGATGAATCTATGAATAATAATTCCAGTGATCCGCATCCTTTCATTGATATAGAGCAATCAGTCAGTGAATACCAAGACCCATTCTATTACACGAATCAAAATCATGCTGCTACCTTTGGTCCAGACACTAATCCGAATAGTAATACCTACACGGGAGAAAAAACAGGAGTAACGATTACAACGACAAGTACAAGTAATTCTGCTATGAATGTAGCAGTCACAACAAAAGAAGCTAGCTTAATTCCGCAAACAAACTGGACACTAAAATATGTAGATAGCTATAATTGGTACAATTTAGGTACGTATGCCTTTGATGGAAACAAAGACACATTTTGGCATACAAACTGGAGCCCTGTAGCTCCAATGCCACACGAGATTCAAATTGATTTAGGTGCAACTTATAACCTCTCCAAATTCAGCTACTTGCCAAGGCAAGACGGCCAAATAAATGGAACGATTAAGGACTATGAGTTTTACGTCAGTAGTGATGGAGTAAACTGGGGAACAGCGGTATCCATAGGTGCTTTTGCAAACAATGCTAACTTGAAAGAGGTCAGCTTTGCAAACAAGACAGGTCGTTATATTAAACTACGTGCATTAAGCGAGGTAAACAACAATCCATGGACAAGTGCCGCTGAAATTAATGTATTTGGAGTGGTTCAATAATATATTTGTGAGGTTATCTAATTAAATCATTGATACGCTAGTCCAAAGGGTTATCATCTGCTGAGAGTTCGCTCGGCATTTGATAACCTTTTTGTTCTATACTAGCCAATATGCAAAAGAAAAAGATGGATTAATAAAATTCATATTCTTAGCTTGATAGCAATGTGGTGGTACTCCTTACAGTTACTCATAAATTTTGTACTATGTAACTCAAAAAAGAAAGTATTATAAATTCAATGATACCAAGGGATTCAGCGAAGGGGGCAGTTACACACAATATAAGATATAGGTAAGTCATAGAGAACTTGAAATGATATATTAATTACTTTGTGAAAATAGTATGGATTAAGAAGATAATGATTTCAAATCGTCAAAGTAGAGAAAAAGATACGAATGATTAAATTCAAATGTGGGTTATAAAATTATTAATATAAATATAACGATTTTAAAAATGGTCAATGACATTTTCCTCAAAAATGGAAAAGTTGATATAAAAGCACATAACCGTTTACAGCCCAATACATATAGTGTCAGTGTAGTGATAAGCAAGTACAACATGACTGCAATGAAAAATCATTTTTCTGTTAGCTTGTTTTCATTACGAGTTAAATTAATAGAACTTCTGTTAGTTATTATGAAACGCATCTTTGTTATAGGATCGGGGGGGATATCTTGGCTGCAGAAAAAGGATATAGAAGTGGTTGTGGTTATAGCGGAGGATTTGCATTACTAGTCGTATTGTTTATCTTGCTTATTATCGTTGGCGCTGCTTGTTTCTGCTAGTTTATGAACTTCTAGAGAGGAGGAGTGTATCTTGGCTGCAGAAAAAGGATATGGAAGTGGTTGTGGTTATAGCGGAGGATTTGCATTACTAATCGTATTGTTTATCTTGCTTATTATCGTTGGTGCAACTTGTTTTTGCTAGTTTATGAACTTCTAGAGAGGAGGAGTGTATCTTGGCTGCAGAAAAAGGATATGGAAGTGGTTGTGGTTATGGCGGAGGATTTGCATTACTAATCGTATTGTTTATCTTGCTTATTATCGTTGGTGCAAGCTGGTGCGGATATGGTGGTTTTTAAGTAATAACCTTCTTATATCACCAAGAATAAATAAAGGGTTGCTTCACGTAGTGTGAAGTAATCCTTCATTAATATAGTTTAATATATGTTTAGAATATATAATGTGTTCGTTATGAAAGGAGAAAAAAATGGGATCTAGCCCATATTTTAATAAAAATGTTTCGTATCAAACTTCATCTATTCCAATAACCGAAGTAACTCAGAAGAAAAGTCGAATAATAGCGGCCGAAGCTGTTACACTTCCCAAAACGAATAATGAAACAACCAATGAAGCAATCAATGGAACGACTGATGAAAAATTAAAAAAACAGAAAAATAATTCATCTGATTATTCGCCATTCCAAATTAACATTCCTTATTTTAATATAAAAATAACTTCGACAGAGATATTAGGTGTTGCTAAATCCGTATTTATGCAAGCTCTTATTCAAAAGGTTCAAGATCCGGTATTTTTAATGAATCTTTTGAATAGTGAAGGTGGAAAGAAACTACTTAATTTAGCAGGTGATTTTTTTAAAGATACTGCTACGAAATCAGAAAATGATAAAGATGAAAACTAACATCAGCCTTTATTATATACATCTCTTTGATAGCTCTAATTTCATAAATACTACAATCACAAAAGATAGGGATTAAAAATAATCCCTTCTTTTTTGAGCATAATTGTATTTTTTTATTGTAATTATATGTAAATAAGATGATGAAAAGTGACAGGGTTATGGCCGTTTTTTTGGCAGTAAATGTGCCGGTCGTTTTGGAGTTAACGTGATATATTTGTATTGTGAGAAGTGATGGAAAACACAACTCATAATATACCTTTATAATCTATAAAATCAATTAATGGATAATATGAGCCGTATGATGGCTAGTTCCGCAAGCCAATTAGGAGGATTAAAGACCGTCATGAGTGGTGTATATGGAAGTATGTCAAACAGTAGACAAGCCATGACAAATAGTGTATCAAATCAAGTCATTAATAATTCTTTCGGATCATCTGGCGGTGGAGTTATTCCAATGCTTGGTGGAGATTTAGTTATTGAAGTACCCGTAAATTTAGAAGGAAGAGACGTGGCACGCGGTACTTATCGCTATACAACCGAGTATCAAGAAAGAGAAGAAAAGAGAAACTCAGCCTTTTAGGTTTGGGTTTCTTTTATTTTATAAAGAAACGGAGTGTCAAAATGAGCTCTTTTACATTCAACAATCAACGAAAAGAATATATCCAACTAGAAAAAGGATGGAGCCCGCCAACATGGGCACCTCTAAAACGTAAATTTTTAAACACGCCTGGATATCCAGGCGCAAGATTATTAGGAACGGAAACAGATCCTCGTCGACTTTCTGTCCCTGTGGGAATTATCGTTCCAGATGGAACAGATTTAGAAACGTTAAAAGAAGAAATAGCGACATGGTTAATTACTGAACAAGCAGCCGAGCTAACTTTTGATACAAAACTAGATAGGACATATATAGCTGTTATTGATGAAGATTTTAATGTTGATAATTTTGTGAGTTTAGGAAAAGGCACCTTAAAATTCATTTGTCCAATGCCTTATAAACTAGGCCCAAGGAGAAAAATAGATTTCAAATTACAAGGAAGTAGATTAATTACAAATATATCGAATAATGGGAGTGAATATTCTGATCCTACGTTCACAGTTAAGGTAGAAAATCCCTCTACTTTTATTGATATTTCACAAAAAAAGGAAGAAGAAATTCAACATTTTCGTATGGGATACCCTGTTTCTGTGGAAGAACGAACAGTCGAGAAAGAACAGCTTGTTATGCACGATGAAATGAAAACAATGGTTGGTTGGACTCAAAATGGTCCAAACACTGACGAAGGTGAAAACACAGGAACTCTAAAGTCAGATAGTGAGCGCTTTGTTATAGATAACTTTGGGGCAGGTAGTAAATGGCATGGCGGAGTGGCTAGGAAAATGCTGAAAATTATTAAACCAACAAAAGCAAACGTTTTAGCTGTACCTTTCGGAGCAAAAAGAGCTAAAACGATTGAGATAGGTATTAAAATTAAAAAAGGGCCAGCAAAATATAGATTGAAAAATAAGAATCCAGTTAAAAACATTGAAATGAAACCAAAGTATTCTCTCATTGTGTTATCCCTTCTTAAAAAGTGAATTATGCAGATTATACCATTGCGAAAATGAATCAAAATGATTATGTAATAAAATTTTTATTTAGGGTAAATGGAATTGTTATAAATGTATTTCAGCTAGCCCAAAACATAGCCCCGATGATAGTAGCAATAATAATGGAAAAGAAGGGTTGGAAAATACTTACAAGTATAAAAGCTATAATAGCAAAATTCCTTCCTATACCTTTTGGAGCAAAAATAATTAAAACCAGTGATACAAATATTAAATAAATTAAATTACTATATATGAATAAGATTGAAGTGGAATTTTAACAAAAGCGTTATTTTATTAGAAAAGTATGATTATATGAAATATCATGCATGAAAGAAGAGGCGTTAGCAAAAATACGCCTTAACGAAATCAGCTTGATTTTTCAGTAAAGTAATCATCTTAAGTGACTCATGTTGTATAGGTAGCAGCGAAAACAGAAAGAGTTCTTTTATGGCGGACGGAGAAGTTGTTAGTGAAATACAACTAGGCAAGTTTAGGAATGATGATTTAAAAGCGCGAGAAGAGAAGTTGTTAAAATGGTTAGCTGTACTCGTATTTTAAAGACAAAAACTCCTATTGAATGTAGGAGTTTTTTCTTTGTTTGAAAGTTCAAAAAGATATATAATAATTTTCTGACTATTAATTTATGGAGGGGTGTTAATGAAAAATGAAACGTTACACACACAAGAAGACATTTTAAAAATGCTTGATTCATTATTAAGACCTGCAGAACCTTTTTGGAATGAATTTTATGAGAATAGAGAAAAGGATGTTCCATTTTTTGAAAATGTTCCAGATGAGAACCTAGTTTCGTATATACAAAAAGAGAGAGTTTCAAAAGGGAAAGTATTAGAACTTGGGTGTGGTCCAGGTAGAAATGCCATTTATTTAGCGACTCAAGGATTTGATGTAACAGCAGTGGATTTATCTGTAGAAGGCATTAATTGGGCTAAAGAAAGGGCATTGGCAAAAGAGGTAGCAATTCATTTTATTTGTGATTCAATTTTTAATTTAGAGGTTCAAAACGAATTTGATTTTGTATACGATTCGGGCTGTTTGCATCACATTCCACCGCATAGAAGAATAAATTATGTGGATTTAATTAAAAACTCATTAAAATCGGGTGGTTATTTCGGATTAACATGTTTTGCGGCAGGTGATTTAGATGAGCGAAATGGATCGGAAATAACAGATTGGGACGTATATAGAGGGTGGAGTCTACAAGGTGGTCTTGCATACTCGGAAGAAAAGTTAAGAGAGATATTTAAAGAATTTGAGGTAATTGAGATTAGAAGAATGAAACAAATGAAACAACCGAAAGAAATGTTTGGAGAATCATTTCTTTGGACAGCATTATTTAAGAAGAAATAATAAAGTAGATAATTGACAAACTCATCGTTTTTATAGACAATATATTAAAAGGAACGTACGTTTGGTTTTGTTGACGTATGTTTTACATAAATACATAACAAGGGGCTGTCTCCATATGAGTAACGCAAATCAAAAAATTACTACGTTTTTAATGTTTGAGGGCAAAGCTGAGGAAGCAATGAATTTTTATACGTCACTATTTGATCAATCAGAAATTGTAAGTATTTCTCGCTACGATGAAAATGGACCTGGTAAAGAGGGAACTGTAATTCATGCAACTTTTACGCTAAATGGCCAAGAGTTTATGTGTATTGATAGTTATGTAAATCATAATTTTACATTCACTCCAGCTATGTCTCTTTATGTAACTTGTGAGACAGAAGAAGAAATTGAAACGGTCTTTCATAAACTAGCGCAGGATGGAGCGATTCTTATGCCTTTAGGTTCTTATCCGTTTAGTAAAAAGTTTGGCTGGTTAAATGATAAGTATGGTGTATCTTGGCAGTTAACTCTTGCTGAATAAAAAAGAAAAAGCGTAGCTTATTTGTTTAATGGATTTAGTTAAAAGCTTGAAAAATGAAATAACATAAAAAAGCGTTCCAACTGTCAACAGATTTGGAATGCTATTTTTATGTGGAAGTGAGTTGTTTAAAACTTACCAATTCTACGATTATTTTAAATGAATGGAATAGATGTATAATTTTTTGTCTTTTTAGAATTTTTAGCGATTATTAGCGTTTATCTGTTAATATAAATATAGACAACTATGTATGAACTATCAGGCGGGTTAATAGAAAAAGGAAAGCATAAATAGTTAATAAGTTTACACTTAAAATGCAACTAGATTGTTAGGAGGAATAATTGTAATGGATACTACACAACAAAACAGTAATGCATGGGATAAGAAGGTGGAAGAAGGTTCTAGATACACGCAGTCTGTAAGTAGCGAGATTATTGAGAAAAGCAAATCAGGTGAATGGGAGATTACAGTCACTACGGAAAAATCAGTTCCTAGAGAATGGTTTCCAAAGTCATTAGATGGATTAAAGATACTTTGCTTAGCATCAGGTGGCGGACAACAAGCACCAGTTCTATCTGCTGCTGGAGCAGATGTAACAGTTACTGATATATCTAAGAAGCAATTGGAACAAGATGAAAAGGTAGCAAAACGGGATGGTTTAACTTTAAAAACCGTACAAGGAGATATGTCAGACCTTAGTGATTTTGAGGAAGAATATTTTGATATTGTTGTAAATCCTGTGTCTAATTTGTTTGTCAAAGATGTTCATCTTGTATGGAATGAAGTTTCTAGGGTTTTAAAGAATAAAGGTGTTCTTATTGCTGGATTTACAAATCCGTTACTATGGATTTTTGATGATAACCAAGAGCAAAAAGGTATTCTGGATGTTAAACATTCAATTCCTTCATCAACATTGGATTATTTACCAGAGGATGAAGTTCAAGATTACATCGATTCAAATCAAACAATAGAATATGCGCATACTTTAGAAGACCAAATCCAAGGCCAAATTGATGCTGGTTTTGCTATAACAGGTTTTTATGAGGATGATTTTGGTGGAACAAGGATATTGGATAAGCATATTAAAACATTTATTGCGACAAAAGCTATAAAATTAAAGATGGATTAAGAATTTTTGCTTGTCGCACGGGGCGTTAGTCGAAGAAGGCTCTTAAAATAGAAAAGGATGGTACTTTCCATCCTTTTCCTTATGTATTTTGAGTGTCGAAACTATTCTCAAAACAAGTTTTACACTACTAGTTGTATAATTAGGTTATGCTTTTATATTAAGAATTTTGCTGACCGAATCTTTTCCCGAGTTTAGCTAACAATTCAGGTTGATCGCTTTGGCTCATTATAACTTCAATAAAGATAAGTTGATTCTTATTAAAAATTATATTTGTTAAGACTTCTGCTAATTCTGCTTCATTTTCTATTTTAAATGTTAGACTTTTTTCTTCTGATCCAAATATCATTGATAGTTTATTGTAATCCCACATCTGTATGTCATTATAAGGTTGGTTTTGTCCGTGAATGGCACGTTCAACAGTGTATCCGTTGTTATTGATTAAAAATATAATCGGTTTTAAATTTTGACGTAGTATAGTTGATAACTCTTGGGCAGTTACTTGGAAAGAACCATCACCAATAATTAAAATGTTGCGCCGTGATAAATTGGCGAGCTGTGTACCAAGTAGAGCGGGCAGTGTATATCCGATAGATCCCCATAACGGTTGTCCTACATATGCAGTGTCATTAGGTAGAGGGATAGCAGCACTACCAAAGAAAGGTGTTCCTTGCTCTACAATTAAGACGTCGTTTTCTTGTAAGAAATGGTACATTTGCTGCCAAAAACGTTTTTGTGTGACCATTTGTGCTTTTGGATTGAACTCTTCAGTAAAAGGTGATGATTCTAAAATAAATGGCTTAACGTCAAGGGTATCTTTATTACGATGCTCAATTGAATCACTTAAATGTTGTAAAACATCCTGCATTACAACTGGACCGTATTTTTTATCTATAATTTTCACAGTGTAGGGATGGATTTCTATAACTTGTTCTTTTGTAAAACCTTGTGTGAAGCCGCCTGTAATAGTATCAGTTAACTTCACACCAATACTAATAATACAATCAGATTCATCAATTCTTTTTCGCAAGTACGGAGAACTTACATCACCAGTATAAACACCTATAAATTGAGGGTGTTTTTCTGGGAATATTCCTTTTCCCATACTGAACGTCGCGATGGGAAACCCAGTTTTTTCTACGAATTGATGTAAACTTTCTTTAGCATGAAATCGATCTACTTCAAAATCAGCTAAAATAACAGGTTTTTTGGCACTATTTATTTTTGAAATGGCATGTAGAAGCATTTTATTTAATGCTTCTTTATTACTTAAAATAGGTTTATTTATAATAGGTTCTGTCGGTTTATTAATTGGTTTATTATACACATCAATCGGCAAATTAATATGAACAGGGCGTTTTTCATTCCAACATGCACGTAAAACACGGTCAATTTCCTCAGCAGCATGCTCAGGTGTTACATTTGTTTGTGCTATAGTGATTTCTCGATACATATTGGAAAAGTGATCGAACTTTCCATCTCCTAACGTATGATGGACGATTGCTCCATTTTCCATTACTTTTGTTGGTGGCGTACCTGTAATTTTTATAACTGGCACGTTTTCCGCATATGAGCCAGCAATACCGTTAATAGCGCTTAATTCTCCAACACCGAAAGTAGTAATAAGAGCGGCGATTCCTTTTATGCGAGCGTACCCATCTGCTGCATATGCAGCATTTAATTCATTACAATTGCCAATCCACTTTAAATTTTCATGTGCTACTACATCATCTAAAAAGGCAAGATTATAATCACCAGGAACCCCAAATATATGTTCAATTCCTAATTCGTGTAGTCTATCCAATAAATATGTACTTACAGTATATTGTTTTTTCAAATGAATCATCTCCTAATTATGCAATGAATGTTTCAATAGACTGAACAAGTTCTAATGCGTTGATTAAAATATTCATTACTAGATTGTGGTATAATTTACATACAGGGGGAAAGTAGATGACACAACATAAAGAAGAACAGATGAATGAGGCATTAGCATTATTTTATTTTGCATATAAAACATTTACTGAAAAGCCAGATGAAATTATAAAAGAATATGGCATTCAACGAGTACATCATCGAATTTTATTTTTTATCGCACGTTTTCCAGGGATAAGTGTAAATGAGTTATTATCACTATTAGAAATAAGTAAACAAGCTCTCCACGGGCCGCTACGTCAACTTGTGGAAAAGGGCTTAATTGAGAGTAATGAAGCTATGCATGATCGACGTGTGAAACAGTTGTCTTTAACAGAAAAAGGTACAGATTTAGAGAAAAAACTGAGTGATGTACAAAGACAACAAATGGGTGCTATTTTTTCAAAATTTGGTGAATCATGTGAGGACAATTGGCACCAAGTTATGAATGAAATGGCAAATAGCCGATCAGGTTTTGATGCTTGGATATCGAAACGGGAAATACCAGTCGATCAAAAATAATGAAAAAGCTTCTGTTTTTATCGTTTGAAAAAGAACAAATTTTATCCATACATTTGGCAACTATCGATTGGTCATAGAGTGAATGGATAAAAAGATACATTACTAGATACTTTATACGTGTACGTAATGGAACAATAAAATTCACATTTCCGAAAGGGGAATTATAATGATAAAACTTGTACTTATTCGTCACGGACAAAGTTTATGGAATCTTGAAAATCGCTTTACTGGATGGACAGATGTTGATCTATCAGAGAATGGATTAAGTGAAGCGAGAGAAGCAGGAGCAATATTAAAGAAAAACGGATATACTTTTGATGTGGCTTATACATCTGTATTAAAACGCGCAATTCGGACGTTATGGATTGTACTTCATGAGATGGATCTTACTTGGGTCCCAATACATAAATCTTGGAAGCTAAATGAAAGACATTATGGTGCATTGCAAGGGCTGAATAAAGATGAAACTGCTCAAAAATATGGTGAGGAGCAAGTTCATATTTGGAGAAGAAGTGTTGATGTAAGACCACCGGCTCTTACTGAAGACGATCCTCGATATGAAGCGACCGATCCAAGATATAAAACACTCAAAAAAGGTGAATTTCCATTAACTGAATGTTTAGAGGATACGGAGAAGAGAGTACTTGCTTATTGGCATTCAGAAATTGCGCCGACATTAAAAAGTGATAATAAAGTAATTATTTCATCACACGGTAACACAATTCGCTCGCTAGTAAAATATTTAGACAACCTTTCAAGTGATGGTGTAGTTTCATTAAATATTCCAACTAGCATTCCGCTTGTTTATGAATTAGACGAAAACTTACGTCCGATTCGTCATTATTATTTAAGTATGGATGGAGAAGTACCTGAAGGGGAAATTCCGAAACATATTTCTTTTTAATACGAAAATTTGAAATGAATGCTTGTCTACATATACAATATAGACTCATGGTAAAGTGGAATTTTAATCAGTGGGGTCTTACTGCCCACAAATAGCAGGATAAAAGACGTGGTACCTTCTAATATATATGCGATGTAGCTAATTTTAGAAGCTTGTCCACGTCTTTTGTCATAAAGAGAGCAGCTTGCGCATGTAATGATATCGTGAGTAGTTTTTGAATGGAGGGTGATGTGATTAATGATCTCTAACATTCGAATTGGCTTATTTGTTTTAGCGATTGTCTTTGTAGTCCTTGTTTTCTTTTATTGGAAAAATGAAGAGTTGTACGAGGAGAAAAAGCAACGTATTAGAAAGACTTGGTATGGTTTGTTTATCATATCTGTCACCGTGTATTTCATGATAAAAGGAATCGATTTAACCCTCTGGAAAAATCTTTTAATGTTTACTGCAATGGTTATTTTTGTAGATATTGCATTCATTTTAACGCCTAATATTTCAGAAATATGGGGTGCGAAATTTAGCGATATTGGCAAGACAGTTCAATCCATAAAACGATCATTAATTGCATCTAAAGCGAGAGGAGAAATATACACGACAATTATTCAAAATGTTAATCCAGCAGTATTCGGTACGATGGAATGGCATACGGAAGAGGAATATACAAAGAGCTTAAATGCATTTTTAGATTCATACGGGGAAAAGATTGGCGCGAAAATTGTTGTTTTTGAAGCCGCGAAAGAATTAAATACAAACTTTCGTGGTATTCGCTCGCAATTTAGTATTATCGTTCCGTTAGAACATATGGAGCAATTGAATGAGCAGAAAGCGGTGCAAGTAGAAAATGTCGGGGTTATACCAGCAAAAATAGTAAGTGACGTTTTCATTGTTATTGATGGAAAGAAAAATAACCTGCAAGATCGGGATTTTGAAAATGTATATAATTTAACAATACATCATAGTTATTTTAGTAAATAAGGACAGAATCTTTTTCTGTCCTTTTCTTCTATACATAAATTAAAAACAAAATCCGACAAAGTTGAATAAAATTGGACAATCATTCCTACACTAGCATGTAGAGGTGATTGTAGTGGTAAAAGATTATGACAATGATTTTTTTAAAGAAGATAACGAAGATACAACAGATTTCTCTTTAATAAAAGGGGATACGTTGCAACAAGTAGAAGAATTAGAAGAAGAATTAAAAAGAAAATCATAAGTGTACACTCTTTTTACATTTGCTATATAATATAAATAAAAGGTTGTATCTTTTTGAAAAGGGGGAGAAGAGATGGCTGAAGTCAATGTACAAAAGTCTTCGTTTTTTAAAGAAAAAAAAGAAGAATCCAATACAGATTTCTCTCTTGTGAAAGGTGCATTAACGGAGAATATAAATCGGTTAGAGAAACTGATGAATAATAGTAGTTCAAAATATATACAGGTGAAAAAAACAAAAGAAAATGCATAGAGCATTTTCTTTTGTTTTTTTATTTAATAGTAAACTTATCTTTTACTTTTTCAGGTAAATCTGCTTTCTGAATCTCTTCATAGGACTTTACTTCAATTGATGATATTTCATTTTTGCTATTATCATCTTGATCTACATAAAGGCGTAAAAACGCGTCTTCATTTAATTTATGGTTGTTTTCTTTTTTTGTACTTCTAAATGTAATTTGTTTTTTGACACCATCTTCATCATATGCGGGCAGCGTATAGTTTCGTAAGTTTCTACCATCTACTTTTTCGATAGTTCCTTCGCCTTTTATCTGCATGTAATATACATCCTTACCAATTCTATTTAGTGACGCTCTCTCACAGCCAATAGTAAAACTAAAAAATAATAAACATAGTGTAATAATTGCTAAAAACTTTTTCATTTTCTTTATCTCCTTTAATGTGTTTCTTTAAAAAGTATACGACTATTATTAAATGAGAAAAATCGATATAGCTTACAACGCCCTTACAATATTGTAAGAGTGTTGTACATAAAATGAACAATAAAAGTTAAAAGAAAGGTAAAATAATGAATCATGGTATAATGATAAAAGACTTACATACTATTTTTTCATTTTGAGAGGAGCTTGAAAAATGTATTCTACTTTAGAACAATTAACAAAGCACCCTGTATTTTATCATTTTGCAGAAATTTCAAAGATTCCTAGAGGATCAGGTAATGAAAAGGAAATTAGTGATTATTTAGTGGGCTTTGCAAAAGAGCGTGACTTAGAAGTCATTCAAGATGAAGCATTAAATGTCATTATTAAAAAAGAAGCAACAGCTGGTTATGAAAATGTACCAGCTATTATTATTCAAGGTCATATGGATATGGTTTGCGAAAAAAATCAAGCAACAGTACATGATTTTGAAAAAGATCCAATTGAATTACGAATCATTGGGGACATGTTATATGCAAATCAAACAACTTTAGGTGCTGATAATGGTATTGCAGTTGCGTATGCATTAGCTTTATTAGATTCGAAAGAAATTCTGCATCCAGCACTTGAAGTCGTTATCACTACTGAAGAAGAAACGACAATGGGCGGGGCTTTTGCTATTGATCCAAATCATTTTGAAGGAAAGATATTTATAAATATTGATTCTGAAGAAGATCATAAATTACTTGTAAGTAGTGCAGGTGGTGCGAAAGCTGTTGAAACAATTCCCGTAATTTGGGATGAAGCGCCAGCGAATATGGATGCATACCGTCTATATGTTGGTGGTCTAAAAGGCGGACATTCTGGTATGGAGATTGATAAACAACGCGGTAATGCGAACAAAGTATTAGGACGAGTATTACGTGATTTATCAGCACGTACGGAGTTTTACATAAGTGAAGTTCACGGCGGATTAAAAACGAATGCAATTCCGCGTGAAAGTGTAGCTACAATTTTAATTCGTACAGAAGATGTAGGACAAGTAGAAGAAAAACTAGAATCATGGACACGTGTATTACAAGAAGAAATGCGTGCTGTTGATCCAGATGTTCATGTTACACTGACAAAATTGGATGAAACAGTTGAAAAAGTATTTGCTAAAGAGACACAAAAGCAGCTTATTTCATCATTATTCTTAATTCCGAATGGTATTCAAAGTATGAGCATGGATATTAAAGGTCTTGTAGAAAGCTCAACAAATTTAGGCGTTATTGAAACGTTGCAAGATGAAATTAAATTACGTAACGAAGTGCGAAGTTCTGTAAGTAGTTTAAAACAACATGTTGCAGAAGAAATCAAATATATTGCTGAATTAGTTGGTGCTACATTTGAAATAGAGTCAGAGTATCCAGAATGGCCATACAATCCAAACTCACAAATTCGTAATTTATTTGAAAAAGTACATCAAGAAAAATACAATAAAGAAATTGAAATCTTCGCTGTGCATGCGGGGATTGAGTGTAGCGCATTCGTTCAAAAGATGCCTGAATTAGATGCAATTTCATTTGGACCAGACATTTTCAACGTCCACACTCCAGATGAACATATCAGTATCTCTTCTGTAGTGAATAACTGGGGATTCTTCATTGATGTAATGAAGGGTACGAAAGAATTAGCTAAGTAATAACGACGAAATAAAAAGGAGCCTATAAAAATTTATAGGCTCCTTTTTTGTATTGGAATTTATCCCGCTATTTGCCGGGCAGCCCGATTGGTTCAACTAATAATCGTGGGGGATGAATAAAACCACTACTGATTAAAGTTTCACTTTATGAGAAGTCATTTTTCGTTAGTATGTAATATTAAGCTTGAACAATTAATAAGGATGAATTGTTGATGTTTTTTAGTACTAATGAAGGGGTGGAGAAATGAAGGAAAGAAAGCATTTTATTGTTTGTATGTTTTTATTGTTTTTCACATTTAGTTTTATTGGTGTTCAGAAAATAATAGCAGAAGAAGTTGAATTTTCAGGAACAACAGCTCCATTGAATGTAAATGTTAGAGAGGCAAAAAGTTTGAATGCAAATATTGTAGATGTGATTCCCGGAAATAAAAAAGTATCTTTTAAAGGATGGGAGTATGGTGAAGCGGTTAAAGATTACTGGACAGGAAATTTAGATAATCGTTGGTTTTATTATTTTAAAGATGGAAAAAAAGTATATGTAACGTCAGCGTATATTAATGGAAATCCCCCAAGTACACCAACAGACCGTAAATTATCTGTACCTAACATATTACAAGAAAGATCAAATTGGTGTTGGGCAGGCACTTCGGTTTCAGTTTTAAATTATTTTGGGAAAACTCCTTCACAAGATCAGTATGTTAGGTATGTTAAGGGTGGATCATATAATAATCCTGCAACTTCACGTGAAATACAATATGGATTATCGGGATATGGTGTTAGCTCAGCTATAAGTTCTGGAGCAAAATCTTATGATTGGTTCAAAAGTCAAATTAATAGTAATCAGCCGATGATTGCACTCATTATGTGGCAAAATGGAGCTAACATCGGACACTTTCTAGTACTTGATGGATTTTATAAAGGGACAAATGGAACAGATTATATAACATACATGGACCCTTGGTATGGTGATCATTATAATCATAATTTCAGTACGTTCCATAACAATAATAATTTTTGGTGGAGTGAAACTGTTTATAATATCCATGCAAACTAATAATATTAAAAGCGGGGGTTCATAAATGGGAAAACTACTTAAGCTTGTGATACTGTGCATGTGCTTAATGACCGTTATTATTTTCGCTAGTAAAATTAGTTATGCATCAAAAAATAAAAGTGAATCAGTACAATCGATCGCATTAAAAGATTATCAATATAGTAAGGGAAGTTCTTCTGAAAATTTAAGTTTTGAAAAAATAACAACATCTCCATTTTCGTTACCAATCTATGAAACAATTCCAGCACAGCAAATTTTAAATAGCTCTGAATTTAAGAATTTACTATTACCAACAAATGAAAAGCTGTGGTTTATTATGAAGGGTGAGCAGCCAGAAGGACTAATTGTTGCGAATGATACTGAACCGATTCGAACGGGCGGAGAAAATAGAAGTAAAGATTTATATGGATTATATAAAGCAATAAAAAATAATACAAATGAAACAAAAGATATTAGTTATTTCGAATTTGAAGGGCAAGGAATATTGGTAGTAAATCAAAATAATGATCAAGAAATATACCTTAGTAAAGGTGCCGCTGCCATATTAAAACTTCCTGCTGGTCAAAAAGTATTGAGCAGTGAAGTAATACAGAAAATGAAAGAGAGAATTGTAACTGGTTTTGAATAGTGGTAATATCTGATTTTTTTTGTTTATACAAGGTTGAATAGGGAACAGGATCAATGGTAGCATTAGGGCATCTTTACTGTTTGAAACCTAATAGTGTATATAAAAAGGTTAGAGAAGTTAATTCTCTAACCTTTTTATATTAATGTCTGAAATTTAAAAAGTGATGGAGTAAACCAAATAATAAAAGTTTGTCTGCTCTTCTATTTTTATTTGCAATTTAAACTCGTTATATTCCGCTATCTATTGTACAACCTTTTTACATAGCTGAATTTTTTTATTTGAAAATAAGGGTGCATCTATAAAACCATAATGATAAACTAAAATACCTAATTCCACTCTAGAATTAATATGCCATTTTTCTTTAATATGATTAATTATCGCTGAAATTCTTCGAGGGGTAACATATATTTTTTGGGAAATTTCTGCATCTGTATATCCTTTTGCTACATAAATAGCCACTTCTAACTCTCTTTCGGTCAACATTCTTTTCATAAAATACGCTCCTTCGAAATTATTTATATAAATATCAAAAGAAACTATTAAAAGAAATAAAGGTGAAAAATCATATTTATTTTAATCCGGCTATTTGCGGGTAGTAAGACTCCCACCTCAAAATCTAGATGTGGCAAAGAAGTCGGACTCCCTGTAAACGCCTGCCTGGGATGGACTAATAATCAGTGGGGGTGAATAAAACGCACATTGATTATTAGTGAACCATATTTTAATAATTTCTCGTATTGTGGTACAAGTTTGTAAAAGAAACTATAAATCCATATAATTAGTAATTTTAACTATATCAATTTTACATTACATTAAAAGTTGGAAAATATTCTTATACTCATAAAGTGTTACATTTGAGGGAGGAAAGATGGAATTCTACAATCTTGGTATTATTATTAAAGAACTTAGAAAGAAAAAAAACATGTCACAATCTGAATTATGTCATGGAATATGTTCACAAAGTCAAATTAGTAAGATAGAAAAAGGTATTATTTATCCATCTAGCATATTGTTGTATCAATTATCTGAAAGACTTGGTATTGATCCAAATTATATATTCGCACTAACCAAAAATAAAAAAATAAAATATATTGAAAATGTAAAATGTGTAATGAGAGATTGTGTAAAACAAAAACAATATAATGAGCTTTACGAAATAGTAAAAAAAGAGAAAAATGATGATAATTTCCAATCAAAAGAAGATAAACAATTTCTATTATGGCATGAAGCGATTGCTATATATTATGTAAATGGAGCAACAAGTAATGCTTTTGACATTTTAAATAGAGCACTAAAACAAACCTTAAGTAGTACTAACTTTTTATCAGAAAAAGAAATAAGCATAATGAATTCAATTGCTATAATACATGCAGAAAATGAAGAGTATGAGAAAAGTATAAATATATTAAAACAAAGTTTAATTAATTTTAATAAGATAGAATTTCCTAGAGAAAAAGAAATCAAATTAAGACTCATTCATACGTTAACAAAATGTTTACACCTTGCAAATCAATATGAAGAAGCAATAAAGTATAGTGAAATAGGCATAAAATTAGCCATAAATATGAATACTTTATACTTATTAGGTGAATTGTTTTTTGAAAAAGGTGCAATTTTATTGAAAGTTCAGCACTCTAATGAAGTTGGTTTAACAGACATAAAAAAAGCATTATTTATATTTGAACTAACTGAAAGAAAACAATATATAAAAATGATCAAGGAAAAATATATTAAAAATCAAGAATAAACAAGAAAGAATTTTAACATAAACTATTCCTAATTGTTATTTATTTCTAAAAAAAGTACTGTAATACGAACTATTCCTAATTGTTGTTTATTGCTAAAATGAATACCGTAATATTAGATAAATATAAAGGGTGGCATTTTATGAAATCAAGAGGAATTACTCGTAAAGCAGATAGTATGGGGCGTATTGTTATTCCAATGGAAATAAGACGGAGTTTAGGAATTGTAGAAAAAGATTCTCTTGAAATGTTTATAGAAGAGGATCAGATTATTTTACGAAAATATCAATCTCCAAGAGCTTGTGCACTTACAGGAGATATTTCAGACAGCAATATTTCGTTAGCGAATGGGAAGATTATTGTAAGTCCAAACGGGATGGAACTGTTAATAAAGAAGTTACAGCAATATCTTTTAAAGTAAAAGATAAGTAAGAACTTTAAAATAGAATATACTTGGAAAAAGTCCTCTATTCATTTAGGGGGCTTTTTTATTGTTATCAATAAAATTGAGAGGCCGTAGTTGGTTCAATGGAATACGGATTACCTTATAAATAGTCTGACTATTTTTTATAAAAAAACTATTTATTTACATTTTTTTGTTTCGTGTTATATTTTTAATGTTAACATAGTTGTATTGAAAATTCTGATTTTAAAATTAGGAAAACTTTAGAAAATGAAATACTCTTACTTGAATTGAAAATCATATAAACATAGTTTGAAAGTAAAGTATGAAAATGAATCAGATTTTCAAATTAAATTTGCCAAATCAATGGAGATTCGTGGGGGAAATGTAACTAAGAAGAAATCTCTTATACTCCATGTTTTTTATTTGTAAATCGGTAATTCTAATAGCTCTGACGAAAAGTAAAGGAGTAAAAAAGAAGTGGATAGTTTGTTTAATAGAAGATAGGGTGTAAAAAATAAAACAACGGAGGTTTTATAATGAATAAAGGAATACTGCAGATTACAGAAATTGAAGAAATTACTATTCCGAATCTATTGAAGGATAAAATGAAGAATCTGATAGAAAATGAATTAAAAACTCATAATCCTTATACTTGTGATCAAGAAATAGCAGCATATTTTTCAAAAGAGTGGCTTAATTGTGTGATTGACTATTCAAAGAAAACTCCGAATTCAGACATGAAAAATCTACTACATATGATAAAAATAGCGAATTGTGGTGGGAGCGTACCGCCTATCCTTATTAAAAATACTCCATGTGATCCTATAGAAACACTATTACCTGGGGAAAATCGCAGAGGTTTTAATTATGGTGAAGACGAACACGATAGAATGAAAAAATATTTTTATGCAGAATGGGTCACATGGCTTTTTGCCACACTTTTTAATTATGATGCTTTAATTCACCCATCCGAACATGCAGGGAAAAATAGATTTCATCTCATTTCACCTTTAAACAACGATGAAGTTTTGCGAAATGTCGGTGCAAGCACCGGTGGCGGGAACTTTTATCAACATAACGATGCCACAGTGTATACAGATATGAAAGACCAATCAGATATTGAAGCAAGATTGAAAACATTCAATACGAATTTAGAAATTGTATCAAATAGACTTAATAAATCCGTGGAACGAATAGTGTCTGAAATTACTTGTGGAAAATTTACTAGAGTTGATGCTCTTTTATTAAAAGGAGTGTTAAATTTAAAAACTCAAACTCATATTGGAACGCCAAAATTACTTCAAAAGCATCTTGAAGAAAATTTCTTCAGTAAAGATGACATATTGGCGATAAGTAAAATGCCTATTGCTCATATCGCAGGAATGGCTGATGGTGAAATATCGGGATTTGTAGGGGAAATAAACCAAATTATATTTTTAGATGATAATGGTGATATTATTGCAACTTGTTTAAATGGAGCAGAGAATAGATTGATTTATGTAGGAGAAAGTGAAGAAGAAAAATTGAAATTTGACATGTTTTTAGAACTCTTACGAACAACGCCTACTTATAAGGTTCCACTTACATCTGAAGATTTATTAATTATCCCAAATTCATACTATGGTAAACAAACAAATGTAACTCATGGTAGAGAAAGGTTATCTGAGGAAGAATATAAAATCCCGATTGGAAATAATAAATACGGAAGAAGAATTGTTTGCAGGCAATACGTTTCCAGCCGATTACGTGATCAGAAAGAAAGTTACTTTAAAGATTTAATTAACTAGTTTAAAGAGAGGAGGGAAGATGGGGAGGTTTGGGGTATAATAGCTCAAGCCTTCCCATATTCTTTGTATGGATTTTACTATTGAATTACTCATACTACTATTTTTAGTAGCTGTATTAGCAGGATGGATAGATACGATTGCTGGAGGCGGTGGTATGATAACTATCCCGATAATGTTATTAGTAGGTATGTCTCCTTCTGTAGCGATAGCAACTAATAAACTGCAAGGGAGTAGCGGAACTCTCATGGCAACAGTGTTTTTTATTAAGAAGAAAGAAATTAATCTTAAAGAAATGCGTTTGTCCATCTTAATGACCTTTTTTGGATCAGTTTTCGGTGGATGGCTTGTTTTACAGATACGAGCAGAATATCTAATTATGATATTACCTTTTTTACTTGTTTTTATTGGCATTTATTTTCTATTATCTCCAAATATAGCAAACGAAGATCGACCGAGAAAAATAAGTATGTTGTTGTTTGCGTTAACAGTGGCTCCGTTACTGGGATTTTATGATGGTTTCTTCGGCCCAGGAACAGGTAGTTTAATTGCTTTAGCGTTCATTCTTTTATGTGGATATAGTGCTACACGGGCGACTGCAAATGCTAAGATTTTGAACTTTACAAGTAATTTCGCTGCTTTGTTGTATTTTATTATTTTTGGCCAAATCGATTGGACAATTGGATTGATTATGATGCTTGGTCAAATAATAGGATCATATATTGGGGCGAAGATGGTGCTTACAAAAGGGACGGCATTAATACGACCAATAGTGGTTATTGTTTGCTTTGTCATGGCAATTAAGATTTTTTTACAAAATATGAACTAAATGTAATCAATATATTATTTGTATCAAAGTTAGAGTGTTTTCATGTTCCTATTGCAGTATTACGCTGTTTAAGATGTGTTCAAAATTACACAATTTGACTAGTGTAATGTATTGCGTTATGCTTTTTTATAGTATAAAAGAAAGGCTTGAAGATAATGATTCGTCGTTTGAGAAAGCTAAAAAATGTAGCAGTCGTAGTAAGCTTCTAAGTAAATAGCAATATATATAATACTTAGAAGCGAGGAATAAAGTTATGAAGCATCCATTATTTAATCATTGGTCAGAAACAAAGTATATAAAAGATATAGTAACAAATCCACTCATTGAAGTAGGAGAGTACTCCTATTATTCAGGCTATTATAGTCATCAAAATTTTGAAGATGGCTGTGTAAGGTATTTGTGGGGAGATGCTAAGTCCCAAGCACTGTTCAATCCAATTGAACAGATGGGATGGCACCTTGACAAACTCATTATTGGGAATTATGTTTGCATAGCAAGCGGGGTAGTCATTTTAATGGGTGGTAATCATAATCATCACTCAGAATGGATTACAGTATATCCATTCGCTGAGCAAATTAAACAATCATATGAACCTAAGGGAGATACAGTCATTAAAAGTGATGCTTGGATTGGAATGAATGCTATAATAATGCCTGGCGTTACTATTGGTGAAGGTGCAATTGTTGCTGCAGGATCAGTCGTAAGTAAAGATGTTCCGCCGTATACAATAGTTGGTGGAAATCCTGCTAAGGAAATAAAGAAACGATTCACTGATACAGAAATAAACATGTTAATGGAAATGCGTTGGTTTGATTGGGATAGGAAATTGATTGAGAAGGCAATTCCGCTGTTATCTAGTCCATCCATCGAACCATTATTTGCTTTTTATAAAAATGAAGTGAAAAATAAATAAATCAGTTAGAAAAACTACATCCAGTATAGGGTGTAGTTTTTTATTTTTTGTAAATGTGGAACAAATGTATTATTTAGATTGTCTATTAACTGTAATCCTAAAAAAATATGAAAGTGTGAATCATTTTGAAAAATATAAGGGGATTAAAAATAAGGATATGTGTGGGAATACAAAGTATTAGCGCACCTAAAAATGTCGGATGAGATGGTCTATATGAAAGCGATTCTAACGTTTTATATGTATATACAATTTGAGAACACTTTCTATTTTTTTGCGGGATTATGTTAGAATAACGCTTTTTTTAAGTACAAAGAAATTGGAGGTAACAGAAGTGAAAGGTATGTTTTGCAATAGAGTTATTGCAATAGTAACAGTGCTTACAATATTTTGTAGCATGGTCGTTACAATTGGAAAAGCAGCAGCGGAAACAGATCCTGCTATAGACGTTGAAGCAGGGTCAGCAATTTTAATAGAAGCAAATTCTGGAAAAATTTTATATGAAAAAAATGCAGATGAATCATTGGCAATTGCTAGTATGACAAAAATGATGAGCGAATACTTAGTTTATGAAGCGGTGGATAAAGGAAAACTTAAATGGGATCAAAAAGTTAAAATCTCTGAATATGCACATAAGATTTCGCAAGATCGTTCACTATCAAATGTTCCATTAGAAAATGGTGGCTCTTATACGGTAAAAGAGTTATATGAGGCAATGGCAATTTACTCTGCAAATGGTGCAACAATTGCTTTAGTTGAACAGATTGCTGGTAAAGAGGTCAATTTTGTAAAAATGATGAACGATAAGTCAAAAGAGTTTGGTATGAAAGATTATAAGTTTGTAAACTCTACTGGCTTAACAAATCAAGATTTAAAAGGATATCATCTAGAAGGGACAACTCTAGAAGAGAAAAATAAAATGTCTGCAAGGGATTGTGCAATTTTAGCACAACGTCTTATTCAAGATTTCCCCCAAATATTAAATACAGCAAAAATTCCTAAAAAAACATTCCAAGAGGGTGGTAAATATCCAATTGATATGGCGAACTTTAACTGGATGTTAAAAGGCTTAATTAAGCAATATGAAGGTGTAGATGGTTTGAAAACAGGAACGACTCCAGAAGCGGGAGATTGTTTCACTGGTACAGTAGAAAGAAATGGTATGCGACTAATTTCTGTAGTGATAAAAGCAAAATCTCATACGGCACGTTTTGATGAAACAAAGAAATTATACGATTATGGATTTGCGAATTTTGAAGTGAAGAATGTCTACGGAAAAGATTCAGTAATAAAAGGACATGAAACAGTTCGAGTGGCAAATGCAAAAGACAAAGATGTAGTAGTTCAAACGAAGCAAGCTGTTTCACTTCCAATGCCGAAGGGCAATAAAGACATTTATAAAAAAGAATTTAAAGTATCGAATAGGGAACAAGAAGCGCCTATTAAAAAAGGTGTAACAATTAGTAAAATGATTATCTCGTCTAAAGATAATACAGATCCTGGGTTCTTATCAGGTAATTCATTACAAATAGACCTTGTAACAAAATCTGATGTGGAACAAGCAAATTGGCTTACACGTTTTATACGTAAAACAGGATCTTTTTTTAGTGGTATGTGGGATCGTACGATTGATATAGTAAAAAGCTAATTTTATAGGATACAACTAAATATTAGTTTGAAACAAAAGGTTTCAAAGCACTATAGATTCTTATGTGGATAGCTTGGAATGTCAGGGTGTAATTTTTTCTTCTTACTTTGTGCATTGCAATGACACTACTTTTTTCTATAGTTTCGTATCATGTAATCGAAAAGAAATGTATCAACTGGGCAAAACAAATAACAACAATTTTTTTGAAAAAAAGTATAATTCCTAGGGAGATTTTATTTCTTTAGTAAATATACGAATATGACCGATTCCTTAGTATACTTGGGAATCGGTCAATTTTGGATTCTAAATGTAAATATAGTAAAGTGGAATATAATTGAAATCGAAAACCACTTAGAAATAACAATTACGGTGTGAGCTATTGTATAGTATAGATATGTTTAAAAATAAAGGGGGAATACATATGTGGAAGCGATTTGTAGCAATTGGTGATAGTTTTACAGAGGGGATAGGGGATGAAGTTGAGGGAATTGCATTAAAAAGCTGGGTAGATCATTTTGTTCAACTGTGTGAAAACGATATAGAATATGCCAATTTTGCAAAGCGTGGGTTAGTAACTGAAGAAATTCGCTTGCAGCAATTGGAAAAGGCGTTAACTTTTAATCCAGATTTGGTTAGTCTCATTGCAGGGGCAAACGATGTTTTAAAAGGACGTTGGAATCATGATGCATATAAGAACGATATGGAATTTATGATAGATACATTAAGTAAAGCAGGGGCTGATATTATTATAGCAAACCTTCCAGATTTTACAGTTAGGCTCCCTTTTGCTTCTGAAAAAAAACAAGTAATAAAAGAACAATTATTAGAGGCAAATGAAGTTATACATTCACTGAGCAGAGAGTATAAGCTTCATCATGTTGATTTTTGGAATCATCATTTAGTTAACGACAATACGCTTTGGTCTAAGGATTTAATTCATCCAAACTCAAAAGGATATGTAAAAGTTGCTGAATTAATTTTTAGTAGTTTGCCTGTACAGAAGACAAAATAATAGTTTGCAATGTAACGAATATGATATTAAGTGTATGAAGCTATGTTTTTTAGTAAATGGAAAGAACTAAACATTTAGCAAACAAAGCGTTTCTACGATATATTTCTACAGTAGTGCACAAATACAGAATCACAAAGAAAGATCACTTATGGAAATAGGTGGTCTTTAAATGTTTTTATAACTAAATTAGTATATACTGTATTACTAACAGTTTCGTACTACAAAAAAATTAAGTTCTCTTATAGAAAAACTGATATTATCTTAAAATATAATAACATGTTCAAATCATATTTTAGGTATGTATCCTAATTGTGAATGATGTGTAATTTTTTTGAAGTATAAATATCCAATAAATAAAATAGGTAGTAGGTGCAGAAGTATTAATACTATAGTATTCAATTCTTGTTATGAGTACATTAGTGATTGGTAATATTATATTTTTATTATCAACTTTAGTTATTGGAATTAATTTCCATAGAAAATATGTAGGATAAGAAAAAATAAATATACTTTATTGTATATTTATTTTTTTGTTTAGTAGGATTTATAGTCTCTATAAACTATTATGTTAATAAAATTAAAAAACTTAATTCTTGATATCCTTATGGCTAAAGCTATCTATAAAATGACAATATAACTAAATAATTGTTTGGTATGATTTGTGGATTTAGTTTTTTATCCGAATTTTCTGATTCAAATATTTCAACTTTATGAATATAGTAGGTGAAATATTTGTGTGATAGTATTTGAGATAGAAAAAAGCCAACTTTAAAAAGGATGTGAATTGAATGTGCAAACGACTGTAAAGGGTTATATTAAGGAAACGTTTAGCTGTTATTAGTGTAAGGTAAAGAAATATTTTGTAACAGTTGATATAAAAATGAAGAAATAGGTACGCTTTCGTTTGTCTGACTATTTTAAATATATGAAAAACAAGAGTGGTTTGAGTTTTGACGAAGTTAAATTCTAGGTGAGATGTCAATAATGATTAATTAAGTTTAATAAAGAGGTACCTTATACGCAAAAGCGTTTATATTAGTAACCTAAGGAGCTTGCTTTTATGAAAACTACTGATTCAAAAGGCCTATTAGGAAATAGGGTTTATTTACAAGTTTTCTCTGCCTATTCATTGCTTATGCTTGGTGTTTTTATTGATATGTTAGCGATTATGACTATAGTTGGGTTTGAATGGGAAGTAGATCCTACTATGATTGGATTGATTCCTGTTGCATATGCACTTCCTGGAATTATTTTTGGCTCATGGGCAGGTGTTATTGCAGATCGTTTTAGAAAAATTCCAATTATGATGTTCTGTAATCTAATGGTTGGTCTAATAACAATTGCTCTTTTATTTGTACAAGATATCCACTGGCTCTTAGTGGCATTAATGATTCGTTCCATTTTTATTGTTTTCTATTATCCTGCACAGCAAACACTAACAAGACAGATTGTATCCCCGGACTTGCTTACTAAAGCAGTAAGTATCAACGGAATAGTAGAGCAGGGTACAAAGATAGTAGGCCCACTTATAGGGGGCATGTTGCTGAGCTGGTTTCAACCAGAGTTCTGCCTCATTATAAGAGCTATAAGTTGTTTATTAGCTACCTTAGTTCTCATACCCACAATAAAATTTAAAGAAACTATATCGAAAGAATTTGTTGAAAAGCAAAAACAAAGTACTTGGACCGCTTGGGTACAAGGGTGGGGTTATGTGTTATCTAATCGGATAATATTATCAACCATGATTTTCGTTACAATAGCCATGGCAGTATTACAATTAGTAGACTCACAATTCCCAACTTTATTTAAGAGCTTATTCCCACATGATAAAAGTAAAATGGGATATATCATTTCTATTATTGGTCTTGGCGGAATACTTGGTGCATTACTAACTCAGAAATTAAAACAATTTCAATATGGCTGGGTAGTATGTGGAGGTATGGTTTTAATGGGAATTGGTTTTGGGGGGATTGGTTTGATAACGCCCGGTACGGTCTTCGTTTTAGCCTATTTAATTAGTTTTATCGCTGGTATCGGAAGTGGGCTGATGCTTGTATCTAATCAAGTCATATTACAAATAGAATCCGATCAAGATCAAGTAGGAAGAGTATTTGGTATTCAAAGCAGTTTAACAAATGCAGTTTTAATTATTTCTCCTGCTATGAGTGGTCCATTAGTGCATTTGTTTGGAGTAACTCAACTCTATGTTTATGGAGGGATTGGGCTTGTTATTATTGGAGTAATTGGAGTTTCACTGCAGAAATATTTATGGGCTAAACATAAACACGAACCTATAAGAGCAAATAATTTTTGAAGGGAAGATTTTTATGACCAATGAGGAATGTTATCCATTAAGCCATCCGCAGCGAAGAATATGGTATACAGAAGTTATTCATTCTGATAAAGGAATATGTAATTTAAGATTTTTATTTAAACTTCATCGAAAAATGAACTATTCAAAATTAAACCAAGTTGTGAATCGCGTTATCAGTGAAAATGACGGTCTGTGCATTAGGTTAAAAGAAAATGGGCATCAAGAACCTAAACAATATTTTATTAAACATGAAGAACAAGAATTTGAGTTTTTTGATTTCAGTAATGTGGAGAATACAAATTTGCTTGAGGAATGGATTGAGCAGAAAGCAAAAGAAACGTTTACATTATTTAATTCGAATTTATACTATTTCGCTTTAATAAAATTAAACGATAATGAATGTGCGGTCTTTGGAAATGTTCATCATATTATTATGGATGGTTTATCAATTCAAATATTTACTGAGCAGATTGCAAAATATTATTATGACATGCATAACGAGAATGAGGAAGGCGAAATTAAAAATTCATATGTTCAATTTCTGACTAATGAACAAACATACTTGAATAGTAGTCGTTTTCAAAAAGATCAAAAATTCTGGTTAGAGGAATTTAAAACACTGCCATCTGTGACCGGGTTGAAGCCTTATAATACGTACCAAGTTAGTACCAAAGCATCACGTGAGACGTTTATATTAACGGAGCATTTGAAGAGAAAGATAGAAAAATTTTCTGAAGATTACAAATTTAGTTTATACACCCTTTTTGTTGCTGCTTTCTCGTTGTCCATGTATCGGTGGACCTCATCGCTTGATATTGGTTTAGGAATGGCTTATGGCAACCGTATGACTAAAATGGAACGAAAATTGATTGGAATGATGGTGAGTACAGTTCCTTTAAGAATGGATATTGATCCAGAAGAAGAAGTACTTTCATTTATTAGTAGGGTGTCCAGAAAACAAAGTAAATCATTAAGACACCAGAAATATCCATTTGATTTGTTATTAAAGCAGATTAATAAAGAGAATAACAGTAATGTGAGACTTTTCGGAACTACGATTGATTATAGGGATCGTGATGAAAGTGGTGACTCACTATGGATTCCAAACCGTGAAGAAGTACAAGATTTTGCAGTGCATATTGAAAATCTAATTGATATAGACTCTTTACATGTACATATTGATTATCGTGAGGAGCTATTTTCTAAGGAAGAGATAGAACGATTCTTTAACGTTATGCTAGTGATACTGGAAAATATTTTTGAAAACCCAAAGCAGAAGGTGGCTGAAATAGAAATCATTTCTGAGGAGGATAAAAGAAAAAGTTTAGTTGAGTTCAACAATCCTAAACTGGATGTCCCGCCTCAAGTAACTATTCATGAAATGTTCGAACGGCAAGCGATGATTTATCCAAATGCTATTGCAGTTACGTATGAAAAAGAAAAAATTACTTATAAGGAGCTTAATGAACGTGCAAACCAGTTAGCTCATTATCTGCAGAAAAAAGGAGTAGGACCTGATACTTTAGTTGGACTGTGCGTTGAACGTTCCCACGAGATGATTGTAGGTATTTTAGGGATTTTGAAGGCTGGTGGGGCTTATGTCCCACTTGATCCAACATATCCAGAGCAACGACTTCAATATATTTTAGAAGATGCTAGCATTCAGTTATTCGTAACGCAAGAAAGTTTAAAAGAATTGAACTGGTTACCAGAAAATGTTGAGTCGATTTGCCTGGATCGTGATCAAGATGAGATTGGGAAAGAAAGTAAGACTTTTCCGGTTTCTGGTGTCGGTCCCCAAAATCTGGCATATGTAATCTATACTTCGGGATCAACGGGAAATCCAAAGGGCGTTATGATAGAGCATCACAATGTCATTCGGTTATTTAAATCGACGGATTGTTGGTATCAGTTTAATGAAAAAGATACTTGGACGCTTTTTCATTCGTATGCATTTGATTTCTCAGTATGGGAAATTTGGGGAGCATTATTATATGGTGGAAAATTAGTTGTTGTTCCGTACTGGATTAGTCGATCACCTAAGGATTTTTATCAATTATTGGTGGAGGAAGAAGTCACAGTTCTAAATCAGACACCTTCCGCATTTCGACAATTAATACAAGTGTGTGAAGAAGAAGATGAGAATAAAAATTTGCAGCTGCGTTATGTCATATTTGGCGGAGAAGCGTTAGAACCTACTAGCTTGTTACCGTGGTTTCAAAGGTATGGGGAGAAAAACCCACAGTTAATTAATATGTATGGAATTACAGAAACTACAGTTCATGTTACATATTATCCAATTACTTTAGATGATGTGCAGCAGGCTTCAAGAAGTAATATTGGAAAGCGGATTCCCGATTTAGAAGTGTATATACTAGACGCTTATCAACAACCTGTTCCTATAGGTGTTGATGGTGAACTTTATATTGGCGGAGCAGGGCTTGCACGTGGGTATTTAAATAGACCTGAATTAACAGCAGAGCGTTTTATATCTCATCCATTTAGTAGTGATCTGAAAGCAAGATTATACCGGACAGGAGACTTAGCGAGGTATTTGCCAGATGGGAATCTAGATTATCGTGGAAGAATTGATCATCAGGTTAAAATACGTGGTTTCCGAATTGAGATTGGGGAAATTGAGTCTACTTTACATACATATGCATATGTAAAAGAGGTAGTTGTAATTGTAAGAGAAGATCAGCCAGGCGATAAACGATTAGTAGCATATGTTGTAGGAGATGGAAATGTAGATGCGTGGAGAGAGTATCTTAAAGCGAAACTACCAAGTTATATGGTTCCTTCGGGATTTGTGGCGATGGAAGCTATTCCACTTACAGCTAACGGTAAAGTTGATCGTGAGGCCTTACCTATGCCGGAGGAAACGCAGATTAATAGTGAATGTGTTGGCCCTCGGAATAGTAACGAACAGATACTAACTACCATTTGGAAGAGAGTATTAGGTGTTAAAAAGGTGGGAATCTATGATAATTTCTTTGAAATTGGTGGCGACTCGATTCTCAGTATTCAAATCATATCTCAAGCAAGTCAAGTGGGGTTAAAACTTACTCCAAAGCAAATGTTTGAATGCCCAACTATCGCTGAGCTGGCACAAGTGGCTATAGAAACGCAGGGAGTACAAGCGGAGCAGGGAATTGTGATAGGTGATGTGCCTCTTACTCCAATTCAGTGCTGGTTCTTCGAGCAAGAACATCCACATACAGAGCATTGGAATCAATCAATGCTTTTAAGAGTAAAAGAAAGATTGGATGTGAAATTACTAGAGGGAGCGATATTAAATTTACTGAAACATCATGATGCTTTACGTTTCCGGTACGAACAGTTACCAAACGGAACGTGGAGGCAGAGAAATGAAGGGACTGATGAGCTGTCAGTACTCCATGTTGTAAAACGGAATCAAGTTAATGAAAAAGAGTGGAATAAAATAATACAAGAAGAGATGAATATTCATCAAGCTAGTTTCAATTTAATTACTGGTCCGTTAATGAAAGTAGTGTACTTTGAAGATAACTTGACTGAAAATGATCGAATATTCTGGGTGATACATCATTTAGTAGTAGATGGAGTGTCATGGAGGATTCTATTGGAAGATTTACAGGTGGTATATAACCAGATGAAACAAGGTCAAGAAATTCGCTTACCTGCGAAAAGTACATCTTTTAAAGAATGGTCTGAACGACTTCAGACATACAGTGATTCGGGTATTTCAAAAGAAGTAAAGGATTATTGGAATGAACAAGTAGAAAAAGAAACGATGAAAATTCCAATGGACTATCCAATACAAGAAACGACAGAAGAATCGATTGATCAAGTGACGAGGACTTTAGGAATAGAAGAAACACAAGCATTGTTTCACGAAGTTCTAGTCACTCATAAGACAAGGATTGATGAGGTACTATTAACGGCATTAGGACAAGCTATCGTCGATTGTACAAATCAGCAAACCGTTTCTATTCATCTAGAAGGACACGGGAGAGAAGAGATGATTGAAGGTATTGATTTATCAAGGACAGTGGGCTGGTTCACGAGTATTTATCCCGTTCATCTCAATTTTCAAGGAACTCAGACACCTATTGAAGGGTTAAAGGCAGTCAAAGAGCAATTGCGTCGAATCCCAAATCGCGGAGTTGACTATGGTATTTTACGTTACTTGAATAAAGGATTACTTCCGTTTTATCAGCAAAAGCCTTCAATAAGCTTTAACTATTTGGGCCAATTTGATCAGGTGTTTTCAAGGGACTCTTTGTTTATGCAAGAGACAGGATTTACATTTTTAGATCATGCTCCAGATTCCAAACCATCTCATCTAATTGATGTTATCGGAATGGTGAAAGATGAAAAGTTACATTTTATTTGGATGTATAGTAGGGAACAGTTTTCTAAATTAAAAATTCAAGTGATAGCAGATGGTATGTTGAGGCATCTTCGTCAACTTATAAATAAACCAACAACAGAGTCTGCTTTTACGGTATCAGATTTTGCTGATGCAGAGGATCTTACGGAAGAAAGCTTGAGCAAAGTATTACTTAAATTAACAAAGAAGAGGGTGTAAAAATGGGAGACGTTATTGATATATATGGTTTATCACCTTTGCAAAAAGGAATACTGTTTCATACTTTATACGATCAAGATGATGAACATTCTTTTTCCTATATTGTACAAGTAGGTTTCTTGCTCGGGGGGCAATTGGATGTTGATACTTTTGAAAAGGCTTGGGAATATGTTATTAATCGACATGAGGTTTTACGTTCAGTATTTGTATGGGAGGAAGTAGAAAAGCCACTACAAGCGGTTTACCAACGTCTTCCTTTTACTATTCATCAAGAGGATTGGAGCACCTATCCACATGAGGAAAGGGTGAAGAAATTACAACAGTTTTTGAATGTAGATCGTAGAAAAGGATTTTTATTGGATGAAGCACCATTGATGAGAGTCACTGCGATTAAAGAAGCAAAAGAGGAAACGAGAATTATTTGGACACATCATCATATTTTGCTAGATGGATGGAGTGTGTCATTGGTCTTTAGTGAAGTGATGGAAGTTTATCTCAAGATGATAAAGGGAGAATTATTGACTCTTCCTAAATCTCTTCCTTATAAAAAATATATCCAGTGGATAAATAAACAAGATCAAAGTCAAGCAGAGGAATTTTGGAAAGAAGAATTAAAAGGGTTCTATGCACCTACGCCATTAGCAATGGAAAGAAAGGATCAAGGACAAGAGAAGGGCTATGGAGAGTGTGTTTATCAAGTATCTGAGAAACTTACTGAGAAGTTACAAGAGTGGGTACGAAATAGTCGATTAACGTTGAATACGTTAGTACAAGGTGCATGGGCTTATTTGATGAGTAGGTATAGCGGTGACAGTGACGTCGTATTTGGCGTAACTAGCGCTGGACGTCCTACTGATTTAATGGGAGCAGAGAATATGGTGGGGCTATTTATTAACACATTACCTACCAGAATTCGATTAACGGATAATACATCAGTAGTAGATTGGCTTCGTAAAATACAAATGAAAGAAATGGAACGAAGACAGTATGAGTATAATTCGTTGATAGATATTCAAGGCTGGAGTGAGGTTCCGCGAAATAGCTCCTTATTCCATACCTTGTATGTGTTTGAAAATTATCCAATTCAAGGTGAGAGAAATGATGATTTAAGATTACTAGATGTTACAAGCACGGAACAAACAAATTATCCTTTAACACTCATTGTAATGCCCGGTAAGAAAATTACTTTAAAGTTGATGTATGATCGAAGCTATTTTAATGAAGAAACAATAAATCTGATTCAGAATCACTTATTGCAAATATTAATTCAGATGACGAAGAGCCTAGATTCAAAACTATTTGAAATTACTCATTTAACAGAAGAAGAACAGATACAGTTACTAGAGGAATGGAATCATACTCAATTTAATTATTCGGCTGAAGGCATGATTCATACGATGTTTGAGGAGCAAGTTAAAAAAACACCGGAAGCAATCGCGGCTAGTTACGAAAATGAACAAATTACCTATAAAGAGTTGGAGAAGCGTGCAAATCAGCTAGCTCATTATCTACAAAAGCATGGTGTAGGCCCAGAGTCTCTAGTTGGGGTATATATGGAACGTTCATTACAAATGATGATAGCGTTATTAGGTATTCTAAAATCAGGAGCAGCGTATGTTCCACTTGACCCTACTTATCCAGAGAGTCGACTTCGATATATATTAGAGGATGCTGGAATCGAAGTACTAGTGACGGAAGAGAATTCTAAAAATTTGTTTGTATCTGAAAATATAGAAACGATTTGTATGAATAAAGATTACACTGCAATTGAAAAAGAAGAATCAACCCCATGTATAAGTGGTGTAACAGGAGAAAATTTAGCGTATGTTATGTATACTTCAGGATCTACAGGGAATCCAAAGGGAGTAATGATTGAGCATCATTCAGTAATTAATTATCTAGAATGGATGCAACATAAATATCCGCTTTCTGAAAAGGATGTGGTCTTGCAGAAAACGCCATTCTCATTTGATGTCTCTGTTTGGGAATTGTTTTGGGGCATTCACGTTGGTGCAAGTGTATCTTTCCTACCTCCAGGTGGAGAAAAAGATCCTTCTATTATAGCTGAAGTGATTAAACAACATCAGGTTACTATAGTTCAATTTGTACCTTCGATGTTATCTGTTTTCTTAGACCACTTCAATCATATTGAATTGAACATGAATTGTTCGTCCGTACGCCATGTATTTTCTGGTGGAGAAGAACTAAGTTCAGGGTTGGTTAGACGATTTCAACAGAAATGGAATTATAGTGGACAAGTGAAATTAACCAACTTTTATGGGCCAACTGAAGCCACTATTTATGTGAATGCATTTGATATTCAGCCTAATCAAGAATTTGTTTCTATTGGGCAGCCAATACAGAACACGCAATTATATGTATTAGACCAAAATCAACGCTTGCAATCAATAGGAATTGAGGGTGAGTTATATATTGGTGGTGCTGGTTTAGCACGTGGATACTTAAATCGTCCGAATCTTACTGCTGAAAAATTCGTTTCGCATCCATATCGATTTGGGGAACGACTATATCGAACAGGAGATTCAGTAAGATATTTAACTGATGGAAATTTAGAATTTATAGGTAGAATGGACCACCAAGTCAAAATGCGTGGTTTTAGGATTGAATTAGGAGAAATTGAAGCGACTTTAGAAAAATGTTCGTTTATTAAAGAGGCTGTCGTATTAGTTAGAGAAGATCGTCCAGGTGATCAACGATTGGTTGCATATGTAATAAGCGATGGAAATACCGAGGAGTGGAGAGAGTATTTACAAAAACAATTACCAAATCATATGATTCCAGCGCACTTTATAGAGTTAGAACACTTCCCGCTTACTCCAAATGGGAAAATTGACCGAAAGGCCTTGCCAGCACCTGATGAGCAAGCTATTGAAGATTTAAATGTGCTACCTCGGACGCCATCGGAAGAGCTTATTGCCTCGGTTTGGAGTCAAGTGTTAGGAACAGAAAATATTGGCATTCAGGATTCCTTCTTTGAACGTGGTGGGCACTCACTACTTGCTACTCAAATTGTCTCTAGATTGCAAGAAATGTTCCAAATTAAAATTCCATTACGTGAACTTTTCAAGCACGATACAGTGGAAGCATTGGCGAAACGAGTGGATCAGTTACGAAAAGAAGATAAAAAACGAGAGGTTGCTCCTCTTGTACCTATGAAACGAGAAGAAGTTATCCCACTTTCCTATGCGCAGAAACGTCTATGGTTTATTGATCAATTAATGCCAAATAGTGCTATGTACAATATTCATGCAGCGTGTCGCTTAACAGGTAAATGGTCAATTGAAGCATTGGAGGTCGGATGGAATCAATTGTTGGAGCGTCATGAATCATTAAGGACGACAATTCTAGAACAAGAGGGTGAACCTTTTCAACAGGTTCAATCTCATGTGTTCAGGCATATTCCTCAAACGAATCTAACAGATCTTTCTTTGGAAGATAGGGAAAGAGAAATGAAACGCCTTATTCAAAACGAGGCGGAGGAACCATTTCATTTTGGACAAGGTCCTCTGATTCGAACACGAATATTGAAAGTGGACAGGGAAGAATGGGTTCTCATTTGTACGATGCATCATATTATTTCAGATGGATGGTCAATGGGAATCTTACTTGAAGAATGGATGGCTTTTTATGAAGGAGCACTAACCGGAAAAACAGTGGAATTGAAGGAGTTATCTATCCAATATGCAGATTTTGTCATGTGGCAGAAGGAATGGCAAAAAGAGGAGAGTTTGAATCAGCATCTTCAATATTGGAAGGAAGAATTATCTGGGGAACTACCGGTTTTACAATTACCGATGGATCGTCCTCGACCTGCAGTTCAAACCCATCGTGGTGCAAGTCAGTCCTTAATAGTGGCGAATTCCTTACAGGAAAAGCTCAAAGATTTAAGTTTGCAAGAAGGATGCACTTTATTTATGACATTGATGGCAGCGTATCAAAGCTTCCTTTCTCGTTATACAGGACAGGACGACATTATAGTTGGAAGCCCAATCGCTAATCGAAATGTGAAAGAGATTGAGGGATTAATAGGATTCTTTGCAAATACGTTAGTTTATCGAGCTGATTTCAGTGGAAATCCGACGTTCCAAGAACTATTGTCGCAGGTAAGAAAAAAAGCGCTAAAAGCATTCGAGTATCAGGATATCCCATTTGAGAAAGTGGTAGAATCCGTAAAACCTGAACGGAATACAAGTCATTCACCAATATTCCAAACTATGTTTACTTTACAGAATACGAAACAAGAATTTCTTCAGCTATCTGAAAGACAAATGGAACTCATGAAAAGCCATGCTTCTGTTGCCAAATTTGATTTGAGTTTATTTGCTTCTGAGACGGAAGAAGGATTATCACTAACCTTTGAATATAATACTGATTTGTTTAATGATACAACCATTGAACGTATGGCAAGTCATTTTAAACATTGGTTAAATCAAATTGTCTCTCATCCAAGATGTATACTATCAGAACTGAATATGTTATCGAAAGTAGAATATAAGCAACTACTAGAGGAATGGAATGAATCAGCCGTTATAGATATAGAAGATAGTACGATTCATACAATGTTTGAAGAACAAGTGGAAAAAACACCAGAAGCAATTGCAGTAGTGTGCGAAGATGAAGAACTAACATATCGAGAGTTGGACGAACGCTCAAATCAGTTGGCACATTATTTACAAAAAAATGGTGTAACATGCGAATCATTAGTTGGGATTTGCGTTACACGTTCATCCGAGATGATTGTCGGTCTCTTAGGAATTATGAAGGCGGGAGGAGCATATGTCCCAATTGATCCAGCGTATCCGGAAAGTCGACTGCAGTACATTTTAGAAGATGCTCAAATAAAGGTACTGGTGACACAGGAAAAGTTACAACAAAAAATGGTTATACCTACATTCGTCAACGTGATTTGTATTGATCGTAATCGAGCAGAAATAGAACAAGAAGTAACTACGGTATGTACGAGTGAAGTGACGGGCGATAACTTAGCCTATATTATCTATACTTCAGGTTCCACTGGAAAACCAAAGGGAGTAATGATTGAGCACAGGAATACAGTAACAATGATTCATTGGGCGCATCACACGTATTCTCGAAAGGAATTAGCGGGAGTGTTAGCTTCAACTTCACTATCTTTTGATTTATCCGTTTTTGAAGTATTTGTTCCCTTAACGATGGGTGGTAAGGTGATTGTCGTTGAAAATGCTCTACATCTAGACAAGTTGTCTACCAAAGGTGTGACTTTGGTTAATACTGTGCCATCGGCAGCAAAGGAACTGGTTCGAGCAAACGCAATTCCTTCTTCAGTAAAGGTAATGAATTTGGCTGGAGAACCGTTACCATATCCGCTTGTTCAAGATTTATACGAGAGAAGTACGATTGAGAAGGTGTTCAACTTATATGGACCGTCTGAAGATACTACGTATTCCACGTATATGGAATTAGAAAAGGGTGTCATGTATAGGGTACCACCAATTGGTAAACCAATCTTCAATACAGAAGTATATGTATTGAGTGCTGAACAAAAAATGGTTCCAATTGGTGTAGTTGGTGAGCTGTACATTGGTGGATCAGGGTTAGCACGTGGATATTTAAAACGCCCTGACTTAACGAAAAATCGATTTATACCGCATCCGTTTAAAGAAGACGAGCGAGTATACCGGACTGGAGATCTAGTAAGGTATTTGCCGGATGGAAATTTGGAGTATGTTGGAAGAATTGATCATCAGGTGAAAATTCGTGGGTTCCGGATTGAACTAGGAGAAATCGAGGCGGTATTACAAAAGCATACATTAGTTAACGAAGCTATTGTGATGGTGCGGGAAGATTATCCTGGCGATCCACGTTTGATTGCCTATGTTGTAGGAGACGGGGATGCTCAAAAGTGGCGTGATTATCTCAAGGACCAACTACCAAATTATATGATTCCATCCTATTTTGTTGGATTAAATGCATTTCCACTCACTCCTAATGGGAAAATTGATAGGAAGGCTTTACCAGCACCAGAGAAGCAGGAGATAGCAAGTTGTTATATTGCTCCTCGTACGTCTACGGAAAAAACAATTGTTTCGATATGGCATGAAGTTTTAGGTATGGAAAACATCGGAATTCAGGATTCGTTTTTTGAAATTGGTGGACATTCATTACTTGCTACGCAAGCTGTTTCCAATCTTAAAGAGGCTTTTGGAATCGAGATACCATTGCATGATTTATTTATATTTCATACGGTGCAGCAATTGGCAGAACAGATTGATCAATTGCTCTATAACAAAAATCAAGAAATGCAGAATGATAGTAAGGAGAATGTAAGTCTTCAAGACTATATTCAAAAAGAAGCAGAAGTGAGTAATGATGAAGAATTATTAGAACTGCTTAAGCAATTAGAAGAGCTATCAGAGGAAGAAGCACATGGGATATTCGAGAGTAATTTGATTGAGGAAGGGGTAAAAAAATGAGAAGTGATTTACTTGCAAAGCTGAGTTCACTTTCTCCTGAGAAGAGAGCATGGCTTCAGAAGCAAATGCAAAAAAAGGAGAATAAAGAAGCACTCCCGTTGTCTTATGCACAACAACGTTTGTGGTTTATGGACAGATTTAACCCAAACAGTTCTTTATATAATATTCCAACCGTATGGCATCTAAAAGGAAATTGGATACCTGAAGCATTAGAGAAGGGATTCAATCGACTCATTGAACGTCATGAATCATTACGAACTGTTTTTAAAGAAATAGGAGAACAGCCTGTGCAACAAATTGTCGAATTCCTTCCTAGAGCATTACCTTTAAGGGATTACTCTCAACTTCCTCTAGAAGTAAAAGAAAAAGAGGTAGATAGTTTAATTGCGAGAGAAGCGCAAGAACCATTTGATTTAATGAATGGTCCTTTAATTCGTAATCAGCTTGTTCAATTAGAGAAGGATGAATGGTTATTACTGTGTACGATGCATCATATTATTTCTGATGCTTGGTCCATTGGTATATTCATGAATGAATTCCTTGCTTTCTATGAAGAAGAAACGGGCGGAAATCCTGCTAAATTAAGTTCATTATCTATTCAATATGCAGACTTTGCGAAGTGGCAAAAGGAGTGGTTGCAAGGTGATGTGCTAAATCGTCAGCTTACGTATTGGCAGGAAGAATTGTCTGGTGAGCTTCCTATTTTACAACTGCCAGTGGATCGACCTCGACCGGTTAAGCAGACTTACTCTGGGGCTGCGCATCACGTGATTTTTCCTTATAAATTGCTCAGTCAATTGAAGGATATAAGTCGACAAGAAGGGTCCACTTTATTTATGACTTTAATGGCCGCATACCAGAGCTTTCTCGCTCGTTATACGGGACAAAAAGATATTCTAGTTGGTAGCCCGATTGCAAATCGGAACCATAAGGGAGTAGAAGGATTAATTGGTTTCTTTGTTAATACGTTGGTTTATCGATCAGATTTGAGTGGCACCTCTACTTTTCGGGAGATTTTGAACCAAACAAAGAAAAAGGCGTTAAAAGCTTACGAATATCAAGATATACCATTTGAAAAAGTGGTAGAAGCTGTGCAACCTGAACGAAGCATGAGTCATTCCCCTATATTTCAGACCATGTTTACGCTACAGAATATAAAACAAGAACGACTAGATTTGCCTGATAGAAGTATTGAAATGGTAGAAAGTAATATGTCTATTGCTAAATTTGATTTGAGCTTAACTGCCTATGAAGTGGAAGAAGGTCTATTCGTCTCATTTGAATACAACACGGATTTATTTGATAGTAGTACCATTGCACGTATGGCAGGACATTTTGAGAACTGGCTAAATGAAATCACGTATCATCCAGATGAATCATATACAAAGCTGTTAATGTTATCGGATACTGAGCAAAAACAACTCCTAGAAGAATGGAATGATACGGACGTAGTTTATGGTCATGATTGTATGATTCATGAGCTATTTGAGCAGCAAGTTGCACGGACACCTGACGCAGTGGCGGTAGTTTATGAGGGTGGAAAGCTAACGTATCAAGAACTAAATGAAAAATCGAATCAATTGGCACATTTTCTACAAAAACGAGGTATCGGACCTGAATCATTGGTTGGTATATGTATTGAACGTTCTCCTGATATGATTATCGGTCTCTTTGGGATTTTGAAGGCAGGTGGGGCTTATGTCCCACTGGACCCAAGTTATCCTGAAAACCGCCTGAGATATATTTTGGAGAATTCACAAATTCAAGTGCTGTTAACAAAAGAGGCACTACAGGACTGGTTACCTAAAGATATTCAAGCAATTTGTTTAGACCGGGATCAAGTGATGATTTCTAAAGAGAGTAATTTAGCTCCGGTAAGTGGAGTAACAGCAAATAACTTGGCCTATATTATATACACTTCGGGTTCGACGGGAAATCCAAAGGGGGTAATGATTGAACATCATTCCGTTATCAACCGCCTACAGTGGATGCAGAAAAAATACCCATTGTCCGAGGAGGATACAATCCTACAAAAGACACCGTTTTCATTTGATGTTTCTGTATGGGAATTATTTTGGTGGTCATTTGTAGGAGCACGTGTTTGTTTACTTCCACCAGGAGGAGAGAAAGATCCTGCGGTGATTGAGGAGTATATTGAACGATATCGCGTGTCCACCATACACTTTGTTCCGTCGATGTTATCTACTTTCTTAGATTATATGGAACTATATAATTCGAAAAGGGATGTATCGTCTTTAATTCAAGTTTTTACTAGTGGAGAAGCGTTAAACACTGAGCATGTTCGCCGGTTTAAGGGGATCTTTTACAATGTTCAGCAAACAAAGTTAATTAACTTGTATGGTCCTACTGAAGCGACTGTGGATGTGACTTATTACGATTGTGATTTAGAAAAAGAAGCAATGATTATTCCGATTGGTCGTCCAATTGATAATACAGAGTTGTATGTGTTAGATCAATATCAACAAGTGGTCCCGATTGGTGTGGCAGGGGAACTTTACCTTGGAGGAGTAGGATTGGCACGTGGCTACTTCAATCGACCGGATTTAACTACTGAACGTTTTATTCCGCATCCTTTTAAGGACGGGGAACGATTATATCGAACGGGTGACTTGGTGAGATATATGAATGATCGTAACTTAGAATATATTGGAAGAATAGATAACCAAGTTAAAATTAGAGGATTCCGAATTGAATTGGGAGAAATTGAAGCAGCTTTACATGATCACTCATCTGTAAAAGAGGCAGTCGTGTTGGTGAAGGAAGAACGACCAGGAGATAAGCAGTTAGTAGCTTATGTAGTGGGTGAAGGGGATGCTGGAGAATGGCGTGAATATCTCAAGAAGCAATTACCACATTATATGGTTCCGGCATACTTTTTCCAAATTGAAGGTATGCCACTCACTCCAAATGGTAAAGTGAATCGGAAAGCATTATTGGAATTAGAAGAACAGTTCATAAGTGAAGATATTACTTCATCACGAACACCAGTGGAGGAGCTCATCGTTTCCGTTTGGAGCCAAGTGTTAGGAATAAAAAATATTAGTGTTCAGGATTCCTTTTTTGAAATCGGTGGTCATTCACTACTAGCTACTCAAGTAGTGTCACGTTTACAGAGAATTTTTCAAATCGAATTACCAGTACGTGAACTATTTGAATATACAACGGTGGAGTCACTGGCAAAGCGATTAGAACAGTTACGTAAAGGAGATAAAAAACGAGAGATTCCGCCACTAATACCAATGAAACGAGGAGAAGCTATTCCACTATCTTATGCCCAACAACGTTTATGGTTTATTGATCAATTTACACCTAATAGTGCCCTTTACAATATGCCAATGGTATGCCGTCTTACAGGGAATTGGCTACTTGAAGCATTGGAAACGGGATGGAATCAACTAATAGAACGTCATGAATCACTGCGGACGGTCTTTCAAGAGGTGAATGGTCAACCCGTACAGCAAATTGAACCGTATGCTTTTCAATCAATTCCGAAAACGGATTTAACTATGCTTTCTTCTGAAGATCAAGAAGAAGAAGTTAAACGTTTAATTCAACAAGAAACAGAAGTACCATTTGATTTAACAGAGGGTCCATTAATCAGGACAAGTATTTTGCACGTGGGAGAGGAAGAATGGATACTCCTTTGTACTCTACATCATATCATTTCAGATGGATGGTCAATGGGAATCCTACTTGAAGAATGGATGGCATTTTATGAGAAAGCAACGGATGGAAAGGTAGCGGAACTTGAACCATTACCGGTTCAATATGCCGACTTTGCTCAGTGGCAAAAAGGATGGTTAAAGGAGGAGGTGCTTGATCAACAACTCCAATATTGGAGGGAAGAATTGTCTGGGGAGCTTCCTGTACTCCAACTTCCTGTGGATCGCCCGCGTCCCGCAATACAAACTCATCACGGGTCGACATACACTATGGTTCTGCCAAGCACGCTACATGATAAATTGAATGAACTTAGTCGAAAAGAAGGGGCTACGCTCTTCATGACGCTTTTAGCTGCATATCAAAGCTTTCTATCTCGTTATACGGGACAAGAAGATATTCTGGTCGGAAGCCCAATTGCGAATCGGAATTATAGAGAAATTGAAGGACTAATTGGTTTCTTCGTTAACACGCTGGTTTATCGAGCTAATTTGAGTGGTAGACCGACATTTCAAGATGTACTGTATCAGGTTCGTCAAAAGGCATTGAAGGCGTATGAATATCAAGATATTCCATTTGAAAAAATTGTAGAAGTTGTGCAACCGGAGCGAAGTACAAGTCATTCGCCAATTTTCCAGACTATGTTCATCTTGCAAAATATGAAACAAGAGTTACCGGTGTTATCTAGTAGAAGTATTGAAATGATAGAAAGCCATAGTCCAATTGCAAAGTTTGATTTAAGTGTAATGGCAGTTGAGACGGAAGAGGGATTACTTTTTACTTTTGAGTACAATAAGGATTTATTCAATGCTACTACTATTGAACGGATGGCAGGACACTTTGAGAAATGGCTACATGAAGTTTCTCATCGCCCACAAAATCCGTTGCATGACCTGAGCATGCTATCAGAAACCGAGCGTACTTTGTTATTAGAAACATGGAATGACACTGTAATGGAAATGTCCCATCAGGGTCTTATTTGCGACAAATTTGAGGAGCAAGTAGCAAGGCGTCCTGATGCGATTGCGATAGTTGATCAAACAAAACAGTGGACTTATGGTGAATTGGATACACAAGCAAATCAGTTGGCAAATGTTTTACAGCGAAAGGGAGTAGCCCCAGAGTCAGTGGTAGGGGTTTATCTTCCGAGATCAGCTGAGCTGATGGTAAGTTTACTAGGCATTTTAAAAGCTGGTGGAGCTTATGTCGTTTTAGATCCGTTGTATCCAAAATCAAGGTTAGAATACATGATTGAAGATGCAGGAATTCAATTTGTAGTGACGGCGGAAGGACAAGACGGACATTTCGCACACGTCGAAATGGTGAGGTTAGAAGAATTAACGGTGGAAAGCGTAATCGCACCTACACGTCAAATAAATCCAGAGAACTTAGCCTATATTGTTTATACCTCTGGTTCTACAGGAAAACCGAAGGGTGTAATGGTTGAATATCGCTCATTAATGAATATGGTTTCTTGGCATCAGGAAGTTTATCATATTTCAGCAGAGGATCGTGCGACTCAGATTGCAGGGGTTGCTTTTGATTCGGCTGTCCAGGAGATCTGGCCGTATCTAACTGCTGGCGCAGCACTCTACTTGTCAACAGAGGAACTGAGAATTAATCCAGAAGCACTAAGGGACTGGCTCATTGATTCACGAATAACAGCTAGCTTTGCACCTACGCCTATTCTGGAAAGGCTCTTGAAATTATCTTGGCCAGATAAAACGGATCTTCGTTTTATCATTACTGGTGGGGATCAATTAACGCAGTACCCATCTAACGATATTCCTTTTGCGGTAATTAATCAGTATGGTCCATCGGAAAATACCGTTGTTACCACAGATTGTTATGTACCTGTAGGAGTGACAACAGGTACGCCATCGATTGGTCGACCGATTGCAAATACAGAAGTTTATGTGTTAGATTCTCATCTTCAGCTAGTACCAATTGGCGTAATTGGAGATCTCTATATTGGAGGGAAGAGTCTTGCACGTGGATATGCTAATCGTCCGGATCTTACAAAGGAAAAATTTATTCCACATCCTTTCAAGTCAGGAGAACGTCTCTATTATACAGGAGACAAAGCAAGTTATCTTTCTGATGGTAATCTCCAGTTCCATGGACGTATAGATGACCAAGTAAAAATTCGTGGTTTCCGGATTGAATTGGGAGAAATAGAAGCTGTTTTGCAGGCACATTCTTCTGTGAAAGAAGCAGTTGTATTGGTACGAGAGGATAATCAAGGTGATAAGAGATTAGTAGCTTATGTAGTTGGTGAAGGAAGTGTCCATGAATGGCGAGAACATCTACAAACACATTTACCAAATTACATGGTTCCAACAAACTTTATTGAGATGGAATTTTTACCACTTACACCGAATGGAAAACTTGATTTGAAGGCATTGCCTATACTTAGTGAACAATCCGCTGAAAATACTGTATACCCAAGAACTCCGCTGGAAGAACTTATCGCTTCAGTGTGGAGTCAAGTGCTAGGAATAGGAGACATTGGTGTTCAGGATTCTTTCTTTGAGCTTGGTGGTCACTCTCTACTTGCTACACAAGTGGTCTCACGCTTACAGGAAGTCTTTCAAATCAAATTGCCAGTACGTGAACTGTTCGAATATTCAACGATCGAGGCATTAGCGAAACGAATGGATCAGTTACGTAAGGGGAATGAAAAACGAGAAATTCCACCATTGGTGCCGATGGAACGTGGAAATAATATTCCACTATCTTATGCCCAACAGCGCTTATGGTTTATTGATCAATTTGCACCTAATAGTGCACTTTATAATATGCCAATGGTATGCCGTCTTACAGGGAATTGGTTACCTGAGGCATTGGAGTTGGGATGGAATCAGTTGATAGAGCGTCATGAATCTTTGCGGACTGTATTTTATGAAGAGGATGGCCATCCTGTGCAGCAGATTCAACCGTACGTTTTTCGTCCGCTTCTGCAAATGGACTTAACTAAGCTTTCATTAGAGGAGCGAGAAAGAAAGTTGGAGCAATGGATTCAAACTGAAGTCGAATCTCCATTTGATTTAGAACAAGGGCCATTATTCCGTGGGAAACTCATAAGAATTTCAGAAGAAGAATGGGTTCTTCTGTGTAATATGCATCATATTATCTCGGATGGGTGGTCGATGGAAATCTTGCTTCAAGAATGGATGGCATTTTATGAGAATGCGATTGGTGAAAAACAAGCAGAGCTGCAACCACTACCAGTTCAATATGCCGATTTTGCTCAGTGGCAAAGAGACTGGTTGAAAGATGAAGTACTATATCAACAGCTTGCATATTGGAAGGAAGAATTATCTGGTGAGTTACCAGTCTTAATGTTGCCAATGGATCGTGCGCGTCCGCCAGTGCAAACCCATCATGGATTAACTCATAATGTTTTGTTGTCACGCTCATTACTGGATAAATTAAACGAACTAAGTCGTCAAGAAGGGGCCACACTTTTCATGACCTTATTGGCATCGTATCAAAGTTTCCTTGCTCGTTATACGGGACAAACGGATATTATTGTTGGTAGCCCAATTGCAAATCGAAATTATCGAGAAATTGAGGGGCTAATTGGTTTCTTTGTCAACACTTTGGTTTATCGAGCTGATTTAAGTAATGCACCGGCATTTCAAGAGTTGTTATCTCAAGTACGGATAAAAGCATTGAAGGCGTATGAGTATCAAGATGTTCCGTTTGAGAAAATTGTAGAGGTTATCCAACCTGAACGAAATACAAGCCATTCTCCGATTTTTCAAACCATGTTTACTTTGCAAAATACGGGACAGAAGCTACCAGAACTACATGGAAGAAATATAGAAGTAATGGAAAGTAATGCTCCGATCGCTAAGTTTGATTTAAGTTTAACTGCTGCAGAAGTGGAAGAGGGTTTATTACTTACTTTTGTTTATAGAACTGATTTATTTGACAGCTTAACTATTGAATCCATGGCTGAACATTTTGGGAACTGGTTGAATGTAATCGTGGAGAATCCTGATAAATCATTAGCTAAGTTGCCTATATTATCAGGATTACAGCAAAAACAGTTGGAGGAGTGGAATAATAATACTGTAGCATATCCACAGGAAAGTACGATTCATCAGCTGTTTGAAGAGCGAGTAAATCGTACACCTGATGCGGTAGCAGTGGTAGATGAAAAACAGCAGTTAACATATCGAGAGCTGAATGAAAAAGCTAATCAATTGGCCCACTATCTTCAGCAATGCGGAATTGGGACTGAATCATTAGTTGGAATTTGCTTTAAGCGTTCAGTTGAGATGATTGTTAGTATTATGGGGATCTGGAAGGCTGGAGCAGCCTATGTTCCATTGGATCCATCATATCCAGAAAGTCGCCTACGATATATTTTGGAGGACACTGGAATTCAAGTATTAGTTACGAACGAGTCATTGGAAGATTGGATACCTAAAGAAATCAAGATAGTTTGTCTAGACAGGGATCAAATAATGATTTCACAAGAAAGCATTCTTTCACCAAAATGTGAAGTAACAGGAGAAGACTTAGCGTATGTTATCTATACTTCAGGATCAACGGGGAATCCAAAGGGTGTCTCGATACAGCATCATTCTGTACTAAACTTGTCGTATGGTTTACAAAAAGAGGTTTTCGAACATGAGATACCATCTAACATGCATGTCGGTTTAAATGCGTCAATTGCCTTTGATGCATCTATCCAGCAATTACAAATGCTGCTTTATGGTTCAAGTTTGTATATTATTCCAAGCGAAGTACGAAGTGATCCGGAGCAGTTTGTAGCTTATATTAGGGAGAACAAGTTAGAAATCTTTGATATAACACCTTCATTGCTTCAATTACTTATAGATGTCGGATTGTTAGAAACGTGCGATGGCGTTCATGTTCCAAGTAAGGTACTGGTTGGTGGTGAAGCAATTATGCCGTCATTATGGGAACAGCTAGTAGAGACTGATAAAATCCAGTTTTATAATGTATATGGTCCTACAGAATGTACGGTTGATGCAACATGCTATCATATCAAGAAAGGTAGTAAGAGAGTAACAATTGGACGTCCATTGCCTAACATCCAAACTTATGTATTAGATAGAAATAGGTTGCCAGTTCCAGTTGGTGTAATGGGGGAACTTTATATCGGAGGAGCAGGTCTAGCAAGGGGGTACTTGAATCGTCCAGAGTTAACATCCGAACGATTTATTTCTCATCCATTCAAAGAAGGCGAGAGGTTATATAGAACGGGTGATCTAGTGAGATATCTTCCTGATGGTAATATAGACTACTTAGGAAGAATGGATAATCAAGTGAAGATTAGAGGATTTCGAATTGAACTTGGAGAGATTGAGTCGACTTTACAAGAGCATGACTTAGTAAAAGAGGCAGTTGTAATGGTTAGGGAAAATCAGTCGGGAGATAAGAGGCTGGTAGCTTATGTAGTGGGCGAAGGCAGTTTAGAAGAATGGCGAGAGTATCTTAAAACAAAACTGCCAATCCATATGATACCTTCCTACTTTGTCGAAATGAAAGAATTACCGCTAACCATAAATGGAAAGATTGATCGGAAATCGTTACCTATACCAGATTATCAAGGAACACAAGAAGGATACGTGGCCCCAAGAAATGAACGTGAACATAAGCTTTCTATCATTTGGGAACGTGTGCTAGGTTCAAAACGTATTGGTATGAATGATAACTTCTTTGAAATTGGTGGAGATTCAATTCTTAGCATTCAGATTGTCTCGCGCGCGAAGCAAGTTGGTTTACAATTGACACCAAAACAAATATTTGAACACCAAACAATTGCTGAGTTGGCGCAAGTAGTCAAAGAAGAACAAGGTGTACAAGCTGAACAGGGAATTATAACTGGAGAGACGATACTTACACCTATTCAGCAAAGGTTTTTTGCACAAAATCATCCTAACCCACATCATTGGAATCAATCCATGTTCTTTAGAACGAAAGAGAAATTGGACATAGGATCACTGGAAAAGGCGGCAGGTAACCTTCTACTTCATCATGATGCTCTGCGTTTAAGATATGAACGTTTACCTAATGGGGTTTGGAAACAGTGGAATGAAGGAATAGAAGAACAATTGATGCTTACTGTCATTTCATTAGACGAAGTGCCGGAAGCTGATTGGCATCAGGTTATTCAAAAAGAGATTAATATTGCACAAGAAAGTTTGAATTTACATGATGGTCCGCTAATGAGAATGGTGTATTTTGATGAAGGTGAGCACGCTGGCCGATTATTTTGGACAATTCATCATTTAGCCGTGGATGGTGTTTCTTGGCGAATTTTATTGGAAGATTTGCAAACAGCATATACGCAAGTAGTCCAAGGGCAGAAAATTCAATTACCTATGAAGAGTACATCTTTTAAAGAATGGTCGGAGAAATTACATCATTACGCTGAAACTGGCCTATCAAAAGAAGTGCTACATTACTGGGAGGAGCAGGCTGAACAAGACGTAGTTAAATTGCCGGTAGATGGTACTATAAGTAATCCAGTAAGCGCAGTAACTGAGGAAATTACTGTGGTGTTAAATGAGAATGAGACCCGTATGTTATTGCAAGAGACTTTAAGCACTCACCGTGTCCAAATCAATGAAGTATTATTAGCAGCATTAGTACAAGCTACGGCAGCATGTACGGGGCAGCCGATATTGAGCGTAGATTTAGAGGGACATGGTCGAGAAGAGATTATTGAAGATGTTGATTTATCGAGAACTGTGGGATGGTTTACAAGTATTTACCCAGTTCATTTAAATATTACTAGTGCTAATACGCCAATTGAAGCATTAAAAGCAGTTAAAGAACAAGTTCGCAAAATTCCTAATAAGGGTGTTGATTATGGGGTGTTGCGTTACATGAACGCAACAATGTGTGAGCAATTAAGCTCCCAATATACACCGTCTATTAGTTTTAACTATCTTGGACAATTTGACCAAATGTTTTCTAGCGATGCAATGTTTATTCCGGAGAACGAATTTAAGCGTTTAGATCATGCTGCCGGTTCCAAGCGATCGCATGTAATTGATGTAATTGGGGTTGTAACGGATGGAAAACTTCAGTTCACTTGGGTATACAATGTTGGACAATTTGCCAAATCAACGATTCAAAGTATTGCACAGAATATGCTATATCAACTGAGTACATTGATTCAATTTTCAGATAGAGAATCTGCACTGACCATTTCGGATTTTGCAATGGCTAATCTTAGCCAAGAAGGTTTGACAAATGTACTAAACAAAATGCATCGCGGAAAGAACAATCAGATTACTGATTTATATCCACTATCACCTTTGCAAGAAGGTATGATTTTCCACACATTGCATGACCAAGGGGATGAACATGTTGCACCGTATATAGTGCAATTGAGTTTTATGATTCGAGGAAAAATGAATATTCCTACATTTGAGCAGGCGTGGAAATCTGTAATTCAGCGGCATGAAATTTTTCGTACAGGATTTGTATGGGACGAAATTGAAGAACCTGTACAAGTGGTGTATGAAAATATCCCATTTAAAGTGAATAAAGAAGACTGGCGTACAATGACAAGTGAAGAGATAGAGGAAAAAAGAAAAGTCTTTTTGGCATTAGATCGAAAACAAGCCTTCCAATTTGATGAAGCACCATTGATGCGGGTAACAGTCATTCAAGAAGGTGAGGAAGAATATCGGATTGTTTGGACCCATCACCATATTTTACTGGATGGATGGAGTTTACCATTAGTATTTAATGAATTACTTACAGTCTATCAGAAGAGAATGAATGGAGAAGCTGTGAAGTTACCTAAGTCCTCACCATATAAGAAATATATCCAATGGTTAAGAGAGCAAGATAAGGAGCAGGCGGAACAATTCTGGAGAGAGAAGCTAAAAGGTTTTACTGCGCCAACTTTGCTGGGCTTAGAAAGTAAAGAGGAAGAAAAAGGTTACACAGAGAAGGTTACGTATTTATCAGAAGAGCAGACTCAAGCGTTACAAGGATGGGCGAAACGCAATAAACTTACTTTGAGTACAGTAATTCAAGGTGCATGGGCATATCTCATGAGCCGATATAGTGGAGAAAATGACATTGTTTTTGGTGTAACAAGCTCAGGGCGTTCTACGGAGATTATTGATGTTGAAAACATCGTAGGTCCTTTCATTACAACGTCACCGACGCGAATTCAATTGATGGATGATATAAAATTAATAGATTGGTTGCAGAAGATACAAGAGGAAGAGATAGAAAGAAGACAATATGAGTATGCTTCTTTGACAGAGATTCAGGGGTGGAGTGAAGTTCCTAGAGGAATACCGCTGTTCAATAGTTTATATGTGTTTGAAAATTATCCAGTGAAAGAGGAGTCTTTAGAAAATCTGGAAATTGGTGAATTGGAAGGGGTAGAACAAACCCACTACCCATTAGGGTTAGCTGTAGTTCCAGGAATCCAGTTATCGTTAAAGTTAATGTATGACCGTAGTAAGTTTAATAGAGTAACCATTGAACGAATGCTGGGTCATTTACACAAAGTGTTAATGCAAATGCTCAAAAACATTGATCAAAATCTATCGGAGCTAGTATATATTACGGAAGCTGAACAAAGAAAGCTATTGGAAGAATGGAATAATAATACTATATCCTATCCACGTGAGAATGCAATTCATCAACTATTCGAAGAGCAAGTAAATCGTACGCCTGACGCGTTGGCAGTGGTAGATGAAAAACAGCAACTAACATATCGAGAGCTGAATGAAAGAGCTAATCAATTAGCCCATCATTTACAGAAATGTGGAATTGGGACAGAGTCATTAGTTGGCCTCTGCTTTGAGCGTTCAGTTGAGATGGTTGTTGGTCTCATGGGAATTTGGAAGGCTGGAGCAGCCTATGTTCCATTAGATCCATCGAATCCGGAAAGCCGCCTACAATATATTTTAGAAGACACAGGAATTAAAGTGTTAGTTACAAATGAAGTATTACTAGGCTGGATTCCTAAAGACATTAAGACAGTTTGCCTAGATAGGGACCAAGCAATGCTTTCTCAAGAAAGCAAACTTTCACCAATATGTGAGGTAACAGGGGAAAACTTAGCGTATGTTATCTACACTTCTGGTTCGACAGGGAATCCAAAGGGAGCTTTAGTACAGCACCATTCTGTAATAAACCTATCATATGGTTTACAAAAAGAAGTTTTCTCACATGAGATACCTAGTAATATGCGCGTTGGTTTGAATGCATCAATTGCCTTTGATGTATCTATTCAGCAATTACAAATGCTGCTTTATGGTTCAAGTTTATATATTATTCCAAGTGAAGTTCGCACTAATCCAGAACAATTTGTGTCCTATATTAGGGAGAATAAATTGGAAATGTTTGATATGACACCTTCATTACTTCAATTACTAATAGATGGAGGATTGCTAGAAATAAGTGCTGATGTTCATGTACCAAGCAAGATATTGGTCGGTGGTGAAGCAATCATGCCGTCATTATGGGAACAGCTAGTAGAGACTGAAAAGATTGATTTTTATAACGTATACGGTCCTACAGAATGTACAGTTGATGCAACATGCTATCATATCAAAAAAGATAGTAAGAGAGTAACAATTGGACGTCCATTGCCGAACGTTCAAACTTATGTATTGGATAAAAATTTGTTACCTGTTCCAGTTGGTGTAACAGGTGAGCTATATATTGGGGGTGCAGGTATAGCGAGAGAATACTTGAATCGCCCAGAATTAACAGCAGAGCGATTCATCTGTCATCCATTTAATGAAGAAGAGCGTTTATATCGTACGGGAGATTTGGTTCGTTATTTACCTGATGGTAATTTAGATTACTTGAGAAGAATTGATAATCAAGTGAAAATTAGGGGCTTTCGTATTGAACTTGAAGAGATTGAAGCGAGTATAGAGAGGCATCCATTGGTAAAAGAAGCAGTAGTTTTGGCAACAGAGGATAAATTAGGAGAGCAGAGATTGGTTGCTTATGTAGTTGGAGATGGTAGTATGCATGAGTGGCGTGAGTATCTCAAGACACAAGTACCAAATTATATGGTTCCCGCACACTTTATTAAGGTAGACGAGATTCCTCTTACAACGAATGGCAAAGTTGATCGAAAGGCATTGAACAATTTAACTATTCATAGAGAAAATAACTTCTCTACACCAATCATTCCAAGGGATGAAATTGAATATCAGTTGATTAAAATCTGGCAGGATGTGTTACAGATAGAAGATGTCTATGTAAATGATGATTTCTTTAATAGAGGAGGACACTCTCTCCTTGTAATTAAATTAGTTTCAAAAATTAGGGAGAAGTTTGGAAAAGAGATTAAGGTGTCTACATTGATTAAGAATCCAACAGTGGAAGGAATCGCATGCCTTATTCGTGATAAGCATGATATGACGAAATCAGTAGCAGCGCTAGTTTCACTACAAGAATCAGAGAAAAGACCTTTCTTCTGCGTTCATCCGTTTATGGGGAATGTATTCTGTTACATTCAACTAGCAAGATTGCTTAAGAGCCATTGTTCATTTTATGGTTTACAGAATCCTCTTATAGAAAAGAAAGAAATTGACGAGTTAACTTTGCCGGAAGTAATTCAACTTTACATCGAAGAAATAAAACGTGTTCAGCCAGAAGGTCCATATCGTCTTGGAGGATGGTCTTTAGGCGGTGCGATTGCTTATGAAATCGCAACTGTACTAAGGAGTCAAGGTGAGGAAGTTGAGTTGTTGGTACTAATGGATACAAAAGTACCTTCAGAGCAGGATCATAAAACAAGGGAGGATATGCTCTCATATATATATGAGCATTTCATTCCTAGAGATTTTACTGAGCAGGAAGAAGGCCTCATCCATAAACAAGATATGCTTGTAGAGCGATTAATTATGGAAGGAGTACTCCCGCCTGATGCAGATCTTATCAATTTGAAGCAAGTTATCAATGCTCATAGGAAATGCCTGAATATAATGGCAGAGCATGATTTAATACCATACTCTGGAGAAGTTCTCTACTTTAGTGCTGAGGAAGGAAAAGAGTTGTTTACAGAATGGGGACCTTTATTAAAAGGTAGAGTAAATAAGTATTCAGTCCCTGGATCACATGAGGAAATAGTAGACTTCCCCGCAGTTGAAAAGATAGCTAAGTACCTATTAAATGAATTTGAAGGGATAAAAGAAACATCCCTTTCATTAACTGAAAAGTAGAGAGTGCAAAAGATGCAACGCTATGAACGAAAAGGGCAGCCCAATAACTGCAAATAAAGTGTAGGCAATAATGAATATATCAAGAGTATTACTTTTTAAGAGGATAATGTAAAAAGTAATTGGTAGAGACATAGAAATCTTTGTAATAGAAGCGAATGCCTGATGATATTACTGAGGAAAGGTGCATATTTTCATTGATATGTAAATATGCACCTTTTCTATTGTATTTGCAATTTAATAAAGTTAATTTGAATTTATGTAACGCACATATATGAAGCCATCTTTTAAAAAAGGAAGTGATTTATCATACACATTCAAGCTGTGAAAATACCAAAGAATATTGAAAGTCATTTGTTTAAGCAACTTAGTAACTTAGTTTCAAATGAGAAGAAAGAACGAATGAAGCGTTTATTAAACTCATGCGACGTTAATAGGACCCTGATAGGGGATTTACTAATCCGATCTCTAATCTGCCAAAAGTATAAAATTAATAATGAAGAAATTAGATTTAAATATAATGAGTATGGAAAACCTTTTGTTGAAAATTTTTCTGACTTTCATTTTAATCTGTCACATTCAGGAGAATGGGTGGTTTGTACTACTGCTAATTTTAATGTGGGTATTGATATAGAAAAGATTTCAGAGATAGAGGCGCTTAAATTAGCAAAAGAATTTTTTTCAGCGGATGAATTTTATGATATATCTAATATGAATTCTGATGAACAAATTAATTGTTTTTTTGATTTATGGACATTAAAAGAAAGCTATATAAAAACGATTGGAAAAGGGCTTTATACCCCATTAAATTCATTCTCTATAAAAAAAGAATCACGAACTTTAATTTCATACAAGAATATACCTAAAAACTTTTACTTTAAACAATATAACATTGATCCAAATTATAAGTTATCTGCTTGTGCAACAAGGGATGAATTTCCGCAAGAGATAATAATTAAAGACATTTATGCAATTTGCCAAAATATATACAAATTTGAAAGTAAGGAGAAAATCAATGCAGAAGACTAAACTTTTTTGCTTTCCACATGCTGGGGGATCTGCGTTTAGTTACGCAAAATGGAAAAATCACTTTAATCCATCTATTGAGGTAGTCCCGATAGAGTTAGCTGGCAGAGGATATAGAATTGAAGAAAACTTGTACCAAAGTATGGAAGAGGCAGTAAATGATGTCTACAATAAAATAGTTATGCAGATAGATGATTCGCCCTACATTCTATTCGGGCATAGCATGGGAAGTTTGATCGCCTATGAAGTAGCCAGAAAAATAAAAGATTCTAAAAACGTATCGCCTGAATTTCTTGTTTTGTCCGGTAGAAATCATCCAAATAGTAAAATAAAAAATATCCGACATAATCTTTCTAATGAGCAATTCAAAAGAGAAGTTATTGCAATGGGAGGTACACCATCTGGGGTACTGCAATCAGAAGAATTGATGGAGATTTTTCTCCCTATTCTAAGAGCAGATTTTAAAATCGTTGAGACGTATATTCATGACAAAAATACACAACCATGTGATATTGATTTTCTTATATTTAATGGGGAAAATGATGAATTTACTACATATGATCAAGTAATAAAATGGAAACGATACACAAGTAAAACGTGTACTTTTCATTCTTTTAAAGGTAATCATTTCTTTCTAAATGAAAATATTGAAGAAATAGCAAATAGTATTAAAAGAAAGTTAGATTCTAAAAGATTATCAAATAGTTTTTAGTTTTTTAAGTATACTCATAGCTAACAAAGAAAAATATGAAAGATGAAAAATACAGGCATTGCTGAAATTTTATTGAATATATGCATAGAATCCTAAACGAACTGTTTAAAGGCAGAGACTCTAAGCAAAATGTATATGAATTAACTTTAGTTTAAGTTGGCTTTACCTATAATACCATTTAGAGTCTTTATTATACTTAGTACAAAGTACATAACAGTTAGGGATGCTGTATGTAAAGCTAATGAATATGTGAAGTGAAAAGGCCGACTCTTATAATTATGAGTGGGCCTTTTGGTTTTATGGATATCAAATTAGTGAGCAACATTTCAAAGCGTATCTTGTGATATAACTAAGTAGATTTTTTTAAACAAGGGGATGATGAGATGAATAAATTGAAGGGGAAAATTGCATTAGTAACAGGGGCTAGTAGAGGGATAGGTCGAAGTATTGCCTTACATTTGGCACAGGCTGGTGCGTTAGTCGTTGTTCACTTTAGTAAAAGAAAAGAAGAAGCAGAAAGTGTAGTGGATAAAATTAAAAAAGATGGCGGTTCCGCATTTGCGATTCGTGCAGACTTAAGTACTTTTAATGGCATTAATAAATTGTATTCAATGATGGATCAATCTCTTCAAAAATATATAGGTGATACTACATTTGATATCCTTGTAAACAACGCTGGAATTGGGCAGGTGTTAACGATAGAGGAATCTACGTTTGAAATATATGTAATGTTTAGATACCTAAAGGAGTCTACGTTTTTTAGTAGGGTCTTTCTAGCTAATGATAAGGTACCAGCAAATAAACTATTTTGTCTAATTGACAAATAGAAAGTTTACATAACGTTTTTCTGGTAAATAATTATGAGTCAAATAGTGTGATCAATTAAGTTATTTAGTCCTAAATCATAAGATTTTAATACAAAATACTATAATTTGATTAATAATAGTAGTGAAAAAATATTAAATATATCTAAGTTTTAAAGCGAATATTAGAAACCGGTGTACCGCATTCTTATTTCAATAGCACATATGCAAGTATTAAAGTCCAGAACTCATCTGGTAGCGTTATGTACAATAAGGAAATTATGGGAAATAGACAACAAAATGCTGAAACGCAAACAGTACCTGTAAAAGAGGGAGATTATATAGAATTTACTCATATAGGAGGGGAAGCAGCAAAGGAAAAAACACGCGCGACTTTAACTAACCTTGAGAATGGAAAACAGGAATATATCGGAAAGAAAAGAACATATGGGGTTACATCTACAGGATTAATAAGACAATAAACGTATAAAAAAGTTGGGGAAATCCCCAACTTTTTTATACGTTTTAGTCAAGAAGATTCCTTCTTCAAGGAATGCGAAGTGAGTAGGTAGAGGTAAATTGGCTTCGAATAAGGTATGGCAGGAAGCTTTATCAATAAGTATGCAAATATTTAAAAAACTAATTTTTATACAAAAAGTGTATACTTACGACAAAAAAATTTACCTTAACCAACAATTTTGATTTTAGTAAATTTAAGGTGTGTAATTAATATACATTTTTCGAGGAAAACGCAGAATTCTGTCAAATTATCTTCATTTACATGACTGTGAACGTGGTATAAAAATGAAGCATATCCAAAATTATTAAAGGGGCTGAAAAAATGATTAAAAAACTTATTATTGGTTCTGTTGTTTTAGGAACAGCAATAGGAGTAAGTAAACCTACATTTGCTTCAACAAATTATTCTCCATCACAGTTTCAAGATAGGGGAGATGCCCAAGTTCAATCAATACCATCGCCATGGCAGTATTTAGGGCAAACCTCTAGGGAACTTCAAATTAAAACTAAGGATCCAAAAGTGCTTGCTTTTGAATTAGCAAAAGAAGCTCCATTTTACGAAGATGAATTAGTGGATGTGTGTTTTGCAATCTTAAGAGAAAATGTAGATGTAGTATATTGGACAAGTAAGGAATGGGCTAGATTTGAAGTAGGAAATTACGAGTTTAAACATGAAATGAAAATTTATAGAGATAAAGAACGTCAGCAATTAATTACTTCAATAGAATCATAAAAAAAGAAGCTATCTTTAGTAAAATATGCATCCAATAATGTAGACAGGAAAAGAGAGCACATAAAACTGTTGCGATATTGGAAAGTAAACTAAAAAAACAAGTATAATTACTTGTTTTTTTAGTTACAGTAATTATTTAGAAGGCTTAGCTTGTATATGTTCACATACATTTATTGGATAACCATAGTCCTCTCTATACTATGATTGGGATACAAAAGCTAGAAAGGTATCAATCCATTTATTCTTAAATTGAATTAACATTCCTCCGTCATGGTAGGTTTCGTTATATTTTGAAAAAACACTTCACAAACAATATGTATTACTTTATGGGAACATTATTAAATTTGAACGATATTAACAATGCTTTGTTGATAATTAGCTAAAAAAGTATTGTACGATTAAATGTATTGTGTTACATTTGTGTTACAAGGTTGTTACGAAATATTATAATTATTTCTATATCATTTCCTTTTGTTTCCTTAATGTTACGAAAGGTATAGATGTTTTATGTGTATAGGAGTGTGTGTAGTAAAGAGTCTGAGTTGAAAATAGGTGCACACTTTAAATTTCCTTTCTGTCTGAATGAAGAAGACTACCAACTAATTAAAGGGTTCAAAGTCACAACTTTAAATAAAATGTGCTTCCTTTCCCACACACAATTTAGTACATATTTAAAGTACAGCCTAGTTGCTACACAGACTCTTGTACATATAAACATTAAGGTGAAATAGAGATAAGGATTTATTACATAATAAGCATTACTTAGCTAAACGTAAAAATATTATCTGTGCATTTTTATGAAATGTTAAAATGTCTAGATGATATTTTTTGAAGATTTCTTGGATATGTTTATGAATAACAATTTCTAATACTTAATGATTCTCTACTACTGCAATATCCAATAATTTATGTAATAGGATTTATAAGGTGTATGTACATTCACTTATATAGGGAAAATGAGGTTTTTCATATGAAGTATAGTTATAAAATGTTTATATTTATTTGGACAATTATTTTATTGTTTTTTCTGCTTTATTATGGTTACAGTGAAATTTCCGAAAACGAGCAAGTGCCAGTCATAACAATCAAACAATAAAAATAAGAAATACTACAAAAGCAAAACATAATAAAAATAGATACCCGAAAATGTTTAAGAACAGGAACAATTACATGCATAAACAACCTTACGATTTCCATGCATACCCCACGTCATTTGGGCAATAGGGGAAAAGTATTATTATTTGGCGTGCGCAATCTTCCATCACTAGTAGAAACGGAAAGTTCCGTATCCCTGCTGAAGGAGGAAGATGTCTACCTGCCAGGGGGCGGATCTATTCAGCATCTAGAAATATTGGAATTAAAAGTGTAGAAAACAAATAGTGAAAAGGGAACATATCTTGTGTTTCCTTTTTTATTCTTGTAGATAAGTCTGGGGAGAAAACGGGGATTTCTGCACGTAACATAGATCTCATCGGTATACTAATTGTGTTTTACGTATAGCTGGGAGTTGGTGTGATGGTATTTGCAATGGATGTGAGATTCCGTCATTCTTTTCATGAAATTGAATCATTAGACATTCCAAATATATTGTTTCCGAGTCAGTGCAGGAAATTGTATCAAGTGATTGGAATCGGCATTCAAGAAGAATTCCGCAATCCCTATGTCATTATAAAAGAGCAACATGGTTCCGTTACATTCCGATTACCAGAAGAATTATCAACATGGGTGCAGAACAAATTATTACTTGTTAAAGGGGGCCAGTTTGTTTCCATACTGCATTTCAGTTAGCCATGCGAAGTTTTGTGCCATTTTTTGATCTCGGATATAAAAAGAATAGTCTGTCAGGTTAGGTGAGGAGATGCCACCTCTGACTTTCACATCATACGTAGGATGTGGTGTAACTTGAATCAATTCAGATTTATGATTCTGAATAAACATTCTAACCTTTTCAAACTTGCTAATTACGGGCTGTATCTCCATTTTAAACCGATCATAGGGATATGTTTTATTTTTATTGTAATACCTATCCAGTTCAATCAACTCTGACACTGCTGTATCAAATTCACTCTTTACTTCAGGATTTACTTTTTGCAACCATTCTTTTGCATAAGAGCGGAATGAAGATTTATAAAACAAATTCATATCAAAACCAGCTAATGTGAGTGGCTTTCCTTTTTCTTTTTGTTCTTTCATATAGGTAAATAATTGTTCAAGTTCCTCAGTTTTCCATACAGAGTATAAGGATTGTTTCATCGCTTCTGTAGCGGTTGAGTTATCAAAATTTTGCTGAACAGCTGCTGCTTCCCAAAGCCCTATTTCAAATGCAATCACATCATATTCAAGGTGTAACAGCTTGGGAGGAAGTGCTGGAAGACGGGATCCCTAAGAAAGCAAAAAAACTTGGTGTGAAATAATCAGTTATTTGTGATGGTGGATTCTCCTAGGTGGAGGGTTCGCCGTTTTTTATTATATGTTATGTTGTAGTTTTTATATAAAGCATATTGAAAAGATGGATTAAATCTTCTGGAATGATGTCTCCATAATTAATAACTTGTACAATAACCTTTCAATTATCACTAAATCCATTCATATCAACAAGTTGTCCCATATATCCCTTTGTAGCAATATCTTTTAAAGTACGCTAAAAAATACCCTTTATTTTATCTTTATCTTATCTTTACCTTATCTTTAAATTTTTATATTAAACTTAAAACCTTAAAGTATTGATGTTTGAGACTAAAAAGGCGGGAGATAGATGTTCATTACATAGTTTGTAAATAACCAATTACCTTTGAAAAATTAAATTTTTTATACGAGGAGGAATATATGAAGGATACAAGTAAAAAACAAATTATAAAAGTGTTCCTTATTAGTATTTTAGGCTTAGGAATAATACTTGGAATGCTATATTTTAATCATAAAACCAATATTCAAAAAAATAAAGCGCTAGCCACCGAAAAACGTGTATTGCAATATGAATCTACCTTGAAAAAAGAATTAGAAAAATATAATTTAGGAGAGAAAACAGCAGTTTTATTAGGAATTATGTACCAAGAGAGTAGAGGTGAGGGAAACGACCCTATGCAGTCATCCGAATCACTTGGATTAAAGCCAAATGAAATTCAAGAGACAAGCTTGAGCATTAAACAAGGGGTAAAGCACTTTGTTAAAATGTACAAGTATGGAACGGAAAAAGATGTTAGCATGGATACAATTATTCAAAGCTATAATATGGGGCCAGGGTATATTGATTTTATTGCTAGTCAAGAAGTTAAACAACACTCGGAGGATTCGGCCAAAAAATTTTCTAAGATGAAAGTTGATCAAAATCCAGCAATGTATACTTGTGGTGGAAATAAAAATAATTTTAGGTATCCATATTGTTATGGTGATTTCACATATGCCACAAAGGTAAATGGAAAAACAAAACTTATTGAAGAACTTCTTCGAAATGTACATAGCTCTTCTAAATAAGTTGCAGAATGAAATATAATGATACCGTCAGTCATTAACAATAATATCTAAGAAAAAACTATTTTATTTCTTAATTCACATAATTTTCAAAAATAAATTCTGTAGATGTTAATATTTGTTATATAATATATTTGTCAAAGCATTACCCTTGAAGTTTCTACGGTCAATCTGTAAGATAGTTTGTTTGGTCCTTATATTCGCCTTAAACTAAAAAGAACTTGTAGAGATTCCTACAAGTTTTTTTGTTTTAAGGGTTAAATGTGGATTTCAAATATAGTTGTAATTTTTTGAGGGGGAAAAGTAAATGTTTATAAAAACAGAAAGGTTATTAATACGGAAATTTGAGTTCAAAGATTGGCAAGCTGTTCATGAGTATACATCAGATATCAATGTTATGAAATACATACCTGAAGGGGTTTTTACTGAAGAAAATACAAGAAACTTTGTGAATGAAAACATTGGTGAAAACGCTAAGAACTTTCCTGTAGTATTAATTGATAAAGATATTCTGATTGGTCATATAGTTTTTCATAAATATTTTGGTGAGCATACATATGAGATTGGTTGGGTGTTCAATCCTAAATATTTCAATAAAGGATATGCTTCTGAAGCAGCACAAGCTACATTGGAATATGGCTTTAAGGAAATGAAATTACATAGGATTATAGCGACATGTCAACCACAAAATACCCCATCATATCGAGTAATGGAGAAGATTGGAATGAGAAGAGAAGGCTATTTCAGGAAGTGTATACCACATGGGAATGAATGGTGGGATGAATATTATTACGCTATTTTAGAAGAAGAGTAGTGTTTCAGAATGCATCATTTAAATTGACACTCTTATTCCTAAATAGGCAAGTTGACTATCTTTATTGGGGATTCTTGCTACTAAAGGCGAAGTTTATTTTCAGTATCGCTGACGTGCAAAACTTTGTATAATCTGATCTTATCTCTAAATCACAACTGTTACCCCATCACCATCAAGTTAAAGTTTCGTTTTATTTTGCTAACTTGATGGTGATGTGACGTAACCTTAATTATTTAAAAATTTTAAAAAGGCCCCTTAGTCATGTTAAAGGGACCTTGATCACGCAAATGATCTGTAAACCAATTCATTTTTGATATACAGATCATTTGTATAATAATTTTTATAAATAATTGCTAAATAGTGAATTTACATAAATGCTTTTAGTAGTTCTTGAATTAATGGGATTGCTCCACCTATAAATTTTAAAACTGCCATTGCGATTTCCATATTATTCTCTCCTCTTTTTCGTATTAAGATGTAATAAATCTTTATAACCTTATTATAGTAAGCGCTTACAATTATAACAATACATTTTCGTATGCAATATTGCATATTTATACATTAGATCTCTATTATTCATTTTTTAATGGTACTATAGCGAGGTGAGAGTCTTTAAGGGTTCTGCTTAATAGGAGGAAATATGGAAAGAGTGCAAGCGATTTACAGTAATCAAAAATTTAAGAGTTGGGTTAAACAGGTATTAGCTGTAGGAGGAGTAATAGGGTGCTGTTATTTGGTGTTATATGTTTTCTGTTTCTTAGTTATCATGTAAATAGTATACAACTAAACTAGTAGAGTCTTGCCTAGAAAGGTAAGACTCTTTTATTGTAGTACCTGGAGATGAGCAAACTACATACAATATCTCTCAGGTTTTTCAGATCACTTTGTACGGTTTCTTGTTTAGAACACTAATTCCTATCATTGAAAACAGAATTCTATGGATAAAAAATATGTTTTTACTAGATACATATTAAAAAGACAAGCATAAATTATATTAGATTTTGACAAAGTCTTTTTGATTTCGAAAAGGATTTAAATCTTACTTATAGATTTGATTCCTTTTTATATAATATAATCCTTATATTGATACGTAAATATAATACAGTAATAATGATTTAAAAGCAAGAATTTTAGTAGCGGTACATTCACACATCCATCAATTTAAGATTTTAAAGTAGCTCTTAAACAAAAAAATTCTTTTTTTAATTAATTAATAGTAAACAAGAAAGATTGGCAAATTAACAACTAAAGAGATTTATTCAGGTAAAATCTATCAAAAGGTCCTTTACAAAATTTATACATAATTTAATTACAAAATAATGTAAAAATTATGCATTTTTGTAAAAGAAATTCATTGACACTTGTGTATATAAGTAACTATACTCGTTACATCAAATTGAATGCGTGATAATCCGATTTTATTATTATTACAAACATGTAAATATTAAAATAGAAAATTTCAATTTGATAAATACAATGGTAGAGGTGTTTATTTTAATGAAGCACAAATTAATTGCAACAGGTATCCTTGCAGGAGCTATATTATCCTATTCTTCTAATATTTTAGCAGATACTCATAAATTCCCTGATGTTCCTACATGGGCTGATAAATCCGTTAATTATTTAGTTGATAAACAGGTATTAAATGGTTATCCAGATGGAACTTTTGGTTCAAATGACTCATTAGACAGAGCTTCGGCTACAAAAATTATGACAAAAGTTTTAGGTATACAAATTGATCCTAATGCAAAACCATCTTTTACAGATTCACAAAACCACTGGGCTACTCCTTATATTGCTGCTGCTGAAAAAGCTGGGATTGTTAAAGGTGAAGGTAATGGAATCTTCAATCCATCCGGAAAAGTAACTCGCGCTGCTATGGCTACGATGCTAGTAAATGCATATAAACTACAAAGCACACCAAATCATAATGATCAGGTTAGATTTGAAGATTTAAAAGGGCATTGGGGAGAAAAATATGCCAATATTTTAATAGATTTAAAAATCTCTAATGGTACCGAGAACGGTTGGCAACCAAATAGATTTATAACACGTGCTGAAGCTGCTCAACTTACTGCAAAAACAGATATGTTACAACAAAATTTAAACGATGAAAAAGAGGTTATTACTGCTACCTCATATGAAGATTTAAATTTAACAGTGGCTTCGAAAATTACAGCTCAAGAGATTGATAGTTTTATTGCGAAATATCACTCGGATAGTCCTTTAGTTGGACATGGGCAAGATTTTATCAATGCGCAAAATCAATATGGCGTGAGTGCTCATTATTTAGCAGCGCATGCGATTTTAGAATCTGGATACGGAAAATCAGAAATCGCATATCAAAAACATAATCTATTCGGTCTACGTGCATATGATGGAGATCCGTTTAAATATGCAAAATATTTACCAAGCTACGGCGATAGCATTGCTTATAACGCTAATTATGTACGAGAAAGATATTTAGAAGAAAGTGGTATGTATTATAACGGCCCAACATTAACTGGCATGAATGTGAAATATGCATCAGATAAAGGCTGGGCTAAGAAAATTGCGGGTATTATGGAACGTATTAAACCGTTTCATGTAGAAGACTATACATATGCAAAAAAATTACCAAAGAATCCTGAAACATTAGATGTCGACGCGTTATCGAATGAAATTCCATATAAAATGTATGCAGACGGTTCAAGCTCAAATGTTGTATCATCAGCTGCTTACTACCAGGTACCTTATCCATTTAATTTAAAAATTAAAAGTAGACCAGATGTAGCTGTCGAGGAGAATAAAGTTGGTACAGTAACCCCTGGAACAACCATCTTTATTTATCGTGAAGATCCAAATGGATGGGTAGAATTCTCTTTTGAAGCTAATGGAGAAAAATATTGGACATTAAAAAATAAATTAAGTATGTAATTAAAAAGATCTATTTCATTAGTTTTAATCGTTTAGATTTTAATCTCATATAATTGGGAGACAAGTTTTTTAATTTCTTAAAATAAAATTAAGTATACAAGAAAAGTTAGAGAATTATTTTCTCTAACTTTTCTTCGCTAGTATTTGAAATTAAAAAGATGGTGGAGTTACCCCAAATATAACAGTGACTTTGTTTAAAGAAGTGTTTTCCCATTTATGCTTTGTATAAGGTGGGATTTTAACACTATCACCTGTATTGAGAAGTAAAACCTCATCATTTAGATATAGTTTTACTTGTCCCTCCATAATAAATGCTATTTCTTCCCCTTTATGTGCCACAGGCTCCATAGATGAAGCAGTTTCAGGGAACAGATTCATTAAAGCCAATTCTAGTGCTCCATCTAAATTAGGAGATAATAACTCATATGAAACATTGCCGCTTTCAGGAAAAGTTATTTTTTTCCTTTGGTTAGCTCTTACAACTAATTCTTCTGTATTGGTATCCTCTAAGAAAAAGTTAAACAATGGAATATTTAGTGCTACAGAAATTAATTTTAGTGTTTGTAATGAAGGATTTGTGATTCCTTTTTCAATCTGACTTAACATGGAAGGTGTTATATCAGCTAACTCTGCTAAACGTTTACTGGTTAATCCGGCCCCTTTTCTAAATGCCCTAATTTTGTGACCAACATTAATATCGTTCATATATGTAATCCCCTTTAAATAAGTAAATAAAATTAAATTATTATTAATTTTATTTACTTATACTTAATATATTGTTAATATATACTTAATTATAATAAATTATTATTAATTTTAAAACATCATATGTACATATGGCAGCAGCTGCGAAAAAATGGGAAAAAGATTTAATTAGAAACAAAGGGGTTACTATTTTTAAATATACAGCGGGCTATAGTAAAGCAGTAGAAGAAGGAAGAATACAAGTTAATAAGAATCAAATGTGCTATTTGATTGACGATGAAAAATCAAAGCATTTATTTTAAGGTTATGCAGTAGCTGATACTCGTCTGAATAATTGATATACAAATAAAAGTTGGTGAATGGCATCCTCTATTTGTATATCTACCATGTGGAATAGGATTTGGTGGAGTTTCATTCAGTTTAAAAATTATGGTATGTGATCATGTACATGTAATTTTTGCTGGGCCTACCCATTCTCCGTATATGCTATTAGGTATGATGACCGGATTATATGATGGGATTTCCATACAAGATTTTTAATGAAAAGGAATCTAATAAGTAAAGGACAACTTAAGAGTAGACTTCAATGCTGTATTGTAAAATTTTTAAGGAAGTGAAAATAGTATGAAATCAGCTTTAAATAGTATTATGATCTCTTCGATTCTTGCAGTAGGAGGGATCATTGCGCTTTTGTTTAATTTAATGGGGGATCAAGATTGGATCTGGAATTGGGTAGGGCTATTACTGGCATATCTATCTTTGGGCATTTTAATCGGTTTATATAATAAAACTGTGGATCACAAAACATTTCCTAAAATACTAAAAAGAACTTTGTTTATTTCCTTTAATGCTACTATATTAGGGATAATAATAGGGGTAACATACCAACTATTAGGAAAGTGGAATCTTACTATAATGATGTATTATTGGTTGATAATTTTATTACTACATTTAATTACTATAATAACATTAGTCATCCTAGTATTTGAAAACCGTAATAGTAAAAATTATAGCTTACTATATAGTTTTATTATAATTTTAAACATTGTCCTTACCTTAGGACCAGTATTATTTCCAGTAGTTCTGACTATTATAGGAAATGCCATGAACGCTAGTGCAGGGCACTAATTTTCACCTATACAGATTATTATTAAGATAGAAAGAAGATTATAATATGAAAATTAAGCTTAAGAAAAAGAGAATTATAAGTGTATTGTTGGCTATTACTTTAGTAGCAATAGGGTATTACGTGTTTCAATCTATTACGAATCCTAAGCTGGTAAATGCGGAAGAGGCAAATAGTGTTCAGCAAGTGAGCAGTCTACCTAAAAATGAATTAAAAAAATTGATACCTAATCGTTTTGATGGTAAAGAAAGAAAAGTTGCATATTTAACTTTTGATGATGGACCTGGAAAATATACAGCTAATCTATTAGATGTACTAAAGAAAAATGATGTGAAAGCAACATTCTTTTTAATTGGCGATAATGTGAAAAGGTTCCCAGATTTAGTGAAACGAGAGCATGTAGAAAACAATTATGTGGGCATGCATAGTATGACACATGATTTTAAAAAGCTATACACCAATCAGGAATATGTGAAGGAAATGAAAGAAGATCAATCTTTAATTAGAAACGTTATTGGATACACACCGAAATTAACACGTCCACCATATGGATCAATGCCTGGCTTAAATGAATCACTTCGAAATGAAGTGGTAGGAAATAATTTGAAAGTATGGGATTGGACAATTGATTCTTTAGATTGGAAATACAATAAATTACCCGTTGATGTAGCAGCTGCAAAGATTGTTCAAAATGTCTTAGCAGGTGCGACGTCTTCAAAGGAAATTGTTTTAATGCACGATATTCATCCACAATCTGTCGCGGCAGTTCCAGCAATTATAAAAGGGTTAAAAGAAAAAGGGTACGAATTTGAAGCTTATGATGAGAACAATCATTTTCCAATAAACTTTTGGCATGATAATCGTATATAAAGAGATATATTAGTTAAAAGAAAATCAGAATGGAATAAGCAATTCATATAGGGTTTAAATATTTGTAAGAGCGTGTTTAGATAGATGAAAACACGCTCTTTTTACTGAACTATTTTATTGTAGATTTAAGTATAGGCTTTCTAATTTTAGAAAAATTTATATGATTTTTTCATTCATTTCTACATAAGCGTTGGATATTTCGTATGTTTGGCCAGAATGAAAAGAGTTTATTAAACCATTCATTATTCACGTTCTTCTTCATATATTTGTACCACAATTATTTTTTTGTTGTTAAAACTAGTTTTTAAGAAGCATATGTTTTAGCAACTGCAGAAATTCTGTATCACTTTTATCATTTTTTATATAATCCTGTTCGTAGTTAAAAATCATTCGTACTAACATAAAAGCTGTAAGCGGTAATGGTACCTTATGCAAAGCTCCTTGCTGATAACCTTTTTCGAGCAAATTACTTATCATGTTAATTGCTTCTTCTTCAGATTGTTTAAAACAAGTTGTAATTTCAGGTGAATGGTACTCTTTATATTCTTGAAAGAGTGTAGAAACAAACGGATCTTGATGATATTCTAGGCTGATATAATGAAGAATTTTTTGTATTCGAAGTAAAACATCTTTTTCTTCTTTATATAAATTAAATAATTGTGAGCGTTTGAGCTGAATATGACGCATATAGCAGTCACATAATATTTCAGTTTTATCTGTATAGTAATAATAAATAGTACCTTTACCAACTTTAGCTGTCTTTGCAATTTCATCAACCGTTGTGTTACGGACACCACGCGTAGAGAACAGTATTGTGGCAGATTGAATGATTTTCATTTTTTTATTTTCTTTTTCTAATTTGATCATTGTCTACACCCTATCCTTGAAATATTTAGCGAAGTTTTCTATCTTTACATTCTGTATTAGTTCATTTGTAATTTTGTAACTCCTAATAGAAAGTCCTCTATTTGCTTCTTATAGAATAACATACACCATTCTTATTTCTAGTATATAACTATAATAGAATGCAACTGTATCACTTAAGATAAAAATGAAAGTTTAAGGTAATAATTTTTTAATCGGACGATGATTTCTTTCTTGATTGAATTATTTGATTTTTTATTCAATTCATTTTATTATATAAACATGACTAAAAGATGTTTTTAGTCGGATTTTTTTACGGAAAACCGACTGATATTCAATTTTAGTCGGTTTCTATACTATTTGAGAGAAGGTAGACACTATGTGTGGAATTGTAGGGTGGATAGACTGGTCTAAAGACCTGTCTAATGAACAAGAAACGTTAAAAAAAATGACAGATGCTATCATTCACCGAGGACCTGACGCAGAGGGGCATTGGTTTTCAAAACGAGCGGCATTAGGTCATCGACGTCTCATCGTCATTGATCCTGAAGGTGGCCTTCAACCTATGCTCTATAAAGATGGAAATGATATGATTGGCCTTACGTTCAATGGAGAAATTTATAACTATCAAGAATTACGTAAAGAACTTGAGGAGAAAGGTCATAAATTTCAGACCAAGTCGGATACAGAGGTATTACTACATGCTTACTTAGAATGGCAAGAAGATTGTGTTCAACATCTAAATGGGATTTTTGCTTTTGGTATTTGGGATGAAAGATTTGGGAAATTGATGCTTGGTCGTGATCATCTAGGTGTGAAGCCTTTATTTTTTGCTCAAAGGGGAAGCGCAATTCTTTTTGGTTCAGAGTTAAAAGTTTTACTTTCGCATCCATTTGTAGATGCAGAGGTAGATAAAGAAGGACTTTCTGAAATATTCTGCCTTGGACCAACACGTACTCCTGGTCATGCTATTTTCAAGGATATACATGAAGTGCGTGCTGGCCATTATATGACGTTTACCTCTAATGGCTCGACTACGACACAGTATTGGAAACTTGAAAGTAAAAAACATGTAGATGATATTGATACAACAGTCGAGACAATCCGCTCCATTTTACAAGATACGGTTAAACGGCAGTTAATTGCTGATAAACCAGTGGTATCTATGCTTTCCGGAGGTTTAGATTCCAGTGGTTTAACAGGTTTAGCAGGAAATGAATTTGGGAATAAAGGGGAACGCCTTCATACATATTCCCTGAATTTCATCAATGATGAAAAAGACTTTGAGCAAGACTTCCTTCGTTTTGATCGTGATGAACCTTGGGTGAAACGTGTGGCTGAATATGTAGGAACAAAGCATCATTCTATAGAGTTAGGATCAGATAGTTTAATAGAGTATTTATTAACTCCAATGCGAGCGCGTGATCTACCTGGAGTTGGAGAACTGGAAACGTCTCTTTATTTGCTATTTAAGGAAATGAAAAAAGACGCAACAGTTGCACTTTCAGGCGAATCCGCAGATGAAGTATTCTCAGGATATCCATGGTTCCATCAAGAGAAGTTTCTAGATGCAGAGATATTCCCTTGGAGTGTTAATTTATGGTATAGTACAGAAATTTTATCAGAGGATTTTAAAGCGAAGATTAGCCCTGAAAAATATCAAAAACAAAAATTTGAAGATGCAGTTGCTGAGGTTCCCTTTTTAGAAGGTGAAAGTGATCTGCAAATGAAGCAACGTCAAATGTCTTACATGTTTATTACACGTTTCTTGCCATTTATGCTAGAACGAAAAGATCGCACAAGTATGATGAATGGCTTTGAAGTACGAGTTCCATTTTGCGATTACCGGCTTGTAGAATACCTATGGAATGTCCCATTCGAAATGAAAAGCATAGACAATATTGAAAAAGGTATTTTACGTAGAGCTTTTGAAAATGTACTTCCAGAGGATGTACGTTATCGCAAAAAAAGTGCATATCCAAGCACTAAGGATGCCTCTTATCTACAAGGTATTAGTGATTGGATGTTACATGTGTTGAACAATCCTGAATCACCTATTTTGCCATTAATTAATGTAGAAAGAGTTCGTGCTATTGCAGAAGGAAAAGACGAAGTAATTTCAGGTAATGATGCACGAGGTATAATAGATTATTTACTTCAAGTTAATAGTTGGCTAGAGGAATACAATATTAAATTAATATGGTAGATGTAATTTTCAAATAAAGAGAATAGCTGAAACATCAATGACCTAAGTGAACCGCACCTCCAATGTATTAGATAGTTATCTAATAATTGGAGATGTGGTTTTATTATTTTGATTTGCAATAACCCTAATCAGTTAGTTAATTAGAATCAAATAAGAAACATAGAAATAGGGGTAATAATATGAATTGGAGGTTCCTTCCTGAGAATAGGGAGTCTCTTTAATCTCGCTACCGATAATTAAATAATATGTTAATTAGATTTGATTATTGTATGCATCGCCTTTTCTTCAATAAATATTAAGTGATAAACTTCATATATAGTATATAAGGAGATTATCTCATGGGTTATTTGTAAATATTAGATGGGGAGTATTTGACACATACATAACCTAAAGATTTAGATAAAATTAATATAGATAAGTATTTACTACGATTGCCTTCCTATTTTTCTTAGAATTTTTTTAGTGAATCAAAATTTAAATTGCGTATACATCTTTTGTACTAGTAGACCTAAGTCTAAAAGTATGTACAATTACACCATTTGACTAATGGGTAAACTTCACAAACTGATATATACTAGTATTGTGTCTTGCCTTTTTAGGTGTAGTACACAGCCGGTGATTGGCTAGTGGATGTTCTTCCATTTTGCCAGTGCCGGTTTTTTGTTGGATAATAGAGAAAATGAAGTTTTTATAAGGAAAGAAGGGGTTGTTTTGAAAGATGTAAATTCTATCTTTATGAGAGAAAAGATTGCTAGTTTTTATCTTTATTTTATTTCTTTTCTTGGTTTGGTTACTATAACTATATCTTTACTTGAAATTAAAATCCCTTCTCATCTAACAATACTAATATTGTTGTTACTTTTTATGGGGATTGCAGAGTATTTTCCTGTAAGATTTTGGAGAGGAACTAGTTCGCTTACCTTTCCGATAATTTACGCTATGAGTTGGCAGTTTGGAATCCATATAACTATTGTTGCTATTGTACTTGTGACGCTAATTATTCACCTGCATCGTCGTTCACCGATACAAAGAATGTTATTTAATAGTACTCAACATGCACTTAGTTTGATCTTTGCCAAATGGTTTTCAGACAAATGTATGTCCTTAATAATTAATAAGATAGGTATGTCAGTTCTGTATGAGAATTTAATATCTTTGTTATTATTTTGCATGTTTTTTTGTTTTTTCAACAATCGCTTTTACGATTTGTTAATGATACTTCTTCCGCAGCCATATTCAATTTATCAATGGTATAAAAAAACTATTACGGTATTTCTTTGCGAAACTTTTGGTTTCTCTTATGCGGCACTGATGCATGTACTAATTAGTACATATAGTGTGGAAGTAAACGAAGTTACAGTGCTGTTTTTCTTTTTTCCACTTGTAGCAACTTCCGTTATTAGTTCTTTTTCTGTACGGATAAGGATGGAGAAAGAACGATTATATGAGTTATTTCTTATTACGACCGAAATTAGTCGAGGATTAACTGGAGGAAACTTGAAGCATATTAAACAAGCACTTAAAGGTTTTTTTGGCATACAAGCATATGTAATATGGACAAAAGATGATGGAAACTGGAATATTCTATTAAAAGATGGGAAAGTTCGCCCTGATATTTCTGATCATTTAGAAAATTACGATGCGTTTGAGGGACTTTCTAAAAATCTTGTATTTAATGATTGGAAAATTGGTACGGCTCCTGGAGATGAAATATTTGAAAGTGTCATACGCTCACTTGTATATTTTCCTCTTATTGTTAATGATGAACTAGTCGGAATGTTTGTTGCAGGGAAAAGTAGAAATGCGGGCTTCTTTCCAGAAGATGTACAGTCGTTAGCTACATTTTCTAACCAATTAGCTAACGTAGTTAAAACAAGGATATTAATTTCTGAACAGGAAAAAAGAATGATTTTAGAAGAAAGAAATAGAATTGCTCGAGAAATTCACGATGGTATTGCGCAAACATTAGCCGGGGTGATATTCCAACTAGAATCCGCGCAGAAAAAATACCGTGATAAACCAAAAGATATGCAGCAAGTAGTAGAGAAAAGCATAAAAGATTTAAGAGGAAGCCTAGGAGAAGTTCGCTATTCTATTTATGCTTTAAAACCATATCCGACACAACAATTGGGACTTAAGCAGGCGATAGCAAGTAAAATAAAATCTTTAAGACAAGAATATGAACTAGACATTACATATCATGAAAGAGGTCATGCACGTGCGCTTAGTTTTTCAAAAGAAAGAGTTATATTTGATACATTACAAGAGAGTTTGCAAAACATTGTAAAACATGCACAGGCAAAAAAGGCTGATGTTTTACTCAGCTATCAAAGTGAACACGTGCTTTTAAGGGTTAAGGATAACGGAGTTGGCTTTTCACTATTTGAGTCTATGGTTAAAACGAAGAATGAGCCACATTATGGTATATTACATATGAATGAACAAGCTGACCAATTAGGGGCTACTTTACAGATTGATAGTTCTGTAGGAAAAGGGACAGAAATTACACTGTTAATTCCAGATTCACAAACAAGGGGTGCGTAAAATGATTAAAATATTAGTAGTAGATGATCATGCTTTTTTACGGGATGCAATTCGGAGCATACTAGAGGATGAATCTGATATGAAAGTGGTTGGAGAAGCTAGCTCTGGGGATGGAGTATTGGGAAAAGTAGAAGAATGCCGACCAGATTGTATTTTGATGGATATTAATCTTCCAGAGAAAAATGGGATTGAAGCTACAGAGTTAGTGAAAAAAAAATATCCGAGTTGCCGTGTACTTGTGTTTACAATGTATGAACATGACGAGTATTTAATGGATGCACTCCAGGCCGGTGCTGATGGTTATTTATTGAAGGATTCATCATCAGATCAGGTAGTAGCAGCAATTCGAATGTTATATCGAGGCGATTCAGTCATTCATCCGCGTATGACTAAAAAATTAATTACATATCATCAGCAAAAAATGAAAGTAGAATCAAATGAAAATGAACTGACGGAACGTGAAAAGGAAATTCTCTTTGAACTAGTAAAAGGACTTAGTAATAAAGAAATTGCTGAAGTTTTATATATTAGTGATAAAACAGTTAAAATTCACATCAATAAAATTTTTAAAAAGCTAAATGTGAAAAGTCGATCGCAAGCAGTGATTTATGCAGTCCGAAATCAATTAGTTCCGCTAGATTAAATAAGAAATCTATCAAAGAACTATCGTGTCGCTTTATTCTGTATTACAAAGAATAAAGGACAAGGTAGTTCTTTTGTACTATGTAGGCATAGAATCCTTAGAGAAAAGATACTCCTTTTGTTTAATTTTCAGAATAATCAAAATGTGAAATAATAAAAATAGAATTACATTTTAATCTTGTTAATAATTCATTTTGTGAAAATCTTTTGTTGGAAATAAATGACGGAGGGCTCTTATAGAAAGAGTAAAGTGAGTGGTTAGCTATGTGAGGTATGGGGATGGTAGTAGTGTTGGAAATCTTTCATGATACAAAAGATTAAGATTAATAGAGTTTCCAATGCTACATGGGAATTTAAGAATCAATTTGTTTCAAAAAATAATATTAATAATGGGGAGATGTAATATGAAACGAGGGAAATTTGGAAAGATTCTTATTGGAACGTTAACAGTTGGAATGTTATTGTCTCAAGGAATTCCATATAACGTATTAGCGGAAGAGGTAAATACATCTACTTTAACTGGAATTGATGATGCAAATGCTATCTTAAAAGGTCTTACAAAGGAACAACGTAATGCCTTAAAAACGTTAGATACAAAACCAGGTTTTGTTATTTCGCCAGGTATCAATACAACAAGTCCTAATAATGTGAATGTGATTATAGAATTTAAGCAAGCGCCTAGCAAAATAGAGGTATTAAAACAAGCGGCTAAAGGGAAAAAATTAGCTCTTTCAAATGCGGAACAAAAGGTAGAGGCATCACATAAAGGATTTAAAGCAGAGCTTGAGCAGCTTCAAAAGAATAAAGAGAAAGGGACAAATGTAAAATCTGCAAAAATAACAAGAGAATATAAGAATGCTTTTAATGGTGTAGCGATTTCTTTACCAGCAAATATGATCGAAGACTTAGTTCGTACCGGTATCGTTAAGCGCGTATGGGAAGATCATGAGGTTAAAATTGATTTGCCAAAAGAAACAACTAAGACTGTTGTTGAACCGAAAATGGCGGATAGTGTACCGCAAATTGGTGTGGACAAGCTGCATGATGAAAAAATAACAGGGAAAGGAATTAAGGTAGGTGTACTGGACACAGGTATTGATTACAACCACCCGGATTTGAAAGATGCATATAAAGGATATCGTGCAAAACAAGGTGAAGATCCAAGTAAAATAGATCCGAACTCCATAAAAGGATGGGACTTTGTTAATAATGATGCTGATCCAATGGAGACAACGTATAAGGATTGGCAAAATTCTGGAGGATATCCAGAGATTTATGAGGGGAGTGCATATTATACATCCCATGGTACGCATGTAGCTGGGACAATTGCTGCAGACAAACAGAATAGTGTGGATTATGCAGTGAAGGGTGTTGCTCCAGATGTAGATTTATATTCATATCGCGTATTGGGCCCATATGGAAGTGGACAAACAAGCGGTATTCTTGCTGCGATTGATAAAGCAGTGAAAGACAATATGGATGTTATCAATTTATCACTAGGTGCGTCTATTAATGATCCTTTATATCCTACTTCTGTCGCAGTGAACAATGCGATGTTAGCTGGTGTTGTTACAGTTGTAGCAGCAGGTAATAGTGGTCCGGAAGAAGGTACCATTGGATCACCTAGTGCAGCGGCACTTCCGATTACAGTTGGAGCCAGTAACGCTGCAATGAAAATCCCAACGTTTTCCGTCGATGCAGGTGATTTACATGTGGATAAGATGATGCTACTTGGAAAAAGCTTTACTGATAAGATTGAAGATTTGAAAGGTCAATCCGTATCAGTTGTATATGCAGGGCTCGGGAAATCAGATGATTTTACAGGAAAAGATGTAAAAGGAAAATTAGCTCTTATCCAACGCGGTGAGATTACATTTGATGAGAAAATTAAGCATGCTAAGGAAGCAGGCGCAAAGGCGGTAATCGTATATAACAATGTAGATGGTGAAATTACAAGTTATCTTGGGGAAAGTACTGCATCTATTCCATCGTTCCGCTTAACAAAAGTAGATGGTGAGAAATTACAAGCAAAAGCTGTACAAGGAGATGTGTCGTTAGCGTTTGGGGAACTAAGTAATATAAAAACAGAGGGAGATCACTTAGCTGATTTCAGCTCCCGTGGTCCTGCAACTAAGACAGATGATATTAAGCCAGATATTGTAGCACCAGGTGTGTCTATTTTCTCAACTGTTCCTGAATATATTAATGATCCAAAAGATGGAGAAAATTATCCGATAGCGTATGGACGTATGTCAGGTACCTCTATGGCAACTCCTCATACTACAGGGGTAGCGGCACTCATTTTACAAGAACATCCAAATTATAGTCCATTTGAAGTAAAAGAAGCACTCATGAATACCGCAGTTGACTTAAAAGAAGAGCGTTCTGTATTTGAGGTGGGCTCAGGACGAATTGATGCATACCGTGCAGTTCATGCAGATACATCAATCGAGGTTGTTGATAAAACATCAAACGTTGTAGGTGATGAAGAAGTAGAAATTGAAGAAAAAACAGGTTCTATTGCATTTGGGTATAAAAATCAAATTGAAAATGGGCCTATTAAAGATAGTCGAAAAGTTTTAATTAAGAACAGCAGTAAAACAGATGGGAAAGAGTTTAAATTAGAGGTGAAATTTTCACCTACAAGTGTAGGTGTGCAAGATGCAGCGAAGAATGGTGTGAAGCTAAACGTACCAGATTCTATTAAAGTAGCTCCTGGTGCATCAGAGGAAATTAGCCCTGAAATTACCATTCCAGAAAACGCTGAATTTGGTAGATATGAGGGCTATATTCATATTTCAAATAAAAACAATGAAAAAGAAGTATATCAAGTACCATTTGCAGTTAAATTCACAGAAAAAGGGATTGCGTCTGTAGATTTACTGAGAGATGCAATGGCAACAGATGCTTCTAAATTCCATCCATTTATGGAAAGACCAAGTTCGCCGTTGACATTTAAATTAAATAGTCCTCTCGAAACCATTGATGCAATTGTAAAGGACCGAACGACAGGGAAGGCATTAGGAGTCGTTGGTACACTTAATGCAAGTAGTCTAACACCGAATGTTGAATATATGATGTTTTCTGGTATGGGAGGGTATGTACTTCCATTCACAGGAGATCCAGCTCATCCAATTGCGGATAAACCTGTTATGTTGCCTGATGGAGATTACGAATTGAACTTCGTTGGATATGATAAAGAAGGAAAATCTTATACAAAAGGCGATAGCATTATCATTGATAATGTAATACCTGAAATGAAATTTAAGGATGTACAACCTGGTATACACGAAGTCAATGATTCTATGTTTAAAGAAGAAGACGGCCAGCGTGCATTATGGGTGCATGGTAATATTTATGATTCTACAGTAGATGCATTAAAGGCAAAAGGCTTGCAATATGATCAAAAAGCGAATCAAATTGTATATTATCAAAACTCAGCCTTCCCATCAGGATGGTTGAATACAATTCAAGCAAATGGTGATTTTAAATTTGGAGTACTTCCAGAGGAAATAAATGAGCCGTTAAATTTAAAATTATTTGGATATGATCTTGCAACTGCAGGGAATATGACAACTGGATATAAAGATTACGTCTTTGTAAAAGAAGGGACAGAATACGCTGTTCCAAGTTATGACAAAGATAAAATCAAATTAGGAGAGAAAATTACATTAACTTTGAATCTTAATAATGTAAAACAGCTTATGTCAGGTACATTTGAAATTCCTTATTACAAGCAGCTATTTAAATTTACAGATGTGAAACCAAATCCAGCACTTACGGAATATGTAGAACAACATGGATTGAACCTTAAATTAGAAGATCCGAAGATAAGTGAAGCAGGAGCTTGGGAAAACAAGGTGAAAGTTGGCGCATCATTGGAGGGAAAAGAATTTAAAGGATTAGATGGAGATAAACCATTTTTAGATGTTACATTCGAGATGACGAACGATGAATACTTTAATGGTTTGACTGCATTTGGAGTAGATAAGTTCTCTTATACAAAAGTTGGTGCATCAGAAGGCATTGAGATTCCCGCGTTTAAAGATAAATCTTTTGCTATTGTTTCGAAACATTCAACGGTTACAGGATATATTGGCCCGGAAGCTTTCTTGAATGAAGAGGGGTATTTAGGTAAGAAAGACTATACAAAACTAGGAGCAAAAGTGTACGCAGTTGGCAAGGATGGAAAGAAATATACAGGAACGATTGGTGATAACGGACAATTTGAAATTCATAGTGTTCCAGTAAGCGATAAAGAATATGATATTTTCGTAGAAATGCCAGGTCATTTAAATAGTAAATTAACAACAAAAATAGGGAAAATGCAGGATGGAGAATTAGTGGGACAAAACTTTAGAGCTGACATGGATGATAACCTTGCAGGTGATGTAAACGGCGATAAAATGGTAGATATTCAAGATGCTAGAATAGCAGCTTTATCGTATGGAAAAGGAAAAGTATCTGTAAAAGATGGAGATATAAATCAAGATGGTGTTGTAGATGAAACGGATGTTCGTTTAATTGAGAAAAACTTCTTGAAAAAGGGCCCAGATGCTAAAGGAAACGAGAAACCGAAAGAAAATGTAGGGCCAGTGACGTTAGAGAAAATTTTACGCTCTATCGGTTTAGAACCAAAAAAATAAGTGGACAAACTTCTAGAGTAAATAAAGGCATCAGACAATGGATATTAAATGAAATGGATTGGTTAACAAATGACCGGTAATGATTTACGGTAACATTACCGGTCATTTTAAGAGTCATAGTCGTTTGGGTACATGAAGTAACTAGTTTAAAGTAAGTTCGCTTTCATTATGGGACAAGGAAGTTGCTTAATTATTATTGTTGTTTGTGGGATGGAAATAAGGTTTGTAGTTTAAACTTTAACAATAGGGGGACTTGTGAAATGGGTATGAAGAAAAAACTTGGTATGGGTGTTGTAACTGCAGTGCTTGGCTTATCCTTAATTGGCGGGGGAACATATGCATATTTTAGTGATAAGGAAGTATCACAAAACACGTTTGCAGCGGGTACTTTAGATTTGAGTGTGAATCCAGAAGTTGTTATTAATGTCGACAATCTGAAACCAGGTGATGAAATGGAACGTGGTTTTCAATTAGTAAACAAAGGAACCTTAGCAATAGGAGATGTGAAACTCCTGACAGATTACAGTGTAATCGATGCGAAAGGGGATAATGGAAATGCTGATTTTGGTGATCATATCCGTGTTGATTTCTTGTGGAACTTGGATAAAAATGAGGTTCCAATTTGGTCTACTACATTATCTGAATTAAAGGTAGCTACGCAAAATGGAAATATTCCTAATCTTGTAAAGAACGGTATTGTAGATCGAGAAGGAAATGGACTTGCTCCAGGTGATGATGATACATTTTATGTAATGTTTACATTCGTAGATAACGGTGAAGAACAAAATGTATTTCAAGGAGATGCGTTGAAATTAAATTGGACTTTTAACTCCATGCAAGCAAGCGGTGAAGAAAAGTAAGTGTAATAATTTGTATACTATATGTGTGAGACATATAGTATACAAATGAAGGCGTTTATCCTCAATGGTAAAACTCCTTATAAAAATATGGGTGAAAAACTTGATGATGATTTCCCTTTTAAAACACATCGTAAACATATTTTGCGATGTGTTTTGTTGTAAGTTGGAGAGTACAGAAATATTAAATGATTATCCAGCTTTTGAGATACTTTGAGGGAATTTAGCACCTTACGCTAGCTTAGCAGCTTTCCTGTCCCCTTTATCCCCAAGAAGACGTAATCCAGTTATGATGAGCATACATCCTCATACGCGAAATTGAAAGTAACAACTAGTGCATGCTCACAAAACTTTTCATCCTATGGCAGAGAAGTTCTAGAAAATCAAGAACACCCTGCAGAGAATAAGCTGAGGGACTTACTGGCTCATGTAAAAGAGAAGTATATGAAAGTGAAGGGCTAAATTTTAAAATTCTAAAAAGGGTGAATGGATGATGTTAGGGATAGGGTTGATTGTATTAAGTATTTTACTTGTCAGCATTGTATTTTTACCATGATGCTTTATTCCAAGTGAGACAGAAAACATGTAGTATTTTTATTCGTAATCATCCAAAAAAGAAAGAGGGATATTTGTTACAATCACGGCATTGTAGAAGAAATAGAATAAAAGAGGAAAATATATACTGTTACAAATTAATATTCCATGTGTTTTTTGAACATACATTACTTATCTTTAATGTATATATTGAATATATAAATATATTGTGTTATGATGTGAATTAGAAACTCGCGTGTTTCAAATACAACATTTTTATCTTTTTGATGACCTCTTATCTTTCCGTAAGAGGTCCTTTTTTTATCCCTCCGTATTGTATAGCCGCTAAAATACTATGAAAAGATACTAGAGACTACTACACTGTGATATCCTCTAGTATTTTTTCTTTATCTATATTATCTATTGTTAGGTAAACGACGAATTAGTACTTTTTGTATAATTTTCACAAAATAACTTTGAATCATTATTTATTTCAATATAAAGTAATGAAAGGACATATTTGACTATCGTCTTTAATTTTTCCGACAGCAAGCAAAGTTAGCATGTTTAATGCATAATCAGACGCCTGTAAATGAGCATTACTATTTAAATTTTTACCAGAGAGTAATTTAGTTAATTAGTAGAAAAAGGAAGGGGCCTATTTGGCTCCTTCCTTTTTCTCATACATACATAACGCTTGTTGACAACTTATGAAATAATAGCATTCATCGCTATTAAAATATAACATTAAAAGCAATTAATTAGATATGTAATTTTGCATATATTGTACTATTTCATGAATAGGAACAAAACTATTTATTCCTTTCTGTATGGAGACAAATAGATTTAGGTTTACTTAGGGTAAGAAGACCTGATCATTGATTGCTGGTTAAACCATATTTCTACGTATTTGAAACAAATTATTTCACTGAATTGTATGTTAAAGAGAGTGCGGGATTTATGAAATGTAGATTATTCCTTGATTTCTTACTCGTGATTTTACTTGGACATCGGAAAAGAAGTTACGTTATATACGATTTCAAAAGGGGATATTATTCAGTGCATCCAAAGATGCACTCCGTTTCCTGTTTCCTATCCTACTAAATTACCATTCCAAGCAAATTTCTTCTCTTTCAAACAATTCATCCATTGAATAAAGATAATTCGGCCATACGTATCGGAGGACATGAAACTTTCTTAATACCATTTGGAATATATTTCAATATACTTCCGATACTATAACAGATCGAAAATTTCTTTATTGGAGGTATATAATGGCATATCCATTTCGTAACTTAGTATTTGAAGGTGGCGGGGTAAAGGGAAGCGCTTATATAGGTGCCATCCGTGCACTAAATGAAGAAGGGATTTTACCAGAAATACAACGATTTGGAGGGACTTCAGCAGGAGCGATTACTGCATTACTTTTAGGTCTTTCCATTCCATTCGCAGATCTTGTAAAAATCCACAAAGACATGAATTTCAAAGCGTTTAAAGATGATGATTTTTCGATTGTACAAGATAACATTCGTTTGTTTTTTGATGGTTTTGGTATCTATAAAGGGGATTTCTTCACTGAGTGGGTAGGAAAGATCGTTGAAAAGTGGACAGGGAGTAAGGACACAACTTTTCAGCAGTTGTATGACAAAACAGGAAAAGACGTGTTTTTCCAAGGAACGAACGTTTCTACACACCAGCTTCGTACGTTTTCTCGCGAAACGACACCTGATGTCCCGTTAGTAGTTGCTGTGCGGATTTCGATGTCCATCCCATTCTTTTTTAAATCTGTGGAATGGGATAAAGATTATTATGTAGACGGAGGTGTACTCGATAACTACCCAATTCGTTTATTTGATCGGAAAAGTTTTGTGAATAAAGAAGAACACTTCACGACCACAGATACGATTGACGAGGTTAATAAACTGATAAGCAATATAGAGGATCATTCTACACTAAGAAGCTTACACACGAAATACAATGCATCTTTCTTTGATCCTACAGATGAAATTGTCTACAACAAAGAAACACTTGGTTTCCGTTTAGAATCTCAGGCGGAGGTTGCCATGTTAAAACATATCGCAACCTCAACAGAACATCATATTGGCCATTCTCTTATTCATTTTGCATGGAATTTGTCTCAAACCATGATCAAAGGTCATGAGAGCGGAAAAACCACCAAAGAAGATGCTGCCCGCACTGTATTTATTAATACATTCTTTACGTCGTCGTTTAATTTTGATATCACAGAAGAAGAAAAGAAAACACTCATGAATTCAGGTTATACTTCTACTAAAGACTATCTACATCAGTTTAATACGTCTGAAGTAAAATTGTTTAATCGACCATAAAGCCGAGTGCAATGCACTTGGCTTTTTTTTATCGTCCTGTAAATTCTTTTTTTAGTAGCTAATAAAAATTTAGATAGACTATGCATAGAACAAGAGAGAGGAGATAACAGAAAGTAATAAATATAAGTTTTGATGACTTCTTATTTTGTAAAACTAGGGTGTAGAAAGGGTGAAACAGGTGGAAGAAAAACGAATTATGATTTATACAATTTTTTGGCTAACACAGTACAAAAGAGAACCTTAAAACGGTGGATAGGAATGTATCAAAAAATGAATAGAGTAGCAAGGCGGATTTATTGTGGAAGTAGGGATTTTCCTTTTTCTTTCTACTGATAATAAAACGTTATGTAGACTGGGGATGTATAAGGTATTCATTGCTATTCCTTCAAAATGCTGATGTTACATCATATTAAAATAACCTCTAATTTAAGTATTGAAATTCTCTAAATCTTGATGTATTATATTCTTGTATTTTCTCACTTTGCTAAGCCTAGAAAACATCATCACTTCTGAAAGAACTCGAACTCCAGCGGGTTCTTTGAATTTACTTGAACTTATTTTTGAATCATTGTATTATATTTCCGAGTCTTACTCATATAAATCATTATCAGGAGAATCTGCAAATTTGCAGGTTCTTTTTTATTTTATTGAAAGTAAAATTTTAGCCAGTCGTTTATTTTCATATTGTTGGTTTTTATACGTGTTTGGTAAAAATCAATGAGTTGCAAAAAAATACTATGCTGAAATCTAGTTCGGTATAGCAATGTGCATATAAAAGATCCCACTTTGCTATATCCCCTAAAAAGAGTCATAAAAATCTATATTTTTTTAATTCAGTTGCATACTACAAAACTTCTTTTAAAAGAAATGTATGTACATACACATTATATTTTGTTCCATAACTCTCTAACTTTCGTTCACGATAGTCTGTTAAGTACAGGATTATTGGCGGGTGGTGCAATAGGTGCAGAAGATGTGAAAACAAATGAAAAAGTACAAGTTGCTGTTGCAGGTAAAGAGGGAAATGTAACGTATAAAGAAATTGATAAAGCAGAATCTCCATTGTTATTTGGAATGTATCCTTTATGTTAAGATCCTAATAAGAAGTTAGTTTTTTTTGATAATTAATATTTATACAAAATGTATAATTAATATACTAAAATGTTTTTAAATTTTATAATGTATTCCTTTTCATATGAATGAATTATTTATTGCAACAGGTTTCCCGTTCAAAATAAGATGTTCAAACAAAAGACAATATAAGTATCTTTATAATGATTTTTCAATATAATCAATGTGTTTATGAAAGGAACTCTGTGTTATTTTTGCTTTTTTACTAACTAATACAGCTTCAAACAAAGGACACAATTGCTACATACTAAGTGTAATTTATTACCTATTCAAAATTCTGTCTATTCAATCTTTCTAAAAATAAAAAAAGATTAAACTTATAAATATACAAGTTATAATGAGGGCGTCGAGACACAATTTATTACCTCTAGAGAAAATATCAAACCTCGTTTTGGATTAAAAATTCTAAAGAACTTGCCAGTAATTTTTTAAAATTGGACATACTGATATGATTACTATACGGAGGATAGCGGATTAGAAGGGAAGTTTATTCAACTCAATAAAGAAAGCGTTATCAAATGAAACTTGTTTTGAATCGATCATTCTAATAACTTAGATTCAACTACAGCTAAAAATAATAAATTATGGGGGTGCTTATATGAACATGAATGTAGCATCTATTAAAGAAAAAAAGATTGTTAAATACAAAAGTTGTTTTGATGTGATTGGGCCCATAATGATAGGCCCTTCAAGTTCACATACTGCAGGTGCTTTGGCTATTGGAACAGTTGCTAATAAATTATTTCAAGGTCTTCCTAAAAAAGTTGTGGTAAAGTATTATGAATCATTTGCTGAAACCCATAAAGGTCACGGAACTGATTTTGCAATTATTGCTGGTATATTAGGCTTAGCTGCTGATGACAGCAAAGTGCCAGATGCTATTAAAATAGCAGAGTCTAAGGGAATTGACATTACCTTTATTGAACAATTGGGTAATAGTCCTGCTGGTCATCCAAATACGGCAGATGTATATGCAGAGGATGAAAGTCGAAGTATTAGAGTAATGGGTATTTCGGTCGGTGGTGGGTTGATTGAAGTCAAAAATGTTGAAATTGATGGATTTAGCTTAAATCTGCAGGGGCCATTGCCAGTTGTTATTGCGATTTCAGAAAGAGCTGACTTTGAATTTGTTTTACGCAGGATCTTTAAACAATATGATGTGGAAATTAACAACTTTCATAGTTTGGAAGATAAAACAAAATATTTATATGCATTCGCTTTGGATTCGATATTGCCAGGTAATGCTCAGAAGGAATTAGGAGATTTAAGCAATATAGCTAATCTTATTATTCTTTAGTCACATTAAGGAGTGAAAAATATGTATATGGCCATAAAAGAAATTGTGGATGCAGCTAATAAAAGCCAAAAGCAAATTTATGAATTAGCAATCGAACAGGAAATCAAACAAACTAAAACTTCTTATGAAGAAGTATGGAGTAAAATGGAACGAAATTTAGCGACTATGCAACATGCAATAAATAAAAGTATCGAGGGCGACGGTGTATTTTCTCCAACAGGTTTGACCGGAGGGGATGCTGTAAAAATTAAAAACTATCGAGAAAATAGGAAAACTCTTTCTGGAGATTTGATGGTGTTAGGGATTCAAAGTGCTATCGGTGTTAATGAAGTAAATGCTGCATTAGGAGCTATTTGTGCAACTCCAACAGCAGGTGCGAGTGGGACGATTCCGGGAGTCCTATTTAGTATTAAAGATACGTTGCAGTTAAGTCATGAAGATATGATTCATTTTCTATTCACTTCAGCGTTATTTGGAACGATAGTCGCAAACAACGCTTGTATTTCAGGAGCGTATGGAGGATGTCAAGCTGAAGTAGGAAGTGCCTCAGCGATGGCGGCTGCAGCTGCGGTAGAAGCTGCGGGTGGAACGCCACAGCAATCTTCTGAAGCTTTTTCGATTGCATTACAAAATTTACTCGGTTTAGTTTGTGATCCGGTCGCTGGTTTGGTAGAAATTCCTTGTGTAAAGAGAAACGCCATTGGAACGGCAAATGCTTTAGCAGCAGCGGACATCGCATTAGCTGGCGTAAACAATCTCATCAATGCTGACGAAGTGATTGAAGCCATGTATAGAGTTGGAAGACAGATGCCTCGCGAATTAAGAGAGACAGGTTTAGGTGGTATTGCAGCTACACCTACAGGAATTTCCATTAAAAATAAAATCTTTGGGGAGAAACAATCAAATCAATAAGTTATCGAATATATTGTGAAGTTTTTAACAACCTTTACTCTATTGTTCGCCTAAGGATGTCTGTATATTGGGGGAGTTATCAATAAAATATACTACTATATAATTAAAATATTTTATAAGTGGTAACAAACCCTTCAGGTTGATGCTTCGCTAATTTTTTGATTTTTATTAACCTAGAAGGGGGATATTCGTTGTGGGGCACTATATAAGCTATTCATTTTTCAAGAACGGTCTATATTCCTATATCTTAAAAAGAGAATTAAGAATAGGACACAAGGAGGAATTATTATATGGATGGGAATACTGCAAAAAACATAGAATTTCAAGCTGATAACACTGCAGTAAAAAATGAGAAATATCTAGACCCTAAAAAGTGGCATAAACAGGATACTACCTGGGCATTGAGCCTTTTTGGAACAGCAATTGGAGCAGGAGTACTCTTTTTACCGATTAATGCAGGTTCAGGTGGTTTATTATCATTGCTGTTAATTACCATACTTGCATATCCTGTTATGTATTATTCACATAGGGCGCTTGCTAAAATGATTTACGCTTCGAACTCTGCCGATGAGGGGATTACAGGTACAATAAGAGAGTATTTTGGAAATAAGGCAAGTATCATTTTTAATCTTGTATATTTTGTCTCCATTTATACGATCGTGCTGATGTACTCGGTCGCACTTACAAATACCGCTAGTAGCTTTATCGTGCATCAATTGCACATGTCGGAGCCTCCAAGGTCCATTTTATCGCTTGTTTTAGTACTCGGTCTTATCGCTATACTAAATTTTGGTCAAGATATAACTGTAAAGATCATGAGCATGCTAGTGTATCCTTTTATAGCTTCTCTACTTTTTATCGCAATATCTTTGATTCCACAGTGGAATACGTCAATGCTTAGTTTTTCAGCTGTTTCTACTGCTTCAACAGGAACAGGATATTTAGGAACGATATGGATGATACTTCCAATCATAGTATTCTCGTTTAATCATTCGCCTATGATTTCGTCATTTGTTATGAAACAGAGAGCTACGTATGGAATAGATGCTACTGATGCTAAATGTGCTCAAATACAAAAAGTTTGTTATATTATGACATTCGTAGTTGTTATGTTCTTTGTTTGGAGCAGTACCTTAAGTTTGACTCCAAATGATCTTAAGGTGGCAAAAGAACAGAACTTGTCAATCCTATCATATCTTGCTAATGAGCTTAATTCGCCAGTAATCACTATTGCAGCTCCTATCATTGCATTTGTGGCTATTACAAAGTCTTTCCTTGGTCATTATATAGGAGCGTATGAGGTAATGCGTGACATGATTATCAAGTCCAGTAAAAAACGTGGGAAAGATATAGGAGAAAAAACAGTTAAGACAATGATTCTTACTTTTGTCGTATTAACATGCTGGTATGTTGCTTATACAAATCCAAGTATTCTTGGAATCATTGATGCCCTTAGCGGTCCGCTAGTTGCTGCTATCTTATGTATACTACCAATGTATGCAATCCATAAAGTATCAGTACTTGCTAAATACAAAGGGAAATCTAGCAATGTATTTGTCATTATTATAGGTATTCTTACTGTCCTAGCAAGTATTAAGTCATTATTCTAATCCACTATTGTTAGTATCGATGCAAAAACCGTGGGATATGGAAAAAAGAAAGATTCTTATCGGAACTGAATTCTATATTGTTAAACTAAAGAAATCATGGTTTTGGACAAACTCCTCACATTGGAGAGTTTGTCTTTTTTTATCATTTTAGCCAAGAAGACCCCTTCCTCAAGGAACGTAAAATAAGTAGGTGGGAGATGAATTGGCTAAAATGATAAACTGGTGACCCCGTATGTAGAAGTAAAAAAGGGGGAAACTATTGTATAATTATCGATAATTTAGGGGGCGCCAAATGAAGCATAATAAAGAAGTAACACTTGGGGATTACGTTCAATTTTCATATCGTAAAAATCCTAATTTGCAATTAATGGGATTTGTGGTGAATGTTTTACAAAATACAATTGTTGTAGATATTGCCGAAAGAATGGATATCCAGGTAGATGATTTTAGGCAAGTTGTAAAGCATGGTTATTATAATAAAGTGGTTCATAAGGAAATAAAGAATAGTGTTTCATAAAAAAGTGCTCCTATATAAATTTAGGAGCACTTTTTATGGAGGGAATTTCCGCAAAGATTTTTTTCTGAGGTATAAAATTTTCATATGAAAATACGTTTTGAAGATATTTTCTTATTTGTTAATTAATAATTTTTTCAATCTTTATAGCTGTTATGGATTTAAAATATTATTCATAAAGATTTCACATAATTTTATTAAAAAGAAAAATACTAATACTTGTTTTAATACTTTACTTCGAGTCATTAAAACAAATTTACTAACTACGAAACAAGGAGGCATCACTGTGGACATTCGTGAAGGATTAATTCCAACAGCTTTAGGTACAGCAGTGACAGCAGCAGGTTATGCTCTTAAACAAACTCGTGGAACTAATAAAATGATTGCAAATACAGTATTTGGTTTTGGTTTAGCACACGTCGTTTTAGGTGTAATCGATCTTGTTGAACATCGTCGTTAGAACGAAAGGCAAGCATTGATATATGCTTGCCTTTTTGGGAGTACATTTATTATTCATTTTTCAAAATATGTTTGTATGGCGTAATCATTATCAATGTAATTAAATAGTTACACTACAAGGAAATTAGAAAGTAAAACTGTGAGCATTGAATTTTATGAAATGAGATGGTGATGGAATGGAATTTTCTTCTGAAAGTAATACGTATCATGCTGGTGACATTGTCTATATTTTTTACCGAAATCCTCATACTCAAGACGTAGCTAACATACAAGCTGCAGCAGTTGTAAATAATCCTGAAAGACCTAATGAATTAGCACTATTTCTTTACGAAACGTATTATCCACTAACAAATGAGATGGCTATATATGCTACCGAAGATGAGGCAAACCAAGCTTACACTTACTATTATGGTGATATTTCAGAGGGGATGTTAGAATGAATAAGCCATTTATGCCTAAGCTCGTATATTTTGAACCTAAAGCATTAGATTATCCTTTGGGGAAAGAGCTGTTTGAGAAGTTTTCAAAGATGGATGTTGAAATTCGACATACTACTTCCCATAATCAAGTAAGAGATTTGCCAGGGGATAATGATTTTCAAAAGTATCGAGTAGCAAAATCCACGCTGGTTGTTGGTGTTAGAAAAACACTGAAATTCGATACTTCCAAGCCTTCAGCAGAGTATGCAATTCCTTTTGCAACGGGATGTATGGGACATTGTCATTATTGTTATTTACAAACAACGATGGGAAGTAAGCCTTATATACGAACGTATGTAAATGTTGAAGAAATTTTAGATGCTGCTGATAAATACATGAAAGAGCGTGCACCTGAAGTAACAAGATTTGAAGCGTCGTGTACTTCAGATATTGTAGGAATCGATTATTTAACGCATACCCTTAAACGGGCCATTGAGCATTTTGGAGAATCTGAATATGGGAAATTGAGATTTGTTACGAAATTCCACCATGTAGATCATTTACTTGATGCTAAACATAACGGAAAAACAAGATTTCGCTTTAGTGTAAACGCTGATTATGTGATTAAAAACTTTGAACCAGGAACTTCTCCCTTAGCTAAACGAATTGAGGCAGCAGGAAAAGTAGCTAGAGCTGGATATCCTCTTGGTTTCATTGTAGCTCCTATTTACCTGCATGAAGGCTGGAAGGAAGGATACTATCATATGTTTGAACGCCTAAATGCTGAATTACCTCTTGATGCACGGGATGATATTACATTTGAATTTATTCAACATCGTTTTACAAAGCCAGCTAAGAGAGTAATTGAAAAAAACTACCCGATGACAAAACTAGAATTAGATGAAGAGAAAAGAAGGTATAAATGGGGGAAATATGGAATCGGAAAATACATTTATCAAAAAGAAGAAGAAGAGGATATAAAAAACTATCTGTATTCCTATATGAAACAGTTCTTTCCTAATGCAAAACTAGAATATTTTACATAAAAGAAACGAACAAAATTCATTACATCATCAATCTAAAAAATTACTCACTCAAAAAAGTGATATTGGTCAACAATTCGCTAATAAATCATTTGAAAAATTTATATACGAAAGTCTTTTATGTAAAAATATGTTTCATTATGAACTGAATCCCAACAGTTAAACAGAAAAATACAGCGGTTGTATGAATATAAGTCCGGTATTGTACCGGGCTCATTCTTTTTAACGTTGCATCAATTCTTTTGTGAACATATTAATTTGAACATGTTTAAAAACGAACCATCTTTTGACAATGGTATTAGCGCTTTAGAAAGAACTTTCATAAAAAATGGTACTAATAATCCCTCCAAGTATTACTCCCATAGTAGAACCTAATAACAAAAATCTAATTGTTTAATTAGTAATTCTAATCTACCATTTTTTGCTGTACTATCAACTAAAGAAACAGTAAATGGTTGTTGAAACATATTAGAAAATCGAGCAATTAAAGACATAATATTATATTTAGCAAAAGCCGATGCAACTAAAGCTAATTTCGCCCCAACAAGTTGAACTCCATATCCTAAAACTTCTATAGAAGTCATAAGCATTAAAAATAAAAAGATACAAATTACTTTAAAAGTAATAAACTCCATAATCATACCCCTTAAGTTTCTATAAATACATAACTCAATAATTATATTAAAAATATTCAATATTTTCATTAAAATATAAATCAATTTCTATTTTATAATCAAAAACTATACTCCTTTATTTTGAATGATGGCATCACCTTTTATTAGAATTGTCCCTTGGTTTAGCAAATGTTTTTTTGTAAATAATATATTTGTTAAACCATTAATTAAGGGGGACTAGTATGCCGCAGGATCGAAAAGAAGAAGTGCAAAACGATACATATGAAGGAAAAGAGGTTATGCCAGATAATCCACAATATCTACCGCGTCACGTGCAAATGGAGCTGCCTCCCGAATTTTCTATAAATCCTCTTTTTGCCCGCAAAGGAGAATCAGTCGTTCCGCGCTTTCACATGCCTGATGAAGGCATGTTACCAGAAACAGCGTATCAAATCGTCCATGATGAAATGACTCTTGATGGCAATGCACGCTTGAATCTTGCAACATTCGTTAGTACATGGATGGAACCTACCGCAGAGCACTTATATGCTAAAGCATTTGATAAGAACATAATTGATAAGGACGAATATCCACAGACAGCTGAAATTGAGGAGCGGTGTGTCCGCATTTTAGCCAACCTCTGGCATTCCCCCAGCCCCCTTACAACTATGGGCGTTTCAACAACTGGATCGTCGGAAGCCTGTATGCTCGGGGGGCTTGCGTTAAAGAGACGCTGGCAAAATGCACGAAAAAGAGAGGGTAAGCCGGTGGATCGGCCTAATATTGTGTTTAGTTCTGCTGTTCAAGTCGTTTGGGAAAAATTTGCGAACTATTGGGAGGTTGAACCACGCTATGTGAAGGTTAGCCCTGAGCATCCCCGATTAGATCCTCAAGGGGTCCTTGCAGCCGTGGATGAAAATACGATTGGTGTGGTACCGATTCTCGGTGAGACTTATACCGGACTTTACGAACCGGTTGCCGCCATTGCAAAAGCGTTGGACGATTTACAGGAGAGGACGGGACTCGACATTCCTATGCATGTAGATGCGGCTTCGGGCGGATTTATAGCACCGTTTCTTCAACCAGATTTAGTCTGGGATTTTCAGTTGCCGAGGGTGAAGTCCATCAATGTATCGGGACATAAATATGGATTAGTCTATCCTGGCTTGGGTTGGATAATTTGGCGGGAAGCTGATGATCTCCCCGATGATTTAATCTTCCGCGTCTCCTATTTAGGCGGAAACATGCCGACTTTTGCCCTGAATTTTTCACGTCCTGGCGCACAAGTGCTCCTACAATATTACAATTACCTGCGTTTGGGGAAAAGTGGGTACTATGATGTCCAAAGGGCTTCTCAGAAGGTCGCTCTTTTTCTTAGCAAGGCGATTCAGGAGATGGAACCGTTCGAACTTTTGTCCGATGGTTCGGATATTCCGGTTTTCGCTTGGCAACTGAAAAAAGGTTACACATTAAACTGGAACCTTTATGATTTATCTCGACAATTGCGTGTGTTCGGCTGGCAAGTACCCGCATATCCATTGCCTCCAGATCTAGAAGCAGTGACGATTATGCGCGTTGTGGTTCGAAACGGATTTTCTATGGATCTCGCGCATTTATTTTTGAGGAACCTCAAACAGGCCGTTGCCTTTCTGGATTCCTTGGATGGACCTATGCCACATGATACGAAATGTGATAATGGGTTTCATCACTAATTAGGGAGCAGCTCTCGTCGTCGTTAAGTTGAGCTCAACACCCATAACTTTTCGAGCTATCGACTGGGAAGTGGTACAGAAAAGCTGATGGTTTCAACCAAGGGATACATGATGATAGGTGATGAACAAATTGATGCCTGAGGGCTTTACAATATCAAATCATACGCCTAGTTTTCAGAAATCTATTGGCTTTTCTTCTGGTTTCAAAAGACACAATTCAAATCTGTTGAAGAGTTAAAGAAATTTGTAGCTAGTATTTCCTTTTGGGAGGTACCATTAGCTGCTTTAGGAGTTACTCCACCATTACATTGGATTTTAGCGGATAAATGGGGTAAATCTATTGTATTAGAATCGACAAGGAGTAGTGACTAATAGTCCTGAGTTTAATTGGCATTTATAAAATTTAAGACAATATATAGGTCTTAAATCGCAGCCATGCGCGGGGGATGTACCATTAAGTGCTTTTGGACAAGGTTCAGGTTCAATGGGACTTAATGGAGATTTCACCCCACCATCAAGGTTTATACGGGCAGCGTATGGTAAACAAAATATTCAGGGTATAGATAACGAAGAAGAGGGTATATCGGTCATTTTTCTTATTTTGTAAAATTGTGAGGTTCCAAAAGGAGGAGTAATAACGGAAGAAGATACATTAGATAATACTATTTATACAAGCGCAACGTGCATGGAGTCTGGTACATATTATTACCATATCTATGATTGTAGATAAATTATTGCCCTTCGATATTAGTAACAGGATAGCTGCTTAACGATAAAAATGAATTTGCCAATTTTCTTGCAAAATGTAACGGGTGCTCTACCGATTGGATATGAATATACATAATTAAGGGATTCATGTATAACCAGTGATTATGTAAAGCACTGACAATAATTCCTTGTTGTACAATTGATTTCATAAATGCAGGGATCTCTTCTTGTAGAACCGCGATTTCTCCTAAATTTAATGCATTGCCATTTTGATCCAACGATTCAAAACTTACTCCGACGGGAACTACATAGGCACTTGGTTTTCCTTGAACCAGGACCTTAAAATTGCGGTGAAAAGACACCGAACAACCACCTTGATTTATTTTACTCTTTCCTTTAAGAATTGCAGCAAATTGATCAGAAATGAAATTTAAATTAGACATAAGTTCAATTCCTTTCTCGTGCTAAATTTATTCATTTAGAAATTTAATTTAAAAAATGTAGTTCCTTCTTTTAAAGAAAAGAACTACTTATAAACAACTTTTCTCTAAAATAAACAGGCCGATATGTGCAATTTGTACCCTGTTTATTTTAGAAGAAATATAAATGCTATTTCCCAACAAACATAACTTAATGAACCCTTTCTATATATCATTATAAAGAACTCATAAAGTAGGCAATTGTACATCTTTATTTTATGTAGGTTAGATAAATATGTGCCTTAATAAGTCTGTGCTTTCTTTATGAAATTCTTATTGGTAATTAAACAATAAATTTAATATATTTTAATGATTGTATAGGGTAAAACTTAATTTGTTTTTTCATTGAGACTATTCGTTTTTTCCATATTTCATATGGAAGTAAAGCACAAATTATTAATCCTATTGTTCCTAAAAGTAGCTTTGTTAATTGAGCATCAACAAAATGTCTCCTGTTATAACCGTAATGTTGGACAGCGACAATGGATGGAGGTTCTTCTGCTACGCTATATTTAGGAGGAAAGGTTATAAATTCACCGTCTACATTATCCCATGAAGATCGTTATTTACCGAACGCTTGGGTGGTAACAGCAAACCAAAAACAAAAAATAAAGATGACAATTGATGGGAGAAAAATAGATACCAAAACATCAGATGAATTTGATGCGAACATTTCAACGAATTTATGAATTATTAAAAATAGAACAAATACATGATTTTTATCTCGTTAGTTGGAAAATTAAAATTATTTTTTAAAATTAGAAATTATTATTTCATATTCATGATTTGCACAATATCAAACGAGAGTGATGAGGATTCCAAATTTACGGAATTCTTATCACTCTTTTTTAGTTTTTTGTAAATATGGAACAATATCCTTACTTTCACTGTCTATTAAGCGTTAAAACATTTTTTATTAAATAAATTAAGAAAGGAATCATCATTTTTAACTAAGGGAGAAGATTGAATTGAAAAAATTATGGATGCTGCTTTTCGTTTGTTTCGCGGTTATGTTGGTAGGATGTAATAAAAACGAACCGCCAAAACAAGCATTTGAAGAATATATCAATTTATGGAATGATAGAAAATTTACAAATATGTATGATCATTTATCAGATCATGCAAAAAAATCAATTTCTAAAAAAGAATTCACAGAAAAATATCAAAAAATCTATGAGGGGATTGGAGCTAAGAATTTAAAAGTTAAAATGAAAGGAGAGAATACGAAAGATAAAGAGCTTTTTCTTTTTGAAGTTAAGATGGATACCGATGTAGGATCAGTTTCATTCATCCATGAAGCAAAACTTGTGAAAGATAAAGAGTCTTGGAAAATAGATTGGACGCCAGACCTCATTTTTCCAGGAATGAAAAAAGATTACAAAGTACGTATGCAAATAGAGCAAGGAAAACGCGGAGAAATATATGATCGAAATGGAAAAGGGCTTGCAACGAATGGTAAAGCGACTGAGGTTGGAATTATTCCAGAGAAACTAGGCGAAACAGCAGCGCAAACGAAAGAAATAGTAGCACAATTACTTGATATGTCTATAGAAGAGGTCGAACAAAAGCTCACAGCAAAATGGATAAAACCAGACTCCTTTGTACCAATTGGTATTTTAAAAGAGGGAACCAGACAGAATGATTATATTGAATTAGAAGGAGTTTCATCTCACCCAGTAAATATTCGTACGTATCCATTAGGTGAAGCAGCGGCACACTTAACTGGATACATAGGAAAGGTGAATGCGGAGGAGTTAAAATCACTTCAAAAACAAGGTTATCAAGCAGATGATTTAGTAGGTAAGACCGGTTTAGAGAAAGTGTTAGAAAATAAATTGCGTGGTGAAAAGGGTGGACGCGTATTTATAGAAGATGAGAAGGGGAAAGAGATTAAAAACGTAGCAAAAAAAGAAGCAAAAGAAGGAGAAAATGTTACGTTAACAATTGATGCTGCAATTCAAGAAAAAATCTTTAATGAGATGAAAACTGAAGCAGGGTCTAGTGCAGCGGTCAATCCTAAAACAGGTGAAACAATCGCACTTGTAAGTAGCCCTGCTTATAATCCAAATATAATAGTTAGAGGAGCATCGAAAGCCCAACGAGAAGCATGGAGTAACGACTCGAAACTACCAATGACGAATCGCTTTACACAAGCATTTGTACCAGGTTCCGTATTTAAAACGATCACAGGTGCAATTGGTTTGGAAACAAACACAATAAATCCGAAGGAAGAATTTAAAATTCAAGGATTGAAGTGGACAAAAGATTCGTCTTGGGGAAATTACTATGTAACGCGTGTAAAGGATGCAAGTCCAATTGATTTTGATAAGGCAATGAAGTACTCTGATAATATTTATTTTGCTCAACAAGCTTTGAAAATGGGAAAAGATCAGTATGTAAATGAATTTAAAAAGTACGGATTTCATGAAAAATTACCAATCGAATACGAACTTCCTATTTCAATCATTGCAAAAGATGGGATAAAAAACGATATTCAACTTGCAGACACGGGCTATGGACAAGGACAAGTATTAATGACACCATTTCATTTAGCATTAACATATGCACCGATTGTAAATGAAGGGAATATTCCGTCGCCACATCTTTTAAAAGAAGCAAAAGTAGCGGGGAATTGGAAAGAAAATGTGGTTTCTAAAAAGAATCAAGAGATATTAAAGAGTGCATTAATCAAAGTCATTAATGACCCTGATGGCGCAGGGAGAATTGCACAGGTTGATGGTGTGACGCTTGCTGGTAAAACTGGTACAGCAGAACTGAAAGAGTCGAAAGAAGCAGACGGAAAAGAACTGGGATGGTTCGCAGCTTTCGATGCAAATGCGCCAGACATGATTGTTACAATGATGATTGAAGATGTAAAAGGAAGAGGAGGAAGTAACGTTCCAGGTGAAAAAATAAAACATGTATTTCAGAAATAATACTTAATTATAAGGTGAATTTTTCACTAAATTTATTACATGTTTGCTTAACTCAAAGATATAAATTGGGGGAAATATAGAACAATTAAATTTCAAAAAAGCATTCTTTCTAATCGAGAATGCTTTTTTGCTGTCATTCTAGAAAAGTTGACATTGTTAATGGTAAATAGAAGGGAATAGCAAATTGAAATGGACAAGTAGAGTGTTACGTTAAATTCAAAAAATAGATTATTGTGAGTGGATTTTTATCATTGTATGCTTTACTTGTTTTTTAGTAGTATTATTCTGCCTGAAAAAAGATAAACAATGGAACAAATGAAACTTGTATTTTGTCTATATATTGAAACCATAATAAAAAAGTGAGGGCAGTTTTATGTTTATTCAAATAAGTTTGAGGTGTGGAAATGGAACAGACGTTTATTGAAAAGTGTAATCATGATGAGCTGGACTATGTTATAAAAGACTATTGGCAAGATGTATGGAATTATTCATTTATTATTACGAAAGATCCACACTTATCAGATGATATCACGCAAGATGTATTTATAAAGGTGTTTAAAAATTGGAATTCATTTCGAAAGGAGTCATCTATTAAAACGTGGATTTTAAAAATCACAAGAAATACGGCAATAAACTATTTGAAATCCTCCTATTTTAAAAGGATATCTTTAATAGGATTTTTTAGTGACGATAAGCAATCCCTGTCAGCAGAACAAGAATTTTTTAAGCAAGAAGAAATGAATGATGTGTGGAAGGTGGTATTAGAACTACCTAAAAAGCACCGTGAAATAATTATATTGGATGCAAAATATGAATTATCTTATGAAGAAATGGCTGAAACATTAGGAGTATCCATTGGAACTGTAAAATCGAGATTAAGTAGAGCGAGAAGTAAGGTTTCAAAATTAATAGGGGAGGGTAGTAGTGATGAACAATAAACAAAATCCTGACTGGTATAGAAAAATAAAAAAAGGCCCAATGGAGAATCGTAAAGATGAAGAAGAATTTATTTCTAAAATAAAGCAGTCTATATATGAAAATAATGAAGTGGATTTTGAAAAACATAAAAGACCATTTCGTAAAAAAGCATTACCTATTGTAGTTGTTTTGGTTTGTACAATGTTATTTTTCATTGTTCAACAACCTTGGCTTGATGATAATAAATCGCCGGTACAAAGTAGTACTCAAATTAAGCCTAAAACAAAAGATGAGTCTGCTCAAGATCCATCATTAAAACAATTTATGAATGAACTATATCAAAGTACGAACTCAAAAAATGAAAATAACTTGTACAAAGCGTTAAATGATGAAGTTCTATTTAAAGGAAAGAGTTATAGGAAGGATGAATTGAAGTTTGATGAAGATATCTTTCATGAGTTGCAAGTCGCCCTTACAATGGGAGGAGAGTTTGCAAAAGATACAAAGCAAGTATATAAAGTACCAAGTGGATTGACAGAAAGTAACCAACCAAACCAAGCGCATTTTATATATGCAACTGTTACTGGAAATAAAACGAAAATTTTAGCTGAACCAAAGCGAGAATCACAAGTTTTATATGAAGTATCTAATGAAATGGTAAAAGCTTGGATTCCAGAAAAAGTACAGAATAATGGATATATAAAAATATCTACAATTAACGGTAATACTGGATATGTACAGAAAGAGTATGTTTTAACTGATATTAAATATTCATTTATGTTCGAAAAGAATAATGAAGGTATATGGAAAATAATAAATATAGATTCTATATGGTAAAAGAGGAAGGTTCATTAAAGTGAACCTTCCTCTTTATTTTTATTTTCGTTTTGAAGAGTATTCCAGTACTCTAAAATTTCTGATGTAACGAGAGCGGCAATGTTTTTTTCTGAATTACTACCAGGGATAACGACAGAAACGGCAATTTGTGGATCTTCCGTAGGAGCATACGCAATGAAAAGAGAGTGATTTATCATTCTTGCTTGCTCATTCGGAAAACCTGTAATACCTGTTTTACCTGCGACGTCAAAGGGCAACTTTTTAATTTCCTCTATATTTTGACTCATCCCACCTTGCACGACACTCCAAAAGTTCATCGGGTAACGATTTGAACTTTCTAAAATGGGTTTAAACTTTTTGGTTTCCTTACCATCTTGACCAATAATCGCACTTACGATTTGAGGCTTATATTTGTCGCCTTTACTTGCCAAAGTTGCTGCATATTGAGCGAGTTGAAGAGGAGTATGCACTTCATTTCCTCCCCAAGAGGCATTTAATAAAGCTGAAATCCCATTTTCAAATTTATTAGATGGATGGAATTCATATTGTCCGTCTTCTTCAAAGGGTAAATCAATCCCAGTTTTAGAACGTAGGCCGAATTGCATTAAATAATCTGTCCATATATGTGCCACTTTTTCTATATTTCCATTATTTTGGTTGAATAAGGGCAGAGCTACTTTTGCTGTCATAAATGTGTTAGATGAATTAATGATAGCCTGCCTCGGTGTAATCTCCCCTGTTGGTGTTCCAGGCGCATTCGTAATGTTATTTTGATTATCATACTGAAAAGTACCTTTATCTAAATAAGTATCTTCTGGTTGGAAAAGCTTTTCATTTAATCCAATTAAAATAGTGAGTGGTTTTATAGTAGAAGCCATATTTACATAAGATTCACCATACTTTAATTTTTGAATTGCTTTATTTTGCGAAAGAGATTTAATGTTTTCTTTTCTAGAAGATACATGTGTATTTAATATATTTGGATTAAAAGCTACCGAGTTGGCCATAGTTAAAATTGCGCCAGTTTTTGCATCGCTCACTATAGCATAACCAGCTTTAGCATCAGGTGTTTTCTTAATTTGAGATTTTAATGCTTCTTCTGCCTTTTGCTGCAACTCAGAGTCTAAAGCTAGCCGCACATCTTTTCCTTTTTGTACTTTTTGAATGTTCCATAAGAACTTTTTATTATTCAATTTAAAAATAAGAGTTTTGCCTGGTTTTCCTTTTAAATCATTTTCATATTGCAGCTCAATCCCGCTTTTTCCAACAGCCATATGCTTGGACTTAAGGTCATTTTCTACATACCCAATTACTTGTGAACCAATTTCGTGTTTAGGGTAATATCGAATCCATTCATCTTTAATTATTACATTATTGGGTTTGTTTTTGTTTATGAATGCAAGTTCATTCTCATTTATATCAGAGTATAACGGTATATCATTCATAGTCTTCTTTTTACAAGATTGTTGTAATTGAGATTTTATGTTCTCTGTAGAAATATCATGTTGAAACTCGCTTGAAAATTGGTTAAAAAAAGCTAATGTGTTTGATGTATCTTGTTTCGATAGCTTTTCATCATTAGAAGTGCAATATAGAGACTTAACTTTCTTATTTGTAGCTAGCATTACACCATTTTTATCAAAAATCTTTCCTCTTTCAGCTGAAGAAGTTGCGATAGTAATTGAAAAGAAGTTGATTTTTAATAAAATTAGTAAAATCAAACCTACAATAGAAAGAACCGCAAAAAATCTCCATCTTCTTGTATGTAACATATAACCCTCCCTTATGTAGCCTATTTCATCTTATATTTAATTATTTTTTTTGTAAATGTGGAACAACTTTATTGTTTAGGTTGTCTATTAAGTATTACAGCATGAAGAAAGGAATAATTAGCATGAAAATTTACTAGCAAGTTTATATGTAAGTTTAATAAGAGTTATTATACAGTTTAGCACTTCTAATGCAAGTGGCAAAAAAAATAGAGAGAAAACCAAGAAGGGAGAGTTATTAATTCCGTAGCTAAACGAAAAGGAATGGTTGCTTACAAGGATTAAGCAAAAAATTGAGGCGATATTTATAACCGATTATCGGTATCTAATATATAAGGAATGCTTTTAGTATTTGTAGCAATTCCTGAAAGGATTAAATGGAGGATTTATGAAAGGACAAAAAGGCAAGAAGCAGAAGACATATATATCTATTCGATTAAATATAATGTTCCTTTGCATATTTGTACTATTCTCAGCTATTATTATGCAGCTAGGAAAGGTACAAATCGTTGAGGGAGAGGCTTATAAGAACCAAGTGGAAAGTAGTCAAAATGCAATAACTAGTATTCCAGTTCCACGTGGACAAATTTTAGATCGAGAAGGGAAAACAGTTGTTAATAATAAATCTCTTCGCACAATTACGTATACAAGGGTGAAGGGAATTACGAGTGAAGATATTTTAAAAACAGCAAAAGACTTGGCGAAAGTACTTGAAATGCCTGAACAAGATATAAATAAATTAACAGATATCGATAAAAAAGATTTTTGGATGCAGTTGAATTTGAAACGTGCGGAGACAAAGATTACTAAGAAAGATATAGAAAAGTTTAAAGAAAAGGGTATAGAGGGAAAAGAGTTAGATAAAAAAATAGAAGACTTAAGACGAGGTCGTGTTACAGAGGTAGAATTAGCAGAATTAACAGCACAAGATTTAAAGGTGTTAGCTATTAAAAGTAAAATGAGTTCAGGTTATCAACTAACACCACAAATTATTAAAAAAGATGTAACAGATGAAGAGTATGCGCGGATAAGTGAAAACCTTGCGAATTTTCCAGGAGTAGATGCAACTGTTGATTGGGAACGTAATTATGTAAATGGTAATTTATTTCGTTCTGTATTAGGAAATATTACGAGTAGTGAAGAAGGATTACCGAAAGAAAATTTAGATTCTTATTTAGTACGTGGATATAACCGTAATGATCGTGTTGGAAAAAGTTATATTGAACAACGATATGAAGATGTATTACACGGCACAAAAGAAGAAGTGAAAAATATTACTGATAAATCAGGAAACATTGTTAGCACAGAAATAATCTCTAAAGGAAAAAGTGGTAATAGTTTAACATTAACGATTGATATGGAATTACAAAAGAAAGTGGAAGAAAGTATAGAGAAAAACTTGAGAGCTTTTAAGAGTTCAGAGCCACTGCTCGATCGAGCTTTTGTTGTCATGACGAATCCAAATAACGGACAAATTTTATCAATGGCAGGCAAAAAGATTGTAGAAAAAGAAGGAAGAATAGAGGTTGAGGATTTGGCATTAGGTAACATGACAACTTCGTATGAGCTAGGGTCAGCTGTAAAAGGTGCTACTTTATTAACTGGATATGAGACAGGGGCAATACATCCAGGAGATCAATTTTATGACGCGCCGATGAAATTTAAAGGTACACAAGCTAAGAAATCGTGGAATGTATCCGGATTTGGTAATATTAATGATTTACGGGCTTTACAAGTATCTTCGAATGTATACATGTTCCAAACAGCTTTAAAAATTGCGGGAGTCAATTACGTACCAAATGGCTCATTGGATATTAAACAAGGAGCATTTGATACGATGCGCTATTATTTCAAGCAATTTGGTTTAGGTGTCCCAACAGGTATTGATTTACCGAATGAAATAATTGGACAAACGAGAAAAGTAGATAGTCAACCTGGGTTTTTACTAGATTTTTCTATCGGTCAGTATGATACGTATACGCCGTTGCAATTAGCGCAATATATTTCAACGATTGCGAATGGTGGTTATAGAATGCAACCTCAAATTGTACAAGAAATACGAGAACAATCAATAAAAGAAGAGGTTGGCAAAGTTATACGTTCCATAGAGCCTGTCGTATTAAATCGAATTGATATGAAGAAAGAACATATTGATCGGATAAAAGAAGGGTTTAGATGGGTATTCCAAGAAGGGGATGGAACTGGCGTGAAATATTTCAAAAACGCGCCATATAAACCAGCAGGAAAGACAGGAACAGCCCAAACTGTATATGGTGGAGATGACCCGATTGGTAGAAATGCAAAAGGAGAACGTATGGAATGTTACAACTTAACGTTAGTTGGATATGCTCCATATGATAATCCAGAAGTAGCATTTTCCGTAGTAGTTCCATGGCTTCATGATGATAAAAATGGAATTAATTCTATAATTGGAAAGGAAGTATTAGATGTATACTTTGATTTGAAACAGCAACGTATACATGGTGAAGCTACTAGTACAGGTAGTTCTAAGCAAAATTAGAGTACTTTTCTCAGGGAAGAGACCCTGTTCATATAAAGCCATTTATAAGTAAAAAAATGAAATATGAAATAAGAGATAGAGGCGTCGTAGCTACTATCTCTTATTTTGTTAATAACTCTCATACTAGCTATAATTTTTTTAGTTTGTGGAACAAATTTGGTTCGGTGATTGTCTATTATGTGTACGTATAAAAAGGTGCTAAAAATTTGGAAGGAATGATGATTTTGAAAAATAAGAGGATGCTAAAAATAGGAATATGCGTTGGTATATTAGGTTTAAGTATTACAAGCCTAGAAGCTTTTACAGGAGGGGCACTGCAAGTTGAAGCGAAAGAAAAGACTGGACAAGTGAAACATAAAAATCAGGCGACGCATAAAGAGTTCTCACAACTTGAGAAAAAATTTGATGCTCGAGTAGGTGTATATGCGATTGATACTGGTACAAATCAAACAATCTCTTATCGATCTAACGAAAGATTTGCCTTCGCATCAACCTACAAGGCTTTAGCAGCAGGAGTATTACTACAGCAAAACTCAATTGATACATTAAATGAAGTAATCACATTTACGAAAGAAGACTTAGTGGATTATTCACCTGTTACAGAGAAACATGTAGATACTGGAATGAAACTAGGAGAAATTGCTGAGGCTGCTGTTCGTTCAAGCGATAATACTGCAGGGAACATTTTATTTAATAAAATAGGAGGACCGAAAGGATATGAAAAAGCGCTTAGGCATATGGGGGATCGGATTACTATGTCTGATCGCTTTGAAACAGAATTAAACGAAGCTATTCCAGGAGACATTCGTGACACTAGTACAGCGAAAGCTATTGCTACGAATCTTAAAGCTTTTACGGTCGGAAATGCACTTCCAGCTGAAAAACGTAAAATTCTTACAGAGTGGATGAAAGGAAATGCTACAGGGGACAAACTTATTCGTGCAGGCGTACCAACTGAATGGGTAGTTGGAGATAAATCAGGTGCTGGTAGTTACGGGACAAGAAATGATATTGCTATCGTTTGGCCTCCAAATAGAGCACCAATTATCATCGCAATTTTATCTAGTAAAGATGAGAAAGAGGCAACCTATGATAATCAACTCATTGCAGAGGCAACTAAAGTTATAGTTAAGGCTCTTAAATAGTATTTTAGTTTTCGCATTTTTAACATGAAAGTATTAAAAGTATAAAGTTAGAAAACGACTCTTTTCTTGTGATAAGAGTCGTTTTTGTATTCTTATTATTAAAAAGGTAAAAGTAAAAATATAACGAATATATATGACATATCTCATACGAAATTTCATGTACTGTATTATTATATTGATTTAAATAAATTTCAAGAAAGTATAATATAATTCAGTTAGCATATAGAAGTGTTTGATGAGAATGTAAAGGAGAAAATATGAAAAAGAAAATTAATAGAATTGTAATGATTATTTGTATATTAGTAGGTTTTACAATCTTTTTATATTTACAGAACAATTTAATAAGTATAACTGAGGTTAAAATAACCTCTAGTAAAATACCATCCTCTTTTAAAGGGTATAAAATTCTACAAATTTCAGACTTACACAATAAAAAATTTGGCGATAATCAAGATGTGTTAATTCAAAAAATAAAAAGTATAGACCCAGATATTATTGCGATTACGGGTGATTTAATTGACAGTAAATCATACGATGCAGAAGTGAGTATGCAATTAATACAAAAAATGGTAAATAAGTATCCTGTATATTTTGTGACAGGAAACCATGAACAATGGTCTGGAAAGTATAACAGTTTAGAAAAAGAGTTGAAGAAATATGGTGTCAATGTTTTAAGGAATGAACATGTAGGCATTCGAAAGGGTGAGCAAGAAATAAACTTGCTAGGTATTGATGATCCAGAGTTTGTTACTGGAAACCGTGATGAAGGAAATATTATAATAGATGAAATCAAAAAAGCAAAAATTGAAATGCAGCCAGATAGATATAATGTATTATTATCCCATAGGCCTGAATTTATAAAGGAATATACGAATGAGAGGTTGGATTTGGTTTTATCGGGACATGCTCATGGAGGGCAAGTTAGATTGCCATTTATCGGTGGATTAGTTGCTCCAAATCAAGGTGTTTTACCTAAATATACAGCAGGTTTATATGTAGAACAAAATACATCAATGGTAGTGAGTAGAGGATTAGGAAATAGTATCATTCCGCAAAGAATTTTGAATAGGCCAGAGATTGTAGTCGTGCAGTTAAATTAAGCTGTACGATTTTTTTATACAAAAGTGAGTAAAGAGATTTTATGTATTTTGCAGGAGTTAACATTACAATTTTGTTAAAAATTTTCTACGTTACATAAAGTAACAAAATTTGACCCTGATTGTTTGTTATAGTGTAAATAATCAAAAAACTTAAAATTTGTCGAGTGAAAATTGTGATAAGTAATTCATGTAAAAAACTTAAAGGGGTGTACACATGCATAAAGAATATGAAATTGAAGAATACACAGCGATTGAGGAACAAATACATTATTATTGTAAATGTTTATTAGTAAGTCATCCTGATCAAATAATAAAGTATTTAGAAAAAAGGTTAGAAAAATATGCAGAAACATTACAATATGCACATTTATATCCTGACACAGTTATTTTACCGTTACAGCAATTAGTTATTGAATATTCTTTAGATGTTGCTAGAATTCGGAAGTATATGAATTTAAAAACGTAAAGTGAAATTTATAGTTTAAATGAAACAGAGTCGACTTTAGGAAATGAAATTCTAATGTCGACTCTGTTTCATTGTTTAATATCGTTGATTGAACATACATACTAATCAATGAAGTTTGACATATAATTAAGCAAGGGTAAAATAAAAGTGAGTACTCACTCATTTTATTGGAAAAGGAGGATGAAACGTGCAACAACCTTCCATTATTTTACGGACTGTATCAAAAAGTTTTGGGAAAAAAGAAGTGTTACACAATCTTTCATTGCAAGTTGAAAAAGCAGAAATTTTTGGTTTTGTTGGACCTTCTGGATCGGGGAAAACAACGCTCATTAAAATGATTGCAGGTATTAATGAGGCAACGAAAGGTGAAGTGCTTGTTAATAATACTAATATGCCTAATTTAAATGAAATGAAAAGAATTGGTTATATGGCCCAGGCGGATGCATTATACGAAGAATTGTCAGCATATGAAAATGCAGATTTTATAGCAACGATGTATGGACTAAAGGGAAAACGTAAAAAGACAAGAATTGCAGAGGTTTTTGAACTTGTACAATTGTCTCAGTATATGAAAAAGCAAGTACAACAATTTTCAGGTGGAATGAAAAAACGCTTATCATTAGCAATAGCGCTCCTTCACGAACCAGAAATATTAATTTTAGATGAGCCTACAGTGGGGATAGATCCGCTTCTTAGAAAAACGATTTGGGAAAAATTTTATGATCTTAAAAAGAAAGGCACAACGATTATTGTAACGACGCACATTATGGATGAAGCTGAATTTTGTGAGCGTCTAGGGTTAATTAGAGAAGGGAAACTAGTTGCGGTTGGAACAACTGAAGAATTGAAAAAACGCGTGTCATCTGGACGGATTGAAGATGTCTTTTTGCTAGAAGAGGTGGTGCCATCATGAGAGTTACTGGTGTAATTATACGTATTATTCGTCAATTTTTTCGAGATAAGCGTTCGTTAGCAATGATGTTTGGAGCACCGATGTTATTACTTTGGCTTTTGTCACTAGTGTTTACACAGAAAGACTATATACCGCAAATTGCTGTTGTTGATATGCCCGCTCAAATAGTAAAAATGATGAAAAATCAAGAAGCGTCAATTTATGAATACAGTAAGGAAAAGGCGATTTCTGAGTTGGAAAAACAAAAAGTAGATGCAGTATTTCGTATAGAGAATGGAAAAATGAAACTTCTGTTGGAAGGTAGTGATTCGTCAAAAAATCGTGCTGTACTTCAAGTATTGCAAAAAAGCACAGAGAAGAATGATGTATCGATTATGAAACCTGAAGTAAATTATTTACATGGCTCTAAAGACTTTACGATGTTTGATGGGCTTGGTCCTGTATTAATTGGTTTCTTTACATTTTTCTTTGTATTTATATTATCAGGTGTATCTTTCGTAAGAGAACGTTTAAGTGGTACGCTAGAAAGGTTATTATCCACCCCAGTAAGAAGATGGGAAATAGTCGCAGGTTATATTATTGGTTTTGGAATCTTTGCCTTTATACAATCCATTATTATCGTAAGCTTTTCCGTTTATATTTTAGATTTATACGTAGCTGGCTCCATATGGCTAACGCTACTTATTACATGTATGCTCTCTTTAACTGCACTAACATTAGGTACGTTTTTATCGGCATACGCAAATAATGAATTTCAAATGATTCAATTTATACCGCTTGTTATTGTGCCACAAATCTTCTTTTCTGGATTGTTTCCAATGGAATCTATGAATAAGTGGCTACAAATGTTAGGGAAAGTATTTCCACTCACATACGGCGCTGACGCAATGAGACAAGTGATGATTCGGAATCAAGGGTTTACAGAGATTGCATTAGATCTTACTGTATTATTACTTTTTTCACTATTATTTGCAGTAGGAAATGTATTTGCTTTAAAGAAACATCGCAAAATATAATAATGACAAAAAGGAGCTTTATAAATGCAGAAGGATTGGCTGGAGGAATTAATAGCTGCAACTAATACGGATAAACGAAATGAACGTCAAATGCGAATATTAGAGGCGGCTGTTGATATGTTTGGAGAAAAAGGATACGCTTCAACTTCAACAAGTGAAATTGCAAAGCGTGCTGGTGTAGCGGAAGGAACCATCTTCCGCTACTATAAGACGAAAAAAGATTTATTACTAGCGGTCGTAATGCCAACTTTAACTAAGTTCGTTGCACCATTTTTCGTACAAACCTTTGCAAAAGAAATATTTAAATCAGAGTATGAATCGTATGAAGGACTTTTAAGGGTTGTAATTCATAATAGATTTAAATTTGCTCAAAAACACTTTCCTATGATAAAAATATTAATTCAAGAAGTACCATTTCAACCAGAACTAAAAAATGAAATACAGCAATTAGTAGAAACAGAACTGTTTTCACATTTCAAAAAGTTGATTGTGAAATTTCAAGAAGAAGGAGAGATTATTGAGATACCACCATCTTCCGTACTACGTCTTACTTTATCAGCTGTATTAGGTTTATTATTAACACGATTTTTATTATTACCTGAAGAAAAATGGAATGATGAAGCAGAAATTGAAAATACGATTCAATTTATATTGTATGGATTAACTCCACGAATTTAATCGTCGAAGTGTGAATTACATATATTACTTTTTAAGTAAAAATAAATCGCCTTTAAAAAGGCGATTTATTTTCGTTATATATTTTTGATAAATAAGTACTTGTTTATTAAAAACATTCTAAATCAGCGTGTTTCTTTGTCTCTTCTTCTAAGACCTAATAATCCTGCTAGTCCTAATAAACCAAGCCAAGCCCAATTATTATTTCTATCACGATTATCATTTAAATCATTTGTTGTATTTACATTTCGAGTTCTTACATCATTATTAACTCTGTCTAAATTATTGTCATTTACTCGAGTTGAAATATCAGTGTTATTCACTCTATTCATATTATTTCCATCGTATTCAGCTTGCGCAGATGTACCTAAAAACATAATAGAGAGTGCTAAAACACTTAAAATAGATGATAATTTCTTTTTCATAACAATTCCCTCCTTTCTTAATCATTAATTTCTCCGGAGCATCTGTGTATTATTCATTTCACAATATCTAAACCAGTATAATAGGGCGCACATTTATTGAAAATAGAGTTGAATGATTGTTAATATATTATTGGATATATATTTCTCATAAAAATAAATGAATCAAACTTTGCTTAAAATGTTAATCTTAGTACAATTTATAGTATACGGACTAGCACTAAGGAGGTAATGAGATGCGACAATTTGCAAAACCTACAATCGTCGTAAGTAAATGTTTAGAATTTGATGCTTGTCGATATAATGGAGAGATGATTCCAGATGTAACAATACGAAATTTGCAGCCATTTGTTACATTTATACCTGTTTGTCCAGAAGTGGAGATTGGATTGGGAACTCCTCGTGAAACGATACGAATTGTAGAAGAAAATGGTGAGAACAGACTTGTGCAACCGTCGACACGAGAAGATGTAACTGAAAAAATGGAGCAGTTTTCAAATGACTTTTTACAAACAATATCGGATGTGGATGGTTTTATTTTAAAGAATCGTTCACCAAGTTGTGGTACGCGTGATGTGAAAATTTATTCTGGTTTTGAAAAAGCGCCAGCAAAGGGAAAAGGATCGGGCTTATTTGGCGGAGCAGTAGTAAAAAAATTTTCGCATCTTCCTATTGAAGAGGAAGGCAGATTGTCGAATTTTATTATTAGAGAGCATTTCTTTACAAGACTATTTACAATCGCATATTACAAAATGATTAAACATAATAAAAATATGAAAGACCTTGTATCGTTTCAGTCGGACAATAAATATTTATTTATGGCATATAATCAAGTGAAACAAAAGGAATTAGGGCGTATAATTGCAAATCACAAAAATGAAAAGATTGAAGTTGTATTTGAAAACTATGAGAAGACTTTATATGAATTATTTATGCGCACCCCCCGCTATACATCGAATGTAAATGTATGCGAGCACATTTTTGGATACTTTAAAACAAAGCTAAAAAAACAAGAAAAAGATCATTTTATAGAACTGTTACAAAAGTATGCAGAAAAGAAAATACCACTTAGTAGTTTACTTACAATTTTAAAATCATGGGCCATTCGATTTGATGAAAAGTATTTATTAAGACAAACGTATTTCGAACCATACCCTGAAGCATTAGTAGAAATTTCTGATTCGGGAAAAGGTAGAGATTATTAAACAATAAATTACATAATTCGACACAAAATATCCTATGTTGTTGTAGAACAATGTAGGAATTTTTTTGTGCATTAGTACAGAATCTGTTTTAAAATTAAGTTATGACAGAATTATAGCAATTGTCTAACTAATATTCTTGTCTTTTAAGTTGTTATGTTTGTAGTAGAAACTCGCACGCTGTCGAAACTCAATATTCGATAAGGGGTGTGTAGCGGAATGGAATTTACTCTAACTCGCGAAAAACAAATGATTAAAGAAATGGTACGTGACTTTGCTGAAAAGGAAATCGCACCGAAAGCTGTATATTATGACAAAACTGCAGAGTTTCCATATGAAACATTTCAAAAAATGGGCGAACTAGGATTATTAGGCATCCCATTCCCAGAAGAGTATGGAGGTTCAGGTGGCGATACTGTATCGTATGCGTTAGCAGTTGAAGAAATTGGTCGCGCTTGTGGTGGCACTGGTTTAAGCTATGCTGCAACAATTTCATTAGGTGCTTCTCCAATTTATTATTTCGGTACAGAAGAACAAAAACAAAAGTATTTAGTTCCAATGGCGTCAGGTAAAACATTAGGTGCCTTCGGATTAACGGAGCCGAATGCTGGATCAGATGCAGGTGGTACCCAAACGAAAGCGGTACTAGATGGCGATGAGTATGTAATCAGTGGTGAGAAGTGTTGGATTACAAACGCAGAGTATGCAAATACCATTATTGTAACCGCTGTCAACGGTGTTGAAGAGAATGGTAGAAAACGCATTTCAGCATTTATCGTACCTACTACTAGTGAAGGATTAACGATTTCTAGTCCTTACGATAAAATGGGCGTTCGCGCTTCTAATACTTGTGAAATCGTACTTGATGGTGTTCGTGTACCGAAAGAAAATATTCTTGGTGATGTAAATAAAGGTTTTAAACAATTTTTATATACACTTGATGGAGGACGTATTTCAATCGCAGCATTGGCAGTTGGTATTGCGCAATCAGCCTTTGAACGTGCATTGCAATATGCGAAAGAACGTCAACAATTTGGAAAGTCAATCTCTAATTTCCAAGCGATTCAATTTAAATTAGCTGATATGGCGACTGAAGTAGAGCTAGCACGCAATTTAGTACATAAAGCAGCTTGGTTAAAAGATAACGATAAACCTTTCGGTAAAGAAGCGGCAATGGCAAAACTATTTGCATCGGAAGCGGCAAGCCGTATTGCGAATCAAGCAGTACAGATTCATGGTGGATATGGCTATATGCGTGAATATGAAGTTGAACGACATATTCGTGATGCGAAACTATTAGAAATTGGTGAAGGAACTTCTGAAATTCAACGTCTCGTAATTGCTAGACATTTAGGATGTAGATAAAAGGGAGGAATCACTATGTTTCAAAAAATATTAATTGCGAATCGCGGGGAAATCGCTGTTCGTATTATGAAAACTTGTCAAAAACTTGGCATTCGCACTGTTGCTATTTATTCTGAAGCAGATGAAAATGCCCTTCATGTGAAAATGGCAAATGAAGCTTACTTAGTAGGTGGACCGCGTGTCCAAGAAAGCTATTTAAACCTTGAAAAAATTATTGAAATAGCTAAGAAGACAAATGCAGAAGCAATTCATCCGGGTTATGGTTTATTATCAGAGAATCCGTCTTTTCCGGTTCGCTGCAAAGAAGAAGGAATCGTATTTATCGGTCCTTCAGAAGAAATCATTACGAAGATGGGAAGTAAAATCGAATCACGTATCGCAATGCAAGCAGCAGATGTCCCAGTAGTCCCAGGTATTACTACAAATATTGAAACTGCTGAAGAAGCAATTGAAATTGCAAAACAAATTGGTTATCCATTAATGCTTAAGGCATCCGCAGGCGGCGGAGGCATTGGTATGCAGTTGATGGAAACTGAGCAAACGCTCACCAAAGCGTTTGAAAGTAATAAAACGAGAGCGCAAAACTTCTTCGGTAACGGAGAAATGTATTTAGAGCGATATATAGCAGACGCGCATCATATTGAAATTCAGCTTTTAGCAGATACACATGGTAACACAGTGTATTTATGGGAGCGTGAATGTTCGGTACAGCGCCGAAATCAAAAAGTAATCGAAGAAGCACCTTCACCATTTTTAGATGAAGGTACACGAAAGGCGATGGGAGAAGTTGCTGTACAAGCTGCCAAAGCACTTGGTTATACAAATGCAGGTACAGTTGAGTTTCTTGTAGATGATCAGAAGAACTTCTATTTCTTAGAGATGAATACGAGATTACAAGTAGAGCATCCAGTGACAGAAGAAATTACGGGATTAGACCTTGTAGAACAACAACTTCTGATTGCAAGTGGAGAGAAACTATCATTTACTCAGGATGATGTAAAACGTAGTGGTCATGCCATTGAAGCTCGTATTTATGCAGAGGATCCGAAAACATTCTTCCCGTCACCTGGGAAAATTACAGATTTAACATTACCGTCAAATGTACGGATTGATCACTTCTTAGAAAATCATGTAACGATTACACCTTTCTATGATCCAATGATTGCGAAAGTCATTGCACATGGCGAGACTCGTGAAGAAGCAATTTCAAAATTACATGATGCTCTAGAGGAATTAAAAGTAGAAGGTATTAAAACGAACACACCAATGCTACTGCAAGTTTTGGAAGACGAAGTGTTCAAAGAGGGTATTTATACAACAGGCTTTGTAACGAAACAACTCGTTAAAAAATAAGATTTAACAATATTAAGGGGGAAAAAATGATGACGAAAGTATACGCATCGATGGCAGGAAACGTTTGGAAGATTGTTGTAGGAGTAGGAGATACAGTAGAGGAAGAGCAGGATGTCGTCATTTTGGAATCTATGAAAATGGAAATTCCAATCATTTCAGAAGAAGCTGGCACAGTTATGAAAATTAATGTGCAAGAAGGCGATTTTGTAAATGAAGGAGATGTATTATTAGAAATTGAATAGGGAGATATAGGGGGAAGCGAATTGAAACTACCTAATTTTGCTGTCATTAAAGAAGTCGGGCCACGTGATGGCTTACAAAATGAAAAAAAGATTGTTGGCACAAAAGATAAAGTAAAATGGATTCAACTACTTACAGAAGCAGGATTGTCGTATGTTGAAGTTTCCTCATTCGTTCACCCAAAATGGGTCCCTGCATTAGCGGATGCAAATGATGTATTTTCTGAGCTGAAAAGGGATCCAAATGTTACATATGCTGCGCTTGTTCCAAATCAAAATGGTTTGGAACGAGCTTTTTTGCAAAATGTAGATGAGGTGAATGTTTTTTTATCAGCAAGTGAATCTCATAATAAAAGTAATATTAATAAATCGATTAAAGAAGCATTAGTTGTAATTGAAGATATAACAAAACAGGCATTATTCGAAGGGAAAAAGGTAAGAGGCTATGTTTCTACTGTATTTGGATGTCCTTATGAAGGGGATATAAGTGTCGCAGCAGTTGACGAATTATGTAATCAACTATTTTCATACGGCATTTATGAAGTTTCTCTTGGGGATACAATCGGTGTAGCGAATCCATTACAAGTAGAACAAGTATTAGAACATCTATTAAAGAAGTATGATGCTTCGCAGTTTGCCATGCATTTTCATAATACGTATGGAATGGCTCTAGCGAATGTAGTTAAATCATTAGAATACGGTATTACAACGTTTGATAGTTCTTGTGGTGGACTCGGGGGCTGCCCTTATGCACCAGGAGCATCAGGTAATGTTGCCACTGATGACCTAGTACATATGCTCCATAAATTAGGAGTCCAAACGAATATAGACGAAGAAAAGTTATTGAGAGCTAGTCAATTTATTCAAAGTAAGTTGAATATCCAATTACTGAGTCATGTGTATAGAGCGCTTCAACATAAAACGATAAGTAGGTGAGAAGATGCTACAATTACAAAACATTTCAGTTGATTATGTAACACCTCACGTAGTAAAGATTTCGTTAAATCGTGCAAGACAAGCAAACTCATTATCTTTGGCATTATTAGATGAACTACAAACGATATTAACTCAAATAAGTGAAGATTCAAACACACGTGTAGTTATTTTGACTGGTGCTGGTGAAAAAGCATTTTGTGCTGGTGCAGATTTAAAAGAGCGTGCCGGTATGAATGAAGAACAAGTTCGCCATGCTGTTAGTATGATTCGCACTACTATGGAGATGGTTGAACAATTACCACAGCCAGTTATTGCTGCTATAAATGGAATTGCACTTGGTGGTGGTACGGAATTAAGTTTAGCTTGTGATTTTAGAATTGCTGCTGAATCTGCAAGTCTTGGTCTTACTGAAACGACACTTGCAATTATACCAGGAGCAGGTGGTACACAGCGCTTACCGAGATTAATTGGTGTTGGTAGAGCGAAAGAATTAATTTATACAGGTAGACGTATTTCAGCGCAAGAAGCAAAAGAATACGGTTTAGTAGAATTTGTTGTACCAGCTAATTTACTTGAAGAGAAAGCGATTGAAATAGCAGAGAAAATTGCTAGTAATGGACCTATTGCTGTTCGATTAGCAAAAGAGGCAATTTCAAATGGTATTCAAGTTGATTTACATACCGGATTACAAATGGAAAAACAAGCGTATGAAGGTGTAATCCATACGAAAGATCGAATAGAAGGATTACAGGCATTCAAAGAAAAACGCAAACCGATGTATAAGGGGGAGTAAATATGTTAGACCAAAAACAACAATCTAATTCATTTGAAGAACGAGTTGAAACAATTAAACAAGGCGGGGCACCGAAATATCATGAGCAAAATAAAGCAAAAGGAAAATTATTTGTTCGAGATCGTTTAGCGCTTCTATTTGATAATGGCGAATATGTAGAAGATGCATTATTTGCTAACTGTGAACAAACAGGCTTACCTGCGGATGGCGTTGTAACGGCAACGGGTAAAATACATGGTCGTACTGCGTGTGTAATGGCCAATGATTCTACTGTAAAAGCTGGATCATGGGGATCACGCACAGTTGAAAAGATTTTACGTATTCAAGAAACAGCTGAAAAACTACGTGTTCCGTTATTTTATTTAGTCGACTCTGCTGGAGCACGTATTACAGATCAAGTAGAAATGTTCCCAGGGCGCCGCGGTGCAGGAAGAATCTTCTATAATCAAGTGAAGTTATCAGGTAAAGTTCCTCAAGTATGCTTGTTATTTGGACCTTCTGCAGCTGGTGGTGCGTATATTCCAGCCTTTTGTGACGTTGTAATGATGGTAGAAGGAAATGCATCTATGTATTTAGGATCTCCTCGTATGGCTGAGATGGTTATCGGTGAGAAGGTAACTTTAGAAGAGATGGGCGGAGCTCGTATGCATTGCTCTGTATCAGGATGCGGAGATGTTTTATGTAAGACAGAAGAAGATGCGATTAAACAAGCAAGACAATACATTTCATATTTTCCAAATAACTACTTAGAAAAGACTCCATTGGTTACACCTCAAGAACCGAAACAATTCGATAAAACGTTAGAACAAATCATTCCAGAAAATCAAAATGCTCCTTTCAATATGAAAGATCTCATTAATAGAGTTATTGATGAAGGTTCATTCTATGAAGTAAAAAAATTATTTGCTCAAGAGCTAATTACAGGCTTAGCACGTATTGATGGTAAGCCAGTTGGTATTATTGCAAATCAGCCGCGTATGAAGGGCGGCGTATTATTCCATGATTCAGCTGATAAAGCTGCTAAGTTTATTAATTTATGCGACGCATATCATATTCCATTATTATTCCTTGCGGATGTACCAGGATTTATGATCGGTACAAAAGTAGAGCGTGCTGGTATTATTCGCCACGGTGCAAAAATGATTTCTGCAATGAGTGAAGCGACTGTACCGAAGATTTCTATCGTTGTTCGTAAAGCATATGGCGCTGGTTTATATGCGATGGCAGGTCCAGCATTTGAACCAGATTGCTGTCTGGCATTACCGACAGCTTCTATTGCGGTAATGGGTCCAGAAGCTGCGGTTAATGCTGTATATGCAAATAAAATTGCAGCTTTACCAGAAGAAGAGCGTGCTAGCTTCATTGCTGAAAAACGTGAAGAGTATAAGAAAGATATTGATATATACCACTTAGCATCAGAGATGGTGATTGATGGTATTGTTCATCCAAACAATTTACGTGAAGAGTTAAAAGGACGTTTCGAAATGTATATGAGCAAATATCAAGTATTCACAGATCGTAAACATCCTGTATATCCAGTTTAAAAGCCCTATTTAGGGCTTTCTTGCTCAAAAAGTTAAGGAGGGGAAAACATTGAAACAAGCAGTTTGGTTTCCAACAGAAGAGTACAAGGAAAAAACACGTTTATATGGTTGGATGAAATCATTGGGATATGAAGACTATGAAACTTTTTATAATAAATCTATTGAGGAAACAGCTTGGTTTTGGGGAGAGGCAGAAAAAGCAGTAGGCTATCAATGGATGAAACCTTATACAGAAGTGTTAGATTTAGAAAATGGTACACCGTTTGCACAGTGGTATAATGGCGGAACATGTAACGTTGTAGAATCAGCTTTATCCCGCTGGCTTGCGGATGAAGAGACGAGAATACAGCCAGCACTTCAGTACGAAGGGGAAAATGGAACTTCAAAATCATTTACATATGAAGAGCTTGATAACTGGGTAAGCCGTGTTGCCAATGGTTTGAAACACGCGGGTATTGAAAAAGGTGACCGTGTAACAATTTATATGCCGATGATTCCAGAAACAGTTGTTGCGATGCTAGCTGTAATGAAAATTGGAGCAATTATTTCACCAATATTCTCAGGCTTTGCGTCTGATGCAGTTATGACACGTGTGCAAGCGGCAGGTTCAAAAATGATTATTACCGCAGATGGATTTTCACGCCGAGGTAAAATTGTTTCTTTAAAAGATGAAGTAGATAAAGCTTGTGAACATTGCCCAACTGTTGAAAAAGTGGTAATCGTTCGTCATGCAGGAAATGATTTTACACCACATAACTATGACTTTTCGTGGAGTACGCTAGAAAAAGAAAAACCATTCATACATGCCGAAGAAATGCAAAGCGATGATCCATTAATGCTCATTTATACATCAGGAACGACTGGTAAGCCGAAAGGAACAGTACACACGCATGCAGGATTTCCTTTGAAAGCAGCCTTTGATGCAGGATTTGGAATGAATATTAAACAAGGTGATCGTGTATTATGGGTAACTGATATGGGCTGGATGATGGGGCCATTTCTATTATTCGGTTCACTCATTAATGGAGCAACGATGGTTATGTACGAAGGTGTTCCAGACTTCCCAGAAGCAGACCGGTTATGGGAGACAGTTGATAAATATGAGATTACTCATCTAGGTATTTCGCCAACGTTAATCCGAGCATTAATGGCAAAAGGTGATGAGTATGTCAATAAACATTCTTTAAAGAGTTTGGAAGTATTCGCATCAACAGGAGAACCTTGGAATCCTGATCCATGGATGTGGCTGTTTGAAACAGTTGGAAAAGGAAATGTTCCAATCTGTAACTACTCAGGTGGAACTGAAATCTCTGGTGGGATTTTCGGTAATGTTCTTATTAAGCCAATCGCACCGATTAGTTTTAACGCATCTTTACCAGGAATGGCAGCTGTCGTACTGGATGATCAAGGTAAACCAATTCGAGATGAAGTCGGAGAATTATGCTTAGAGAAACCTTGGGTAGGTATGACGAAAAGCTTCTGGGAAGATGATGAACGTTACGTGAACACATATTGGTCACGTTTTGAAAATAAATGGGTCCACGGTGACTGGGTCATTTACGATGGTGAACAATATATCATCACAGGGCGTTCAGACGATACGTTAAATATTGCAGGTAAACGTATTGGACCTGCTGAATATGAATCTATTCTTGTGAAACATAACGATGTAATTGAAGCTGCTGCAATTGGTGTACCTGACGAAGTAAAAGGTGAAGTTTGTCATTGTTTTGTAGTATTAAGAGATCATGTAACATTCACAGGAGAATTAAAGAAAGAATTAATGAGTTTAGTAAACTCTCATATTGGAAAAGCGTTGTGTCCTAAAGACATCCACGTTGTAGAAGATTTACCGAAAACACGTAACTCTAAAGTAATGCGCCGTGTTATTAAAGCAGCTTACTTAGGAAAAGAGTTAGGTGATTTATCATCGCTTGTAAATCCTGAAGTAGTTCCGTTTATTCAGGGGTTACAGTCTAGTAAATTATAAAGTTAGAAAGGATCTCTATATAAATAGAGATCCTTTTTTATGTTTATAAAAAGAAAAGAAGTGAATTTGATGAAGAAGAAAAATTCTACTATTAGTGTTAAGTATGTCTGTTTTATAGTTTTTATTAAAATACGATACTGTGGCATGTTTATTCATTGGAGTAATTAAATTTTGTTAAGGATGAAATTCAATAAAAGCGTTATTTTAATAGGCTGTTACGAAATTTAATTTGAAAGGCACATCCAAATGATAAAAAAAGAGCACTATAAAATCAGTGCTCTTTTTATTAGAAATTGCTTAGTTCTTAAAAATAAAATCATTACGGACAATTCACAATGGTAATAATGACGCTAGCCATTGTTCCAGGAGAATCAAGAAGAGAAGCAGTAACGGTTACTGTTCCAGGCCCATTAGCGGCTAGAAATACAGCGGTAAAGTTACCTGAGGCATTGGTAATGACAGCAAGAGGAACCATGAAAGCAAGAGATGGGTTACTAAACGAAAAACTGACCACTACCCCTGGAGTAGGAATACCGTTTACTAATACTTGACCCGAAAAAAATAAAGTATTATTTCCTTGAGTGGATACACATGCTGTGGTTTCGTTAGAAGTCAAGGTAATAGATGCAGGTCCAGCAGGAAGATTAAATCCAGTTGGTCCAGTTGGTCCAGTTGGTCCAGTTGATCCAGTTGGTCCAGTTGATCCAGTTGGTCCAGTTGATCCAGTTGGTCCAGTTGGTCCAGTTGGTCCAGTTGATCCAGTTGATCCAGTTGATCCGGTTGGTCCAGTTGATCCAGTTGATCCAGTTGATCCAGTTGATCCGGTTGGTCCGGTTGATCCGGTTGGCCCAGTCGGTCCAGTTGATCCGGTTAATCCAGTAGCTCCTGTAGAACCGGTGGGACCGGTAGGGAATTGAAAAGGTTGAACAGTTGGAAGTGTAGGTCCAATAGAACCGGGATTAAGTGCAGCAAAAGATAAAAACTCGTCCATTATTTATCACCTCTAAAAATCGTATTACTAATAGTAAATGTAATGATAGAGCAAAGTGAAACGGACAAGCGGTTTTATTTTAACAAATTAAACAAAGTAGTTATATGATAGAAAGAGAGATTAGTATGATTCCTTTAGAAATTAAATATAAAAAGGCGATTATCTTCAAATCGCCTTTTAGGTAATGCCGTGTAATTTTATTCAGTTATTTGAAATATAGTTTCATTCGGTTTGGAAAATCCATACAGTTTCCTTGCGAATTTTAAAATTTCTTCTTCACTACTTGTTAAAGCCTTGACATCCTTGTTAAGGGAATGACCATCCTTCTTTACAGAAGATAATTTTTGTTGTTCCGTATTAAGTGTGATTTGTTTTTCTTTAATCATTTCTTGTTGGTTATTCAGAGAATATTGAAGGACAAAAATTATAGGTAATATAAAAGCCAAAGTAGTTATAATACGGCGTCTTGTTTTTTTTATACTACCTTGTTGGGTATTAGGATTCACTTGCTGTGAGGGTATATTAGGATTTGATTGGTGTGATGATACTTTTGGGATGTTTCCCATTAAAATGCCTCCATTACTGATTGTCGAATTTAAACCGTTTAATAGTATTATAAATGTTCAATAAGGATTTTAGAAGATATTTTAATATAGGTGAGTTTTGTAAAGTTTAAACAAAATCTTTATTTAAATAAAAGAAACCCCGCTTGTCTCTGGGGTTTCTGAAGGCAATGAAAGTACTCGACTAATTAAAGATTCCATGAATTTTTTGCTGAAAATACTGGTGAATTCGTCTGAAGTAATGAGGGCATCTAAAGCTTTATACGTACGTGAAGTAATTAAAAATCGATTTATAAGAGTTAGCTTGTTTTTTCTTAATAGCCCACCTAATCAGTAAATACATATGTCTGTTGAAATCTTTACGTGTTCATTGATAAAAAGCTGATTATATTCAGTCAGCTTTTTGTATAATACATTCTAGTATTTATCGGTTCCAAAAGACATATTCTTTCCTTTAAGTTGGCATCGAAAATATTACCAATTTTTCCTTTTACAATGGCAACAAATAAAGAAACATTTACAACGACACTTATTTCGTTTAGAACTCCAATCATCATCACGATGACACTTTTCTTTAGATTTCCACCAATCATCATTACAATGTTTTTCCTGAGAACTCCAATCGTCATCACAATGACACTTTTCTTTAGATTTCCACCAATCATCATTACAATGCTTTTTCTGAGAACTCCAATTATCATCACAATGATGTTTTTCTTTAGATTTCCACCAATCATCACAACAATGCTTTTTCTGAGAACTCCAGCAATCATTTTTCCAGGACATTTATTTCTACCTCCTTTCAATAGTGTTCATATTATTCTATGTTTTAATAAAAAAATTGCTTGTTTATTAACCTACTATTTTATCTTTATATGATAGAGTGTCTTCTACTCGATATAGAATTCATACAAACTATGCTAATTTTTAAGAGAAAGTGGAGAGAACTACTACTAGTTATGGTATTTTTCAATAAACACTTGTTGAAGAAAATGTTCTGATTACAAATAATATCTTATTTTCGAGTACGCTTTTTAAATGTATATTTCACAATGAAAAATGGGAAATCCACAAATAAAGTCTATGTATATGTGAGTTAATGGGAAAATCTAGTGTGTTTTTAAGGGGCGTCTTATTTAAAAGAAAAAAGGTTTGTTTTAGAAAGTGGTGTCTAAACATTAAATGGAGTAGGACTAAATTCACGGCCGCTCATTAAAAAGCTTTTAATTAGGAGAAGTCTGTTTTTATAATGAATAATGAAAAGAAAGTTTGGTACAATTGTTTGTTTTTTTCTTTTTATGTGTTTGCCTCGTACCCTTTTAAGCTAGTGGACATACTTTACTAATAGAAAGGATTAGGGGGTGAGGTATTGGGTTCTCGATTTAATAATTGTAAAAAGAAGTGTACATGTAAACAAGATGATTGTTGGGAAGTATTCGAAGAGTGTAAAAAAGAACAGCATGAGAAATGTGATAATTCTTGTGTACAAGGAATTAGAGATGAACTTAAGAAATTAATTAATCGAACAGTTCAAATTAATACAGAGGGACGTACTTATGTAGGTACTGTTTCGTCTGTAAGTTGTGATGTAGTTAGGCTTGCGGCTATTCCTGGATCGGTTGGAGTAATTATTTCCATTTGCAAAATTGAAGCAATTTTCCCACCGGTTACAACGGTTACTGCTGACTTTGATTTTAATGGTATTGATGTAGCAAACAAAGCATAATTATGCTGCTTTTTTGTAAAGCCATTCACATGAATGGCTTTATTTTAATTTTATATAAAAGGAGAATATATTCTTTATATAGAAATAAGTTTGAGGTTATAAAGCATGATGTACGAAAGGAGCAAGGAAGTGATTAAACTAGAAAGCTTTAAGAAATCTGATTTTAAACAATTAATAAATTGGATTAATTCCGAAGAATTTCTAATACAATGGTCAGGAAATGCATTCACATTTCCTTTAGACGAACAGCAATTAGAGAAGTATATAGAAAGTGCAAATACACTCGCTTTCAAAGTAGTAGATGAAGAGACTTCAGACGTTATTGGACATATTTCGCTTGGGCAAATAGATAATATTAATAAGTCCGCTAGAATTGGAAAAGTATTAGTTGGTAATACGAAGATGAGAGGACGTTCTATAGGAAAACATATGATGAAAGCAGTACTTCATATTGCTTTTGACGAATTAAAACTACATAGAGTAACTCTTGGTGTGTATGATTTTAATACATCGGCCATTTCATGTTACGAAAAAATAGGGTTTGTAAAAGAAGGCTTATTAAGAGAGTCAAAAAGAGTAGGAGAAACGTATTGGAATTTATGGGAAATGAGTATGTTAGAATATGAATGGAAGAAGTAGCAACGATAGTAATTTATAATTATATTATGTTAACAAAGGGGTTTGGTGGGTATAGTGGATAATAAAACAAAAATAATTTCAATTGCAGCTGTTTCGGGGGGAGGTAAAACTACAATTACAGAAAGATTAAAGCATAAGTTTAAAAACTCAAAAGCTCTATATTTTGATAGTTACACATTTGATAAATCTCCTGCTGATATTTGTAAATGGATTGATGATGGGGCGAATTACGACGAGTGGGTATTAACACCATTAATTCATGATATTGAGCAACTTATACAAAATAATACCTTAGACTATATTATTGTAGATTATCCTTTTGCATACTTAAATAGTGAGATGCGAAAATTCATTGATGTAACTATATTTATTGATACGCCTTTAGATATTGCGATGGCTAGAAGGATTTTGCGAGATTTTAAGGAAGGTACAATAGATGAAATACATAATGATTTGGAACATTACATGACATATGCGAGAAAAGCTTATTTAGAGGCAATTCATACTGTTAAGCCGAATTCAGATATCATATTGGATGGTTCTTTATCTGTAAGTGAAATAATTAATCACGCTGTAGAGGAACTTGGCCGAAGAGAAGTGATTGTCAATGGTTAAATGTATAGAGGAATATATACAAGTTGCTGATTTTAAAATGTATACGAAAATATTCCAAGGAAAGAAGCAGCAGCCTGTTATTATATTGGAATCAGGCTATGGTGATTATTCGAAGGCATGGAATCAAACTGCTGAAGAACTGACGGAATATGGTACGGTACTTACATACGATCGGGCTGGATTAGGCAAAAGCGGGAAGAGTTCCAAGAAACGTATTAGTTCTGAAATGGTAAAAGATTTGAGAACATGCTTAAATCTTTTACAACTGAAGCCACCTTATATTTTTGTAGGACATTCTTTTGGTGGTATAAATGCACGTTTATTTACTGATTTTTATCCTGAAGATATGTTGGGAATAGTTTTGGTTGATTCGACACCAGAAAATTATAAAGAAGCATTTTTGCCAATCATGTCTCCAGAATTTCAAGAAGCTTACTATAAACAATTTGTACATGAAAGTTCTTATGAAGAGTTTATGTTTAGTCTGGGTGAAGCAGATAAATATTGTCAGTCGACGAGAGATATTCCACTCGTCGTGTTAGCTGCTGGTAAAAAAGCTTTTTATTCGCAAGATGCACAAATAAAATGGTTACAATTGCAAGAAGAATTATTAAAATTATCAAACAAAAATAAACTAATAATTGCAGAACAAAGTGGTCATTATATTCAAAAAGATGAGCCACATTATATAACAGATGCTGTTAGGTGGATAATTGAAGTAAGAGAGAGATAAATGTGTACACTTTATTTCAATATAATTGGCAAGTAAGAGATGATTGGTTTAAGTGGTGTGAACAACTTTCAGAGGAAGATTTACTTTGCAAACTGGTGGTATTTTAGAAACATTATTTCATATTGTAGATGTAGAGTATAGTTGGATTAGTGCTCTTCAAGGATAAGAAGATAGAGAACAGCAATTTAAAGATTATCAATCGATTCAAAAAGTGAAAGCGTTATTTAATTTATATAAACGAGAACTTGAAGTTTTTTTGCAGTCATAATTATCTAGCCTAGAATGCTAGCACACTTAAAATAAGCCGTATAAAAAGTTAATCATTGTGTGCTTTGATTATATAATGTCGGCGAAATAAATAGTGTGAAGGACAGCTATCTTAACAAGTGTTTCATGTAACGTTCATATACTTTAATTTTTTATAATTAATTAAATTTGAATTTTGTTTGTTGTTAAGAAAAGGTGAGAAGAAAATAAAAAAAGAGGGCTAATGCCCTCTTTTTCTTTTAATTTGGTAATTAATCACAGATTGGTATCCCAAGCACTCTTAGAGCTAATGCTACTTGAAGGGAAATCTCTAATCTAGCAATTTCAATACCAGCTACTGAAAGAACTAAAAAAGGTTGTCCGTTTACAAATACAACGCAACTATCCATAGTTAAACCTCCTTTCTAGTAATTTACTATAGTATATGAGTAGAACTTTAAAATGTAATAGTTCAATTGTTGGATTTAATAGAATTAATAGATTAACCCATTTAAACTAAACAAACGAACACAACGAAAGGAAACAGAGATGGATGTATGCCTCAAAAAACATAGGTTTTAAGACATGTAATGGGATATGAAATTCATCATATTGGTCAGCTGTCTGTATGGGCGAGGAAGTTAAACTTGCAACCAGTTTCAGCAAATTTGAAGAGGATGATAGAATTAAAAACCGACTTGCATCTTAAGCGCAAGTCGGTTTTATATATATAAGAAGATTTCTTAATTGAAATCCTCGGATTTTTTCTGACGTATATGTAAAAACATTAAGGTGGTAATGATTAAAAAAATCATTATAGTTTGTATAATTAAATTTTTAAACTGAAGCAATATTGTCCAAGATGTAAGGGCGTCTTTAAAAGCTTGGAGTGCAGAGTACGAGGAAGGATCAAAACCATACTGTAGCAACTTTTTTGTTTCAATAAATGAAATGTTTTCTTCATCTGCATCTAATATTACTGAAATTAGTCTAGTATCTCCAAGTTTTGCTGTACTGACAAAACTATAATTACCGTTAGTTGAAAAACTAGTTTGTAAGCCATCAACACCTTGAAGTTTAATGTTTTCATTAAGGGAATATATCATTTTATTCGTATTGAAAACCTGGGAATCTTTGAAGGTAAATTGGTAAGAGGTTAGTTTCGTAATATTCAATACATCTGGAAAATCTTTTACTAATTTTGCTGCTAGTTTAGCTGCGTCTATCGCTGTTGTAGTTGATTGTTTATCTGTATCATTATTAATTCCAGTAGAGTTTAGAAATGGAGATGGTTGTAATAACTTTAGTTCTTTTGCTTTTTTATTCATTAATACTGTAAAGTTATCTTCATTTCCAGCAATGTGTTCTGCTAGAGCGAGTGCAGAACGATTATTCCCTGCCAGTAGCAATGCATGAAGTAAATCACGAACCGTTGTTTTATCATTCGATGTTACTTGTATAGGGCTTGTTTCTACTCGGAAAACTTCGTTACTTATTTGTACTAAGTCATCTAACTGTATTTTTCTATCATTTAGTTGCTCCAATACGATATATTCTGTCATTAATTTAGATAAAGCAGCTGATTGTACCGGAGTTTCTTCATTTTTTTTATAAACAATTTCACCTGAATTAGCATTTATTAAAATAGCTGATTTAGCTTGAATAATCGGACCATTTACATAAAGATAAAAATATAAAACGATAAGTGCGGTAATAAAAAAAGATAATAATAAAATAGCGAATTTCTTTAAGAATTGCATAAGCGATCCTCCTATTATGACATCAATACTAGTATTGTAAAAAGGAATGCTTAATTAGGAAGAAAGAAAAGGTAAAGAATTTCTAAAGAATTATAAAGGATTATTAAATTTTGGGTATTAATGGAAAAAAGTTCAATTTCTTATATGATAAGAAATTGAACTTTTTATTTATAATATTAACATTTGTATGGGAGTAGTTTTACAGTGAATGTTGTTTTTTCATCATCACTATATACTTCAATTGTTCCTTTATGCAATTCGACTATACTTTTTGCAATAGCTAATCCAAGTCCAGATCCACCAGTGTTTGTAGAGCGAGATTTCTCAACGCGATAAAAACGTTCAAAAATATGAGGTAAATCCGTACTAGGAATAGGTTGTCCGTAATTTGTTATATCAATTGTAATCATATTATTGCTTTCATAAGCAGTAAGGTCAATATAGCGACCTTCGCTTCCATAAGCGATAGCGTTTATAATAAGATTTTCAAACACACGCACTAATTTTTCACCATCAGCTAATACCATGAGCTTTTGAGATGGGAAAGAAGGTCGACATTCTATATTTGCTTCTTGAAATTGTATACGGAATTGAACAGTTAATTGCCCAAGTAACTCTACTATGTCAATAGGGACAGAATACAAGCTTAACTCTTTATTTTGAACACGTGTATATTCGAACAAGTCATTCATTAATGCATTAAGACGAGTTACTTTATCGTAAATGACTTGAATATAGTATCGCAATTCTACTTCATCTCTATAATTATCATGATGGATTAAATTTACGTATCCAACTATAGAAGTAAGGGGAGTGCGTAAGTCATGTGATACATTTGTAATAAGTTCACTTTTTGCTTGTTCCGCTTGTCTTTCTTCATCAATGGAGACTTTTAATTGTTCAACAATTTCATTGACCCCGATTGCTAATTCTTCTAGATAATTATGATTTACAATAGAAACTTTATGATTGAAGTTTCCATTTGCAATATAACGAATTTCTTCTATCATTTTTTTAATACAAGTTTCATAGTAAAGTTTTTTCTCGTGACGATAAAAAATGTAAAGATAGGATGAAAAAATAGAAAATAAAAACAAATAAGATACAATCATCATCCATAACGATTCTTTAATCCCTTTATACTTTTCATAACCAAAAATTCGAATGAATTCTTTACCGAGTTCAGTTAGAGTAAGTGAACTCTCAATTACACTCGTAACGAGGCGATAAATAATTAATTCAGTAATAGGCGTGAGTGTGATAGCTAATAAGAGCCAAAAAATAAGTTTCCATTTAGGGATATCTTTTAATATATCAAATGCTTCATTTCTCAATTTTATAGCCAACTCCCCAAACAGTGTGAATAAATTTTTCTCCATTTATTACTGTTTCAAGTTTATCCCGTAAGTTGCTAATATGGACCATTACAGTCTTATTTGAACCGTAACCATCTTCATTCCAAACGCGTTCAAAAATTTCTTCTGAACTAAATACTCTTCCTGTATTACTTGCAAGCAAATATAAAATATCGAATTCAATAGAGGTTAGTTTAATATACTCTCCATTTACTTTAACAGTATGATTATGTTTGTGTATTTCAACAGAGCGAATACGAATAATACCATCTTCATTCTTTTGCGAAGTAGCGTTTTGGAAAGATGATCTTCGTAATAAAGCTTTCACTCTTGCTACTAATTCTAATGGATTGAATGGCTTGATCATATAATCATCGGCACCTGTCATAAGACCTAATATTTTATCCATATCTTCTGCTTTTGCACTAAGCATTAGAATTGGTACAGTATTATTTTCACGCACTTCCTGACAAACTTCTAAACCGTTTCGTTTTGGCATCATAATATCCAAAATCATAAGGTCAACTTCATATGTAGAAACCTTTTGCAATGCTTCATCGCCATCATAAGCTTTATAAATGTTATAGCCTTCATTTCGCAAATAAACAGCAAGTAATTCAACAATTTCTTTATCATCATCAATAATTAATATGTTTTTATTCATTGTGTAGTTCCTTTCCTTACAAATCATCAACATTACTATAATATCAAACATTTATGTACTTGTAGCGATGATTCTGTATAAAATTTCATGTAACGTATTAAAAAGGAGTAAAAAGATTAATAACGAATATAAAATAACGAGGATATTTAGATCCTACATTATAATGAAAGTTAGTTATAAGGGGGATTTTCTATGTTATGTAATGATATATATTCATTTACTCCAACTGGAAAAATAGAAAATGATATTAAAGCTTTTCTACTAAAATATAATAAAGAGTTTACATATAAACATTCAATTCGTGTGGCAAATGAGGCAAAAAAGATTGCAGAAAAGTTTCACGTAGATAAAGAAAAAGCAGCAATTGCAGGATATTTACATGATATTAGTGGCATTTTTCCGAACGAGGAGCGGATTGCAGTTGCTGAAGAATTTGGTGTAGAAATAGTGGAAGCAGAAAGAAAGTTTCCTATGATCATTCATCAAAAACTATCGAGAGTAATCGCAAAAGAAATATTTAAAGTAGAAGATGAAGAGATTTTAAATGCAATTTGTTGCCACACAACGTTGCGTAAACATGCAACGAAGATGGATTTAGTATTATTTGTTGCAGATAAAATAGAATGGGATCAAAAAGGGACACCACCATATTTAATAGAAATAAAAAAAGGATTGGAAAAATCTTTGGAAAAAGCAGCTTTTGTATATATTTCATATTTGTGGGAAAGGAAAGATACATTGAAAGTTATACATCCATGGCTAGAAGAAGCATACTGGGATTTAAAAGGAATTGTACAGTAGAAAGGACAAGGAAATGCAATTAAAAGAATATGTGAATCAAACATTTCCAGGAGTTACATTAGTACCCTACTTATATTCTTAGTGGGAAAATCATTTACATTTTGATTTTGGAAAAGATAAATATCAAATTGTAGAAGGAACCGACGATTTAAATATGGAATACTTTTCTCAACTATATACATATAATAAATTCTTATTTGAAGATATATTTTCAAAAGAAGATGTAGTGTTTGTAGTGACAAATGTTTATAGATTTAAAAAGGAAAACATAAAAACTCCACAGAAAATAAATGTATACAATAAATATATTAAGAAAAGAGATTTAAGATTTCATATAAGACAAGAAACGTTACCGTTTCTATTTGAAGATGAAGAAGCAGATTTATATTGTACATATCAATTTTCTTTAAAATGTCTTGCGGAAGGTATTAAGTATAAATTGCTTATACAAGCTGCTAATTATGAGGATTTCTCTGCTCTGTATCCTCGATTTGGACGAAAAAAAGAAATTTCTTATCCAAATGTATTTCTCATAAATGCAACGAAAGATATTATCATGTTTATGTATGATGATAGAGGAAGTGAAGTAATTGGGAAGAATAAAGAAATAATACGAGATTTATATAAGAAATATAAAGAATGGATTCTAGATTATGAATGAGAAAGTATAGATAACTCATTTAAATGACAATAGGGGAAGTGAAGCGTGTAATGAAACGTATTGCAATTGTCTCTGCATGGGAACCAGAACTGACGTATTTGCATCAACATTATCCAAGTGGACGTGTTGAAAAAAGAGCAGCTTGGGAATTTCATTTTCATACTATTAATGAGCTGGAAATTATATCAGTTGTTACTGGTGTCGGTAAAGTAAGCTGCGCTAGTTGTGTACAATTGTTAATTAGTGAGTTTCAGCCAGATGAGCTGTTTATGACAGGAATATGCGGAAGTTTATCAAACAAGGTGAAAAACGGTCATATTGTAGTCGCACTAAACGCAATACAACATGATGTTACTGCTGCTGGTTCAGGAGAAGATGTTTTTAATTTATATAACGGTAGAACAGCACCTATTGAAACAACAAAATCACTTGTAAGAAGAATAAAAAAAATACGATCGTATGATCCGATACATTTCGGTACATTTTTATCAGGAGATCAACGTATTCGTAGTTCAGAAATGAGATATTTACTCCATACCGTATATGGAGCATTGGCAGTTGATCAAGAAGTAGCAGCTTTCGCCTATGTATGCCAAATAAATAAAAAACCATTTCTCTGTTTAAAAGCTGCTTCAGATCAAGCAAATGATAAAACGAAAGAAGAACAAAAAATCTTTAAAATGCTAGCATGTGAAAGAGCATGTGAGCATTTAATTGCTTTTTTACGTGTTTATGAGGTTAATGTAGTAAATAATAGATAGTTTGTTATAAAACAAATCAATAGTGAGTTATATGTAGGGAAATGTCCGCTCATTTCAAATTAAGAGCTGAAATTTATAATAGATGGAATATATTATATGGGTACACGTTGAGTTTAATATAAGCAGTTGGAGGGCAATTTTATATGATTCAATATAAAAGGTGTAGTGAAGTAAATATTGATTTAGTATATGAAGCTTTTAAAGATGGATTTTCAGATTACATTATTAAGATGGAGGTTTCAAAAGAGGATTTTATACAACGTTTTTTGGGACCAGAAGGTAATTTGCTAGAACATTCTTTTCTTGCTTTAGAAGAAGGCAAATCTGTTGGCGTAATACTAGGTGGCATAAAGGATTATGAAAGTATAAAGACTATGCGCTGCGGAACATTAGCGGTTCATCCTAATTACCGCGGTATTGGTGTGAGTCAAAAATTATTTGAACTGCATAAAGAAGAGGCGATTCAACATGGATGTAAGCAACTTTTTCTCGAAGTCATTGTAGGAAACGACCGAGCGATTCATTTTTATAATAAGTTGGGCTATGAAAAAGTGTACGATCTTTCTTATTATAATTTAAATGATTTGACTAAAATAATGAATAAAGATTGTAAGGATATTGAAGTAAAACAATTAGAATTTCCAACTTTTAAAGATGAAATTCAGAAATGGTTAAACTTCCATATAAATTGGCAAAATGATATTGATTATATCGAACAAACAAATAATGTATTTTATGGTGCATATGTCGATAATGACTTAAAAGGCTCTCTATGTGTAAATGAACAAGGTAAAATTAGTTTTATTTTCGTAGACAAAAATTATAGAAATATTGGTGTTGGGATGAAATTATTACAAGTAGCAAGAGAAGAATTACATTTATCAAGTTTATCAATTGGGTTTCCTAACAATAATTTATTGGAGGGTTTTTTAAAGAAATGTGGATTTGAAAAGAATTCTTTAGCGCAATATGAAATGTATTTATTACTCTAAGAGCGGAAAGATTTATTCTTTTCGTTTTTTATTTTGCTGTTATGTTGGTAAATGCTCCGCAACTATAATTTATAATGAGAGGGATTTTGTTTATCCTTAAGTTATTTTTTTAATTGTCAATTTTATGCTAATAATTTTCTTTGTATAATATTCTAATTTTATGTAGAATAGATACGATGGGAGGGGATGAAATGAATAATGGATTAAAGTTTAAGATTTTTGAATTGCATTGTCTCGTTCAAAAGACTTATTCTGATATTAAAATAGCATGTGATATTGCTATTTATCAAGAAAACACTTCTAAATATTTAATTTCATTAGGATTTTTAAATAAATCATATATGACTTATATAGAAGCAAAAAGATTCTATCGCGAAAATGAAGAGCTTGTAAGTGTAGAATTTGATAATTTTTTTGATATGTATGATAAATTAGAAAATGAATTAAAACAAGTTATTTCAACTGAAGATAAAAATCCTTCATCGCTACATAACAGATTTGATCAGTTTCAGCAGAAAGTTGAAAATATAAATGACCTAATAAAAGTATTGCAAAATGCTCGTTAATGAATGCTTTTTTCTTTTTTGTATAGAAATTATGTATTAAAAACATTTTAGCGATATTATATATTGAAGAGGTGGCTTTTGTAGATTACAAAAGTCATCTTTTTATGTTAGGAATAGATTGTATACATTTTAGCAGTTTCATATAAATAATAGAAATTTATACGAGGTAAATACCATGGGAAATAAAAAAGAAATAGCTATAGTTGCATTAACAACAGGATTTGTTTTAACAAGTGTAACACCATATGGAGTAGGTCATGCAGAGGAACCTGGTCAAATGCAAGTTGAAATTCAAGAGGATTCGTTCCGTACAGGTGATCTTACACAACCATCAAAAAAGGCGCCAGAGAATGTAGTGAAAGATGCACTTAAGGAAAATACGGAGCATGCTTTGTCTCCAAAACAAGTTAGTGCAGAAACAGGAGTAGATTACAAGGTTCTTCAAAAACGTGGTTCTTATGATGGAACTACACTTGTGCGCATGCAACAAATATATGAAGGAAAAGAAGTGTATGGCCACCAGTTAACTGCTCACGTAGATAAAAAAGGTATTATTAAAAGCATTTCAGGAGCTAGCGCACAAAATTTAACACAAGAAGATTTAAAGAAACCTATTAATTTATCAAAAGAAGAAGCGAAACAATATATTTATAAAAAGTACGGAAACGACATTAAATTTATTTCTGAACCAGAAGTTAAGGCGGTTATTTTTGTTGATGGAAATCATGGGCAGGCTAGCAATGCATATCAAGTTACATTTGCTGCTACAACACCAAATTATGTATCTGGAACTTATTTAGTGAATGCTCATAATGGCGATATATTAAAAGATATGGTACAAGAATCAAGTTTGAAAATAAGTGAAGAGTATGTTGAATCCGTTAAGGAAAATAAAACTAGCAATTTCACATCATTAACTGGAACAGGAAAAGATGATTTAGGCGTAACTCGTACATTTGGTATTTCTAAACAGACCAGTGGGAATTATGCGCTTGCTGATTACACAAGAGGGCAAGGAATTGAGACATATGATGTAAATTATAGAGATATTACAAATGAAGAAAGTTATTATCCTGGCATACTAGCAACTAGCGCTTCAACAACATTTAATGATCCAAAGGCGGTAAGCGCTCATTTCTTAGCAACAAAGGTATATGATTTTTATAAAGAAAAATATAATCGTAATAGTTTTGATAATAAAGGAAAAAAAGTAGTTTCAGTTGTACATGCATGGGATTCTGGAGGAACAAATGATCCTGAAAATTGGGAGAATGCATTTAGTACTAATATTAATAACATCAGTATGCTTTTATATGGAGATCCTATGGTAAAAGCGTTCGATATAGCCGGTCATGAATTTACACACGCAGTTACATCAAGTGAATCTAACCTTGAATTCTCAGGAGAATCTGGGGCAATTAACGAGGCATTATCGGATATTATGGGAACGGCTATAGAGAAATACATAAATAATGGGGAATTTAACTGGACAATAGGAGAGCAAACTGGATCGACTTTTCGTAATATGAAAAATCCAACTGCAATTAATTTTTCAGAAGGACTACCGTATCCCGATGATTATAGTAAATATAATGATTTAAATGGAGAGGATTATGGAGGCGTTCATTTTAACTCAAGTATTATTAATAAAGTTGCGTATTTAATTGCACAAGGTGGTACTCATAACGGTGTAAATGTAAATGGTATTGGTGAAGATAAAATGTTTGATATTTTCTATTATGCAAATACTGATGAATTAAACATGACTTCTAATTTCTCTGAATTGAAATTGGCATGCCTTAAAGTGGCAACTAATAAATATGGAACGAGCTCAATTGAAGTTCAAGCAGTCCAAAATGCTTTTGATGCTGCAAAAATTACCGGAACAGTGAAAGAAAACGAAAAAACAGCAGAAAACCAAGCTCCAGAGTTAACTGTGCCGTTTACGATTACACTACGTGTAGGTGATACGTTTGATCCAATGAGAAATGTAAAAGCTGTTGATAAAGAAGATGGTGATTTAACAAATAAAGTAAAGCATAAAGGCGATGTAGATACTTCAAAACCAGGTACATACATTGTGGAATACTTGGTCGTTGATTCCCAAGGGAGAACTACAACGGCTACACAGACTGTAATTGTAGAGGGAAATGGAGAAATATTAGATTTAGAACCTAAATTAACAGTGCCTGTTGGAGCGACAATTCATGTAGGAGATTCATTTGTTCCAATGGCAGAAGTATTAGCTATCGATAAAGAAGACGGTGATCTTACTTCTAAAATCAAAGTTGATGGTGAAGTAGATACAAATAAAGCCGGTACTTACGTATTAAAATACACAGTTACAGATTCAAAAGGCCATGAAGTAACGGCGAAGCAAACTGTAACGGTCAAAGTTAGAGAAGAAGTTAAAAATGATAAACCAATACTAAAAGTACCTGCTACAACTTCAATTACTGAGGGTGATCAATTTGATCCGTTGGTAGGGGTATCAGCTACTGATAAAGAGGACGGTGACCTTACTTCTAAAATAGCGTATGAAGGAACTATAGATACAACTAAAGCTGGTACTTATGAAATAATATATAGTGTCAAAGATTCCATGGGTAATGAGGTAAATACGATACAAAAAGTATTAGTGAAAGATAAAGAAACTAGCAAAGCTAATGGCCTTGCTAATAAGGCAAATAAGAGTAATATCTCTAACAACAGTAATAGCGATAAAAAAGAATATACATATAAGGAGCTTCCAAAGACGGGTGTAAGTACAACTAACAGTGCAGCAATCGGCATATTGATGATTATTACAGGCACAGTACTCACTTTTGTTCGCAAATTTAGAAAGATACAAAAATAATAGTAGGGATCATTCGTTTGAAGAAAAGAGTTCAGTATTCAAAAGAAATAAAGTAGAAAGTAAATAAAACGAAATATGGATTTTTTACTTATTAAGATTTTAATAGTTAAGCGGTACATTTGGCTTTTATAAAAATTTGCAGTTGGATACTATTCTGTCTACAGAACTATATTACATATAAAACACGTTACTATTCTCATTAAAATAAAAGAATAGTAACGTGTTTTTTAATTTGAAAATAGTATAAATCCTATAGCTCATGAATATAGGAGTACTTCTAATTTGCCATTGATAAGTTACTGAAAACACTTTGTTTTAATGGAAGTGTCACTCTAAATGACAACATGAGATTTTCGGTATTTACCAGGTGTTTCATTGGTGAATTTTTTAAAAATTTTAGTGAAATAACTTTGATCGCTAAAATTAAGCGAAGCGCATATATCTGATAAGGGATAGGTGGTGAAAGTTAATAATTTCTTTGCTTCTTCGACTCGTTCACGTTGAATGTACTCAATTAATGAAATACCGACTTCTTTTTTAAATAATATAGATAAATAATCTGAATTCACATTTGCAAATTTAGCAAGTTGTTTAACAGATATTGGATTGTAAATATTTTTAAAAATGTAGTTTTTACAAATAGCAATAGTCTGTGAATGTTGCTGTGTTTTTTGTGCCTTTACACGGTCTGCAAAGGTACAAAAAGCATTTTTTAATAAATCCCAAACAGATTCTTTGTCTTTTAAATCTTCTGTTCTTTGAATATGTAAATCATAAATTTTGTAAGCAATCCCAGATGGAAGTCCCCCTTTTATCGCATATCTAGTAGCGAGCGTGATGGATGAAATACAAATGTTTTTATGACGTCTTAATTGATGGAATGAAGATAAAGATGAAAGAGTCTCTTGTTGGAATTCGTAATAATATTTGAGGACGGTTTCTTTATCCCCGTCTTCTATAGAACTAAGTAGTTGCTGCTCTATATATAAATTATGATAAATGGATTCGTCTTTTTGCATTGAAATATATACATCTTCGTTTAAGATGCTGCTATGACTTATATGAAGTGAGTCACTGTTATTTGAAAAGGTGCTTACATCTGAATTTTTTTTATAGAGAATGTTATAGAACAATATCGCTATATTTACAAAGAAATTTTGATCTTTGACTGACAATGAAAAATAATGGTCTCTTGTTCTTTTATAATTTGGAATAAAATTAAGGTTACTATCCGCTTTACTTGTAGAAAAATTTACATGTGCCAAGGGCCCAATAATAACAGTACCGTTCACCATATAATCGCTCTTTATGTGAATTAAAATAAAGTGCCCTAGATATTCGTGAGTTCTGAAGATGGGGGAATTATATGTATCATTTCTCTGAAAAAGCATATGTAACTGTTCTATTTTTGATGTATATAACGAATGTGAATCATTTTTGGATTTAAATTCTAAAAGAATATTTTTGTTACAATCTAAAAAACAAACTGGAATTTCGAAAGATTGAAAAAACATATTGCAAATGTACTCTATCTCAACTAGACTGAGTTTTTTAGTCATATTCTTCCTCCTTACAGTTATGCGTAATAGTTAAATAAACATATATTCCTTTTTCATAAGTAGATACGGAAAACCTTTATCAATAAAAAATATAAATAAAAGTTATAAACTTCTAAGAATAATACCATAATTTAACATGAATAGCACATATTATTTGAATATACAGGTAATAGTTTTGGACAGTAACGTAAAATATGAATCGTCACACTTATTTGTTGGTTATTACTTATATGTATTAAAAAATGATTAAGATTGGATTTTAAATAGGGATAGGAAGTGAGATATGAATAGATTGACAGTAAGTGACTAGTCGAAATTAGCAGTGAAAGCTATTATGTAACAAATGTAATGATTCTTGAAATAGGGATATACGTGTAATTTAGGGGAGAAAATTACATATATCATGTGGAGAGACAACGTAATAATAGAAGATAAGAAAAGTGAATAAGTGATTGTAAACAATGGATTGTTGGACGACTATGTTTTATGTTATTCGTTTAAATCTGATACTTGGCACACTATTGCTTTTAAGAAGGTAATAGTAATAAAGAAATTTTTAAAATGATAGAAGTAGTAAAGGGGATAAGAGAAATGAAAAAAATATTTAGTGTGCTTTTAGTGTTATTCTTAACATTTTCTACATGGTCTAGTGTATTAGTAAAGGCAGATTCACCATCTAAAGGTACTTTAACGATTCATAAGTATGAACAAGAAAAAGATGGAGCGCAGGGACTAGAAGGTGACGGTTCTGCAAATCAAGAGGTGCCAAAAGATGTGAAACCATTAAAAGGTGTAACGTTTGAAGTGAAAAGGGTTGCTTCTTTTGAAAAAATTTCAAACGATGGGAAAATCGTAAAAGAAGACGTGAAACCTGTAATGGGAGCCACTCCAAATCAAGTAGTAACAGATGATAACGGACAAGCTGTATTAAAAGATCTTCCGCTAGGACGTTATGAGGTGAAAGAAGTGGCAGGACCTCCACATGTTAATCTAAATCCCAATACGTATACAGTGGATATCCCATTAACGAATAAAGAGGGTAAGGTGCTAAACTATGATGTTCACATGTATCCCAAAAATGAGATTAAACGTGGTGCAGTGGATTTAATAAAAACTGGTGTAAATGAAAAAGCATTAGCAGGTGCAGTATTCTCTTTATTTAAAAAAGATGGTACAGAAGTGAAAAAAGAGTTAGTAACAGATGCTAATGGTCATATTCGCGTGCAAGGATTGGAGTATGGTGAATACTATTTCCAAGAAACAAAAGCTCCGAAAGGCTACGTAATAGATCCAACTAAACGTGAGTTTTTTGTTAAGAACTCCGGAACAATTAATGAAGATGGAACTATTACTTCTGGTACAGTAGTTAAAATAGAAGTGAAAAACAATGAAGAACCAACAATTGATAAAAAAATTAACGGAAAATTGGAAGCGTTACCGATAAATCCGTTAACTAATTATAATTATGATATTAAAACATTAATTCCAGAAGACATTAAGGAATACAAAAAATATGTGGTAACAGATACTTTGGATAATCGTTTAGTGATTCAAGGAAAGCCAATCGTGAAAATTGATGGAGCAGAAGTAAATGCAAACGTTGTTGAGGTAGCTATAGAAGGTCAAAAAGTAACAGCTACAGTAAAAGATTTCACAAAATTAGATGGTAAAAAAGAATTTCATTTGCAAATTAAATCCCAAGTAAAAGAAGGAGTACCATCTGGTTCGGAAATTTTAAATACAGCAAAAATACATTTTACAAATAAAAATGATGTAATTGGAGAAAAGGAATCTAAACCTGTAGTTGTTATTCCGACAACTGGAATAATTGAGTTAACAAAAATTGATAGTGCTAATAAGAATAAATTAAAAGGTGCAGAGTTTGTACTTAAAGATAATAATGGAAAAATAGTTGTCGTAGCAGGAAAAGAAGTAACAGGTGTATCAGATGAAAATGGTGTTATTAAATGGTCTAACATTCCATATGGAGACTATCAAATTTTTGAAACGAAAGCACCAACATATACAAAAGAAGATGGTACAAAAGCATCTTATCAATTATTAAAAGACCCCATTGATGTAAAGATTAGTGAAAATAATCAAACGGTTAAATTGACGATTGAAAATAATAAAAGTGGATGGATTCTTCCGGTAACGGGTGGCATAGGAACGACTCTTTTTACTGTAATAGGCCTTACGTTAATGCTTACAGCGGCATTTGTTTTCTTTAGAAAAAAGTTTGCTAGAAATTAAGATTTTAGGAACATGTAACTATGGGAAAAGGGGAGAAGCAAAATGCTTCCCTCTTTTCGATATTTAAGCATATACAGAGGTGGAAATATGAAACGAAATCTTGTTTTTGGGGGTATTTTTTTATTTGGATTAGGTATTTTTTTATATCCTACTATTAGTAATTGGTTGGCGACTCGTGCACATTATTCTGAGATTAGCTCTTACGATAAGAAGATTAAAGCATTACAAAAGAAAGAAGTCGAACGTAGGGAAAAAGAAGCAGCCGAATATAATAAACAAGTTCAAACTTCTGCGAAAACATTTACAGATCCATTTTCTGAAAAAAAAAGTAATCATCAAGCGTATGCTGATGTGTTAAATTTAGGAGATGTAATGGGGTATATTGAAATATCGAAAATTAATATAAAACTGCCAATCTATCAAGGGACCTCTGAGGAAGTATTGGGTCGCGGGATAGGTCATTTAGATTTTTCTTCGCTCCCGGTAGGTGGAGAAAGTACGCATACTATTTTAACAGGGCATCGTGGTTTACCATCAGCAAAATTATTTACAGATTTAGATAAGTTGAGCAAAGGAGATCTTTTTTATATTCATTCTTTAGACAAAGTTCTTGCTTATAAAGTAGATCAAATTAAAGTAGTGTTACCACATGAAACGGACGATCTACAAATTGTAGAAAATAAAGATTATACAACTTTAATTACGTGTACGCCTTATGGAGTAAACACCAATAGATTGCTAGTTCGAGGTGAGCGCGTGGAGTTAAACGAGAAAGAAAAACAAAAAGTGAGTACAGAGATATTTATATTTAATAAGTGGACTGTAATAGTTACAATCCTATTGTTATGTGTGCTTCTAGTCGTAATTTATAAGAAAAAGTTAACTCGATAGAATGTATTTATCCTGCATTAATGGGAAGTGGGACCGGAAATTTAAAGATAAGTAAAGACGGTATATAGGGGATGAAGTAAATCATCATTAATAAAAATTCATTTTATTCGATTATAAAAAAAATACGGTAAAGGTGGGAACAAAGGAATTGAGGCTACGATTAAAGCTGGTAAGTATTCATTTTATTGTTTTGTTAATGTTAAGTGTAAGTTTTGTCGTATATGTACCAAAAGAAGCATATGGATCCACGACTACCTTAGAAGGTCTAGGAGATATATCGCGTTATAATGCTGTTGTCTTTGGTAACCATAAAGCAATAGGTGGCGACATTGAAGGAGCAATTGCAGTTCAAGGTGATATGGATGCATCGGGGTATACGATTGTAGGTGCAGCAGCAGGAACATCTAATATAGTAGGTGAAAAATGGGTTGATGAGGGATATCCGTCCTTGTTATTGTCCGGAAAACTAAAAAAATCAAGAGAAGAATCTTTTATCATTCAAAACGGAATAGTCGTAATGACAAAAGAGAGTGATCCAGATCGCATCATACAATCTTCTTATGATCGTATCGTTTATAAAGAAAAACTAGAAATTGACGCGAAATTTAATGAATTTCGCAATATAGTGAACCAAGTTAGTAAAAATGCAGGTCAATATAAAACGAATACCCCAATTCCAAATATGAGTCATGGAATCGGAAAAGATATAAACAATCCTAATATTTATGTTTCATCAGAATTGACAGGGAAAATCAGTGTAGATATAAGAGATGTATTTTTGCCCAATGCTAAGGACAAAGATTTTATTGTAATGTATTCAGATGCAATAGAGGTTACATTTAAAAATGGGTCTATTCTATATGACACGAACAATATTGGAAAGGCTACAGATATAGTTCCTACATCACAACCATATTCGCCTAATTCCCCGTTTACTGAGCTATATGGGAAAATGATTTGGGTTTTTCCAAATGCGAAAAAAATTACAACAGAGGGATATGGTGTAGTTGGGAGTGTGTTTGCTCCCAATGCTGTATTAGAAACAAAAGGCGGTTCGATTAATGGACAAGCATTTGTTGGTGCGGTACAACAAACTGGTGGATTTGAGTTTCACAATTTCAAATTTAACTGGAAACATTGGAACAAGCCTAGTACAGGAAAAGTAAAAATAAAAAAGGTTGATAGTAATAATGATAATAAAAAATTGGTGGGAGCAAAGTTTAAAATTGAAGATTTAAATGGGAAAATAGTTGGAGAACTAGTAACAAATGAAGAAGGAGAAGCGATATCAAAAGACTTACCAATAGGAAACTATACTTTAGTGGAAAAAGAAGCACCTAAAGGTTACGAATTATCAAAAGATAAAATAGCTGTAAAAGTAGAGAAAGATGCAGAAGGAGAAATTAAAATAGGAAATAAGAAATTGCCAGATCCAATGGGAAAAATGAAGCTTGTGAAAGTAGACATAAGTGATAAAAATAAAAAGCTAGCAGGAGCAAAGTTTAAAATTGAAGATTTAAATGGGAAAATAGTTGGAGAACTAGTAACAAATGAAGAAGGAGAAGTAATATCAAAAGACTTACCAATAGGAAACTATACCTTAGTGGAAGTAGAAGCACCTAAAGGTTACGAATTATTAAAAGATAAAATAACTGTAAAAATAGAAAAAGATGCAGAAGTAGAAATTAAAATAGGAAATAAGAAATTGCCAGATCCAATGGGAAAAATGAAGCTTGTGAAAGTAGATATAAGTGATAAAAATAAAAAACTAGCAGGGGCAAAGTTTCATATAGAAGATGCAAAAGGAAAAGTAGTTGGAGAGTTAATAACAAATGAAGAAGGAGAAGTAATATCAAAAAACTTACCAATAGGAAACTATACCGTAGTGGAAATAGAGGCACCTAAAGGCTATGAATTATTAAAAGATAAAATAGCTGTAAAAATAGAAAAAGATACAGTAGTAGAAATTAAAATAGAAAATAAGAAATTGCCAGATCCGACTGGGCAATTTGAAATTGAAAAAGTTGATGATAAGGATAGTGAATTAAAGCTAAAAGGCGCTGTATTTCAAGTGTTAGATAAAGAAGGGAAAGAAGTTAGTAGATTAATAACGAATGAAAAAGGAAAGGTAATTTCCAACCAATTAGCAATTGGAAAGTATACGATTAAAGAAATAAAAGCACCGAACGGATACATGTTACTTAGAGATCCAATAGAAATAGAAATTACAGAAGCAGTAAAGACACAAAAAATAACAGTGAAAAATGCGAAGAATAATTGGGTAATTCCTAATACTGGTGGGAGCGGAACAACAATTTTTTACGTAATTGGTATTATGCTAATGTTTGGTGTGCTATATTTCTGTAAGAAAAATCGTATATTATGAACTAATTTTATAGAGTTAGACAGATTGTTGCGTTAGAGAGTTTTTAGGGCATGAGTTCGGTATTGTACTGGACTCATGTTACTACATTTGTTGAAGGAGGAAGGATAATAGTAAACATAGAATATATTAATGAATTAAAATGTTTAAGAGGTGAACATGGTGGCAATAAAACAAGACGAAATTAAAGTAGTTGTCGGAGCTGGAGTGTTTAATAATAATCCAGGCTGGATTCAAACGCAAGAAGATGAACTTAACTTACTAGATAAAGCTACGTGGGAAGAAAGATTTGAATACAACTCTATTTCAGCTATTTTAGCTGAGCATGTATGGGAACACCTTACTTTTGAAGAAGGTGTAAGAGCAGCTGAAATCTGTTATGAATTTTTAAAACCATCTGGTCATATTCGGTGCGGAGTCCCTGATGCATTCTTTCAGGATGAGGTATATCAAAATATAGTTCAAATAGGGGGACCCGGTCCGAAAGATCATCCAGCAGCAAGTCATAAAATCGTTCATAATTATAAAACATTAACGAAAATGTTTGAAACTGCTGGATTCGAGGTAGTTTTACTTGAATATTGTGATGAAAATGGTCAGTTTTATTACAACGAATGGGATGCAAACGACGGTGTTATTTTCCGTTCGAAAAGGTATGATTCTAGAAATAAAGGCGATAAACTTGGTTTTCCATCGCTAATTATCGATGCGATTAAGCGCTAATCATTTAACCAAAAAAGGAGTTAATCCCATGATTTCATAAGTCGCAAATGCGGCTTTTTTATTTGTACGTAAATCTATATTTAATTTTCAATACTATATAACTCGATTTAGAAAATATTTAAGTTTTTCTCAGCGTCATTCACTTTAAATTAACACTTCGTTGACATAAATATTTATTTTATATTTATATTCTTGTAAAATAAAATGAGAACATATATTCTATATGAGGAGGCAATCAAAATGATAGCTGAAATTGGGAAACTAACTGGTGGATATATAGTAAAATTTGAACGCGAATTTCCATATACGGTAGAGGAAGTTTGGTCTGTATTAACAGAAAACAGTAAGCTGAAAAAATGGATGTCCAATTTACAGATTGAAAGCCTTAAAACTGGTGGAATAATAAAGTTCGACATGATGGACGGTTCATTCATAAACATTGATATTTTAGAGTGTCAACTAAACTCAGTACTTGAATTTACTTGGGATAAAGACCGTGTCCGATTTGAAATACATAAAGAGGAAAATAGTACTCTTTTATTCCTTAAAGAGTACATTAATGAATTAACAGATCATACACCGAGAGATATAGCTGGTTGGCATATTTGTTTAAATCTTTTTTCTTACGTTTTAGAAGGAGAAGAGAAAGAATTTTCTAAAGATGAATGGCAACAGTGGTTTGAAATATACAAGGATAAGATTCATGAAGTGAGAGGATAATTGCATAATAGGTAATATTCATTATGTAATTATTATATTTTAAAAATGCTTTTGTGAATAAATAAGAATAGAGGTTAATATGAAAGTAAATCAATTAATTGCTAATAACATAAATAAATTAGATGCAACTATACCGTTTAATAAATCGTTTGGAATTGCTGGGTTATCTGGATCGGGTAAAACAACTTTTTGCCAAACAATTGGTGAAGAATCAAAAAAACGATTAGTTTCTTTATTACCAAAGGCTGAATATCAATATTTATTTCCTAACATTATGGAAACAAATTTTAGTGCTATTAAGATGGAAGAAATGCCATTAGTACTTTTTCTAGGAAAATCATCGATTTCGTCTAATCCGCGTTCAACGATTGGTACTCATACTGGTGTTTTTACAGAGGTTCGGGAAAAACTTGCTGAAGTATTTAATCTTTCTCCAGAGGTCTTTTCATTTAATAATCAATTAGGCTGGTGTACTGGTTGTAAAGGCCGTGGTACTACAAAAAATGTTGAGTGTAAAAAATGTAAGGGAAAACGTTATAGTGAAGAAATTGAACAATATGAAATTGATTTGTTGGAAAAGCCACATTCAATCTCAAATATTAATGATTTAAGTGTTGAATCTATTCTTTCACTAGCAAAACAATTAAATATTAGTGAGGAAAAACAGCATATACTGCAAAATATTATTAATATGAACATTGGTTATTTAACATTAAATCGAATTATGGGTACGTTGTCAGGTGGAGAGTTAACACGACTTTATTTGGCTGAATTCATGGCAGTAAGTGAAAATGCTGTAATTATTATTGATGAGATTTCAGTTGGACTTGATCATGAAACATTATTACAAATTTTAGAAGAGATTAAACGATTAGGGTGTAAAAATCAAATTTGGCTTATTGATCATTCAGATACGGTACTAGATACAACTGATGAGCAATTGTTCTTTGGACCTGGTAGCGGAAAATATGGCGGGAAAATTGTGAAAGAATCACCAAGACCAAAGTCAATACTGTGGGAGCGAAATAAAGAAATACCAACAGAATATTATACATTCTATGATTTATATTGCCGTAATATCCAAATGGCGGAGTTTCAAATTCCTAAAAACAGGCTTGTAACGGTTACAGGAGAATCGGGATGTGGGAAATCTACACTTGTCAACGAATGTCTAGCTACAGATTTTTTAAAACGATATCCAAAAGATAAATTAGTTATGGTAGGACAAGACCGAAATCAATCAATTACAAGTCGATCAACTGTAGCAACTTTCCTAGATATTAAAAAGAAACTCACAAAGTATAGTGAAGACATTGATGATATTTTTGAGCGCTCGATTGAGGATATTATTGATGAACTTCCAAATGAAGATATCGCTTATAAACGTTTGAGCTTACTAATTAAATTAGGGCTTGGCTATTTAACATTAGAGAGAAAAACACAAACATTATCGACAGGTGAGTTTCAATGTGTTCATTTAGTTTCGGAATTATTTGCAAACACTAGAAATCCACATACATTATTCATTTTTGATGAGCCTTCAAAAGGTTTATCACAAAATATTTTAAATCAATTTATCGATAGTATTAGAGGTATTCTGCAAGATGAATCAGTTTCTATCATTATGATTGAGCATAATCGTTACATGTTAGAAAGCTCTGATTATATAGTTGATTTTGGAAAAAGGCAGAATGAATCTGTAGAGCATTTGGATGTTGTTAAACATGAGGATTACTATCGTCAAAAAAGTAATGTGAATAGCACAGAGAAAATAAATATCTCTTCAATGCTTAAGCAGAAAAAAGGAGTTCACTATTTAGAAGAAAATCATATTAACTATTTTAAAAATGCCGAAAATGTTTATAAGGGCGGTATTTTAAAAAGTTTATCATCAATGGCTAGGTTAATTTATGGTGAATATGAATCTGATACAATCGCACCTGTTATTGCTATTGATCTTGAAAGACATTTATATAGTCAATATAGTTTCTTATATGAGATTGGTGGATTAATTAATCATATTGTAGCTGCTCATCCAATTAATAAAGATACGAGAAGTTTTGATTTCTATTCACAGGACAATCATTGTCCATCTTGTTCTGGACGTCTTCAAATTGAAGTTTTTGATAAAGATATTGCCATTCAAGATAAAAGTGTTCCATTTTGGGATGGGCTATTCGATCAAGAAATCATGAAGGTATTAAAATTTTATCAGCATGAAAAAATAGAATTTCTATTCGAAGAAATAAAAAATGAGCTTGGTCACGATTTGTCAAAGAGCTATAATGATATGTCAGAAGAAGAAAAGCATACGTTTTGGTACGGATATTTTGAAAAATCATTTTATGATAAAAAAGGAAAGACACGCAGAACATGGGTAGGGTTTAATACAATTATTGGTGGATATATTGTTATTTCAAAAGCACCTATTAAAGAAGAAATTAAGAGTTCAAAAAAAATGATGAAATGTCCAATTTGTGAGGGGACGGTTTTAAATCATCATAAACCACTTAAATTTGGTAACGTAGATATTCGTGAAATAATCAATCAGCCTATTAATAAAGTATTGAAAATAGTTGGTGATTTACCGGCACTTGTTAAATTGAAGTCTATTGTTGGTGGCGATATGGTATTGACGGAAGATGTTTCTTTATTGCCAAGAAAAGCACAAGTTGCATTGAAAATGTTTGAATTAGAACAAGCAAGCTTTTCAAACTATGAAATGGTGTTACAAAATGTCTTACCATTCTGGAGCGAAATAAAAGGAAATATCGAATCCATTAGTGTTAATAATCAGGTAACTGTTTGTGATTTCCCTAATGTTTATGAAACGAGAGAAACCATTATAGATAAGTATTTCACAAATGGTAAATATAAAAAACTTACGTATGTATACGAAGCGTTTGGATACAAAAAATTAGTTACCCAAATTAATAAAATTAAAAAAAGTAATCCATGTCCATTTTGTAAAGGTAAGAAAGTGATAACCGAAGATAATTTACATGATGGTGTCTTTAAACTAACAATTCCATGTGTAACTTGTAATGCAAGTGGTATTAATGACGAAGGGTTAAAAGAAGTTGTCGAGGGCGTGGATGTACAAACGTGGTTAAATGGAAAAGTAAGTGATGTTGTGAATGAAAGCTTATTAACAGAAGCTGTTGGACAAATACCCATTTTCAATCGCATACGTGAGTTGGATAAACGAGATATGATGGCGGTTTATGAATGTCTTGAGAGTAATCAGTAAATTTTATTAATATATGTTTTATTAATATAAATTAATAAAACATATATTCTTTATAATGTATATATTAGCGCAGTATGATTAATACAAGGTAATGAAAGAAGATCCAATTTCTTAATATCAAAATTAAGAAATTGGATCTTTTAGTATTTTTATGTCTCCATACAATATTTTTCAATAAGAAAAGAAGTAATATGGAAGGAGAGATACAAAACAAATAGTGATAAACGATTAATATATTATGTAATTATTATATTATAAAAGCGAAAATTAAGGTTTAAAATGGTTCGTAAGTGATATGTTTTTGTTTATTAATCTATTTTTCATTGTGTGATTTTTTAAATTTAACAGAAATATATACTTGAATGAAGTATATATTTCTGTTAAATTTATCCTATGGATAGAACAAGTTTAATTAAAGGTCATTTAGAAATGTGTGTATTATCTATTTTGTCGAAAAAGAAAAGTTATGGTTATGAGATTATGAAAGAACTTGAAATAAACAATTTAAAATTGAAAGGAGTAGGAAGTATTTATCCTATTTTAACTAAGTTGAAAAATCAAGAGTGGGTTAACACTTATCAAGAGGTAACAGACAGTGGTAAAGTGAGGATTTATTATGAAATTAATGAAAATGGGAAAATACGTCTTGAGAAGAAAATTAATGAGTGGTTAGAATTGCAATTGGACATTCAAACATTATTAAAAAGCGGTTTGAAAGGAGACCTTCTGAAATGAGGAATAAATTGATAGGTAAAGAAAAGCAATTTTTAAGAGACGTACTTAAGGAATTAAAGCAATACGATATTAGTTTAGAAGAAAGGGAAAATATTAAGAGACAAATATTAGAACATATTCAAGAGTGTCATGAACATGGTGAAGACAGTATAGATGATTTAGGTACCCCTCAATTATTTGTTAAAGATTTTATAGAAATAAATGAAATTGATTTACAAGTTAAAATGAAACAACTTCAAAATGAAAAAGGAAAATTCAACACATTTATCTTACGTGGCATATTCATCGCAATTATTACTTACCTCATCTCGCAAACTACATTTTCAATATTTTTAACTGAATCATTTAATTCAACTAATAGCAAAAATACATTTAATTATAATATTTTATATCGCATATCAGAGAATCAATGGTGGAACGTTTTATTAATAATGATTAGCTTTATGCTCTCTGTAGTAGTGTTTATTAGCTTAGTAAGTTATAAAAAAAGAAAGCTATCTAAAGTATAATGAAGAAAACTATCTATAAACTATTTCAAATCTATATTCTTTGTAATGTAATAGTATTATGTATCATTTATCCAAAAGCATATGCTCAGCAAGATATTAAAGCTACTTTAGATAAGTATATTGAAAAATTTATAAAGGAACAGAATATTCCAGGGGCTGCTGTTGCAATTGTACATAATAAAGATGTATTCTTCACTAAAACGTGGGGGATTACTGGGGAATCTGAAAAAAAAATAACTAGTAAAACACCATTTGCAATCGGCTCAATAAGCAAATCTTTAACAGCTTTAGCTATAGTGAAATTAATAGAAGACAAAAAGATAAAATTAGAGGATTCAGTTCAACAACATCTTCCTTGGTTTAAACTAAAAGATTCTCAAATATCCTCATCTATAACAATCCAACACCTTTTAACTCATACAAGCGGAATAAACACATATGAAGGCTTATTAATATCAGATAAGCAATCCAAAAGTTCTACAGCATTAAAAGAAAATGTAATGAGACTTTCAAATGTAAAATTAACTGCTCTACCAGGAGAAAAATATCAATATAGTAATGCGAATTATATTGTTTTAGGTGCACTTATTGAGGAAATTACAAATGATACATATTCCTCATATATGGAAAAACATGTTTTTCAGCTATTAAATATGAATGGTGCGGCAGCAAGTAAAGAAACTGCATATGAAAAAGGCTATTTAACAGGTTATCAGTCATGGTTTGGCATACCAAGAAAAAGTGTAGTATCCTATGATAATGCCGGGACACCGTATGGTTATATTACCGCAAATTTGGAAGATATGATTCAATTTATTATGTTTTTGAATCGACAAGAAGATACTCAATTTTTAAAGAAAGAAAACATCGACCTTTATCTTACACCACTTTATAACATAAATTCAGAAAAAAGCTATGGTTTTGGATTAAGAACAACAAGTATAAATGAAAGCGAAACGATGATTTGGCATTCAGGATCAACGCCCGATGCTCGTACAGAAATATTTACTTTAAATAAAAGTGGCTGGGGTGGTGTGATTTTAACAAATAAAAATCATGTATTAGAAGAACCAGCACTTTCAGTATTAAAAAAGGGGATTATTAATATTTTGAATGAAGAAGAACCGGTTGATCCCCATAAAAGCATACCATTTACACAAATTGTTATGTCTACAGTTATACTCGCGCTTTTCATTTCATCAATTATGTTAATTAAAAAATATAAACATAAGGAAACTGTAAAAAAATTAACTTGGTTATTCGTAGGGGCTCTATTCCTACTATTATCTATTATTTTCATCCCACTTCTTACTTATTGTACAAGCTCACCATGGCGTACGATAAAAATATTTGCGGCAGATGTAGGTTTACTTACAAGTATTATAGTAATTTTATTAGCTGTGAACGGATTATTATCAATCTTTATAGGCATAAGACAGAAGAGTATATAAGGGTAAATAATTAAAGAAATATAATTCAAACGTTATAAACAGTTGACCCTCACACAATGTTATTGTTTAAGATAAAGTTGAGCTTCAAAGCAGATGTAACTTATAGGAGGAAATCATGTTTAAAATAGGGGATTTTTCAAAACTATCTTCCATTAGTATACGAATGTTGAGACACTACGATAAAGTGGAATTACTACAACCAGTAAAAGTCGATGAGCAGAGTGGATATCGATTTTATTCAGCAGACCAATTAAAAAAAGTAAATCAAATTCAAACGTTAAAAGCTATGGGGTTTAATATTGCTACCATCAAAGAAATAATAGAATGCGATAATATAGATACCATAAAAGAGCAATTTTTTAATCGTAGTGCTCAAATTAAAGAAGACATGAATAACCTCCAAAAACAATTACGTCTCCTCGAAGACTCAATGAAAACGATGAGAGAGGATGTTGTTGAGATGAATTATCATGTTTCAATAAAAGAAATTCCAGAAAGAACTGTAGCTAGTGTTAGAAAGATTATTCCATCGTATAATTGCGAAGGTGATTTATGGAGTGTATTAATGCAAGAAATTCAAATGAAAAATATTAGTATTGCCCAACCGAGTTATAGTATTGCGGTTTTCCATGATCGTGAATACAAAGAAAATGATGTGGATATAGAAATACAGCTAAGTATTCTTGGTAAGCACGAAAATACAAAAGACGTTACATTTAAAAATATGGAATCGACTAATGTAGCTTCTATAACAGTTAATGGAAGTTATGAACAGATGACAGCTGTAAATGAGGCTGCGGCAAAATGGATTGAGACAGAGGGTTACAAATTAGCAGGCCCGATGTTTAATATTTATCATGTGAGCCCAGCGATGGAATCCGATCCTAATAAGTGGGTTACAGAAGTTTGTTATCCAATAAACAAATAAGTAATAAAAAAAGGCATGTTTTATGCCTTTTTTATTTTATTAATATCTCAAAATATATAAATCTTTATCTTTACAGTTTTCGTATCGGACTATATAAGGCAATAAAGACTTCAATTATTTTAGTAAAAGCAGCTAAAGCAAATATAAATACAGGATTGTAGGCTGAAATAATTCCACCTACTAATGCCCCCAATGGCATAGATAATCGTGTAAGTACACGAGAAAAACCTAAAACACGTCCTTGCAAATTGGATGGAACAGTTTCCTGCCGAATTGATGTAACAATCGTATTCCATGTGATATTACATGTCATCGCGATTCCGAAAGCAATTCCGGGAGCAAGCCAATATGTACTCCACAAAGCAAATGTTAACCCAAGCGCTCCTAAAAATAGGAGTAAAGGAATAAGTACACCACGTCGAAATTTCTTTTCTAAAGGAACGGCAATTAAGCTTCCTAAAAGCCCACCTATTCCTATTAAAGTATAATTATAGCCACTTTGTGCGGAGGTGAGATTTAATGTCGATAATAAATAATACATAAGTACACCTAAAACAGCACTTGCTCCAAAGTTACCTACCATAGCTTGAAGTGACAAAGCTATATTTAACCAATCATTTTTGAGCCATTTAAAACCATCAAACAAATCATTTAGTACATTTTGCAATGTTTTTTTATCAGTATTCTTTTTATTTAAGTTTTTCATAGAAGGTAATATAATCACAGCAATTAATGTAGCAATAAATGAAAGAACATTAATCCAAAGTACTTGAAAGCCGCCAATAAAAGATATGAAAAGCCCAGCTATCATTGGACCAAACAAACTAGCCAATTGATTAACCATTTGATATAAAGAATTAGCCTTCGTTAATGATGCATCTGCGATGTGTGGAATGACTGTAACTGTTGTTACATCAAAAAGCATGGACATAACTGCTAAGATAAAAGTAATTACGTATAAATGCCAGACTTCTAATAGATGTAATGCATGTAGAATTGGTACGAGACTTACTAAAATAATATTGGTAATATCCGCCATCCAAAGTAACTTTTTTCGATCATATCGATCAACTAGTACACCAACTAAAGGGCCAAATAAAACGATTGGCAATACGTTAACAGCAAATAAAGAACTCATAATTACAGCTGAACCAGTTAATTGATATGCAATCCAAGGCAGTGCAAAAGTATATAGTGAATCCCCGATTCGTGAAATGAGTAAACCAAAAATAAAAATCTTGTATTCTTTTGAAAAAGTTGTCTTGACAGTTAATCTTCGTTCTTGTACAAATTTCACAATTGTATGAACCACCTTTAGTAAAGAGGAATTTGAAAATAATCCGTCCAATACGTATTAAATATAGAATTCTGTAAGAAGTTGTTGAATCCTACCTTTATAAGGTTAATTTTATATAAAAGTGTAGGGAATAGAAATTAGGGCGGCTTTTATTGGATGAGGCGGAATGATTCGAGAACAAAAAGGATTGCTAGATAAAGAGTTAATCTTACGACCTTTTCCACAACTTTTGTTTTAGCAGAACTAATAAAAGAGAATCCTATATTACTTCAGCAATGTTTAAATTAGCGACAAAAGCCACTGTAATAAGGGGCTTTTGTTGCTAATAATTTAATGATATGTGTACCCTCCATCTGGAAATAATACATTACCCGTAGTAAAACTATTTTGCATTAAATATAGAACAGTATGTGCAATTTCATTATTATGGCCAGGCCTTTTTACAAGAGAAAGAGATTTATAAGATTCATAAGCATTATCAAGAAATACCACCTAAAGTAGAATATAGCTTAACTGAACATGGAAAAACAGTCAGTACTGTTTTGGATAGTGTGTGTAGTTGGGGAAGAGGTCATTTAGAACATATAGATAAAGGTGAACTATAAAATTGTTATGTAAACTTATCGTCGTACGAAGTGGAATGGTGTTTTAATAATTTGTATTTTATAATATATAATTAAATAGTGTTGTAGGTTATTATACATATTTAATTCGTTTTTACAAAGGGGAGTTATAAGGTGAATGAATTAGAGTACAAAAGCTTTTATGATAAAGTAGGAAGATTAAATGGATGGGATTTTAGTAAAATAAAATGTGAAACTGTAGGAGAAATATGGGACTTTTATGGAGAAGTGAAAGAAAGATGTAAATCATCAGACATTCTACTTGATGTTGGTACAGGCGGAGGAGAAAATGTACTTAACATAGCATCATCAGCTAAATTGTTGATTGGAATTGATAATTCTAACGGCATGATTGAAACGGCACATTCTAATTTGAAAAAATCAGGTGTACAAAATGTTGAGTTTATTCAAATGGGTTCTGAAGCTTTAACGTTTCCACATGCGCATTTTGATATCGCTTCAAGTTGTCATGCTCCGTTTCTAGCATCTGAGTTAGCAAAAGTAATGAAACGAGGTGCTTTTTTCTTAACGCAACAAGTAAGTGAGAATGATAAATTAAACCTGAAAGAAGCATTTGGCAGAGGACAATGCTTAGGTGAACGAGATGGCACTTTAAAAGAAAAGTATATGGATGAACTTATTAGTGCAGGATTTGATCTCGTGCAAGTACGTGAATATGATGTTACTGATTATTACAATACGCCTGAAGATCTCATTTTCTTATTAAAACATACGCCTATTATTCCTAGATTTGGAGAAGAGGAAGAGGATTTTACTATTTTACAAAAGTTCATTGACACGAATAGTTCTGAAAAAGGGATTCATACAAATTCAAAAAGATTTATGATTATCGCTGTTAAATTATAATATATTTTAGCGTAAAAGCTGCTTTTCATTTAAAGAAAAGCAGCTTTTTGTGTGGAAAAGAATACAGGAAATACTTGAAAATAATAGAAATAAATAAAGTGTAAATCAAAATATGGAGGATAAATGTTTTGAAACGTTACTATATTAGCAATGAAAAAATAAATGTACATATTACTGAATGGGGGAATAATGACAAGCCCGTTATCTTTTGTTTACATGGATTAGGTAGTACGAGTTTAAGTTTTATAGAAATTGCTGAGGAATTAAAAGAAGAGTATAGATTTATCTCCGTTGATGCACCTGGACATGGTAAAACACCGCCATTTGAAAGAACAGAAGATTATGAGATGCAGAATTTAGCAAATTGGTTAAATGAAATAATAAATGAATTGAGAATCGAATACTTCTATTTTCTATCACATTCATGGGGAAGTTTTGTAGCGTTATTTTATTTGTTACATCATTCAGAAAAAGTACAAGGAAGTATTCTTATTGATGGTGGATATCAAACAAAAAGGCTTCAAGAAAAAACGTTGGAAGAAGAAATTGCTTATTATGAAAAGGACTTTGATGAATACGTTTTTAATAATTGGGACGAATTTTTCAAAAGTGAAAAAGAAGCTTATACTAGGTGGTCTTCATTGTTAGAAGTTGCTGTAAAGGACCTAGGGATCGAAATGGATAACAAAGTATGGTGGCATGCCAGGGGGAATACAGCTAGTAATATAATAAGAGGTATGTATAAAGATGAAACGATAGATATATATGAGAAGCTGCCGGCTAATATTGTATTACTCCGAGCTACAGTTCCACAAGTTTGGGCGGATTATAGAGATAAGACAGTAAATGTTTTCAAAGAGAAAACGGACAGTATAGTAAAAGTAATTCCTGATACTACACACATGTTGCACTGGGATAAACCAGAAATTGTTATAGCAGAAATAAAAAATAATTGGAGCTAACATATTCATACTAAAGTTGTAGTTTCTATATGGAAAATCCATCCTTCCGTTTGATTTTATCTATTTATAAGTGTAATACAATACGAATAGATAATAAGAAATGAGGGGGAATGTAAAGTGATTACACATATATCAGATATAAAACTACAAACGGTTTCCATAGAAGGGGTAAAACAAGTTTATAAGGACATATTATCTTTTCCAATAAAAAAAGAAACAGCATCCTTCATTCAATTTGAAGTAACACCTTATACAACAATTAGTTTTCAAGAAGTGTATGAACCAATTGCACCTGCACATGTTGCTTTTGAAATCTCATATTCAAAATTTCATGAAACAGCAAGATGGCTTGAGGAGTCTGGATTACTCATTGCGAAATGGAAAGATGGTCATATAATTGATGAAGAGGATGGTCGATTCAATTTATACTTTAAAGACGGAGATGGAAATCTACTCGAAATTATCGCGCATAGTTATGTTAAAGAAGATGTATTAGTACCGCAGTCACCTTTAAACATTTTATATGTAAGGGAAATTGGTCTTCCTGTTAAAAGTGTACCTATTTTTAGGGAATGGCTGAAATCAAATCTAAATATGAAAACGATGGAAGACGGGGATATTTTTAACTTTGTAGTTGGTGGCACTGCTTATGTCGTCGCAACTTGGTGGCAGCGACCTTGGATTCCAATCGCGATGAAAGCTCTATCACCGAAAGTACACGTTTCTTTCGGAACACCAGACGTCGCATTTTTACAGCGAATCCAAAATAACTTTAAGAAAAATGGTGTATCATTTGAATATAAATGTAATGAAGTATCATTTATTGAGCAAGGATATACATTTTCAATTGTGCATACATCAGAGTTTCATTCTGATATTCCTAAACAATTAAACTTACCGCTTTCTATTTAAGGATGGAAAGCGGTAAGTTTTTTGTATATTCGTGAAGAAGGTTTTAGCTAGGATTATAGTGAATTTAAAGAGAGGTATAAGGTGTTATTTTAATTTATGTTAAGGGGAGAAATGAAGTGGTTTTAGGTAATCCAATTGCAAAAGGGAATACAGCAGAAATTTATTTAACTGATGATAAGGTTGTAAAATTATTTAAAGATTACCTCCCAGATACAGAGTCTATGAATGAAGCAAAAAAACAAAAATATGCTTATTCATGCGGGCTGCCAGTTCCAAACGTATTTGAAGTGACAAAGATACACGATAGACAGGCAATTATTATGGAATACGTAAAAGGGGACAGTGTTGGTGATCTCCTACTTAATAATTTAAATGAGGCAGAGCGTTATATCGGACTTTGTGTTAATGAGCAAAAAAAGATCCATGCTATACGTGTGAATACAGATGAAATGGAGTTAATGAGGAAAAGGTTAGAGCGTCAAATTAAATCTGTACATAATTTGGATGAAAGCAAAAAGAAGAATATATTACAAAAATTAGATTCTATTACATTTGATTTTAGGCTATGTCATGGAGATTTCCATCCATTTAATTTGATTTTGAGTAAGGAAGAGAAAGTGAAAGTTATAGACTGGGTAGATGCAAGTTCAGGTGATATTCGCGCAGATGTATTTCGAACATATTTGTTGTACTCACAAGCTTCGGTAGAATTAGCTGAGATGTATTTACATATATATTGCAGTCGTACCGGCTTATCAAGAGATGAAGTTTTTCAATGGGCTCCTATTATTATTGCAGCTAGATTTTCTGAAAAAGTATCACCGCAAAATGAAGTGTATTTGAAAAGATTATTGAATCAGTATTTATAAGTCATAAAAAAGGCTGTCAGCAAATTAATAAATGCTGTTGTTTAACCAAAGTTTCCTTGTAGTTAAACAACAGCGTTCTTAAATATTGATATAGGTATTCTTATTTTCGATCTTCATCCTATAAAGGTTCATAATCCGTACTTGTTCCTCCGTTAATTCTTCTTTATCCCAATACATATGCATTAAGCTATATTCAAAAATCTCCTTTAATTTAACAAATAATGGAAACTTGTCTATCATCTCTTTTGGTAGTTCATTTTCCTCTTGGTAGCCTTCAAATAGTGCTTTTGTAATAGAATGTTCATAGTCAATGATATTCCCATTTCCAGCAAATGAATATTCTATCGCACTATAAATAGGAACGGCTAAATCGAATATGTAAAAATGTTTTTGGAATGAATCCAAGAGAATATCAACTTAACAAAATGTCTATTCAATCATTTCTTAAACTAAATTTAAATAAAGAAGGGGTGTTTAATATGAATATTTCTAGAAAAATAGAGGTTGAACAGTTGCGAAATAGGAAGAGTGAGCTATTTGATAAAGAGGTACTTAACATATTAAATGGTCAAGTTATGTATGAAGAATTTAAAAATAAAAAGCTAATGGGTGATTCTGATTATGCACCATTTAATGAGGCGATGTGTGTGAACCCTGCTACTACACAAGTTTTTGATGAGGACTTTATTAAAACAAGAGCGGAAGGACATAACAGTTCAGTAGAAAGTTATACAAAAAAGGTAATAGATCCATTAAAAAAACTTTTTACGAAAGAGTACAAATGTATTGTTTTATGGTTTGGTGAAGATATGTTTTGCCAAATGAATCTACTTACTTTACTTTCATACCTTGAGCAGTCGTGCTATGAAGGGAAAGTATACTTAAATAGTTTCAGGGAGGATGAATTTAAAGTAAATCAAATTGAACTTGAATTGGGGGATTATTCTACTATATACAATGAAGTATTGGTAAACCATAAAAAGACTTATCATAAAGTACCACCTGTAATGTATCAGGCTATAGATTTATATTTAGAAATGCTAAAAGAAGATAATATCGTAATGAAATTCATCTCTAAAAATAAAGGTTTATCAAATCAAGAATTATTAACAAAGTTGTTTTATCTTTTTCCAACAATCGGATATGGTGATACTCAGTACATAGAACTGATTAATAAAATGAAGAAGAAAACTACACCTAAAATATAGGTGTAGTTTTCTTCTTATAATTGCTCAAGTAATTCTAATTCTTTTTCTACAAATAGCATTAGTTCTTTAATGGTTTCACCAGAGAAATCAAAACGAATACCGGCTGCATCATATACTTCTTTTATAGATTGCGAGCTTCCTAGTGATAATGCCTTTTTATAATTTTCTAGTGTTTGCTTAGGATCCTCTTTATATTGTTTATACATTTGTAATGCCCCAAGTTGGGCAATCGCGTATTCAATATAATAAAATGGTACTTCAAAAATATGGAGTACAGGTAACCAACTCGTTGCTATCCAGTTTTCATAGCCATCAATATGTATGACGCTAGACTGAAAATGTTTTTGAAGTTGCAAGTATTTTTCATTTCTTTCTTCAGAAGTATGACTTGGATTTTCATACAGCCAGTGTTGAAATTGATCAACAATAAGCATGACAGGTAAATATGAAATAACATCTTTAAAGAAGTTAATTTTTGCTTGTTTTAAATCTTTTTTGTCTGTATAGAAGGTATCCCAATAATTAAGCGAGAATAATTCCATTGTCATACTGGCTAGTTCAGCTGTTTCAGCTGGAATTTCTATATACTGTCGTAATTTTAATGGTTTTATGAGTTCGTTATGAATGCTATGACCCATTTCATGTATAAAAGTGATAATATCATCTTGTGTATAATTTAAGTTCATAAAAATAAAAGATAATTGTGAAGCTGGTAAGTACTCACAAAAGCCACCAGCTGCTTTTCCTTTGCGGCTTGTTAAATCAAGACAATCGTGTTTATACATTTGATTTAAAAGTGCTGAAAATTCAACATCTAGTTTATTAAAGATATGAGTGCTCTTTTCAATTAAATCATTTTCATTTGCAATAGGTTTAAGTACTTTTTGATCTGGAGTTACAGCTGATACATCCCACGGGCGAAGCGTATCAACTTGCAGTTTTTCTTTTTTCTCTAGCATTATTTTATCTTTAAGAGGCACAACATATTTACGTATGGATTCGGCTAGTTCATAGCAATCTATCGCTGAATAATCAAAACGCTCGTATTTTTTGAACATATAATCGCGATAATTCTCTAGTTGAATATTTTTTGCTTTTTGATGGCGAATTTCAATTAATTGATTTAATATGTTTTGGAGTTCTTTTTCAACAGATAAAAATTGTTCAGAAATAATAGTTTTTGCCTTTTTACGGATGTCACGATTCGAATCTTGTAAATAGGATTGTAATTCTGTTATCGTTTTTTCTTCTCCGTCCCAAATGGCACTTAATCCTCCAGTGATTTCAAAGTACTCTGTGACTAATTTGTCTTCCTGTATTTCTAATTCGATATTTTCCTCACAAAATAACTTTTGAGCATTTTTTATTTTTGTATCTAATAAACCATATACGTTAGAATCTAATTCCATTCGAAAAGGTGACTCTAAATATTTATTATCCAATAAATTTTGGTACCGCTTTAAAAGTGGCTTTACAAATTGTTGATCATGTTCAAAAGTATCCTTTATTCCTTCATCATCCGTATTACATTGAAAGGCGATGTAATGTGATCTTAATTGTTCTTCGATTTCCCAAATTACTTTTGACTGCTCTTTTAACCAATTTTCAAGGTCTAGTTTTGAAGAAATCATCTTATTTAATAAAGTCGAAAGAGTTTTTTCCAATTGTAGTACATTACTAATATCAATCGTATTTACACGTTGCATTATATATCCCTCACTTTTTATTTATTCATAGAGATATTCTATTTATTAATTGTAATTCCCTTGTTAAGTGGGGAAAATGTGAAATAATGTTAAATTTAATAATTATAGAAGGTATTTATGTGTCAAAGTAAAAAGTTTATCGTAAATGAAAATGTGTGGAGGGGTGCTACATGAGAAAGGGAACAAAGGTACTTGTATTTTTAATTCCATTTGCTTTATTATGTGCCTGTGAGAATGAGATTGAAGATGCTAAAAGTGAAGATTCTATAGTGATGGATATTGCTACAGTAGCGGTAAAGGAGGAATCTTTTTTTAGTGCTGCTATAAGAGATGAAAAAGCAAGAATAGTAGATTTAGAGATTGCTGATAGCGAAAATCCTAACGAAATAAAAAAAGAAATTAATAAAAGATTGCAAATTCAAGGTATTATGTCCTATAAAGTAAATATATCTCAAAGAAACAAGGAGATTGTAAATGCAGAACATAGATGGGGGTTAGTTTTTGGACAGATATTTGATGACGTATTCAGGAAGAATGGATATGAAGGGTTTGGGATTCAGCAAATAAATTATAAAAAGAATCAACCTGTTACCATTGATATAAAAACTAAGATTAGCGATGATGAAGTAGGGGCGAGAGAACTTGGACAGAAAATAGAAAAAGAAGTTGAAGGGGTACTTAAAACAGAAGCAGTAAAGAAATGGATTGAAAATGATTCATACGCTATTGGGATTTACGATATAGATGATCGGAAAATTAACTAATTGAGGAATGAATGCTATATGAATATAAAATCGATATAATTAAATAGAAAATTGCTGAAGGAGGTGTAATATGTATAAGTATTTACATATTTTAAATGACATAGAAAATATGATTCAAAATGGAGAAATAAATGAAGGAAAGAAATTACCGTCTATACGGTCACTCGTTACGCAATATGAATGTAATAAGGCGACAGTTATACGTGCGCTTCATGAATTAGAAAAGCGTCATATTATATATTCTGTCCCTCAAAGTGGATATTACGTTGTTAAGAAATCTGGGAGTACCATAGAAAATAACGAGATAATTGATTTCGCTTCTTCAGCACCAGATCCAGATGTTTTCCCATATTTAGATTTTCAGCATTGCATTAATAAGGCTATTGATACTTATAAAAATGATTTGTTCGTATACGGAACACCGAAAGGGTTACCATCTTTAATTCCAGTCATTCAAAAACAGTTGGCAAATTATCAAGTGTTCACGAAAGAAGACAATATTTTTATAACGTCAGGTGTTCAGCAGGCGCTTGCTATATTAACTTCCATACCATTTCCGAATGGAAATGAAACTGTATTAATTGAACAGCCAACATATCATCTATATATTGATTATCTAGAAATAAATAAAGTTCCTGTAATCGGTATTAGACGTACGAATAAAGGTATTGATTTGAATGAATTGGAACAAATATTTCAAACTGAAAAAATAAAATTCTTTTATACGATACCGAGATATCATCATCCGCTTGGAACGTCTTATTCTAAAGATGAGAAAGAAAAAATCGTACTATTGGCTAAGAAATACAATGTATTTATAGTGGAAGATGATTACTTAGCAGATTTAGAAACGGATTCGAAAGCTGATCCGTTATATAGCTTGAATCATGATAATCATGTCATATATTTGAAAAGTTATTCGAAGATTATTTTTCCAGGTTTACGAGTTGGTGTAGCAGTTATTCCACCGATTATTGCGAATGCTTTTTATACATATAAAAAAATTTTAGATATTGATAGTCCAATGATATCTCAAGCTGCTTTAGAAATTTATATAAAGAGTGGCATGTTTGAACGTCATAAAAATAAAATTAAATCTTCCTATCACAATAGATCTAAAAAATTAGCAGAAACACTAGAAAGAACTCATAGTGAAAACCCACTTTTATTCACATATAAAAAGCATAATACAATTGGAATTCATACTTGTTTAAAATTACATAAAACGAGTATTTCAGAAATGTTTTTCAAAAGACTAAGTGAAAAACAAATAAGTATTGATACAATTGATAAAAATTATGTGAGAGGTTTTCCGAAAGAAAGACTATTAAAGTTAAACGTATCGAATGTAAAGGAAGATAGGATTGAAGAAGGAATTCGTAAAATAATAGAGGAAATCAAACAATTGGAACATATATCCTTCCAATTTAAAAAAGAAAAAAATGAATAAGTAGCTTTGTTGTGAGACGCAAAATAATTCTTTTGTTTGTGTGTATCGCTATAATAATTGAAGCTATTGTTGTAACTAAATATTATAATAAGGATGATAATTATAATCCTTCAAAGATACATGGCTCGATTTATTGGAAGATAATTCCTAAAGCCAATGCTTAATTAAGGTTATGGCGGGTATAAACCAATTAGAACGTGATCTGATTCGTAGGTGGAAACATAAAGGTATTGAACTGAATAAGAAAGAAGGAAAATTTAAAGGTTGGTTAAAGAAATACTATAAAAATCATGCAGGAATGAATTATGCAGTAAAGCTTTATGAAGAGGTAGATATGAATGTAAATTAAATTTGTGAAATTACAAATGTGTCTAGGGCCTCATTATTTAGAAAGCTATCGGAAAGGAACAGTTGATGAGTTATACTAAAAATCAGAAATATATAATAAGGGATAAATTCCATAGAGAGGTGGAATTACATGCCTAAAATTGATAATATGTTAGCGATTCTATGGATGCTTCGCTCAGGTAAAAAAATTACTGCAAAACAAATTTCAGAAAAGTTAGAGATGAATATAAGGACTGTGTATCGTTATATTGATACAATTTCAACAAGTGGTGTACCTATAATTTCAGAACCAGGACATAACGGTGGATACACGTTATTAAACAATTTTATTGAGGCTCCTCTTTTTTTTGATTTTGAAGAGCAAACTTCACTATTTCACGCTGCTGTTTTTGCAGAAGAAGCCGGATATTATGGAGGTGAAGCATTAAATAGGGCCATTTCAAAACTAAGTAAATACTCAAATCAAGAGCAGGAAGCAAAGATAAACCGACATTTAAGTAGTCTAGAAGTAATAAGTCGATTTAGTTCATCCTCTATGGAACATTTTTTGAAGGAGTTGGAGGAGGCCGTAACTGATGGGTATTCAGTAAAAATTCTTTATTATAAAAGTGGGAAAAAGCAATTAAATTATAGATTGGTCGATCCGTACAGAATTATCTATTGGAATAATAGGTGGTATGTGATTGGATTTTGTCATCTTAGGAATGATATCCGTAGTTTTAGGGTAGATCGAATTGAAAATTTAATGCTAACCGAAAATAAGTTTAACCGGCCAGAAAATTTTTCAGCACGTGACTTTTTTATAAAAAATCTTCTTCCAACTATAGAAGATAAGGAAGGGATTATTTCTTTGGTTATTAGTGGGGATAAAAGTGTATTGGATGATATTTGCCAACATTGGTTTTTAGGACATTATTTACAAGTGCGAACTTCAAATCAAGCAGTTTTTCTTCTTGAAAAAGATATGATACATACATATGTACCTTATTTACTTTTACCGTACAATAAATCTATTAAAGTTATTGAGCCAATAAGTCTTAAGAAAAGACTTATTGAAGTTCTGTCGGAATTAATAAAATTTCATGAAGTATGATAACTTCCCTGACGTTAACTGTCAGGGAAGTTATATTATAATATCCATATCAATTGTGATTGGAGTGATATGGGATGCAAACAAAAAAAGTTTTTCTATATGTATTTAATACAATGTCGGACTGGGAATATGGATATTTAATTACCGAACTAAATTCAGGAAGATATTTTAAAAAAGATTTAGTACCTTTAAAAGTAATTACAGTAGGAGCTAATAAAGAAATGATTACTACTATGGGGGGACTGAGCATAAAACCAGATATTTCCCTTGATGAATGTACTTTTGAGAGTAAAGATCTTTTAATTTTACCAGGAGGGACTACTTGGAGTGAAGAGATTCATCAACCTATCTTGGAAAGAGTTGGCCAAGCTTTAAAGTTTGGTACTATTGTTGGTGCAATTTGTGGTGCAACTGAGGCCCTTGCAAATAGGGGATACTTAGATACTAGAAAGCATACAACTAATAATTTAGAATACACTAAAATGGTATGTCCTAACTATAAAGGAGAAAAATTCTATGAGTTGAGATCTGCGGTATCTGATGCGAACTTAGTTACTGCATCAGGAATAGCTCCTCTGGAATTTGCGATGGAAGTACTGAAAAAATTAGATGTATTTGCACCAGATACATTACATTCATGGTTTAACCTAAATAAAACTCACAAACCTGAATACTTCTTTCAGTTAATGAATTCAATAAATTGATGAACTAAAAAATCAACTAAGCAGATTTATATTTGTTTAAATAATAACCATGCTCTAGACAATGTCAAAGCATGGTTATTGAATATAACTTAAAAATGGTTATAAAGTAATGAAAATTCCTTAACTTTGTATATTCGTATTTTCCTGACGTTACCTCTATAAAAGGAAATATGATAACAATCATATACCCAAAGTGATAGAACTGAGTTATAAAAAGTAGAAGAAAAGTGTTATGTTAATAATTTTTAGAGCACCCAATTGTTGAGTGCTCTTTTTGTTTAGGACATAATTGTTTTAAATGGAAATAAACTACCAATAGATGATATCTTTAAAGTATAGCATTTATTTTGAATGGGAGGGTGATGGAGTCTATGGGGGTACGTATAGTCGATGATTTACAGCAATTATCATTATTACTTATGTTTTTAAGTACATTTATATTTTACAGATACTTAAAGAAAGTGAAACGAGAGAGAAAATTGACTGGTTTTGAATGGACAATGTATTTTGTCACTCAATTTGCGACATTAATTTGGGCATTCACTTATTTTATTAAACACTTAGCTGAATCGTAATTTCTACTCATTTAAATCTAGTGTATTGTTATCTATTAGGGATATAAATATAGTCTGTATCTAAATCAATGACAGCATCGCTTAGGACTTCTTCTTGTAGTAATTTTGAGGATTTTTCAAAGTGATACCGTACACAAAATAAGCTTAGAAGATCTTCGTTAGATAACTCTTCACTTTTAACATGTAAATACATTGTTCTTATTTCGTGTATAGAGCAGGTAAGGCCAATAACATACTCATTTATTTCATATCCATCAAATTCAATTATCATATTATCACTGTTGGTTGCTAGCCAACTTTATAGCTTAATTTTAGATGAATCTATTATACATTGTTTGAAATTTAGTGAGAATATATTTTATAAAATGTGAGGGGTATAAATGGAATAAAATAAATTAGTTTTAGAAGGACCAAAACGTCTTAAGTGGAAAACATGTAAAATTAAGTCTATACAGGATAATGAAATTATCGTTAAAACAATTGCAGGTGCAATAAGTATTGGAGCAGAGTTACCACAGTATAAAGAATCGGATGTTACAGATACAAATCCTATCTATCCAAAAAAAACTGGATATGAAAGTTATGGTGAAGTAATTCAAGTTGGTAATAAAGTAACAAATTTAAACGTAGGTGATAAAGTAGTTTCTTTTTATGGACATGAAACGATAGGAATAGTTAAGGGAGATAAAGTAATTCGAGTACCTAGTTATATAAAACCTAAAGTTGCTTTATTATCTATTCTTTCGTGTGATGCTGCTAAAGGGGTATTGAAGCTAGACCCGCGACAGGATGAAAAAGTACTTATTACTGGGAGTTATCGGTTTACTCGCTTGTTATTTCTTAAAATACTATGTAGGTGTTAAGCATATGGATGTTGTTGAGCCTAATAAAAATAGAAGAGAATTTGCAAAGAAGTTTGGTGCGAAAAACCTCTTTGATTCAGAAAAACAAATAATAGAAACATATAATTACGGTTTGGAATGTTCTGCTACAAATAGAGGGTTTCACACATTACAAAAGGCCATTAATAGTAATAGAGCGATATGTATTCTTTCTGATGGTAATATAGAAGACTTAACATTAACCGCCGACTTTTATCGAAAAGAATTGAAAATCATTGGTTCAAGTGATGGATATGGTTACCAAAAACATGCAGATTGGTTTTTTAGTCAAATAGAACAGACGCCATGGATAGAAGAGATTTTTCAACATGAAATTCATTATACTGCACTTGAAAAATGTTTTGAGGAATTAAGTCAAGGAATAATTACTCCTTTAAAAGTATTTGTCTCATATGAATAAAATGACAACGTACTTGTCACGTAGCTCACATATATTTTGTCATTAATATGATAATAAAACGAGGAGTAGCATGTACGTGTTAATTTTTAATAGGCACAACGGGTTGTTGCTCTTTCATTATGTACAAATCGTATATTATCTTTCTCAATGTACATATTAAGTAAAGTATTTAATATCACGTACATAAAAGGCGGGGTAATATGGATGGAAATAAGAAAAATGAAGAATTGAGTAAATTTAAGAAACAATGGTTTAATGAAGATAATCAACCAGTAGCTGGTATAGAGCTAGCCTTACCGCCTGATATAGGCAGCATGTTAGACTCGAAATCAGTTGATGATCAAAGTGGAGAAAGTAATAATGAATAAGTTTAATCTATACGCATCCATTTGGGTGCTTTTGTTTTTTTGACAATAGAAAATAGATCATCAAATTCTTATTGAAAAAAGATGGATCTAAATAGATCCATTTTCTATATATGTAAGTTTTAATTTTCACCAAAAAGTTTAAAGTGCATCTAGAATGCTAATAACATTTACCATTAAAGGATTGGGCTATTATGCATATTATTGTTGAAAGCATTATTTTAATTCTCACTGGGATTCTTGCATTAAAAATGACAGGTAGTAAATCTGTTAGCCAAATGACAAGAGCTGAAATCATCATAGTAGTATCAATTGCGCGTATTATTGTAGAGCCTGTATTAAGTAGGAATGTAGTCCCATCTATATTTGCAGCTGTAATATTTGCAAGCGTACTTCTTATCATTCATTTCTTTGAACTGAAATCAAGGGAGGCGGAACAATTCCTAAATGGCAGTAGCTTTGTAATTGTTGAAAATGGAGAGATTATTAAAGCGAACTTGATGAAGGCAAAAATGTCTGAACAACAACTTTATATGCAATTAAGAGAAAAAGGAATACATGATTTAAAGATTTTGCAGCAAGTTACAGCTGAGCCGAATGGACGTATTGGTTATCAATTAATAGAGAAAGCTCAACCGATAACTTTAGAAATGTTAGAAAAAACATTAGATCAGCACAAAATAAAAAGATAATTTCTTATGTGAAATGCCAATATACAATTGAATTATTGGCATTTTTTATTTTTTCTAAATGTAAAAGTTAATATTTAGAATAGATATTCAGCCAATCTTTAAATTAGATATAGGCTTATTAATATGCTATATTCAATGGAGCTATAGTGACTGTGGTGAAAAAAGCAGCGTTAAAATGAATAGGTCTTTCATGTGATATTAAACATGAGATAAGAATAAGGAGATAAAAATAAAATGGAATTTTGGGAATCAAGTTTTATTGAGAAACAAACAATGTGGGGATTTGAACCTACAGAATCTGCAATTTTGACAAAAGATTTTTTTCTAGAAAAGAACATTAAGGACATATTAGTTCCCGGTATTGGATATGGTAGAAACGCAAAGGTATTTATCAAAAATAGTATAAATGTAACAGGCATTGAAATTTCGAAAACAGCGATCGATTTAGCAAGAGAAAACGGACTAGAAGATGTTAGTATGTATCACGGTTCAGTAAACGAAATGCCTTTTGATAATAAACTGTATGATGGGATATTTAGTCATGCACTTCTTCATTTGTTGAATGGACAGGAAAGAGAGAAATTTATTGAAGATTGTTATAATCAGTTAAAACCAGGAGGATATATGGTTTTTACAACTGTTTCTAAAAAAGCTCCCATGTACGGAAAAGGAAAACAGTTGGATAAAGATTATTATGAGATAATGGAAGGTGTAAAAATGTTCTTCTATGATTCTGAATCTATAAAAAAAGATTTTAATCAATATGGATTAGTACAAGTTTCGGAAATTGATGAACCAAATAAGAACATAGTAAATAAACCTTCAATCAATTTCTTAATGATAAAATGTAAGAAAGAACGATAACTAAAAGTTATTAAGAATGATTAAAGATGTTTATATATTGATTATGCACAAATAAAAAGGACAAGCATATAATATAAATACCTTTTAACTTTAAGTAACCTTAACTTTCGTTAATAGGGTATCTCAAAATCCCCAAAAGAGCACTTGCGGAAACAAGTGCTCTTTTATTTTTTTGTTTCATAAATATTTATACTTGCAAATTTCGTGCAATAAAAATAAATCTGAGAGAAATAACCATATCTTTATTATACGATTATTTCTGAACTACAAACGTTATAGCATTTGTTTTTAATTGAATGTGTCTTTCATTACGAACTATATTATAAGCTAATTCTTTTATTTCAACTTTTACTTCTTTCCATCCTTTATAAATACTTTTTAATAGATGTATCATTTCATCAGTTGGGAGATTAATTTCAATTAAAGCTTCTAATTCTTCATTCGTTTTTAAATCAATTTCTTGTATGTTAGAGTTAATAATCAAACAATTAATACCGCCGTTTTTTGTCCCTTGTTTCATAGAATGGAGCACTTTTTTTAAATCTTCTTTTGATTTAACATGCTCTAAACTTGATACTGCAACGATATAATCATAAGCGTTAGAGTCAATATGATAGTTTTCAATTGCTGCTTGTTCTGTTTTTATAACCTCGAATACATCATGTTCTTTACTATAAGTTTGTAGCTTTGTTAAAGCGGAATTAAGTAAATCAACACATGTAACAGTGCCGCTAGTATTTCTTAATTTTTGTGCAATTGGAATGCTATTTCTACCGACGCCAGAGCCAAGATCAAGTACTTGCAAGTTGTTTTGTCCTTCAAAGTGATCCATCAAGTCCATAACTGTTTTAACCGGTTTGTACAGCCAAGAGCCAATTTCAAATAGTTTATATTGTTCATAGCAAAGGTCGTGATATTTCTTTTCTTCTTGTCTTATGTAATCGATACGGTTCATATTGTTTCAGCCCCAATATTTTTATTGCAAAATTCATATGTAGGACAACCTTTTATATTTGTTTGAATTCGAAAAATACCACCAGCATGTGGATACTCTTTTAATTCGTCATCTGTCATTCTTGTTCTGGCTGTTGTAACATATAAATCTTTTAAATTAGGCCCACCAAATGTACATGATGTAACATATAACGCAGGAATTGGAATGCTTAATATTTGTTCTCCAGTAGAGGGATGCCATCTAGTTATTTTTGAACCTCCCCAATGTGCAATCCATAAACAACCTTCTTCGTCAATTGTCATACCATCAGGTAGACCATCATTTTCAGAGAAAATGATTACATCAATTGGATTATGAATGTCTCCAGTACGTATATTATATTGATAGCGAACCACTTTTTTAGTAGGTGTATCTATAAAGTAAAAGTATGTATGATCAGGTGACCAAGCAATTCCATTTGATGTATTTACATGTGAAACTTTTTTCTCTACACTTAAATTATGATGTAAACAATACAAGGAACCTGCAGCATTCATACCGTATGTATCTGTAGAACCTGCCCAGAAACGACCAGCTGGATCACATTTTCCATCATTGAAACGATTTTCTATTAAATGTGGTTCAGGGTCAAAAATATGTGTCAGTTTTTCGGTATTTACATTAATAGAATAAAAGCCTTTTTCCATAGCTAAGAGTAGTACATCCTCTAAATATGGAACAACACAGCCAATTTGTTGATTGAGAGCAATTACTCGGTTCGTATTAGCGGTAGGATTGTATATGCATAATTTTCTCTCCATAATATCAACCCAATATAAAAGTTGCTTTTTTCCATTCCAACATGGTCCTTCAGCTAAACTTGCTTTAGCATCTAAAACTAATTCTATATTACTGAACAAGATGTTCACCTCGCGTTATAAGATATTAATATAATTCGATAAGAATAGAGGTAAACCTTTTAGTCAAAGGATATTAAAATTTATGCTGTAGAAAAATGACCTTCTCACAAGTGATTAAAAAAGTGTATAAACAAGGAGAGGAAAATGCATATGATGTTTTATGAGATTGTTTGCTTTTCTTGTAAGAATATATTTCGTGTTTACGAAGGCAGTGAAAAATATAAGCGATTTAAAGAGAAACCAAACGGGGCATATTGTTGTGATGAGTGTAGTCATAAAATTCAATTAGAAGCGATAAAGAATTTTTTTAGATAATTAAACTAAAATTCCGGAAGTCATAACTTAATTTTTATTTTAGAAGATTTTTTAAGAATAATGTCTAAATATAGAATGTAAATAAAGATGAAGTATACACAAAACAATTCGTTTAATCGATAAGTATATATTATGAAAATTGAGTTAGAAATAAAAACGGCAAGCTAGAATTCGCTTGCCGTTTTTTTATAGTTTTGTATGTATTTGTATACCTTTTGCTTTTTCTTTTTCGTTCTTTACGCGTACAATTAAATTATAAGATCCAGATTTTGGTGCTTCAAAAGAAAGTAAACCTTCTTTTTGAGAAGTGACTTCTTCTTCGTAAATGACCTTATCGTCTTTAGTGATTTGTAATAAAATTGTACCCTCTTCAACGGTTGCATCAAAAGGAAATTGTACATTTCCTTGTTCAGTTTTGATCGTTTGTACATCGTAATACCCTTTCAGGGAGCCAATGTTTAAAGTTGTTTCGCCGTTTTTTTGAACCTTGGTGACTTTTACTGCTGTATTACCACATGCGCTTAATAATACAACAAGAGTTAGAATGAGAAATAAACGTAGTAATTTCATAGTGATCCCCTTTTTATCATTATAAAATTTTTCCAATGCGTAAATTAGTTTATCATTTTTTTATAAATAAATATATACATTAAAACTAAAAGTTGTTATTTAGTGATAATCTCTTATATACCATTTGGTTTCTATTAGTCTAAGAAACTTCAGTACATGTTGAATATTCAATTAATAAAATGTTATAGGAGTTAAATATTTTATCTTACTATTAGATTACTTGAATAAAAAGAAAATACCGAAAGTATATATAAAAGCAGGTACTTTCGGTGTTCTCTTTTTTACTATCGTGAATACATTTTCGGACATTCATCACCACTTGGTTCATAAAAACAATGGCTTTTAAACTGTCCTACAAATGGCTGATTATACCATTCAGGTGGACAAGCTCCAACTGGACGGAAATACCAAAGAGCCCATCGTGCAGGCCAGCGCCATTCACCTTGCAAAACTTTTCGTGCGATTTCTTTTTCTGATTCACGAGCACGTTGATAAAAATATCCATATTGTACTGCTTCAAATCCGCCGGGGCTTTGATATACGGCGTCTCGTACGGTACGGAGTTGTTTAAAATCTAAGCAATCACAAAATACACGATTTACTACAACGCATCCAACTAACTCCTCACCTTGGCGACCTTCGCCTTCAGCTTCAGCACGAATTAAACGAGCTAGTAAATCAACATCACTTTCGTTGTATGGAATAAGGGGCATAGTGATACCACCTTTCTGTTATAGTAAAGAGTGTATGTTATAAAACAATCTGCGTGCTTTTTTACATAAAAATAACATTTAATTTTAAGAGGAGCTTGTATAAAAAGAGCTAATTAGTAATAGTAGATAAATATAAAAGGGAGAGGTATTATGTATCGAATTCATAAAGACCATATCATTTACTCAATGTCACCAGAAAATAAGCCTTGTATGGAAGTGGAAATTGGGAGCAGTCTTGTATTTGAAACATATGATTGCTTTGAAAATCAAATCGATTCTGAAGATGTTGTGTTTCAAGAATTAGATTGGAACCGAATTAATCCAGCGACTGGACCTGTATATGTTAAAGGAGCAGAACCTGGCGATATATTAGCCGTAACGATTGAAAAGATTAAAATTGCAGAGCAGGGCGTTTTAACTACAGGTGCAAACCTTGGTGTAATAGGGGATGAGTTAAATGAAAATACAGTGAAAATTGTCCCAATACATAATGAACATGTTTTGTTTTCAAGTGAACTACAAATCCCGATTAATCCAATGATTGGGGTAATTGGTACTGCACCGAAAGAAGAGAGCATTTCATGTGGCACACCGCATGATCACGGCGGGAATATGGACTGTAAAGAAATTAAAGAAGGAACAACATTACTACTACCAGTTAATGTCCCAGGAGCACTATTAGCGTTAGGTGATTTACACGCAGCAATGGGTGATGGTGAAATTGGTGTTAGTGGTGTAGAGGTTGCTGGTGAGGTAACGGTAACAGTTCAAATTATAAAAGAAAAGAAATGGCCGTTACCAATGGCTATTCAAAAAGAAAAAATGATGACGATTGCTTCAGAGAAATTGTTAGATGATGCAGCAAATCGTGCTGTACGTAATATGGTGACATTTTTACATGAAGAATTAGCAATGTCTAAAGCTGATGCAACGCTTTTATTATCGGCAGCAGGTAATTTAAAAGTTTGCCAAGTTGTGGATCCGTTGAAAACGGCGCGTATGGAATTAGGGATGGATTATGTGGAGAAACTAGGATTTACTTTTAGTAAATTTCATATTAAATAGATAAGGGACGAAAAAGGATGCTTTTGTATAAAAGCATCCTTTTTTAATTTACGGATTTTGTGAAAAGAGGTAGTATTTATTTTATATAAGTATATTTGAGATTGTGGATTAAAAAGGAGTTCAATAATGGTCAAAATTATGATTGTAGAAGATGATATGAAAATTGCAGAACTATTATCAACACATGTTGCGAAATATGGTTATCAAGGAGTTATTGTATCGGACTTTCAAAATGTATTAGACATTTTTTTAGATGAACAACCAGAGTTAGTTTTATTAGATATTAATTTACCGAGTTTTGATGGGTACTTTTGGTGTCGTCAAATTCGCGGTGTTTCTACATGTCCGATATTATTCATTTCGGCTCGTGAAGGTACGATGGATCAAGTTATGGCGTTAGAAAATGGTGGCGATGATTTTATTCCGAAGCCTTTTCATTATGAAGTTGTAGTGGCGAAAATTCGTAGTCATTTAAGACGTGCATATGGAGATTATGCACCGAAACTAGAAGAGCGAATGATTGAGCAACAAGGCCTTTGTTTATATCCTGAAAGACTTGTATTGAAACTTAGAAACGAAGAGATTGATATAACGAGAAACGAAGCTATTTTATTAGAGACATTAATGAAAAATTATCCGCGTGTTGTGAGTAGAGAAGTGTTACTTAATAAATTATGGGATAGTGAATCTTATGTTGATGATAATACATTAAGTGTAAATACAACACGTGTGCGTAAAAAGTTACAAACGTTACATATAGAAGGTGCGATTGAAACGATTCGTAGTGTTGGATATAGATTGCATATTACTTGGGATACTGGTATAGAAAAATGATAAGATTGTTTATACGTGATCATATACCACTTATTTGCTTTACTATAATTCAACTACTAGCTATATTTCTCGTATATTGGTTTGATGGGCATAATCATATTACAACGGCGTTATATGCAATGTTTCTAGGTATTTTCTTTATGGGAAGTTATTTAGTGTTTCGTTATTTTACACATCGTTCTTTTTATGAGCGCTTAGCAAACCCGATGCAATCTTTGGATGAATCTGTTCAAAAATCTGATTTTGCAGCTGTATCGGCTGCTCTTCAAGAACTACTTGAGGTGCAATATCGACATTATCAAAATCAGCTGCAAATGCAAGAGAGAAAAAATAATGACCATTTAACCTTTATGAATCAGTGGATTCATCAAATGAAAACACCTTTATCTGTAATAGAATTAATTACACAGGATGAAGTAGATTCACGTTTTGAAAGTATAAATGAGGAAACTGATCGATTAAAAAAGGGATTAGAAATGGCTCTGTATGTCGCACGTTTAGAAGCATTTACACAAGATTTTTATGTAGAAAGAGTACAACTACATAAAATAGTGAATGATTCGGTACATGAGCATAAACGGTTCTTTATCCGGAATTTTGTATATCCAGAGCTTGAAATTGATAAGGACATTACTGTAGAAAGTGATGCGAAATGGTTACAATTTTTAATTGGGCAAATACTATCGAATGCGATTAAATATTCATCAGGTAGTAGAGAAAAGATTAAAGTGAAAGCTTGTAAGGAAGGTAATACCGTTATACTTGAAATTGCTGATAATGGCGTAGGTATACCGAAGCAAGATTTACCAAGAGTCTTCAAACCTTTCTTTACAGGAGAAAACGGTAGAGATTTTAAAGAATCAACAGGAATGGGGCTATATCTCGTATATGAAATTACGAAGCAATTAGGACATAGTGTAGAAATCCATTCAGAAGTTGATAAAGGTACGGTAGTACGAGTAATATTTTTTAATGTGTAAAAAGTGATCAAGGCTAAAGAACGTTGGAGATAAGTTTTTTAGCCTTGTTTTGTATTTTTTAAAAAGTTTTCATATGAATAAATGATACAAATTAGTAAAAATTAAAGATATGAGCACATGAAATTGTAAAAATAAACTTGAAGAAAAATAATTGCTTTTGAAGTACAAATAATAATATTTACGCATACAGTATTATCATGGTACAATATGGTTATTAATGACAGAAAGGAATGATGGGTGGACGATGATTAACTAATCTTATTTTTAAATGTTGAAATTCAATAAATTTCAATTTCTAAAAAATAGGATTAGTCTGCCCAATTTCCATAGAACGGTATTGCTATTTATGTTACGTAATAGCTTATTTGGGTGTAAATATTTTAACGACTAATCCTGCCAAATTTATTTGGGAGGATTTTTTAATTCTCCCTTAATGAAAGGGATCGGTATTATGAAAGAACTATTAAAATTAAATGATGTTTATGTTGAAATAAAAGAAAATATGTTGTTAGAGAAAATTAATGTGACAGTAAAACAAGGGGATGTTATCGGATTAATTGGTAAAAACGGTGCTGGTAAATCAACGTTACTTCAATTAATAAATGGAAAGATTGAGCCTTCAAAAGGGATTGTTGAATGGCAGCAAATGAATATGACAACCGCATATGTTGAGCAAGAAATAGAATCTTTTATTAATAATGATGTAATTGCAAAAGAAGCAGAACTTCTTGCGAAATGGGGCGTGCCAACGAACGATTTTCATACTTTAAGTGGTGGTGAAAAGCTGAAAATTCGATTAGCAAAAGGATTTGCTAAAAATCCTAATGTCTTAATATTAGACGAACCGACAAATCATTTAGATGAGATCAGTACGGGATTTCTCATTAAACAAATAAAAAACATGAAAGGTACAGTTATCGTTGTATCACATGATCGATATTTTTTAGATGTTGTCGCAACAAAAATATGGTCAATTGAGGACAAAAAATTAATTGAGCATAGTGGTAATTATACGAGCTACATGAAAGCACGTGAGCAAAAAAGAAAGTCACAACAGCGTGAATATGAAAAGCAGCAAAAAAAGATAGAACAAGTAGAAACACATATAAAAGAATTGAGTTCATGGTCACAAAAGGCACACGCGCAGTCTACAAAACAAGAAGGTGTGAAAGAATTCTATCGTGTAAAAGCGAAGCGAATGGATGCACAAGTGAAGTCAAAACGAAAAAGACTCGAAAAAGAGCTGGAGAAAACGAAAGTAGAACGTGTGAAAGAAGAGTATTCAGTTGAGTTTTCTATTCAAGCGAACAAAAAAGTAGGAAAACGCTTTTTAGAAGTGAAGCAATTAAAAAAAGACTTTCATGGGAAAGTATTATTTGAAAACGTTAATTTTACAATTCAGCACGGTGAGAAAGTTGCGATTGTTGGACCAAACGGTAGTGGGAAAACAACATTACTGAAGATGATTATGGGAACGGAAACTGCTGAAGGAGAAATATGGATTTCACCTTCAGCAAACATCGGCTATTTAACACAAGAAGTTTTTGATTTACCGCTTGATAAAACACCAGAAAATTTATTTTTTAAAGAGACGTTTGAAGAAAGAGGAAAAGTCCAAAATTTAATGAAACATTTAGGATTCCAAGCGTCTCAATGGAAAGAGCCGATTGAGCATATGAGTATGGGAGAAAGAGTAAAGTGTAAGCTAATGGCTTATATTTTAGATGAAAAAGATGTACTCATTTTAGACGAACCGACGAATCACTTGGATCTACCTTCACGTGAACAACTTGAAAATACATTAGCTGAGTATAACGGAACATTAGTAATTGTATCTCACGATCGATATTTTCTGGAGAAAACAACTAACACAAAACTCGTGTTTTCAAACAATACGATACAAAAGCAGCTAGAAGAACCTACTAAAACAAGAGATGATATTGAAGAGCTACGTTTAACGTTAGAAACAGAGAGACAAGAAGTATTAGGGAAATTAAGCTTTTTAACTTCTAAAGACAAAGAATATAAAGCACTGGATGAACGGTTTATGGAACTTACGAAGCAGATTAAAGAGCTATAACGTAAGTAAGGGGGATTAACATGGGAGAAGAGAGATTCACTAAGTTATTTAAAATAGATTGTGGAGATATATACTTGCAAGAGTTTACGGTCAAAGATGCAGAGAGTATTTATCAAATAGCAAATCAACCGGAAATAGCAAAATTTTTACCAGACTGGAAATCAACGAAAGAACAAAGGGTGGATTGGATTGCAGATTATGAAATACCAGCAAACAAAGTATTTCTTGATGCAGTGAAAACTACGAATAACATAGATAATCATATGTTAAAGCTAGGAATATTTAAGAAAGCTACAAATGAACTCATTGGATGGTGCTGCACAGGTATGAAAGAAGAACTCCCTTCACCAAACAGAGAGATAATGTATGCTATCTCAAATGAACATCAAAATCATGGCTATGCTACAAAAGCGACTAAAGGTTTAATTGACTTTTTTTTAAAGAAACAAATTTAAATGTCCTTAACGCAATTGCTTTAATTAACAATGTAGCATCAAATAAAGTTATTGAAAAATGCGGGTTTATTTATAAGAGCCAACAGAGGATAGAAAATCAAATATATAATCATTATATATTGAGAAAATCTGAGTGGATAAAAATATAACGTTTGGTAGTAAAAGACCGATAGCAATCGGTCTTTTCTCATTTATATAATAAAGATTTATTATACATTATATTTCCTACTACTATACAATTATTATAAGATAGTTATGCGTTAATTTTAGTTTGAAATAATTATGTTGTCAGTTTTTTTAGAAATCTTACAAGCGTGTAAGGTAAATGAAAGATGAATCAATATGAGCTGTAAGACAATTCATTTACACTTTATAGTGAGCAGTGGAAATGAAGGGAGAATATACATGGAAATTTTACAGGCTAAAAGTATTAGTAAAGTATATAAAGGGAAAGTACCTTATAAAGCATTAGTAGATATTGATTTATCAATTCAAGAAGGTGAATTTGTAGGAATTATGGGTCCATCAGGTAGCGGAAAAACAACGTTATTGAATATGGTATCTACTATTGATTCTCCATCATCGGGAGAAATATTTATTAATGGCACAAATCCTTTTCAATTATCATCAGAAGAATTAGCGTTATTCCGCAGAAAACAATTAGGATTTGTTTTTCAATCATTTAATCTTCTTAGCACACTTACTGTAAAAGAAAACATCGTATTGCCGATGACTTTAGATGGTGTTTCCGTGCAAGAAATGAACAAGCGATTGGAAGAGATTGCAGAGAAGTTAAATATTACAGATATCTTGAATAAAAGAACGTTTGAAATATCAGGGGGACAAGCTCAAAGAACAGCAATCGCTCGTGCGATCGTTCATAAGCCGCAATTATTACTTGCAGATGAACCAACAGGGAACTTGGACTCTAAATCTTCAAATGATGTAATGGAGATGCTTGATACTCTTAATAAAGAAGAAAAAGCAACGATGATGTTAGTTACACATGATCCGTATGCTGCGAGTTTTTGCAGTAGAGTAGTATTTATTAAAGATGGTCAACTATATAACGAAATTTATTGTGGTGAAAGCAGACAAGCCTTTTATCAAAAGATTATGGATGTTCTTTCTTTGTTAGGAGGGAAAAGGCATGACTTTTCGTCAGTTCGCATTTAATAATATTTTTCGTAATAAGCGTACATATGCTGCCCATTTTTTAAGTAGTACATTTTCTATTATGGTTTTCTTTACGTATGCTCTTTTATTATTTCATCCTGATTTACAAGGGGAATTAAAATCAACAAGTGCAACAATAAGTGCATTTGGTACATTGGGATTTTCAGTTTCGCAAGGATTGATTTTTGTATTTTCATTTTTCTTCATTTTATATTCAGTTAGTTCGTTTTTAAAAACGCGTAAGAAAGAATTTGGCATTTTAATGATGCAAGGTATGTCAATGAGACAGCTTAAGAAATTATTATTAATTGAAAATATGTTGATTGGACTTGGTTCAATTTGTATAGGGATTTTCATTGGACTCATATTTTCTAAACTAGTCTTATTGATAAGTGCAAGTGTATTAATGATTAATAATGGTTTACCTTTTTATATACCAGTGCGGGCTGTATTATTAACTGTTATCACATTTCTTTTCTTGTTTTTAATTGTTTCATTATTTACATTTAAAATGATAAAAGTAACGGAACTTGTGGAACTTATTCGAGCAGAGGAAAAGCCAAAACCTGAACCGAAATCTTCAGTTTTATTATCGCTACTTTCTTTAATTAGTATAGGGTATGGATATTTTTCAGTATTTCGCTTCATACCAAGTACCAATTTTATTACGCTTGGAATAGGTGTGCTCCTAGTAATTATAGGAACGTACTTTTTATATACACAGTGTAGCGTGTATATATTGCGCCTTGCTAAAAGGAGAGAATCTTTCTTTTTAAAGAGAACAAATATATTAACATTTTCTGAATTAATTTACCGTATGAAAGATAATGCAACGATGTTTTTTATAGTATCTATTGTTTCAGCAGTTGCATTTACAGCAATTGGTACAACAGCCGCAATTGGAAATAGGAATTTAGTAAGGATGACAAATCCCTATACATTTTTGTATGGAAGTCTTGAAAATGACAAAGTATTGAATAAAAATCTTTCTATTATAAAAAAGCACCTTTCTGATGCTAATATTCCGTATCGAATGGCTTCATCTTCATATATATACACAGAAAATGGCGTAAATGTAATGAAGTTAAGTGAATACAACGATCTTGCTAAAGCACTAGGCTATCAACAAGAAAAAATTGAAAAAGAAGATGAAATTTTATTAATTCCTGGAGTCGTATCACAAAAACAAGAATTTAAAAATGGCGAGTATAAAAAGAATATAGAAGTCATTCAAGGTGACTGGACAAAGACATTTCATGTGAAAAAAGCTGTAGAAAATTTAGTTTTACCACACGATTCTAGAACTATTTATATCGCTGTTCAAGATCAGGTATATGATGGAATGCCTCTTACTAGTGACCCAGTTAATAAAGAAATTCCATATCGTACTTACGGATTTGTTGTAGATGATTGGATAAAAACGAAAGAGATTTCCAATCAATTAAAGAGTATATTCGATAAAGATCTTAGGGACAGAGATTTCTACTTTGAAGCTTTAACATTAAACTTGTTGGAAGCAAAGCAAAAGAATGGTTTATTACTTATGGTAAGTATTTTAGTCGGAATCGTCTTCTTTACATTCGCTGCTAGTTTTATTTATTTCCGATTATATACAGATTTGGATCGCGATCAGCAGCAATATAAAATGATTTCGAAAATGGGATTAAGTAAAGGTGAGTTAAAAAAAGTTGTAACGAGACAGTTATTATTAATGTTCTTTTTACCAATTGTCGTTGCAGTGATTCATACTGTAGTCGCTTATATAGCATTACAGCAATTAGTCGATTTTTCTATCATAAATAGCTCTATCGTTATTTTAATTTCATTTATATGTATACAAGTTTTATATTTCTTTATAACCCGTTGGCGTTATCTGCAAAAGCTTTATAAGGTTATGGAGCAATAGAATTTATTAGCTTGTAAGACTACAATAAAGTATGTAGAAAAATGAACTGTATGATGAAAGGAAACGAGATGAAAAGAACTTTAACTATTTTTATGTTAACGATACTATTATTAATAAGTTTTAGTGCATGTTCTAAAAAGGAAAATCCATTTCCTGCAAACGGTGTATTAATTATTGGAGATGAAAATAATATTTCACCAATTATTAATCGTTATCAGGAAATTACGGAAGAAAATGAAGTGTTTTCTGTGAAAAAAGGGGAAGTTGGAAATGGAAATGTCTTAATTTTAAATGAATCTACAGCACAAGCATTGATTAAAGAAAAACTTTTTCGAAAACAAGATAATGGCTCCAATTATATTATAGATACGTTACCGAAATTCCCCAAAGAAGGGGCGCTATTATTTACAAGTGAAGACAATAAGACTATGAAAAGTATTAAAATAGGAGAGGAAGAGATTCCTGTTACATACGATAGTGATGCTTGGATAGGTAACAATCGTAAATATTCAACGGAATGGTATATGATTGTAGCAAAAAATAGTGTTTATAAAGAAATAAAGGCAAATGAAATGAAAATGCATCTTCTTCATTTGAAAAAATCACTAGGTGACGAAAAACCTAAAATGTCGACAGATAATACATTGGTTAATGAAAATGTCAAAGTAAAAAAGTTAATTAAAGGTTTGGAAGGAGAAGTATCTTTTCACTTTGTAACGATTGGCGAAAAACCTTAAAAAAGAGTTCGAAGTTGATAAAAATTTCATCAGCTTCGAACTCTTTTTAGTTTATAGACAAATCAATTATTATGCTTTACATTACTTCATTTAATCGAGTCTCACTCGTTTCCTCAATCCCATTTGAATTTTGAACTGAATTATTTTGTGCTTCTTTTTCTTTACGAGCCTTTTGTAGCATTTCAAGTATAATCCATAAAGGAACACCTTTATCCTTTAACATCTTCCATAAATCTAATTCATTAAATTTATGCTCAGGCTGTTTCATTTCTTTTTCAGATGAACGAATATCAAACTTGATAGGATCATTTATTTTCTTACTTTCAAGTTTAGTAGAAGAGATAGTATTATGCTCAAGAGTAGATGGAGTTATTTTAGTAGGTTGAGATAATGTATGAATATTTGATCCGATTTGCATGCTTTTTCCTCCTTTTCAAGCAATGAGATTAGTTTTCTTATGGTTTTTAAATCTTTTTAACATGAGGCAACTATATCTAATTATAAATTCAAATAAACAGATTTACAAGTTGTATTGTAAAAAGTAAATATTTACTTGAATTAATATTTATCAACATTTGTATATGTTTTCTATATATACAACGTATATAAAATACTTTACATTATGTTTAAGTTGTTAAAGTATTCTGTTAATTTTTTAAAAAAGAAAAATGTAAACGTTTTATTAGGGGGAGAAAGTATGGGGAAGTTATTTTTAAAAATATGTTTTTTCGCATTAGTGACCGTATGTTCATTCGCAGCGAAAATATCATACGCTGAAGAGAGGCAACAAAATAATTATCCAATCATATTGGTGAATGGATTTGCTGGATGGGGTAGAGAAGAAATGCTTGGCGTAAAATATTGGGGTGGTGTTCATGATATACAGGAAGATTTGAAACGCAATGGTTATACGGTACATACCGCAGCTGTTGGACCTGTTTCTAGTAACTGGGATCGTGCATGTGAATTGTATGCACAAATTAGCGGTGGGACAGTAGACTATGGTGCCGTACATGCTGAGAAACATGGACATAATCGTTTTGGCAGAACTTATAGTGGTTTTGCGCCGAATTGGAGTGAAACAAATAAAGTTCATTTAGTTGGACATAGCATGGGTGGACAAACGATTAGAACATTAGTACAGCTATTAAAAGAAGGTAGTTTTGAAGAAAAGAATTATGTGAAAAATCACCCAGACATCAAAATATCACCACTATTTGAAGGCGGAAAATCATATGTTCATAGTGTTACAACATTAGCAACCCCTCACAACGGTACAACACTTGCGGATGGTAGTCTTCTACTGCCGTTCGTTAAAGATTTACTCATTACAGCTGCAAGCTTTGGAGGAAACAATAATTTATCATTATATGATTTTAAATTGGATCAATGGGGTATAAAGAAAAATGCTGGAGAGTCCTTTTTCCAATATAGTAATCGTATTCTAAATAGTTCACTTTGGAAAAATACAAAAGATATAAGTCAATGGGATTTAAGTACAGATGGTGCAAAGGAGTTAAATAATTGGGTAAAGACGCAACCAGATGTGTATTATTTATCCTATAGTGGACATGCATCACAAGCAGCACCTATAACAGGTTTACATTTACCGCATATTACGATGAATAAAGTGTTGATGGGGAATGCATTTTTCTTAGGTTCTTATGCGAGATATGAAGAAAACCGTCCGTTAGTTGATACTTCTTGGTGGCAAAATGATGGTGTAGTAAATACGAATTCTATGATTGCACCATCTTCTAATGTTGCTGTAAATAATAATGGGTCATTACAGATTGGAAAATGGAATCATATCGAAACGAAAGCGAATTGGGATCATCTCGATATGGTAGGATTAAGTGTTTCAGACTCATTAGGTTTTTCTAGCATTCAAGAGTTTTATAGAACAATTGCTGAAAAGCTATCACGTTTACCGAAATAGGTAATAATAAAGCGCTCTCGATGGAATTCGAGAGCGCTTTATATTATATTGAAAGAGGGATTTGGTAGAAAAATATGGGGGGATATTATGAAAATTCAAGTTGTATTATCAGGATACGGAACAGTAGGCAGAGAGTTTATAAAATTATTAAATGAAAAATATTCATATATATATGAAACATATGGGATTCAATTAGTTGTAAGTGGCGTATTAGGGAGAAATATTGCAATACATAATGAAGACGGCTTATCACTTCATCATTTATTGATGTATGGTGGCGGTACCGCTGCAATTGAAAAATATTTAGAGTATCATCCGAAGGAACGTGCAACAACTAGCATAAGTGGTACTGTATTGGTAGAATCAACAGTTACAAATCTTAAAGATGGAAATCCAGGGAAACAATATATGAAACAAGCGATTGAGAAACAGATGGATATAGTAGCAATTTCTAAAGGGGCGCTCGTTACAAACTGGAGAGAAATAAATGAAGCAGCAAGAGGCGCAAATGTACGAATTCGATATAGCGGTGCAACAGCCGCTGCATTACCGACCCTAGATATCGGACAATTTAGTTTAGCCGGTTGCAGTATTGAAAAAATAGAAGGAATATTAAATGGAACAACTAATTATATTCTTACGAAAATGTATGAGGAAGATATGACATTTGAAGAAGCATTGAAAGAAGCACAAGATAAAGGAATTGCTGAGACAAACCCTATATTAGATATAAGTGGTTCAGATAGTGCGTGTAAATTGTTACTTTTGACAAACAGCTTAATGGAAACAGAGAAAACACTTACTGATATACATATAAAAGGAATCGAGCACGTTACAAAACAGCAAATTAGAAATGCTAAGGAACAACATAAAATTATTAAATTAATAGCATCAACATATAAGGATGAGGGTGGCAATGTGAATTTAAATGTTGAACCGTGCGAAATAGAGAAAGATCATCCGTTAGCAAAAGTAAATGGGACCGAAAAAGGAATTACGTTCTTTACAGATACGATGGGACAAGTTACTACAATTGGTGGGGCTTCTAATCCACGAGGCGCTGCAGCTGCAGCTTTAAAAGATGTAATTAACTTATATCGAAAAGATTTGTAAGACCGTACCGCCCTTTATAAAAAATACATATGTCGTGGACCTTTTGAGAATGAAATAAATATGCAAAAATGATTGCAGGGGGTAAGGAATTGTTTAAGGATTTTAAAGTTGTTAAAGATCGTCCCGTTTATATTCAATTGAAAGATTATTTGAAGAAGATGATTATGAAAGGGCATTTGCTCGGGGATCAAAAAATCCCATCAACAAGGGAACTAAGTGAATTACTAAGTGTGAGTAGAAACACTGTACTCGCTGCTTATGCAGATTTAGAGCAAGAAGGACTCATTTATGCAGTTAAAGGAAAAGGGAACTTTGTTGCGAAGGTGGATATATCTAACACTTCATCTGTTGAAATAGATTGGAAAAATAAACTTAATACAGTGACCGCATTAGCGGATGAATTAGATTTAATGAAACATGGTGTTCGTTGGGAAAAGGGAATGATTGTTTTTAATAGTATAGCCCCAGATGAGAAGCTATTTGATGTTGAAAATTTCAAAAGAGCTTTTCTTACTCGTATGTCCATTGAAGGAGACATCGTATTGAACTACGGATATGCAAAGGGATATAGACCGTTAATGAATTATTTACTTCATTACATGGAAATGAAAGGTGTAGACATTTCGAATAAAGATATTCTAATTACAAATGGATTTACAGAAGGATTGGATATTGTACTCTCTTCTTTATCAAAAAAATCCGGTCGTGTCATTTGTGAGAATCCAACTCACCACGCTGCACTTAAGCTTTTCCGTTTACATGGACTTGAAGTTCATGGGATTGATATGCATGAGGATGGTATTGATACGAATGAAGTTGAAAAAAGTTTGCGTGAAAAAGATTTTGATTTTGCTTATTTAATTCCTTCTTATCATAATCCAACCGGTATTGTTACGAGTTCAGAGAAAAGAACGGAATTGATGAGGTTATTCTCAAAATACAACGTTCCTATTATAGAGGACGGATTTAATGAAGAATTACGTTATTCAGGTTCACATTTAGCTCCATTATTAACTTTTGCGGGAGCTGGCAATAATGTGATTTATATTAGTAGCTTTTCAAAGGTACTTTTCCCTGGTTTACGTGTAGGCTGGATTATTGCAGATAAAGAGCTGATTCATTATTTAGAAAGCGTAAAAAGAGCAAGAACGATTCACACATCTACGCTAGATCAAGCTGTTCTGTTTCAATATTTACATGAGGGATATTTTGAGAAATATTTAAAAAAGGCAAGATCTGTTTATAAGAAAAAATATGAGTTAGCTGTCGGGGCATGTAACCAGTACATTCATTTCAAAAGAATGACTGGAGATGGTGGACTTCATTTATTTATAGAACTAGAAGAGCATATGAATGCCCGCACACTTTTACAAAAGTGTTATGAGAAAGGCGTTACGTTTTCACCTGGAGATGTTTTTTACTCTGATGGAGAAGGAGCGAACACTTTCCGATTAGGGTTTTCGCGCTTGAAAGAAGAAGAAATAGTTCGGGGAATTAAAATAATTGGTGATACATTAAAAAATGAAATTTGGAGTTGAGAAAATGAAAATCGGTGTTATTATGGGCGGGGTATCGTCTGAAAAACAAGTTTCAATTATGACGGGGAATGAAATGATTGCTCATTTAGATAAAAATAAGTATGAAATAGTTCCAATTACATTAAATGAAAAAGTGGATTTAATTGAAAAAGCGAAAGACATTGACTTTGCGTTGCTCGCGTTACACGGAAAATACGGAGAAGATGGGACAGTTCAAGGAACACTGGAGAGTTTAGGGATTCCTTATAGCGGAAGTAATATGTTATCTAGCAGTATATGTATGGATAAAAATATTTCGAAAAAGATTTTACGTTATGAAGGTGTAGAAACACCAGATTGGATTGAACTTACAAAAATGGAGGATCTAAATCTTGATGAGTTAGATAAGTTAGGATTTCCATTAGTAGTAAAACCAAACTCTGGCGGATCGAGTGTCGGAGTGAAAATCGTTTATAATAAAAATGAATTGATCTCAATGCTAGAAACTGTATTCGAATGGGATTCTGAAGTAGTAATTGAGAAGTATATAAAAGGTGATGAAATTACATGTTCAATTCTGGATGGAAAACAGTTACCTATAGTTTCAATTCGACATGCAGCCGAGTTCTTTGACTACAATGCAAAATATGATGATACTAGTACAGTTGAGGAAGTTATCGAACTTCCAGCAGAAATTAATGAACGTGTAAATAAAGCGTCACTTGCTTGTTATAAAGCATTAAAATGTAGTGTTTATGCAAGAGTTGATATGATGGTGAAGGACGGAATTCCATATGTAATGGAAATTAATACATTACCAGGGATGACACAATCAAGTTTATTGCCAAAAAGTGCAGAAGCGGCGGGAATTAGTTATAGCGAACTATTAGATATGATTATTGAAACATCATTAAAAGTTAGAAAAGAAGAAGGGTTTTAAGGGAATTATATAACTAATTTTTTGACAGTTTCACGAAGTATGCTATGATGAATACATTATAAAAACAAAATATTTATCCACTAGGGGGGCCTTTTATAGGCTGAGATCAAATGTGATTTTGAGACTCTTAGTACCTGATCTGGTTAATGCCAGCGTAGGGAAGTGGGAAAGACGTTGCTATTTAATGAGTAAATAAATACTGTCGATTTCACTTTCTTTACGCCTGTAAAGAAAGTTTTTTTATTTTACAGCTTTAATAATTGTGGATAAATACTTATATTTTATACATTATTGGAGGGATTTAAATGACTTTTTCACAATCGTTACGTAAAGAAGTAGATTCAATTTGGGAAGCGAGTTTTAACCATCCTTTTGTAAAAAAACTTGGTGAAGGAACGTTAGATTTAGCTAGTTTTCGTTATTATGTGCTTCAAGATTCATATTATTTGAGCCATTTTGCTAGAGTACAAACTTTAGGAGCTGCGAAAGCTCTTGAATTAGAGACGACAGCTCGTATGGCACATCATGCTCAAAATACATATGAGGCAGAGTTATCTTTACATGAGAATTTTGCGAAGAAATTAGGGATAACAAAAGAAGAAAAAGATAATTTTATTCCTGCGCCAACTGCATATGCGTATACTTCACATATGTATCGTGCTGGGTATGAAGGGCATTTAGGAGATATCATTGCAGCAATTTTACCTTGCTATTGGTTGTATTATGAAATTGGCGAACGCTTAAAAGAGTGCCAGCCGGAAGAGCCAATTTATAACGAATGGATTTCTGCTTATGGATCTGATTGGTTCCGTACGCTAGTTGAAGAACAAATTACACGTTTAGATACTATCGCTGAAAAAGTAACAGAGGCAGATCGCAAACGTATGAAACAGCATTTTATTATTAGCAGTCAATATGAATATTCATTTTGGGAAATGGCTTATACATTAGAAAAGTGGCCAGTGGATACAGACGTAAAAGACGTAATTGGATAAAGAATAGAAGTAATGTTATAGCTAGGTATGGATCATACCTAGCTATATATTTTTTCTTGTCAAATTTGCGTAAAGTCATTAGTGCTACGGAAATGGCGAAATAGAATATCGATAATTTAGCTCATTTACTTGTCTACGCATTAACTGGATAAACTTCTGTCACATTTATTTTACAATCAAAGAACGTAAATGTTGGTGGTATGAAGTTAAATAAGAAAAGAAACCCGAGCTGTTAGCTGTAACGGAGTTGTTTTTTCTTTGCAGGAATTTCTAAATTATCATGGAGTGTTGTTAATACGATATGCAAATATGCATATCGTATTTTTTTGAGTTCTTTATGTGTTAAAATTAGATATAGAGATATGGAAATATAAAGAAGCAAAAGCAGGAATATCCAATGAATTTTGAGAGGTGTTATATGTTTACAAATAAGAAATTAATTCGATTTGGTTTATCGTTGTTTGTATTTTTAGGAATAATTAATTTTACAATCAGCTATTTCCAAACATATCTTGAAACAGCAGCAGATATTAAATGGGTAATTCCAGAAATTTGGAAAACTATTTTGCTAGATGTTCCTCAAGGGATACTTGTTCTTTTAGGCGCAATTGCTTTATATGATTTCACAAAAGAGGCATCAAAAAAAGACGCATCAATCTAAATGTGTCTTTTTTCAATTAGCAATTTCATATAGAGATTTGCTGGAGAAATAGAATGAAAAGCCCTAATTAGGGCTTTTTTTGTTGGAATTTCTTAACCGTCATAGAAATCGGTCACTTGGAGGTGTTATAGCGAAAGCCATTTACAGTACAGAAAAATCTAAGCAGCAGACGGAAATATATAGGATATGGCATCATAATTGTTGAGAAATTAATTGAACTTAGTAAGTATGAAGATATGACGCTAGAATTCATATTTTTTAATTTTTATTTATCCCGCTATTTGCCGGGCAGTAAGCCCCCCACCTCAAAATTCAGCGGAAGCAAAGAAGTTAGGTAGGGGATGAACAAAACCCCACTGATTAAAGTTTCACTTTATAAAAATGAGCCCATAGTAAAAATAGGTATATGAACAAGGTGCATCATCTAGTGATAAGTCATACTTTGTTGGTGTACGTATTGAACTTAGTTTATAGCGCTATTTCTACTTAGATGTAACGAACAGGAATATAGGGAAGTATCGATGAGGTTGTATTTTATAAACGGAGGTTATGAAAATGAATCAGTTTCAACAAGAACTACAAGCGTTAAGCCTTAATGATTACCGGTCTGGAAATATTGTCTATTGGGACCAGCAAAACCAATATCCATATTACTATATTGAAGATGCTGCTCGTCGCTGTGGCGGTTGTGGTCGTTGTGGCGGTTGTGGTGGAGGTCGTTGTGGCGGCTTCCGTTGTGGTGGCTTCCGTTGTATTGGTTGCTTCGGTTGTTTTGGTTGCGGAGGCTGTGGCGGTTGTGGCGGCTGTGGTGGTTGCTCTAACTGTTTTGATGGTTTTACTGATACTACCGGTACTATTGTAACGTATGAATATTGATAACATCTATCTTGCTAGTTGCGGGCAGTAACATCCCCAAAAAAATTCAGCGAGAGCAAAGAGAAGTTAGGTGGCGGACTGCCCATAAAAGCCCGATTGGTGAGAGCTGATTAAAGTTTCACTTTATCAATTAAAAAACATTAGTTATATGTACGTGCCGACAAAGAATATAGCCATTATTAATGGATATATTCAATGATTCAAGTGAAAGAGTAACAATAAGATATATAGATGTAATCAAGATGTGATGGATAAAGCAATGACTAGATTTAAAATCTAATCATTGTTTTTTTCTTATGGTTTTATCATTAAATATCTGTCTAGTTTGGGCCTTGCTTCCTTCTAGCTAATGATTTTATTACAACCGTGTAAGGTTAATGTAATGTTAATCGATAGTAAAATAAGTTGCTTAAGTGTATTTTAAATAAGATTAAAAAGTACTGTTTATCTACAAAATAATAGGGTAAATACTATGTAATTAGGAAGTGTATGAATATGGTTGAACTAAAATCTATTTTCCATTCGTATAAACTAAAGAGAAAAATAGCTAAAGATTTATACGGAAAAAGAGATGAATTATCACTGTTATTAAATGAATTTAATAATATGAAATGTACAGTAACATCTGAAAAGAAGAAAAATAATATATTATCTCGTTTGCAACTAATTTATCAAAATATGAAATCGGATAAGCAGTACCCTCTAGCAGTTGCTTTTGATAGTAAATTATTGGAGCGATTAGAAAAAGAATCTGTACATACTATTGAGGATGGTGTAACATGTCTACATTTAATGTTAGATATGAATTATGAGAAGATAAAACAATATGGTTCGGGTACAAGTAGGTCATTCGTTCCATTATCGCAGTCTTCTATTTGTCTTGCTGATTGTATTTGTTTAACAGGATTTGTAGTAGGTTTACTAGGAACAATTTCATTTGGAGGATTACTGTTATCTATATGTTCAATTACATAACGCTTAATATTTGTAAAGAGAGCGCCGATTTAAGGTGTTCTTTTTTAGTTTTTTGTAAATTTTTTGTAAATGATAAGTACAATACATTATATAAATTGTATAATTTAAATGTATTAAAATATAAATATAATGAGGTGCTGTATATGATAATTACTTTTAATTGTTAAAAGAGTCGATTTAATAATGTTTTATTCAGATAAATAGTTTTTACTTTTCTTTTAAATACTTGATTTAAATGGATTGGATTAAGTAACTATTGTTCTAGCTTTTTGATAATCAAGACAACTGAAGAAAGGAAGGAATCATTTTATGAAAAAATTAAGGCTGCTAACATTTGAAAATATAGTAGAACCCCTTTTAAATGAAAAGGTATCATTTATATACTTTCCTATTGAATGGCTGGACATCGTAGAGATACATTATAAGACATTTTTATTAACGAGTAAGTTGAAACGTTTGAATGAAAGATTGTATGATATGTTTTCAGATATATTGTTTATTCAGCATAATCCGTACGTATTAAATGAAAATACACCATGGATTGTATCAAAAGAACCTATTAAACAAGAGCAGCTCGATTATATTTTTCAAAGTTGGTATGAGATTATTCATGATTGGAAGCCAAATAGATTAGTAGAACCACCAAAATATGAATGGCAATCCGATTTGATTTCTAATTTGCCAGTACTACATGATAATGAAACGTATTCTAAGTGGATACCCGCTTTAATCTCACATATTTTTTGTGAGCGTCCTATATATTTAGAAAATACAAATGAAGAAGAATTCTATTTTTCTCCTCTTAGATCACAAAATATTTGTGAGGCGATGTCAGAGCCGATAAAAGATGAAAAAACACAAGATTTTTTCTCCTATGTATATCGATTTCAATGCATAACCCGCGGTGGTGAGAACGCTCCATTATTAAATATTTCAATAGGGATTCGGAGATTTTATCAAGAATATAAGATGATAGGTTAAACAAACCTTGATATAACAACGTTTGTTTGACCTATTTTTATGAATTGCAAACATTTTGCAAACATACGTTATCCAAAGATGCTTTTACCAAAGTTTTTAACGGCTTCTTCTTGCATATTCGGTAAAACATGAGAATAGACACTTAATGTCATTGAAATATCTGTATGACCTAATCTTTCACTGATGATTTTAGGGTTAACTCCTTGTTTCAATAGTAAAGTTGCGTGTGTATGTCTTAAATCATGGAATTTAATTTCTTTTATACCTACTTTGTGTGTCGCCCTAATGAAACCTTTTCTGAAAGGTGCTCTTTTTATGATTCTTCCAAACTCATTACAATTTATTAAATCTTGATCTAGATAAGCAGAACCAAACCTTAATTTCTCTTTATTAATTAAAATTTTATGTTTTTTTAAGGCGGCTATTGTTTCATTAGGTACAGGAATTGTGCGTTTTGACGAATTTGTTTTTGCAGTTTTTTTGATCTTATTGTCATGACCAGATGTTTGATTTATTGTAACGGTATGTTTTTCAAAATCAATATCCTGCCATCGTAAACCTAGAACTTCTCCCAGACGCATACCTGTAGTTATTGCAAGTAGATACCCAATGTGATATCGTGATTCTTGTGAATGAGCTAAAAACTTTTTTACTTCTTCCTCTGTCCAAGTCTGGATAGGGGTTTTTTCTTTTTTAGGTATCTCAGCAAAATCTGCTGGATTTCGAGACATAATATTTTGTTTTACAGCTAGGTTTAAAGCGCTCTTTAAAATTCTATGCATAAGCAGAATAGAATTGCTTGCAATCCCTTTATCTATCGCAGTCTTATAGCATTTTTGAATGTGCATAACATTTAATTTATGGAGCGCGACCATTCCTATACTAGGTATAACATGTTGGTTGATAAATGCCCTATAGCCAGCAAAGGTACTCTTTTCTATGCTCATACTTTTAATTTCTAGCCAATGATTTAGATAATCCTTTAACGTAACCTTAGATGGTTCTATAAAAGTTCCTTCATTCAACTCTGTAATTTTCTTTGCTACATCGGCCTGTGCTTCTTTTTTTGTCTTATATCCAGAAAACCACTTCTGTCTTCTTTTTCCTGTCTCTGGATCAGGACCGATATCAATAACAATACAATACTTATTTCCTCTTTTTCGAATATGTCCCTTCACTTAAAACACTCCTTCATTTGTTTTGAATCATGTTGTATAAGTCTAGTTGTAATTTTGCTGCTATGAAAATTACATGTTTGGACATATCAGCGATGGATATATTCTACCATATATAAACAAATTCAGTTATAGGATATGATTGTCATCCAATGTTAAATAATAGTAAAATATTAATAGAATTAGATAAAGGGGGATGTAAGACTATGAGAAAATTCACAAATGATCCAGGCGGCGGTGGATGGGATATAAGTTTAGACCCTGGAACAGGCATATAGTACATAGGTGGAGCTTAACGGCTCTTTTTTTATTGTAGAAAAAAGAGCCGTTAAGCTCCCTTGAGAAACGTTGATATATAACGATTTTAAAACTTTCTCAATAAGAATCAGATAACTACACGACTGAATTTTGGAAAAAATGTGATATTATGAAAATAATAAAATAAACGGACGTGAAAAAGACCTACGACTGTGCAAGTGGTGCTCGCAACACCCTTACACCGTCCTCCCTAAACGCGCTAGGGAAAACACTTGTCATAAGTCTCAAACATAATTATAACACATAACCTAGATATAATGGCACGTTTTCCTGTAAATATAAGACATCTAGGGTAACGTTGTCTTTTTTGTCCATAAGGAGGACAAGGATTGTGCAAGTTTTATTGGATTTAAATGACATGCAGGAGTGTCTAAAATCAAATGGTTATACAAATCGTAAATTGGCAACACGTTTTAAAGTAACGCATACAACAGTCAATAGTTATTTTAAGAAGCAAGGTAAATTTGATTTTATGCACTTGGTTGATGCGCTGAAGCTATATAAGCCTAAAAATGTTGATTTTAGAAGGGAATGCATCAAAGAGTGTATACCTACACTATCACATAAAAATTTGAAATTAGCATTAGAAGTGTTAGATATGTTTGGAGAATATGATCTTCAAGACCTAGTAATTCAACGAATAATGAGTTTTAAAACTAATAAAAATAAAAGCGAAGAAGAAAAGAAAAAAGGCAATTCAAAAACTGTAAGGATAAATTTAAATTTGGTTCCATTATACAAAACATTAAGAGAAAGAAGTGAAAATACAACTACTCCTAAGAGGTTCTTTGAGAAAGTTGATAAAATGAGAAAAAATCAAAAATACTCAGATAACGAGCTGGTAATAATATCTGTTTTAAATACAATTTACTCTTTTTTTGATTTAGGTAATTATAAGATGGTCAATGAACATATTCAGCAATTATTACCGGACATCTTGGGAATTAAATGTCATACATTAAGAGATTCTCTTTTATTAAGAATAAAAGAGATGGAAGTTTTCGTTGCACTTCACGAAAATAATTTAGACGAATCACGTGAATTATGTTTTGAAATAATAAATGATCAAAGTAATTGCTATGTCAGCACAAAGGCAGTAGCATATTGCAAAATTGGAGAAAGTTATGTTTTCTCTGATTATCAAAATGCTAAAGAGTACATGGAGAAATCATTAAATATAATTGGTGTTCCAGTGAATAAAAAATTAGAAGTAAGAAGAGAAAAAGTACTTAATACACTATTATTTTTAAGAATATATCATGAAAAAGATTTACATACCATTAACCAAGAAAATCTAGATGATGCTGAAAAAGCATTCTTATATGTAAAGCTAGGTGAAAATCAAAAAGCGATTAAAATTTTACAAGCTTTACAAAATACAAATGGATATCTTAGTAGTTTTCAATTGTACTATATGGGGCTTGCGGTCGGAGGAGAAGAAGGGAAGAAATACCTAGAAATGTCTATAGAAAGTTTTTCTAAATCAGGTGATTATTTCTATATATTCCTACCAAAGACAGCATTGAAATGTTATAATTGAATTATACAAAAAGGGTGGTGAAACGCTTGAAAAATAAGCTTTTGAAAATAGTTTTCACTATTGCTACTGTAGCTTGTCTTTCTATCACAGCTTTTCAGGTGACAGAAAAAGATAAGGTGCAAAGTGCTAAAGAACAAAAAACAACTTTATATATGATTGATCCAGGCCCAGGAGGCGGGTAATTAATATAATATTAGAAATGACACTATCAAATTGATAGTGTCATTTCTGCTTTATAGGGAATGGAAACATTTTGACTGAAACGACAAAAACTTTCCACTTTAAGATGGTTAATATATAAAACAGGATGTAAGGGGAGAATTAAGGATGACGAAAGAGGAAATTGTAATCCTATTTTTAGATACTGTGAAAGAATATGCACCAGATCAATTAGAAGAATATATAGCAGAAATTAAAAAAATAGCCATTCCTAATTAAGGGGCTATTTTTCTGTTTTATTATGGTGTTTGCTAAGAGCTTGAGCGATAGCTAACATTTGTTCTAACGCCATATCTTCTTTATCCTTTGGCAGCGGTTCTAGCCATTCCATGATTTCTTTGAATTTTTTATATTTATCATCACTAGAGTCGTCATCTTTATTTTCTCCGTACAAATAATTTACAGGTACATTAAATCTCTTCGCTATCTTTTCTATGGTTTCACGACTTGGGAATGCTTTTCCATTTTCAAACTTTGAAACAGTCCCTTTAGTTAAATCCACTTCTTTTCCGAATTGTTCTTGATTCATTTTGTTATCTATTCGAATTTGTTTAATTCTATCCTTCATTTCCATATTTAAATACTCCCCTTTTTACGATATATCGTAAATTACGTTAATTACATTATAAAGTTTCCTAGCAAGAAACGTAAAGAGTAAAAAAAGTTTCCTTCTCTGAAATTTTTTTGTTAAAAACACTTGAAGTTTCACGTTATGAAACTTATAATGAGTTTGTAAGCATCAGAAGGGAGTGATCAGATGCAAAATCAAAAACAACTAACGGCACTTCAAAAAGCGTTTGAAGATTCTGGTCTTAAATATCATGAATTAGCTAATATGGTTGGTATATCAAAGTCTTACTGCTATAAAATTATAAATTATAATCTAAGAGTTTATTATGATGTAGCTGTAAAAATATCAAATGTTTTAGGTAAAGAAACCGACATTCTATTTAATGAACAGGAAAAAAATTTTGAATATGAAGTTTCATTGGGTGAAACTAAAGGGGGTGAAAAAAATGAGCCAATTACAAGTTTTGCAACATCCAGTAAATGAGTTTGTTTTTATGGAAGGGAATTAAGTTGTTCATGATGGTGGAAAGAAACTTTTCGCAGCAACTTGGAGAGACGTAAAATCAGCGTTTGCAGTAAACAGTTATTGCAACATTTTACAGAAAGATTTCAATGAAGAGATATCATACATAAAAGCATGACGGCCAAGGTTAGTATGATTATCCATCGCTAATATAATTTTGGAAGGAGAAAAAATAAATGGGATTAGATCAAATCATTAAAGAATCAATCCGCGAAGTTGTTCGAGAGGAGATACAAGCTGCTTTAGCGCAGTTCCAACAACAATCACAACCAAACAAAGTAATGAGGGTGAAAGAAGCAGCAGAATATCTCAATATCGCTGTTTGTAGAATGTATGAATTAGCAAGTCATCCACAGTTTCCAGTGATTAGGGAAGGGCGCAAATTACTTTTCCTACAAAAGGATTTAGAAGCTTGGCTTGAAACACAAAAGGAGGTGATTTAGTGGAAGATACAACATCGTTAGTTATATTCGCAATGTTTATCGCGTGCAGCGCATTGTTACTTTACATTACTTATGAACCAATAAAACAGTGGGCTTGGAGTGACGTAAAACAAAATAAAAAGACCCATGGCAGTGGGTCCTTTAAGAAAAAACAGTTGTTATAAGTATATCACGAAAAGTAGGGAAATAGTAGATGTATCTAACTGAATATCAAGTGCTATTACCTAATAAGTTTTGGAACTTAGCAAAGAGCAGGGATGAATTAAAGCAAATGATTGAACAGTATTTCAAGGCTGGTTATCCGCATTATGAAATTCAACGAATTATCAAAAGTGGACAAGTATATGTGGCGGTTTGTACAAGGAGGTAAATAAATGGCAACATTTCGAGTTAGTAAAAGTAAAAATTACACAACCATTAATAATACAGGTCTTCGAGATGAACGTTTAAGTTGGAAAGCAAAAGGAATATTGGCTTACATTTTATCGTTACCAGATGATTGGGTGTTTTACATGGAGGAAATATCTACTCATGCGAAAGATGGAATTGATAGTTTAAGAGTAGGAATGAAAGAACTAAAAAAATTCGGTTATGTTAGAAGGTTTCCTGTAAAAAACGAAAAGGGAAAGATTACTAACTGGGAGACAATTATTTATGAAGTTCCACAAGTGGAGAATCCAGATATGGAAAATCCACAAGTGGAAAAATCACAAATGGAAGTTCCATTTATGGAAAATCCCAAGCTACTAAGTACTAAAGAACTAAGTACTAATAAACAAAATACTAATATACAAAGTAGTGGTAGCATCTTCTCTTTCTACGAAAATAATTTCGGTATTTTAAATTCATTCATAGCCGAAAGTATTTCGCAATGGGTAGACGATACAAGCGAAGAACTTGTACAAGCAGCTATGGAGCGTGCTTTGAAACAGCAGAAGAAATGGAATTATGCTGAGGGGATTTTAAAACAGTGGGTTAATAAAAACATTCGTACTTTAGCTGATGTTAATGCAGCAGAAATAGAGTTTAAGAACAAAGGTAAAAAAGGAGCGAATAGAAATGGCAACACCAATGAAAAAACTGGCAGAATCCCTGGAATCGAAGGTGAATTACCATTCTGATCAATGTATGAATCACTCTTATGAAATAGGTGGACAAATAATCATTAAACCAGTTCAAATGATTATTTATCAAGGTAAGCCTGTTTGTCCAAGATGTGTTGTTGAGCAAAACAATAAGGTTTTGGAAGAACAAGCTAACGCTCATTATAAGAAGATTAGCCGTTTACAGAAATTCAACATGCTGGAAAAGGCTAGTGTTATTACAAATAAGAAAATTCCTCTTTCAAGATTATCTGATTACAGAACCGTGTGTAATGAAACGATTAGTCACAAGAAAGCTGTTGAAGAAACTTTGGAGGATTTAAAGAAAGGAGAAATTAGAAAAGTTGTATTTACAGGAAATCAAGGGACGGCAAAAAGTTTCCTAGCATACAGTATGCTTCATGAATTAAATCAATATTTTTGGGATATCAGTCAAGAAGAAGAAAATTATCATCTTATGAAAAGTTGCTTGTACGTTGAATTAGAAGCAATAACAAGAATGATTATGGATTCTTTTGATGATAAGAGCAGTAAATATACACTTCAATATTTCGTTCAATTAATTGGACAAGCTGATTTTGTTGTGTTAGATGATCTTGGGGCAGAAAGTGGTTCAACGGATTCAAATAGACAGGCATCTGATTTCATACAACGCCTGTTATATGCGGTATCAAATGCTAGACAGGGAATGAGTACATTTACCACAACAAACTTTACTGGAAAACAACTTTTTAATAAATACGATGCTAAGACCGTTAGTCGTTTATTAGGTGATTCAAAGGTATTGAAATTTGCGACAGCTGATCAAAGGCTTGCAAACTTAGGTTTCTAATAAGGAGGAATAAGCATGTGTGTATTATGTCATGATACAGGAATTATTCGTAAAGAAACTTATCCAGGTGTGATTGAAACAAAAGGTTGTAATTGTGAAGTGGCAATACAGCAGCAAGAAGAAAACGATAAGCGTTGGCAAGCATGGTTAATAAAATTTGAATCAATGAAACAAGAGTTGAAACGGAATCAACAACAAAAAGTTAGTTAACAAGGGGGAGCAAGGAATGAAAAACACAGGTGTTTCAAGAAAAGTGGACGAGCTAGGGCGTGTGGTAATTCCAATAGAGTTACGTAGAACTTTAGGAATTGCTGAAGGTACAGCGTTAGGCTTTCATGTTGAAGGGGAAAACATTGTTTTAAGAAAACACGAAAAGTCATGCTTTGTAACGGGTGAAGTTTCTGAAACCAACATAGAGTTGCTAGGTGGCCGAATGTTTTTAAGCAAGGAAGGGGCAAGTGAATTACTGAATTTTATTCAGAAGAGTGGGCTGGCAGATGCCTAAGCAACTAAACATTTTTGATGTAGAGCCAGCAATTTGTGAGTTCGATGTAATGAAGGCAAATGTGAAGAGAGGAACTGGACGCACTACATACGCTGACGTACGCGTTCAGGTTCCAACGAATGCAAAGTGTACGGATGAATTACCACGCACAACTAAACAAGATGATCGCTATGATATTTTTGAACAGTATGTAATGGCAATATGGAGATTTCAAAGAGCTGTAGATAAGTTTTTCAATTGGGATACAGCTGAAGAATTGTGTAAGGCAGCAAGGGATAAAAAAGAAATAATTCCGGTACGGGTTTATTTAGGAAGTGGTTTTAAACCTGATGTTGTCGAGTACATGCGGTAGTAAAAAGGAGAGAGACATATGAAAAAAATAGAAATCGATGTTAGTAGCAACAAACTTTTAATAGTGAAGGACGGAAATGTAACAGTAGTAAATCCGCCAATGAGTGGATTCGGTGAGCAAGTTGCGGTTTGGGTAAACGGTAAAGTTGATCGTGTAGATACTAAGTTTACTGAAAAGATAAAATAATTTTTTACTAGAAAGTAGGTTCGCTTATGAGTGTAGCGAGAAATCATGAAGCGATGAAGGAATCACGGTTGAAGGTATACATTGCTTTAGAAGAAGCTAACTTCATTTGGGATGAAAGAGATGTAATTCTTTTTCGTGAAATGTGGAGTCAGGGCATGAGCTTCCCAAAGATGGCAAAAGCGTTAAGAAGGCACCAAGTGGAAGTTGCACTCCTTGTAATAGATCAGGCTGATAAGTATTTAATTGAAAATCGTCCGATAGGATTAGGGATTTGCTAAATAGGAAGGGGAAAGCAAAATGAATTTAACTAAAATATTCGGAATGCAAAAGGTGTTAGATACAAGAATCATTAAGGAGCATGGATTAGAAGGGCAAAATTTATTTTACAATATGATTCTTGCATTACAGGTTGAAATTGGAGAACTTGCAAATGAAACAAGATGCTTTAAGCATTGGAGCAATAAAGGACCTAGTGAAAAAGAAGTTATTTTAATGGAGTATGTAGATGGATTTCATTTTATATCTTCATTAGGGAATGGCATGGGATTTAATCCTAATGAATATAGCCTGAAGTTATTAGAGCATAATGCAAACGTCTATACCGCAAGTACGCTAGTAAATCAATTTAACAATGTATATGAAGCTGTATCGGAATTTCGTGCGACTCAAGACATTGAGCTTTATGAGGAATTATTGTACTCGTTCTTAGGTTTAGGTAAGAAATTAGGAATCACATTTGAAGAGATTGAGCAAGGTTATTACAAAAAGAATGAAGTGAACCACCAGCGCCAAGATAACGGATATTAAGACCAAATTTGAATTTTGTAGAAAAAGAGCACTATTAGAATAGTGCCCAACTTCAATTCGCAGGAGTATTATGAGGAAACTTAAGTAGGTGGCTTAAGTTTCTCTATAATAATTATGAATCTATGATTATAAAAATGCCTATATTTTAGAGGGGAGTTAGGGAGTATTTGTATACAGTGAAATCCTTTTTGAAAATATCTTCAACTAATTGAATAGTTTCGGAGTCATAAAAACTTTCATATGTTGGGAGTCGTGGGAATAGAGGGTCAGTAATATCAGCATCTGCATAGTTACCTTTAAAAATGGTGATCCCACTTTGATGATGCCATGACTTAGTTAATATATCTAATGGGGACTTCTTTAAGTCGTATATATTCTCTAAATTTGAGATTTCAGAAGAGAAATTTTCAAGGTGAATATAGTTTGTAACAAACTTTTCTTCATCTTAGACATATTGTTGCACATAGTGGGGGTTCACATCATCTAAATTATTCATATGTGCTTTTAAGTAATATAAAAAAAGTTTAAAGGAGATTTTTTTATTACAGTTTTTATCATGATATAAAAACTGTCTAATTGGCTGCCATTCGGGATGTTCAATATTTGGTGGAGGAATTAGTGAGAGAAATGAACTTACTGCCCTTTTATAGGGATTTCTTACAAGTTTATATGTCGGTTTTTCATTTGTGGATAATGCATTAGCAAGTCCAGTAAAGTAGTATACTGAATTTTTGTAAATGTCGAACTCATAATTATGGATGAATGGGTTATATTTAATAGCTTCCTTAAACAAGTTGATTTGATAAAAAAACCAATGAGCAAGTGATGTACATCCACTTTTTTGACTCCAAAATAATATTATGGGGAATTCTTGATGAAAATGGGGTCCTCGGGCGTATTTCATAATGAAGTCATAAATATTTGAGTTAGTCATATGTTACCTCCCATCATATTCTAGAAATCTCATCTTTGTATACGGTATGGAGAAAATTCTATATATATGATAAAAGGCTTGCAGGGCTATCAATTACTTTATAAAAGCGTTATTTTGCAAAAAAAGAACAGTTAGCAAAAGCCAACTGATTAGGTTTAGAGAGGAATAATTTATTATGTATGTTACGCGAAAGCACTGAGTAACATCAATGTAACACCTATAATGAGCCAAAATTTGACTGCTATTAAGAATTTATCTCTTTCCAGGTCTGGCTTTTTAAAATCTTGTGTAAATGAATATAAAGCAAGCATTCCTATGAAGACAAATACCTTAGATCGTAAGGCATCCTGCATATTATCACCCCAAATGTTAGGATAATTTAATTATATGTCGGTCACTGATATGGAAATTGTAGTTTTAATAAAATAGTTATTTTATAACCAAAAATAAAAGAACCCGTTTGTTATAAACGGATTCTTCCCACAAGGTGTGCAAGAAATTCAAGGTAACTGGACCAGAGCTACCTGTGGAATTCCTAGTGATAATAATGTATGCAAAGGAATCAATAAGGTTAATGAAATTTAAACAAAATCTTTATTTGAAATAAAAAAATGCCCTAGAGAACTAGGGCCAAGATAGAAGTATCATCTTTAAAGTGAAAGTAAAAAGATTGATATGAATTTATTTTAACATAAATCTTTTAATAGTGAAATAACGATGTTTATAAAATCTTTATTTAAATAAAAAGAGCGCTAATTGAGAGCGCTCCTTATACCTAATTATAACGAAAGTGACGAACTCACATTATACAGAAAGGCACTATTATTGTATGTCAAAGTATGAGATTGGTGAATGGATTTAGATAAAATCTTTATTTGAATAGGAAAAGAGAGAGGGTTCACAACCCCATCTCTTCCAATAGAGCTAAGTGCAGTTTTGCTTCTTTACAATTTGGATTAATGCAGTAGTGAATAAACGAATGTTCATCCTGTTGTATGAGAGGTTGATCACAAGATATACATGTATATGGTGAAAGCATTAAAAAAACCTCCTTACAAATTATGGGTTAATTTTAGCACAGTTTTAGCTGGTTGAGGAGTAAGACAAAATCGTTATTTGAAAATAAATAAAAAAGAGAGCACGCATATAAGCGTGCTCCTAGACTGAAAGGTTTGAATGTATGAACTGTGGAGTGTCATACACAATAATATATGCTTGTCAGATTAAAAGGTGAAAAAATTTATATAAAAACGCTATTTGATAATAAAAATTAAAAGTGAAAAGAGCACTATGAATAAGTGCCCTTTCCAAGAGTGAGTATAAATACCTATCATTCTATACTAGTATATGCTGATAGATATAAATTGTGAAAAAATTGAAAAAACCTTATTTGATAAAGATATAACTAAGTTACAATAAATTCTACGATAATTGGAGTTGCTCCATCAAGTACATCTCCACCAGGAATGGTAATAGAAGAAGGGCCAACAGTGATAGTTGAGGTATCAGCTGTTTGGAGAACGCCATTAATATAGAGGTTGTAGTAAGAATATGAAGCTGGAAATGCTGTATTGGTCCCTATATCATTTGTAAAAGCTGTTGCAGCAATTGCAAATGTAGCACCAGTACCTGTCCCAGAGCTTGCTAAGCCGGTGAATTTTCTACCAGCCACAAAAGGTTTAACGATAGCCATTGAAATTCACTCCTTTCTAAAATTAACTCGAACAAACTTTTAGAAAGCTTGGTCCTGTATTATATTTTATGGTTTACTTTTCGAAAAGAAACGGCTTATATATTAGCGTATTAGTACAATTTTTATAATTTGTATATGACGTTATTAGGGTTTTGAGGATGCGTTTCGTGTTATTAGGAAGAGATAATTAGGGGGATTTTGAATAAAAATTTCATTTTGTAATAAATAAAAAGAGCACTTACAGGAGTGCTCTTTAAGATAAGAGGTAACTTATATGCACCCTTAGTAAGGTAGGTGAATGTTTCATGAGATATAGAAAATCTAAAAAATCGTAATTAGATTTTCACGAGTAAATTTTTAATATTGTATGCCTTACATGGAATTATGGAGCCTGTCATTAAATAATAAAGAGCGCCTGGAGAGAAAGGCGCTCTGACTAAAACTAATGTTGAAAAAGAATACCCATAATATTGTATGTATGTTTTTGATTTAGGTGCGAGATTAAATAAAATCTTTATTTGAAATAAAAAAGGCCCTAGAGGACTAGGGCCAAGATTGAAGTATCATCTTTAAAGTGAAAGTAAAAAGAATGATATGAGGTTATTTTAACGTGAATCTTTAAATTAAGAAATAACGATATTAATAAAATCGTTATTTTATAACCCAAAATAAAAGAACCCGTTTGTTATAAACGGATTCTTCACACAAGGTCTGCAAGAAACTCAAGGTAACTGGACCAGAGCACTATATAGAATTTCTTGTGATATTAATGTATTCAAGGAAGTCTAAAACGTTAGTAGTAATTAAGCAAAATTCTTATTTGAAATAAAAAAGGCCCTAGAGGACTGGGGCCAAGATTGAAGTATCGTCTTTAAAGTGAAAGTAAAAAGAATGATATGAGGTTATTTGAAAGTAAATAAAAAAGAGCACACATATAAGTGTGTTCCTAGACTAAAAGGTTTGAACTTATGGACTGGAGTGCCCCATACAATAATATATGCTTGTCTGATTAAAACATGAAAAAACTTTGAGAGAATTTTAATTTGAATAAAAGAAACCCCGTTTATTTACGAGGTTTCAAAGGGTAAATGTCAAGTTATGACGTACTCGACTAATTAACCATATCATGAATTTATTGGTAAAAATACTGGTAAATGTGTCCAAAGGTATGGTTGTTAATTTGAAGAAAAATGCTATTTGAATCAATGTGGAAAATACCATATGTAACCTAGAATAACTAAGCAAGTAATTCCAAGTGTAATTAATAAATATTTAAGGGTCGTAAGTACTGTTTTCATTGAATACCACCTAAATTTTTAATTATTTTAGGTATTTAGTCAGGTATTTATGTATATAAAAATTTCATTTTGTAGAAAAATGCCAAAGTAAAACGAGCACTTGTTCCAGAGTGCTCGCTTAAAAAGCATTCCATGTATTGGGGTTATGTTTGTAAGTCATGAACCAGTAAATGATTGAAAAATAAGGTTCAAGATAGTTTATTCATTTTAGAGTAAATGGGTACCTGTACGGAAAAAAAGAGCAGCTAGCAAAAGCTAACTGCTCCATTCCCAAAGAAAAGGTTCCAGGCTGCAAACACTGTTAAGAAAGCAGCTTATCAGTAGTATGTACAGAATTGTGAAGATTATTAGGATGAAAAAAAGAGCGCCTTCGAACAGCGCTATTCCTCAGAGTGTTTAGTACATGATACTTCATGAAGGTTTTTAAGAAATAAAATGAATGAGCTCACAACTCAAAAGATGCGGCTACACAATAACATATGAAAATTCCGTAGTAGGGGTGAAAATAAAATTTAAAATACAAAGAGCAGCTAGCAAAAACTAACTGCTCCAAACAGGGATGTAACTCTAGATATATGTATAGTATCGACAAAATATTGAGTTTTATTCAGGAGGGAGAGGAGTAGGCCATTAACATGAAGATGTGCCAATTCATATCCTGTAAGTACTAAATTAATGACGGGGTAGATTGAGAATGGATGATCCGATTAAGGAGATAGTTGGCGCTTGGTTTGTTGCAGTAGGGACAATTATTGCTGCGATTGGGAGTACACCTTTAAAAAGATTGAACAGCGAATTAAGAAAAGACTTGAACGTATGGGGGAATGTATTACAGGAAACGGGGAATGGTCTGGAAGCTGATGGACAAGGAGAAATATCCCTTGAATTGATTGGGAACGAAATCCAATCAATTGGTAATGTAACGGTTCTAACAGGACTCATTATAGAATTTGAAGATAAAACACAAAAAAATTAGTGATTGCAGGAAATTGGATACAAGCATTAGGTGGTGTTACATCAATAGGTGGAATTGATGAATTGAAAGCTAGTCGGGATAAAGTGGAGGGAATTTCGGAAGACGATGATGAGGATGGACAGCTTATAGTGATTACGGGGAGTTGGGTCCAAGCGGTCGGTTCAGTAGTTTCGTTAATCGGTCAAATAAGAGAAGAAAGCCAAGAGATAGAGGAAAATAATTCATAGAAAACCTAATAAAATAATCCTTTTATAAGAAAGTGAGGTTAGGAGAATGACTAATTTAAAGAAAAGAAAAATTAGAAAAGCTATCGCGTGTCGCACAAAGGCAGTAGAGAAATATCAAGTTGATAACGCTTGGAGAAATATTTTTGTGAAAGCTGGAATAATAAAATAACAGTACTGGAGGGATAGAAAATGAATGGTAAACAGTTTTTCAGAATGTATTGGGCTCTTTACTTAATCATCATGTTTGTGGCCTTTAGTAATGCGAAAAGTTTCATACAGGCTGGAATTATTATGGTACTTGTAATCTTGATTTCGGAAGTTGATCATAGATATGGATTTGATAAGGGAAGCAAGAAAGCTAAAAGCAAACAAATATAGTCCGGCTAGAAAACTAGAGGACACCAATTCATTAAAGCAGCAATTATGGCTGTTTTACGAATAGGTGTCCTTTTTATTTTGAAAAGGGAGATGGGGAAATGAAGGGGTTAAAGGATCAGTTACATGAATGGAAAAAACAATCGAATCAAGCAAAAAAGAAAAAGAAGAAAAAACGAAAAGAGAAATTTAGCACTCGTGAAATTGAGGATTTAATGGGGATGCATAGACCTTTTTATGAACGAAGACGTGGAGCAATAAGACAAAAGTAATCTAAAAATAAAAAGGAGTGGTCTTACATGACTAAACAATTATCTTTCTTACCAAAAATTGATAGAACAGCGACACAAGAGGAATTAGAAGGTGTGTTGGAAAGCGTACGTATACATAGACAATTTGGGATGATGCGTAAAGAAATGAAAGTCACTCCTTCTTATGAAGTACGGGAGCATGGTCCTACACATACAGTTGGAAAACCATTGGAAGATGTTGCTATAGCAAATATTCAACAAAGCAAACGAGAAGAGTGGCTTGAAAAAATGTCATTAAGTATTGATCAGTTTCTAAATCGATTAGGAAACGGACGTGCAGGAAGTATTCAAAGAGATATTATTTATAAACGTTATTTAGAAGAAGAGGATGTGTGTGACTACATGGTTTATAACGAGATAGGGATGTCAGAGCGCACTTATCGACGTTGGAAGTCTAAAGCGTTTTATAAACTTGCTTTTGCACTAGGATTAGAAGTTTATGAGACAGAAGAAACTGGAGGTAATAAATAATGAATTTTGTTCAACCGATACGTGATGCAGAGCAAATACAACAAATTAAAGAATATCTAAAAGAAAAGAATGAACGCAATTATATTTTGTTTGTAATAGGAATTAATACAGGGCTACGTATTAGTGATATTTTAAAACTGAAGGTTAGAGATTTAAATGGCAGCCATATATCAATGCGTGAAATGAAGACAGGTAAGCAGAAACGTATTCACATTACTGCAGCATTAAGAAGAGAGTTAAAGTGGTACATTGAAGATATGGAAGACTATGAGTATATAATTAAGAGCAGACAAGGAAAGAATCGACCAATCGGAAGAAGCATGGCATATAAAATACTTAGTACCACAGCAGCAAAGTTTGGTTTAGAAGAGATTGGGACACATACATTACGTAAGACATTTGGATATCATATGTACATGCAGACAAAGAACATAGCTTTGCTGATGGAGATATTCAATCATTCAAGTGAACGAGTAACGTTAAGATATATAGGAGTAAACCAAGATGCAATGGATAAAGCAATGACTAGGTTTAAAATCTAATGATTGCTTTTTTTGTTCAAGGATAGCAACACATGCTTATCGACTTAAGAACAGAAACTTACGCTTGAACATAAAATCAAATTTAGATGAGCAAAGCTATTTCAAGTGAATAGAATCCACTCTTTAAGAATACATAAAAAATATATATACAAGCGTAGTCTAATCACTACATCATTGGCGAAAGTAGAATTCTATAAATTTTGGAGGAAGAGATATGCAAAAAAAGGTTCTCCTGTTTACAGATTTGGGGATTGATGATGCGTTTGCTATACTGTACACCTTTTTTCGTAAAGACATTCAACTTGTAGGAATTGTGGCCGATTATGGAAATGTATCAAGAGAAAATGTAATAAGAAATATTAACTATTTAAAGTACATTGCGGGAAGAGAAGAAATACCTGTATTCCTTGGTGCTTCTGTACCGTTGACAGGTATATTAATTCAGTATTTCCCTGAGGTACATGGAAAAGTTGGATTAGGACCTATTATTCCACCTGAAATTTCATATCCAGTTTATCCTTTAAATGATATTTATCAAATTATAGAATCAAATTTAGAAGATCTTACCATTATCAATTTAGGAAGACTTTCTTCGCTAGCTACGACTTTTGTATTAAATTTAGAAACAATGCGAAATGTAAGAGAATGCATTTGCATGGGGGGAGCTTTTTTCTATCCAGGTAACGTAACTGCTGTGGCTGAAGCTAATTTTCACGCAGACCCTTATGCAGCAAACTTAATTCTGCAACATGCAAAGAACTTGACAATTATCCCTTTAAATGTGACCCAACATGCGATTGTTACACCCGAAATGGTCGAGCAAATCGATGCATTTCATCGGAATACACAGGATCTTGCAGGACTCATCATTAAACCTATGTTAGATTATTATTATAATTTTTACTCCAAGTCTAATCCAGGTATAAGTGGAAGTCCTATGCATGATTTTGTAACAGTGTGGTATTTGCTAAATAGAGAGGCTGTTAGCCTTTCGAGAGTACCCATTAAAGTAATTCCTGATCAAGGGGAAGGGTTTGGTCAAAGCATTGCAGACTTTCGTTTTGTTACTAATCCAGGTTATAAAACGCATAATGTAGCTTTTCAGTTTGATTATGAAAGATTCAGGAAGGATATTATGGAAACGTTCTTAAAGAAGAGAGTGTAAAAGACTTTATTCATTTTATTTAACGTATAGGAATCCAACTTTTTAGGTTGAAATTCTAGCTCTATCTCATCACTATCAAGCTAATAAAATAAAATCCAGCTAAAAATAAAAATCCACTGACTATTTAAAGTAATTAAATGCAGTGGATTTTTATTTTTGGAGTACATTAAAATTTTAAGTTGGTGTCCATATTATTCTATCCCATTCTATACAGTTACTCATTTTTATTGTGTTGTGTAACTCAAAAGAGGAAGTGTTATGAAGCTATGAATATCAAAGGCTGTAGCATTTGGCTTAGTTACACAAAATATAAGATATGGGTAAGTCATTAGAGAAAAAACAGGAGGAGTAAGTAGTTGACGAAAACTACTGATTTGGGTAAAACAGTTGCAAAGAGTAGGTTAGGATATTGATTGGAAAAATAAGTGGCAGAGTCGTGACCGCTTTTTGGCAGGAAATGTACCGGTTGTTTTGGAATTCACGTGATATATTTGTATTGTGAGAGGTGGCGGAAAACACAACTCACAATGTTCCTTTATAAACTATATGTTGTCTAAACGATTTCGTAATGATGGCACATAAAATCCGAAACCAGCAGATGGTAATGATTGAATGATACTTTCATTAGGGAGAGCTTTTGCTCTTCTTCCAGTCACTTAATATTGTTGATGCGTATCAGCGGTTCATCATTAGGTGATTGGAATAAGGATGAAACTTCACGTACCGGAATTAAAGTACAAATTAATAATTTATAAAAAAGCATCCATTCGGGTGCTTTTTATTTTGGAGGAGGATAAAGGATGGATAATCAATTTCTTAAAATGAGAGTTGATGGATTAGAAAAAAACGTTAGCGATCTACAAAGCGATAATGAAGGTCTGAAACAAGCGTTACTTGATGTTTCTACAAGAGTAGAGGGATTAAGTCGAAAGATTAGTATGTTAGAGCAAGGATTAGCAACGAAAACTGATTTAACTCATGTTAAACAATTAATTAAACAATCTGAAGTGGTTAAAAAGATTAACGAAAGCGAACCAATTAGAACGGATTGTAAAGTTAGTATCAAATTAGATGGAAAGGTTATGGCGGAATCTATAGCTGATTCAATACAAAGTCGTGTAATTAAAAGGAGTGAAATAAATGAAATTAACTAAACAAGAACAAGCGGTTGCAATTGGTACTTTCATTTCAATGTTAGGACAGGACCTTGTGAATGAGTGTATCGATAAACAGAAATTAGAAAGTGTACTTCCTATCTTTAATGAAATGCAAGATAATACAACACCAAAGCAAAAGAGAGAAGCAATGATCAGTTTGCTTGGTAAAGCGGTAGATGAATTCTTAGAAAAATAGCCATAAAAAAGGGAAAAGTAACTCGCTTTGGGGTGCGAATCACTTTTCCTGATGGCAATGTTAACTCTATTATAACAACTTGTATTTATTTGGTAAATATATAATTAGAATATTCTTTCTAAAGGAGTGAAGATAGATGCAAGTCTACTGTTCTATCTGTAATAAAGATTACGATATGCAACCACAAGTAGCACAGCTTTCAAAAAGAATTGAGAAGTGTTTCTACATTTGTCCATATTGTGGTCATGAACATGTTGCTGCATATGTGAACGATAAGGTTCGTAAGCATCAAGCTGACATTATAAAGTGTCACGTACGGATTAATAAAAATAATCTGGCAATCGAGGATGAAATGAAACGGTTGAGGAAGAGGATGGAAGGTGGCAAGTAAACCATTCAAGCCGTGTAAGTCGTTAGGTTGCAACGAACTAACACGGGATAAGTATTGTGCTAAACATATCGAAAAGGAAAAAGAAACCGTAAAATATTATGACAAATATATTCGAAACAAAAGCTCACGTTCCTTCTACAACTCAAGATTGTGGAAGGATATGCGTGAGCTTATTTATCGTAAAGATCATGGCTTATGTGTTCAATGTAGAAGTAAAGATGTCATTAAGATAGGTGATGTAGTCGATCATATCATTCCTATCCGTGTTGATTGGTCGAAACGATTAGAACCATCAAATTTACAAACGCTTTGCCATGCTTGCCATAACAAGAAAACAAAAGAAGATGAGAAGAAAAACAAAAAATAATTCGAAAGAAAAAATTCATCAACATCCCCCCACTATGAAAAAGCAAAAGGCGCCTTCCTGGAGACCGCCGCCTAGCTTTCCGTGTAAAAAGTTCGTTTTATTCCATAAAAGGGGGTTCAGCTGAGGGAGGTGGTTCGCATAGGAAGGAAAGCGAAGCCGATTCATTTGCATTTATTAGAAGGTAATACAAATCGATTGACAAAAGATGAAATTGAACAACGATTAAAAGCTGAAAAACAGTTACAATCAAAAAAAGACAAGGTAAAGCCACCAACGTGGTTAGATTCAGTTGCAAAGAAAGAGTTTAGGAGAATTGCTGGTGAATTACTGGAGCTAGACGTTATCACAAACATAGATGTGAATGCATTAGCAACGTATTGTGATGCTTATTCTAACTATGTTGAATGCACCAAAATTATCCGAGAAGAAGGACTTCTTGTTGAATATACCAATAAGGCAGCTGAAACCAATAAAGTTCCACATCCACTACTTACAAAGAAGAAGCAGTTGCATGAACAAATGAAGGCTTTGGCTGTTGAGTTTGGTCTTACACCAAGTGCAAGAGCGAAAATTGTCATTCCAAATAGTAAACAAGGTCCGAAAACAAATGTAGAGAAGGAGTTTGACGTATAACATGATCAGACAATGGATGTTGGACTACTGTGATGATGTATTAAATGGTGAAGTTGTGGCTTGTCAGAAGCATAAACAAGCTTGTAAACGATTTTTAAAAGATATTGAACGTGAAGGTTCTGAAGATTTTCCATATGTTTTTAAGGAAGAAAAAGCACTTCGTTTCTTAAAGTGGATGTCTCTTTTTAAACATACAAAAGGAAAATTAGCAGGTCAGAGAATTGAACCACATTCCATACAAATTTTCGTATTTAGCAATATTTACGGATGGGTTCATCGTAATACAGGATTAAGGCGATTTAAAAAGGCGTATTGGCAAGTTGGACGTAAAAACGCAAAGTCTCAATCTTTAGCGTGTGTAGGTTCTTATGAAGCAATGGCATTTGGCGAAAATATGTCAGAAGTCTACATTGGTGCTACGAAAACGGAACAAAGTAAAATTGTTTGGAATGAAATCAAAGCACAAATGAATGGGTGTGAAGATTTAAAAGGGAAGTTTAATATTGCGTATGGGAAAATTGAACACCTTAAAACCGATTCTTTTATTTCAGCTCTATCAAAAGATGCTGGGAAATCTGGTGATGGGCTGAATGTTCAGTGTGGAATTATTGATGAATATCATGCACATCCTACTTCTGAAATTTATGATGTTCTGGTGTCAGGTTCGGGTGCTCGTCCAAATCCACTTATGATGATTATAACGACAGCTGGTTTTAATTTGAGTCATCCTTGCTATCGTGTGGAGTATCAATATGTTTCTAAGATTTTGGACCCTAATATTGATATTGAAAACGAAGAATATTTTGTCATGGTTAATGAATTAGATAAAGATGATGAGATTACGAATCCAGAAGTATGGGAGAAAGCAAATCCAATCCTATGTAGTTATGAAGAAGGACGTACTTTCTTAAAGGGAGAGCTTCAATCAGCCCTTGATGTACCTGAGAAAATGCGTAATTATCTCACAAAAAACATGAATAGATGGGTGGATATGAAAGAAAACGGCTACATGGATATGCAAAAATGGAAGGATTGCAAGGAAACGGTGGAATTATCCGAATTAAAAGGGCTGGAATGCACAGTAGGTGTTGATTTATCAGCAAAAATTGACTTAACAAGTATTTCATTTGAGTTTAAAAAGGACGATAAGTATATCGTAATTAGTCATAGCTTTATGCCAGAAGATACGTTAGCTGAAAAGAGAAAAACGGATAAAGTCCCTTATGATCTGTGGGTACAACAAAAATGGATCACAACAACACCTGGTGCAGTAGTTGATTACGAATATATTAAAACACATATTAAAAATATGGAAAAAGATCATAAATTTAAGATTAAAGAAATATGTGCTGATCCATGGAACGCAACGCAATTTATGCAAGACATGGAGGCAGAAGGGTATACCATGATAGAGATACGCCAAGGTATGGCAACTTTATCAGGCCCTACAAAGGATTTTCGTGAACAAGTGTATCAAAAGAAGGTCATCCATAACAACAACCCTGTACTGAACTGGGCAACTAGTAATGCTATAACAAAACAGGATGCTAACGAAAATATCATGTTGGACAAGTCGAAAACAACAGAAAGAATTGATCCGATAGCGGCTGTAATTAACTCGCATGTTCGATGCATGCTTAATTCTGGTGAGATGGACTTAAACTCTTATATTTTAAGTCAAGATTTCTCATTCTAGGAGGAATCACATGCGATTCTTATTATTTTTTATAAGTATTTTAGAAGATATTCTATTGATTTCGGGGTTGTCCATTATTGTAGGGACGACTTTTTTTGTTAATCCGATTTATGGATGGTATCTATTAGGGATTATTCTCACAATGCTGGGGGTGGTAATGATAAGAAGATAGAAAGGAGGTGAAACTTTTGATTTTTCGGCATTTATTTAAAAATCAGGATACGACAGATTTAAAAAATCCTTCTCCTTGGTTTAAAAGTTTATTTGGATATCAAGCAGCAAGCGGTGAAAAGGTAACAGTTGAGTCCTCTTTAGGTGTCCCGACAGTTTATCGCTGTATTAATATCCTTGCAAACAGTGTTGCAATGCTTCCTTTTCAAGTTTTTAGAAAGACATCAAAAGGAAGAGAACGAGATAAGATGCATCAAGTGTCATTTGTTTTGGAAAGAAGACCGAACCCTTATCAAAGCCCATTTAAATTCAAGCATTTAATCGAAACGCACCGAAATACATGGGGAAATGCTTACATCAATATTCATTGGGGTGCGGATGGTAGACCGAAAGAATTATGGGCACTAAATCCGGCTGTAACAACTCCAATCGTGGACCTGAAGACAAATAAATTATGGTATTTTACGAGTTTACCAGATGGTACACCTATTAAAATAACTGATGATGACATTATTCATCTTACTACGTTGTCTACTGATGGACTGAAGGGTAAACCACCGATTCAGATCGCAAGAGAGTCTATAGGTAGTTCACAAGCGGCACAAAAATTTAAAGGTAAATTCTTTACAAATGGTGCAGCACATAGTGGGATATTGAAAACTCAACAAGCCCTTGGAAAAGAAGCAAAAGAAGTACTTCGTGATGCTTGGGAAGAAGCAAATACAGGTTTGAATAATGCTCAAAGGATAGCAATTTTGGATGCTGGTTTAGAATTTGAGAAAGTCGGGATGCCATTAAAGGATGCTCAATTTATTGAAGGTATGAAGTTCGATAAGGCTGAGATTGCAAACATTTTTAATATTCCATTACACATGATTAATGAGTTAGATCGAGCTACATTCTCAAACATTGAGCAACAGGCATTGGATTTTATCCAAAATACATTGAGTCCAATTCTTATCCAGTATGAAGAAGAATTTTCTTATAAAACATTTTCATTTAATGAACAAAAGCGTTATTATTTGAAATTTAATCTAACAAGTTTACTTCGCGCCGATTCTAAATCTAGAGCGGAATTTTACAAGATTATGTTAGATGCTGGTGCTTTCTCAATTAATAAAGTATTAGAGCTTGAAGATATAGATGGAATTGGAGAATATGGTGATAAACATCGTGTCGATCTAAATCATGTATCCATTGAGATTGCGGATGAATATCAATTAGCAAAAGCTAGTGGAGGTTTGTCGCTGAAAGGAGGTGAGGACAATTAAAGACGTATTCACTATTAAAAATCAAACAGAATCGTCAGCAGACCTATTTATCTATGGTGACATCATAAATAATACAGGTTGGAAATGGGATGATTCTGACATTATGCCTGATGATGTGAAAAATATTTTGGGGCAATTGGATGATAAAAGTAACCTTAATATCTATGTAAATAGTGGCGGTGGCTCTGTATTTGCTGGTCTAGCCATTTATAACATGTTAAAGCGACTGTTAGTTATAGGGAGAGATATAGATGAGAACACCAAGTGGCATTTTGCATGTTGTGGATTTCAAAACAGATCAAATCGTTGCAGCTATTCAGCCACAGGACTATTGGGATGATAAAAGGCATTGGGAAATCAAAAACAATGTTGATATGTTGGATTTTACAGTTTTTGATGGCACAACTCATTCGGCTACATTACAACAACAAAATCTTGTTTTAAAAGAAGTTCGAGACGGAAGAATTGTACCATATGTCATTACAGAAGCTGAGAAGAATTCGGATAAACGATCCATTACCACATATGCTTCAGGAGCTTGGGTTCAAATCGCTAAGTCAGGCATTATTAAACCACAACGAATAGAAGGTAAAACAGTAAACGAATTTATTGATATAGCCTTAGTAGGAATGAAATGGAAACGTGGAAAAACAGATTATGCAGGATTCCACACTATGACTATTGATGAATTTATTGATCCGTTAACGTTTTTAAAGAAAATAGCTTCTTTATTTAAATTAGAAATCCAGTACCGCGTTGAGATTCAAGGTTCACAAATAATTGGATGGTATGTTGATATGATTCAAAGGCGTGGTCGAGACACGGAAAAAGAAATAGAACTGGGGAAAGATTTAATAGGTGTTACACGTATTGAACATTCAAGAGACATTTGTACAGCGCTAGTCGGGTTTGTGAAGGGTGAAGGCGATAATGTAATTACTATTGAAAGCATTAACAGGGGACTCCCGTATATTGTTGATAATGAAGCATTTCAACGATGGAATGAACGTGGTAAACATAAGTTCGGTTTTTATACGCCGGAAACAGAAGAATTAGACATGACTCCAAAACGTTTAATGACGTTAATGGAAATAGAATTAAAAAAACGTGTCAATTCTTCCGTTTCTTATGAAGTAGAAGCACAATCGATTGGACGTATTTTCGGACTAGCACATGAACTAATTAATGAGGGCGATACGATCCGAATCAAAGATATAGGCTTCACTCCTAAATTATACCTTGAAGCACGGGTAATTGCTGGTGATGAATCTTTTACGGACCCTACACAAGATAAATATGTGTTTGGTGATTATCGTGAAATTACTGATCCAAACGAAGAACTACGAAAAATTTACAATCGAATCTTAGGGTCATTAGGCAATAAACAAGAGCTGATAGATCAGTTAGATAAATTGGTGAAAGATGCAAATGAAACAGCTAGTAATGCTAAGAAAGAATCTGAAGCAGCGAAAACACTGGCTGAAAAGGTTCAAGAGAATCTTAAAAATAACACGGTAGAAATCATTGAAGCAAAGAATCCACCGACAACGGGGATGCAGCCTTATAAAACACTTTGGCGTGATATTAGTAATGGGAAGCCTGGTATTTTGAAAATATGGACAGGCGCAGCTTGGGAATCGGTTGTACCAGATGTTGAATCCGTTAAGAAAGAAACACTTGAGCAGGTTAATAAAGATATTGAATCAACAAAAACAGAATTAAATCAAAAGGTTCAAGAGATACAAAATCAGGCGACGGGACAATTCAACGAAGTAAAGGAAAGTTTACAAGGTGTCAACCGTACAATTTCTAATATTGAAAATAAACAAGGTGAAATTGATAAGAAAGTAACTAAGTTTGAACAGGATTCTAATGGATTTAAAACTTCTATTGAATCGTTAACGAAAAAAGATACTGACATTAGCAATAAATTAAATACAGTTGAATCTACTGTAGAAGGTACAAAGAAGACTATTTCTGATGTGCAGCAAACAACAAGTGAGCTTAAGAAAACAACTACTGAAATAGAAGAAAAAGCTGGGAAAATCAGTGAGAAGTTGACGAGTGTAGAAACAAAGGTTAATAGTAATAAAGCTGGTGGACGTAACCTTTTATTAAAATCAAATGTTAAATATGAAAAAACAGACTATCTAATCAATCAATATTCTCTAACTGAAAATTTCTTTGCGGGTGAGGAATATACCTTTGTAATTAAAGGGAGTGTCCCACAAGGACAGAAATTTGGAATTTGGCAGAATGGTGGGTCTAGCAATGTTGGATATACAACAAGTGTTTACGCGAATGGAATAACTTATGTAACCTTCAAAGCAGTTGCAGCTACAAGTGGAAATGAACGAAAGTTAAGCTTATATAACTATCCGAGTAGCACTACGAAATCTGTTGTGGAATGGGTTGCCTTGTATAAAGGGAATAAGCCGCAAGATTGGACAGCACCGCCTGAAGAACAGGTAACAACGGATGAGTTCACTCAGAAAACAACTGAAATTGCAAAAAACGTGGATGGAATTAAAGAAACAATTACAAAAGTGGAAAACAATCAAAGTGGATTTGATAAGCGTGTTGCAACTGTAGAAAAAGATGCAACTACCATTAAACAAAATGTCTCTCTAATACAAAATACGCAGACGGAACAAGGAAAACAATTACAAGAGGCGAAAGCTGGATGGGAAAATACTGCGAAAGCACTTGAAGGTAAAGTTGAGCTTAAACAAGTAGAGGATTATGTTGCTGGGTTTAAGATTCCAGAGTTGAAGCAAACAGTTAATCAGAATAAACAAGATTTATTAGATGAATTGGCTAACAAACTTGCAACGGAGCAATTTAATCAAAAAATGACTTTGATTGATAACCGCTTTACTATCAATGAACAGGGAATCAATGCTTCAGCCAAAAAGATAGAGGTATATACAAAAGAGCAAGCAAATGGGCAATTTGCCACATCATCTTATGTAAGAGATATGGAAACCCGTCTTCAGTTAACTGAAAAGGGTGTTAGTATATCCGTAAAAGAAAATGATGTAATCGCAGCATTCAATATGAGTAAAGAGAACATTACTTTGAATGCTAATAGGATTAACTTAGTAGGTTTTATTACAGCGAATCATATCAAAGGAAAAGTTTTAGAAGGAGTAACACTTAAAACGAGTGGAAACAGATTTGTTGAAATAAATAAGCAAGACATGAAGATTTTCGATTTAGATAAGCCACGTGGTTATATAGGATTTATGGAAACAAATGATGGAAGTATTCAACCCTCATTAGTCCTTGGTTCTGATAATAGAAAATACGCTGGTACAGGATCATTTTATATTTATCAAGTCATGCCGCGAATTAATGGAGTCGATCAACCTTCTAAAGCGTATGCAAAATTTGGGGTTTCTAAAGGAGAAAATGCAGAAGGTACTAATATTTGGTCAAATTATATTCAAATGCAGAATGACGGTGGACATCTGAGCGTATATTCAGATGGACAATTTCGTTTACAAAACTTGAATGATATTATTTTTGAATCTGAAGGATGGGCTCCAGGATATGGTTACTTCTCTGTAACTACAACTGAACCGCATATTTTTAACAATAACAAGGGACAGTTTACTTTCAAAAGAAAAGGCAGTGACTATAAAATACATTTCATAAACGGCGCCACCGATCATGATTTAATCATGGGTAATGCAATGATAAGATCAAGTTTTGTACAAGGTTATAACAACGGATTACAGATTAAAGATATGATGGGCCAAGGATGGAAAGATATAGAATTAAGAACGCTACGAGCGCAAGAAAATGTAAGTGCTAATGGTCAAATGTGGGCGAAAGCATTTAATCCTACATCAGCTAGGAATATGAAAGAAAATATAAAAGATATTCCTTTCTCAGCTCTTGATAAAATCATGAGTTTAGCTATCAAACAGTACAACTTCAAGGACGACATGTATGATCTGTATCAAATGCGTGTGAACAAGCCGGAAGAACAAACAGAACCATATACAACAAAAGAAATTGAAACGTATTTCGGTATGATTGCAGATGATACGGAAGATATATTTACAGATAAAGAGAAACGGGCCATTAATTTATATAATACTGTTTCAATCTTTATTGCAGCTTTCCAACAGCAGTATCATCAATTTAACGAAGAGTTAACTACTGTTAAAGGTGAGAATAAACAACTAAAAGAGCAAGTTACAAAACTAACAAACGATGTGTCCACATTAACAGAATTAGTACAAAAATTAATAGACGAGAAACCAGAGCAGCCATAAGCTGGTCTTTTTTTATTATCTAAAAAAGGAGAGAAAAAGATGGATCGTATTGATGTGTTATTAAAGACCTTTATTGCCACTTTCGGTGGCTTCTGTGGGTATTTCTTGGGAGGATGGGATGCAACATTGAAAATCTTAGTGACGATGGCAGTTATTGATTATTTAACTGGCATGATTGCAGCAGGGTATAACGGAGAATTAAAAAGTAAAGTTGGTTTCAAAGGCATCGCCAAAAAGGTGGTGCTTTTTCTTTTGGTTGGAGTGGCGACCCAGCTAGATGTGGCACTTGGAAGCAATAGTGCTATTCGAGAAGCAACAATTTTCTTCTTCATGGGTAATGAATTACTTTCACTTTTAGAAAATGCTGGCCGCATGGGTATTCCGTTGCCGCAAGCTTTAACAAATGCAGTTGAGATTTTGGGTGGTAAACAAAAACAAGAAGAGAAAAAGGGAGATGTTCAATAATGGAAATCAGAAAAAAATTAGTTGACCCAAGTAAATATGGTACAAAGTGTCCGTATACAATGAATCCAGAATTTATCACAGTTCATAATACGTATAATGATGCTACAGCAGAAAATGAAGTATCTTATATGATTCGCAATGATAACCAAGTCTCGTTTCATATTGCGGTAGATGATAAAGAAGCTGTACAAGGAATTCCTTTAGAACGTAACGCTTGGCATTGCGGTGATGGTGGTGGTAACGGAAATCGTAAATCTATTGGAGTTGAAATCTGTTACTCTTTAAATGGTGGAGATCAATATTATAAAGCAGAAGATAATGCAGCTATCGTTGTAGCTCGACTAATGAAACTGTACAATATTTCAATTAGTAAAGTTCGCACACACCAATCATGGAGTGGAAAGTATTGTCCTCATCGTATGTTGGCAGAAGGACGTTGGAATAGCTTTATTGAAAGAGTCCAAAATGCATATAACGGCGGAGGTAGTCCAGTAATGACAACTCCTATTCCACCTTCAAACGATAGTACAAAAGTTGCTTATATTAACGGCGATAACGTGAATTTACGAAAAGGACCTGGAACTGGATATGCAGTTATTCGTAAATTAGGTAAAGGAGAATGCTACCAAGTATGGGGTGAGTCAAATGGGTGGCTAAACTTAGGTGGCGATCAGTGGGTATATAATGATTCATCATATATTCGTTATACAGGAGAAAATGTACCAGCACCTTCTAAACCTTCAATTGATGGCATTGGTGTAGTGACTATTACAGCTGATGTATTACGCGTTCGTACTGGTCCAGGAACTAACTATGGTGTCGTAAAAAATGTGTACCAAAGTGAAAGATATCAGTCTTGGGGATATAGAGACGGTTGGTATAATGTTGGTGGAGACCAATGGGTTTCTGGTGAATATTTGAAGTTTGAAAAATAAAACATACTATGTAACAGCAAATGAAGCTTATGTGTATGTAAAGTAATTAAAAAGCTGAAAATAATTAGTCAGCTTTTTAATTACTATAATCTAGTATCTATCTAAAAATATTAATTTTCTGAATTTTCAATAAAAATGATTAGATTATACCAACTTAATGATAATGATTAAAGAGACTACTATAGAACCCGAACATTAATAGAAGAAAGACATATACAGGTATTATGAGTTTGAAAATTTTATAAACTCTAAAATCTTATAAAAAGAGGAGCATAAAACATGAGCGAACAATGTCCAATTAATGTACCATGTCAGGTAGCAGGGCAAACCCAAACACCATTAAGTGATGAGACTGCAACACCAATTGTTACTCCAGGAGCACCCATTGTAAAGATTCCAGTTGTATTAGCTGAAAGAACGCTTCAAATTGTTGTAGAGTCCGATATTTCATTAGAGCCTCCAGCAGTTGAAATTAAACGCATATTAAAAAACGTATTTTTAACACAATGTAAGTTAGTGCCTGTAGCATTTGTACCAGTACCAGGTACACCTTACCGACGAGTTACAAGAGCAAAATTATTTGTACAAGGCTATATTCGTAAAAATATTGAATATGCAAATAATGAGTGTAATGGAGTTCTATATGATCGTATTGCAAATGTTCCATTTTCTGGTTTTGCAGATCTGACAGAAGGTGATTTTCTATCATTAGCTGTAGTAGCTTCTTCTTCGGACACTACTTCTCATTTTATAAATCCTAAAAACGGTGATTTACCACGTCTAGACAAATATTTCTTTGAAAATGCAGTTTTTTATAACGAACAACCATATTGTGAATTAGTAAGTGCTCAATTTTTTGAATTAGACTTTTCACCTTGTTCTACAGAGCTAAACGAACCATTTGATACGCTTCGTGAAAAAATTGTACTAGATCTTACTTTAAAAGTTTTACAAGTACAACAAGTACAAGTAGCACTATAAAAATAAAAAGAAATTGTCTTTTTAACAAAGACAATTTCTTTTTATTTTTATACAACATATATAATGATGAAATGGTCACATATAAAAAACAAATTTTTTGAATTTCATCAGACGGGGGGATGGTGATGAAAAATCCATGGATTGGTAAGGGAATATGGGATGAAATTTACAAGTATAAAAACCTGAATATACAAGATAATTTACACGAAAAAAGAGGTGAAAAAGAAGAAGTACCACCTGAATTAAAGAAAGAAGGTCAAGCGTCTGGATCACAAATAGGGCCTTTAATACGCTCACTGGTGGTCAAAACTCCATTTTCTATTTTTTCAGAAGTAACTAGTTTTAAAATATTTCCAAAAATAAATGTAAAAAATCAAGAAGCATTTGTATTTAGGAATGAAAAAGGTGTAGAAGGGCGTGAATTAGATTGTAAGTTATTAAATACAGTGCAACAATATCATTCGGATAGTTATTGTAAATTAGTTTCTTTAAATCTTCATGAGAAGAGAGTTCATTTTGAATTATATAACAAAAAAAATAAAGGGAATAAAGAAGAGAATAAGGTAGAGGCATCTTCATGGATTCCTATTCACAGTATAATATTAGAGAGTGAAAATGGGGAAGACGTAAATAATTTTATTACAGCGAAACTACCAATAGAAATAGGAAGATATAAAGGTGAAATTAGTTTACGAGAAAAGGTTGTATTTAAAGAAAAAGTCATAGGAATAAAAGAGGTTGAACAGGAGATTATTTTGACAAAAAACGAATTTTTAATACCAAAGGTAAAAAAGAATGGGCAAAATACACTTACAGTTGAAAAAGGGAGCTTATTGGTAGAAGGGTATATATATCAATGTATTCAATACATATCAGAACAAAGTACACTTCATGATAATGAGCATCAGTTAATACAAAATATTGTATTGGAGTTAATCATTCAAGTAATACAAGAACAAGAAGTACAAGTGCGAATTAAATAAAAATAATTATATTCCCTCGATTAGCTGATTATTTTTATTCGTAGTGTATCGATGGGTATTCTTTTGTAAATCATTCAGTGCTGCAAACTAATTGTTAAATGGTTTATCCTTGATAAATTCAATTTTATATTGTTACTAAATAGTATGAATCTCCTCTGGTTTATGTTTTAAAAAAGTGCTAACAAGTTTGCAAACGAACTTGCTAACACTTATACAGAATAGACATAAATTATCGCCGATATGTCGTCTTTGAAAATAGCTTTAATCAGTTACATCATACTTATACGAAATGCTCATAAAAACAGTCTTAATATCAAGAATATAATCATCCAGATATTCCTTTACTTTTAAGACGGAAACGAGGCATGATATTGATTTCTACCTCAGAGTTTGCGTCAAATAATAAAAAAATACGGTTTGTAAAACTAAAAATACAACAAGCTACAACCGGTATGAAATGGATTAAAATATTTAGAAATTTAAAAGATGATTTTCAAATAGGGGGAGAGGTGGATTTAGACCATATTCTCCAATATCCGAAAGATTATATTGTAGGGGAAAATAAAAGGGTGTTATTTCCATACAATGAGAGAATTTATAAAGTTCAAGGTACTAAAATAGAACCGGGTATAAAAGTAAAGGAAAGAGAGTATTTATTTAAAGAATTTCAGCGTAAATTCTCTTATTTCACAATACTTCCAGAATGTAAAAAGGTAGCAACAAATAACAAAAATGAATTATTTCCTTTATTTGCACCAAAAGGATTAGAGACATTAACATTAGAGGTTTGGTCTGAAAATATAGTGCTGGAAATAGAACAAGCATTACTTGATAGTGAAATTATTTTGACTAAAGTTGGTGAAAATACTTATGTATTGAATACAGATTTTCCAGTGTTATTAAAGGTTGTGAGATACAATATTGAAAAGGTGTTACAAAATCCATATAAAATGCAATATTGCCAAAAATATAAAACAAATCTTGTAGATGATGTTACGAAAGCTGTCTATGCTACCGCGGGCGAGCGCAGTGATGCGACATTAGCATTAATCGCATTGAAAAATTGTGATGGACGAGAAAAAATTGATCCAAAACAAATCATTAGAGAGGGATTTGCACGAGCAAACCGTATTTCAACATTTATTAATTTATTTATAGGCCAAAGTGTATCGCGTAAAACAATTGTAAATAGTGTTTTTAGTTTATTAGAGCAAAAAGGATTTTTGAAGCGTAGTTGGAATAAGATAAATTTACCTTGTATATATGTTAATTTATCAATTGAACGAATATCGAAATTTGATTTCTTACCTATTCTTTCAAAAATAAAAGGAAAAGAAATTTTATATAAATTATATGGGAATACAGAATGGCAAACGATTGATTACGTATTATTAAATATAAATAAACATAATGCATTTTTACCACAACCATCAAAGAGAAATGATATGGGAGCTCTTTTTAAACAATATGTTTCCGAAACATTAATGGAAATTGTAAAATATGCAACAGAACAAAATGAACAAGTTTACTTCATTGTAGATGCAAATTTGAGAAGGTATTGGATAAAAAAGTTACAAAATAAAGAAATTAATACAGATATTTTACCTGATATTGTTCCAGAGGTGTTAAAGGTTCCAAATTTAAATATTATTAGAATAAATACAGGTTTTGATGTACCAAGTTACGGTGTAATAGAATGTGATGATGCTCTAGATAGCATTGGCTTATATGCAGATCAAAAAGGGATGTATTATAGCACTGGTGAATATTCACTTAATTGTAGTGGGATTTTTCAGCGATATATACTTGAAATTCTACCATTAGGTGTAAAACCTGTAGAAAGGGATTATATCGCTAAAATGATACATTACATGTGCTGTAATTCTAGTATGCTTTCGAAAAAGAATGTACACATGACATATTCCATGCATATGGAAAAGGTAATAAAGAGTTATATTACTGACATAGATGCAAGAGAGTTTAAAGAATTTGATGATGAATTGGATGTAGATGTAGTAAAAGTAGAAAAGAAAGATTCAATTATTCTACTTTAAATACTAGTAAACAAATCCTGCTCGTTATATCGATCAGGATTTGTCATTTTTTCATGTAAATAAGGATATCCTTTGTCAAGTATCTTTTCGTTTACATATTTACTTTATGTGCAGACAGGATTAATATGTTTTTTAGAAATACAAAAACTATTTCATATGGAAAAACGATTTTTATTAATTGAAAAAATTTGAAAGGAATGGGGAATTGTGAAGAAATTAGATGTGCTCTTAATGCTACTGAGCGGCCTCTTTCCAATTGCAGGACTTACAAAGCAAATCCCTCTAGAACAATCTATATATATTGGAGGGCTTTTATTTTTTACTAGTTTCGGTAGTTATTTTGCTAAAAAGATGTATTCACGTATATGCAGTTGGATAGCGTATGCGCCATTTATAACATTACTGTTAGTTATTTGGCATCAAGATATTTCAACAAGCTCAATCATAGCAAATGCGAAAATTGCTGCATGTGTCGCGTTAATTCCATGTTTATTCCGTTTTCGTACATATGGACTTACTTTGGGCTTATTCTCATTATGGGCCGCTTTACTATGGGATATAAAAGAAGTACAGTCGTTAGTCATACTTGAACGCATAACGAGTTTAATGACAAGCCATTATGTATATATATTACTATTAATTGGAGGACTTGTAATAGGAGGATTACTTGCGATGTTCATTCACCGCAAAGAGAAAGATAATAATAAAGAAAATATAAATCTACTTGGACCAAAAAAGAAACGCAAAAGATTATCATTTAAGATTCGTCTTCCAAGATTACCGAAATTAAAGATGAAACTATTTAAGTTTGGTGGGAAAGAATCTAAAAGTAAAATGCCAGAAAAAATCCATGAATATAAGTACGAAGAACCAGTTGCAACATATGAAATGACAGAGAAAATAGATCCATACAAAGAAAATGCAGTTCAAGGTCAAACAAGGATGGAACGCCGAAGAAATAGGTATAATGCATAATGAAGTTTAATAACCCCGTAATGACTTATCTTAATATTGATAAATCATTACGGTTTTTTTATGTAATGAAATGAAGGTTGCTATTGCGGAGGGGAATAGCATATTTTATAGATAGGAACTAAAATAAGGGGAGGATAAAATGCTTATCATTACATATATATCTGCTTGCATATTATTCTTAGTTAGCTTTTTACATGTATATTGGGCTTTCGGAGGTAATTGGGGGACAAATAGTGTTATTCCAACTAAATCAGGGGAAAAGGCGTTTACACCTCGCGCCGGAATGACATTGTTCATTGCATTATTATTAAGTATGGCAGCAATAATTTTGTTGTAACAAGCAAATATTGTTCATTTTGCAGTTCCTAATGTTATTATTCAAGTCGGTTCCTGGATTTGTATGATTGTCTTTTCTATTAGAGTGATTGGTGAGTTTAACTATTTTGGTATCTTTAAACGACAAAAAGATACGCACTTTGCAAGAATGGATACCGGTTTATATATTCCACTTTGTGCATTTTTATCTTTATCTTTCTTATTAGCGATAATTTTGTGAGTGAATAATAGTAGTTTCTTTTCTCAACATATATGTAAACGTGAGAAATCTAAGAGTAAATAAAAAGGATGTAAGCGCCTTCTTGTCGAAATGTAAATTATTATGAAAGGCGGTGACACTATGAAGTATGTAAAAGTTAGTATGAATGGTGGAAGTGAACATAAATTCTCAATGACTTTAGATCGGTTTAAAGAACTTATTACTACAGAGAATGGGATATTAGAAAATAAATTAGTATGTATTGAAAATGTAATGATTAATCCTACTAATATATCTTCTGTAGTTGAAAAAATTGGTGTACCGGCTAAGTTTATGGAAGCTTAAAATGTTAGATAAAAAACATCCATTAGGGATGTTTTTTAATTTATAAATATGATAATCGTACAGTAAATATTTGAGTAGATTTTATAGCAATGACTATGCATATATTAAGTACCTGAACATGGTTCTTAATACATGCACGAAATAATAAGTACAAGCATATATTATATAGTAGGACAAGATCTTCGTGTCCTACTTAATACTCAGAAAAAACCTCTAATCACATAAGAGCATCCAATTGCAGGGTGCTCTTATTTTTTATGAAAATCTACTACGAGTCTTATTTTATAGTAGGATGCAATAATAAAGGGCTATTTTGAAATAGTGTTCTTTAGCCTTTAATGTTAAATTTATCTTTAACGTTAATAAATATTAAAAATAATATGATAGCAGAAATTAAGTTAGATAAGTAGAAATTTTGATGAAACAGTAGTTCGAAGATGACATAGAAAGTAACGAATAAGGCAATAGCAGGTAGTATGCAAATAAATATAAATCTCCAATTTTTTAAGTAATGTTTATAATTAGTAAGTACTTTCTCCATAAATATAGCTCCTATATTTTTGTTTTTATATAATTATACATTTAGATACAAAGATTTTCAAAGTAAAATATTTAGCAATTCAAAAATATAAGGAGAGCTTTTGTTGAAAATCCAGATTGCTGTAGCAATCTGGATTTGACTTTAAAGAACTATACTAAAATGATACACTATAATCTACGTTATTTTTGAAATGAATAGAGGGATTTGTGTGATAGATAAAATTAAAAATGCTGTAGAGGATATGTACGAAGATGAGGCTAAAGATTTACTTCAAAGTATTCTCATACAGTTAAACTTATTAGAAGAAAACTACAGTGAAGATACAATTAAAAATTTGATGGATATTCCGAAACAATTAACGAGTAATCCTACTTATAAAAGGAATGTAAAAGAAAGTGCGCACGTACATATTGCTTTTGATGATTCAACGGCTGGTTGCTTAAAATATATGTTAAGTCAAGAAGAATTATTTGAAGAGAGTGTTGTTGCTTTTTCGGAATTCTTTTCAATTGGACCGATATATAGGTTGCATACGAATGAGGGGCAACTAGCAAGACAGAAGTGGTTAATAAATAACTTAACTGCTTATGATAGTTATTTTGAAGAAGAATATTTATCAAGATTTATAGCAACTATAGAAGAACTACATACTATTCCTGTTGAAACGCCTATTACAATTTGGAAGGCTGATAATGCACATGAACATGTAGGCCTAAGTTTTGTAATGGCACAATTAAAGGATAAGAAAAATATTCGAGTTATTAATACGTCTGAAGCAAGTAGAGAAATATTAAAACAAGAGTATGATATTCGTGGAACGGGAGAATTACCACCTGAAAGTTTAGCTCTATTCCAAAAAAGTTTTATAAAGCTACCTTATTTAACTGAAGAGAAGCGCATGAAGTTTGAAAATGAGTGGGATAGATTATCGGAAAGCATAGAATGTTTAAGAGTTTGGAAAGAAAATGAAGTGCATTCTGTACAGGAAGATTATTTTGATCAATTTATAATTGAATGCGCGAAAAGTGTGGGTGCTGATCGAGAGTTCCTTAAAGCTCCTAGAGTAATTGGTGAAGCACTTGGTCTTGTTGAACAGTTAGTTGGAGATACTTTCTTAGAATATCGCTTGAAACAATTAATTAAACAAGAAGTATTTGAATTTGAAGGTTCGTTAGATGAAATGCGTTTTTATAGTGTGAAGTTAAGGAAATAATAAACATATTCTATTTTTGAAAGGCTCGTATTTTTAATAATACGAGCTTTTTAAGTTGAATTTGGGCTATACATAAGCTTCCCAGAGAGGGCATATCACATATGAATGGTAAAGGTAATGAATGAAAAGAAGGTGATTTGTTAATATGTATAACCAACAAAATTATCCATATGATCAAGCGATGTATTATAATCCACATGACTACGGGTATGAACCTACAAATGAAGTGAGAGATATTGAACAAGAAGATTACAGACCAGATGATGCAGAAGATGCTCCAACGTCACCACCTCCGTCACAAGCGCCGTCGTTACCGTCTACATTTGCTTCTCCAGCACAACCAGGTAATATGAAATCATGGATGTGTAACTGTCTAGGAAGATGGGGCTATTTACGCTTACATCGTCCTGGTCCTTTCGGAAGAGATTTATGGTTCTTCCCGACTGAAGTGAGAAGAAATGGAGTGTCAGGTTACACGTGGCAAGGTGGTCGTCGTCGTAAAGTAAGTTATCGCTATCAACAAATTAGTAATTTTATGTGCTTCGCATAAAGAGAAGTGGGAGAGTGAAACGATTTTACTCTCTCACTTTTTTATTTTTCAATATACGAAGTAAGATTTTGATTAAAAATTTACAATTTTCACGTTTTTATTAGAGTATAATGCATATGTTGGGTTGATTTTCAAAAACAAATGAGAGTGAGGGAATACAATGTCAATGAAAAACAAAGTTGGGTTAAGCATAGAGGATGGCATTAATTTAGCTTCAGCTCAGTTTAAAGAAGATGCGTATGAAATTTATAAAGAATCGCGAAAAAAACAACCTATATTATTTGTAAACCAAGTTGAAATCGGTAAAGAATGGCTCATTACTAGATATGAAGATGCTCTGCCACTTTTAAAAGATAATCGTTTAAAAAAAGATTGGACAAATGTGTTTTCTCAAGATATAAAGAACATGTATCTTTCCGTTGATAATAGTGACCACTTAACAACACATATGCTAAATTCAGATCCACCTAACCACAGTCGTTTACGATCTTTAGTTCAAAAAGCTTTTACACCGAAGATGATTGCACAATTAGACAAAAGAATTGAGAGAATAGCAGATGAGTTGATAAGTGATATAGAGCGAAAAGGTACATTAAATCTTGTGGATGATTATTCATTTCCATTACCGATTATTGTAATAAGTGAGATGCTCGGTATTCCAAAAGAAGATCAAGCGAAATTTAGAATTTGGTCTCATGCTGTTATTGCATCACCAGAAACACCTGAAGAAATAAAAGAGACCGAAAAACAACTATCTGAGTTTATTACATATCTTCAATATTTAGTTGATATTAAACGAAAAGAGCCAAAAGAAGACTTAGTGAGTGCTTTAATACTTGCAGAGAGTGAAGGGCATAAACTTAGCGCTCGGGAACTATATTCAATGATAATGCTATTAATTGTAGCAGGACACGAGACGACAGTGAATTTAATTACAAATACGGTATTAGCACTTCTTGAAAATCCAAATCAATTACAGTTATTAAAAGATAATCCAAAACTAATTGATTCGGCTATTGAGGAAGGATTGCGTTATTATTCTCCAGTTGAGGTTACAACTGCAAGATGGGCAGCGGAACCTTTTCAAATTCACGACCGAACAATCGAAAAAGGAGATATGGTTGTCATTGCCTTAGCTTCTGCAAATCGTGATGAAACTGTATTTGAAAACCCAGAAGTATTCGATATTACTCGGGAAAATAATCGTCATATTGCCTTTGGTCATGGTAGCCATTTCTGTTTAGGCGCTCCACTTGCGAGGTTAGAAGCAAAGATTGCTATTACTACTTTGTTTAATCGAATGCCTGAACTACAAATAAAAGGGAATCGTGAAGAAATTAAATGGCAAGGTAACTATTTAATGCGTTCTTTAGAGGAATTGCCTTTAACTTTCTAGAATAGTTAAAAGGAGACATGCATACATCGAAAATGATTTACATAGAGTATGTATGTGTTATTTAAATTCGAAACGGAAGGGTGAAAACATCCCAATGATCAACTAATTCTATTTGTAAGAGATCTTCGTTAAAAAACGAAATATTCTTCTGAATAGGGTTAGTCTGTACATTTATAGAAAAGGGATGTATTTCGCTCTGCGAATATATAGTCTTTTTATATGATTTGTGCTGCCTCCTGTTCAGAACATGAAATAGGAGGCTTTTTTATGTCGACAAATGTAGTAACGAAACAAAACAATGGGGTATCACAAGTATTAAAAAATCGGTTTGTTCAAGGGATTTTAGCATCAGCATTATTTTTACAAATAGGAATATGGGTTCGAAACTTTGCGGTATTACTATATGTAATGGAAATGACAAAAGGTGATGCTTTTGCTATTTCGATGATTTCAGTTGCTGAATTCGCTCCAATTTTTATTTTTTCATTTATTGGCGGTACTTTTGCTGATAGGTGGAAGCCAAAGAAGACAATGATATGGTGTGAAACGTTAAGTTCCATTTCAGTATTCGCTGTATTAATTACGCTTATGTTTGGAACGTGGAAAATTGTGTTTTTTGTGACACTCATCTCTGCAATCCTTTCACAGTTTTCACAACCATCTGGAATGAAGTTGTTTAAACAACATTTATCAACGGAACAAATTCAATTAGCAATGTCTATATATCAAACGATATTTGCAATATTTATGGTATTAGGACCAATACTAGGGACATTTATCTTTCATAGTTTTGGAATTTATATTTCAATCATCATAACAGGTATTTCGTTTTTACTTGCGGCAGTTGTATTGTTATTCCTTCCGAAAGATCTTGAAAACGACGTAGAAAAGAAGGATATCACTCTGTTGCAGGAGATGAAGGATGGTATTAAGTATGTCAAAAAGAAAAAAGCATTAACTTTGCTAGGGCTTTGTTTTATGGCTGCAGGACTAGGTATAGGATTAATTCAGCCATTAGGTATATTTATTGTGACTGAGCAGTTAGGATTATCAAAAGAGAGTTTACAGTGGCTACTAACAGTAAATGGTGCGGGAATGATTGTTGGCGGAGCATTAGCAATGGTATTTGCGAAAAACGTTGCTCCGCAAAAGATGTTAATTATCGGTATGCTTGGTCAAGCAATTGGTATTGGCATTATAGGATATTCTACAAATTTATGGGTGACACTTACAGCGCAGCTTTTTAGTGGTTTAGCTCTTCCTTGTATCCAAATTGGTATTAATACGCTTATTATTCAAAATAGCGATACCGATTTTATAGGTCGTGTAAATGGTATTTTAAGTCCGCTTTTTACCGGTTCAATGGTAGTAACGATGAGTATAGCTGGCTCATTAAAAGAGATGTTTTCATTAAGTATGATGTATGAAGGGACGGCTTTACTTTTTATAATTGGATTATTGTTTATTTTACCTATATACAATTTAAAGCCAGTAATAGCGGTAGAAAGTGAAATAAGTGGTAAAGGAAGTGCTATACAAAATGAATCCTAATCCAAATGTTAAATACCCTATTGAAGGCAATCAAAACGTTCAATTTATAAAAAATATAATAACAAAACCTAATATACTTGTTGGTGACTATTCTTATTATGATGCGAAAGATGGAGAAACATTTGAAGATCGAGTATTACATCATTATGAATTTCTTGGAGATCGCCTTACTATTGGAAAGTTTTGTTGTATTGCATCTGGAGTTAACTTTATTATGAACGGAGCCAATCATCGGATGGATGGATTTTCGGCATATCCATTTAATATATTTGGAAATGGGTGGGAGAAGTATACACCTAGTTTGTCTGATTTACCTTATAAAGGTGATACAGTTATAGGAAATGACGTTTGGATTGGTATGGATACAACAATTATGCCCGGAATAAAAATAGGGGATGGTGCAATCATTGCAGCTAAATCTGTTGTGACTAGAGACGTCGCACCATATACAATTGTTGGTGGAAACCCTGCAAATAAAATAAAAGAGAGATTTTCAAATGAAATAATTCAAGAATTATTGCAAATTCAATGGTGGCATTTTGATATTGAAAAAATAACTGGAAATATTGATGCTATTGTACGCGGAGATATTGAACCATTAAGAAAGCTAAAAAGGGAATGAAAAATGGATGACAAATAGTATCATACCTCCGAATTTTGTTAATGATAATAGAACAAGGAGGTGTGATACTATGGCACAAGACGTTTTATGTGAAGTAAACAACTGTAAATTTTGGGCGAACGGTAATAAATGTAGTGCAGAGGCAATTTACGTAGTAAGTCATAAAGGTAAACATGCATCTACAACGGAAGAAACAGATTGCAAAACATTTGATCCAGAAGTGTAAATTCTTTAAGGGTAGCCAAATCGTGGTTGCCCTTTTATTAATGATAGTATTGATAATAAATATCATTTTCATTCATTAATTTTAGCTTTTTTTGTTATTTTTTCATATTTTCTTCATAAGTGATGTAATCCAACTCAATTCATGTTCAATTCGTGATTTACTAAATTCAATGACTTCAGTAATAAAGGCTGAGGTAACCTCTAGAGACTGAATAGCGGTAAGTTGACTATGTAGTACGTTTTGACGTACAGTCAAAATCTCTTTTCTAGCTTCATATTCAAGTTTTTCAAATAGCGCGATACGAACAAGAAATTCTGCATTATTTGTCGCAAGTTTTTCGGGAAACTCTCGTAACATTTCAGAAAAAATTTCTTCTCCTGTTTCTGTTATATCGTACATATTTCGGTTTGGTTTTCCAACTTGTTTATGTATTTTTTTCGTTATAGCACCCATATTTTCAAAGCGCCGAAGGGCAGGGTAAAGCATGTTGTGATTTAATTCAAAATTCTCACCTAAACGATTTTGAACATTTTTTTTGATTTCATATCCATGTTTTGGTCCGGTCGTTAATTCTGCTAGTAGTAAAATATCAACGTACATAAAAATCCCCCTTATATATTTCTCAAGTTCTTTAATGAAAAATCCCCTTTAGTATATGTTAAAATAACATATGATAGTTTATACAACTTTGAACTGCCGACCTATCACTTTTATTGTAAAAGAAAAGGGAGGAAAGAACTATGGCTTCACCTGAAAATGTTATTTTAGTTCATGAAATTTCAAAGCTGAAAACAAAAGAAGAATTATGGAATCCATATGAATGGTATCGTTTGATGAGGGATAATCACCCAGTTCATTATGATGAAGAGCAGGATGTATGGAATGTTTTTTTATATGATGATGTAAATCGTGTTTTATCAGATTATCGCTTATTTTCAAGTAGAAGGGAGCGCAGACAATTCTCAATCCCTCCTTTAGAAACTAGAATAAATATAAACTCTACAGATCCACCAGAACATCGCAATGTACGTTCCATTGTTTCTAAGGCATTTACTCCAAGAAGTTTAGAACAGTGGAAACCTCGAATACAGGCTATCGCAGATGAACTTGTACAACATATCGAAAAATGTAGTGAAGTTAATATCGTTGAACAGTTTGCTGCACCTTTACCTGTTACCGTTATTTCTGATTTATTAGGAGTCCCAACAACAGATCGTAAAAAAATTAAAGAATGGTCTGATATTTTATTTATGCCGTATAGTAAAGAAAAGTTTAATGATCTGGATGCTGAGAAAGGGATAGCATTAAATGAATTCAAAGCATACCTTCTACCGATTGTTCAGGAAAAGAGATATCATTTAACCAATGATATCATTTCTGATTTAATTCGAGCTGAATATGAAGGCGAAAGATTAACCGATGAAGAAATTGTAACCTTTTCATTAGGTTTACTAGCAGCTGGGAATGAAACCACTACAAATTTAATTATTAATAGCTTTTATTGCTTTTTAGTAGATTCACCTGGAATTTATGAAGAGTTAAGAAAAGAACCTAACTTAATTTCAAAAGCGATTGAGGAAGTATTACGCTATCGCTTTCCTGTTACATTAGCCCGGAGGATTACAGAGGATACAAATATATTTGGTTCTTTAATGAAAAAGGATCAGATGATTGTTGCGTGGGTTAGTGCAGCGAATTTAGACGAGAAAAAATTTTCACAAGCCTCTCAATTTAATGTACATCGAACAGGAAATGAAAAGCATTTAACCTTTGGGAAAGGTCCTCACTTTTGCTTAGGAGCACCACTTGCACGTTTAGAGGCTGAGATTGCATTAACTACCTTTATAAATGCTTTTGAAAAAATAGAGCTATCTCCATCTTTCTGTTTAGAAAAATGTATATTGGAAAATGAACAAACATTAAAATACTTACCTATTCGATTGAAAGCTAAATAAAAATCTTAACAAGGTGCATACATTTGCATCTTGTTTTTTGTTTCTCAATTGTGAGTTTTCGGTAATCACCTTAATATGGAATTGTATAAAACGTAGAGGAGGATTCTTATGTTGACTTGTAATGGAAGTAAATCATTTCAAAAGTTTATTAAAGGTGTTACAGATCTTATGGAAAACGGTTTATTTGAAGAAGAAATAGTGTGTGGCATTGAAAAGTTACTAGAAGAACTTTTAGAAAAGAAAACATGGCTTCCGTTAGATAAACAGAAGGCCAATTTGACTCAATATGCACGACATTTATTGTATGAAGATCCGCTCAAACGTTTTGAAGTACTAGCTCTCGTATGGAAAGATGGACAATCTACACCTTTACATGATCATGACGGCACATGGGGAGTAGAAGGCGTTTTTTCAGGAAGGATTATGGTGCAGAACTTTATACAAACGAAACAACTTGGAAATTCACTTGTTTATTTAACACATACAGGAAATCTTTATTTGGGAGAAGGAGAAACAGATAAAGTAATTCCACCAGCGGATTGTCATATTCTTGAAATTAGCAAAAATGAAAGCGTTATTACGATTCATGTCTATGGAAAACGGTTAGAAAAGTTTAAAGTATATATACCAACTGAAGAAAAAAATGTGTACATGTGTGAGACAAAATACATTAGTTATAATTCATAGTTTAAAATCCAAAGCTTTTTTAAAAAGAAAAGCTTTGGATTTTATTTTTAATTATTTCTTGACCTGAAACGCTTTTCATAAATTATAAATAAGAAGTACCTCACGAGGATTGTATGAAAACGATACCTAATAATTAATTAGAACTCGTGTATTTATAGAAAGTGGTGAAGAAATAATGAAATTAATCGCAATTGATTTAGATGGAACTCTTCTTTCGGGGAATAAAATGATAAGTAAAGAAAATGCAGAAGCAATTCGAACATGTCAAGAAGCTGGCCATGTTGTAGCAATTTGTACAGGACGTTCAATTGTTGACATTGAGCGATTATTGTTAGAAGTTGATTTAGAGTGTCCAATCATTGCGGAAAATGGTGCTCTTATATATAAAGATAAAAAAATGATGAAGAGATATCCAATTCAAAATATGCAGGCACTTGAAATTGTAGAATATCTTGAAGAGAATGGTTTATATTATCAGCTCTATACTGATAAAGGTGTGTATGTGCCGGATTATGGAGTAGAGAGTGTACGTAATGAAATTGAGCATGTGAAGAATTCAAAAGAAAATTTCGACTTGAAAGAGTTAGAAACAATCGCAGCATTATATCTTGAGCATACAGCGTTTCATAGTGCGGAAAGTTGTAAACCAATTGTAGAAACAGATATACATGTGCATAAACTATTACCATTTTCTTATGAAATTGAGAAATTAAAAAAACTCAAAGAAACATTTCTTCATAATACAGATTTAGCAATTACATCTTCATATTGGCACAATTTAGAGATTAATCATCGAGATGCTCAAAAAGGGAATGGATTATATACTTTAGCAGAACATCTTAATATTCCAGTTGAAAACACTGTAGCGATAGGTGATGGGCTAAACGATGTTTCTATGATGGAAAAAGCGAACATATCAATTGCAATGGGGAATGCAGTAGAAGAAATAAAAGCAATGTGTAAATACGAAACGTTATCAAATGAAGAACATGGTGTGGCACATGCTTTATATAAATATGTAATGTAATTAAAAAAGAAAAAAGAATCCAAATGGATTCTTTTTTCTTTTTTATTAGGGGTAAGGTATTCTATGAGATTCATAGAAGCCTTATTACATTTTATTATATAGAATATATTGGAATAAATGTTTATATTTTTCATAAAAATTGTGAATATTTTATGAACTTTATACTTATTGCATGTTTATACCGCTATTAGTGACGCGTATGACTCTCAAGTGAAAATTCAGTGAATGTAAGAAGGAATTCAAGTTACCTAGACAATAAGTGAGGAATCAACGAAATATATACTAATTAAAGGTATATTCAGTATATATATTCTTTTCTTATTTTAATTGAAAAATAAAATTTGTTAGAATAATTATTCTACAGCTATATACCTACACTAGCTTTCTTCGTATAATGGAGAAGTATGAATTTTAGATTTGTATTAATTTTACATATTGAGGTGAAAAAGGAATGAATTCGCGGCTAATGGAACTTATTGATGTGAGTACAATAGAAACCATGGCAGAACAATTTTATAAATTAACTAACATATCACATCAACTTCTTGATGCTGAAAAACAGTGTGTTTTTTCATTCGGAATGAATGAGATAAAAAAGAGTAAACTTCCAAAGATTGAAATCCCCATTTTCTTATACAATCAACATTTAGGATCTTTTGTTGTATGGTCCAAAAAAAGCGAAATTTTCAGTTGTCAAAAATACTTTGAAATGCTCTCAAGTTTAATTTTAGATGGCGCAATAAAAGTATTTCAAAGCAAAAATACAACATTGCTTTCTCGGAAAGAGGAGGAACTACATACGATTTTACAAAACATGCCTGTTATGGTCGATGCGCTTGATTATAATGGAGATTTTGTTTTGTGGAATCGAGAATGTGAAATTGTAACAGGTTATACCGCTGAAGAAATAATTGGAAATCCCAATGCACTGCAATTACTGTATCCTGATTATAATTATCGCCATCAAATACAAAAGAAATTTTTAACTTGTGGAAAAAATTTCAGAGATTGGGAAATGCACTTAACATGTAAAAATGGTGAAGTCAAAACAATAATGTGGTCGAATATATCAGAACAGTTTCCTGTAACAGGATATAGTTATTGGGCTGTTGGTGTAGATATTACACATTTAAAAGCGATAGAAGAGCAGTTAAAACAACAAACATCTGAACTGGAATTAATTTTTAAAGCTTTACCAGATTTATGTTTCTTAACAGAAGATGATGGCACAATTATAGATTACAAGGCAGGATCTCCTACAAAGTTTTACGTACCTGCAGAAGCTTTTATGGGAAAAAAGTTTTACGAAGTATTACCATCTTCAGTAGCACAGCAGTTTCAGGAAGCCATTAATCAAGTGAAGGAAAAAGGAACGAATGTAATTGTAGAATATCCACTCACACTTAATGGAAGTATTAATTTCTTTGAGGCTAGGTGCTTACCATTATTACATGATAAAATTATGATTATTGTACGCGACATTACAGAGAGAAAAAAGACAGAAGAATTGCTAAATAAATCAGATACGCTTGCAGCAATTGGTCAATTAGCAGCTGGCGTGGCTCATGAAGTAAGAAATCCTTTAACTGTAATTAAAGGATTTATACAGTTATTTCAAATTAATAAAGAAGATCAAGAAAAATATTTTGATCTTATGCTCTCTGAAATTGAAAGGATAGAAGCGATCCTGCAAGAATTTCTGGCAATTGCTAAAACAGATGAGATAAATACAGAAAAGAAAAATATTTATCAAATTTTTAAAAATGTCGTATCGTTAATGAATACAAAAGCAATTATGACAAATATTCAAGTTGAACTATTTACGGATGACAAAGATATAATTATTGAATGCTCAGAAAATCAATTGAAACAAGTATTTATTAATATTTTGCAAAATTCAATCGAAGCTATGCCAAATGGTGGGGAAATTTCAATTCACATAAAAGAAATAAATGATGATGGTGTCATCATTCATGTAATAGATGAAGGAATAGGAATACCTGAAGAAAGAATTAAGAGATTAGGTGAACCTTTTTATAGTACGAAAGAAAAAGGAACTGGTATTGGATTAATGTTAAGTTATAAAATTATTGAAAGTCATCAAGGGACAATTAGTATCATGAGCGAGGTTGGTATCGGGACAACAGTAACTATTTACTTACCGAAAGTACTAAGTAAACAATCTCTTTCTAATTGTGACGATAAATGTATAGCAATACGCACTAGTAGTAATTCTTAAATCAATTAATACCCAATAACAAAGCGATTAGTGAAAACTAAGCTTTTTGTTATTGGGTATTTTTTATATTTAATTTAGTAAACTTTACCTTTTCTTTACCTTTGTTTTAATTTCTATTAAGTTTTAAACATTATATTAATATTTGTACAAAGCAATGTATAGAAATTGTACATTACTTTTAATATAGAAATGTGATTATTATTTGAAATATTGTAAGGAGGAGATTATGACAAAGTGAAAAAGCAAGAGAAGAAAAGTGGTAGAGTAGTACCTCTCCGGTTAAATATTTTATTCCTTTGTGTATTTTTATTATTTTCTGGCATTATTATTCAATTAGGGAAAGTGCAAATTTTTGATGGAGAAACATATAAAAATGAATTAGAGAAGAGAGAAAATGCAACCGTGGGCCTTTCTGTACCACGTGGGAAAATATTTGATCGTGAAGGAAATCCAGTAGTTGATAATAAGTCTTTACGTACGATTACATATACAAAGGTGAAAGGTGTAAAACAAGAAGAAATATTAAAATCAGCAAGACAACTTGCAGATATTATTGAAATGCCACAAGAAGATATAGATAAGTTAACTGTGACTGATAAGAAAGACTTTTGGATGCAATTAAATCCAGAACTTGCTCAAGACTTAGTATCAAAAAAAGAAATAGATAAGTTCCGAGATAAGGATATTACCGGAAAAGAGCTAGACAAAAAAATAGAAGATTTAAAAAGGAAACGCGTTACAGATAAAAATCTTCAAGAACTAACGGCTAAAGATATAGAAGTGTTAGCTATTAAAAGTAAAATGACCTCAGGTTTTCAAATGGCACCTCAAATTATTAAAAAGGACGTTAGTGAACAGGAATATGCGGTGATTAGTGAAAATTTAGCGAACCTTCCAGGAGTAGACGCATCAGTTGATTGGGAGAGAATCTATGTAAATGATGGTCTATTCCGTTCTGTTCTTGGTAACGTTTCAAACGCTGATGAAGGATTGCCACGTGAACGATTAGATTATTATTTAGTGCGTGATTATAGCCGAAATGATAGGGTCGGTAAAAGTTATATCGAACAGCAATACGAAGATGTACTTCATGGTACAAAAAAAGAAGTAAGAAGCATTGCTGATAAACAAGGAAATACTATTAGAACGGAAACGGTCTCGGAAGGAAAAAGCGGTAAAAATTTAACTTTAACAATAGATATGGAATTGCAAAAAAAAGTAGAGGAGAGCATAGAAAAAATATTAAAACAATATAAAGGATCAGAATCAATGTTAGACCGTGCTTTCGTAGTGATGATGAATCCTAAAAATGGCCAAGTATTATCAATGGCTGGGAAAAGGCTTGTAGAAAAAGACGGGAAAATGGAAGTAGAAGATTATGCTTTAGGCACGCTGACAAGTTCATATGAGCTTGGATCAACGGTTAAAGGTGCGACAGTGTTAACAGGGTTTGAAACAAATGCAATAACTCCTGGAACACATTTTTATGATGCACCTATGAAGTTTAAAGGAACTAAGGAAAAGAAGTCTTGGAAAAATTTTGGTGATATAGACGATCTAAGAGCGTTACAAGTTTCTTCAAACGTTTATATGTTTAATATAGCATTAAAAATTGCTGGTGTGGATTATGTGAAAAATAGTTCACTAGATATTAAACAAGAATATTTTGATAAAATGAGATATTATTTCAGGCAATTTGGACTAGGTGTACAAACTGGTATTGATTTACCAAATGAAACTGCAGGGCAAATTGGAAAAAAAGATAATCAGCCTGGTTTCTTATTAGATTATTCTATTGGGCAATATGATACGTATACGCCACTTCAGCTTGCACAATATATTTCGACTATCGCAAATGGAGGATATCGAATGAAACCACAAATTGTTCAAGAGATTAGAGAACAAACCGTTCAAAAAAATGAGGTTGGTAAAGTAGTACAATCAATAGAACCCGTTGTTTTAAATAGAATCGATATGAAACAAGAATATATTAATCAAGTAAAAGAAGGATTTAGAAAAGTATTTCAAGAAGGAGATGGAACAGGAGTAAGAGCGTTCCAAAAAGCACCATATAAACCAGCTGGTAAAACAGGGACCGCACAAACTGTATATGGTGGAGAAAATGCAATTGGGCGAAATGCGAAAGGCGATCGTAGAGAATGTTATAACTTAACATTAGCTGGATATGCGCCATATGATGATCCAGAAGTAGCATTTTCTGTTGTAGTACCGTGGGTTGAAAATGATAAATCGGGCATTAACTCCGATATTGGAAAAGAAGTTTTAGATGCTTATTTTGATTTGAAAAATAAGCGGTTAACTGGTGAAGCGCCAAAAACGGATGCCTCTAAAGAGAATTAAAATGTACGAAACGTCTCTAGCATTCCTGTAAACTAGAGGCGTTTTTATCTGGGGATAGATTAGAAATGAGGTATATATGAAGCTGTTTATTCTAAAATATTGGAGGAACATATGTAGCTACATATTAATTATAATAGGGGTTATTTTTATTAATAAGTTCTTTTTATTTTGTATGGTAGAAGGAATTTCGATGCAACCTACTTTGAATGAAAAAGATTATATACTTGTTAATAAGGTAAACGTCTGTTTATCGTCTTTTCATCATGGAGATGTTGTCATTATAAAAAAAGAAGACGAGCCTACTTACTATGTGAAACGAATTATTGGATTATCGGGGGATAACATACAACTAAAAAAGGATGAGGTATTTATTAACGGTAAAAAGCGTGATGAGTCGTATATACATTTAGATATGTCACAAGTATCCAATCGTTTTTCCAATTTTAGAGAAATAAAAGTTCCTATGCATAAATTATTTGTGTTAGGTGATAATCGTAATCATAGTAAAGATAGTAGGAATACACTTGGACTTATTGATGAATCAAATATAATAGGTAAAGTAGAAATGGTATTTTATCCATTTGACCATATAAAATGGATAAAATAATTCTATTAACGATTCACATTTTATAAAATAAATCATATATTGATAGCATAGGACAAGCAGAAACGCTTGTTTTAACCTCACAGAACACTCCTTATCACGGTTAGGCATCTACATAGGTAGATGCTTTTTTTTATGTTGATGACTGAAAATTATTTATCAATATAATGTAGCAAGCATATTAGGACTATTAGGGGAAGATTACTTGTACAAATAACAGTATGCTTAATTAAAACAATGAAATGTAAGGAGTGAGGAATAAGTGCTAAATATTTTAGTGGTTAATTTTCCAGCAGAGGGACATGTAAACCCTACATTAAATTTAGTAAAAGCTTTTACTGAACGAGGGGATAACGTACATTATATTACAACGGCAAACTTTAAGGATAGAATTGAAGATTTAGGAGCTACTGTACATATTCATCCGGATTTATTAAAAGAGATTTCTATTGATGCTGAAACCTCATCTGGGTTAAATGCTTTCTTTCATGTGCATGTTCAAACTTCTTTATATATATTAGAAATTACGAAACAATTATGTGAAAGTATAAATTTTGATTTCGTAATTTATGATATATTTGGCGCAGGAGAGTTAGTAAAGGAGTATTTACAAGTTCCAGGTGTAGTGTCCTCACCTATATTTTTAATTCCGCCAGAATTTTTGAAGACATTACCTTTTCATCCAAATGCAGATATGCCATTCCAACCAGAGGAAATCTCTGAAAAATTACTAAATCAGATGGAACATAAATTTGGAGTAAAACCAAAGAATAATCTTCAATTTATGAATAATAAGGGTGATGTTTGTCTCGTATACACAAGTCGCTATTTCCAACCTAATAACGAATCGTTCGGAGAAAATAACATTTTTATTGGACCGAGTATTTCAAAGCGTAAAACAAATATAAAGTTTCCACTGGAATCACTTAAAGAAAAGAAAGTTATTTATATTTCAATGGGAACACTGCTTGAAGGACTCGAACCATTCTTTAATACTTGTATTGATACTTTTTCAGATTTTGATGGGATAGTTGTAATGGCAATTGGTGATAGAAATGATATCTCTAAAATTAAGAAAGCACCAGATAATTTTATAATTGCTCCATACGTACCTCAATCAGAAATATTAAATGAAGCAGATGTTTTTATTACACATGGCGGTATGAATAGCGTACACGATGCCATTCATTATAATGTCCCATTTGTAATAATACCGCATGATAAAGACCAGCCAATGATAGCGCAAAGATTAACTGAGCTTGAAGCGGCACATAGACTATTGAAAGAACATGTTAATGTGCACACTTTAAAAGAGGCCGTAACAGATGTTCTTTCAAATGAAAAGTATAAACATGGTATAAGAAAACTTAATGATAGCTTTTTAGAATGTGGTGGTTCAAAAGAAGCAATTGCAGTTATTGAATCTCTTTTAAATAAAGTAAAACTTTAATCGGTAGGGATTTTTTTACTACCCATAAATAGCGGGATAAATAGTCGTAACTGTATACAAGCATAGAGGTTCTCACCTTTATGCTTGTATATTCTTATCCAGCAAATTGCACAGCAGTATTTGCATGTAAAAAAGCAGTATCAAAAACGGGAACAGTAAGATCATTTTGGGAGATGAGTAAAGGTATTTCAGTGCAGCCTAATAATATACCTTCAGCGCCGTTTTGAATTAATGATTTTGTAATTTGTAATAACTTTTCTTTAGATGTTTCTGAAATGATCCCTCTACTTAATTCATCTAATATGACATGGTGGATAAAAGTTCTTTCCTCGTCATTTGGGATAATTGTCTCAATGTTATATTTCGCTAATCGTGATTTATAGAAATCTTGCTCCATCGTTTGTTTTGTTCCTAATAGTCCGATACGTTTTATATTCTGTTCTACCATTTCTTTAGCACTTACATCACCAATGTGAAGAAGCGGGATAGATATTGCTTGTTCTACTTCCTCGGCAAATAGATGTACGGTATTTGAACACATTAGTAAACATTCAGCCCCAGATTTTTCAACTTTCTTTGCAACTGTAACTAGTTCATTTTTCACTTCTTCATATTGATGGTTTTGTAATAAAGTAGTTACTTCACCAAAGTCCATACTATATAAAACTAACTTTGCATTTTGATCGTATTGAGAGAGTGTAAGTGTATTAATATGTTTATAGTATAATGATGTAGATTCCCAACTTAATCCTCCAATCAAACCAATAACTTTCATAATGCATTCCTCCCGAAACGATTTTGAATTTATTATTTCATAATCCCGATAAGAATACAATGATTTAAATGATCTATTTAACAAAAAATAAAAATAGTAAGAAAAGTGTTGAAATTAACATTCTTTAGTGCCATAATACGAATTACAAATTAATACTTATCCAGAGAGGTGGAGGGAACGGCCCTAAGAAACCTCAGCAACCCCTATGCAATTTTATAGGAAGGTGCTAATTCCGCAGAGGACACGATGTGTTTTTTGAAAGATAAGAGGATTCTTGAACGTGAAAGAAAATGACCTCTTATGTAAGAGGTCATTTTTTTGTTGTATAGAAAGGGAGTGTCGATGCATAATTCATTTTTAAATTAAATATAGAGTAATAAAAGTTGACTAATATGAGAGGGGAATTGTCATGAACAAATTATCAACAAAGTTAGTAGTAGCAATCGGTATTGGAGCAGCATTATACGGGATATTAGGACTTTGGGGATTTTCTATTGCACCGAATACATTTATTAAACCAGCATTAGCTATATTAACTGTTTTTGGAGCATTATTTGGTCCAGTGGCAGGACTGTTAATCGGACTTATCGGTCATACCGTAACAGATACGATTGCTGGATGGGGGATTTGGTGGGGATGGGTTATTAGTTCAGGTATTATTGGTTTTTCAATGGGGCTTATTCAAAAAAGAGTTGGTTTTAGTGTGAAAAACGGGTCATTTAAGAAGGGGGATATTTCTTATTTAGCAATTACTGGGCTAGTTGGTATTGTCATTGCTATTATATTTGCTGGGGCATTCGATATTATTGTGATGGGGGAACCATTTGACAAAATTGTTATACAAGTATTAGGAGCAACAATTTCCGATGTCATCGTTTTCTTAGTACTTGGATTGCCACTTACAATTGGTCTGGCGAAATCCAATAAGAAACATACACATTTAAAAATTGAAAAGTAGGGATGTCAACATGCAACCAATTATTTCGTTTGAACAATTCACCTTTCAATATGGGCATGCTGCGCAGCCTACTTTAAGTGATATTACCTTTCATATATACCCTGGGGAAAAAGTGCTAATTGCTGGACGAAGTGGTTCAGGAAAGTCGACATTAGCTCATTGTATAAATGGGCTAATCCCATTTTCTTACGAAGGGAATAGCACAGGTAACGTTTTAATTGCCGGTAAAGACCCGAGGGAAGGAAGTATTTTTGAACAAAGTAAACAGGTAGGAACAATTTTGCAAGATCAAGATGCTCAATTTATTGGTCTGACAGTAGAAGAAGATGTAGCTTTTTATTTAGAAAATGAATGTGTAAAGCAAGATGACATGAAAAAGATTGTTTCGGACTCATTAAGAAAGGTGAAGATGCATACGTTTCATAAACAAAGTCCACATGAATTATCAGGAGGTCAAAAGCAAACAGTTTCTCTTGCTGGTTTATTAACAACAAATGCGGATATATTATTGTTCGATGAACCGTTAGCTAATTTAGATCCACTAAGCGCCTTACATACGATAGAACTTATGAAAGATATACATGAACAATATAATAAAACGATTGTTATTATCGAACATAGAATAGAAGAAATTTTAAAACTGGATTTAGACAAAATTATATTAATTGATGAAGGTAAAGTCATTGCGATAGGAACACCAAAAGAAATCTTAGCGTCAAATATATTACCACGTATCGGCTTAAGAGAGCCTATTTACATCGAAGCATTAAAGAGATTACATTTTGATAGTAATAATGACGTAATATATCCAATGGAAAACCTTCAAAAAGAAAAGGTAAGCAACGTTATAAAAGAGTGGATGGAGAAACAAGTCATATTAAAAGGGAATACTAAAAACAAGGAATTACTTAAAGTGGAGAATTTATCATTTTCATACTCTAATAAACAAAAAGTATTAGAAAATGTAAACCTTTCAATATATGAAGGAGAAATTGTGGCACTGTTAGGACATAATGGAGCAGGGAAATCAACATTAGCTCATAGTCTTATAGGCATAAACAAAATGAAAAATGGGAAAATCTTGTTAAAAGGTGAAGATATTAGTTCTTGGTCTATTCGTAAACGTGGGGAAATCATATCTTACGTGATGCAAAATCCAAATCATATGATTACACAGCCTACTGTTTTTGAAGAAGTTTCATTTACATTAACATTACATAATTTTTCTAAGGAAGAAATTAAGAATAGAGTAGAAGGAACTTTAAAAATTTGTGGTTTATATCCATTTCGTAATTGGCCAATTCAAGCACTAAGCTATGGGCAAAAGAAGAGATTAACAATCGCATCTGTATTAACAACAAATCCTAAACTTATCATATTAGATGAACCGACAGCGGGACAAGATTATTATCACTATAAACAATTTATGTCTTTTATTAAAAACCTAGCTAAAAAGGGAATTTCATTTGTTTTTATCACTCACGATATGAATCTCGCGCTAGAATATACAGACCGTGCAGTAGTTCTACATGAAGGGAAAATTATTGCGGATAATACAGTGTTTGATGTATTAGGCGATCAAGAAACGTTACAAAGAGCCAACTTAAGAGAGAGTTCTTTAACCAAGCTTGTTAAATTTAGTGGGATTGCATGTCCAGAAAAATTTATGGAGCTTTATTTAGACAGTAATAGGAGGGAGGAAGGTGCATAGTACATATTTTCATCGTATGGATGGGATAGTGAAATTGTTTTTATTTATTTTTTGTATGACGCTTACTTTTTTGTTTTTTGATTTTCGGGTGTTGCTAATATTATTTATTATTGGGTGTATCGGGCTCAGCATTGCTAAAATTCCATTTCGTAAAATTTTAATTGTTTTTAGTGTCATATTTACATTTAGTTTATTAAACTCTGTCATGATTTTATTGATTACACCAACTCATGGATCTGAATTAACTGAATCATATACCGCGTTTTTACATGTTGGATATGCAACGATTACATATGAAACATTATTTTATGCAGCTACACTTTCATTAAAGTATTTTACGTTATTACCATTTACACTTCTTTTTATTTACACGACAGATCCAAGCGAATTTGTAAGTAACTTAAGTAAACTTGGTATTCATTATAAGATTACTTATGCAATAAATATTGCACTACGTTATATTCCTGACATCCAGTCTGAGTATAAAATTATTAAACACGCGCAAGAAGCGAGAGGGGTGGCTTTTGAAAAAGGAGAAGCAAGTTTATGGGTTCGTATGAAGAACCGTGTTTTAATTTTCTGGCCACTGATCATTCATTCTCTAGAAAGAATAGATACGGTTTCAAATGCAATGGATTTAAGAGGATTTGGAAAGAAGGATAAACGTACATGGTTTTATACAAGTAAGGCGAAACGTGAAGATTTCATAGCTTTATTTGCCGGTATTTTCATATTTATTGTTGCGGTATATTTAAAATTAAACGTATTTCAAAACTTTTGGTATCCATTTTAAAGCACTCTTTAAACGAGTGCTTTTACTTATTTTTATGTAGACATGCTCAAAAAAGGGATATATACATAATGTATAATACGAACCAGTTAAAATGATCAACTACCTATTAGTTTTCAAACCAAAAGGAGGAGAAAATATGAGTTACGGTGGTTCTTGTGGTTTTGGTGGAGGTTTCGCTTTATTAGTTGTGTTATTCATTCTATTAATAATTGTAGGATGCAGCTGCTGGGGCGGAGGATACTAATTTTTAATTAGTCTTCACAAATGTAAACTAAAAAAACATTGAAGATACTTATGTATCGAAACAAATAAAAAAGGAGCGACTATGCTCCTTTTTTATTTGTTTTAATGCGTATTCTTACTATATTTCGGGAACGTAATCGTTAAAGTCGTTCCTTTACTAACGATACTTCGGATTTTTAAACTTCCATGCATCGTCTCAATAATCTTAACAGCAACCATTGTACCTAAACCGGTTCCTTTTGTTTTTGTACTAAAATACGGTTCACCGAATCGATGTATTTGCTCCTGTGACATTCCAACTCCGCTATCTTCAATTCGTATTTCAACTTTACTATTATTGATAGATGAGGAAATATTTAAGGTACCACCATTAGGCATCGCTTCAATACTGTTCTTTATTAAGTTTAAAAAACATTGTTGAAAGTGCTGTTTATTACCAACAATGGTTGCCTCAGAAAAATCCTGTGTAATATGTATCGTATTCATATTACACAATGGCAATATCATATTAATAACCCGATTTAACTCTTGTTTTATTGAAATTTGATCTAATTTTTCTGGAGCAGGTTTGGCAAACGTTAAATAATCATCGATAATTTCTTGGGCACGATTTAACTCTTCAAGTATATGTTTAATATATTCGTCTCTTGACTCAGGAGTTAAATTCGGTGTTTTTAAAAGCTGTGTAAATCCTTTTACAACCGTTAAGGGATTCCTTACTTCGTGCGATATACTTGCAGCGAGTTGGCTAACAATCTCCATTTTTTCCATTTTAATTAATTTTGAGCGCATTAATACAGCATCTTTAATAACTTCATTTATATAAACAATAAATAACATTAAAGTAGTCGGTAATACCATGAAATAAATAATATACAAATTATTCACTTCAAAATCTGATAAGGTTAATACAATTAAAGTTGTAAATATTGCTAGGAAAAAGGTTAAAAACATGGAAAAAGCTACTTTAAGTTTTCTATTATATGTATTAAATTTTGAAGATGCGAGTGCTGTAACGATGAACATTATTCCGTAAACAACAACTGTCAGCATGTTAAAGCCATAAAATAAAAATCTCGTAATTAATAAAATTGTAAACAATATGATACCGACAGGGAATCCACCATAAAGCGTACCTATTATGACCGGAATTTGTCTTAAATCATGAATACAACTTTCATCCATATAGATAGGGTATCGCATACATAAAATAAGCGGGATACTAGAACAAAGGGTAATCAGTAGTATTTTATATTTCTTTAAATAGTGCCGGCTATCATATATGAAATAAAAAACAAATATACTACATAAAATGTATAGAAGATTATTTAATACGTTTTGATTAATATAAACAAAGTCCATAATATTTGCCTCGTTATTCTGAATTTACTTAACATATGTATTATACATAATAACATATGTTAAAGTGAATAAACCTTGTTAATACAAGATTAGTTTGGCTTTTTGTTATAAAATGCAAACATTTTTCAAACGTTAGCTATCCAAAGATACTTTTACTAAAATTTTTTACTCCTTCTTCCTGCATGTTCGGTAAAACATGAGAATAAATCCTAAGAGTTAATGAAATGTCTGTATGACCTAATCTCTCACTGATAATTTTAGGATTAACTCCTTGTTTCAATAGTATAGTTGCGTGTGGATGTCTTAAATTACGAATTTTAATTTTTTTCACTGCTGCATTTTTTATTTCCTTATAAAACTTTTCCCTGAAAGCATTTCTGCATAACCCCCCACCTGATTTATTACAATTAATTAAATCTAAATCTTGATAAGCAGAACTGATTGGTAATAAGAAACGTTTACATGAGATTCTAAATAAATATAAAAATACTAAAGGAAAGTAAGGTATGAAAAAACAGGTGTTTCAAGAAAAGTGGACGAGCTAGGTCGTGTAGTAATTCCAGTAAGAGTTTATTTGGGAAGTGGCTTTTAAAACTGATGTTGTTGAGTACATGTGGTAGTAAAAGGTAGATGGACATATGAACAAAGTAGAAATTGATGTTAGTAGCAACAAACTTTTAATAGTTTAGGACGAAAATGTAACAGTAGTCAATCCACCAATGAGCGGATTTGGTGAGCAAGTTGCGGTTTAGATAAAGGGTAAGGTTGATTGTGTAGATACTAAGTTTACTGAAAAGATAAAATGATTATTTTTAGAAAGATACCCAGACGGATTTAGTCGAGAAGCTAGTCAAAATCGCGTAGATGTGAAGTGAAAATCGTAAAAAAAGAGTCATGAGTGGAAAGGCTCATAGCTCTTTGTATAAGGGTAATGGTTTTATAGGTAAATATTATTATTAAATTCTGAAAAATTCAATGTTAGTAAATTAATTGGTATGTGATTTGGGTTTTATAGAAAGAGAGCAGCTAACAACAGCTAGCTGCTCTGCAGGTTCTGTAAGACAAAACAGAAAAGAATATTAACAGAATATAAAGGTTTATCCTGGTTGTTTGAACGTAGTTAAAGAAAGAATATCACATACTATCAATGTTAATAAAAACTATCTGTGGCTTTCACTTCTTTATTTTATTCACAAATAGTTCCAGTAGCTATTCCGGTTGGAGCGACACCTACTGGGACATTAGTGATAACAGTATTCGTAGCAATATCAATAACGGAAACAGTATTACTAGCTTGATTTGTAACATATGCTCGAGTGCCATCAGGTATGATGGTTACTTGATCAGGGGATAAACCAACAGAAATTGTATCAATCACAGTATTTGTCGCAACATTTATTACCGATACATTATTGCTAACCTTATTTACAACGTAAATAAGGTTTCCACCCGGTGTAATATCTATACCAACAGGTTCGGTACCTACGTTAATTGTATTAATAACTGCATTGGTAGCGGTGTTAATAACAGAAACTGTATTGCTGTTTTGATTCGTGACATACGCACGAGTACCATCTAGTGTAAACACGATTATTCTAGGACGAATGCCAACAGGGATGGTAGCAATAACTGTGTTGGTAGCAGTATTAATGACAGAAATTGTGTTGCTTAATTCGTTTGCAACATATGCAAAGGCACCATTTGGGGAAACAGTAATCCCTTGTGGAGCGATGCCAACAGGAATAGTATTAATAACTGTGTTTGTTGCCGCATTAATGACAGAAACCGTATTATTACCATGATTTCCAACATAAACAGTTGTGTTATTTGGAGAAACAGCTACACCTATTGGATTAGTTCCAACAGGAATGGTAGCGATAACAGTATTCGTAGCAGTATCAATAACGAAAACGGTATTAGAAAAAATATTAGTAACATAAGCACGAGCTCCATTTGGTGAAACTGTTACTTCAAGTGGTGCATTACCTACAGTAATTGTATCAACTACTATATTTGTTCCGGTGTTAATTACAGATACTGTATCATTTGTAGGGTCATCTATGAGTCCTGCATTTGTAGCATATACTAGGAAATTACATGCAGGTCCGGTTGGCCCGGTCGGTCCGGTCGGTCCAGTAGGTCCCGGTGGACAATCACAATCTCCAGTAGGTCCTGGTGGTCCTTCCGGTCCTTGAATCCCTTGCACACCTTGAGGTCCAGTAGGTCCCGGTGGTCCTTCCGGCCCTTGAATTCCTGGCACACCCTGAAGTCCAGTGGCTCCTTCTGGTCCTTCCGGCCCTTGAATTCCTTGTACACCCTGAGGGCCAGTGGGCCCTTCCGGTCCTTCCGGTCCTTGAATCCCTTGGATACCCTGAGGCCCAGTAGGTCCCGGTGGTCCAGGAATTCCCATTCCGGTCCCTGAACCAGTCGGCCCCGGTGGTCCTGGTGGTCCTTGAATTCCTTGTACGCCTTGAGGTCCTTGAGGTCCTTCTGGTCCTTCCGGCCCCTGAATTCCTTCTACACCTTGAGGTCCTTGAGGCCCTTGAGGCCCTTCTGGTCCCTGAATCCCTGGTACACCTTGAGGTCCTTGAGGTCCTTCTGGTCCTTCCGGCCCCTGAATTCCTTGCACACCTTGAGAACCCTGAGCGCCTCTAGGTCCAGGAAATCCTCTAGGTCCAGTGGCTCCAGTCGGCCCCGGTGTTCCGATGTTACTTAATAGCGAACTATTTAAGATTCCTTGTAGAATTAAATTGAATGTTTGCTGTAATAAGGGGTCCGATATATTTGAACAACTTATAAGTGAAGACAAGCTTTGGAATAGAAATTGGAATAATGCTGAGATTTGAGTGAGGGATGCAGTAGGTAAGGAATTAATTAATTGATTTATAGTTCTTATAACTAAATTTCTATTTGGTGTATTTGGTTGTACTGTTATTAATAAATCATTTAATGCCTGTAATGCTGATTGGAGTATTTGTATAGTTGTTGGATTTGGTGTTGTGAAAAAAGAAAGGATGGCTTGATTTAATTGATTTATTATTTGTAATAATTCTTGTTGTTGAGAATTCGAGAAAAAAACAGGTGTACAGCAATTACTTTGATCACAAGCGGATATAGAAATAAAGCAGGGTTGCTGAAATTTATCACACGAATTTTGGAAATTTGATTTTCGATTATATCTCATAAATACCTCCTTTTAAAAATTGAATATTAAGTAATTTTTGGTAAATTATTAGCAACTGAGTTTGTAGGTATATGTTTAATGTGAAATGTTTTTTCCTTCAAAGTATATGCCAATAAAATAGAGGTGTTCATATGGGATATATAATCAATACTTGGTTGTTAGGAGGATGTTGTAATCATAGGAAAGAAAATGAAGGTTACAAAGTTTATAGGCAAGCGATTGTATTTTAAAAAAGCGTTATTGTAATAAAATTTGAAGTTTATTAAAAAGAAGGAATGAAGGAAGATTTAAAAGATTTTGAAAGATCCATAAAAAATTCAGTAAAACTCTGAATTCTTCTACACGTATTTTTATTTGTTAATCCATTTAGAAATAATAGGAATTTGTTGTGCCTATTAAAATATGTACTGTTGGTAATTATAACATGAAAATGGATTGTAATAGACTAATGCATAAAAAAGAACAAGTAATAAATTAAACAAAAGCTTTATTTTATTAGAGATAAATAGGTGACTCAGCAATTGTGCTAGCCGAGTCACCTAGTACTATGGAACCAAATAATGTTCTTTTTCTATATGTAGTTATGTGGAGTTCTTAGAGGCTAGCCCAATAGACAGTTAAGGGATAAATAAAATCATTTTAGAGAGTTTTACATTTTATTATGTTAATGCTACAACAGCAAGAGTTAAGCCCAATGTATTTAATGTATTAGAATATGGTCCTACATTAACAGTAAGAGTACTTGTTATACCTAAAGGTGTAGTGAAAATAGCGGGTGCTGATACAGAAGTGAATCCTGCAGTATATCCCAGAGAAGTACCAGAGCCAATGATTGGATTATTATTAAGATACATAGTGATACCTGCCGAATTACCTCCTGGTTGAATGATAACTTGCACTTCATAGATTGCCAAATAGGTTCTTCCACCTTCAAGTAAAACAGTTGTTGGTGGTGTGAATGAGATTGCCGTACCATTAGAATTTACCACGGTATCTAGTGGAATCGCAGAATTTACCGAGACTATTGATGGGGTAGTTTGAACAACATTTAAACTGTTAGCCGTGGGGGATGGACAAGTGCAAGGTTTGTGAATGTTAGAGTTATTATCATTTTGGTAATTCACAAATAATCAAGCTCCTTTGCGTAAGATAATTTTTTATCCTATATAAAACGTAGCTTTTTTGTATCTAAGTGATTTTTAATAAGTTTTTAAAGATAAGTCGAATATTGTTGGTCAGTTAACTTTTAAAAGTATTTGATACTCTGGAATTTAAAAGTGCATCTGATAAATATATATGAATGTTTTTTAAGGACATTACTGTAAGTTAGGAAACATAATAAAATAGTTATTTTGTTAAATAAAAAAACATGCACAAAAATTGTGCATGTTTAAAAAAGTTATGTCTTGTCTATGTAAATATATGCTTAACTAATATATACCGTGTGTATGTTTGAACAAAATGGTTATTTATTAACAAATATAAAGAGCGCTTTTTAAGATGCTCCATGACCAAGATGTGTATCGATAAGGATACCAAAAGATTAATAATGAGATGATCATGATTATTGTATGTACATTTCTAATGAATGTGAAATCTTTAAATGCAATCAAAAAGAGCACGCATATAAGCATGCTCTTGGACAAGAAAGGTAGATTTCTATGAGTGGATATCTCCATACAATACTATATGCTTGTCCAGTTAAAAGGTGAAAAGTTTTAATGAAATCTTTATTTTATTAATTTGTAGGTTGATACAGTTCCCCAAACGAAAAGAACCAAGTAAAAAAGTCTTTGTAGTAGACCTGCAGGTAAGGGGAAAAGAAAAACAAGTGAGATAATGATTGTTATTACTATTAAGTTTAGTAAGCAGAAATATGTCCATTTTCTAGTTTTTTTAAGATTCTTTGCAAAAATAAATAGTCCTGGAAATACAGTAAGCATACCTATCCAAACTAGAATAGAATGTCCAATTAGGTTTACATCTGCAGGAATTAATCCTGAGACTATAGTGGAAACTCCTATTATAATTATAAAAAATGTTGCTATTTTATTAATTTTTGTTTTTTCTAGATGTTGTGAAATATATAGTACTCCAATACAAAATGTTATTCCATTAAGAATAAAGAGTAAATTCATCCAAAAGTGATTAGGGGAGCATATTTCATAAGGAGCTATTTCGTAGGTGAATTCTCCACAGGTTGTTACACCTAGATCACTCATTGCATGATGCAAATAGTTATAAGGTGCTGTAGAAGTGAAAATAAAGAAAGGTTCAATTAAAAAGTATAGACAAGTTGCAATCCAGCTAAATAAGCCAATTTTATTTGATATATACATTAGATACCTCCTTTGAAAAAAAGTATATTTCCATTATAGGTGGTTGCATTATCAAAAGTGAAAAATTTCAAGTTGAGAGTCGATAACCATTTTTAATAATATAGGGTTTTCTAGACAAATGTGTTTAGCGGAAAGACGTGTGAAAAATGGATGGGGTATAACTTAACAAAATCGTTATTTGAGAAAAAGGGATTAGTTTAGTTTTGATTCTGCTAATCCTCAACCAATTATAAAAAGCAGGCCGAATATGAGAGGGTAAAAAATACACGAAATTATTATACTAGTTATAACGACTTTTTTTGATGTACCTTTTGGAGCGAAAATAATTAAAACCAGTGATACAAATATTAAATAAATTAAATTACTATCACTATAAAAGGTAAAAAATACGATAATAGTTAACAAATTTGAAATGAAACCGAATTATTTTCTCATTACTTTAGCCTTTCTTGGAAAAATAAATAATCCAGATTATACCATGAATGAATAAGGTTTAAGTAAAATTTTAACAAAAACGTTATTTGAATAAAAAGAAGTTAGATAAGGATGAAGAATAGTCATCTCTTATGCTGGGGAGCTTAACGGATATCTAAATGAATTAAGGATGAGTATATGTTGAAAAGAAAAGTGGTTAGTTTGTTTTTGGGAATTACTATGGTAGTTTTATTTTTAAATCCGTTAGATACCAAAGCGTTTAATATTGATAATCAAGAGTTTTATGATTCTTATAATACTTTATTAGCACCATATGCAAGTCAAGTTATCAGAAGGAAGCTTGGACCAGATCATCAGTATAGTTTGACGGACACAAAAATTATAAAAATTGAACGTTTCCCAGAAGAAAACTTTAATTTTATTGTTACAGTTCAATATAAAACTTATATAGGAGCTCATAACCCTCCGAATGGCATAGAAACTATTACTTTTAATATAAATCCAAGTGGAGTAAAGGTTATAAATTTTGTTCATAAAGATGCTTAAAGAAGAAGTAATATTGTTCGTACATTGATGGAAAGGATATTTGAACTGAAAAATGTTATAAAAATTTCATTTTGTAGAAATAAAGAAACTAAAAAAAGAGCACCCTGCATCAGTGCCCTTTCAGATAGGAGGTAACACTTGGAGTTGGATACTTAAAAAGTATATGGTATAGAAGAGAAATACGACCTAAAATTTATTATCAACTCAATACAAAAGAGCAGTTAACGAAGGTTAACCGCTCAGTCCTCAGAGAAAGGAAAAAGAACATTACAGATGTCAATGTGAATTCAAGCTGTATCAGCCCATTTATAGTATCGGTGAAATATAGAATTTTATTCGTGTGAAACATAAAAAGAGCAGCTAGTAAAAACTAGCTACTCAGCCTTCGGGTATGAAGGGAAATCAGAAACTGTATATACATTATTAACGGAATATTGGGTTTTATTCAGGAGTTAGAGGGAAATGAATAAATTTAGACTGTTCCAACTTGGTTTTGGTCTGCAACATCAGAATCAAATGTGTTTGTTGCACTAACACCGTTAAATGTATTGAGAACAAAAGCAACGTTAGATGAACCTGAACCATTATAAGCTTTTGTATTTTCTTTTGGAGAAACGTTATAAAAATCACCTAAGTTGAAAGAGCCGTTACTATTTTGCACAACCATATTTCCGACAATAGATGGCATAGCTTTCACCTTCTTTCCTAGGAAGCATTTAAATTAGTATATGGTGTATGCGTCTAGTGGTTCATCTGAAACTGAGAATTTTGAAATGAAGTTTGATTGAAAATCTAATAAAATAATCCTTTTGAAATTATATAGGTACAATTCACATTTGAGCCGCTTTTTGAATGTAAGAAGGTATTAAATTAATAAAAACGCCTAAAATGGAAAAAACTGTTTTATAAGAAGGAGTGAGAGGATTGGATAATTTAAAGAAAAAGAAACTAAAAAAAGCAATTGCTCGTCGGACAAAGGTTATACAAAAATATGAGAAAGACAGAATAGATAAAGCTTGGAGGAATCTTTTTATACAGACAAGTATAATGAAATAAATATAGTCCGGCTAGAAAACTAGAGGACACCAATTCATTAAAGCAGCAATTCAAGTTGTTTTAATGAATTGGTGTCCTTTTTATTTTGGAAGGGGGAGATAGGAAAATATGAGGGCACTACAAGACTAATTACGTGAGTGGAAAAAGCAATTGAATCAAACAAGAAAGAAAAAAAGATATAGAGTTCAAGTAGTTGTGAGATAAATTGAAAATAGAAATTGATAAGTAAAAAGATAAATAATTAAACATGCGGATGTATTGAATGCAAATGAAATAAAAATTAAATAGGTATATTTTTAATTTTTAAGTTAAGTATAGAGAAGAAATGAATTATCTAGATATTAAGAAAGGATGGATTTTTACAATGAGTTCAAATGAATCAAATTTCAGTTTTACCAGTAACAAAGATATTGTAAAGTACCTTAATGTAAGAAAAGACCCTGTTGATTTAAGAGACAAAATGTTTCGGAGTTACTTGTTTAGTAATGAGGCGGATTTGCCAACGCAAGTCGATCTTCGTCCTAAAATGTCAGGTATAGTAAATCAATGGAATATAGGTTCTTGTACGGCAAATGCAATTGTTTCAGGATTACGAGAATATCTATTATTACAATCAGGTCGTCCATTTACTTGCTTATCTCGTTTGTTTTTATATTATCATGAACGAGAAATAGAAGGACATATTCAGGAAGATAGTGGAGCGAATGTTCGTGATGGTATGGGGGTTCTTAAAAATATTGGAGTATGCCCTGAAGAGGATTTTCCTTATACCGAGAATTTTAGAGATAAGCCATCACCAAAGGCTGAATCAGATGCTGCACTTTATAAAATTGGAACCTACCATCGTATTCAAGATTTATCGGGATTAAAGGCTGCACTTGCTCATGGATTAGTTGCTGTACTTGGATTTGCTGTACCAAAATCTTTTATGTCAGAAGAAGTGAAAAAGACTGGTATAGTTCCAGTATCAGGAACAGATGATGTAATTGTTGAAGATGGTCAACCAGCGGGACATGCTGTTTGTGCTGTTGGATATGACGATGATAAGCAAACGGTTATTATTCGCAACAGCTGGGGAGAAGACTGGGGAGATAAAGGATATTGTTATTTCCCATATGAATTATTTAAAAATGGAATTGTGCAAGATATGTGGACAGGTCGTTAATTAGAAAAGTGATGGAAGTATGGAAACTACAAAACACGTTATACGTGTTACGGGTAGCATAAAAGAGCGTGAAAAAGATGTAGAAATAAAAGGTGTAATGCATTATCATCTATTAATTAATGATATATCAGTTTTACATACAAGTGGTGCAGAGGTATCGTATAAAGGTTATGTACAAGCTATGAAGCAGCATGTGATTTCTTTTGGTAACTATGCATTCTGTCGTTTCTGAAAATGATGCACGCGTAGAAGCCCGTGATTTCTGAAACTGTGGTGACAAGAGTGCAACAGTTTGGGTGGCTGATGTAGAAGTGAAAACAATGGATGATATGCGAGCAGGTACACAGGCTTTTATCGATGAATTATGTCAATTAGGTGCTAAGAAAGTCGGTTTATATGTTGATCATCATATGTATGCACCTTTTGGGTGTGAAATATTTAAACAAAAAAGTGTTAGCAAGTTTGCAAACGAACTTGCTAACACTCATACAAAATAGACATAAATTATCGCTGATATGTCTTCCTTAATAATAGCCATAATCAATTAGAACACAATAATATGAAATGCTCATAAAATCATTCTTGCTATACATGATAATAGTATAAACTCTATATTTCTTTTAATAATTTAGGGTTATATCTTTTCTGCATCAGCCGCTTTTAACCACGCTTCGTAGAATTCTGTAACTGATGCATACCGTTCTGCCCGATTGTCATTTACAGCACGATACGCTACCTCATATAATTCCTTACTTGCTTCCCATTTTATAAAAGAACGATCTTTTTCACCGCCTAAGAGTGAGAAAGCCATTGCTCCCATATTAAATACATTTGTTCTTTCATCAATTATAGCGTTTAGTTCAAATTCCTCTGGTGACATAAAACGGGAGGAACCCCATAGCCGGCCCATTTTATTTATGTAAGGTTTCTTACTGTATAAATCTATATCACAAATTTTTGTTTCGTTTGTATTAAAATTATATAAAATACTACCGTCATAAAAATCTATCGCTACATAATTTTTCTTTTCTACATAAGTATGGAAAGAAAAAATGGAATGTAAAGAATGAATTCGTTCTATAACAGGTAAATGTCTAAATTTATAAAATGGAGAGTTTGGATTTTTATATTTCTCAGGAGGTGGGAAGCGCCAATGCGAATGAAGACATTCACCATCAAACCAATCGAAAATTAATACATATCCAGATTGAACTGGAAAATGATCAATTAATCTTATGAGCGATTCATGCTTTAAATCTTCATAAATAGTAACTGAATTTTTTAGCCTTTCAATAGCATCACCCGTTGTTCCTTCATATGCAATTGTTTGTGCTCCTGCGTATTTGATAAATTTCTTATGCCCATCTTTTTCTACACCAAAACTTATATTACCTGAATCTTGCTGGTCAAAAACTGCAAATACGGTACCTAATTTAATAAGCCAATCAAAATTATGATGTTCTTTTAATTGGAATATTACACTATTTAACTGAAATTCGACGGAATTATCTTTCATAGATTACCTCACATTTAATATAATTAAGTTGTACATTCCACTATTCGACATATTTTATGGAAATCCTATGCTAACAACATAAAATTTTATAAATATACTGATAAATACTTATAGAGAGGTGAGTACAATGGACCAACAAATTGTTATTAAACCGTATCAAAAAGACTGGGTTGAAGAGTATATAAAAGAAGAAGAGAAATTCTGTTCCTTGTTAGGACAAGGAATAATCGCTGTTGAACATATAGGGAGCACAGCAGTAGAAGGATTAGGAGCTAAACCTCTTATTGATATGATGATTGGCGTAACAGACTTACAAATTACTGAAAACTGGATTGAAGTTCTATCGGAAATTGGATATGAGTATGTTCCAAAAGATGCAACCAATTGGCGTTTTTTTAGAAAGGGAAAATGGAGAGCAGGTACTCATCATTTGCATGTTTATATTTATAATAGTGACGAGTGGAGAAACAATATTTTATTTCGCGACTTTCTAATAAGCCATAAATGGGCACGTAAAGAATATAGAGAATTAAAAGAGAGGCTTGCTATTACATATGTTTTGATCGTGTTTCATATACAAAGGCAAAAGCGCCGTTTATTCAAAACATAATAAAGTTAGCTGAAAAAAATCAATAATAGTTGTCAGTGATATTGAAATTCTCATTTTATTTTAATCTTTCTCTCATTTTATTTTCTTTTTTATTTGATAGACTGCTTGTTACAAAGCCTTTATTAGTAAGGAGATTAAATAAAATGGAGAAGATATTAAGAAATAAATATTTCCATGTGTGTGTTAAAATTATAGGTATTACTATTATTATTTGTAGTGTAGAGATGCTATTTATTAATGTTATGTACGGCAATGTTCTGAATGTAAAATGGTTAAATAAAAAATTAGGCTCTTTTGGTGAATATGGGGCTATTATCGCTGCTTCATTATGGTTTTTACGCCATATATGGGTGTTTTTAAAGAAGAAAAATATACAAGGGTTTAAAAAAGTTAAAGAAGTGTATCTATTTGCAAAAAAGTTTCATGTATTAATTGGATACGCTATAATAGCTGTTGCAATTACTCATGGTGTTTACTTTTTTATAAAAGGGAGTCGTCATATTTTACTCATATACAGTGGTATATTTTCTCTATTAGCCTTAATCGCACTAGGGGTTGTTGGGTTTTATTTACAGAAAATGAATAAGAAAGAAAAATTTATGATGTATAGAAAAGTGCATCAAATCATTGTAATTATATTTGGAATAGGATTATTTATTCATTTAATTGTCTAGGAGGAACTACCGTTGCAACACATTTTAATTATTGAGGATGAGGAAAGTTTAGCAGATTTTCTAGAATTAGAACTAAAATATGAAGGGTATAAAGTAGATATACAACTAGATGGAAGAAAAGGGTTAAGCGCAGCACTTGAAAAGAATTACGATCTCATTTTGCTTGATTTAATGCTGCCTGGATTAAATGGACTAGAGGTATGTCGTCGACTAAGAGCGACTAAAAATACACCTATTATTATGCTGACTGCTCGTGATAGTATTATGGACCGTGTGACAGGTTTAGATAGTGGAGCGGATGATTATCTTCCGAAACCATTTGCAATTGAAGAACTGTTAGCACGTATGAGAGTGATATTTAGAAGAGAAGAACATATTGAAAACAAGCAGGTTTCATTTCTTACATTCAAAGATTTGCAGCTTCAGATTGAATCTCGAACTATAACGAAAGGAAATGAAGAAATTGAACTTACAAATAAAGAATTCGAGTTATTGCTTATGTTTATGAAAAATATTAATCGCGTACTTACTCGTGATGTTTTACTGGACCAAGTATGGGGATATGATGCAATTGTTGAGACAAATATCGTTGATGTATATGTTCGTTATTTGCGAAACAAGTTACATAGTGTAGATAAGGAGGAGTATATCCAAACAGTCCGTGGTGCGGGATATATAATGAAATGATAAAAAATATTATGTTTCGAATTCGAAATCTACCTATAAAGTGGAAACTAACACTTTGGTCCACTACACTAGTATTTATTTTATTCATCTTATATAGTGCTTTGCAGTTTATTGTAATCAATAAGTGGACTATAGATTATGAACAGAAACAAATAAATAGGCAAGTGACGGAAATAGCGGCATATTTCCAAGATAAAAATGATACCCTTTCGAGTAAAACATTTGAAAACAGTAAAGATTTTCTAAACAATATGATTGATAAGCATCAAATGATTCGTATTATTGACATGGATGGGGGGCCGATTATTACTGTTTCACGAGATTTTAATGAAACGTGGATAAAGCCGAAACAGGTTATAAAAGATGAGTCATTTATAAAAAGGCATTTAGAAGATCGAATATTAGTTAAGCGCATACCAATTAAAACGAAAGAGTTTACTGGCACTATTGAACTTACGAAAAACCTAGAGACATTTGATTATTTATTAAAAGTTATTTTAGTGGTAATGCTTATTGCTGGAATATTTGGATTGATATTTAGTTTTTTAGGTGGGATTCTTATAACGAAGAAACTATTATCAAGTGTTCAAAATATAACAGATACGATGAAACGTATTAAAAAGAATGGACTAAATGAACGGGTTCCAGTACGAGAAAATAATGATGAGCTTGCAAAATTATCATTTCTCTTTAACGAGATGATGGATGAAGTAGAAACTTCTTTTGCACAACAGAAACAGTTTGTCGAAGACGCATCTCATGAACTAAGAACACCGTTAACAATTATTCATGGTCACTTAGCGATGTTAAACCGATGGGGGAAAAATGATCCAGCAGTATTAGATAAATCTCTTCAATCTAGTTTAAAGGAAGTAGATCGTTTAAATAAATTAGTTTCAGAATTGCTTGAACTATCAAGAGCTGAATCTGAACAAATGTATCCAATAGCAGCTGAGCCAGTCCATGTAAATAGCGTATTAAAACATGTTACACAAAACTTTATAGTAATTCAAAGTGATTTTCAATTTGATATGAAATTCGGGGATGACGAGGCTTATGTTTCAATGCCATCATCTTACTTAGAACAAATTATTATTATCATAATGGATAATGCAGTTAAGTATACAAAAGAGGTTAATAAATATATTTGCATAGAATCCAGTTTACAATCAGGGAAAGTTACAATTCGTGTAATAGATCATGGAACGGGAATACCTGAAACCGATTTACCATTTGTTCTTAATCGGTTTTACCGAGTTGACAAAGCGAGAAGTCGAAAACAAGGTGGAAACGGACTAGGTTTGTCTATTGCAAAACGACTTGTAGAAAAATATAAAGGAGCTATTAAAATAGAGAGTAAAGAAAATGAAGAAACAATCGTTACGATTACATTACCATGTATAATAAAATAAGCCTTCAAAGAAGGGGTGCGTTTTGCATTCCTTCTTTTTTTACGATCAAATCATTTTGTTTATTTTGAAATTTCTAGTACATTAAAATTATTAAGGGGGAATAATAATGAAAGCTATCGTACATCAATATAAAACTGGGTTTGACGGTGTAGAATATAAAATATCACCTGAGAGAGCACTTAATGATGGGGAAGTTAAAGTGAAATTAAAATCAGCAGGCTTAAATCATCGGGATTTATTTATTATAAATAATAGAAAAGAAATGGATCTACCATTAGTAATAGGATCAGATGGTGCAGGTATTGTTACGGAAATTGGAAACGGTGTTTCTGATAACATATTACATACAGAAGTTATTATTAATCCTAGTATTGGATGGGAACATGCTACTGAAGTACCGGAGTTACCGGAAGTGCTAGGTGGGCCGAAAGATGGAACGTTTGCTGAATATGTAATTGTACCAGTTGAAAATGTTGTAGAAAAGCCGTCATATCTTACTTGGGAAGAATCAGGTGTTTTATCTTTATCCGCATTACCTGCATATAGAGCGCTTTTTACTAAAGGTAGATTGAAGCGCGGCGAACACGTTTTAATTCCGGGAATAGGCGGTGGTGTTGCTACATTTGCCATGTTATTCGCGAAAGCAATTGGCGCAAAAGTGAGTGTTACTTCAAGGGTAGAGAATAAAATGGAACTTGCTGCAAAATATGGTGCAGATATTTCTTTTCATAGTGCCGGAAATTGGGAAGAGAGCTTACAAGGTGAAAAAGTAGATTTAATAATAGATAGTATAGGTCCAGCAACTTTTTTGAAATATTTTGATGTATTAAAACCAAACGGAAGAATCGTGAATTTTGGTGCAAGCTCAGGAGATAAAATTGAATTACCATTACGCGCGCTATTTTACAATCAAATTGATATTATGGGAACATCCATGGGTAGCCGTGAGGAATTTAATGAGATGATAAAGTTTATAGAAAAACATCAAATTAAACCAATTATTGATAAAGTTTACTCGTTAGAAGAAGCAATTCGAGCACTAAGCCGTATGGAACATGGAGAACAATTTGGAAATATTGTACTTCAAATGAATTAAAAAATATGATTTTACAATTAGTATATTTAAATGAACATGTTATGTATTCCAAACATGAAAAAAATACGAATCGCCTTATTATAAAGGTTTACGAACTTTATACATAAATAGCGTATAAAATTTGTTTTATAATTGTCACATGAGTAATAGTAAAATGAGAATTAGATGAGAAAAGTTTAAGCCCATTTTCATAATGGTATTGTATACTGTGTAAATCAAGAACACTTGTAAGTAGGGAGAGAGTATTATGAATTACACAGTATTTCAGTGGTTTAATAATTTTGCTGATTCATCCAAACTATTAGATACGATAATGGTTGCAATTACAAATAGCGCTGCATACGTAGCCATTTTATTTATGCTTATCTTATGGTTTAATAATGGAAAGAAAGAGAATGCAATTAGAAAACAATATACAGTTTTATATACGACGCTTTCGGTTATTATTGCATTAGTAGTAAATGTTCTTATACATGCGGTATATTACCATCCGCGTCCGTTCGTATCACATGATGTACATCAATTAGTACCACATGCAGCAGATTCATCATTTGTTAGTGATCATTCTGTACTTGTATTTTCAATCGCCTTCGTATTTATTCTTAGAGGAGAAAAACTGAAATATATCGCGCTATTATGGGCAGTGTTAGTCGGTATATCACGTATGTATGTAGGTGTTCATTATCCTTTAGATATACTTGGTGCAGCTTTCATAACACTTGTTACGAGCGGTTTAGTAATGCAAAGTACACGTATGTTTGAACCAATAGCGAAATTCGTATTCAAAATGTATGCATTAGTAGCGAGACGAATTCCTTTCTTAGCAAAATATAACCATATCGCATAATTTTCTTATAAAAAGTTCCCCTTTGGAAATCCAGAGGGGAACTTTTTATAGTAAATAAGAAAAGAGTTTAGAGTGATATGCAATCAAGTTTTGGTGGGGTTAATATTCAGAAATTTCACGCACCGTACTTTAATTAAATAAAACAAAAACAAAAAATAACAATAGTTAGTTTCGTATTGTTTTAAAGGAATTAAAAAGAAAACTTCGAAACATATAGTATCGTAAACAAAAACTACAAATTATAAAACGCATCTTCGTACGAATCCATTCCAAAAGAGAGGAGATAAGTATGCAAAAACTTCAAACGAATAAAGGCGCTCGATATATGATGATTGCTTTTATTGTTTTGTTTCTTATTATGATTTTGCGTATAGTCTATATTCAGGCAGTAGGAGTCGTGCATAATGTAAATGTAAAGGACCTCGCGGATGAACAACATAATAAAAAAGGTGTTTTAGAAGCGAATCGTGGCACTATCTATGACCAAACGGGAAAGGTGTTAGTACAAGATTCTACAACATATCGAGTTGTTGTGAATTTAAAAGGAAAAGATAAAGTGAAAAATAAAGATGAAACCGCACAACAATTAGCCGATGTGCTTGAAATTGATAAAGAAGAAGTATTAAAAAACTTTCATGAAGGGCGTACGCAAGTTGAAATTGGGAAAGTTGGTCGGAACTTATCTAGGGAAACGAAGGAAAAAATTAACGATTTAAAAATACCAGGTGTATCTTTTATGTCGGAAAAAGCAAGAGTGTATCCGAATGAAGATTTTGCATCCTATATACTGGGTTTTGCTAGACCAGATGATAAAGGGAATACGGAAGGAAAGTTTGGGCTTGAAAAGAGTTTGGATAAATATTTGCGCTCTACAAACGGGAATATAGAATATGTGGGTACACGAAGGGGGATTCCGCTTACAAATGATATAGGTAAAGTAGAACCTGCTAAAAATGGGAATAACGTGTATTTAACGCTTGATAAACAAATTAATAGCTTTTTAGAAGAAGCGATGAACAAAGCACAAGAGCATTATGATCCTTCTATGTTAATTGGAATTATTGCTGATCCAAAAACAGGAAAGGTTTTAGCGATGTCTAGTAAACCTAGTTACAATCCTAATGTAGGTGATATCGAATACTTTTTAAATGATCCGATTGCAAATGCATATGAACCAGGTTCAACTATGAAAGTTTTTACGTTAGCAGCTGCCATTAATGAAGGTGTATATAACGGAAAAGAATATTTTCAATCTGGAAAATATTCCGTTGGTTCCTCTGATATAAAAGATCATAATGGTGGATTTGGATGGGGGTCAATTACATTTGATGAAGGTTTTGAAAGATCATCAAACGTAGCTTTTTCTATTTTAGAAGATCAGTTACTGAAACCAAATAAATTTAAGCAATATATGAATAAATTTGGATTCAATCAAAAAACAGGAATAGATTTACCTGGAGAAAGTAAAAATACTTTATTATTAAATACGCAAATTCAACAGGTTACAACTTCTTTCGGTCAAGGTTCTACAGTAACTCCGATTCAATTAATCCAAGCAGCTACTGCTATAGCAAATGACGGGAAAATGATGCAACCATATATCGTTGATAAAGTTGTAAATCCAACAAATAAAGAAGTTATTATGGAAAATCAACCGAAAGAAATTGGGAATCCGATAAAAAAAGAAACAGCGGACAAGGTTAGAAGCTTAATGGAGCGTGTTATAACATCTTCAAAAGGAACTGGTACAATGTATAAAGTAGATGGTTATCCAATTGGAGGTAAGACAGGAACAGCACAAATCCCGAATCCTGAAAACGGCCGATATATGGAAGGGAAAGAGAATTACATTTTCTCCTTTTTAGGAATGGCTCCAATTGATGATCCGGAGTTAATCGTATACTTAGCTATTAAGCAGCCAAAGTTAAAAGGAGATGAGTATGGAGCTCAGCCTCTTGCTGAAATATTTAAACCTGTTATAAAAAACAGCCTTGAATATTTAAAGGTGAAACCGTATACAGAAAAACAAATAGCTGATGCAACGAAGCAATCTCAATTAAAAGTACAAAATTATGTAAATCAATCAATGGGTACAGCAGAGAAAAGTGTAGAAAAAGAGAAGCTACAGCCGGTAATTTTAGGAGAAGGAAAAATAATAAAACAATATCCACAGTCTGGCGAGGTAATGAGTGAAGGTGATCGTATATTTTTATTAGGGAATAACGCACAAATGCCAAATGTAAAAGGTTGGTCCATGCGTGATGTTATGTATTTCTCTAAGCTTTTGAAATTAGATTTGAAAACTTCTGGTACAGGTTATGTAACGAGCCAAAGTATTGAAAAAGGACAAGATTTACATGAAGGAGATACACTAGAACTAGAATTAGAACCGCCGTTACAACCGTTAACAGAGGCGAATACGAATTAATTCAGGTATTTGGAAGGAGCTAGATGCAAATGGCTCTTTCTTTAGAGCTGTAAGTAATTTCACGCACCGTAATTTTCAGAAAAAACAATAAATAAATGAATTAATAGAGACACGTTATTAAATATCTGATTATTTTTTATTTACAGTTAAAAATAATTGTGATAATATGGAAAAAATCAAATGCAGTGAAGAGAAGAGTAAATAAAATGAATTTTTTACAGAGAGCTCCATTTAGCTGAAAAGGAGTAAAAATTCCTTATTGAACCAAGCCTCTGAGCAGCGCATCGGAACCTATTATTAGGGGATGGTGTGACGGGAGCTCCCGTTATAGAGCTATGGTATAAGCATGAGTTAGAATGCAGTACCTGATAAGGTTAATATGGTGACATATTAACAAACTAGGGTGGCACCGCGATGATAAATCTCGTCCCTAAGATTAAAAGTCTTGGGGGTGGGATTTTTTTATTGTTTTAAAACAATTTTGAAAGCGGGGGCCAAAAATGAAAAACTTTCTTAAAGATTGGAAATATCCTTTATTACTACTGTCCGGTGTTGGTATTGCGAATTTAGGGGCATGGATTTACTTAATAGCACTGAATGTACTTGTCTATAATATGGGTGGCTCAGCCTTAGCTGTTGCTGCTTTATATGTAATAAAACCATTAGCCACTTTATTTACAAACGCTTGGTCTGGGAGTATGATTGATCGTTTAAATAAACGGAAGTTAATGATTCACCTCGATATATATCGTGCGTTATTTATCGCTATTTTACCTTTACTTCCGTCAATTTGGATTGTTTATGTATTTGTATTCTTTATAAGTATGGCCAGTGCAATTTATGAGCCAACTGCTATGACGTATATGACGAAATTAATTCCAGTAGAACAAAGACAACGTTTCAACTCATTACGTAGTTTAATAGGATCTGGTGCATTTTTAATTGGTCCAGCGATAGCAGGGGTTTTATTAATTGCGAGTACACCAGAGATTGCTATATATATAAATGCTATAGCATTTCTCTTATCAGGATTCATTACATTACTTTTACCTAATCTTGATAAGAAAGAAGCTTCGGATACAACAAGTAATACATTATCTCTTACAGTATTAAAAAAAGATTGGAACACTGTTATAAATTTTAGTAGAAAACATGTGTATGTCGTATGCGTGTACTTCTTATTTCAAAGTATGTTCGCATTAGCAACCGCTACTGATTCACTTGAACTATCGTTTGCGAAAGAGGTATTACTACTAACAGATAGTGAATATGGTTTTCTAGTTAGTATAGCTGGTGCAGGATTTATTTTAGGTGCCATAACAAATACAATTTTGTCAAAGAAATTAGCACCTTCACTTCTAATTGGAATAGGATCATTATTCATTACAATTGGTTATTTAATTTATGCTTTTTCAAGTGTATTTTTAATAGCTGCTATTGGATTCTGTATTTTATCTTTTTCAATGGCATATGCAAATACAGGATTTTATACATTTTACCAAAATAATATCCCTGTTCATATGATGGGACGGATTGGGAGTATATATGGACTTGTTATTGCGATAGTAACAATCTTTATTACAATATTATCTGGTGTTGCGACTCAGTTCATTTCTATACAACTTGTAGTTATTGTAGGTTCATTGGTCATGTTATTTATTACTATCGTCTTATGTGTGTTTACTTTATTCCCAGCACAATCTAAGTTGTATTCTACTGAATCAATAAAGTGAAACTTTAATCAGGGGGCATCCCCCACTGATTATCAGCCCTCACCAATCGGGCTTTTACGGGCAGCAAGGTCCCCACTTAACTTCTTTGCTTTCGCTGAATTTTGAGATGGGGGTCTTACTGCCCACAAATAGCGGGATAAATTCGAAATGAACTTTGTGTTCTCATTAACAATTTATCGTATTTAATAAAAGGGTTCTTTCCCCTTTATATGGAAAAATTAATAAGGGGAAAGAACAATACCGAAAGATAAGGGTGGTTGTCGTGATAAAAACAAAAGATGAAATTGATAAAATTGTAAAAGAAATACAAAAGAAAATAGATTTCTCTGGAGTAGTTTTAGTAAAAAAAGAAAAAGACTTAGTCTATGAAAAAGCTTTGGGTTACGCAAACCAAAGTGAATGTATAAACAATACGATACAAACAAGATTTGGCATTGCCTCAGGATGTAAAATTTTCACTGCAATTGGGATCTGTCAACTTGTTGAAAAAGGTTTTATTTCTTTTCATACAAAATTAAAAGATTGTCTAGAGATAAAATTTCCAAACTTCGATGAAGATATTACAATACATCAACTACTAACGCATAGCGCTGGTATACCAGATTATTTTGATGAAAGTATTATGGATAACTTCGAAGATCTTTGGAAACAAACACCTATGTATCTATTAAAGAGCTTAAAAGACTTTTTATCATTATTCCAAAAAAGTAATATGATGTTTGCACCTGGAACTAAGTTTCACTACAACAATGCAGGTTTTATCATACTTGGATTAATAATAGAAGAACAGACGGGAATTAAATTTACGGAGTATATAGAAAAGAACATTTTTAATCCGATTGGCATGAATGATTCTGGCTATTTTTCGTTAGATAGATTACCAAGACATACAGCTCTAGGATATATAAAGGACGAAACCAACCAAAATTGGAGAACAAACGCCTACTCTATACCGATAAAAGGAGGAGCTGATGGAGGTGCATATGTTACTGCACCAGACATGCTGAAATTTTGGGTGGCCCTATTTAATAATGAAATTTTAGGAAAGGAATATACAAAATTACTTTTAACTCCTCACATTCAAGTAAATGATAAACAGTCCTACGGCTATGGAATATGGATTGAAACACGAGAAAACAAGGTATTCAAATATCATGTAATGGGATATGATCCAGGCGTCAGTTTTCGCTCGGCTATATATCCAGAATTAGGAATCACTTTAGTTATTCCATCGAATAAAGGGGCAGGACCTGAAAAATTAATGACAGAAATAGAAAGAACTTTTTAATTATATGGATTTAAAAGAAGAGATACGAAAATAATTTAAACGGGTTCATGATTGTTTCCGTTTTGAAAAATATTTTAGTTAACGAGGAACCCTTTATTTATTAAATAAGGGGTTTTTGTAATTCTGTACAATTATATATAATTATATGGATTTTTAAATTAGAAAACATTACTATATAGTTGTAAATTTTTATTATTAATTCATATGAAAGGATGTGTTAACAATTTGTATATGATTAACGGTAGTGTGTTTATTATTTTAGGAGTTATTTGTTATTTAATTGTACGTGGAATATTAATTGGTACCAAAAATACAAAACATGTAATTTGGTGGAAAGAAATAATAAGTTTTTTATTTGTGATCTACATTTGTATGGTTGTTGCAGTAACTTTATTCCCTTTACCAATCGGTTTTCCTTTTAATATTGAAAATCTGAATCGCTCGGTCAATATAATACCATTTGCATCAATTATTAAAGACATCAATCAAATTGGTAGTGCTTATGATGGAGATAGCCTATTTATGATTGCTCTAATTGTAAGAAATGTAGGCGGGAATATTTTATTATTAATGCCTTTAGGATTTTTAGCACCAATCCTATGGGATAAATATAAGAAATTCAAAAATACAATTTTATTAGGATTTTCTATATCAGCTAGTATTGAATTGCTACAATTAATTGAGTCTTTATTTAGTGGAGTGGGACGTATTACTGATATTGATGATGTGATCTGTAATGTTATAGGTTCTATTGTTGGATATTATATTTATATTATCTTTTTAAAAGCTATTAATAAATTTAACATTCGAGTGTTGGGTAAAGCTAATTCTAAAGGTGTGGAATTAGTTGATAAATAGGAGTTTAAACGAGTTATTAAAGGCGTACGAGTAAAAAGTACGTCTTTTTATTTTTATAAATAATGCTTAAGGCTGATGAGAAATCACATTTTCCATCTTACACTTGAAAGTAGCTATCGTATTTCAAGTATGGAATGAAAAGAGGAGAATATAATCTTTAAAGATAAACAAGTTTATAGGAGGATTCTAAATGGATATTTTACTTGTTATTCTTATTATTGTTTTGATGCAAAGTAAAGAACGAAAAGTGAAAATAAACCGTATTTGGCTCATTCCGGCTTTGTTGTGTTTTGTAACAGTTCAATCCATTATTCATATGGGACAAATAACTTTGCTGCAAGGACTACTGTTTGTTGTAATGCTTGGAATTGGCTTATGTCTTGGGATTATACGGGGAAGAGCTTTAACATTTCGATTAGATAGTGAAACAGGTCATGTACTACGAAAAGGAAATTGGGTAAGTACAATAATCCTTCTTGTTATTTTAGGAGCAAAAATTATGATTAAACAAAGTATGTTTTCGGGTAGTACGCACCAGACATTAATGGTTGTAACAAATGCCTTTTTATGTATTACATTAGGCACTGTGATTAGTAGACGTTATTATATTTGGAAAAAATATAATGAATTAACACAAAAAGCGTAAATACATTCATCCCTTGTTTAACATTGCTAAGAACGGTAATACTAATTAACATTGAACTTTTACAACAAGGGATGATAATATGATATACATTTACACAGATTTTGGTGGAACACATACTACCTCACTAGCTGCAGCGTATCATTTAAATAAATTACCAACGGATCGCAAGTTAACGAAAGAAGAAATTTTGAATGTAGATTACTTTAATAAATTGAAAACAGAAGATATGGGAAAAATTATTTTTCATGGCATAGATGAACATGGTCATCCTGTATATACGATTGGATGCGGCGCATCAAAAGTTGTTGTACCAGCGATGAAGCATTTAGGAGAAATCTTGCAAAAACATTATCAAAGTCATGAAAAGATTATTTTTTCTAATACATCACCAACCGTACCTTTACCAATGACTTTCGGTGGGCTGTTTTCTAGAAGGTTCCATATCGATTTTATTGGCGTACCGTTACTCGTATGGGGAGCAAAAATTTGCTGTGATAATATACAAAGGCTTGTTAGTTATACAAAAGAAGCTGGCCGATTAACGAATGATTATGTTGTAATTTTAGATAATGAAACTTTTAAATAGTATATGATAAAAAGAAAATCGAGCAAATTCCTTGATTTTCTTTTTTATTTGTGAAATAGACAAGAAATAGTCACATTTAATATACATCTACTATAGCCAAAACAATAAAGTCCTGTTACTATTACAGGGATATTCTCTTTTCATAACATAAATATATAGAAAAATTAGAAAAGAGGAATTGAATTAAGGGAGGAACAACATGAAGCGTGTTGCTTGGATTACTGATAGTACAACTGCGAATTTTAAAACAGAAGGAGATAACTTTGTTATCCCAATCGAAGTTATTATTGATGGAATTTCGTACAAAGATTGTGAAGAAGGTGTACGTGAAAGGGTTTATAATGCGTTAAACGAAGGTAAAACAGTCACTACTTCACAACCTAATATTGGGGAAATGGTAGAGTTATTTACAAAATGCAAAGAAGAATATGAAGAAGGATTTGCAGTTGCTATTAGCGGAAAAGTAAGTGGAACCTATCAAAATATGAAGTTAGCTGCAGAAATGGCAGGTTTTCCATTAACGGTATTAGACAGTGAAACAACAAGTTATCCAATGGATGAACTAATTAGAAAAGCGAAATCGTTATACAATGATGGTATGACTTTACAAGATATACACAAAACATTAGTAGATGAAAAAAGAAGACCCTTTCATGTATTCCCAAAGAGTTTAAAAGGTCTATATGCAAGTGGCCGTGTAAAGGGCATGCAATTTTTACTTGGAAGTTTATTAAGTGTTAACTTAATATTAGAAGTAAAAGGTGGAGAGCTTTTACTTGAAAAGAAAGTTCGTAAAATCCAAAAATGTCGAGAATATATTAAAAATGAACTTGAAAAAGAATTACCAAAAGTACTTCACATGTTCCATGCTAACGATAAAGCTGGAGCTGAAGAATGGATTGCAGATATTAGACAAGCATTCCCTGAAATGGATTTCAAATTATATCCATTACCAATTTCATTTGCAGTTCATGCAGGTGAAGGTACAATAGCAATCAGTTATTAAAGAAAAACCCGTGAATAATTCACGGGTTTTTCTTTAATTAAAATTAAATTGGATCCCGGCATATCTCCAGCGAGCTTAGAAATCGATGGTTCCCCTTAACCTAGCAGTAATTGAAAGACTTGTACTATGGAATCTACAAAATATCCGTATTCTTTTCTTTGTACAAACTATAGGTATACTTTGCATTCTCGGATAAGATCTGATCCATGAAAGCTTTGAACATATACAAGACAATCCCCTTTGGATGCTATTTATTATTTACTTCGGTCGTATCGGCTTATCTATCCATGAGCATTAGTACAAGGGAGGGTTTATTATTAGGTTTTATCTAAATTTGAAATAAAGTCGCGACGTTTTGCCCCTTTGAATCAGTTTATCTAAAAGGATGTTTTTATAGTGAAAAGAAGATCTGCACTGTAAGGCGAATTAAGGAACTGCTGGGTAGCAATAAAGCTTCTCCACTAAAGGGCCCATTTAATGAAATAAGGCTTATGAACAAAATGAATTTCTACCATTCGATTAAATCCCGAAAACTGAGGCTGTACTTAGGCACCATTTTATGGTTAATAAAATAATATCAGGTTGATAATGTTTCCACTTGAATAGATTTTGCTTTTCCACACTTAACATGTCTTTTTTTAGAGTACTAGTATCAGTATGTCCAAGTATGGGGAGGTACTGCAGATATTTTGAAGGTTTGCACCAGAACCTAAAATCTTTTCTTTTATCTTCATAAAATCAATTCTTGATAGGCATGTGATGGGACCCCAATAAGGTTGTTTAAAAGTCGGCTTGGAGATATTTTTAAATATGTTTAACATCCAAACTAAGCCAAGGTAATTAAAAATGAAAGTGTCCTATTAATATTAAAAAAACACCTAATCCCATTCTCTTGCTATATTTTTAGTTAACTCACTTGACTATAACGCAACGTCATAGTGCATAATTTTAACTATATTAAATAAGGAGTGAAAGAAATGAATATAAAATCATTACGGTCAGATAGAATATACCGAAAAATTTTACAAGCTCCAAAAGAGGAAAAGGTTGAGTTATACAGGAAAGAAATGTTGGCTCCGTTTATGGGGAAATGGGAAATTCAATATGTTCCTTTTAAAGCTGAGGAGCCAAATGGTTTTGATGTTATTACATTGAATAATATAATGAGCATTTCTCCTAATCAGATTACAAATGAGATTACACCAGAACTAGAATTGATTTCGTCAGATTCTTTTTGGTCTGAGTGTAAAGAAGCTGTTAGGAAAAGCCTTCATTTATTTAGAGAGTATGATGTGAACCTTCGTGTATCTGATTACGTATTCACGATTCTATTAGGGAATCCCAATAGTCCTTCATTAAGGTTAAATGAAGGGTATAGTGGTGATGGAGGTATTCCTGGTTATATTTTGTGTACATTTTTGCCAAATGAATACACAATCCCTCGAATGAAAGCTGCTTTAGCACATGAATGTAATCATAATGTTCGATATCAATTTATTCAGTGGGACCATACTGTTACTTTAGGTGAATTAATTGTTAGTGAAGGTTTAGCAGAAAATTTTGCTACTTCTATTTTTGGGGAAGATCTACTCGGACCTTGGGTATCGAAAACAACTATGGAAATGCTTAATAGACGTATCAAACCCGTGCTCAAGGATCAATTACAATTAACAGGATTTGATAAAATTGCACCGTATCTTTATGGTGATGAATTAGCAAAACTTCAAAACTATATACCAGTCGATATGCCTTATGCTGCTGGTTATGCCTGTGGATACTATTTAATTAAATACTATTTAGAAAAAACAGGTAAAAATATCTTTGAAGCCACAATAACTCCTGCCAATCAAATACTAGATGAAATAAAGGAATTTTGGGATGAAGAAACAATTTTTAACGGTTAAAGATATTGTGCAAATTACAGGCATAACAAAAAGAACCTTACAATACTATGATAAAATAAATTTATTAAAGCCAATTTACTTAACGGAAAATGGTTATCGACTCTATGATAAGAACAGTTTAGCAAGACTTCAAATGATACTATTTTTTAAAGAAATGGACTTTTCTCTAAAGGAAATTGCGGAAGTTTTGAAACTTACAAGAGAAGAACAGCTACAATTATTAAAAAAGCATAACCAAACTTTATTGTTAAAAAAACAACATTTAGAAACAGTTATTACTGCGGTGGATGAGTATGTATCAGGAAAGGATATCTACAATTTAAATATTTTTAATAATTCATCTATTTTGCCATTACAAGAACAATATGCTCATGAAGCGAAATTCATCTATGGAGAAACAGAAAAATACAAAGAATTTGAGGAGAAACTGAAAGAACTCTCTCCTAGTGAAAAAGCGGACTTATTTCACGAATTCGAACAAAAAATGGAAAGGGTGTTTAGAAAAATTGCTTCCTATATTAATCAATCACCTACTTCCGATGAAGTACAGCAATTAATTGTAGAGTGGAAAAGTTATCTCGAACAATCTATTGTATGTGATTCTGAAATGTTGACATGTATTGCAAATACGTATAAATTTGATAATCGATTTAAAAATTATATAAATCAATTTAGTAATGAAGACTTAGCTGAATTTTTATATGACGCTATTATACATTATATCAATCAAAAGAAGTATTAATGTCGTACTTTTATAATAGGGGTCACCTTACATAGCCATTAACTTAAGAACAGAATTAAAAAAGGCTTTCGTTTACCAAAATAAAAGCATTTAAAAAAGGAGTATTTTCTTATAAATGTGCATGATAAATAAGCCCTGGCTAGTTCTAAAAATTATACAGTTTTTTGCCCTCTTAATATAGTATACTCGTAAACAACACCTAAAATATTCTCATATGGGTGAGTTTTTCGTCCGTTTTAGCTAGAAATATGTCCATAAACTGTGTATATAAATCATGGAGGGTAGTTCAAAATCTAGAACCAGGATTTGTATCACAAATAAAGGATATTTTCGGGAAAAATTCACAAACTCCATTGTGAACTGTTTGTTATGTTAGAGTTTCTTTAAGTTCCTTTTATGAAAAACTGTATTTTACAAATACTACAAGTTCATTTAGGGCAAATAATAATGGAAAATCGCCGTTGTATAATCAATTTATTATGAGCATGCAAGGAGGCTTGTTAGGAGTGAAAATAAGCGAACTAGCACGATTGACCAATGTCAGCATACGATCCATCCGGCATTATGACAATAAAGGACTTCTAAACGCCGATAGGTTGGAGAACGATTACCGGGATTTCGACGAATCGGCCATAGAACGAGTCAAAGCGATTCAGTTATACTTGAAGCTTGGATTAACAGCAGATGAGATTAAAGTATTGTTCAAGAGCGAAGCGGCAAATCCTGACGAATATCAATATTGCGAAGAGATGCTGGAAACGTATGAAAAAAAGCTAAGTAATGTGAATTATCAAATCGAAGCACTTCATGGATTAAAGAGATTACTGGAGAGGCAAATCGCTTTAACGATTAGGAAAAAGAGAACTGTTTAATGTAGAAATGGTCCCGAGCATGATAAATTGCTCCGGGGCCATTTTTGTTTGTGTTGACATTGACACTAGTGTAATCCTTTATGATTTACTTAATTTCACCTGAAAGGGGTTTTTTCATTGAAAAGTAATAGCCAAAATGAGAAAAATGGTTCTGAAACTACAAACGCGGTTGGGAACCGAAAATCAGTAACAGTCATAGGGTTAGGGCCGATGGGTCAGGCGATGGCAGACGTTTTTCTGGAATACGGGTACTCGTTGACCGTGTGGAACCGGACTTCAAGTAAAGCAGACCAGCTTGTAGCAAAAGGAGCCATCAGGGTGTCCACGGTCAACGAGGCGTTAGCTGCTAACGAGTTGGTAATCCTTAGCCTTACAGATTACAATGTGATGTACTCTATTCTTGAACCCGTCTCTGAGAACTTATTCGGTAAGGTGCTCGTTAACTTGAGTTCGGATACTCCGGAGAAAGCTCGTAAGGCGGCTAAATGGTTGGAAGACCGTGGAGCCTGGCATATTACTGGAGGGGTGCAAGTTCCACCGTCAGGCATAGGTAAGTCGGAATCTTACACATACTATAGTGGTGATCGAGTGGCCTTCGAGGCTCACAGGGAGACCTTGAAAGTGTTAACAAGTACCGATTACCGGGGCGAGGACCCCGGATTAGCCATGCTATACTATCAGATACAGATGGATATATTCTGGACAGCAATGCTAAGTTACCTACATGCTCTTGCAATCGCTAACGCAAACGGCATTACGGCGGAGCAATTCCTACCATACGCTTCGGCGATGATGTCGTCACTCCCGAAATTCGTAGAGTTCTATACCCCGCGTCTCGACGAGGGGGAGCACCCTGGTGACGTGGACAGACTCGCAATGGGCTTGGCGAGCGTTGAGCACGTTGTTCATACTACCCAAGAAGCCGGCATCGACATCGCTTTGCCAGCAACTGTTTTGGAAGTCTTCAGGCGCGGCATGAAGACTGGTCATGCCAGTGATAGCTTCACCAGCCTCATTGAAACCTTCAAAAATTCCGATATTCGTTCATAACAAGAATTACGTGGAAACTGTTTCATTGTACATGTCTTATGAAAATAAATGTATCTTTGAAGCCGAGATGAAATCGGCAAAACGAATCTATACTCGTAGTAACTCCTTATATGTTCAAGGCGGTGTAGAAAACAAAACAATCGAGGTAAAATTTAAGCCACATTTTACTATTCAAATAGAGGTATTCCAGATATAGTAAATAAGAAAACACCTTACATACTATAAGGTGTTTTTACACCAAAGATGCCCATATGGGCGTCTTTGGTACCTCTTAACATGACTTGAATAGCGTTTATTTGAGGTCATTAGGTAGTAAGAGATGGATAGACTATCTTAAACGAAAAATGTTGATTAGTTCTTATTTATTATACATCATTATATATTGATTTAAACATTAAATATTGCATGTTTAAATCAATGCTCAGCAAATCCTAAGCAAATTTACAATTTTTAATGTCAACACTACAAACTTGACATGTTTATTAAGAAAGAGTGAGGATGAGAATTATAACACTTATCCGATATATTCAGGTGATATTAGAATTGGATTTATTTTTAAGGGGGATGTTTAATGAAACCGGAAATAATTATTAGAAATTTCTTTAAAGAAGTGCGTTCAGGGAGTAATCCGGATTTTTCAAATCGATATATGGCAGATAAAGTATTGGCACATCAAGTTATATCTGAAGAGGAACAAACAGTATACAGATCGCCAAAAGATTATGCTGAGCATGTAAGAGAGATGATAGGAATATATGGAAACTTTTCATTAGAAATTCAAGAATTATTAGTACAAGATAGTAAAGTATATGTACGCTGGAAGCAAGTAGGTACACACATAGGAGAAATAGATGGGTATGAACCTACAGGCCTCCCTATAATTCAAATAGCAAGTGCAGTGTATAGAATAGAAAACGGGAAAATTTCAGAGTATTGGATTCAAATTGATAGATCAGGAATTCAAAATCAATTAGAGTACAATAAGAATATTCAATAAATTATCTTTAAGAATAATAGAAAAAAGCATAAAAACAAGATTTTTAAAACGATTATTTTTGTTACATAAAGGATACAAATCAATGTACTTTTTTACTGAAAGATTCATTCAAATTAATAAAAGAGAGCATGTTTTAATAAATCTTTTAAAATATGCTCTCTTTTATTGTTTCTATGTGTACTGATATCAGTTTGGTGTAACATTATTATATAGTAACAAGAAATATAGGCATCTGTTTATGAACTAAAAAAATAGCAACAATGGTTCATAGGGTTTAAATTCGCTATACGCTAGCTAATAATGAAAATAATAGAATCAATTTGTAATGTGTATTTCGTTTTACACTGTAAATCATTCATATTGAGTAATAGAATTGCAGAAATATATAATAGAATATTCACACTAATATTTATACAGCTACAATCTATTTACATATAAAATTATTAGGATTATATTGACAATGAAAGAGAAAACAATAGATGGAAGGGGATGTTTTTATGTTAAAAAAAGCAGCACTAGGGATTTCATCGTTAGCAATCACAGCGTTCGTCGGATTAGGGATGGCAACAGAAGCTTCAGCTGGACCAGCAGCACCACTTACTTCACTAAACGTCGTACAAGTAGAGTCTGAGCTAGGCGGGGTAGAAACAATTAATCAGAACAGCTTCAGCACATCGCGTAACCACGGGGGAAAATATTTATATATTACAACGAAAGAAATGGGCTATGGCCAAAACCCATTTGCTAAAATGAATGGTTCTAATGTAAAAAGTATTGATTCCACTATAATTGGCGGAAGACCAATCGTTGGCTGGTATTATAAATGGGATGCTTCTGGACACCAACAAGGAACTTTTGAGTACCAAAAGACATCTATAAATGCACCATTTAATACAATGCGTACATCGATTTATATCCAATAATTTTGAAAGCGTTCGCACATATAGAATAGTAAAAAAGGTACTTCTAGGAGTACCTTTTTTTGATTTGAATCACGTTCATCTATATTTACAATCCTAATTTCACAGCAAGAATACTTCCCATAAAACAAAATCCTTAAACGTCTATAAAATTAATATGAACGCGTAGTACAAGTCCGCTACAGTTAAAGTACGTAACTTTACATATTTCAACTCAATGAAAAAGGAAGAAACTGCAGTACTTACGCCGCAGTTTTTAATTCATACATGAATTCACAGTTTTTAGATATATAGACATAAACGTACTACCTGCTACTCTTTTTTAAATTCAAGATAAAAAAAGGAGTAGCTAAACTTATATAAGCTTAGCTTAATGGGTATGTGGCGGAACTTTAAAATTAATTACATCTTTTTCATAGCATAAATAATTTTGTATAGGGAGATGAAAGGATTTTTTAAAATAATAAAGAAGTATGTATAAACAAATATATAAATGGTAGTGATTAGGATGAAAATCAGTAAGTTTGCAGAAGTAAATAATGTAAGTGTAGATACGATTAGACATTATATGGACCTCGGACTCGTTATTCCCGAGAAAAAAGGAAGTCACTATTTTTTTGACGAGTATTGTCAAAAGGATATAGAACTTATATTAGAGTACAAATGGCTAGGGTTTAGCTTGTATGAAATTAAAGAACTGTTTCTTTATAAAAATTTAGGGAAATCCTTAGGCTATGAAAAGGATAATTTTTATCAATCTTTATTTAAAGTAAAATATGAAAAGATTGAACAAGAAATAAAAACTTTAGAGGAACGAAAATGCAAATTAAAGGAAGCGTTACATAATTTATCTATAGAAACTGAAATTTCGAGTTCAATTTTAGGGATAGATTTAAAAGTACTTCATTTATTTAAATGTGTTAAGTGTAACGGAAATTTAATTCTTGAAGATGGCATTATTAATAAGAATCAAATTATTGAGGGAAAGTTAATTTGTAATTGTGGTGAAGAATACATGATTATTTCAGGGGTTTTAACAGCTGGTAACTCAGTGAAAGCGTATGAAAAGAAATCACTTGAAGATTCTATTTCGGATTATATTCATGAAACTGATACTGCTTTTTTGGAAAATGTTCAAAGAGGAGGAGAATGGGCGAAAAAGAAACTAATGCAATTAGATTTAAATGAAAAAATACTACTTGATTTAGGGTCTGGTATTGGGTTCTTTTTACGAAATATTTATGAAGAACTACCGGAAGAGTGTTTATATATTGCTGTTGATCGAGATTTGAATAAACTTTTACTTTTAAAAGATGTAATTGAGAGAAGAAATGTGAAAAGAAATATTGTATTTATCTGTGCCGATTTTCTAAACATACCTATTCAGAATTATTCTATTGATATTGTAATTGATCAATCAGGTACAAGTAATTATAGTTTTGAACATGAGGAGTTCTTATTGTGCGAATTAAATTCTCTTTTTAAACACAATAGTTATTTATTAAGTTCGTTTATTTTATTTAATAAATTTAGTATAAATAGCCAAATTGCACCTAGACTCAGAGTGAATTTTACATCTGTAAAAGTAACGAAAGAAATCCAAAATCTACAGTTTCAATCGATTGATGAAAGTACTTCAAATTATTTGATACGAGGGGGAAAGTACGAGGATTTCTTTGTTCAAGGAGAAGAAATTTATACATATTCATTTTTCGGAAAAAGATGGGGTTAACCCCGTCATAAAAAGTCCGTTTTTATAACGGGACTATTTATGACGATTCCTATCTATACTTTTTACGATGAAAAGAAAAAGAGAATGTTAATCTAAATGTTTAGCACTCACTGGACAGTCTCTTGTCGGTGTATGTCTAGTAAGAGAAAAGATAGCCAAACCTAAAGATAATAAAACTAAAGATCCACCAACCCAGGCCATATTGGCGACATTATGTACTTGTTTTAAAGCTATACCTCCAACTGCAGAGCCGAGTGAAATTCCTATTTGTAGGGCTGAATTATTAAAACTTTGCTGTATATCTGACGTATCCGGGGCAGTTTGGATTAAATAACTTTGTTGAGGTGGTGCAAGCCCCCAACTCAATGCAGCCCAAACTATCATAACAGGAATAAATAGGATAATAGAAACTGCAGTAAACGGTAATATAAATAAGATTAGAGCAAATAGAGTAATAACTATCAAAATACTTTTTTGAGCGCCTATTTTATCTGATAATACACCGCCAAACGCACCGCCACTTACTGCAGCTATACCAAACACTAAATAAAATATGCTAATCCAATAAGGGCTTAGGTGAAACTTATTTTCTAAAAAAGGAGTAAAATAAGCATATAGAGTATAGTGTCCTGCTAACATAAACATGGTAGCTAGATGGGCAGATCCTAGTTTAAGACTACAAACGGCCTTTAATTGGATAGATAAAGGAGTTCGGTTTTCCTCTCCAGGTATTTTATCTAAAAATACTGAAATTAAGATAATAGACCCCAATGATAAAATAGCTATACATAAAAAAATAATTCTCCAGCCAAATGTGTTTGAAATTAATATGCCTAGTGGTACTCCTAGTACAAGTGAAGAGCTAATACCCATATAAATTAATCCTAATGCTTTTGCTCGATAAGCGGGATTAACAATTTTAGCTGCAATTGTTAGGGAAAGTACTACAACTAAAGCAGTACTCATAGCAGTTAAAATTCTTGCTATCATCATAAAAGTAAAGTTCGGACTAAAATAAGTAAGTAGATTACCAATTAGAAAAATGTAAAGTGAAATAATATATAATTTTTTTCTTTCCACTTTACTTGTGAAAATCAATAATACAGGACCTGCTATTGCATAAGTAAAGGCGAAAATTGTAATTAATTGACCAGCGGAACTTAATGAAACATTAAAATCTTTAGCGATGTCTGGCAATATTCCTCCAACGATAAGCTCTACAAGACCTACCGCTATCGTTGCTAAAGCTAATATAAATACTTTGAAATTCATTTTTTGTAATCCCTTCTCGTCATTATTTACCGTAGAACAAAAAAACTCCTGACTACAAACGCTATAATACGCATTTTGTAGTCAGGAGTTTTTGGTTCCTGGTAGAGACCCCCAAGCCATATTCTTGGAGTTATACATGATTCTCATATGTAATTAATCAATGTAATAGAAGATACCATATTACTTTTTATATTTCAATAAAAAATTAGCATTTGTACATGTGATCTTATTAATTATTTTATTTTTTATCGTTGTAGGATGCACTAATATCTTCAGTTGATGTGCACGGGGTTAACCCCATCTTTTTTCATTTCTTTGTAGTAATTTTTAAACACAGTGTATTGATATTGGGTTAACCCGAGAATTTACACTTTATGTAATACAAAGAAAAGTGAGGGGAAAGTGATGGGAAGTTTACGATTACATATAGAAAATAAAAAAAGAAACCAAGAACTAAGAAATATTTGTTTATATTCAATTGCAAAAACAGTATCACTATTCGGTAGCTCTATTTATAGTTTTGCATTAGGATTGTATGTTTTACAAATAACCGGATCTGCGTTAAATTTTGCGATTACGCTCATATTAGGAACGATTCCAATGATTGTTATGAATCCATTTGCCGGTGTCATTGCTGATAAGGTTGATAAAAAGAAACTCGTCGTTTGCATGGATGTACTAAGCGGGTGCTTATTAATAACTGTTTATATATTAAGCAACTATTATGGATTAAACTTATTCATTATTTATACTACTACCTTTCTTATGACAGTATTTACAACGTTTTTTGGAATAGGATTAGAGGCCGTAAAACCGAATATGGTTACTAAAGAACGGTTAATGAGTATTAATTCTATAAGTAAAATTATCGATTCTATATCTTTAATTTTAGGGCCTATGTTAGGGGGCATTGTTTTTGCAATCTTGGATATAAAAACTTTTATCATTATTAACGGTATTTCATTTATCCTTTCGGCTATATCCATATTGTTTATAAACTTTAAATTGTGCGAGCAAAACATAAATGAGGAATGGTCAATTAGAGAAATTAATTTTATTGAAGATATAAAGGAGGGATACTCTTACTTATTGGAGCGGAAAAGCTTAAAAAATACTTTTAGTATTTTAATTTCTCTTAATTTCTTTTTAGGCTTTGCTGTAACCGTTCCGTTGCCATACATTATTAACACAGTTCTCAATCTTAATTCTAAGCAATTTGGTATGATTCAAGGGACTTTTCCGATAGGTATGATAGTTGGTGCAATATTAGTAAAAAAGATAACTGATTGTTTTTCTTATTCTTATCTATTGAAAAAAATAAGTTTTATGTTGGCAATTTTTATGATAGTTTCAGGAATACCTGTTTTATTTAAACCTATTGTAGTAAATAATTTGGTATATGTTACTACGTATTGCATGATTATGTTCTTTTTAGGATTTATGATAGCACAAATTGATATTCCTTTAATGTATTTCATGCAAAATGAGATTCCTGAAGAATATAGAGGAAGAGTTCTTAGTATTGGATTAAGCTTAGGTAAAATAATGCAGCCAATAGCACTTGCAATATCAGGACTGTTATTAAATTTCATTCCAGCCTACACGCTTCCCATTGCAGGAGGGATTGTATTTTTTACTTTGAATAAAATTTTAGCAAATAAGTTAAATTTAGAAATTCATTCAAAAGATTATAGTGTTTAACGTAACTTAAAAAGCGCAGGATTCTAATCCTGCGCTTTTCTATCGTAATTCAGCTGTTTTTCTAATAACGATCTTATCAATTTCATCTTCTTCATCACCAATAAATAATCCTCGTTCTTTTAAATATGCTTCAAAATATAAATCTGCTTCAGCGCGTTCGTCATATGGCTTTACAGAGAGAACGAAACCTAATTTGTTTTGTTCTTCTAAATGAGAAGTGGAGATGTAAGCCGGTACATTATGGCGTAAAAAGAGTTCTTTAACCGGAATAATCATATCTTTCATTAATTTCGTTAGCATACCCATTTCAAACTCGAAATTAAAGCGATCTATACTAGATAAATCAGCGAATACTACACCGATAAAACCTGTATTAAATACTTCTTGATATTCTACATCTTCGTCATGGCCGCCGTAAAAATTCTTTTCGATTAAATAATTGACAAAATAAGCAACGCCATCACTTTGTTCAAATGGTTTCGTTGAAAGAACAAAGCCAATTTTCTTTTGTTTATGTAAATACACACATGACATGTATGCTGAAATGTTATGTTCTTTAAATAAAGCACTTGTTGCTCCAGAGAGACCATCTAATACGTGATGAACAATTTGAAGTTTTTTACGAGCGAAATAATAGGATTTCTTTTGTAACTCCAATGTATCAATAAAGACAGAGCCGATAAAGCCTGTATTTGAAATAATAGGTGCTTGCTTTTTTCTTCCTCTGCGCTTTAATGGAGCCATTGTTAAAATCATCCCTTCATGTACGTTTAAAATAAAAAGAACGTTTGTTCGTATATTTATATTTTACTATTAAAACGCTATAAAGTAAAGGGTTTTTGATGAAAATATAACAAAAAAGACACCTTATAAAAGGTGCCTTAAACGCTGTAGGGAATAGGGTTTACCCTAACTATTTATATTATGATACAGAAACAATCTCTTCTGTATCTTCTACATCTAAATGACAGTCCATAGTACGAACATCTTGATCTTCATGACTTCCGAAATAAATAGTAATTTTCATATGTATCGCTCCTTTATTCTAGGAATACCTAAAATAATTACTAGTAATGTTAATATTTATTATATACCACTTTTTTCATTCCGACAACGTTATATCATTTTTAATTATTTTAAACTATAGAGCACAATTTAAAGAGGTACTTTTTATAGAAAAAGGTAAATTTCTAATATGTTATATTTAATATAGAAGAATTCGAGGAGTACTTTTTATGAAAAGGAGAACTATTGATGAATTATAAACAACTACTAATAGATAACTTTGCATTTAAAACTTCATATGTTGCGCAATTTGTGCCCGGAATGAGTATAAAAGAAACGCAAGATTATATTGCTGTTGATTGCGGATTACCTGCAGATACATTCAATGTCATTACTCTACTAAACAATCATTTAACGGTAGGGATAGAGAAATTATATAAGGAGGTAGACTACTATAATCAAAAGAATTTTCCAATGAGTGTTTGGTTATGGGATGAAGAGCAAGAGCGGGATATAAAAAGCAAGTTAAATAAAATCGGTTTAAAAGAAGCGGAGCAAAATATTGCGATGGTAGCAGACTTAAAAACAATTTCTCCAACAATAAACATGCCAGTAAGTTTTACAATTCAACAGGCATCTTCACCTGCACAAATAAAAAAATTTGGAGAAATGTTAGCTAATCTATTCGGCACATCAGAAGAAGGTATACATGTACAAGCATTCTATAATCAAATTTCTAATCTTGATTTATGGAACAGTGAAAATATGAAACTATTTTTAGGATTTTATGAAGGGGAAGTCGTAACTGTTGGTTCATTGATATGTTCAAAAGATAGTATTGGTATTTATGACATCGCAACTAAAGAGGAAATGAGAGGACGAGGATTCGGATCTACTATGTTTAATTTCCTTCTGCAAGAAGCACAAAAATTAAAAAATATGTATTGTGTGTTACAAGCTTCACCCGATGGAATCAACATTTATAAAAAATCGGGATTTCAAGCTATTGGCAAAATGACTGTATTGGAAAATCGACATTTAATTGAGTAAATCATTCAAGTTAAATCGTCTTTATATAGGAGCTTATAAATCGTTATGAAAAAGATATATCTCGTTACAATAATTTTTATAGTAATAAGTATCTTTGTTTTTCAGAAAATAAATGAACATAAGTATACTAAAGCTATTAATCAATCAAATCATATAAAAAATATCGCACATAGAGGTGCTTCTGCGTATGCACCTGAACATACAATAGCAGCATATCAATTAGGCCAACAAATGAATGGAGATTATATAGAAATTGATCTTCAAATGACAAAAGATGGACATTTAGTGGCTATGCATGATGAAATATTAAACCGTACAACGAATGGTACTGGGCTGGTAAAAGAGCATACATTAGAAGAAATAAAGCAACTAAATGCTGGCTCTCTTTTCAATGAAAAATATCCGAACTTAGCAAAGAAAGAATTTGAAAATGCAAAAGTCCCAACATTAACAGAAATTATTGAAACGTTTGGGCATAACGCGAACTATTATATTGAAACAAAAACACCTGATGAATATCCAGGAATGGAAGAAAAATTATTAGAAATTATTAATCACTACGAAATACAGGATAAAGTTATTATTCAATCGTTTAGTGAAGAAAGTCTACAAAAGATTCATAGCTTAAATAGTAATATATCCATAGTACAATTATTACCTTATAAAAAAGCAGTTCAATTAACAAAATTAGAGATAGAAAAGTATAAAATGTACTGCATAGGTCTTGGCATGAATTACAAATATATTGATTCAGATTATGTAAATAAAATAAAGAAAAACGGATTAGAAGTTCATCCATTTACAGTAGATAATGAAAAAGATATGAAAAAGTTACTTTCATGGGGAGTCGATGGGATGTTTACTAATGATCCGGATCGTTTACATTCAATATTATTGGATTTGAAAAGTCATGAATAAGAAGTGTTATTTATAAAGGGAAAATTTACACAACCTGTATATTAGGATTATCAATGCAAGAAGGCATGTAGCATATAAAAAGAAAATACCAAAAACCGCAACTGGAAGACTTAGGTTGTGGTTTTTTTATTGCTTCGATTTCAACTTACAAAGTTTGAAGCTAGAAGTGAAAACCTTTTTAGCTGAATTGGCTTCCTATGTATTTGTACTTCGTATCGTTGTAGGTATATGTACAACCCGTGAGAAGAGTTTTGCATAGGATAATAGAAAAGGAGATGTTGCATATTGAAATACCACAATAGAAATGTAAGTAATCTGAATAAATTAGCGGATAATACGAAAGCTGCAGCTTTTAAGTGGTATCAGTACTGTATCGACAATGGAATTGAAGTATTAATTTATGAAACAATCCGAACGGTCGAGCAACAACGTGAATATGTTCGTAAAGGAGCATCACAAACGATGCGCTCATATCACTTAGTAGGACAGGCATTAGATTTTGTTCCAATTCAGTCGAATGGTACAGAAGATTGGAATGGCTATAATAAAGAACCGTGGGCATCAGCAATTCGTTATGCTAAACAAATTGGTTTTGAATGGGGCGGTGACTGGAAAGGATTTGTGGATAGCCCGCATTTGCAATATAACTACAAAGGATATGGAACGGATACTTTTGGAAAAGGTGCTCAAAACGTAGTGGCTCCTCCCACGTCGAATGATAGTGTAGGGATTGCTTATATTAACGGTAGTAATGTAAATTTACGAAAAGGACCTGGTACTGGATATGGCGTTATTCGTCAATTAGGGAAAGGAGAGTCCTACAAAGTATTTGGGCAATCAAATGGCTGGTTAAATCTCGGTGGCGATCAGTGGATTTTTAACGATCCATCATATATTCGTTATACGGGAGGAAATGTGCCAACACCTTCACAATCATCAAATGAGGGTATAGGTGTAGTTACTATAATCGCTGATGTATTACGTGTTCGTACCGGCCCAGGAACAAATTACGGCATTGTGAAAAACGTGTATCAAGGTGAAAAATATCAATCATTTGGATATAAAGATGGTTGGTATAATGTTGGTGGAAATCAATGGGTTTCTGGTGAATATGTTACGTTTGTAAAGTAAAAATAAGAGCCGTCCTGTTGGGCGGCATTTTATTTTAAATATTCATAGGGCGAGCACTCATGATATCATTCGTGATACATAGATTATAATTTTTCATTCTAATAATCAGAAAGTAATCAAAATGTAATTAATTTCAACTACGCTTTTTATATTTTTTTGATACACTGGCTACGAGGGGGATACCAATTAAGGTGGGTAAAAACCAAAACCATATTGGCGGAAGTAAATTTATAATGGGAATATGGATGCCGACATTTACTAAAAGTGCGGTGACTGCACCTATATAAGAACCTAACATACCTCTAATGTGGTGATGGAGCCAATTTTTCCAACGTTTTTTTCGTGCAAGGTATCCATAAATCGCAAATGAATAAGAGAAGATTGCTACATAAAATAAATATGCGATTTTATCCCAGTTTATAATGGATAATATAATGGCAGTAACGGTGATAACGACATAGGATGCGTGATATATTTCACCCCATTCCGTATGTTTACCTTTCTTCTTTTGAGCAACCATCGCTATTATCCCAGTTATTAAACATATCGTTCCAAATAATATGTGGATGGTTAAAAGAATGTTGAAAATGCTCATCATAATTCCTCCCTTTTTATTTTTATAGTATTGCAGCATAGGAGAAAAGTTGAAACATATTGTTTATTCACTTTAATATATTGAAGTAAAGGTACTTCAAGAACAAGTTTAAACGGACAAATTTTTCTTGAGTTTAGTGAGACACGTATTACGTGAAATGAAGGAGAGACTTCCATGTTTACATCTATTACATATTTACAATCAGGGAATGACAAGCAACAAAAAGTATATGATGTTTTGAACAAACTAAATATTATGGAGGGTTTAGCTTTATATAATCCCGTTCTTTGCGGGACAATCCCGATAAGAATTGATACTTCTCAATCTGACTTAGATATTGTAATGGAAGTATATAATTTTGATGTTTTTGAGCAGGAAATGAGATCTTTATATGGTTCTTATAGAGGGTTCAATATAAAAAAGAAAAAAATGAAAGGTACTGAATCGATAAAGGTGAATTTTGAATTCGAAGGTTTTGAATTTGAATTATTTGCTCAACCTAAGCCAGTGCGTAATCAAAATGCATATAGACATATGATAGTGGAACACATGTTATTAATGCAGCATCCCCATATAAGGGAAGAAGTTATTCACTTAAAGGAACAAGGTTTAAAAACAGAACCTGCTTTTGCTCAAGTATTAAATATTGACGGAGATCCTTATGAAGAACTTATTTTATTAGGGCAGGAAATGAAATTGTGGTAAATAAGATACGTAAAAAAATCCTCCAAAAACAAAAGAGGATTTTTTTATGCTGTTAACTTCCGAATTAATTCACTGAGCAATTTAACCCCGTAAGTCATTTGTTCTGGAGAAGCATATCCATATGATAAACGAATGTACTGATCTGATTCTTCTTCATAAATACGTCCCGGGTTTAAAAGAATTCCTTTTGATAGTGCCTCTGAAAATAGTTTTTTCATCGGAATGTTATGTACAACCTTTAGCCATATAAAAACTCCACCACTAGGAATATCCCACGATGCAATATCTGCACAATATTTATTTAAAGCTCGTATCATTATTTGTCTTCGTTCTTTCAGGTGCATTCTTACGTTTGCTACATGTTCTTCATAAAAACCTTCATTTATCCATTCAGCAGCTACTCTTTGAGATAAAGAACTCGATCCATAGTCTGTTTGCATTTTTATATCTGACAACCTATCAATAACAGGTTCTGGTCCGATTATCCATCCAATTCTAAGTCCTGGGCTAAGTGTTTTAGAGAGACTACCAATATATAATACATGTCCATGTTTATCCATCGACTTTAAAGGAGCTGGAGGTGATTCATCAAGCCATAACTCTCGGTAAATATCATCCTCGATGATAGGCAATTGCTCTTTTTCACATATTTTTAATATTTCTTTTCTTCGCTCTTTGGACATCAATATCCCCGTTGGATTTTGAAAACAAGGGATTGAATATAAAATATTATTCTTTTGACTATATTTAATTCGTTTTAATAAGTCGTTAGGTAAAATACCGTGATAATCCATTGATATACCGGATAAATTTATATTTGCTGATTGAAAAACATGAAGTGAATATAAGTAAGAAGGTTGTTCAAGTAAAACAGTTGATTTTCTATGTAAAAGACCAATTGATATTAAATGTAATGCTTGGAGTGCACCAGACACTATTAATATAGAACCCGGTGATGCATGTATTCCAAATGATCTTACATATTTGCTTATTGCTTCACGTAACAGATAAAAACCTTTTTGTTCTTCGTATCCGAAATAATCTAATTCCTCACTGACGTTTTTTATTATAGATTGCATAGTTTCGAGCGGGAAGAGATGAGGTGCAAGTTCACCTTTACTAAGATGGATAAGCGTTTTATTTGCTTCTGCTTCATTTATTTCTCGCACCATTAACTTACTTGGTTTATGAATACCGGCCTTTACATATTCACTCCAATCAGGCGGGGGATTAGTTGCTAATAATGACCATGTATTATTTGTTACAATTGTTCCTGCTCCGATTTGTCCTTGAATTAAACCATCTGCCATAAGTTCATCTAGCGCAGTTATTACAGTACTTCGATTTACATGAAATAATTTTGCTAACTGCCGCTGACTAGGGATTTTACTTCCAATTGGCCATTCTCCGTTTTCAATTTTTTCTTTCATATAGTCTATTATCTGCCGATATTTGGGCACTTTTTTATCGTTTGTCATATAAAAAACTCCCTCGTTTATTTAAAAGATTCAAAGTGGTTGGTTTTTCCGATAAATAACTGGTTGAAGACATTGTATCAACTATTAAATATGATGAAAAGAAATAATTGGTAATTTAAAAATGGTTGGTTTATTAGGGAGGGAGAGAAAACATGCATAATAAAAAATGGGATTTACGCATTATATGTGCTCACGCTTTTACAATTCTTATATGGGGAACTGCTTTTCCAGCAATTCGTATGGGGCTTGAATCTTATACGCCTGAACACCTTACTTTACTACGCTTATTAATCGCTTCATTTATACTTTTGTTATTTTCATTTATATACAAACTACGACTACCGGATTTAAAGGATATCCCAGCATTTTTTATATTTGGTGCTTTAGGGTTTACTATTTATCACATCGCATTAAACTACGGCGAAAAAACAGTAAATGCTGGATCTGCAAGTTTAATAATTTCAGTCACTCCAATAGTGACGGCAATTCTTGCTTTTGTTTTTTTGAATGAAAAAATGAAATTAAATGGCTGGATCGGTGGTGTAATGAGTTTTGCAGGAATTGCCTTAATTTCATTTAGCCAAGGCGACGCTATTCAATTAAATAGCGGGGGATTATTTATATTATTAGCGGCGATTTCAGAAAGTCTATTTTTCGTTTTCCAAACATCTTACTTAAAAAAATACGGCTTCTTACCATTTACCATATATACAATTTTGTCTAGTACTATATGTATGCTTATTTTCTTACCTGGAGTTTATCAAGAAATATTAGCAGCTCCTCTTGAAGTTAACTTGAGCGTTATATATTTAGGTGTCTTTCCAACAGTACTCCCGTATATTGCATTGGCCTATATTATATCTCGTGCTGGTGCTTCTGAAGCAACAAGTTCTCTATATTTAACGCCAATAACTGCGTGTTTCATTGCTTGGATATGGTTAGGAGAAGTGCCAACTTTAGTTTCGATAATTGGCGGAGTGATTACTATACTTGGAATTGTGATTGCTCATATACCAGTATTAAGAAAAGAAAAACATGGGAATTTAGCAAATAATCAATCCGTATAATGTAATTCAATAATGACTTTAAGATACTTTTTTATATAGTTTCTTTCTTATGTTGATAAATATAATATTTTGTATTTCAGTTAAATATTGTATGTTACATTTTATGTAGTAAGCATTTTAAAAGGAGCTGACAACATAATGAATGGAAAAAGAAAAATTTTCACATGTATTTCTATTGTAGGAATCGGACTAGCTAGTTTTTCTAATTCTAGTTTCGCAGCAAGTGTAACGGACAATTCAGTACAAAATTCTATTCCCGTAGTTAATCAACAAGTAGCTGCTGCAAAGGAAATGAAACCATTTCCGCAGCAAGTTAATTATGCAGGTGTTATAAAACCGAATCATGTTACACAGGAAAGTTTAAATGCTTCTGTAAGAAGTTACTACGATAATTGGAAAAAGAAATATTTGAAAAATGATTTATCTTCTTTACCTGGTGGTTATTATGTAAAAGGAGAGATTACAGGTGATGCTGATGGGTTTAAGCCACTTGGAACTTCAGAAGGTCAAGGGTATGGGATGATAATTACAGTATTAATGGCTGGTTATGATTCGAATGCTCAAAAAATCTATGACGGTTTATTTAAAACAGCAAGAACTTTTAAAAGTTCTCAAAATCCTAATTTAATGGGATGGGTTGTCGCAGATAGTAAAAAAGCACAAGGTCATTTTGATTCTGCTACTGATGGAGATTTAGATATTGCGTATTCTCTTCTTCTTGCTCATAAGCAGTGGGGATCTAATGGAACAGTGAATTATTTGAAAGAAGCACAAGACATGATTACAAAAGGTATTAAAGCTAGTAATGTTACAAATAATAACCGACTAAATTTAGGCGATTGGGATTCTAAAAGTTCACTTGATACGAGACCATCTGATTGGATGATGTCACACCTTAGAGCATTTTATGAATTTACAGGTGATAAAACTTGGCTTACTGTTATTAATAATTTGTACGATGTTTATACGCAATTTAGTAATAAGTACTCTCCAAATACAGGACTTATTTCAGATTTCGTTGTAAAAAACCCACCACAACCCGCACCTAAAGACTTCTTAGAGGAGTCAGAATATACAAATGCATATTATTACAATGCTAGTCGGGTACCATTGAGAATTGTAATGGACTATGCGATGTACGGCGAGAAAAGAAGTAAAGTCATTTCTGATAAAGTTTCTTCGTGGATTCAAAATAAAACGAATGGAAATCCTTCTAAAATTGTGGATGGTTATCAATTAAATGGATCTAATATTGGTAGTTATTCAACTGCTGTATTTGTTTCACCGTTTATTGCTGCAAGTATAACAAGTAGCAATAATCAAAAGTGGGTAAATAGCGGTTGGGATTGGATGAAGAATAAGAGAGAAAGTTATTTTAGTGATAGTTATAATTTATTAACTATGTTATTCATTACAGGAAATTGGTGGAAACCTGTACCTGATGATACAAAAATACAAAATCAAATAAATGATGCAATTTATGAAGGATACGATAATTAATTAAATTTGAGAATGGTTACTCAAGAAAGGAATTAGCATACGCTAGTTCCTTTTTAATATTTTGTAAAACATTATCCATTCTAAAATTTGCATAGATATACTTGCTTTTTTCATATACATAGTTACTAATGACTCGTTTTTTTCGTGAGAGGAGCGTATTTCTTGGAAAAAGTATTATTTTTCGGAGACCCAGGTATTGATGACTCATTTGCCATTATGTATGGCTTACTGCATCCCGAAATTGAAATTGTCGGTATTGTAACTGGATACGGAAATGTTGAGCATATACATGCTGCACATAATGCAGCGTATATTTTACAGTTAGCAAATAGACAAGACATTCCTGTCATTAGTGGTGCAACAAAACCACTTACAGAAGAAATCACTACGTACTATCCTGAAATTCACGGAGCAGAAGGATTAGGGCCCATCCATGTTCCAGAAAATATATTATCTATTCCAATATACAATTTTGGCAGTATTGCTGCGATTCTTATAAAGTACGGAAAAGATTTAACGATTGTTGATGTAGGAAGATCTACCTCGTTAGCAATTGCTTTTAATTTGTGGAATGATTTAATGCTAAATGTAAAAGGAATCTATTTCATGGGTGGTGTTTTTTTAGAAGTAGGAAACGTTACGCCGTTAGCAGAGGCAAATGTGTATGGAGATCCTATAGCAAGTAAAATTGTTTTCCATCAAGCAAAGAATTTATTAATATTCCCTTTAAATGTAACAAACAAAGCTGTGTTAACACCAAATGTGTTTGACTATATTCAAGCTAATTCAAAGAATCCATTCCATACGATAATGAAACCAATGTATGATTACTATTTTTCTGCATACCAAAAACTTAATCCATCTATCGAAGGGCCATTGCTTCATGATGTGGTTGCTATAAGTGGATTAGTAAATCCAAACTTTTTTGAATTTGTACATCGTACAGTGAATGTTGATACATACGGAGATACGAAAGGACAAACATTTGCTGATTTTCGCCTTAGCTCTATATCTGAAGGAGCCCGTATAGCTTTAGAAATAGATGCAGAAAAATTCATTCAAGATTTTATAAAAATTATGTTATAAGTTGTTGTCGAAAAAGGGAATTATTTCAATGCGTTGAATATAAACATACATCCTCTATATAAGGGAGCTTACAATATTGAATATCCAGTTAAAGGTTGTTACGAGAGAAAATTGGGAAGAAGCATTAAAACTACAAGTTAAAGAAAATCAATTGAAATTTGTTCCATCCGTAGCAGTTTCGCTTGCTAAAGTATATATAAAACCAGATGGTGACAATGTAGAGTACATACCATTCGCTATATACCATGGTGACCTTATGGTTGGTTTTGTTATGCATGCTGTTGTAAGAGAGACATCGGATATGTATTGGATTAACGGATTTATTATTGATCAATCGCAGCAAGGTAATGGTTATGGAAAAGCAGCATTACAAGAAAGTATTAATATAATAAAAAATACTTTTAAATCGTGTAAAGAAATTAGATTAACAGTACATAAAGATAATCTCTCTGCAAAGAAATTATATGAACGATATGGTTTCATATCATTAGGACAAGAGTATGATGGTGAGCAAGTATATCGTTTATTTGTTTAACTATTAGGAAGTAAAGGTGTAAATGAAATATGCAATTTACTGAAGTGAAAATTGAAGTGTTCATTCCTGAAGAATATATTGAAACATTAAGGGATGAATTAAATAAAATTGGAGCATGTAAAACGGGCGAATATGACCATTGCCTTTCCTATAGTTCAGTGAAAGGATATTGGAGACCTTTAGACGAAGCATCTCCTCTTAATGGAGAAATTGGGCGAATATGCGAAGGGCAAGAATGTAAAGTTGAAATAAAGTGTAAACGAGAACTTGTAAAAGATGCTCTTGAAGTTATTAATGATATTCATCCGTATGAAACACCTATGATTTATATTATACCAATACTAAATGACTATTTTGAGCAACTATACATTGAATAACTAGGAGGGATTTCAATTGAAAAGTAAATTCCATCATATTGTACGAGCAGTCATGATAAAAGATGGGAAATTATTAGTTGCTGAATATATCGGCCATCATTATTTTTTACCTGGTGGCCATGTTGAAATTGGAGAATCAGTAGAGAATGCATTAATAAGAGAGTTAAGAGAAGAACTTGGAGTAAACTGTAGTATACAACAATTTTTAGGAGTCATAGAAAATCAATGGCAAGATAAAGAAGTGCTCCATCATGAAATTAATCACATTTTTGAAGTAGAGTCACAAGATTTACATACGGACTTAACACCGAAATCGAGCGAGTCTCATTTAGCATTTCACTGGATAGATTATAATAAAGAAGCCTTAAATCATTATGAAATCATGCCAATGCCTTTAGTGAAGGAATTACTAGAAAGAAAGTTAAGTGATGAACTACTAAATTGTTGGATTAGTAATTTTTAAATCACTTTATTTATAGTAAATACGTCCATCGAATAAATATAAAGAAAATAGGCTGAAAAACAAGGTACATCACCTAGTGTAAGTTCATATTTTGTTGATGTACGCATTTAGTCTATAGTCTTGTTTCTATTTTGTTTACAAAAATATATAAACTTTAACGTTTGGGCGAAATTTATATTTATAAATGGAGGGGTTCGTAATGAATCAGTTTCAACATGAATTACAAACATTAAACCTTAATGATTATCAAACTGGTAATGTTGTGTATTGGGATCAACAACAAAGCCAATATCCATATTATTACATCCAAGGCGATGCACGTCGTTGTGGCGGATGCGGAGGTTGTGGTGGACGCTGTGGCGGTTGCGGCGGTGGCAGATGTGGTGGTTGCGTAGGTTGTGCCGGATGTTTTGGTTGCTTTAATTGCTGGAACTGGTGGATTATTTAAATATAGTACATCATTAATATTTTATATGAAAGAAAGGTGTAAATACTGTTTATACTTTTCTTTCATGCTGTAATTTTGATGTGTATTAAGGGGGATTTATTTGTATACATATGATAAGTTGATTTCTTGGGTAGAGAATATAAAAGAAAAAAATCATAGTTCTGCTACAGCAATTTGTATTATAAAAAATAATAAAGTCGTATTAGAGCATTATAGCGGTTATCACTCAAATACATCGACTAATAAAAAAGTAACCGCATCTTCGCAGTTCAACGTTGCTTCTGCTAGAAAAAGTTATTTAGGATTAATGATAGCGTATGCGCTTTACGAGGGGAAAATAAACTCTATTGATGATGAAGCGATAAAATATTTTAAAGACTTTAATCCTGCATTGCTTGGTAAAACAACGATAAGACATTTAGTAACACATTCGCACGGATTAGAAGAAATGAATGACGGGACAATTTTTCGTGAATTTGAACCGGGACAAGCATGGGCATATAGAGATATTAATGTAAGAATGATGACACGTCTTATTTATCAGCTATATAACAAAAGTTTTCCTGAATTGTTAAAGGAGCGTGTTTTTAAGCCTGCTAATTTTCAAGAAACAGGTTGGAGAGTTCAGCGAGATGAAAATTTAGTTGACGTTGTTAATAATCCAAATGAAGACGCGACTAGTGAAATTGGTACGGTAGATGACGGTACTGAAAAAAATCTGTTTGTCTCAGCTAGAGAATTTGCTTATTGGGGCAATCTTCATTTAAATCAAGGTGTGATAAACGGTAAGCAAATTGTTCCAAAAGAAGTTATAAAAATCGCTACGAGTTTGCAGAGTCCAACATATGTAAATAAAGAGCTACCACAAAATGGCTTGTTTTGGTTCGTTCAAAATGAACCTGCACAATTAAGCGAACTTGGTGAACGTGTTCCAAAAGGGTCATATCAAATATTAGGGATTACTGGACCGACTATTTTAGTAATACCTGAATATAATGTAGTTGTTGCAAAAATGTATAACAAAAGATATAACTACGGCGGTGATAATTACTTATATTATTTACGTGAATTTAGTAATTTAGTCGCTGATACATTTAGTAACGGTAATAGGGCATAATTACTCCTATAACAAAAAGGAGTGATTGTAAGTGAAAGATAAAGTGAACAAAAATAAAAAACAAAATATAAAAGATGTAAATACAGAGCAAAATGCAATTTATAGCGATCCTAAAGATGCAGCTAATATGCAAACTGTACCGCAGCCGAAGGATTTTGATGAAATCGAATATTAATTTTTCATCCGACTATATGATGAATGAAAAATACGTCTTAAGTCTCATCACATATAAGAAATTATTTGATAACATATATACATAAGCATTCGAAAATGGCTTATCTTAACAAAGCTTTCTTTAGAAACATCTGATATAACCTGCAAAAGACACTTCTTTATGAAGTGTCTTTTTGTGTATATGAACTTAATTACCATTTTCCGTACAGTATCTTGCAATTTACGATGGATATACTAACTGTGAAAATCTATGTCAAGATAAAAGAAGGGGACAGTTAGTATGAAACAAACTTCTATAAATCCGTTACTAATTGTTCTAGGTACAATCATTATTCAAATTGGCCTTGGAACAATTTATACATGGAGTTTATTTAATCAACCCCTTGTAAGTAAGTTTGGATGGAATCTTAATTCAGTAGCGATAACTTTCTCTATAACAAGTTTTTCTTTATCATTCTCAACTTTATTTGCAGCAAAATTGCAGAAAAAATTAGGACTTCGGAAACTTATTGCTACTGCAGGAATTGTTTTAGGACTCGGCTTAATACTTAGTTCACAAGTTTCTTCCTTACCACTATTATATTTATTAGCTGGTGTCGTTGTTGGTTATGCGGATGGAACAGCTTATATTACATCACTATCTAATTTAATTAAATGGTTTCCAAATCGGAAAGGGCTTATTTCAGGTATATCTGTATCAGCTTATGGAATGGGCAGCTTAATCTTTAGATATATAAACGGAAATCTTATCGATAATCTTGGTGTATCACAAGCATTCTTATATTGGGGCATTATCGTGTTACTTTTAGTGTTAATCGGATCGTTCTTCTTACGTGAGGCAATTGTAAGTAATGCTGTAACTGAAACATTGCACAATGACTATACTCCGCGTGAAATGATGCGAACGAAACAAGTATATCTGCTATTTTTTATGTTATTCACCTCGTGTATGGGTGGTCTGTATTTAATAAGTATGGTAAAAGATATCGGTGTACAACTCGTTGGCCTTAGCGCAGCAACCGCTGCAAACGCCGTTGCTATGATTGCAATTTTTAATACAGTAGGTAGAATTATTCTTGGGACGTTATCAGATAAAATCGGCCGAATGAAAATTGTCTCTGCAACGTTTATTATTATAGGATTGTCAGTCTTTACTTTAAGTTTTATTCCGCTAAATTACGGAATCTATTTTGCTTGTGTAGCAAGTGTCGCCTTTTGCTTCGGCGGTAATATAACTATATTCCCAGCTATTGTCGGAGATTTCTTTGGATTAAAAAACCATAGTACAAATTACGGGATTGTCTACCAAGGTTTCGGATTTGGTGCGCTTGCAGGATCATTTATTGGAGCGATACTCGGGGGATTTCAACCAACTTTCATTATAATCGGTGTTTTAAGTGTTATTTCCTTCATTATTTCAATATTAATCCGCCCACCAAATGTAGAAAAGAAAAAGGAACTAAAACATTTACATCGGAAAGTAGCTTAATTTTAAAAAGAGTCCTCATGTTAGGGCTCTTTTTTATTCCATTAACTTTGCTTCTTTACGAACTTATTAAAGACAGGACAATTTCATTATAAAATTGAATAGATAAGTAAAAAGGAGCGTGACACTTAAAATGAAAATAGTACAGCAGTGGGTACAAGAAGATAGTGATTACATAAGAGAGAAAGTAATTGAATACAATCAAAAATATCTTGCAGATGAAGAAAAAACACCTTCAGAAAAGGTTAGTTTCATAGTAAGAAATGAAAAAGAAGAAATAGTAGGTGGGGTAACAGCAATAACTTTTTGGCACCATGTACACGTTGACTTTCTATGGGTTTCTGAAGAATATAGGCATGAAGGTTACGGAAGCAAGTTAATAAAGCTTATTGAAGAATTTGCAATTGAAAAAGGGTGTAGGTTAATTAATTTAGATACTTTTAGTTTCCAAGCACCTGATTTTTATAAGAAACATGGATATAAAGTAATTGGAGTAAGTGAAGATCATCCGAAAGGACATAATCATTATTATTTAGAAAAACGGTTAAAAAGTATATAGAATTTGTTAACGTTAGTATTTGAAATACAAATGCAATAAGGGCGAGGTTATTATTAATTTCAGTATTAATTGAATCAATTTTTATACTAAAACTGCAAGAACGTACTTTGGATAATCTTCCTAAGGTACGTTCTTTTTTTATATCAGTAGCCTATTCTTATTAACTCCAACAATAGCGGTAAAGGCAAGACTTAACTAACTTATATATATTAAAAGGAGTTAATGGTAGAATGAATAGAAGGCAGAAAATTCCTTTTATTTAAAATAGAGGAGGTATATATGAAAAAAGTTAATGTTACATACGCGATTTTGTACGATAAAACTAATGAAAAGATCTTAATGGTAAAAAACAAAGGGGAAAATGGTTCTTATTATACATTACCAGGTGGCGCAGTTAAACTAGGAGAAACATTAGAAGAAGCAGTAATTCGAGAAGTAAAAGAAGAAACAGGGTTACATATAAACGTAAACGGGATTTGTTCTATCAGTGAAGCCTTTTTCGAGGAAAGAGATCATCATGCAATTTTCTTTAATTTTCTAGGCGAAATAATCGGCGGGGAGACATATATATCAAGGCCAAAAGAAATCGAAGAGATTACTTGGATGGAATTACATATAGCAGCACCGTATTTACGCATACCAGAACATTTACTATATTTATTACAAAAGAAAGAAACAGTACCTTATTTTTTTAACGGAACAATCGTTCATCAATCTTCATAAAAATATTATTTCATGTAAGGCGGGGGAAACATGGAGTTTATCGTTAATCACAAACAATTCACTCAAGCACTTTCAGAAGTCAACAAAGCAATATCAACAAAATCTTTAATTCCTATATTATCTGGTATAAAAATAACTGCAGATCAATCTGGAATTACTTTAATTGCAAGTAACTCAAATATTTTTATTGAAAAATTCATTCCTGTTTCAATTGAAGACGAAAAGATTGCAACTATTTTAAAGGTAGGAACTATTGTTGTACCTGCAAAGTATTTCATTGAAATAATAAAGAAAATGCCAAGTGATATAGCAATAAAAAGTAAGAATGAGCAAATTATTAAGATACAATCAGAAGAAATCACATTAAGTTTAAATGGATTTCCTGCAGATGAGTTTCCGAATGTACCGCTTATAGACAATCATGCAGAAATCAAGGTAGAAACAGAGCAATTGATTGAAGTATTTAAACAAACAGTCTTTGCGGTAGCAAAAAATGAGTCTAGACCTGTTCTTACTGGGGTGCATATAGAGTTATCTAATAATAAGTTAATTTGCGCTGCAACTGACTCACATAGACTAGCGATACGCGAAACATTACTTTCCTCAGATGTAAAAGCAAATTGTATTGTACCAAGCGCAACCATTAGTGAACTTCTAAAATTAATGAACAGCAATTCGGAATTCGTATATATCTACCTTTCAGAGAGTCATATTATATTTACGATCGGAACAACTACATTATATTCAAGACTAATTGAAGGGAAATATCCTAATATTTCTAACCTTATTCCAAATGATTTTAAAACGATTATTAACGTAGATAGAAAAAAGATATTACAAGGTGTAGACCGATCAAGTTTATTAGCAAGTGAATGGGCTAATAACAATGTTAACTTAGAAATCATAAACGAATCCACAATTAAAATTTCTTCAAACGCTTCTCAAATTGGGAAAATATCTGAAACGCAACAAATAGATGCGATTCAAGGTGAAAAACAATTAAATATATCTTTCGATGGGCGTTTTATGGTTGATGCTTTAAGAGCAATAAAAGAAGAAACGATTACTTTAAGTTTTGGAGGTTCTATGAGACCGATATTGATTGAAGCAGGAGAGCAATCTGCAGCAGTACATCTTATATCGCCAGTAAGAGCTTATTAGGAATAGAGAAAGGGATTTCATTATGTGCAAGCAGACTGTTGTTTTATGAAATCATAAATTAATACATTATAAGAATGATGTATTAGTAAAGCAAACAGTTTACTAATTCCTACATAATATAATTCATAGACAAAGCAGAAATGGTAATCTGAAATACAAAGCAAAATAATAATAACCTGAATATAAAAGCCATAGATTAATAGATATGGGGTGAGTACGATGAAGAAAATAATTGTTTTACTCATGGGTATAGTTTTAATTATTTTTGCTTTTTATCAATACAACAAAAAAGACTATGCAGCTAAAAGTACTAACTTGTATGTAGAAAACTTTAAAGGGGAAAATGATTCAATAAAAATACAATCTGCTATTAATAAAGCAGAGTCTAGTAAAATTAAAACTGTATTGCTTGATGATAAAAAGTATAAAATTACGTCACCAATCATTGTTAAAAAAGGTGTGAAATTATTATTTGGTTACGGATCCCAATTTGTAGTTGAGGGAAACTTTAGAGTTTTAGAACTAGAGAAAAACGCATCCATTGAAGGAGCGTATATAGCTATTGACGATCCTAAATTTAACTCTGAAGTTATTTATTTAGACGGTAAAAATAAATATTATAACACTTGGAACAAAACACAAATAAAAGATATAAATATTATCAATTGGACGGAAACGAATAAAGGTACCGGAATTTCTTTATACTCTGCTGGAAAAGAAAATGAAATTTCGTTTGTTAACTTCGAAAATATTAAAGTTGTAGGAATGGAAACTGGACTGAAATTAGTAGCGAAAAAAACGAGCACCGGACAAGCTTGGATAAATGCCAATCGTTTTATGAACTTTTCTTTAGAAGACTGTGTAAATATGATTTATATGGATAGTCAAGTAACTACACCAAATGAAATTAGTGGGAATCAATTTACAAACCTTCAAATACAGCCTTCAAATAAAACAAAAAGCATTATACAGGTAAGTGGTCAACATAATGAATTTCATGGGATGGTGTGGGATTTAAATAAAATAAAACATGAAAACGAACTCATTGAACTGACTGATAAGAGTATGAATACAGTGGTTGAAATGCCCAGTGTACCAGCAAATAGAGTATTAGATAGTGGGAGATCCAATATAGTGAAATAAGTTTAAATACAGAAAAAAGAGCGAATTCTTTATAAGAGGATTCGCTCTTTTTATATTTTAAAATTAAATTTCCTTCCACCAAGCGGATAAAGGATAGTCTGTAGATTTTAACGTAATAGATTCGCCAATTTGTGGCGTTGTAATTTTAACTCCTAAACGGTTAGCTTCTTTCGTAACACGTTCTATCGGGTCACTCCATTCATGTAATGCTAACGTAAAAGCACCCCAATGAATCGGAAGAAGTAATTCTCCTTTAACATCAATATGAGCTTGTACCGTTTCTTCAGGCAACATATGAATAGCAGACCACCTCGGATCATATTGCCCGCATTCCATTAATGTAAGATCGAATGGACCGTATTTATCACCAATTTCCTTAAAGTGAGGGGCATAACCGCTATCACCACTAAAGAAAATTTTAGTCTCTTGACCAAGAATAAGCCATGAACACCATAATGAACGATCTCTATCTGTCATACCACGTCCAGAGAAATGCCTTGCAGGCGCACATACTAACTTAATATTATCAAACGTAATTTCGTCCCACCAATTATGCTCACTAATTTTACTAGGTGAAACACCCCATTTAATAAGATATTGTGCAACTCCAGTTGGAACATAAAAGTGTTTTGCGCGATTTTTTAACTGCATAATACTTTTGTAATTCAAATGATCATAGTGATTATGAGAAATGATAATCGCATCAATTTCTTGAAGGTCATCACGTTCTAAAGAAAAAGCACCACTATAACGCTTACTATTAAACAAGGGAAATGGGGAAGAGGCATCTCCAAACATCGGGTCTAATAACAGTTTTTTACCTTCTATTTTCAAAAGAGAAGCAGAATGGCCAAACCATGTAACACTCTCTAACGCTTCATTATCTTTATTTGATAAAACAACAGGCAAATCCTTTATAGGACGCAGCTTTGATTTTATTTTAAAGTAATCCGTCATTAAACTTATAATATCTTTCGGTTTAAAACTCATATCAGTATGAATTTGATTTGTATATTTCTTATTCATTCGTTCTCCTTTTTACGATTAACAATTTACGTATGTTGTTATTGTAGCTATTTGTAGTTTAAACTATATTATTTTACCTTTCATCTAAAATGCCTTGTATTTCATAAATCCGTCAAATTCATTATTTGTATCTATAAAGTACAAATCGCATAGCAGCAGCTAAGACAAATATTAAGTACATGTAAATTGTTTTTATTTAGTAAATTCCTTCTTATACGCAACAAAGAAAATATGTCTCTAATAAAAGAAAGGAAGGAGAGGATGTAAGTGCACATAGAGCGAAAAAAGAAATCAAAATGTAAACTATCAAAATCTGAAATCATGCATTTGTATACTGAAGGGAAGAGCACCTCAGAAATCGCTATGCTTGCTAATGTGTCTGCAAGGTATATTCGTATGGTTTTATCAGACAATAACGTACCAAGGCGCGCTATAGGGAGTTGGAAGAGAAAGTATGACATAACAGAAGATTATTTTAAAACGTGGTCAAATAACATGGCTTATATTTTAGGGTTTATAGCGGCAGATGGTGTTATACAGAAAGAAAATCAATGTGTCAGTATATCTCAAAAAGAAAGTTATATTTTAGAAGATATAAAAAAAGAACTAAAAACAAACCAGCCACTTTATCAAAACAAAAAAACAGGCGTATATATGCTAAATATTAATAGCAAAACAATAAAAGACGACCTTATAAACATACACGGAATTATGCCATGTAAATCATTTAACATTGAATTTCCTATAGTACCAGAAGAATATTTACATCATTTTGTTCGTGGATATTTTGATGGGGATGGTTACGTCAAGTATGAAACTTATACAGTTAATTTCGTAGGTGGATCATATAACTTTATGAATTCTTTACATCAAATTCTTCAAAATCGCAATTTACGAGCCGATTTACTAAATCAAAACAAACATTATCGCGTTATTTTATCTGGAAGAAAATCAATACAACTATTTTCAAATTGGATTTATAAAGACAAAGATATTTATTTGCATAGAAAATATGAAGTGTTTCAGAAAGAAAGTCTGAGTTTAGATCAATTACAAGATCGAAAATTAAAACAAACTCAAACTGCCGTTAAACAAAGAAAACAAAATTTCCTTGAAGAATATATGAAAAATAAATGTAATACTACAACTTGTTCAAATTTAGAAATAAGCGAATCGGCTTTCAAACGTTGGCTAAAAAATGATAATCAATTTAAAAGAGATTATGAAAAGATTAATTTAACAATGTCCACTAGCGATAACTAAATATAAAATCCTAAAAAACCTTAGAATAGGTATGAAGATAGCTATTCTAAGGTTTTTTATTTTTAAATCATAAAGGATTCTTAATTTTATTGATTGAATATAGTAAATACATAGATTTTACAATTGTCTTGATAAAAAAGGAGAGATACACCTTGCAAAAGAAATTTATCAATCCAGAAACGATGCCACCAACTTTTGGATATTCACATGTAGTGGAAGTTAGTAACGCTAAACGAACAATTTACATATCTGGACAAGTAGCGATTAACACTGATGGTCAAATAGTTAGCATTGGTGATTTAGCTACACAAACGCGACAAGTTTTCGAAAATATTAAAAGTGCATTAGAAACTTCGGAATTAAGATTTAATGATGTAGTAAAATTAACATTTTTCCTAACAGATATTTCTCAAATGGCCACTGTTAGAGATATACGAGATCAATACGTTGACACTAACAATCCACCAGCAAGTTCAGCTGTAGAAGTTAGAAAGTTAATTAACGATAACTTTTTAATTGAAATCGAAGCAATTGCTGTAGCAAACTAATTTTAAAAACTTATTATGAATCATATCCATGCAATTCGGTTAATGCGTTCAGTTAAAACGAATTGCATTTTTTATTGTCTTAAATATAATTTATATCTGGAGACATTTTCATCAACAACTTATAAAACAAACAACTAAACAATCCATCACACAGAATGATTAAAAAGAACGAGGGGAGGCTAATCACAATAAAAAACTTACATATAATAAGTTTGTTATTTATAGTTAGTTAACATAATATATATTATAGGCAGTTATAGAAACAAAGCAATACCAGGTATCAAAACCCAAGTAAACTATACTTAATGAGACGAAACGGAGATTTTTAGTGAGATTCACATGAAATCTTATCTAAACAAATTTCTTCAGTTTTTATCGTTTTTATTTGTTATAAATTCATCACAGCAAATCTTAATCAATAATCACTTAAGATTTAACGAATTAAAAACATTTTTGATTGGTAAGAAATTTTTATACAGAAAAATTATTTCTATACAAAATATAAATTAGTAATTTTATTTTATGTTTTACTTAATGAATTTATTGCTATTTGCACATGTTTTACAACTTTACATTATTTGTTGTTATTTCTGTTATTTAGGCTTGACTTTCATTACACTCATTGTTTTTTATTCTAGTTAACATAACGCTTATTTTTAACATAAAAAAATCCTCCTCACCTTCAGGAAGATTTTTTGTTTGCTATTATTTTATTTATATCCTCTAGTAACAATCCCAATTGTAAATGACATTGGAAAAATCTAGATTTAACAAATCTTCCTTACGTATAAAGAAATTAGCAACGCCAGAATCTCCCCACATAATATTTAATGAATCGTCTGTATCGATTTGCAGTAATAATATATCATGTTGTTGGTATTTTTCTTCCCATTCTCTCGGATCTGTCTGTGTGAAAAATGGATAACCACCAATTTTATGTCCTTGATCTTTACATAAATCATCATACAGTTCGCCTAATTCTGTATTATTTTCTTCATCAACAATTTCTTCCCAATCAATTTTATCACTAAAAATCATTTCAAATCGATAATCTCTTGGTGTTACTGGCTGATATGCCAACTCAAACTTTAGTTTTGCTGCTTCGGGTATGATAAAATTCTCTAAATCTAAAGTGTTTAAATCACTAAAATCAGTAATCACCTTAGTTAAATCCGCTGTGATTGTAGAATGATAAACAATCCGAAAGTCTTTTTGGCTTGTGGGATGATCAAAATCTGCTCCAAAAAGATCTTCTTCAGCACTTATGAAAAACTGTAACATTCCATGTTGAGGCATATGTTCAATGTTAGGTATTTCTTCAAGGTTTAACTGCGCAAGTAGCATCATAGGTTGTCCGTTTGAGTCTTTAGGATGCTCTTGATCTATAGGTAAATACGGATATCCACCAAATTTACTTTCAAAAAGCGTTGTCTCTGCTTGCGTTCCAGACACTTTAATATACGGTTTCACACTTTCTTCTAAAATACTACGATACTGTTCTAGTTCTTTCGGAATTTGAAGTTGATACGTATTCTTCACTACATTTGCCTCCCTTTAGTAATGAATTGAAAATGCCTAACTTAATTATATAGTAAGCGATAGCTTAATTGAAAATCGTTAAAAATCCATTTTCACCCTCATTTTTTGCGCGCTTGGCGGACAAAGTAAATTATGCTCTAAAACCTTTTTATTAATAGTTCGAATTAATTCCGCTGCTTCTGTAGTATTTGTATTTTCTTTTAGTCTTTCTTTTAAATCGTCAATTTCTTTTGAAAGCTCAATCCACCTAGGCAAAACATGATTATTTGCTAAAGTTCTATAAAGTTGCTTTTCAGGATTGTAAGAAAGATCGTTATCGAGATTAAGAGGTTTACCTTTACCAGGTAAATTATTAAATGACCCTTTCTTTTCTGCCTCTTTAACGATAGAACTAATATGATCCTCATACGTATAGGACCAAACTTTTTCATCTTTTACTAAAATCTCTTGCTTTTTTAGTTTTTTATCTAGTTCTTCTTGATTCATAGCTTTTCTCTCCTTTTTATTTTTAGTGTCGTTTTTGTAAATTCCAATGCCCTTAATCCTTCGAATAGCTTTTCTCGCCACCACACGCTATCATGATCGCCTTGAAACTCTTCATAAGTAATGTGGTATTTCTTTTCTTTTAAAGCTTTATACAGACGTCTATTAGCCGTTAAAAGAGGTCTGTTTTCAAGTTCTCCTACTGCTATGTAAGAATAGAGATGAGTCGCATTAGAATCTATTGATTAAATTTGATTTTCAATCCAAGGAATATCGTTTTCAAAAGTTAGTTCTTCTAGCTGATTAACATGATCTACAGCAATACATGGCGGTATTCCATTTTCGTAAATTAAATAATTGAGTGTTTTTGCGATTGAAGATTACTTAATGCATGGATTTTTATTAAAGACAATGAAATGTTCTTGAAGATGTGAAGTTTAAGAATAATTATGAGGTAGATCAAGATGTTTTGCCCTTGCTGCAATGTGGCAGTAAGGATATTTAATTTTGATAGAATAATATAAGAGCCTTGCTACACTTTTGTAATAAGACTCTTTAAATGAGTTATTTACTAGAATAAGTATCTATTGCTTGAATAGAAAGTTCCAACGATTTTATTCTTCTTTCTAAAAGCGTTCTTTGAGGACTCCCAAGCTTCGACTTAACGTAAATCTTTTCAATTGATGGAAGCAAACCAATCAGAACATTACGAGCTTCTGCTAAATCTTCCTGAGTATAATGATGAGTTTCTTGCTTCCAAACACTTTCTAACATAGCTAAGCCGATACTAGCTGCTTTGAGTCTTTTTTTCACTAAAGTAGTATTTGATCCTTTGTGAGTCATCTGTGATAAGGCATTTTCAAGTTTACTAATTGTTGACTGTAAAGATTTTATTGATTCTACTTTATCTATATTTGATACGTTTTTCATGTTAATGTTATCCCTTCTACGTTGCTAACTTGTTTTGTTTAATGTTTAATGAAATCCTTAAAATCTTGATTTCACTCGAAATATTTTAACATAAATAACTAACTGTATTCGAGTTGGACAATAACTTAAAGTAAAACAGCTATTCCTCTCTCCTCCCCTGCATCATTCTATTATATGTACTTCTTTCTTCTCATTAGAATTCCTATATAAACTAGTTGTTAATATTGAATGTTTTATGAACAAAAAAACGTACAAGTAATGTAACCTGTACGTTTTCGCTTTTATTCAGTAAGGTAATAAAGTAATAGCTTTCTGGTCTTCTCATAACTTATGAAATCTCTATACAAAATGGGATAATTCACAATTTCTGTTTCTAGAAAACGATATTGCGGAAACCACTCGAAAAACGATTTTCTTAACCACTTTATTTGTTGAAACGTAATGTTCTGTTCGTTTCCATTTAGTACAGAATTTAAAGTAGCTGCTGTATGCATCCAATAATGATTAAAATCAGCGTTTATACAGTCATCTTCGGTAAATTTACTTTTTAAGTCTCGCTGCAATTTTGCTGTAGCACGATAAGGAAACGGTTTATGAAGTGGAATATGCATTTTCTGCAATTCCTTAAAAATAATTTGTTTTCCTAACTTCAACTTTCTCCTCCTTTATTTCTCTATCCAATTTAATAAGTTTTCATAATGATATTGAGCATCGATATACCCAAGATTATATAGATTAACGAGCTTTTCCTTATTTCTTTCTATTCCGCTTATAGGAAGCTGTACACTTGGTTGAATTACATAAAAATTATCTTTTTGTTCTTCTCGATTCATATAAGATATCGTCTCATTATAAAAACGATAATGGTCTACTAAATTCTCTGCGATTTTCGGATATTTTCTATATAGAATTTTAGCTAGACCAGAAAATTTATTTCGCTGCTTCTCGTATCCTTCTGGCTTTGTCATAATTACAACGTTCTTTTCATAACCATCAGTTTGAGCTTTTAAAACTGGTATAGGATCTATAATTCCTCCATCTAGTAATTTTCGATTATCATATTCTACAGCTGGTGCTATAAACGGCACAGAGCTGGATGCACGGATGATTTTTAAAATATCATTTCCATGTTCTGTTTTATTATAATAAACAGCTTGTCCTGATTCGCAATCAGTCGTCCCTATAACAAATTGTTCATTACAGTTTAAGAAAGTTTGAAAATCAAATGGAACAATTTTATTAGGTACTTCATCAAATAAAAAGTCCATTCCAAATAATTCACGTTTTCGAATTAAATTTCGATAAGATATATACCTGTAATCTGATACTAGCTCTGTATTTACCTTCTTATTTCTCCCTTGTTGACGCGACAAATAGGTTGCTCCCATACAGGCTCCAGCTGATACGCCGACTACATATGGAAAGAATAAGTTCTTTTCCATGAAATATTCGAGTACACCTGCAGTATATAAACCTTTCATTCCTCCGCCCTCTAATACTAAACCGACATTCTTCATTCTATATCCCTCTGCTTCTTTTTTCTTAATTTCATATTAGCATAAGATTTTAAGGTGAGGTTATATAAACTAATCACAACAATAACCAGAAACTACTAAAGTAATGTGATAATATCTTTGTGAGTAACATGTTACAATATAAGTAATTCATTCCACATATATTAAAGGAGGAATTTAATATGGGTTTATTTAGCGGTATTTTAGGAAATGCATCAAATACGAGTTCTGAAAGTGTAGAACGTGATTTAGAGAAGATTATGCTAGACGATGAAAAAGTAGAGCATGCTTATAAATTAATTCGTGATCTAATCGTATTTACAAATCGTCGTCTTATATTAGTAGATAAACAAGGAGTAACTGGCAAAAAAACAGAATACCATTCTATTCCTTATAAAAGTATTACACAATATAGCATCGAAACCGCTGGGCATTTTGATTTAGATGCAGAACTTAAAATTTGGGTGTCTAGTATGGAGGAACCAATTACGAAAGAATTTAAAGGTGACGATAGTATTTTAAGCATTCAAAAAGCGCTAGTAACCTTTACGACAAAGTAGTGGTTTTTGTATCTTTATTCATTTTCAAAATTACTAACCCGAGTATTTTGGAAGAACATACATTATTTTTGTATATTTAATCTAAAATAACATAAAAAGGTAAAGCGTATTTTAAATGCTTTACCTTTCTTTTTTGTAATAAACAAGTGTAGTTTTATCATTTAATTTCTTTATTACTTCTGTTCTTTTATACCCCATTTTCTCGTATAGAAAACAATTTCTTTCTTCTTCTAAAATCGTAGCAAGTTCAAAACTTCGTGCTTCTGGAAACATTTCTTCAATTAAAATAAGTACCTTCTGAGCAATTCCTTTCCCTTGATAGATTGGATGAATAAACATTGAACTAATCCAAAATTTATAAGGTAGTTCTTTTGCGGATATACATATCGCTCCAACAAGTTTCGAATCTATTATCACCTTATAAAAATTACTGCTGGGATTAGTTATTCTAAAAATAGTTTTTTCAATAGTTTCATTTGCTGGATTTGTTTCATAGTCTTTATATTTATGTAATAAAGAGCTAAATGAGTCTATTTGCATTTGAAATATAACTTCTGCATCAGTTTCTGTCACCTTTTCTAATATAATCTCCATGTTACCAATTTAGACGCTTTCTTAAAGAAGTAATATGAGCGGTATGGTGACGACCATGCCATGCATATAGTCCTATTGCAACAGCAAGTTTTGTTTCACCAGTTTCAGGATGGTTAAATGTCTTTTCTAAATCTTCAATTTCTAGAGAATATAAAAGATTAACCCATCTTTTATGTAATGAATCTAGCATTACTAGTGAAACATCTACCGGTAATTTTGAATCGGGTAACTCTGCCCACTTCTCTTCTTTATACGGCTTAATAGTTGGATTCTTTTCTGTCAGTGCTAATTTAAAACGTATGTAGCTATTCATATGGCTATCAACGACGTGATGAACTACTTGACGTACAGTCCAACCTCCAACGCGATATGGTGTATCTAACTGCTTCTGATCTAAATCTTTAATTGCCCTTGTTAGTTCATTAGGTAAATCTTCAATTTCTTGAATCCATGTATCAATCATTTCTTCAGTTATAGGACGTTTGTATGTAAATTGGCCAATTGGATAACGTAAATCATTCATGAATAAGTCCTCCTTATTATAAGTGTGAAGTATTTCTCCAAATATAGTGTACAAACTTCACATGTTCTCCATTTAATTCTACAGATGTTATATCTGATTCGTTTTGATAAGAAGAAAATCCGCTTTTTTCTAGTACAATTTGTGATGCGAGATTATTAGTCGTTGTTTTAGCATAAACTTCAGTAATTTCATTATTTTTCGCTACATCTAAAATTAATTTTACGGCTGCTGTTGCAACTCCTTTTTTAGTAAATTTTTCTCCGACACGATACCCGAGCGAACTAATTCGAGTTTCCGTATCTATATCTACTAAATTGATTCGCCCTACAATTTCTTTTTCTTCATTACGAATTAAATAAAAATAAGAATCTCCATCTGCCTGTTCTATTAATAAATCGTCTAGTAGTTTTTGGAAATATTCAAATTCAAAATATTTCGAGCCACGATTTGGTACCATTGTTTCAAAAAAAGATTTATTTGTAAGTTCAAACGTAAATAAATCCTTAGCATCTTGTTTCTTTAGTTGCTCTATGTATATTTCCATTCCGTATTCTCCTTCTTGATTTACTAACTGTTATACATTCTTTTTTAATCAATTATATTCCTGCTATTTCTTTCGATTAAGTAATACAGATAGTAGCACTTTCGGATGAAAGAGATGAAATGGACTACGAATTAAATTCATCACTCGTACTAACCGAATATAAACATCAGAATTACTTGCGGATAGTCGATATATTTGCTTCGTATACCATAGTTGAAATTTTTGTTTTGTAGTTAATTCTCTCTTTAGTTGCGGGTGACGTGATATTTCTGTTGTTGTCATATCCCAAGGGGTTTCTATTATAGTAGCTGCCTTTTTATAAAATTGTTGTGTAAATGTTTTATCAAGTTGTTTTCTATCTTGCAAAAGTAATTGCAATTGGTGAGCCTCCATAGCAGCAACTGATACGCCTTGGCCGAAAACGGGATCAAAACGACATTGCGCATCTCCAACAACTAATAATCCTTCTGGTACATTATTCACTAAATCAAATCGCCGGCGTACTTGATAAGGGATTTTGTATGTCTTTATATCAGTAATTCCCTCAGCCTTATTTAAGAAGTCTGTAACATTAGAAATTGATAGATTTTCAGCAAAATCATAAAACTCATCATCTGTTTGTGGTGCTTTCTCATTTGCGTATCCACTAAAAGTAACAAAATAACGATTATCTTCTATCGTTTGAATAAGAACGCCATAAGGGTTATCAGGGAAACTAGGAGACATTAGCATATTACAACAGTCTAACTCCTCATTTTCTTTAAGTTTGAACATTTTCGTTGCGTAAAATAAATCAATACGAACTTTCTCTTCTTGTACTTTAATTTCGTATTCTCGTAGCCACTCTATACTTTTTGAGCCAAATCCACTCGCATCAACTACAAGATCCGCATGAACTTCTTCTTGTGTGTTTGTCTCTAAATATTTAACTTTTACTCCACACACTTTGTTAAGCTTTGCATCTACCAATAACCCTTTAACCAATGTTTCATATTTAATAGTAATATTTGAAATTTGATGTATTCGTTTTTGAATATGCCATTCTAGCAAAGGACGACTTTGTTGAATCATATGTACTTCCCCTATGAACGGTTGTTTCCATAGACCGAATTGATGCCATTTCAAATCACGCGTAAAGTTGTTTATAATACTACCCGCTTCTATTAATTCGTTCGTAATATTAGGAAACAATTCTTCAATTGCGTTTTCTCCACCTTTTAATAACACGTGAGGATGATTACTTTGTGGAACTCTTTTTCTCGAAGACTTTCCATCCCATCTTTCACCAGCTTCTATAATGATTACTTCTTTAAAAGAAGTTGATAATGCTTTTGCTGCAAACTTTCCTGCCATACTTCCACCAATAACGATAGCCTTATTAAACATATTTTCCCCCTTAATAAAAAGAGATCCTGCCTTGTATGAATGAAACAGGATCTTAAACTAATTAACTTCTTTACCATTATACTTAAAATACATCAGTAAATTGCAACATTAAAATTAAAATACCTAATCCCCATACGTAATACGCGAATACTTTTAAGGAGTGACGTTTTAAATATTGAATCATCCATGAAACGGCTATGTATCCAAAAAAGGCTGCTGATAACGTTCCGACAATTAAAGATGTACTAGAAATAGATTCTGCTTTCCCTTGAAAAACGTCTACAAATTGCAAAACGATAGCTCCAACGATGGCTGGTGTCGATAGTAAAAAAGAAAAGTAAGCAGCAGTTTCACGGTCTAATTTTCTCCATAATGCAGCGACAATTGTCATTCCAGAACGGGAAATGGCTGGAAAAATAGCAGCAGCTTGAAATGAACCGATAATTAATGCGTCTTTATATGTTATGTCATCCATTTTTTTACGACCATTCTTTTGTTTATCTGCCATGTAGAGAAAGAATCCGGTCACTAAAAACTCCCAACCGATCGTGATTCCTGTTTTTGAAATATCTTCAAAGAAATCTTTAAACAATAAACCAATTACAACTGCGGGTATTGTCCCAACGATAAGTAATAACATGAGCTTTGAAAATGGGTTTTTAATTAAATATATAAATTCTTTTTTGTAATAAATAAAAACCGCAAGTAAAGTCCCAATATGCAGCATCGTATCTAAAAATAAGCCAGCCTCATCTAATCGGAACAAATGCCTTCCTAAATAAAGATGTCCGGTACTACTGATTGGTAAAAATTCTGTTAAACCTTGAATTATACCTAGTATGAAAGCTTCTAACCAATTCATGATGGTCTCCTTTCTCTTTTGCTTGTACCAATATATGAGGGTTAAATTTTCGATATGAAAAAAACTATATTTCTCTATGAATTTACTTTTTATTTATGGATATATATGTAAAGAGGGTTAAGGAGGGTTATTATGTGGAAGCACACAAAATTCGGTAATGTATTACTTTGGGTGGGCCCTATCCTTGTATTTTTAGGACTATGTATGACAAATGTTATTTCAGATATTCCTTTCTTTGAGGGAAAACATAAAACGGTTGGTATTGTACTTATATTTATAGGTGTAATCTGTTTTGTTGCTGCTAATCATTTGAAAAAAGGAGAAAGATATGAAGAATAAATCTAAATAAAAAACAATCCTTGCATATTAGCTAGGATTGTTTTTTATTAATGTTGATTATTTGTAGAATACTTTATCAACGTTATATTTCGCTTTGTATTCATTAATGATATATGTTTCGTAAATTTCTCTTTCTGTTGGATCTTCTACGATACATGCATCAATGCGGTATACTTCATCACGGTGATTTTTAATTGGTGAAACATTATCTTCAAAATGCTTCTTAATACGTTGTCTAATTTTACGAGCTTTACCTACGAAAAGAAGTTCGTCATTAATATTGTAAAACATAAAAATGCCGCCTTTATCTCTAGGGAACAAGTGGAAATCGATAAATCCATTAATTGGAGTAATGATTGGCTCGTCTCCTTTAATAACTTGTTTACGTTCAGTAATTGAAACATCAGCTTCAGGAATATTAATTTTAATCAAGTTCATTCACGTCCTCTTTTATTATAAAGATAAATAATAGCATACATAAGTAAGAAAAGCTATGTTCAGAGGCATATTTCATTTTATAATTCAAATATTATAGGTGTATCATGTAAACTTTTCTTCCAAATCATATGATCACTGGATTCTCCCCAGTAATCTTTCAATACATAGCTAGGTTTTCCAAACTTTTTCATCCATATACTTTGCGCATTTTTATATCCACTATCTAAACAATATTCTGTTATCCCTCTGCTAAGTAATGTAAGAAACATTGTATGTAGTAATAAACTCCCTATTCCCTTTCTCTGATACTCCGGAAGTATGAATACAGTTCCTATTTCATACAAATTTTTAAGTACACCACCTGTACAACTATTAATCAATGTACTTGCTGGACCGATTTCGATTGTTCCAATGATTTTATCGTTACTTGTATCAATTGCTAATAAAAAGTAACGACTTTCTCCGTTACTATCAAAGTCACTTTTCAAATACTGCTTTTTTGAGTTAATTTCATTTTCTATGTCATCTAATAATTGTGACAATCCTTCATTTTTGTATGTATTCGTAATAACTATACGGAAAAATAAATATAGTTCATCTACATCATTCAAATTCGGTCTTCTAACTGCAACGTTAGTCATGAATTCAATCTCCAATCCTCATTATGCCATTGTCAATACAACACTTTATATAATCTATTCATCATTATTCTGCAAAAACCTGCATAAATCCAACAGTATAGAAAGCTCATTATAAATATTGATAAAATAATTTTTATATCCATAGTTGTATGAACAGCAGGACCAAGTACCGGAAAGTGGAAAACATCGAGAACAATCATAATACCTATAAGTAGACAAGTTGCTGAAAAAGAAACAATCCAAATTCTCCTCTTTAATTTTAAAAAGGATACTCCTAAGGCTAGACCTAATAAGCCTGTAGTAAAAGGAAAGACAATTAGTTCACTGGGCTCAATAATAAATAATAGAAAAATAGTAAGAATATAAGAAAGTATTCCCTCACGAATAGAATAGAAAATAGCAAAAAAAATCGGTAATGTCGAAAATGGACTAATGAGCAAACCTATACCAGGAACTAAGTTCCCAGCTGCTTGAAACATGGTGGCCAATGCACTCATCAAAGCTGTAAATACTAACTTATTCGCAAGGGACAATTTTCTTTTATGAACAAAGCTCGTATCATGTTCTATCATCAGTTGATACCAATAACGTACAAACCAATTCATTAAAATACCCCCTAAAGATACCACATTCATTACTTTCTATATTATTCATACACTTATGGTTTATGAGTTGCTTTCTACTAGTTATAAATCACTATATAAAATAGATACTTATAGATTGAAGATGTTTAGGGGGACAAGTCAAGTTGTGCGTTTTGGAAGCAGAATAAACTCTTTATGTTTTTAAACTGAGAATTTATATCGTATCAAGGAATAATTTCAAAAATGGTACCTTTGTTATAATCAGTTACTTTCATAGAACTGTAAACTCCTAAATATAATTTAGTTTGATCCGAATTTGTTCCTAAACTCATATAATAAGCTGGTTGCGTACCAAAATCATAATTGGTTTCAATAGCATAAAAGTCAGCATGTTTACCGTCTGTACCTGCTCTAGTATAGGCTAAAACACCCTTAATTGGAGACTGAGATTCTCCTTTCTTGGCAAGGTCAGTAAAAACAACGCTACCTGTTAAATTTGGAATTGCATTTCCCATATATGGCTGAACTCCTGTAAGTGAAGTTCCTCCAAACTTATCTGTTCTAGAATCTTTATGAAAATAACTAAGTAGAGGCAGAATACGCTTCACTGAAGTTTGTATTGTTTCATCATAATAAACCATTGTTCTCTCATCCAAAGTCTGATTCTCAGAGCAATGTCGTATAAAAGAAGTAGGCAAATCCCCTTCCCATCCTCGCCACCCAAAATTGATAAACCCATCTTGATTGAGAGTTAACCTCATAAAATGCATTTGAACAAGTTCTGTTACCGGTATAGGTTTATATTGAACAAATGAAAAAATAGACTCTACAATATCTTGTCCGACATTTCCGGCGTATTTGATATATTGATTATAAAACCTTTGAAATGAAATGCCAGTTATATTACGTACTCCTTTTGCAATTACTGTAAGTGTTTCTTGTATAGATAAAGGAAGTTCATTAAAGCGTGTAACTACAGGAGGGTTATTTATAAATGTATTTTTACTTACATCGATTTCAATTATTTTTCCTGCTATTTCTAAATCATCTTGGCTTAAATTAAATGGATCATAACCTGATCCGCCATCTCCATTTGTAAAAACAAGTTTTCCAGTCTCAGGTGAAAAGTTTAAACTATTGACTCCGTTATGATTAAAAAATGGTCTTCTTACATTCAGTAATGTTCGTCGTTTTTGAGCTTGACCATTAGATTGTAAAGTCCATTCTTCCACTGTATCAATGTGATCATATTGCGTATTTCTATTAAACCACTTTAAATTTAACGTTTTAGGGTCACAAGGATTCGGTTTAAATTGCTCAGAAAATGCACCTGGCCCTTGAGTTCCAGCTACTGAATAATGAAGATAAAATAACCCATTTTGATAAAATTGTGGATGGAACGCAAGTCCAAGCAATCCGCGTTCATCATAACCGCTACTAGAAACACCTTCTTCAAATGTACCTAATTTAATAATTAGGTGACGAATATCTAAAAATGTCTTTATAACTCCGTCCCCTATGTAAAAAATCTCCCCTAATTGAGTTGCGATAAATAGTCTTTCGGTCGATTCACCTGGAAGTATCGTTGTTTTCAATACAGTTGGTAAATTTACGTTATGAACAATGGGTCGTAAACTAACTTTAACTTTTGTCAATTAACTGTACACCCCTTTTTCTTCTTTTTTATAGAAGAATATGATTAGAGTAGTTCTGTTAGTATCAAATAAGTCGCATTCCTTTTTATTACAATTTTGTATATAATATAATTATAAATAATCTGGGGGACGAACTATGATAATCGTACTACAAATCATCTTACCACTGATTTTCACAGTCTATTTATTTACCCTCTATCGTAAAGGGACGTATGGATTAGCTTCATTTCTTTTAGCAGTCATGATAGGAATTTTCGGTTTAGAGAATATTTTTCAGCATGCTAGTCTAACAGATCATACTATTTATCCATATTGGGGCAGTTTGAAGGCTGTTGTTATCGTTTTATCAGTCGTATTTCTATTTAAAAAAGGTGGTTTAACAGAAAAATATTGATTTTTAATGCGTTACATATTTTCTTGTTAAATTGCTTTTATTTTATAAAAGAAGAAATATTTATGTAAAAACACGAAGGGATGTGTTACATATGTCTATAAATATTATTTCAATAGTATCTATCATAATATGGATTGTGTTAATTACAGAACTTATAAAACCTTCAAAAGAACAGAATGGACGAAAAATAGTAACTTTAGTAACTGCTGGTTCCGCATCAACACTTATTTTGACGGTTTCATTTATTCAAAATGTCCCGTTTTGGAATTGATAGTGATATAACTAACAAAAATATGTATAAATAAAAAGATTAGGATTTACTCCTAATCTTTTTATTTTTTGAGGTAACACCATATGCCCAGCAAGCTAAGGTCTTGAAATAGCCCCTAAACAAAATTTGAAATTTTTCTAAAGTTATTTATGTGAATTTAACTCGTTTTCAGGAACATATATGGTCCTTTTATAATTTGAAGTTCTTTTTAAGCTTCTTATATTTTCTATACGAACGCCTAACAATGTTTAACATAAAATACGGTATTTTAACCGGGAAAGGCAATTTATATATGAAAGGAAAATAAAAGGTGAAATATGCCTTTTCTAGATCTCTCCACTTACTATCTTCTTTTATTTTTAAGAAATCAGATACATCGACTACATATCCCCTTCCTTTTTCCATCATCACATTTTTCCCGTGAACATCACAAGGAGTTAACCCTTGTTCCCTCGCATACTCTAAAGCCTCATTAATATCAAGTATTACTTGCTTAGGAATTTTAATCCCCTTATGAAGGGCATCGTATAAGGTAATTTCTTTTAAACGTTTCAATACTATGAAATTTTTCCCTTTATATATAAGCTTTGAATAAGAAGGATGATCTCCAATTCTTCGGTATACTTCTGACTCTTTTTCAATTCCTTCTCCTTCTCGCACGTAAACTTTCACTACCCAATCTTTGTATTCTCTGTGCATGAATACTGCGGCATAATTACCTGTTCCTAAACACTTCCAAAGTCTAGGAATATCTTTAACTACTACAGGCTCGAATTCATCATCACTTCTTATACTTACCTCTTTTAATAATTCGTCATTTATCAATCCCACAAAACTATTTATACTCATCATTCCCACTCCGGTTTTGCTAAAAGGGGGCCCACCCACATTTTAACGAAAATATACACTAAGCGAATTTTAGCATAACATGCCAAATCTATATTACTCTATTTTATAACCTAAAACATTGTTTAGAAATGTAGCAAGGGTTTGTTAATGGTTCAATTCTTCTTCCACAACTATTTTTGTTAGCAAAAACTTTTATTGTTTTAATAGTCTTTTGTTTAATTCCCACAATGCTGTTTTGTTGCTATCCCATTTCAAAAGCGTTACTGCTTCCTCAAAGCATAACCATTTATAATTAAAGTGTTCTTTAGATAATGATATGTTTTTTGTAGGGACTTTAACTCCAAAAGAAAATTCTTTTATTACATAAACCTCTTCTCCCCAAAGGAATCCTCTACGGGTAGTGAAGACACAGAATCTAATTGTATATATGGACATTCTCTTGTAATACCAGCCTCTTCAAACGCTTCCCGTTTTGCTGATTCAATAGGAATCTCACCGACTTCTCCGCCACCAGCTATTCCTTGCCAATAACTATAATCACTTCGGTTGAAAATAGCATATTGAATGGAATCAGTAGTTTTTATATAAGGAAATATCAATACTTGATATGGCGCTCTCATTGCTTAAGCTCCTCTCAAAAATAAGTTTTAAATAAATATAAATAAAGAGCCGACATCACAATTCTACATTATTAATGCAGGTTTATAATGTCGGCCTTCTATTTTTAAAGAATTTTATTTTTCATAAACAGGCTTACTCTTAACAGAGGGAAAACTGCTTATTCCTTGTCGAATTTGTTTAGCATGGTTCTTCCTAAATGTTAGCAGTACCCTATATTATTCAATTGCGCCAGCAACATCATAATCATTTAAATCTAACTCAATTGGTTGTCCCAGCGCTAATTTAGCAAGTTCCGCTCCTAAGTATGGACCAGCTGTTAAACCCGAAGCTCCTAATCCATTCGCAACGAGAATTCCTTTAAAGTTAGGTAGTGGTCCGATAACAGGTAAGAATCCTGGTGTAAATGGTCTGAATCCAACTCTCGTTTCAAGCACTGTAGCATTTTCTAAGCCAGGTGCAACTGCTAATGCCTTATGGAATACTTCATGTAAACCACCTGCTGTTACACGATGATCGAAACCAGTATCATTCTCATGTGTTGCACCAATTACGACATGCCCATTGTCAAACGTTAAAATATATTGATCGTTCGGTGGCATAACAACTGGCATATTTTCTGTTGCTGTATTTTCGATTTGCAGATGAACAATTTGTCCTTTTTGGAATGTAACTAAGAAATTAATTCCTAATGGATTCAAGATTTCGTTCGCCCATGCGCCTGCAGTTACAATAACCTTTTCCGCTAAAATTGTTTCATCGTTTACTGTAACTCCCGTAATATGATTTCCTTCACGGACTAATATAGCATCGCCTTTTATTAAAGTTGCACCATGTTTTTTCGCAGCACTTATTAATGCATTGCGTAATAATCTTCCATTTACTCGTGCAGCACCACTAATATGAACAGAACTATATTCGTCTGATAATGCTGGGAATAATTTTTTTGTTTCTTCAGCTGATAAGCGAGTGATTTCACCAATCTCTGGGGCATCTTCACGTCGTTTATAAGCTCGCTCTTCCATTTGATCTAACTTTTTCTCGTCAGTATGTAAACTAATTGCACCTACACGATTATATCCTGTGTCAGTTTCACCGTCTTCTTCTAATTGCTGAATTAACGAAGAATAGTAACGTGCACCGCCTTTAACAATTTTATACCATGCTTTATTACGACGCTGCGATAGCCATGGACATACAATACCTGCTCCTGCATCAGTTGCTTGCCCTAATTGTTGGCGATCCACGATAGTAACATTCGCACCTGCCTTAGCAAGATGATAAGCAGTAGACGCTCCTAAAATTCCAGATCCAACTACAATATACGATTTCATCTCAAACACCTTTTCTCTTTTGCTAATTATATAAATATAAGAACATTCCTTAGTATAATAGAAGGAATACTTTTTTCAATGTACTCATCACAATTAATTGTTGCAGCATTGTGACTTTCTTAATCATTATTTTTTCTTCTTACGGAATAATTCAATTGTTTTATAGCCTTGTGAAAGGATCTCTATCATTTTCTCTAGACGTTTTTCACGTGTTTTTTCTTGTTTTACAGAAAAAAGATTACGTGCCCAATCTTTCTGATATCCAGGCGTTAAACTTTGATAAAACTTAAGTTCATTCGGATGATTAGCTAATAATGCTTCAACATCTTTAATTCGATCTGCATAATCGGCAACACATTGACTCATAGCAGATGTTTTCGTTATTTTTTTCTTCTCGCGTTTTAAACCTACAACAGTAAAGACTTCATCCATACTTACCATTCGTGCAAATTTAATATCACTTTCTCCCACATAACCATCTTCTCCAACATTTAATGCCGGAAACATCTCATCACGGTGAATAAACGTACTATAACGAGCATTACCTTTTTTCGGATATGCGAAGAATACGTAACCTTTTTCAATAAGTAATTCTTCATTACTTATAATAAAATTCGTTTGTTTCACCATTTCATCAAGCGTTTCTACAAATATAAAGATAGCATCGTGTTCTTTTGAGAATGCAGTTTCTTTACCTGTAAAAATGTCATAATCACTTGGTTCGTTAATAACGACCATATTTGTATACTTATTAAGTTTCAATTTATCAATAACTGACATATTAATCTTCCTTTACATTCAAAATTCATTGTACATACTTTTGCGTACTGTTCTAGTGTATTATATGTATTAAGAAAATCAACTTTAAATCGTATTATTCTGCTGCAAAAGAATATAATTCTTTACTAGATGGGGTGGTTTTATGCCATATGTAATCCGAGATGAAGGGCTAGTTTTACAAGGGGATGATGGAAAAGAACCAATTTTTCATACATATGAAGAAGCGAAGGAAACATTAAAAACATTAACTATACCGCAGTTTCCGAAACATATTAGAAGAAAACCATTTACACCAAAAATAATAAAGATAGCCGCTTCTGAATAAGAACCGGCTATCTTTATTATTCATAACTTAATAGCAAATAAAGTATATAAAAACTCTTTATATTGATCTTCTGTAATTTCACGCTTAGTTTTTTCCCCATGAACAACTTCAGTTAAACTTGTATTCGTTAATGAAATATGACCGGAGTTCGTCAACTTTACTGCAATTGGTCCTTTATTAAAAATAGACTTCTCATCTTCTATCACTCTTCTTTGAACATCGTTTATTACTATCTCATCAATATTAGGTTTATAAAAAGCATGACAAATTTTCCATTCTCCATCAGTATCTATTCTTTCTAAAACATAATTTCCTTTACTTGTATCTTTTCGTCTCACTCGGTACGAACCATTTTTTGAAGAAACAGACTCGCCAGTAAAAGGTACAGGAACAAGAGGTACTAACGAAGCTATACCTACATCAATTAAATACTGTAGATTATCATAAGTTAAAATAATTGTTATATGGCCATCCTCCAGTGCCCATGCATTTATATCATTTTTATACACCGTACCTAATGCCAGTTGTACATCATAGCCACAGTCTTTTAAGAAATAGTAAAAAAGAGTATTTAATTCGTAGCAAAGTCCACCACGGGAACTAGTTAAAATTTTCTCTCGTAAGTTTTCCAGAGAGATTTGATTCGTATTTCGTGCTATAACATCTAAATTCTCAAATGGTATAGTGTGTGCAAATGTAAAGAGAATTGTATTCAATTCTTCAAACTTCACTTCAGTACGCTTTGCAAGATTCAATCTTGTAAAAAGCTTATGTTGTAGACTTGTCATAGTCAGCACCCCTTAAAATGTATAAGTTAAAATATTATATGCTGATTGTAAATTTTAAGAGGCACTGTAACAACGTACATTTCATTTAACTGTACCGGTACAAAAATTACGATTCACGGGGTAAATTAATAGAAGGCGTCATTACAAATGCCTTTTCTGTAATTACTTCTTTTTGGAGTAGATCAAAAGCTACGAATATAAATTTAATAGTTTATCTATAGGCAAATTATTACTATCACTTAAATCAACAAAATACTGAAGTTGCCACATTTGACTCTTTTTAGCTTGATTGCTAACAGTGGTATCCCAAACAGGATAAATTCTCATTGCCATTTTCCCTGTTTGATTTTGTGTTCTCAATATTTTTTCTTTAAGAAGAATCTCTTTAGGAAAAATAAATTGTCCTAGTTTATTATCAGCAATACAAGTGATTACTAATAAATCAGGAGCAGCTTTATAAGAGAACGCTCTATTTCGCATATTTTCATCTTTCTCCCAAAAAGAAACAAATTGACCAGTTTTATTAGGTGTAACTTTTGATTTTCTAAAACGAATGGTTTTGTTATTTAAGTGGAATAAACATCCTGCATATTCTGCGTTTTGCTTTTCTTCTTTTAGATTCGTAATCATTAAATTGTTAGGTTTGTAAACTATATTATTTAAATTTTGGATTATATTATTAAAATTGTTCAAGAAAACTCCCCCTTTATTCATCTCTTAGTTTACCACAAACATCAGTTCTTCTATATCGTATATAATTATAAACTAAGTGCAATGGGGGAATTTAGCAGGATATAATTATTACTTTAATGTACTTAGTTTTTCAATTTACACAGTACGAGTAAAATTGTTTTACAAAACTTCGTATTAATCATAGATTAAATTAGCCACAGCTATAAAAAATTGCCTCTATTTTTATTGTAAATATATATTTTTTATTACTAATACGGTCAATGAAATTAATGATAGTTTCTCTTTTTTATATTTTTGAATATGTATATACAGAATTACTTTTACTTGTTATAAAAATATTGTGGAGTAATATAACTTAACAAACTATCCAAAGTGTTAATCTCGGCATATGGTTGTATTTTGGTAGTATTCTTGATTTTCTGAGGGTTAAACCACACACCTTTTATATTTGCATTTTGAGGACCAGCAATATCCTTTTCTAAGTCATCTCCAATAAATAATACATCTTCTGATTGCACATTAAGCTTATTTAATGCTAGTTGGAATATACGTTTATCAGGTTTACTCAATCCTACTTCTTCAGAAATAATAATCGTATCAAAGTAATTGTTTAAATTCGTGTTAATTATTTTAGCTTTTTGTCTATGCGTTGAGCCATTTGTTATAATTCCAACTTTAAAGTGCTTCTTTATTTGATTTAAGAAATGAATAGTATTTTGGTCTATTGAAAAACATTTAGGTAAATTTTCATTCCAAAAATCTTGGATATAATTGTGTGGCAATCTATATTTCGGCGCGAATTCATCAAATAATGATTCTAAAACTATCGTTTTATCACTAATGCCGTATTCCCTTTTATCGTATTCTTTGAATTTCTGTAACATATTGTTTTTGACTGTATCACTAACATCCTCATAACATTTTTCTAAAACTAATAAAAACAAGTTATCTACTGCCTTATCCCTATCAATTAACGTATCATCTAAATCAAACAGCATCGCTTTATAACCCATCAAATAATTTCACAACCTTTCTCACATGATTTAAATAATCCCTTGTTTGCACCTTAGGCCTTTACTAAATTAGCAAAAAAACTAAAAAATTTGTGGCGTAAGCTCTAAAATTTCGCTGGCTTCTTTTATATTTAAATTCATCTCCCTTTCCCTTTCCCCTTCTAGTAAAGTATCAAAAGTATATGTTCAAACAGTTTAAAAAACTACATGCAATTTACATTATTATACATTAGTTTTTTGTAAATATTAATTGTTTAGCTTTTTATATAATAAGTTTTTTCAAGCGCACAAATATTTCTCTATAAAAAAGGAATATGGGTAATAATACTTTTTTATGGAGAATACACAATCTTGAAAATGGAGCTACTACGTTAAACGTCCTATGAAGTTCCTATTGTATCTCCACATAAACTCCAGATAGTACGGCTATAATGACTACCAGAGGTGATATTATGAAAAACTATCATATTCTCGTGGTAGAGGACGATCAAGAAATTCAGGAATTAATTAAACAATTTTTAATGACACAGCATTATACAGTGGTAGTCGCTTCAGATGGACTAGAGGGTATGACACAATTTAATAAGCAATCATTTGATTTAATTCTTCTAGATGTCATGATGCCCAATCTTAATGGGTTTGAAGTTTCTAAAATGATCCGAAGTCAGTCAAACGTACCAATTATTATGCTAACTGCGTTGGAAGAAGAGGAAGATCAAATGAAAGGATTCGACCTTGGGATCGATGACTATATAACAAAGCCCTTTTCATTTCATGTTTTGATTAGACGAGTCGAAGCTGTACTTAGAAGAAGTTATGATAAAAATGTAAATAATCATTTGATATTTAAAGAAGTGCGTATTGATGTGGATGCATATAGAGTATATGTAAATGACGTTGAAATTATATTAACGACAAAAGAGTTTGAAATTCTACAACTACTATTTCAAAATGAGAGAAAAGTACTCACAAGAGAAAATATCGTTGAAAAGGTTTGGGGTTACGATTATTTTGGAGAAACACGAATAATTGATACACATATTAAAAACCTACGCAAAAAATTAGCTATCCCTTATATTAAAACAATAAAGGGTATTGGATATAAAATTGATGAATAGTATTGTGAAACTCATGAAAATGAAGCAAATTACTTATAAACTCTTTATGACTACATCTCTCATTTTATTATCCTTTGCAGTATTGATTTATTTAACTTTATACTTCTTTCTTCCGACGTTTTATGAGCAATATAAAACAGATCAACTTCAAACAGGGATAAACGAAATCATTGATAAATCTAAAAATCTTATGTTTCAAGATGCGATACCACTTTTTGATGAATACGCCAAAAAAAATAATGCGATGCTTTATCTTCAAAATAAAGAAGGAGTAATTATTTACTCTCCTTCATTTTCTTTTATTCAAAGTGGTACGCAAAAAACAGTAGTTACTAAAGCAACACGATTCGAGAATGCAAGTACCCTTAGCAATTCATATAACGTTACGAAACCAATTCAATTTCAAGATGGTAGTTTAACGCTTATAGTGTTTGCTACATTTCAACCGATTGATGAAGCTTCACAGGTTTTAGTACGCTTTCTCCCCTATATTAGTATCATTGTGCTCGTTATTGGTATAGGAAGTGCTTATTTTTATTCCAGGTTTATTACAAAGCCACTTATTTATATTAATGAAGGTGCACAAAAGATGGCAAATTTAGATTTCTCCGAAAAAATTGAGGTTCGCTCTACAGATGAGTTAGGAGAATTATCTAATAGTTTGAATGACATGTCTATTAACTTGCAACAAGCTATGTTTGATTTGAAAAAAGTAAATGAACAATTAAAAAATGATATTGAAAAAGAAAGAGAAATAGAAACAAAACGCAGAGAGTTTTTTGCGATTGTAGCACATGAATTAAAGTCCCCTCTTACTGTAATGAAAGGATACTTAGAAGGAATGATATACAATATTGGCCCTTATCAAAATCGCGATCAATATTTAAAGAAAAATCATCAAATTATTGAAAGTATGGAACAATTAGTTCGTGAAATTTTAAGCGTATCGAAATTAGAACAACACACCTTCAAACTAAAAGTAGAGGAAGTTAATCCTTCAAAGTTAATAGGTGCAATCACAAAAGATCTCGAATTTTTTGCTTCTCAAAAAAGCATTGAAATAATAAAAGAAATTGATTCTGACCTTTCTATTTATACCGATTGTGCTCTTTTAGAAAAAGCATGTAAAAATATTATTCACAATGCGGTTATGTATTCACCACATAATGAAAAAGTCTATATAAAGTTAAGTGAGGATTCGAAACAAGGTCAAATCGAAATGCAAATTATAAATACAGGTGTCAATATTAAAGATGAAGATTTACAACAAATTTTCAAACCATTTTATCGAATTGAAAAATCAAGAAATCGAAATACTGGAGGAAATGGTTTAGGGCTATATATTGTTAAACAAATTCTTGAAACGCTAGATATAAAGTATTCAATAAAAAATATGGAACATAGTGTGCAATTTTACATGAGTATTCCATTATCTAAACATAAAAACAAACAAACTCTCCTTTAAATAGGACGAGTTTGTTTGTTTTTGTAGTAAGTATAAATTTATTAACAGGTTTTTCATTTGATGATATGTATGTTCTTAGAGCTGCTTTTGATAAGCAATCTATGCAAAATCTTCTTGAGAATTTAATAGTTGTTCGCCAATCTACCTTGTATTTACTTAGAAGCTTAGATAAAGAAGCTTGGTCACAAAGAGGAAATGCGAATAATTCTGAAGTTACAGTTCGTGCATTAGCATACATCATTGCTGGTCATGAGCTTCATCATCTTCAAATTATAAAAGAACGTTACCTTGGTTCTGATTTATATCCAGCAACTTAATATTTGAAGAAAATGAGTCCTATTTATGTAGTGCTCTTTTTCAGTATTTATAACGAATTAGCGCTTAGAACCATGGCAATTAAATGCATTTATTTATAAAATTCACCACATAATATTTATGCTATCCCTTCTTATTCTGTACATAATTTTCTTTAGGCTGATATACTATAAACGCAATAGTTCTGGAAAGGTGATGATATTATGTATGAACAACAAAATAATAGAGATAGAGATCAAAAAATGATGTTTTCTATGCAGGGAGTTCCCTCAAATAAAATTAACATGAATCAATTACCTAAATGGATTAGAATTTTTGGCTATTGTGCGTTTGGTTGGATAATAGTATTTAGTTTAATTATGATTGTAGGTTTAATTCTGCAATAACTATACAGATACACAGTTAAACGGGACAGCATTTAGATTATATATCTAGGTACTGTCTCGTTTTTCATATGTGATTATCCCATGATATAGGTAACCAATTATAATAAAAAGAACTTGTAGAATATCCTACAAGTTCTTTTTCAAATATTATTAAAACGGGAACGACAAACTATTTTAACATTCAGTACAGGGAGACCATTTTGATTATGGCTTGATATTATTATAAATCAAATATAAACTTTTGAAAGGTGTAGATTTCGAAAATTATGTGAATTAAATAACTACGATGTTTATATTAGATTTCATTTACGACCAACTTCTTCTTACTTAAATACACTGCACGATCTGATTTTTTAGCAACCGCCTGTGAGTGCGTCACAACAATAATGCATTTATTCTCTTTATGTGCAAGTTCTTGAAATAGTTCTATTATATCCATTGCGGTTTCCTCGTCGAGGTTTCCTGTCGGCTCATCTGCAATCAGTAAATCAACATTACAAGATAGTGCTCGAGCAATTGCTACACGCTGTTGTTGTCCACCGCTTAGTTGCAGGACGTTTCGTTTCGCTTCAACTTCTGTGAGTCCTACCCTTTCTAACAATTCTAATGCTCTTGCTGTTTTATTTTGCACTTTAACACCTGTAATTTCCATTGCTGTTAAGACATTTTGAAGAGCTGTCATATAGGTTATTAAGTTATAAGATTGGAAAATTACAGATACATTTTGATTACGGTATCGATCCAAACCAATTTTTCTAATATCTTTGCCATTATACAGTACATAACCATTTTTAGGGACATCTAGTCCACAACCTAAGCTTAGAGTTGTGGTTTTACCAGATCCAGATGGTCCTAAAATCGTGTAGAAATGTCCTTTTTGAAAAGAAAAGTTAACATTTTCTAGTATCGCTACATTTTTTCCATTACTTTCATAATAATAATCCAAATTTTTAAACTGTAAAATCGTCTCCATAGTAAGCCTCCTCATTCATCTTTTAAAAGAATTTGTTTTGGGTTTAAACGTAGAATAGATAATGCCGGAAGAAGCGTTGCTATTATAGCAATAGCTAGTCCAATTCCACCCATTTTCCCTACATCTTCTCCTGTTACACTTACATCAATTTTATCAATTGGTTCTTCTTTTTGATTTTGTAGAGTACCACCAGATCCAGCCATCATTACAGTACCATGTTGCGAAGTATCTGTTTCTTCGCTTGCAGTAGCAATTTCATTCGAAAGTAAATTATCTCCGATATATTGAGAAACTTTAGCTCCTGTTGTTATGGATAATCCAAATGCTAAAATAGCGACACACACTACTTCTACTACGAATTGCGCTATCAATTTCCACTTTTTCTCTCCAATAGACAATAGAATTCCCATTTCTTTACGACGTCCTTTAATTGATAGCATAATGATTAATCCTAAAATAATTGCACCTGCAATCGATACAATATAAATAATCATTTGAGAAGTCGAAGAGATATTTTCGATAGGACCAATCATTTGCTTGTACAATGAATCATGCGCATCTAATTTATAATAATTAAAATCAATGTTAGATTTTTTTGCTTCTTTTTTAAATGCATCAATATATTGTGGATCATTCAAGAAATACACGACTTGACCACTACTTATACCTTGGTCTACTTCTAATTTTTTCATAGTTGAATGCGGCATATATAGTTTATTAGCTGGATCCATAATAGGAGGAGCCTGTTGACCCATTGCTTGCTCATTTGTTTCGTAAATGCCGATAATTTCAACCTCAAGAGTTTCCTTCTTATCCCCTGATTGTACTTTAACTTTGTCTCCTACTTTCAAATTGTTTAATTCCGCTAATCGTTTTTCCATTAAAGCTACATTCTGATCTTTCATTTGCTCTGTTATTGGTTTTCCATCAATGATTTTACTTTTTCCGTTTTTAAAGCTTTCTTGTAATGCAGTCTTGCGAACTCCCTCAATCATAAAAGAAGCATTCATATCTATTTCTGTACCAGAGCTTGAACCGCCTCGCGCAGCCGTCATTCCCACTTTACCTTTTCCTTCTTCTTCTCCTTCTGAAGCTCCTACTAGTTTAAGCCCATCAGAAATACCGAAAGTGTTAGCTATGTAATTATAATCTTTTACATACTTGGACTTCGCTAATTGATCTGTTTCTTTTGCATCGAGCTGCGGCGGATTTGGCATTTCTCCAGTTTCCTTAGCTTTTTGACCTATTTTGTCGAAATCAAAACCTAAAGTAACATCTGCACCAAGTTTTTTTCTTGCAGCATCCGCTGCTTTTTTTGATGCATTTTGGATTGTGAAACCTGAAAGAACCAAATTTGTAACAATCAGAAAAACTGCCATCAAAATTAATGATGTTCCTATCCTTTTTTTCATACTGAGAATTGCTCGTTTCATAAAATTCATTTTTCTTACCTCCTTGATAACTTGTATTCTATATAGGTTATCTAGAGTTTATATGGAGCTAATCGGTAGTTTAACTAGAGATATAAGGAGTTTATGTGTAGTTATTCATTTACCTGTTCAAGAAAAACTAGAACACAAATTCAAAAATGCAGTCGTTTTTGAATATTGGTAAGGAGTTAGTCAATTTAAGAGACTTATAGAAAAGAGAGGTTAAGCTTAATTTAATGTATATAATATAAAAAATATATTTATTGTATAATTTCTATACAATAAATATAGAGAAGCTATTTGTGAATATCTAGATGGGAATTTAAGTTCCTCATAGAAATTACATCTTTTAATAAGAAAAGAAACAAGTTAACATTCTTCTTAAATTTTAATATAAATTATTTATAGTTTTATTTTATTGCACGATTTATAATATAATATAATATACAAATTTATCACCTATTTTTATAATTCAAGCACCTACTATTAGGAAAAGAGAATATTTCCTAATTAATTTAAAACATAAATTTTGTCTATGTTTTAAACAATATGTATTTTGGAGGAGGTTAATTTGATTTTTTCAAAACTCATTGATCGGTACGCCTTATATGATTTACACAAAAAAAGAAGTGTAGCATTTCAGTTTACTTCCCTTTCTAACACTTCATTAAATATAAAGAACATAGAATCTTTTTATAAAGTAAAACCATCACATTTTCATTTTGACATTAAGCATTCAAAGCAGGAAAATGAATACATGGTTGGGCAATTCAACTATAAAAGTTCGGTTCAATCCGGTGATTCACGCAACGACTCTGTAACTGGGGAATTATTCTTACATAAAAATGAAAATGCACCTCATGTTATCTTTGTTCACGGTTGGAGAATGGATTCTAACGAACGTGTGAAAAAAATATTCCACGATCATATGACCAGCCTGAAGTGGAATATGTATTATTTCACTCTACCCTATCATTTTGAAAGAAAACCCGATCAATCCTTATTCAGTGGAGAGTATATGGTAAGTGCAAATATTGAACGAACATTACAAGCAACTAGACAAGCGGTAGCTGATTTACGAGCTTTGATTAAATGGATTAAAGCAAATAAAAAGGGGCTCCTGATTCTAATAGGAATTAGTTTAGGCGGATTTATTACTAACTTAACCTCTCTTGTTGAAGAAGAAATTGATGTGTTAGCATCCATTTTCTATGCAAATCGACTTTCTTATTCTATTTGGAATACAACTCCAGGTAAATTTATTAGAGAAGACTTGGAACATCATGGTGTTACGTATGATGATTTAATAGATTATTGGAAAATCACTGAACCGAGTCAAGCATTGCCAAAAGTACAAAAAGAAAATATTTTATTAATTTCAGGTAAGCACGATCTATATGTGCATTCTGAGGATACAGACTACTTGTGGGAAGCTTGGGAAAAACCTACACGATATATTTATACATGCGGGCATGCCGGGATCGTTCTTAAACGTAAAAAAATTGCAACTGATACTATCAATTTTATTCAAAATCGATTGAACGCCCCGCACTTATCCAATGCCATGCCTTAAATCGCGAGATTACTAAGTACAAAATCTTATACTTATATTGTTATATTTTTTACTAGTCACCTTTGTAAACCTTAGCCCCAAGCCTTACACGATTGAAAATGAAATAAAATAAATAAGGAACTAATTTACCATATGGAAAAACATTGCTCAGCATTTTCACCAGTGGTCCCTGTATATGCAATATTACATACAAAAATCTTTATGTATTACGTTATTAATTTAAAAATAAATTATTCATCCATAAATCTATACCATCCGTATTTACAGTTATGGATACCCTAATTACATATGAAAAAGAGAGAAGAACATTGGCTAGTTCTTCTCTCTTTGTTTATTTTTAAGATAACTATCTATAAAATTTTGCTTTTCATAATTCTTCATGAGTCTAGAAAAGAATCTAATCCTTTTCTAGACTCAAAAATAAATTTTTCTAATGTACATAATTACAACGACATTAAACCACTTTGCTCTTAAATCCACTACTTGTATTATTGATTGCATGAAACTCCTTCTTGAGAAAGGTTTTAATTTCCGAATATTCTGTTGACCGTTATAACATATCCAATTTACAATTTAATTGTGGTGTTCTTTCACAATTAAACTACTTAGAATACACTTCATTTATTTGAAAACAATTACAAATAGAGGTGCTAAAATGAAAACTAGAGTAAATCCAGAGTTATTACAAGGGTTAGAGATGTTTCCGGATCTCGATTTACGCCCAGAAAGTTTGCAATCAATTAGAGAAGGAATAGCTCAAATGAGACCACCTACCGTTGTTGATGACTCTCTTTCTTTAACAGATAAAGTCATTGTTGGGCCTGATGATAATCCGTTACCATTACGAATTTATCGTCCAAAATCAAATCATGAATCTTTACCTGTCTTATTATGGATACATGGTGGAGGTTATATCTTAGGGTCTATAGATGATAACGATGATACTTGTATGAGGTTTGCAAAAGAAGCTAGCTGTGTGATTGTGTCTGTAGACTACCGCTTAGCACCTGAACACCCTTACCCAGCACCAATTGAGGATTGTTATTCAGCTTTAAAATGGATTGCTGATAATGCAAAGTCATTAAACATTGATTCGAATCGAATTGGGGTTGCAGGAGTAAGCGCTGGCGGTGGACTAACAGCAGCATTATCATTATTAGCACGAGATCGAAAATATCCTTCAATTTGTTTACAAATGCCACTATATCCAATGATTGATGACAGAAATGATACACCTTCAGCGAATGAAATTAAAGAGGGATTTGTTTGGAACCAAAAGGCAAATGAAGCTGGCTGGAAAATGTATTTAGGAGAAATGTATGGAACGGATCAAATCCCTGCCTATGCAGCACCTTCTCGAGCTGAGGATTATAGTGACTTACCGTATACTTACACATTTGTTGGTCAATTAGATCCATTCCGCAGCGAAACATTAACCTATGTAAGCAAACTAGCACAAGCTGGTGTTGATGTGGAGTTTCATTTATATCCAAATGCCTATCACTGGTTTGAAGGGTTAAATCCAAATGCCGATGTATCTATTTATGCTGTGAACGAAATAGTACAAGCAATAAAGACTGGTTTCAAACGAGTATCCAAGGTTGAGGCTTAATCCCATTACAAGAGAAACACTTATAAATAGTATATATGTATTTATCATTTAAATATAATAGCCGATTCTAAATAAGAATCGGCTATTAATATGTAAAATCCGCCTAATATATCAAGGTTGAGAAACAGATATAAGATGTTTAGGCGATGTGTTTATTTCCTCTGCTAATGCTTTTATGTTCATCATGATTTGAAGTATTTCTTCTTTTGTTGTTCTTGGGTTAATAGAGCAAAGTCGAATTACTACTTTTTCTTTTAATTTAGTCGTACTTAGCATAGCAAATCCTCTTTGATTAATTTCTTCCACCAATTTTTTGTTTATTTCATGAATTGTATCTGTAGATGTTAGCTCACATGGAATATAACGAAAAGTAACAATTCCTAATTGGGCAGGTGTTACTACTTCCCAATCTTTTTCTTTCCTTAAAAACTCTTCAACTTGTTCAGCTAGCATAATGCCATGATCAATTGCCTCACGAAAAGCTGTAACTCCGAATGCTTTAAAAGAAAGCCATACCTTTAATGCTCTAAATCTACGAGAAAGTTCAATTCCACGCTCCCCAAAATTCACTTTTTCTTCTATATTAGTTTCTGTATCCTTAATATACTCTGGGATCATACGGAATGTTTCACTTAAATATTGGCTATTTCGAATAAGTACACAACCAACATCATAAGGCTGAAAAAGCCATTTATGCGGGTCTAACGTTAAAGAATCGGCACGATGAATTCCACTTAATAACTCCCTTCCTTTTTCACTGAGAATTGCTGCAGCCCCATAAGCCCCATCCACGTGTAGCCATATATCTTCATCACCACATACATCAGCCAATTCATCGAGGGAGTCCACCGCTCCGCAATTCGTTGTCCCTGCATTAGCAATAACACAGAATGGTTTTTTCCCTTTTAATCGATCTTCTTTTATTTGTTTTCTTAAAGTACTAACTGAAATTTTTAAGTCTTCATCTGTCTCAATTCGGCAAATTTGATGCTGTTTAAAACCTAATACTTTAAGTGCTCGATCTACAGAAAAATGAGTTTGGTTAGAAAAATAAACAATCGCATTTTCTATGTCATTATTCAGCTTGACCTGTCTCGCTACAGTAAGTGCAGTCAAATTAGCCATGGAACCACCACTGACAAATAGTCCTTCAGCTGAATCAGGGAATCCTAGCATTGATTTTAACCAGTTAATTGTCGTTAATTCAATTTGTTCGGCACCTGCACCTACTATCCAAGCTGTAGGAAATACATTAAACCCACTTGCTAAAAAATCTGCTAATACACCAACATAATTATTAGGACCTGGCACAAAAGCCATAAAATGAGGATGATCCACATGAGTAATTTGATTAAACACATTGTTATTAAGAAAATGAAGTAATTCTTTTGAATTAGATCCGTTTTCCGGAATCGTTTCAATTAGCTTGTCTCTAAAAATATTACTATCAATCGTTTCTGAAACTGGTTTACTTTTTAAATGATTCATATGATCAACAATCAAGTCAACCGCTTGATATCCTAACTGACGCATTTCTTCGGCTGATAACTGTAATTTTTTTGTCATTTGATTTACTCCTATTCTATTTAAAAAGGCGAGTTCTTGCTCGCCTTTTCATTTTTTATAATTTGTAATCACAAATTGTTTGTATTGGATTTTGAAGAATCGTGTTGATTAACCCATGGATGTGATTTAATATTTCCTGTATTTTCTCTGCTTCATATACCGTTTGATCATATCCAAACTTTATTGTAAGTCTTTCTTCAGGGAAGCACATAATTCCATACTTTACATGTGGCTCATCAACAACTTCGTAATCCGTGATAGCAAAATGTCTGTTTTCATTTGAAGAAAAGATTGCTGGATTAGTTGGATAGTTTTCAAAAACCCAAAGATGGTCAGTCAACTCAGTTTTTAATTCACTTTGCTTTTGTATATCAACAAATGAATAGTATGCATACTCATTACATTTCAATGTCTCTAGTTGTACCTTTTGCAGGAAGTCCACAAAAGATTGCGTTTCTGTCCATGCTAATCGGATAGGCAAAACATTTGTGAACAGACCGAACATATTTTCAATTCCTTCTACTTCGGGAGGTCTGACTGATACTAGATTAGGCAATACTACTTCTCTCGTTCCGTTAAATTTGCCAAGCAATATTCCCCATACAGCTAGTAATGCCGTATTCATAGTTATATTATTTTTAGTTACAAATGTCTGTAACTGATCAGTCAAATCCTTGTCTAATGTTAAATCCATAAAAGTGAAGTTTAACCCTTCACTTTTAGATGGGACTTTCTTTTTAGGAATACTAATTTTCTGATTGTATCCTGATAAATAATCTCGCCAAAAATGACGTGCTTTCTCATGATCTTGTGCCAAAGTCCAATCTATAAATGTTTCAAAAGGTTTTACCATAGGTAACTCCGCCGTAGTTCCCGCATTTGTAGTTTCGTAGAGCTGGAATAATTCGTCTATCAAAATGCTGACGCTCCAACCATCACATAATAGATGATGGGAACTCCAAATTACCTTATACTCGTTATTACCTAGTTGGAATATACAGAGACGGGTCATAAGTTCACCATTTTTAAATCCTTGACTTAAATTTTCATTCATCCACTGATCTAGGAATTCTTGCTGTTCTTGTTTCGTCATCTCAATCAAGTTTTTTATTTCTGAATTTATTTGAACATCATATAGAACAGCTTGCCAAGGTTTTGCTTGTTCATCTTGCACAATTATTGTTCTTAAAGAATCATGACGATCAACTAATTGTTGGAAACACTGAATAAAGAGTTTAATATCCAGCTCCCCCTCAAGTGCCCAAATTGTTTGTTCAAAATATGCATTTGTATCAGGTTCATTCGTAGCATGCTCATAAATAACTTCCTGGAAAGGTGCTAGCGGGTAAATACGTTCTATTTTTATATCCGGCATTTTTTCTTGTATTTTGGTAAGTGTATGTTGATTAAGTTGTTTATCTTTAACATTTAGTAATGTAGCTTTATTATCGTTCATTATATTTACATCATTTGTTTGTGAACTTGAAAACTGGTCTAGCTTTTTAACAAATTGAACCATATCTCTTAATATAGGAAATGAAAATAGATTTTTTGGTTCAAGCTCGAATCCTTGTCGATACAGTCTAACGGACACTTGAATTGCTTTTATCGAATCTCCACCTAAGGCGAAGAAATGATCATTTACTCCAACTTGATCTATTTTGAGTACTTCTTGCCAAATACTAGTTAATATTTTTTCCATTTCAGTTTTTGGGGCAATAAATACTTCATTTTTTTGTTTCTCCGGAGTAGGGAGCGCTTTTCTATCTAATTTCCCGTTTGGAGTCAGGGGTAATTGGTCCAAATAAACAAAATAAGAAGGAATCATATAATCTGGCAAGTGATCTCGCAAATGCTTTCGTAGTTCTGTTGTACTAATATTTTGCTCAGTTACCACATATGCAACTAAAAATTTTATCCCGTTCTCATCTGTTTGATCAATTACGACAGCATGTTCGACTTGTTTATAAGTTAGAAGACAATGAGAGATTTCTTCTAACTCTACTCGATATCCCTGAATTTTCACTTGGTAATCTTGGCGGCCTAAAAATTCAATATATCCCTCAGAATGCATTTTTCCACAATCTCCTGTTTTATATATAAGACCAAAATCAGGATGTGAAACAAACGCTTCATTTGTTTTCTTTTCATCATTTAAATATCCTTTAGCAAGGCCCACTCCCCCGATATATAAATCTCCAATTACACCAACAGGGCACATTTTCTTTTCATAGTTCAACACATAATACGTTTGGTTTGCCAAGGGCATCCCGTATGGAATACTATTCCAATGTGATTCCACCTGTTTGACCGGATAATAAATTGACCAAATCGATGCTTCTGTTGCCCCTCCTAGTGAAACTACTTCTGCAATCGGAAAATGTCTTTTTATTTTTTCTGGTAAAGAAAGCGGAATCCAATCTCCACTATGTAAAACTAAACGTAAAGAAGGATATTCAAAATGAGAACCTACTTGATCCAATGCCAAATCCATGATTGCAGGCACTGTATTCCAAATTGTAATCCCTCTACGTTCGACAGTGCGGATTAATTCTTGCATGTCTCTCGGATCACGAATCATTACTAACATTGCACCTGTGCTTAAAGCTCCGAAAATATCGTATACAGATAGGTCAAAACACATGGAAGAGATACCAATAATACGATCATCTTCATTCACCTCATATTTTTGATTTATGTCTTGAATAGTATTTGTAACCGCTTGGTGAGTAATAATTACTCCTTTTGGTTTTCCTGTACTTCCTGAAGTGTATATAATATAGGCAATATCTTCTGGACCAGCAATAGCGGGCATATCTTCTGTTGTATAAAATGACAAATGATTTTCTTCATAAAGACTAGGTTCTAATAAAAGCTTGCATGAGCTATTTTTTAAAATATATGTTTGGCGATCTAAAGGATGATCGGGATCAATCGGAACATAAGCGGCACCTGATTTTAAAATACCTAACATATTAACAATTGTGTCAACTCGCCTTTTTGCTAAAAGACCCACTTTGTCACCTAGACCAATACCTTGCTCTTTTAAGAAGTGGGCAATTTGATTAGAACGTTTATGAAGTTCCGAGTATGTTAACCATTCTTGTTCAAATACCACTGCTACTTCATCCGGTGTACGTTTTACTTGGTCTGTAAATAATTGATACAGAGTAGTTGAAGGTATTTCTTCTGTTGTTTCATTGTATTGCTTAATTAAAGTTTGATCCGATTCTTTCATCTGCAAAGATGTTATATCGCTTTGTTTCACCAATTGTTCCAATAAGTCAACAAATTGGGAAAACATTGCTTCTATTACATCAACATCAAACAACTCTTCAACATAGTTCCAGCTAATTAGTAACTCTCCATTTTTTTCAATTACTACATTATCCAAATACACTTGTGGAGTCCGAGCATGAATATAGCGAAGAGAACCAAGTTGTTCCCAAGAGAAAGCACCTGCACCTGCTAACATCGAGGTGAAAACGATTGGCATAACTGCTTTTGGCGTCATTTGATGATATCGAGTAAAATCTCGAATAAAGTTAACTCCATCGTAATGACGATGTTCAAGGCCATCTAATAAAGTAGCTTGCGTTTCTTTTACTCTAGTAAAGAAAGTTTGCTCTGGTTTTACATCAACATCCAATAAAATAAGCGATGTGAAATCTCCAACAATCTGTTCTACTTCATCATGAACAGGATAACGGTTAAATACAGTCAAGTTAATTGCTAATCGACGTTGATTACTCCAATATGCCAACACATCACCATATATTGTACAAAGTAGAGCGGAAGGAGTTACCTCTTTCTCTTGTGCTAACTTTCGTAGCTTTGTCCATTTTTTATTATCCAGGATTTTTGTAAGTGATTGGAATTTAGGAGTAGCAATCTCTGCTGGATCCTTTTTTAACAGCAAAGAAGGTGCAAACGGAAAGTCAGGAAGCTTACTTGTCCAATAATCTTTTGCTGTTTTATATTCTTCGCTTTGTTCCATTTCATCATAGATAAACATATAATCTTGAAAATCAAAAGATAAAGATTCTAATTTTTGATTTGGTTTATAATAATAATGCAACAAATCCTGTCCAACAATGTTCATGCTTGCTCCGTCCATTAATAAAGCATCGTATCGAAAACATAATAAATATGTGTCTTCTTTTAAAAGAAAAGCTTTCAATTCAAACAAAGGCCATTGCCCCAAAGGGAATACATGGTTAGTCATTCGAGAACGCTCTTCTTGTAAGCGAGCATTTTGATTCCTATCATCTAAATCTATGAGACTCACTATTTCAATCTCGTAATCAGGAACGCTTTGTAATATTTGCTGTTTTCCCTCTGGTAAAATTACAGCTCGCAACATTGGATGACGATGGATCACCTTGTGAAAACTTTTTGAAAGACGATTGATATCCAATGCTGTTTCATATTCAAAATATGTTTGAGGTGAAATACCACTTAATTCAAACTGTGAATTCCTTCCTAACATATACGCCGTCTGAACTTCTGTTAAGGAAAATGGATTAGACAAATCTTTAACATGAGTTGGTTTACTTTCAAAGTTTTCTTCTTTATGCTCTAACTTTACACAAGAACTCAGTTGAGCGATTGTAGGGTGCTTAAAAAAATCTGTTGTACTTATTTTTAAGCAGTCTTTTCTTAATAAATTAATTACCTGAAGTGCTTTAATAGATTCTCCTTTTAATGCAAAAAAATTATCATGAATACCGATTCCCTCAATCTCCATAACTTTTTCCCACGCACGCACTAATTTTTGTTCAATTTCATTGCGCGGAGCAACGTATGGAATTGATACATAATCCGTTTGTGTTATATCCAACAATCTTTTTCTATCCACTTTTCCATTTGGATTCAATGGAATCTCTTCTACCTGAATCATTTTTTCAGGAATCATAAACTCAGGTAATTTATCACTTAAATATTTTCTGATTTCACCAAAAGACACCTTGTTATCCGATACATAGTAGGCAGCTAATAATTTCCTATTTCCATACACTTGATCAACAACGATAGCCTGGTTTATTTCTGGATATTCCCTTAATTGAGTTTCGATTTCTCTTAATTCAATCCGATACCCCCGAATTTTCACTTGATGATCCATTCGACCTAAATATTCAAGTTCTCCATTAGGCAACCAACGAACGAGATCACCTGTATGATACATCATTTCCCCTGCCACAAAAGGACTCGGTACAAACTTTTCATCTGTCAGTTTATTTTTACCAAGATACCCTCGTGCTACCGCTACGCCAGCAATGCAGAGTTCACCGGGAATTCCAAATGGTTTTAATTGGCCATACTTATTCAATATATAGGAATGATAATTCGGGTTAGGTTTGCCAATCGTAACTTCTTTGGAAGTGCTCAAGTCTTTTACTGTTGCGCAAATGGTTGTTTCTGTGGGACCATAAATATTTAAAATTGTTGCTTCACTGATACAACGAATTTTTTCAACCAAATCAATGGAAAATGATTCTCCTGCTAATAAAATAGATTTTAAATCTTTTAGAAAAATCGCCCCTTCTGGATCACTCAAAATCACTTCCATTCGCGATGGCGTTGATTCCCATAAATCCACCTTATGTTTTTTGACCAAATGAGCCAATTCTTTTGTTGCAAACTGGTCCTCTGTAGCAATTACTACTTTTGAACCTTGCGTTAAAGGAAGACATATTTCTAACAAGGAAATATCAAAAGATACACTAGCAAGAAACAAGAATGATTGATTAGCCTTTACTTTTTCTCTCATTACATTTAAAAAATGAACTAGCGATTTTTGTTCGATCATTACCCCTTTTGGATTTCCTGTCGATCCTGATGTGTAAATAACATAAGCCAAATCATTAGGATTATGTTCTCGTACTAAATTACTTTCTTCACCTTGGAAAAGATATTCTTTATCAAGATACAGTACTTCACCCGCAAATTGCGGCAATACTTCCTCTGTTCGCTTACTAAGTAAATATTTTGCTTGACTATCTTGTAACATATATTCAATTCGTTCAGTTGGGTAGTTAGGGTCGATTGGTAAATACGCTGCTCCTGCTTTAAAAATCCCCATCATACCAATAATCATTTCTAATGACCGATCTACCATAACGCCAATAATACTTTCTTTTGAAACACCTTTACTTTGAAGAATAGAAGCCAATTGATTCGCTTTCTTATTCAATTCTCTATATGTCAAAGATTGTTCATTACAAACAACAGCAATTTGATCTGGAGTTTTTAATACTTGCGCTTCAAACAAATCTTGAAATGATTGAAACAAGTCTATACCCGTTTGAAAAGTATTCAATCCTTCTAACAACTCTTTTTCTTCTTCTGCAATAATACAAATATCTTTCAATGCCAAATTCGGATTTTGTGAAACTTGCTTTAAAACATAACAATACGAATTGGCAAACTGTTGCAAAGAAGAGAATGAACGGGACTTGCAAGAAATTTGAAATTCAAATTCATTATGTATTTCATTCCATTTTCTTCGTATCCATAGGGCTAAATTATTCTCTGCGTATTCTTCTAGCGAATTTTCATTATGTAATCCTTCCATCCCGATTACAATTTGAAAAGGAGTTAAATTGTGTTTAACTAATAATTCAGAGAGCGGATACTCCTGATTTTCATACCCGAATAAAGTCGTTTGTTCAATCTCATTTACTAATTGTTTAAAGGTGTGATGCGGCTGGATTTCACTTCCTAAAGGAATCAACTTATTAAGATTCTCACTTTGTTCAAGATTCTTTTCAATTATAGGAATACCAATAGTAATTCTTTCTTGATCTGTATAATGTGCCAAACAAACCCTTAAAGCGGCTTGAAACCAGCTAAATAATAATAAATCTTGAGACTTACTTATTTTTTGTATACTTTTACTAAATTCTACATTCACTATGACTTGAACGTACTCACAAGGTGTTTCTTTATTTAGTTGGTAATCGCTATTAAATTTAAATACAGAAAAATCGAGAATCTCGGAAGATAATTGCTCCTTCCAAAACGCTTCTACTTCTTTATTTTCATGAATCGAACTTCGATCTTTAATGTGCATTTTTATCTTTATCCCCCTAATATTCATTTCTTCTACTCATTAATTTTTAAGCCAACTTCAAGCCCATGGAGAAACACTTGATGATTATCCAAACATAAAAATTGCTGAATATCTTCAAATTTCATATGACCAACTGAACAAACCCCTAAATTTAATGTCTCAGCAACCATATTTAAGGTAGCAGTGATAATGCCTGACTCAATACAAGCAAATAAATATCCATCTGAACCGTATTTCGGGATGGAAGCGTTCGCATTATAAACCAAATAAACTGAGAAGGCAGATTGAGTAAATAAATCCTGATTAATTAACTCATGATCACTTTTGATTACTTGATCAATGTTGTTTACAATCACAAGACTATTTTTTGATGGGTTATAATAATAAAATCCAGCTTTCATACCCTCTATACGTTTTGGTTTTACATAAACAAAGATATCAATGGGATAGAGCCCGCCTGCACTTGCGTAATGATAGTATATTTTTTCTTCCCTAACCTGTTTTAGAGTTGATAAGAATCGGGAAAATTCCGAAAAATTAATATGTTTTTCCATATCAAATTGACGACAAGATCTACGTTCCTTGATTATAGTAGGTAGCTCATTTGTTGTTTCAAGTTGAATTTCGGTCGACCGTGCAGCAACGTGCGTGCGATTTAATTGTTCACTCATATATTTATCTAACTTTTCTTTAGAAAAGCGAATCTGGTTGCTATATGGATTTGAAAAAATCTTTTCTTGTGAAGAAAATACTTCTCTTGGGTGTAATATGTTACTTACTAACACACGATTTTTTATCATGAGCTCTATGTTTTTTTGTGTCTCTTCTACATTTCCTAACGAAAAGCGCTCTACTAGTTCACTAATTTTCACACCTTTTTGAGCCATAAAATAAAAATCTGGAAACCACTCAGACAGAATACCTGTAAATCTCATTTCCCCTATCAAAACTTCATTATGCAACTTCTCCCAATGCTTAATCGGAGACCAGTAATAAATTTTCTCGCTCATATAACCCTCCATAAACGTTTAACTTATTTTTGAAATGCAATTTTCTAATTTACAAAAATTTTTTCGGATTCTGCTCCTTGTCTCATATTGATTATAAATACATGCACTTTAACGAAACTTGAAAATAATGAAATAACTTTTTCTTCATTAAAATTTTTTATTTCATCATAAAAAATGATTTCTTTTTGGATATTTCACATCCTTTCCCATAGTAATCCTATAAGGTATAAACCATTTATAACATTGAGAATATTCATGTATTTCCAATGTGAAATTATTGTAATGGATTGGAGAGCGGTTGAATATAGTTATTAAATCAAATAATGTTGAGAAAGTTTTATTTATTATATCGATAAAATTTTATGATGTAATTTATTACAAATAGATTAAGAAAAGAGTTTTAAATTTTTCTTAATCAGTTAGTGTGAAAATATCACATGCTATTACATACAATCGAGTTACTTACATTTCATATTCAAAATAGAGAAAAGACACCTTGAATGGTGTCTTTTCTCTATTTTAATTCCATATACTTTTTACGCCTTTGTTATTTTTAAACGATTTGTAGGAATTAATACAACTCGAACATCTAGTTCGTTATATGTTCGAATATATAATAAACATTATATGAATTACGAATGTATTTCAGGTAATTTTATAAATAAACTCAAAGATATCTTCTCCTCCTACTGTCACAAAAGAAACAATCTATTGCTTATTTCTTTTATTAAATTGTAATATAATTACAGTATGTGAAATTATATTACATTAACTTTAAAAACGAAGTGAGAATAATCTTCACTTCGCTTTTTTTATTTGCAATCCTTGTTAAATTTGCTCAATGCAGTATTTATTTCCACATTCTTCGCTTTTATTTAATCGGTTTCTCTGTTTTTAAGACAAATGAACTTAATGCAGGAACTTTAATTTTATTGTCATGGACAACATAAAGTGGTTTACTTCCCGCCTGCTTGCTGTCTACTAGTACTTTCCAAGGCCCTTTCGATGGAAGTGTTATTTCAACAGCTTCTCTATTTGCATTGTGAGCCACTGTAAAGTATTCATTTTTATTCCCCTCTATTGTATAAGCTACAGTATTTTTCGGAGCATCAATAAATGATACGTGTGTTTTTATTTGCTCTGCAGATGTCATTCGAAAAGCTGAGTACTTTTTGCGTAATTCTATTAAACCCTTCATATAATCTACTTCATTATTAAACGTTGCACGGCGCAGCCAATCCATCTGGTTAATTGAATCTGGAGATTTGTAACTATTATGATCACCGTATTTCGTCCGCATAAACTCTTGCCCTGCATGTAAAAATGGAACTCCTTGTGATGTTAATAAAATTGAAGAAGACAATTTGTGCATTTGTTTTCGCATTTCTTCACTGTCACCTGGATTAGTTAACTCAAGTTTATCCCATAATGTATGATTGTCATGTGCTTCCACATAAGTTAATACCTGTTCAGGATCTTGATAGGTAGACGAATTTGTATCATAGTCAATACCTGCTGTAATGCCTTTTTTAATACGATCTTCCATGTTTTGCTTTCCATTTACAAAACCATTTTCCTTTTCCTCAAATACACTACCTTTCAACCCATCACGTATATTATCGTTAAAATGAGCAATCCCTTTCATTTTCTCTGCATTTTTTTGATTTGCTTTCAACTCAGCTGCAAGAGGTGTATTTAAATCCCATCCTTCTCCGTGTAGTATAATAGAAGGGTCAATTTGATTAACAGCTTTACGTATTTTATTCATCGTTTCATAATCATGAATACCCATTAAATCAAAACGGAATCCATCTAAATTGTATTCTTTTGCCCAATATGTGACGGAATCTATCATAAATTTCCTCATCATTTTTCTTTCTGAAGCAGTATCATTTCCTACTCCAGTTCCATTTGCAAATGTTCCATCTTCATTGTAACGATAATAATAACCTGGAACTAACTTATGAAAATTAGATTCAGCAGCATTATACATATGGTTATATACTACATCCATCACTACTCGAAGATTATTATCATGTAGTGTTTGAACCATTTGCTTCAATTCAGTTATTCGCACAGTCGGCTCATAAGGATTTGTAGAATAGGAGCCTTCTGGAACGTTGAAATTTTTAGGATCATATCCCCAGTTATATTGCGGTTCATTTAAAGTCTCTTCATTTACAGAAGCATAATCAAATATCGGTAAAAACTGAACGTGAGTAACACCTAGATCCTTTATATGATCAAGTCCTGTTTTTACACCTTCTGGCCCTTTTGTTCCTTTTTCTGTTACACCTAAATACTTCCCTTTCTGTTTAATACCACTTTCAGGTTGGATGGAAAGATCGCGTACATGTAACTCATAAATAATAGCATCTTCCGGATTTTTAAATTTTGGCTTTTTGTTTGCTTTCCATTTTTTCGGATTTGTTTCTTCTAAATTAACGACTGCACCTTTATCCCCATTTACAGAAGCAGCACGCACATATGGATCAACCGCTTCAGTCCACTTATCACCAATTTTGACCTTATACGTATAAAAGAGCCCTTTTTGGTTCCCCTTTAGTTCTGCTGTCCAAGTTCCCTTTTCACCTTGTTGCATGTTTATTTCAGCACCTATTTTATCGTTCCAGTTTTTATATGTAACTAACTTCGCTTCGCTTGCAGTAGGAGCCCATAAACGGAACTTTGTATGTTGCGGAGTATATGTATTTCCTAAATCGTTGCCACCATAATAAAATAAATTATCAAATTCTTCGCTACGAATGACTTTACCAATTTCAGTATTCGTATCAGCTAAGTTTTCAATTTTAACTTTGTATGTTTGTTTTAAATCAATTTTCTGTTCCGTAATTATTTTAACCTTATTAGTAATATCTCCACTGTTTGTATCATAAGGAGTAATATTTTTAATTTTAATGCCTTCAATTTCAATTTTCTTTTCCTTAATATGAAACGGGACATTAGTCGTTACAGTAATTTCATTGAAACTATCAATAGTTGCTTTTTGAATTGAGAGATCCGATGAAGGCTTAGAGTTATATACTTTTTCATCACCCGAAAGAATCCATACTTCAGCACGACCGTCCTTTATATTTTCAATCCAACGATCCCCACCATCTTTTTCCCATTCATTTGTTCGAACTATAAATCCTACACGATTATAGTCACCGTCTATTTTTATCTTAGCGTATTTTCCAAATTCATCTTCACCAGTAAATTCATAAGATGTACCATTTGCATTTTCTCCCCATAACCAAAGATTCCAGTCTTTTGTATTTCCAAGCTTTTCTTTGTAATGAATGATAATTTCAGTTGTTTTCGAATTTGAAACTGCCTTCACACTCTGAAAAGAGAAAACAGATGATAACATAATGATTAAAGTAAGTAATAAAACTGTTTTGTTAATTAATCTTTTTGTAATTTGCACCACATACACCCTTTCTTCAAATATTACTAACGATTTATTATGCTTTCACTGAATAAAACTGCTTAAATTTATCTAGAAATCTCTTTAACTTCACCTCCATATTGGCTATTTTCACGTATGTATTTCAATGACCTTTTAATACGAAAGCGTTTGCATTAACGCTTAAAAAAATAGATTTGTTTATGCCTTCATATATTTGTAAATACTAAAAGATCAGGGAAATCATTTTAAAGCAATCGTTTGTTATCGCTTTCATTTTATAGACTTTCTATCAAGAGGTCAATATATTATTAATTTTCTGTTTTTATACACTTTAAACCTTATTGATTTGTCACTACTTCTTAAAGAGAAAGCGCCTCATTATTGCTTAGTCAGTTTATTTTCAATAATACATTGCTACGTAAAAAAACAGCTAATATCCTTAAAATGACATTAGCTGTTTTTCATAATGTATTAATATATGAATGAGAACTATATTTCTAAATTACTTAATTTTTGCTGCATCAAATGCTTTTTGAACTGCTTGAACTTCAGCTGTATTCGCACCATATTTATTAGTTGCCACTCGAATACATGCTGATCTCAATTCTTTGAAATTAGAAGTCATGTTTAACTCATCTGTATTTGCATAATAGAAAATATCAAACATTTTATCTTCACCAATTCCTTTAACAGTTACTCCGTTATGAGTTCCGCCTTTCGCAATGAGATACGCAACTTTATTAATAATACTTGAATTAAAATGAACACCGCCTTGATCCCATCCATTAAAATCGTTAAATTCACTGTAATCATCTGGATAAGGTACTCCAAGTGAAGATGGAACAGAAGCTGGGTTTTCCATATCACGGAAAACAGATCCCGTTTGTTCTCCCATTGTCCAGTTGAATTTTCCATTATTTACGTATTTCTCAATAGATGTTCCCATAATATCAGATAATGCCTCATTAATCGCACCGGATTCTCCGTAATATTCAAGATTAGATTCGCTAGAAGTAACAGCGTGTGTAAATTCATGTCCAGCTACGTCATATGCTTTAACAATAGGATCGCCATATACAAGCATACTTCCATTATTAGCACTTAATGCATTCTGCCAATTTTTCGGATCATTCGTCTCTTCAGAATCCCAAGCGTGTACAACTGAAACTACTTTTTGTCCTTTATTATCAAAGCTATTACGCTTGTATTTATCTTTATAAAAATCAAATACTTTTGTTGCTAAGTAATGAGCACTTACTGCTTTCGGATCGTTAAATGTTGCCGAAGTACTAGTCGCTAATGTACCAGGATAATAGCTTTCTTCTTTAGTAATATCTCTGTAATTCACATCATATGTTTCAATGCCTTGCCCTCTTGTATAATCAGCAAGAGCATATTTGCCATTACTTTGTTTAGAGATACCAAATGAACGAGAAATACCTAAATCATCTTTTCCTGTTCCAGTTAATGATGTAAGACTGCTTTGTTTACTTTTCTTTAAAGCTCCAACTAGTTTGTCACTGGCTTTTAAGTTAGATTCTTGTACCATATTTTTTAACATATCACCATTTTGTGCATTTACTAAATAAGTACCAGAAACATAGTTTGGTGTTGCAGCTTCAAAGGTAACTTGGTATGCATTTTTAGCTTGTCCATTATTTTCATCAACAAAAATAACCTCTTTAACTTCCGGCTCAGAAATAAACTTGAGATCGTTTCCGTACTTCGTATAAATAAATTGTTTTGCTTCATCTTTTGATAGATTAATAGGTTTTTTCAATTCTTCTTGTTTTAAATTTTGTGCGCTATCACCTGAAACACTTTTAATAACACCATTATTATCTACGTGTGCAGTTAATTGATGTCCATATACTTCTTTTCCTTCGTATGTTTGTTGCATACGCACAAGTGTAGTTCCATCATACGAACCACGTTTTTGAAGAACTTTATAATCTACTCCTGCTTCTCCATTGACTTGTTTTTGGGACAGAGCTTGCTCTGTTTTCTCCTTAAGTGCATCCTTTACTACATTTTCTGGTGCCTTTTGTGACGGTTGTGTAAGTTCACCCGAACGGAACGATTCCTCTTGAATTTGGACTTGTAGTTGATCTGTTTCCTCTGCATGACCTACGCCATATGGTGCCACAGCTGTTAAAGCTAATCCTGTTGTTAATGCTACCTTAGTTAATGTCTTTTTGTTTTTCATTATTTCACCTCGTATAATTTTTGAAATAGAAAGCTTGTACAAAGTATACTGTCTATTTCTGTCGGAAAAAAGAGAAAATACGAAATTTATGTAACATTATGCAAAATTACATAAATTGTGGTCAATATTATAAATAATGAACGGAACACATATGTACATTAATTTGAATAAAAGAGAATCCTTATAGACGCTCATCCAATTGGTTAGTTATTAATTATCTATATTCATTCTAATAAAAGTATACTTACATCTAAATAACAACATAAAAACCCACTCTTTACTATTGTAAGAGTGGGTTTCATACTATTAAAATAACAATCACTATAAGAAACCTTATAATTTATATTTTTTTAGTAATCCTATTAAGTTTTTTATAAAATTCACCTTTTGTCTTTGCATGATTAAACTCATTTGGATTAATATTTGCTTTTTGTGAGAGTGCTACAATTTCTTCTTTTGAAATTGAGTCTTTCGTATTTATAGATGCTATATTTGTGTATTTTCCGTCTTCTGTTTTTGGAATTTCTAAAATCCCTTTATTCACGAGATCAACTACAGCCTTATGCTCTGAAGAATGTAAATCTACACCAGTAATTTTCCAATTACGCATAACTTTTGGAGTGTATACACCATTCTTTACCTCTTTTAAATATGTAATAGCAAGGTTACGAATGGTTCCGCCTGTTTCTCCAAATGCATTCTCTTGTTTAGATGACCAAATTTGTTCAAACTTACGCCCCTCTAAAGCTCCCCCTTTTGCCTGAAGAGCCTCCATTCTATATGCATTCATTCCCAGCGTCATAACATCGCTCGTTTTGATTGGTTTGTTTGTACGAATAGAGCGTAAATTTGTAATTCTACTTCCATATGGTTTTGTTAAGTCAATTTCGTATTTTACGCCTCCAAAGAAATCATTCGTACTGTATTTAGATGCACGGCGGGTTTTATCAAAGCTAACGGTTACATCTCCGGCACGAGATGAGTTAAAATATCCTGCTGCCCATTCCATATAGTCTTTTAAATCTTTTCCAGAAATCTTATATACTGTAATTTCTCCCAAGGCATATTGGTAATTGTACGCAATATCTTTTTTCTTAATAGGACCTATATCCAAACGGGCATAATCATTATCAATTTGATGGGCTACTACATCTGCTTTACTGTAGTAGAGCATGACTTCATGAAAGAAATCTGATAAAGGTGTTTCTTGAATCTGAACACTTGGAATACCCTTTATTTCATTTTCAGGAACAAGATTTCTACCCTTTAATTGAGCGACTACAACATTTGCATCTCCTCTCGCATATTCGTGAAAAGGTGTTAATGTTTCTTCAAGTGTAGGATCAGATAATATCGTTGTTCCATCAGCATTTTTTACAGGTATAGCGGTAGCAGTTTTATTTTTTAAAGTCAACTTCCCATCTTGCTTTGTAAAAGTAAGGTCAATACGTGAAATATGTGTTCCATATTTATCTGGTTCTGTAATAATTACGCCATTTACAACTTCTTTTTTTACAAGTTTATGCATGTGAGCCGCAAAAATAGCGCTTAGTTCCGGACAAGCATTTGCAATTTCTTGAACACCAGTACCAGGGATACCATTCTCATTTTCTAATCCCATATGCATAACTCCTACCATTACATCTACTTTACCTTCTAATTCCTTAATTGCCTTTTTCGTCTCTTCTACCGGATTTTTCACCACTAAACCATCTAAGTGATCTGTCCCTTTTTCAAAATCACTAATCATTGGTGTATTCATACCAATAATCCCAACTTTAATTCCACCTTTTTCTACAATTGTATATGCAGGAAGAAAGCGCTCTCCATTTTCCTTATAAATATTTCCTGCTAACGTTTTTCCCTTATAGTGCTCACTAACTTTTTTCAATGTATCTAATCCAAAATTGAATTCATGATTTCCAAATGCCCAGGCGTCATATCCCATTGTATTCATCGCTACCATCATTGGCGATTGTGGTTTATCGTTGAATAATTCTACTGAGTTTCCTTGAATTGTATCCCCAGCATCTACTAATATGGTATTTGGATTTTCTTGACGGACCTTCTTTATAACCGTATAAAGCTGCGTCAAACTTCCACTCATATTTGCTCCATCAAGCGCATAATCCCAAGGCATAAATCTACCATGAATATCTGCAGTACCTAACAATGTGATATTAACTTCAGATTCCTCAGCCTTAGAGATAGGTGGTTTGACTATTACTGCTGTTCCAAGCAGTAATAGAATTACAAAGTAACATACATAGTTCTTCCATTTCATTTTTTGCATACTAATAATATTTCTCCCCTTTTTGTACTTTCATAAAGTTGCTTGAACTTTAAAAATGTAACTTATTATTCAGGAAACTTCAACTACAAAAGATAATTTTGAAGGTGGTTCTGTTGCAAAATAAAGAGAATAAATTGCATACATCTCCTAACAGAATTGTATTTTATCGTTTCCTGACAGAATACCCCTTCCTTAAGCGTGTGAAGAGTACTTTCAAAATAAGGACATATCATTCATCATCATAAAATCATTATTTCAATTTACTAAAATTCGCATATAAAATATGTTATGATGATTATTTTTTTGAATTTCATTGTCGAAGTATTTCCTTCTCAATGAAAATACTTCCAAAAAAATAACCCCGCTCTTCATTTAAGACGGGGTTACACTTATACAGAAAATCGGATAGTTTCATATTTTCTTAAGCTTATTGGTTACTTTCAACTAATTTCATTCTATTTTTGTTTTCTTCTGAATCAATATGAATCAACCGTTTTCCCTGTTTATAATACGCATCAATAAATAGGGAATGATTTTTACTTTTCAATTTCACAAAGTAATTTTATCTCTTTTATTTGTGAAATATGACGCTGTTCATGTAAATAAATCAGTTCTATCCACTGATCAAGGGATAATTCTCCAAGAGCTGGATGCATCACTGCTTTTTTCGCTAATATAGACTCATCTTCTATTGTACTCAGGAAACGCATCAATTCTTTTCTTGATTCGTTTAGCATATTGAGCATTTGCTCCACTTCAAATGGTTCTATACTTGGTTCAATCATTTCTGGAGCTATAAACTTTTTCGTTCTATCTAATAAAATAGTGTGAATTTCTTTACGCTCATTTTGGGTACTATCTAACTTTTTTAATCCTGATGAAATAACTGTTATAACTCTCTCATCTAATAAAACTAAATGATGACAAACTTGTGCAATACTCCATTTATCCTTATCTGGTTTCCTATTAAATTGAGCATCACTCAACAAATTAATTTCCTCAACTAATTGATCTCTCGTTTCATAAAACTTGTCATTTACAAATGTATCCATGTGGATTCTCCTTTCATTGCAACCTACATACTTAAATTCCTACGCTAGAAATATTATCTTCAAAAAAAGTTTTTCTTTCACTACTATTCCAATTTCATTTTAAAGCTACAAATGAAATTATTTGTTTTTTTATATCTTTTTAATTGGCACAAATAAATTAACTTTTAACTTTCCGTCTAGATCTTCAGCAACATTATTTAAGCAAAACTCTAAATTATCTCTATCATAATCTGCATCATACTCACTATTTGGTAGCCACTCTGCATACATGTATTGATACGCTTCACTTAATTTATGAGGTTCATCATAGAACTGGTATAGACCATATGTACCTCCATCTAATCTTTTAAATTGCACATCATGATGCTTTTCTTTATCGAAGTTTTCAGGAATCGTAACACATGCATCATGCCGGCACTTATGACTTGCAACAAGTTCAGGATTATCTAATGATATTCCGATAAATGATTGCTCTGGTGGATAAAGTTTATTTTCAATTGACCAATTCAGTAACTTTCCCCAGTGATCTTGTGGTTCAAAGTAGCTACCAGTTCGTCTTATATATGCTACTTCTAATGGTGGAAATTTTTTTATAAAAACTTTCATTTACATCTTCTCCCCTATAAATATGTACACTGTTTATTTAGCTTTCTTTAAATATTTATTCCTTCTTAAATAAAAAGAATCCTCTAATCACATGAATTTTAATTGAAATACAATTGATTACTATTACTACTACTAAAGTAGTATGTACTTTCATACTTTTATTTGATTTTAAATTCTTTTTAAATCGATATATTAATTGTAAGAAAATAAAAAGGTGGAGGATTTTAATTGATTAAAGGAATATACGAAGCGCATTTACCAGTATAATGTCCTATCAATTTATCATTAAATAAATGTAAAAAAAGACCCTATTTATTCATTTTTAATGCGTATGTATGTACATTTGTTAATTTATTCGATATATTATGGGTATTGAATGATTACGTGAAGTGTATAGGTCGCTTATATAACACCTTATATTTTTATATCCGTGAAAACTACAAAGTGTATGAAAATCCATTTGTCAAATGAATTTAGTGCGGAAGGAGGTTTGTGGTTACTTCATAGGGTATAATAATCAGTTTTTTACTGATAAAAATATAGGAGGCGACATAATGTTTCGTACGATTTCAAATTTCATGAGAGTAGCTGAGATAAGAAGGAAAATCCTTTTTACACTAGCGATGTTAATCGTTTTTCGAATTGGCACGTTTATTCCAGTTCCTCATACTAACGCAGAGGTATTAAAAGTACAAGATCAAGCTAACGTTCTAGGTATGTTAAACGTATTTGGCGGAGGAGCATTGCAACACTTCTCAATCTTTGCTGTAGGTATTACACCATATATTACAGCTTCCATCATAGTACAGTTACTACAAATGGATGTTATACCTAAATTTTCGGAATGGGCAAAGCAAGGAGAAATGGGCCGTAAGAAATCAGCTCAATTCACTCGATACTTTACAATCATTCTCGCATTCATACAGGCCATCGGAATGTCTTATGGCTTTAATAATATAGCAGGTGGACAATTAATAACAGATCAAAGCTGGACTACATACTTATTTATTGCGACAGTTTTAACTGCAGGTACTGCATTTTTACTTTGGTTAGGCGAACAAATTACCGCTAACGGAGTTGGTAATGGTATTTCGATGATTATCTTCGCAGGTCTCGTTGCCGCCATTCCAAATGTTGCAAATCAAATTTATTTACAACAATTCCAAAATGCTGGCGATCAGCTATTTATGCACATAATAAAAATTGTTTTAATTGGACTCGTAATTTTAGCGATAGTTGTTGGTGTTATTTACATTCAACAAGCTGTACGTAAAATACCGATCCAATATGCAAAAGCTGTTTCAGGAAACAATCAATATCAAGGAGCAAAAAACACTCATTTACCGCTTAAAGTAAATAGTGCTGGTGTTATACCAGTTATCTTTGCTTCTGCATTTTTAATGACGCCGCGTACAATTGCGCAGCTCTTCCCTGATTCAAGCGTATCAAAATGGTTAGTTGCAAATCTTGATTTCGCACATCCAATTGGAATGACACTTTATGTCGGTCTTATTGTTGCTTTCACATACTTCTACGCATTTATTCAAGTAAATCCTGAACAAATGGCTGAGAATTTGAAAAAGCAAAATGGATATGTTCCTGGTATTCGTCCTGGTAAAGCAACTGAACAATATGTAACTAAAATTCTATACCGTTTAACATTTATCGGTGCAATTTTCTTAGGTGCTATTTCTATATTACCGCTCATATTCACGAAAATTGCTACGTTACCACCTTCTGCTCAAATTGGTGGTACAAGCTTACTTATCATTGTCGGTGTAGCACTAGAAACTATGAAGACGTTAGAAAGCCAGCTTGTAAAACGTCATTATAAAGGCTTTATTAAAAAAGTGAATTAATTATCAAAAACACAGTTGGTTATTTTTCCAACTGTGTTTTTGATTTTGTCAGTCCTGTAATATACAGGGCTATTGCTTTATTAAACTACATCTCCTTCTCTAATAACCGCCCTTTTTTGAAATAAGTCCGTAGTGTTGAACGATTGGCCAAAAATACACCAATCAATATAAGACAAGCCCCCATTCCCATTGTAGGATTTAAAGGTTCTCCTAAAATGATATATCCCACAATTATTGCAATTAATGGTGATACATATAACCACGTCGATGGAAATACTGGATTTGTTTTTGATAAGAGCCAGTAATATAATCCGTGTCCACCAATCGATCCGATAAATATGAGATATAAAATAGGCCATTGCACACTCCATGAAGTTAATACGGTTACATTTGGTTGTTCTACAATAATAGATGCGATTAGTAGTAAAATCCCTCCATAAAACATTTGAATACCGTTAATAAGAAATGGTGATACATTTGATAAATCTGACAGTATTTCTTTCGAACGAATAGAGCCTATTCCGTAAAATAACTCCCCTATAACTAACACAATACAAGCAATACTCCATATGAAACTTACTTGTTGATGCATTCCTGGTAAAGAAACAAATATAACACCTGCTAGTGCAATAACTAAAGCAACGAGTTGTTCCTTTTGTAATTTCTCCCTATTCCTCTTTGCTTGTATTAATAAAATCATCATTGGTCCCGTAGCAGAAAGAACAGCAGCTAATCCCGAAGAAATATATTGTTCTGACCAATATAAACTTGCGAATGTCATAAATGTTAAACAAAATCCAGCATACATAATGCGTTTTGAAAATATATGTGGCATAATTTCTTTTCGCTTTAATTTAAAAATAATCATAAGGATTATGCCCGCTAAAAAGAAGCGAATTCCTGCTGAAAACAACGGTGGCGCCCCTGCTTCAATTCCAATTTTTATCGTTAAAAATGTTGTCCCGAAAATAATACATACTAAAATGTAATTAAAAATGACCATTTTGCTTCCTCCTTTTTACTCTTAGAATGAGTATAGAGGCTATGGTGTATAACAGTGTATCGGTACATATAACAGTTACTTCAAGTTGTAGTTGATTCCCTATATATTTTTCGCTTTAATTAAGTTAAAAAGAAAAATAGGTGAACCTATGAAAATTGTATTGCGTAAAGAAACAAACATACCGTATTACAAGCAAATATATATGCAAATTGTTGACAGAATACAAAGTGGTATGCTTTCACATGGTGAATCTCTTCCTTCTTTACGTTGTATGGCCACAGATTTACAAATCAATGTATTAACAGTTCGTAAAGCGTATAAACAGTTAGAAACGAAAGGGTATATACGCATCGAACAAGGAAAAGGTGCTTACATATATAAACGGGTAAAGAAAGATTTCAAACCAATTCCGTATAAATGGCAACAAATGAAAACGATTAATGTTATGCGTTCTCAATATGCAATGAATAAGCACCGTAAATATTATAATTTTTCACAAGCAATTCTGTATCCTCGTCTGTTACCAAATCCATTTTTGGCAGATGAAATGCATAAATTGCTGGATAAAAATCCGATGTTGTTAGCAACTTATGGGCCAGTTCAAGGCGATTATGAATTGCGAGTTGAAATAGCAAATTACTTAAATGAACACCAGAAATTAGTGACAGACCCATCTCAATTATTAATTACAAGCGGCGCACAACAAGGAATTGATTTAATTGCTCAAACATTATTAAAACCTGGAGATATTGTATTAGTAGAAAGTCCATGTTACAGTGCTGCGCTTGATATTTTCATCAATAAAGGTGTTCAAATCATTCCCGTTTCTCTTGATAATCATGGAGTTCGCTCCGACTTAATTGATGATATTTGTCAAAGTAAAAATCCCGTTTTATTGTATACGAATCCCACCTTCCAGAATCCGACAGGTACAGTAATGAGTAAAGAACGAAGAATGGAACTTATAGAACTATCGGAGTTATATCAATTTTTTATTATTGAAGATGATTCTTTCGGAGAAATATATTTTGAGGATGCTATAATCCCGCCCCCAATCAAAAGTTTTGATAAGGATGGCCACGTAATATATATAAAAGGATTTAGTAAAACGTTAGCACCAGGACTGCGTATCGCGGCACTTATTGCCGATGGTCCTATTTTTGAATGGCTATATGCAGTAAAAGGTTCAATGGATATCGGTAGTCCTTTATTAACACAGAAGGCACTTCTACCGTTTTTACGTGCAGAACGTATGAAAAACCATTTAGAAAAATTACGTACAGCTTTACAAATGAGACGTGATTTAACAATTGATATATTATCGCCATTAAAAGAACTACACTTTGAAATACCAAATGGAGGTTTTAATTTATGGGTGACACTACCTGATTCGATAGATCCCTTTACCTTATTACAAAAAGCAAATGAAGTAGATGTCTCTTTTTTACCAGGAACAGCTTGTCTATTAAATTACGAAACAAATGATAACCAATTAAGAATTAGCTATTCAATGTTAAACGAGAAAGATATGGAAATTGGATTAGAAAAATTACACGATACAATACGAAACAGTATTTGTTAGAAGTAATATCACAATAGCTAACAATAAATAATACTCGAAAATGAAAATGTATAGTATGGGATATTATTTATTGTTGAGCTTTTTCGTTATTCTGAACAACCGGTTTTAAAACTTGTCTTTCTTTTAATTCTTCAACAATACCATATTGATCAATAATAATTGCTTTCATTTCCTCTCCTCCTTGCTGTTTATTTTAATAACATACAATTATTTCTCAAAATTTTTTGCCTTGAATTAACATATAATTATTTTTGGGGGTAATTATGCAAGAAGCATTATAAAGTGAAACTTTAATCAACCCTCGCCAATCGGTTTTTTTCGGGAAGTTGGTCCCCTCCCAACTTCTTTACTTTCCCTGAATTTTAAGATGGGACTCTTACTGCCCAGCAAATAGCGGGATGAATTCCACCACGAATCTTACACACATCTTAGAATCATCCAAAACTGTTTTATTGATCAAATTCAAAAGAAATGGAGCTAACTATATGAGTGAAAAGATGTTTAAAATAAACGGAATTGATATATGTACAGAAAGCTTTGGAAACCCTAAGAACCCTGCTATTTTATTAATTATGGGTGCTACATGTTCCATGGTTTATTGGGATGAAGAGTTTTGTGAGCTGTTGGCTAGTACGGGGAAGTTTGTTATTCGCTTTGATAACCGTGATGTTGGGCGCTCTGTTGCCTATGAACCTAGAACTTCCAATTACACAGTAACAGATATGGCTGAAGATGCAATTGGAGTACTAGATGCTTATCATATTGATAAAGCTCACCTATTTGGCATGTCATTAGGTGGTATGATTGCTCAAATTGCCGCTGTAAAACATCCCGAAAGAATTTTGACGCTAACTTTACTAGCGACTAGTGTAATAGGATCTGATGACAATACTCGCGATTTACCTCCAATGGATGAAAGGATTTTAACACATCATGTAAATGGCACAAGTATAGATTGGGCAAATAAAAATGATGTGGCAGAGTATTTAGTTTCAGGATCTCGTCTATTATGTGGATCAGAACGAATATTTGATGAAAATAGAGTTTATAAACAAGTAAAACAAGAAATAGAACGCGCAAACAATTTATTAAGTATGTTTAATCACGCTTTACTTCAAGGTGATGATGCATATGAAGGTGTACTTCAATCCATACAAGCACCTACATTAGTTATTCACGGAACAGACGATACAGCACTACCATTTGAACATGGCCTCGCACTAATTAATGAAATTCCAAACTCAGTACTATTAACCCTTAAAGGGGCAGGCCATGAAAACCATCCAGATGACTGGGAAAGCATAATTAATGCTGTTTCTAAACATACATCTAAAATTTAGATAAATAACTAATGGAAGGGTCACAAATTGTATTGTGCCCCTTCCATTTACAAACAAAACCCCATCACTGTATTCGTATGTATAGTGATGGGGACTTCTTATATTTTTCTATGTTTAAAAAAATGGACAATCTAATTGATCAACAGATTCCCATAATTTTTTTTTTGCATTTTCAGTGGATGTATTTGTGTCTAGTGTCATGTTTTTAAAAGGGTTTACTTCGACTTTTAATAAGGATGAAGGCTCCACATATAATGAGAAAACATGGCTGCTTGGTAAAGCTTTAGAAACGTCAATATCTCCTACTTGTTTAAATAGTTGCTGCGCAGCAAAGAAGAAGAAATTAGTTGGATTTGATTGTTTATTCAGCCACGCAAGCATTTCAGGTGATACCGATTTATGAATATTGATTTTTACTCGATCACCACGTTTATATCGCCTAGATCGCATACTTCCACCAACTAACTTATCGTTAAGTTTGTAAATCCTAACTCTTTTTGCTTATGCTCTCTATATTTTGGCGAACAAGTATAGACTAATAATCCTCGTGCATTTGTAAATAACGGATTATCTACAAAGATTACATTTTTGAGTCGTCCTTTTTGCTTTAAAATCATTTTTAAACTGTTTTTAATAATTACTGCACCCCCGCCATAAATAAACACGTATGGATCGTCTTTCATATCATCAATTTTATTTATAATATCTGTTGCAACACGCGCTGCTAAACCTAATAGCGCTGGCTGTGATTCCTCAACTAATAATGTATTTCTCGGATGCTTATCATTTAAATAAATTTGATTGAATTCTGTAATGCTATCAATCGTTTTAGTTGGATACTTCCGGTTCCATCTCGTAATGATTTGTAGTAACGTCTCTTTTACACCATAAGATAAACCTTTACTTAGTTGCGGACGGAAATTCACCCCTAATGAAACGACTTCTTCTGTCGTCCCTGCGCCAATATCAAAAGAGAGTAGAGTTTTATCTACAAAATCAATTTCAGAAACTTGATTTTGCTCACATTCTATTTTATGTTTCACAACATTTCCTTCTTCATCGTATACAATGCCCCACGTCCCAGAAGCACCCTCAGGTAGGCATTTACAATACTCAATTGAAACATTAATTGTCACATCGCGTCCGTTCGGATAATGGAAAATAACCTTATGATTTCCCATATAACGTTTTGCATTTTCAGCAGCTATTTCTTGTGTAATAAGCTGCATAGGAAGAGCGACAGATAAATCATAACGAATATTAATATGGCTAGAAGTTGGACTTTGACGCATAGCGCTTACCGCCAAACCTGATAGTATTGTAATAACCATTAACTCATCCGTTGACTTATTTGATTTCTTCTCTACCTCAGTACCTTTTAATTGATCTTGAATGACTTTTTCTCCAACGATGTATCGTACATTATTTAGCATTAACGATGGCGAACTTATAGTCACATCAATGTGGTTTTCTAATTCAGATAATGAAACATCTACCTCATCTAAGAGTCCTGTAGGCTCACCTATATATAAAGAATAAATACTCGGAATAAAAATAGGGTCTTGCCCTTTCACCATTAACTTCAAACCGTTGTTTCCTGCATCTGCACCAGCTTTTAAAAGTATAGACATAACTACCCCCTAAATTAATCTGACATCCCTTCCAAATATATGCGAGCCCATTCTTTTACATTCAAATGTATTGTAATTTTTTATTTATCATAGAACTAAAATATTACATACTTACATATTTCGTGTAAAAAGTATTTGACATGATACTTTTCCAATTTTATACTTATATTTGTAAAGAGTTTTTTACAATCGAGGGGGCAATTATTTATTGAATACTAAAAAAACTATTTTTATAATCATTGTTTTAGCATTAATTGCAATACTAGTACATGGCACATATAAATACATAACTGAAGGTTCTATTTTGGGCGGTACGATTTTTGCTATTTCGTTAATACTTAGTAATTTAATTAATTACATTACTTAGGGAGATCCCCACGGTGTATCAGAAGAAAGTCAAGATGAAATGGGACAACAAATTACATATAAAAGCTTTAAAATTGCATATTTTGTGCTTGTAATTGTAATGTTCCTTATATTAATCTTCTCTGAAGGATTTTCTATGGGGGCTAATTTAGATGGAGTAAAAAACCTCCCTCTGTTCATCGCAATTTGCTCTTCCTTCTTTATTTATCCTATTGTCGAACTCGTAGTTGCAAAACAATATAAATAAAAAGATGAGGTTTTCTACATGTAGAAAACCTCATCTTTTTATATTTACATACCCTCTACAATTGCTTTTAATTTGTTCACAGTCCGCCAATTCCTAACTGTAGCTGGTGTATGTAACTTCTGAAACTGGTTCATTAATTTAGAATTTCGAATGCTATTTTTGAAAAACAAATAAACGACTTTCTCATCTATATAGCAATCTTCAAGTTCACTTTTAAATATAAGCAATTGACTACTCTCTTCTTCAGAAAGTACATTCGCTAAAAAAGCAACATGAACACTTTCTCCTTCTAACAATGAATGAACTTCATACGGACATTGCTTAATAATATTTATAAATTCATCATGTGTTCTTAGCATGACTGGAACATCGAAATCAAATTCATTTTTTATTTCCGTTTGTATTCGGTCTTTTAGAAAGTTTATATCTTCCTCAGATTCGAACACGATATTACCACTTTGTATATACGTTTTCACTTGTTTTAACCCTATTGATTCAAACACTCGTTTTAACTCAGCCATTTTGATTACTTTATGTCCACCGACATTGATTCCTCTTAGTAATGCAATATAAAGTGTCATACTATTCCCCCCACAATAAAATGAACTTATCAATTGAATCGATTTCCCCACTCATATTTCTCGGATATTTGTTTTAATTCTTCTAACATATCATGAATAGATAATACCTCAAATAAAATAATATACTCACTTGAAAAATGGTGATGATAATGATTTGGTTTATAATCTTTTAAATCATTTTTATAACTCCAAGTTGAGATATTAAAAAATTCACAAACTAACACTGTAAGAAAAACTGCAATCCCAGTTTTAATCACTCTTCCCCCAACGATATTCCATTTTCTATCTTGATTCATTTTTTATATCATTCATTTCTATTTCATTATATATATATTGTATATTATTAAAATAAAAAAACCTACTACATGAATATTCAAGAGTAAGTTTTCTATCTCATTATTTCATTATAGACAAATGCATTATTATTTGTTGGCCTATTGGTCCCATTCTTCTAAAACCTTTATCTTGGAAGCCGACTTTTGCATATAAATTTTGTGCAGGAATATTTCTTTCATTCACAGCAAGTACAACTTCATTTTTTATTGGAAAATAACGTTTTACAAACTCTTCTAATAATAACAATGACTTTTTAGCGAATCCTTTTCTTTGTCTATTGTGATTAATAGAAAATGATGTTAAAAGTAAAGCGTTTTTATTGTCTGTAAATTCCTGTACTCTATCGCCTGTTTGCAATGCGAAAAGACCCACCGGTACCCCATTGTAATCTAAAATAACAATCACATTTTTTGTACGATCACTTTTTGCTTTCTCCAGTAATGCGCTTGGATCTGATGTAAACTGAACTTGTTCACTTGGTAAAGTAAATGTTTGTATAACTTCTTTATATTTCTCCTTATACGGAACTAATTGAATTTCCCCTGTGTGTATGTTCATGCTAAACTCTCCCATTTTTTAGCTTATTAACTTATACCTTGCTGTGCTTTTGAATGCACTCTTCCATCTAAAAAGGTAATTTCAACAAATGAATTTGGATTGTTTCCTTTCCAAGCAAAAATTTGTTTAATTTGTGTAGAATGTTCTACCCCTTCTTCTATAAGTAAATCTCCTTCAAAACCAATTAAATCTTTCACTTCTGTATAAGTCATCCCTTCATTTATACTCGAAAAATGATTTATATTGATAGACTCTTTCTGTTGCCTTTCCATCACAGTAGAAGAAGTTGCTGTTTGATTTTTCACTTCTTTTCTCTGTTCACACGCTGTCATACTGAAACCTAAGCATAAACTAAACAATATACATGCGCTTTTTTTCATCATAACAGTTGTCCCTCCCATCATAATTAAACCATATTTTTCCTTAAAAATAAACTGAATATTTAATATTGTATTTAAAAACCTCGTACAATTAAGTACGAGGCTAATTTCATTTATTCAAATGATTATTTGATTGATCATCCTGTTCTTTTCTTAACTCTTGTTCTTCATCTTTTGGTAATTGTTTATCATTATCTTTAATTGGATTCGTTTCTCTATTTTCTATCATATCATTTGGAACTTGTGGCATTACTCGGCCCACAATAGCGGCTAATTCATCTAGTATACCTTCACCTGTTTTTCCTTTTTTAATTTGCTTTCCGATTTGTTTGAGCCGTTCATACGTATCAACATCTGCTACAACGACTGCATTAGCACCGTCAGGGTCATTTTTTAAACTTTCTGCAACAGAGTATTTAATTGATTCAACTCGAGTTCGATCAAGTTTTGCTTTTACATCAATACCTACAATAGCATATTTTCCAACAACGACCGCCGTTGCATCATTCACACCTGGCACACTTGCTGCTAAAGATGCTAAATGATCTGCTGCTTTTTCATTTGGCTTATTTGATTTATTCGTATAATTAACATTTTTCATTGAAACATTTTTTTGTTCCGGCTTTTCGTTTGGATTGTCTTTTTTTCCAATACTGCATCCAGTTATAACGAAGCAAAGCATCAATATATATATTAGAGTTTTCATTATTTTCACCACTTCACTATTAAGGTTTAATCATAAATTTTTTCAACAGCTTGCATTTTCTTTACCTTTTCCTCGGCCCCGCTATTAGCATTAATGAATATTTGGTACGTATCTTTTCCTAAAGTGCCTACAAATTCATAGCAAAGCACTTCATTATGCAAATCATTGACTACTAAAGCTTTACGTTCTTCCATGACTTTTACATCCGGATTGATTTTCTTTCTTGCTTCTGCTGCAGTTAGCTTTGCCGATGGAACTGTTCGCTTTTGATGTGACGCTAAATATTCTTTTGCGGAGAACCCAACGATAGAACCATCATCTAAAGCAATTTTCATTTGGATTGCTTCTGGATAAATTCGTACTCCATTTTCATTTACTACATACGTAAATACACCAACATTATCATATTGAGAGCTATCATAAAGCTCCATATTATTAAACTTATGGTCCTTTAAAAATTTCAAACCTTTACTACCTGCATCGTTTAAACTAACTTTCTGTTCTTTAATTTCGCGGTTATTCATAACCCAAATTGGATATCCGCCTTTTCCGGTAATATCCATATAGAACTCATTATTCGTTGCTTCATCTTTAATTTTCACACTATAGAAGGATTCTTTCGCACCTTTTCCGCTTTTCTCAACATCTACTTTTTCATTTCCTTTTAAATTCAGAAACGATTTTGCGATTTTCGCCGCTTCATCTTTAGAAATTGCCTTTCCTTCCGCTTCAAATCCGCCTTTTTTATTTTTTTGCGCACTTGTAAAGGTCGGTCCGAAGTTTGTAGAAGAATATGATGTTACGTTTTTCTCTACAGTTTTCAATCCATCAATAATTGTGTTATCTGCTGGATCGCGATTTGATGCAAGTGCCATTTCTACATCCATCCAGCGTAAATTATTTTTCAAAACAAGATGTTGTACTTTTCTTAGTTCATCTTGTATATTTCCTGCATTTGAATATAAAGTTTGTAGCGTTTTATATTCTTGCTCATTTAACGGCTCTTTTTCTAAATCACGAATGGCTGCACGGTAACTGAAATCACCGATATTCGCTAAAAATTCTTCCGTTTTATTAAATGGCATTAATGTTAAAGGAAGTTGCCCTACATCCGAGCGAGCTTCAGATGTTAAACGCCATACATCCGCTAATGCAGGTGATAAAGATGATCGTGAATTCATCGCAAGTGTTGTGCCAATTTTATCGTGTAATAAATCGACTTCGTATGCTAAATCATGGAATGCACGTTGATAGCTATTTTCCGCTCGAATTAAAACTGCATTTTTCTCTTGGTGCTCTTTATAGCCCCAATAGCCTGTTCCTACTACACCGACTGTTAATAATACAATGATAATACCTCGTAACATTGTCCCACCTCCGCTCTATTTACAGAAAATATGTTTACCGATTTTTTTAATTTGTGGACGAGTCCAAATCCATTTACTAGTCGCAGTATCTGGATTGAAATAATATAAAGCATTTCCTGTTGGATCCCATCCGTTAATCGCATCTAAAACTGCTTTTTTTGCTGTTTCATTTGGCGTTAAATATATTTGTCCATCGGCTACCGCTGTAAATGCTCTAGGTTCAAAGATTACACCTGAAACAGTATTTGGGAATGACGCACTTGTAACACGATTCAAAATAACGGCAGCTACTGCAACTTGTCCTAAATACGGTTCACCACGCGATTCTCCGTATACTGCGTTTGCCATAAGCTGAATATCATTTTGAGAATAACCGTTCGGAACATTTGTCCCTTTATTTTGAGGTGGTTTATTCTCTTGTGCAGTGCCACCGCTATTTCCTTTATTCGTTGTCGTCCCTTTATTAGCAGTTGACTTGTCATACTTCGTTGCCTTCACGAGCATTTGCTTCGTTTTAGCTCCAGCTAAACCATCAACGGGTAATCCGAATTTCTCTTGAAAATTCCGAAGTGCCCAATATGTACCCCATCCGAAAACACCATCCACTTTTCCCGTATAAAACCCGTTATATTTCAAACGAGATTGCAGTTCAATGACATCTTCGCCAGATGCTCCTCTTTGAATAACTTGATTAGAAAAAGCTTCTACATTCTTTAATTGTATACTACTGACCATTAAAGACAGTCCTATGAACGCAAGTAAAACTGCTATTTTAAAAATAGCTTTTTGGCGCATAATTTTCCCTCCTTAATTACGGAAATGATTTCTTGGTTATGTTTTGTAAAAGCCTCGCTTTTATGTAAAGAAGACAAAAAAATCCAAACTAATATCGTTGAAAAAATATGTAAACAATATAAAAAAGGATAAAAGGAGTTCATCATGAAAAAATTGTTAAAACGTGTCGCACTTGTCATTCTGTTCCTAACAACATGTTCAAATATATATACAGGCTTATCAATTGTTCATGCGCAGCCGCCGTATGCCAAATGGGGTAAACTTGCCGTAGAAAAGACGAAAGAACAATACCCAAAAGCAGAAATTATTGACTATCTTCATATAGGTAGAAAACCAAAAACAGTTCAAATAACTGTTGAAAAATTTAAATTGTGGTTACGTGAGAACGGAAAAGAATACGGTGTTTTTGTTGATGTAGAATTTGAAACGAAGACGGAGAAATTTATAAAGTTGTCGTTTCAGAAGACGAGTAGATAAAGTGAAACCTTAATCAGTGGGGGTTTTGTTCATCTCCCACTAATCATCAGCCCTCACCAATCGGACTTTTACGGGCAGCCCGACAAATAGCTGGATAAAGTGAAACCCCCACTGTTAAAAACAGACACAGTGGGGTTCTTGCATTTCTAAAATTCTTTTCTAAAGTTTCGATTCCCTAAAAATCTTACCAATATACAAATAGAGCCAATTACAACTGCTATCCCTATACTGTATAAAAGTACTTTACCATATCCACCTATTCTCGAATCTAAAAACGGATATGGATACCAATTCACGATTGGACCACGTATTAAGCTATATACAACGTAAAAAAACGGGAATAAAAGCCAACTTGCAGCTTGTTTCCAAGTGATTTTCTTAATAGGTGGATTTAAAATCCAATCTAAAAGCATTGCAATCGGCATGATATAATGTAGCACAGTATTTACCCATGGTATTGCCGTTTGAAGTGACTCTTCTAACCCTCTTAGTAACAAAAAATAAACGAGTCCTGTCGTAAGTATATATACCGTCGCCGCACCACGAAGTATACTAAACTGCTCTGAGCGACCAAATGTAGCTGTTCCGATACTACTTAAAAGGAGAATACATGCAACTAAAATGTTACTTTCGATAGTAAAGAAACTAAAAAAGTTAACTGGATTGAACGGTTTCACTTGTGCCCTGATTATGAATTGCGTAATAATGGCGCTACATACTAGAAGACTTAAACAGAATCTAAATAAAGATAAAATTTTTTCATCCTTCATACATTCCCTCCTTTTCTTATATATAATTAGAATTTCCCTGTACATGCTCAATAAATAGTTTTAATGGAACGAGCCCACGTTTTGGCATATGACTACTTATAATAGCTACTACTTCTAACTGAGGAATGATAACGATGTATTGTCCGCCGTATCCCATAGCGAAATATATACAATACGGTATGTGAAATCTTTCGGTATGTAATACCCACCAGTGATATCCATATGCGCCGACATGTTCATATGTTTCAAAATGCGCCCTACTTGACTCTTCTAACCATTTCGCTGATACAATTTCTTTTTCATTCCAATATCCATTTTGCAAACATAATTTTCCTAATTTTAATAAATCGGTAGATTTCATTTTCATACCGAAGCCGCCGACATATATACCCTGCGGATCTTGTTGCCACTCGTATTCGTTAATTTCTAATGGATTAAATAAATATTTCTTTGCAAACCGCTCTGTCGACATTCCAGTAGCTTCTTGAATAATATAGCTCAGTAAATGAGAAGAACCTGAATTATAATTCATTTTTGTAGCAGGTTCTTCAATTATTGGCTTTTCTAATATGTACTGTACCCAGTTCTCTGATTCTACAAAGTCATTTGGGAATACTACTCCATTCCCAAACTCTTTCCAGTCCTCACCAGTAGTCATTGTTAATAAGTGATATAGTGTTAAATTATGTTTTCCCCTAGGTACATTTTCAATCCACTCTGTGATCGGTGTATGTATATCATTTATATAGCCCTTATCAACTGCAATACCAATTAATAAAGATACGATACTTTTTGTAATCGAATTTATTTTATATAAGTTATTTGCACATTCGGGTGTTTTATAATACTCAGTTGTTAATTGTCCTTTTTGATAAACAAGAAATGTATTCACTTTTTTCTTTTCGAATTTATTTTCTAGTTGCTTGAAATCCAAAAACTTTACCTCCATTTAAATAGTTAATCCATTTATTATATCTTGTTCCTTCATTTTAAACATAATTGTGCTCAAATAAAAATAAACCTGTCAGCCATAATGAACTGACAGGTTTATTTTTATAATTTCGTACGAACATTCCAAAGCTCTGGGAAGAATTGTTGATCAAGTACTCGCTTTAAATAAGAAACACCGGAGGATCCACCTGTACCCATTTTATGTCCAATAATTCTTTCTACTGTTTTCATATGACGGAAACGCCATTGTTGTAGCCAGTCTTCAATATCAATCAATTTTTCAGCAAGCTGATATAAATTCCAATATTTTTTCACATCCGCATACACTTCTAACCATGCTGCTTCTACTGTTGCATCTTCTTCATAAGGCTGCGTAATATCACGGTTTAACACATCTTTATGAATAGGGAATCCTTCTTTTACTAATGCTTGAATCGCGACATCATATAGACTTGGTGCATGTAGCGCTTTATGAAGTCGTGCATGTAATTCTGGATCCTTTTCATAAATTTTTAATGCATGTGGCGTTTTATAGCCAAGTGCATACTCAATCATACGATATTGATACGATTGAAAACCTGAAGCTTGACCGAGTGAATCACGAAACTCAATATATTCTGATGGTGTTAATGTCGCAAGAATATCCCAAGATTGAATAATTTGAGACTGAATTTTTGATACACGTGCTAACATTTTAAAAGCTGGTTGTAATTTATCTTGTTTAATAGATTCAATCGCCGCATTTAGCTCATGTAAAATGAGCTTCATCCAAAGCTCACTTGCTTGGTGAATAACGATAAATAACATTTCATCATGATGGTCTGATAATCTTTTTTGAGAAGATAATAAACTATCTAATTGTAAATACTCCCCATACGTCATATTCTCTTTAAAATCCGTATGAATCCCTTTTTCCATAATCACTTTTTCATTTTCTTTCATATTAGCCAAACGCCCCTTTTATATGATTCTACTTATATTGGTCTAATAACGGCTCGAACTGGACTTCCATCCGCATCAGTTAATGCAAGTGGTAATGCAATCAATTCATAATCACCGTCTGCTACATGATCTAGTACGACATTTTCTAAAATATGAATTCCATGTTTAAATAATTGATGATGCGCTGCTAATTCTTTATCATCTAATGGATCAACTGATGGTACATCTACTCCAATTAAACGTATTCCTTTTTCTGAAAGAAACGGCGCTATATCAGCACGTAAATGAGGGATCACAACTGGAAATTCTTCAGCTTTCCCATGTGAAGATGTACGTAATAATAATCGTTCTACACCTTCTAAGTGAAAACTTTCTAGTTCTTTTTTTCCGATGCTTTCAAGATTAGAAACGTCAATAATCCGTGCTGGGCCAACATAAACTTGAACATCTAAATCTAATACTTTCTTTCCATCATTATCAAAATGAAATGGTGCATCAATATGAGTACCTGTATGAATACTCATCGTTAACTTTCCTACATTTACCGAGCCACTTTCTTCTTTTGACCATGAAACTTCATATGAGAACGGTGTGTCTCCTGGCCACGTTGCAATATCATTATTTAGCGGTTGTGAAATATCAATCCACTCTGATGTTTTCATGCTTATGCCACAACCTCTCGCTTATTTTCAAACTGTTTATACTCTTCTTCTTTCATAATTTTCTTTAATATTTGTACAGATTTCCACACTTCTTCATATGTGTTATATAAAGCGACCGGCGCCAGTCTTACTCCATTAGGTGCTCGGAAATCAGGGATTACTCCATTTGCTTTTAGCGCTTTACAAATACGTGCTGCTTCTGCATGTTCTAAATATATGTGCCCGCCACGTTTTTCATCCTCTAATGGATTTCCAATTGTAAATCCGAAATCTTTTAATTCGTAATCAATTAAATTCAGCATATATCTTGTAATATGTAAAGATTTTTCGCGTAAACGTTCAATACCAGCATCTTTAAAAATTTCAAGTGAACCAATTAAAGGTGCTGTACTTAATACGTGCGGTGTACCAATTTGATAAGCACCTGCATGATCGGCAGCTGTTAATGTATGCTCCATATCAAACTGCTTATCTTTTCTAGAACTAAACCATCCAGACAACCCTGGCAGTCTATTAAAATGTTTACTATTTACATAAATTCCTGCAACGCCACCCGGTCCTGCATTTAAATATTTATAATTGCACCAAACAGCAAAATCGACATCCCAATCTTTGAAATGATGCGGAATAGATCCTATTGAATGGCATAAATCAAATCCAATGTGAATGCTGCGTTTATGAGCTTCCGTTGTTAAACGTTTCATATCAAGAATTTGACCACTTCTATATAAAACAGAAGGTAATAAAATTAAAGCGATATCATCTTCCATCGCATGGATAATATCTTCTTCAGAAAGTGTTCTACCATCTCTGCTTTTCACTCTTACTAAATGTTCATCTGGATCTAATCCTTTTAAACGAATTTGACTTTGAAGTGCATATATATCTGACGGGAATGTTAATTCATCCGCAAGAATTTTTGTACGTATTCCTTTCGGCTCATAAAATGTGGCAATCACTTGGTGTATATTTGTCGTCGTGGAACCGGTTACAATAGTTTCTTCTGGTAAAGCTCCAATAAGAGGTGCAGTCAACTCACCTAATTTCTCCGAGAGAAAAAACCAAGGATACTCACCCTCTGTCCAGCCGTCAATGCCATACTCTTTCCATGAATCTAGCAAAGTAAGTAACGATTTCTCTGCTCTTTTTGAAAGTAGTCCTAATGAGTTTCCATCTAAATATATCGTTCCTTCTTTTTTATAGAATTCAGTTTGAAAATCTTTCAGTTCATCATGTTTATCACATTCAAGCGCATATTCATAATTCGGTTGAAATGGTTCTTTATACATGGTGTCACCTTCTCTTAATTTTCTTTTTATTCTAACTAATTGAAATATATCACCTCAATTGATACGACGTCAATGATATTATGTCAGTTGACTTTATATATGAATTTCTTTTACAATACAGTTATATTTTCAGATATTTCAGTATAAAGAGGTGATTCTTTGAAAAACAGTACCCTTTCATCAAGAAAACACCGCTCCTTAGAAACCAAGAAGAAACTATTACACTCTGGTTACACTATTTTTATAAATAATGGATTTCAAAAAACGACAATTACACAAATTATTAAACATGCAGAAACTGGTTACGGAACAGCATATGTATACTTCAAAAACAAAGATGATCTCCTAATTAGTTTAATGGAAGATGTTATGAATCGTTTTTATAATATCGCTGAACGCTCTTTTTCTCCACAAACAAAAGAGGAAGCACGTATAATGATCCAAAATCAAGTTAGAGCATTCCTGCAATTAGCAGATGAAGAACGCGCTATTTTGCAAGTTGTAGAGGAAGCGATAGGATTATCAAGAGAAATACGGCAAAAATGGGATGAGATTCGGGAACGTTTTATAACAAGCATTAAACAGGATATTACTTACTCTCAAGAAAGTGGATTAGCACAACCTAATTTAAATAAAGAGATTGTAGCACGCGGTTGGTTCGCGATGAATGAATCGTTTCTTTGGACTATTATGCAAAATGACAAAAAGATTAAATTAGAGGAAATTGTGTATACGTTAACGGAGATGTATACGACCGGGTTATATAAATAGCACACCTTCAATAAATAAGGTGTGCTATTTTACATCTATAAAAATATATTATCCGGGTATGGTAGTGCTAAAGGAGGCTTTTCAGAAAATGAGAAATATTGTAGTTTTAAAGATTCACCATCTATCGATTTCAGTTTTCCACTAGTAATTTCACATTCAAACACAACAACAATATATTCTACTTGATCGCCATTCGGATATATATGACGGAACCTTTCCCCTCCAAATACCCCTTTTTGTTTTTTTACTTGTACTTTCAATCCTGTTTCTTCCCATACTTCCCGAATTACTGCTTCTTCTGGAGTTTCTCCAGGTTCAATTGCTCCAGCTGGCAAACTCCAGTATTCTCCACCAGGATATTGAAATAAGATTTTCCCTTGCTCATTTTTAATAACAGCAGCTATACTCGGTATTAGAATTAGTTCACAGCCTAATTGCTCACGGATTTTTTTATAATATAGTGACATCGACATATAATTCTCTCCCACTCCAATAATAAACAACTGTATTTTCTGACACCTATTGTATAATAATACCAATAGCAATTTCTATATAGAAAGGATAAGAAAATGACCCAAGTACAACTAGTAAATAGCTTCCTATCATTTTTAGGTACGACAAAACAGCCTACTAGCTTAAAGTTTTTAAATGAGCTTATTAAAGCTCATCAAGAAAAAGTAAAGTGGGAAACTCTTACTAAAATAATCGACTAGGAAAAAGGTAATGAAACAGGTAATTATTTCCCTTCCATTGAGACATACATAAACCGCATTACAACAAAAGGTCTGGGCGGTACTTGTTGGACGCACTCGATTGGATTTCATTGGTTATTATCAAATCTTGGTTTTGATGTTCATTATATGTATATGGACCCCGGACATTTATGCTTACAAGTTAACTTAGACAAACCTTACTATGTCGATGTTGGTTACTGCGCGCCTTTATTCCAAGCTTACCCACTTTATGAATCTTTTCAAGTAAGTAATGTAAGAGAAACTTTCACTTATGAAGTCTCAAATAATAGGATTAAAATTGCTAGAAATCCAGGTCCAGCAAAAATCTTACATGCAGAGCCAATACACTTATCAAGTATGAAAGAACTTATTTCAAGGTCTAACGATTGGCGTACATCTCCTGTACTAAAGAAAATTCAAATTTTTGGTTATATCGATGGCATTCCAACTTCTATAAATGATAATGTTTTAAAACAATATTTCCAAGGTAAGAAAAAAGAACATAACCTTACCTCTTTTGAACTTACTTATTGGATAACAGAAAGATTTCGTATTGATCAAGAAATATTTGAACGAGCTATTAAAATTTTCAATGAAAAATCTTCAAATAATAAAAACGTTACTCAATCCTTTGAGTAACGTTTTTCTCTTAATATGTCTTTAATATTAATTTTCTTTATTATAAGCAGCTTCTACACATTCTGCTAGACGTTCCATTTGTTCTATAGTTAAACCTCGTGAAATCCAGCCTGTTAACTTATACATCATTTTATAATAAAAATTACTAGGTTCATATTCTGAAATTAATGTTAGTGCTGTACCTTCCTCATCTTCTTCTAACATATAAGTCATTGCTGAATATCCTTGCTTCATTTCACTACCAAGTGAAATAATATGCGGTGCATCGTATTCAAGGATTTCTACTTCAGCCTCGAATATTTTCTTACCGACTTTTTGAACAGTAATATATTTATCTCCTACACGTGGATTCTCTTTATCCATATTTGAAGGATAGCGATTTTCTATTATAAACGTATTCCATTCTTTTATTTTTTCATCTTCTATTATGTAGTCAAATACAACATCCAATGGTGCTTTTATTACTATTTCAATTGCAAAACTCATTATACTGCCCCTCTCAAATACCCTATCCATTTCTATTTTAACTAAATCATTATGCCATATTTTATATAGTGAAATACAAGTAGAATTTTAACTTTTTATTGTGAGGGGGATTCAATAAATAATCATTTTTTATTAATTTAAAAACTTATTCATACAAAATATTTTATTAAAGATACAACAATTAAAAGCAAAGCCACGAGTAGTAAAGCAATCCCTATACTTCTATTTTCTTTTTCGTTATTTTTTAAATTTTGCACGCCTAAGCTAACTAACATAAACCCTAAAAGCGTTTGTAAAATTAGCATACTCAGTTCCGAAGTATCATTCCAACTATAAATGGAATACCCCATTATAATAATTGCAAGTAAAACAGTTACGATCCTATTCATACGCAAATCCCCCCTTTTTAAAAAGAAACCGCTAAGTTTTCTTAGCGGTTTTATTAACAATTTATATTTAGTAAATGTGCTTTTCATGAATTTGATATAAGTCAAAAGAATTTCCTGTCCAATATAACTACGCATGTTAGCCCACTTTTTCTTTATTCAGTCTACTTACAATTCCAACAATAAATTTATATTCAACCCTTCTCTTCTTATCTTTCTTAAAACCCTCTTTCGTATCAAAAATAAAACAAGTTTTCCGAAACCAAATACGTACGTATAATGACTCAAAATAAATAGGTTTTATAATACCTCGTTCTTCAAATTCAGTCCCATCTTTATTTTCAGTTTCCGTTCGAACAAACCACCTATTCCCGATTCCAATTTCAATGTACTTCACACACTAACCTCCATTAGGAAATTTCCCTTCTAACAATTCTATTATTTCCCCGGTAAGCGCACATTCCGACAGAACATGAGCCCACAAAGAAAAAGTAGATTGCAAAAATCTACTTTATAACTTATATTTTTGCATTCGTTTATAAAATGTACTACGGGGTACATTTAATAGTTTTGCAGCTAACGAAACATTTCCATTTGTCTTTTGTAATGCTTCAATCATGCTATCACGCTGTATTTTTTCGCGAAAATGTAATGTATGTTCTGTTTTATTTTCAGCTTGCAACTCAAGTTGTTCTTGATTTCCCATCATTGTTTGTATCAAAAAAACGACTTGTTTTTCGCATATTTCCCGTCCTTGCGACAAAATGTAAATACGTTCTAATACATTTACTAGTTCCCGAATATTTCCGGGCCATGTATGTTGTAAAAATTGATTGTATATACTCTTTGGAAATACAACATTCCAATTCTTCCGTTCGCAAAAGTGTTGTATAAAATATGGGATATCCTCTTTTCTTTCTATTAACGATGGAACATATAACGGATAAACGTGCAAACGATAATATAAATCTTGACGGAATTTCCCTTCTTCTACTAACCGTAGTAAATCTTTATGTGTGGCAGTAATAATACGAATATTTACTGGTACCAATTTTGAACTCCCAATTGGAGTTATTGTGCGTTCTTGTAAAACACGCAATAATGCTACTTGCATCTCTGGTGGTACTTCACCAATTTCATCTAAAAATAATGTTCCTCCGTTTGCTTGTTCAAATTTCCCTTTATATCCTTGACGTCGCGCACCTGTAAATGCACCTTCAGCATAACCGAACAATTCACTTTCCATTAATTCTTTAGGCAAAGAACCGCAGTTAACAGCTATAAAGGGCCCGTCTTTTCTTGGACTATTTTCATGAATCGCTCTCGCGACATATTCCTTTCCTACTCCTGTCTCACCACATACATACACACTAGCATCAGTCGGTGAAACAAGCTTAATTTCTTCTAGTGTGTGTTGAAATGCTCTGCTTGTCCCGGTAACTCCTGGAAAAGTAATTCCTTTTATAAATGTGAAAGTAGAATATGTATTCATTTGTTTGTTTTCCTTTAAATACATACATTTCCCAATCATTCTTTCATTACTATATACCGGTATCTCTAATTTAGTTTCCAATCCATGGTGCATTAACTCTTCAACTTTCATTCTTGACCAATTATTTATTCGTTCACGAACGCTCTTACTCGCAGAAACGATAACATCACGATGATTACAAATAACTACTTGTTCATCACTATCAATAACATCTAAAAAACGATGAATTAAGTGTAATTCATTTTGATGAACTCTTATGCTACATTCACGTTCTATCGCATGTGCAATTGAAGTTACCATACCGAGCATATATGGATGCGAAAATTCAATTGGACACGAGAAATCTAGAACACCAATTAATTTCCCATCATCATTATGAATGGGAGCAGCCGCACAACTCCAGCTATGAGATGCCACGGTATAATGTTCAGTACCACTTATCATAATAGCTTCTTCAATTTCTAGCGCTGTTCCAATTGCATTTGTGCCAACAGCTGCTTCCGTCCATTTTACACCTTCAATAAAATTAATATGTTTCGCTCGCTTTAACGTTTGTTTATTTCCACTTAACGATAGAACATAACCATCTGGATCGATTAATAATGCCATCATTTGTAGTTCATCAATGGTTTTTCTCATATTTTGTATTTGAGGTAATGCTATATCAAGGAAAATTTCACTCTTTTTCTTTTGTTCTTGAAAAAAAACAGAAGACAAAATTTTCTGACCTTTACTCATATGAGGATTCACATTTGCTTGTTTACATCGGTACCATGATTCTGAAATTCTTTCGTTTATACGGTTCGAATCAAGGACTCCTTCATCAATAAACTTTTTCCATGTATGTAAGTAAAACGGTGAAGCTAACATTGTATCATCTCCCTTTTAATTGTTTTGGAGATTTATAAAACATACTTTTATTATAAAACTGAATAAAAGCGTTTTCAATAAAACTAGCAAGACGACACAAATATGTTAATAATTTGAATATCCTAATGCATTTCTTTATTCTTTTTTAGTAGCACTATATTTTGTATAATGGACGCAAAGAAAATACATAACCAAAACCACTTTTGTGGATTACCATTTATAAAGAAAACAATCACGGCTATTGCAAATAAAATAGTGGATGCTAAACTAAAATATAATTTTGTTCTAATTTCTATTATCCCTCACCCCTCTGTTACTTTACAGTACATACTAACTCTTCATTTTTCATCTCTACTATGTACTCCTGTAAAACATATTCTTTCCCGCCATGGTTTTCATACCATTCATGTATTCTTTTAATATGCCTCTCGTCACTTCTAATTTTCGATTCTATTTCATTATACTGTTCATAACTATCATATTCCCATATGGCAAATACTTCAGACGTACCATTCTTATTATCTTTCATCCAGCGTCCTATTAGCCTAGAACCATGCTTTAATTGATTAGGTAAGTTCGTATTATTGAAATGATCATTAAATACTTCTATGAATTCATTTTTCACTACATAGTACTTCCTTCTGTAAAACATACCTCTTCCCCTCTTTTATGAAAAGTATTAGTAAATCTTCCCATCACTACCGTATTATAATACTTTCCATCCGATAGTCTTTTGTCATTTTTCAAAATGCCTTCTACTTCAAAACCTATTTTTTTATAAAGATGAATAGCTTTCTCGTTTGTCTCTAATACTTGTAAAGATATTTTATTTACTGCATTTTCGTCAGCCCATTTAATAGATTGTTGTAATAGGCTCTTACCCATTTTATATCCCCAAAACTCTTTTAAAATGCAAACACCAAACTCCACTTTATGAGATAATCTCTTAAAATTTGATCCTTCACACCTTGAAAATCCAACGATTCGATTGTGCACTTCTGCAACTAAAAAGAGATTCTTCGTTTCTTCACTATCTGTTTTTATTATTTTTTGAAACCCTAGGTCATCTATAAATCCCTCTCCAGCATCTCTATCCATATTTTCAGTTTCTCCATCAATCTGAACTCTAATTTTCGATAACTGCTCAGCATCTTTCTCAGCTGCAGAACGAATTGTATAAGTTAATCCATTTATATGAAACTCTTGCTCTTTTACAATCATGTCAAACTCCTTTCAAATGAATATAATGGCGCTATTACAACTTGTTTACCTTGTTTCTCAAATTCCTGAACAGTTTCTTTACTAGCCTCTTCGTCAGTTATAATAAGGTCAATTTCTTTTAGAGACTCTCCTCTTATAAAACAATCTATTCCAAGTTTATTATGCGGAGCTAAACAAATATTTCTTCTAGCAATTTCACTTACTCTTTTACTAAAATAAGCAACTTCAGGTGTTGCAGTACTAATACCTTGTAATGAAATGCCTCCACCTGTAGAGAAATAAAAATCAATAGAAAATCTACTTATCAATTCAGAGGCAAATGTATCAGTAATATTTCCTGAAGGCTTTACTTTTCCACCAATTAAATATGTATCGATGTTCTTATATTCTCTTAGATGACCAGCTATTTCTATAGAATTCGTAATAACCGTAAATGATACTTCCGGTAAATATTTCAGCATCGCATTATGAATGGAAGCCCCGCCAATAAAAATAGAATCATCTTCTTGTATATAAGATGCCGCAACTTTTGCAATTGTGTCCTCATATATTGAGCTATCACTATAACGTTTAGCTGGTTCCGCAGCTAAGTTCCTCACTCGCGTAAGTTCAATTGCACCTCCGTGCGTTCTTTTTAATAAACCATCCTTTTCCATAATAGACAAATCTCTTCTTATAGAATCAATAGACATATCAAATCTTTCCGCAAGTTCCTTTGCGATTACTCTTCCATCTGTATTAAGTAGTTCTAAGATTCTCTCTCGACGTTCTTCAGTAAACATGTTATCACCACCGTTATTGAAGATTCAGAAACTTAAACTTTATTTTAATTATATATATGCCCCTTCTGTTTTACAATATTTTCAGTTCTTATTTATTCCGTTTTATACAACCTTCTCCCTCTTTCTATCCCAATAATTTGCCAACCAAATAAATGTATATCTGTATATTACGCAAAAATACTTCCATTTACCTTCCTGTTGATGTAAAATTATTCCTATGTTTTACTTTTTAATACAGAAAGGGATTACTATGAAATCATTAATCAAAACGACATGTACAGCATTATTATTTACTGGAATATTAACAGGATGTAATAGCAATACTACATCAAAACAAGAAAAGAGCGCTCTCGAAAAGAATGCAATGCACTATGGAGAAATAGTTAAAAACGAATACTATAGAGCAACAGTTGAAAATGCAAAGTTTGAAAAAATAGACAAAGAGCGACGCCTTACTACTCGTGTTATGATTAATAATGTTCGGGACGATGGACAAACTATTGATCTTTCGGAAATAAAATATTTCATACAAGATGAAAAAACTGGTCAGAAATATGAAGGTGAAGCTCATCCGATAGATGACGAGCACTATAAAAATGTTCCACACGAATTCTCTTTAACTACTGACGTTGTGTTTGAACTGAAAACTTCACCAAAAGATTTAAATAATATGTATTTATACATAGATAGCAAAGCTGCGCCGTTAACAAATACATATTGGAAGCTTGATAATTTAGTATCTAAATAGAAAGACCAGTCTTAAATGACTGGTCTTTTTACATTCATACATTTACCTTTCATTAACACTTATATTCATTTTCTAATAACAACTTGAATAACATCAGCTAAACCAGTGTGCCCTTTCCCTTCAACTCGCTCTTGTTCTCCATTAAAGAAATGAATTACCTTATGTTCTTCACACCAAGTAAGAATATCAATTGGATCATACAGCATATCAACATCTTTTGGCCCACCAGTACCATAGTTTATTTGTTTTTTTGAGTAAACTTCAAACATAATTAAACCACCAGGCTTTATCGTTTGTATCATTTTACCTAATATCATTTTTTTATAATCATCATGAAAATGTCCAAATACCATAATTGCTGCATCATATTCATTTTCTGGCAAACTATCAGCTAATAAATCTACTTTTTTTGTATGCACGTTTACATTATGCTTCTCTGCCAATTTTTTTGTCTTCTCTAATCCATCTTCCGAATAATCAATAGCTGTTACTTCGTTCCCTTGTCTTGCTAGAAATACAGCATTTCTACCTTCTCCCTCCGCAAATGCTATTACTTTATTGTGATTTGCTAAACGAAATGCTTGTTCTTTAATAAATGTATTAGGTTCTTCCCCGTAAAAATATTCATCTGATTTATATCGATCATTCCAAAATTTAGTCATCATCTTCTCTCCTTCTTCATATCATTTTCTAACTACAATTAAAGATATCAAAGAGTCTTTTTATCCTTAATTAATTTAAAAATAAAAGCAGATTAAAAATCCACTTTTATTTTTTTCGCAAGATCTACGATTTTTTGATTTCGTAACTCTTCTTCCATTTTCTCTTCTGCTGCGAGCATTACTTCATTAATTAAACATCCAGGTTTGTCATGTAAACAACATTCAAACAATGATGTTTTACCTTCAATTGCATGTATAATATCTAAAAATGAAATATCTTCCCAATTCTTACTAAGCGAGTAACCGCCCTTTGGACCAGATGATGAATGTATCATCCCTTCCTTCGTCAACTTAGTTAGTATTTTAGACAAGTACGTTGGTGAAACATTTTGCATTTCTGCTAATTGGTGAACACTAACTAACTTATTTGGTGTAGCCTTTGCCAGAAAAAGCATTGTATGAAGAGCATAATTTGTAGCTTTAGAATATTTCATAATACAGCCCCTATTGTAGACTTCATGTATCTACAATAACTTTATTTTTTTATTATGTCAAACGTTTGTAATACTCCATACAACATTATTTCTTCACAAGTAATACATCTGCCGCGCAAATCGTCACTTCTCTAAATGGAGAGTCAAATAAAACACCTAGTTCAAAACCATCTTCAGTAAGAGCTATTTCATGATATAACCACCAAGCATTTTCAAAGTTTTCCGGCATAGAACACTTTGTTACTCCTATAAAGGTTACTTCAAGTTTATCAAATTCACTAAAAGTACCACTGCAATCTAATACGATAGACAAAGTATCTTCTGATTCTCTCTTTATTACTTTAATTACACTATCGTGTAGTGATGTCTTGTGTAACTGAGCGACATTTGACGGAAGTTTTTTCTCAATGGAATTAAAATATTCTACGTATAATTGATCTAATTGTGCCACTCTTTTCTCATAATCTGTTGACCACTTTTGCATACGTTTTTTCAGTTCACCTGATGGGTATTCTGAATTAATTGTGATGTTTTGTATAATTGAGTATATCGATTCAGGAAGGAATTTTAATAAATCTATTTTCCTTTCCTCTATTTCTTCCTTTAAACTTTGTATATCCATTTCTGACCATTCTTTTATAGACTCTATAAAACTTACAAATTCTAAAACTTGCATTTTTTTATACCAATCTCTTGTAAAATATTTCAATGACACCTCTCCTAAAACATTTTTAAATCCAGTAAAAACAATATATCCACTTATTATATCATTCCAATAACTATTTTTTCTAAAGAAAAAATGTAAAACTGTAAATATTCCGCCTATTATTTCTAAAACTTCAGAATATTTACAAAAGTATAAAATTAGAATACATTTTAGCTGTACAAGATTCACCTGTACAAAAATTCAAACAAAAAGGGATGGTTATATGTTGAAGAAATTAGTAGCAGGAACATTAGTAGCGGGTTTTGCATTAACTGGAGGACTAGGTGCGGTAAGTGCTGAAGAAAAAAGCAACACAATTAAGTCATTTGATTATTTAAAAGTGGATGAACAAAATGTTAATTCATTTGCAAAATTAAATGATCAGGATAAGAAAAATATCCAAATTACTATGGTATTACCAGAGCAAAATGAAAATGGGGATTGGCTAGCTTATGGTTTTACTAGTCGTGAAACATTAGATGCGTATATTGAAAAGGATAAAAAAGCAATTAAAAATAAAATTAATCCTTTAGGTAGCGGTGCTGGTAGTACTGATTTTTATGAACATAAAGATAAAGGTGGCCAATACATTTACTGGAGCAGCGGATTTAAAAACTTACCGTCTAGCTGGAATGACAGAATTTCTTCTGTAAGTACAGCGTCACCTTCTGCAAGTTATTCAACGACACTTTGGGAGCACACTTCAACACAAGGATATGGAAAAGGCGTTTTATTTAAACATGCTGATTGGTACGGTAAAACTGCTAATTTAGCTGCTGATTGGAACGATATTACTTCAGCGATTGAAATTAAATAGTAATAAGACATTTAATTTCTTCTATAAAAATTCAAACCACTATTCTCTCTTTCATTTAGAGAATAGTGGTTTATCATATTTCTATTTAAGCATGTACAGCATGTCCTACTGCTTGCATTAACGCTTCATGAATCGCCTCAGATAAAGTTGGATGTGCTGCAATATAATCTCTCATTATATCAGCGGTAACTTCTGTATGAATCATTACGGTTCCTTGACCAATAAGTTCAGTTGCATAAGGACCGATAATAGAAATCCCTACAATTTCTTGGTATTTAGGTTCCACAATGACTTTTACTTTCCCTACTTGTTCTCCTAAAATAAGAGCTTTTCCGTTCGCTGTAAAAGGAAATTCTCCGATGAGAATATCACCATATTGTTCTCTTGCACCTTTTTCACTTAACCCGACACTAGCTATTTCTGGAGCTGTGTATATACATCGAGGCACAGCGTGATAATTTACTTTCACGTCTTCTCCACTTGCGTGTAATGCTGCTGTCGTTCCTTCATGGAAGGCAACGTGAGCAAGCTGAATTCTACCGATCACATCACCAGCTGCGTAAATATGTGATACGTTCGTTTGCATATGTTCGTTCACAGCAATCCCTTTATTTGAAAACTGAACCCCTGCTTTTTCTAAATCTAATTGTTGTACACGTGGTTTTCGGCCGACAGAAATGAGAACATATTCCGGGTTAGCTTCTTGGATACTACCTTCATATTCAAATGAAGCTTGCTTCTTATAATTATTTAATCCTTTTAAAGCAGCTCCTGTAAATATTTCTACGCCATCACTTTCTAATTTCTCTCTTAAAATATGTGCGATATCTTCATCTTCATCTGGTAATAATTGCGGTGCCATTTCAACAATCGTAACTTTTGTCCCAAGGCGACTATAAATACTTGCAAACTCGCATCCTATTACACCACCGCCAACGATTAACAATGAAGATGGTACACTCTCAAGAGACATCGCATGGCTACTATTTAAAATCCATTTTCCATCAAACGGAGCGAATGGTAATTCTGTAGGTTCGGAACCAGCTGCGATAATAAACCTCTCTCCATCCACTACTTCTTCTTTATTTCCTTGTACAACTCGCACACGATGATCCGTTTCGAATTTCGCTTTTCCTTTTATAACTTTAATTTTATTTTTCTTCATTAAATATTGTATTCCTTGGACGAGTTGCATTACGATTTGTGATTTCCTTGCCTGTATTTGATCCCAATCAATTGATATACTTCCTGTATTAAGCGTAACCCCATAATCATTCGCTTTTCTCACAATGTCATGCACTTCTGCACTTTCTAACAATGATTTCGTCGGCATACACCCAACATTTAAACACGTTCCGCCAAGGTCAGCTTCATCAATAAGAGTGACCTCTTTTCCATTTTGAGCCGCGGTAATTGCCGCTACATATCCAGCTGGTCCGCCTCCAATTACAACTAATTTACTCATTCTCTCACCTTCTCTTTATAAAAGAATTGTTATAGGTTCTTCTAAATAATATTTAATTGTGCGTAAAAATGCAGCTGCTGGTGCACCGTCTAGTACACGATGATCGAATGTTAAACTTAAAGGTAACATACTACCTTTTTTTAATTTTTTCCCTTTATATACAGGAACATGTTCAATTGCGCCAATACCTAAAATACCAGTCTCAGGTGTATTTAATACAGGTGTGAAATATTCAATACCAAAGCTACCTAAATTACTAATTGTAAATGTCGTTCCGTGCATATCATCACTACTTAAGCTACCTGCTCGCGCCTTTTGTGCCATATCCTTAATCTCTTTAGACAACTCTACTAAAGATAAATTATTTGCAAAGCGAATAGCTGGAACGACTAATCCTTTTTCTAATGCGACTGCTATGCCTAAATGCACATGTTCAAATTGATGAATTGCATCATCTATATAAGCGCTGTTCATTTCTTTATGCTCTCTAAGCGCTAATACAATAGCACGAGAAACGAAATCCGTAATGGTTAGTTTGTTTTCGTATCGTTTTTGTACAACTTCCGCTATGTCTTTATGTAATGCAACTAAATCTGTAACATCTACTTTCATCGTTAATGTTAATTGCGCACTATTTTGTAAGCTTGCATGCATACGACTCGCAATTGCTTTTCTCATACCAGTAACAGGAACGACTGTACTTTCTTCTTGTTCAGGTACTTCTGGATTTGCTACTCTTTCTTCTAGCGCCTTTAATACATCTGCCTTTGTAATCCTTCCGCCAGGACCTGTACCAACTAATGCCTTGATATCCAGATTTTCAGACTTTGCAATTTTCTTCGCTACAGGTGAAATTTTAATTCTTTGCTTCGATACTTCTTTCCCATTTGGTTCTTGATTTTGTATATTTTGTACTTCTATATTAGATGTTTTTTCTTCTATAACATGTATGCTTTCCTGCATTTCTACTTTTTCATTCGGTTTACCGATGTAGCAAATTACAGTACCAGGCGGCACTCCTTCATCTTCACTTACAGCTATATCAAGTACCGTACCATCAGCTGGCGCTTCAATTTCCGTTTCAATTTTTTCTGAATTAATACTAGCAATCAGTTCTCCTTTTGCTACATTATCGCCTGCTTTAATATTCCAGCTCGTAATAATACCTTCTTTCATCGCCATACCTAACTTCGGCATTACAACTTCTACAGCCATGTGTCTCTCTCCCTTCTCATCGTTTTATTACACATGTAATAAAGATTGGTCTCCAATCATTTCTGATACAGTTTCAATTACTTTTTCTGGCGTTGGCAAATACAACTTTTCAAGTGGTGGTGAGAACGGAACAGGTGTATGTGGTGCTGTAATTCGTTTAATAGGTGCATCTAACAAATCAAAACCTTTATCCGCTACAATTGCCGCAATATCTGTTGCGATACTACATCTTGGATTCGCTTCGTCAATAACGATAAGACGATTTGTTTTTTCAACAGATGATAAAATAGTATCTTCATCAAGCGGTGATAAAGATCGTGGATCAATTACTTCTACTTCAAGCCCCTTTTTCGATAATTGCTTTGCAGCTGCAAGTGCTGTATGAACTTGTTTTCCGATTGCGACAATTGTTACATCAGAACCTTCTCGTTTAATATCTGCTTTTCCTAAAGGAATTGTATAATACCCTTCCGGCACTTCACCTTTCATATTGTAAAGTGTTTTATCTTCAAAGAAGATTACTGGATCATCATCTTCAATTGCTGCTAATAATAAGCCTTTTGCATCATACGGCGTGGAAGGAACAACAACTTTAATACCTGGTATGCTCGTAAATAATGCGTACAAACTTTGTGAATGCTGAGCTGCTGCACTAAAACCAGCACCATGCATCGTACGTACTGTAACGGGTACTTTTGCTTTACCTCCAAACATATAACGGAATTTCGCACCTTGGTTTAATACTTGGTCAAGACAACTACCGATAAAATCATTAAACATTAACTCAGCTATCGGACGTAACCCAGTTGCAGCAGCTGCCATCGCAGCTCCCATATAACCCGCTTCAGAAATTGGTGTATCCAATATACGATTTCGGCCAAACTCTTGTACAAGTCCTTTCGTAACAGCAAGAACACCACCCCAAGCTTCATCATCTTGCAGATGATCAACTTGTGCACCGCCTGCAACATCTTCACCTATTAAAATTACATTTTCATCACGACGCATTGAGATTTTCATCGCTTCATTAATTGCAGTTGACATACTTACTGTTCTAGTCATAATTTTTCACCCTCCTCTTATTTGTAAGAAACGTATACATCTTTTAATAATTCTTCATCGTCTGGGTATGGACTATTTTCACTAAATTCAATGGATCTTTGTACTGCATCATCTACTGCTTTTTCCATATCAACAAGTTCAGATTCCGTTAATAAACCTTCATGAATTAAATGCTTACGGAAATTCACAATCGCATCTTTTTCATTTAAATGTTCTTCTTTTTCTTCTGATGTTTTATATGTTTGCGCTTCACCTTCAAAATGACCGTAATTACGATATGTCATACATTCAATAATTGTTGGACCATCACCATTACGCGCACGTTCCACTGCTTCTGCAGCAGCTTTATATACAGCTAGAAGATCTTTTCCATCTACTTGAACGCCTGGAATATTATAAGCTTTTGCACGATCCGCAATAGAATCACAACTTGAAGCATATTCAAAGGTAGTTGCTTCACCGTAACCGTTATTTTCTGCAATAAAAATAACTGGTAACTTCCAAATCGCCGCTAAATTAACCCCTTCATGGAATGTTCCTTCATTATTTGCTCCGTCACCGAAGAAACAAACACTTACATCTTTTGTTCCTTTATATTTAGCTGTCAATGCTGAACCGCAAGCAAGTGGGAAACCCCCGCCTACAATGCCATTAGCACCAAGCATTCCTTTATCTAAATCCGCAATATGCATGGAACCGCCTTTACCTTTACATAATCCTGTCGCTTTCCCGAAAAGTTCAGCCATCATACCATTTAAATCACAACCTTTTGCGATACAATGTCCATGACCTCTATGTGTACTTGTAATACTGTCACTATCCGTTAAGTGGGCACATACACCAACTGCTACCGCTTCTTCACCTGCGTATAAATGAACGAAACCTGGCAAAACGCCTTGTGCGAACAATTCATGCACCTTATCTTCAAACTTACGAATCTCTAACATTTTTTCATACATCCAACGAGCTTGTTCTTTCGTAATTTCATTCCCTTTACTTTCAGTTGTTTTTAACATGTCCAGCCCTCCTATTTTCTTGATCATCTTTTATATTGCAAGTACCGTGCCAAATTCTAATCCTTGATTTAATAGTTTTTCTCTTTTCTTTCATAATAAAAAAGTGGACAAAATGAGACATCTGTCTCGTTTTGTCCACTTTTGTTCACCTAATTTGAGAACTATTATTTTATTCATTATCAAAGCTCTGCTGTAATTTTCGGATGTAAATAATTTGCCCAATATGATATGCATTATGAGTTGTTACATTCGCTAACACTTCCCACCATTTTGCAGAAACAGGAAATCCCACTACATCACTTTCAACCTTTTCTTCATTTATGAGATTTTGCCATTGTAGCAGTTTTTCTAGTAGTTTTTCCCGTAATTCATCGAAAGTTTGATTATCTGAAAGCATAAAACTTTTATTATTATCTCCTATAGCGGGTACTGCATTAACATGTGATTCTTTATACCTAGTTTGCCACGTAGAGTTCCAATACAGTAAATGTTGTACGATTTCGGCTATACTATTACACTCTTCATTCGGTTTCCAGAAAGCTTCCCTCTCAGATAAATCCTTAACTGCATCTGAAAATGGCATATACCAACTGGGATCATTCGCATTTGCTAATAACTGATCTGCTAATACATCTTTCACATGGACCATTTTTCTTCCCTCCTGTTAAAAAGATTCATTTCATGACAATACTCACTTCTCTAAATACGCTGAGTTTGTAAGATTTCCTCTTTTTAAGCATAACCCCATACATATGCACATAAAGAAACCGGAAGCACCTAATACATAAGCTAATGCATAACCACTTCTCCCAATAACCCAGCCCGCAATTCCAGGTCCAATCATTTGCCCAACTGCATAGAAAACAGATATAAAACTAATTGCCATTGAGACATATTTCGGAGATACTTGCTTTGAAGCTGCAACTTGAATTAATAATAGTATACCTCCGAGGCTAGAACCCCAAATAATTGCCGACACGATAAAACCAGTTATATTTCCAAATATAATTGGAGCCATATCACCTATAATAGCTAATAAAAGCGCACTACATAAACTCTTCTTTATACCAATTCGATCCGAAATAAATCCCCAGACAGATGCTCCTACGATTGAAAAGATGCCAGCAATTGCATAAACAGTCCCCGAAATTGATGCTGAGATACCACTATCAATCATAAAACTAGTTTGATATAAATTTGGAATTAAATATACAACACCAACAATAAAATACATCCATGCAATGATATATAGTTCTTTCGTTTTCCATAAAAACGATTTATTACTCATTTTTTGCTCATCTTCAGTAACTTCTGGATTTTTCAAAACAACTGAAGCGGCAAATACAATGATACATGTAATAACTCCAAACAAAAACCATGCACCACGCCAACTATACTCAGGAAATGTGCGCACTACATAAGGAACAATTATTCCACTAAATAGCATACCTATACCTGCACCGCTTAATAACAATCCCATTACAGTTCCTCTTTTGTCTGGAAACCACCCTACCGTTATTGACATGAGTGGTGTATATACAAGAGCACTACCAGCTCCAGCACATAGCATACAAAAAGCAACTATCCAAAACGAAGAAACAAACGCTAATCCCATTAAGCTTATAACGACGAACCAACTGCCTATTAATAAAACTGATTTTGCGCCAAAACGGATAGTAAATATTCCAGATGTTCCTACAGTTAATAAATAACCTAAAAAAAGTATGGTTCCTAGCATACCTGATTGAGCCGTAGATAAGTGAAGTCCTTCCTGCATAAATGGCAGTATAATTCCATATGCCATACGGGCGAAACCAGTTGTTGTTATAATAAGAAAGATTCCTATTAATACAAATATCCAAAAATGACTTTCATTCCGCTCTTTCATTTAAATTCCTCCATAAAAAATTATTTCCAATTGGATGTTGATTGTAATTATAATGATTATGACAAAATACAACTACCAAATGGTGGAGGAGTTTACGGTATAACGGATTTTTAATACATACGCAAAATTTCAGAAGGTTTCATTCCATATTTCTTTTTAAATGACTCTGAAAAATGACTAATATTATTGTATCCAACAGCAACTGCCGTTTCGGTCACATTACTAGTTCCCGAACGCAATAAAAGCATTGCTCTTTCCATTCGCTGTTCTCTTAAATATGCAAATGTGGACGTGCCAAATAATTCTTTAAAACCAATTTTTAATTTATAATCATTTAATCCTACTATTTTAGCTAATTCTAATAATGATGGGGGTGACTCCATTCTTTGAAGTAAAATTTCTTCAGCTTGTTTTATTTTATTTAAATCCTTTTTGGATAATTGGCTCCTTTTATTTGCATCACGATCATTCAGTAATACTTTCCCAAAGTATATAGAAAGCAATTCGAGCGCTTTACTTTCTATTTCGAGTTGATTAATACGATCCTTTTGGGGATTCTCTAACATTCTCTTAATAATATTAGATGTTAGGGCATCAATGGGGGTTTGAAACTTTTTAAAAGATTGATTTCCTATTATAGTATGAAAATCATGACTTTTTTCAATAGCACAATTTAGCATGAAATGATTAAACAACTGTACAGGAATTCCAATTGCTAATGAATATAGTGGAGTTTCTTTTTCATATTCAAATAGAACTTCAAAGTCATTCATAAAATATAAATAGCTATTCCCAGCCATTAATTTATTTGTAGAGTAACCAACTTGTACTTCCCCGGATCCTTGTAAACAAAAATTAAGTTCCACCATTGCTGCATCCGATGCAAATTGAATGCGATGGTTTTTATGAAACTGGTAATTTGATAGCACTATTTCCATTCCAGAAAACGAGCTCCACCTTCGCACTTCACCCATACCTATTGTTTTTGGCACATACATATATCTTTCTTCTACAACTTGTAACCCATGAAAATATTTACTAAAAATATCATGAAAACTGTTAGTCTTCATGAAATCCACACTCCTTTTATATACAAATTACAATCAATTGATAATTATTTTCAATTATAACAAATATCTTTATACAATAAATAGCTTTTACCTTTATATCTCGTTATGATAAAAGAAAAAGAAAGCGAGCCGACAATGAATAAAAAAATTGCAATTATTACTGGGGCTTCAAGTGGATTCGGCCTATTAGCAACGCTTGAACTTGCGAAAAAAGACTATTTAGTCATTGCTACAATGCGAAACCTAGAAAAACAAGGAACCTTACTATCTCAAGTTACTGAACTCAACTTACAGCAAAATATAAAAGTTCAACAATTAGATGTAACAGATCAAAATTCTATACATAACTTTCAATTATATATAAAAGAAATAAACAGAGTAGACCTACTTATTAATAACGCAGGATATGCAAATGGGGGCTTTGTAGAAGAAATTCCAGTAGAGGAATACCGCAAACAATTTGAAACGAACCTATTTGGGGCTATATCAATTACTCAGCTTGTCTTACCGTATATGAGAAAACAAAGAAGTGGAAAAATCATTAATATTAGCAGCATTAGCGGCCAAGTTGGATTCCCTGGTTTATCTCCTTATGTATCTTCAAAATATGCATTAGAAGGCTGGAGTGAATCACTTCGCTTAGAAGGAAAACCTTTCGGAATAGATGTTGCTTTAATTGAACCAGGTTCTTATAACACAAACATATGGGAGGTTGGGAAACAACTCGCTGAAAACCAATCTGATACAACATCTCCTTACAAAGAGTATATGGATAAAATACAAAAACATATTAATAGCGGCAGTGATACATTTGGTAATCCGATAGATGTTGCTAATAAAATTGTAGAAATTGCTGAATCTAAGCGTACAAATTTACGATATCCAATCGGTAAAGGTGTGAAATTTATGATCTTTGCGAAGAAGATTCTTCCTTGGAGATTGTGGGAATATCTTGTTTTGAGGAGTTTTAGGAAGTTGTAAATAAAAAGAGTAACTATCAAGATAAATAATGGTAGCTACTCTTTTTAAATATTCATCATAAAAAAACAAAACGATATTAATATGTAGAAAGAGGATCAAAATAAAGTAACATTGAAACCATAAAAACAAATGCAAAGAATCCAATTATAGAAAGAATATATTCCTTTGTTTCTCTGTTATACTTCCATTCCATCCATACGCGTAATAAGGAAATTGCTCCAAAATAAGTAAGTACAGCAATTCCTATATTAGCATTTTCTACTTTGAACAGATAAATAAAACTTACTATAAGATATATGATAAAAAGACCTATTTCTAATTTTACATGTAAACCATTTATATGTTTATATATCCAAACATTCCCCTTTGGCATATTTAATTTTTTCCTTAAAAACTTTTCTAAAAAATATCCTCCAATTATCATACTAATAACTATAATCCAAATAGTAGAGTTGCCCATTGCATTCCCTCCTATTAAATTAATTATGTTTTCGTAACAAAGTGGACTATATAATTTTTTAATGTTTCGATAATATCTTCATTTTCTTTATGCTTACTTCTTTAGTAGTAGTTTTATCAAGACATGTTTTATGTATTGTACAACAACAATCTATTTCCCATCCTTTTCTTCGGGATGTATAACCTTTTTCTTGCTATTTTTTCAAAATGAATGTAGATAGTACTCATAAAATTAATAGAGTTATTTTTCTAATTGACAAAAAACTATCCTTTTATTTTCTTACTTTCATTTTCTCCGGCTGATCACTCGGATACGTAGCATTCCTTTTATTTTCTACGTCCCAACTAATAATTGTCGCACTATCACGTCCCAACTGATGATGTACGTGTTCTAAAACATTGTGAATATTTTCTTTAAGTGTTTTATCATTTCTGTTCATAGCATTATACAAATTTACAGGTATTTCATATCGGCGTTCCCCGCATTCTAATACTCCATCTGTCACCATTACAATTCGGTTCTTTCCAGTACGTAATTCACGAATACCTGATGAATAGCAAGGAACAGGTAAATCAAATGTGTTTACATTTCCAATCCATTCGTAAAAATGACGTTGATTTAATGCATATTGTCCTAACTTATGTAACTCTTCATGAAATACATACACTAAACAATCACCGATAGAAAGCCACCATATATAATTTTCTTTCCTTACACATAGTAAGCAAGCTGTTTCACCTTTAATTTTTTTGCACTTTTCCTTAAATGAAGATGCCTGAAAAATTGTCAGTATATGATTTTCAACAGATTGAAACACTGTATTAATTGGTTCATTCAAAATTACTTTTATATTTTCATATTCTTTTTCGATTGTATTTACTACTAAATCAACACTTTCTGCACTATTATGTCCATCTAATATAGCTGCAAATTCCCATTCACCATTTGACCAAACTAATGCACCATCTTCATTCTTTTTCGCTCCAGCACTTTTATTCCCGCCATATTTACCAAGTACAATATCACCATATTGTTTAACTGAAATTTCTCCTAAACACATTTCTATATTTCCAACCCATGAATATTGTGTATTATTTGTTGTATGCATACTCATTTACCATATACTTTCGTATTCTTTCACATAGTTTTTTTATTTTCTCTTCGTCACCATATGGTGCGCCAGTCCATTTCGCTATCTCGGTTGGTGACCAAAACTCTTTTGGTGTATTCGGATAACGCGGAATAATGTGCATATGCATATGTGGTACACCATTTCCTGAAACAAAAGTGTAAATATGCTCTGCACCTTCGCTTTCTTTTAGCGCTTTACTTACTCTACTTGTTATAAGTCCGAACGCTTTCGCTTCTTCATCTGTTAGTTCAGCAAGGCCAGGTACATGTCTTTTTATATCTATCATTACATAACCCAGGTATGTTTCTTCACTATCCCAGTGGACATGTCCAACGTAAACGAGTTCATCTTCGTAAATAGCTCCACCTGGAACTATAATATTTCCTATATGTTTTTTGCAAATGAAACAGTTTTGTTCTATTTGATTGTTTGTTGACATATCCATCACTTTCCTTTTCATATATAATATCACAAAAAAAGGAAAAACAGGTTTCGTATTCCGAATTTTCATTCTTTTGATACAACAATTTTTGAAATGAATTTACATCTCATTATTTCTTCAAAAACGCAATCACAATTATAATCCCAATTACAATTCCTATTACTAAATTATTTGTAAAGTGCCCTTGAAATACACCAATTACAACCCCTATACCGACACCTATTGCCAAAGCATCATTTCTTTTTTTATTTTTAGCCAAAATCACATCTCCTCCCACCATTTCTCCCTAAATAACATACATTTACTTGAATGTATTAATATACGCACTATCTCGCTTAAATATTTCCAAAAAATGTACTGTAACTTCACATATAATATTTTCCATTTTCTGTACATACTCCTTTTATATTGGAAAATTTTCAAGTAACTATTAATTATACATAGGCATTTACTATAAGAAAGCTTCGTAATTTATTGAAGGAGGAACGATTCAAATGTATCCTCATTGGAATCCAAATATAAATCAACAGTATGTTTATTCCCCTCATCCCGCAAGGAATACATTGCATCATGATTCACAATATATGATGCAGCGTATTGCAAGTCTTGAAAATCAATTAACTAAATTAATCTCATTAATCGAGGAAAATAATCAATTAATTAAATCAATGGAACAACAAAAAAACCAAGTTTGTGCACCAGCTGGAGGTTCTGTTATCGTTCGTATGTGATCTGGATGCAATAAAAAACACACTTTGTATTATAAAAGTGTGTTTTTTATTCATTATTTTCTTTTCGTATGGAACCCTTGTGTAATTCGATCTAATATAATTGCGATTACTACGATAGCTAATCCAGCTTCAAATCCCATTCCGATATTAACTTGTGTTACAGAGCGATATACATCAACTCCAAGTCCTGGAGCTCCTACAAGTGATGCTGTTACAACCATCGATAACGAAAGCATAATGCTTTGGTTCACACCAGCCATAATCGTTCCGGTTGCAAGTGGTAATTGTACTTTAAATAGTTTTTGTGATGCTGTGGATCCAAATGCATTCGCTGCTTCAATTAAATCTTCTGGAACTTGTCTAATTCCTAAGTCAGTAAAACGAATTGTCGGTGGCATTGCAAAGATTACTGATGCAATAATTCCAGGTACTACACCTACTCCGAAAAATGTAATCGCTGGAATAAGGTATACGAATGCAGGCATTGTTTGCATAAAATCTAATGTTGGTTTTAAAAATTTTGAGAAACGTTCATTTTGAGATGCTAATATACCAATTGGAATTCCGACAATAATTGAAATAATAACAGACGTAAGTACGAGTGCCAATGTTTGCATCGTTTGTGCCCAGTAGTTAATATTCAAAATAAATAATAATCCAATAAGCGTAAAAATGACTAAAGATAATTTCCTCGTTGTGTACCAAATGAGGAAACATAAGATAATAATCATCAATATGGCGGGTATTATTGTTAAAAAATTAGTGAGTAAATCAACAAATCCGCCAATAATATAAGAGAATCCTCGGAATAAGCCTTCAAAGTGCTCATATAAACTTGCAACAAATGAGTCGACCCATTCCCCTAATGGAATCCGCGGTATACTATTCATCGTCTTTCACCTCTTCCTCAATGTTTCCTGCAAGAGCTTGAATGACACTTTCACGTTTAATAATTCCTCTTAGCCTTTTCTTCTCATCGATTACTGGTAACGGATATTTCATCTCTGCCATTTTTGCATATGTCTCTTCCAGTAAAGTATCCAAATACACATGCGGAATATCATTAAGTAATAAATCAGCAATCGGCCACTGTTTTTGTACTGCTTTACTCGCATCATCCGCAGTTAATATACCTAAAAACTCATACTTTTTGTTTACAACATATACAGTTGAAACACCTGCATTCCTCATAATTTGAAGGGCTACACGAGGTCCACGATCAATTAATAAAGTTTCTGGTCGTTTTAAAATAGACTCCGCCGTAATTACTTTTCCTAAATTCACATCCGCAACAAACTTTTCTACAAATTCATTAGCGGGGCTCATCATAATTTCTTCTGGTGTTCCAATTTGGACGATTTCTCCATCTTTCATTAATGCGATACGATCTCCAATTCGAAGCGCTTCGTCTAAATCATGCGTAATAAATATAATCGTTTTTTCCATTTTATCTTGTAACTCTAACAATTCATCTTGCATTTCTTTTCGAATAAGTGGATCTAATGCACTGAATGACTCGTCCATTAGTAATACATCTGGATTATTCGTTAGTGCCCTTGCGATTCCAACGCGCTGTTGCATACCACCACTAAGTTGACTTGGGTAATTATCTTTATGATGATCGAGTCCTACTAACTGTAGCGATTCTAACGCTTTTTTCTCTCGCTCTTCAACCGGAACTCCTTGTATTTCTAAACCATATGCAACATTTTGTATAACTGTACGATGCGGAAATAGAGCGAATTTCTGAAATACCATACTCATTTTCGTTCTTCTTACTCTCCGTAACTCTTCTTTTCCCATCGTTGCGATGTCTTCACCATCTATGTATATATGACCTGCAGTTGGTTTAATCAATTGATTTAACATACGAACTAGCGTAGATTTCCCGCTACCAGACAAACCCATAATAACGAAAATCTCTCCAGAGTAAACTTCAAACGTTGCTTTTTTCACCCCAACGTTCATTCCTGTCTCTTTTAAAATTTCCGATTTACTTTTTCCTTCTTTTAATAAGGAAAGGGCCCTTTGCGGATGTTTCCCGAATACTTTTGTTACGTTTTCAACACGCACCTTTGTATTATCCATGTCACTACTCCTTTTCTACCCATCTATTCACATAGTGTTGCGATTTTACAAAGAAATATTACATAAAAATGACATTCATAAGATTTCTTTAAAATTCTCGTTTCCGTTCATAATAAGAATGCTTACTTATACATTTATTTTATAAGGCAAACGTTACTTAGGAGGTTTTCGATGCGAAAGAAAATTTGGTTTATATGCCTTGCATTATTTATTACTATGATTTTCACTTCATGTAATGCAACAAATGCAAATTCGAAAGGAAAAATTAAACTTGGTGTAACAAGTTGGAAAGAAAATATTGCAACCGCAAACATGTGGAAAGTTTTATTAGAAGAAAAAGGCTACAAAGTTGAGCTCATGTATTTAGAAAAAGCCGCAATTTGGACTGGTGTCGCTCGTGGTGATGTTGATGCGAATTTAGAAGTATGGCTACCAGTTACAGATAAACCGCTAAACGATCGTTATAAAGATGATATTGTCTTAAAATCAAAATGGTACGAAGGTACTGGACTAGGTTTAGTCGTCCCTTCTTATATGAAAAACATAAACAGTATCGAAGATTTAAATGCTCATAAAGATGAACTAGAGAATAAAATTGTCGGTATCGAACCCGGTAGTAGTCTTATGAATTTAACGAATAAAGCAATGAAAGAATATGATATAAAACTAAAACTTGTCCAATCCTCTGAAGCTGCGATGATGAGTGAACTAAAGAAAGCATATACGAAAAAGAAACCAATCGCTGTTACGCTTTGGAATCCGCATTGGGGCTTTTCAGAATTTGACTTAAAATATTTAAAAGACCCTAAGAAAGTATATGGTGAAAAAGATGACATTTATTACTCTGTTCGTAAAGGTTTCGAAAAAGACCATCCGGATATCATAAAATACTTTGACAAATGGAAGATGAACGATGAACAGCTTGGTACATTAATGGTCGAGTTAAATAAAACGAAAGATCCCGAAGAAGCGGCGCGAAAATGGATTAAGAAGAATCAAGCGCTAGTTGATGAATGGATAAAAGATTAATAAAAATAGGCTAGAGGGTTAGCATATCCTCTAGCCTGTTTTTAACTTATTTTTTCGTAACAACGTTATCTACAATCCCATATGCCTTCGCTTCTTCTGCAGTCATAAAATAATCTCTTTCTGTATCATGTGCTACTCTTTCAATCGGTTGCCCCGTTTTTTCTGCAATCATTTTATTAATATCATGCTTTAACTTTAATATTCTTTTCGCAGTTATTTCAATTTCTGTTGCTTGCCCTTGTGCACCACCAAGCGGCTGATGAATCATAATTTCACTGTTAGGGAGAGCAAACCGTTTTCCTTTTGCTCCTGATAATAATAACAATGCACCGAATGATGCCGCAAAGCCCATGCATAGCGTTTGCACATCTGGTTTAATTAAATTCATCGCATCTAATATTGCAAAACCTGCTGTCGTTGAACCGCCAGGGCTATTGATGTATAAGAATATATCTTTCTCTGCATCTTCTGCTTCTAAAAATAATAATTGGGCTACGACACTACTCGCTACTTGATCATTAATTTCTGAGCCGATAATAATAATGCGATCTTTTAATAACCTTGAATATATATCATAGGAACGTTCTCCTAATTTTGTTTGTTCTACTACATATGGAATTGCATTCATTTTAAATCCCTCCAATACTTGTTATGCTGCGTAAAGCATATAACTGTAGGAAGAAGGGTTTTTCACATTAAATAATAAGACTGGCTGTTTAGATGGTAACTTAGTAAAATCTATTGTCGGAAGAAGCTTCGTTAATAATTCCGGTCTTTCCTCACGAATAGATGTTACAACAACTTCAATATCCTCTGTGAATTCGACTATCTCAATCCCTTCTTCACTTACAGTTTTCAGCCTATTTCTACTCCGAAATAAAGAAGCTTTCACTGCACCTTCTGATACAGAACACACTTTAGCAATATCAGCGATACTATATTGAAAAACATCTTTTAATAATAAAATTGCGGATTGCTGTACATTTAATGAAGACAATACTTTCCCTACCATTTCATGCAAATCTGCAATGTTCTCATGTGGTTCTTCAAATGTGATTTGTTCTCTTATTTTTTCATGAACAGACTTAGACTTCATCTGATCTAACCAACGATTTCTTGCTATTTTATAGACGAGTGTCATACAAATATCTTTATTTCTATATTTTTGAAGCACTTTACACACTGTTTCTTGGGCGAGATCTTCCCCATCCCATTTGTTTTTCGTTAAAAAAGTACAGTATCTTTTTAACTCTCCATATTGTTCAATTAAAAAGTTTATATTTGAATGATTCATATCGATATGATTCTTTAAAACATGAGTTACTTTTGTGCACAAAATAACCACTCCTTTTCAGCGCTTACTTAATAAACGATTCAACATTAAAAAAAGTTACGGGGATATAAAAAAATAATGTTTATGTTCAATAATTCGCGGTCATAAATATGTTATGTACAATTTTACGTGAGGAGGAACAAATTTGCCAAAATTAACAATTGAAGGTACGGGAACTTTTGATGTGAAAGAAGGAACAAAGTTAGTATTAGCAATTGAGGATAGCGGTGTCAACATTCTTCATCGTTGCGGCGGGAATGCACGTTGTACAACTTGTAGAGTAGAAATACTAGCAGGTGATTTCTGTGAAGCGAGTGCGAATGAGAAACATGCAATGACGGAAAAAGGAATTGAAGATCATTTACGATTATCTTGTCAAATGCGTGTACATAAAGATATAGTCGTTCGTCCGGTACTTACAGTTGAAAATTCAGGTCTTGATGCTGGGCCACGCCCGGCGGAGTAAAGTGATGAATTTAAAACAGCTCGCTGGCGAATATGCTGCTAACTTTGTAAATGATGGCATGAAAATTGGGCTTGGTACAGGTTCTACTGTATATTGGACAATACAAAAATTAGGTGAACGTGTAAAAGAAGGATTATCATTTCAAGCTGTACCGACATCAAAGGAAACTGAAGCATTAGCACAGCAACTAAATATCCCCCTAATTTCGTTAAACGACGTACAAAGCCTTGATCTTACAATTGATGGAGCGGATGAAATTGATTCAAATTTACAACTTATAAAAGGCGGTGGTGGTGCATTACTTCGTGAAAAAATCGTTGCCTCTTCCTCTAAAGAACTAATTATCATTGCTGATGAATCGAAATTTGTAACACATTTAGGTAATTTTCCATTACCTGTTGAAATCATCCCTTTTTCATGGAAACAAACCGAAAATAAAATTCAGTCTTTAGGGTGTCAAACCACATTACGTTTGAAAAATGATGAAACTTATATAACCGATAACAATAACATGATTATCGATTGTATATTCCCTAATCATATTTCTAATCCTGCCCATTTACACACCCAATTAAAAATGATTACTGGTGTAGTTGAAACAGGGTTGTTTATAAGTATGACGAGTACAGCAATTATTGGTACTAAAAATGGGATAAAGAAATTGTAATAAAAGCTAACTTTTTAAAGTTGGCTTTTTAGTATGTTCTTCTTCTCTTAATAGTGCTTTATTATGATATACTAGGAAAACGCAAACTGATTACACTAGAAAGGACTGAACATTTTGCAATCCAAACTTATAACAGAACTTGCTGATTTAGAAACTGCCTTTCATATTCGAAAAGAAGTATTTGTAAAAGAACAAGGTGTCCCTCTTGCAGATGAATTCGATACATTCGATGAAATCGGAGAGCAATATAAACATATTTTAGTTTATTATCATGAACTTCCTGTAGGCACAGGTCGTATACGATTTGTTGATGGTGTCGGAAAATTAGAACGTATTTGTATTTTAAAAGATTATCGTACATACGGATTAGGTAAAGTCATCATTCAAACGTTAGAAGAACTTGCTCGTAACGAACAAGTTACGAAAGTGAAACTACACGGTCAAACACAAGCTGAAGGATTTTATAAAAAATTAGACTATGAAACTTCTTCTGATATATTTATGGAAGATGGCATTCCGCACATACTTATGACGAAAATGTTATCATAATAAAAAGGGTAGTATATGAATCTTATGTATTCATACACTACCCTTTTTTATTAATAGAAAAGTGAATTCTCAAGATTACCTTTTGCATCAAAGCCCATCATCTCTTAGTTCATACCTAAGTAAAGCTTACACTGTTTTCCATAATGATAATGCATAAATCCAGTTTGGATCACCATTTCCTTGATAACTCTGGACTGCTTCATATACTTTTCCTTCGTGTAGAACTCTATCTCCCTTTTTATATGCTTTTTTTGCATCCCACGCTTCATATGAAGCGCTTTCGGTTTTTGTAGTAATTGTGAATATATCACTCTGTACGGATTCATTTCCAGCTACATCAACAGCTTTCACTACATATTTATAAGTAGTATTAGCGAGCAGATTTTTATCCAAATAAGAAGTTGTATTGGATGTTGCAATCTTTTTCATTGATCCTTCTGTTTCTCTATAAATATCATAATGGTCTACACCAATATTATCGTCAGATGGACTCCACATTAAATCCACACTTGACGCTGTCGTTCCCATACTATGTAATCCTTTTGGTTGTGTTGGTGCTTCTGTATCAGGAGTCTCAACTGTCGTTTTTACTGTAAGCGCTGTACTTTCTGTCGATACATTACCAGCTGCGTCAATTGCTTTTACAGTATAAGAGTATTCTGTACTTGGTTGTAACTTCTTATCAATAAAATGAGTCCCTGGTACTGTATCAATCATCTCTCCGTTACGGAAGATTTGATATCCTTTTACCCCTACATTATCCGTAGAAGCGTTCCATGTTAGTTCTACACTATTCGCTGTTACTTTTTGCGTCTGAAGTCCATTTGGAATACTTGGTGCTTCTATGTCTGGTTTCACATCATTAATAAGATTAACATCAATTACATTATAGAATGCATTTGCTGTATCAGCTACATCCCATACTGCTAAAATCACATGATATCCACTACGATCAGTAGGTACATTGATTTTATGAGTTAAATTATTTGAAGCTGCAGAACCATCATGTTGTACAGTTCCAATTGGTTCGAAATCTGCTCTTGTTAGCGCTTTATTTGGATTCCATCCTTTTTTAGTAATATAGTAATGCCACTTACTCGTTAAGTGAGGCGCAGTATACTTCCAAGTAAATGTATTTTCCCCACCAGTGATTGTATTTTTAAACCAACGATTTGCTGTTTGTTGATCTAAAATACCACCAAATTTTCCGCCTGCTGAAGCAATTTGTCCATCTACTGGACCACCTTGTGGGAATCCTTTTGGAGCTTCTAAACTTTGTGGTTCATACATAACACTTCCACAGTTTACATTTAGCGCACCATAAGTTGGACTACATAAAGCGGATCGGCTACCGGGCTTTTCAACAAAACCGTGCGCATAAGCATTTTGAGGAATAAGTGTCGTACTAATAATTCCAGCTGTTAATGCTACAACTCCTAAACTTTTTTTGTTCATTTTCATATTTTGTAGTTGTTTTAAAAATCGATTATTCATGTTCATGTCCCCTTCTTGTTATACTTTGTAGTGGAATGTGGGCTTTGATGTAAAAGAATAACAAGAGACAAACTTGTACCGATGTATGTGTTAATTATGCATACACCGCAGTGAAAATATATTTTTTCCTTGTGAAATATTTCACTTTATGAATATATCATGACATAGAACTCGCCTAAGCATGTGCAGAAGTTGTGCAGAAACAGTGAAATTATTACTAACATATAAAACCACATCCTGAAATCATAAAGTAAAACTTTAATTAGTTGGGGTTTTACGGTCGGTTAATACGGGATAAAATAAAAGTGTGCAGCAGAAATTGTAGACTTAGTTCTCAAAATTCACATTTAGTATTTTCATTTTTTCCATTTAAATAATTCTTCTCTTCTTACAACAGAAAAGTGTCTATATCATTTAATATAGACACTTTTTTCATGTATAACTTTATATTTATTACTGACCTACAAATGTAAAGATTTCATCAACAGCTTCTTTATATCCACCCGATGTTCGGAATGATTCCTTCAAATTCAAAGCAGCCTCTTTATATGAAGGGTTATTTAAAACTAACTCCACACTTTCACGCAATTTCTCCACGGTTAATTCATTCATATGTAATTGAACTCCTGCTCCAAGACTCTCCACTTGCTTTGCGATTGCTGGCTGATCTGCACTTTGCGGTATTACAACGAGCGGAATCCCATTATACAGTCCTTCATGCACACTGTTCATCCCGCCGTGTGTAATAAATAGTTTCGTATAAGTAAGCAGTTCGGTTTGAGGCACATAGTTTTTCACAATGAAGTTTTTAGGGATTTCGCCTAGATCACTTATTTTTGTTTTATTACCAATAGACATGACAATTGTATGCTCGCTATTCTCAAAGGCCTTCATACACAGTTTATAAAAATCAATCGCTTCATTAAAAACAGTACCTAATGAAATATAAATCGGACTTTTTTCTTGAATTGAAGTAAAATCAACGTCTCTGTTTTTTACTTGTGCAGAGATAGATGGTCCTACAAATTTATATGTTTCATCAAACGTATCACCAAAAGGCTGGAACTCCTTAATTGTATACACAATAGTAAGGGGTGCAGGATTACAGAAAACTTCATACGGTGATTTTATTTCAACACCATATTTTTCAGCAATTCCCTTCGTTAAGTTTTGAAAATCATTCTGTATTTTATCATGAATTTCTACTGGGATATTTTTTGACAGATGACCTAACATTTGCTCAAAAGATTTTTCATCCTGCGCAAAAGATGTACATGAATTTATAGATGGCAATTTAAGAATTTGAGCAATTAAGTGCCCACAGCCAAACATAGAATCATGAATTATGTAATCAAAATGTTCACCTTCAATTTGTTCTAGAACACTAGGTATAACAACATCTGCTGTATGTAGAAGACCGTTTATTCTTTCCTGTAAATAATTTCTGCCTCCAGATAGAAACGCTTTTATAAATTTTTGATCGTCAATCGTTCGTACAGTAGCACCTGTCTTCTCAATTCGTTCCCTAAAAGCTTCTATTGAAAAATAAACGACCTCTTCACCGCGAGAAATCAACTCTTCTACAACTGGCAAAGTTGGATTTATATGTCCTTCTGATCCAGCGTTAATAAATAAAAAACGCGCCATTATAAACACTCCTTACGTTAAATCATTTCTATGTTGGAAAAGTACGGATTCTCTCCATACTCTTTTCTTAGTTGTTCGTATCATGTTCCTACTAAATTGATCTAGCAAGTCTAAAACCGAGATCATCTATATGAAATGTAGGATGGCTTCGACGACGACAAGTAGCGCCACAACCTCTCACTGCCTCAGCCCAACTACCTCCACGAAAAATGCGGTATGATCCATACACTTTTTCATCATACAAATCATAGCACCATTCCCAAACGTTCCCTAACATATCATAGAGTCCCCATGCATTCGGTTCCTTTTGGCCAACGTCATGAATATGTCCATTTGAATTTTCATTATACCACGCTATATCATGAAGTTTCCCGTATGTATATCCGGTTGTACTTGCTTTACATGCATATTGCCACTCTGCCTCACATGGTAATCGGTAGCCATTCGAATCTAAATTACATTTCACAATTTGACCACCATCACTAATAGAATAATATTCTTTTAATCCCGCTATTTTTGAAAGTACATTACAAAACGCAATGGCATCGTTCCATGAAATATTTACAACTGGTTTATGATTTTTTTCAAAATTATTTAATGTACTATTTGTAATAGCATCATATAGTTCGATTGTTACAGCATACTTTGCAAGAAGAAATGGTTGAATTTGTACTAGCCATTCTTTTTTTATTCGATCATCTCTTAATACTACCTCTCCAGCTGGAATATTTACCATTAATGAATCGATTGTTTGAATTAAATCATTAGTCATTTTCTATTCCTCCAAACGTTCGTTTTATATGAATTTATAGTCATATACTCATTACAAAATACAATTTTCAAAAAGCGTTAAATTTTTCATAATAAAAAACGATTAGTTTAATTAAACTAATCGGTAAGATCCAAAAAGAATTGTTGTGTCACATTGTATTATTATATGTGCTCTAAAAATTTCCGAACCTCATTTGGAGATTTTAAAACAATAACCTTTTTCTCTTCGGACAATTGCTCTAACCCTTTTAAAATTGTAGGTCGTTTAGCATTAGGATATTTCCATATCCATTTAAAAAATTGCAAATCAAATCTTTCTTCACATCCCGCGCCCATATCTGGCCTTGTTTTATTCCGGTATTTTATAATTCTTTTAAAAGCACGATAAATACAAATTGTTCTATGAATATCAAGGAAGATAATTGTATCAGCTGCATTCAGTCTGATATCCATCGTCCCGCCATAATTCCCATCAATAATCCACTTCTCATCTTTAATTAAGTTATTTTGAACTGTTATTTGTTCTTCTCTCGGAACACCTTCCCAATTCGGTTTCCAAAATAATGCATCAAGATGATGCACCTTAATATTTAATTTATTTCCTAACTGCCTTGCTAATGTAGATTTTCCTGAACCACCAGAACCAATTAATATTATTTTTTTCATACCTTTACGATACATTCTATAACTTCTTCAATAGCTTCCTTATTAGCAAAAATCCAGAAGAACATTTCTTCATTTAACTTTAATAAATCTGGTAACTGGACAAAATAAGCAATAAAGATAATTTGAATTGAAAGCATAACATACCAAATAGCTTTTAGTTCTTCTTTCGTTAAATCATTTTGTTTATAATAACCTTCAAAGACTTTGCTAACGATATGTAACCATTTCCCTCTTAATCTTTCATTACTAAATAGCTCGCTTAATACACTTGTACAGCAATAACATAAATCAAATATTTTTACATTATTTTCTAAAATCTCAAAATCTATAAACCCTTCCAGTTTATCATCTTTAAAGATTACATTCGATAGATGCATATCACGATGAATAATTTGTCTCGGTAATGAATGGACCGTTTCCTTGAAAGCTGCGTGCATTCGCTCCATCTTTTGAATTACCTCTCGATGAACATACTCATTCTTTTCTAAAATCGGTATAGCCCATTCAAATACCATTTTATATAAATCTCTTTTTATTAACTCATGGTCACTATTCACCGAATGTAATGCTTTGTGCAGATTAGCTATTTCTTCTCCAATTGTACTTGCTAGCCTTTCCAGCTTATTCGTATCTTTTATTTCTAAAACACTTCCGGCAACATACTCATATAAGCAATAATATTTTTCTTTATATAATACATATTGTTCATCATTTTCTGTCTTTACTACTCTCTGTACTTTAATTCCCTTTTCATACAGTTGCTTCAAAACATCGAATTCAACTAGAAGTTGCTTTATCGATCCCGTTCTCTTTAAAATGTACTCTTTATTCTTGCATAAAACCTTCGCTACTTTTGGTTGCATTACAGTAGCTGTGACATGTTCATTTCGAAACCAAAGCTTTGCAATTTCCAGTGCTTGTTCCATTTACAAATACCCCTTTTACAATTCTTATTTCTTCCGAAAAATAACCTCACACAGTATTCCCACTCCAACACCAATTGTATAAGCCACTACATCACTCCACAAAAAAACGTATCCCAACACGAGTCCCCCCAAAGTCGTTGCACGAATGCTATCTATCCATTCCGCATGATACAATTGGCTCGCTTCAATCCCGTAGCAAAACATTAAACTAATAAAAGCCAACTTCTTCGTCTCTGTTTTAGGAAACAAAAATCCAAAGCCAGTGAAAATCATTAATGCCCATAATGCATCACCTAAATAATCATTTAATAGATGTGGTAGTGTAAAAGCAAACTTTCTTGAGCTAAGACCTAAAATAATAACAACTATAGTAAATAGTGCATATACTACTCTATTTCGTTTCGTATTCATTTTAAAGTCTCCTAATATGTAATGTAAAACTGTAAATAGCTAGTAAAACAAAGTTATTTTACTAGCTATTTATTGATTGCTTTTATGATAAGAAAATGTGGATTCATATTTAAATAATGATATGATTTTTCGCTTACTTCTTTCATTTTTTCAATTGCCTTCGGTTCCACTATCTCTTCTAATACAAAATAATTTGTAGTTTCATTTAGTATGTCTTGTAATGATCTTCTAAAAAACTTGACTTCAATAGTAATATTCGGTTTAACCCAAGTATCTATTAATAACTGTTTTTCAAAATAATTTTCACATGGAAACTTTGTGAAATCCATAAAAGGATGATGAATAGAATAAATAAGTTCTCCACCTGGCTTCAATACACGACGAAATTCTTGAAATACTTGATTCCAATTTTCTATATAATGAAGAGTTAATGAACTTACAATCACATCATACGTATTATCTTCAAATGGCAATGTTTCTTGCAGATCATGACAAAGGAACGTCGCTTCTTCTCCTATATTTTCTTTTGCTGCTTTTACCATTTCAGGACTTACATCAATTGCTGTAACATTTGCTCCTCTTCCTATGAATTGAGAAGTATACCATCCAGCTGCACATCCAGCATCTAATATCTTTTTTCCTTCTAGTTCCTTTGGAATAAGCTCCATCATCGCCGGTCTTTCATAATAACTGTTATATGGATTTGCGAAATCTAGATTTTCTTTATATGTACTCGCTAATTTATCATACGTATCTTTAATCGAATCTTTCATTACACACACTCCTAATACATATTAATCCATTAACTCCTGCTGCTTTTTCTTTGAAAATGATTGTAGTACTAAATCATACGACCAATCAATCATTTTATTAATTTGCTCCTGCTCTATACCCTTATGAATATAAACGGTATTCCAATGTTTTTTATTCATATGATACCCTGGAATAATTGTTTCTGGATAATCTTCTCTTATTCTTAATGCGACTTCTGGATTACACTTCAATGTAATCGCAGCCTTTTCACCTTCTTCATGATTTACTATCGCAAATATTTTATTATTAAGCCTCATACATGTTGCACTCCAGCCATCTGGAGAATCTTCTGTCGCTTTTCTTTTCGATAAACAGTACGCTCTTGTTGCATTCATTTTAATTGGCACCTCTTATTCTTTCCCTGTTTGATTACGATGCATCACAATTTGCTTCGTTGCTTGAAATTGCTGCTCACCGTAAAACTTTATTAGCTTCTCTCCGCAAAATAGACTAACAATATCAATATGAGATATTTCTCGAAGTAATATTGTAAGCATTTTCTCTCCAATACCTTTATTTCTTACATTCTCATGTACGACAACATCTTCAATGTATGCTCGAAAAACACCATCAGAAACGACTCTAGCAAATCCAACTAATTCATTTTCTTCCCATACTCCAATGGCTATACTATTCTTTAACATTTTTTCAATATCGACTTCTTTTCTTTCTGGCCACCAACCGACAGAATCATAAAGCTTCTTAATTTTTTCTGCACAGATTGGCTGTTCTTGTTGCAATTTATACGTGTACATATGCTTTCTCCCATCAATCAGTATACATAATATTATTATAATCTCTTTTCAAAAAAGTGCTGACTATGACCTTTTGGATGATCTTCAACGATACCATACTCTCGGTAACCGTGCTTTTTATAAAATTCTGGCGCTTGAAAACTAAATGAATCTAGCAATATTAATCTGCACCCTTTTTCCTTCGCAATTTCTTCAATTTTATGTAACAGTTGACTACCATAACCGTCATGACGAACTGATTTATCAACCCATAAAAAGTCGATATGAAGATGATAAAAATACATCGTACCTGTTACACCACCAAATATTTTTCCTTCTTCATTTTTTACTACGAGGCTTACTTTTTCCATCGGCTGTTTTACTTCATCTGTTAAGATGGACATATTATATTGAATGACTTTATTTTTAATGTATTCTCCTTCAATACGTGTACCGTTCTCTATATGTTTCATATACATTGCTTCCTTTCAACTTAGTAAGCTACATTTTATTTTTCCCCTTTAAAATACTAATCAAAACGAATCCACCATATGTAACAAAGCATGAAAAGCCAATTATCCCTGGTACAGAGACATAGCCTACCCTTATGTAATTTATAACTGCAAAACAAGCGATAGACAATAAAATAGATGGCCAAAATATAACAGCTATTTTTCTTCGCCCTCGTTTCGATGTACTTTCTTTCTCTTCAGAAACACGTGTGCCAAAAAGCAATACAATACAAATAAGGATCGCTGCAAAGTAAATTGTATCTAATGACAAATTGTGATCATATAGGGCGATTCCAACTTCAAGAGCAATAATCGTTAAAATTAAAATAATGATTGTTAAAGTCTTTAAGTTTCTTTTCAATCGCTCACTCCTAGCATGCTTTCACTATATTCTTTGTATATGTACTTTAAAACTACTGCAAAAGCTTCATCTACCTCTTTATTTTCACCGCGATTCGGTAAATCTTTTCCCCCAATCACATAAAGAAGTGGAAGTTCGTTAAACATTCCTATTATACCAATATTTATTGTAGCTGTGAGTAATCCACCTGTCATATGAGTTATATGATAATATGGAATTTCTTCATACTCTCCTTGCTGTCTTACCATGCCGCTAATAATTGGTTCCCATAATTCTGGTTCTGATTTATAACCTTGAAAGGTTTGTATGAAAAGGGCAAGAACTTCACTTAATTCTCCAACATTTTTCTCATCTCTAGCATTCTCTTGTATATGAATTTTTGAAAAGTACGTTTGTGCGTACATTTTCACAGCATCCCATCCACCACAGTGCATTACAACTGACTGTGCAACGTAACTATCATGACAAGCAATCATTACCTCTACCGCTTGACTAAGTGTTAAAGAAGTTCTTCCTTGTAAATGCGGATATAACTGCGCACTATCTTCATGTGGATTAAATTTAATGTAATGAAGTATATCATTCCAATTATGTTTATTTTCCTTCACCATTTGCGTTACTACAAATCCAATGACTAATTTTGCTGCTGATGCTAACGGAATATTTAATTCACTATTATACGAAGCAACTATACGATTATTTTTTGTAGAATAAATTTCCATTCCCACATAATTAGATTGTACCTCTTTTATTTTATTTATAACAGTTTCCATTTCTATCCCTCTTTTTATATCGTTATATTAACTTCTAATATTTCAACATTGAATGTAAAAAACCTTTTCATTAGCTATTAAAATAAGAAAAAGGTAGCATGAATTTTTTCTTGCTACCGAAAAATATTTATTCTTCTATAGGATTTTCAGGACCGTTAAGTTCCAGCTGATAAAAAGCTAAATCTAGCCATTTATTAAACTTATAACCAGCTTTTTTTATTGTTCCTGCATGAACAAATCCATAGTTTTGATGCAAGGCAATACTTTTCTCATTCTCTGCATCAATTCCAGCAATTAAGGTCATATACTCTCTTTCCTTTGCAATTTTGATTAATTCTTTCATTAATGAAGACCCAATGCCATTTTTTCTATATGCCTTATCTACATACACAGAATGTTCAACTGAATATTTATAAGCAGGCCACGCTCTAAATGGGCCGAATGTCGCAAATCCTACTACTTTATTATCTAATTCATATACGATAATTGGATACTCTTCAGCCTTTTTTTGTTCATACCAATCTATTCTATTTTCAAGGGTTACAGGTTTATACGCATATACAGCTGTTGTATAAAGTATCGCATCGTTATAAATATCTAAAATGTATGCTAAATCTTTTTTCGTTGCTTCCCTTATCATTATTTTCTTCCTTTCATCATGTTCACCTTATTTTACTATCTTTTTAATAGTTTTATTTTATCGAAATTTCCGATTTTTATCTACATACGAATACTAGCTTTTCGGAAACCATCAAATATATTTATTGCAGCAGATAACATGTAGAAGAAAATTCCTCCCCCAATGAGCCACGTTTTAAACTCCTCTGAGGAAATAGTAAATGCATTTGCCAAATACGTAATAAACCCTGCGTTAAATACATGTGGATTTACTACAATTACAATGAATACTATCGTCCCAGCTATTTGAAGAATAGCATTCCCAATCGCCAATCTTTGCGTCCATTGTCCCTGCACTAATTTATAAAGGGATATACATATTTCAAAAACGATCATAATTACAACGATTGGCCAGTACTGCAATAAAACATCTTGATTAAAAGTTGGCGAGACAAACTTCAGTCCATTTGCCGTACCGTTATATACGCCAACAAGATAATTCGCATAAAAGTAAAGTGTAGCCCAAACTGCTGTCCACATTAAACCTCCAAAAACTTCAAACTTCGAGATTGCTTTTTTCTTTGGGATATACGAGATGTTTTTCAAATCATCTGGTGTCCATTTTTTTAAACTTGTCGTCAACGGCTCGATACCTTTGTCTTTATCTGTTCTTTCTAAAATAACAAACACAAGTGTCAACCAGAAAAATACATGGAGGCCCACTTCAAAAATTCCCCCAATGCCTTTACCTATCAATTGTAAAATAACATTTAATACCGCTTGATCACCACTATAGCCTATAAAATTTTCTGCAACCATTGATATGAGTGCAATGACAGCTGCGATTGGTATAATCATTTTTAACAACGTTGTATATACATCAAAATAACGTGGTCCAATTAAATGCATCGGTCTATCCAAATAACCATTAGCCAATGAAACCGGACTCCCCAATTTTTCGAGAACGCTCTTTACATCTTTCTCATTATAATCTTCAGGTAACATATCATCTATAGTTGACCTTAGTTCAAGTGTAATATCTTCACGATTTTTTTCAGGTAATCTCTTCGCAACCTCTTGGATATAGAGATCAATTAAATTCATTCTCTTCCTCCTCCTTTAATAAGTTATAAAGTTCTTTCGAATCCTTTATCCATTCTTTTTTCAACTGCAAAAATATTTCTAATCCATAATCACTTAAAACATAATACTTACGAGGTCTACTCTCCGTTTTATCCCAACTACTCGTCACTAATTCCTGCTTTTCTAATCGGCGAAGTAGTGGATATAAAGTACTTTGATCAATTGTAACCCCTGATTGCTCCAATAACTGGACAAGTGAATATCCGTACTGCGGCGTTCTTAATTGACTTAAAACAGCTAACGTTAATGTCCCTCTTCTTAACTCAGTAATTAACGAGTTTAATAAAGTATCCATTCACTCACCTCATTTCCATTACTATATGTCATACAGTATGTGTTTTATACTATGTATCGTACAGTATTAGTGTGACAAAAACTATAATTTTTTACCAAAAACAGATAATGAAAAGCGCAAATTATATGATTTGTGCTTTTTTAGCTAAGTTATATATAACACTCTATAAGGTAACAACCTTAACTACTAATTTTGAAGTTCCAGTAATGCTATATTAAGTTACAAATATCGTATACATATGATGTGAACATAACATCTCACTATAGGAAGCTATAAAAACGGCGAATTACCATGCTTGAATAATTCCCGTTTTCAGCACCTAATCAACGTTATTTCCTTCATAAACTTCATCTTGTTCAAAATCTTTATTTTTGTTTGGTTTATTAGAGAAAAATAAAAAAACAATTAAATTAGGTTAATTGTTTTTCAAATACAAAATCTTTATTTTTTTAAATAACCTATGATATTCGAAAAGACAAATTCTCCAAATGCAAGTGGTATATAAATAAACCATAACTTTAATATTGCCTTTGTTTCTTTGTGATCAGAATCCCCCATTAAAACCAATCCTATCCTTTTTCTTCTAATATTTTCATTTTAATTCCAATAACAAGGAAATTATACCATTTATTAATGTTTTAGTCTATTTTTTCTGAAAATTAAATAAATAAAATTCTTGTATTCCCTCAATATTCAGATAAACATAATAACTTTTTTACGTTTCATCTTCAAAGTCAATAATGACTCCTGTTAGAACCGCTACATTACCAATCGATTGGATCCCGTGACCAATAAAATCCACCTTAAATTCTTCCCACTTTAATTTATGTAATGATATAATAACACTAAATTTTCAACACGTGCTTAATAGATTGGGGACGTATAATGGATAAACCTCTCACTGCATTACAAACTATTATTATACATATGAATACAACTGAGCATTGGCATGATTTTATTTGTTACTGTCAGCATCGCGAAGCGGGACTTCGAAAATTAGCTTTTAAACATTTAGAGACATTTATTACAAATGCAAAGAAATGGGAATCAAAAGATCAAGAAGAGTTTGCCATTTCGCTGTTTACTATTTTAGATGTATTAAACGAAAAAGATGAGGTCTTAACTTTCTCACTAAATAGTTTTCTAATTGACATTCTATATAGATGGACAGAAAACAACCCATTTGATTCAAGACCTTTTAGATGGATAGGAATTTATATGGACTCTAGCAATAAAGAAGACGATTTAGAAAAACCCCTTCGAAAAGCGATTGAATTAGGTGGTGATACCGAACAAGAAGCCATGATATACCTAGTTTCTAATTACATCAATACTTTAGAATTTGGTACACATGAATTCCCTTCAGGTTATTGCGGAGATTTAAGTGAATGTATAGAAAAACTTCCCTATATGCTTCAATTAATTGATAGAATTCAGAATAAGAACATAAAGGAGCAAAACATTGGGCAAATACAAGAACAACTACACCTTATTCTAGATTGGTTAAAACATACACAAATTCCAGTAGATGCCGTTCGTGTACGGGAAAAAGAACAAACTAAGGAATTAGAAAAGGTCATTGTATATTATTTACACAACAGCTCAAGTCGTTAATTCATCGTGTACAGAGATAATAAAGTTGTTTAAAAAACGCCAGTCATGTTATTCAACAATCGGGCTATATAACGGAATAAATCCTTGTAAAAATTAAAAATATTTGAAATAATCGTCATTAAGTTGAAGTAGAGCGATTGCAGAAAAAGGTGATACGACTTTTTCTTACTTAATAATTGCACGATAGTTAAAAAATTCAACTAATTATATTCCGAAAGGGTGTGTGTAGTATCTTATCAACTAATGTTTTTACTTATAAATCTAAGGATGGAAAAACAATAATAATTAGAGAAGCTAAAGAACAGGATGCAGAAAGAATACTAGATTCTGCTTCAAAAGCTTTAATAAACGCTCCATACATGCTAAGTACGGTTGAGGATGTAAAAAAGGTGCGTATCGATGCTATTCAAAAAACGTTAAAAGCTTATCATGAAAATCCAAATTATGTACAGTTTATTGCTGAAGTTGATGGTAAGTTAGTTGGTGCAATAGATTTTAAGAACGGAAACAAAGAAAAAATTAGTCATCAAGGGGCTTTTGCGATGACCATACTACCCGAATATCGAAATTATGGTATTGGAAGAGCTCTTCTAGAAACGTTAATCAATTGGGCTAAAAATAACAGTAAGATTGAAAAAGTTTGTCTTGAGGTAATGGAAGATAATCTAGGTGCAATCCAGTTATATAAGAATCTAGGCTTCTTTGAAGAGGGTAGAAAAGCAAAGGGTGTAAAATTGGATGGTGGCTATCAAGATTTAATATTAATGGCTTTATTCGTTTAAAATTGAACATTAATTTCAATATAAAAAGAGGGTCTTCATAGTCATCTCCCTGTTAAGTAGACAGTAATAGAAACCCTCTTTTTATATTTATCCCACATTAGCTTGCAGTAAAACTCCCCACTGATTATAGTTTCACTTTATTTTAATCCTTTAATTAAAGGTGACGCTTCCCCACTATGGAAAATCCATAGGTCATGAAGTGATCTCGTACATCCAACATATAGTAACTTTGCATCATGTTTTGTGTCTTTGTAATGTTCTTCATCCACATCAATTAAAAGCACCGCATCAAATTCTAAACCTTTCGCTAAATAGACAGGTACTACTGATATACCACCTTCATATTTACTTTGGTTTGCTTCAATTACGTTTACCGTTAATCCTGCATTTGTTAATTCCACATATATATCACGGCATTCATCTTCTGTTCTTCCGATTACCGCAATTGTTTTCACATCTGCATTTTGCAAATGTTTTACCGTCTTCACAATTTCAGTAAATTGATTTTCCGCATGAATTACTTTCACATCTTCTCCACTGCGGAAGACTGGTGTTGCGAGTCCTACTGGGATTTCTGCATTTTTAATTATTTCATTTGCAAATTCAATAATTTCTTTTGTAGAACGATAACTTCTTGTCAATTCATAATAACCGGTTTCTTGGAATACTTCCTTAAAAGCATTCCAATCTTCAATTCCTTGGTAATCATAAATCGCTTGCGATAAATCACCTAATATAGTGAAAGAATTACCTAATGTAATTTCTTTTAATACATAAACTTGGAAAGGCGAAAAATCTTGCGCTTCATCAATAACAACGTGATGAAACTTCTGCCCGATTTCAATCCCTGTTATACGATGATGTATGTATATTAAAGCTGGTAAATCTTCTACATACACTTCTTTTTTACGACAACTCTTTTCTGTTTCTTTAACAAGTTCTTCAGGTAATACCTCGAGTATTTCTTTACTTTTTACTATTGAACTATACAGTGAAAGAGCACTCATTTTCGGCCAAAACTTCATATATGCGTTCAGTCTCTTAGTCGCTTCTTTTTTAAGTAATTTTTTCTCGTTTGTTTCCCCGAATTTTTTAAGTTCAATTTCAATCCAGCGCTTCATTCGTCCTACTAATCGTTCTCTTCTTTTCTGTAAAGGATAATGTTTATATTCAACTTGCATCCATTTTTTAATATCTTCTACTGGAATAATCGCTCTATCCCACGCCTCAAAATCTTTTGTCGGAACTAACTCATTTTCAAATTGGATCATTCTCTCTTCAATAAACGTCTTAAATTCCAACGTACCCTTTAATTTACCTAGCATTATCTTCTTTTCATCACGATTAATTGAAAATGCTTCTTTCAATTTTTCTTCTGTCTGCTTTAGTTTCACTGAATCATCTAACGTACGTAATGCCCAATCCAGAAACGTTGTTTGACTAATATTCCCTACACCTAATTCAGGAAGTACACTCGAAATGTAGTCTAAAAACAGACTATTCGGCGCAAATACGATCATTCTTTCTGCTTCTAGTTGTTCACGATATTCATAAATTAAAAAAGCAAGGCGATGTAAAGCAATTGTTGTCTTTCCGCTCCCTGCAACCCCTTGAATAAGTAATGGTAAATTTCTTTCCGCTCGAATAATATCATTTTGTTCCGATTGAATCGTTGAAACAATATCCTTTAGCTTATTATCTTTATTCTCACCTAATCGATATAGAAGAAAATCATCGGCATGCGATACATCTTCATTTCCTTTTACATATGTATCAACAACACGTTCAAGTTCTCTTTTTCGAATGGAAATGTTTCGTTTTAAATACACATCACCTTCTACTAAGCCATCTGGTGATTGATAAAATGCTAATTCTTCTCCACCGGTAAATGAATAAAACATACTTGCGACAGGCGCCCGCCAATCAATAATGATTGGCTTCATCGTGTCCATATCCGAAACCCCTACTTTTCCGATATAAATCGGCATAACTTCTTCTTTTCCATCTTCCTGAAAATCTAACCTTCCAAAGTACGGCTCTTGCACACCAATACGTAAGTTTTGTCTATTAGACTCCCTCATACTTTCAAGAATTTGCTCTTTAAAATCTTCTCCATAATAAACCGGGGTTTTTTCAAGCTTATCCAATTGCTCATCCATCGTATGTAAAGTATCCTTCATTTTTTGTAACTCATCTTCAAATATGTTGCTCATTTCGACGATTCCCTCCTGTCCGTTCTAATTTTTCAGTCGAAGTATCATTGTATTAAAAACCCAATCATAAAGTCAATAGTTTCCGTTTAAATTTTCCGAAAAAACTTACTTTTCATCTTTCTAATTTAAAAAGAATATGCAACATCAAAATCACACAAATACACATATAGTATAGTGATGCATACAAAAGATACTACTTTCTATTTGTCTCCTATTTAATTTATCTATTAACAAATATTGTAAAAATTAAAGACTTTAATCAATGGGCGTTTTACTGCCCACAAATAGTAGGATAAATAAAAGTAAAGGAGGCTCTTCAAATGAATATTTTGAATCTATCTCAAGATTAAATATGCTTCTATCTGGCTGTATCCTTATGGTTTGTTGGTCAATTATGTATGTTGAAATATATAGACTTACAAAATCAGTCTGGCCATGTGTTATCATGCATGCAATCGAGGATGCTGTTCCTACTGTTTTAGTTACAATAACAGGGATTATTACTCTTACAAACAGTAGTGATTTTTGGTTAAATCCTACTAGCGGGGTCGCTGCTACTGTTTTATTTCTCGGAATTGGAATCGTACTAAGAACTATAAGAATAAAAAGAGAACGACAATTATTCACACAATAAAAAGCAGATAATGAATTCGTCATTATCTGCTTTCCGATTTTTAAAACTACCTTATTATATTTTTTGATACATAAGCCAATCACCAGAATCTATAACTTTCTTTAACATCTTTTTATTCTGAGCGATATACACATATGCCTCAATTTCCCTATCAGCAACATATACTGTTTGCGTGATTCGATCATATAAATCAGTCTCCGCATTACCTGTATATTCTTCTAGTTCATCTAACTTACACAATATCTCATCATTTACTACATAAACTTCTCCATACACCTGTTCTTCAATCGAATAAGTCATGGCCGGATATCCTTCATTCGTATCAAATAATTTTCCATATGTCCAAGCTCTGTCTGCGATGCATGTTGCACCTTGCATATAATGAGCATTCGTTTGTCCTCTTCTTAATGTGCCATAAACGAACACATGATACATAAATTCTTATCCCCTTTATATGTCTCTACTTTCTTATTTGTAAATAAGCACGAATCATAAAGTAACTCACTTCATTCGGAAGCTGTTCTTTAATAGATTTCAGCCCACCCTCTGCATTTTGAACGGCAGTTTCAATAAGAGATTCATACTCTGCTGGAACAAAGCTTTGCCAATCTACTTCCATTCCATCCTCATAGCAGCGAATTAAATGGTTTTCAATTGTTTGTCTTGATAAGTTACGTTCTTTTGCAATCTCATTCAAATCAATACCTTGTTTATACATTTCATATGTTTCTAAATGAGAATTTGCGGACGCTTTTCCTGACTTTTTACGCTCTGAAACTACTTCTGTCTTAATCGTTTCAGCATAATTTGGATTTTCCTCAATAAAATGCTGAACTGCTTGTAAGAAGTGCGAGCCATATTTCACAAGTTTGTGTTCTCCGATACCTTTTACCGTCAACAATTCGGAATCACTTTGCGGCATTTTCACACACATATCTTTTAATGTTTGGTCAGAAAAAATAACGAACGGAGGTACACCTTCTCCTTGTGCAATTTCTTTACGTACTTCACGAAGCACTTCAAATAAAGGATGGTCTTGAACAATTTGTCTTGTCTCTACTCGTTCTTTTCGTAAAACATTCTCTTTACCAAGTAATACTTCTTTCCCTTTTTCAGTTACTTTTAACGTCGGATAAGTGCCATGTTCAACTGCAATTAACTCGTCTGAAATTAAAAACTCAATAAACTCACTGACCTCTTTTACACTACGGTTCGATAAAAGCCCATACGTTGGTAAAGTATGAAAATTAAATTCAATAACTTTCTTATTTTTCGACCCAGTTAATACTTGCGCTATCATTTGCTTTCCAAAGCGTTGGTTCGTTCTAATCATGCATGATAAAACCATTTGTGATTCTCTTGTCACATCGATGCTCTCGCGATTGTCTGTACAATTACCACAGCGTCCACAATCTTCTTTCGGTTCTTCTCCAAAGTATTGCAAAATGAATGATTGTAAACATTGTTCTGTATGACAGTAATCGGTCATATTTTGCAATTTTTCAAGTTCATTTGAAAAACGTGATTCTCCAGTTGATTGATCAATTAAAAAACGCTGTACTTGTACATCTTGAGAAGAATATAACAATATACATGTACTATCTAATCCGTCACGACCAGCACGTCCTGCTTCTTGATAGTAACTTTCCATATTTTTTGGAAGCTGATAATGAATTACGTAACGAATATTCGATTTATCAATACCCATCCCGAATGCAGATGTTGCTACCATTACACTTACTTCATCTCGTAAAAAGAGTTCTTGTTGCTCATTTCGATCACTATCACTCATACCAGCATGATATTTTGATACAGAAACACCTGCCTTCATCAAATCTTCATATAACTGATCGACTACTTTTCTAGTAGCTGCATATATAATCCCAGATTCCTTTTGATTTTGACGAATATAATCCGCCAAATATGCATTTCGATCTTGCCCTTTAATGACAGAAAACGATAAATTCTCACGCTCAAACGTTGTCATAATTGTATTTTCTTGATTAATTTCAAGTGTGTTACAAATATCATCACGTACTTGCGGTGTTGCTGTTGCTGTTAATGCTAATATGAGCGGTTTTTCTGGAAGATAATCTAATATGCGATGTATATGTAAATAACTTGGACGGAAATCATGTCCCCACTGTGAAATACAATGTGCTTCATCAATCGCAATCATAGGGATTTTCATATCGATAAGTTGGTCAACAAACTCCATCGAATCAAGACGCTCAGGCGCCACATAAAGTAACTTGTAATGTCCTTGTTTCGCTAATTGAATTCGCTGATTTGCTTCTGCAATAGATATAGAACTATTAATATATGTAGCTGAAATGCCATTCTGTACCAATGTATCTACTTGATCCTTCATAAGTGATATTAAAGGTGATATAACCAACGTCGTTCCTTCAAATACTAATGCCGGAATTTGATAACAAATCGACTTACCGCCACCCGTTGGCATAATACAAACCGTATCTTTCCCATCTAGTACATTTTTAATTGTTTCATCTTGTCCTCTTCGAAACGAAGAATAACCAAAGTAGGACGCTAAAAGTTCTTGTGCTTTAGTAAACAAAAAAGAGTCACCCGCTTTTCTTTATCTTTCATCTACTTCTATTATATCAATCACTTATGCGACTTGAAAGGGATGATTAGATGCTTATTGTTTTTTCATTATTCTATGTTTCTTCACTTATTTAATATGAATTAGCATCATTATTTTATATGTTTTACAACATTTATAACGTAAATCCAGTACACAAGAAGAAAGAGTTTCAATTTAAATGTTCATTTTATTTCCCTTTCTTGAATACTACTAATCGTATACATATAAATTCAGGAGGTTACTATATGAAACATCGTAATACGAGGTCCATCACGGCAAAAACGAAAACAAAACAACTCCAATTCTCTAATAATGATGCGTGGAAATATGAATCATACTATAAGTATCAGCCATTATTCTCTTATAAAAAGCTTTTTAATTTTCTTTCTCAACTTTTTAAACGTTAATATATGCGCAAAAAATATATTATTCACAGAAGTTTTCTCAATATTAAACATATAGACTTACTACAATTGAGTTGTTAACATATATAATAATCTGTTGGATAAACCCCTTAAGTTGACCTGCTTATATTAGCAGGTCTTTTTCATAATTACATACTTCTATGCACCTCAATCTCACTTCCAAATCTTTTCTCCATTTTATAACCATATTTAACTCCCAACAATTAATGATAATCATAAATTGTTGGGAGTTAAATTGTTCACATATAATTATGCAATTCTTCTTTCTCAATACACAAAACACATTTTACTTGTTACTATAAAAGTACTCCAGATGAGTTTTTTGCTCATCGACATTATCTAGTTATTGGGGCCTGCCGCGGGAAGCAGGTCCCTTTGACTGTATGAAGGTCCCAATTTCATTTGGACACATTTACCAGGTTTTTTCAAAAGAATTTTATGATAACATTACGTAGTCGAGTCCGACATCTCGGCAATACCCTTTTGAGGGTCTGTAACTTCCCTTGCAGACCCTCTTTTGCTTTATATTCAAATTATTCATATATATCACAACATCATTCATTGAATTTCTCCATTTCAAATTCCCTAAAAATAATCTAGGACACGGAACTAAAAATAAATCTTCATCATACTTTGAGTTATACATGTTCAAAGGAGTGTTACTATTTATGTATTCTTATTGGCAATCGTATTACTCCCCCTACCATAACCCTTATGTAAACTATGATTTATCCGTACGGAACTACCGAATTAGTAAAAATGAGAATTTTTTAAAAGGATATATGCGTTCTTTATGGGAACAACACGTCGCTTGGACGAGATTGGCTATTATAAGTATAGTATTTAATTTACCAGATGTTAACGTTACTGTTGGACGACTTCTACAAAACGCAACACATATGGGACTATCACTTGAACCATTTTACGGTGAAGATGCAGTAAAAAAATATAGTGCATTAATTAAAGATCACTTAGTAATTGCAGCGGATCTTGTTAAAGCCGCAAAAGCTGGTAATCAAAATGCAGCGGCCGCTATAGAGAAAAAATGGTACGCTAATGGTGACGCAATTATTGAATTCCTTAACAGAATCAACCCATATATAGATAAAGAAGAATTTAGAAAAATGTTTTATGAACATTTAGCACTAACGAAAGCAGAAGCACTTGCCTTCCTAAATAAAGATTATGAAGCAGGAGTAAAACTTTACGATAAAATTGAAAAAGAAGCATTAGAAATGGCTGACATGATAACAAACGCAATCGTAAAACAATTCCCGCAAGTATTTCAATAAAGTGAAACTTTAATCAGTGAGGGGTTTGTTCATCCCCCACTGATTATCAGCTCTCACCAATCGGCTTATTTAGTTTTCTCTCCATGATATTTCACCTCTCCTCTTTACATTTAGCTTATATCGATATATTTTATTAATATCCGTTTTTTATAGGAGGAAATAGTTTGATTAACGCGATTGGTCTCGTTTTTATACTTACAAATAAACACGAGAAAAAAAAGAAAGTTTACTTAAATGAAAAATTTGCACTAATAGATATTATTGATTCTAAAGAAGTATTTGATGATGAAGGGAATCCTTTAGTAGAACTAACATGTAAATACAGTATATATTTAGATGAAAAATATTACTGTAAATCTCTCGATGATTATACCGGACAAGTCTTTCCTTTCTTAAGTGCAAAAATAGGAAAAGGTCTTCTAAGAAACTTAAACTATTACTTTTCTTACGTTGATGCCTATGATAAGAAACCACCAGTTAAAGAAATAAGACCACTTATGAAACAAGTAACTAACAGATAGCCAAAAATACCAAAAAAAGAAAGCATCTAATCCTGGATGTTTTCTTTTTTATTAAAAACTCATTAACTTTCATCCTCTTCTAAAAGTATGTATCCAAGCATATTTTAAATTAAAAACATTGGAGGATTAGAGTGAATGAAATACTCAGAAACAATTATAAGCAAACGACTTCGAATACTTAAAATGACGGGTATGTTTTTCATGCTAGTGTTAATAGCATGGATTGGCTATACAAAATTACTTTATGAAAACGGCTTTCTTCAAGAAAAAAAGAATTCAGTAGAAGTAATGAACACTAGCATTACAGGAGAAATAGAGCAGCTTTTTCATATAAACTTGCAAGGTTATCGAAAAACAAGCCTTGATGCTGTTATAGAAGCCAGTAAAACCGATCCAAGTGAACTATCCTTAATTGAACTAGTCAACAAATCCTGCTCGCGAGATTGCATAGGTGAACCAGTTACATATGTAAACTCAAACAATGGATATATCTTTTATAAGGAATCTAATGGAACTAATGTAGCTATAACGGTTAAAAAGAAAGACAAATGGGTAATTGTAAAGAAATCTGTTCAAGATGGAATATAATCACCCAAAAAAAGAGTACGCATCGTACTCTTTTTTATTATTAATACCCTTCCTCTTCATGCCTACAATGGCATTTCGCTTTTGTTTTACAATGACATTTTTCACACTCACACTTCGGTTTCTCTTTGCAACAACACTCGTGAAAATCATTGCGCTTACATCTACATCTCCCAAACATTAAATCATCCCAAAATTTATTACAATCTTGAAAATGTCCACAATGACAAGTATTTCTCATAAATATGCTTCCTCCTTGATAGAATTCATCATATTCTATGTTTGAAAGTATACAAAGGCTTGTTTATTAGTCTATTTTCTCCATATTATAAGTAGAGTTAAAAGATTAAATAAAAATAAAAACCGTCACATGACGGCTCTTATTTTTATTTAGCAAACTACTTTTATCTCACGTACTCATAGTACCATTTACGTGCATCTAACCAAGCTGTAAATTTATCGATATTCCCGGACGGATAGCCATTCGTTATAGCATAACCAATGCCATCTTTTTGAACGACAATTTGTCCATCAATACCCGCATCAACCATAGCTTGAGCCAAAGCTTGTAAATTACTAAATGCTACACCACCAGTTTTTACTTTGAGCAAATCCGCTGCACCTCCTCCAGTTTGTCCTGTAAGAGCAAATACAATAGAATTAGCGATTTTATCAACATTCCATTTTGCCATGTCGGATTCATTATCAATAAACCCTAATTCAATAAGAATAGCCGGTGCCTTCGTTCCATTTAATACTGCTAAATCTGTACGTTGTTTCGCACCTCGATCACGCCATCCAATATCTTTTGCTAGTTGAGCTGAGATTTTAGCCGCCAAATCTTTCTGATCATAATATAAAACCTCAACACCCTGTCCATTTCCATCACTTGCATTAAGATGAAAAGAAATAACTAAATCCACAGCATGGGAATTGCTATTCCGAATGATATTATTTAAATTTTGTGATTGAGTTGCCCCTACCTCGTCCGTATCGTCATAAACCGTGTGTCCTAGGGCTCTTAACTTAGCCGCCACGGCATCTTTAACTTGCCTATCTAGAACGTGTTCTTTCCGATTCCCGAAATTAGCACCTTGAACAATACTATTGTGTCCTCCGTGCAAACTATATCTAGCCATTATTCATCAACATCTCCTTTCTTAATATCTTATTCAAAACTTGTCTTATTGCTATTCCCACTTACAATCTTAACTGTGCCCATACGTCCTACATTTTCTAAAAGTGACGCAATTTGTTTTTGATATAAAAAAGCTATCGCTTCATAAATCGAATGATTTATTCTCTAAATTACTTTTACATGAATGACGACACGAACAAAAAGCATCACCCTTTCGGCGATGCCTAAAAACTCTATTTTACTTTTCAGCTCCCTAAATAAATAGAGTTTAAAATCACTGAAACTACACCTATATTTCCTCCCCTTCCTTCACAGCTTCTTTCAACCTCTGCAACATATACCCAATTCCTTTACACCCCTCTAGCGGATATGTAATCATTTCTTCTGGATATAACTTTGTCACTACTTTTTTATGCTTCTTCCCTGCTAGTAAGACGATTTCGTCAAACTGTAGTAAACTTTTATCTACCATCTGTTTTTGTAATTGCTCTATACTTATTACCTCATCGCTTTTTGAATCAAATGCAAGATCATAGTTTTCTAATACAATATCACTTGGTCTTAAAAATCCATGTTTCGCTGATAATATAACCCAGTTTTCGAAAAACATAGTTGCGTACGCCTGACATGCTTTTCCGAACGGACTAATATATACATCTTTTGCTTCCATCGGTCCGTAGTCTGAATGTTTATCCCAAATTTTCTTTTTTCCGCATGGAATTATACATAGCCTTTTCATATATATTTCTACTCCCTTTACTTTGGTAAATAAAATTCGTTATTTTGTACATTTTTTTCTCGAGATACTATATAATAATTCTGAAAGTTAAAATTACACATTTTACCATATGCGTACTATAGATTACTCTCATTGCAAATATTATAATACCATAAAAAATTTTTCATTTTTTCTTCAAAATAATGAAACTAAATTATAATGCAAGTATGTATTAATAAAACAATAAAGGAGGTTCATAAAAATGAAAAATATTATTCCTGCACTATTAGTCTATTTTATCGTTTGCGTTATTTCCGTTATCATCCCAGCATCTGAAGGCTATAATTATGTCGGCTGGAAGTTATTTGTTGGGCAAGTGTATGCGATACCTATTTTCTTCATTACTACGATAATCACATTTTATATAAACAAGAAAAAATCTTACGAATAAACGATTATAAGGATAGCTAACGCTATCCTTATTTTAATTCGTTAATCAAAACTTTATATCCTTTCTTCTAAAAAGTTAAACGCAACATCTGTATTTCAGCGTTTAAACGCAGTTCCTCCGAAATCCAGCTCTCTAATTTTGAAACAGATGCAATATTTTTTCAAAAAGCCCCTGTAATTTACTTTTCAATACTTCCATATCATTAAGCATACACAATGCGACTGTTTAAAAGTTAAAAATTTCTGCTTATTATAAATAAAAAAGGACAAATAGCCAATCTGACTACTTGTCCTTACTGTTCATCTGTACGCAATACGATTAAGCTTGGAATGCTTCTGTTAATACTGGTACGATTTGTTTTTTACGAGATACAACACCTTTTAAAGTAGCTGTATTGTTTTCTAGTGATACGTTGTATGCTTTCTCAACAACGTTTGCTGCTTTACCGATCGCAAGACCGACAGAATCGTTAGTTAAGATATCAGTTACAACGAATAAGAATAGGTCTAAACCTTTTTCTTCTACTACTGCAGAAATTACTTTTTCAAGTTCCGCTTGGTGTACAAGAACGTCGTTTGTATCAACAGCGTTTACTTGTGCGATTTCAACTTTCGCATTACCCATTTGGAATTCTTTAGCATCAAGAGAGATTAATTGCTCCATTGTTTTTCCGCTTAAGTCAGCACCAGCTTTTAACATTTCTAAGCCGTAGTTATCTGCATCTACACCAGCGATTTCCGCTAATTCACGAGCAGCTGCTACATCTTGTTCTGTGCAAGTTGGAGATTTGAATAGTAAAGAATCTGAAATGATTGCAGATAACATTAAACCTGCAACTTCTTTACGAATTGTTACGCCATTTTCTTTGTACATTTTGTTTAAGATTGTAGCTGTACAGCCAACTGGCTCACAACGATAGTATATAGGATCGCTTGTTTCAAAGTTAGCAATACGGTGATGGTCAATAACTTCTAACACACGAACTGATTCGATATCGTTAGCACTTTGTTGACGCTCGTTATGGTCAACTAAAATAACGTTGTCCACTTCGCTTGCTACTGTCTCAACAAAACGCGGTCCTTCTACTTTAAAATAGTCTAACGCAAATTGAGTTTCACCGCTGATTTCGCCTAAACGTACAGGCTCAGCATTCATTCCTAATTCTTTTTTCAATTCTGCATAAGCAATTGCAGAACAAATTGCATCTGTATCTGGGTTTTTATGCCCGAAAACTAGTACTTTTTCCATGTTTTCCACCTCTTCATGAAAAGGATATCTTAAAGAAGCAAATATGACAATATTTAAAGCATATTTTTTTATAAATAATTGCACTTTCTTCTATATTTTTCATCATTTTCATAAAAAAAATCATCTAAAATGAATTAGATGATCGAAATGTATGTTTCAATTAAAATAGTGTAGGAGCTTGCACTACATTGTTAAAAGCGAATTTTGAGGATAAGCCATTATTCAAAAGGTTTACATCTATAACTTGATAAAACGCATTTCCAGTGTCTGCAATTTCCCAAACAGCTAAAATAAGATGGTATCCACTACGGTCAGTTGGTACATTCGCTTCGTGCGTTACTGTTGTCCCTGGTCTAGCTCCACCGTCATTTTTCACATAGAATGGCACTAAATCTAAATCTGATCGCGTCAAAGGTTTATTGGGATTCCAACCTTTTTTCGTAATATAGTATTTCCACTCTTTCGTACTATGAGGAGCCGTTAGTTTCCACTTGAATGTATTCGTCCCGCCATTTAACGTAACTTTCTTCCACCTATCTACAGTTTGAACATCTAAAGCGGGAAAATGACCAGCCCCTGCAATTTGTCCATCAGAAGGTCCTAGTTGCGGAAATCCACCTATCCCTTCTACACTTTGTGGTTCATATTGAATTGGTCCACAATTTACATTTACACCTTGCTTACATAAATAAGATCGGCTCGCTGGTGATTCTACATATCCATGAGCTGAGGCCTTTTCTGAAAACCCAAATGTTAATAATCCCGTAAGTAATACGCCACCACTTAAAATAACTTTCTTCATCTTTTGTAAACTATTCTTTTTCATTCTTTCATCCCCTTCCCATAATAAAGCGAAAATAACTATAGTCGGCTAGTCATCTTCTCTACATTTATTATAAGACGAGAATCATTACTAAAAGAACCCTCTAAAAACTTTCTCAAATTCATTTAGTGCGTTAATTAGATTATAATTAACTATTTTAACACCGCCAGAAAAATATAGACGGTGTTAAAAATAGTCGTTTATTATTCACTTACTAATAATTAAGCACTCTCCCCGTTTGATTATAACTTAAATGTTTTTATAATAAAGAACCGTAGCATCTAACTTTCCATTCGGAGAAATTGCATACCCTGGTATTGTTCCAACTTCTTGGTAGTCTAGTGATTTGTACAATTTATTGGAAGGATCTCCTTCTCTAGTATCTAATACTAAAAGAGACCTGTTTTCTTGCTTTGCTCGTTCCTCTGCTTTTTGCATAAGCGATCGTCCAATACCGTTTCGTCTAAAGTTTGGATGAGTCATTAATTTGCAAATCTCAGCTCTATGAATTCCGTTAGGCTTAGTAACTAATTGTAATTGAATACTCCCTGCTACTTCGTTGTTTATTTTAGCCACATACAATATCACTTCTGGCGCTAATACTGTTTGCCAATACTTTGTTGCATCTTTTTGTTCCAGTGGAGGCAAAAAACCAATTGATGCCCCATCATTTACAACCATTTTCAAAAGTTTCGAAAGTTCTTCTATATCATTTTCTAGTTTCTTAATTTCTTCAATTACTAAATTTCGCATTACTTTTCCCCCTTTTGTTTCATTGTAACAATTTTTAAAGAAGGAATAATGAAATAATAAGAGGAATTTATAGTTAAGATATGATTTTTTGTGAAAGGATAACGATATGAAATATATATTAGATAGAATGTACGCAAAAGAATTACTCGAATGGGCATATGAACAAAACCCGGGCCCTTGGTTTGAACATTCACTACATGTTGCTCATGCAACTGAAAACATAATTATAGAACTTATAAAAAAAGGGTACAAGCTAGATGCTGACATAGCATATAACGCTGCCCTTTTGCATGATATCGGAAGATACAAAGGTTTTACCAAATCGGTCATTCATTCCTATGATGGTTATATGTATATGAATGATTTAGGGTATACAGGAAACGCTGTTATTTGTGTGACACACTCATTCCCATGCAAAAATGAACATATAGATATCGCAGCAGAATGGAGTCTCGTTCCTGACCATATGAGAAGCCGATTAGTTGAAATATTAAATGAACATTGTAACTACGACTTATACAATAAAGTAATTACTCTTTGTGACGCTCTTGCTGATGCGGATGGCTTTACTACGCTGGAAAGAAGATTAATTTCTGTTGGTTTGCGTCATGGTACAACATCTCATACATCTTTACATTGGAAAGGGTTTTATGCGATTAAGAAAGAATTAGAAGCTTTAATCGGTAAGAGTATATACACAGTTCTTCCTGATGTAGAAAAATCTATTTATGAAGATATAGAATATTAAAGTAAATACAAATTGAAAACGATAAAATTTGTATTTATGTTTCTAAAAGACTCTTTCAAAAATGGAGGGATTTCTTATTAGTAAAATAGGATTTGACTTGATAAACCTTGAGGGGAATTTTGAATTTGGATATGAAGATATAAAAAAGATTTCTATGAGATGTAAATTTTCTAACTGTTCACATACAAATGAACCAAACTGCGCGGTTAAAAGAGCTATCTCTGACGGTGCTCTTTCTGAAGAAGTAGTTAACAGTTACTATAGAGATTTTAATGAGGCACATTATGTTTCTAAACAGAAAAATAAAACAAAAGCCATTGATTATATGAAGCAATTGAAGCTTTTTACAAAACCTTAAAATTAAATAAATAGTTGTTATTTCTCATTCCTACTAAATTTAAAATTCTCCCATTATTGTATAACCATAAATTGAACCCATCCTAGATAATTTTTATACTCAAATTTAATTTCACATAAAAAACGTTTTAAACATAAAGTTTAAAACGTTTTTTATTCAATGCTTTTGATTTTTCAATTCTGTTAAACACTCTTGTACTAAAGTTACCGCTTGACTCATCGCAGCTCCGCCAGCAAATGCTGCTGAAACACCACATGCTTCTAGAATCTCTTTATCCGAACATCCTTGATCAAGACAACCTTTTGTATGATAAATTGTACAATACTCATCTTGCGTTGCTAAACTAATTCCTAATGCAATAAGTTGTTTTTCTCTTTTTGTTAAAGAACCCTCTTGAAAACAAGCTTGCGTGAACGCATTATATGTCTCAGCGATTTCAGGAATTTGATTTGTAAAACTACCTATACCTTCTTTATAATGATGTAGAATATCATTTATCGAACTATGTTGCTCATGTTCCATCTTATTCCCTCCAGTCATATTATCCATACTTATTGTAGTATGTGATGAAATGGAGGCAATATACCTTCTTTTAAATTAAGAATTTTTAGTTAATTTAAGTTATAATTTTAAATTATCATCTACAATAACTTTTTCTCTAGAACTTTTTCTTTCAACCTCTTTACTTCTTTCTTCCCAAAATGTTAATCCTTCAATCCCCACATTTTTAGGATTAAATACTGGATCTTTCCCTTCTTTTTTCTGCGTTTCATAATCTTTTAACACTTTTAATGCGGTTTTACTTAAAAGTAAGATTGCGATTAAGTTTAACCATGCCATACTACCGATTCCTAAATCTCCAAGATTCCATAAAAGCGACGCTGATTCAACGCTACCGATGTAAACCATAATTAAAAATCCAAATTTTAAAACTGGTTTTAACCAGCCATACTTCAGTTGACGATCTAAATAAGTAAGTGTCGTTTCAGCGATATAGTAATAAGCGAGTAACGTTGTAAATGCAAAAAAGAAAATCGCAATTGAAATAAATATTGGACCAAACCCTGTTATCACAGTTTCAACTGCTTGTTGTGTATAAATTGGACCAGCTTCCACATTTCCTATGTTTTGTACAATGGCGGTTTTCCCTTCAGGTATAACATTATACATACCTGTTATTAAAATCATAAGAGCTGTCGCTGTACATACGACAATTGTATCGATATATACGGAAAACGCTTGAACTAATCCTTGTTTTGCGGGATGCGATACTTCAGCAGCCGCCGAACTATACGTCGCTTCTCCGACACCAGCAACGTTTGAAAATACAGCGCGTTTTACGCCCCATGCAATAGCTGCACCAACAATTCCACCAAACATTTCATTTACACCAAATGCGCTAGAGAAAATTAAAGCAAACATCCTTGGAATCTCCGTTACATTCGCAATTAATATGATACATGTAACAATTACATAACCAATTGCCATAAATGGAACAAGCATTTGAGAAACGCCAGCAATTCTCTTTACACCACCAAAAATAATTGCTGCTAGTAACACGACTAAAAATATACCAGTTATATATTTGCTAATACCATTAGAGTTTTCAAATCCAACTGCGATACTACTAGATTGAATACCTGGTAATAACACGCCATATGAAAGTGTTACAACTACTGCTACAATGACTGCAAACCATTTCATTTTCAAACCTTTCTCAATGAAATATGGAGTACCGCCGCGATATTCATTCCCTACTTTACTTTTGTATACTTGAGATAATGTTGATTCTACAAACGCGCTCGCTGCCCCTAACAAAGCCATTACCCACATCCAAAATACAGCTCCAGGACCGCCGAAAGCAATTGCTGTCGCTACCCCTGCAATATTACCAATTCCAACTCTTCCTGATAAGGCTAAACAAAATGCCTGAAAAGATGATATTCCCGTCTCTGAACTCTTTCCTTCAAATAATAGTTTAATCATCTCTTTAAAATAACGGATTTGCAAAAAGCGTGTTGCAATCGTGAAATATACGCCTGCCCCTAATGCAAAAACAACTAAACCGATACTCCACACTTGCCCTACTAACCATTCTACTAAATTCTCCATCCAAATCCCCCTTATCATTCTTTGGAAAAGCAATTTTGTATATAAAAAAAACGGACAACTATTATCAAACTTTCTAGTTGTCCGCATCTTTCATTATTTCATCCCTCAATTTTTATCAGTAAAACGCCCTATTACTTTATATTTACCCAAACACTTTTCACTTCTGTATAATTATCAAGCGCATATGAACCTAATTCGCGGCCAATACCAGATTGTTTATATCCACCAAATGGTGTAGCTGCATTTTCTAAGTTATAATCATTAATCCACACTGTTCCTGCTTTTAATTTATTTGCTACTTGATGACCCGTTTTGATATTTTGCGTCCATACACCCGCAGCAAGGCCATAGGATGAGTTGTTCGCTCGTTCAATTACTTCTTCTGTCGAATCAAATGGAAGTACGACAACAACTGGTCCAAATATTTCTTCCTTAACGATTGTCATATTGTCTGTAACATCTGTGAATATAGTTGGCTTAACGAAATAACCTTTTTCAAGCGCACGTTCGCCACCAGCCGCAACTGTAGCACCTTCTTTCTTCCCTTGCTCAATATAATTTAACACACGCTCTTGTTGTTTCTTAGATACGAGTGGACCCATTTCCGTTCCTTTCTCCATACCTGCTCCAAGTTTTACGTTGTTCGCCATTTTCACAAGTGCATCTACTACAGTTTCATAATGTTTACGATGAACAAATACACGTGATCCTGCGCTACAATTTTGACCGTGATTATACATAATACCTTGGAATGCACCATTTATCGCTTCTTCCAAGTCCGCATCTTCTAAAATGATATTTGGTGATTTTCCGCCAAGCTCTAACGTTACATGCTTAATCATTTCTGCAGATTGACGCATAATATACTTTCCTGTAACAGTAGATCCTGTAAAAGCAACTTTATCAATGTCATGATGATTTACAATTGCAGCCCCTGCTTCAGGACCAAAGCCTGATACAAAGTTTACAACGCCGTTTGGAAATCCAGCCTCTTTAAAGAGTTTCGCTGTATATAGTAAAGATAAAGGCGTTTGCTCTGCTGGCTTTAATACAATCGTACAACCTGTCGCCAGTGCAGCTCCCATTTTCCAAGAAGACATAACAAGCGGAAAATTCCACGGAATAATTTGTCCTACAACACCAACAGGTTCATGTCTCGTATAATTCAAGTAATCTTTTGAAATCGGGATTGTTTGCCCAATAATTTTTGTAGCCCATCCTGCGTAATAACGATAATTTTCTACAGTCGCTGAAATATCATCATCAAGTGCTACTTGATATGGCTTTCCATTATCTAAAGCTTCTAGTTGCGCTAATTCTTCTCTATGTTCTTCAATTAAATCTGCTAATTTATAAATAAGATGCGCTCTTTCAGCAGTAGTCATTTCTGCCCACGGGCCAGATTCAAATGCAGATCTTGCCGCTTTTACTGCAGCATCAATATCCTCTTCTTGCGCTTCACATACGACTGCTAGAACCTCTTCTGTTGCTGGATTGTACGTTTCAAACGTCTTTCCGCCAATAGCAGAAACAAATTCGCCATTAATAAACATTTTAATTTCTTCATTTAAAAACGCTTCCACTTTTGGTTTCAGCTCAATATTTGTCTTTAACATTATGTTCTCCTCCTTATTTAAACAGCTGCATGAGCTGCAATATTTGATAAAATCGTTTGAAGCTTTTGATCTTCTTCTACAGTTAACCCTAGTCTTGGATAGCGAGAAGGTCCTCCCGCTTGCCCATGTAATTCCATAGAACGTTTAACGATTTGAACATATTTCCCTGATCCTTCAAGAAACTCGCAAAGTGGTAAAATAGCATCGTTTATTTCCCACGCCTTTTCTAATTCACCATTTTGAAAATGCTCATACATTTTTGTAACGAGACCGGGAACAATATTTCCTGCTACTGAAACCCATCCCGAGGCACCAACTAAATATGATTCCATAACTAAATCTTCAGAACCACAGAAGACTTGGAAAGCCCCTTCACTTTGTCTTACTAAATCTCTCGCTTTTCGAATATCTCCGCTAGATTCTTTAATATGTGTAACATTTCCACACTCTTTTCCAATACGGAGCATTAGCTCTGTACTCATATCAACACCAGAAGTAAATGGATTATTGTATAACATAATTGGTATATTTACAGAGTTTGAGATTTCTTTAAAATGAAAATAAATCTCCTCTTCCTTCGGTTTACAATAGTAAGAGTTTATAATTAATACACAATCCGCTCCGTGCGCTTCTGCATGTTTCGTATATTCAATTGTTTCTTTCGTCGTCTCTGCTGCAGTTCCAACAATAACTGGAATACGGCCATCAATTTCTTTCAACACGGTTGCTACCATTTTAAATCGTTCTTCTTTTGATAAACTTACAAATTCTCCTGTACTTCCATTAATGATGATACCTGCAACGTTTTGTTCGATAAAGTAATTTACATTTTGCTTTACCCCATCCCAATTAATTTCCTGAAATTCATCCATCGGTGTTATTAATACTGGAAATGCCCCTTTAATTTTTTGCATATTTATCTCTCCCTATCACATTTTATTTTAATAAGAAACCTGCCGGAAACGGATCCGTAGGGTCTAATAGAAATGTCTGCATCCCTGTAATAAACCCTCTACTTTCAAAACGGAAAATGTATCCTAGTTCCTCCTTCTTCACTTTCTCCACAGTTATAAAACTATTAAATATACTTTCATTTTTAAAAGGTTTATCCGCCATATAATCATTTTTAAATAACGCATGAACATAGGAAACAATAGTAGAAACAAAACCTGGCGAACGTACGATAAAGTTATCTTCATGAAATGTAATCGACTTTATATGGTTCTTTTCTTTTTGCGAAGGATCTACTAAAATAAGCCTTTTTATTAGCGACTGTTTTTGTATAGTCTGTAGTGTAGCTTCTCCCCATCTTTTCAATTCAGAAATGTTTTCCATGCGAATTTCTGGCGAATACGCACCTTTCTCTACAACTGCATATACTTTATCTGCTTGTATGAGAGAATAACTTACATTACCAACCTGTAAATTTTCCTCAATCATATAGCATAGTTTGCTTTCAAACGAAACCGATATAACTTCATCATTCTCTACATACGCATGAACTAAAAATATTCCAGATAACGTTTCAATTTTATATTGATTGGACTCTCTCTTTTTTAAATAACCACTTTCGAGTAACATCGTTATTACTGCAACAATGCCTCCATAATGAAGCGGAATCGAACCTTCATGATTAAAAAATAATACAGCTGCATCCACTTCATTATGGATAGATGGAACGACAATACACCCATTCAAACCGATAAAACCACGTGGTTCATTTAATAAAAGCTTCATCTCTTCTGCTAATTCACCTGAAAATTGTTCATTTAATTGCTCCAAACTGTAGTAGTATTTGCATGGTACGTCTTTCATTACACGAAATGTCTCGCCATTTACATGTACGTCTACTGCTGTATACATTTTTTGAATGTTCATTTTATATCCTCCGTTTCATGTTCCATCGGCGGAATTAGCAAAAATCCTTCTTTAAGTGGATCCATTTCATTGTAAAAAAATCTATGCATACCCATAAGCCAAGCTGATCCCGTAATTTTCGTTATGACAGCTTCAATATTTTCAACATGTGTCGTATCCATGACATATCCTTTAAATAAAGAACCAACGATACTCTCATGAATGAACTCTTCACCAATCTCGATTTCTTTCTGAGCGTATAATACAGCTAGCTTCGCAGATGTTCCTGTACCGCATGGAGATCGATCTATTCCGCCTGGTGGTACAACAACTGTATTTTTCACATGCGCACATTCATGAGTAGGATCTGTATAAAATTCAACATGTGTTAATCCTCTTATAAACGAATACTCTGGATGAGTGATTTCATACTTCTCATTAATTGTGTTCCTTATATGAATCGCCTTATCGATGATTGTAGATGCATTTTCTGGTACTAATTCTAGACCTACTGATTTCGCATCAATAATGGCATAAAAATTCCCTCCATACGCAATATCAGCCTCTATAGTCCCAATGTCTTTCACTTGTACAGTAATATTTTTCAATAAAAAAGCTGGTATGTTACAGAAAGATACTTCTTTTGCTTTTCCATCTTGAACAGCAATATCTACTTCAACTAAGCCAGCCGGTGTATCTAGTTTTAAAGAAGTAATCGGTTCAACTACCGGAATTAAACCTGATTCAACTAACGCTGTACATACACCGATTGTATCGTGACCACACATCGGTAAATATCCACCTGTCTCTATGTATATAACACCTATATCAGCCTCAGGATGACATGGGTCTGTTAATAATGCTCCTGACATTACATCATGACCACGCGGTTCATTCATTAACAATTTTCGAATCCAATCATACTCCTTTTTCATATGTAACATCTTCTCTGCCATCGTCTCTCCAATCAACTTTGGAAGTCCACTAATTAATGTCCTCGTTGGATTCCCACCTGTGTGTGTATCAATCGTCGTAAAGACTCTTTGTGACCTCATCCGTTTAACACCCTTTCTGTAAAACGACTCAAACGAAGTGGTTCAATAGGAATAATTGTCTCTTTTTCATTTAATAACTCTTCAATTACTTTTCCAGTAACTGCTGCAAGACTAATCCCATCACCTTCATGTCCAGCGGCAATGAAATAATTCGGAATATGTTCCACTCGTGAAATAATCGGTAAATGATCTTCTGTCCACGGACGTAAACCAGCGTAAGAACGAATTACCATCATATCTGCCATTTTCGGATAAAAACGAATTGCTCTATTTGCGATACATTTAATGACTTCATTATTTATCCTCGTATGAAATCCTACAAATTCACGACTACTACCAATTAAGAAATTTTGACTTTCAGTAGGCTCAAATACGAGCGCAACCCCGTATTTTTCAGTTAAAGCATCCACTTTTCGTTTTCCGCCAAATTTAGAAATTAAATAACCGAATTCCATTACTTTACGGCATCCTACGTGTTGTTGCCTTGAAGCTACAATAATATGCCCTTTTCTCGGTTCAATTGGTATATTTATATTTAACATCTGACCAATCTTAGGAGCCCACACACCGGCTGCATTTACAACTTGTTGTGCTGTAAAAGTTCCATTCGTAGTTTCTACAACAAATGAACCATCCGTCTCTATTTCCATACTCTTTACTTCCGTCTGCTTAAAAGCTTTTGCGCCAAACTTTTGTGCCTCTGACAGAAGCGAGAAAGCAAGGAGATATGGATTCACAGTTGAATCCGTCGCACATTCTAAACCGCCTAATAAATCATCAGCAAAAAAAGGCGACTCTTCCCTTATATCTTGCCTATCAAGCATTCGAAACGGTAATCCAGCTTCTTGTTGCCGATTTACCCATTGCTGCGCAGCTTCCATCTCTTCGTCTGACTCACATACGAGAATACTTCCTGGTGCCCTATATTCAAATGAATGCTCTAATTCTTCACTTAAATCAGTTACTAATTTTTGACTTACTAAAGACATTTGACTATCAAATCCCGGGTCTTTATCAATGGCCAAAATATTCCCATCACACCGTGAAGACGTCCCGCTGACAAATTCCCCTTTTTCAATGATTGTTACGTCTCTTCCGTATTTTGAAGTGTAATAAGCGATAGAACACCCTATTATTCCACCACCTATAATTAAAACGTCGCAGTGCCTCACAATATACTCCTCCTTTCCTAGCCCTCTCACTTTCTTTTTATGCAATTGACGTGCCAATTCTGTACATATACAATTTTTATAAAAAATATTTTTATTTGTAAAAATATTTTAAATTCATAGTAAATAGGTGTATTATTTTTTTATCACTGTCAAAATTTTTATACATAACAGGAGGACATTATGGAATTCTCATTTCCGACTATACAAGAATTTTTGGAAAGCGTTTTAATCAATCATACATGTAGCCTTGATCGCATTAAGAAAATAAACGAAAGGTTTTATTACCTCCCTTCTACTACAGAAGAATATAATTGCGCAATTATTTATGTAGATGACTCATTCACTGCATTAATTGACGCTTTTTCTTATGAATTAGCTGTTATCATCCTTAACGAAAACGATGAGCCGATATACTGTATAACTTCTCAGCAAATGATTCCATTTCTTTATAAGTCCTACAATGAACTACAGTCATTTTATGACACTGTAATACAAACAACTGACTCTTCTGTTACAGTAATTGATAGTAAAGAATGCGTTCGAACTTGGACAGATGGTGCTGAAAAAATATTTTCAGTCAACCATAATGAGATTATTGGGCAACCGATTACTCGTTTTTTTGATTATAAAGACTTGGAAATTTTACAATCTTTACATGATGGAAAAAGCATAGTCGCTCAGTTCCATCAGCCTCGCCCCGATTTATTCGTATTAATTAATTCAAATCCAGTTTATTGTAATGATGAAATTATAGGAGCAGTCGTTTCAGAAACAGATGTTACAAATCAAGTCGCTTTAAATGAAAAACTATTTAATATGTCACATGAAATGCACCGTTTAGAACAAGAAGTGGCAAAGTATAAAGATGAATCCGATCCATTCCTTGCGATGAATGGAAAAAGTCCTGTTATACAAAGAACGATACAATTAGCTAGAAAAGTTTGTTCGGTGAAATCAACTGTTTTAATACTTGGGGAAAGCGGAGTTGGAAAAGAAGTATTTGCGAAAGCAATTCATGAAGCAAGTGAAGCAGCGAAGGCGCCTTTCATTTCGATTAACTGCGGGGCAATTCCAGAAGCATTATTTGAAAGTGAATTATTCGGTTACGAGCGTGGGGCGTTTTCTGGAGCAAATAGTAAAGGAAAAAAAGGTAAAATTGAACTCGCGCAAGGCGGTACTTTATTTCTTGATGAAATAGGTGAAATGCCACTTGATATGCAAGTAAAACTGTTACGTGTACTGCAAGAGCGAAAGTATTACCGAGTTGGTGGTGAAAAAGAAATTAATATTGATTTCCGTATTATCGCTGCTACAAATCGTGATTTACAAGAAGAAATGAGAAAAGGAACTTTCCGAGAAGATTTATATTACCGCTTAAATGTAGTTAGCTTGCAGATTCCACCGCTGCGCGAAAGACGCGAGGATATTATTGAATTAACCTATTCTTTCTTAAACGATTTTTCAATCAACTATAACAGACCAATTCGTGACTTACCTTCAAGCATTATGCATGAACTGCTTCATTACAATTGGCCAGGTAATATTCGCGAACTTCGAAACGTTGTTGAACGGCTTGTGGTATTCGCAACAGACGGAATTATAAAACAAGAATATTTACCATTTCATACGACTGAAACTTTAGACAACCATACAGCCCATTCCCTATTACTCAGCAACAATAATACAATCCTTTCTTTACAAGAAGAGATGGATGAGCATGAGAAAAAAGTTATTGAAAGGGCTTTACGAATTTTAAATGGGAATAAATTAGAATGCGCCAAACAACTTGGTGTAACAAGGGCTACTTTATATAACCGTTTAAAGAAACTTGGACTTCAATAAAGAATCAGTATGCACCGATCAGGCGTTTACAGGTAGCCCTCTCTCCCTCCTCTATATTGGCATGATTTTTGCATATATAATTTGTGAAAACCGAACTAGAGGAGGAATACACATGACAAATAAAAACAACTTAATCGTTTGTCGTTGTGAAGAGGTTACATATGGGCAACTTCAATCGACAATTGCTGAATATAACTGCTCGGCAAGAGAATTAAAACTAAGAACACGTGCTGGCATGGGATTTTGCGGTGGTCGCACATGCAGAATAATGATAGATCGAATGATTGAAAATGCGAATCCTGACGTAACTCTTAATGAACTACCGTTAAAATATCAACCACCAATACGTGCAGTTACTTTTGGATCGGTAGGTGAAAGTAAATGAGTAGAATTACACATCACCCTATTTTAGGTACTTTACAAAGTAGTGAGCGTATTACCTTTCAATTTAACGGTCATCAATACGGAGCATATGAACATGAAACGATAGCTGCTGCCCTGTTAGCAAATGGAATTAGGACAGTAAGAGTTCATGAAGATAGCGGAACACCGCGAGGTATTTATTGTAATATCGGACACTGTTCCGAATGCCGCATGACAGTAAATAATCAAACAAATGTACGCGCATGCTTAACTGTTGTAGAAGAAAACATGGTTGTTGAAAGCGGGAAACAGCATCCGAATATCGTGAGAGAGATGGTGAAAAAACGATGAGTGATGTAATTATTATTGGTGCAGGGCCAGCGGGATTATCTGCTTCTATTTCTTGTGCTCGTTTCGGACTAAAAGTGCTCGTTATTGATGAATTTATGAAGCCGGGCGGGAGATTGTTAGGACAGTTGCATCAAGAGCCTACTGGAGAATGGTGGAACGGAATAAAAGAATCGAAGCGACTTCATGAAGAAGCAGAATCACTTTCAGTACATATCAGGTGCGGTGTTTCGGTCTATAATTTAGATAGAGATGAAAACAATTGGTTTGTACATACTAATATCGGTACGTTAGAAGCACCTTTCGTACTACTTGCTACTGGAGCTGCGGAATATTCTATTCCCCTTCCTGGCTGGACACTTCCAGGAGTGATGTCAATTGGAGCAGCTCAAGTTATGACAAATGTTCATCGCGTGCAAGTTGGAAAAAAAGGAATTATTATTGGTGCTAACATTTTGTCTTTCGCCATTTTAAGTGAATTGCAATTAGCGGGAATTACAGTGGATCATATTGTACTCCCTGAAAAAAGCGAGTTAAGTCAAAAAGCTGGTGAACCTGAAGAAGTTTTAAACTCTCTTTTAAATGCAGCACATCTCGCTCCTTCTGCTATTTTACGAATAGGTAGCCACTTTATGAAATATGATTGGATTCGAAAAGCTGGATTAACATTCTATCCAAACAGCGGAATGAAAATAAACGGAACGCCACTTCACCTTCGGAAAGCAGCTCTTGAAATTATCGGAACAGATCAAGTTGAAGGTGTACGTGTTGCTAATATTGACTCTAAAGGAAATGTTATTAATGGATCAGAGAAAATATATGAAGCAGATTTTGTTTGTATTGCCGGGGGATTATACCCACTTGCCGAACTTGCAGCTGTAGCTGGTTGTCCCTTCCATTACATTTCAGAATTAGGTGGACACGTTCCTCTCCATTCCGAAACAATGGAAACTCCTCTTCCTGGTTTATTTGTAGCTGGCAATATTACAGGCATTGAAAGCGGAAAAATTGCGATGGCGCAAGGAACAGTTGCAGGTCTATCTATTGCTAAATATGCAAGCAAAAAACGTGATATAGTCGACCAACAATTATATCACGCCATTCAAAACGTTCACTCTGTTCGTCAGAAAGCTGCAATTCAGTTTAATCCGATGGTAGATATCGGTAGACGAAAGATGAATGATTTATGGCATAAATTCCAAACAAATGATAAAGATTTCTATAAACAACAAGAAATTATTTAATAAGACTTATTTGTCAAAAAGCTCCCCTTATCAAAAACATAAGGAGAGCTTTTCAAATTATTTCACTTCGATTGTCCAATCACCATCAGCTTGAATAGTGAATATATGTATACCATTTTCTTTTACAGGTACTTTTTTCGTAGTATCGGCAGCACCAATTTCATTAAATATCATGCTATCGTTTAAATCCACTACAAAATTACTTTCACCATTCTTATGTACACCATGCAATTCTTTCAAACCTTTTTCAAGTTTCACAAAAACAACATCAGATCCGTGACCACTAATTGTTCCTGGAGCTGTTACTACTTTATCTATTGGAATAGACTGAGACATATTCACTTTCCAGTGACCATCTGCCATTGGATTAATAAAATATTTTCCACTCTTGTTTAATAAAACTACACGTTTTTCTTTTCCATTACCAATAAAATTCGAAAGTGAACCAGAGTCATTACCTTGTTCATCTTTTAACTCTAGAATTGCATTACTTTCTCCTGTATGTTCTACTTCCGCAATAACAAATCCGGATTTTAACTCAAAAAAATCAGAAGAATTCGCACCATCACCTTCTAACGAAACACTATGATCTTGTGATAATCTCTCCACTGCACTTTTTTCTTTTATCTCTTTAGCTTTCGGGCTAGTTGTTGCTGTTTGCTGTTCAGTATTCTTATCTTTTTTTTCATTCGCTTGTACATCTTTTGTTTGCTCCGTTGAATTACAAGCAGTTAAAGATAAACATACCGCAGCAATTGTTGCTAATAATTTCTTTTTCATAATATCCTCCTATTAACATAAAACATTCTTAATAAGAATAACATATTTTTACCAATTCATCAGTTTATTAAAAATTGAATTTTATCCTAAAATAGGAAACATACTAAAAATAGAAATTAAAATAAAAAACTGCTAGAGCATAAAGCCCTAACAGTCTTATTGTTCATCACTATTAAATTTCGCTAATGCGTAAATACCTTCTTCATCATCTAATTCAAGTTGTAATCTCGCTGCGAATGAATTGACATTATATTCTCTGTCAAGCAATAAGCGTAATGCTTCGATTAAGTTTGCTTGAATTAAAATTTGCTGGCGACCATTTACCTCTACTTCCGCAGAGAAACCGTAGTTATCGTCATACATGAGTTCAACTAACACTTCTTCTGGACCCACTTGTCTTTTTTCAGCTATATATACGCAAAGCGCATTTATTAATTCTTGTTCAGAAATTTTTATTGTTTCCATGCTACTTCATCTGCCTTCTTTTTACGTTGGTCTTTGAAGTATTTAAATGCACGAACTGCTAACATTACGATACCAGCCATTACTAACATATTTACCATAAATGCTAATACAGAACCAAGAGCTCCCATATTTGCAAATAAGCTACCCATTAGTAAACCACCAAGACCACCTAGTAATAAACCTTTCATAAAGCTTCCTTTATTACTTTTTGGTGCTGTGTTTGTCGCTTTCGTTTTTGAATCTGGAGTCGTTTTTTGAGAATTTACATTTGAGTCTTTTTTGTTTAAATCAACTTTTGACTTTTGACCTGAACTTGGTGTAAATGATTTTTTACCAGATTTGTAACTTTTCGCTGCTGCATGATCTACGAACATAAAGCTGCTAGCCCCAAAGATAACCATGAATGCTGTCATTACTGCTACAAGTTTTTTCAACATATTATATCCATTCTCCTTTTATATAGATATATGTGAAATCTATCTTTCTAGTAAATTCAGAATGATAGATTTATTTTTAAGAACATTTTAAAGGTTCTTATGAACTTATTATATGAACTTTTGTCGAAATATGCAAGTATTATTTACTTTCAACAGTTTGGTGACAAAGGAAAAATTAAGCAAAACAGAATTGACTTTAAATGAAACAAAACATATTATAAGTTCATAAGAACTTTTTATTATTTTGGAGGTGAAAAGATGGAAACATTTCATCTCACACGAAACGAAATGGCTACCCTTCTTCTATCACTAAGAGGATGGAATACGAAAAAGCCTCTCGGTATTTTACAAGAAGCTTGGGCAAAGTCACATAAAAAAGATATTGAAAGCGGACAAAGCGTTACAGCTTTTATTACTACCGCACTTTCACCTATTTTTGAAAAACTGATTAAAATTGACGATACTGATGTCGGTTTTTCTTTAAATGAAATAGTTGCGCTTGGCAATCAGATTGAAAACACAAGTTTCTCTGTAACTGCTATGCAAAACTGGGTGAAACGAGATATAAAAGAAATGATTGGCTCTCCTCAAAAAGGGAAAAAATATTCGATTGAACAAGCAGCCTTACTGTTCATTGTCGAAGATTTAAAAACAGCACTTGATTTTGAATCCATTCGTAAGCTATTACGCCTTATCGTTAATGACCCAGCCGATCGAAGTGATGATTTAATCAATCCTGTTCATTTATATGTAGCATACTCTTCTCTATTTGAAGAACTCAATCAAGGGAATTGCTTACAACTAAATGCAACAGATACAGTTCATACAATTGAAAACATCGTAAAAGAAAAAGCTGATAAAATCGCAAGCAAGTTCGATCAAATTAATAACGAACAACGCGAAGCAATTCGTAACGCTATTATCATTGCGACCCTTTCTGTACATACCGCTTATGTACAAATGTTAGCAAAGCGTTACGTAACAGCAACTTTATTTTTACAGAACTTAGATGTGAAGCCTTAAAAAAACAAGCATCCCCCCCGTCATATACCTAGGACAGGGGGATGCTTGTTTTCAATCAATATAAAATACAAAAATCATTTTACATCTAAGTTTCATTATAAAATAACTCTTGATTATGTATTATGTAAAAAACATTACTAACCTAACATTCAACAATGTTCATTTCTTTCTATTAAATTCCTATCACATTTTCTCGATAAACTTAATTACTTCATCTTTATAATTATATTTGTCATTAATTTCTTGTAATAATTCAATATCATGCGTATGAGTTTTTCCTGTCTCTAACAGCTCACGATATAAATCAATGTAAGGAAGATTTTTATTCATGGCATTTTTATATTCCTTTTCTACATCGTAAAAAACCTTTTTAAACCTCACATCAGTAATCCCTGCCTCATCAATTTCAAGAATTGCATACTGAGCACGCAAGTCAGAGTTTAGCTTATTCCACTTGTAAAAAGGTTGTCCAACTGTTCCTGGGTTAATAATTAATTGATCATTGCTACTATAGCGCAACAATTGATGGTGGGTATGAGCGTAAATCGCAATATCATAATCACGATCAAATAGCCGATCAAACTGTTCCTGATTATTAGTGGGCCACAAATCTCCTCCGTAATTTTTATTTTGTAGATTATGACTAATACTGATTGATAAATCATTAACCTGTTTTGTTATATGTAATGGTAAATTTTTAACATGCTTAATATAGTTTTCATCCAGGTTTTCACATTGATACTGAACTAATCTAGAAACATAAATATCAGTTGCGTTATCAATATCAATATTTTTATTAAGAACGTCAAGAAAACTATCTTCCCAGTTTCCTTGTACATAAGTATCAACGTTAATACTTTCTAATATTTCAAACAAATCATTCGATCCAGGACCAGGCATAATTAAATCTCCTAAAAACCAATAATCAGTCACACCTTCTTTCATAGAATCTTCGATAACTGCTTTTAAAGCAGTTGCATTTCCATGTACATCTGCCAGTACAGCAATTTTATGTTTCATGTATTTTATTCCCTCCTCTAAATTTACGTTTCCATCTCATTCATTTTTTATTTTCGAACCAAATCAAATTGAATAGGCATATTCTTTTTTAGGCAATTTTACTATCTCTTGAATGAAATTTGATTTCTCTAAAATGTCCTCTAACTGCCCCTCATTATGGACGTAAATACCACCTGCATATGAACTGTACGCCTTTTTCTCAGTTATTATCGCTAAATTGTTATTTTCCTTTTTAAAATCACCCTCCACTCCTTTTTGAAATGATAAACTTTTAGTTGGTGAAACATAAAGTTGAATTAAAGATACTATTTCAACATCATCTGATTTTGCAAAGCACTGTATTTCATTTAAAATCATTTCATCTTGTAACGGAAGAAAGTCTTCTACTTCTAACTTCTCTCCTTTATGAAAGAAGTTTTGAAGTTCAGGAGTATAGAACGAAAGATTTTTCTCCTCTATCATTTTAAAAATTGTTTGCAGCAATATGTCTTTTCCTATCACAAACGGGTGGCCAAATCCATTATTGTAAAGCCCTTCTTTCATTTTCATTAATTGTTCGATGAAGGGGATTCCCGATTCTTCAATAACAAGTTTACCGTCAATTAAACGCATGTTAGCAATCAATTCTTCTATCTGTAAACCTTCTAATTCAAGCGATGAGTAATATATATCTCTATTCCAAAAATCTAATTGATCCATTCCTAATGAATTAAATAAGAGCTCATCTATAATTGGAAAAACTCCATCTTCTGTTAAAGCTTTCGTTACATCATCTAATAATCTAGGTGTTTGATTTAAAATCGTACGTATTTCTTCGTCCTCTTGAATGATTCGTACCGTCCACTCACCATGATCTTCACCCGATATTTGCTGAAAACAATGTGAATATGGCCCATGTCCAACATCGTGTAGAAGGGCTACAGTAGATACTAGCTTTCGTTCATATTTCGATAAATGTATGTCACCAATCTCAGTAAGATGTTCTATCACTTTATTTACTAGCACATATACACCTATCGAATGTTCTTCTCTTGTATGTATTGCGTTCTCATGTAAAAAATAAGTATGTCCTTGTTGTTTAATATGCGTCAACCTTTGAAATGCTTTTGTATCTATCAATCGAAGGATATCTCTATCACGAATAGAGATTGGTCCATAAATCGGATCTGTAATATACATACGTTCTCCTCCTATTTTTGTAAATGAAAGACCTATACCATTATACTTAATTTTCAGTCTATTATCATTGATATATGAGAAATTTTTAATAATCTTTTCATTAACCCTTCATAAAAACGCGGCTTATATCCTTTACTATAATACTTATGAGAGACATAAAAGAATTGAAATAGCAATCCCCTATGTAAATAAGGTATAATCTACATATAGTGAACCTTTTACGTAATTAAATAAAAGGTTCTTATACTCAAAAATTCATAAACTAGAAGGTGCAACAATGTTAAGTAGTTTTATTCATTCAGTATTAACGTTTTTTGAAGGATTAGGTTATTGGGGCATTATGCTTGGACTTATGATTGAGATTATCCCAAGTGAAATTGTCCTTGCTTATGCAGGATACTTAGTATTCAATGGAAGTATCTCATTTGTAGGCGCAGTTGTATTCGGTACAATTGGCGGTGTTATTGCCCAAATCTTTATTTATTGGCTTGGACGATACGGCGGACGCCCTATATTAGAACGTTATGGAAAATATATTTTCATACATAAAAAACAAATAGATGCTGCAGAAGATTGGTTTAATCGTTACGGAACTGGCGTCATTTTTACAGCACGCTTCATTCCAGTAGTGCGTCATGCGATTTCAATTCCTGCTGGTATTACAAAAATGCCTTTACTACGTTTCACTACATTAACAGCACTTGCGATTATCCCTTGGTCTATTATTTTCATTTATTTAGGTGAAAAACTAGGTGAAAATTGGGAAAATATTAACGATATTGCTAGTCCTTATGTGAAATCATTCGCAATTGGTGGCGTCGTACTTATACTTTTATACTTCGTTATAAAAAAATGGACAAAAAAGCGTAAAAATCTTGCTTAAGTATATAACAAAAACCGCTATAAATTCATTCGGAGTTATAGCGGTTTTTTATTTATATATGAATTAATCTTCAAGAATTATATAACACCTTTCCATCTACATTTACATGGATAAGCAACCGTTTGATCATTTCTTTCGTATATTATCTCAAAAAGGAGTGATTCCCCTATGCATTGGCAGCAAAAAATACCATACTTAATCAGACGCCCTATCGGTATTTCCTTCATAAATGGGCAAGGAACTTCTGGTGTATTATGTTCAGCTCATGATGGTCAATTATATGTGTATGAATACCTTTATCAATCCCAGTTCGCAATGAAACATTATGATTATAGACAGATTCAAGATATACATGCATTCCCAAATTGTCCTCACCAAAATCCTCTATACTAAAAAAATCGGAACGGCTCATAGCCATTCCGATTTCTATACTTTATTTCTCAGAATTAAATTTATGCACTGCTTCATCAAAATAAATCCAACCTTTCCAGCCCAAATGAATCGTATCTTTTAAGAAATACTTATCATATTCATGACCAGAGAAATCAACTACTGGATATCCTGCTTTCTCAACCTGTTCTCGAACTTTTTTATAATACACTTCACGGCGTTCTTTCGGGAATCCAGTATAATCATACCAAGGCCCATTTACAGGTACAGAAATAAAGAGTGGTTTGACATTTTTCTCTTTAAATAAATCTAAAATAATTTGTAAATCATCATATTCTGGTGATTCATCATATGTTTCATTTGCTCTAAAGTTTTTTAAACCTTTTAGTTTTTTCTTCAGATTATTCTTATGATAATACGGATTTTCAATTCCGAATGTATTTGTAGTAGACTCAGCTTTCCCTTCTTGTTCCGCGTGTTTACGTGCATCTTCCCAAGAAATTGAACGAAGTCCGATATTTGTTTTCTCTTTCATCGGTTCGATTTTAAATAAAGAGTTAAATAAATCTCTATGATCTAAAATATTTCGATGCATATAAGCAAGTGGTTTAGCTAAACCTGCTTTTATGTTATGTTTTGTATCATTATATACAATACCTTCTAATGAATTTTTTAATATATCATCTTCTTGAACAACTTTATAATCTAATAGCCGTTTCGCGATTTGCTTCTTCATTTCTGGATTTATCTCATCATTAAAAATAAAATGATATGCTTGTTGTTTGGAGAAATTATTAGTGAAATCCCCTTGTGAGACACCAGTCTTTGTAAACCATTGTGGTGAAAGAACAAAGACTACTTTTTTACCTTCTAATTCATCCATAGTAGATGTCATATTTAAAATATGAGCTAAGCTTTGTGTACCGCCAGTTCCAATTAAAAACGGTGTAAAACCAGCTGGATTTACTTTGAAATAATTAGACGGATGATATGCATCCATTCGTAAAAATTCTGATGAACCGTACATCGGTAAATACTGTGAATTCTCTAACATTTTTTGCTGTAAGAAAACACTTTGTAATTTCTCTTTTTGTAAAGAAGTTGCCGCATCTTCTACCTTCTTATCACTAATAAGCGATACTAAACTTTTCGATGGGATTAGAATGATAATGAAAAAAAGCACACACGCTAAAATTATAGGACCAAAAGCATGCTTCATTTTCATCTTCTGTCCCTCTTTCTATCGTTATTAAATTGTAACCCTTGTTTTTGACACGTCATCTTTTCTCTCCTTTGTCTCTATACATGTTCCATTCTATTTATCTATTATATACATGTATGTATTTCCTTCCTTGTTCTATTAAGCCCTATATAAATAGCGCAAGAAAATGTTTCCATAGAAACATGTTAATTATACAAGATTCTACATAAATTTCACACTGGAATTTTAGTAATAATTTTATTTTTTAACAATGAAAAAATATATGAAATGTCTAGAATTCTTTGGATGATGTATGGAGTTCAAAATATGATAATAAGCGCCCGCTATGATCAACTTCATGAGTATATATAAACCCGAGCTTTCGTAAAAGTTTTTTCGAGCTCTCATTTGCTACTTTAACTCTAGCAATTATTCTTGTTACATTCAAAGTCTCTATTGCATATTTAATGGAAGCCTCTGCTGCTTCTAATGCATACCCATTCCTCCAATGTTCTGGGTCAAGAAGATACATAATTTCTATTTCACCTGTTTCATCTACCTTTCTTAAACCACAATGTCCTAAAAGCTTTCCTGTTTCACTATTAAATAACAACCATACCCCGAAGTCATACTGTTCCCAATGTAAGATAAGTTGCCCAATATAATCATTTGTTTCTTCCTTCGACATTCCTCTTGATTTAGCCAGCCTTTTGCCAACAGTATCTTTTTTTAATATGTTATAAAACTGATCAATATCTTCTACAATTGGTTTCCTCATAAATAATCTTTTTGTATAAATTACTTTCTCTTCTTCAAACATAGACATCATTTTCCCTCCAAATACTGTTTACAGACTAATAAATTATACCATGAACTATTTTTCTAACTTTAAATAAGAAAAAACAGACTATCACATACGTGAAGTCTGTTTCCCCATTCTTTTATTTTTGTAAATCTGCCCATTTTAAACTTGTAGCTGGACCAAATTGATGTACATATAAATCTTTCACATATGGTTTTTGTAAGTAAGATAATCCACGCTGGAATACCGGTGCAATTACTGCATCATCAAGTAGCATTTTTTCAGCCTCTTGCATTGCTTTCCAGCGAGCCTTTTCATCATTACCTAATTCTGTTTTAATCTTCTTAATTAATGCATCATATTCTGGATTTGCATATTCTGTATTATTAACACTGCTTCCAGAAAGGAATACTTCTAAGTAAGTCATTGGATCTGGATAATCTGGTAACCAGCGTGATAACGACATTTCATATTCTTTCTTCTTCTCAAGTGCTAATTTTTGCGTATGCGGCTGTAATTTCACATTCACTTTTAATCCTGGTAAGTTTTTCTCAAGCTGCTCTTTAATGTACTCTCCAACTTTTTTAAAGTTTTCTAAGTCATAATTTAATAATTCTAAAGTCACTTCATTTGTACCTGTCTCTTGTTTTGCTTTCTCCCAATATTCCTTCGCCTGTTTTACATTTGTCTTATTAAACTCACCAGACGTACTTCTAAAATCTTTCTTATCTGGGCCCTTTAAAAATCCTTTTGGTACGTAATAGTTCGCTGCAACCGATCCATCATTTAAAAATGAATCTGCGAGTCCCTTCTTATCAAAAACTGTACTTAGCGCAAGACGTGCATTTTTATTTTTAAGAATCGGTACATTTTCATTAAATCGGAAGAAGTACATAACTGGATCTGTATATTGTTTTAGCTCTTTATTATTTTTATATTTATCTACGAATTCTGTAGAAATAACAACTCTATCAACTTTATCTGTTTCATATAAATTTACCGCAGTTGAAATTTCTTTTACAATTTGATAGTTTACTTCATCTAACTTCACTTCTTTTTTATCCCAATACTTATCGTTTTTCTTCATTGTAAAGCTAGCTTCATGCTTCCACTCTGATAATGTAAACGGTCCATTATATACCGCTTTATTTGCTTCTAATCCATATTTATCACCTTGCTCTTTCGCATATTTTTCGTTAATTGGATAGAAGGATGGTAAAATTAATAATTTCGTAAAATACGGTACAGGATGTTCTAGCTCTACGACGAATGTTTTATCATCCTTCGCTTTTACTCCTAATTCATCTAGACCTAGTTGTTTTTTATTTATCTTCTCAGCATTTTTTACATCGTACGCAATGTATGCATATTGAGAAGCTGTATCTGGATTAATCAATTGCTTCCAAGCGTATACGTAATCATGGGCGGTTACTGGATCTCCGTTAGACCATTTCGCATCACGCAATTGGAATGTATATGTCTTTCCATCTTTACTCACTTCATATTTTTGTGCGCCGGCTTCAATTTCTTCATTATTTTTCGATAGACGAAATAGTCCTTCCATTACGTTATTCAAAACGTTAAACGAGACTGCATCTGTTACTTTCCCTGAATTTAACGACGGAATTTCACCCGTTTCTAGTAACTGTAATACTTTCTTCTCATCTTTCGGCTTTGTTGCAGTTTTTTCTTTTGCGCAGCCAACTAAAAATGAAGAAACTAATAGAGTACTAACTAATGAGTAACGAACAACTTTTTTCATTTAAAAACCCCCTCTATTTTTAAGGTAAGTAACGACGAGCACCAGCGTATTCTTCTATATATCCTGGTGTATTTAGCGGTATAATCTCTACCGATCTTTCAGCTCTTGGTGAGTGAATCATATTGCCATCACCAATATACATTGCGACGTGATGGACACTACCTTTCCCTTGATCATGTGCAAAGAAAATTAAATCTCCCTTTTTTAGATTTTCTTTATCAACTGCAACTCCTGCTCTTGATTGCGGTCCAGAATCTCGCGGAATTGTAATGCCGTGCGATTTATAGATCGTATGCGTGAAGCCAGAGCAATCAAATCCAAAACCACTTGTACCAGCCCATATATACGGTAAACCTAAAAACATTTTCCCTGTGTTAATTAAATCATCAGCTGTCGGTTTTGGAATATCAGTTTGAGAACGGTAAACTGTTCCATCATTTTTTCCTAGCCATGCTTTCTGACCATTTGGCAACAATACACGGTATGAAATTGTGTCTTCACTTAATAGCGGCAGTCTTGTATTATAACTGACTTCAAGTGATTTATGTTTTTCAGAAGGATTTATATATAAAATCGCAGTTGGCTTTGTTATTAACACAAAAGGTTCATTTGTTTTATCTGCAAATTCTTGATTATATGTTAATTGCTTTTCAGGCATCCAGCCCGGATAACCTTCTTCATTTCGTGGTGTTGGCTGTCCATGCACTAATACCTTCACCCACTCGCCTTTCTTATCAATAACGGTTACTTCTTGACCGAGTAACGCTTGTGTTTCTAATTTATTTGCATTTGTTAACCATAGTTTCTCGTCAAGTGTCATTGATTTCGTCCATTTCCATAGATCCACTGGATTTGTTGCACTCGGTGTATCGATTGACCTTAATGAATCAGGTGCTGTCCATAACGTTGCAGCAGATACATCTATAAATGCTTTATTATCCTTCTTTTCTTCAGCATTTGCCGATGTAAACGATGAAAATATAAATAAAGTTGTTAAAAATGCAGTTCCTACTTTTTTCATATATATCCCCCTTAAAAAAATAATTTACTAGTCTCTTTTCCTAAGACTTACTATTCACTGTCGATTGAAGGTTTACCTTTGATCCAGAATAAGTCATTCCTTCTGGCTCTTCCATTAACCAAAGCGGTGCATCAAGATCAAAATAATGTATATTAGGATGTGCTGCCGCTAAATGTGCAACAGCGCTAACGGAAAGTGAAGATTCCATCATGCTTCCCACCATACACTTCACACCAGCCGTTTCTGCGATATCTGCAATACGCCATGCTTCACGTATGCCACCACATTTCATTAATTTAATATTAATTAAGTCTGCGTATCTTCCTTGAACGAGCTTTAATGCATCACTTGCTGAAAATATACTTTCATCGGCCATAATTGGCGTTTGCACACGATCTTTGACGTACTTTAACCCATCCCAATCTTTCGCGTGTACTGGTTGTTCAATAAATTCTATATTTAAATTACGATTTTCCATCTCTTGAATGATAGAGATCGCTTCTTTTGGACTCCAACCTTGATTCGCATCTAAACGTAATGTCGTATTTCTTGGTACCACATTTCGAATTGCCTCAATACGTTCCAAATCTAAATGCGCCTCTTTACCCACTTTAATCTTTAATGTTTGAAATCCTTTTTCTACATGTTTCTTCGCTTCTTTTGCCATTAATACAGGCTCATCCACACTCACTGTAATATCGGTATGAATTTCTTTCTTCCCGCCTAACAAGGCATATAACGGCACATTTTGATATTGGCAATATACATCATATAAAGCGATATCTACCGCTGCTTTCGCACTTGAATTTCCAATACAACTCATTTGAATACCCTGTAGTAACTGCTGAAACTGAATGATATTTTGACCAATTAAACATGAACGCATCGGTCCTAAAATCGCTTCTTCCATTCCGCTGGTGAAATCCCCCGTAATAACTGGCGTTGCGGCTGCAGCCCCCTTACCAATTACTCCTTCGTCTGTATGAATATAAACATCTATACTTTCAATTTCTGTTACAGTACGAAGCGCGGTTTTAAACGGTGTATGCAGTTTTACACGTCTACGATTTACTTTTACATCTGTAATTTTCATTTTGTTCATCCTTTCATTCTCCAATGAAGTGAAATTTTAATCCACCGGAGATTTATACCCACGGATTATTAGGTAAACCTATTGGGCATTTACTCTTCTATCTCTCTACTTTGTTTTCGTTCACTTTTGATGTAGGACGATAATGTGAAATAAAAAAATCCAGCCATAAGAATGATTCTTACGGCTGGATTTTGTCTATGATTGAGTAGACAAAGCAGCAATCTGATTATATTTTTTCTGTGCATCTTTTAGCGCTACAAGTAACGCTTTTTGAGAAGAACCGAAATATCGGTTCTTTACTTCCATTACTAACGCCGGGTCATTTATATTTTTATGTAGAAATAAATATTTAACAAATTGAGATGTTAATGCAATTGTCGCTGAGCAGTCTGCATCTACAATTTCCCCTGTATCCTTAACAAGTATAAATGCTACGAAATAGCTTTTAAACTTTTCAGTAATGGGATTATTTTGAGGTGCTTTCGCATCCCCTACGATATAAATTGTATTTGAAGCGTACACAGCTATCTTCCTTTCTTATACGAGGATAACGGGTTTCTTAATAGTCGTATGAGCGAGGAACTCAACGTTGATTAAAAAATGTATCCGCTTACCTTGTATTATAATATAATTGACAGAATTTTAACAACATTTATTTTAGTGCATATTCCATATTTATGAAAATAGCTTAAACTCTTCATTTCTACAATATGTGATTGTTCCTTGTACCATGACATTCATACATAAAAAACTGCACCCCCAATTGTTAGACGGTGTCTAACAATTGGGGGTGCAGTTCAATGGCTAACTGTTTTTATTACTTTGGCATCACAAATATAGTTTCATTTGACTTAGAAAATTGATACTCTTTTCTCGCTAACTTCAAAATTTCTTCCTCATCGTCTGTTAAATTTTCTATGTTAGTCTTTAAAGAATCTTTATCTTTCTTTAAAGATACTAATTGTTTCTTTTGATCCGTAATCGTATCTTTCTTTTTATCAATTACTTCTTGTTGTTTCGTTAAAATATATTGAACATATAGAGTAGTTGCCGCAATAAAAAGGACCATTAAAATAAGTCGCCTTAACTTCTTTTTATTTATCCTACGCTTGTCACTAGGTTGTGATAATTGCTCTGGTATATTAGGAACATTTACTCGCTCGAGTTTCCTCATTCAAATCCCCCTAACCCATATTTTTCACTACCATCGGCACGTTTTCTTACTAAACTAAATTCTATTCTTATAAAATAAACTCCTTCACAAAAATATCCCATAAATTAACCAATTAAAGATAGCATTCGACGACATTTCCATATTTACACCGATTTTTTTTATACATGCTGCTATAAAATAGTAGTTTCTGTAATTCTTTTTCTACTATTGTAGAAGAGTTTTTTCACACACAAAATTCCTTCCCCACATATCCATGTTATAACATGCTTACAAGGAGGGGGAATATGCATTACCGCACATTAGGTAAAACTGGAATAACTGTTTCTGAAATAGGTTTTGGCGCATGGGCAATCGGTGGTGATGAATGGGGACCTGTTAACGATAAACAATCTATAACCGCTATAAAAAAAGCAATTGAGTGTGGTGTGAATTTTATTGATACTGCGGATGTGTATGGTTTAGGACATAGTGAAAAGTTGGTAGCTACCGCGATTAAAGGACATCGTAATGATATTATCCTATCAACGAAAGGTGGTTTAATCGGACATCACTACGACCCTAATGGAGTTCCTGTATATGATACTCCCGAAAAAATCATCGCCGTATTCGAAACAAGTTTACAACGTCTTCAAACAGATTATATTGATCTTTATTTTTGTCATATTTGGTGGCATAATCGTAGAGAAACAGAAGCATTTCTACGTGCATTTGACATATTAAAACGTGATGGCAAAGTAAGAGCAGTCGGTGTTTCGACTCATGATTTACAATACATTCATCATTTCAATAACAACAACGAAATTGATATCGTACAACTTGATTACAATATATTAAATCGAAAACCAGAAAAAGATATATTACCATTCTTACAAGAGAAAAATCTAGGAGCTGTTATTCGTGGTCCATTAAAAATGGGCATTTTAACTGGAAAATTCACAAATAAAACAATTTTTCCAGATGGAGATTTACGCAAAGATTGGCCAAATGAAACTTGGTTTCAAGAAGACTTACAAACCGTAGAGAAACTTCGGCTGCTCTCAAATAAAAATCAGACCCTAGGGCAACTTGCACTTCGCTATGTACTCTCTCATCCGGCAGTAAGTGTTGTAATTCCTGGTGCAAAAACAGGAACACAAGCACAAGAAAATGCAAATGCATCTGTTCGCCCTATTTTGAGTGATGAAGAGCTTAACTATATTCATTCAATATAAAAAGCCCAATCCGGGCTTTTTAATTTGGCAAACTAATATCATACTCCATTCGCTTCGCTGTGTCCTCCGCAACATGCACACCTAACAAGTTTTTCACAATATGAAATGCCATATTAATTCCAGCTGAAATTCCGGCAGATGTTATAATATGTCCTTCATCTACAAACTTTACATTTTCTATAACTTCAACATTTTGAAACTCATTTTTAAACTTTTCAATACTAGCCCAATGTGTTGTTGCTTTTAAACCTTCCAGTAAACCTGCTTTCGCCAGTAATAGCGCTCCTGTACAAACTGAAGTCATCAGCTTTACTTCTTTCATTTGTTGGCGAATCCATTTTATTACTATTTCATTTTTTATTTCATATTTTCTAGCATCTAGCCCACCCGGAATTATTAAAATATCCACTGGTGGTAAATTTTCAATACTATAATCTGGCTGTACCTTCAATCCATTCCTTGCTGTAATCATTTCCCCATTCTCGCTAACTGTATAAACAGTAAATGTTTTTTCTTCATTCACCTCAGTTACAGAAAAAACTTCAAATGGCCCTGCAAAGTCTAACACTTCTACTTCATTAAATAAAAATATACCAACACTCCATTTATTCATCATAAGTTCACTTCCTGTTTCAAATGATGTAAAAGGTGATTATATCCTTTTTCTAATGCAATATCATACGCTGTTTTCCCATCATTTTTCTTAATCATCTTATTAGCTCCATTTTTAAGGAGCAACATAATTATTTCTTCATTTCCTAATAATGCTGCTTCGTGGAGTCCTGTCCAGCCACCACTTTGCATAATATTTACATCTGATCCTTTTTCAATTAAGAAAGCGACAAGTTCACTTTGCTTGTTCGCAATTGCCGCTTGCAAAGGTGTATTTTCATTTTCATTTTTCGCTCTACTATGTATATCTGCACCGCTTTCTAAAAGAAAACTCGCTATTTCTTTCTGTCCAAAATAAGCTGCTAAATGAAGTGGTGTCCAGCCATCTTCACTACATTCGTTAACAATACTTGGACTCGCCTTTATAAACTTCACTACTTTTTCCTTATTACCACTTATAACAGCTTGTGCTATTGATTGTAAACGCTCCATAATAATCTCCCATCCTTCAAAATATTTAAGCATCTCCTTCTACATGTTCTATTAATTATTATATTTTCCTTTTAAAATCTTAAGTTTACATAATAATATTATATATATTACTTTTTTGTGCTTAATGCTGAATAGCAATAATGTTAAAAATACTGCCTTTAAACAATGAAGACCATAATTTCATTAGAGTTACTGAAAAAGCAAGCAAAAAACTATACACATAGTTTCCATCATATTTGTTCATTTGCATAAAATAAAACAGGTAATGTCTATTCTGCTATTCATGCTTTCAACATATCAAATAATATTATTTCAATAAAAAAACAATCCCTTTTTAAAATGGATTGTTTTTTTATTTCTTTTTTATACTGTTTATTTCATTTTTGTATTTTCAATGATGAAATAATTACATTTACAAAAATGAAACGCTACTATCTTAACCCCTCTTATAGTAATTTTTTCGTTTGAAAACAAAAAACACACTTCCACCTTACGATTGAAAAAACATATGTAAAAGTCTCTAAAACAGCTGCCTTATCATACTAATCTATAGCAGTTCTGTCTTCTTCCCTTACCCGTTTCCTTTAACACATACGATTTTAAAACTAGCGCCGTTAATGAATCTGTTAATGTTTTATATGATAAATTTGATAATGCCAATAGATCGTTCGTATATAGCATTCTATGCTTCTCTAATAATAATAGTACTAATCGTTCAGACGGTTTTAATGCCTCATCACTTTCTAGTATAAAGTCTATATTTTTCATTTCTCTAATTATTACTCCTTATATCAAAAAATACTTTAGACGCTTATTTAATATAAAAATAATACATAACAAAATTATAAATATATTAAAATAGCACCATCTAAAAACACTATTATACTATAACATAGAAGTAGTGTTTCCCCAAATAGGAAATGCTTTTTTATATCGCTTATAAGATTCTTGCAAACCTACATAATATTTTGTACCATTACCCACCAAGTTTTCTTCTAATTTCGCTGCTCATCCTGATGTATTTGTAATCAATGAAGTTCTTCTAAATTTATAAACAAATAAAAAACGGTTCGTCTATCATGCCCTAAACATGAATGACAACCGTTTTCCAGCTTCTTCTTAATTAACATGTTCTATCTTAAATATTTCTTGCAATATGCGGCTTACTGTAATGACTTGTTCCACCGCCACCAACTACTACTTTACCGCCTTTTTCGAAAATTAATAATTTACTTGAACCATCTGCAAGAAGCACTATTACTTCAGCATTATTACTTGTTGCTACATAAATTACATAACCACTCTTTGATATACAAGTTTCCCAATTCGAATCAAATTCTGATCTTACTACACGATTTGAATACACTTGATTTTCAATTCTATCTTGTTCTACGTTTTCCAAATTGATTCCTCCCACTTCACTAAAATAGCATTTATAGGAAAATAACAGCCCTATATAAAATAGTAGCCGACTTTAACATAAATAGTATATGTAATTAGTAGGAGAATGCTTGGACAACGAAAACGAAATAGACTTCAAAAATTTCACAATTGAAACTTCTCTTTAATCATTTCCGCTACTTCTTTTGCACTCAAATACGTGTTATTAATTTTTATATACTCTTCTTTTTCAATTTCACCATGAAGAGAGTTTAATCTATGCTTTTTCATCGTTTCTTTTAAATTATTTTCAGACCACTCAATATCTCTTTTTTTCGGTTTATGTTCTAATCTATTCGGGCTTTTATTTCGTTCTAATCTTTCATCTAATTCCGCTTCCAGCTCTACAAAATGCACTGTCCCACCTTTTGATTCAAAAATACTTTCTACATGATGTATATAATCCCAATCCGCTTGGAGGTCAAATGCCCATATATACGTAAAAATCATTCCAGATAAATCACTTTTAGATACTTCTTCAAATATTTCATTACGAAATAAACTTACTAGTCTTTTTGCTTCTTTCGTACTGTAATCAAAAATTGGACTTACTAAATCAATTGTCATGTGGTTATGAAAAAGTTTTAAACCGGTTAATGTTGCTAATTCTTGCCCCACTGTCATTTTTCCAACTGCTTGTGGGCCAAATATTAATATAAGTTTCATTTATTTCCCTCCAATCTTTCTCTATAAACCATTACATAAAATAAAAAATAAGGCAGCCGATTTTAAATCGATTGCCTTATTTTTTATTCATAGTTTTAGTTCTATTCTTTTCGCACAGCTTCAAAAGTAATCATTTGATTTGCATTTGACGGTTCTTTTTCATAATCATATTCAGCAGAGCACGTAATATTAGAGAAACCTATACTTTCTAAAAGAAGTTTAAACTCTTCTATTCCATACCAGCGCAGCGCAAAGCGTTGTAGTTCTGTTTGTACTAACTGTCCTTTACTCCACTTTTCATATTTCAAATATGATACAGTAACTTGGTTCAGCCAATCTATTTCAATTGATTTATTTTCTAATGTGATTCCGTCTCCACTCGGCAAAGAGAAAGTCGATGTATGAATTTCCCCAGTCTTCCAGTCATGCGGAAGCATAATATCTACGATTAATCGTCCATCTGGATTAAGATGTTCATAAAAACATTTCAATGCATTTATAGAATCCACACGATTTTCAATTAAACAAAAAGATCCAGTAGGAATGATAATTGCGTCATATTTATGCGGAAGTGAAAATTGTTGCAAGCTTCCTTCATATAAATTAGGATGTAAGCCTCTCTCTTTACAGCGCTTACGGCAAGAATCTAGCATTTCAGGTGAATAATCTATCCCATCCACTTTAAAACCAGCCTCTAGAAGCGGAATGATGACACGTCCTGAACCTACTGCGGCTTCGAGGATTCTTCCTCTACAATCTTTTAAACGTTTTTTGTAATACTCAATATCACCATTTAAAGAATAACCGACTGGTTTTGTGTAATCATACAGTTCTGTACAAAGTGTACTATAAAAGCTAAACATTTATTTTCTCCTCCGTTTTTACGTACGGAAGATTTCAATTCAACTAATCTTCCTGCACCTCTGATTTTAATGATATTTCGAAAGAGCTGACTGTCATAATATATCACTCACTTTCCATAGAATATAATGATATTGTATTACATAACCTTCCAATTTGAAATATAAAAATTAAAAATTCAGACTACAAATTAAAGAGCTTACTTTAGTAAACTCTTTAGAAAAAATATTTATTTCACAATCGGCAATGTCACTTCACTTAATTTCACTGTAAGTTTCGTGCCAGCTTTCGGTCTAATTGTATAATCATAATCACTTGCAATTAAAACAACTCCGATTTGATGCCCCGCTTTAAATACATAATCATCTGGCTGCATGTCCCATGTAAATGTATAATCTTTGCCCGGTTGAATCGCTGTTGAATTTTCTATACTCTTTAAGTTTTGTGGATCCATCCAGCCTCTCGTTACGATTTCCGGCTTCGCTCCTCCATAGTCAACAAGTAATGCTGTTAAATTTGATACAGATCGATCAATATTTCCTGTAATTGAAATCTTTGGTGTACCACTTATACGCGTATCTTTTTGCAGTACAGGCATTGTATATACTAATCGATTTGCTACTTCTAATTCTGGGTTTGCTACTAATTGGTTTGATTTCATTTGTGCATCATCTAAGACTGAGAAAACTTTATTAGCCGCTCCCATACTTAATGGTAAATTGACTGATTTATTACTTAAATACATACGGATTTTTGAAGGTACAGTTGCTGGATCTGGCCAATTTTTTATCTTTTGCCACGTTTTATTTTCTCTTTGCACATCAACCATTGGTTCATCCATAATTCCATTTTCAATTCCGTACAACCAATAATCTAACCATTTATTTTGTGTTTGCTGCCAGTTATTACTTGATGTCCCACCATGACCACCTTGGTGTAGCCACATTTTACGAGGAACATTATTTTCCGCAAGTGCTTCCCACCATTGCGCGAACTGTTTCGTCTTAACATTCCAATCGTTTAAACCATGAACAACAAATACACTCGCTTTTACATTTTTAGCATCTTTTACATAGTTACGTTTATCCCAAAAATCATTATAATTACCTGTTTTTCGGTCTTGTCCAGCCGTTAATTCTTTTATAACTTGTCCGCAAACTTCAGGATTTTCCCTTGTCAGTACTGCTTCTGCCATATTATCTGTATCTTCTCCTTGATATCCGCCTGGAGCAATGACTGCACCATTTGCACGATAATAATCATACCAACTACTAATTGCTGCGATTGGAATAATTGTTTTTAAACCTTCGACTCCAGTAGTCGCAACAGCATTTGGTAAAGTACCATTATAGGAAGCTCCAGTCATACCTACATTTCCTGTAGACCAATTTGCCTGAACTTCCTCACCCTGTTCTGTAAATGCTTTCGCGCGACCGTTTACCCAATCAATAACAGATTTTGTCCCGAGTATCTCTTGTTCATCTCCAGTTGTAGGGCATCCATCTGATTTTCCAGTACCGATACTTTCGCCTAGAATAACTGCATAACCTCTTGGCACGTAATAGTTCCCATACGAACCAAGATTAACCGCTCCATACGGTTTTCCTTCATACGCATACAATTCTTCATCTACATTATATACAGGAACATCTTTTAATCCAGATCGATATGGACTCATTTCATAAATAACAGGAACTTTCACATTCGGATCTGTCTTTGGACGCATAACTTTTATCGATACTCTGTCTTTCTTACCGTCTCGATCACTATCAACTTCTGTCTCTACATATAAATTTTCGATAATAGCTTCATCGAGAGAATAAATCGGTTTTGTCATCCCATTTTCTAATTCAATTTTCGTACTTTTAGTTTCTTCCTTCTTCTCTGCATGCACATCCATAGTAAAGCTAGGTATAATTGTTGCAGATAGCATTGCTGACAGTGTAATTGCCATTTTCTTTTTACTCAAAATGTTCCCTCCCCTTATTCGTTCTCTTTTACTATATAACAAAATAACTGAAAATTCAGTTTTATTTTTATATAAAAGTTGAGAAACTCAAAGATTTCTTATTAAGTAAAATTTAATGCAGGTATGAAAGTATTTTCCCACTTCCTCCTTCTTTATAAAGTGAAACTTTAATCAGCCCTCACCAATTGGGCGTTTACGAGCAGCAGGGCCACTTCTTTGTTTTCGCTGGATTTTGAGGTGGGGTCTTACTGCCCGGCAAATAGCGGGATAAATAGAGAAAAAGACAACCGATATTTCTATCGCTTGCCTTACATTCCATTTATTATTTTTCTAACTCTTTAAAGGTATCTTTCAAGTCTTTATCAGATACCTTTATATCTGCATTTTTAAGCAGATCTCTAGTAACTTGTTGATGGAATTGAGGATCTTGTATACGTTGCTGTTCTAATTCTTTACGAATATTCTCTTTCTCTTCCTCATACGGTTTAAGCTCTTTTTTATCCGTTAGCTTAATAATATGATATCCGAAAGAAGATTTAACAGGTTCACTCAATTGACCAACTTCTAACTTATACGCAGCATCCTCAAATTCTTTCACCATCATACCAGGTCCAAATTCAGATAGTTCCCCACCTTTTTCTTTAGAACCTGGATCCTCTGAATATTGTTTAGCCAATGCCGCGAAATCTTCGCCACTATTTAATTTTTCTTTAATTTCTTTTGCTGTCTTTTCATCTTTTACTAAAATATGGCTAACTTGAAGCTTTGGCTTATAATGATCTTTAATATCTTTTTCCGTTACGGTTGCTTTAATAGCTTTTTCAAAAGCAAAAGTAAGCTTTAATTTCTCTTTCAACTGATCTTCATTTTTCACACCATTAGATTCCATATATGTATTAAAATTATCGCCCATCTTGTCTTTTAATTCTTTTAGTTGTTTCGTTACCTCTTCATCCGTAACTTTATATTTATCATTTAATACTTTTTCTACTACCATTTCAGATAAATTCTGTTTACCGTAGTTTTCTTTTAATTTTTTGTTAAAATCACTTTCTGAAATGCTTCCTGATTTTGTCGTTACAATATTATCTGATGAACCACATGCAGATAAAGATAACGTCATACCCATTAAAATGCTACCAATTACTAATTTCTTTCTTTTCAAATCTGAATACCTCACTTCATTAAATTCAAATATAACTATGTAAATATAACGTTTTCCTGTGAACTTCACGTGAATTTAATGAAAGTAGAACATTTGCTAATTCTCCATTTAATACATCAATTTTGAAAATTATGGTGATTCATCCTGTATCGCTAATCTCTAAAGCTGCAAAAAGGACTAATATTTTCATTAGTCCTTTTTCACATTTATATAAAATTGAATTTCTCCATCTATAGAGGAAACTCCATATTCAAAACCATGCCTTTCTAAAATACTTTTCACTATCGCTAAACCTAATCCTGTACCTGATTTTTCTTTACTACGAGAAGATTCTAGTACATAAAAAGGTTCCCAAATTTTCTCTATATCCTTAATTTTATCCGTAGGAATGCCATTTTTTATTTGGAAATATATACTTTTATTTCTATCTTCTAATGTAATTATTATGTTTTGATTTGCTGTATATTTTATCGCATTAGAAATTAAATTTTGAAACACCATTCTCATTTTATTTAAATCTGCATAAACGATTGTATCGCCCGCATTACAATTTACTTGCAAGTTAATTTCTTTCGAATCCAGTTCAATCTGATGCTTATCTAATATACTCTGGACCAGTGGTTCAATGGGGAATTCTTCTTTTTGTAAAATATCTCTTTCTAGTTTAGAAAATCGTAATAATTCTTCAATTAAGTTTGATATTTGATCTGTTTGTTTAATAATTGTATCTACATAAGTCCCATCATCTAATCCATCTTTAATCCCCATAGAGTATGCTTTTACTAATGCGATCGGTGTCTTTAATTCATGCGTTACATCACCCATAAATCGTTTTAAATGTTCATTACGATCAGTTAAGTCTTGATGTGCTTCATGTAGTTTTTCACTCATGATATTAATACTATTGGCCAACTCTCCTATTTCATCATTCGTTTTCACTTTCGTTCTTTTAAACTGCAAATGTGAAATATCCTGAGCCACATCACTTAACTCTTTCAGTGGTGTCGTTATTATTTTTGAAAGTATCCACACAAGTAAAATAATAAGAATCAGCGAGAAACATACGATGTATAAGTAAAATGTATTTAACGTATTTATAATTTCATTTGAATTCGCAATGGAAGTTCCAATTAAAATTATCGTATCATCTTTCGCAATATATTTAGCAAAAAAACTCGCTTTTACCTTTCCTTGATCGTACAGTTTATTCGATTGCCCTTCCGTCTTCACTTTCATAACTTCGTCTTTCGTAATCCAAAGCTTATTTAACGTTACTTTCTTTTTCGTAAGTTGCATGCGTAACGCGTCGTTCATAGCATCTTCTGACTGATTAATTGGCGTATACGCAATTGTAACATTATTTTCACTTTCAATTGTATGAATAACATCTTCTAAATCATTGACTGGCGCATTTTGTATTTGAGTTGTAAATTCATTTAAGTTTTCACGTGTTTTATAAATATTATATTTCGGCAGGAGAAAGTTAATTAATAATAAAGAAATTGTAAATATAAGAATAACGGTTAAAGAAATGCTGAGAAATAGCTTTTTCCCAAGTTTATTCACTTTGTTCCTCCAAACTATAACCCAGCCCACGATGCGTCTTAATAATATTTTCTCCAATTTTTTTACGCAGCCTTCTTACATGTGTATCAACCGTTCTCTCTTCTCCAAAATAGTCAAATCCCCATACAATGTCTAACAATTTTTTACGAGTTAAAATAGTTCCTTTATGATTTAAAAAGCATTTTATTAATTCGAGCTCTGTTTTTGTAATTTCTAACTCTATATCATTTTTATATACTTTATTTTTGGCGAAATTTATCTTTACATCTTGTACTTGAATAATATCATCATGCTGAATAAGTTTTTTCGCTCGTGTAATTAGTACTCCTGGATGAAATGGTTTTTTTACGTACTCATCTGCCCCACTTTGAAGCGCTGCTAATTCATCTTCACTTTCACTTTTCGCCGTAAGCATTAATACTTTTACGCTTGAATTCTTTTTTATTTCCTGACAGACAGTAATACCACTATGTTTCGGCATCATCCAATCCAAAATAGCTAAATCAATTTTTTCATCATAAAATATTTGAAGTGCTTCCTCTCCGTCTTTCGCTAATAATACTTCAAAGCCTTCTTTTTCAAAATAAGCTTTTAAAATCCTTAACATATCTTGTTCGTCATCTGCAATTAAAACTTTCATATTTTTTCCTCCATTGCTTTTAAACAAAAACCAATTGTATCATACAACATCTTTGTTACATGAATGTGACAGAAAAATATTTAAAGCTTTTGAGGGTATAGTAATGGTGAGGTGTTGTACTATGATAAAAAAAATCGGGGTCATTTCTCTTCTTCTATTTCTATTATCAACAAATGCGTTCGCAAATACAAATCAACAAATTGAAGTATTTGATTGTCAAAAAGAAATGGTCATTCAAAAACAATCTTTAGATCCAATAGTCCAAAAAGAAGCAGTTCAATACGCTAAATCAATTACTGGTCCATTTAAAAACTTAAATGTCGTTCCAAAAGATGGCTATATGATAAAAATCCCTTTATCTAAGCCGGTTTCTATTACTAATCAATGGTTACACACTACAATAGACGAAGTACTTATACTACTCCCACTAAAAGAAAAGCCTTATATTATGCTTTATGATGATGAAAATAATCCGCATTTTTATTATGTAAAAGGTAAACCAGGATTATTATTGAAACAAATGAAGGTTAAAACGTAATTGACTGAAAAGGAGTCACCTTATAAGCTAAATTTTAAAAGCTAAGGTGCTCTTTTTTATAATAACAATTTGGTAAATGAAATTATAAAAGTTGTTTCTAATATAAGGGTCGCACCTTCATATATATCAGCGATTTTTTAAGATATATCGATTTATCAACGAAAATACCTTTCCGTAGCTATTGTTTGGATAGCAATCTCTATAATACTTTGTAGTGACTTGATCCCTTATATAATCCCCCTTTCACAAATCCATTTGCAGTATAAAACACATCCCCTTGCTTCGTGTCAGTATGTAAAACAATCACTTCAAAATACTTTTTCGCATGACATAATAGCTGGTTTAATAATAAGTTCCCTAACCCTATACGCCGATAATCCCTTAAAATATAAAATCTCCTTAACCGCCCAATCCTATTGTCTTTTATGTACGGATCTTTATTTAAACCTCCAACTCCAATTAACATATCACCTTGGAAAACACCATATAAACATTCTCCAGTTTTATTGAATACATTTATTTTGTTTTTATATTCATTTATTAGCCTTATAAGGAAACTAAAACCTTCTTCTTCACTTTCTTGAACGAGATGACTGAATTCATATTCCATTAAATTTTCTATTTGTTGAATATGTATATCTTTCAAGTCCATTCCCCCTAAGTATGAAAATACATAAAAATGCTCGAGAATCATTTATTCTGAGCATTTTTATGCTTATTACTTTATTTAATTCATAGTATGCATATACTTCACTTCATATGTAAATCGATAATACAGTTGATTAATTTTATTATGAAAATATAAGAGCCTTGTTACAATCTAGTGTGTCGTAAGGCTCTTTAAAGTTTTTTAATTCTTATTGAACTAAAGCATCTGTTTGTTTAAGTGTATACATTCACCATTTATAAATTCTCTCAAATATACTATAAGTTTATATATTTCTCATTCTTCTCTAACAGGTTCAAAATAAATTGTAATTTGTTAATCGATATGTTTGTGTAACCACTGTTCAAATATCTTTAACTGTTCTTCAGTATGAAAGTAATGTTCACCCGTCTCCATAACTTCTAATTCACAACGATGTTTTTTTGTAAAATAGTTAATAGTTTCAAATTCGCACAGTTCATCCTTGGCTCCGTACATAATATATGTATCTATATTCCATATATTAATAGGATGTTCTTTTACATAGCATAAATAATCCCAATGTAACTTTTGACCAATAGGTGTCTCTATAGTCATTTCTTTTTGCAAAAGCTCTGGTGTTACATTAAACCATTTCATCATATTTTCGATAATTCGTTCCATATTAACTACTGGTGATAAAAATAATGCCTTTTCTACCACATCATTTTGATAAGCTAAAAGGCTAAAATACGCTCCCATACTACATGCAAACACGTTTATTTCTTTCCAATGTTCTTTTGCATAATTCATAATTATAGATAATTCACTAACACAAATCTGTACTTTGCAAGGCGTATTATCATCTTTTCTTTCTCCATGCTCAGGTAAATCAAAGCTTAATACTTGATAACCTTTTTGTTTGGCTTCTTCAGCTAATATTTGAATAATTGTATCTTCCTTATTTGACATATTTCCATGTACTGCAATAAAAATTTTATCACTCTTATCTCCCCATAAAACCGCAGGAATATTACTAATTTTAAAATTATTTTTAATCATATTCCCTCCATAAAATAAGACATATAGGACTTGGAAAAAATGCAAACACTTTTTATCTTTGTACAGCAGGCAGTATCCGCTTTAACTCTATTAAATCATCTATTACTATATCAGCGTGAGCAAGTTCATCTTCTTGCGCAAAATCAAAATTACACCCAATTGCAAGTAAACCGTTGTCTTTCGCTGCATTTATATCAGATAGCCGGTCACCAACTACCGCTGCCTCTTTTATATCATATTTGTTCATAATACTTTTAACTAAGTCACCTTTATTTAGCGATTGTATTTGTTCAATACTAAACGTTTCAATCACCCACTTGTCTAAAGCATAATAAGTTACGATTGCTCGTAAATATTCTTTCAAACCATTACTAGCAATGTAAATGGAACAATTATTTTCTTTTATATATGTAAATATTTCTTTTACATTTGGATATAAAGCGCCTTTTCCGCTTTTTATGTTTTCAATAAGTCTATCTAAAAAATATGCATCTGTTTGTTCTCTTATTTCAATAGAATGGTCCGGTAATAAAGCTTCCCAAACTTTCGGTAACGGCACACCCATAATTTCTCTATATTTATCAATTGGTGTTACTGTATCCCATAATTGTAATGATCTTAAGTGATCAAAAGTATCATCTAATGATAATTCTAAAATTTTATCTGTTTGAAATAACGTACCATCCATATCAAAAATTAATGCTTGTAACATTCCTATCTCTCCTTTTGGACTATGGTTTTACCAGATATATTTTTAAGCATCTCAATAATAATTTCTGAGCAATAATTCGCAGCAGTTTTCGCGAAGTCATCATAAGAAATTTGAGCTTCATCATTTGCGCTGTCAGAAATACATCTTATAATGAGAAACGGTATATCATTTATATAGGCAACATGTCCAATTGCTGCCCCTTCCATTTCTGTACAATGAGGTGCGTATTCGTCTATTAATTTCGCCTTTAACTTTGAATCTTCAACAAAACATTCACCGCTGACAATTCTTCCTTCATGAACTGCAATCTGTAAACTACTACTAATACAAGCTTTACGTGCTAACTCTACCAATTCCTTACTTGCAATAAATTCTTCTTGGAACGGAAATAAGTTTTTCATTTGAGTTTTACTTACATCATGATGAGTAACATTCGTTGAAATAACTATATCGCCGACTTTTACATCTGAATGTAATCCACCAGCAACGCCCGTATTAATGATAGAGTCTACATCAAATTTATGAATTAATGTTTGCGCGCATGCAGCTGCATTTACTTTCCCTACACCAGAACGTGTAATAATTACTTCTGTTCCCATGAATTCTCCAATATAAAAAGGCATTCCCGCTATTGTCTGTTCCTCTTGTATAACTAGTTTTTCTAAAAGTAAATCTATTTCAATTTGCATTGCTCCAATAATGCCGATTCTGTTCATGTATGTAGTCCCCTTTATTAATTAATCCCTTTAATCCGCTCAGACATAACCGATAATAAAAATTTCGGAAGTACAAGTTGTCTCTTTAATCTTTTCGGCTGTGAGAGTAACCTATACAGCCATTCAGTTCCAGTATCCCTCATTATTTTTGGTGCTCTTTTTACAGTACCAGATATTATATCAATCATGCCTCCGATACCAATAGATAGCGGAACGTTTAATGTTTGTATGTTTTCATAGATGAACTCTTCTTGTTTTGGTGAACCTAGTCCTACGAGTAGTAAATGCGGCTTGAACTGCTTAATTTTCATTTTTATTTCCTCTATTTCTTCACCATTTACAAATCCATGCTGTCCTTTAAATTGTGCTCCTGGGAACTGCTCATTTAATTTTTCTAATGCCTTGTTATTACTTTCTGGCGCAGCTCCAAAAAGAAAGACACGATATTCATTGTCGTTACAATATTTTATTAAATCGTGAGTTAAATCCGCCCCAGTAACACGTTCTTTCAAACTTCCTTTTAATATTTTCGAGCCAATTATGACACCAATCCCATCCGCTGTTATTAAATCCGCAGATAGTAACATCTTTTTAAATTCCTTTGATTTTTCCGTATTTTCCTTTGCAGACATAACAATTTCAGGATTTGCAGTTACTACAAACCTTGGTTTCTCTTGTTGTTCATGTAGCCAACCTTTTAATAAACTTATAGCTTTTGCATATTCTAAAGTTGAAAAAGGTATACCTTTTATAAACTGCTGATCCACTGTACTCTCCCCTTACATAAGCTGCAAATATTCATCAATGTCTTTAGAAATTTGAATAAAAGCTTTATTCCAAAATTCATAATTTCTTATATCTATTTCAAAATGTTTTTTCATAAGCTCCTCTACTGGAGCCTTTCCTGTTTCTCGTAAGAACTCTTTATATTTCGAATGAAAAGTACTTTTACCTTCTTGAGCTATTTCTAATAAGCTAAAACTTACTAAATATCCAAATGTGTATGGATAATTGTAAAAAGGAACATCTGCTATATAAAATTGAATATATTTCATCCATACAAACGGCTGGTATTCACTTAAAGCTTTTCCATAAGCTTCTTTTTGTGCAATTATAGATAATTTCTCAATTTCATCAGCACTTAAAGGACCCTCTTTACATTTTTCATAAAATGTTTTTTCAAACTGATACGATGCTCGTATTGCCATTACATAATTAAAACTATTTCTTATTTTCCAGCTAAGTAATGACTTTTTCGTATCTTTACTATCCGTTGTTTCAATTAGATAATTTACGAGTACCGTTTCAAAGAAAATAGATGCTGATTCAGCCGTACTCATTGGCAAATAATCATCTAAAAAAGACGTAGATTGTTCAAAACTCATATTATAAAAGTGCCAAGCATGTCCTAATTCATGAGCGAGCACTCTTACACTATCTATACTCCCATCATAACGAATGGAAATTCTCGATTCTTTCTCACTGAAAAATGGAGCACAAAACCCACCTGGTGGTTTATTCTCTCTCGGTTCAGCATCTACCCAACCACTTTCTATCGCATTACGTGCAAATTCTGCTAATTCTTCATCAATATTCTTACATGCATCATAAACGTTTTGTATTGCTACTGAAAAAGGAATCATGATCTCATTACTTTCCTTTACCGTCATAAGTTCATGCCATGTAATTGAAGCTTTTCCTTTCTTATACACGTTTAAAGCACTTACTAATTTATCAAGGTTTTCTTCTGTCGCATTCCACATTTGGAATAATACAGTTTCTGAAATGCCATTCGCATGAAAAGATTGTGTTAAAATCTCTCTATCTTCTATTTCATTACTCTTTGCATTACGCAATCTCCCTATTTGATTTAATACAGTAGCAAAGATTTCTTTTTCCTTATGTAAAGTACTTGTAAGTAACTCGAATACTTCTAATCTTTCCTTTTCATTATCACTATTCATTGCAATAGTATTTGCTTGTCCAAAGGATAGTTGTTTATTATTGCGCTCTATTTCTATCCTATCCCGTAATTGTATGTACATATTTTCCCACACATTAAGCTCATCTTTTATTAACTTAGTATTATCTGAAGTTTCCACTTCATTATGTTTTATTACTTGCTGTAATTCATTTTTTAGTTCCTTCACTTTCACGGTCAATTTAGTAAGGTCAGATGGTACACTTTCTTCAACTGATCTACAGTACAAATAGTATTCTGCTTTTTCAATAGCTTGTATTAGCTTTGAAAGAACCTCTACATCTTTTGTTACAAAATATTGCTCTTTCAACTCCAAAATCGGAAATAGAATATCCTCATTCGAATACAATCGATTTAAATCCCATCTAACAATTTCTTGCATTTTTATAGCCACCCCCTATTTTTACAAATAGTTACAGATATTTCTCCACACACAATTATATATGAAATGGCAAAATTTTGATATCTTCAAATATTTAAATTCCTATAAATACATTCTTATTTCTACTCTTTTCTTCTACCATTAAGTATCATTCCACATATAAAAAATACTCCTTCTACAAGAGAGCAATTCATATAGGAAAACTTCAAAGATTTTATCTTCACCAATACCATATCGACCGGTAATCACAGATTAAAGAAAAAAGGATTGATCAAATGATCAATCCTTTACTCTACTTCATTTAAGAAAAATAACGTTATAACGCCAGGTCCTGTATGTGCTCCGATTGCTGCACCAATTGTATTTACGATAAATACTTCACAACCGAATCTTTCCGTAATTAATGATTTTAATGCTTCCGCTGTTTCTAAGTCATCACCATGAGTGATACCGATTGTTTGACCTTTAAGGTCTTTACCACGCTCTTCCATAATATCAACAATTCGGCTTAATACTTTCTTTTTCCCTCTTACCTTTTCAAGTGGTACAAGTTTTCCTTCTTCCACGTTTAAGATAGGCTTAATGTTTAGTAAACCACCGATAAAACCAGCTACTTTACTTAAACGTCCACCTCTAACAAGGTACTGTAAGTCAGCTACAGTGAAGATGTGCTCCATATGGTTCATTAGAAAAGCGACACGGTTTAAAATATCTTCTTTTGATGCGCCGTCTTTTGCCATTTTAGCAGCTTCTAAAACGACAAGACCTTGACCAAGCGAAGCACATTTTGTATCAATAATTTCTAAATCTAAATCTGCATATGTTTCTTTTACTTCCTCTTTAATGACAACTGATGATTGATATGTACCAGACAGTTCAGATGAAAAAGCTAAATATATACAAGGATTACCTTCTTTTGCATAAGAAACAAATTTTTCTTGGAAAGTTTCAAGTGAAGGCAATGATGTTCTATAAACAGCGCCTTCTCTCATTTTTTGTAATAATGTAACTGACTCTAATGTTACTCCATCTAAATACTCTGTTTCTGCTTCATCATATACACGGAGTGGAATTAAATCAATATCATATGCTTGCAGCAATTCTACTGGTAAATCCGCCGCACTATCCGTAATGATTTTAACACTCATTTTTAAACCTCTATTCTGTTATAAATATAAAATAATAAAATAAAAATAGTACTTTTAAATTATATACGTAAAACTTAAATGAAGAAAGGAAAACACTTTATATTGTATGCACTATTCTTCAAAACTTGAACTATTAATGAAAATGATTCTATTTTAAACACCTTTTTCTTATTATTTTTCTATAACACGAGTAATTTTATAAGTATTTTGTATCCGTATATTTTACTTCTTTAACTTAATATTAACTTTTCAAATTCATACTGTTTAAAATTGAAAAGCCAAATCCAATAAAGGAAATGGCTTTTCAATTTTCATAAAATAACCAAACTTTATTTTCCATCACATTGTTTGTTTACATTCATACTTTGGTGATGTTGAATATTAGTCCAGTTATGATAAATATTTATAGCCTGTACTATAATTAAAACAGTGAATCTTTACCTGTAAGATGCACTATATCTAAAAAAGGTTAAACATTTTATAAAATATTTAATTTTACTAGTAAAGCTAATAAAATTTGGAGAAGAATTTGAACATTTACTGCTATGTCTGTATCTGTAGTCGTAACTGTAACATTTCTAGAATTTCTAATAACAGTTTCTTGTTTATTAATTTGTTTAATAGATGATTTTTGAAACAATTCTTGTGCTACACGGTCAGCTTTTTCACTATCTGCTATAGAAATACTTATTATAACCACGATAGCTGCTTGTAATGCAGCTTGAATAGATAACGCAGCTTTTGTATCTGTAGTAGTAACTTCTACATCTGCTGAATCTACTATTGTAATAGATTCTTCAGAAATTTGGTAAGTTTTACTTTCTTGTGCTGCAGCTTCTGAAACGGTAGCATTTTTAAAAGATGGATGAGGATTTGAGGAGTCTAATGCACTCCACTTTTTATTTTCATCTGAATGACATGTTTTTTTCATACATTCACCCCCTTTCAATCTAAATAATTATTAACTTGTGATTGTATTTCAGAAACAATACTTTTAATTTGCTGCTTTTTTTCTGGCGATAAATTTTTTAGTTTTTCTTCATTTATCCCATGCCTATTAAAAATATCTGAGAGTAAAAGGTCTATAATTATATTCTTTTGATCCTTATCAAACTTAAAGGAAGAAAACTTATTTAAATCATCCATTTACAATATTCACTCCTATCAGTTTTCTATAAAAATTTAGATTAACTACCAGCATTATATGTATTTAAATAAAAAATGCTTGGACAAGTAACTTAATCTTTTATTTTCACGGCTTTTTACTAATAAAATCAAAAAGCTGTCTTCTAATACGAAGACAGCTTTCCTTTACTTCACATATATAAGTTTTATTCACTGTTAAATAATAGGTTCACCTTTGTTATTGTGTAGTTTTCCACACTTAATTTCCCATCAATCTTGAATATTAATTCGGTCATAATGAGAAAGTCCAAGCTTGTACCACATATTACAACAAAAAATATTTACTTAGTGTGAACCCTTATAGCTAAATATAAATATAAATAGGATAGACACTTTATAAAATGTTTAGTTTAACTAGTAACGCTAATAAAATTTGAAGCAGAATTTGAATATTCACTGCAATATCTGTATCAGTAGTTGTTACGGTTACGTTTCTGGAATTTTTAATAAATGTTTTTTGTCTATTAATTTGTTTAATAGATGATTTTTGAAACAATTCTTGTGTTATTTTATCTGCCTTTTCACTATCTGCTATAGAAATACTTACTACAACCACAATAGCTGCTTGTAACGCCGCTTGGATAGATAGTGCAGCTTTTGTATCTGTAGTCGTAACTTGTACATCTGCTGAATCTACTATTTCAATATATTCCTCAGAAACTTGATCGATTTCATCTGTTTGTATAGCTTCTTCTAAAAAATTTGCATTTTTACTAAATGAATAAGAATTCACTGATTCGGAATCCTGTTTTTTTGGTTCAGAACCCCGATTTAATGGATCACGTTTTTTCTTTCTTCTACAAACTTCACAATCACACATAAAATCACCCCTTTTAGTCTAAAAAATTAGCAATATAAAAATATTGGCTAACTACTAGCATTTTATGTATTTTTTTAAAAATTGTTTGGACAAGTAACTGAATTTATATTTTATTTCTAATTCTTTTTTGTAATAACAAAAAGCTGCCTTCTAATAAGAAGACAACCCTCTTTTATTTCACATTTATATAAAAGATCCATACTTAAATACATTTAACTTCATATGATATATTGCATCCTTTCTTTTTAGAATGAGTAGTCGTTACTGAAGGGCACTTTTCGAAGTGCTCTTATCTTTAATCCCCCTCTTTTTCAGGAAGAATTTTTTTTACTAAATCCTAATATGATTTGTATCACTAGGGCTGGCGATTACCACATTTCCTTAATAGCTTCAATGAATACAGTAGCTACTAATTAAAATAACCCTATGATTTTCTCTACACTTAAACAATCGTGCGTTACCGAACACATAAACTAATTTTTATTTTGACTATGTAACACTAAATTTACAAGATTATTATCCTATGTTTGGTGAAGCCATCATTTCAATGCCAGCAATCCCACACTTTTAACTAATAACTTAAACAAATGTGCTATCTCAAGGTTCTTTTGATATAGTATCTTATGTTCTATATAATGAAGAGAGCGCTAGTATTCCGAAGGAGGATGTATATGAGTATTCAATTGGCCACATCTAACGATTTAGAATGGATTAATAACCAATATGACTCAATAGGATTTGTACGGAGTGATTTAAAGAGAGATAAAGTTGCAATTATTACATATAACAACGAGTATGCAGGCGTTGGCCGATTAGTCCAAATAGATGAAGATACTTTAGAAATGGGCGGAATTTTTATTCTGCCTCAATTTAGAGGGCTACAATTAGCTGGTGAGCTTGTTTTATTTTTAGTAGAAACTGCAAAAAAATCACAAATACAAAATGTATATTGTCTTCCTTTTGAGGAATTAGAAAACTTTTATAAGAAATATGGATATACTGAAGTCAATACTACGAAAGAAGCAGTCCATCCAATTATTCTAAAAAAATATAATTGGTGTTTGGAGAATTACGATAAACACGTTCTACTCTTCAAATTGTAAATGTAATAAAAAAATATATTCTCAATCGTTTTTCTATCAGTACTCCTAATCGGAGCTAAGGATTAATCAAAGATATTTTATCTCTCCTTTTATAAATGGCTGATTAAAACTCAATGTTCTGTCAATACTATAGGTAACATGATTGTATTTCTCCATTCCCCCTTGGAGAAGAGCAGTTGGCTTTTGCTAACTGCTCTTTTATTTTTTCAAAAAGTCACATAAATATCTTTAATTCCAAACATTCAAAAGATAAAATGTGATAAAATTGTTATGAAGATATTTACCAACTAATACATGCGCCCTAGACTTACGTACTAGGGCGCATGTATTTTTTAGTATGTAACTCCTTCACTCATCTATTATCTACAAAATAAGTATCATATGCCTTATCAAATTCATATCCTAACTTTTCTGCTAGTTTAGCAGATGTAGTATTCGCTGCGTCCCAGTTTGGATACTTTCCATTTTCTAAGCAATCCAATATAATAGCTGCACTAACTACAGTTGCCAAGCCCTCTCTTCTATGATTGTGATCAGTCGCAACTTCAATTTCAATCCCATCATTATAAATACTATAGGAGGATGCACCGCATACAACTTCTCCATTATATAAAATGCTATAACCTATACCACGGTTTATATAATCTTCTATCGAATGAAATTGACTTGTAAAATCTTCAGATATCTTATGTAATTTGGGGCTATTTGCGATATGCTCATCTATTCTTCTTAACTCATATTCTTTTGGAAGTGCTGATATAAAAGATTGTAATTTTGAACGATTAAAAACTTCTGGATTTCGTTTGAATTTATAACGTAAAAACTTATCTATTTTTCTTTCATGGAATGTTTCTAAGCGTTGTTTCCACTCTTCACTATTTACGATAACTAAAATTCTTTCTGGAATATTACGTAATAACTCTTCTGTTTCTTTCGTATTTGGGTCTCCAGCGTAAAATGTAAAAATTCCTACCGTAACTTGTGCTACTGTTGGATTTTCAAGATCATTTACCCAAGCAGTACCCATATGCCCTTGTAAATAAGAAAGTAAAACAACGTTATTGAAATCCTCAAACATAGAAACTAGTTTTTTTCTTGTATGTATATTCGCTTCATATATCATTTACATTCCCGCCTTCTTTAGAATCAACTACTCTTAACATTTTCATGAGCGCTCCATAATTCGTATTCATATACACACCCACCTGTTCATCATAAAAGCAATTGACTATTAAATTGAAACTTCGAATATTTATAAAATATCAGTAAACATAAAATGATTATAACATCTACTAACTATGAAATGATCAACCTATAAAATAAGTCAACAATAAATATATTTCTTACTCGTTAACAAATGGCTTAAAGGATCAACATAATTAATTATGTAACAACCCTCAACAATAGTTTGAGGGTGCATTTAAATACATGTATTATAACTCATTTTTATAAATAAAAGATTCCGTCTCACCGTTCTTATATACTTTAGTCAATTTAACAACTGACTTGTACGTATTATCGTCATCCTCTATCATTTTTTCATCTCTTCTATTTCGGCATCACCAGTTCCGCCCTCTATTTTTAAACAGTTCGAAATGGCAAGGTATCCGCTTGATGCCAATATAAAAATAAAAATCGTATCAGGAAAATTAATAAATAATAATCCGTAGTTTAAAGGGTCTCCAGCTGGATGTGATAAAAGTAATCGAAAACCTACCAGTTCAGGTACTTGAACAAAATCTCTAGAAACTCTCGGTTCACAACCCACTTACACTCCATCCCTTCTCTATATAGAATTGCTACTACATACATATAGGAAGAAAATAAGAAAAGCTTGGACAATATAACTTTAACGTAACATTATCGTTACCTACTCGTACATTTATATGGAAATCACACCAATTTTGAGTAAGGACACATAATTTTTACTATAAATACATATAACAATTTCATCTTTCATAAAAAAAACGTTATAATGAGGTGTAGCCTCTACGATTACGTTATAAAGGAGATTAAAATTATGGCTAAAATTAAAGTGTACCAAGCAAAAGAAGAAAATATGGATGCAGTAAAAAATATCATTGATGTTGAGGAACAAAACCCAACTGCTGAAAATTTACAAAATCTATATGCGTGTGTATTAGATACTGAAGATATGGCATTGCCTGAATCATATATTGAAGAAGATATCTTAATTGATTCTATTGAAGTTATGGTTAACGCTTCTCAAAGCAAAGTAAGAGACTTAGGCGCATACGATGTAATCGAAGTTCAAAACAAAGGCAAGAAAACGCAAATTTTATTACTTGCAGACGAAGAATACGAAATTATCGAAGGCTAATCTAACACCGTACATACGAAAAAGCTCCTTTCCAATTGGAAAGGAGCTTTTTCATTACGCTTTTGATGTTTCACTCTTTTTATTCATTTGTTCTTTCTTAATTACCATACGCTCATTTCCCATAAAGAAAATGAACATGAATGCTAATCCAGCTGGTACCAATGCCCACATGAATGTTTGAACAATTGAACTAGAAAGAGCGTCAATAATCTTATCTAATATTTGCGGAGGGATTTGAGATCTTGCCGATTCTGATAAAATGGCTCTTGAATCCCCTAATTTTGTATTCATTCCCCCGCTCATCCCTTTAAATGCTTCTTCTAATTGATCTTGGAAACCTGTTCTTTGGATCATTCCGAAGATTGTAATACCTAGTGTCATTCCTAATGAACGAATGAAGTTACTCGTTGAAGTTGCAGATCCACGCTGTTCCATACCGAAGTTATGAATTGAAGCCATACTTAGTACAGAGAATGAGAAACCTACTCCAAATCCGATAATAATCATATAAACCGTTAATAATGCACGACTTGTTTCTGGCGTTAATGTACTTAATAAGAATAATCCGATTAACATAATAACAGCAGAAATAATCATAATGTTTCGGTAGCTCAGCTTAGTCGTTAAAAATCCACCTAACTGCGCTGTTACGACTGATCCTAGCATCATAGGTAAAAGTAATAATCCTGAGTTTGTTGCAGTCCCGCCGTATACACCTTGAATGAATAACGGAATGTAAACAGTTGCTGACATAAATGCAGCACCGTAACATAATGCAATAATTGTACTCATTCCGAATAAGCGCTGCTTAAACATCTCAAATGAAATAATTGGTTCTTCTACTTTTCGTTCAATAAAAATGAATGCGATGATTAAAATAGCGAATCCACCAAATAAACTTAAAATAAAGCTAGAATCCCAATCATATTTTTGTCCGCCTAGTTCAAGCGCAAACATTAAAGAAACTACTGCACCAACTAAAGTAATTGCGCCAAACCAATCAATCTTTTGCTTTCTATGAACGCGTGATTCTTTATAAAAGAATGTAATAAAAATAAGTGCTAAAACGCCAAGTGGTAAGTTAATATAAAATACCCAGTGCCAGCTAATGTAATCGGTAATATATGCGCCAAGTAATGGCCCGAAAATACTAGATAATCCAAATACAGCTCCGAATAAACCACCCATTTTCCCGCGTTTTTCAGGTGGAAAAATATCAAAAACGATAGTAAACGCGATCGGCACTAATGCCCCGCCGCCAATACCTTGAATAGCACGATAAATACCTAACTGTGTAATATTTTCAGCAGTACCACAAAGTGCCGAACCAATCATAAAGACGATTAAACCGAAAATAAAGAATCTCTTTCTACCATACATATCTGATAGCTTACCGAAAATCGGCATGCCTGCCATTTCTGCGACCATATAGGCAGAAACGACCCATACAAAGTTTTCGAGGCCTCCTAAGTCACCAACGATTGTTCCCATCGCCGTTACAACAATGGTATTATCCATCGATGCCATTAAAATACCTAGCAATAAGCTCGCCACAACAAAGCCGAGCTTATTATTCTTCTCAACCATATCTCTTGCTCTCCCTCATACTACTTATATTTGTTTATGTTCTTTTACGACTGCATTACCTTTTTGATTAAAACTAGTATGATATTCTACAACACTAATTTCACATCCAGGACCAATTGTGACGTTGTTGCCTCTTACAACTTCAGCAATCGTATGTTCTAAATAGATATCATCTCCTTCAACAATTGAAGTTTGGAGGTTTCCAGCATGACTAGTAAAAGGAATAAATCTCGCTTTTTTACGAACGGTAATTTTTTTACCACCAATTTCTCTTACCTTACTGCCTTCATAACGAAGTGAGATTTGAATATTTTCAGCATTAAGTAATCCATCACTTTCAAGACCACCAGTTAATGATAAATCTTCTACTTCAATATCTCCCTTTACATTTAAAGCACCTTTTACATCTACGAAATCACCTGAAAACTTTCCTTCAATATTTATCATACCTCTAACTTTTGTTTTTTCAATATGAGCATCACCATGAATTTGTGTATTACCATATACTTTTACATATTCCGCATCTACATTTCCTTGTACTTCGTTATCTCCATACACGACATAGTTTTTCACTTTCACATTACCGCGTACATCACTCGTTCCGTACGTTTTAAACTCATTGCAACTCATATCATTCGTAATTGTTCCTTCACCGCGAATCTTCACTTTATTATAATCTCCGCCTGCTGAATTACCAGAACCATTTACTGTGAGACTATGTGGATGTTCCATACTGATTTCTCCCTTCCGTTAAACCTGCTTAATTTCTTTTACATTTGCATTTTTATCAACAGTAAGAACACCGGTATATTCAATCAGTTCAATCTCACAGTTTGCTCCTACTGTAACATTGTTTCCTCTTACCGTTCTTATGTGAGCATAATCAATATCGATATTGTCACCTTCTAATAGTTCAGCTTCTAACTGCAAGCCAAATACTGTTTTAAATAGTCGACTAAATGTACCTGATCTATGTCTTACTTTAATCGTTTGACCACCAATTTCTTTCGCTCGACATGTACCGTGAATATTTATATTAATTTCATCTGCGCTTAATAAACCACCGATTGTAAATTGTCCTTCTGAAGAAAAAGTATCCACTTCACAATTACCGTCAATTGTAGCTTGACCATTGACTTTAAATTCTTCACCAGTGACATTTCCACCTATCGTACCTTTTCCTGCAATTTTCAAACTGTTTGCTTTTACATTTTGCGTAATTGTTGCTTTTCCATCAATTCGCATCGTTTCAGCATGAACTGTACCATCAACTTTACCAGATCCGCTAATTCGTGCACTGCTACTTTTCAAATCGCCAGTAACTGCACCGTAACCGTTACATTCAAATTGCTCACATTCAACATTTCCATTCACAGTTCCTTTTCCGTTTAATTGCACTTTATGAAACTCGCCGCCATTCGATGAACCGTAACCATTTATAATCAAATTATCTGTACGCATACTTTCTCCTCCACTACAACAATTTAGTTTTTAATGCTTCGGTATATTTCATAATCGCTTCGCGTAAAACGATTTTGGTGCCTTTTTCAAAAATTAAATCGTCCACGTTTGAAACTAATAAACATGTAGAAATCCCTAACTTTCGGACGATGATTAAGTCACAAGTTTTATGTTTAATTGCTTCATAATTTTCACGTAAAACTTGCAAGACCATTTTTCCTTCTTCTAAACTAATCTCTCCTGATTGTAGTAATTCTTCTAACATGTACACATAAAGAATGTCTACAAATTGAAACTCTGCTCTTTTATTCGTTTGTTCTATGAAAAATTGTAAAACTGGTTCTGATGCAATCCCCTTGCGTAAAATGTCTTCCTTTGTTAAAAGAATTTCTCTCACACTCGGTGAAAACATGTTAGCTAGTTCATCAAGTGATAAATCCTCTTTCATCGTTTGGATTTTATCGATCCGCTCTAATATCTTTTCTTTCGGAAAAAATGTCTCTTGACCTGTAAACGTTGATTTTCGTACAAACCAATCTTCCGGAATTAAATTTTTTCTTTTCCACCTATATAACTGTCCATATGAAATACCAGTTAGTTCTAATAAATCTTTTTTTGAAATTAAATCTGTACTCAACTGTATAACACTCCTTTCTGATAACAATGTAACATAACACTGTTACGCTGTAAATAGACTTTTATCACAAGTAGCGTAACAATGTGTAAAACAAACCTATTCCTACATACAAAAAAGGCTCTTACACACCTTATGAAAATGTGCAAAAGCCCTTATATATCAAGACTTAAACCAAATATTATAAAAATCAATCCAACCTTGTGAATTAATCATTATATTTTGAACTTTTTCATGTGTACTTACCTCTTGTTTATTACGATATAAAGGAATAATATGAATTTGACGTAACAAAGTATCCTCGATATCGCGTAACAGTGCAACTCTTTTCTCTAATTCTTCTTGTCTAAAATAAGGAGACAACTTTTCATGAAAGTCCATGCTGCTTTGTCCATGAATAAAACTATTTTTTGTAAGAAACATATATAATAGACTATCTTCTATTCGTTCACTGATTGTGGCACTATCATGCATCATATCGGCCTTTTGTATCGTACTTACTTCCAATAGCTCTTCTATATCAAGAAAATTATTTTCTACACGAATCCCATATTTCGCACACTCTTTTTGTATCCACTGTGCATCTTCAACATGATCTCGTCCTGTAAATGTGTAGAGTTGTAGCACTTCATTATGATAAGTACTCCTTTTAATTAAACTTTCTACATCTTCCTCAATCTCTACAATGCTTTCACCTGCTAATATTAGTTTTTTTGCCACTTCTCCACGTTCTCCGCCGAGTTCTTGAACGATTGTATAACCATGAATGATGTTATATAACGCTTTCCGAAATAACTCATCTTGCATTGGTCCTTCTTTCGTAAGATTACATGTTATATATGTCACGTTCGACTCAAGCCGAGACAATTCTTTATTATGTTTTTCTTTATCTTTATACTGCGCCTTTACTAAAACATCGTATGTACCTACACCTTGTTCTACATTCCACAACTCAACACGATCTAAAAAAGGTCTTTCACGAAAATATAAAGGATGTCCTTCTAAAATGAACAGATTTTCATTACTTTTATATAATTGAAAAGGCCCGGTTCCAATTAGCCCTCCTGCTTCATCTTCATTCACGATAGAACACTGTTCTGCACTTAGCATATGTAAAAACATTCGATTTTCTGTATGTAATTGAATTTCGAAAACGTAGTCATCCACTGAACGGATACTTTCAACGTGTTGTAACATCCATGTGTGTGCATTATTTTCCAGCTTTATAAATCGATTCAACGAGTATATAACATCATGTGCAGTAAGTTGTTTTCCATTATGAAAGTGAACTCCTTTTCGTAAGTAAAACGTCCATATTTTTTCAGCGTCATTATATTCCCAGTGAAATGCAAGTCTTGGCTCTATAATGTTTGTATTACCGTCTACATACACGAGTGTGTCGAATATATGTTTTACCATATGGCATTCTGAGCGCATTGTAGCGTATACAGGATCTAATGTGATATCTAAATTCATTTGTACTTGCAACCGGAGTACATCTCTTCTCCCTTCAGATGTCATTTCAACCTTATGACCAAATATTGAATCCACCCAGGAATGATATTCTCCCTTTACTGATGGAAAATGTGAGCTATAGCGTTCCACAAATATACTTCCGCTTTTCACATCCCCTTTTTTCGTTATTTCTTTTCCTCTATCTAAAATTAAAGACATCGGGTGCTTTTGAAATATTAACTTAGACCGATTTCCTCTGCCGCGACCTGGAAACCACTTGATCCAATTTAACTCATCTAATTTTTTTATAATTAATTTACTATTGCGCTCTGTACAAAATAATGTACCAGATATATTTTGCACTGTTACTTCCAATCGTTCTCCCTCTTTTTTTCCTTTTCCATAAGCAATCCATAGTTCAATGTATTGATCTAAAATAAACATCATACTCCCCCTAAAAGGTGAAAAATCCTCCCTATAGTCTCTACCCTTTTTCCAACTCTCCTTTCATCTTATCATTTCAATATAGAAAGGAGGAATTAATATTGAATTATCTCTTACTTCGTTACAATAAACCTATTTTTATTAGATTGTGTGGTGAATTATTAACCCGAACGACTGAATCTATGTTAGCTCTCATTATGATTATTTACGTCAATAAAATGTTAAACGGCAATGTAATAATAACTATGCTAATTTTCGGATTACAGCCACTTTCAGACATTTTATTTACAGTTATTGCTGGAGGAATTACTGATAAATATGGCCGAAAAAAGATTATGTTACTCGGATTATTACTACAAGGTGTTGCAATCGGCAGTTTCGTTTTCGCTCAATCTGTTTTTATATTTGCACTGTTATATGTCATTAATGGTATTGGCCGTTCCTTATACATTCCAGCTCAGCGTGCACAAATTGCTGATTTAACAAAACAAGAGCAGCAAGCAGAAATTTTTGCTCTCCTACAAACGATGGGAGCAATCGGATCCGTAGTCGGCCCTTTAATCGGTGCATGTTTTTATAATACTCACCCAGAATATTTATTTATCGTGCAAAGTGTAACCCTTATGATATATGCCGTTGTTGTTTGGACCCAGCTCCCAGAAACCGTTCCACCTATGAGTAAGTCGAAACAAACAGTTGAGGCAAGTTCACCAAAGCAATTTATTTTTAAACATTATGCCATATTCGGTCTTATGGTTTCTACACTTCCTATTAGCTTTTTTTATGCACAAACTGAGACGAATTATCGTATTTTTGCAGAACATGTATTTCCTAATCTCGTATTCATACTCGCATTTATTTCAACATGCAAAGCCATTTTGGAAATCATACTACAAATCTTCCTCGTAAAATGGTCTGAACGATTTTCTATGGCGAAAATCATCCTTATTTCTTACGCCTGCTATACAATAGCTGCAGTTGGCTTTAGTTATTCAACGACGATATTGTCGTTATTCTTCACCTTACTCTTTTTAGTCATTGGAGAAAGTATTGCTCTAAACCACTTGTTACGATTCGTTTCAGAAATTGCACCTCACAATAAACGTGGTTTATATTTTTCAATTTACGGTATACACTGGGATATATCTCGAACGTGCGGACCAGTTATTGGTGCAGTTTTATTAAGTAATTTAAATGGAAGTATGCTGTTTTATATTTGTGCTAGTTTCTTATTAATTGGAGGTATTGTTCAAGCACTGTTTGTTCAAAATTTAGAACGTAAAAAAATCATGAACCAGCCTACACATAATTTATAGGTTACTACTTTTTCAGTAGATCAATATTTCTTGTTGGATGAATATTAAAAAACAAAAGTGAAGTATTTCGCGTATGAAAGTATGTTTTATATGGCAGGAGACGTTCCTTATTTACAACTAAAAACACCTCACTTAAGGAAAGTGAGGTGTTTTTGAAATCACTTAATTTCTTATCCTGCCATTTTATTAATACTATCCTCTGGTGAAAATACAGAAATATGATCTACCTTACCAGTCGATTTTGGAATGACAAATTTCAGCTCATACTGGTTATTTACTTTGTATACATATATTTTATCTTCACCATTCTCTTTAACTGAAGATGGTTTTCCTAATGCTTTTTCAATTTCTTGTAATGTAATCAATTTTAGTTCTGCATGATATGAGCGTACATCAAAAACTTGTGACCCTTTATTAAATCCGAAAACAATATTTTTATTTGTAAAAGTTGCGTACATTCCGTTCCCTGCATATTCGGTTTTATTTGCTTTCCCCCACGCTTTTTCAATTTCTTCAATATCCCCTGTATGGGCTCCAAATGGTACATTAGGTACTTTTCCTTCTTTTGCGAGTTCAAACAAATCTTTAACGTGGTTAATTGATTTTTGATTAAGTGTTCTATTTTTCGAATCTGGGTCAGGCGATGGTTTTGTTGTTTTTTCATTGCTTGGTTTTGCTTCAGGATTTTTCTGTTCTTCTGAAAAATTACTTTGTTCATTTTTATTATTTTCCGAGGTTGGATTTGTTTCCTTTTTTTCGTCTGTCCCTTTACATGCGACTAGCGCAAACATACATGTAAACACCAAAAATAACATAACTATTTTTAAATATATTTTCATCATTTTTACCCCCTATTGCATCTTATTCATTTCGTTAACCAACCCATTACATTACTTTTCAAATTATGTTTGTTCCAAAAAGTCAGTGCTTCACTCTCTCCAAAAGCTTGTACAAAATATATTACAAAAGCTGTTTCTAAAAAGTAACCAAGTCTGTTATATCCGAAGTAACTACCTCTTGATAAACGAAACCATTTTCATCTCCTTATTTAAACCTTCTCTTCTCAATGATAATATCCTCTATCTATAACTTAAAACATGCTCTCACAACAGCTCCTTGAAACAGAAAAAAACCAGTAGGAAGTGATTACTCTTTTCCTACTGATTGAAATAAAATTATACGGTAAATCTTAGCTTCTTAAAAAATGTAGCGATAGTATTTTTTACAGTTTCAAAATTATAAGCAAATGTGTTATCTCCACTTAATGATGAAATACATGTTAAACCTGCAGCTTTAATAAAAGCTTTTACATCTACAAGCATAGAATTAGCCTCCATGAATTTAATTACAATCATTATAACAGGTGTTTTACGATGCTAACATGAAAGTAATAAATAAATTTCTATTATTAATTTATCCCGCTATTTGCCGGGCAGTAAGATCCCCACCTCAAAATTCAGCGGAAACAAAGAAGTTAGGTAGGGGCCCTGCTGTCCGTAAAAGCCCGATTGGTGAGGGCTGATAATCAGTGGGGATGAACACCCCCCACTGATTAAAGTTTCACTTTATTTAGCTCACAGTACACCATTCCAATGTCATATAAAAAAGCTGCCCAAAAAGGGCAGCTTCAAATATGTATATTACACTTCGATTGATTTACCATCTTCAACAATATGATAAAGTAAATGCGCTAAATGATGAATTGGACCGTATTCTTCCTCTTCCTCATCTGTTTCACCTTGGAACTCAAGATCGTTTAAGTACAGTGCTAAAAATTGATAGTATAGTTTTAAATCAAATCCGTAGCACGCAGTTGGCTCTTCATGATCACCTTCGTATTGTAACATTAAGTATTGATCGTTTCCTTCTGCATCTTCTGCGTCAAAGAATACGAAGAATCCAACGTTTGTATCTAAATCAAATAGATGACGAGTGCCTTTTTCTGTTGCTTTGTTAAAGTCCTCTTCACTTAATTTATGTACTGTTGTCGCTTTAGCATTATCTTCTTGATGGAAATTTACTGTGAATGTTTTCAATGCTGACACCTCCTAATTGTATAATACTAGCATAACATATAAAAAGGACTGCTTACAAATGTAAACAGTCCTTACATTCATTTTCGCATTGCTCGTAATAAGAAGCTTACGATGAAAATTAAAATGATCGCACCGATTAAAGCTGGAATAATTGCATATCCGCCAATGACTGGACCAAAACTACCAAGTAATTTCGAACCAACCCAAGAACCGATAATACCAGCAATAATATTACCTATTACACCACCAGGTACGTCCTTTCCAGTAATTAAGCTCGCAAGCCACCCTAATATACCACCGACGATTAAAGACCAAATCATATAATAACCTCCTTTACATTTCACCAATCAAAATATAATTAGAAACAATTGCTTACCATTAGTTATGTGACATTTTTCATAAGTTATTCATGTTGTTCAACTTTAAGATTTTTGAGAATAATACACACAGATTAAACCTTTTTTTGAACTAACGAATTATCCGACTTGTTATTACACACATTAAGGACAATCTGGCTTCAATATTGTTCGCATAAACTCTTCTTTAAAAGCTGCATAGTTAAAACCAACAGCAATTCTTTGAATCGGCCGATCATCAAACCTTGTTGGCTCAGCTATTTTTCTAAAGTCTGCTACACTTTGGCCCCTAGTCACATCATTTGTCGTACTAATCCACACTGCCGATTTTTTATATTCGAAAATACTGTCATTTATAAACGAGATAAACGGTAATAAATCGTGTATAGGACTCCCACCAATACCCGGATATTCTTTTTTATAAAAGTTCTCATAATAAAAATCAATCATTGGTTTAATGAGTTTCGCCTGTCCAGTTCCTTGTTTATCTATTATATTGGCCATTTCAGGTGTTATAAGCGCGCCCTGTGTTACATTTAACGGGTATATGCTAGCGTTTTTCGCATATTTCATAACAATATTTGCTGCAATTGGATCACCATAAAAATTCGCTTCAGATACTGGTGTAACATTACCTGGAAATAGGAAAGCGCCGCCCATTATATAATACGAACAAATACGATCCATTATATTTGGATACAATAAAAATAACGTAGCAAGCGTCGTTAGTCTCCCTGTCGCCACAATTATAATATCTTCTGGACAAGGTTCGATTAATTTGATTAATTCACAAAAATTTTCTCGTTTACAAATTCTCATCTCAGGTGGAATAATAGGACCTAAACCGTGATCCCCGTGGATTTCAGGGAAAAACAAAGGCTCTTCAGCTGTCATCGGTCTACTCGCACCTTCAATAATTTTCACTTGTGTAGCATAATACCTTTCTAAAAAATAAACATTTTCCGTAACGATATCTCGTGATACATTCCCATACTCAGCAACAATACCTAGAATATCTAATTTACATGTTTTATTTGCATAAATTAACGCTACGGCGTCATCAATACCAAAGTCTCCAAAAAAGATAATTTTCTTATTAACTATTCTCACCCCTCTTGAGCATAATCTACTATTATTATTATGTGAAAAAGACAAGGCGGTGAAACAGCGCAAACTAAAAAAGCCGCCTATTTATTGGCGACTTCAATCTTTTTATAAGACAAATATGCAAGTACATTTTTACTTGAATCGTATTTCGGGTTATTTCCTTTTCTCGGCTCTCTCATATGTGTCTTTTCAAATCCAGGAATGTCTGGCATTTTCCCCATAAATTCAAGCATTTCTTCCTCAGTACCTTCAATGCGTACACGAATCATTATAACTATTCCTCAATTCTCAGTTTCTCTGTACTAAGTATATCGTACTTCAGAAAGACTGCAACACATTTATCTTTTTAACGTTATACTTTTTTTACATATAAACATAGCCATTTCAGTATAGAACGATTCTACTTTATTATTTTTAAATTGAATATTAAAATATTCCTTCATTTCGTTTGGTGCTTTCATCATACATTCTGTTAATTTTTCACGCTTTTGTAAAGGGACATCCATCATATTACACCACCAGTCAAAATCAAACTTCTTATCAAAAGTAAGACATGACTGCATTTGCAAACCATTTTTTTCTAATAAAGTAAGCCATTCTGTCTTTTTTAGAGCTCGTTCATGACTTGGGTCACGCTTTTTTTCTATAAAATTATAAAATGTATCATATTCATTATTTTCTGGCGAAACATTATCTATTAAGATGAATAATCCATTATCCTCCAACGTACGATTTACTTCATAAATAAATTGAGCCGGACTCGTAAAATGATGGGCTGCAATCCGGCATGTAATTGTATCAAAAAAATGGTCTGCAAATGGTAAATTCTCTGCATTTCCTGCTACAAAAGATACATTTTCATGACCATTCTGCTTTATAAAAACTTTTGCTTTTTCTAACATCTGTTCTGTTAAATCAAGTGCAACTACTTCTTCAAACATAGGTGCTAACATATTTGCCACATGCCCGCCACCAGTAGCAACATCAAGAAGACGATTATTATGACGAGACTCAACTTGTTGAACTACATATTGTAAATCCAGTCCTTTAGCATGTATTTTACTATTTACATATTTATCTGCATTGCTGCCAAACTGTTTTTTCACAAGCTCTTCTTTACTCATATTATCATCTTCTTTCTATTGTTATTTACATATACGACTCATATAATTATTACAATTCTCTTAATGTATTTTCAAATCCTCTTTTCATCTCACTTCTTATCATATTTACCTTTCATTAAAATAATATAATTTTGCATTTTATTATTAAACAAAAAAAAGGCTATGGGAACTTCCCCCCTAACCTGAATAAATATTTACTACATTTTTATTTCTTCGTATATATCTATATAATATAAATCCTCTTTCAACTTCATAATAACATCTACTTCGTTATAAGTAGCCTCACGAGCATGTAAACCAAATTGATCCATACCAATCCATATCCACCCAGGTGTAAGATATAAAACATCTATATTAAAATAATCTAACTTAGTAAGCTCCGATGTAATAAATTTATCTTTATTAGCGATTTGTTTATCTATTAAACCGTATTCTTTCCCATTTTCAAATAGCGATATAAATTTCCCTACAATCGGATGTTCACGAACAATAAAATGATATTCTTTTTCCTCTATATTTACCACAATCAAACGAGAAACAGATAAATCAGGCCCTGAATTCGACATATTTGTTTATTCACCTCCTTATATAGGCTTCTTAAATATGATAACAAATGAATATTCAAATTAAGTTAATATAATGTAAAAAATAAAAAAGCTGATTTCCCTTTAGAAATCAGCCTTTATAATTTGATCAACTTTATTCTTTTACAAATTATTATAATGTTTCTTTTTCCTCATCATTTCCAGAAACTAAATTTCCTATAGCATCTGCTGTTACTTCCACTACAAATTCACAAATACCAGCCACAACTTCTCCAATTATTTCATCCATCTTTTTACCCCCTTATTTTATGTAACCTATTTGCATTATAGAAGAAACTGGTAAATACAAACTATCGAAAAAGGTGACATAAACCTTACAGAATTGTAAGCTCTTTCATTTCTTTACTTATCCCCTTTGAAACTCCAAGTATTTTTAGCAGACATATAGGCCATCATAATATGAAGCAAGTAATAATCTAGTGTCAGGAGGCGTTTAATATGTATTACGTAAAATTAATTAAAGGTCAATCTTTCTACGCTTTTGATCATCGTTTCTTAGTGTCTGAAGAAGAAGAGGTTTCAGAGAAAATTTATAATTACTTGCGACGTAATGAATTTTTTGAAGTACGTAAAGAAGAATATTCTGCTTAATTACAAAAAGCATTAAGAAAAATATCATCTTATTGTGATATATTCTTAATGCTTTTATGTGAATTTCTTCTTTTCAATAATTATTGTTGACTCTATTAAATAATCCAGTATTTGTCCAAGCTAATTCTTCACTATTTTCATATTCTAGTATATGAGGAGGTGAAGAATATGACTCATATCATTGATTACCAAGCTACTCAGCCTATAAGTAAAACTGGTGAAACAACTTTTGCAATCCCAGCTTCTCCAAATAAAGCAATTTTAGCAAATTTAAAATTGAGAATTTCAAGTAGAGATTCACGAAATAATCGAGTAGAATTAATCGCTACAATTGGTGTAGAAGGTATAACTGAGACTTCACAAGTTTTATTCCGAATTTTCCGTGATAACATTGAAATTTTTAATGCACAAGTAGGTATTGAATCTACAGATTCTGAACAATTCTACGTACAAACATTTCAAGCTATAGATCAAAACGTTAGCAGTGGAACACACGAATATTCATTAACTGTTGAAAACCTTACTAGTGGTGCAAGCGCAGAAGTTGTTGGCCCATTATCTTTTAGCGCTTTAGCTATTGGACAAGAGCGTAAATGTTGCTAAGTGAATCTAATATTTAATTTTGTACTTGAGAAAAGCGAGGCGTAGTTATACGTTCTTGCTTTTTTATATGTATCCTTACTTTCTATTAGCTTTAATCATAAATTTTTTACGTTTTGATTCACTTATTTCATCAATTAACACATCAAATTTTTGACAAATCAAAAAGATTGAAATCCAATTATGAAACACGTAATATAGACTCTGACTCTAAAAAAGTTCGTATGAAAATAGTGCATAAATAAGGAGGTTTTATATACGAGTTTTTCATTTTTAAAAGACGGAGAGGTTTTATGTTATGTGGCGTAATAAAAACGTTTGGATTGTTCTAATTGGGGAGTTTATTGCAGGTCTAGGATTATGGCTTGGTATTCTTGGCAACCTTGAATTTATGCAAAAATATGTCCCTTCTGATTTCATGAAATCAGTTATATTATTTATCGGACTATTAGCCGGTGTTCTAGTTGGACCTATGGCTGGCCGTGTCATCGATCAGTATGAAAAGAAAAAAGTTCTTCTTTACGCTGGGTTTGGTCGAGTTTTAAGTGTTATTTTCATGTTTTTTGCTATTCAATTTGAAAGTATCGCATTTATGATCGCATTTATGGTTGCTCTTCAAATTTCAGCAGCATTTTATTTCCCTGCATTACAATCTGTAATTCCACTCATCGTACGTGAGCATGAGTTATTACAAATGAACGGTGTACATATGAATGTTGGTACAATTGCTCGTATTGCAGGCACTTCACTAGGTGGAATTCTTTTAGTTGTGATGAGTTTACAGTACATGTATGCCTTCTCAATGGCAGCATACGCCTTATTATTCCTCTCGACTTTCTTCCTACAATTCGAAGACAAGAAATCAACAACACCAAGTAAACAAGCTGCAAAAGATAATAGCTTTATGGAAGTATTTCGTATTTTAAAAGGAATTCCTATTGCTTTTACAGCACTTATATTAAGTATCATCCCTCTATTATTTATAGCTGGGTTTAATTTAATGGTTATTAACATTAGCGAAATGCAACATGATCCTACGATTAAAGGGTTCATATATACAATTGAAGGTGTCGCATTTATGTTAGGTGCCTTCGTAATTAAACGTCTATCTGATCATTTCAAACCTGAAAAATTACTATATTTCTTCGCAGTTTGTACTGCTTTTGCACATCTGTCATTGTTCTTTAGCGATATAAAATGGATGGCTCTTACATCATTTGGTTTGTTTGGGTTTAGTGTTGGCTGCTTCTTCCCTATTATGTCGACGATTTTCCAAACGAAAGTGGAAAAAAGTTATCACGGTCGCCTCTTCTCATTCCGTAATATGTTTGAGAGGGTTATGTTCCAAATCGTCTTACTTGGCACAGGCTTCTTCTTAGATACAATTGGGTTACAATATATGGTTCTCATCTTTGGAGTCGTTTCATTATTGATTATTTCTATTTCCCTTTCTAAGCAGAAACATTATGAAAAACAGCATTCGCAATCTGCAAATTTATAAAATAAACAAAGAAGTATGGGTCTAATATTGAATCCATACTTCTTTGTTTTATAATACGCCTATTTATTACGTTTATTGAAATTACCTAAAGGAGTATCCCCCTTTTATTTCGAATAGATTATAAAAAGTACTCTTTATAAAAGGAGTGGTAAAATGTCTGATGGCATCGAAGTATTTATTGTCCTGCTCTTTGCAATTGCTCTGTTTAGCATCCTAAACTTTTTAGCCATTTCCTTATCTGGACATAGTTTTAAAAAAAGAATCGTGGCAGGTTTCATATTTTTACTACTGACTCCCATTATCTTTTTGACTATCGCAACATTTGCTTCTATATTCGATAAAGCAGGATTTGGCGCAGGTACGTTAGCCTTTATGACCGCAAGCGTATATATATTAAATGGAATAGTGATTCTGCTTTCCTCTTTATTTATCCTCAAAAAAGACATAACATAGGCTATAGTACTAGCATGAATCTGACTTTACACTAGATTCATGCTTATTTAATTTCTCCTAAATTTTTATATGAAATTAAATAATTCTTTAAAAAAATTTAAACTTTATTTATTATAATATCCCTATCGTATTCGCACGTTTATTCAAATTTAAAAGAAAGGAGCACAAAATGAAAAAGGTTCTACTTACAATTCCTATACTAATCATCCTACTTAGTGGATGCAGCAATAACGATATATACGGTTCTTGGGAAGTCGTTGACAATAAAAAAGGTGAATGCCCTGTATATTATAAATTTGAAACAGTTGTCAAAAAAGAAAATAAAGAGGAAATTGTGCAAAATTTAGTAGAAATGCAAACAACAAAGAATAAAGACGATTTATATAAAGGCTCATTTGTCAAAAATTCTAATGTATATCACATTGATTATGGTAATTCATTTACATCGGACCAAACTTTAAAAGTTGCCGACGGTACATTAAATGTATACTTTTTGACAGCCGAAAAATTATGCACATATAAAAAGAAATGATTACATTTCAGAGGAGACGCAGAAAATATTTTCTGCGTTATTTCACTTTAGAAATCGTCCGCAAAAATAGCCCTTGTTTTCGTATTCTTTTTCATTCAAAACATGAGAAATATACTTAATAAAAGCTAGAAAATACCTTAAGTTATATAAAATGAATCATATAATACACATTTCAATTAATATATCTACGCTATTTACATCGTTACTTTTCAAAATAGGCTAATCCTCCCTCTAAATTTGTCAATCGTTTTAATTTTCATAAAAAAATGATAAAATGTAAACATGTGTTTTCAGAATAATTAAAAACGCAGAATGAAAGCACTGTTTTTAGGAGGGGTTTTGATGACTTACACGTTAGCAACTAGAATGAAAGCATTCCAATCTTCTATATTTAGTGAATTAGGAGCCTATAAAAAAGAAAAAATTACAGCAGGTCATAACATGATTGATTTGAGCATCGGAAATCCTGATATGCCGCCCGCTGATTTTGTAAGAGAAACAATGGTACATACAGCGAGTGAAAAAGAGAGCTATGGGTATACATTATCAGGTATTCAAGAATTTCACGAAGCTGTAACTGAATATTACAACAACACTCATAACGTTTTATTAAATGCGGATAAAGAAGTTTTATTATTAATGGGTTCACAAGACGGGCTCGTTCATTTACCTATGGTTTATGCAAATCCAGGTGATATTATATTAGTTCCTGATCCAGGATATACAGCTTATGAAACAGGTATTCAAATGGCTGGTGCAACATCTTACTACATGCCTTTAAAGAAAGAGAATGATTTCTTACCAGACTTAGAAGTCATCCCTGAAGAAATTGCCGATCAAGCGAAGATGATGATTTTAAACTTCCCAGGGAATCCCGTTCCAGCAATGGCTCATGAAGATTTCTTTAAAGAAGTAATCGCATTCGCGAAAAAGCATAATATTATCGTTGTCCATGATTTTGCTTATGCTGAATTTTATTTCGATGGTAATAAGCCAATTAGCTTTCTCTCTGTACCTGGTGCTAAAGAAGTTGGTGTAGAAATCAATTCTTTGTCAAAAAGTTATAGTTTAGCAGGTAGCCGTATTGGATATATGATTGGAAACGAAGAAATTGTTCGTGCACTTACTCAATTTAAATCTAATACCGATTACGGTGTATTTTTACCAATTCAAAAAGCGGCATCTGTAGCACTAAGAAATGGCGCTGCATTTTGTGAGAAAAACCGCGATATTTATCAAGAACGGAGAGATACTTTAGTCGATGGATTCCGAACATTTGGCTGGAATGTCGATAAGCCAGCTGGTAGTATGTTTGTCTGGGCTGAAATTCCACAAGGATGGACTTCTCTAGACTTCGCTTATGCATTAATGGATCGTGCGAATGTCGTTGTTACACCTGGTCATGCATTTGGACCTCATGGAGAAGGCTTCGTACGTATTGCACTCGTTCAAGATAAAGAAGTGTTGCAACAAGTTGTTGAAAATATTAGAAATAGCGGCATTTTCGTCCTTGAAAAAGTAGATGAATTAGTTAAAAATTAGTTCCCACTCCCCTGCTTAACTTTAGCAGGGGTATTATTAATTGGAGGTACTTTCATATGCATATTAAAGACACGCTTCCCCATCGTTATCCATTTTTAATGATTGATAAAGTAACAAATGTAAAACAAGGTGAATCCGTTACAGGATATAAACTCATTACAAATAACGAATGGTTTATAAATGATAGTCAAAAACATATGCCTCATATGTTAATTGTAGAATCACTTGCCCAGCTTAGTGCATTTGTACATACAAGTGATTCTGAAGGACTAGGATTTCTCTCCTCTTTAGATGGAGTTGAATTCCACGGAAAAGCATATCCCGGTGATAAACTTGATTTACATTATGAGCTAACGCGCAATCGCCGAGGTTTTATTCTTGGTAAAGGTATTGCAACTGTAAACGACCAGCCTATTGTAACTATAGAAAAACTATTAATATATCAAGCAGATTAAAGTGTTCCTTATATCAGTTGGAAATATCTATTCTCAACCAATTAAGTAAATAGGAAAACATATTACGTAGTTAGGAGCAGGAAAATGGAACGTACTATCGGTATCGATGCTGGAGGCACATTAACGAAAATAGCTTATTTTAACGAAAAAAAGCTATTAACTTTTGAAAAATTTTATTCACATGAACAACATAAAATAATAGATTGGATTAAAAACAACAATGGCATAAAACAAATATGTATTACGGGTGGTAAATCGAAACTATTACAGCATCTGCTTACAGGTTCATATAAAATAATAGAGCTAAACGAATTTGAATCTACTCTTGCAGGTGTCCAATACATATTAAAAGAAGAAAAACACACTATAAACAATTTTATTTTAACCAATATCGGTACAGGTACTTCTATCCATTATGTTTATAATGAACAATATATTCGCGCTGGTGGAACCGGAGTTGGCGGTGGGACTATTATGGGACTTTCAAAATTGTTAACAAATATAGCTCATTTTGAAGATGTAATTCCTCTAACAAAAGTAGGATCTAGAAAAGAACTAGATATTACGGTTGGAGATATTTATGGTGGTATTCTCTCACCTATTGATAATAGCTTAACTGCTAGCAATTTTGGTAAAGCCGCTATTTCAGAATCGAAATATAATAGCTCAGACATACTTGCTACTATACAAGGACTTGTCGGTGAAGTCGTTACTGCATTAAGCCTTCAATTCGCTGAAACAAAAAACATTAAACATATTATTTATATTGGTTCGACTTTATGTAATAACGTACAACTTCAACATATTATAAGTAGCTACACCGAATATCAAAATAAAACACCAATCTTTTTACAAGATGGTGGTAATAGCGGTGCAATTGGTGCATTACTTCATGCTACGAAATAAAAAGCTGACTTTTGTCAGCTTTTTAAAAATGGCACTTCAAATTCAATAATTGATTCCCCGTTCTCTTTAATTCGCTCCACGCTTATTCTATCAATCACACAATTTAACTTCCCATGAAAACTAGGAATCTCCTTCACTACTTCAGCAGCTAATTTGGCACTTTCTTTTCTTCCGACTGTTACATGCGGGATGTACGGAATGTCTTCTTTCAAAAATTGTAATAAAGGTCCTGCATTCTATGATAAGAAATTTTGTATACTAACTCCATCTTCTCCCCTCCATTATTTCAACTGGCTCACTGGATATTTAGCAAATAAAGATTTCCGAAAATCTTTATCTTCCACAAGCATTTTAATTTTTTCTTCATTGCCGTTAAAGAACTTTATAACTTTATTTTTATCCCATATATCTTTTTCTTTTGGAAAATCATCGAATATTCTATGCAAAATTGATAACATTTCTTCCCTCGTTATCTTAAAGTTTTTATTCTCTACCTGAAACTCATAAATTTTTGCATTTGGCACTAAAATCACTAAATATATAGCATTAAAGAAAAAATTCTTCTTCATCGTATCCTTCTCATCAAACCAATACGTCTCAATCATTTCTTCTGTAAGAGCCCCACTTTCTTTTGCGCCATAGTTCACTTTTATATTTTCATTTTCTAAACTTATACTTTGAACTGTTCCACCACCGGGTAAATGATTAACAATTGCAACCACATCTGAATTATTACCAACGTATGTCCCAGTATATTTCTTAAAATCATCTGACCTAATATCATATATATCTTTTATTCTTTCTCCATTAGAACAAGCCGCAATGAATAAAAAAATTGTTAGCATAACGATCATGTTATGATGCATATATTTCATTTAGCATCCCCCATTTTTATCGATATTTCGTTAATTACAATATTTACTTTCAAATCCCTTTTAAATATACGCATTTTAATCAAAATTAAAAATTTTCATTTTTTATGTTTACAATTATCCATTAATTGTATATACTTACTAACGTAAGAAAAAAATTCTAAAAGGAGGTCGAAGGAAATGATGAAATTACAATTACATGCATTAACTTTAGCGTTAACTGCACCTGTGTTTTCTGGACAATTAAATATGAATTCGACCACCCTAATGGAGAATTGAAAATCGTACTTTATTTCATTTAATTCATAAATTCGCCACAGGAGGCCGTATACTTTCCTGTGGCTTTTTCACGCCCAGCCATAGGAGAACTGTATCTTCCTGTGGTTTTTTTGCGCGATTTTTTAGTCTCTTACATTATTTTTCTAAGAAAGGAGCAACATTCAATGACTATTAGCGTATTGTTTTTAAGTATTACGATTCAAAGAAATATAATTTCCAAAGATGAAATTCTTCATAATGAGCAAATTGAAAAAGCTATGAATGATGTTAAGGAGCGCCAAGCACTTTACTGTGATCACCTGTAATTCCTTTTCGAAAGGAGGAATTCATTTATGACTTTTCATATTTTCTTTTTTACGACTGTACTTCAAAAAAATAATTTATCTGAAAATGAAATCAATCGTAAACAACAGTTAAAACAACTGACTGATAAAATAACTGACATTAAAAGTTCATACTACACTCAAATGTATTAAAAATATATTTTAAAGGGGTAATATATTCATGAAATTTAAAGCATTCTTTTTAACAATCACTATTCAAAAACGTAAGCTCTCACAGAAAGAGATTTTACGTGAACAACACATTCAAAACATTATGGACGAAGTAAAAGAGCTTCAATCTTCTTATTACACTCGTCTTTTCTAAACCACTTATAAAGGGGTAATTATCCTATGAAATTTAAAGTATTCTTTTTAACCATTACCATTCAAAAAAATAAATTTTCCGAGTCTGAAATGCTTCATGAGCGACAAATTAATCAGGCTATGGATTCTGTAAAAGAAAGACAAAGTCATTACTGTAGTCACCTGTAATTTCTTATTACACTCGTTTTTTCTAAATCACTTATAAAGGGGCAATTATTTTATGAAATTTAAAGTATTCTTTTTAACCATTACCATTCAAAAAAATAAATTTTCTGAGTCTGAAATGCTTCATGAACGACAAATTAATCAGGATATGGATTCTGTAAAAGAAAGACAAAGTCATTACTGTAGTCACCTGTAATTTCTTATTACACTCGTTTTTTCTAAATCACTTATAAAGGGGCAATTATTTTATGAAATTTAAAGTATTCTTTTTAACCATTACCATTCAAAAAAATAAATTTTCTGAGTCTGAAATGCTTCATGAACGACAAATTAATCAGGCTATGGATTCTGTAAAAGAAAGACAAAGTCATTACTGTAGTCATCTGTAATTCCAATTCGAAAGGAGGAATTCACATATGAAGTTTCACCTATTCTTTTTAACGATTACGATTCAAAAAGAAACAATATCTCAAAATGAATTAAAACAAGAAAGACAATATAAACAAGTTATTGATGAAATTCGAGATCGTAGAAGCAAATACTACACTCACCTTTAATCGTTTAACTATATAGAATTGAAAGGAGTCGATTATGATGATGATAGCACGCTGTAAGGAAATGATTTGGATAGTTCAGAGGGATTCCACATAGTTTTATAGAGCTTATGTCACACAAGTTCATCGCTGAATTTGATGTATAAAAAATATATAATAAAATCAAATCAACCCGCTTTTAATTATTTTTTTATAAACAAAAGATACACCACTTAAAAAGAGGTGTATCTTTCTCAGGTTTTACTATTTCCGATTACTTCTCTTCGTTTTAAACAATCTCACTAAGTTTGAAACAACTGTTTTTGTTACTGCATAAACTGGTACTGCTAAAATCATTCCGATGATTCCAGCAAAGTTACCTACCCCTAAAATTAGGATAATAATTGTTAATGGGTGGATGTTTAATTTCGAGCTCATAATACGTGGTGAAATAATATTACTTTCAAACTGTTGTACAATTGTTACGATAATAATTACGTATAAGGCTTGCATCGGAGATACGAACAGTCCTACAATAACAGCTGGTGCTGCTCCGATAAATGGACCTAAGTTAGGAATGATGTTTGTAAATGCTGCAATAATTCCTAAAACGAAAGCGTACGGTAAATCGATAATTAAATAACCGATAAAAGTAAACGCACCTACAAATATACAAACGAGCGCTTGCCCTTGAATATATGCAGATAATGTTTCGTTCGTTTCCTTAATGATACGAAGCCCCTCTTCACGGTAAGACTCTGGTAATAAACTTACCGCTTTCCCTGGAAAGGCATGTCCATCTTTAAACATGTAAAATAAAATGAACGGTACAGTAAATACAACTAATGCAACGTTCGTGATAATACCAAATAAAGCCGTTGCACTCGACGTAATTGTATTTGGTATATCTTTTAAGTATTCAATCGCATTTTTTTCAATTGTTTCAATGGAAACGTAGTTTTGTGTAGATAACCATTCAAACAACCTATGATGTGATAATTCTTGTATGTATACCTTTCCTTCTTTTATGTAGCCTGGCATATTTTTTACTAAGTCCATTAGCTGTTGTGAAATCGTAGGAACAACTACTCCAACGCCAACTGCAGTTAATGTTATGATAAAAAGATATAACAGCAATATCGCTAAATTTCTAGGTACTTTTTTATTCTCCAAAAAGATTAATACAGGATTAAATATGAAGTATAAAAAAAGCGCGATTAAGATTGGGAAAAATAATGTTGATATGAAGATACCAATCGGTTGAAATAAAAATGATATTTTTGTGCAAATAAATATGATTCCTACAACCATTAGCACTTCTAATGTCCAAAAGTGCACTTTTGATTTCAAAAAAATGGCCTCCTTTAAACTAGCACTTCTCTTCATTGTACCAAAATAAGTATGAATTTCACATAATATTTTCCTTTACAATATTCCAAAATACCAATAAATACACTACAATGAGATTACATACAAATTTGCAGGTAAAGGTGATAAAAATGACACAATGCATCATTTGCAGAAAAGATACGAAAGAACTTAGTGAACAATATGTCATTCCAGAAATATTATGTGGATATTATTTCACAAACTCAATTTGTGATACTTGTCATGAACAAATGACAACAAATATTGATCGTCCTTTAATTAGGCATAAATTGAGTCAATTTAAGATTGAACAAATGAAAAGACAAATTGATTCCCCACTCTATACGAATGAGCACGGTGAGGAACTTGCAGCTGCTGAGACTGATGTTGTCGAAGTAAGCGACGAAATTCTTTATTCTAATGCATTAATTATGAAACTATGTAAAAAGCACGATATTTCCTTACATAATGAAATTTGGAAAGAGGAACGTGTAACGAAAGTAGCCAGTTCTATTCAACGTGAATTGCTATTGGATAACCGTAAATATAAAATGAGTATATTAAAAATGGCTTATACATTCGCTGTACAAACAGTTGATGGCTACTTTGAAGATCAAGATGCGATTGATATCTCTACCATTCTCTCAAATGCAGATTTCGTGGAACTAAAAGAAAAAAGCATTGTACGTGATTTAAGCAAAAGTTCTTTATGGAATACGCTAAATACAAGTAGTGAAAATCATTACTTTATTTTACTTAGCGATAAAGACGGTTTGTTTTGCTTTATTCGTTTGTTTGACATTTTTGATGTTGTCGTTCATTTATCAGAAAAAAGATTTGACCTTCCATCACCCATTGTCGGTGTAAATAATGTGAATACGCAGAAATTTTATGTCCAAAGTTTAAAACAATATATGGATGGGCTGTTTAAAGAAAAAGCACCTACTATATAACAGGAACCAGAACATACGGTCTCCTTTCTTGATGAAAAGACACTGTGTTATAATGAGTATGAAAAGAACAATACAATCACATAAACCAATTATAAATTGTATATAAATAAAAAAGACTAGTGTGCGGCTACACACTAGTCCACGTAACTTAGCAGATTGGATTGTTCATTTATCCTATTTGTTTCTTACGAACAAAACAACCCACATTCTATAAGCATAGGTGGGTTGTTATTTTTTGAGCTTGTCTATTAAAACGACGACGAACGTTAACAATGCAACGAGAAACAGTCCACCTTGCAGTAGCAACGCTATTTCACTCACGTATTATCACCCCCCTCCTACTCGGAGAAGTGATAATTGAACAACCAACCGCACCTTAAGTTACCCTTTAATTTTACCATATTTTCTAATAATTTACGATGAAAACCCGCAAGCGAATAACTTGCGGGTTTTTTATCCCGTGTTAACAGGCAGTAAACAAAATAGAGCAATAAATAAGTGAAACTTTATTTCTCACTATTTTTTTAATGCATATGCATCAGCAATCATTTCACCAACAATTTTATTTTCTTCTTTCTTCTCGTCTTTCAATAATGGGAATAACAATTCTGCCACTTCATACGCTTCTTCTAAATGCGGATATCCTGATAAAACAAACGTATCAATTCCTAACGATTCATATTCTTTTATCCTTTCTGCTACTGTATGCGGATTGCCTACAAGTGCAGTACCTGCCCCACCTCTTACAAGTCCGATTCCAGCCCATAAATTAGGGCTTATCTCTAACGACTCTCTCGTACCTTTATTTAAATGGGTCATCCGTTTTTGACCAACCGAATCATATCTTGCAAATGTCTTTTGAGCAAGCTCAATTGTTTCATTATCCACATATTGAATTAAACGTTCTGCCTCTTCCCATGCTTCTTCTTCTGTTTCTCTTACAATTACGTGTAATCTAATGCCAAATCGCACTGTACGCCCCTTCTCTTCTGCAAGTTTTCTTACTTCTTCTATTTTCTCTTTCACTTGCTCTGGCGGCTCTCCCCACGTTAAATATACATCACTATGTTCAGCTGCTACTTCTTTTCCAGCAGCTGACGATCCTCCGAAATATATAGGAGGATATGGTATTTGAACTGGTGGGAATACAACTTTACTATCTGTAACTTTAATATGTTTTCCTTCTAAAGAGATCGTTTCACCTTGCAATGTCGATTTCCAAACTTTTAAAAATTCATCCGCTGCTTCATATCTTTCATCATGATCAAGATATAATCCATCTCCTTGTAGTTCAACTGGATCTCCTCCAGCTACTACATTAATAAGCAGCCTCCCATGTGAAATTCTATCAAATGTAGATGCCATCCTCGCTGCAACTGTAGGGGACATTAGTCCTGGTCTCACTGCTACTAAAAATTTTAGTTTTTCTGTTTCAGCAGCAAGAGCTGAAGCTAACACCCAAGGGTCTTCACATCCTTGACCAGTTGGAAGTAAAACACCCGTATATCCTAAATAATCAGCTGCCGCAGCAACTTGCTTATAATAACCATATTCAGCTGCTCTTCCTCGTTTTGTCGTTCCTAAATATCGACCATCTCCATAAGCCGGAATAAACCATAATAATTCCATACCTTTACACACCCCTTATTTATTTTGAATCGTATACTAACACATTCTATATAAATTACCCCTAATAATTTATATGTTAATTCCCTGTCTCACCTTTAAAGTTATCTCGCCATCTTAAAAACTTCACTTCTAGTAAACGTACTAGAGAGTCAGAAAACTTCCCAACAAGTGCAAATATAATTATGCCGACAAATACGATATCTGTATTTGAAAATTGCCTTGCATCCATAATCATATAGCCAATACCTTCTGTAGACCCCATAAGTTCTGCTACTACTAAACTCACCCACGCAACACCTAACGATAACCTTGCTCCTAGTAAAAGGTTAGGCAATGCAGCTGGTAAAATTAGTTTCGTGATTAATTTTCTTTTACTAAACTCTAACACTCTCGCAACATCAAATAACTTTGAATCCACACCTCTAATACCTAAAAATGCGTTTACGTATAAAGGAAAAAATGCACCATCTGCAATTAATAACACTTTTGATGTTTCACCAAAACCGAACCATAATACGAAAAGCGGCGCAACAGCTAAATGAGGTACAGTTCTTAACATTTGCACAGATGGGTCTAAATATTGCTCACTTCTCGTTGAAAATCCAACAATCGTTCCTAAAATGATTCCTAAGCCCCCACCAATAAAGAAACCAGCCGCAGCCCTGAATACACTAATACTTAAATGGCCGAATAACTCTCCTGTTTTAATAAGCTCTTGGAAAGCTAGAAAAATATCTAATGGTGTTGGTAAAACTGTTTTAGAAACAAGACCGAATACGCCAGCCAACTGCCAAATTATTAATATAATAACCGGTATAGTAATCGCCCTTACTAAAACTTTTACATTTAACTTTCGTACCTTCTTTATGCCATTTTTCTTAATCGTTATACTCGCTGGTTTCATAACAGCTTTCGTATTTTCCACTTTACAAAACCTCTTTTCACTTCGCTTTCAATGCTTTTTCTACGAAAGAATTATCTACAACTTTTTCCGTCTTAATTTCTTTCTTTATAGAACCGAGCTTATATTGAAAATCCGCAGTCTTTTGTTGTTCTGCTATTATTTCCTTAGTTACCGGAACTAAAATTGGTTTGTCGTGATTAAACACTTCTTTTACAATCTCTGCATCTATCTTTTTTACAGAAGTGTATACTTTTATTGCTTCATCTAAGTTAGCATCTTGCCATACACGTGCTTTCTCATAAACTTTGAGGAATTTCTCAACTAATTCTGGATGTTCTTTCGCAAATTTTGTCCTCGTAATTAAAAATTCTGGTGAAGAGACATTTAATGTTTCACCGTCTGCAATCACCTTCGCACCTTTATTTAACGTATGTAATGATATGAAAGGGTCCCAAATCGCCCATGCATCTACTGATCCTGATTCGAATGCAGGCTGCGCTTCATCTGGTTGTAATTGAATGACATTTACATCTTTTGCATCAATACCTTCTTTATCAAGTGCTCGATATAATAAATTAAAGGCACTACTTCCTTTTGCTACTGCAATTTTTTTACCTTTTAAATCTTTTACACTCGCAATCTTACTATCTTTTTGAACGAGAATTCCAGTTCCTTTTCTCGCATAACTTGTATTGGCGATTTCGGTAAATCCAATACCTGCTGCTTGCGCTGAAATGACTGGAGAATTCCCTACTTCACCAAAGTCTAACCGGTTTGATGCGATTGCTTCAAAATAAGGAGGTCCACTTTGGAACTCTGTCCATTTCACTTTAACTCCTTCTTTTTTAAACTCCTCTTCAAACCATCCCTTTTTCTTTGCTAGTAATAGCGGGCTTAATCCTTGTTGTATACCAATTTGTATTGTTACATCTTCTTTCTTACTACTTGCTGTACTTTTTTCACATCCTAAAAAACATACTGATATAGCTAAAGCAAAAGAAAGAATTTTTAATTTTTTATACATATAAAATCACCCTTTTCCTATATACTTGTTTGAATCAACCCTCCATATTCAAACTGCTGTAATACTTTCGTTCGAAGTTGTTGGAACGATTGAGAAGTTTTATTTCGCGGATAAGGCAAATTATTTTCAATCACTTTATGTATTTTCCCTGGTTTTGCACTCATAATGATGATTCGGTTTGAAAGATATATCGCTTCGTCTATATCATGTGTAACGAATATCATTGTTGTTTTCTTCTGCTCCCAAATATTTAGCAATACTTCTTGTAAATGACTTCGAGTAAAAGCATCCAGCGCTCCAAAAGGTTCATCAAGTAATAATACATTTGGATCTCTTAATAACGCTCTCGCTATCGCAACACGTTGTGACATCCCGCCTGAAATTTCTTTCGGATACGATTTTTCAAAGCCATCTAACCGAACGATTTCAACCCATTCTCTTACCTTATCTTTCACATACTTATCTTTTAACGATAAATCTGCCGCTATATTTTCTTCAACTGTTAACCATGGAAAAAGCCTATGTTCTTGAAAAATAAAACCTTGTTTCTTGCTCGTTTTTAAGATAGGATCCCCGTCAATAACAACTTCCCCTTCAAAATCATTATCTAGACCGGCAACAATTTTTAGTAATGTACTTTTTCCGCACCCACTCGGACCAATTACTGTAACAAAATCCCCTTTCTCTAATTGAAAATTAATATTCTCTAATACTTGAACAGTACCAGTTTGTTTCAAAAAATATTTTGATACCCCATCAATTGAAACAGTCATTTCTTCTCCTCCTTAAAATGATTCATATAAATGAACAGATTCAGTATTTGTGCAATAAAAAAACCAAAGGCATTTTATCAACAGATAAAATGCCTTTGGTTTCTCCAATCAGCAATACGTTATGGAATTAAGTACATATTATACAAATATTTCCGATAAGTCAACTAGGTTTTATCAAAACATACATATGATTCGTTTGAATATTTTTACTGTTGTTTATTTGAACGATATCATTTACTTACTATTTTTTCTGATTTTTAATCCACTGTAACCAATAAGAAAACTCACACGTTAAATGCATTTGATGGGATTTAATAACTAAGCGACGAAATTTCTACAAAAAAAAGAGTAATTTCAAGAAATATGCTACTAACCTTAGATTTATTAAAAAAGTTAGATCATATAACTTGAGACTACTCATTCCCATTCAAAATATTTATGTAATTAAATTTTATTTCCTCTGCACCCTGGCTGTCTCCAAAACTATTGGTGGCAGCTCTTTTTGAATGATTTCTTTTAATCCATAAAGAGCTTTCCTCACATAACCACCTTCGAAATTCCCTAATGGTTCTGGTAATTCATCTTCATCCAATATGAAGTATTCTCCATTTGGAAGTACCATAATATCGATGATTAAATCTTCAAAGGAAACCACTTCATCTTTTATTTGTGTGTTTTTTACAATATTAAAATAGGAACCTAAATACTTTCCTTTTATATCTCTCCATACGTATAAATTGTACGGACGCTCTTTCCAGTAATATGCGATTGTATAACTTCCTTTTGGGATTGTTAACTTAGTATCATTTGCAATCATTGTAAATGAATACTGCACCTCGTGAAATAAAACGATACTTTGTGATTGCTTTTCAAGTAATAAGCAATTGTGATCTACTATTGTTGAGTTATACCGGATTTTTCTTTCTATAATTTCAATTTTCGATGTAAGTAACTTATTCATTATTTTGTTTCCCCTTATGCTAGTTCTATCCTCAATTATATCCATTTATGTAGTGATAAAGAAGTGTATAGTTTTTTATATAATGATTTATAAAAGTATATAATAAAAACTCCTTCTTATTTAGAAAGAGTTTTTCACTATCCATGTTTCATATTTTTTCACTTCTAACGGAAGCTCATTTGTTTTTATGTAACTAACAGCACTATTACTCATGTTTTAACTTTTCCTTAACCGCATCATAAAATTTTCGTTCTTCATCAACATTTAAGTAAACACGACTTACTGTTTTAGAAAAGCCGTATAACAACTGCGCTTTCACTGGCTCTTTTAATGTTATTTCAAAAGTAGCAGGTTCTTTTATGAACTCCATAACAGTTGCATCCAATACCTGTTTCCTTTCTTTTGCCGTTAGCAATTCACCCTTGTAGAACGCAATATTATCAATTTGTGTAAATGGCATAACAATTTTCTTTCCTAATCCGATTTGAATGACTACTTGTTCTTCTGTTACGACAAGGGGATTTTTGCGCATCGCTTGTATTTCAGCTATAAAATAAATCATCGCGTATACATTTAAAATAAGTAAAATCCATGCTATTACTGGATTCCACTGATGTAGTAAATAATGAAAACCAATGCTTTCAATTATTGTTGCATGAATAATCATGATATACACACCTATAGCACCAGTCTTTTTATGATATGAGTATACAGATTTACCTGTTGGTACTTTTTCACGCCACGATAAAAACGCATAATAGATTAACTTACACTCTGTTAGAATGACATCTACTAACTTACTTCTTTTCATAGTAGCGTCAAACGCTGCATCAATTGCATAAGAAAAGGAATAATTTTCTCTTCTATATTCTTTATATTTTTTTATTATTTTAGGAAGCACTCTAACAATTTTATAGAGAAGGAATAATTCTAGACCTACAAATGCAATTTCAGCCGCAACAATAATATAAGAGATGAATGAAAAAGCTTGTAAATAGTCACTTGGAATAATAAATCTTGCAAAAATATAACCAGCTATTACAACAGGAACTATATACGTTAACGAGTATCTTTTTCGAATAATGAAGAAATACGTGATGATTGGAATGACAAACATGCAATCTAATAATGACCCAAGCACAACTTCTTTCGGCGCAACTGGTACAATTGGAAGGGCATACAATAAATAGTTTGGTAGCATAATTAAAAAGACGAGTCCAATCCAAACACCTTTTCGCCTTCGTGATAGTGTAACCTCCATACGTTCACTCCTTTATTTAAAAACCTCATTTAAATGGTCTTTATAAAATGAAATGGCACGTTCAAATTCTTTTACTTCCTCTACTTTCACGACAGTTTCAAGTAATAATTTCATCGCTGATTCGTGATCGTTTACGTTATATTTTGCTAATGATAAAAATACTTTCATCGGAGCGTTCTCTGGGAATTTTTTCACCCCAGCTTCTAATACTGTAATTGCCTTTTCATATTCCCCTATACAACGATATGTACTTCCTAAACCAATATAAGCACCGCAAAGCGATTCGCCATCAAGTCCATTTGCGATTGCCTGCTCATAATACGGAACTGCTTCTGTTTCTAGCCCCATTACATCATGTATCCACGCACACTGATACAGTACTTCTGCATCCTTTGTAAAGTTTGTTAATCCTATAAGCATCTCTTTAGACTGCGCATATTTCTTTTCGTTTCTAAGTTTAATAGCTTGCTTTAATAAATGTTCCATAGAATCCACTCCTCACCAATTATTCTGTGTATAGCTCTTGATTGGTATACGCTTCACATTCGTGTAAAAGTAAAATTCCCACCAATTAAAGTTTCGCTTACTTATTACTATGCGGATTCATTCTCATCTAAAAACTTAATTTTAAAAAGCAGTGACACGATTACATAATAACTCTAAGCTTTTGACAATTTCTTTCGCTGTTTCATCTTTCCCATTACACAACTTCCCTTTACCATCCTGTCCAATTACATAATGCACAGCTCCGCGCGAATATAAAGAATGTGGTGAATTCGCAATCATTACATTCGCCCTTGCTTCTTTCATTCTATTTTTTGCTCTTTCAAACAGTTCTTCTTCATTTAAATCACTTTCAAGTTTAAAACCAACAAGTACTGTTTCTGGGTCCCATTCTTTTATTTGTTTTAATACTTTTGGAGCCTTTTGAAAGTGAATAATCGGTGCTATATCACTTGAAATTTTTCCGTTCATATTAAGAACATTACCATCTTGATCACAAATTTTCTCCACAATCCAATCTGATCCAGCCGCTGCCATAATGACTGCATCAATCTTTTCATGTGATATGATACTTTTCATTTTATCTTGTAAATCAACGATTCCTTCAAATGGATGTAATTCTAACCCTCTATGTACATCACTCGGTTTCTCCGCAAAATAACCGTGTAAATATATAACATGTGCCCCTTTAGCTAGAAGTTCTTCTGCGATTATCCTTCCGATTGTACCTTTGGCCATATTCGTATGCCCGCGTACTTGATCCCATTTTTCTAGACAACCACCGCTCGTAATTAATACCTTTTTCCCCTTCATTGTAACCATCCCTTACTAATTTTTCTTACGAAACCATTCTGTTCCAAAGTCAACTATATCACGCTGTTTCATTAGACGACACGTTGCATTCCCTATCTTCCCATTTTTTACAGTTCCTTTTCGCTCAAACTCCACACCAATTTCTACAAACTTCTCAGATTCGTAATCCATTTCAAAAAACTCTTTCCACACTCTTTCACCGTTTTCTATAATAGGTGCTCCTACTTGTATTAACTCACATGCACCAGAACGCACCTCGGATAAATGAACAGACGTATTGGAATCATATCCAACACCAATTAATAATACGTACCCGTCTAAATCATATATTTTTCTTAATGGAGATTCTTCTCCAAAGCTCATTGATAACGAATGGTTCATTGTTATTTCTACTGCATGTTTTCCCCATGCAGCAAAACTTCCTAACGGATGATTACTACGTACTACATTCGGATATGTACGAAAACATTCAACTATTTCACCCATTCCCCTTGTTGGGGTTATACGTGAATCAAATGCTGGGACGTTATCTCGGATAATTTGCCACCAGTCTTCCGGTACAGGTGGTCTTGACCAATGTTTCGGATCGGACAAATCCGAAGATTGCGTTGGCATTATTATCGTTCCTTCTTCCGTAACAACTTTCATTAATGCTTCTACTACAGCAACCGCACCACCAGATATCCACCCGATAGAACTTAGTGATGAATGAACGATAATTGTCATTCCTTTTTCGACTCCTAATGCTTTTAAATCTTTTGTTATTGTTTCGATTGTATTTGGAAATTGTGTACTTGCTACTATTTCATTCATTTTCATATTGGTTCCCCCACTAGCTACGTAAATTTAAACTTCTATATAAATATATTATCATATTTTTCTTAATTTTTAACTTAATCATTTTTCACATCTATAAAAAATAGTAATATGATTACACAAAAAAACATTTAAATTATAATATTCAGATTTAAAACACAAAAAGAAAGTGAAGATTTTACATCCCCACCATAAAAAGCTGTTTTATACATAGACGAAAGAGCTCATCACAAATGATGAGCTCTTTGTTTACTTTATCCTTCAATTGTAACCCCAGTAAACATTGATAAGTTTCCCGTTATTTTCTCACCTACACGTAAAAATAAGCCTGCTGCTCTTCCACTTATACAGTGAGAGCCAATTAATAGTTTACCAGTATATGGACCATCCCATGTGTCAATGGTATAGTCAGGCATTTCTATGTATTGCTGGTATATCTTCCTTTGTTCAAAGTAATACTCTGTTTTATCTTCAGCTAATAATTCATCATTTTCGTATATAGATACTCCGCCACCTTCACGACCAAATACAGGTTTGGAAACGTATGATTCATGTCTTTCTAGAAATCGCTTATTTGAAAAATATGTTGGTAGAAAGTATTTATAAATAATGTCTTGCTCTTCTTCTGTAAAGAAAACACTTTCTTCATAAAGCTTCCAAATTAGTGCGAGTACACTTTTGTTTTGCATAACAAATGCGGCTGGCGGATTAATAATTTTCACTCTTTCTTGCGCAATATGATCTAAAAATTGTAAACCAATCCTTTTTCCATTCTTATCAACGTCCGTTACTAAATACTCTATTGGATACAGTCTATATAAATATTTTATTTTTTCTCCACTCGGCGTATATATACCATCTTCCGCAACGACAATGTCTTGTATTCCTACATAGTCCGTTGACTGATTTAAGCAATACGTTCTTAAAAACTGAACCGTTTGACTATCTTCATCGTGCCAATCATAACTAGTAAAATATATCGTCTCTTCAGGGCCTATATGATAGTCATGTTTAATTTGTTCCCATGCCTGCACAATATGCTCTTCTATATGGTTTGGGTGATTTACATCATGATAACGGCATAACACTTCATTTGCGACAGACGGTTCTAAATAGCCTGTTGGCGTATCACAATTTACTTCTATTAATTTTATATCGTCACCATTTACGATAAAATCAAACCTTGTAAAATATGAAAATAAACCATTATGTTTCATTCTCGCCATTTCCCACGCTTCAGCTGGGAATCCAAGTTTTTGAAAATCTTCTGTCGTATTTACAATATATTGATACGTTCTATATAACACATACATGATTTCTTCTGTCGCTTTTGAGATAGCAGTATAAGTTTTTGCTGGCATGCGATACATCCCTGTTGCCATATATTGATTCCATTCTTCATTCTCTAACAGACTAGGCCAAGTGAAACCATTCCTACTAGCCTCTTCTGCAAGTGAAAACCATACTTTCATATACTCTTCTTGCTCTCGTTCTGTATACATTACTCCATTACCCTTTCGTTTTAGGATCCTGCTGGCGCTTTTGCGTTTCCAATTCCACTTGAACCAGAGTTTACTTTCGGTGTTTGCGTAGTAGATGATTTTGGCGTATTTGTATCTGGTGTTACTTTATTGGATGGATTTGGCTGCTGTTTATTTAAATCTACTTTATTGGAAGTATTATTGTTACCGTTAGAACCACCAGTATAACCACCGCTACTACCGCCACCTGTTCTACGCTCATCTTTTTCACGATATGGAATAACATTATTTGCATACGGTTTCTTCATTAAATTTGGTTTTGCTGTATAATTCATATTTGAAGTTCTACTCGCTAATAAATATCCTGCTACAAATGGAAGTATCGGTAAATGAGAGTTTTCATGATAAGATGAAAATGACGGATTATTTTCCTTGCATAACTCATCTTTCTCTACATTTTCATTGGTTGGGGCTTTATCATCACAATTTAATGTTTCTTGTTCATTTCTTTGTTTTGCACCATCTGTTTTAACAGCTGTACTTTCTTGCTGAGCAGTTTCTTCTTCATAATCACCACAACCTGTTAATAAAAAAGATGACACCCCTATTGAAGTAGCTATTTTTATAAACTTACTTTTCTCCATTCTCACGTGTTATACACCTATCTTCTTTTATCTATATTTTTCCAGATACCTATATTATATAATGAAATTATTATTTTTTTCAAACTATATTCAATATGTACAATTATATATTTTCATGCTATTTTTCCATGTAACAATGAAATCTTTCTATCCCTGGATATTTTTCTCCTAAACTTTTAACTTGAAAACCAATTCTTTTATAAAATTCTACCGCCCCATCGTCTGTCTCTGCTTCTATATAAGTCAATTGGTATACTCTTACAATCTCTTTAATCATTTGTAGTGCAATTCCTTTTTGACGATAATCTGGCGCCACTGCTATATGACATACTCGTGCTTTAGTTGCTCCGATTACTTCAACACCTAGACAAGCTTTTTCTTCATATTTGTACAAAGTCCCTTTATTACTTTGATAAAATAATACTGCTTTCTTTAAGCTTATTTCATTTGGACCGACGGCATATTGTAGCACATTTAATATTGAATCTTTTTCAATTTGTTCAACACGCTGTAAATTCATATTTTCATCCCTTTCTATGAAAAAAAGACTAACTCTTAATAAAAAGAGCTAATCTCATTACGCCGTTATTTTTTCTTCTTTTTTTACAACGACAGCCACATAACTATGAAGTATCATTCCAATAATAACGAGACTCATACCAATCCAAGATAATGATGACGGAATTGGTGCAGATAACCAGATCAGCTCTCCTACTAGCGCAAATAAAACTTCACCAGACTGCGTCGCTTCCACTGTTGCTAATTTTTGCGGATCATCTTTCACAAGATCTGTTGCAAAGAAAAATAATACTGTCGCGATTAACCCAGAGCTAACTGCTACAATAAAACATTGAAAAATTTGGCTACTTGACGGTAATCCGCCTGTTGATACTTCGTAACCAGATAATAAAAACCAAAATGGTAAACTTGCTAATGTCATACCGAGTACTCGCTGAAATACATCTAATTCCCCTTTACAAACTTGCATCATTTTTCTATTTCCAAGAGGATACGCAAATGCTGCAATAAGTACAGGAACTACACATAAAACGGTTTCACGAATACCTAATGAAGAAGCATGTTCTACTTGCATGAGAACAACACCGAATAAAATAATGCCCGACATAACTAATTCCTTCATCGGAAGTTTTTTATGTAGTGGATTCACCGCAAAAAATGGTGTTAACAAAATCCCTGCAACGATTGTAATTTGCCATGTTGATGCAACAAGCCAACCTGGTCCGAACGCTCCAGCAAAACTAAGCGGCGCATAAAAGAGACCAAATCCAACGATACTCCACACTAACCATTCTTTCGGATTGTTTTTCATATATTGAAAGAGTTGCTTTAAGTTCCCTCTATACATAACAATAAGTAATAACATTGGAACCATAAAATAGTACCGTAATGATGCACTCCAAATCCAGCTTCCACCTTCTAAGTCCATTGCCCTGTTTAAAACAAAAGTAAAGGCAAAGAAAAATGATGCCAGTATCCCTATAACAATTGCTTTCATTGTAAAACCCCTTGTATTTAATTTTTTATCTCTATGACATATATTTTAGTATACGCGATGAAAAATCTACATACAAACTTACATTTCACTTTGGGATGATGAAGGAATTGTAGTAGATTTACATGGGAATAAAGTGCATTGGTATGAAATCGAGGCCATTACATATCAAAATTTTCAAGGGTCAAAATCTACTTTAATCTCGACCCACTATACTCACCATGAAAATATACACATCCGCTATAAAAGATGGCTACCAACTATTGCACATTCAATTTACTGGTTTTCTATTGAGAAACCAAAAGATTATCATAAAAATTTAATGATAGCTTGGGAAGAAAAGCGAACGAATAAAAACAAACGCCTCCTTTAATTATTATTTAGGGGCGTTCGTTCATTCAAAAATTAAAGAATATGTAGTTTATATTCTCTGTATAATTTCCTCAAACGACTGATATGAGCTTGATGATACCGATTATGATCTGCTATATGCCATATTCCCCATCTTATTGTCGCAGTTTCGCCTTTTTCATACAAAACTTCCTCTCTTAAAAGAACAACACCATATGTTCATCATCATTATACACACCATTCATTTTTATAGCCCTTTTTTCAATTCCGTATGTTTTAAATCCCATTGATTCATATAATCGTTTGGCTGGTTCGTTCGTTGAAACAACCCCTAAATTCAATTGCTCTAGCTTCATCTCTTTTGCCCTTTCAATTGCTTTACGTATTAAATCACGTGCAAGACCACTTCTTCGATTTTCAGTATCTACATACATTGCAACGATATGTCCTTTATGCTTATATGCGTCTTTTTCTTCTGTTAATAAAGTAACAACCCCAACTAAACGATTTTCATTATTAAAAGCACCAAATGTAAAACTACTATTGGATGAAAGATTACTAGCAACTCGTTCAAGAGGATTTTCTTGACGTACTGCTTCTTCATAAGTCGTTATAAATGCTTCTGGATTTACTTGTAATGCTTGTAAACGTAACTCCCAATATTGTTTTGCATCCGCTTTTGTAAGTAATCGAATCATTTTATCTTCCCCTTTTTAATTTACATAATATTTTTATAGGCTACTTTTTTGATTCATACTCTTCTTTTAATATACTGTAACGATTGCGATGAATGAACTTCCCCTGTCTCAATCGATCATTTCTCATTAACCCTTCGCATACAAATCCGGCACTTTCATAACTCTTTTTAGCTTTTGTATTATCTTCATCTACACGTAACCAAATTTTCTCCAATTCAAACTGAGAAAAACCTATTTGTAACATGCTGTTTAGAGCTGCCATTCCAAATCCTTTACCCCAATAGTCTTTATTTCCAATCGCAATTCCTAGTTCAGCATTTTTATTTGTTTTATCAAAATTTTTAAGGTCTACCCATCCAATATGTATACCTGCCTCAGTAACGATTGCCCTTTGTTCATAACCATTTTTTCGGCTTATACAAGCTTCAATCCAGTTTCTCGTATCTCCACGAGTGAACGGAGGATATTGATCTGGTACGACTAAATGCTTTGTTACATCTCTATCTAATGACCATTGATAGCGATCTTCTACATCATCTAGTGTCAATTCTCTTAATTGAACATATGGTACATTCATTTTTCTCTCCCCTTTTTATTTACCAATAGAAAATCCTTCGAACACTCTTCCACCATACTGTTCTAACGTCTTTTCTATAAAATGAATTAATTCATTTTTCTCTCCCGTTTTATAAAAATGATCAAAAGCGGCTACAAATTTGTTTGCATATTGCTCATCATATCTTCTTAGCACTCTAATAAACCATTTTGAACTCCCAAGCCACTTACCATTTACTCTTAATACATATTCATGTACTAAATCCGCTAATAAATTAGCGATAAACAATTCTTCTTCTCTTTTTGTTGCACCAATAAAGTCATCTAAAGTATCCGTAATAAAATATCGCTTCTGCTTAATCGTTTCTTCGGTCCATTTAGCTGGTCCTTTATGTAGTAAATCATTCGCTTCTTTTTTTAATTTCTCAACAATTTCCTTTTCCCCTTTTAATGCAATCCCTTCCGAAACTAATTGTGGTAACGACGGTCTCCCTCGATCACAATCCATTTTGAAAAAGGTTTTATATGTTCCAAAATTATGAACAAACACCTCAACAGGCCATCCATTACTATAGAAAGATTCCCTATAGCAAGAAGTTAAACTTTGATCGATTATTACAATATCAAGGTCAGATGTTTTTGTCGCTTCTCCTCGTGCAACGCTTCCGCCGAGTAAAGCTACATCACAATTCGGAAATTGTGATATAATTATGTTTTGTGCTGCTTCAATTGGTTTCATAACTGTTCCTCTTTTCTTATTTCACTTTCTTTTTTCAGCTCTTTCTCTCGCTTTTTTTATATAGCTTTCTGCATCTGGTGTTTTACATGACGTTGCACCGTGATCAACCTCTACTTTTCCAATTTCACGTGCAATTTCAATCGCTTGTCGCTCTAAGTCTTCATTACGAATTCCTATTGCGATTAAAGCACTATTCATCGCTTCTTTTTTTCTATTTTTTTCATTATGTATATTTTCTTTAATCTCTTCTAAGTACGGAGAGAAGAAATCATCATGTAACGTTTTATTTTTAATCGCTATATTTGCTAATAAAGACCAGCCAGCTCTTCCAATCCATTCATCATTAGACTTTGTCCACTCTTCCATTCTTTCTATTGCAATTGGCGAAGTACATATAGATTTCATAAGAACATCCATCAAACAGTAATAATCAACATCCTGAATCCAACTATTAAGCTGTTCTGTCGTTATTTTTTTCGGGTCTAAAATATAAGTTGCTAATGTCATTGCGTCCATATTTTTCGTTTCCCACAATCCAACTGCTAAATCATGATCTTTTTTTATCTTCTTTTTTAACAATTTTAAATTCGCAAAACTAACTCCAAATAACGGCTCTTTCGCTCCGTGGTTTTTATACGTTTTTCGATTTTGTTCTGTTCCATATTCCTCTAGTTGCTGCATTACTTCCTCAAGTAACATATACCCACCTCTTTATCTTTTATGTTGACTGTATATATGTATGTACGATATATTCTACATTACTTTTTGGTTTTCCTATATTTATTTTGAAAGTACGGTATGTGAAATTTCTAAACATCGCACAGCTACACCATCAAAAAACTGTATGTTTAACATGTACAGTTTTTTGATGGTAACAATTTTCCGTAGAATAAAATATTTTGTTTTTCGTCCGCTTCTTGTAAATATTTATTAATCATTCCAAGTGCTGCCCTATCCTTAATTGATCCTGTAGGGTTATGCCATTCACATTTAGCATAGATAGAAAGGTTCTTCGGTTCTTCGGTTCTTCGGTTCTTCGGTTCTTCGGTTCTTCGGTTCTTCGCATTCTAATTTAATGAGAGGTGTATTCCCGACATTTTTAGAAAACTCATACAAATGTTTTAATGTCATACTTCTATACCTCCTGCATAAATGATATTGATTACATTTATTCTTAACCAAAATACTTTCTACATTTTAATAATTCTCTCAATAAGATTTTCTTATATAAAAATCCCTACAAACGCTGTAGGGATTTATGTCTAAATCATTTTGCTACACTCTATTTCATATGAAAATAGTTTCCTTATTCAGATGCATTCATAAGCACAATTCTCCAACCATCTGGATCCTCTATTGTGGTTCCTTTCTCTATCCAATACGGGTTTTCTGGTTCCACCTCATGGTAGCCCATATTACTTAATCGATTTACTATATTTTCAATTTCATCTTTATTAGGCATATAAAAAACTAGTAAATTATCTTTTGTCGGTGCCGGACATGGACTTCCATTAACATGTGAAGTAAACTCCAAATGATACTCTTCATCTGGTAATCCAAACATAACCCCGTCATATCCTTCATGATTGTGAAATTCCCCTATACGTTTTAATCCTAATCCTGTTTCATAAAAACTAATCACTTCTTCCAATTTATCTGTTGGTCTTGCAATTCTAAATTGAACCCAATTCTTCATGCAAATCTCTTCCTTTTCATTTTCCAAAGCTTTATAGTAATTAGTATAGGTTAGATATATTCCCTTTAACATCCCTCATTAGTGTGAGCTTCCTAAGTTGAAAGACCTATTAGTTAATAAACAATAGGACTTTAGTATAAATTGCTATTTTGCATTGTTTCTAATGTTATCCATGACTGCCCAATTGGATTAACATATGGCCTTTCCTCATTACAAATTTTACAGTGAGAAGGTGCTTCTTCATTTTCGGGATACTGTACTCCACATGTAGTGCAAATATAATTATTCATATTCCCGCTCCTTTTTTCATATAATTGTTTCTTTACCAATATTTTAATAAAAATCAAAAATATTCGAATCAATATTTGGAACGAAAACGAAGTGATACGAAAGTATGATTTGGTGATTGAAAGTTTAAATAATAAAGTTTAAATTCATTCTATTTTTCAAAACTGCAATTGATATAAAATCTTGCATACTTTTGGGTAAACTTTTTTACAAGTGTAAAAAAGTTTCTTTGCATTTCCCTACCTATAATTGCTAATATAGTAGAGTAGAACTTTTATAGAGAGAAGGAAAATTATGCACAATGGAATTCGAATGACAACTTTAGTAAAAAGGGCTATGTTAGTTTGTGCGGGAGTATTATTCACATACGAAGCGGCTTTTGGATCAGTACATACTGCTTTAGCTAGTACAGAGGATGAAGCAAAATCTGTTCAACTTGTAAGTGAGATTCAAACATCTCTTGCTCCGAAAGAAGCTCCAAAACATTATAACGGGCAAGTTAGAAAAGTCGCTTATTTAACATTTGATGACGGTCCTGGAAAATACACAGCTGAGCTTTTAGATATGTTAAAGAAAGAAAATGCAAAAGCAACATTTTTCCTAATTGGTTCAAACGTAAAAGCTTTCCCTGATCTTGTAAAACGCGAAGATGCTGAAGGCCACTACGTTGGGATGCACAGTATGACTCATAACTACAAGAAACTTTACACTGAAGGTCATTACGTAGATGAAATGAAGGAAGACCAAGGCTTAATCGCTGGTGTTTTAGGTAAATCACCAGTATTAACTCGTCCAGCTTACGGCTCTATGCCAGGATTAAACGAAGCTCTTCGCAACAAAGTTGTAGACAATGGCTTAAAAGTTTGGGATTGGACAATTGATTCTTTAGACTGGAAATATAACAAAATGCAAGTTGATGCTGCATCAGCTAAAATTGTAGAAAACGTTCTAGCTCATTCTACAAATCCAACAGAAGTTATCCTTATGCATGATATTCATCCACAATCAGTAAAAGCAGTACCTGGAATTATTAAAGGACTGAAAGAAAAAGGATATGAATTAGAAGCATATAATGAGAACGAACACTTCCCATTAAACTTCTGGCATGATAATCGTATGTAATGAAAAGACTTGATCCCCTCTAGTAGGTTATCAAGTCTTTTTTATCGTTTTTAGAATTTCCTTATAGAGAAAACCTATACACGCTTGCACCATATCAATAGTATACGTCCCTTTCCTTTTATCAAATAAATTTAACTTTGAAATATCACATGCTATCTTTAACCTAGTTTAAATAAGTAGATGTTATATAATCGTATTTATAGTGCAAACTGAAGAAGCTTGGAATCAATTTAAGAAAGAAACGTGATAAGTAAAAAACTACAAAAGCGACTTATCCAAAATAAAAACATACAGTCAAAAAAGAATTGAATATACAATTTCAATCCTTTTTTTATATTATCAACACTTTAGCACATATTACTCTTAAGGAGTGATATGTATATGGATTTTCTTTCATCTGAATATTTGTCTGCCTTGCTTGCCATTATTGTAATCGATTTAGTGTTAGCCGGAGATAACGCCATTGTAATTGGATTAGCAGCAAGAAGATTACCGAAAGACCAACAAAAGAAAGTTATCATTTGGGGAACCATTGGAGCAATCGCTATTAGGGCCCTCGCTACCTTAGTTGTCGTTTGGTTATTAAAAATACCTGGATTACTCCTAATTGGTGGTGTACTTCTTATTTGGATCGCTTACAAGCTGATCGCTGAGGGCAAAAACCATGATATTAAAGCCGAAGAAGGATTTTGGTCTGCCATTAAAACCATTATTATTGCTGATGCGTTAATGGGCATTGATAATGTACTCGCTGTTGCAGGAGCTGCCCATGGTAACTTTTCTTTAGTAATCATCGGACTATTAGTGTCTATTCCAGTAGTCGTATGGGGCAGTACATTAATTTTAAAATGGGTGGATCGTTTTCCTGTCATCATTACGATCGGAGCAGCCGTTTTAGCTTATACTGCCGCGAAAATGATTGTAGATGAGAAGTGGTTCGCTGGATTTTTCGAAAGTAACCCTTTCGTTAAATGGGCATTTATCATTATTATCATCGTCGGTGTAGTTTTCTTCGGAAAGGCAAAACAAAAAGCAACAGCTGGTTCTGTCTCATAATGATGGTATATTTACAAATAAAAGGCGCTATTCATATGAATAGCGCCTTTTATTATTTAGCTTCCCCTTCCGGAGTCGTTTTTACCTTTGTTTTGTTTTTATCACGGTTGTTATAGTTATACTTCGAACGATCTACTGGAGTGAATCCTTCCGGTGTGTAGAATCGTAATAAGTCACCATTTACGACTTGGTCAGAGTATTTTAGTGAGTTTTGAACCATTTGTTCATTTTTCTTTATTTCATCTGTAAATTCTACAGGTTTTCCAGTAGTTGTATCATAGTATTTGCCGTTTAGTGCAGTAACTGTTGGGCTTACGTAGTTACCGTTACGGAACGCAACGACTTGTTTATGATCTGGTGATAATAAATCAGAACCGAATTGAACATAATTCTTTGTATCTGTACCTAGTAAGTGTAATAGCGTTGGAAGAACGTCAATTTCACCACCATATTGATGTTGTACGCCACCTTTCACTCCTGGTACACGAACGATTAATGGTACACGTTGTAACTGTGCATTTTCAAATGAGTTCATTTCTTTACCCATTACTTTTGACATTGCTGCGTTATGATTATCTGAAATGCCGTAATGGTCTCCGTACATAACAATAATTGAGTTATCATATAAACCAGATTGTTTCAAGTAATCGATGAAGCCTTTTACAGATTCGTCTAAATAGCGTGCTGTTTGGAAGTACGTATCTACTGATGAATCACCTGTTGTTGCTGGTTCAATCGTTGCTTCTGCCTTATCGATTGGATAAGGGAAATGGTTCGATAACGTAATAAACTTCGTATAGAACGGTTGTTTCAACGTTTGTAATAACGGAATAGATTCATTAAAGAACGGTTTATCTTTTAATCCGTAGTTTACTACGTCTTTTTCATTCATATCGTAGTATGACGCATCAAAGAATTTATTAAAACCAAATGATTTATAAATATCATCACGGTTCCAGAATGTTTTGTAGTTACCGTGGAATACTGCTGATGTGTATCCTTGTTGTCCTAAAATAGCTGGTGCTGATTGATACGTATTATGAGATTTCGTTGTAAAGACAGAACCTTGCGGTAAACCAAACATTGAATTCTCTAACATAAACTCCGCATCAGATGTTTTCCCTTGTCCTGTTTGATGGAAGAAGTTATCAAAATAAAGTGTATTCGCATCTTTTGTAAATGAGTTTAAGAACGGTGTAACTTCTTGACCATTTAATTTGTAATCAATTAAGAAGTTTTGGAATGACTCTAAATGAATGTAAATTACGTTCATTCCCTTTCCTTTACCGAAATACTCAGGATTTGGACTTGCATAAGTTGATGTTAAATAATTTCGTACTTCTGTCATATTATCACCATCAGCTAATGCTCGTTCTGTCGATGCTTTCGCACTTTGAATTCCATCATAAATTGTGTAGTTGTATGCACCTAAATATTTCACAATATAATTACGGTCAAACGTTCTTGTTAATAATTCAGGACGGTCAGACTCTGCAAGACCTAAGTTAACACTGAATAATAAAATACCTACTACAAATACTAGAGATAATTTATGCTTCGCAACACGAATTGGTTTTGGATTTGCAAATTTTGTTGCGACTAACACAATTAATATAATCGTGTCTAAGAAGTATAATGGATCATAAAGATGTAGCAATGCAAGAATACTACCACCTAAATCTCCAAAGTTATTCGTTTGTGTTAATGTCGGGAACGTAATAAAGTCACTGAAAAAGCGATAGTATACTACGTTTGCGTATAAAAGGATCGACAATAACAAATTAATGATAATTAACCAAATATAAGATCGTTTCCCTTTTGCAAATAATGCTAGTCCTAAAAATAGAACTGCTGAACTAAGCGGGTTAAAAAACAGCAAGAATTTTTGGATTGTGTTTGAAATTCCTAAATTGAATTCTGTTACATAAGCTGCATATGTTTTGAGCCACAATAAAATAACGGCAAACAGAAAGAATCCAAAATGATTGCTTAACACACTTTTGCTCTTTAATAAGAACTGTTTCATTTCTCCACCTCTTTTGATCATCCAAGGCTTATTTTTTATAAGTCTGTCTCTCTATTCAAATTTTCTTCTTCAAATAGATTATCTTTATTTAACTATATGAAGAATATTAGTAATTATAATTTGAAGCTAGTATTTATTCAACTATTTCTTTCTAGACATTTTGACCTTGGTTTCTATTTAACAAAATAAATTTGTAACATTTCCTGTTTTCTCCCAAGATTCATCCACTAATTATGACACCCCATACTATATACCTTTATAAACTCATTCGCAAACTATTCTATCTCCAAATTTGGTACATATTTCACATGACAAAATAATACGATTTGATTATATTACTCCACTTACATTTCCCTTCTTCAACTAACTATTTAAATCTTAAAGTCATTACATCCCTTCCATACATGAAAGAATTCTCCTGTTCATTAATATTATATTTGAATAATTATTCATTTGACCGACCAGCGATGTTACGTTTTCTCGACAAAAAAACTCGCTCTAAAAAGAACGAGTTTTTTCATTATATATTATTGACCTTTGTACATTGCATCTACTTGTTTTTGAAGTTCCTCATTTTCTAAGAACTCATCATAAGTAGCCTCTTTATCGATTACACCGTTTGGTGTTACTTCGATAATGCGGTTTGCAATTGTTTGCACGAACTGATGGTCATGAGATGTGAATAAGATTGTACCTTTGAATGCAATTAAACCGTTGTTTAATGCTGTGATTGACTCAAGGTCTAAGTGGTTCGTTGGATCGTCAAGTGTGATTACGTTCGCACCACTTAACATCATTTTAGATAACATACAACGAACTTTTTCGCCTCCAGATAATACAGAAACGTTCTTCTTAACTTCTTCACCTGAGAATAACATACGGCCTAAGAAACCACGTAAGAAGCTTTCAGACTCATCTTGTGGAGAGAATTGACGTAACCATTCAACTAAGTTGTAATCACTGTTCTCAAAGTACTTAGAGTTATCTCTTGGGAAGTAAGATTGAGAGGTTGTAACACCCCATTTAAATGAACCGCTATCCGGCTCCATTTCACCCATAAGAATTTTAAATAATGTTGTCATCGCAATATCGTTACGGCCGATAAATGCAACTTTATCACCTTTATTTAAAGTGAAGTACACATTATCTAACACTTTTTCACCATCAATTGTTTTAGAAAGACCTTCAACAGTTAATAAGTCATTTCCTACTTCACGCTCAGGTGTGAAGCCAACGAATGGGTAACGACGTGATGACGGTCTAATATCATCTAATGTAATTTTGTCTAATAATTTTTTACGAGAAGTTGCTTGTTTCGCTTTAGAAGCGTTTGAACTAAAGCGTGCAATGAAGTTTTGTAACTCTTTTACTTTCTCTTCTTTTTTCTTATTAGCATCTTGTGTTAATTTTAAAGCTAATTGGCTTGACTCATACCAGAAGTCATAGTTACCAACATAAAGTTGAATTTTACCGAAATCAAGGTCAGCCATGTGCGTACATACTTTATTTAAGAAGTGACGGTCATGGGATACTACGATAACTGTGTTTTCAAAGTTCATTAAGAAGTTTTCTAACCATTGAATCGCTTTTAAGTCCAAGTGGTTGGTAGGCTCATCTAATAATAGAATATCAGGTTGACCGAATAAAGCTTGAGCAAGTAATACTTTTACTTTCTCTGCCCCAGTTAATTCTGACAATTTCTTATCATGAAGATCTTCACCAATACCTAAACCTTTAAGAAGAATTGCAGCTTCTGACTCAGCTTCCCAACCGTTAAGCTCAGCGAACTCACCTTCAAGTTCAGCAGCGCGCATTCCATCTTCATCACTAAAGTCTTCTTTCATGTAAATAGCATTTTTCTCTTGCATTACTTTGTAAAGTTGCGTGTGACCCATAATTACTGTTTCTAATACTGGGAACTCTTCATATTCGAAGTGGTTCTGTTTTAATACTGCTAGACGCTCACCTGGCGTAATATGTATGTCACCTGTTGATGGTTCAATTTCTCCAGATAAAATCTTTAGAAATGTAGATTTACCAGCACCGTTTGCTCCGATCAAACCGTAGCAGTTACCTGGCGTGAATTTTATGTTAACATCTTCAAATAATTTGCGATCCGCGAAACGCAAACTAACGTTACTTACTGTAATCATTTGTGTCCTCCTACTAATACCGCTTATTTCAGCGTTTTCTCACCGATTGTCTTAAAAAATCGCATATTACGACTCAATTATTGTAGACTATAGCTATTATATAGTAGAAGCTGGATGAATAGCAACGGTTGATTACCTTTCTACAATGAAATCGGATAGTTTTTGTCCCTTCCCCTAGCTATTGTATGTATATCATCGACCTCTTTCTCATATAACCTTTCACTGCTCATTCTGTAATATATCGGATTCATTTTCATCTGAAATATTATATACCGAAAAAACTGTAGAGAAATCATTCCCTACAGTCTCTTCTTATTTCGTATTTATTATTTTCTCTTTGTAACTCTTCATTTTACTCGTTAACCCTATTAACGCCGGTAATAATATCGGCATCACAATTAAAGCTAATAGAAGAAGTGCAACGCCAACTACTGATGCAACTTGTATAAGTGTTAATACACCTGATGGAATTAATGCTGCAAATGTCCCGCCTAAAATTAGCGCCGCTGATAATACAACTCCTCCTATATGACGAGATGCAGTTACAATTTTCGTTACCGAATCCCCTTCTATCTCGTTATAGCGCATCATTACGAAAATACTATAATCCACTCCTAAAGCGACAATCATAATGAAGCTAAAGAATGGAACATTCCAGCTTAATGAATCTACATGTAATACATGTGCACTAATTTGTTCGCTTATACCGAGTGATGCGAAGTACGCTAATAGTAATGAGCCAATAATAAATATTGTGTTTAGTAATGAGCGTGTAATTACGATTAATACAATCGCAATTCCAATTAACATAATTGTAGCTGTACGTAAGAAATCTTGCCCTGTTACTTCTTTTAAATCAACGTTTCTAGCTGTTGTTCCGCCAATTGCTGTTTTCGCATCATGTAATTCCGTTCCCTTTACAGTGCCATCGATTGTTTTATTGATTTCTTGAATAATTGGCATCGCTTCTTTTGAATACGGATTTACATCTAAAATGATAGTCATTTTAGCAATTTTTCTATCCTGCGACATGTACGTGTTCAATGCTTTTTGGAAATCTTCTCCCTCTAGCACTTCTTTTGGAATATAAAACTTCTCAGAGCTCTTCGATTCATTGAGCTCCCCTAAATATTTTTGTGCGTCATGCAGGCCATTACTTACTTTTCCAAGCCCTTCTGTACTTTTAGATAAACCGGATTGTAATTGCCCCATCTTTTCTTGCAGGTCTTTAAGGCCCGTTAAAAGTTGTCCTTGCCCATCGTTTATTTTCGTTAATCCAGATTGTAACTCAACTGATTTATTTGCAATTTGTTTTGAACCTGAAGAACCTTCATTTAATCCATTTTTAAGATCGTCTGCTCCCTTTTGTAACTTATTAACTCCATTGCTCATTTCTTTTAAGCCGTTATCCACTTTCAGTAACGATTGATTCGCTTCTTTAAATGAACTCATCGCCGTTTTGTGCTGTGCTGCTAATTGATTTAATTCATTTGAAAGTACGCTTAATTTCTTTTGAGCCTCTTTAGCAATTCCTATCGTTTGTTGTATGTTTGGATCATTCGCTAATTCTGGTTTCGTTTGAACGAAATTGGTCATTAACATTTCAATTTGTTCATATCCCTTTTTCGCACCATCAATCGCTTGAAAAATACTTCCGAAGAATTGATCGTAAGAGTTTAAACCTTTTTCTAACTGTGCATAACCAGCATGCAGCTGCGACGTTGCATTAGATAGAACATTTATATTTTCGTTTACTGAAGCTAAACCACTCTCAATTTGCTGTGCTCCTTGTGCACCGTCGTTTATGCCATTTGATAATTGATGTAAAGCTGTTCCTAATGCTGATACCCCGTTTTTCGCCTCGTTCGTTCCATCAATTAATTTTTGAACATTCGCAAGACTATTTGAATCATTACTTCCCATTTTATTTTTCGCATCTGTTAATCCATCATTAATTTCCTTTATGCCACCATCGGCATCTCCTAATCCTGTATTCAATTCTCCCGCTTGCTTATTTAAATATAATTCTTTTATCTTCTCACCAGTTGGACGTGTTGGTGCATATACTTCTGACACACCTTTAACTTTCGAAATTTTATCAGTTAATTCGTCTAAAATTTGTAGAGAAGTTCCTTCATCCAGCTTTTTATCAGATTGAATGACTAATGTACTCGGTGAAGAGAAACCAGGCGGAAAATGATCCTCTATTACGTTAATACCCATCTTGGATTCATACTTATTATCCACTTCAAATAAATCATTGTAATTAAGTGTATTAGAGTATTTTAATACGAAAGGAATCGATATTACGAATACGATGATTAAAGCGACAAATGGCCTTGCTACTGAGTTTTTCGCAAAGAATCCCCATAAGCGACTATCCTCATGACCTTTAAATGTTTTAACTGGATAAAACATTCCTTTTCCTAAAAGCACCATGAAAAATGGATTTAAAGTCGTTAATACGAGTAATAATACTAAAACACCAATTGCTACCGCTGAAGTCGATTGATATAATTTAAAACTTGCTAAAGCAAGTGATGCAAAACCAATTAGCACCGCTATTCCGCTATATAATACAGTTTTACCTGCTGATTTGAATGTTTCTTTCGTAGCTAAAAATGCATTTTCTTGTTTACTTAATTCTTCTTTAAACCTCGTATATAATAAAATGTTATAATCTGTTCCTACCCCAAACAGGACGACGACTACGAACACTTGTGTAAAGTTTGAGAATGGAAAATTAAATTGATCTACAAGCTGGGCAATAATCCCCATTGAAACTAAATACGATATACCAACTGTAAGAAGAGAAACAATTGGAACAACTGGTGAACGGAATACGAGGATTAATACTACAAGAATGAAAATGATTGAAATAACTTCTGTCTTTTTCACTCCCTCTTGAGAGGATTTAAGAAAATCACCCGCTATTAAGTCACTTCCTGTTAAATACGTTTTTACCCCTTTCGTTTGCACTTTTTCATGAAGATTATTTGAAACTTTTGATATTTCACCATGTTTTTTATCTATCGATATTTGCGTTAAAATAGTCGTATTATCTTTAGAAACTAATTGTTTCTCCAAGTCTTTATTGTCTAAATGTGAAACAACTTCCTTAATTCCTAATTGCTCTTTTTCATTTTGCAGAGCGTTGATTGTTTTTGTTATTTCCTTTTTTTGTTCATCTGTTAAAGCTGCCTTATTGCCACTATTAAAAACGGCTATAATTTCATACTTTTCAACCCCTTCTTTATCCATCTCTTTCATCATCTTGTCAGCAATACTGCTTTGCTTTGTATTAGGGATTGTAATTTTCCCTTTTTCTTTCACTAATTGATCCATATTAGGCATCGTTACGACCATTGTAATAGTAATAACTATCCATAATAGAAAAGATAAACTTCTCCAACTTTTTAACTTGCTCATTTGAATCATCTCCCGTTTTGAAAGTTTCACGTTAGTAACGGAATGAACGTTCATTCCTATTGTTCTATTACATTATTTTGTGAATTCTATTAAACTAGTCTTTCCGGAATGAATGTTCATTCCCTTAGTTACACAAACATCCTTTCCTACTCTCATTTTTTAAATCTATTTAGGAATGAATATTCATTCCTTTCCTTATAAAGCTATAGAATCAAATGATTCTAATAGCGTTCCAAGAGCTTTCTTCTAATTCTTTTACTAACTCTTTCGAGTATTCTAATTGCCCTGTTGCAATTACTTTCGTTAATTTTTCTAGCGGTTGATATACAATAATAATTAAAGCAACTGGAGGCAATGGACGAAGAAAACCTTTTGCGATTCCATCTTCAATAATATTCATAAAGAAGCCTATAAAATCATCAAATATTTTCTTACTCTGTTCATCAAGAAAATAACTATCACAGTGAGAATTTGTAAATAAAAAAGCATCTACATTGTTTCTCGCAAATTCAAATAAACGGTTGTACGTATGACTAAACTGTTCACGAATATTTGCTTCAACAGGAAAATCCGTTTTTATTATTTCAGAAAGCTCTAACATACTTTTTGAAAATAATGAGTTAACAAGTGCCTCTTTATTTTCAAAATAGCGATAAATAGTACCCGCACCGACTTTTGCCTTTTCAGCGATCATTGGAATTGTCGTACCATCGTAACCACGCTCTGCAAAAAGTTGCATCGCAGCATCAAAAATATCCTCTTGTTTGTTTTTAGCCATTTTTTCCACCTCTATTTCCAGGAATGAAAATTCATTCCGTTTTTAATTATAAATTACATGGATTAAAAGTCAAGTGCGTGACAAAGTATAGTTACGTTTTAGTGAAAAAATTATATCAACGATTATTAGAATATATCAGCGCAAGTCTAATTATATCAGCGATTTTCAGAATATATCGGCGCATCTCCAATTATATCAGCGATTTTCAGGATATATCGACTTACCGACAACCAAAGAGAAAGCTGTCCCAAAAATTGTTTTTGGGCAGCCCAATTTTCTATTGAAAACTTAAAAGAAATCATAAATAAATGCTTCTCGTACCGGAACTATTTTCTCAAACGCTTGTATTTCCTCTTCACTTCCGCTAATTAATTCTAATTCATTCAGTTGTAACGGACGTTTATAGCCGAACATTATTGTAGATAACTCGTTTATATCCAGTTTGATGCCTTTATCTATTGTTTTTTCTTTTATTATTGTTATTTCATGATTTGCAAGTCTCACTGTTATGTTATTCCACGGAGCAAATGCGTCTGTAATGTTTAGGATCACTTCTTGCTGTACATTGCTCCAATTCAACTCATATTGTTTTAAGAACTGCTCTACATCTACAATTCTTCCCATAAAATATGGTTTTATTTCTGTCTTCACGCGCGGCTCTTGCAATGAATATAATAACGGTTCGCTTTCACTTACTGTCATTTCAATTTCTTTAATCATAGAATCATGCTGACAAATAAAGTTCCACAGACCATTTCGTGCTTCATTATGCAGTGGTACAAATTCTTCTACTGTCATTTTATAGTTTTCTATTTTGTATAACATGTAACCTGCTGCCTTTTTATTTTCATCATAGTAAATCGCTAATGTTAAATCATCATAAACCGCTTGTAACCACCAGTTCTTCTCTCGAACTAACATACATGAAAAACGTTCTGCAAATGCTTCATAGAGCTTCTCGACTTCTTCTGGATGATTTTCTTTATTAAAACGTTTCACAGTACCATTTACTTGTTTTTTCATCACTAAATCGCTCTTACTTATATGACATTTGAGTAGATTCGCACAAAGTTCCCAGCCGTATTTACGATAAAATGAAACAGCAAATGGATGTAACATAGAGACTGTATAGCCATCTTTTTTCATTGTTTGAAGTGAATGTTGAAGTAGCTCTTTTACATACCCACTTCTTCTGTACTCTGGATACGTCGCTACTCCTGCAACGCCACCCATTTTAAATTTTTCTTTACCTATGTAAATATGAAACGGAATGAGGTGTAGTTTTGCAGCTAAGTCTTCCCCTTCCATAATGCCGTATATTTCATGACTTTCCTTCATCTTTGTAAGTTGCTGCTGTAATCGTTCCTCATCTACTTTATATTGAAAAGCGTATTCTGATAAACGTAATGCTTCTCTGAACTTATCTTCTTTTAATTGTATGACATTCATATAATTCTCCTCCATTCCCTGTTTGAATTGTATCATAATTCTTACTATTATAGTTCGGTAAGTGAAACTACAAGGACGTTTTAACAAAAAAAGCAGATACATCACGTATCTGCTTTCCATCCTTTTTATTTAGCTAATTTTTGAAGTTCGTCAAAGAATGTAGGATATGATACACCTACTGCTTCTGCATCTTCAATAATTGTTTTTCCTTCTGCTAGGCAGCCAGCAATTGCAAGCATCATTCCGATACGGTGATCACCATAACTATTTACTGTATTGCCTTTTAGAGCTGATTTTCCGTAAATGATCATACCGTCATCAGTTGCTTCTATGCGAGCTCCTAGTTTCGTTAATTCAGCAACGACTGTATCAATACGGTTTGTTTCTTTTACTTTCAATTCATGTGCATCTTTAATTACTGTAATTCCTTCTGCTTGCGTTGCCGCTAATGCGATTACAGGAATCTCATCGATTAATCTAGGGATAATATCTCCGCCAATTTCAATTCCTTTTAATGAAGATGTTTCGATTGTAATATTTGCAGCTGGTTCCGATGCCCCTTCGTTAATTAGATCTACAGTGAACGTAGCACCCATTTTTTCTAAAACATCAATAATACCTGTACGGGTTGGATTCATCCCTACATTTTGTAATACTAGTTTACTATTTGGGATGATTGCACCTGCTACTAAGAAAAATGCTGCTGATGATACGTCACCTGGCACTTGAATGTCTGTTGCTGTTAATTTTTGTCCACCTGACAGCTTCACTGTTTTCCCTTCGCGAGTTACTTTAACACCAAATGCTTCAAGCATTCTTTCCGTATGGTCGCGTGAAATATGTGGTTCTGTAACAGCTGTTACACCTTCTGCACGAAGACCTGCAAGTAAAATAGCCGACTTTACTTGTGCACTTGCAACAGGAGAAATATATTCAATTGCTTTTAAATCTCCGCCACGTATTGTTAACGGTGTAAATGTTCCTTCTTCTCGGCCGTCTATGTTTGCGCCCATTTGTTTTAATGGGTTTGTTACACGCTTCATCGGTCTTTTTGCGATAGATTCATCACCTTGTACGCAAGAGAAAAATGGTGTGTTAGCTAATATACCTGACATTAATCGGATTGTTGTACCAGAATTACCAACATCTAATACAGCTTTCGGTTCTTGTAAACCTTCTAATCCTTTACCAACTACAGTAACCTCATCACCGTTTTGCGTAATTTCTACTCCCATTTCTTTAAAACATGAAATCGTACTTAAACAGTCTGCACCGGGCAAGAAACCTTTAATTGTTGTTTTCCCTTCTGCAATAGAACCGAACATAACAGCACGGTGTGAAATGGATTTATCACCTGGGATTGTAATATTACCATTCAATCCGTTATTAACGGGTTGTATTGTTCTTTCTTTCACGTTTTTCACCTTCTCATTTAAATTGTTTCATAAGTTTGGTATTCTTCTTCTCCAAGCGCTAGCTTTGCTTTCATACGATCTTCTTCCCTTTGGAAGCTAATACGTAATACCCCAAGCAGTCCTTCACGCGCTTCTAATATTTGCAAGTTCGTAATACTAATTTCCTCGCGCGCTAAAATACTCGTAATATGAGCCAATGCCCCCACCTTATCTAATACATCGACGTATAAGTCGTGATAGGCAGGAATTGCCCCTCTCTTTCTTACTGGTAAAGAATCACGGTATTCTTTCGCATCTGCAAAATAGTTTTGAATCTCGCCTGCATCTCCGGTAGAAACTGTTTTATATAAATCTTCCATTTCAGAGATCCACTCTTTTAATAATACCATTAAATGCTCTCGATTTTGCTTTACAATATCACTCCACATTTTTGGACTACTAGATGCGATACGTGTAATGTCTTTGAAACCTCCAGCAGCTAGTTGATGAATGAGCGGATTATCTCCTGCATGTTTCTCAACTTGCTTTACTAAACCTGCTGCGATAAGGTGCGGAAAATGACTAACGATCCCTGTTACATAATCATGTTCTTCCGTATTTAAAACAAGAAAATGTGACCCTGTTCCTTTTAACCATACTTTAAGGTCTTCCACTTGTTTATTTGGCACGTGATTCATCGGTGTTAAAATGTAAAATGCATTTTCAAACAAATGTGCCTTTGCACTTTCAACTCCCGTTTTATGAGAACCCGCCATCGGATGTCCACCAATGAAAGAAACATCCTTTGAAAATAAAGCTTCCGCTTCGTTCATAATAGACCCTTTTGTACTACCAACATCAGTCACTATAACATCTTCTCGTAAACGGAATGACGCAAGTTTGTGTAATAGCTTCTTCGTTTCTTCAACTGGAGAAGCAAAAACAATTAAATGTGCCTCTTCACATGCACGCTGTAAATCAACTCCTATTTCATCTACTACGTGTAATTCTTTTGCACGCTCTACTTGCTCTTTAAATATATCGTACCCTGTTATCGTTACATCGTGCTCTTTCTTAATTGCTAATGCGAGAGAGCCTCCTATTAAACCTGTTCCAATTAATACTACCTTTTTACGCATTTGTCTCATCTCGAGACTTATTTTTTTTATTTTCAAAGTGTTGTTTTAACACTGAAATCACTCCTTCATTTTGCTCCCTTGTTCCAACTGTAATACGGACACCCTTTGGGAATGGACGAATAATAAATCCTGCATGTGCACAAGCTTCATAAATCTCTCCAGCATTATCTACCGGTAAGAAGATGAAATTAGTTTGTGACGAATAAAATGGTATACCGTTTTCCTTACAGAAACTCTCGTATTGCTGTAATCCTTCTGTATTCATGTGAACTATTTCTTTAATAAACTCGTCATCACCAAAAGCAATCGTCGCTGCTTTTTGCGCTAATGAAGATACGTTAAATGGTAAACGTACGACATTTAATTTCTCAATTAGCTCTTCCTGTCCGATCGCATATCCAACGCGGAAAGAAGCTAATCCGTATGCTTTAGAAAACGTTCTAAGTACAAGAATGTTTTTATGTTTTTCTAAAAGCGGTAATGTCTTAGGGAAATCTTTTGCTGTTACGTATTCATAGTACGCTTCATCAATGACAATTAACGTATTTTCACTAATGCCTTCAATAAATTGAGTTAATTTTTGCTCATTCACATATGTGCCCGTCGGGTTGTTTGGATTACAAATCCATACGATTTTCGTATTATTATTTACCGCTGACGAAATTTCGTCTAAATCGTATACACCTTTATTTAAAGGAATTTCTTTCACTTCACACCCTTCAATAATCGCATGATGGCGGTACTGCGGGAATGTTGCACCTGCTGTTACAATGTTATCTCCCGCTCGTAATACGGCGCGGCTTATTATTTGAATGATTTCATCTAAACCACTACCACAAAGTACTTGTTCCATTTGCACATGCAACTTATCTGCGATTGTTTGACGGAGCGTTGTAGCACCTCCGTCAGGATATAAAGCATGTTCCAACCAAGAGTTTTGCAACTCTTCTAAAACTCTCGGTGAACAACCAAATGGATTTTCATTCGATGCTAATTTCACAAACGAATGATCTCCGTACACTTCTTTCATTTGTTCTGGTGATTTACCTGGTTTATATGGTTGTAATGATGATAGTTGATCTTTTACTTGCACGTTAAACCCACCTTTTTATTAAAATTCTTTTGCGTAGTTATTGTGTTGCATAATGTTTTGTTTTAATAATTCCATACGATCTTTTCCGAATTGTTCGACTAGTGCATCTGCAAGTTCCCATGCCACAACAGATTCAGCTACTACACCCGCTGCTGGTACTGCGCAACTATCAGATCTTTCAATACTCGCTTGGAATGCTTCTTTCGTATCGATATCAACGCTTGCTAACGGTTTGTATAAAGTAGGAATTGGCTTCATCACGCCTCTTACGATAATTGGCATACCTGTTGTCATACCGCCTTCTAAACCGCCGGCATTATTCGTTTTTCTCGTGTATCCTTTTTTTTCATCCCACAGAATTTCATCATGCACTTTGCTTCCTGGTTGTCGTGCCGCTTCAAAACCTACGCCGATTTCAGCACCTTTAAATGCATTTATACTCATAATTGCACCAGCAAGTTTTGCATCTAATTTACGATCGTAATGAACGTAACTACCAACGCCAATCGGCATACCTTCTGCAATGACTTCCACAATACCACCGATTGAATCTCCACTACTTTTTGCGTTGTCAATCGCATTCATCATTTCTTGCTCTACTTCTTTATCTAAACATCGAACTGGTGAGTTTTCAGTAATTGTTTGAATTTCTTCAATTGATAAGTTTGAAATATGTTTTGCTTTTACTCCACCAATTTCAAGAACATGTCCTGCAATTCCCACGCCTAATTCGCTTAAAATTTGTTTTGCAACTGCACCAGCAGCTACACGAACTGTCGTTTCTCTTGCAGATGACCGCTCTAATACGTTTCTTATATCACGATGACCATATTTAATTGCTCCATTTAAATCTGCATGTCCGGGACGTGGTTTTGTAATTGTACGTTTCATGTCTTTACTTTCTTTTTCCGAAATTGGCTCTGCACCCATTACTTTCGTCCAATGTTTGAAATCATCATTTTTTACAATTAACGTAATCGGTGATCCAAGTGTCATCCCGTGACGAACACCACTTACAATTTCAACTGTATCTGTTTCAATTTGCATACGTCTTCCGCGTCCATGACCTTTTTGTCTTCTTAATAATTCTTTATTAATATGTTCCGCCGTAAGTGTCAAACCTGCTGGTACACCTTCTAAAATAACTGTTAACTGCGGTCCATGTGATTCTCCAGCTGTAATGTATCTCATTTCTCTTGCCCCTTTACTATTTTTTGTACAAAAAAGTCCCTACTGAGCGCTCAGTAGGGACGATGTTTATCGCGGTACCACCCTAGTTGTAGACTTCTTTCGTCTACCTCTCTTCTTCTTTAACGATCGTTCGACCGTCTTACCCTCCAAAAGTTGTCGGGAAAGATGCTCCAAGGCTGTAATTCATGCTTACCTTTGTACTGATTCACACCGACCATCAGCTCTCTTTAACAGTGAGATAAGCACTACTGTTTCCTCTTCAATGCATATATGATATGGAATTAAGATAATTTATTTTTGAAACCTTTTAACTCATCCATGAATCTATGGAATTCTGGAATGTCCATTTGTTGTGCAGAATCTGATAATGCAACTGCTGGATCTGGATGAACTTCAGCCATTACTGCATCTGCGCCAATTGCAAGTGCCGCTTTCGCTGTTGGTAATAATAAATCTCTGCGTCCAGTTGAATGTGTTACATCAACGATAACTGGTAAATGTGTTTCTTTCTTTAAAATTGGTACTGCAGAAATGTCTAATGTGTTACGTGTTGCTCTTTCGTATGTGCGGATACCGCGCTCACAAAGAATAATTTGATCGTTACCTTGCGCAATGATGTATTCCGCTGCGTTAATGAACTCATCAATTGTTGCTGCTAATCCACGTTTTAATAATACTGGTTTGTTAACTTTACCTACAGCTCGTAATAAATCGAAGTTTTGCATGTTACGTGCACCAACTTGAATTACATCAACGTAGTCTAATGCCATTTCAACATCGTTCGGATTTAAAATTTCACTAATAATTGCTAAGTCAAACTCGTCTGCTACTTGACGTAAAATTTGAAGTCCTTCTACTCCTAAACCTTGGAAATCATATGGAGAAGTTCTCGGTTTGAATGCACCACCGCGCATTAATTTTAAGCCTTGGTCTTTCATCGCTTGCCCTACTTGACGAACTTGTTCTAAACTTTCTACTGCACAAGGTCCCATGATGAACGTTTGTGTTCCGTTTCCAATCAATTCACCTTTTACATCAACAATTGTATTTTCTTGTTTCTTTTTACGTGATACTAGTAACGCTTTACGGTTATCATCTTCTTGTAACTCTAAGCTTGCTTTGAAAATCGTTTTGAAAATATGTTGAACTGTTGATGTTTCGAATGGTCCTTCGTTATGCTCTGCAATCATATCAAGTACTTCACGCTCACGTACTGGATCAAAGCGTTTCGTGCCTTGTACTTGCTTTTGCTCTCCAATTTTTTGAACAATTTCACCACGTTTGTTTAAAAGGTGTAATAGTTGTAAGTTAATTTCATCTACCTGTTTACGTAATTGATCTAATTCATGATTTGCCATTTGGAAATCCTCCTCTAATGTTTTAAAAGTATAGTAAGAGAATAAAAAATTCTCTATTTTCTGAACTGACTAATTATACAAATTTATAGTGGAATCGATACCTCTTCTTATTTTAAACTAATAATTCGTACAAAGACATGAACTACTAGTTAAAAACCCACTTTTTTGTACAAAAAAGCCCTACTGATTCAATCAGTAGGGACGATATTTATCGCGGTACCACCCTAGTTGTAGACTTCTTTCGTCTACCTCTCTTCATTGTTAACGATCATCTGACCGTCTTTCCCTTCATAAAGACAATACTATCTTTACTACGAAAAAGATGCTCCAGGACTGTAATTCGCTCTTGTTTATGTACTGGTTTGCACCAACCACCAGCTCTCTGTTACAGGGAAACAACAACTACTGCTTTTCCTTTCAATGCATGACTATTTAATTTTCAAGTTGAACCACTAAAATACAAAAAGTCCCTACTGAATAAATCAGTAGGGACGATATTTATCGCGGTACCACCCTAGTTGTAGACTAACTTTCCGTCTACCTCTCTTCACTGTTAACGATCAATTGACCGCTTTTTCCTCATAAAGACAAACTATCTTTATTACGAAAAAGATGCTCCAAGACTGTAATTCATGATTATCCCTGTACTGGTTCACACCAACCACCAGCTCTCTGTTACAGTAAGACTAACCACTACTGTGATCTCTTCATTGCACTTTGTTTATTCAAATGTTTTTGAAATTGAATAAGTATGATTCGTATTATAGAACGCTTTTCAAAACACTGTCAACAACTTTTTATATATTTTTTAAAATTCCACTTTCGTCCTATAACTCTTTTTGTAAATCACCCATTACAATTCCTATGCGAATTATTTCATTTTCTAGTAAATGTAAAACATATTCCTCTACTTCATACTGAACTAATAATTCTTTTATTTGTATGATTTCTTTTTCAAATAAAACGGCTTCGTGACATGTTTGTAGTAAAATAAAAAACACATTTGCAAACATTTCTTTATGCGCTTTCATACTTTCTTTTTTATGAAGCATTTCAATCAATAACTGCTTCATTTCCTCACCTGTACATTTACCATGTACACTTGAAAATGCACGAGACATAATACATAATCCTTTTTCTAATATTTCATCCATGTATAAAATAATACGTAAAAGCATCACATATTCTCTCGCAGTTATCTCACCCATTTTTGGTCGTTCTCGCAAAAATACACTGAGCCAAGCTGTCCAAAACTTTTGTTGTTCTTTTACACTTAATGTTTTGACGTAATAGCATAAAAACTGCATAAACTTAATTTTATTTTCTTCATTTTCTAGTATGAGTAACGGGTATAACCAATTTGTTTTTTGCTCCCAATATAGTACACATTTAATAAATACAAAGCTAAGCCACTTCAAGAAAGCTTCTCTCGTATGCGGATGTAATACTTCCAAATGTTCTATCGCATACTTAATAAATCGCTTCATTTCTGTAAATAAAGGTAAATTTATTTGCGTGTAACATAAGCCGGCCCATGCATATTCCGTAATCTCATTTTGTTTTTTTAAATCTAAGTATGGTAACAAATATTTTCGGCACCATTGTTTTTCAATATGATATAGAAATGTAATATCTGCTATTAAACGAGCAAACATAAAGTTTGTTCGTTCCGAATTAACTCTTACTTGTTCTTCAAATAAAAATAAATATTCATATACATTACGATCGTATAAATGATCATATGATAACAACTTTAATAATACAGCCGTCATTTTTCCAACTGGATGCTGAATTGATTCATTATAAAAATCTTGTTTCCCAAGCTTAAAGTCTGTACCACTCTTCATAACTTGAGGGAACACTGAAAAAGCAAATCGTTTTACAACACGTATACTATTCTCTTCTAACTCTTCTAGTCGATTACTAATTTCATATAGAAAACTACTAATTAACCAATGAAAAGCAGTATTTCTAACAAATTTCTGCAATAGCGGAATAATTTTTTGGATTTGCTCATTCGTCAATCCTCGATTATTTCGCCATTCTCTAATACAAACAAACCATACTTCATTACTTATTTCTTGCACTCCTACTAATTGGTATGCAAATGAAATACTCCACTCTGTGTTTAATTTACATGCTTTTGATAACATCTCTAAAAAATGGCGTTGTTTAAAAACACCATCTTGCGAAAATTGCTGAACTTGCTTCATAATTTCAACATCTTTCAGCTGCAATAATCCGTCAGCAGTTACATTACAAGTAATGCTTTCTGCTGTATCTTCTTTCTTTTGTACACTGTATCGTTCAGAATGAAAATGAGGATGCTTTTGCTTCATTAACTCATACCCATTTGCCGTAGATGGGCTATTCGAATCACACTTGAATAATAAGTCTAATACGAGACATGCATCAAATACCCTCTCTTCTGTAAGATGCTTTATTACAGTTCGAGTGACTTCTTCTTTTGTTTTTTCTAAACAATGTGCATAATGCCTTTTTAAAAGTTGAAAAACTTCGTGTTTATAAGTGAAATCTAAAAGAAGTCCTTCATGTAACAACCATTTCATTTTGTCATCTACACGAACAAAAATATTTTTATTCATCGCATCAATTGCAATTCGCTTTTGAAGTACACTATTTGCTTCTATCATTTCTGTAATATAATAATCCGCTTTTTTTTCATTGTTTTCGCATAAATAAGTTAGACACTCTTTTACAATTCGTATTAAAAATGCAAGATCATTTTGATGAAACTCTTTCTCTACATTTTCCTTATTTCTTTTTTTCAGTGCCGTTTGTCTTAACGACAACATTCTCAATTTTTCTAATCCAATCATCATAATTGGAACAGCATAATAAGCGATATATGGCCTCATCTTTTCGTTCCAAATTTGCTCCACATGAGAAAATGTAGATACTGGTAAGCGACTCGATTCCTCGAGTTCTATTGATTCTTGCGTATCATTTCCCCATTTTCTTACACGTTTCAACTTCAGTTTTCCGTCTAAAATAAAAGTTAGTAACAATAAGGCAATTTCTTTATGCTCAGGAAAAGAACATTTTTGCAGTAACTTAGAAATCTTTTCTATAGAGCTACTATCTTTTTCAGCTGTTTCTAATAAAAGGAGTGTCCACCTTGCAAACAACAGCGGGTCCATCTTACTCTTCGTTTCGTTTAAGTAGTTACAAATTGTTCTCCATAATAACGGTGATATTTTAGAATAGTTTTTATAAATTAATTGAAATAATTCTTTCTGATGACTAAAAAGAAATTGTTCCACTAACCATTCTGCAAGTAATTCATCTACTTCATTATAGTTTGGCGTAAGCATAAACAAATTTTGTAATTTACCTTCTGCTTCTAACCATTCGACCCATTCATAATCATGAGCAAATTCCACAAAGTAACGTACTGTTTCAATTTTTTTAATCGATTGCTTTATGTATGATAATTGTTCCTGTTCTACTGACGGGGGAACCGTTACAATATCCCGAATACGCATTCTTTTCGTAATATAATTATCACCCATTAATTCAGCCCAGCGTTTTACCGCTTTTACGAGGGATTGATGATTATTCACCTTATTCGGATACACAATTGGTCTTATCCCTAAATGTTCCCAATGGTACGTATTTTCTCCTTGTGCGACAAAAGCAAATCGTCTTGTACTTGGTGGTAAACCAGTTGCTAAATATTTCATTACTGGGTCATTATGACTATATCCAACGAATAAAACGGTGTAATTTGAGAATAGATCAACTAAAAATCTTCTCGCCCACCCTTCCGTTAAGTAAGCCCTTCCAAAATCACCATCTGTTAAAATTAAAGCCTCTTTCTCCTGTTCTACATTACCATGTATATAAGCAAGACCTTTAAAAGCTCTCCCAGTCGGTAAAGCTGGAGCGTAATAAACATTGATATCTCTATTTATTTCTTTAATTGCTGTTGTAAAATGTTGATCAAAATTTGTTGTTACAATGCGGATATCTGTATCTAAAGGAAATAGCCTTGGAATTGCATAATGCAATGGATTCGGTTTTGATTTCTCTATATGAACAAGATCTCTTGCGACTTGATGTACATCTTTTGTTTTCGCAATTTTACCAAGATAATAATCATGTGGTTCTGTTATTTCACGTTTTTCGACATATAACGTTTTTGCAATTTCATCAACTAAATCATCAAAATTCGGTAAGTTTGATTTCCCTTTCATAGAAACTCCCGCTCCAACAAATAATACTAACTTTCCTTGCTCAAGGTGATCAATTAACTCATCTGGAATTTCTACTTCTGAAGTAATCCACATCCTGGATTCCCCCTTACCTAAAAATGTCATACACTCTCATTTTACTATAACATTTTTTCGTTGTTTTTATAATATTTAGACTAAATTCCGAACATGAAAAAGTTTTATGTAAATAAATCCGTTACAATGTATGAACTCCAGAATTTATTGAAAAACTATGTATAAATCGGAGGTGTAAATTTTGAATGATTTCACAGTAGTGCTTATCAAGTTTATATCGTGCATTATCGCATTTAGCATTGGGCTTGCTTTATTTTTCCCTGCAACGTTTGTTCAAATTATTTCATTCAGTCTCTTTGTTACAATCGTATCCTACATGTTCGTTGATAAAATCATTTTAAATCGAATTGGCAATACTGGTGCCATTATGTCGGATTTCTTATTAACATATTTAAGCGTATGGATTTTCGGTAATATTTTATTAGACAACTATATGCAAATTGCATGGGGCAGTATCCTTTCTGCCATCGTCTTCACTTTATCTGAAGTAATCGTTCATCGCTTCTCTAACTCTCATACAAGGCACAACAATGATAACATTCGTATTAATCGTCGCTTTGCATATGGTACAGAGTTTGCTGAAGAACAAAATATATTGGATAAAGATAAAAAAAAGTAACGTTTTAATGCAGGAGCGCCCTTTTTAATTATGTGGTGCTCCTTTTTTGTATTTTTTCATTATGGTACGTGAAATTATATAATTGATTATTTCAAAATACCGACTTACTAACAATATTTGACGCTATTTTTTCTAATGAAAAACTGCCTCTTATTTAGAGGCAGCCACTTTTAAGTCTTTTACTTCAACAACATCCGCAAACGCTCCCAATACTGCGTTATGATGTTTCACAATATCTTCAGCACGTAACACTTCTGTATTAAATGTACTATGTGCATCACTCACTAACGTTACTTTATATCCTTCACTACATGCTCTGCGCGTTGTCGTATCTACACAATACTCTGTTTGCATTCCCGAAAGAATAACGTGTTCAATTCCTTTCTCTTGTAACACTTCGCTTAAGTTTGTATTATGGAATGAATCTGGAGTCGTCTTTTCAACTATATTATCTCCTTCTTGCGGAGCGATGGCCGCATGGATTCGCCATCCATCCGTACCTTTTTCTAACGGATGATCTTTAGGACCGTTATGTTGGATATAAATAACTGGAATATCATTTGAACGACATTCCCTAATAAGCTCTTGCAATGTTTGTAAAAACTTTCCCCCATTATGTACTGGCATTCCAGCTGTATACATACCCGCTTGCACATCAATTACGATTAATGCTTTTTTCATTTCACACATCCCCCTTTGTTTGTATAAGCCATTATTATTGTTTATATTCCATCATCCAACAATCTTCTAATTTCCCCTCATGCAACTCATGTTCCTTTAAAATCTTTACTTTTTTAAATCCACTTTTTTCATAACACTTTATTGCTCGTTCATTATTTACTTTCGGATCCATTGCAATTGCTTCTGCTCCCATTTCACCCATAATATATGTAATTGCTGCCTGAACGAGTTTTGTTCCAATTCCCTTTCCCCAATAGGCTGGTTCACCGATAAATTGGTCCATACCCCATACATTTTGTGATTCTTTATAGCCATATAACGCTTTCCACTCTGAATCCACTGGGTACATTTGTATGTAACCAATCGGAATGTTATCAAATTCTATTAAACATCTTTTTTCATTACTGTTTGGACTATGTATAAAATGATCAAGCACCTTTTCTACAGATTGCGGATTATCTCGTCCTTCGTAATACCGCAGGACTGCTGGGTCCATTAACCATTTAGAAATGATAGATGCATCATCTTCCATTACGTATCTAATCAATAAACCTTCTTTTTGAAAAAGCATATTCTACCTCTATTATTCCTTTATATTTTTTCTTGCTGTTACATCTTTCATTGCACCTACTAATGCATATGGTAGTAATGTAATCGCAAAAAATGCTGTAAATACGTTAAATTGCGGGATTGTATAGAGTGTGAACCATTCAGTGAAAAATTGAGAATTTAATATTCTATTAAAAAACTCTCCGCCTGGCCTAAAGTTTGGTACCCACCCAGTTATTTCACACAAAATAAACAGTAACTGAACAATAAAAAATGCCCCTAGATAACGAAACCAAGTCCGTTTCCATATAGGTTGTGCATTTTTTAATATATCCCCCATCTTACCCCCTCCTTAAATATCCATCATATTGATTATACACTTTCCTCACTTCATTTGTTAAAATTTCCTATATAATTAATACTGTTGGGGGGGAATACATTATGTCTAATCCTATATTTACATCCACTTTAATCATTCTTAGAGGAAACTCCGCAAGTGGTAAAACAACGATTGCAAAACAACTACAAGAACATTTCGGACAAGGGACACTTTTAGTATCACAGGATGTTGTACGTAGAGATATGCTTAGAGTACACGACACAATGGGTAATTTATCACATGATTTACTATTTGAAATTACGAAGTACGGAAAAGGAAAATGTGAATTTGTTATTTTAGAAGGTATATTGAACAGTCATAGGTATGGTGAGATGTTAAAAGAATTAATTCGTTATTTTGATGAAAATGCATTTGCATATTACTTTGATTTATCATTAGAGGAAACTATTAGACGACATAACACAAGGGACAAACGACACGAATTTGGTGAAGATTCCCTACAAAAATGGTATAATCCGCACGATACTATTAAGGTTGCCAGAGAAACTATTTTTACAGATAACTTTACGCAAAAAGATATATTTGATGCAATTCTTAATGATGTTGCGATCAAAAAACAAGCCTAACATATTATGTTAGGCTTGTTATGTATTTTGTATTTCAGTTTTTATAATTGAACAATCTATACATAAATAATAGTATATATTCATTTCCCCAAACTGGAAATTAACTACTGAAATAAGTCCACGTTCCTCAATATCTTGAGTAATTGTAGCAACATATTTCATCTCTTTCGCACAAGTTGGACACGCCAAATCCTTTGGAAGATCATCATATAACGGTACCCCTAATAATCTACATACATATTCAGAACCGAACAAGTCAAAAGCTTCCCAGTAACTATCTTCATCTATAGGTATATCTTCATTTTTCATATTTATAAGCTTTACCGTTGTTTTTGGTAATGAAACTGGTAACTTATATTCCTCTTCCATTATCCATTCTTCTATATTTTGCTGCTGTATGATTTGAACTGTTTTACCTCCATCACTTAACTGAAAATATTGCGGTTCCCACACCATCGCGCAGTTCAAGCATGAAACGAATGGTAAAATATTTAGTTCATTACTTTTAAGTTCAGCAAGTCTCCCATCTTTTAAATCAAAACAGAGAATTTGATGCATCTTTTCACCGCATAACTTACATACTGGCAAATTACAATCTTGACCGCCAAAATAATGATTATATGAACCTCTTCCTTCAATTACTCTATACCCTTTCCTTTCTTTGCAATGTGCACCATATAATTCTGTTGTCATATTCTATCCTCGCCTTTTATAAGAATGATTCACAAAATGATAATAATTAAGACTAAAAAACATCGTCTTCCTGAATAGTTTCCATAATGAATTCTTTTAAACTCGGAGATATTTCTTCCATTTCGTCATCCGCGTGATACCAAATGTATATTTCATCATCCATTTTTCCATTATTTATTTTAAAGCACAATTTATCAACTGAACCATCGTCACCAATTATGATAAGGTTTTCTGGCATATACTCATCTCTCATGTCAACATTTTGTCTAACTATATCATCCCAAGTTTTCGTTACATTTCTATTATCTTTAATCGGATATAGTATCCATTCCCCTATTTCAGCATTATTAACTAATTTAATAAGATCCCTATATTGATTTGGGAAAGCAGCACCTAACTTTTCTTCAGTTTCTTTTATTTGCAGCTCCAATACACCTTGTTTCTTTGTTTCAATATATTCTCTTACTTCTTTCATGAAATACACCTATCCTTTGAACTTAATTACACTATTATGAGTGAAAGTGTTTAGTAAACGATTTGATCCAATTTATACATTTCATTATACGTTAATCCTTCGTTTTCAACATACTACTCTTCTCTACTTCTCAATAAACTTCTGTTCTACTTCCTTACCTCATTCTTAATAGTTTTATTTTCTAAACATCATACAATTTTTATGTTTTGTTACAGGTTTAGTAATAAGCCATTTAAAAATCCTATTATCCTTCTACTAAAAAAATAAAAGCCAGCCTCAATAAAGAGAACTGACTTCTATTTGGATAATTATTGTTACTATAAAATTTTCACTTTAACAGTTTGTCTTCCCCAATTCATAGCTTTACTTTTTGAACCCATTAAAACATCAATACGATTACCTTTAATTGCACTTCCAGTATCACCAGCGATAGCTTCTCCATAGCCTTCTACCCATACTTTAGATCCTAATGGGATTACTTTCGGGTCAACTGCGATAATTCTCATATTCGGATTTGCCGTTAAATCATGCCCCATCGCAGTTAAAACGCGTCCACCATATGTACCATTTTCACTTGGATCAGCAGTATACGCTGTCGCTACTACCGTTAATTCACGTTTAGCAGACTGTATGTTATTTTTAGATGCTTCTTTCGCTCTCTCTTCTTCTTTAGCTTTTGCTATTTCTCTTGCCTTCTCTTCTTCTTTAGCTTTTGCTATTTCTCTTGCCTTCTCTTCTTCTTTAGCTTTTGCTATTTCTCTTGCTTTTTCTTCTTCTTTAGCTTTTGCTATTTCTCTTGCTTTTTCTTCTTCTTTAGCTTTTACTATTTCTTGCGCTTTCGGTTCTTCTTTGACTTTTGCCTCTTCTTTAGGCTTTACTATTTCTTGCGCTTTCGGTTCTTCTTTGACTTTTGCCTCTTCTTTAGGCTTTACTATTTCTTGCGCTTTTACTTCTTCTTTGACTTTTGCTTCTTCTTTAGGCTTTACTATTTCTTGCACTTTCGGTTCTTCTTTAACTTTTACTTCTTCTTTGACTTTTACCTCTTCTTTAGGCTTTACTATTTCTTGCGCTTTCTCTTCTTTTTTAACTTTTACTTCTTCTTTGACTTTTAACTCTTCTTTAGGCTTTACTATTTCTTGTGCTTTCGTTGTTTCTTTCGCTTTTGCTACTTTCTGCGTCTTTACTTCTTTCTTTTCTTTAACTGATTTTTGTACTTTCGCTACTTGCTTCGTTTTCTCTTCAGTTTTCTTTTCAGTTGGTGCTGTACTTGATAGGAAAGAAACGTTTGCATAAGCAGTTTTTCCTTTATACTCAAATTGCAGCCATCCGTCTTTTACTTGATGCGTTGATTCAATTACATCATCTTTTTTTAGTCTGCCAAGAATTTCTGAATCCGTGTTTGCTTCAGTGCGTACATTTAACAAATTCGCCGTTACATGATATACATCTTTTGTAAACTCCGAACTTACAAACACTTCTTTACCATTCAACTCAATTTTTGACCAGCCATCTTCGGTATTTATGACTTTTAACTCTTGCCCATTCTTTACTTTTTCGACCACTTTTGATTCTGTAGTCGGTTTTTCACGTACGTTAAGTACATCTGCTGTTACAATTGTTTCTGCGGTAGCAGTTGTGGTAAACGCCCCCAATCCAAAAACAGTTGCTGTTGCTGCGCCAATTACTTTTTTCATATTAGCCTCCATTAAATTTTTTTGAATTTTACCAAATGCCTTCGTAAAATTGTATAATCTTACATAATATCAAAACATTTGCAACAGTATATTAATATTGTTTAATATACTGTTATTAAAACTCCTTACTCCAATACTATCAAATTCTCATTTCTAATTCTATATATTATAAATCTCCTTATCTTTTATAAAAGCTCCATGCCCTTCTTCACACTAAATAGTTGTAGCAATTCCCGCCAAAAATAAACTTACGATTGCTAAAATTTGAGTAGCGACTATAGCCCCTCTTAAATGAAACTTATAATCTTTATATCCTTTCATACCTTCCGTACTAGGAATCACAACAAACCTTGGAGTAATCCAGCAAAAAATTAGCCAATCAATTATAAGTAAATCTACTAAATTGAAAATCATTAAAATACCAAAAGTGTGTAAATAGGCATCCATATACATTAATTTTTCATGCTTATGTAGTATATATGTAGAAATGAAAGGAGTACCGAAAAGAATAGTATTATATAAAATATTAAAATAAATGGTTTGCTTTTTTTCATGAATCGATTTTGGAAAAACTACTTTTTGAATATCTTTCGGATAATCAGTTAATGAAAGTCGAGGATTATAATATAAGGACCCTAAAATCATTACAGATAGTACAATAGACATGATGACACCAACGTACATCATTTGCTCAAATTGATTCATATACTGTATTCACCCTTTTCTGTAATTACTATGATGGTCATTCACTTAATTACATATTGTATGTACGTACATAATCAAAAATTAACAACTAGCTTTAATAGCAAAGCAAAATTGTTGCAATGCAAATGCAAATTTAATACAGTGGAAGCCTAATTGATACAGATAGGATTGGTGAAACCTATGAAAATTGAACATATCGCAATTTGGGTAAATGACTTAGAATGTATGCGTGATTTTTATATAAAATACTTTAATGGTAAAGCAAACTCGTTATACCATAATGAAATGAAACAATTTGAATCTTATTTTATTACGTTCGAATCTGGAGCAAGGCTTGAACTTATGCGTAAAAAAGGGGTTGAAAATAAGCCTAATTTAAACATAACTGGCTATGCTCATATGGCTTTTTCTGTCGGTAGTGAAGAACGAGTGAATGAACTGACAAAGGTGATAAAAGATGCTGGTTATCCTTTATTAAATGGACCACGTTTTACTGGAGATGGCTATTATGAAAGTGTAATAGGTGATCCAGAAGGCAATCAAATAGAAATTACGATTTAACTTACCCTTTTTTACCACCTCCATATTTTCCCACGGATTAGGCGGTGCTGTTGCTGAGGTGCCAAATGAGGCAACTGCTTACTTTTACCGAAAAGCACTATCAAACATTTCAATATTCGCTACTTGGGAGCAACCAGAAGGTGCCGCTGGAAGTATTCGATGGGTTGAAGACTTCCGCTTAGCGATGCTTCCATTTACAAAAGGTGTCTACGTTAATACGCCTGACCTATCCATTAAAAATTGGCCAGATGCATACTTCAGTTGCAACTTTGACCGATTAATGGAAGTAAAAGCGAAATATGATCCGAAAAATATTTTTAACTTTCCGCAAAGTATTCCGCTTTTTCAAACTATATATTACACCTAATATATTAAAATATAAAACATCCATTTTTTAAATGGGTGTTTTATAAATAAAGTTTACATAATATAATTATTGGTTAATTCTTTTACTAAATATCTATTCAACAATCCAAAGTAACACTTTCTCAAACTCTTTTTTGGACAACATACTTTCGTTTATATAGCCATTCTTTTAATTGTACTTCATCCAAAGCTCCGTTCCCCTCTCATGATCCTTCACACTATATTCGCTCGTTTTTCACAAAAGGTTCATTTTACATGAAAATTTATTTATTACAATAAAAATATAAGGTATATTTTTATGAAAAGGAGGAATTCAAGAATGAATACAGAGGATAAAATTTACGCTGAAAAAGTGTTAAAAAATCTCTTTATCGGATCACAAGTTGATGGATTACAATTATCCCTCCTGAATCTTTAGCAATTTTCTATGAAACAGTTACATCTTCAAAGTTCTTCAGAAAATCTGATGAGCTGAATGAGTTAGCTTCAAAAATTGTACAAGCTACAGCAGAACAGAAGTACATGATCCATTATGGGGTTTAAATGTAATTCAAAAAATGCTTAGGATTTCTCCGAAGCATTTTTTGTATGTTACTAATACATTTATTCCTTAACCATTTAGTCAATGCTTGAGCCTATGGTCCCTTCTTTTACAAGTGAGGGCGCCCCTATTAATCTAAATAAGCGTCTCATTTCCAATCTTCCAGCTAAACCATCTCCCATGCCCTTCTGTTTCTCCAACCGTTTCACGATATTCGTTTCCGTTAATATAATAATCAATATGAAGGTCACGATCCCACATGTTGTTATACAGGTGGAATACATCACGTTTTGCGCCAATTTCTTGTATTTGTTTTTCTAACTTATGTTTTACTTGTTCTTGTATTTGATTTGCGACGTGTGTATGGAAAATACAAATAACAGCTTCTTCACTTATTTGTTCAATAATAGATGATAATAGCTCTACACCGTCTCCTTCTATTAATTGGACAGATTCATTTTTCACTAAAGATGCAGCTTGATCAAACATCTCAAACCTTTCTTTATGCTCTGGCCAAATTAAAGCACGTAACCATAAATAATCTTCCTCATTATGTAAATCATTCACATGTAAGTCCAGTCCGATTCTTTCTACGACAGATGGGCTTTCTTTTAGAAAATGCGGCACATTCTCCCCTCTTATTTCAGAAGTTACATGCACATTTGAATCTATATTTCCGTACATTTCATCCGTCCCGTACGAATAACGATATTGGTCCCAGAACAGTTGCAACCCAGAACTTGTCCCAATTTCAATTAACGCTAACGGCTTCTTCACTTTGTTAAATATGTAGCAGAAACTTGGGTATAAGTATGCGCACCGTCTTACTTCATTTGTTTGAACGAGTTTCGTTTGTAACAAAGTAATGATTTCTTCTCGGTACTCTTTACAGAAATCTTTAAAATGATTAAAAGCTTTATCTAAATTTGTATCAGCATTTTCAACTAAACTACTATAATACGTTTTTAAATGATGTTCTTTCCCTGCTAGCAATAAATAATGTACTGCACCTAATAGTAAGTTTGGGACTGGTTGACCTACCTGAGCATAGGACGATAGTGTAAGTACTTCCTCATCTTCAGCAATTTTCATTGATAAATATTCATATAAATCACTTGACCCTTTACATTCCTTTATTGAAAAGTTTCGAAATAAGTTTGAAATTTGTTCTTTTGTACACATTAGAGTCCCTCCTTTTTATTTTTCAGAATAATCTTACCATTACAGAAAGAATAATCCCATAAAAAGGTACTCGATTTAGTCACTTAAGGATACGTAAGCTTTTTCGAGATAATTTCAAACTGTAATTTTTTTCTATTTACCACCTTAAAAGAGCTTGTTAAATAAGATTTTTAGCGAATAAAACGTTAAATAGTTTAAAATTATCAGATAACACTAGATATTTTAGTCTATTAATTATTATAATAGAGTATGAGATGGTTATATAATTGAGACAAAAAAGGTATACACCTAGGTGGGGCCTAGGCGGTGTTTCTCTTTTACGGCTTAGACATAGAAAACACCTACACTTTTTTGCCAATATAGGGGATGGAGAGATTATCATGAGCAACATGCAGCAAAAAACAGACGTTATCTTAATTGGTGCAGGAATTATGAGTGCAACGTTAGGCTCATTACTAAAAGAATTAGCACCAGAATGGGAAATTAAAGTTTTTGAAAAACTCGCAAGTGCCGGGGAAGAAAGCTCTAACGAATGGAATAATGCAGGTACAGGGCATTCTGCGCTATGCGAACTGAACTATACTTCCGAAAAAGCTGACGGATCTATAGATATTAGTAAGGCTGTAAAAGTGAATGAGCAATTCCAGCTTTCAAGACAATTTTGGGCATATCTTGTAAAGAGCAAATTAATTCGTAATCCACAAGATTTTATTATGCCACTACCTCATATGAGTTTAGTACAAGGGGAAAAAAATGTTGAGTTTCTAAAAAACCGTTTTGAAGCGCTTTCAAAAAATCCACTGTTTCAAGGAATGGAATTTTCTGATGCTCCTGAAACATTAAAAAAATGGCTTCCACTCATTATGGAAGGTCGCACATCTAATGAACCGATGGCGGCAACGAAGATTGACTCTGGAACAGATGTTAACTTCGGTGCATTAACACGTATGTTGTTTGATTACTTAAAAACAAAAAATGTCGAGCTAAACTACAAGCATAGTGTCGAAAATATTAAGCGCACGAAAAATGGTTTGTGGGAAGTAAAAGTACACGATATGAATAGTGGTAAAATTGAGCATCATACTGCTAAATTCGTCTTTATTGGCGGCGGTGGCGGTAGCCTACCTCTACTTCAAAAGACTGGTATCCCTGAATCAAAGCATATCGGTGGCTTCCCAGTAAGTGGACTATTTATGGTATGTAAAAACCAAAAAGTTGTAGAGCAGCATCATGCGAAAGTGTACGGTAAAGCTAAAGTTGGCGCTCCGCCAATGTCTGTACCTCATCTAGATACGAGATATATAGACAATAAAAAAGCTTTACTGTTTGGACCATTCGCAGGCTTCTCACCTAAATTCTTAAAAACTGGCTCAAATCTTGACTTAATCGGTTCTGTAAAACCGAATAATGTCTTAACGATGTTAGCCGCTGGTGTAAAAGAAATGGGACTTACAAAATACTTAATTCAGCAAGTTATGTTATCACATGAAAAACGTATGGAAGAATTACGCGAATTCATTCCGAACGCGAAAAGTGAAGATTGGGATATTGTAGTTGCTGGACAACGTGTACAAGTAATTAAAGATACTGATGCTGGCGGTAAAGGAACACTTCAATTTGGTACAGAAGTAGTAAGTGCAGCTGACGGCTCAATCGCCGCATTACTAGGCGCATCACCAGGTGCTTCTACTGCTGTTCACGTCATGCTCGAAGTATTAGAAAAATGTTTCCCAAGCCGCATGGTAGAATGGGAAGAAAAAATAAAAGAAATGATTCCTTCATATGGCATTTCACTAACTGAAAATCCAAGATTGTTCCAAGACCTTCACACTTCTACTGGTCGTACACTTGGATTAAACGAAAAAGAAACTGTTCATAATTAATGCAGAAATAAAAAAACGTCCGATATATTCGGACGTTTTTTTGTCTACTAAAAATTATACTTATCAATATTATCTTTCGTAAATACAACTCGTTCTGGTAATACGATAATTCCGTTCCCTTCTGCCTCATAATCATATCCTTGAATGGAGTTTGGCTCTACTTTCACTTTTCCAATTCCTTTTACTTCGAAGCTATCCCCTACTTTTAACTTCTTCCCTTTTACAACAATTTCATTTGCTACATACGTTGCGAGAGCACCTTGTTGTTTTACATCCCATAAACCAAATTGTTGTACTGTTCCTCGTTTTACATAATCACGCATAACGTTCGGTGTAGAAAATCCAGTTACCACTACTTTTTTATCCATTTTTAAGTTTTCAGCTGCCTGCGCCATTGCTGGGAGTGCTGTTGCATCTGGACAAATAACTGCGTTAATATCTGGATACGTTTTTAATATGTTCTCCCCTACGGATAAAGATTTTTGTGCATTATTTTCACCGTACTGCGTCGTTACAATTTCCCAGTTCGGATATTTCTTTTTAATAATTTCTTTCGCTTTCGTTACCCATTGGTTTTGATCCGTTACTGTCGGGCTAGAATAAAAGAATGCTACTTTTCCTTTATCTCCAATTTGCTTAGAAGTCATTTCTATTAATAAGTTAGCAAGTTGGTCTGGTGTTCCTTGGCTTATATAAAAAGAACGATCTTTCGGATTCACATCAGAATCCCATGTTAAGACGGTCATTCCTTTTTTCTTAGCACGTTGTAGTGATTGCGATAAACCATCAACTGATGTAGAGGAAACCATAAGTGCATCATAGTTTTGGTTAATAAAATTATTTATATACTTTACTTGCCCTGATACACTCGCTTCAGACGGCCCATCATATTTCACTTGTACGCCTAGCTTCTCTCCCATCTCCTTTGCTCCTTCACCTCCCGATGTGAAGAAACCAACTCCTGTTAATTTCGGAATAAATGCAAATTTCACATCATCAGCCTTTTTCTTATCTGCCGTTTGGCTAGAACACGCAATTAAACCGATTAAACAAATACATACAATCAATACAATCCCTAGTTTTCTCTTCATGACATTTCCCCCTTATGCAAACTCTGTCTTTTCCCCGCTAAAAATTGATGTAATTTGAAATGTCTCATAATAACTGAAAGAATAAGGATAATACCTATTACTACATTGGATTGTTCATTTGTTAAACCCGTCATTTGCAAGCCATACTGCATGAGCCCAATGAAAATACTCGCCAGTACAGTACCGAAAATACTTCCTTTTCCACCTGTAATAAGTGTCCCGCCTAATACAACTGCTGTAATAATTGGTAATATTGTTTCGCTTCCTATATCAGCACGTGCAGAACCGAAATATGCAGTTAAGAAAGCTCCTCCTAATCCACCTCCTAACCCAGAAAGTATGTAAGCAATGATTACTACTTTCTTCGTCTTAATCCCGGTGTATTTTGCTGCATTTTCATTCGCGCCTGTTAATTTTACGTGGCGCCCATATATCGTTCGGTGAAACAAAATCGTGCATACAATTGTTAATAAAATAAGTAGCCATAATAAATTGGGTATTCCTATAAAACTACCATTTGCTAGTTGTACATAAGTATCAGGTAAGCCGCTTATCCCTTCATATCCAGAAGCACCTGCCCCTCCTGAAATGACGAGTGCAATTCCTCCGTATAAAAACATCGTTCCGAGTGTAACGACTAGTGGTTCTACATCTGTCAATTTTATAATAAGCCCATTTAAAGCTCCTGCTAAGCAACTGACTATAAGTGCCATTATTACTGCTAGTAAAATATGAATTCCATTCATCCAAAACACACCAATTAAAATCGAGGTTAGCCCCATAATTGATCCTACAGATACGTCAATTCCTCCTGTTACAATAACGAAAGTCATTGGAATTGCCGCGATTGCTATGAATAGAAAATCATTTGTACTAAAAAGGAGATTACTAATATTTAAGAAATTGCTGTTTATAAAACTAAAGAGAATGAATTCTATAAGAAGTAATATGATTAACACACCTTCCCATCTGTAAAAATACTTCATAGATTCATTCTCCTTTCTGCTTTCCACTTCTTCATGACGCTATCTAATATGATAATAAGTAATAGTAAAAAACCTGAAATAGCATTATTCCAAAATGCTGGTATTTTTAAAAAGATAAGTGAACTGCTTATCACTTCTAAAAACAATGCTCCTAGTGCAGCTCCAAATATAGAACCTGTTCCTCCTTTTAGATGAATTCCTCCTAGCACAGCAGCTGCAATCACCTGTAGTTCCATTCCTGTACCAGTTTGATTTGGAACGAACCCGATATTCATAACAAATATGCAACCAGCGAGCGCAGCGCTTATGCCTGAAATCATAAACGCATATATCTTCACTTTATTAACAGGTATACCAATAAGCCTCGCGCCATCTTCATTATCACCTACCGCATAAAAGTATCTTCCCAATGGCACTTCTCTTAAAAAAAAGTATAGTAGTAGTAAAATAATAAGAACGAACCATACAGTTATAGGTAAACCAAGAATGATGATAGATGACAGCTGCTTAAAATCGTTTGGAATATCTTCAATCCACTTCCCGCCTGTGAAAATTAACATTGCACCTCTAACAATTCCTAACATGCCTAATGTCATAATAATGGCTGGTACCCGAAACTTCGCAACTCCAATACCATTTACGAAACCGATAATGGCCCCAAGTATAATAGCTACAAATATCGACAAGAATGCACTATACCCATTCGTTAACATCATTCCGCAAACTGCTGCACTTAATCCCATGCTTGAACCAACTGATACATCTATATTTTTCGTAAATAAGACGAACGATTGACCGATTGCTAGCACGACTAAAATAACGCTTGATTTCATCAGTAAAGATAACGAGGTAAATTGAATAAAACTAGGGTTTATCATCCCTACAATAGCTATATAAATTAGTAGTAACATTATGATAGACGTTTCGTGCATTTTATACATACGTTTCATTCCGTTACACCTCCGTATGCAAGGCGTGTAACTTCATTCACACTCAGTTGTTCTTTTTCCATATGAGAAACAAATCGCCCATTTCTCATTACATATACACGGTTTACTAATTGGATAATTTCTTCAACATCTGAAGAGATTAATAAAATTGCGAGTCCTTCCCTTTTCATTTTTTTTATCGTCTCATACACTTCAAGCCTTGCTTTCGCATCAATTCCGCGAGTCGGCTCATCAAGAATAATAATTTTAGGATTACATGCAAGATACTTCGCAAGCACGACCTTCTGCTGATTACCTCCTGATAAAGATGCCAATTCTTTATTCATATTCTGTACAACAATTCGGAACTGTTCTATAAACGAATTAACTAAAGCGCTTTCTTTTTCTTGATTTATAAAAAAGCGATTATTTTGATATAAACTTGCTGCTGCAATATTTTCTTTAACAGAAGCAATTGAGAAAATTCCATTCCTCGCCCTATCCTCTGGCACATAAACTAGTCCTTCGTCTAGCCTTTTATGCAAAGAACACGTATCAATTGATTTTCCCCCCAATAAGATAGACCCTGATTTTATAGTTTTCAATCCAAATATCGCTTCTGCTAATTCCGTTCTGCCAGATCCTATAATGCCAGCAACACCTACAACCTCACCCGCATGTACAGTGAATGATATATTTTCGAATGCGTGACCATTTATATCAACCACTTCTAATATTTTTTTCGTCTTTGCTGTCTCTTGAACTACTTCTATTTTCTCTTTCTGTTTATATCCTTTTGGCAATAGTCCCTCCATCAGCATGTCATATGTATAGTCACATACATCACCTTGGCTTACAACCATTCCATCACGTAGTATTGCTACTTTGTTGGCAATTTCAAAGATTTCTGGAAAACGATGCGTAATATAAATCATCCCAATTCCTTTTTCTTGTAAACTTTTCATCAACACAAAAAGACTCTTAATTTCGTGTGTTGTTAATGTCGATGTTGGCTCATCTAGAATAAGAATCTCAGCTTCTCTTATTAATCCTCTAACGATTTCTACTAACTGTTGTTGCGCAATAGATAACGATTCTCCCTGTTCATTAAGATCAATATCCCAACTTAAACTGTCAATTAATTGCTGAACTTTTACTTTAAGCTTCTTTCTATTCCCCTTTAATCCAATACATATATTTTCTTCAATGGTCATATGCGGAAAAATGAGCGGTTCTTGTGGTATTAAATAAATCCCTTCTTGGTGTGCTTCTTTTGGATTTGCAAACTGCTGTCTCTTTCCTTTCACATACATTTCTCCACTATCATACGAATATAACCCCGTTAATATTTTCATTAATGTCGATTTCCCGGCGCCATTTCCACCAACTAAAGCGTATATATCACCATGCTCTACTTGTAAGTTCACTTCCTTTAGCACAAGTTGATTCGAAAACGCCTTACTCATTTTCTTCACTTGTAATAAGGGCACATTCTCCACATGATGTCACCTGCCTTTACCCAGAACATTTTTTGAGAAAATGATTATTTGTTCTACTTGTTTTGTAGCATTGTATATTCCTTTTTTTATATCTAGAACACTTTTTTCTACGTACTATTAATCGTTTCAACTGGAATAAACAAAATATATGGTACATATGTTTAAGCTGTGGTCAATTGTTGAAAGGGATGAAGAGTATGACTCAGCTGAACTTTGAAGAAAATTTATTAACTAAAGTAGCTTGGTACTATTATAAAGACCAATTAACACAACAGGAGATCGCGTCACTTCTTCATATTTCAAGAAATAAAGTCGTCCGGTTATTAGATAAAGCGCGGAGTGAAGGTATCGTTACATTTCACGTAAAAGGGACTGGTTTGCACTGTTTAAGTATTGAGCGTGACCTAATGAAAAAATTCCACTTAAAAGATGCTTTTATTATCCCTACCCCAGTAAACAATTATCACGCTTCTCTCGGAAAAGCTGCTGCACAATATTTAGAAACTCATCTCCAGCAAGGCGATTTACTCGGTATTGGCTGGGGAGAAACAATTAGCAAAATGCTAGAAAACATTCATTTTGAAAGTTCTATCAACCTTTCAATCGTAACGCTAACAGGCGGGGTAAATCACTATCTCCCGAGAAAACAAAACTATTTACACTACATGCAAGGCGAACTTCACATTATCCCTACGCCGTTTCTAGCGTCTACAACCGAAATGGCACAAAGTATTCTATCAGAACCGAGTGTAAAAGATATGCTTCAAGTCGCTTCACTTGCTCATACGGCTGTTGTCGGTATTGGGGGATTATCTCAAGACGCTACGATTGTAAAAGAAGAAAAATTAACACTACGTGAGATGACATATATTCGTAGTCAAAACGGTGCTGGCGATATTTTAGGACAATTTTATAATACAAATGGCGATTTATTAGAGCTCTCGCATCACAATCGTCTAATTGGCACGCCCCTCTCTATTTTGCGCAATATGAAGCATGTCGTCGGTGTTGCTGGAGGTACTAAAAAGATAGATGCAATTTATGGTGCCTTAAAAGGAAAGTTTATTCATTCATTAATTACCGATGAGGAAACTGCCCTCTCCTTATTACGAAAGGATGGTGATTGTTAATGTCCCATTTATTAGCTTTTGATGCTGGTACAGGGAGCATTCGAGCAGTTCTTTTTGATTTACATGGTAATCAAATTGCAGTAAGTCAAAAAGAATGGATTCACAAATCTGACCTTCGTTATCCAGGCTCTATGAACTTTGATGTAGTAGAAAATTGGAAGCTAGTACAAGAATGTACGAAAGAGGTGCTTCAAAAAAGCAACACTCCTGCCTCTTCTATTCTTGCTATTAGCGCTACAAGTATGCGAGAAGGATTTGTTTTATATGATCAAGATGGGCAAGAAATATGGGCGTGTGCAAATGTTGATGGGCGCGCATCCGCTGAAGTTAGTGAGCTAAAAGAAATCCGCTCACATCTTGAAAAAGATTTATACAGAAAATCTGGGCAAACTTTTTCATTGGGTGCTTTACCACGTCTACTTTGGATTAAAAAACATGAACCAGACGTCTATAGCAATATTCACTCCTTTACGATGTTAAATGATTGGATTTTGTATAAATTAAGCGGCGTACTGCAAATCGACCCTTCCAACGGTTGTACGTCCGGAATCTTTGATTTACAAAATAGGAATTGGGATAACGATGTCGCTAAAGAGTGTGGTATAAATTTGCCATTTTCACCAAAAGTAAATGAAGCTGGCACTGTGATTGGTAATGTTTCAAAAGAGTGTGCAGCACTAACTGGTTTACTTGAAGGGATTCCTGTCGTCGCTGGCGGCGGTGATGCTCAAATGGCAGCACTCGGGACTGGAGTCGTAAAACCAAATCAAACTTTAATATGCGGCGGCAGCTTTTGGCAACAGGAAGTGAATATTACAGAGTCAACAACGGATCCAAATGCTGCAATTCGAGTAAATTGTCACGTCGTTCCGAACCTATGGCAATATGAAACAATCGCCTTTTTCCCAGGTCTCGTTATGCGCTGGTTTCGAGACGCTTTTTGCCAAGAAGAAAAGAAACTTGCTGACAAACTCGGTGTAGATGCTTATGAATTACTAGAAGAACAAGCGAAAGACGTACCTGTCGGTTCATATGGTATTATCCCTACTTTTTCAAACGTTATGAACTACATTTCTTGGCGTCATGCCGCACCTTCTTTTTTAAATTTAAGTTTAGACGCTGACAAATGCGGAAAAAAAGAACTGTTTCGTGCTATTGAAGAAAATGCAGCCTTCATTACACTTGGAAACTTAAAATTAATAAAAAATCTAACTGGCACATTCCCTTCTGAAGTTATTTTTGCTGGCGGTGCCGCTAAAGGAAAACTATGGCCACAAATTCTATCAGACGTACTCGGCATTCCTGTAAAAGTACCCGTTGTGAAAGAAGCAGCTGCTTTAGGAACTGCGATTGCTGCTGGAGTTGGTGCTGGCATATATTCATCTATGGAAGAAACTGCCGAAGAGTTTGTACAGTGGGAGCAAACATTCGAACCAGTTACTGAAAATCACGAACTATATAAAGAGTTCTATGAAACATGGAAAACTGTATATGACAGTCAGCTCGCTTTAGCTGATAAAGGGCTCACCTCACATATGTGGATTGCGCCTGGTGCACTGTAACACATTACATAAAGGAGTGAACTGTATGTTAAAAGCGAATGAAAATGACTTCTCCTATCGCTTCGGTGATAACGGGCCGAAATATTTAATACAAGGTCCAAATATTGATCTTGGCCTTGTTGTCATTCAACCGGGCCAGGAGTTTCAAAACCATTATCATACGACGTGCGAAGAGGTCTTTTATGCATTAGAAGGTGAAATAGATTTCTATGTGAATAATGAAAGAGTTCCAATTAAACAAGGTGATGTCCTGCAAGTTCGTCCTCATGAATCTCACTATCTTATTAACCATTCTGACAAACCTTTTAAAGCTGTTTTTATTAAGTCACCACATTTACCAAATAAAGATACGGTACAAACGGAAAATCCAACATTAACGAAGGAGTGATTTGGAATGACTTGGGGATTTAAAAATCGATTAAATACAATTTTACCTGATGGTAGAGCGGTTATGTTAGCAATAGATCACGGTTATTTCTTAGGACCAATTCACGGACTAGAACAACCACTTGAAACAGTAAAAAACTTACTTCCTTATACAGACTCCCTCTTTTTAACGCGTGGTGTACTTAGCTCCTGTATTCCTGAAAACTGCAGCACACCGATGGTTATGCGTGTATCTGGCGGCGCTACTGTCGTCGGTAAAGATTTAGCGAATGAAACAATTGTTACACCTGTGAAAGAAGCAGTGAAGCAAAACGCAATTGGCGTTGGCGTTTCTGTTTTTGTCGGATCAGACTATGAAACACAAACTGTTACAAATCTCGCAAATGTAGTCTCTGAAGCTCACGATTACGGCCTACCTGTACTCGGCATTACCGCAGTCGCAAAAGAATTACAAAAACGTGAAGCTCGCTTTCTAGCACTTGCTTCCCGCGTATGTGTTGAAATGGGTGCTGATATTATTAAAACGTATTACTGCGAAGGGTTCGAAAAAATAACGAGCACATGCCCTGCCCCAGTAGTCATCGCGGGCGGCCCCAAACTAGATTCAATTGAAGACGCATTAAACATTACGTACAATGCGTTGCAAGAAGGCGCAATTGGAGTAGACATGGGCCGAAACATATGGCAATCCGAGCACCCAGCTGCGATGATCCAAGCAATACATGGCATTGTAAAAAATGGATTGAATGTGAAAGAGGCACTTGAACTTTATGATGATGTGAAGAATTAAAGTAAAAAAGACAGACTATTTATTAGTCTGTCTTTTTTACTTTACAGTGAAACTTTCTTAATCCTTCTTCTAATATGATACATATTTAAATTTTATACACCTTCAAATGATTACTCTTGATGATTACTATTAAGCTTTGAAACTTTCTTATCTTCTCTATAATCAAGACAAGACACTTCAATTAATAAGCCATTAAATACTGTAAAATAAAAACCATAACTACTACCTCTCATCGAATAAGGTTCCTTGTCTATTTCAATGCCGCCGGCTACTAAACGATTATATGCTTGATCCACTTCACTTGATGTATCCACTAAAAAACCAATATGAAAAGCTTCCGGATACGTAACTTCCTTATTCCCTTTAAATGCTTTTGGATCACTTAGTACAAGTATAAAACCACTCTCATCACTCATGACTACAAGTGCTTTCCCTTTTTGCTCCAAAAATTGAAAATCAAAAAATGTTTCAAAGAAATGTCTCGCTTCCGATAAATCATCAACACATAAATTTAAATGATTCAGCTTCATGTACTCATCTCCTTTTAAACTGAGGGTATATAGATTCATTTTTTTCATAACACTTAAATATGTAAGGGAAAATATTCAAGCGTTCCGTCTAAGACTATGCTTTATAAGTCTAATATTTTTTTCTATAGCCTAGAACGTTTTTTAAATGAATGAAAGATTTCCTATCATTCCTATCCCCCCAGTAATAAAAAAGAGGATACATGTTTGCTTCTACAACATGTATCCTCTGCTTGTATATTACAACTGTTGATAAGCCGATTTCGATGATTTCACATAATAAACCGCATGATCCACATTAATAATATGATCTGGTTTTGGTTTACCACGGCCCGCTCTATGTCCAGCTAAGTGTTCTTCACTTGTTTCCCAGTTTTTCCATGCTTCTTCCGATTCCCAGCGAATCATTACGACAACTTCTTCGTCGCCGCGTCTTACTTTTTTCACGAGAACACTTAAATCGATGAAGCCTTCAAATTTTTCAATAATACCTTCTCCAGTGAAACGTTCTACAACTATATTTGATGTACCTTCTTTTACTGTAAATGTTTTCGTTTCGATAAACATATATTCCACTCCCTCTTTGTTATACGAATACTAGTATTCTTCTATTATAATTGATTATGATAATTATTTTCAATTGTAAAGTTTTAATTTTTTGAATTATGCTGATTTCTTTTCTATCGCCTCATCTAAAAATTTGAAATATGGAAGTAACATCCCTATTAAAGATGTAACACATATAACTGCACCGATAATTACATATAGCGCTCTTACTCCCCACATTTCACTCAATATTCCCCCTACTAACACACCTAATGGCATAGCGGATCGTATGAAAAATAAACGCACTGAAAATACTTGTCCTATCATATTATTTGGGACGATTTGTTGGCATATTGTTGTGTTATGAACATTGAAAAATGCAATACAAATCCCTGCTATTACTTCAATTAGTATTGCAATGATAATACTATGATTGAACCCTAATGAAATGTATGTGAGCCCCCCTATAAACAATCCTCCAAGCATAAGTATACGCCGGCTTTTATATGTTACTTTTCCGACTACTACTGATCCAATTACGTAGCCAAGTGGAAAACCTGCCATAAAATAGCCGTACTCTGCATATCCCGCTAACAGCTCGTCTTTTATATAAGGAAGATTTGTGACCATCGTTACCCCTACTCCAAACTGCACGAAAGTAAGAAATATACCGAGCCAAACGATGATTGGTTTTGTAAAAAAATATGTAAAACCTTGAAGAAATTGTTCTAGCCACGTTTTTCGTATATCTGTTGTAGTTCTCTTTTCTTTTATATAAAGTAAGAAAGCACCACTAACAAATAGACAAATACATACGAAAGATAATGTAATTTCTGTTCCAATGAAATGAATGACTACTCCGCCTAATACTGGCGCAAGAAACATCATGAGACGAGTCATTCCATCAATATACGCATTTGCGTCTTGAAGTTGTCCTTGACTTACAATGCTCGGTATAATTGCCTGACTCGCAGGTGTATAAAGAGGTGTAATAAGTCCCACTACAATTTGAACAACATAAATGTGCCAAACTTCTATACTACCTGTAACTAGCATCACCAAAGGTAATAAGAATACGGACGCCCGTATCCATTGTGAAAAAATCATAATCCACTTCCGGCTCCATTTATCAATAAATGGGCCACTTATTAATTGCAGTATGAGTGATGGGATGAAATATAATAGCCACATACTACTTAAAGCCATTTCCGATCCTGTTAACTCATATACTAGAATTGAATTACATAACGTTCCGAAAGCCCCTCCTAATTCTGAGATTGCACTACCAATCCACATAAAAAAGAACGAACGATTTTTCAATATATTTTTCAATTTCACACACCAACTTTTCTTTTATATTCCTCCCTTTATGTACATTCTCGTTGTTAATTATCTATTCAAAAACATATCTAATTCTTTCGCTAAAGACTGTACTGCTTTCTTTCTTAATACATATTTTCCGTCATGTATATCAACTAACTTCGCTGCACGTAACAATTTCAAATGATGGTGTACAGTCGATTTACCAAGCTGTAATCTTTCCGTTATTTCCTGTAATGTACGTTCTTTTTCAAATAACATTTTTACAATTCGCAATCTCGCCTCATCCCCAAGAGCCTTATGTTTTTGAACTAAAACATAATTCGGTTCATACGGATCTTCAGGATGAATGCTTTCATTCGCAACTGGATAATGAAATACTTTCGTATCATCAATATCCGCTTCAATATTCCACGGTCTGTACGTCATTTGCGGAATAAGAAGTACGTGATGAACACTTGGCTCTGGCATATAGTTCACTCCGCCAGTCGCCCACTCGACAAACTCTTCCGGCTTCATCTTTTTATTCATTTCATTTTTCGCTTCATAATCTCGTTTTAATATAGAAAGTATTTGTTCTTCCTCTCTTTTAATAACACTCTCATACCAACCTGTCATAACAGCGATTAAATGCGATTTCAGCACTTGTACATCTACATTACATATAAAGCTAATATAAGTAGAAAAAAACTGATGATTATCTGTTAGTTCCTTTAGTTCGTGTATTGCACATACAACTCCCGTTGCAGCTAAACGTCTTTTCTCTTCATACTTCTCTCCTAAAAACGGTAAACATATAAATTTCAAATCTTCTTCTGAAAATGAATCAATTTTAAAATTAAACTGCGATAAATCTTGAAAATCCTCTTCATACAATAACTGGAGTAATGCTTTCCACGTATTATGTTCTTCTACAAACTGTAAGTGTTCTCTCATTTCTTCTGTTAATGCTTCCTTAATTTCTTCCCATTCACTTTGAGTCTTTTCAAGTGTATCAATTAACCTTTTATGAGTAATAGCAGCAATGCCAAGTGCACATTCGAAAAGTATCGAATATTTCACCTGAACGTTGTATGTTTCCCTTTTTCTGCTCGTTATGTGATAGACCTCCATTTTTATCCCCTCCTTGTTTGCTATATAACATATTCTATTTTTATCGAATTTTACCTTCTATATTTTTAGAACCATTTTACAACTTTAAAAAAACTTTAATCAATGAGCAAACAGAAAAAGGTTTATACTCTTTTCATTCTGACTCAATGAAAGCCTTGATTATTAAATATCATATTAAAAATGAGATTTTTTAATGGCTCAATTATACGTTGTATTTCACTCTCTTGTTCAACTATAGAGAAGGTTTATTGAAGAGAAAAGCGAATTGATTTTATTAAGAAAAATGAACAGGAGGCTATAAGAATGGAAAGAAAAGAAATGTTGCAAAATGGAGTCCAACAAGTTTTTTACGAGGAAGAATGGTACCCACCGATATCTGAAGCGTTAAAAAATCTTACTGCTGAACAAGCATGTTGGAAACCAGAAGGTGCTGCCAGTAATACGATTTGGGAAAATGTGAACCATTTATTAATCTTTAAAGAACGCCTACATTCCCGCTTACATGAAGACGACACATTTGTGGCTCCACAAAATAATGATGAGACGTTTATCCAAGGTGGACCTAATGATGATGCCGCTTGGCAGCAAACAGTGAACCGAACGCTTCAAGTACATGATGCCTTACAAGCTTCATTAACATCCTTTCAAGAAGCAGAACTAGATCAGCCAAAGCCTTCTCTACCAATTTGGCAACAATATTTGAATATCCTTTTGCACGATGCTTATCATACAGGACAAATTATACAACTTCGAAAACTCCAAGGTTCATGGCCAACTCACCGTTCTTATTTATAAGCGATGTTTACATTTGCTGACGTTTAACATGCAACCAAATAATTGAAAATAGCTACTTGTTTTGTAAATACTGCGATTGCTCAAAATAAAGCAAATTAAAATACAGGAATCCCAAACATCATTTACCCTCTTCATAACTTCTGATCATAATCCAAATTTGGAAGAATAGAGGCTTTTTTATATACAAATAATAAGCCTCAAGGAGTTGTTGACATGTATTTCATATTGAATATGTTAGGGATTTTCGTTGTCATATTAATCGTTTTCTTATGTTCGCCTAATAAAAAACATATAAAATGGAGACCAATTGTAATTCTCATCCTATTGGAGCTTTTTATTACATGGTTTATGTTAGGCACAAAGCTCGGCAGTATTATCATTAATAAAATTGCGTCATTTTTCAGTTGGCTACTAGCATGTGCGAATGAAGGTATTCGATTTGCATTTCCTTCAGCTATGGAAAGCCAGCACATTGATTTCTTCTTTAGTGCGTTACTTCCTATCATTTTTGTTATTACTTTTTTCGATATTCTATCTTATTTCGGAATCTTAACTTGGATTATTGATAAAGTAGGTGCAGTTATTTCAAAGATTTCTCGTTTACCAAAGTTAGAAAGTTTCTTTTCGATTCAAATGATGTTTTTAGGAAACACCGAAGCACTTGCGGTTGTTCGTGATCAATTATCTGTGTTAAAAGAAAATCGATTATTAACTTTTGGAATTATGAGTATGAGTAGCGTTAGCGGATCCATTCTTGGCGCTTATTTATCAATGGTGCCAGCAACATATATTTTCAGCGCAATCCCATTAAACTGTATTAACGCATTAATTTTAGCCAATGTATTAAATCCTGTGGAAGTTTCGAAAGAAGAAGACGTTGTTTACACACCTTCAAAACATGAAAAAAAGGATTTCTTTTCTACTATTTCAAACAGTATGTTAGTTGGGATGAATATGGTTATCGTTATTTTAGCTATGGTAATTGGTTATGTAGCTTTAACAGCATGTTTAAATGGGATTTTAGGATTTTTTGTAACAGGGTTAACAATTCAAAAAATCTTCTCCATTATCTTTAGTCCTTTTGCATTTTTACTCGGTTTATCAGGCAGTGATGCTATGTATGTAGCTGAATTAATGGGGATCAAAATAACGACGAATGAATTTGTTGCAATGATGGATTTAAAATCAAACTTAAAGTCGCTACAACCGCATACGGTTGCGGTTGCAACGACATTTCTAGCTTCTTTTGCTAACTTTAGTACAGTAGGTATGATTTACGGAACTTACAATTCATTATTTGGCGGAGAAAAATCATCAGTCATCGGTAAAAATGTTTGGAAGCTTCTTGTTAGCGGGATGGCTGTTTCTTTATTAAGTGCTATGCTCGTTGGGCTATTTGTATGGTAAATAATTTTTATAATAAAAGACACCCAAGCCAATTGAGTGTCTTTTATTATTATTTTCGAATTTGCCCATTTCCACGAATCACATATTTTGTAGAAGTTAATGCTGGAAGCCCCATTGGTCCTCTTACGTGTAACTTTTGTGTACTGATACCAATTTCCGCTCCGAATCCAAATTCGGATCCATCTGTAAAACGAGTCGATGCATTATGATAAAGTGCCGCGGCATCTACAGAAGTAAAAAACTTGCTGACGTTTTCCTCGTTTTCAGTAATAATCGCTTCAGAATGCATAGATCCATACGTATTTATATGATGAATCGCTTCTTCAACAGTGGAAACCACTTTCACTGCTAGTGTGAGAGATAAAAACTCAGTTTCCCAGTCTTCTTCTGTCGCAAGTAAGATAGAAGGATCAATCGCCACTGCTTTATTATCACCACGTAGCTCCACTCCTCTTTCCTTCAATGAAGAAAACAACTCGCTACCATATTGCTCTGCCCAATTCTCATGAAGTACAATTGTCTCAATTGCATTACATACAGATGGACGCTGTGTTTTTGCGTTTATAATAATATTAAACGCCATTTGTTTATCTGCTGTTTCATCAATGAATATATGACAATTTCCCGCACCTGTTTCAAGTACTGGAACAGACGCTTCTCTCACTACTGTATCAATTAATTGTTTACCGCCTCTTGGTATAAGAACATCCAAGTACTCGTTCAATGTAAACAACTGTTTTGCACTATCTCTCGTTGTATCTTCTATGAGCTGTACACTTTCTGAAGGCAAGCTAGTTTGCTTAAGCGCCCGGTGAATAACGCTAACGATAGCTTTGTTAGAATGTATAGCAGAAGAACTACCACGTAGTATTACTGCGTTTCCTGTTTTTAAACAAATTGTAGCAGCATCAACAGTTACATTCGGTCTTGCCTCATAAATCATTCCGACAACACCAAGTGGTACGCGCATCTCCTGAATAGATAGTCCATTTGGTCGTTCCCATGCACTTACACATTCTCCAATAGGATCACGTAATTCAATTAACTGCTTAATACCCTCTGTCATATCAACAATTCGTTGTTCATTCAGCAAAAGACGATCAAGGAGTGAATGAGAAAATCCTTTCTCCTTACCTTCTTCAATATCCCGTTTGTTTTCTTCTAAAATATAAGCTGTTTCTACTATCAGCTGATTAGCAATTGCAGCAAGTGCTTCATTTTTTTGATCTGTAGTTTTAAGCACAAGTTCTCTAGCAACCTCTTTTGCTTTTATCCCCTTTGCCAACACTTCATTCATTTTTATTTCCTCCTTTTTAAAGTGAAACCCAATGATCCCTATGGATGACTTCATAACTATGTCTCTCGCCTCTTACTTGAATATCTTGGCTTTGCATACCTTTTACATCTCTTAGTTCCTCTGCACTATATGTGCATTGTCCTTTTCCTATTACGCGCCCTTGTTGCGTTACAACCTCTACAACTTCACCCACTTGGAAAAATCCTGATACATTCGTAACACCAGCTGGAAGTAAACTCTTCCCATGCTGAATGATGGCAGTAGCTGCCCCAGCATCTACTTCAATTTGTCCGCTAACAAGCGAATGCAAGGCAATCCATTGCTTGTTCATCTTCATTTCTTTTTGAGGAGCATTACCAACATACGTTCCATCACCCTTACCCTTCAAAACATCTACAAACTTTTCCTGTCCACGTCCTGTTCCGATAAATACACTCACACCAAGAGAGAGTGCTGTCTTTGCAGCATCGATTTTTGATTTCATACCGCCAGTCCCAAGTTTTGAGCCTGCATCTCCTGCAAGAGAAGAAATTTCTTCCGTAACTTCAGGAAGAAAATAATATTTTTTTGCATCCGCATTTTTCTGAGGATTTTTGTCATATAACCCGTTCACATCTGTAAAAATCATCAGCATATCCGCCGAAACAAGCCCGCTTACTAAAGCTGACAGCATATCATTATCACCGAACGTTAGCTCCTCTAAAGAGATGGAATCATTTTCATTAATAATTGGAAGAGCGGAACGGTTTAATAATTCTCCTAACGTAGCGTAAGCATTACTATATTGTTCTTTTCTAGAAAAATCACTTCTCGTCAGCAAAAGTTGCGCAGTAACGATGCCATATTTACGGAATTCCTCCGTGTACGCCTGCATTAACAAACTTTGTCCGACAGCTGCTGCAGCCTGTTTCCCTTTAATCGTTACAGGTCTGCTAGGATATCCTAGCGCTGAAAAACCTGCAGCGACGGCTCCAGATGTAATTAACACAACCTCGTGCCCATCTTCTTTCAACCGAGCCAATGCGGCAACGTGATCTGAAAGCTGTTCTGTAGAGATGCCTCCATGACTATCTGCCAAGGAACTACTCCCAATCTTTACAACAATTCGTTGTTTTTTCACTTTTTTATCCCCCAAGTCTAAAATCAAAGTTTTTTTATAAATTACACTTCATTCACTTTGTAACTATATCTATTCTCATCAATGCTGCACTGAAGTATTTAAGAGCAAAATAAAAATGACCGCTTCGCCCTTAATAAAATAAAAAGGACGAAACGGTCATTGTTCCGCGGTACCACCTTAATTGATATACATAGATATCCACTTGGTGCCTATAACGCAGGCGAACGCCTAAACTTTCATTTAAGACTCAGGGATAGGTTCGATATATTCTATACGAGGAATCTTTCAGCCGGTGAATTCCACTCTCTTTCGCAAGAAGACATATGTACTAATTCCCTTCAACGATTTTCAATCTAATTTTTTTATATTATGCGATATAGTTCGATTCGGTGTCAAGAGGTATTTTTAAAAATAAATAGAGCCACAAGTTATTTGTATGAAATTATCGCCCTACTGAATGAAAATACAAAATGATATAAGTTTAACTCATATTCATAAACATAAAACCTTACATTATAGTGTATATATTTACATAATGTCGAATATAATTAATTTTTGTCTTTTAGTGTTGCAAAAAGGAATATATTCTCTTAGAATGTTTCTTTATATTGCACAGGGATGTTATTCTTATTCTAAGAAAATAATATCAAACCGATATAATTGATTATAAAAGGAGCAAGATTGAGTTATTATGGATAAACAAATTGGATTCATCGGTTGCGGAAATATGGGAATGGCTATGATTGGCGGAATGATAAACAAAAATATAGTGTCTTCAAATCAAATTATTTGTTCAGATTTAAACACTGCTAATTTAAAAAATGCTAGTGAAAAATATGGGCTAACTACAACTACCGACAACAATAAAGTAGCTAAAAATGCTGATATTTTAATTTTATCAATCAAACCAGACCTATATTCATCAATAATTAATGAAATAAAAGAAGTAATCAAAAACGATGCTATCATCGTTACGATCGCTGCCGGAAAAAGTATTGAAAGTACTGAAAATGCCTTTAATAAAAAAGTAAAGGTTGTAAGAGTAATGCCTAATACTCCTGCTCTTGTTGGAGAAGGAATGTCTGCATTATGCCCTAATGAAATGGTTACAGAAAAAGATTTAGAAGATGTACTAAACATTTTCAATAGTTTTGGTCAAACAGAGATCGTAAGTGAAAAATTAATGGATGTTGTCACATCCGTAAGTGGTTCTTCACCAGCTTATGTATATATGATTATAGAAGCGATGGCAGATGCTGCTGTACTAGATGGTATGCCAAGAAATCAAGCATATAAATTCGCTGCTCAAGCTGTGTTAGGCTCTGCAAAAATGGTACTAGAAACAGGAATACATCCAGGTGAATTGAAAGATATGGTTTGTTCTCCTGGCGGAACGACAATAGAAGCTGTAGCGACATTAGAGGAAAAAGGATTACGAACAGCGATTATTTCAGCTATGCAGCGTTGTACGCAAAAGTCTGTTGAACTATCTGGTCAAACTAAAAAATAAAACTATAAAAGAGATTACGTTAGCTATGAATTCACATACTTTTAATTAAAAATTCACTACATGATAAACGGCCAAACTCATATAAAATTGAGCTTGGCCGTTCTACTTTTTAATTATATTAAAATAATTTTATTTGACTCTTCTTTAAAGGTTCTGTTTTATCCCTTACCTATTCCCTACTATGATTGTGTAATTTTATTAGAAACTAATAATTTTTCAATGCATTTCGGTAACATATCTAATAGTGTTTCAAATGCGTAGTTTACATCTAGACGTTCTGTCCATTGATGTGCATCTTTTCCTACCGGTCCCATATTTAATACTGGAACATCAAACTCTTCTAATTCCTGAAGCGGAATTGAATAGCCTTTATCCCATAATGGCATATTGTCTACAAGCGAACTCATTGAATCCAGTGGATACTGCAAGCCTACATAGCTTAAATCTGAAATCCCCCCAAAATAATTTTGGTTTTCAAATGTAATTTTATGATTGTAATGTGCATACTTTTCCATTTCTACAACTACCTCTTTTATTAAAGGATTGTTGCGTGAACTCACAGCTGGATAGTACGGCGGAGCGAAGAAAAGTACAATCATCGGTGCCTTTTCTTTACATAAAATCGCTAATTTATCTACTAAATCAATCGTTACCGCACGATCATCTTTATCTCCTCTATTTTTTATAATATTAGATTGAATATGATCTATTTTTTCTCGTCCATGTTGCTCAATTGCATATGTGATAAGCTCTTCATAAGTTAATACATTTACTTTGAGATTAGGTGGTATAAATGGATTATATTTAGAAAAACGATATGCATGTTTTTCATACGACTCTTCTATTTTCTCTGCTACTTTCGTTACTTTTTGACGTAACAATGAAACTACATCTGTCATTGATTTTTCTAATAAAAACAAATTAAATAATGTGACTGCACGATGCGGAATTTGTACAGAATAATCCTCTTTTAAGTCCCTTTGAAGTAAGTTAGTTGGTGGAGGACTCGCTTCCCCTTCTACAATATCACAAAGGTCTGTGTTTAACTCTAGTTCTGCTGTTATTAATGAAGCCATATAACTCCCATTTAACCCTGCAAAAGGTTCACCTACATGTGTCTCTTTTCCGTAGCAAAGAAAACCAGGTAACACTTTACCAATAGAGCCAGTGTAAATATACTTATTTTGGTCACCAGGATGTCTTGAAAACATAGGCTCTGAGTTTAAGACCGTTTTATAATCTAAATTATGCTCTCTTGCTAAATCTAATAGTCTCGGAACAGCGGCCCTCATCCCTACAGAATTCACTTCTTCATCTGGTACAGCCAATAAAAGAACATTCCCATCGAATCTTCCTTCACATGCTTGTTCAATCATTGCCATTTGTAATGCGAGGCCGCATTTCATGTCCATTGTTCCTCTACCAAACAGCCAATCTCCATGTTCTATATCTTCACGTACATGGTCTGGAAGTTCATCTTTATGAGAATAAAACATAGATGTTAACTTTTTAGGATTAAATGCATCTTCTTTCCACACTCCGTAATCTTGTACATCTACAACATCAAAGTGACTTACTAGAATTACAGTATTTTTTGTACTATCGCTTTTGTTTACTAGTGCTGTAACAAAATATCGTCCGTCCCCCGTCGGATTTTTTTGCACATGGTGCGGGTTTTCTTTGAAGTACTGTAAATCAGATAATTGCTCCACAACAAAGTCTGGCAATATCACTTCAGCCTCTGTACCTGTAATACTAGGAATTTCAACAAGACTGCTTAATAATTGAATCAATTGTTCTTTTGATTGCCACTTTGACATATAAATCCCCCTATTTTTCCGCATTATGAAAACGAATTCCAATATATGAATAAAAAATGACGACAGCTATCAAAATTATAGTTCTGATGTACTGCCGATTTTTATTGATATTTCATGAGCTGCTTGTTTTACCTTGCTAATAAGAAAAGATAGTCGATCATCATTAATACGATGACTAATTAACCCAACACTTAATGCTCCTACTACTTTATGATTAAATCCGATAATAGGTGCAGCTACTGAAGCTGTCCCTTCTGTTTTTTCACCATAACTGACAGCATATCCTTCATTTTTTATTTGTTTTATCTGATTAAGAAGAATTTGCTTTTGTTCTGGTAATGAAGGAAGTAAATACTCTACAATATGTTCCATTTCATTCGTTTTCATATTGGCAAGCATCGTTTTATTTGCAGCACCAATTGAAAGTGGAATTTGTTCTCCTAGATTATCAATAACTCGAATTTTTAAAGGACTATCAATTCTTTCAATGATAATGGAATGTGTTCCGTTTGGAATATTCAAATAGACACTTTCTTCCACTTCAGCAGCCAAACGTTTCATCACTTCTCTTGCAACAGATCTATAGTCTACCTTCTCCAATTGACGCAACCCTATTTCCATCCACATTGGTCCAATTTTGTACTGTTTTGTCTCTGAAATTTGTGTAACTAACCCATGCTCCATTAGAGAGTTAAGTAATCTATGTACTGTACTAACCGGGAGATGTGTTCCATCAGCTATATCAGAAATAGCCCAATACTCTTTTTCATTTGTAGAATTCAATAATTTAATAATACTTATCGCTCGATCAATGGACTGTACCATAACTCGCCTCAACTTTACTCGTAATATATTAGTACGCTTAATTAACTATCAATTTAGCAAACATTCGAAATGAAATCAATCTATTTATTTAATTTTCTAACAATAAAAACATATCACTAACAACGAATTGAAAACGCAAACAAAAAAATATTGACTTTTCTTTTTAATTATCTGAAAATTATAACAAGATTTCACATCACGGAATACATTCCATAATACGGAAAAACATCAAACTTTATTCTATCAACTACGAAAGTGAGGAAAACAATGGCGCAAGTAAACAATACAAACAATGAATTAAAACGTACGATGAAAAGTAGACACTTATTCATGATTGCACTCGGTGGTGTGATTGGAACGGGGTTATTTAACGGATCTGGCTTTATTATAAGTCAAGCTGGACCTGGTGGATCCGTACTTGCCTTTATGGCCGGTGGATTATTAATGTATTTCATTATGCTATGTCTTGGTGAACTCGCTGTAGCCATGCCTGTTTCGGGTTCTTTCCAGGAATATGCCACTAAATTCATCAATCCTGCAACTGGCTTTACAATCGGATGGTTGTATTGGTTAAGCTGGGCGAATACGACCGGTCTTGAATTTACAACTGCCGGTATTACAATGCAGCGCTGGTTTCCTGATATTCCTGTTTGGGTTTGGTGTTTAATATTTGGCGTTACAATCTTTACTATTAACGCATTATCTGCTCGTAGTTATGCAGAAACAGAATTTTGGTTTTCAAGTATAAAAGTATCTGCCATTATAGCTTTTATAATTCTTGGTGGCGCCGCTATGTTCGGCTTTATTGATTTAAAAGGCGACGAACCAGCTCCACTTCTTTCAAATTTCGTAAATCATGGTGGTTTATTTCCGAATGGACTTGCAGCTATTCTATTAACAATGGTTACAGTCAATTATTCCTTCCAAGGTACAGAGCTTGTCGGAATCGCAGCAGGTGAAAGCGAAGATCCAGCAAAAACTTTACCTCGTTCTATTAGAAATATTATATGGCGCACAATGTTTTTCTTCGTCTTAGCAATCTTTGTTCTTGTTGCTTTAATTCCTTGGGAAGAAGCAGGACTCACAAAGAGCCCATTCGTTGCTGTTTTTGATAATATCGGTATTCCATATGCAGCTGATATTATGAACTTTGTTATTCTTACTGCTGTTCTTTCTGTTGCAAACTCAGGACTATACGCTGCTACTCGCATGCTTTGGTCTTTATCAAAAAACGAAATGGCTCCAGCATTTTTAAAGAAATTATCATCACGTGGGATTCCTCTCAACGCTTTAATCATGACAATAGCTATTTCTGCTTTTTCTCTTTTAACAAGCGTCGTAGCTGCTGAAACGGTTTACTTATGGTTAATTTCCATTTCTGGAGTCATAACAATTATTGTTTGGATGTCAATTTGTGTTTCTCAATTCTTTTTCCGCAAACACTATTTAGCTGAAGGTGGAAAATTAGACGACTTGAAGTTCAGAACTCCACTCTATCCCCTTGTACCAATTCTTGGTTTTGGATTGTATGGCATTATATTAGTAAGTCTTATCTTTATCCCAGATCAAAGACTAGGCATTTATTGTACTGTACCATTTATCATCTTTTGCTATACTTACTATCACTTTAAAGTTAAGAAAAGAATTGCAACTAACACTCAAAGTGAAACTAAAATTAGCGAAACTTCGTAATATTGTACGATACAAAAAAGACAACACGTGGCGTTTCACTTCATGTGTTGTCTTTTTTTATTATTTAAATATGAGTTCACCTGAATTTAATGGATTTTTCTCTTCTCCTACAAAAGTAGTAAAATTTTCATTTGAACTTGCTACCTCAGTTGGATTTATCGTATTTCAATTTCGATATAATAATAAATAGGTATATCAGATATAGCTGTACATTATTAGAATTACATTCATTACTCAACTGGTAGTTATCAAGAAAGAAAGGAATGATCATAATGATACAGAACATATACGAGACTCATTTACATGTAAGAAATTTAGAAAAAGCGATAAATTTCTATCAAAACAAGCTAGGATTAACGTTAGCAAGAAAACTCTCCAAAAGAAGAGTGGCTTTCTTTTGGGTCGGAGAAAATAAAAAACAAATGCTTGGACTATGGGAAGTAAATAATATCGAAGACTTTGAGCTGAGACATTTTGCTTTTGGTGTAAATTTAGAGTTTTTAATGACTTCTAAAGCGTGGTTAGAGGAGCGTGGAATAGAAGTGATAGGAAGTCAAGGAAAAGGAAATCAAGAGCCAATTGTCCAAAGGTGGATGCCCACTGCAAGTGTATACTTTCTAGATTGTGATAGAAATAAATTAGAATTCATTTCTATGTTACATGACAATCCAGATGAATTAGAATATGCATCCTATTTAAGTGTATGGAATGCGGAACACCAAGAAAAATGAATGAAATTTCCGTTCAAGTCTTTTCTAATTTTTTAGATATACTGTTGTACGATCCCCTTTTTGCTATTAATTTTCGTCGGATTTATGAACAGTTATCGTAATGGAAAATTCATGATAACTCCAATTGTTAACATAATGCATTTATTGTCATCTTGTATTTGTACTTACGTACTAGCAATTCCTAATCTGCTTCCATTACAATTTGAAACATTTAATTTTTCTTCTAATCTGGCATCTAATCTTTAAACAAAAACTCCCCTTAAATCGAAAATGATTAAGGGGAATTTTATATACGATGCAATTATAGTTCAGATTTCACCCGAACAGAAACATTATTTTTAATTATATTTTTGACATCTTTAAAGCTAACAAAATTGTTACTTTTCTCATCCCAAAGACGGAAACGGAGTGAACGCAAGCTTGTAGCAAGCGTAATTGTTGGTACATTTTTTAAAGGAAGGGTATTGTTGTGTGCCTCTTCTAGTTTATAGTTAGGTACTCTTGGACTTAAATGGTGAACATGATGAAATCCAATATTACCCGTTAGAAATTGCAAAATTTTTGGAAGTTTATAAAAAGAACTTCCCTCCACTGCCGCTTTCACATATTCCCATTCTTTATCTTCTTCAAAATAAGAATCCTCGAATGTGTGCTGTACGTAAAACAGCCAAATCCCTATTGAACCTGCTATTAAAAATATAGAACCATGTACTAAAAGAAACGATTGCCATCCAATTGCCCAGCAAAGCATTCCTACAATAGCAACGATTAAAATATTCGTTAAATAAGTGTTCATACGTTCTTTTTTTCTAGCACCTTTTCGGTTAAATCTATTTTTAAGCAAGAAAACATAAATCGGGCCTAACCCAAACATAACGAATGGATTGCGATATAAACGATATGCTAAACGGAGTCTAAATGGTGCTGCTACATATTCATCTACTGTAAGCGTCCAAATATCCCCTGTACCCCTCTTATCCAAATTACCACTCGTAGCGTGGTGAATAGAATGCTCATGCCCCCACTGATCAAATGGGAATAATGTTAAAACGCCCATACACGTTCCAACTATTCTATTTGCACGTCGACTTTTAAAGAATGAATAATGGGTACAATCATGAAAAATAATGAAAATCCTTGTCATAAATCCAGCGGCTAACAGTGCTGGAACTAATGTTAACCAATAAGAAACTGACAAACTTTTATAAGCAAGGTACCATAAAATAATAAATGGCACGATTGTGTTGATCAGTTGCCAAACACTTTTTTTAATCGTTGATTTTTCAAAAGGAGCAACTTGTTTTTTTAAATTTTTAGTATTTTCTAAGGTCATTGTTCTAATTCCTTTCCTTTTTGTTGCTAATTCATATTATAGCACACTATTAGTATCAGGTGTTAAAAGTAGCTATAATAAATATTTTATACTATGAAAATCTCTTTTTTCTTACTCATTACTTACAAATTTCTTACGTCCAAAATAGCTTCTATAATTGGACAGACGGAGCATTTTATGTATCAAAGAAACTTCATATTTTTCCAATAAGTACATAAAAAACAGCGAGTTTTTTCACAAGAAGAAAAAAGCTGCAATCAGTCAGTTTCACCGACTTATCGCAGCTTCTCTTCTTTTCACCTTATTTTATCGATGAAGCCAAACTGCACCTGCAGACTTGTCTTCAGCTTGGCCTACCACTTCAAACTTCAGTCCTAGCTTCGGTAACTTACGTCCTGCATCAGGAATAACGCTGTTGATGTATTGCTTAGAATCATCAAATTTTGCCACTCCTGGTAATCCTTTATAATCAAAGATACCGCGTGTTGGTGAATTTACTTTCCATGCTGGTGTTTGATCAAATGAGAATGCCGCATCGGCAATTTGATAACGCGTACTGCTCTTCACAGTAGGTTGTCCGTTTAATGTCCCTACAATTGCCTCTGGATGAGAATCTACTACTCCTAAGAACCCTTCACCTGGATGAACGCCTACCCAGTTATCTGTAAAGCTTTGATCCGCATACCATACAACCATTCCTGTATTAAATACTGGGCCACGTGCATATTGTAACGCAGTGTCAGAACCAGCGTAATTTCTCCACTCTACATAGTAATTATGTTTTTTCTGTTCAAATCCGTTAGACACAGTAAAGCCTTTTAACGTCATTGCAGGCTGACTTTCTGCATCATCAGAGAAAACAACTTTTCCATCTACAGTTAAGGCTGCATTATCTAACGCAAATCCTTTATAAGCTACTGCAATATCTGTTAAGTACTCAAATTGCAGTTTTACTTTTTTTCCTTTGAATTGGCTTAAATCGTATGATTTATCAACCCACTTACCATCAGTTGTATCCGCGCCGCCTTTTATATCTTTTTCGCCCATTCTATCAATGCGTGTCTTCGTTCCATCTTCTGCAATCGCATATACGTCAAGGAAATCATACTTCGCTTCAAGTTCGTAAAATGCCTTATAATCGAACTTAGCATCCTTTGCATTTGTTAAGTCAAATACTGGTGTCTCAAGTGTTGTATGAATGTCATTTCCTTTTGTACTGTAATAGAACTTCTTACCAAACGCTGATTCGATATTTTTTATATCTTTGTCCGGCAAGTTAACACGAACAATTCCAGGTCGTTTAGATTTTGTATTACTTTGATCTACATATGTTGCAACACCGATTCCTTTGCTAAGTTTGTCATAATCTACTTCAAGAATATTCGCCCAGTTCCCCTTCATATTCTTTTGGAAAAACTCTTTATTTTGTGGCGAGAAACTCGTTGGCTCTGTTCCTGCAATTTTTCCAGCCCAGCTACCACCACTCATAATAGACCATGACTCAACAGGTTCACCTTGTCCTGAGTACTTTGTATCATATTCATCTGGTAAGCCTAAATCATGGCCATACTCATGTGCAAACACACCAACTGCTCCGTCTTCAGGCTCGATTGTATAATCATATGCAGCCATCTTTCCGCCCCAGTTCGAAACAGAAGATTTCGTGCCATCAATTGCATATGGTTTTGAACCTAGTTTTGAACGATGTGACCAAATCGCATCATCTTTCAATTTACCGCCGCCAGCTTCTTGACCAACGCCAGCATGTACAACCATTAAATGATCAATAATGCCATCTGGCTCATTTTTATTTCCATCACCATCTTGATCGTATTGATCAAATTGGTCATAGTCTGCTAAATTGATTCCTTTTGCTACCGCTGCTTTTAATGCTTCTTTCACAAAATCTTTTGGTCCTAAAGGCCCCTTGTTATCATGCCCAGTACCCGCATCAGCACCATAATCTGATGCTTTTCCTGGAACAGTAAGCCATTCTGTTACAGTCCCATCAACTGTATAGCTACCACCAGATTGTTCTTCATAATATTGCTTAAATGTGTTAATTTTCGATCCATCAAATAAAGTAAATGGTTCATCACCAAATAACATTTTTTGATAATGTTCACGATTAAAGTCCTTAGAATACATGTATCCTGGCTCTTGATCAATATTGTTATGCTTAAAATCGCTAAATTCTACAAGTAAAACAAGTACTTTATCTTTTCGAACAGCTCCATTGTATTCTTCTTGCTTCGCTGATGTAGTAGGTACTTTTCCATTTAATTTCCCAGGGTTCAATGCTGCACCTTGTCCAGCTACTGGGCCTACTTCAGGCTGCTGCGCCTGTTCATTTTCCCTCATTTTTGCATCTTTTACTTTTTTCATAAAGTCAGAGGCTTCTTGCGTAAGACTATCTCCTGTTAAGATTTCTTTCCCAGGGTTTTCCCCTTTCTTTTTCTCAACATATTTTTCGACAGCCTTTGAAGTCTCAGCTTGTGATGCAGATTGATCAATTACCCCCCGTTGTTTTAGCGCTTCAGCCAAACGCTCCTCCGGTATTAAGTGCTCATCTATTGGTAGAGATGATGTTGGTGTCTCAGCATACGCTGCGTGACCTCCAAAAGCAAACGTACTACTTAGTACTGCTGCTGTTGTTAATACCGCTAATGGTTTTAATTTCTTTTTCTTTTTCAATGTATTTCCTCCCCAGTGTCTGCAAATTATCGTTTTTTGCCGATAACAACATAATATTCGTTATAATACGAATATTCAATCTTTTTCAACAAATAAAATGTTGAGAAATATTTTTTTATGCAGGGTGAAATACATAAGATATAAAAACAAACAGACTCTCCTATAAATAACAGTGAACTTTTATATGTTCTTAGTTACAATCAAAATCCAGTAAATCTGGGATTCATACTTTTTTAATAAAAATAAGAATTAAATATTTTCTATACTATTTAATCTATGGATTACCATATTACTCACTATTCTCATTATTACAAGCTAATAGTGGTTCGTACATCATTATAGCGTGATTCTCTGTTACATATTGATCTTCTATTAACTGTTTCTGTTGATTATATACTTTACGTTGAATCACATTATGTCGTATATAACCGCCCCAGTATGCAGGTTGAATTGAGTGTTCTTTCTCATACACTTCATATTGATAAAGTTGCGGATAGACTGTTCTCCATTCACCAACTAAATGTTCATCTGTCATATAAAGGTGAAGTTGATACAGTTGGTCCGTTTCATTTTTAATTTGTAAATCCAAATAGTTATAGGAACAAGTCGCCCCACTCCCAAACGGTTGAGTGCGCCTAGAGTCAGGAAAGACATCAAAGCTATGACGATATCGTTCTGTTACTGTCAGTGGTGTATGTAAAGTCATCCAATATATTAAATTCGAAAGCTGACAAAGACCTCCTCCAATACCTGTTTGAAAAGATCCGTAATGTAATACCATACCTTCTACATACCCTTTTTTCCTCGTTGGCTTACCTATTAAACGCCAGTAAGAAAATGTTTCTCCCGGTCTAATGACGATACCATTTAGTTTTTTAACAGCAATTTTCAAATTAACAACCTTATTCTGTTGATACCACATATCTACATCTTTTAGCTTACGAAGTAATATCGTTCGGTGCTGAATTGCTGTACAAGGTAGCTTTTCTTGTTGGAACCTTTTTGCATATGTTTTTCCGTCTGCCAACCACTGAATGTACCTCTTTGTAGAGTAATACCACTTCCCTAGCATAATGCGATACTTAGACCGCTGTTTAGGACGTAAGTGCACTATATTCATTTTATTCCCTCTCTCTTTCTTCAAGTAAATTCTAATATATTTCTAATTCAATAAACTACAGTTTTCTTAGCTGCATAATAATTTCCACAAAAAAATAATAAATTTACTCTAGTGGAGATTTTATTTTGATGATTGCTTTATAATTATATAAAACTGAGCTTCAATACAATAAATTGAAATAAACATATTATAAATATAACGGATAACCTTAAATAAAAAATAATGAACATTAAAGAAATTCTAAAGTATTAATATATTTTTCGTAAATATTAATTGATAACACATTAAACTTTACTATATGTATAACTTCTTATTCTACAAAATGAAATTTTTTAATGTAAGAAAAAAATATAATTTCCCTTTAACATTTATACAAGTCTCATATAAAAAAATTACAAAACAATTCGAGCCCTTATATTTAGAATAAACACAAAAAATTGCCACCAGTTAGCTTAACTGGTTGGCAATTTTTTAACGAGAATGCTTTACAAATAGTTGAATTGCTTCTTCTGGTACATAGTACTTTCCATTACTCTCTACAATAATACTTCTTAATTCATACCCTTTACCATTGATACGAATTATATTTTTGTTACCAAATAATTGTGCTTCTACTTTATTATGTTTTACTACGAGTAACGGGTTTGCTCCTTCGGTTTTGTCGGCTGTTACAGTTGCACCGATTTTCTTAAAGGCTTGTTCACTCTCTAAAAATATTTTATTCGTTACTTCTTCTAAGTTAAAGCCCATCGCTTTCGCCATCGTCTTCGCAATGTCTGTATTTTGGATTAAGCCTTCTGGTTTTTGAGGTCCATAAGAATGTAAGAATACATCCTCACCTGTATGTCCTCCTGTCGTAAAGCCGATATTTGCACGATTAGCCAATAATGTAGTAAAAATTCGTCCTACATCCATTTTCTTTTTTGCCACTTTTAATTGTTCTTTTTCATCATGAGTTAGATTATCCAAACCGTATAGTTTAGCTACATCTTCTACATTTGATAAATCAGATTTCAGTTTATTTATAGTTCCTTCAAGTGTCATTTTCGCCTTTTTCAATGGATCAATGTATACAGAAACCGGTGTAGTATTGTATCCTTTTGTCGTATTCCTATTCCCTATAGAGATGCCGCTGTTACCATGATCAGTTAAAGCGATGAGCATCGTATCCCCATCTTTCTTCGCAAATTGTAACGCCTTTGCTACCGCTTCATCAAATGCCAATACATCACTAATCATCCCAATTGGATCATTAGCATGAGCTGCCCAATCAGGCTTACTACCTTCTACGAATAAAAAGAAGCCATCTTTATCTTTTGATAATGTTTGAATTGCTTTTTCTGTCATTTGAGAAAGTGTTGGTTGTTCTGGATTTGTTGCTATACGATCCATATCAAACGCAAGAGCATGATGTGAGAAAGAGCCCCAAATTTTATTAGATTTGGAGTTCAATAACGCATCTTTCGTTTCAACGAAATCGTATCCTTTGTCTTGAATCACCTTTACTAAATTTTCACCATCTTTTCGGATTCCATTACTTTTCATAGGTAACAGCGCCGCTTTTCCCCCGCCTAATACGACATCTATATTTTGATATACTTGCTGCTTCGCAATTACGTCAAAATGTTTGCGATTGACATGGTGAGCAGAGAATCCGGCCGGAGTAGCATGCTGAATTTCAGATGTAGCAACAATGCCAGTTGCACGACCAGTACATTTTGCGCCTTCTAATACGTTTGCGACCGGCCGTAACTTTTCTTCTTCTTTTATTGGCTGTAAGCTAGGCGAACTTACAATAGAAGGTAATATACCTACATATCCTGAATTCGATTTATTTCCAGTTGCTAAAGCTGTTGCTGCTGGCGCTGAGTCTGTAATAGCTGATTCCGCCGAAAACGTACGAACACCTCCTGTTACAATTTGATCTAACGTAAGCGGTGCCCCTTTATACCAGCGAGCCAATGTTGTCGCCGTTGAACTCGTTCCGTCCATAACCATCATAATTATATTTTTAGGCTGGTGTTCTACTTTTTTCACCTTAGCTTTGGCCGCATGATAATTCATCATACTTTCCGTACTTAATATGCTTACTATTATAGCTCCCACTAATAGTAACTTTTTCATCTTCACACCATAATTCAACATGATTGTTCCTCCATAAACTTTGCATTCATTTCAATACACCTTATTTCCTTTTCCATACCAAAACCTACATATGTTTTATTAGTTCCCAATTCTCATAAAGCTAACAATAGTTACTTTCTCTTTCTTTAATTAAATATCGATATGTATCATTTATCTTATAAAAAAGATTTAACATCCTTTTCATTAATTACTTGTTTAACAATAAATCCTCGATTAAAAGAAATAAAAATTTATTGTTAAACAATAAATTTCATGTTAAATTAATAAGATATTAAATAAATGAGGTGCTTTTTATGAAACAAGGATCCACACTCTTTTTAAAGACCGTTGTAATTCTAATCGGAATCCCCGTTCTTGCTATGTGCATTTTTTTAGTCCCTAAAATAGGAAATTTTGCCGCAGAATTATATCCAGATATTGCATATATTAAATATCTTGTATTTATCAATTTATACGCAACAGCACTACCTTATTACTTCGCACTGTACCAAACATTTAAGCTTTTAAACTATATTGATAAAAATAACGCATTCTCAGAGCTATCTGTTCAAGCTTTAAAAAATATTAAGTACAGCGCATTGGCAATTAGTGTATTATATGTATTAGGTATGCCACTTTTTTATCTCGTGGCAGAGAGAGATGATGCCCCTGGCATTATTATTATCGGAATGATTATGATTTTTTCTTCAATGGTAATCGCGGTCTTTGCTGCCGTTCTCCAAAGACTATTAAAAGATGCTATAGATATAAAATCAGAAAATGATTTAACGGTCTGAGGTGAATAATATGGCAATTATTATTAATATTGATGTAATGTTAGCAAAAAGAAAAATGAGTGTAACAGAACTTTCGGAGAAGGTTGGAATTACAATGGCTAACCTTTCTATCTTGAAAAATGGAAAAGCAAAAGCAGTCCGTTTTTCAACTTTAGAAGCAATATGTAAAGCATTAGAATGCCAACCGGGGGATATTTTAGAATATCAACCTGAAGATACCGAGTAAAAAGAGTCCTTCATATGAGTAATGGGTTCAGTGTAGGAAGAGAAAAATGCTAATAACCATTAGGAATAACAAACTAAAACGCTCAGAAGATATTCAGAGCGTTTTTATTTCCTTCTTCAACTAAAGCACCAGTTAGTGTAAAAAGCTATTTCACCATTTGTATGGCTAACTTATCTTTTAACATTGACCTATATGAGTCAATTTCATATTTTGTATTATTGATTTTTTCTTTTTTCATTTTTAACATATCGAATATTTCTAATTCTAAATTCCTTCTAGCTTCAAGAACTTTTATCGCTCCTTCTACACCTGAATGGTTATGTTCTTTCCCATAGCCTTGGTTAGTGTAATAGTCAATAATTCCTGTGGACCATTCTGGAGTTCTTTCTTTTAACGCCTTCCTAAATGAAAATTCAAGATTATCTTGTTCTATATACAATAACATTGGATTTAAATTCTCTATGATTTTTGCAACTTTCATTACATAATTTATTATTTTTTCTTGTTGTTCACCATATTTAATCATCCCAATAGTTAATGGATTTTGTATGAAACAACATTCAAAGATATAAACCTTATTGTCTTCTAGAGCGGTTTCAGCAAAGTCATTCCATTTGTCAGCAATTAATTCAACATTTTTATCGAATGGTAATTCGTATATATCATTTTTTAAAATAATGTTAAATAATTCGTCCGAAAACTGGTCACCAAACTCATTTTTTATCTTTCTGTATGGTAATAAATAATTGCTTCCTTTTTTTAGAACTTTCTTAAGGAGCACTTCTTTAAAATCCCCACTGTTAGATAATAATCTATCGAACTCAAATTTATTAAAACAAGATACACCATCATAGTCGGCTGGGTGGTTCAAATTTCCTTCTAAAAATAGTTCAACCTCAATTTTATTTTGGCTTAGAATTTCATTTATTAGCTTTGCAGTGGTTGATTTTCCAAATCCAGGTAACCCTTCTACTATTATTAGTTTTGTATTCATAGTTATAAATGCCTTCCTTCAAAGTATTTAACTAAGATTAAAAAAATCACTTACTCCACTGCAATCACCCCTTCAAAATATGATATTTACCATTTCCTTTGAAAAAACCTTCTTAAAGTAACCTGACTGTTAGTTTAAGAACATTTTTTCATAATCTCTACAACTATTTTAACATAAATTTTCCATTTATCTTTTTATTTAGAACACTATTTAACTATATAAAAGTGCTTAAACACTATAATAACAATAAAAAAAGAGTGCTAAATCATATGTGATTTACATCCCTAATTTGTGTGTTATTTTATATTTTCTCTCCCGTAACTGAACCCGATATCATACGAGAAGGACTCTTTTTATTACACATTACGGCGCAAAACTAATTTGACCAGTAAACAATAGGATAATTGCTATGATCCAAAATATAAAAAATGATGAGGACAGTATTAATGAAAGAATAGCAATTCCCTTCTTCTCTGTTCTTTTCGTCATTGTGATTATTGAAAGCATGATACCTACACCTGTCAGGGCAATTGTAATATAATCTCCAACTATATTACCTGCATTGGCTATCCTTGTTGGCGTTATAAAAACGAATAGAAAACACAAAATGCCGATGAGTAAAGATACATAACTTATTATACTATACTTCTTTTTAGGAACTATTTCAGTTTTCATACTAACCCCACCCCTTCTATATAGCTATGAGTTCATATTAACATGAATAACCATAATTTGGTTAAAATAAACTGACCACTTCCTTATTAAAGATGGACGATTATCCTTTAATCTCTAGTAATTATTATATACAGAAAATAAAGTGAAACTTTAATCAGTGGAGGTTTTGTTCACCCTCCACTGATTATTAGTTGAAGCAATCAGGCTGCCCGTTATTGCAGAATAAAATGAAAGAGTTCTAAAAAATAAAGACTGTACCTTTAAAATGAAAGATTCAGTCTTTATTAATAACTTTTTTTATAAAGAAAACTCTCTATCACTCACTATCTTAAAAAACTCCGAGTAATGTGATAAAGAATAATCCGCTACATCACAATCACCTTGAAACATACATGTTGAAATACCTAATTCTTTTGCAGGTAATAAATCTAATTCTCTATCTCCAATAGCTAAATCAATATTATGTTTTTTATGTAAATGATTATAAGCTAAAGAGTTGGGCTTTCGGGGAAAGCCATCGTCAATTGTAATCATATCTACAAAGTATTTTTCCCAGCCGTAATATTTTAAAATGTCCATAACCCCTGTCCTATGTTTATGGGTCATAATCACATTTTTATCTGCAAATTTCAAAACCTCTTCGACACCTGCAAAAGGTTTCATATCTTTTGGCGTGAATTTTCCCTTCAAAACTTTAATCTTTTCTTCCTGCTCGCATGAAATATTATAATACTGAATTGCATGAGAGTATGATATTTTTAAGTTTTTGTATATTTCTTGTTTTTCTACTGAGTCACCTAATATTTCAGAAAGCATTATTGTATATGCAGGATACGTATCAAATAACGTCCCATCAAAATCCCATAAAATATTCATTCTATTCACCTTCTATTTTCAAATCATTGGATGACTAAATCCGCCCTATCCCTCGGCAATTCCGTTTCTAAGTAATAATCCTCTGCTTTCCAATACCTATTTTCAAACTTTGAAAGGTTCTTCTGTGTCTCCTCACTCTCACGTAGAAACCTTGTCTCTCTTGGACAGTCCAAATAGACCATATAATGAAAGAAATCTCTCCATTCTTTTCGCTGCAGAAAAACTCCTTCAATAACAATTACCCCTACAATAGGAATCTGTACTTTTTCCATTTCACATATATCTGTTTCTTCATGAAAGAAAGGTAATTTCAATTTTGTTTCATGTTGTAGCTTTTGAAAAAATTTCTGCCTTAGCCATTCAATGTCCCATTGTAAATAATAATACTCGTACCATTCTTCATATCCAGTATGATATCGTTTATTACGCTCCACTATGTGATCATCAATATGGAAAATATGAAACGGAATGCCTTCTTGTTTCATATTTTCTTTTAAATTGGTTACGAATGTTGTTTTTCCAGATCGACTTAAACCATCTATACCTAAAATGAATCTATTTTCCCTATGCTTCTTCATAATCGTTATAAGTTCGTTTGTACTCATTACTTCTTCCACTCTTCTTTTAATAAAGAATATAAAATAGTATCATGAGCAACTCCATTTTGAATCATATGTTTTCGAAGTAATCCTTCTTCTTGAAATCCTGCTTTACTTAATAATTTTTGAGAAGCTTTATTTTCTACATATACAACAGCAGCAACTCTAATAAGTTGCAATGTTTCAAACCCGTAAGTTAAAATTGCCTGTAACGCTTCCGTTGCATACCCTTGTCCCCAATATGTATCGTCTAATTCATAACCAATTTCAGCTCGTTTATGATGATTATTAATTAAATGAAATCCGCACGTTCCGATTAATTGGCCCGTCCCTTTTTTCTCGATTCCCCAGCGAAATACACTGCCCTCTTCATAACGATTTTTAAACGTTTGAATCGTTGTTTTCGCTTGCTCAATATTTTCAAAAGAATCCATTCCGAAATAACGTATAACTGATTCTTTCGAGAAATATTGGAACAGCGTTTCTGCATCTAATAGTGTAAGTTCTCTTAGTCGTAAACGTTCTGTTTCTAGTTTCGGAAATCCCATCTCTCTTTCTCCCTCTATTCTAATGAACTGCAAATTTCAATATAATTTCCATCTGGATCAGCAATGTAGGCAATTGTTTGTCCCCACGGTTTTACAATAGGTTCAACTAAAATCTTGATTCCTTGTTCTCTAAATTGCTCAATCGTTTCTTGTACATTCTCAACAACGAATCCTAATTCGAAATGAGAAGACTGTAATTCACCTTCTGTAAGCGGTAGTCCTGTTAATTCTTTCACATCTTGCCGCGTATTCATCGCTAAAATGGTAGTTCCAGTATTAAATTCAATATATGTTCCGTGCTCTGCTTTTATAGGTAACTGTAAAATATCTTTATAGAACCTTAAACATGCCTCAAACTTTTCTACATATAAAATGATGTACTTCATTTTCAAATTCATTTTACATCCCCCTTTATATCCATCCCTAAAATTTCGACAAATGTCTCATAAAAACCTTGTTTCTTATAGTAACGAGCACAAAAAAATGAGGCCGATTTCTCGGCCCCCCAGCTTATTGGCATAAAACAGGAGATTTGGTTTGGACATAACCAGTTCGTACTTTTATTATATTTTATTTTTTCTGAATTTTAAATACATTAAACACCTATTTATATTGAGAAAGTTTTTTGCTTGCATAAAATTAAAGATTTTAAGAAATGATACAAATGGAGGTGTATACATATGGAACCAATGCTATGTCCAAGTTGTAAAACAAACCGTACCCGCTTTAATATTCTTGAGCAACAAGTAAAACCAGTCAAATTAAATCCACAAACTGGTCAAGTAGAAGAAGAATACACAAATGAAACGATGAATGCTTTTCATATGGCCTATCAAGGACCTACATACCGTGTCCAATGCGCTGTATGTGGGCTTGTTGAAAACCCAGAACAATTTATTAAACCTGCTCAAAATCAGTCTTTCTAATAAAAACATGATTATCCCTTATAGAAATAGATTTTTCTATAAGGGATTTTTTCGTTTAATAAGTTAATTAAAAATGGATTTCTTCCTTATTATATGTTGAATTTCGCACTATTTTGCTAATATTCAAAAAAGGGCAATACATCAAGTAATATTAATATTTAGGATTTCGGATCATTTTAACTAGTGGTTTATTATTAAGAATCATTTCTTATTCATTTATGATTTTTATTTGGTTATAAGATTTTAATACTTAACTAGTAGTTCTACACCTTAATTGCATAGTTTTTATTATGTAAAAAAGAGTGAGCAAATTACGTTTATATAGAAACAAAAGAAGTTGATCTCGGTTTTCCCTCTCATCAACTTCTTTTAAACTCCACTCTTTATTATAATATTTCACTTTTTAATTTTCTGATTTTCCAAGAGAGTCTTATAAAAAAGTACATCCACATACAACCTGAAAGACCTGTCGTAACTTTCGCCCACATTGGCAATCTTGATTCCATCGGGCTTAAAAATAGGTTATACATTGATGGTAATATACTTGCTGATATAATAACAAGGAATAGCAATAATTCATTTAGTTTTTGTATCCTCGTCTCTTTTTCTGAGTAAATATCAGGCAATTCATTAACCTCTTCTACCTCTTTACAAAAATAATTCCATCTTGTGAAACTTGTTACGCGTTTCCAACCTGACATTTCGTATATTTCGAAATACTCTTGTTGTTGTTCTTTCGAATCTCTATAAACCAATCTAAAATCAGCTTTGTATATTACATCTTTTGGCTCAGTTTTCTGAAACGTATACATTAAATTATATTTTTGTAATGCCCAACCTTGCTGATGCATCTTTCGTAAAAAAGCTTCTTCTTTTTCTAAATTCCATGCCGTAAAAAATTTAAATACCCTTTTTGTCTCCATCTTCCATTCACTCCCCTAATATACTATTTCCATTCCTTACAGATCTCTGCAATCTGTTATATTCTAGCTCTAACACTTCTCTCCCAAACGCCGTTAACTCATAGCACTTCTTTCTATCTGTAGAGGCAACTTCAACAATTAATTTTTCTTTAAGTAATTTCGTCGTATTCCCGTATAAAGTACCAGGACCGAGCTTTACTTCCCCATTTGTCATCTCTTCTACCATTTGCATAATTCCATATCCGTGCATTGGTTTCACTAGTGATAACAATATGTAATATGTCGCCTCAGTTAACGGAATATATTTTTGCGCCTTCCCATTCATTATAACTACCTCCGATACATCGCCTTATGATATATCGACTTACGATACATCGTATATCGATATTGTATAATCATATTCCAAAATATGCAAGAGTAATTTAATAATTAAATATCCATTTCTTTGAATTAAAAAACCATACAAATTTTCTGAATAATTTGTTAAAATATAGAAATATTAGCTCTTTTATAATGAAAGGAATGGTACATATGATAAATAAATTGAAAGAAAACATCGGATCTGTGTTTGTTGGGAAAGAAAATGTTATTGATCTACTGCTCGTTTCACTTCTTGCTGATGGACATGCACTACTCGAAGACGTGCCTGGTACTGGGAAAACGTTACTGGCGAAAACCATTTCCAAAAGTATTGGTGGTAGTTTTTCTCGCGTTCAATTCACCCCCGATGTACTTCCAAGTGATATAACAGGTATTGAATACTTCAACCCAAAAACAAGCGAATTCGAATTAAGAATTGGACCAGTTATGACAAACATTTTGCTGGCAGATGAAATTAACCGTGCAATGCCGAGAACGCAGTCGAGTTTGTTAGAAGCGATGGAAGAACGACAAGTAACGCTCGAAAAACAATCTACGCCTCTGCCGAAACCGTTCTTTGTTATTGCGACGCAAAACCCAATTGAATCACAAGGGACTTTCCCTCTTCCAGATGCACAGCTTGATCGCTTTTTAATGACGATTTCAATCGGTTATCCTACTCCTGAAGATGAGCTACAAATGATGCGACGTTTTCGGAACGATTTACCATTAGAAAGTGTCACATCTGTCATCTCATTAGAAGATATTTTAGAATCTCAAAAACGAGTAAAAGAAATATTTGTTTCGGAACCGTTAGAACATTACATTATTAAACTTGCTCATGCTACAAGAAATCATGATTATATCGCTAACGGTGTAAGCCCACGTGCCACATTAGCTTTAGTACGTGCTGTTCAAGCTTTAGCCTTTTTACATGGGAGAGAATATTGCACACCAGAAGATATACAATTGTTAGTTCCTTCTGTTTGGAATCACCGTATCGTCTTATCAATGGAAGGTGCATTACGTACGACAAAAAATGATATTATGAAAAGTATTTTAAAAGAAGTTGACGTACCTGTGGAGATTGAGCAAGCATGAATGGACAGCGTGTTGTAACTGTGCCTTTATTTTTTCAACTCCATATTATTCAACTAACCGTTCCAATCGCGTTACTTTTCACATTCTTTTTCCCGCAACGAATGCTTATGTTTCTCTTTTTCTTCTATTATATATTTGCGATTTTTATTTATAAATATGTCGCTTTCATAGAGAAGAAGTTTCAAATCATAAATGAGAAACAAACTACACGGCTTTTTCCTGAGGAATCTGGACAGTTTTTTATTCATTTAAAAAATGGAGCCAGCATACCGCTCGTTAATGGTGTTTGTTACTTTCATTTAAATTCGTCCCTTATACCGCATAAAGAGCAAGGCATTGAACAAATATCAAAAACATTATTCTCTTTCCCATTTTCACAACCCGCACATTCGGCACAAAAATGGGGTTTAACATTAACCGCAACGAAGCGTGGTGTGTTTCAAATTGAACAGTTTGAATGTGTATTAAAAGATCCATTTCATCTATTAACTGTACATTTACCTGTTTTTGATAAATTAAGGACTGAAATTATTGTGTATCCTTCTCCTAAAGAAGTAGCAGGTTTGCAAGAACTTCAGCAACTTTTGAATGGATTTTATCGAACGAATTTTTCTTTTTACAATGATGAAACATCTATTATCGGTGTAAAGCGATATGAGCGTGAGTCTTTCCGCTCTATTCATTGGAAGGCATCTGCTAAAATGCAACAATTACAAGCGAAGCAATATGAACCTGTAAAAAATTATAGTTGGACGATTTGTCTTTCTTTAGCTGCCGATCGTGGATTTGGTTGGAAAGATAATGTAGAAGAACTTATTTCATATGCAACATACATTTTCCAGTACACAACGAAGCACCACATTCCGTTTGAATTGTTTATTAGTGTATTAGCAGAAGGCGGTGCATTACATGTACCGTTAAATGAAGGACAAACACAATATGCAAAAGCTTTAGAAGAATTAGCCCGTATTTCAGATGATAGTACGTTACTTCCGAAACAAGGATTCCTTCATTATGTAAAGAGAAAGAGAGAACGATCGTCTACAATGATATACATTGGTTTACAAAGAAATGAACTCCCTCTTCTCTCGCAGCCAACGTTTCTCATTACTAGTGAAGGGATGGTGGAACCAGTTGAAAACTTGGCTATATCACATTCATGATTTCATTCTGCTCCTCCTGCTTTCATTATTAACAGAAAGAGATGAACTAATTAGTATTGCAATATTTTTAACAACAGGCTATATTGGAGTATTTCTTATTCATAAATTTATGCAGAAAAAAACAACAGGATTTGTAATACTTTTAGTTCTTCAAATCGTTCTTTTCTCTTTATTTTTACCTTTTTCTCTTTTGGGCACAATCATATTACCACTATTTTTCTTTATCGTACATGTGGTCGGACCTGGATATCCAGTTCAAAAATCTTTAGGTGGTATTGTATGGTTTGTCGTTTCAGCTATATTTTATGCACCCTTTCCACCGTTGTGGAAACTATTAATGTTAGCCTTGCATCTTATGATTACATTTTGGTTAACCGGGGCAAATCGCAAACAACAACTATTACGTTTTGCTTCTATCATTACGATTGGCTTAATGAGTATATTAATTGTTCAAGTATTTCCTTTCATTCGACTTATTTTTGGTTTTATAACGGAAGTAGTCGCATTAGGCGTCGGCTATGCTTTAATGCCATTAATTAAAGCAGCGGAATTAAAAGATACTGAAGATGTTTGGGCAAATAAAGGACATCTCTTAAAACCCAAAATTGAAGACGGAAAAAAAATTCCTGATTTTGATCCAATACTCATAAATAGCGCTACAATAATAGTCTGTACAGCTATCACTATTTACGTCGTTTGGAAAATAGTAAAAAAACGAAAACATTTAAGTTTACCAAATATGCCCGCCTTCGAATCTACTATCATTACTGATAAAGAAGGAATAAGCCAAAATCGTTTTAAACGAAATAAACCGCCACATAACGAAATTCGGAAGGAAATTTTCAAGCTAGAGAGTAAGTTAACCCCTCCTTTAAATAGAAAACGGGGAGAAACTGTTGAGGCTTGGCTAGAAAGAATAAACGATGAAGAAGATGTAAATATTCAAAGTGATATTATTATAGATGCTTATAATACGGTGCGTTATTCAAATGGTGCAAACACTGTACTTCTACATGAATTTAAGGAAGAGATTCATAAGCTTTATGCATATCAAAAAAGTTTGAAGAAACGAAAGAAATAACGTAACAAAAAGACTCCTATATTCATAGGAGTCTTTTTATACTTCTACGTTGCTTTTTAAATGGAAGCATTCTTCCCTGCTTCAATTTCTAATGACTCTTCATGCCACCAAAGTGTTTCTTCAGGGTCTTCTTTAGCGATTAGGTGTGCTTCTTTTTTCGTTTCTACTGTAGGATATGAACCTTTTAGCGCACGCCCTGAAGTCGTAACGAATAGTACACTAAATACAACTAATCCAATAATACTTACACCTGCTAAATAAAATGCCGGTGCGAGCGGGTTACCAGTTGCATGAACTAAGTATGAACATACGAGCGGTGTTGTTCCACCGAATATCGATACAGAAATATTAAATGAGATCGAAAGTGCTCGATAACGTACATCAGTGAAAAAGAGTGATGGTAATAATGAAGGTAATGTTCCTTCATATACACTTAAGAAGAAACCTAGTACGAAAACACCTGCAAATATAGCTGCAATATGTCCGTTACCTATTAGTAAAAATGCTGGAATTGCAAATACAGTTAAACCAAGTAAACCAATTTGCACAACGCGTTTATTACCAATTTTATCACTTAATTTACCGAAATATAGTGCTAGTGGAATCATAAGTGCCATCGTAATAGAAATAATTAATAAGCCTGTTGTTTCTTCGACTTTAAGTACTTGAGTTAGATAAGAAGGAATATACGAAAGAATCATATAATTTGTAATATTAAAGAAGGCGACAATTACTGTGCTTAATAAGAAGTCTTTTTTGTGATATTTAATAATATCCATAAATGAAAATTGTTCATTGTCTTCAGATTCCTCTTGTGCTTTTTCCATCTCTTCAAAGATTGGAGATTCATCTAGATGACGGCGTAAGTATAAACCGACCAAACCAATTGGTGCAGCTATTAAGAACGGAATACGCCATCCCCAGCTGAGCATTTGCTCATCTGTTAACAATAACGTCAAAATGGTAACAATTACCGATGCAGCAATGTAACCTGAGAGTGTTCCAATTTCAAGACCACTACCGAGTATACCACGCTTTTTATCTGGAGAAGATTCTGCGATATAAACCATTGCTCCTGAATATTCGCCGCCTGTAGAGAAGCCTTGAATCATTCGGGCAACTAAAAGTAGTATTGGTGCCCATACACCAATTTGTTCATAGGTTGGTAGTAATGCGATGAATAATGTAGAAAGTGCCATTAAAATAATAGTAGTACTTAACACGATTTTTCGGCCGTACTTATCTCCTATTCTACCAAAGAATACACCTCCGATTGGTCGAACGAGAAAGGCTGCTGCAAATGTACCGAATGTAAGTACAAGTTGCAATCCACTATTATCAACACCTGAGAAGAATAATTGACTTAAAATTACCGCTAAATACGCGTATAATCCGAAGTCAAACCACTCCATTGCGTTCCCTATACCAGTAGCAATTACTGCTTTCCTGGCTTGTTTAGGATTGACAATATTAACGTCTTGAGGTTCAAAATTTAAATCATTATTTTGTTGCATATAATAAAACAGCTCCTTATTTAATTTAACTTCTTTAAGCACACCTTCTCTTATTGAATAAAATTAATTCGAAGCACTTAAGGAAAAACAACGTCTCCTTATCTGTTATTATTATTTCACATAATTAATTATTTGTCCAATTAAATGCTCTTTTTATATAAAATTAAACCCTGTTTAACTTGTTATAAAATGACGTTTAGCTTATATAATATATACCTTTACACTACAAATGAAACTTTCATTTATTTATATTTATAACGTTTCTATAATTGCTTCCTCTAACTTAGAAATCAGTAACTTTTACTTAAGATTTGCATATATTTAAAAAGTGAACTCATTAACTCGAATTCTGTTTTATTACATTTAACTATAATATTATTATAGTTTTAAAGGAGGCTCTTTTATGTTGGAAATAATACTTTTACTTACTACTGTTTCTTTTCTCTTCATTATTTCTGGATTTTTCATTACCTTAAAACAATATAAAGAAATAAAAAATATAAAGACTATATTAACTACAAAAAAAGAAAATGAGAAAACTACATCCGAAAACTCAATCCCTATGCAATTAGACCTTAGCGTTCTCAATAATTTACTCGCGTCTGGAATAAATAAAGGTTCCAATTCAAGTAATGAAAATTCTAAGTCTGATAAAACTAAATAGTCGTTACGTATATAATAAAATATATATCTCCTATTTTATCTAACCTTATTAATAACTACCTCTGATTAAAAAGGAGACTACTTATGTGTAAAAATCCAATTTCTATTATTATTCGTATACAGCATAACATAAAAGTTTTACCTGAAATTTTGAAAGCCTGTGAACAACTACAGCCTTTAGAAATTATCCTTACTATTAACGGATGTATCGATGATTCCATTGATATTGCACAATCTTACAATTGTAAAATTATCACATTAGAAGAACCGACAGAATCAAATAATTGTTATGTAATTGGTGCCAAAAAAGCAAAAGGTGAGTACCTCTTATTTTTAGATGCAAATTACAATATCCCCCCTTCCTTACTTAAACAATTTCTTCAACCATTACTAGATAAATCAGCTGACTTAGTATTAAACAATTTAGATGATTTTTTTTATCAAAAGCAAAAGCCAACTATAGAAATGATTTGGCAGCAAGTTACGAATCATTTCTTTCATCGTCCAGATTTACATGTTAACTCACTATTATTTCCTCCCTACGCGGTAACAAAGAAAATTCTTGAAGCAATTACTCCAGAAAGTTTATTAAATCCGATATTAGCACAAATGAAAATTATTAAAAATAATTTTCGCATTAGCAATCATTTTAAAATTTCTATACCGCAAATTCCCTCCTTCCCCTCAAAACAACTCATTCGTTATCACCTAGAAGCAATTGAAAATTGGGTAAATATATTACAAGATTCAAGAGGAAACCATACTGATAATAATCGAAGGCGGGATATTATTTTAGAACTTCAAAACGGCGAACAAAGAGCTATATCCAAAATAATTACAGGTAAAGAGTTTTATTCAAATACTTATGGAAATAAACAATTATCCATCATTATCCCTGTTCAAAATGAAGAAAAAACGATAGAATCTATCATTTTTGAGGTGCAGAAATTAAAACCTTTAGAAATCATCATTATTGTTAATGGATCAACAGATAAAACAGAGGAATTGGCGAAGAATTGCGGTGCAACAGTTATTACTTACAAAGAAGCACTCGGCATTGATACCGGACGTGCCGTTGGTGCATATTTTGCAAAAGGTGATATATTATTATTTATTGATGGTGATTTCTTAATTCCTAGTTCTGATTTATTACCATTTGTACAATCTGTTCAAAATGGAACCGATTTAGCTTTAAATAAATTAGAGCACTACTACATGTATCGTGTTCCTTATACTATCGTAACTGCATGTAAGCATGTTGTTAATTTAGCATGTAATCGAAAAGATTTAGGTATGGGCTCCACAACTGCTGTCCCTCATGCTTTTAGTCGAAAATGCATTGATACAATTGGGTTTGCTTCTCTTCTTTCACCAACCTTAAGTCAAGTTAAAACAATTTTAGCAGGATTGCATGTACAAAATGTTCATTCTATCGACGTTGACAAGATAAATCGAGTTCGACCAGAAAAACACTTCTCGCAGGAAGGCTACCTTTCATTAGCAACGCAACAAATCATTGGTGATCATATAGAAGCAATTTCTTACCTCATCGAACAAAAAAGAAACACTGAATGCTTTTAATTGTATATTCTTACCACCAAATAATATATGAATTTATTTTAAATATATAGCAAAATAAAAAAGATGGTTGTAACCATCTTTTTTATTTTCACATTAGATCAAAAGAAAAGTAGCAGGCAGGCTTTTCATTTCTGTATCTTTCTTAAGAAGTTTGAAAATAGAGGCTTGTTAATGAAGAGTCAACACTTAAATCATCTTTTAGTGCAATTGAGAAACATGCAACTAATGGTAAAGTAATAACAATTGATCCACTAGGACTAATTACAATAGTAGGACTTGTCCCACATGTGCCTCCACAATCGACTACTGCATCAATTCCACTACCAGGGGTAATTGTAATTTTAAGACACACATCTAAACAAACATTATTCGTAGTACATGCCATAACTCTCCCTCCTTTCTTTTAACAATATATGCAGTTAATCAAATTCGGACACGACTCTCTTACTAAGTCTTGTAAATTAGATGCTATTTTACTATTCGTTTTATAGGCAATTAACGTTTGATTAAACTATCTAAATTAACTAAGAAACTCAAATCATCTTTCACTGCAATAGAAATACATGCGATAAATGGTATTACATTAAAATTAGACAAACTTTCATCATTGCACCTTACGAATATTTCTGCGCCACCATTTGGATTGACTTTAGTTTCTAAAGAAATATTAAAACAACTTTTATTGATGCAAGACAAGATATTCCCTTCTTTCTTATATCTAATATCTATTTATCCAAAAATAAAAATACAACTTTATTTACCCTTTACCTTCCATACTTAAAATAAAAAAGATAAAAGCTTCTTCATATATAAAGAAGCCTTTACCTTTTTGTTACTTGTTCATTTACTATCAGTCAGTGAAACATGCTCTTCACTTGTACCTGAGCTAAAAATAATAAAAATTTTTGATTTTAGTTTCATTGCAATACTAAATATCGTCAAGTTGCATAAATGAAATGTTTAAGTTACTCATTCAATAGACAAATTTACCTTTTAAAATAAATCTTTAAAATCCTTATTCTTCAATAAATATGAAAGTCCTTCTAAATGATCCCCAGTAATTCTCAATACAGCTGGTGGATGTCCTATCGTCGCAAAATGCTCTTGTGGCCGAATACGATTTGGTTTCATTACATCTACAAAATGGACACATCCGACTTTATACCCTTCTAATATTGCCTTTACTTGTGCAACACACGCTGTGTGAAGAGTGTCCCAGCCAATTCCCTCTAAACATTTTCTACTAATAGCATGGGGAACAGCAATTGTAGATCCTACCCCTAAATCTTTACGGTTACAAGCAATATTCAAAATATATTTATATAAACTTACAATATATAGAGGAAATCTAAGATTTAAATTTAAATCATTTAAAACCATATCAACACCATCCGCAACAGCTTGCGTTAACGGATGAAGATCTTTTGCTAGAATAGCAAAATCAGCATCAATAAAGAGAAGTATATCCCCTGTGGCTTCTTGTGCACCAATTGCCCGTCCTACATCATGCCCTAATCTTTCTTCATAAACAATTACTGTTGCCCCTGATTGCTTAGCGATTACTTCTGTCTGATCTGTTGACCCATTAATGACAACAATTATTTCTTTCGGTTCAATTTTTCTTGCCTCAAGAATAACTTCTTTAATCGTTGATTCTTCATTTTGTGCTGGTATAATAATTGATAACTGTTTTCCATTATAAATTGATGAATTCATTCCCCATCCTTTATGGAAACGTGAATAATTCTTTTGTTTTTTTAACTGCTCTATAATTTCTCTTTTTCTTCCTCCATCTGTATAGTTACCTCTATCATCTTTTCGTTGTAACCAACTCTCCAAAGCTTTTATATTTTCTTTAATCTCATATACTTCTAATTTAGTTAATTCATTTTTATAGAAAGAGGTTTCGTTTGCGGGCATATTATTCAAGGAGGTGTTAGTGATAGCTGACGAGGATTGTAGTCGCCACCCTTTCTCAATAAGAGTTACTTGGGACAGAATAGGGTTCTGCAAGATATCATATCCAATGTCTTCAATTGCTTTTTTAGTAATAGCATATGGCATAGATAACATCGAATCATATTTTAAATCCATACGCCCCAATACATCGTTTACTATTTTTCTATACACCATAGCAATACTTGGCCATTCTACTCTCATCTTTTCAAAACATACGGAGTCTATGTTATTTAAGATTACATCCTGTTCCTTTTTCAGTATCGGTTCTATAAATCGCTCTAATTCTACCGAAAAAATAACATCTTCCCCATCTAAAAATAAGACTACATCACCATTGGCGATTTTTGCCCCATGAACTGGTGCTTTCCGTTTACTTTTCTCCTCAATCACAACAACGTTACTTTCAACAAATGTTGGTATAGATTGTATCGCACTCATTCTATCATCAGCTACAATAATAATTTCTATCGGTTTTATATGCTGCACTTTATTTAAAATTTGATTCAATTTTGATTTTTCTTCTCCTAAAACTATAACGACTGATAGGTCCACTTCTTTTTGTTCTTCTTTTACAGTCTGATTAGGTTTTACTTTTTTTATATATTCAATTGTTTCACTCTTCCCTACAGCTGCATGTCCTGCTTTTTTATCAAAATATAAGTCAATTATAATTTGATTTACTTCCGTGTCTTTATCAAGTTGCTCTAATTCGGAAATAAATGGTAGCAAATGATTTTGCACATCAAATTCACACGCGAAATTTTGCAAAAAATAAATATTCGGTACATATTTAATGTGATTAAAAAATTTCACAACATTAATTCTTTCGCCAAATTTCTCCTCAACTTCTTCTCTTGATAAATTTGGATAAGACAAATCGAAAACTAGATTTATTGGTACAGGTATCCATTTTAATAAATTTGTTTGAGGATTATTAATTAAAGCTGTGGAGCCCTTAACGAATCCAGCTAAAATTAAAGACATAAATCCTCCCCCGGAACTGCCATAAAACAACACATTTTTCGAATCAACTTTTAACTTTACAAATACTATTTCTAAAATATTTGCTATATCTTGTAAATAAAATCTATTTAACTCTCCCTGTCCCCAGCCTAAAGATAATTTTCCAAGATATAACGTAGGGTCATTATAATATATAACAGTATCTTCAAATTCATCCATCCAAGAATGTCGATGAAAAATAGGTGGACCAATTGGCTGTTCTTGAAACCCACCTGCTCCGGATCCAAAAACAATAGTGTTAGAAGCATCGGGCTTAATACGAATTAAAAATTCATACGTTACTTTATCCCAATCAACCTTGAGTATAAATGGTTCTGTAATTTGAAAATCCATTTGCCATAATTGTTCATATGAAATGTTAATTTTTTTGTACTGGTCTAACAGTTTAATCACCCTTTCCATCTATTTCAAGATGTTCTATTAAGTAAGAGAGAGCTTCAACGTGATCACCAATTATTCTTAATACTGCTGGAGGATGTCCATTGTGACTTACATTCTCCATTAAACGAATTCTATTCGGTTTTACAACATCAACGTAATGTACACATTCTACTCTATACCCTTGTAATATAGCTTTTACTTGTGCAAGACTAGGGCATAGTAAGCTTTCCCAGCCTATTGCATCTAAACATGATCTACTCATAGCATGTGGAATTGCTACTAATGAGCCATTGCTTAATTCTGGACGATTATATGCTAAATTAAGCATATATTTTACGACGTCTACAACATAAAACGGAGGATGTAACATCGGATTCAAATCATTTAATGCTATGTCTACACCAGCTGAAACTGCTTTTGTAAAATGATGCAAATTACTTCCTGAAACACTAAAATCACCATCAATAAATAAAAGAATATCTCCTGTAGCTTCAAGCGCTCCAATAGCACGTCCAACATTATGACCAAGTCGTTCGTTATATTCAATAATAGTAACACCAAGTCTTTTAGCAATATTAGCCGTTTGATCTGTCGAACCATTTACAACGACAATTATTTCTAGTGGTTCTATTTTTCTCGCCTCAAGTATTACTTGTTCTATAGTCTCTTCTTCATTTTGTACTGGTATAATGACAGAAAGTTGTTTCCCGTTATAAATTGAAGAATGCATTCCCCAGCCTCGATGATACGAAGGATACTGCTTGCTTTCACCTAATCTTTGAATAATATCTCTTCTTTTTCCTGCATCAGTAAATCCTACTCTTCTTCCCTTTTTCTCTATCCATTTGGATATACCAATTAAATATTTTTCCACTTTCTCTTTTTCATTTTCTAATAATTCTTTTTTAAATAAATACCCTTCTTCTTCTAACATTTCATCTTTAGATAACGTTCTTATTGCATATTGATTGTTAATCCGCCAGCCTTGATTCACTATGTTCATATGAGCTAGAACGATATCTTCCATATAATTAAAGCCGATGTTTACCACTACTTCTTTCGTAAGTGCATATGGTAATGAAAGTATTGAATTGCTTTTTAAATCTGGTCGACTTAAAATTTCATTTAACATTTTTCTCCAAACAATATCCATATTCGGACATTTACCAACTTCTATAAATTTATCTATTTTGTTTAATACTACATCCGCCTGATTTGTAACAACTGGCTCAATAAAATTCTTCATTTCAGTTGAAGATAATAAAAAATTACTATCTAAAAATAACAATACATCTCCTTTTGCTGCCTTTACAGAAGCTTCATACCCATCATAATACGTACTATATTTATCCATCAAAACAATATGGCATTTATGTTTCTTTGCTATTTCATACAAATTACTTCTATCGTTAGGAACGAAAATTATAATTTCAAGAGGATTTAACTTCCATATAGATTGAATTGACTCTTCTAACATTTGCTCTCTTTCACTGTACAAAATAATAACCGTTAACGATTTCATTACACGCCCCCTTTACACATTATGTGACATAAAATATTAAGTATTACCATTTCCTATGAATTTGCTACTTTATTAACATATTCAAAAGTGAATTATACTGTGTAAAAACAACCGTCTATTTTTAAAAATATAAGTTCTGCACTTACCTCCTTTCTCTTATCATTGTTTGTTACAACTCTCACCATAAAAAACAAAAAAAGTCCTAATTTCTTTAGGACTTTTTTAAATAAATTTATCAATATTATTAATTTTATATACTACCTTTTTCCATGTTATACCGCGATCTTTTGTAGTAAATATTTCTTTTTTATTACACGCCCAACCTTTACGCCGATTAAAAAAATGCAAACAAAATACATTTTTTAATAATGGATTGCTTGATACTTTAATCCATTTTGCTCCTTTTTTTATTATTTGATACACACTCCCATTTTCACTATTTATAACCCAGCCATAATAGGAACTAAAAAACGAAACAGCCACTTTACTAGTATTTATTGTTTTATTTGAAATATGCCACGAATTCCCCTTATCAAATGAGTAATTCATTAAAAATACATCATCATTCATTTTAGTTGGTATTACTAATAAGTTATTTTTATAGATTGCTTTATAAGCCATAGCAGTCCCATTATTAATTCCTTCAAGACTTGGAATATCTTTTATAGGATGCCAACTTTCCCCACCATTTATTGTTTTAAATACCGTTGATGTTTCATAATGTTTTTGTAGTGAAATAAACCCAATTAGATCGTTTATAAATGTTATCCCTGAAATACTATCACTAATACTTATATTTTTTATCACTTTCCAAACTTTCCCTTTCGTTTTCAAATAGTATAAATTATGTTCAAATTTATTTGATGCAAGCTTTCTAGATAATACAATCCATATACTATCCATATTCGTAGCATGCAATTGTACTTGAACATCAGTCGATTTCTCCCAATCTTCTTCAACCGGTAAAATAAACTCACTCCACCTTTCTCCTCTATTAACTGTATAAAATATAGCTGGCAATAAATCGTCATTCTTTTTTGTTAAACCATATGCCCAAGAGCTTCGAGCGTTTATTGGATACCCACATAATACAATTGAATTAAGAGGATTGACAACATCCCATTCTACTCCTCCGTTTCGAGTATATAAGATAGCCTGCTTTTTATTTGTATATTGAATACTAGCCCAACCATATTTATCCGTTCTCATTTGTAAAGAAGTAAATTGAATATCATTATTTTCCAATATATCACCTCATTCTTATTATTTATATATTCGTATGCTATTATTTTCAAAACGTTCTATCATTAGTTATTTAAACCACCCGCTTTATCTACTATCTTTATACTTACTTTCCCTTTTCTTCACCACTCAAATATAACGAAATTCCTTCTATTTTTCCGTTATCATATACAAACGACTGTATTTTACAAAATTCAACTATAAAAAATGCACCCCAATTGTAAACTATCCCCAACAATTAGAGTGCACTTTATATAAAATATAGCTTTTAATTTTTAAGCACTTACTACAGTAGCAACCTTATCCATACAAGTAATAAATTGAGTAATAAATGTATCAATTTCTTCTTTTGTAATAATATACGGCGGAAGTAATCGAATAATATTCCCTTGTGTTACATCGACTAACATTCCTTTATTCATTAGCTCAACCTGTAATTTCTTCACATTTTCATTCGTATCATTCAGACTAATTCCAAACATCATGCCAGCATGACGTACTTCCTGAATATAATAAGAGTTTTCTTTCTGAATTTCTTGTAATTTATCATTTAAATATAGTGACGTTTCATACGCTTCGTGCATTAAACCATCTTCAATCAATGTGTTTAATACCGTTAACCCTAAAGCCGTTCCCATTGATGAATGAGCAAACGTTGTCCCGTGATCTCCTGGTGAAAATACATCACATAACTTTTTGCCTACAATAATTCCTCCTAGCGGTATCCCGCCTCCTGCTCCTTTACCAATTTGAATAATATCTGGTGTAATATTAAAATTTTGATAAGCAAATAGTTTTCCCGTTCTACCCATACCACTTTGAACTTCATCAACGACAAGAAGTACATTATATTTTTCACATAAATATTGAACACCATGTAAATATTCACTTGATAAAGGATAAATTCCTCCACTTCCTAAAACAGGCTCTAGCATAATCGCAATTGGTTTTTCTTTAATAATAGTCTCCTCTAATTGGTCTATATTTTCGCGCTCTACTTCATATACAGGAATCGATGTTTTAGGGAAATTTTGATATACACTTTCTTGTCTCGTAAAATGAAGTGCCCCTAACGTACGCCCATGGAAACTATTCTTCAGCACTACAATTCCTTCACGTTCTTCATTCGTATTAGCTCTATATTTATCAATTAATTTCAAAGTTGTTTCTGTCGCTTCCGTACCAGAGTTTGTAAAAAAGACCTTTCCGTTTTTTAATGAGCAATCCACTAATTTCTTTGCATATTCAATCGCAACTGGATTTAAAAAATGAAACGGCAGATGCAACGATTTTGTAACTTGTTCCATTGTCGTTTGTACAATTTTAGGATGATTGTATCCTAATACATTTACTCCTACGCCAGAAAATAAATCTAAATACTCTTTACCATCTACATCATATAGTTTACATCCTTCTCCTCTTTCCATTGCAACCTCTGTACGACAATATGTAGACATCATATATTCTTTATCTAATTGAAACCAATCCGACATGTTAAATTCCTCCTAGTTATTTTTCCTTTTTTAACATTCATTCTTTATATAATCGTTTATAAATTAAGTTTTAAGATTGAAATTTTAATAGTGGTTTTCTTCCACATTTTTTATTAAAACGTGTGCTTTCTCTTCCCAATATTCATTTTTCCATAATTTCTTCTATTTCAACAGGTCCACTACATATGTGTTTTTTTCATCTAGCGGTATGTTACTGCTTTGAACTTTGTATGTCATACATAATCGAGACTATAAAATCATATTTAGTAACAATAGACGAAATAAATTTGGAGGCTATATCGATGAATGAAAACTATGATAAACAGGGGCAATCTTTACTAGGGAATCACTTTAATAAAAAAGGCGAACGTAATGAACAAGCTACCCTTCACTCACAAACAGTTGGTTCACGTGGACCTGTTCTAGAGCAAGATAGTGTACTTCACGAGACGTTACAAGAATTTATTCATGAAAAAATTTTAGAAAGACCTGTTCATGTAAAAGGATTTGGTGCGTTCGGTTATTTTCAAACGATATATTCGATGTCTGAACATACTAAATTAAGTTTTTTACAAAATTCTAATGAGAAAGTTCCTGTTATGGTGCGATTTTCGTTAGCTGTTAGTACGAAAGGAACACCGGATACCGCTAGAAATGTACGCGGTTTTTCTACAAAATTTTATACAAAAGAAGGCATTTTTGACCTTTTATGTAATCACATTCCTGTTTTTTCTGTCCGTGATCCGATGCGTTTCCCTGAAACGATTCAAGCATTATTGCCTTCACCTAAAAATAACTTAATAGACCCTAATAGATTTTGGAGTTTTGTCGCTAAAGCACCTGAATCTATTCATTTTGTTGTCCGTTTATACTCTAATAATGGTACGGCCAAAAGTCTTCGCCACATTCCAGGACATAGTGTTAATACATATGTATGGAGAAATGCGGAAGGTAATCGAAAGTATGTAAAGTATCATTGGTACCCGTTTGAAGGTGTACAGTACATTACTAGTAAAGAAGCAATTAAACTAGCTGCCGAAAATCCTGATTATAGCGGGAAAGATTTATATGATGCTATTGAAAATGGTAAACCAGTGGAGTATGGTTTATACGTCCAGCTCATGGATCCGAAAGATGAAGCGCACCTTTCTTATGATCCTTTAGATGACACAAAAGTATGGGATGAACAGACGTATCCTCTCCTACCAGTCGGGAAAATGGTATTAAATAAAAATCCTGAAAATTTTATGGAACAAGTAGAAAAAGTCGCATTCTCTCCTTCTAATTTACTGGATGGTGCAGAACTATCAGATGATAAAATGCTGCAAGGGCGCGCTAACATTTACAGTGATTCACAAAGAAGAAGAATTGGTCCAGAATTTCGCAAATTAACGATTAACCAGCAGCAAGATTGGACACCTGCTAATCAAATTACAACCGGTGAAGGAAGGTACGTTGAAGGTAAACTTGAAAGAGCTTCTATAACGAAACAGGATGACTTTACACAAGCTGGTGAATTTTATACGAAGTTACAGCCAATAGAAAAAGAATATCTCGCTGAAAACTTAGCTAGTGATTTGAAAGTTATATCCGATGATATTAGGGAGATCGTTTTGGGGTATTTCAATCAAGTATCAACTGATTTGAAAACAAGCATTGAGACAAAAATGAAAGAGCATTAAGAAGATTAAAACATGCTTTACGAATGAGAATTCAGATGTATATTAATTATTTTCTTATCAAAATCCAATGAGGTTATTTAATTTAAAAATATAAAGCCAACATATCCCTGTTCTATAATTAGAACAGGGATATGTTGAATTAGTTTAATGTTTAACATTACATACTTTATTTCGCTAAAAAATGTAATAAGTAGCCTTTCAAAACAAACTATAGTAAACTATTTTACTTGTACCGTATAATTCCCTGTTCCACCACCATACTTATATACACTTAAGTAATATTTCCCTGGCTTTGCATTATAATTTCCAAGCAATTTGTTCCCATCACGTTTTGTTGCATAAGCTACATAATTATTTAAATCTGATTCAGAATATAATACCCAGTTCAATCCAAGATTTTGTTCGTTCGTAACCGAAATTTGTAAATCTTTTTGATCCTTTACATCAATAACAAATTTATCCCCCTGATCTTGATCGCTCAAGGTTCCTCTTAACAAAATATTCAAAGATAGTGGGTTTGCTGTTTCAAATGAATTATTTGGTTCTTTTTCTACAGCCGTACCTTCTTCCGTGTTCACTCCGCTAAACACAACATCATATTCAAATTGCCCAGCATTATTTACACGGTAATTTACAAAATAAGCAGTCAATGTTTTATATCCAGTCCACTCTTTTCCTGAAAGACGTTTCAACATATCATTTGTTGTTTCATTCATCACTTTCCAGTCCTCAACTTCTCCTTTAGCCGCACTTCCTGTATATGTCCCCTGTAGTGTAAATGTATTAAAGAATTGTGATTTATTCTTTGTTACTTTCACATCTTTTAATTTCGCTTCATTCGTAATATCTGAAGTAACGTCCGAAAGCGATTTTGGATCATGCTGAGTTAAATACTCATCTGATACTTGTGGAATTGTATACTTATCACGATTATCAATAAGCATTTGCATATAAGATTGATATTCTTCATTTAACTTATTATCTTTGCTTAATGTAGCACGGTATTCATCGTAACTTGAAACATCATTTGCGCGAATTAAATCATGTACTTTATCGAACATTTCTGGGCGCTTATTATACATATATGATTGCAGTGCAAACGAATAATTATAAAAATCCCACGTTCCATATTTCGCATTTAATGTTTGTGATGCTGTATAACGTTTTGCAGGATCATTAGATAACCCACCAATTATACTTTTTCGTGGTACTACACTATCTAATCGCGTTGCACCTGCAAAGAACTCTGCATTCCCTTCTTCAAACCATGTTAAACGTTCATTTTGATACATTTCCCCTTGGCCCCATAATCCCTGAACTTCGTACCTTCCCTGTAAGTAGTGCGTAAATTCATGGCGGAACAATTCTTCCAGACTATAAATACTTTGCTCTGGTGTACGTTCATATGTAAAGAAAGTCCCTGTCCCTTCAATATAAATCCCACCATTATTCGTTTCATATCCGTACAGTTGACGATTAAATTGATACTCATCTGGGCTATTATAAATAACCATCGTTAACACATCATCAGCATGTCCACTTTCAAGTGGTTTATCGCTACCAACTGTACGATAAAATTGAGAACGCACCTCTTTTGCCGCCCAGTATAGACGTTTAATTTTCTCTTCGCTAACTTTATCCCCAGCTTTAAAGACAATTGCACCATCATCAAACGTATACGTTTTCGGTAAATATTTCTTTTTCCCCTCTTCTCGAATTTGATCTAAATTTACAGTTTTGCCGTTCGCATCTATTCCTCCATAATTTGTAGTAATTTGTTCTGCCGCAACAAAGTATTGCTCTCCTAAATATGGATAAATTCGCATTGCATCTGTAACAACTTGTTGTCCTTTTGTGGGCGTGCTATGAAGCTTGCCCAATCGGCCAGCATAGTAAATTCCATTATTAATTAACCATCCGTTTTTATTTGTTACTGTACCAAGTAGTGCAAAACGATTTATTTCATTAATAAAGTTATCAATATTTCGAAACCACATCGTATCTTTTGGCTCTTTTCCAGTCGTGTACATATCCGTCTGAATATCAAAGTCAATTCCCTTCATCAACTCATATATAGCGTCTCCTTTTGTTCGGTCTTCAATGAAAGTTGCAAGATTATCGTTATATTGTTTAAAAATTTCACCTGCATATAAAACCGTTTCAACATCTGCTGATGCATTTCCAATTAATTTTCCATATGATGCAATTACTTTATTTTGTTCTGATGTACCAAGTTTGAAATTTGGATTTTTTGCAATTGTTTTTAAAGCTGGTAAACATTTATCATGGTAGCTACGCTCATTTAGTTTGCTTAATTCATCATGGTAAAAACCTAAATAAAACGCTGCACGTAGAGCTTCTACTAATGTTTCAATCCCTTTTGAATCATCTTGCGTATAAGCTTGTCCTTGTTCTGCTAGTTTATTAATAATTGCTTGCATTCGACTATCATCTTGATAGAATTTAAGACTATCACTATTAAACTGAAATAATTCCGGAATTTGATACCATTTAATTGTCACAAGAAGATCAGTTAATTGTTTGTTATTTAATTGATTTAACTCAGCCATTGAATACTTTTTTTCTTCAGCTAACGGTTTAATATTATCGGTTGGTGCTAGTGGACGCTGCGATAAATCCGCTAATTTTAACCGTTTTGTAAAAGATGCATTTTCTTGTACTTTTGAAGGGTGCGCCAATTCATTAACAGATTTCTGTATTCCTACCGGCTCCATTTGTAATACGTTCTTCACGTTTTTCTCTTTTGTCTCTGCTTGAATTTGCAAACCATTACATGTTATTGTCACTAGTCCAACACCAAGAATCCACTTAGAAATTTTCGAATATTTAACCATACCATTGCCCCCTAATTATTTAAATGAAAATTCAGAATTTTAAAATCAAAAAAACCACTTATTTGTATGTATTTACAGTTCCCCTATAAATACAACTATGATTAATAATGCAATAGTAGCTTGTTTTATACTATTACGAGTACAGATTCCTTACATACAATCTCCCTTCCTTACATGTAATACAAGCAAAAACCGTGCCAATCATATTTCTTATGAATAGCCAACATTCTTTTATAAATACTGTAGAATAAAATATACATAGGTGTTTCGGCAATGTATAAATCATTTGACACAAAATCTAATGTTAATGAAGAACAAATTCATTGAATGTTATAAATTCATTAGGCAGTAAATAATCCCCAATTATTAAATCTCTCAAAAAAAGGTAAATAAACATATTCCATAAAGCTAATATGTTTGTTTACCTTTTTCTATTTCAAATCAACAGCAAAATATCGTTGAATAAAAACAGCATGAATAAGTATTTTGTTATTCATTTCTCTTTTTCATATAATCTTTTTCACATTGCAACGGCTTAAATTTCACTTTTTTCCCTTTCTTCTTTTTCGTTTTTATAACGAGCCATTCCCCTTTTTCAACGTCTAGTTTTAGGCGTTTCATTACATTGATATTATCTTTTTCTTTATAAAGTAAAAATGCTTCTTGCGCCCTCACAAATAGGCTGGGCTGTTCGCTAAATCCACCACTGTCATAAATTTTAGTTAGCGAAGTATAATAAGAATCATTTTCCTTTCCACCATACATCAAATGAGCAGCCTCCAGATCTCTTTTACTTACTTCCCAAAAACTATGTTCATCAATATTTAAATTAAATGTGGATTTAATGTCCTGTATTATATTCTTCACATACTTTTCATCTCTAACTTTTCTTTCTTCGAGACAATCCGAAGATAACTCTGGTGCATCTGATTGGGAATGTACAACGTGTTGTATCGATACACACAGAATAAATACGCTTAAAATGTAAAATATTTTTTTCATATTTACATATCACCTCAAATGATTTAGATACTATATCATTTGAGGCTTACAATATTCTTATGCTAATAATAAGAAAGATCCTATAAAATAAAATTTTTATAGGATCTTTCTTTTTAATATTGCTTTATCAAATTCACGGGCGGGGCAACTACCTTACTACTTTTCACATCATATAATCCTATAGGTGTTACTCGTATAAAAGGCAAGTGCGTCGCAGAAAAGAATAAAATTGTAAATGCTGGATCATCATACGCGTAGCCACGCTCTTGTAGTAATTTCACCATCTGTTTCTCTTCCTGTATTAATTCTCTCATTTTTAAATTAGACATAATCCCGAGCAATGGTAATGCTATTTCGTGTAACACTTCATTGTTTTCTACTATGACCATTCCACCACCGAGCTCTTTTACTCTACGAAAAGCTGTAAGCATATCTTCTTTTCTTTTTCCGATAAGAATGATGTCACCTGTACCAGAATAAGAGCTAGCAAGCCCACCTAGTTCTTTTGCAAAACCTTTGACAGCTATATTCACTTGCCAACTGCCATCACGAGCAATCATCATAAGGAAACATTCATCATGATCTGTGGACAATTCATCACAGTCTATATTGATTTCACTAGTGTATGGTTTTGTAATAACGTTATTTAATAAGTGTATCCCCGTTTTATTAGAGAAAATCATATCCTCTTTTTCTATTGACCAATCTAATGATAATGGAGTTACTTTATGTTTACTCCAGTCTATATGTAATGCCTCATGTGTATTTACACCGTCACGCTTCACCCATTTCCCCTTTGCAAGGACACTAATTGGTACTGGGTTTTCTTTACTTTCTAAAATATTGATATTAGCAATTCTACCTGTCGCAATCGAACCATGTACATGTTCCATATTATAATAGCGAGCAATATTATAACTTGCCATATCGTATGCATCTATTACTGGCACTCCTTGTTTTATCGCGGTAGAAATCATAACGTTTGTCATTCCATTCTCATAAAACGAAGGATGTGAGCCGTCTGTCGTAAGAATAAATCTATCAAACTGCTTTACGCCTAGTTCCAACAATTCTTTCAGTAAAACTTCTAAATCTGGGCGGATTGAAGAATTTCTTAGGGAAACAGTGTAACCTTGCATAAGACGAGTGAAAGCTTCCTGCCCTGTCATCGCTTCATGATCACAATCTGTACCTAACAGTTTTAACTTCGCTAAAGTCGTTTCAGATGCACCTGGAAAATGTCCTTCTACTTTCTTCTGCAATCGCTTCGTTTCCTGCATCCAAGTTAACATTTCATCATCGCCATGTAATAGTTTTGGCCATGCTGTTAGCTCGCCGCCTTGAAGAACTGCTTTATGCTTAAGCCATTCTATTATTTCTTCACGATTAAATAAAGTTTCCCCGTTTTGCAATTCAGTCTGTCCATCAAAACGGCACCACCAATACATACTTGCTGGAATCTTTTCAAATTCATCTAATAAACGAAATGCTTCTTCACGTTGTAATGTGAAAAATAAAGTTAAATTATCATTAATAAAAGTTGTTGTCCCAAACTGCATCGCATGATTCGCTAAAGTTTCAGGATTATATAATTGATATGGATGTGCATGAGGTTCTATGTAACTTGGAACTACATACTTTCCATCACAATCAATGACTTCACATTCATGCAGTTGCACTGGCAGCTTTTCCCCTACATAAACAATCCGGTCATCATAGATCCAAATATTTGCTTGCATCCACTCGCGCATATAGGAATTTAAATAAGTTGCGTTCTTACATAAAATGTGCGGACTTCTTTTACCATCTATTACTTCAACATGCTCTCGTAATTGTTTATTACTCCATTTATAATGATTTTCTCCCATTGTATTCAACTCCAAATCAACTCATAATCATTTTGATTAAAACGAGAAATAATTAACTAACTAAAGTATTTTCCATTCATAACTCCCCTATTGGCGCCCCTATATCCTTTATTATATTTAATAATTTAAAAAACAACAATTTTCAGAACTATATACCTTTTTTATCCAAAATAAAAAGAATGTCATGTAACTGACATCCTTTTTATTTTTATCGTAAGCATTAAGATTGATTTTCACTTTGAAATACACTTGATGCCATATCATAAATGCAACTACTGTCCATAGTTGCGAACTTAAAAAAGCACCTCTTTTAAATATAACTATAACAAAATTCCATTCACTTTCTTTTCATCTATTTATTAAATTCAATTTGCATCATTTTATTAAACTGCGGAACAATATCGACCCCACCTATAGAGTTGAGACTGATAGCCAATGTATGTTTGCCTCCAATTACTCCCCCAGCAAAAGTTGTAAATCCAGGAATTCCTCCTCCATGCCCCCAAACTGAAACACCGTTTGGAAGTTTAGTCTCATAGATTCCAAGACCGTATGCGTCACCAACCCCTTTTCCTTCTATAGGAACTGTAGTAAGCATTTCTTTTAGCTCGCGTTCCTTCAGTAACTTACCACCGAGTAAAGATGAAAAGAACTTATTTAAATCATCCGCATTAGAAATCATATCTCCAGCTGCATTAGCTAAACTTGGATTATAATACGTAATATCTTTCAACTCGCCTGTTCCTTCCATTTTCACATATCCACGAGCATGATTCTTTCCTGGGATGACGGGTGAATTTCCTGGTAAAAACGTATTTGATAGGTCCAAAGGTTCAATAATTCGCTTTTCGATTTCTTCCGCATAACTATTTCCAGTTATTTTTTCAATAAGCATTCCTAGTATTACGTATCCTGTGTTTGAATACAACCAGTCTTTTCCCGGCGAAAAATCTGGAGGCAGCGAAAGACCTATTTTCACTATTTCTTCTGCTGTATACGTTTTTTTCGAATTCATTATGTCCGCGTCTTTTGACTTTAAGTATTCAGCGATACCACTCGTATGATTCAAAAGTTGTCGTATCGTAATTTGATTACCATCATACCCATTTCCTTGCACGAGACCTGGTAGCCACTTTTCAATTGGATCGTTAAGTTGTAAGCGATTTTCTCCTACTAATTGAAGCACAGTCGTCGCAGTAAACGTCTTCGTCACACTACCAATTCGAAAGCGATAATCCGAATTCACCGGTTTCTTTGTACTTAAGTCCGCCACGCCAGCAGTAAAACTACTAGTTTTTCCGTTGTTAGACGCCTTAGCTAATATTCCTACAGCACCAAGCTGTACTGTTTCCTGCATTACTTGTTTCCAGCCATTACGATTCTTTTGATCATGTACTTGTGACGAACTAGAAATATTTTGAGTTGACTCTGCAGTCACAGTAAAACCAGGTGTAAATAGAGCAGTACCCGCTAATAAAACTGCAAAACTTGCTAACTTAATTGAATTACATTTTTTCATAAGGCTTTCTCTCCTCCATTAATATCGGATTGATTCAAGCTATACTTTCATCCTATATGATAAATCTCTCTTTTTTCTTATCCATTCCTTACGAAATACTTACGTTTAAATTTAAATACGGTAAACTGAGGAAGAGTTATGCATGCAAATAAAAAGAGAACATGTTTTCATTTTTTATGTAAACATGTTCTCTTAAACATTTAAAATTCTATATCAACTTTTCATCCTATTCTTTACACAACTAATTTATATTCCTTTTTACCAGCCCGCACTAGCATTCATACCATTTCCAATAATAGAAAGTAATAGCGGCCATAATACTGGTCCTAGTGTAAGAAATACATTTAGAAGTATGAGCATTCTATATCCAACGGTGAAATTGTGATTTTTACGATTAACAAATACTAAACTGATTAATGATATTATAGTTGTTAAAAATAATACTAACATTAGCAACCAATACCACACCATTAAACTAAGACTCCATGGTGTTAATAGCTCATGTATGATACAAAATGAGATTCCTAATACAGAAAAACTAAAACTAGTCACCGCTGTTTTTATAAGCCATTTATTTATTTTTTTATCGTATGTATTTTTACAATATAAATCTATTAAAGTATATAAAGATAAATATGCCATTAATACACCTATCCAAGACAATAACCAGTCTCCGTCCCCTTTGAATAATACGTACAGTAACCAACACATACCTACTGCTGAAAAAACAAAGGAAATAAGTATGCTTTTTAATACCGATTTCATTACATTTTCACACCCTTAAAAAATCAAAAATTAATTATAATTTATAAAAATTAAGTATAGGTTAACATGTAATGAAGTATAAGTAAATAAAGTTAATTTTGTTTATCTATTTAAATACGGTTTCATATAAGAAAATAATTCATGTTAATCAAATTTCCATATAAAAAAGAAAAGGTGAATATTTATGTATCCACCTTCCCATCTCCCTCTACCCACTTCATTATTTCTTCCACATCTAAATCCGTATACGTCTTTTCACCATAACGAACAGACTCATATAACGAGATAATATCCCTTGTTCTACAAATTCTTTTTAACCATTGTTGCATCGTTTCATAGGATCTTCTCTGTTCATGAAATGGTAATGTTCTTTCCCATTCAACTAACGTTTTTCTTATCTTATCTGTCGGTAACGGCTGTTCTAACTGATGAATGACTTTTTCATTCTTTATGCTTCTTACCGCAGTGTGCTTTGTAACCAATTCTTTCTCCTGTACTATTTCTGTTTTCGTCAATTTTTTCCTAATATACTTGTAGATGGCATATATAATTGATATTGCAATTATCACATAAAAAGCTATAGTAATCCATATATTTGAAAGAACAGAAAGCACGTCACTCCATAGACTTTCTCTTTCGAAAGGTTGAAATTTTTTACCCGTTTTCGTTCTTATACCTGTATCTTCTACTTCTTCATATTCATCTTCATCTATTTTGGAATCATCGAAATTTTCACCTATACTAGTAAAATCATAATTTCTTTCCGATATTGTCTTAGTCTTACTGAAAAAACGCTCTTTTACTATGTCTTGTACATACACAACACCTTGTGATAACGTTATCGCACTAATCGCAAAGAAAAGTATGATTAAAGTTCTTACACTCCATAACTTCACTTTCATATGCCGCTTCTTATTCACCATGACATAAGCCCCTTCTTATTCTTTCATTACAATCCTTTTATTCGTTCTACTGTATTTCTTTGGTGAAGTACCGATAATTAAAGGAACCGCATCCAGTTCCTTTCGACGAAAGCCTGCTGTGTAAAAGTAAGAAGAAGATATAGGCGTATCTTGGTCTGATATCGAGGCAAGTACCTTTAATACATTTTGCAAATGTTTCCGATTATCCCCATTTTTTATATGTAGCAAACCGTTATCTTTTACACTATTGATCCATACTTCAAACGAACAGTTTTGCATAAGAAGTTGTTTGCATATACCTGCTGTTAATTCAATTAGTTCCTCTATATCATTTCGCAAAGAAACACCACTTTTATTTTGCAAGTTGAGATAAATCGCGTATTTATCACATTGTGTTCGCTCATACTTTTTCGCAGTTATCGTCCCCGTTTTCGCTGTTGCACTCCAGTGGATGGAACGAAAATCTTCATTTTCATAAGACTTTACTCCCATTACTTTCGTTTCATCATATAAGGGTGAAGACATCGCTTTTCGAAATCCTCGTGACCATTCTTGTAATTCAGGAACTTGTATTTTCGGAACAGCTGGTAAGACTAAATAAGAGGGCGTATCAACTTGTTTATATGTTATATGGTTCGTTATAAATCCAAAGAGATCAGTAATAACAATTTCAACTTCTTCCCATTTCGCGATGCCTCTTTTTAACGCTACAGCTTGCAAATCAAATGAAACTGACTCCCTTCCTTTTAAATTAAAATTCATATAATAATTTGAACCTGTACTATGATTTTTGTTTATTTCATCATGATTCCAAGTTAGCTTATTTTCACATTTAAATCGAAATACGATATTAAGAATAGGAAATATCGACTTGTTTGAAATTTTCATTTTGCACATATTCGTTTCACCTATAAAAACATTCGAATTCCCTTGACTGTATTCCCATTCAACACGAGATACTTTACGTATATATACATGCATAGCACCTATTAAAATTACATATAAAAATACGAGAGATAAAAACAGTAGATTACTTGAAAATACACTTAAAATAACGGCTACAACTGACATAACCCCCATTACGAAAGGCTCCGCTAAAGATGTATACGCAAGCTGTTGATTCATCGTACATTCTCCACTGGCACACTAATCGTATGAAGAATTTCTTTCATAATTTGTTCTTTCGTCGTTTTCATCTCTCCCTCAATCGTTAACGTTAAACGATGAGCACAAACTGATGCAGCGAGCGTCTTAATATCATCTGGCGTACAGTAATCTCTTTCATTTAATATTGCCCGTGCTTGAATTGCTCTCATAAATGCCAACGTTCCCCGAGGGCTTACACCAATTTCAATTAACTCATGGTTACGAGTTGCTTCAATAATTTCAAGGAGATAATCTTGCACATCATTCCCTACTAACACTTCTCTTGCACGCTTTTGCATCGTAATAATTTCTTCACTTGAAATAATAGAATGTAACGTTTCTAATGGATCATTCATTTGAAACCGATTCATCATTTCCTTTTCAGCTTCTCTCGTAGGATAACCTTGGCGTATTGTGAGTAAAAACCGGTCTAACTGAGCATCTGGTAACGGAAATGTGCCCGCTGATTCGAGTGGATTTTGCGTTGCTATAACTAAAAAAGGTTCTGGTAATGAATGTGTCTGTTTCGCAATTGTAACAGTACGCTCTTCCATAACCTCAAGTAACGAAGATTGTGTTCTCGGTACAGCTCGATTAATTTCATCCACTAATACGATATTTGCAAAAATCGGTCCTAACCTTGTTTTAAAATCCGATTCCTTTACATGAAAATATTCAAGACCAATAACATCTCCAGGCAAAGTATCCGCTGTAAATTGTATTCTTTGAAATTTAGCGTCCACACTTTTAGCCAAACTTTTCGCTAATGTTGTTTTTCCTGTCCCAGGTACATCTTCTAATAAAATATGTCCCCCTGCTATTAGAGCAATGGCTGCTAGTTCTATCGATTCGTCTTTTCCTATAATAACCTTCGAAATATTATTAGTAATTTTCTTTAATGTACTCATATAGTAATCTACCACCTTTTAATTATCTAAAAATTAAGAATATATTTTTTCCAAATTATAACATGTAATTCGAAGATGAAATAGAGTGAAAATAAATCTTTTATTTTTTCTTCATTGCACGCAAAAAAGCACCTATTGTCGTATATTGACAATGAGGTGCTTAACTCAATCCAACAGCCTTCTTTCCCTCTAATTTTTAGTAACAATACATCCTTTTTTCTCCCACGCATGCATTGTTTTCAATTAACTAGTAAAATGCATTCTAATATTACATATAATAAAAACCATTTCGATTTGTTCGTTATAGAACTTCCTCTACATCAACACTCTCTATCTTCACTTCATACATATTTGGGATATTTACTCCTTTTGGTACCCATGCATAATAATTTTGATCATTTTCTAATATAAATTGAACTAACTTTGTTTCTGAAACATTCCAGAAATTTTTAAGATTATCAATGTAGTCTTCTAAATCTTCTTTATAGTCCAGTTGTAATATATAATCTCTTACCGTCAGGGCAAACACAATTAAACTTCCTAATAGATTTTTTTGCTCATTTTCTTCTTCATACTCTTGTGGTAAGAACCACACTTGACCTATTCCTATCGTTTTTTTGTATTTTTCATAAAAACTACTATCATTCATATTCTCATAGTCATGTATTAATTCATTGACCAATGAATGCCATTTTGGCGGAATAATATTTTCCAATGCAGGATTATGTTCAATTCCTTCTACTATATCCTCGATTTCTTCTGTCTCATCTTCATAGTGATATTCACTTAGGTCTATATGCTTAAATTTCATTTCATTTTTATAATGTGCCAAATCATATGGATAATGGTTATTACCTTTTAAACTTGTATCATCAAGTTCGAGTATCTTTACTATTGCAGCTGTCTCAAAGCTCCAATACCCTACATATCCAGGTTCTTTATGCGCATTTTTCCATTCATAATCATAATGGCCTTTAAACCATTCTTTCTCCATGTACGTTTGTAATCTTTTAGATGCTTCTTTTTTATCTGTTTGTGCAAGTTCTATAATCTCTCTCGTTTTTGCATATGGATTTTCTTTATAATATCTATTCGTCACTTTTGTGTATCCGATATCACTAGCGCATAAGAGGAAATCAATTACTGCATCGTTCATATTTTCTTTCTCAACTAGCTTAGCTAAACTTACAAGATTCTTTTTCTCCGTCTCTAATAAAATTCCTAGAGATATCATCCAAATTAGATTTAAATATCCAACTTCTCTTTCCCCTATATGCCCCAAATCAATAAGAGCGTTGTCAAAATCTCCTTCTATTGTATAGATAGCTTCTCCTAGGGAATATTTTGCAATAATATCCTCTAACTCATAATTAAAGCTTGATAAGTAGGTTCCTTCTATAATACTATTATTATCCTTAGAATATCTTTGAATTCCCTTTTTCTCATCTTCTTCTAAACTTTTAATATCCTCTTTATTTTCTTGAATAAACTCTTTATTATATTCAATTCCTTCTCTACATTTTTCTTCTATAATTAAATAATCTCTCATTCTATTTGATTCCTCCTAGCTTCTAAATTATGGCCATTCTCCAATAACATTTCCCTTTGCATCTAATCTATATGTTTTTACTTTTCCGGTACTATCGACTTGTGATAGTACTCTTTCTACTTGATTTCTTTCCAGCGCTCTTTTAATCTTATCTGCCAATTTCTTATCTCCATCAACAGCTTTAAATATTCTACTTTTTTTGGTCTTCGCACCATTCAACCAATCATTAGACATTTGTCGTCCATCTTTAGTTTTTCCTAATTGTGAACTGCCAAATTTAGCTTCATCAATAACATATTTGATCTTTGATTCTGCATTTTCGTATAATCCATCAATCCCTTTTACTATTTTATCATTTATGCCTGATGGTGTACTTTTTCCGACTGGATTTAAATCAAATCCAGCTTCTTTTAAACTTTGATTATTCAATAAATTGTCACTAGATTTTATTTCACCATAATTACCTTTTTGCTTATTTGTAGCTGTTTTTGCATCAAAATTATCTACATTTGTGTTTTTGCTACTGCTAGGTTTACCGTTAGCCGTATCCTAAGTATCATCCTTAGCCCCTTTAACTCAACCAATTTCTTCCTAAAGCTTTGAAATCTTACTTTGAGTATAGGCTTTCGTGTCTTTACGACTTAGGGTGATTGCCTCTTCAAATATTAACTACTATAATTACAAGTAAATTAAAACAAACTTAAAAGGAATGAATTCTTTACTATACAGAATTCATTCCTCACTAGTTGCTTAAAATATTTATCTAACTCTTTAGTTTCAATTCACATTCAATGTCCCCTAAACATACATTAAATTTAAATTTCCCTCCATATTTTTAAATTCCTAAAAATGATGGAAAGCTAGCATACCCTGCAAGCTTATGCTGAATACCACTCTTCCGTAGAAAAATTATCAGCATTTGAATTTCCTTCTAACTCCCATTCGCTAATAAAATTAATTATTTCTCCTAAAATTAGATTTATATCATGATTTTTTATAATCAAACCTCTATGATTATTCCAAGTCAAATCAATTTCGATATTTATATTCAACTCATCCTCACATTTACTTAAAAAGTCATTCATTACTAAGGTAAAACATAAATTTACAAAATTATCAGAAACCCAAATTACGGATGAATCATCATTAACCTTCTCTATTCTAAATCTTAAATTATTGTATGCAATCCACTTTATATTACCTTGTATTTTTTCTTCTTTCATAATTATTTTCCTCCCATACTATGAAATAATCCTGTCAAGACATCCATTGCTGGATTTGTTTTTAAACTGCCATATATCACATCTTCCCATGAACCATACTTTTTATAAAGTTGTTCAGGTGTAGGTCCTTCTGCCCTGCCATATTCAAGAATATTTCTTTCTTTCATTGCATTCAATCCATCTAAATTATTAGATTTTATATACGTTTCCATTCTTCCTTGATTTCGCTCTTCGACTTTCAATCTAGCAATTTCCTCCATAGATAGCCCATCATTTTGAAGATTTTTAATATCTTGTTCTAGTTGTATTCTTTTTTGTTGTATTTTTTCATGATACTTTATTCTTTCGCTTCTTGCATAAGCAACTTCATCACCATTTGTCCAGTCTACCCCAAACTTATTTAAGGCAGATTCCTTCTTAGGTGAATATCCATATACAGCTTCAGTATTTCCCTCAATCTCCTTTGCTATCTTAGGATTATCTAATGGATTTCGAAGTTTAGAATTTATTTCTCTTCTGGTACCACCAGCCTCGACTATATCATCAAGATAATTGCTTACAGTTTTACCCGTACCCTTACCACCATCTTTAGACTTCGCAAACTTATAATAAGCTTCTATCAATTCACCGTGTGGTATTTTGGTTATAATAGTTCCACCAACACTAGAGAATGCATAGGAAGCATTTCTCTTAAATGATTGTAACATTTCAAGCGTAGGCTTCAATTCTTTTGCTAATTTTACTGCATTAGCAAATGTACTTACTCCACTTGATGCTTTTGCTCCTTTTGTGATATGGCCTACTTTATTTAGTGCCCTATCGCCTAATATTGTGGTAGCTATTTGTGTTAATCCATAGGTAGTCAATTCTGTACGACTCTCTGCATCTCCCTCTATCATATCTCGTTTTATTTTATTTGAAAATGCATGCCACATATTTTTTGCAGTTTCATCCAAATGGAAAAGTGCATAGGTTACATTAATAAAAGTTCCTATGTCCATATTACTTAAAGCTATTGCGGACTCGATTTCATCACCAATAGCTTTCCCCGATCCTCTTTGAATAGCTTCCCACATCTTTTTCGCTGTTTCAAACGTGCCAACTATACTGTCTGTCGCATCGTCACAAGCATTTCTAACCGGAGATTTCTTCTCAATTATGTTATTTGTTTCTATATCTTTAATTGACTGATCATTTTTTCGAGCTGTTTCTTCTATAATCCCCTGAATCGAACTCACCCAATCCATATTCAACCTTTGTGTACTAAACGTCCCACTCACAGGACTAAATCCTTTCCCGCTTTGCACTTCAGCGAGTCCGGCTGTGATGCTAGCTGCTAATTGGAGAGCGGTGCTGTAGTTGTTGCTGGATGAATGATTGAATTCATATAAATGCTCTAGTTTTTCTTCCAGTTTTTTTCTCATTGCACCTAATACCGTTACAATTGCACCTACTCCGGGCATTGGTGTAAGTACTTCTATTGCTTCTATACTTGTAATCGATTGATTAATTCCCCTTATTTGTTCTCTTATTTCTTGTTCAATCACATCTGTCGAAGCAACTTTCGCTTGGAACTCATTTGGAAATGCTTCATTTTGGCGAATTAATTCTTCACATAAGCATATGATTCCTTGCGCTAATGGCCGAAATGTTTGGACAAGGTAGGCTTTTGCACTACTGTATGTTTGTCCTTGTAATACTGTGTCTATCGCAAATGCATCAATAGATTGAATGGCTTGTTCCATACTTTGAATCGTAGCATTACATATAGCGTTCATACTTTGAGTTTGACTTTGTACTTCTCCCAAATACATGTTTAAACTCATGTATTGGCCTCCCTTTGTAGTTGCTGCTGTTCATAGGAAAGGTTGTTTTCTTTCTCGCTGAGATGCCGTTTTTCTTTAAGCAACGTCTCTTTTTCGTTTTCTAATTCGAATGTAAGTTTTCTTTCGTACTGCCCGATCTCTTGCCGCATATTCGTAAAAAGGTGAAACACTTCTTTGTCGCCGTGCCAAGTTTCTAGTATTCGGTTAAATAAACGATTGCTTCTATTTTTCCATTCATGAAAACTAGCCTCAGCTCGTTCTTGATTTTGCAGCGCGATTCGGTTTTCATTTTGTTCTTCAAATATAATTCGTAATTTTTGATTACATTGACTGATTCTCGTTTCAATTTCTTGACTCATCTTTTCTCCCTACCTTTTCCCCTTTACGTAGGTTGTTACATTATTGAAAAGTCTTTTGAAGTCCAGTATCCATTTTCTCAAATTCATTTGCTACGGAATGGATATTATCAATCGTTTGTTGAAAAGTAGCGCAAAATTGTTTCGTGATTTGTAAATTTTGTTGATTTGCTTCTTGTGCTTTGAAGTTCACAGATAGTGTCGTACGCGTTGCCTTATTTATAGAGCGACTAGTAGCACTTTGCATCCTATCTGAAGCATTTCTCATTTTCGTTGCAAGTTGCGTTGCCGTATGCAAATTACTTTGAAATTCTCCCATTACTTACTCCCCTCTACCTTTTATTTACGAGAAAATTATACCACGGAAAAATATCCCAATAAACCGAATGTTCGAATTTAACACACAATTCAGCACTGTTACTGAGGATGCGAGCAACGCTTATCTATCAACATAACTGAGTCCAAAATGGATTCTACTTATACAAAAAAAGATGACTTCAGCCATATGCTAAAGTCATCTTTTTCTACCTTATTATTTTACTAATTCTCCATTATAAGCTTTTATATTAAGCGGAGCAGTTAAAAATTGTGCTGCTTTACTAACGAAAGATGTGAAGTGTTCACTCGTATTATGGCTCGCAACTGCTGCTTCATCTTTCCATACTTCTACCATCGTATAAACACTTTCTTTTTCTGTATCTTTATATAAGTCATAAGATACATTTCCACTTTCTTCTCTTGAACCATGAATGAGTGGCTGAATTTCTTCTAAAAATGATTGTTGTTTTGCTGGGTCTACTTGAAATATTGCGTGAATAATAATCATGGTGTTTCCCCTTTCATATTCCATATATTTCTATGACCTAATTAGATTACTTCCACTCAGCAACTTTGTCAATTGGAAGACGTACTGATTGGTAACCACTGTCAGCAGCTTTCCCGATTGAAATTAGCATTACTGGTACGTAGCGTTCTTTATCTAGTCCAAACGCTTCTGCAATTTGGTCTTTTTCAAATCCACCAATTGGACAAGTTTCATAACCGTGCGCACGAGCTGCTAGCATAAATTGCATCGCTACAAGACCACCGTCAATTAATACTGTATCTTTCATTACTTCTGGTGTAACCATAGAGAAGTAAGCTGAAAGTTTTTTCATTTGATCTTCTTTTACTTCTGCTGGCATAAGTCCACGCTCTACTGCTGTACCATAAATTTCTTCTGCGTTATCAAAGTTGTTTAAGTCACCAAATAAAGCGATCATTGCTGAAGATGTTTCTACTTGAGATTGATTGAATTTCGCAAGTGGCGCAAGTGTTGCTTTCGCTTCGTCACTTTCAATCACTACGAATCTCCATGGTTGCATGTTTACTGAAGATGGTGCAAGTGTTGCTTGTGTAAGAATTTCTGTCATTTCTTCTTTGCTAATTTTCACTGAAGGGTCGTACTTACGAATTGAACGACGTCCTGTTAAAATTTCGTTAAAATCATTTGTTTTTACTGAGTTAGTCATAGTTGTATTCTCCCTTTTTTATAATTCTTTTATATTTTCTTGAATGTGATTTAACATATTTAAAAGATTATCGCGTTCTTCCTCACTTAATCCTTTAAATGCAGATGCTGCAAAACGTTCTTTTTCCTCTTGAAATGCTTGAATTTTATTTCGTCCCTCTTCAGTAAGAGAAACTAACGTAATTCTGTTATCATCTGGATTTTTACGTCTTACAATCATTTCATTGGCCTCAAGCTGCTTTAAATGCCTTGTTATCGCAGCATTATCAATATTCACTTCTTGTTGAAGTGCTTTTTGACTAATTTCACCTACTTCATATAACTGAAGTATAAGCTCTAATCGAGACTGGCTCATACCCGTACACCCTTCAAATTTCGAACTTACTTCTTTATTTAGAAAGTGTAATTTATATAAAATAATCGCTTCTTTTGAGCATGAACTTGTCAAATTAACCCTCCTTTACAATCAAAATAAAAACATTTGATGTATCAATAGTTGATATGTCAATTAATATAATCTATATCGATTTAGAATGCAAGCATTTTGTTTTCATTTTATTTTTTCCAAATTAAGGCGCTTTGTAGCGTTACAAATAATGTTAATTGCACTATAATAATACTAATTTAAAGAACTGGAGAGTGATTGATAATGCGGCAATATACAAATAGAAATGAGGAATTGAAAATGGAAAATGAAATGAGGATATTCACAAATGACAACAATAAATATAGGGATTGTCGCGCACGTAGACGCTGGCAAGACGAGTTTGACTGAGCGTATTCTTTATGAAACGAATGTGATTAAAGAAATTGGCCGAGTAGATAGTGGTAATACACAAACTGACTCAATGGAATTAGAAAGACAACGCGGAATTACGATTAAAGCATCTGTCGTTTCTTTCTTTATTGATGCTGTAAAAGTAAATGTCATTGATACACCTGGACACGCTGATTTTATCGCTGAAGTGGAGCGATCATTCCGCGTTCTAGACGGTGCGATTTTAGTTATCTCTGCCGTTGAAGGTGTGCAAGCACAAACAAAAATTTTAATGCGAACATTACAGAAACTAAACATACCGACTATTTTATTCGTTAATAAAATTGATCGTAGTGGCGCAAACACTGAAAAAGTTATGAAACAAATAAAAGAGGTTCTTTCAAATGAAGCATTCCCCTTCTACTCTGTTCTAAACGAAGGAACGAAAGAAGCCCGGATCATTGAATACAAATCATATGACGATTGTATGGAACTGTTAGCACCATTTAATGAATCGTTACTTGAATCATATGTAAATAACGAAATAATACCGGACGCACTATTAAGAGAAAAACTAGAACAGCAAATACAGCAAGCGAATGTGTATCCAATCTTTTTCGGTTCAGCAATGACTGGTATGAGCGTAACAGAACTTCTTGAAAAACTTCCGGCTCTCATTCCAGCTCTTACATCGGCACAAGAGGAACCATTATCCGGTGTTGTTTTTAAAATTGAACGTGAACCTTCTGGAGAAAAGGTTGCTTATATAAGAGTTTTTTCAGGTAGCTTACATGTTAGAAAATATGTTAATATACAGCGCAGTAAGTCTCTATTCCATAAAGAAAAGATAAAAAAAATGTGCCTATTTCATAATGGAGATACCGTTCAAACTTCTACCGTTCCTAGCGGTGAGTTTTGTAAAGTGTGGGGGCTGAATGATATTAAAATTGGTGATATTATCGGTGAACGTACGGATTATATAAAAGATATTCACTTTGCCGAACCACAAATGGAAGCTGCCATTGATGCGGTACCTAAAGAGCAAATTCATAATTTATACGCTGTTCTTATGGAACTATGTGAAGAAGATCCGCTCATTAAAGTTTGGAAAGACGATGTTCATAATGAACTATATATTCGCCTTTTCGGTGAGGTACAAAAAGAAGTAATTGCAACAACACTTTATGAGAAATATAATTTGCAGGTTAATTTTTCAAATACGCGAGTTGTATGTATCGAGAAACCAATTGGCGTAGGCAATTCTGTTGAAGTAATGGGTGAAAAAGAGAATCCATTTTACGCAACAATCGGATTCAAAGTTGAACGTGGTGAACTTAATTGCGGTATAACATATAAATTAGGTGTTGAGCTTGGCTCACTACCTTTAGCATTTCATAAAGCGATTGAAGATACGGTATTTCAAACGTTAAAACAAGGATTATATGGGTGGGAAGTTACAGATATTATCGTCACGTTAACACATACTGGTTATGCTAGTCCTGTTACAACAGCGAGTGACTTTAGAAACTTAACACCGCTCGTTTTAATGGATGCTTTAAAACAAGCTGCAACATATGTATATGAACCAGTTAATGCGTTTGAATTAACTGTACCGGAGCAAGCAATTAGTACCGCAATGTATAAGCTCGCTGCCGTTCCAGCAACTTTTGCAGAGCCTATATTCAATAACAATTCTTATCAGTTAACAGGATCATTACCTGTTGCGAAAACAGAGAGTTTCAAACGAATACTACATTCATTTACAGAAGGAGAAGGCATATTTACAACGAAGCCAGCTGGTTTCACAAAACTTATGGCTCCCTTCCCTACTCGAAAACGTGTTGATTATAATCCGCTGAATCGTAAGGATTATTTACTTCATGTTTTGAAGGCTTATTAAAGTAAAAGAGGTGCAATTCGCACCTCTTTTGCATGTATTAATAGGTTAGTTTGTCCTAACAACTTCTTTAAGTTTTCCTATTATTTTCGCTATAGCCTCAATTGAATTTTCCGTTTCATATCCCCCAACATTTACAGAATGATTTGCATTTTTGACAACTTCAATCTGTAAATTCGTTTTATATAACTGATCAATTTGATCTGCATTGTATTGGTGATCTTTATCCCCAATAACTAAAAACCCTTCGTGTCGACTATGTAAGATAGAATCAAAAATTGTATCAAACGTCAGTAAAGGTGTAAGTAGTATCATTTTTGACTGCGCGAATTCTTCTCTCTTCATTAAATCATTTGCAATCGGAATTGTTCCGAGTGACTTCCCTAAAAACATAGTCTCGTTGTATTGCTCATCTTTTAATACTTCATTTATTACAGGATTAATATCATCCATCATTACTTTCGTTACTTCTTCCATTGGTTTATTCATTAATTGTCCATCATAAGAATAATGAATATGTACAACATCTATTTTATGTTCAAGCATTAACATCGTTGCGTAATAAAATAACGGCTTATCATAATTGTATCCTGAACCTGAAAACATAAAGCAAACGGTACTAGAGCCTTTTTCGATATATGTGTAATAAATTACTTTGTCATTTATATGTACCTCTTTTTTAGTTCCCTTCACCATTTTCCCCTCCGAATACATTTACTTTTGTAATACGATATGTTCTGTGTGAACTGATACATCCTTTACTTTCTCTTTTATAAATGCAGGCTGTAAGTTATATGTATGCAGTTCTTCTACTGGCACCCATCTAAACAAATACGTTCTACCCTCTTCTTCCAAAATATATTGATCCGCTCCACTCGCAGGTAACTCATGTAGCTCTACTTCATAATAAAAACTAATTTCATGAAACTTTCGCTCAGAAAGTGTAAAGAAATTTTCTACTGACCATATTAATCTCTTCCCTTTAATAGGAACACCTAGTTCTTCTGCAAGTTCTCGTTGTAACGCATCCTCACTATTTTCTAGCATTTTCACTCTTCCGCCTGGTACATACCAATAATGTTCCCCTTTGTTTTGAAGAATAAGTATTTTATTATCCAGTTTACAAATTGCTCCGACGCGGTAATTAAAACATGTTTCCTCTACTTTAAACGTAAGATCCAATCTTAACGCCCCCCTTATACAAGTATTGAATTATTACAAAACAATTATGTAATTGCTGTACAAATAAGGTTACTAAATTTATTCACTTCATTCAATCATTTCCTAATTTTCTGAACCATTACTTTTCATCGTTACAAGTGTATATACATATGTTACAATCATATTGCACACTAGAAAACATTATGGGGGTACGGATGGAAACGTTATTAATCCAGCAAACTGAGAAATCAAATAAGTTTTGGAAAATCGTTGTGAAAGAAAAAGACTATGTTGTGTTTTACGGAAAAATCGGCACAGCTGGCAGTGTGAAAGCGAAAGAGTTTGAAACAGAAGAAGAATGTATGAAAGAAGCTAACAAACTAATTGCTTCCAAACGTAAAAAGGGATATACAGACCCGTTGCCTGGGGAAGATTACATAAAAGAAAAAACGATAACAGAAGAAGAATTTTGGGAACTACTTAATCGTGCAAAAACGAAAGGTGAAGACCAAGAAGAACAAATAGAATGGCTTACTTCCCACCTTGCTAAACGTACAGTACATGAAATTGTAGCTTTTGATACGCATATGCATCGTCTTTTGAAAGATTCCTATACCTCCCGTTTATGGGCAGCAGCCTATATTATTATGGGTGGTTGTTCAGATGATACTTTCGATTACTTCCGCGGATGGTTATTATATCAAGGAAAAGAGACATACGAAGCTTGTATTGAAGATCCAGAACGATTAATTCCTGTATTAGAAAATTTGAGTGAGTATGACGTCCCAGAAATAGAAGAACTTTCTTTATATTTCGGTTTCACTGTATATGCAGAAAAAACTGGTGACGAAGATGATACTTACTTTACACTTTACCATGTCTTATCTAATGAAGAATTCGACGATGTAGATTTTGAATTTGACTGGAATGAAGATGATGAAGAAGGTTTAAAAAAGATGTTTCCTAAGCTATGGGAGATGTACGGAGAAGAACCGATTGAGTGGTAGATTAATTATTCGTGAAAAAGTGCCTTGTTTCTTTAGTAACAAGGCACTTTTTTTGATACTATATTTAAATTATCATCTTTCCACTCTCCCACCACTCCATAAAAGTCTTTAAAGAAGGAGCAACCCACGTTCTACTATCATTTTCATGGTTCCATACATATATATCATCTCTTTGTACTTTTCCATTCAAAATGGAATAGCCAAACAAATCACTATTTCCCCCATCAGCAAAAAATAATAAACAGTCAAAAGGCATGTATAAATCCTTAAAATCAACTATATTTCTCATACTCATATTTTCAGTTTTAATTTTTGAAGCAGACCATATAAAGTCACCGTATTCACCTTCTATACCGTTTGTTTCCTGTAATAATTGATATAAATCATTCGGTAACTCCACATGTAAACATTTTTGTATATCAGTAAGTTCATCCTTCGTAGCTGGGTTTTTCAAGCTTAAATTTGATGAGATACTGTGAATGGTGTCTTTCCACATCACCTTTTCCTCCTTATGTGCAATCAAGCATATTCAAAGAACTCCGCTAAATTTATTGATACCATCTTTCTAACAATTCCTTCTCCCTCTCGCCTGAAATACCTGCTTTTAATTCCCATTCTTCCGTACTCTCCATCCACTCATACACATCTGTAACTGTCTCGTCTATTCTTTTAAAAGTAAGCCCTTCATTAACCGCACTTTCGATACAAATAGAAAACCCGCCTCTCCACGGCTTCGTCTCACCATCTAATGGGAAAGTTTCTGGAATCCACAAAGGCATTTCTGTCCAAGGCTGCACATTGTGTTCACTCATAAACGATTCGTCTACCCAAACAAATTCAGCATCGCTATTCGTAACTTTTTTACACGTATTTAACAGCTCTTCCATCGTCAATTCATCATTCGGACCTGTTATATTGAATGTACCTGCTTTATTATTTTCTGCCATGTTGAGTCCAAATCTCGCGACATCTTTTATATCAACTATCTGCACTGGACGATTTTTTCTTCCTGGAACTAACACGTTACCTCCTTTTGCTACACGCCCGATCCAGTATGGAAGTCGATCTGTATAATCGAACATTCCTGAAAGAAGTCCTGCTCTTACGTGTAAAACACGCCCCGGCCAATACTTCTCTGCTTCTTTTTCGCATAATACTTTCAGCGCACCATAATGCTCATAAGGAGATATTTCACCATTCTCTACAGCCTTTATTTGCTCTTCCGTCGGTTCAGGTTGTAATATATAGTCTTCTTTTATGTCATGCGGAATCCAATCTTTATATACGGAAAGGCTTGAGAAGAATATATAGTGTTCAATATTATCTTTAAGTACTTCTCCAACATTTCTAATGTGATGCGGAGAAAACCCACATGTATCCACAACAACATCCCATTTTCGATTTTCTAAACTTGATACATCACCATTTCTGTCACCGATCAGCTGCTCCACTTCAGGAAAAACTTCTTTGTTTGTTCCGCGGTTAAATAATGTAACTTCATGCCCTCTGTTCAAAGCCTCTTCTACAACAGCTCTTCCCAAAAATCGTGTACCACCTAGTATTAAAATTTTCATTGTTCTCCCCCATTCCTCATTAAAAATCGTTTCTTTTGTTAAACGAATTTCTATCATAAAAAGTTACGGGGGATTTGTTGTTTTACTTTAATCCTACAAATAAAAAGAATCCATCTTGAAAAATTAATCAATACGGATTCTTAAATTAGATATAATTGTTGAATTACTAACTCCGCACAACTTCCCCATCAACTAACTCAATAATTCTATTACACTTATTCGCTACTTCCATATCATGCGTTACAATAATAATTGTTCGCCCTTCTTCATTCAGTTGTAATAGCAAACTCATAATTTCTTCTCCCGTTTTCCTATCTAAATTCCCAGTCGGTTCATCTGCCAATATTAATTCTGGTTCGCCTACTAACGCTCTTGCAATTGCGACGCGCTGCTGCTGTCCACCCGATAGCTCGTCCGGTGTTTTATACATATGTTCTTTTAAACCTACTTTTTCTAAATAGAACTTCGCCTTATTTTCTCTTTCCCGTTGCTTTAACTTTCTATATGTGAGTGGTAGCACTACATTATCCAGTACAGTATGTTCTTTTAACAATGCAAAATATTGAAAAATAAATCCAATCATTTCATTTCTTGTTTTATGAACTTTATTTGCTCTAATTTCAGTTAATGATTTTCCATTTAACATATATTCACCCTCATTTGGCATATCAATTAACCCTATAACATTTAGTAATGTACTCTTCCCTGAGCCTGATCGCCCCATTACCGCTATAATTTCGCCCTTATTTATCGTTAAATTTATACCGTTTAACGCGAACGTATTATGATTCTTATTACTATACACCTTCTTAATATCTTTTAGTTCAATTAACCCCATTATTCCATCCCACCTATTAATGTTTTCGGCTCAAGCTTTCTAATAAATAAGAAGACAATTACATTCGAGACAACGATGATTAATAATAAGAATAGAAATACTAAAAACAATATAGGCATATCCAATTTAAAGTCTAATACCGTTGCTTCCTTTAAATCCTTCGACATTTGTAATAGAATCCCATACCTCCATGAAAAGTAAGTTATCGACATTCCTAAGCCAGTTATTGCTACAATAATGTTCTCTAAAACAATTTGAATAAACATACCAAATTTACTTTCGCCAAAAGCTATTTTTATACCAAATTCCCGCTTTCTCATCAAGATAGAAACAATGGTCGTTACTACAATTCCGACGATCGAGAATACAACGAATAAGATTCCTACTATAAGTTGAGGTATTTCCGAATAGCCGTTAAGAGTAACATCTTCATTTATTTCATCACCTAAACTTTTTAAATGAAACGTACCGCCGTTTCCTTTAAGTTGAATTGATTCTTCTAGTTTCTTTACATCTGCACCTTTTTGTAAATATAAAACTGTACTTTGATGTAGTCTTAAAAACATTGCTTCATATTTTTCAAATCTATCAAATGACATAGGCATTATCATTGCGTAATCCAACTTCAAATATGTGTTCGTCGTATTATTATTTACGATAAATTTATTTTCTGGCAAAAACCCTATAATTGTATATCGATCATTAATTGTATCTCCAACTTGAAAATATTTCTTAAAGTAAGAACCCATTAAAACTTTTGTTTTTTCTTCACTATTTTTTTGAAAGTCATCATGCGAGAAACCTTCTTCAGGTTTTAAAGGTAAACGTAACATTTTATAGTAATTTTCATCTACAAAAATTGTTTTAATAGTAGGTCTTTCATCGTGAAACGTTTTATGTTTCAAATCAGTAATCATACTGTTTTGAAATGGTCTATTACTTGACTCTATTTCAATAACTCGCTCCTCGTATGTACCATACGAAATCACATCTTTATTTTGATGAATTGTATTATAAACCGCTTGAATTTTCTCTTTATTATATTGATTGCTTTGTAATCTATCTGTCGTCATTTCAAAAGTAACTAAATATGTTTTATCCACATTTAATACCGAGCTGGATTTATCGTTTAGATGGTGTAAATTATAAAATACATTAATTGAACTCGTTAGAGTTGCTAATCCAAATGTAATCTGTATTAGAAGAAGTACGGAAAATAGAAATCTCTTTTTTAATGCTATGAACGCACTTTTTATTCTCATCATTTTTACTCCTTTAATGCTTTAGCAGGTTCACTTTTAAGCACATATACAAATGGTATTACAGAGAGGATGAAAGCTATAGTAAGTGAAAGAAATACACACATTACAATATGAGTAGACTGTAAACTAATACTATAACTTGTAAACTCTATAATATTTTCACTCAAAATGCTAAAAATCCATTGTATGCATATTGCACAGGCTGATGCAGTGATTGCACATAAAAATAATTGACTAAATATAAAAATAAAAAGATTTATATTACTTGCTCCCAAAGCTTTCCTTAACGACAAACTTTTTTTCTTCGTATAAATCCAATAATAACTTACTATTATATTGGTAATGAAAGCTATACATAAAAGCCTATATGGAAAACTGAGTAACTCTTCTACGGCTTCACTTGAGTTTTTTTCCTTTTCATAGTTCTCTTTTTCACTAATCACTTTGGCATTTATATCTTTATTGTTCTGTTTCATATGCTGTATGAAAGTTTCTATTTCCTTGATAGGGTTTTCATTAGAACGAACAATCATTTGGAATGTATTATCTTTTTGTATCATCTGTTTCACCTCATCTGGCATGTCATTTAGAGAGACGAAAATTTTAATATTATACTCATATCCAGTATTTTCTCCAGCTACGCCTTTAACTGTATATTCCTTATTAAATAATTTTATTGTTGCCATATCCTTATAAATTTTCTTCCCCACTATTACACTATTTTTTTCATCTTGTCCCATCTGAGAACCTTTTAGCAAAGGTGGAGACCAATTTTTATTAAGGAGACCATTCATTATTACGTGGCCGATATCCGGAATAGTAATACGAATATCATTTGTAATAACACTAGCGTTTTTAAAATCAGATTCTATTAACGTCTGAAATTGTTCGAAATTGATTTCCCCCATATTAGTAAGTTGAACTGAATAGTAATAATTAAAATAACCATTTTTACTATCATAAAATTTCTCATCATAATAATCTCGCGTCGACATTGCGATCAGGATTGGCCATATTGTCAATACAAATCCAATAAATAGCATAATGAATATTGTTTTGTTCACCACTATTTCTTTTAATACTAGATTCATATATCCTCCTCATTTTAAAAACCGTGAAAAAGGTATGTATCCTTTTTCACGGTTTTTGTTGATTTTTATTTAATTACCATTTCCTTAGAAGTGTACGCACTATCCCCTACCATTATCCATTCATGACCCGAATAACCTCTGGTCACCGGTCCTTTGGATGCAACGCTAACGTTTATACGATCTGAAATTTTAGCATCATACAATGCTAACTCTTTAGAAGTCCCATCATCAAAGCTAGCTCTTACAGTCATCTTGTAAAAATGAGGTTCGTCCTTTTTTGCAGTATAGGCAGTTGCCTTAGCTTTTGCTCCGCTTCCTGTCCACGTTGCATTATTATCCCAACTAATCGAAGCAAATGAAACGGAAGAAACCATACCTAATAAAGAAGCAGTTAATCCTGTAACAGCTAAAGTTTTTAGAAGTAAGCTTTTCATATATCCTTAATCTCCCTTTTTAAAATATTCACTTAAATATTTAAGTATTTTTAGGCCTTGTCCCCATTATACATAAAGAAAGACTTTTTATATTAAAAAACCCTAATATTTACACTTTTAACAAAACCCTTACATTCCCATGAACTTTACGTCACAAAACAAAAAGATGGTATAAAACCAAAATTCACCCCATCTTTTTACTACCATTATTGATTTGACTGTATGCCAGGAAGAATATATTTCACAATCAATTCCCATCTATCCCCTGCATTCGGTATAATTTCAGACGCAATCACCACTACCAATTCCTTCTCTGGAATACAACAAATCATATTCCCACCATCACCCATAGCACAGTATGAAAAGATTCCATCTTCTTCTCGAAACCACCATAAGTAACCATATTGATTTTGGTTCATTTCTGTTGATTCTTTTATCCATGATTTTGATAGTATTTGTTTTCCATTATGAATACCTTCATTCAAATACATCTGTCCAAACTTAGCCATATCCCTAACAGTTAACGTTAGTCCCCATCCGCCTGTCGAAATACCATTTGGATCGTGAACCCACCCTTTCACATCTTTTCCGAATAAGTCATCGAATCCAAATGCTTTCATACTATAGTTTGGAATTTCTCTCATACCGAGTGACTGAAATAGCTGTTCATTCGCAAATTCACGCGCACTTTTTCCTGTTACGCTCGTAATAATTGCTGATAATAAATGAGCTCCTGCAGATGAATATTTAAAAGATCCAATTTCTCCGCCATTCCCCATCCTATTAAGTGTATACTGTACCCAATCCTGTTGTGTACATAATTCTTCTAACGGTTCCTGCCAGTCTACAAAAGGATATGGCGCTGTCATTGTAAGTAAGTGTCTCACTGTTACTTCAGATGCCGTACGTTTATATTCAGGGAAAAACTCTATTACTTTTTGATCTACACTTTTTATATAGCCTTTATCTACACATATCCCAATTAACGCAGAAATAATCGTTTTTGTGACAGATGCTACATGAAATGCATTATCTGGACCTTGGCCGTTATAATATTTTTCAAAAACAATATTACCTCTCTGTACTACTAACATACCATTAATATTTTTGTATTCTTCTTTTATAATTAGATCTAACTTTTCAGCAGTTTTCATTATTCATTCCCCTTTAACCTATGATTAAAAAGGTTCGATAGGTACATATATATCAACTATATGTTTATTTTCCTGGTGCTGCCTTGGGTCATTTTTATACATTTCAAAAGGATAGGAATCTCTCGGTTTATATCCGCTATTTGGCAGCCATTCACCGTATAAGAAATCCCATGCTCCTTTATATTCATCTTGGAATATTTCAAAATGTCCTACTGCATATTTTCCAGAAGGTATTACCATTATTCCAACGTCGTTCGTTTCTACTGTGGATTCATCTGAAATTGTTACACATAGACTTGTTCTTAAATGATAGTCCTCAGTAAATTCATGATGATCGTGGTAAATGGTTAATACTTTCGTATCCTCAAATACATGATAGTTTTTCTTCGCCGCGTAACGAAATAATTTTTCTATCATTTCTGGAAAAGCTATAGCTAACTCTTCATATGTACCTGTATGTCTTATGTATGCGACGTTTATATCGTCCGCTGTTACAATTTCAACATTTCCTCGAACCTTCTTACATTCATTGTATTGAGGAATTCCCCTTACGTCTTTGCAATTCTTGCTATTATCGTTTCGATATTGAGACGGACTTACGCCGTAATGACTTTTAAATGTTCGGGAAAAAACTGCTGAATCTGTGAATCCGAAGTGATACGCAATATCTGTAATCGTCATGTCTGCGCGATATGTAAGTAGATGTGTTGCCCTTTCTAGTTTCAAGCGATTCACATACCGAGATAATGGCTCATCAACTATTCCTTTAAAAATCCGATGAAAATGATACTTCGAAAATCCTGCTATATCAGCTAGCTCTTCAATGGATAATGAACTGTCTATGTTTGATTCTATATAATCTTGAACCTTATGTATGCGTCTTACATACTCATTTCTACTCTGTTTATTCTCCATACTCTTTATCTCCTCACAACAAAAAGAACCATCCTAGAATACTTTTAGGACGGCTTTCTATTCGTAATAGATTCTTCCATATTCTATTGTTAAATCGATATAATTTCACTATATTTTTTAAATTGATGGTAATGTGGCAGCATCCCGATTTAATTGAAAGAAACAACTATTTTTTTATAGCCCTACGCAAATTAATAATATTATTGGGATTTAGCTCCCATTGTCTCATAAGTTCTTTTTGTCTTGTTTTTAAGTCTTCAAATGGTTCTTCCACTATGTCGATTTTATTAAATTTCCCTTCGAAAACTAAAGCATTTTTTATCTTTTTATATCCACCAAAACCTAAGTCATCATTTAGTAACCAGACTACTCTCTGTATTTTTGCGAATAAAATACCTCCTGTACACATTGGACACGGTTCCAACGTGCTATAAATAGTAAACTTCTCATTTTTTATTTTTGCATCAAACATTGCTTCCCCTGCATTGCGAATAGCGTCTATCTCTGCGTGAGCTGTTATGTCTTTTTGTGGATGCACTCTATTTCTTCCTCTTGCAATGACATTATTATTTCCATCAACAATAACTGCTCCTACTGGATATGTATTTTCTTTTAATGCCATTTCAGCTTCTTCCAATGCCATCTGTAAAAAATATCTATCTCTTTCAAAATGCATATAAATCCCCTTCTTTTGATGAAATTATTTTACAGAAATTGCTTTTGACATCCCACTCACTTCTATCAAATTAACAAAATAAAAAAAGATATCATTATGTCTGCAACAACAGGGCAAGAATGGTGTTTTGATATAAACTTAATTTAATAGAATTTGTGATACAATCCAATCGCCATTAAGCTAAGAAAAACAAATACCCTAAAACGAGAAATTTTAAGGGATCATAAAATTTTCAAATTTTTAATTCTTGTTTTGACGTTTCTTTTGTATGCTCCCTATAACCCCAAATACAATCGCTACTGCTAAACATACGATTGAGAAAGTTTGTAATACGTTTGTCGAAAAATAGCCTACCCCTAACACTACTGCTAAAACGATTCCTGCTACTAACATTCTCCGTTGCTGCATATCCATGCAATCATTCCCCTTTTATCTACACATTTTTCAAAAATAAAACTCTACTCCCGCCATTCCCATCATAATTTGTATGTACCGATACACCCTCTACCTCATCATCCCCAGCCTCAATTCGAAAACCGATTTCTTGATGAAACTGTATCGACTTTTTATTAGTTGGTGACGTAATTGCTTTTACAACTGTACGATTATTTGCACGAGCGACATCAAAGAAATAAGAATACAATGTCGATGCGATTCCTCTTCTTCTATACTTCGGATTTACACCGATAAAATGAACGTATGCTTCATCTTTATATGTTTGTGAAAAAAATCCGCATAAGAAACCTAACGTTTCGCCCTCTTCTTCAATGATAAAACTCGTTTCTTGAAAGTGAACAAAAAACAATTTTGGCAACATGGCAACCATGTCTCTCCCGCCCCACCAATCATTTAAAACTGAATGAATCTTTACATAATCTTCCCCTTGGATATTTCTTACTCGCATATGTTTCTCCCTCTCACTCACTTCATTTTTTCATAAATTTTAATGACTGTTTCTACTAATAGGATGAATACCCATATCCCGCAAAATACAAGAACAGACTGGAATATGGATCCAATTATCATAACACCAACTGTACCTGTTATTGAAAAAGATATTCCACCAAGCCCTGGATCTTGTATAAATGCTCCAGCAGAAAAAGCAGTTATAATTGATACTATTAAATAAATAACACTCGTTATTTTTAATATCTTTATAGAAAGATACGAGGTTTTTTCTTGTTCCACTTGTGATAATTCGATTTCCCCGCTCTCAATTCCTTTTTGCAAACAGTCTTCACATAGAAATTCTTCCTTAATTTTTTTACCACCGTGCATCGTACCTGTTATTTCTTTACATCTTGAACATTTTCGATTTATCATGTTGTTATCACTCCAATCTGTTAAGATTATACTTATACAATTCTGCATTTACCTTAATATTCCTTTTATGTATTTTATAGAGAAAGGTCGTGTTTTATGATTTCAAAACTCACATTTGGCTCTAAAAAAATTAACGTTCATTATACATTAAGGCCTAGTTGTTATGCGATTATTTTTCAATCATCTTCTTCAAAGATTGCTGTTATCCAAAAAGGAGACCGTTACTTTTTACCTGGTGGCGGTATGGAAGGTAATGAAACAAAAGAAGAATGTTTGCACCGTGAACTACTAGAGGAATTAGGATGGGCAATTAAAATTGATCAGTATATCGGTAATGCGGCTCGATATTTTTATGCAGAAAAGGAAGATATATATTATTTAAACGATGGATTTTTTTATATTGCGAATATGGTGCAGAAACAAACTGAAAACTGTGAGGAGGATCATGTTCTAAGGTGGATGTCTCCATTGCATGCTATAGAGCTTCTCATACACGATCATCAAAAATGGGCCGTTGAACAAGCGCTTTTATTACAAAAACAAAAAGGATCTCCTTCTATATGAAAGAGATCCTTTTTACTGTTAACTTACTTTTTTCAAATTGAGAGCAGGCTTTTTCATTCCACCTTTTTTTACAACATATAAACCGATGAAGATAATAAGCCCGCCAACTAGTTGCATCATATTCATTTGCTCCCCTATTGTTACAGCCGCAAAGATAACTGCAAATAATGGTACGAGATACATATAAACCATTACTTTTGTTGAGCCTATTTGACTAATACCGACATACCACATTGCTAGTCCAAAGATGGTCGCAAAGATGATTGAATATGCAAGCGATCCCCAGCTTGGCGTATCTACTGGCCACGTTAAAGAATTTACGTTGAATAAACAGTATATAACTAGCGGTACAATTCCAATTAAAGTAGACCATGATGTGACTCTCATTGCGGAGTATTTTGTAATAAGAGGTTGCGCTAATATTGGATACCATCCCCACGCAATTGCTGCGACTAATCCAATTATATTTCCGAGCCACGCATACTCGTAAGTAGCTCCTCCTGTATGTCCTGTTAATAAAACGAATGCTGCACCAACAAAGGCCACTATTGAACCAATTTGTACTTTCATCGAAAAACGTTCTTGTTTGTGCAATACTGCTAATATCCCTGTAAAAATAGGTGACATTGCAATTAATAATGAGGCGTTCGTTGCTGAAGTATATTTCACAGATAACATAAACATCGTTTGATACATTGTCGTACCAACGATACCGACTGCTACTAATCGTAACCAATCTTTTCTTTCAATACGTAATGAGCGTTCCATCATAAAAGTAATAAGTAATAATACCGGTGATGCTACTAAAAATCGTAAACTATTAAATTGAATGGATGACATATATGCCACGCCATACTTTCCTATTGTATAATTTGCTCCCCATACTAATGCAACAGATACTAGGAGCCATTCCATTTGCCATCGTTTCATCCGAATCTCCCCTTCCATATTTAGCATAGTAAAATTGGCTGGATATAACACCGTCCAATTGGCTGTTTTTTTACCCAGCCAATTTGTTATACTGAATGTATATAAGAGATGCGGAGGCGTTTGTATGGAATGGAAGCTAGATAACGACAGTAAAATCCCTATTTATCAGCAAGTTGTTGACTTTATTGAAAAACGTATTACATACGGAGAACTTCCTCCAGGAAGCTTCCTACCTTCCGAACGAAAATTAGCTACACAGTTAAATGTAAACCGAAGTACAGTAACGACTGCTTATAACGAACTACGTGCTATGGGAATTGTAGAAAGTACGACTGGTAAAGGTACACGTGTAAGTACACATATGTGGGGCGTTTCTCAAACATTAACGCCTAACTGGAGAAATTTCGTAGAAGGCGGTACGTTCTTACCAAACTTACCGTTACTTCGCCATATTCGGGCAGAAGTACAACAAAATGAAAATATTATTGATTTCGCAAACGGAGAACTCGGTTGTAATCTCTACCCACACGATCAACTACAAACAATTTTACGAGAACAACCGTTAACGCATTCATTAAGTTATGATCATCCGCAAGGCTATCTCCCGCTAAGACAAGCGGTCGTAAAATATATGAAAGAATATTTAAAAGTTGAGGCGACTGAACAATCCATTATGATTACATCCGGCGCCCAGCAAGCACTTCACCTTATCGTGCAATGTTTATTAAATCCAGGTGATGCCGTCGCTTTCGAAAGTCCATCGCACTGTTATTCCTTACCGCTATTCCAATCAGCAGGTATTCGTATTTTCCCGTTACCTGTTGATGAACATGGTATTAATCCAGACGATGTGCAAGAATTATATAGAAAGCATCGTATTAAAATGATCTTTTTAAATCCAAACTTCCAAAATCCTACGGGAACGATGCTTCATCCAAACCGTAGAAAAAAACTATTATCACTTTGCGCAGATTTACGAATTGCAATTGTTGAAGATGATCCATCCAGTTTACTTACGCTAGAAAAGAAACAACCTTGCCCTACTTTAAAATCGATTGATGAAAATGGAACAGTTATTTATGTACATTCTTTATCAAAAATGATTGCGCCAGGATTACGAGTCGGCTGGCTCGTCGCTCCGCAATCTGTAGTAGAAAGGTTATCCGACGCAAGGCATCAAATGGAATTAGGAATGAGTATTTTCCCTCAGTGGCTTATGCAGCAGTTTTTCGAAACTGTACCATTTCAGTCGCATATCGTACCGTTACGAAAACAACTAGCAGAAAAAAGAGACGTTATTGTTCGAGCTCTAAACGAGCAACTTCATGATAAAATCTCTTTTTCAAATCCGACCGGTGGAATATACATATGGGGAAAATTAAAAGAACCGATAAACGAAAAACAACTTATTATGCAAAGCTTAAAACAAGAAATTGCTTTTATGCCAGGTAGTATTTTCGGCGCGAAAGATGGTTATATTCGTTTATCTTATGGAAAAGTGGATATTGATCAAATTGAGGAAGGTATTTCTCGTTTGCGGGAGGCTATTTTGGTTTGTGGGAAATAAAATAACTTTTTAATACATTTAAAACTTCTTTATTCATTAACTCCAGATAATAAGTAAGCAAAAAATAATGAAAAGAAGCTTAATTCCAAAATTAAATTATAAGAAAGCTCCTGATGATTGATACAGGGGCTTTCTTTTCGAAATTTTTCATTTTTCTTTATCTTTCTTCCCCACTTCTAAGAATGATTCTTATAAATTGTAACTCATTATGATTAATTCACCTTTCCGCCCCATCCTTCTAACCCCATTATCACAAAAACCACATTTTTTATATAAAGATTGTGCAGCTACATTTTTAACGTTTACTGCTAAAATAATTTCATTTATACCTAAGAAGTTATTTCGGACAAAGTCAGGTAATATCTTTAAAGCTTGTTTTGCATATCCTTTCCCTTGATGGTGAAAATCTGTTGAAAATGCTCTTATTAAAATAGAGTTTTCATTATTTGTATATGGTTTAACCCCGTCATTTTTATGTAAAACAAAAAACGTTACAAGCTCATTATCTTTCATAGCTAAAAATTGAATGCCGATTTGAATCCTCACTCGATAGTTTTACAAGCTTTTTAGGTAAACCTGTATAACAAAGCTGCTCTTCTGAAAATGTATATTGATTTATTATATTTCTGAAGTTTTCATTATAAAAATATAACTGCATATAAATATCGCTCTCCTCAATAAATGGTCATTTCTATTTCGTTATCTACAAGTTAAATAATAAAACTCATCCCCTATTTTCTGTAAAATATTCCTCTTTAATATTCTTAACTACATATTTATTATAAATAGAGAAAAGCAACTCTCCATTCTCACAATCTAGCTGTATACTTAATAAATATTATGGGATTTGAAGTTTTTATCTCCACATTCTCACCCTCAAATATATACATTTGTTTATTTTCGATATCAATAAACGCCATAAGTCCATTCTCATTATATGCTTCTGAATATTCACCATCTATTTTTATTCTTTCAAAAGAAGAAAAAGGAGAATGTACTACTTGATATTCGGAAAGCTTCATTATTCGCTTTTCTTCCGGTACGTGCACAATTTTCGGATCATCATCAGATAAATATTCTAGCCCAATTTTATTCGGCGCAACAAAAATTAATAGATGCAATGGTTCTGTTTCATTATTTTTATAGCCATGTATATGGTTCTTCCACCCAAACACTATCTCTCCTTTTGATGCACGAATCATTATTTTATTTGAAATATAATAATCCAAATGACCTGACAACACAACCGCACAATCTTCTCCAAATGGATGGCTATGAGGTGGTATGCCTTCATGCGATTGAAAAATCACTTCATACACCCAATACTTATCATCATTCGTTTTATGAATAAGATCATTTTTTGATATATTAATAGTTGTTTGTGATAAATCGAAACTCCTCATTCGGCCCTCCTGATTAATTTCAGACTTACTTATCTTTTGAAACCATTGCATAGAGCAGTAACATGAAATGATCCTCTAATTTAAAATACATTTTATTTATATATATTCTATTGCTATTTTATCCAAATAAACACTATTAAAAATCAATCCGCAGAATGAAATTCAAATAAAATTTCCTAATACTTTCGTATTAAGAAATTTTCAAATCACTACATATAACCACTTATTAAAATCTATAGTATATTCGTTATTTAGTTCGAAATATTCGTTCATTTTATACAAATACATATGTATTAAATTGCGGAAGATATTACTTGTTTGACAAAACCTAAATCTACCATTATCATCAACACGAACCTAGTTATAGGAGTGATAAAAATGAAAATTTACGTTGATGCAGATGCTTGCCCTGTAAAAGATGTAATTATTTTTGAGGCTACGAATGCAGAAATCCCTGTAACCCTCGTTACTAGCTTTTCTCATTATTCTAATGCTCAGCAACCTAAAGGTGTGGAAACAATATATGTTGATTCCGGAGCAGATGCTGCAGATTACCGAATTATGCAGTTAGCAAAAAAAGAAGATTTAATCGTAACACAAGATTACGGTCTTGCTTCGCTCGCTTTAGCAAAAGGCTGTATCGTTCTACACCATAAAGGCTATAAGTATACGAATGATAACATTGAACAATTGTTACAAACACGATATTTAAGTGCAATGGTTCGAAAAAGTGGTAAACGTACAAAGGGACCGAAACCATTTACAGCAGAAGATAAAGAGAAATTTAGAGAGCTCTTTAAAAGTATGATCGCACTTTAAAAATGAATCGTCTATTTGCAAGGAAAACTTCGCAAAACAAAGAAGAGAATATCGTAATGAACATTCTCTTCTTGAGGTTTACCCTTTAAAATGAAGGTAAATTATCTAAGTTATTTTCTTTTATTCCATCAGGTTCACTACGTATAATATCTCTGCCATACTTATGAAATACGTCCACATGAGCTAACTTCCCTGATTTTGCTTCACTAAGAGCAGTCATATAATCTAACTCTCTCCCGCTACTTGTTTTAAAAGCAATCAAATCACCTTCATCATTTTTACGAACAGCAACAATTTGTTCTGCTCCTGAAGTAACTTCCTGAGCTATTTCAAATTGAGCTTGCTCTTCCCCTTGATGTAAATAATCATTATATACTTTTTCAAAGTCTTTTTTGTCCATTAAACTCACCTCCAAAACATTTTATTAGTATGGTTGGGAGGTGTTGGTTTTATGTACTTTTCTGTTAGAAAAACGAATTTTTAATACCTACGCAAACCCTTTAAAGTCTCCAATATATCATCTGTAAAGGCTGTACTACCCTCTGTCTCTAAAGCTCTGAAATATAAACTTCTTAAGAAAGCTCTAATATTTTGTACTAAAATATCATATTGAGGATGCGGGATGTCTTCAACAATTGCTATACTATGTAACCAATTGCTCCACTCTTCTTCAGTTAAAAGATTTTGGTTACGTAACGACATAATTGGTGCTACTAATCTCTCATCCTCAAAGTGAATGTATACGTAGTCATGTAAGCGGACCTTCTGACGAACGGCAGCTAGTATTGCATATGAGAACTCACGATTTTGGATTGTACGTGCTAAAGCATCGAGTGCATCTGCTGCATGTGCAGTAGAGTGCGCCCAGCCTTTCCCTTCTACATAGCCCCTTACATCTTCTTCTAAATATACATATTCCAGCACTTGTTCTGCTACACTGTACAGTTGTTCTTCGGATAACAACGGTTCTCTTTCATGAACAGATAAAATAAGTGGTGGAATTAATACGGAGAATGCACGTTTAAATACAGAGTCTGTTCCCTTTTCACCAATTTTATAAAATAAATAATCAGGACTAATTGCTTGTAACATTAATCCTCTTAACTCTTTTTGTCTAAATACATCATTTGTAATCCATGTGTGAAGCGTACTATAAATTAAATCATCACGTAATTCAGCATCAGGTGATCCGATATAATCTAGCATCCACTGCGCATATGGATATGCATCTACGTCTTCTGGTACAGCATAATTATTATTTTTAATTTGTAGTAGTTCTTCTTTTAGTTCTAGTACTTCTGTCATTTTTTTATCCCCTTTAAATTTCTCTTCCTAAATTATTCCCTATTAGTATCATAAAATTAAACCCATTCTTAACGCAATATAAAATGGAATCATTAATTATCTTCACTATGTAACAGTTCTTCCAATGTTGCTTTAACTTCTTCTTCTAATTCATTAATCGTTCCGCTATAAAGTGTTCCTATGCTACTACTTTTTCGATATCCTTGGTAATAATACCAAAGCGAAATAGTACAGACTTCCCATGATTTTGAAGCATCATATTCAAAATTAATTTCTGATCTATATTCATACTCTAAACAATTCTTAGATGTTAGTTCTTCTAATTCATCACCGTCTATATCTCTTTTAATTGACAGCTTCAAATTTAATTTACCCTTTTGCGCAAAACGTTCTTCATATATTTTTTGATACTTACTGCAAATGTCTTCACTTATACTCTCTAGTTCCATTATTTTTTGTTTTAACTGTTCATTTATCTGTTCATTTTTGATTTCTAAATATTGTTCATCCTTCTCTTCATTCACTTTATTATTTTTTTGAAACCATCTAAACAAATGTTCATTCCCCCTATATAAACTGTATTAATGTCTTTTAAATAGAACTACTGGATCATCAAATTTACTATTTTCAAATAAAACATCTGCAAGTTCTTTCGGATTATGCTCATCTATATACATTTTACAAGCCGCGTGATACCTGTTTAAAAACATCTTCTCTGCTTCTTCATAACTTCCAAAAGCTTCAGTTTCCCGCTTAGCACCACGTTTTCTCGCAATCTCAAAATTTGTATCTACAAAGATTTTGTAATCAAATAAATGCGCAACGTCTTTTTTCAATAGAAACGTTCCATCTACTATTAATATCATATTTTTCGTGGCCAATAGCGGCTCATTATGTACAGGCATATCCGTTATTAAGTTATGAGAAATCGTTTCATATTGTAAATTCCCGTTAGGTCCTAAAGGCATTAATAATCTTTCTTTGAAAGCTGTATAATCGTGCGCATCTTCATAATACCCTCTTGCAGATTCTTTTCCTTTTGCATAGCGAATCACTCTTGGATTATGAAAATCATCAATGCTAGCGCGTGTTACTGGTAATCCTCGTTTTTTTATTTCTTCCGCTAGTTCGTTTGCAAATGTTGTTTTTCCTGAGGCTGTAATACCGCTTACTCCAACTCTTATTGGATGGGTTAAGTTTAGCTTTACAATATGATCTGCAATTTCTTTGATTCGTTGTTTTCGGTTCATGATATCTCCCTTTATAATTAGTTGACATAATATAATTATAGATAATAATTCATGTCACTATTTGTCAGTAAATTGATATCCTTTCTCGAATCGCTGATATCTCGAAAAAATCATTGATATATTTTAAGTTATGATAGATATATTTGAAAAATCGTTGATATATTATTAGCTTACTTTCCCTTAAACCCTCGATATAAAGCAGTCCGTAATTCTTGTTTGTATTCTTCAATTTCTGGCATTTCGAGTTCTTCTGCTAGTCTGATAGCTAATTCAATATCATACGGTACTCGTACAAGTTGAATAGAAAAGCTCGCTGCTTCTTTTTCATTGTAAGTCCCTTCAAATATTAAATAGGAAGCTTGCGTTATTTCAAGCGGGTTTCCTACGCTACCGGCATTACATAACGTTTTCCCTCTGAAATTTTGAACGAACGCTTGGTGAACGTCACCGTAACAAACGACATCTGGTTTTCTTTCCCCTTCTATATTTTCCGTCAGATCACTATTTTCGAACATACTAATACGTTCTTCTCTTGAAGCGTGTGGTTGAATTCTTTCATATAAACTTCTCGGTGAAGCGTGAAACATACGAATGAATTTCCCACTCATATAAAACTCGATTGAAAATGGTAAGTTTCTTAAATAGTCATTTTGTTCTTCCGATAATTGTTTTTGATGCCATTTCAATGCTTCAAATTCAGTCGGCTTTGTAATAAAATCATCCCAGTTTCCCATTACGACTACTTCACATTCTTTACGAATGATTTCAATTGCTTCACTGGAATGAGGTCCTTTTCCTACTAAATCTCCAAGGCAAATAATGCGCTCGATTCCTCTTAATTTAATATCATTCAACACGGATTCTAATGCTTGAATATTACCGTGAATATCTGAAATTACTGCTATTTTATCCATATAAATTACTCCTTTATTTATTAAATTCGCTTGATTGATACCATTTTGGAATATAAGATGAAAAATGATTATGATCTTCTAAAATTCCATTTAATCTTTCCTTCATATCATCTAATAAATATGGTGTGCTTCGGTTTGTCCATACGATATCAGCCGGGAATATCATTGCTGCATATAATGAGTACAGTTTCCAAAAATGTAGATCAGGTTCTCCTCCGCAATAACCGTGAACTTGTCCAATCGCAAATGGTTTGCTTATTCTTATAGTAAAAATCGCTACGTTATAAAAATCGTGTATTGGATCACCAAAATCATATCCACCAAAATCGATAACGATAAATTCCTTATTATGAATCATGCTATTTGCTGGATGGAAGTCATCATGTAAAAATCTTATTGGACGATTTCCCAATAAATCTTTATGATTTTCTACAAAGGTTAATACTGGCTTCAAATCCAGAAAATTCACCTCGTAATCTGTTAGTGCCTCTATGTATCTTTCGTATTTATTCCATCTAGATGTTTCCCATTTATTACTTGCACTTTCTCTTTCAATTGAGTGAATCCTCTTTAATACTTCCCCCGCTTTTCTTCCTGCCTTATACTGTTCTTCCACCGATAACTTCGTTAAACCTTCTTCACCATTTATACCTCGGGTCCATTCAAATACTTGAACACATTTATTTAATTTCTCAATTATTATGAAATGAATTAACTTGGGTGTTGGAATATGTAATGACTCTAATTGTTTCATATACGTATATTCTTCTTGTTTACGTTCAAAATGAACAGCATCACATACTTTTACAAAATAGGTTTCTTGATTCTTTAATTCAATTTTATACTTCTCTTCATGTGAAAAACCTTTTGAAATAGCTGTACACGTTGCAATACGAGGCCATTCTAGTATTCTCTCTATCTCTCTAAGCATTTCTTCCACAACGTTCACCTCTATTAATATATGTACAAACTACCTAGCACTTCATGCTCTCGTTTATTTCCACCTTTAAACTCTACTGCAAATGGATATTCACCATTCTTATTCAAATGTTCTAGCACTAGCCCTTCTCCAATCGGTTCACAGAACTGCACATGAATATCTCCAAATACTACACTTTGACACTCGGCATTCCATTTTTCATTTTTCACAACTGAGCTTGTAGATAGCTCCATTACTTCTTTCCATTTCCGTACTGTTTCTCGAACATTTTTTACTGCGTAATGAATCGTTTCAATTTGTTGCACTTTGTTTTTATGTTCAGTAATCGTCCCACTGTTACGTAAATCGTTTCTTCTTTCTTCGTCCGTTTCATTCCACTGTATAAAGAAAGGTAATTTCGGTCCGTTCTCTTCTTGCTTAACGAATAACATTTTCCATTCTAAAAGTCGGCCATCTTTTCTCATACGTTTCCCTTCAAATGGCCCTATCGTATGTAAGCCGTACTTATTAAAGTTAACTGCTAGCTCCTCAATTGCATCTGTTCGGATCGCGATTTGTAGCATTCCTTCTCCATTTTGTAGTTTCACCACTGTTTCTTGTACTAATGGATTTTCTGCTTCTTTCGCTTTTTCTTCATGTTGAACTGCTAAAAATTCTATATATGATAAATCAAAATAACTTAAACTATTCCAAGTACCCCAATTCGTATGCTCTCCGCCTAATACAGTATGAAATCCAAGTTCCTGCATTTGTTTTGCCGCTTCCTCCGGTGTACCATGAACTGTGTGAACGAGATGATCAAATCGTAACATGTCTTTCTCCCCTTTCTCTCTATCCTTTTATTGTATATTTTATTTTTCTTTCATTCAATTCAAAAACTTTAAAACCCAGTTGATTTATACGATTAATATGTATTATAATGAAACAAATTTAATTATTGCTGATTGGAAAAACCAAAGGCACTTTTCTCATACGGGAAAAGTGTCTTTTTCATTTATTATTACAGGGGGATTATTTATGCAGAAATTAATTGTCTTTGTTATTATTGGATTTTTCGCTCAATTGATCGATGGGGCACTCGGAATGGCGTATGGGGTAACGTCTACTTCACTATTATTAATGTTTGGTATTGCACCGGCTGTAGCTTCCGCATCGGTTCATTTAGCTGAAGTCGTTACAACTGCAGCTTCTGGCGCATCTCATATCAAATTTGGAAACGTTGATAAATATACAGTTTCCAGGCTTACATTACCTGGGGCAATCGGCGCATTTATTGGAGCATGTTTTTTAAGTAATTTGCCTGGAGATGTAATCAAACCGTACATTTCCGTATTTTTATTTACTTTAGGAGTTTATATTTTATTACGATTCATCATTCAAAAACAAATTGTCACTTCAAATAAGCGTATGTCTGCCAAACAACTTGTGCCGCTTGGTTTATTCGCTGGATTCGTTGATTCAACTGGTGGCGGTGGTTGGGGGCCGATTACGACACCCGTTCTTCTAGCAAGAGGAAATGAAGCTAGAAAAGTTATTGGATCTGTAGATACGAGTGAATTTCCTGTTTCACTCGCTGCAACAATTGGCTTCTTCATCTCACTTGGCTGGGAACAAGTAAGCTGGGTTTGGGTATTTGCCTTAATGCTCGGCGGTATTGTCGCAGCTCCAATTGCTGCATGGTTAGTCCGCATCGTTCCGCCCCATTTACTTGGCGTATTAGTTGGTGGTCTTATTATCTTCACAAATATTCGTACACTGCTTACTACATTTAAAGTGGATCCAACTATTATTTCACTTTCTTACGTTGCAGTTGGTCTTGTCGTCATTATTTCTATTTTCATTGCTGTTCGAAATCATTCCAATCGTCCTAACGCATCAACGGCTGAGTATCCAAATGATCAGAAGCAAATGCTACCATAACTATAAAAAAATACCGCTCAATTTAGAGCGGTATTTTTTATTTTTCTATTTTCCAATTAATCATCGTTTCTGTAGCATTTACTCTCTTCATATGTAACTTTTCTAAAACACGCATCGAACTATAGTTATCTAGGAGTGTCTCTGCAATTATTGTTTCTACCTCTCCTGTTTTGAAAGCCCAATCGATTAGTTCTTTTACAGCTTCTGTTGCATAGCCCTGATTCCAATATTTCTCAATAAATCCATAGCCAATTTCTACTGTTTGATCCTCGTTTGGTTTCCCTTTAAATCCAATATCACCTAAAACGCTATCATCTTCTTTCCGAAAAACATACCACGCCCCCCATGGTAATAAAGCCTCATCTTGTTTCACATTCTCTACATGCCCTACAATATGCGGACCGCTATTATATCCTTGCTCGTTAGCGACTTGAATCCTCTCTTCTGTACACGGCACTATATAGAGCCTTTTTGTTTCTAATTTCATTTTGATTTCCCCTTTTTGCTTAAACGTTACTCTAATTATAACAAATAATATGACTTTATTATGAATGTCGAATTATATTTTTCTGAATTTTCTTTTTATTTAGAGGGTTTTTCAATATTTTTTGCGAAACATTTGTATAACAATTTTTTCTTTGCTTATTGCTACATAATAGTAGGTTCGGGTGGAGTTTTGCAAGCGTTTCCTATACAATAACCGATATTTTTTGACTTTTCCTAACAAAATATCTTGCAATATATTCAGAAAGTCATTACAATTGCCATATATTAAAAATCTTAGCAATATATAAATCCTCATCAATCCGATGAGGTAGAGGTTGCGACTTTTAATAGTAAAACGGACGAGACACAGAGAATGTCACCGACTCCGTTTGAAAGGAAAAGTTGCCGAAGTTTATATTTCTTCTCTGGAAATATGAGCTGGGGCTGTCTCCGAAAGGAACAGAACTGTCACGTTTACAAAATTACCGTGTAAACGTGGGGTGCTATCTTAACGGAAGGGTATGATGGGGTGGTTATTTGTGAAACGTTCCGCCAAATTCCTTTGGCGGTTTTTTGTATTTTTCTCCCCCGCTCCTTCCTAACCTACAAGAAAAGGAGTGTTGAACATGAATAGCGCAACAAATCAATCTACCTCTAAAACGCAAACTACACAAGGACAAGGTGAATTAAAACGCGGATTAAAATCGCGTCACCTTACGATGATTTCTCTCGGCGGTACAATTGGTACCGGACTATTTCTTGCCAGCGGTGGTGTCATCCATTCAGCTGGTCCTGGCGGCGCATTAATTGCATACGCCGCAATTGGAATTATGGTTTACTTCTTAATGACAAGCTTAGCTGAACTCGCAGCTTACATGCCTGTTACTGGATCTTTTAGTACGTATGCAACAAAATTTGTTGATCCATCACTTGGCTTTGCACTTGGATGGAACTATTGGTATAACTGGGCCATTACAATCGCTGCTGAACTTGCAGCCGTAACATTAATTATGAAATTTTGGTTCCCAGATACCCCTTCTCTTATTTGGAGTGGATTATGTTTAGCTATTATTTTCCTTTTAAACTACTTATCTGTTAAAGGGTTTGGTGAATCTGAATATTGGTTCGCACTTATTAAAGTAGTTACTATTATTATCTTTTTAATTGTCGGCTTCATGATGATTTTCGGAATTATGGGCGGCGAAACTGTTGGCTTCAAAAACTTCACTGTTGCAGATGCTCCATTTAACGGCGGCATCATGGCAATTATCGGTGTGTTTATGGCAGCTGGTTTCTCCTTCCAAGGAACTGAATTATTAGGAGTAGCTGCTGGTGAAACATCTGATCCAGAACGTAATATTCCAAAAGCAATTCGTTCAATCTTTTGGCGTATTCTTTTATTCTATATCCTTGCGATTCTCGTTATCGGTTTATTAATTCCTTATACAACTGAAAGTCTTGCTGCAAGTGATGTAACAGTAAGTCCATTTACACTTATTTTTGAAAAAGCGGGCGTTGCCTTTGCTGCCTCTGTTATGAACGCTGTTATTTTAACGGCAGTACTATCTGCTGGTAACTCTGGTATGTACGCATCAACTCGTATGCTTTGGGATTTAGCTCGCCAAGGAAAAGCACCAAAATTCTTAGGCAAATTAGATAGCCGCGGTGTACCTGTAAACGCATTAATCGTAACGTCAATTGTCGGTAGTATCGCTTTCATTGCTTCTTTATTCGGTGACGGTGTTGTATACATTTGGTTATTAAATGCATCAGGAATGTCTGGCTTTATCGCTTGGGTTGGAATAGCAATTAGTCATTACCGTTTCCGTAAAGCATATACCGTACAAGGCAAAGATTTAAAAGACTTACCATATAGAGCAAAATGGTTCCCATTCGGTCCAATCTTCGCATTTACACTTTGTATCATCGTAATTTTAGGACAAAACTACGGCGCATTTATGGGTGAATCAATCGATTGGAACGGCGTACTCGTTTCTTACATCGGTTTACCACTCTTCTTAGTACTATGGTTAGGATATAAATTTACGAAAAAAACAAAAGTGATTCCACTTGATAAATGTGAACTAAAATAAAGTGAAACGAGCAAACAAATTTGTTTGCTCGTTTTTTATTGCAAACCTCTTTGCTTCCCTATTACTCCTGTTTTTGCCATAATAGAAGAAATATAATTAAAGGTTGGGATACAATGAACATTCGCATTACTGATGAAGCAAAAGCAGCTATACATAGATTAGAACGTAAAGACAAAAAGATCATTCGCATTAGAGGGACAATGACAAACTCTTGTAGTATTTTCGTTGATGTCGATTTAATTTGGGATACATATAACGCAGATGATGTTGTATATGAAGATGCAGATCTTATCGTACAAATGGATTCATTCACGAAAGACTACACTGGTGATACGGTAAAACTTGATTATAAGACGACAGGTTTTAGTATTACGACTCCGAGTGAGACGTTAGTTTATGGATTGTCGATTAAAAAATAAAAATTGTTTTCATTTGACCACCGAGGTGAAAAAATGGGTAAATATGTTCCGTTAAAATTTTTATTTAACGAAAAATTAGCAGAAAAAATGGCTGATTCTATTTGTAAACACGATCCTACTTTCTCTAAAAGAAACTTTGTATCTTCCGTAACATGTAAAGTTGAAAATTTAGAGTTAAAGCAGCGTATTGAAGTAATAGCAGATGAATTACATAATGCATTACAAAAAGATTTTAATGAAGCAATACATATATTACTAAAAACATTAGGCCCAGAAAATACAACAGAAGTAGGCACATTTACAAACGGATATATGTACATGCCTCTTGCAAAATACGTTGAAAAATATGGACTTAACGACTTTGAAACCTCATTCAACGCCATGTATGAAATAACGAAAAGAAATACTGCTGAATATGCCATTCGGCCTTTTCTTCAAACATACCATGAAGACACACTAAACATATTGCAACAGTGGATTCATGACGAAAACAGCCACATTAGAAGATTAGTTTCTGAAGGTACAAGACCAAGGCTTCCTTGGGCTAAAAAATAGGAGCTCTAAAAGATGATTTTAAGTACAATTTACAGCTTCTTGAACCATTAATGAATGACCCTTCTAAATATGTTCAAAAATCTGTAGCCAATCATATTAACGATATTACGAAAGAAGATAAAGAACTCGTTTTTCAGTGGTTACAGCAATTACGTGATAAACAGCATCCTATTAAACCTTGGATTATAAAACATGGACTAAGAACAGTAATAAAAAGTGGTACTTTACCAAAAAATTTTTCTTTTTAAGTATTTTAAACAAAACCGCTTATGCTTCAAAAATGAAGCATAAGCGGTTTTCCTTTTGAATACAGAAATAACAAACATAAAAAGTACTTTAAATTTCTTCTTTATATCATTATTTTACTAACTCTTCTATGTTATTACTTTCCTTAATTTTTTCGGATGATAGCCAGAGTGAATAACTTGTTCCATCCTTGTTCCTTAAATATATGTTAAATTCCTTATTATATAGTTCTTCTTTAAGAATAGTGACTACCTTTCTCAAATCATCTATTACATATGGATCATTTCTATATTTTATCTCACTGTCATTGAAAACTAAAGTCAATTCATACTCTAGACAATTGCCGTCTTTCGGGTGTGGACAAGTAATATCCTCAATTACAAAACGATCATTTTGAATTTCATTTAACCTTACGCCTACTTTTGTTTCAGTTTGAATCAAATATGTCCAATAACCGCTTACTGTGTTTTTCATTGTTAAAAGCAGTTCTTCTTTCGTTATAGCTTTTTGCACATTTTGAAAAGGGAAACCTATAGATTCACCATTATAATCCTCAATTTCAAGTGTTGTTATCTTTCTATTACTCTTCTGAATGAATTGAATTAGAGCATATAAACGATCTAATTCTTTTGATTCAAATTGACTGTAATCAATCTTGTCACTCGTTTTTAAAGTTAATAATAACTTATCCGTTGGTTTCTCCTCTATATCATCATCCACTATATATTGAAAAACATTTTTATTTTCAGGTTCCACGTAACCTAATTTTTTAATTTCTTCTAGCATTGGTTTAAATTTCTTATATTCCTCATATGTTTTTTTTCCGTATTGATATTCATCACCTTTTATTCTTGAATATAAAAAGCCATCTACCTCTACTCTAAATTGAATATTTTTGTTATTTTTTGCTTGAACAGTATGATATGTATGCCCCATATTCCCTTCGTTTATAGCACCCCAATGTGTTACAATCACATCAATTCCGTGCTTTTTTTTCACATATTTTTTCACCTGATCGTCATCTTTATAATTACACCCACTTAAACATAAGAAACATAACAATACTAACATTACATTTTTCATTCTTTTCATATAGCACCTTGCCCTCTTTTCGCATAAACAAAATATTCCATATATAAAGAATACTAAATCGCTGAATGTTTTCAAAGAATTAAAATATTTTTACACTCGGTTTATATATCTATTTCTTTTATTAATGGCTCTAATAAGTTTTAATATTGATAATCGAATATAATAAAAAGAAACCTAAATTTAAGGTTTCCCATTTTTACCAACAATTTAAATTTTAATAGATATTTTTTAGCCAAGTAATAATTTGTAGTACCTGAAACGACTCAAACCAAGTAATGAAAAACAGGAGAACAAAGAAAGAGATAAGTGATATGAATTTTAATCTTCCATCTTCACGTCTAGCAATCGCTATAATACTCAGAACCACTCCAATTAAAAAAGAAATATACCCTAATAGGATAATAGGCTCAGAATAGCTATCTATTATCCTATTTAATCCAAATAATAACATTCCAAAAGTCATCAAGGTTATTGAAAATACACTAAATTTTTCCATAATTCAACCTCCAATATAATTTTACTATTTTATGGAGAGAATAATTTTTTTATGCGTATGGATGAACAATTACACTATAAAATTAGATAACTCAATTTATTTTTTCATTAAACAACTGCCTTCTTTTATACCCTCAAAGGATTTTCACTCAATTAACCCGAATATATAAATAACAATTCTCACAAGGAGTAACTTTATATGAATCTATTCGAACACGAAACATAAAACCGTTCCACTTTAATAAGAGGTCCTCCCTTTTTCTTTTCTCATCATATCATCCATTAAAAAAATAGGAGGACATAATTATGAAACGTGATTCATTATTTTTAACTTTATTAGAAAGTGCAAATACACATTTTAGCGGCTGGGATTTTTCTTTCATTTCAGAAACAGGTCGAATGAAGAGCGAGCCTTTATCGTGGTCATACGGCAGTACTGCTTTTCAGCTTATGCAACGTGCAGAATCAATGCTCGATATGGGTACTGGCGGCGGAGAGTTTTTATCTATGTTACAACCGTTCCCGTCAACTATATTCGCTACTGAGGGCTACGCTCCAAATGTGCCAATTGCTCGAAAGAAATTAGAGCCTTTAGGGGTTACCGTTGTAGAAGTGACCGATGATACTGCTTTGCCATTTCAAGATGGTCAATTTAATTTAATTTAATTATAAATCAACATGAATCGTATGCTGCTTCTGAGGTAAACAGAATTCTTTCTCCAAGTGGCGTTTTTCTTACACAACAAGTTGGCGGTCTTGATTGCGCGGAACTTAATGAGCAGTTTGGCTCACCACTAAATAGCGAATTTGCAAGTTGGTCTCTCGAAACCGCATGCAGTGAGTTAAAGCAAAATGGATTTACTATCTTAGATGCAAAAGAGGAATTCCCTTTCCAACGCTTTTATGATATTGGCGCTATCGTCTATTATTTAAAAGCAATTCCGTGGCAAGTTCCTGATTTTACTGTCGAAAGGTACTTTGAGGAGTTATATCGTATACATGAGATTATTTTGCAAAATGGTTATTTTGATGTGAAGCAACATCGTTTTATGATTAAGGCGATTTGTAGCTAACAAAAAGAGGTGGCAAAGCCACCTCCTTTTTGCTCCGTTTACATATGTTCTCTACTCTTTCATAATAAGAAAAGTTATATCATGCATATTACAATTATGACCAATGAATTGTATTTCTGAAACATATAATCACCTCGCATATATGATAAGAGCAAAAACGTGATTTTTCACTTTCCTCTTCTATTGAGAAATGAGTTGTTTTTCATATCGCTTGTTCGCATCATCTTCTGTCAAACATGCAGTTGTGTAATGAATAATATTCCGGTTATCATACGTAAACATATGTTCTAACTTATTTTCTTCTGTTAATACTGTCGGTAAGTATTTTGGTAAATTGCTAACTACTCCTCTATTATCACCATCTAATATCCAATCAATTTCTTTCCATTCTAATAGACCTTCAGCCGTACGTAATGGTGTATTCATTTGCATTCCATCTGGCAAATCAGCAACGAACACATACATTCCTTCACTAGCCTTGGGCTCATCTTTACCTTTAAAATCAACAGTCCCTTTATACGTTACACTTGAAAGTTCTATGCCCGTTTCCTCAAATGTTTCTCTAATTATTCCTTCGTATGGCGTTTCATTATCTTCTATTTTTCCTCCAACACCATTCCACATCCCCATATTCGGCTTTTTATTTCTATTTAATAGCAGTATTTTATCGCTTTTTCTAATAAAGCAAATTGTGTATTTGTACATACGATCATTTCCTTTCATTTTCCACATGAGTTATTTGGCTTATTTTCAAGTAAAAACACTCGCCTTACAATTCCTTACTACATAATATATAGTACAACTTTCATGCGTAAACACTTTACGTCAAACGAGAGAATCCTTTTTAGAAAGGAGAATTTAAAATCGATAATATAAACAATGAATTTCTAAACCAATATTACAACAGCCTCGTATGGTTAAACGATACACACTGGTTCGGGGTTCCAATCTGTAAACTTCCCTCTGATCTCTTTTTGTATCAAGAAATCATTTATGAATTAAAGCCCGATTTAATTATTGAATGCGGGACTTTTCACGGTGGTAGTGCACTGTATTTAGCTTCTATGTTAGATTTAATTGGAAAAGGTCACGTACTTACTATCGATATAACTCCGCAGCCAAATCGACCATCACATAATCGGATTACGTATTTAACAGCATCTTCTGTTTCTGTGCAGGCCATCCAAACAATAGTAAGCATGCGCAAACCTGATGATGTGGTTTTAGTTATTTTAGATTCTGATCATAGTAAAGAGCATGTATCCAAAGAACTATTACTATATAAATCTATCGTCACTACTGGCAGTTATATGATTGTAGAAGATACCTCCATTAATGGACATCCGCTTCTTCCCGATTGGGGTCCTGGCCCGATGGAGGCTGTGGATGAGTTTTTAACTAAAAATAATAACTTCATAATCGACGAGTCTAAACATAAATTTTTCATATCATTTAATCCAAAAGGTTTTTTAAAGAAAATAAAGTGAAACTTTAATAAGTGGGGTTTTGCTCCTCTCCCACTTATTCTATTATTTTCATTTTTGAAAAAGGATAATATACAAATTCCACCTTGCCAATTATGTTATCTTCTTCAATATATCCTAAGCCATTTCGACTATCTCTACTTACTTCGCGGTTATCTCCCATTACAAATAACTTATTTGGCGGAATTTTTGTCTTTTGAAAGTTATAAAACACTTGTGTGTTGTTAAATAAATCTTTGTTTGTATATGGTTCTTCTTGCTTTTTATCGTTCACATATACCTTTCCGTTCGTTATGTTAATTACATCACCAGGAAGCCCTATTACACGTTTCACATAATATTTCGATTCATCCGCTTCCTTTATAATGACAATTTCTCCGTGTTGTAAATTAGAAAGACGTACTACTGCTTTATTTACAAATACGTAGTCTTCTTCATATAAAGTCGGCTGCATCGATTCCCCTTCCACCTTACATAAAGTAAAAGAATGGTAGCCTATGACTATCACCAATATAAATAGTATGTACTTGCCCCAGCCTCTCTTAATCTCCTTTTTCATATCCATTCCCACCTTATAAAGCGCTTTTTAACTCAAAAAATATATCACTGCACAATATGTTTCCATGCAGTGATACTATTTTTACTGTGCCTTGTTCGGTTGTTCTACTGGAATTGAATTTGCATTTGATCTATTTGTTTTTAACTCAAAATACGCATCCAAAATTTCTTTACCAATCGCAGAATTAATTCCTGATTTATCATCATTCACCCATGGTACAACAACTGAAAAAGCTACTTCCGGATCAGCATCATATGGTGCATAACCGGCAAGAGTTAAATTATAACATTTTTTTCGGTTGTTGTTCTCATCTCTTCCAATATCACTTTCTCCACCATATACTGTCTCAGCTGTTCCTGTTTTTCCCGCTGGTTTATATGGTAGACCTTTAAACGTTCCGGTACCTGTTCCGTCAGCTTCTTGAAAAACTCTTCTAAATCCTTCTTTTACATGATTAATGTACGAAGTGTCCATATCCACTCGATTTAATACAACTGGTTCAATCGACCGAACGACTTTTCCTACATCCTCTGGTCTATTCGGTTGCTCTCTAACTTCTTGTACAATTTGTGGTTTCATTCGGTAACCGCCATTTGCAATGGTTGAAATATATTGTGCAAGCTGAAGCGGCGTATATGTATCATACTGTCCAATCGCGTAATCAAGTAAAAATCCGGGTATGTTATCAGTTCTACCTACTTGACCAATTGATTCATTTGGCAGGTCAATACCAGTCGACACACCTAGGCCAAATTGTCTAAAATAGTAGCGCATTTTATTAAATGTTTCTTGTTTAATGTCTAATGGATTGTTTGGGACATAATTAATGCCTGCCATTTTTAAAGCCGTATTAAACATGTAAACGTTCGATGACACTTGCAAAGCTCTTAAATCATCAATATCCCCAAATTCTTTCCACGATTTCTTCGGCTTAGAACTTCCTTTAAAATACATTGGTGCATCAAAGAAATGTGTATACGGCTTAATCGCTTCTGTTTGATATCCAGTTAATAAAGTAGCACCTTTTACAGTTGACCCTAACTCATAAGAACTTGTCATCGTTCCTAATGCATAATCTTCTATTTGCATACCGCCATCTTTATTTACAATTTTCTTTCCTGCCATTGATAAAATTTGACCGTTTTTCGGATTCATCATTACTACGAACGCACGATCCATCATCGGCTCTGCAGCATGAAAGGCTTGTAAATTCTTTTCAAGGCTTCCCTCTACTCTTTTCTGTAAATCCATATCGACTGTTAACATCAAGTTATTTCCACTTTTTCCTTCAGTCACTTTTTCTGTTCGAACAATCTTCCCTGCTTTATCCATAATATTTTTAGACTGTTCTTTCGTTCCGTGTAGTGCATCTTCGTATTGTTTTTCGATGTAACTTTTACCAATACGGTCGTTTCGATTATAATCACGAACTAAATAATAATCTAATTGTTCTCTTGGCAACCCTTCATTTTCATTAGAAACGCTACCTAGTATAGAGCGCAGTATTTTATCATTTGGGTATTCACGTTCCCAATCTACTGTTGTATCTACCCCCGGTAAACTTGCCAACCTTTCACTAACGACAGCATATTCATTTTGACTTACATCTTTTTTAACGATTTGCGGCGTCATTTTATATCCCGCATTCATTTTGCTTTTAATGGCTAGTACTTCTAGGTCTTCTTTTGAAAGTTCACTTAATTCTTCTTGTGTAATTCTTTCCCTACGTAACTCTTCAACTTTTTTATCTAATTCTTTCCCTTCTATCTCCTGCTTTCTAAATTTACTCTCATCTTCTTTCGTTACTTTCGCTGCTGCCCGCTTTTCATTTAACTGCATCCAAAAATCCTTTTTATCTGTTTCTGTTAACTTGTCTATGTCCTCTTGCGACATTTCAATTAGCTTAGCTAAATCTCTTGCTACTTGTAAAACTTCTTTCGAGTCTACTCCTCTCATTTTCGTATATGTAACGGTTCGCAATGGTTTATTATTTACAATAACGTGACCTTGCCGATCAAACATTTTCCCTCTAGGAACGGGAGTGCTTACCGTTACATCTTCCTTTTTATTTACTTCATTTCTATACGTTTCTCCATCAATGATTTGTACTTTACCTAATTGAATTATAATAGCTGAAAATAAAAGAAAGACAATAAAAAATAGTACATTTAACCGAAATGGAATATGAGTCTTTTTCTTTTTCGATAGTTTTTTCTGCTCCTTTTTCTGTCTCATTTCGCTCCCTCGCTTCATTCTATTAACATTTCTACGCAAAGTCATTATGTATCAAATTTATTTATATGATATATATAGAATTTTATATTAATTATAAAAGAAATAAAAGATTTAATTTTCAGTTTTTTATTTTTATATCCTATTTATTACCATTCCCTGAATGCAAAATAACATGAATATTATTCTAAAAGAAAAATGGGGCAAATTTATTTTTATACCATTAGTTTACATTTCTTTGTATACTAAAGAAATAAATTTATAAAAGACATTACTTAAGGAGAGAACGAAAATGACAGATTCGTTTATCATACATACTAAAACGCCACATTGTTTAAACTTTATGATCTACATTCAAAATATGTATCTCAACCAAAAAGAGAAAAAAGGAAATTTACGTTTTCCTTACATAACAAAAACATTACATTTCTCAAGTGACTTTGAAACAAATTTCAAAGAATTATGGCTGACTCTTCGTAAGCAAACTGCTAACGACAGATATGATTTACAAATTTTCCACGAGGAGAATCATATATTTTATAAGAAACTTTTTGACGCTAATTTATGTGATGAGGAATCATTTAAAGAATTAATATGTAGCTTTAAAGTATGGTGGACTAGCATAGTAGGTCAGCTTTCAATAGAATGTTCCGTAAGTAATTATAGTGAACAACTTTATAATGACTTAGTTTTATACTTAAAGCAAAACGAAATAGAGCCTTTACAACAGCTACATATTAGCTTACTTTATGACGATTGTTTATTGGTTAAAGACAACATTTCTTCCTATTCTGCTATTTTGCCGACTAAAACCTTTTTTATAAATTATAGAGATGTGGTTACTACATTATCGACCTGTTTTCATGTTGCTTAATACAGCGATTACCCAAATAAAAAACTGAGGTGGATACCTCAGTTTTTTCGATAATTTATTTTATTGAAGATAACCCTTCAACAAACTCACCAATCTTATTTTGAAAAACAAAATCAAAGTTATATTCTTGTCCTGTTAACTCTTCATTTACTAAAATTGTCGTTGCCCCGATTTCCCTCTTTGCGATTTGTGGGAATGAAGCGACAGGTTGTACTTTTAACGACGTTCCTAAAACGATAAGTACATCTGTTTCATATAAACGTTTCATCGCATTTTGATATTGAGGCAGTGTATCTCCGTATAAAACAACGTCTGGATTTAAAATGAAATTACACTTCTGACAACGCGGCACTTCATGATCAATCATATACTGTAAATCATATCCCGCTTTACACTTCGGACAATGTGCTGTTTGAAGTGTTCCATGTAAATCAATGACATGTTTACTGCCACCTAATTGATGTAAACCGTCAATATTTTGCGTTAAAATCGTAATATCTTTCCCTTGTTCTTCTAGCTCAGCTAAAAAACGATGTCCACGATTTGGTTTATATTGATGGAACGTATTAATTTGAAAGATTTCTTTATAATGCTTCCAAAATTCTTTCGGACTTCGGTTATAATACCCTCTTGATAAGTACATCTCCACATTCGCATCAGCATACAATCCATTTGCTGAACGGAAATCTGGGATACCACTTTCCGTACTTGCACCAGCGCCTGTTAATACTGTAATTTTCTTCGCTTTTTCTAAAATTGAACGTACCTCTTCAAATTGTTGCACAAAAATCACCTCTATGTATTTTCCTATTCTTATTATACCAGTTGTTTACAGGAGGTGTTGTACAATTCATTTTACTTAATGCGTTGCGCCCCCAATCTCTACAATATCTCCTTCAACTGTCATCGTTACTTCAATTGCCAATTCTATTCCCTTACGAATAGTAGAAAGTGACATACTCGGTTGCCCTGGATAGTTACTCGCTTGTTCTGGTAAAAACGGAATATGAATGAATCCGCCTTTTATTTTCTTATCATGTTTCTCTAGTTCATGCATAAGTCCATAGAATAAGTGATTACAAACGAATGTGCCTGCCGTCTGTGAAACAGATGACGGTATGCCCTCTTCGCGAAGTTTTTTTACGATTGCTTTCATCGGAAGTGTAGACCAATACGCAATCGCTCCTTCTTCTACAACCGGTACATCTACTGGCTGATTCCCTTCATTATCAGCAATTCTTGCATCATCAATATTAATTGCGACACGTTCTATCGTAATATCTGGTCTGCCCCCAGCTTGTCCGATACATATAATAATTTCCGGCGCTAGTTCTTCTATATACTCTTTTAATACGCTTATTGATTTATGAAATACAGTTGGTATTTGTTTGCTTATTATCTTGTATTCTCCAATTGTTTTTTCATGCAAACCTTTTGCTACTTCCCAAGCTGGATTGATATTTTCTCCGCCAAACGGATCAAACCCTGTTAATAATACTGTTTTCATAGTTTTATCCTCCTAATTAAAAACGATATACAAGGCCGTACATAATAAACATATTTATGATAAAAATTGAAAGAGCAATTGGTACTTGCGCTTTAATAACCGCATTTTTATCCTTTAGCTCTAAAAGCATCGCAGGTACGATATTAAAGTTTGCTGCCATTGGCGTAAGCAGTGTTCCGCAATATCCAGCAAACATACCGAGTGCTGCCATAATTGCTGGGTTTCCGCCGTGCATTTGAACTATTAAAGGTAAGCCAATTCCGCCAGTAATAACAGCAAACGCTGCGAATGCATTTCCCATTACGACTGTAAATAGCATCATGCCTAAACAGTACGCCATAACAGCAACGAACGGATACTCTGTCGGTAACACTTGTCCGACTAAATCAGAAACGACTTGTCCAACGCCCGACTTCGCAAAAATACCGCCAAGTGCCGCTAACATTTGTGGTAAAATAACAGCCCAGCCGACAGCTTGTAATAGTCTGCTTCCTTCTTGAACAGGCGTTGTTATTTTCGATTTTGTAATACGCATCGCCGCGACAAATGCGAGTAATGCACCAAGCGCTAATGCAACTAAAGTTACTTTATCTGGATCAACAAGAGAGACATTTCCCCATTTAATTTTCCCTAACGTCAACGTACCGATAATTGTAAAAATAGGAATTAATAGTGCAGGCATAAAAATTTTATTTTTTAATTTCTCAGCATGTTTTACACGTTCTTGTACTGGAACTTCTTTTTCCTCTGATTTTGTCACTTTATTTAGCGAGGCTAAAACGACCATAGCGAGCACGATACAGCCAACGTAAAACGAAGGAATTACATTTCCAAATAAAAATGTAACTGCAAACAATGCCCAAAATAAACTAGAACCGAATCTGTTTGGATGTTCACGATCGAATGCGATACGAACAGCGATAAAAGCAACAATTATCCCTAATACATAATAGATTGTATCCATTGTGATGATGTTCATATTAGATTGCCTCCTTCTCTTCTTTTCCTTCTGCCTTCATTGTTTTCTCTATATATTTATCAAACCTTCTAAATCTAATCCAGCTTACAATAAGTGCAGATATTGCTGTCGGAATGCCCCAAAGTGCCATATCCCATACACCGACATGCATACCTACTGAATCGAAGAATCCTTTCATTAATAAAATAGCACCAGTTGCGATGAAAATATCTTCTCCGAAAAACCAAGCTGTATTTTCCGCAGCAGCTGCGTTTGCTTTAATCTTTTCTCTTAATTTTTCAGGAAGTTTACCGTATTTACCTTGCGCAGCCCCTTCTGCCATCGGTGCAACGAGCGGCCTTACTGTTTGCGCATGCCCACCAATATTAAGCCCTAGTGCTGCTGATGATTCTCTTATCGTAAAATATGACATTAATACTCTTCCAGTTGTTGCTCCTTTTGATTTCGTTATAAGTGCTTCGGCTCTTTCTTTTAAACCGTAACGCTCTAAAATTCCGATTACCGGTAAAGTTAATATAATTGGCATAGACATATATCTATTTTCTATGAAAAATTTACCGAACATGCTGATCACATCATAAAAACTTAATCCTGAAACCATACCAGTAACAATACCTGCAACCATAACTACTAAAAGTGTATTTAATCTAAATAAAAAGCCTACTGCAACAAGTAGTATTCCGATTAATTTAATCATTTCTAGCACTTCCCCCTATTTTTTATTTCGGTGCACAAATAGAAATACCATTGAGTTTGAATGTTCTGTATATTCTTTCTGCAAATTGTACTGCTTTTTCCCCATCACCGTGTAAACAAATCGTTTGCGCCTGAACTGCTACTTTCTCTCCATTGATCGAATTTACATGGCCTTCTTTCACCATTTGAAGTACTTGCTTTATCGCTTCGTCTTCATCTTTTATAAGTGCATTTTCTTCTGTACGGCTCGTTAATGTACCATCTTGCTTATATGTACGATCCGCAAAAGCCTCTTGTACGAGAGTTACTTTGTATTTTTCTGCAGCCTGTATAAATGCCACGCTATTTGCTAATCCGTAAAGTAATAGACTTGGATTTATATGATAAATTGCCTTTGCAATTGCATCTGCAATTTCCGGATTAGTTGCCGCCATATTATATAGAGCACCGTGCGGTTTCACATGATGCATCTTCCCGCCAGCCACTTTTACAAAACCGTCTAATGCACCAATTTGATATAAAACATAATCGTATACTTCACTTGCTGAAACATTCATGTTCCTTCTACCAAATCCAATTAAATCTGGAAATCCGGGGTGTGCCCCTATTGCTACTTTATGTTGCATTGCCTTTTCAATCGTTTGCCGCATAACAGACGGATCACCTGCATGAAAACCACAAGCAACATTTATAGAGGATACGAATGGAAGAATTTCATCATCATTCCCCATTTTATAAGCGCCAAAACTTTCTCCTAAATCACAGTTTAAATCGATTGTCTTCACATTATTTCCCTCCTAATTTCAGCTTCGTAAAGCAATGAATTTCTTTAATAGATTCATATTTACTTCTTGTTCTATGTACAATTGTTCCGCTTCTTCAAGCGTAATTTTCTCAAAAGAAACATAGTCCCCCGGCTTTATCTGGGCAAGAAGAGGTAAATCTACTGAAATGATATTTCCCATTCTCGGATAGCCACCTGTCGTTTGCCTATCTGCCATTAATATAATCGGCTGTCCACCATTAGGAACTTGAATGGTTCCAAATGTAACAGGACTCGATAAAATCTCTTTTTCTTCAATCCTATTTAAAACTTCTCCCTCAACCCTGTAGCCCATACGGTCAGCATAATTAGATACCTTATACTCTTTCGTAAAAAATGCCTTTCTACTTTCTTCGGTAAATTGATCGTATTCAAAGTCAGTTATGACACGAAGCTTAGGATGTTTCTTATACTTTGGTAGTACGCTGTTGCTAATTACCCATTTCGTTTTTATTCGCTCATCTTTTTGTAAGTCTTGAATGAAACGATTCGCCATTTCTGAGTACGTACCAATTTGAAAACAATCTCCTTTTTTCAGCATTCTTCCTTCTATACCACCAATCGCAGCACGTATGTACGTACTTTTGCTTCCCATTGTACGCTCAATATGTATACCACCCGCAAAAGTCACATACGCTCTACAACCACTTTTCACTTTTCCAAAACAAAGCATACTACCTTCTTCCGCTAAAATGGGACGCCATAATGGGATACGTTCTCCATTTAACAACGGTTCCATATCAACCCCACCAATTGCGAGTAAAGTCGTTTTCTTTATTAACAATTTAGGACCTAAAATCGTCATTTCTAATCCTGCTTCATTCTCTTCATTACCGACTAACATATTGATGAGCCTAAGCGCATTTTTATCCATAGCACCCCCAACAGGTACACCAAACTGTTGATAATAAGATCGCCCTAAATCTTGGACTGTTGTAAACATTCCTGCATGCAAAACTTCTACATCCATTCTTTAGCCCCCTCAAGTGATACGTACTCTTCCTTCGTTATCGGGATAAATCGTAAATACATACCACTTTGAATATATGTTGGCATTTCTTCTTTCGGATTAAATAGAGTAATAGGTGTTCGGCCGATAATATTCCATCCACCTGGTGTTTCAAGCGGATAAATACCTGTTTGATTTCCGCCAATACCTACTGAACCAGGAGAGATTTGTAACCGTGGTTTTTCTTTTCTAGGTGTTTCTAATTCTTTTGAAAGTCCTCCTAAATACGGGAACCCTGGTGTAAAACCTAGCATATATACAAAATATGTAGTTTCACTATGTATTCGAATCACATCTTCTACTTGTAAACCGTGATAATGCGCGACTTCTTCTAAATCTGGTCCATATTCTCCCCCGTAGCACACTGGTATAGAAATATGTTTCACATCCTGTTTTACTTCTTCTTTATAAGAATCACACAGCTCCTTTATATACTGGCGAACGTAATCATGTGACCTTTCACTTCTCTCATTTCCCTTCCATACTTCGTATACATTGTAGTAAACAGCTAATGAAGTAAACGACGGAACGCACTCTATCATTCCTGCAAACGGATGTTGCTGCAGTGCTTTAAATAACCGCTGTACTTTCTCATATATACCCATCTTAATTTCTTCACCAAATGTAACAATAATTGCTTGATCCCCTAACGCAGAAAATTTCATCCTACTCCCTCTTTCTATGCCAAAAAGCCGAGTTCTTTCGAAATGCGATGCGCTGTTTCTTTCACCTTCGCAATAAAATATGAAATGTTACTTTCGCTGTACTCAATTGCTAATCCTGAAATACTAATGCCTGCTACAACCGTTCCATCGCTCGCGAAAATGGGTGCTGCTATCGCGGCTGTATGATTTTCTAACTCAGAATAACTAATTGTGTAGCCTTCCTTTTTTGCCATTTGCAACACTTCTAACAATTGTTCCTTATCCACGATTGTTCCATCTGCAAACTGTTTTAAATCCACTTCCTCTATGTATCTCCGTTTCTCTTCCTCAGAGAAATACGATAGTAAAATTCTTGGACATGCACCAGCATAAAGCGGTGCTCTTCTTCCAACCGCCGTATACACGCGTACCGGCTGAACACCCTCCATCTTTTCAACGTAAATTGCCTCATTATCATCTTGAATTATTAAATTAACTGCCTGTCCTAAACTATCTCTAAGTTCTTTCATATAAGGAATTGCTATATTTCTTACTGATAATCGGTGTGAAACAAGTTGACCGAACCGTAAAAATACGACCCCTAAACGATATTTCCCCTTTTCGTTTTTTTGTAAAAACTCCATCTCTTCCAACGAACCAATTAAACGATAAACAGATGTTTTCGGCATATTTGTAAGCTGAACCATCTCAGTTAAACTTAGCTCTTCATGCTCATAAAACAACTCTAAAATATCCATTGTCTTAACTGCCGTTTTATTTATACTCATTCTATCTCCCTTTCGTTCCGAATTACGGAACTTAAATTCCGTTTTTCGAAACAAACATATAATTTAAAATTATAAAATATTCTTTCAATTCAATCAATAGATTTTAAGCAAATAAAAAAGTATGGAAGAATATCTCTCCCATACTTCACCACACTTTATAACGCTCTTACTTGTTCCAACGGCCAGAAAACAGCTTGTCCTTTTCCGACAATTTCATCTTCTGAAATAAAGCCAAACATGCGACCATCCTTAGAAACTTCACGATTATCCCCTAAAACAAATACTTGGCCTTCTGGCACTTTCGTTTTCCCAGTGATTTGTTCTAACGTAAAGTCTGGAGTTAATACACGACCTACTGCTTTTTCTTTAAACTTTTTTAAATATGGTTCTTCCATCGCTTTTCCGTTTACATATAAAACATCATTTTTATACTCAACTGTATCGCCTGGCAAACCAATTACTCGTTTTACTAAATCGTATCCTTCTTTTCCGTGGAAGACGATAATATCAAAGCGATCTAATCCACTTATACTATAACCAATCTTATTCACGAGAACTCGTTCGTTATTTTTTAAAGTGGGCATCATTGATTCACCTTGCACTAAAGAAGGTGTAAATAAAACACCGCGAATAATAGCAATTAATACAAGGGTAAAACCTATCGTTTTAGCCCAAGAGAATAATTCTTTCTTTGTATTTTCCTTCATCGTTTCTCCTCTTTCTTAAGCACTTATTTTATTATTTCAACTAATTCTTGTACTAAATTAGGATCTATTTCAGAAAAACATGATTTTCCTTCTCTTACCGCTGTACCGACATGCGCCTGCGTGATTCCAGTTTCATCTAGCAATCGCTTTATATTTTCTTTCGTCACGCCAGCTCCAGCTACAAGCTGAATTTGACCATCGCTTACCTTTTGCATTTCTGTAAGCACCGGAATATTCTCTACTATATTTCCTTGTCCACCTGAAGTTAAAACGTGAGTCACTTTATGAAACTTCTTTAAAGTTCTCATCGCTTCTACTGGATTTTCTATATCATCTATCGCACGGTGGTACGTTACATTTATTCCATCTACAACAGATAGTAAGTCCGCTAATTTCTCTTCATTCACTTCATTTCGTTCATTTAATACGCCTAATACTACACCAGCTGCTCCTAACTTCTGTGCAACTATAATATCTTCTTTCATCATTTCAATTTCTTCTTCCGTATATGTAAAAGACTTCGCATGCGGACGAATCATAACATGAATTGGTATACTTACCGCTTCTACCGCTTTTTTTATAAAAGCATAACTCGGTGTTAAACCACCTTCTGTATAAGATGAAATTAATTCAATCCGCTTCCCGCCAGCGCTTTCAATTCGTCTTACATCTTCTAAACATGTTGCAATAACCTCTAGCATGAGATGACCTCTTTTCGTGCTTTTTTCTTATTATAACATTAGTAAAAATAAGAAGCCTAGCTTTCTCCTTTAAAACTTAAAAAAGAAGAATGAAAAGAAAGATTTTTTTATTGGCAACAATTATTGGTAACATCCTATTATTCATGTACACTCCTACCATAATGAAAAAACCCGTCATTTTGACGGACTTTTCTAATTTCAAGCTTTTCTTTCCTCAGTTTTCATATCAATGCCTAATTGATCTTCCAATAACTTTACACCTTTCTTTGTAAGATGGACAGCTCGGTTCTTATCCGTTTTTGTAATCCATTCCTGTTCAAAAAATAGTTTTGCTATTGCAGATCCTAACCAACCGGCAATATGGTAGCGTCGTTCACTCCAATCAAGGCAAGGTTTTGCAAATACCCTCCTTTTTGTATCTGCCTCATCAACATTTATTCCAAAATTCAGAAACCATTGCTTACCTTGTTCCGTTACAATGTATTCTCCATCCTCTAAAATTATAAATTGCCTATCTAGTAATTTTTCAGTTATCTCTACACCGAGTTTGCCTGCAAGATGATCATAACAAGTTCGAGCATAACGAATTTGTTTTAGTTGGCTTGATTGTTTTAAAGAGCGAACTTGAACTGTTGGTGCAATTGTCCCTAACTTTTCAAGCACTTCTGCAACTTCTTGATTAGCAAGTCGATAGTAACGATGTCTACCATGTTGTTCAACTGTAAGTAAATTCCCTTCTACTAATTTAGAAAGATGCGAACTAATTGTTGGATGTGACACTTTTGCCATATAAGCCAATTCACTAGCAGGTAGTGCCTGATTATTCATTAGACAATCTAATATGATTGCTCTTGTAGGTTCAGCAATTAGTTTAGCTATATATGAGATATTCGGATATACATTCATATTTCGATGATACCCTAACTATTAAATTGATACAATTATTTTAAGTTTAATAGTAAAGGAGAATGTATTATGAATGCAATTGATCTTAGTATATTAAATTTGAAAGAAACGAGAAGGCGCTCAGAAAAATTATGGAATTCTCTTCCTAATAATTTTCTTAATTGGAAGCCTGATCCTGAGGCTATGTCTTTTGGTGAGATGATTCGTCATGTATGGAGTTCAACTTTTTACTACCATATGATTATAAAAAACAACGGTTCAATAAACGACATACGTATCCCGTATGATGACGAGCCGATTACTTGTGTAAAAAAAGAAATTGAATTGGCACAATCATACTTTACTGACTTCATAGAATATGTTCAATCGATAAGCATAGCCGAGCTAGATTCAAGACTTATTGATAGAAGCGATGTTGGCTATCAACGATATTTAGGCGATATGCTATTACGAATTGCCTATCATGATGCGGTCCATGCAGGTCAATTTTTACAATATTTACGAACGGTAAACTTAGAAAGACCATTAATTTGGGATTAAATACGAAAAATGTTTATACAGCCTCCAAACTGGCATTACAATAAGAATTTTTCAACAAGAAACAATCACAAAACCATGATAATCATTTATATTAAAAACCTACATCTCAACCAAGTGCTTCATACACATAAAAAGCACGGGTTTGATTACTAATCAAACCCGTGCTTTCAAAACAAATATAATATCCATAAACAATAAAATGTAAGCTTTAAAAACTACGACCGAAACGCCGCATCCGCCAGCATAGACAATGTTGCATCATCCATCGGTGGATTATGCAGTCCTGCTCTGACGTTTAAATAGTAACGATGGAGCGGATTTTTTTCTGATAAACTTTTTGCTCCTACGATGCGCATCGATTTATCCACTATAGATATCGCCGCATTTGTTACAGCATATTTCACGGCTGCTAATTCTGCTTGCAGTGATAGTTTATCTTCTGCCTCATCGTACTTTTTCGCAATTTGATATAAAAAGACGCGAGCTTGCATAAGCTCGAGTTCTAATTCTCCAACTAATCTTCTAACATTCGGCAATAAACTAATAGAATGGTTTAAACTGTTTGGCTTGTATGATTCCGCAAATTGAACTGCATAATTTCTTGCTGATTGTGCAATTCCTAAATAACATGCTGGTATATGTAGCAACCAGCCAACACCCTTTTGTTTTACTTTCCCGCCTTTTATATCTGTAAAAAAGCGACTTTCTATCTCTACATTTTGTAAGACAAGGTCGTGGCTAGCAGTCCCTCGCATTGCAACGCTATCCCACGTTTCTTCAATAGATACACCGAGTGTATTTCTTGGAATAACAAACTCACCAACTTCTTCTTGGCCTTCCATACTTGCTGAAATAATAAAATAATCAAGTACTGGCGCCATCGTTGTAAAAGTTTTTCTTCCATTTATAACCCACTTCTCGCCTTGTTGAACCGCTATTGTTTCTGGTTTGCCGCCACGCGTCGGACTCCCTGTTTTCGGTTCTGTTGCTGCCCTGTTAAAGAGCGCACCATTACGTACTTCTTCGCAAAACCATTTGAACATCTCATCATTCCAAGAGCGATTTTCCGCTAGCTCTTTCACAATGCCAAGATGCCAGCCAATCGATAATGCAGTAGCTCCGCAGCCTTCCGCGATTTTCTCTTGAAATAAAACAAAGTCATATAAAGAAATCGCACTACCACCAAATTCCTTCGGTAACGTTAATTTCGTATATCCGATATCTTTCAAATCATTTATATTTTCATACGGAAATGATCCTAATTCACTTAGCTGATGCTCCCTTTCCATGAACTTCGGAATCAATTTATTTATTTGTGCAATAATGAAAGATTGTTCTTCTGTTTCAACAAATGAGAGTGCCATACTATAATCTCCTTTATGTTCGATTCATCAACCGCTCACTTTTTCATTATGATTATATGAAGCTACCTCTCTATTGTTTCACTATTCCGATAAAAATACAATGTTTTTGACTAATAAGAAAAGTTCCTATTTAAGGATAGGTTCTTTTCTTATGTTAATCTCCCTTCAATGCCTTTAATGGCAAAGAGGTTACATATCCAATATACGAGAATAATTCTTTAAAAAAGAATGGAATTTCTGTGTCTAACGTTTTATATGCTGATGTCGGCGTTGGTGAAGCATACGCTTCAATATTAATATGTTTTGCAATTCTCATTGCGCGTTTCATATGAAGTGGATCACTTACAATCGTGTATGTGCGTATTCCGTTCTCTATTCCAACTTGCTTCGCATTTTTTAAATTTTCTTCAGTGAAAAGGGATTTAGTTTCAATTAAAATATCTTCCTCTTTTACACCTTGTTTCATTGCATATACTCTTGCAGTACGTGCTTCCTCAAGTTCTGCCTCGAACTTTGTACCACCTGTAAAAATAATCTTTTTAATATTTCCGTTCTTATATAAAGAAATCGCATGATTAATTCTTTCTTTAAATACAGGAGATGGTTTTCCGTTCCATGAAGCTGCTCCTAGTACGATACCAGCATCCGTTTTCACGTCATCATTTGCTTTAAAACGATAACTCCAAATATCGTAAGCTGCATAACTTACATATAAAATAGCAGAACAAATCATTAGTAAAAATACTTGAAAGATTCGTCTTTTCTTACTCTTCTTATTTTCTTTCATTTGTAATTGCCTCCGTACATCATCCATACTTCTATAAAAAACATTTATATCAAATCGTTTTGTTTGAGTTTATTTAAAAGAAGGAACTTTACTTGTTATTTATGTATAAAAGGGTTTTCATTTAAAATTGAGGATTATCAATTCATTTTCATTTGCGGTTTTCATTACATTTTTTAAATTCATAAGTTTATTACCATACAACTACATTGTAACGAATTTTTTCTCAGAAGGGAACGATGAAACAAAAGGAATTAAAATAAAGTAGCATTTTGTAAGAAAAAAGGTATATTTTTCATGTCTCACGAACAATATACCTTTCAAAACACGAATTATAACTTTTCTTTATACAACTCTAATTTTTCTAACAATTGTTCTTTTACGCCTGGCCATTCACTCGAGATAATACTGTACACCACCGCATCTCTCACATAACCATTCGGTAATTTTCTTTCATTTCTAAGCACACCTTCTTTTAATGCGCCTAATCTTTCAATTGCTCGTTGTGCTTTTTCATTTCTTGCATCCGTCTTAATTTGTACCCTAAGCATATGCAGTTTTTCAAAAGCATACTGAAGAAGCATATACTTACACTCTGTATTTATACTCGTACGTTGTACACTCGGATGATACCACGTTTGCCCTAACTCAACTGTCTTATCTTCTACTGAAATATTATATAAACGTGTACTTCCTACAATCTTATTCGACTGTTGATCTACGGTTACGAAAGGTATTTGATTACCTCTTCCGTAGCCCTTTATCGCTTTTTGAACGTATTGTTGCATATCTTGCACACTATCCATTTTAGAGATTAAATACGCCCAAATATCCCGATTTCCTTCTACAATCGAAAACAAAGTTTCGACATCAGTATTATCCATTAACCGCAACTTTGCTCTTTCGTGAATAATTTCCATTTTTAAGCCCCCTTTGTTGTTACTATATCATAAGAATCAAAAACGTATTATACTAATATAAAAATATAGAGCGAAGAATTCTTTTCAAATATATTCTTCTCGTATAAGGTAGGAAGACTCATCAGTAAACCTCAAAAAAATAATTTTTTGATAATTTCCAATAAATTCTATATAATGATAAACGGGAGGGGATAAAAAATGCTAGATCAAATTACTTGGGGAACGCCAGGCAGCTTATTATGCTTAGGGTTCTTTTTTGCGGGACTAGGAATCTTCTTAAGAAGCGTTACGTCATATACGAAAAATAAATAAGAATATCCCGCTTTTAAACAAAAGAAGCCCTCTTTTTACAGACGGCTTCTTTTTTATAACTTTATCTTATTAAAACTTTAAAGCAATAAATAAGCAATCGGCGTAATAATAAGTAACGTTAAAATCGTTCTCTGCACATATAAAATAATAAGTTCAGATACTTTTAATGGAATATCTGTTGATAATATACAAGGAATGGAAGCGGAGAAAAACAAAATAGATGATACGGAAACAACTGCAATAACAAACTTTGTCACAATTGGTGCACTTACTACTAATAATGACGGTAAAAACATTTCTGCAATACCAACTGATGCGGCTTTAGCGGCTAAGTCTGCTTCTGGTAATTGTAATAGCCATGTAAACGGATAGAAAATATAACTGATCCAATCAAATATTGGCGTAAACTTCGCTAAGACGATACCAATTAATCCTACTGACATAATAGATGGTAAAATTCCCATCGTCATAATAAATCCATCTTTTAAATTCACTGCAATATTTTTCATAATGCTCGGTGCAGACTTTGATACTTCTAACGCATCTTCCCAAGCACGTTCTAACATTTTCTCTTTATAAACAGGCTCTGGGAACCCTTCTTCTGTTACATATGTATCTGGTTTTCTACTGAGGGGCGGGATTCTTACGGTGATAGCAGTCACGATGAATGTTACAACAAGTGTAGTCCAAAAATAAACATTCCATAAATGCATAATATCTAATGTTTTTGCGATGATGATCATAAATGTAGCGGATACTGTAGAAAATCCTGTAGCGATAATCGCCGCTTCTTTTGTCGTATACTTTCCTTCTTTATACACGCGATTCGTAATAAGGAGAGCAAGCGAATAACTTCCAACGAAGGACGCAACTGCGTCGATTGCCGATCTCCCCGGCGTATTCCATAATGGCCTCATAATTGGCCGACAAAATGTACCGATAAATTCAAGCAATCCATATCCGACTAATAACGCTAAAAACGCCGAGCCAATTGGAACGAGCAAACTTACTGATATGACTAGCTTCTCATACAAAAACGGTCCAACATCTGGCGCAAAGAACCAAGCTGGTCCTACTTTTAAACAATATAATATGCCAAATACAACGCCAACTACTTTTAAAATAGAAAAACAAATGTCTACGATAGATGCATTCCATTTCTTCGTATAAAATGGATAAATCGCACCAATCGCCATAACGAACAATGCATAATAAGGTACTACGCCTGGAACCGAAGCCCTAATCCACGATACGATATGATCAATCATAATAGACGATGCACCGTTTATCGTAACAGGAACGAAAAACATAAACACCCCAACAAGACTAGCAAGTATAAACCGAAGAATAATTCCCTTCTCTCTCCCTGTCTTAATTACATTACTCTTTAATTCAATTTCACTCAAAATTCGACACCTCCTATTATCTAAATATTCTGTATAATTATGTTATATTCCTTCTTTCCATTTCTACTATTTAATCATATGAAAAAGCCTATTTTAAAATAGGCTTTTCTATTACCTCTCATAATCATCCACAATCACTTGAATGATACGATACGATTCTTCTGCTACTTTTTCATTACTATCCCTATTCGTATCATATGTAATTAACGCCTTCCAAAGTGCCCATCCTCTCGCTCTATTCCACGTTTCTTCATCTATGCGCAATACTTCTTTAAATACGTTTCTGCTATTCTTATCAAAAAAAGTCCATGCCATCGCTGCATCACAAGCCGGATCCCCTACTCCTAAAATACCAAAATCAATTACGGCACAAAGCTTTCCCTCTTTAACGAGTAAATTCCCCGGTGCTACATCTCCATGAATCCAAACTGGCTTACGGTCCCATGTTGAACTAAGTGCTACATTCCAAAGGTGCTTTAATAATGCCTCGTCAAAAACATCCTTATTATTTTCAATAGCAACTCTCGCCTCTTCATCATATACAGATATAAGTCCGCCTCGGTAAAAATTATGTGTTCCAGCTAAAGGTCCGTTACTCGCATTGATAGATTGCAATTCTACTAAAAAAGATCCTAAGTCCGCCGCAAATTCATTTAAATCCCGAACGTTTTGTTTCGTAACTGTTTCTCCCTCTATCCACTTATTAATAGACCAAGGCAATGGATACGCTTCAGACGGATTTCCTTTCGCAAGTGGGGTAGAAATCGGTAAAGAAAGCCCCTTACTTAATATAGGAAGCCAACTATTTTCTTTCTCTACTTGCGGTGCATATGCCGCATCACTTGGCAATCTTACACTCATCTCATACCCTAAGTGAAACGTCCTATTATCATGCCCACTAAACTTTACAGGTTTCACTTCTAAATGGGCCCATTCGGGAAACTGTTCCTGTATTAACTTTTCAACTAAACTTACGTTAATTGGATGCATTCACATTCTCCTTTTCTTTTGAAACTTACTAAGCCCATCCGTACTTCCAACATATTCAAAACCATCTTTCTTATAAAAATCATTTAACGTACGATTATGCCCCACGCAATCTAACTTCAAATACTCTTTGTCATGTTGCACATTCTCTTCTATCCACTGTAAAATCCATTCTCCAATTCCGTTCCCCTTATACCTCCGTTTCACCGTAAATCTATGAATATATAATGAATTAGAAACTTCCTCTTTACCAAAAATATGTTCATCCCATTCATTTTGTTTAGGAGAAACTGTAACCGTACCAACTATTTCATCTTCTTTCAGAACAACATATGTATATTTCTCTCTTATACATTCTAGTATTTCAGCCGTAGCTTCCTCTCCTAAAAGATACTGCCACTGATCCACTTCTTTATATTGTAGCCATTGTGCTACCTCTTTTAATAAAAGGATAATACTATCACTTTCATTTTCAGTAGCAATTCGAATTGCATATTCTTTACGTATATTGCTCTCCATATTGCCTTTCCCCTTTCAAATTGCTACCATACTGACAAACGAGTCCTTCCATCATTTTCATCTGTAATATATTCTACATAAAATCCTTGATTCACTGCGTTTTCATACATCATTTCAATCTCTTCTTGGTTTTTCGCATAAATTTGCATATACTCACCATCCGCTACTAATACGACTACTTCACACTTACTCTCCTTAAATTCTTCAAATGTTGCAATTTCTCCTAGTACCTCTCCTTTTAGACATGCTTTTAGATCTAAAAATAAAAGATAATATATGTTATCTTTTATTAGCTTTTTTAATTCTGATCCTTCCATGATCTCGTTATCTTCTGAAAATAATTCTGGACCTAATTCATTCCCTATTATTATATAAGCTTCCTCCCTTCCCATGACTTGCCAATCAAATACAGTAATATCAATTGACTTTAATACTTTCCAAAGTAAATTATCATATCCATCTAGAATATCTACTGTAATCCCTCTTTTCATATGCTTGCTCCTAACTTATTCATTTTCATACATTATATATGAAATGTAATTACTATATTTTGTCGATACATATGTACATCATAAAAAACCGCTCCACTACTAGCGAAACGGTTTCCTTTTGCTTACATTTAAATATTTCATTCAATTGTTGCACTGCGTTTTAAAATAATTTTTAATATATGCACCACATCATTCGTTCATTCTTAATGCTCACTTCGACTTCACGAAGTAATATAAAAACCATACCGCATGGTTTTGTTCATCTGCAGCTATTCTCCGTAACAACTCTTTCAAATGTGCATCTGATGTCTCATCTGAAATTTCCAAATAAAAATCTACTGTTTTTTGTTCATCTTGTATAGCGAACTCTAATCCTTGTAAATACGTATTTGGGCAGTCTTCAGTAATTTGTGGTTTCGGCTGCCTACCAGTTAAGTTCGTATAAATTTGTACAAAGTTGTGGAAATGCTTTATTTCATCATTACGAATTTCAAGAATTTGTTTTTGTTCTACTTGATTTGGAGCCATATTCGCTAATTTTGCATAGCAGCTTATGGCGCTATACTCTCCATTTATAGCTTTTTCAATATCACTTATCAACTTATCATTTTGCCTATACCAATCATAATAATTTGAATTATACATCGTATCCCCCCATACTTTCGCTTAACATTTTATGCATTTAGAAATAGTAGGAGCCTGTGTATTTAACGGGACGGCTTTAGAATGAAAGAAAAGTTTGAGAAAAGGGTCTATTTTGCAAAGGAATTGCTTATGCATAAAATAATACTATTGTATACTGTTGCTATAAACTCTCGCGGGAGTTAGGAAAATAAATTCGCGAATCAACGATTGGTTCAACATGATGCGGTGCGAAGCTATTATGAGTTAAGTGACATAATTAGGAGGTTCCACTATGCCATCTTTATTTAAAACTATGGAGTTCCAGCTAAAAACCGAACGACTTGACCTGAGTATGTGGGAGGAATCCGATTCAGTTTGGATGAGGAAATTAATTGGCGAACGTGGTGTGGACATGCCGACCCTCGACTCCGTTCGTAACCGGCTTATTGAGATGCGTAAGAAGGCAGATGAAAATGGCATTTCCCTTCTCACTATTCGAAGAAGAGACGAAGGCGATTTCATCGGATACTGCGGCTTGATTATCGGTCGTTCCACACTTGAAGAGCCGGAGATTGCATACGAGTTGTTCCGCAGCGCTCATGGTAAAGGTTATGCGACTGAGGCGGCATCTGTTGTACTGGACGCGGCGATTGCTACTGGGCGCCAAAGACTTTGGTCGACTGTAGGTGCTTGGAATATCGCTTCCCTCCGGGTACTAGAAAAGATAGGATTTAAGCGTCATCACAGTACGTGGGATGACGAACGTGGTGAGATTGTCTGGAATGTACGTGACCTTTAGAGATCCCGACTTAATTCTAAACATAACACTTTTCAACAATTAGGTGTTTACATTGAGGAAAAGCCAGAAAAATTAACAAACTTTATTATCAGCAAATATTCATTCTTCAGCTTATAGATTTCATCAAAAAAAGCCGTTTCACTAATTAGTGAAACGGCTTTTTTTTAAGCGTTCAATTCTGTTTTATGCCCTTTTACTACACTACGTTTGAATGCAGTTGCTAATATAGTAACCATACTTACTATACCAATCCAAACGAGTACAGTAACAGGAGTATTCCAACTTAACCCTTTTCCGAAGAAGAAGATTTCTCTTAGGCCTTCAATCATAAATTTCATTGGTAACCATGAGTAAACCCAGTCTTGATAAAACGGAGGCAACATCTCAGGTGCTAATGATAGTAACGGCGCCCCGAAGAATAGTAATAAAGCGAATAAACCGATTCCTTTTAGCCCAACCAATGAAAGTACCGCAGATATCATTAAGAAGAAACTAAAAGAAGTAATGGATAAGAATAGAGCTGTATCCGTGAAGTTCGAAATATTTAACCCTACCATCCCATCCGCAATCCATGTAAGACCAAATCCAATTACAAGTGTCGCAATAGCTCCTGTTACGATTTGGTTTACTTTTAACAGAAAGTTTTCTTTTCTTGAGCTTACTGGCATTTTACTAATCGCAATAAAAATAATCGCTGCACTAGCTAAACTTGCAATCCATAACGGCTGGAACAATGATATTGGTGAGTTACCGTTCGCACTATTTTTGCCGACCTCATTCATATTTTTCACGTTCTTTACAATAGGTGTTACTAATTTCGCAGCTTGATCTGTTGTTACAGTATCTCCTTTTGCTTTCAATCCTTCTAATAGTTGTGTACGAACAGTATTGTTCATATTATCAACAATCGCAGTTCATGGACCTTTTTATGCGGCTGGCTTAAAGAAATAAGTCAGCTATATAATAAAAGAACATCCACTATAATAGCGGATGTTCTTTTATTTCATTACAACACTTCAATATACCCTTCTGTTCCATGTACCCGAATTCGTTGTCCGTCTTTTATTAATTTCGTAGCATTCTCTACTCCAACGACTGCTGGTAATCCATATTCACGTGCGATAACTGCTCCGTGCGTCATAAGTCCGCCAACTTCAGTGACTAACCCTTTTATAGACACAAACAATGGTGTCCAGCCAGGGTCAGTAAAAGCCGTAACTAATATATCTCCCTCTTCTAAATTCGCATCTTCCATGTTTAAAATAACGCGAGCTCTCCCCTCAACTACTCCAGACGAAACAGGCAGACCTGCAATGGCGTCAGCTGGGAGGTTTTCTCGTTTATATTTACCTGTAATGATTTCTCCATCAGACGTCATTATACGAGGAGGCGTTAGTTTTTCGTATAATTTATAATCATTTTTTTGTTTATGAATAAGCTCATAATTTAGTTTATTCGTGCGAATAACTTCGTGAAACTCTTCAAAAGTTAGATAGTATATATCATCAACTTCATGAATGACACCGCTCTGCACAAGTTGCTCAGCTTCTTTCAGTAACGCTTGCTTATATATGAAATAACGATTAATCATACCGTATTTTGGATATTCACGATAGCCGATAAAATTACGGATATTACGAATCATTCGCTTCGTTTCTTCTACTTTTTGTTTTCCACCCGATAAGTGCTGTAATCGATCTACTAACTCTTCTTCTTTTTTCAAAGCTTCTTGCAGTCCTTCTTCAAATTTCCGCTTACTCGCACCATATTCAAAATCTCTTATATTATTTAAAATCATCGGGATAATTGTAGTTGGCTTTTCACTCCAGCGCGTTTTCGTAATATCTATTTCGCCACTACATCTCATTCCGTATTTATTTAGAAAAGCATCGATTGCCTCTCGAGCTTTTTCCCCGCCTTTAAACTGAACTAATTCATCTAAAAAGCTTTCATTTTCTACATGTTGTAAATACGCAATAACTTCTTCGTACGGCCGAATCACATCAGCGACATCCATTAATGCTAAACCCATTTCAGATGTAATATTATTTTGTACGGATTGAGAAAGCGTGTCTGCTGCATTTTTTTCACCTAACCATTGCTCCATCTTTTCATTTATCCATGTTGAAGCATTCATACCAGCCATAATGACAGCGATACTTTGCGGGTTAAACAATACTTTCTTTAATTGCTGAATATCTTCCAAAATAAAATCAAGTACGTCCACTCCTGATTTCAGTTGCATATTTTGTTTTAACTCTTCAAGTGATGCTTCACTATTCTTTATTAATTCCGTAACGATTGCTGGATCATTTTCGATTTCTGGTTGCGTGCTTGCAGGTGGCACACCTTTACCAACACTCTTTTCTTTTTCATCATCCGGTAACAATGTAATAAAATTATCTCGCTCGACTACAGTCGTTAATGCATCTCTTATGAGCGGATCTGATTTTCCTAACGTATTTATTAGGTAATCTCTGCTAGCAGGTGATGCTAATCTTTGTGTAGCATCCACAAACAGCCTTCCGCCCGCTTTACGCATTGGGGCACTTGTCGTTAACAGGAAAAAAGATAAACCTAATGGTTTCATCGCATCGGTCATCATTTGTTGGTGACCAACTGATATATACACGTGATTTTCCCCATCATTTACTTCTGGAATTGGATATAAAGTCGTAATCGGTCTGCTTTGGACTATATAAATTGTATCATCAACTAAGCACCATTCAATATCTTGCGGACAACCAAAATAAGCTTCGATTTGTCTTCCGATGCGTGCTAGTTGTAAAATCTGTTGTTCAGTAAGTGTTTGAACTTTTTGCTTATTAGGAGCAATTTTCTTTCTCTCTGTTCCGCCTTCTTTTCGTCCATAGATGGCTAATTTTTTCGTTGCGATGACCTTTTCGACGATTTCATCTTCTTTTACCTTATAATTATCGGCAGAAACCAATCCAGATACTAGCGCCTCGCCAAGTCCAAAGCTGGCATCGATTGACAACACCTTCCTATTCGAAGTAATCGGATCCGCAGTAAATAAAATCCCTGAAGCCTCAGGGAAAACCATTTTTTGAATGACAACACATATAGAAACTTGATTATGTTCAAAACCATTTTGCATGCGGTACGTAACTGCTCGCTCTGTAAATAAAGACGCCCAGCACTTTCTTACATGCTGTAAAATCGCTTCTTCTCCGATAATATTTAAATACGTATCTTGTTGACCTGCAAATGAAGCATACGGTAAATCTTCAGCCGTAGCACTAGAGCGCACGGCATACGCATGTTCATTTCCAAAACGTGAGAGATAATGAGTTACCGCTTTCACTACATCAGAAGGGATTTCTACTGCCATAATAACTTCTCTAATCTTCTTACTTATTTCACCAATTTGAGCTCGCTCTTCCATTTTCAACTTTGTTAGCTGCTGCAACAAAGTTTGAAGATCCTCATTTTGCTCGATAGCCTTTTCATATCCTACCGTTGTAACACAAAATCCTTCGGGTACTTGTATACCTTGAACGCTTGATAACTCCCCTAAATTCAAACCTTTTCCACCAACGAGTGAAAGCTGCGTTTTTTCTATTTCTTGAAAATCGAGAACGAAAGAACTCATGTAACATCTCTCCTTACTATGCATGTGTTCTTGATTGTAGCAGGAGTAAATACGAAGAAACAGTCTATTTCGAACTTGATTTACATGATATAATTAAGTTAGGAAGAGATAACTATTTTTATTTCTCCCCCTCTAATCCACTTCAATTACATCTCCAAACTTAAACATTCTTTGATTATGAAAAGCATCCGTACAAGTAATCGTCTTATTTAATGGATTTATATTAGCTACTGTTATGTAATTTTTATATAGATAGCCATTCTCTAAAATTTTTATAGTGTAATCCACTTTCAATAAAAGTCAAAAAATATGTTCGTCAATTAAATCTTCACAAATATTTAATGCTTATAAATTAATATTCATCTCATATATAAGTTCTAAGAAATTTAGATAAAAAAGACATTATTTTTGATGATCTAAACTAATTGAAACTTTAATTAAATTATATATCTATAACAACATAGAGCAATGTCATAACGAATTGAAACCGAAAGTTTCTTAAAGTAGAAAATTCGGCTTCTTTTATATCGAAATTTGCTTAGCGTATATTTTCGTTAAAATGCGGGTAGTACCCCATCGCTATTGAGCTAAGCTCATACACCATCAATTATAGTAGAGGCTACGTGTAAAGAATTTAAAGACCCCTCAGGGATTAATGAATTCCTGAGGGGTTGCCTACGTGATATAACATATTTACAATTATGTTACGTTTAAAATACGTATCTTTTTCATTTACCTTATAACCACCCTATTTAAGTTTATAAGAACTATGCTTTTGAGATAAAAGTCATTACTTGTTTTATAAACTCATAACCAAAATAACCACTAAATCCGAATAGGACTATTGCGGCAAATATAGATACTCTTTTAATAAAGGTTGGATTTAGAAAACGTCTAGTAAAATGAACAAAGCTTAATAAGATCATATCATGCATAAAGATACCTAATAAAATACCTACAGCTATTAATATAAATGTAGATGTACTTGCATTACCTAATGAAGAAACGAGAACCGGGCCAAAGACCCCTATCCAAAATACAATATTAGCCGGTGATATAGCAATCATAAAACCAGATAAATAAGCTGATAATAAAGATTTATTAGGATCTTCTCCATCTATGTTAACTTCCGACTTTGCTTCTTTAATGCTTTCTATTCCAATAAACATTAAAAATATAAAACCTAGGAGCCACATAACTGTTTCTACCCATGGATTGGTTAATACACTAGAGAACCCTAGATAAATCAGGACTATTAAAGATAAATCTACAGTCATTCCTCCTATACCTACAAACCAACCATGTACGAAACCATTTCTCATTCCTTGTTTAGTCATTTGGACTGTCATAGCACCTGCGGGTATTGCTAAAGATAAACCTAACAAAATATATGTGAAAAGTGTTATAATCATAAAAATTCTCCTATTATAAGTATTGTAATAATCAAACCCTTTTTCTTTTTCCTCGGGTTCAGCAAATAGAACTAGAGCACGGCGACTTTTCACATTACTTCTAGCAAGCATCAAAAACTCATAAGAAGATAAATGCCTAAAATCCCATAAGATCCTTTACATGTTCAGCATTCTTTTTAGATGTTAATTTTTCAAGTAATAAAAACGCAACATCAAAAGCTGTGCCTGGATTTGATGATGTAATAATATTTCCATCTTGTACTATTAAATCATTTTGTACGATTGCACCGAAATTCTTTAACTGCTCTTTTCGTTTACTCGTTGGATGACTGTATGTGGTAGCTTTTTTACCTACAAGAATTCCACTTTTTCCAAGCGTTAATGATGCAACACAAATACTGGCAATAGGCTTCTGCTTGGCATAAAAATGTTGAATAACATGTAAGAATTCTCTACTGTATGCATCCCGATAAAAACCAGCCTCTTCAAATCCTCCTGGAATAGCTAGTGCATCAAATTCATCTAATTGAATATCATCAACCGTTTTTTCCGGTATGACAGTAAAATTCCAAGTACAAGTTAATTTATTCCGAAGACCAACTGTTACGACCTCGGTTGATCCATCTCCCTCCCATTTATTCCAGCCTAGTACATCTGTAAATACACTAGCTTCTACTGCTTCAAACCCGTCAGCTAATAATAATAAAATCTTTTTCATATCGTAAACCGCCTCCTTCTACCCTTATTTTATAGAAGTATAGAAGGCTGATAAATAAGTTCAATAAGGATATTTGATTGTTTTTCTTTATTTTATAAAGAATTTAGGTTATTCTATTTTATAAAAAAAGGTTGGATAATTTATGGATCAAATTGATAAAAAAATCGTGGGACTATTACAGTCAAATGCAAAAATTTCAATGAAGGATTTAGCGGAAGCGGTTCACTTATCTTCCCCGTCAGTAACTGAGCGAGTACGAAAGTTAGAGGAACAACAAATTATTGAAGGTTACCATGCACATGTTTCTCTAAAAAAAATAAATCGTCCAATTTCTGCACTTATACTGTTTAAATCAACAAATTGTAAATCATTATCTAACTTTTGCTACAATCATCCAGATGTACTTGAGTGTTACAGAGTAGCAGGAGAAATTAGCTATATTGTCAAAATAGCAACACATTCTGTAGAAAGTTTAGAACAATTTATTGATGATTCAATGCAATATGGTACGCCATCAACGAATATTGTGTTATCTTCTTATGAAAAAAAGATAATTACTCCTTTTATTAGTGAAGAATAAAAATACTGGCATAATCAATTAACTATTGCTTATGCAGAAGGATAATTTTTGTATGTTATATTAAAAAATAAAGACGTTATATTTTTTTAAAAGGAGTGTAATTACAATGGATTTTTCTAATAAATCAGTGATCATAACAGGGGCTGGAAATGGAATCGGGAGAGGAATTGCTTTACATTATGCAGAAAAAGGGGCCAATGTTATTTTAGCAGATATAGACGAAAAAGCAGGTGCAAAAACAGTTACTAAGATGAAAGAACAGGGTAAAGAAGCACTTTTCGTACAAACAGATGTAAGGCTGGAAACAGATATTATTCGATTAATGGAAGTAGCTAATCAAACATACGGTCAGATAGATATTTTAATTAATAATGCAGGAAAAGAGTTATTCAAGTCTCCTTACGATATTTCGCTAGAAGAATGGGACGATGTAATAAGCACAAACCTAAGAAGCGTTTTCTTGGGTTCACGTGAAGCAGCAAAGTATATGCGTCATAACAAAGAAGGTGGATCTATCGTGAATATTGCCTCTACAAGGGCGATTATGTCTGAGCCAAATTCAGAATCTTATGCTGCCACAAAAGGTGGGATCGTTGCTATTACACATGCGCTCGCAGCCTCATTTAGCGAAGATAGGATTACCGTGAATGCTATTTCCCCAGGTTGGATTGAAACAGGAGATTATTCAAAATTAAGTAAAATTGATCATGAACAGCACCTATCAAAGCGTGTAGGAACACCAGATGATATTGCACGAGCCTGTCTGTATTTAACAGCCAACGAAAATGATTTTGTTACAGGTATAAACCTTGTCGTAGACGGTGGAATGACGAGGAAAATGATGTATGAGGAATAGGCGGTAAGAGGGATTTTTCAAGGTCTGTTAATAGACCTTGAAAAATCCCTACGGACCTTCCTATACAGCTGGCTCGAAAAAATAAGTCTGCTGCATAGAAAAGCATAATTTAATCAATCTCAATTACATCACAAAACTTAAATATCCTTTGACTATGAAAAGCATCGGTACAAGTAATCGCCTCTGGATTTCTATTAGCTACTGTTATGTATTTTTATAAACCTACATGAAAATATTCAGATGAATCTTTTATTAAGTCATAACCCCTCCTCAAAAAATAGTAAAAACTACAATTGTGAAATCAATATTTTCTGTTTGCACTTTATATAAATTGATATGTCTCCACCTTAATTTTTGTAATCCCCACTAATTTTTTCTCAAATCCCCCAAAATGGATTCGAGAAATTAGGGAACTATAATGTCGTATTAAAACATATTAAGGGGGACAAAAGGTGAACAAGGAAATGAATTATGGAAGTGATTACAAGTTTATTCCAGCAACTTCAATTGAAAGTGGTCATGGCCTCGAAGTATTACCTGATTTATTTTGTTACACGATTCAAATCGTCAATATATGCTTTGTTGGAAATCCTAAGACCAATGATTTTGTTTTAGTTGATGCTGGAATGCCTAAATGTGCAAATGAAATTATCTCTGTTACTGAGGAGCGATTTGGTACAAATAGCCGTCCAAAAGCAATTATTTTAACTCATGGGCATTTTGATCATGTTGGAGGAATAATTGAACTCATTAAATATTGGGATGTTCCAGTCTATGCCCATCAAATGGAGATACCGTTTTTGACTGGACAACAAAGCTATCCTGAACCAGATCCAACAGTTGAAGGTGGTATGGTAGCGAAAATGTCTCCCCTGTTCCCTAATGAACCGATTGATTTAGGAAATAGCGTAAAAGCACTACCTATCGATGGAACTGTTCCCCATATGCCAGAGTTTAGATGGATTCATACACCAGGGCATACTCCTGGGCATATTTCATTATTCCGAGAGAAAGACCGAACTTTAATTGCTGGGGACGCTTTTGTTACAGTGAAACAGGAGTATCTGTATAAAGTAATAACTCAAGAACAGGAAATAAGCGGACCCCCTCGTTATTTAACAACAGACTGGAAAGCAGCTAAAGAATCAGTCATTAAATTAGAAGAATTAAAGCCTCTAGTCGCTATTACTGGACATGGGATACCAATGTCAGGTGAATTGCTATCAACAAGCCTCAAAACACTCGTTCAAGAATTTGATAAAATTGCTGTACCTGATTACGGAAAATATATAAATAAAAAGATGCATTAAATGCGGAAATATTTTGTTTATTTTTATATTAATGAATCAAAACACCAACGAATATTAAGTTTAATATGAAAAAACACTGTACTTAGGCAACATCTCTATTATAAGAATGGAACTACCCTTTATGAATAAAGCTCGATATTCCGCAAATACTATCCATAGTATAAGCCTGCTTCTTACCCAGGTTGTACTTCTTACCATTAAGGGGTGATTAAAACGGGTTACGCTATATAAAAGCATAATCCGTTTTTAATGAAATATTGTATTCCATATACGTTTAAACAATGGAGGAAAATGATGAAACATATTGTTGCCTTATTAATTAAATACACAGCGATAACTGCAGTATTGCTAATCATGCTCAGTATCTTTCAAGGCATTTCAATTCCTAGAGTATTACTAATTTCTCTTTTTCTTACGGGAGCTGCCTATTTAATCGGAGACCTCTTCATTTTACCTAAATACGGAAATATGATTGCTACAATGGCAGATTTCGGCTTAAGCTTTTTCGGAACTTGGTTACTAACATCCTTGTTTACTAATTTAGATGCTACTCGTAACATTGGACTTTCTTCATTTATAGCCGCTTTAATTATTGGTGGAACAGAAGTTTTCTTCCATATTTATATGAAGAGGCTAGTACTACGTAACGACGATGAATTAAAAAATCGCAATCATATTCATCATGATAAATATGCTATGGAAATATCAGATGAATATATAGATTCTTCCACAATAAATAAATCCAAGCTTGAGGATACATCTAAAAAATAAAAAAGTGGCCAATGCCACTTTTTTATTTTTGTTTATTAAGCTTGATCAGAATTTCTTACATGTAACGGAGGTGGAACTACCCACCCTTTTTTCTTACTTAAACGTAGCAGAGTTACACCTGCCTGCGCTTTTTTCATATGAAATTGGCCAAATAGCATCCCTACATCTTCTCGAAGACATTTTCCCATCACTTGACTACATGTCACAAGTCCAGCTGCTAATCCTGCAGAAACAGCAGCAGCAATTTCAACATCATTAATACGTGCTCCCGGAGGAATGTCTTCAATAGATGCAACTGGTCGTTCTGGAGGAGCAGGCGGTAAAGCGACCCCATTAATCTTTAAAAGAGCTTTTAATTCTTCTATTTCCGAATTCATATCATTTTCAATTAAGCCTTCTAAAAACTTCTTCAAGTCTTCATCACCTGTATGATTCATAAATACTTGATGGCTTGCAATCGCACCCTGTGCAGCAAGAAGATAGCTCCAAATGTCAAATACTTCACCGTAATGTAACGGTTCATTTTGAGGATTTCCACTTAATATACCCATTTTTAAATTCCTACCTTTCGAAAATATCATAATAAATATTGATTTCAATATTGAAATCAAATTTTTAAGTATGCTTTTTCCTGCAAAAGATTTTCTACTATGCATGGAAAACACCTTTCCAACACCGCGTGTTTATTGTTTAGGAAAGTAGTTTACAAATTAAATACTCAAAGATTATGAAAGAAGATTATCAATAATCTTTGAGTGAGTATCTGTTTAATATAAGGTTTTTTATTTTTATGAATACACAAAAGAAATTGATTTACATATTTGCTATATTTTAAGCCAATTTACTTAGCGGTTAGCTCTACCACCAAGTTGTTGTTCTGCCATTGCTACTAAACATTTTGTAATTTCGCCACCAACAGATCCGTTTGCACGAGCTGTTGTATCTGCACCAAGTTGTACACCAAACTCTTGTGCAATTTCATATTTCATTTGATCAAGAGCTTGTTCAGCACCTCGAACTAACAATTCATTACGACTTCCACTATTATTGTTTGCCATCTTATTTCACCTCCGATGTTTTTAATATGCTACAAATTATGAAATAATAATTATCCTTTTTATGGAAATTAGATTATGAATAAAAATTGATTTTTTTCTTAAAGTAGGGCAAAACATATAAGAAAGAATAACTGATATAACATACTTTCATAACAACACTATGTATACTTCCTAATTCCCTTCAGTAAATAAAAGAAAGATTTCTATTTCACCAAGAGATTAAATAAAATTATGTTTTGAGACATAATCCAAAAGGAGATATGAGATGAAAGCTGTAACCTATCAAGGACCAAATCAAGTACAAGTTAAACAAGTTGATGATGCAAAGTTAGAGAAAAAAGATGATATTATTGTAAGAATTACTTCAACCGCTATTTGCGGTTCTGATTTACATTTATATCAAGGTAACATGCCCTTACCTCAAGGATACATTATCGGCCATGAACCAATGGGAATCGTTGAAGAAGTCGGGCCAGATGTCACTAAAGTGAAAAAAGGCGATCGTGTTGTCATCCCCTTCAACGTTTCTTGTGGACATTGTTTCTATTGCCAACATGAAATGGAAAGTCAATGTGATAACTCAAATCCTCATTACGATTCTGGTGGATACTTTGGTTATACGGAGAAATTTGGTAATCATCCAGGCGGACAAGCAGAATATTTAAAAGTTCCATTTGGCAATTTTACTCCATTTGTTATACCGGAATCATGCGAGCTTGAAGATGAATCCCTACTATTTTTATCAGATGTTTTACCTACAGCCTATTGGAGTGTAATAAACGCAGGCGTTAAGCCAGGTGATACTGTTATCGTCCTTGGTTGTGGACCTGTTGGGTTAATGACACAAAAATTTGCTTGGATGCAAGGCGCTAAACGTGTAATTGCAGTGGATTACTTAGATTATCGGATACATTATGCAAAAAAGATTAACAATGTTGAGGTATTTGAGTTTACAAAGTTCCCTGATATGGGAGAACATTTAAAGGAAATTACACATGGCGGCGCCGATGTAGTCATTGATTGCGTAGGCATGGATGGAAAAAAATCAACACTAGAATTTCTAGAACAAAAATTGAAATTACAAGGTGGAACTCTCGGCCCTATTCAAATTGCTACGAAAGCCGTAAGAAAATACGGAACGGTTCAAATGACTGGTGTTTATGGTGGCAATTATAATGCATTCCCACTCGGGGCATTTTGGGTTAGAAATATTAATCTTAAAATGGGACAAGCACCTGTTATTCATTTTATGCCAGAACTATTTGAAAAAATAACAAATAAAGAATTTGACCCAAAAGAGATTATTACACACAAAATCCCCCTTGAAGAAGCGAGCTACGGTTATCAAATTTTTAATAATCGTGAAGATGACTGTATAAAAGTCATTCTGAAACCTTGAAGCTACAATTCATTATTCTTAATAAAAAGATAGGATTACATTTCATAATCTTATCTTTTTATTAAACGCTAAGTATCTATCCCCCATTTTCATCTCACATCTAAAATAGTTATTTCCAAAAACTTTGCATTTTGAGGTAATAATTAATTGGTAAAAAAATGAATTAAAGTATTAATTAACCAAATAGCGGACACGATAACAATGTTAACTAACTTAAAAAGAGGTGTCCTTCATGTTTTATTATAAAGAAGAAATAATTAATATGATTAAGCCGGATAAACCAGACCCAGCTGCTGCAAAAGTTTTACAAGAAATATTAGGTGGGCATTATGGCGAAATGCGTACAATGATGCAATACTTCTTCCAAAGCTCAAATTTTAGAGGTAAAGAGAAGCAATATCGTGATTTACTTCGAGGTGTTTTTTTAGAGGAAATAAGCCATGTAGAACTTGTACAACATACAATTAATCAACTATTAACTGGATCTGGTGAACCTACGCCAGGAAATGCTGGTATTGACACAGCACCACTTGATGAAGCGGTTAAACATGCAAATCCTCACCACTTTATTGTAGGTGCTCAAAGTTCATTGCCTGTTGATGCAGCTGGCAACCCATGGAATGGCTCTTGGGTATATAGTCATGGAAACTTAATTAGCGATTTATTAGATAACGTAGTACTTGAATCTACAGGTGTACTTCAAAAAACTAGAATTTATGAAATGAGTTCCAATCAAACTTTTAGAGAAACACTTGCATTTTTAATTGTACGTGATAATGCACATCAAAATGCTTTCGCAAAAGCTTTAGAGACATTGGGTGTTGAATGGGGGAAACTCTTCCCTGTGCCCAACTATGATATTAATAAATACCCAGAGTGCAGAAAGTATGTAGACATGGGATTCCATAACGCACAATTTAATTTTAGTTTAGATCCAACAAGAATGGGAGAAATATTCCAAGGTGAATCACCAAGTAGAAACAAAGGAACATTAGCAGTAACTGACCCGCCAAAAGGTTTTCCTGTACCAGAACTTCCTGAAATGCCAAATGAGCATAGTCCTGGATTAAAAGATATGGATCTTTAAGGTCATTATGGCCAACTATTGATTCATAGTTGGTCATAATGCTTTATAAAGATTCATGTGAATTTGTTGTTAACATGATAGGATATTTTAATAAATCCTCTTTATTTAAAAGTGGTGTTGATCATATTTCTGCTCCTCTTAATATTGTTTCTATGAACCATTAAACGCCACTGTATACTTACTTATAATCTCCCTATATTGTAAACAAAGAGGAGGGACTTGTCCCCCCTCTTCTTTTAATTTTTCTTTAAAAGAATTGCTCCTGCAATCCCTGGGTGTGTCATTTCGAATGGATCTAGAATTAACTCTAAGTCTTCTTGTGACAATACACCATTTTTCACACAAAGTTCTCGAACGGATTGGCCTGTTGCAATTGCTTCTTTCGCAACGCGGGCTGCTGCTTCATAACCGATATGAGGGTTCACGGCTGTAATAATTCCTACACTTTTCTCAACATACTCTTTTAAGCGATCTTCATTCGCTTCAATTCCTTTTAAGCAATTATCTGTAAAAGCACGGAAACCGTTATTCATAATGCTAATCGATTGCAGTAAGTTGAAAACAAGTACTGGTTCCATAACGTTTAATTCTAATTGTCCTGCTTCTGAAGCAAGGCAAATTGTATGATCATTACCTATTACTTGGAACGCAATTTGATTAATAACTTCTGGCATAACAGGGTTTACTTTCCCTGGCATAATAGATGAACCTGGTTGACGAGCTGGTAACATAATTTCCGCTAAGCCAACACGTGGACCTGATGCCATTAAGCGAAGGTCATTCGCGATTTTAGACATATTCATCATACATACTTTAAGTGCTGCAGATACTTCAGTATAAGCATCCGTATTTTGCGTCGCATCTACTAAATCTTCTGCACCAACAAGCGGTAGTTCACTAATTGCAGCTAAATGTTTTACAACTGCTTCAATATATTCTGGATCTGCATTTAAGCCTGTACCAACTGCAGTTGCCCCCATATTTACTTCATATAAATGTTGACGCGATTGTTGAATTCGTTTCATATCACGTTCAAGTACGCGAGAGTATGCTTTAAACTCTTGTCCAAGACGAATTGGCACCGCATCTTGTAAATGTGTACGCCCCATTTTAATAACATGGTCAAACTGTTCTGCTTTTAATTCAAATACATCATGCATATAACCCATCGTTTGTAATAAGCCTTCTAATGCATTTAACGTCGCGATATGAATCGCCGTTGGGAATGCATCATTTGTTGATTGGGCCATATTTACATGGCTATTTGGACTAATATAATGATAGTCTCCCTTTTCCATTCCTAATAATTCAAGAGCACGATTGGCAATGACTTCATTTGCATTCATGTTCATTGAAGTACCTGCTCCACCCTGAATTGGATCGACGATGAAATGATCGTGCCATTTTCCATCAAGAATTTCTTGAGCAGCTTCTGCGATCGCGCCACCCTTGTTCAATTCCAATCTTCCTACATCTGTATTAGCAAGCGCTGCTGCTTTTTTTACAATTGCGAACGCTCTAATTAAACTTTCATGAATTTTATACCCTGTAATCGGGAAATTTTCAACAGCGCGTAAAGTCTGAATTCCGTAATATGCCTCAATAGGTAATTCCTTTCCTCCCAAAAAATCATTCTCCACTCGCACGTTCTTGTTTGTCATTGCCATTTTAATTTCTCCCCCATATTAAATGTAAAACCTAAATAAATCATATGAAGTCATTACCAATCCTTATCAGATTTTATTGTTAAATCGTAGACTAAAGGCTCTTCAATAATTTTTTTAATCTCTTCTAATTTATTAGTTTTCCCAAGCGCCCACATCAATTTTGCTATGATGGCTTCCGTATTCATATCTCCAGACAATATTACTTGATGTTGTGCCACTTTCCGTCCTACTTCATAGAGAAGTATGTCTTCTCCTTCTTCCAGGCATTGAGTAGTAATCACTACAGCAATCCCCATTTCAGTCAACTCTTGAATTTTCGAAAGCAAGTTCCTTCCTTCAAAAGGTAATCCACCGTTTCCAAAACTTTCAATAATAATTCCTTTATACAAATCTTTTAAGCAATCAAATATCTCTGGCTTTGTACCTGGATACAATTTCATAAGAAAAACATCCGTACATAAATTAGTATTTATTGAAAGTTCATTATGGGGGGACGTTGGCTTCCAATGATATTTCACTTCATCTTCATTTACCTCAGCAACATATGGATAATTCACACTTTCAAATGCATCATAACTTTTTGTTCGCATTTTAACTGCTCTCGTCCCAATAATCACCCTACTATCAAAAACAATAAACACACCGCCAACATCCTCACAGGCAAATCTAAGAGCATCAGCTACATTTTTCTTTGCATCTGTCTTTTTAAAACTAATAGGTACTTGTGAACCTGTTAAAACAACTGGTTTTCTTAAACCTTGCAGCATATAAGATAACGCGGAAGATGTATAAGCTAACGTATCCGTTCCATGTGTAATCACAAACCCGTCATAGTCATCATAGTGATTAAAAACAGCATTAGCTATTTCTTTCCAGTGCTCAGGTTGCATATTGGTACTATCAATATTCATTAAGATTTTGCAATCTATTTCTAAGTTTCGAGAAGACTTCGAAAAATAATTCAATAATTCCTCAGCAGACAATCCTGGAACAAGCCCCTCATTCCCCTCCACAGATGCAATTGTCCCACCAGTTGCAAGCAATAAAATTTTCTTCATACACAACCCCTCCATAAAATAAACAACGATATATCGTTCGCGTAATGCGTATTTATATTTATCATTATAGAACTTAATTTGAATTAATCAAGATTTTGTATTCAATACGCGTACTTTTTTTCTATTCTTGATTCTTTTTCTATGCTATAATTAATTTAATAAAATTAGATGGGGTATGAGACGAATGCTGGAACGTTTATCTAAATTAAGAAAAAATCAAAAATGGTCCTTACAAGAGACAGCAGATCGACTTGGGATTGCGAAAAGCACCTATGCTGGTTATGAAAATGGTTATAGATTACCTTCATTACAATCTTTATCTAAAATAGCCGATTTATTTGATACATCTGTAGATTATATATTAGGTCGAATTGAACATTCACATCAAAACAAAGATGTAATTGATATTACAAGACTCCTAAACGATCCAGATGCAACACTTTTAGTAGATGGAGAAGCACTGTCAACAGAAGAGATAATAGATTTTATTGCTTTTGTGAGAAGTAAACGAGAACTAAGTTCCAAGAGAATAGAAAATATTGAACCAACATGTAAAAGTTAATTCAATAAAAAACGAAGACACTGCACTCTTTAAACTTAGAAATACTTAGACACTTAATTTGTAAACGGTTTATATAATGGATTCTTAGCAGCTGGCCTCATTTGGGAACTTATACTTGGAAACAATCCCATTGGTTATATGATTCAATTATTTTTCATCATTTGTGTGGGGTAGCAGCTATTTTCGGAGGTCTCACATCCAATAAATCAATTATCATGAAACAAGGACTTCTCGCTATTTTAGCGTTGCTTTCCCTTTTATCTGTCATATAGAACTAAAGCTTTTCAATAAAGGAACTCACGTTCGAAGAATACGCCATTCTTTCTGTAGATTTATAAGAAAGAATGGCGTTTTTGTATGTCTATTTCTGTATCGAGAGAATTTGAAAGTACAACAGAATTCAAACAAGAATTAGCAAAGTATATCAAGTACTATAATCATGAAAGAATCAAGGAAAAATAAAAGGGAATGAATCCGGTATTGTACTAGGCTCATTCCCTAGAGGATACTTAACAAACCGACCTTTCTAACTTTCGGGGACACAGTCTAGTTGAAGTGCTACAAGCAACGAATTTACTATTTTAAAGTTAAGTGTTTAACCTTGAAGTATTTAATTCTTTTTTCCAGACAAAGCATACATTATATCTTGATACTTTATTGTCCTCTTATAATTATGTGGTATCGGGAATTTGTTTCGTTGTTCTTTTATTATAATTATGATTACTATAAGTGATAAAGCTACAGGTATAAAAACGATTAACAAAGCATCTTAATGTTTATGAAATTCTTTGTTAATCGTTTCTCTTCTCCCTAATCTCCTGCGAGACTATATTTTTTATTAAAATTTCCCATATCTTATTTGATTTATTCTGTGACACCAGATTGGGTTACTTTTACATCAGCTGTTACACGAAAACGTAAATCTTTATAGGATTCTTCCCATTCTTGACTGTTCCATTTTCTTACGTGAGTTCTACCAAGCTTTCTAAGTCCTATAGGATCTGTGTCTTTTTTAATAAATCTCTTTATCAATGTAGTTGCTTTTTTTTCTATTTCTTTTTCCATAATTTTTTCTAATTTTTTTATTTCTTTAGGATTATCTAGATTTTTTGTTTTTGTAAATTCTTGAATTTCAGCTTTAACTTGAATATGAGCATTTACGAATGGATGCTTACTATTCCCCTCCATCTTATATTTTGTTCTAGCTTTTATATTCTCTATCGTAGCGTAAGTATTTGAAGAACCAGGTAGTTTGAATTGGTATGTACCTTGTTTAAAATTATCTGTCAACAATTTAAATACAAATAAATCTTTAGGGTTCACTTTATCAACCATTTTACATCTTTTAAAAAGTGCTATTCCATCTAACTCCAGCACGTTACCTTTTTTAGATATTATCGGTAAATAGGAATCTCTCGCATCATCATTAAGTTGGTTTAAAAACATAAAAAAATTTGTTTTGGGCTGCGTTCCATTGTCCATATTTTGCTCCAGTAAAGAGGATAGATAGGAAGCAATTTCTTTTTCTTTAGAATAGTTCCCCTTTAATAGTGATTCCCCTTTTACATTTGTAATTGCTAAATAAATTGCATTTCCTACACTAGGATTTCGGTTCAAAGTCTCTAAAATTTCCTGCATTCCCTTTTCAATTATTTTTTCATTAAATATAATAACACGCAATTGCCCCAACTCTAGAGGTCCAGAAGATTTTTCGGATGCTCTTGCAAGAACTTCTCTACCAGTCTGGCCTGATGCTGAATAGATTTTTGTTTCACCTTCCCCGCCTCCTTTATAAGCTGAAATCGCAAAGGTTCCTTTTAGCTTACCTTCTGCTTCGGTATCATATGCCGCAACTTGAACTAAGTCAATGTCATCCACAATTTTCGTTTTAGCACAACCTATTAAGAAGACACTTAATATAAGGAAAAGTATCCATCGCTTCATGTTTATCTCCTTAACTTTATTTTGGCCGTTTGAATTAGCCATAGTACAGGTAGGTATACATATATATATACAAAGCCCATTTGACCTGTCCAAGTATTTAATAAGTTAATTTTATTACGATTATTCAAGAAAAATGATAAAACAAAGATGAATAGGATGATAACTGGCAAAACATATTTTTGCTTTATTCCCAGTGCCTCTTTTATACCACGACTTACTCCCCATAATGTAAAGGAAACATTGGGTAATATAAAAAAAGCCCAAACAGAAACAATAATGTATTCAAACCGCTCTATAAAGGGAAATTGTATAATTTTAATCATGCTTAAATATGCCCATATCGCACTCGCTAGTTGTTTTTCACTAAAAAATGCAAGAGTTAAAATCATAAGGTATGTGTAGACAATAGTCGTTACTAAATTTGCATAGTGCGCATATTTTTGAGACGTTTTTGCCTTTTTAATAAATGGGTAGTACAGCAATAACATTTCAAATCCAAAAAAACTAAACATATTTCCTTTCATTCCTTTCATAATTTCTAGGAATGAATGCTGTGCAATTGGAAATAAATTCTGGAAATCTGCATACTGCAAAGGATAAAAAAATGTGAAGATTAGAATGCTTGGGATAACGATTCCAAAGAAGCCGATTCCGGCAACTACACGAAATCCTCCAGTAACAATGTAATAACATAGACCCAAAAAAGCCCCTGCTATAACCCAAGATGAAATTGAAGGAAACATCCAAACATGTACTACTTCGATATAAGTATGTAGTGTTGTTGCACCTAACAATACAATATAGGATAAAAAAATGAAGTTGAGCAATCCACCAATCCATTTTCCAAGTACGTTTTGATTGATTGCAATGATGTCTCCATTACCCTGATTTAAAATCTGATATATGATCCAAATCATAACATTAACAGATATTCCAAAAAGTAGCGTGCTAATCCACGCATCATTTCCAACTAATTTTGCACTAATCCTTTCAAAACCAAGCATACCAACTCCCAACTGTATAGTAATAATTAAAAAAAATACCATATATGGCGAGACTTGATACTCAATTGGGATCTGTTTCATAATGCTCCTCCCTGTTAAATTCAATCATCAAAATCATTTCGTGATATGATTTTATTTTTCTCTACCTCTTCTGGATTAAAGCGAAAACGCTGTTTAGACCTTGAAAAAATAGGACGTCGAAACATCGCTGAGATCGGCAAACGGATAATGCTGTCTTTCCAATCTGTAGGGCGTGTAGGATAAAAAGGAAACAAATAAGGACGTCTTAATGATTCTGTACGTAATAAGCGTGCTAAAAGGAAAGAACTTGTTAAAACAATTCCTAATAAGCCCAGCAGGTGTGCAGATATTATAAAAGGAAAACGAATTACTCGAATTGTATTACCAATTCGATATATTGGTGCTGTAAATGAACTAAGAGCTGAAAGTGCAACAATGATAATAAGTACGTTACTTGTAAGACTTGCTTCTACCGATGCTTGTCCAATTACAATACCACCTACGATACCGACAGTTAGACCCACTTTAGTTGGTAAACGTGCCCCTGCTTCTCTCAGTAATTCAATCGTTATTTCTAAAAAAAGTGCTTCAATTAATGGAGGAAAAGGTACTTTACTTCTCGATATGATTAACGTTTCAAGAAGTTCTTTTGGGATAAGCTCGTAATGATATGTTAAAATCGAGACATATAATGGCGTCGTTAAGACAGAAAATATAAAAGCAAAAAGCCTTAATAGACGAAAAAAAGAGGCTATAATCCAAGGCATGGTGTAATCTTCTGTCGTAGAAAAAAAATCAATTAATGTTGTTGGAAGAGTGATGGCATAAGGCGAGCCATCTACAAAAAGTGCAATTTTCCCTTCTGCTAATACAGCTGCCACACGGTCCGGACGTTCTGTATTCAAAAATTGAGGGAATATAGAATTTGGGTTGTCTGCAATTAACTGCATCAAATAAGTACTATCCAAAACATGGTCTGTTTTTATTTGACTTACCCTTTTTATAATTTCTTGTAGATTTTGATCATTTACAATTCCCTCAATAAATACAATCGCAACAGTTGTGTTAGAGAGAGAGCCTACTTTCAATTCCTTCATTTGTAAATAAGGTGTTGGGAGCTTTCTACGTACTAAATTTAAATTTACATCTAAATCTTCGACAAATGCGATTTGCGGACCCACAATATTATATTCAATTTCAGCTTTTGTAATATCCCTTTTTTCTTTCTTTGACACATTTACTAACAAACAATTTAATTTATCTGTATCGAACTGAATAAGTATATAGCCATTTAAAATACTATCCTGAATATCTTCCATTTGATTTGTTATTTTTGAATTCTCAAAAGGTAAGACAGAGTGAATATCTTGTAACGAATCGAAGCTCTTCTCTTTTATATAAGTCAAAACCTCTTCATGAAATATATTTACATCGATTAATGTTCTAAAATATGAAATGACTATAGAGGAATTATTAGAAGCAATTTCCAACGTTATAAAATCTTTAGATTTTTTTAGTAATTGCATTAATTCCTGCAAAGATTTTATAGAGTGAACAGGTACTTTTTCATGTGGTTTCAATTGATAATACCCTTCCTTTCAAAAAGAACCTATATATAGTTTTTAGAAATTTCTATTTTAAAAATGAGGGATATTTATATGTCAATATGCTCATTAAAAATAATGCCTTTTTAACTAACTTAACCAAAATTAGTTAAAAAATGTATTACAAGTAAAAATTTGAAATATCCCCAAGAAAAATTACAATATTAAAAACATCCTTTCTTTTGGTTCTAAAGAAAGGATGTTTTTATAACAGGCTTTTTCAAGTGTCTATTCTATAGGGTACATTTACCAGTGTTCTTCTCTTTATTATTTCATTAAGTAACATTAGCATTACATTTTGTATGGTTTCTTAAAAAATTTCAGTAAAAGAACATATTAATTTTGAAGTGTACAAATAGGGAGAGTGACTTCAACTGTAGTTCCCTTATTCACTTCACTCTCAATAAATACATTTCCCTGATGTGTTTCAATGATTTTATAACAGATCATTAACCCTAAGCCAATCCCCTCTTCTTTAATACTATAAAAAGGTTCTCCGAGGTATGGTATACGTTCTTTTGGAATGCCACACCCTTGATCGATAAAACGAATACTTAATTGATTATTATCAAGTATATTTAATTGAATGAGAATTTCTCCTCCCATCGGCATAGATTCAATTGCATTTTTTAATATATTAACAAATACTTGCTTTAATTGATTTCCTTCACATGAAATCAATGGAATACCAGGGTTAAGATCGATTTTAATTTTTATATTATTCATCATTGCTTGAGGTTGTAGTAGCATTAAAACTTGATCCATTAGCACACTAATATCATTAGGTTTTATTTTTACCACCTGTGGTTTGGCTACCGCCATAAATTCAGTTGTAATACTCTCTATACGCTCAATCTCTGATGATACTATATTTATATAACTTTGATTATTTTCATTTTCCGTTGATTTTAGTAATTGCATGAACCCTTTCATTGCAGTTAATGGATTATTAATCTCATGAGCCATTACAGTCGCTAATTGTCCTACAACAGCAAGTTTTTCAGATTTTCGTAATAATTCTTCTGTTTTTAGCCGTTCAGTGATATCACGAGAAATACTTAGGAAAACTTTTTTACCATTTAAGTTAAAAACACGAACACTAAACTCAGTTGTTATTACTTTTCCTGTTGGAAAAACATATTCATCTTGCAAAGTGAAGGAAGTTTGTCCCTTTTTAATTTTTTCTAATAACCTTACGATTATTTGAGAATCTTGTGGTACTATATTTGAAAATGATAATGAGAGCAACTCTTCTCTACTATATCCAAATCTTCTACACCCAACAGGGTTTACCTCAATAAATCGACTTGGAGCATTATCTTCATTCAGCTCTACTACATATACCGCATCAGTTGCTTGTTCAATTAGTGCACGGTACTTCATTTCACTATCTCTTAATTGCTGGTGTAATCGATGTCGTTCTCTTTCTGCTTGTTTTCTTTCAGAGATGTCTCTACATATTGCTGATAAAGCTATCACATTTCCTCTTACATCTAGTATAGGAGAAACTGTCAGACTGACATCAAGAAGACTCCCATCGCTCCTTTGTCTAACAGTTTCTAATCTAGTAACCACAGATTCACCTGTTAGAATTTTCTGAATATTTTTAAGCGATTCTTCCATTAAAAAATCTGGTACACAAGGTAATCTCTTACCTATGATTTCTTGTGATGACCACCCAAATATCTTTTCATAAGCTTTATTCGCTTGTAAAATATGCCCTTCTCGATCAGAAATGGTAATAGCATCTAGATTGTGCTTTATAAATGATTCCAATAATTCTTTGGTAGCGCTTAATTCTGATTCTACCTTTTTCCTTTCGGTTATATCAACTGTAGAACCAACAACTTCAATAACTTGTCCATTTCGTTTAATCGGCCTAAGCGCAATAAGAATAATAGTTTTATCATTTGGCCAAGGTAATTCAAATATAATTTCTTTTCCTTCCCATGCCTGAAGATAGTACTTCATCAATTGTGGAACTAAATGTGGAGGAACAATAGAAGCATCAATAGTACGTAAGCTTTTTCCTACCACCTGTTCAGAATAAAATCCGTTTTGATAATAAAACTGTCCATCACATAAAGTGTGTATAAAGTGCTTACCCACTTTTTTAAATTTAAAAATTCCTCCTTGAAGCTCATGTACGGTATCTGCAAGTTCTTGCTTCGATTTTTTTAATTCTCGATTCATTTTAGATAAGTCCTGTGTTAAATAATACAATCTCTGGTAGGCTTCCATAAGAAATAGCCCAATTAAAAGTCCTAACGCTATATATAATAAGCCTCCTGTGTAAAGTAATGTAGTATTAAATAATACGCCAACTAACCACTTTATTCCAATAAAAACAGAAAAATATAACGATGCACTTTTAAAAGGATGTAGTTTTTTAAAATAAGTTTTAAAGGTAGAAAATAGAATCCCCATACCTAAATAAGCAATCACAGGAGGTTCCCAGTACCCTCCTGTGTAAAAGATACGCATTACAATTATGCTAATTAACGTAATCCAACCAGCAATACGACCAAAGTAAATAAAAGATAGAATAAGAGGAACAACTCGAAGATCGTAGGAAAATCCCATGTATGGAAAAGAAAAGAACATTAACGTAACTGCAATAATCCCTCCATAGAGCTTTTCAAAATATCGACTAGAATTAATTGTAAACACTTGAATAAATATTGCTGCGCTAACTAATAAAGAAAAAATAGAAAGGTTGATGAAATAATCTTTAATAATCATGTAATGTCCCTCCTTGCATTAAGTGTATTCGACAAAAAAACTAAAAATCCTACAAATTGTATAAACAGTTCAAATGCATAAATTTTAAACTAGGATAAAATCTAGAAAAGTAAATACGGAGCACAGCAGATGAGATATTTTAATGAAAAATAGTTCAAAAAAGATAATAGTAACCGTTGACTACTATTATCTTTTTTCTTTAAGTTATCGTAATATGTCTGAAACTCTAAGGGACGTGGTATGTCATTTCATCAAACAATGATTATATGCTAAGTCATGAATATAGAAATTTCAGCAGTAATTTTTGAAAAATAACATAAAAAACAAAACTATCTTTGAAAATGGAAAAAACCTATATAAATGTCAACTAATCTATGTACAAAAACGTTCACTTAATTTTGTATAAAATCACTCCACTTAGGAAGCTAAGTAGTTCTTCAAGGTCGATAAGAACACCTGTAGATGCTTCAGGATAACTACATAATTGTATGAGTAATGTACTTGAAACCTTTCGGTAAAACCATACACATAAGACAACTAACTCCTTGATTCAATATTTACTTTTTAGCTGAACAAATTCTTTTTCTTGAGCAAAATATTCTAGGATATAAGGAGATTTTTCATTTAACTTGTTGTCTAGTTTATTGTCCAGCTCCAATTACTTCGTTACTTTCAGATTCAGTTCATTATATTTTGTACTTTGTCTTTATACACAACATATTCTTTACCATCCACTACTGCTACTACCGCAAATTCATCATTTGGATTGAATGAAAGCCAATCAGCCCACATGTTAGTATTAGCCCCTCCACTCCACATATTATGAACAGTGTTTTTAGTTAAATTCATAACTTTATAAGACGCATTTGGCGCATTTGTTCCAGTCTTTATTTCAAAAGTGTATGCGTTATGAATTTTTTTATAAAAGTAGAAAACGTTTGATGGACGAAGCTGATTCAAAAAATCTTGTTCTTTTTTCTCTGCAATTTTTATCCCTTCTTGCAAAGTGACAACATCTGTTTTTAATGTTTTCCAACTGTTTTTCGCTGCATTCAAGCTAGGAGTTAAGAATTTATATTTATTTTGATCAGCTTTTTGATCAGCTTTATCAATATGTCCCAGTACACCCGAATATTGAGAATCTAAATCCTCCCATTGCGTAGACATATAAGTAAGAGCAGTGATAGCACTATCAAGCATACTATGCATATCACTAATATTATGAAATGCAACTCCAACTACACGATTCAATGTTATTTTATAATCTACAGTCTGACGCAATTTTTCTAATTCAGGTTCTAGCCAACCTAACTTACCTCTTGCATCACCTATCATTATGCCACCAGCAATCAAGGTTGGAATAAAGGGGATTTTCACCATGTCTAAGCCCTTAGATTCTATGTCTTTCTGATATTTTACTTGTCCCAAAAGGTCCTCTAGACGCTTTTGGTCAGCCTCCACATCAGCACCTTGGTTTTTTAAAATCGATTGCAATGTCTCTTTATGACTTCCAAATGTTCTAACATCTTCTCCAATAGCATTTTTTAATTGAATTAATTCTTCTATTAATGCTTTTGCAGACTTTTGATTTTGTTGAATTCCTCCCTGTAAATCTATAATCCCTTTTTTTAAAGTATCTCCATTTCCAGTATTGATCGCCTCTACTAATGTTTCATAATAATTTTCAAATTTTGTATCGTATTCTATAATGCCTGTCAATGTATCAAAAAGCTGTTTTTTTACTTGTGTATTCCATGTAACAGCATGTGCTCTTGCATTCTTTTGATCTTGTACAATTTTACTAGGTAAATCTGCATTTCCATTAATAGTTATTCCTTCAAAACTCACATCTGGATTATTAATTAGCAAATAAGAATATTCATTCATAGCTTTTGCAAATAAACCAGCATCTTGCAAAGCTTTTTTCATCTGTTCTTCATTTGCTGAAAGAGACATATTTTCAGTGTTCGTTTGTTCAATTTCAATTGCAAAAGTTTCTAGTGGTATGACTGCATAAGTAGTTGTTATAGTTAAAAACGCTGATACAGCGAGTAGTTTATGAGGGATTTTTTTCATCATTTCGTATTCCTCCTATATAAGGTATGGTTTCAAGTTCTAATCTTATTAAAAAGCGATGTCTTTCAAAATGAGTTCTACATCTTTTATCAGTATCGTTTGAACTTTCTTTAGCAGCCTTCAAATCATTAAGTATTAAAGAAAATGTATATAATCTGCTTCAAATTAACCGATTCTGTTGCAAATTTAAAAAAAGCAATTAAACTACAAGGTTATTTTTTATTCGAATCATACTTATATATAATTGAAAGGCGAAGTCTTTAATGAGACTCCGCCTTTCTGTTATATAAGGATTTATTAATTATTACTTTTCTGTTTAACAGTGTAATCATAGACTTTCTATGTTTTAGTTCACTTTACAACAGAATTAATATTTCCCTATTTTTGTGGAGTAACAGTTTCCACTTTTAATTCCTTTATTCCTTCTTTTAATGTAACAGCATCTGTTCGTAATGTTTTCCAACTGTCTTTCGCTGCATTTAAATTAGGTTTTAAGAATTTAAATTTATTTTGATCGGCTTTTTGAGCTGCATTCTCAATATGCCCTAGAACGCCCGAATATTGAGAATCTAAATCATGCCACTGCGTGGACATATAAGTAAGAGCGTTAATAGCATCATCAAGCGCCTTGTGCATTTCATTAATATTACTGTAAGCAACTCCAACTACACGATTTAAGGTTACTTTATAATCCACGGTCTGACGTAATTCTGCTAATAAAGGCTCTAACTTACCTAAATTATCCCTTGCTACTCCCACTATGATACCGCCAATTATTGGTAGACCCAAAATAGCACCCTTCATTACATTAAACCCATCAGATTCTAATTGTTTATAATAGTTTACTGATCCTAATACTTCTTCTAGACGCTTTTGATCGGCATCAACATCTGCACCTTGATTTTTTAAAATTGACTGCAAGAGCTCTTTATTACTTCCAAATGCTCTAACATCGTGTCCAATAGAGTCTCTTAATTTAGTTAATTCTTCTATTAGTTGTTGTGCATACTTTTGATTTTGTTGAATTTCACCTCGTAAATCTGTAATCCCTTCTTTTAAAGTTTCTCCATCCCCTGTATTAATCGCCTCTATCATTGTTTCATAATAATTATCAAATGTTGTATCGTATTCAACAATACCATTCAGTGTATCTAAAAGCTGTTTTTTTACTTTCGTATCCCAAGTAACGGCATGTGCCCTTGCATTCTTTTGATCTTGTACGATTCTACCAGGTAAATCTACATATCCATTAATGGTAATTCCCTCAAAATTCACATCAGGATTCTTAATTAACATATAAGAATAGGCATTCATAGATTTTGCAAATAATCCAGCCTTTTGCAAGGTCTCTTTCATTCTCGCTTCATTTGCAGAAAGAGCCGTATCTCCATTATTCGTTTGTTCAATTTCACTTGCAAAAGTTGTTACTGGTGAAACTACATTAGCAGTTGTAATAGTTAATAGCGTCGATACAGCGAGTAATTTGTAAGGGATTTTTTTTATCATTTCATTTTCCTCCAATTTAGGTTTTAAATTTCAGTTCTACTCCTGTTTAAAAGCAATATCTTTTGAAATGAATTCTGCATCTTTATGAATATCATTCCAACTTTCTTTAGCGGCTTTTAAATCATCTGGTATTAAAGAGAATTTGTGGTCTTGCATAGAATCGATATTATCCAATAAATCTGTATAATTTGCGCCCATTGTATTCCATTGCTTTTGAATATTTGTTAGAGACAATATCGCTTGATCTACAGTCTGGTATAAATATGCCAATGTTTCTTTCGCGTTAGTAAGCGAAAGAACTGCTTGATTAGCACGATCTGCTTTCATACTTAATTCTCCGATTTTGTTAGAAATTTCATTATAGGAGTCCATATGCTTAGATGCTGTGACACCAGCCGCAGTTCCTAGACCGATACCAGCTGCGCCAAGAGCCGAGAGTCCACCAACAACAGCCGGTGTTGCTGTACCGCCAGTTACAACAATAACTACCGCTCCTCCAATAGCTGCAATAACTAAAATAGCTGCTCCCAATCCACCACCAATTGACCATGCTAATACATCATCAAAATGTTTTTTCTGAGTAGAACGAAGTTGCTCAATTTCAGCTTGAAGTTGTGGAATCGTTGCCTGTTGACCTGCTAATATTGCAGTTAATCCACCTTTCCCATCTGGACCACCAACATTATTTTTAAAATCTGTAGAATTTTGATATAGTTTCCCTTTGAAGTCTTGTAGCATCTTAATCACATCTGTAACTTCTTTTGAATTTGTATTGATTGTAGTAATTAAATCATTTATACCCTCTTTTAGACCTGCCTTATCTTTCTTTTGTACAGTTTCTACTAATGTGTCGTAATAATTTTGAAATTGTTCATCGTAATTTACAATATTACGAGCAGTTTTTTGAATCTGTGGCTTCGCTGTATCTAACCAGTAATTCGCATTGATTCGTGACAGCTCTTGATTAAGGTGAATATTTTTGAGCAACTCTCCCCCCTCTGAGCCTAAATCGATATTAGATAAATTTACATTTGGTTGCTTAATCATTGTTTTTGCGTATAAATCCATTACTAGAATATGAGACCCTGTTTCAGCTAATGCTTTCTTCAGTCCTTCGGGGCCCAATGCATAATTGCCTACTTTTTGTTCTTGAGCGGTCGTTTCTTGTGCAAATGCATGAATAGTGTTACCGGTAGTAGCAGTTATAACAGTTGCTAATGTAGCTAAAGTTAGTACTTTGAATGGAAATTTTTTCATGACTATTCTCCTTCTTTCGCTAAATGCTTATAATCTTTATGAATTCCCAAAAAACGCAATATCAAAATTTATATACTTGTTCTTCAAGGTAACTTATTACATTTTTTAATTGTCTTAATGTATCTTTTTGAGACTGCTCGTTAGTTGTATCAACATTAGTAGATAATTTTGTAATGCTATTTTTTATTAGATTTAAATCTTCTTTATAGCGCTTTAGTAGGTCAAGTTCTACATCTACTTGATTTGCAAACGTATGCAAATCATTTTGTGTAAGAAGAAGCATTGATTTTTGTAAATCAGCTATTGATAATTTCGTTGTTAAATCATATATTTTTTGATTTTGTTTCTCTAAATCATCTAAATATGCTCGCTGTTCTGCTGTTAATTTATTTACTTCAGCAAAAACGCCAAATGTTTTCTTAATCTTTTCGGTATCAATGACCTTCATCAGGTCATACTCTTGTGTTTTTGCTGCGGCTGCGGCTGCTATTTCACCTTGTTTGCTTTTCTCAATTGCTTCACGAGCTGCTTTTTTTGCTGCTTCAATCTCTAGAGCAGTTTTACCTTGTTCTGTCGCTTCTTGCGCCGCTTTTTTCTCCGCTTCTAAAATAGAGTTGTTAATTTCTTTTCCTTTGTTATACGCTGCCACCCCTGCTTGAGCAGCCGGTTCAATAATTTCTTTTGAAAGACTATAAACTTCTTTGAATATAGCAAATCCCTGTTCATTTAAAGCCCCTGGTATTAATGCAATTTGCTGTAAATCATTTTGAATTGCTTTTTTGGTATTTAATATTTCATTTTTTAACTGATCTATTTTTCCTGTTCCATCTGTACTTAGTATGCCTTGCGCAGTTGCCACATTAGTATCAAAATCTTTTAATTTTTTATCAAGCTGTAATTTAAGATCTGTTAATTCATTGATTTGTCGTTGCGCATTTTCTTGATTCGTCATAGCCATTTCTTGAAGTACTTCAAGTCTATCCGAAAACCCTTCTCTATCTTCTTTATTGTCTACAAACGATTTTAATGTCGGGTAATAACTATTAAATTTTGTTACAAATCCTTTACTTTTTGAATTTAATAGAATTAACTGTGGATAGAGTTCCGATGACCATTCCTTCATATCTTGTTTGATTAGGAATTGATTGGTATTTAAAGCTGGGACTTCCTCTAGCTGTACATTAGGACTCATTAAAGATTGATCAATATACGTTTGGACTAATTTAGAATGCGCACCTAATTTTCGTAATGATGAAGAAATATCCATGTTTTCTTGTTGAGTTTCTGCTTGAACGATTGGTGTTGCGAGAGTATTGATAGGAATAGTTGCTCCAGTTACAATGGATGTTATTAAAAATCCTGTCATTATTTTAGTTTTCATTCCGTACACTCCTTTACCATTGTTTTTATAACTTAATTCATATAACTTGTACGACCGCTCTCTTTGTAAACTGGATAAGAAGGAGAAATCTTTCAGATACGTTAATATCGTTGTTTTTTACTTCTAATAGGATATAAGGATTTTATTTATCTCTCATTTCGATACTCTATTTTTTAAAATATAAATAACAAAAATTTATTAACTATATTTGAATCAGGCACCTTATGAGTAGTAAATTATTAATTCTTTCCTAAAGTTGCGGTTTAACTTACAGAATCGTGAGGATCAATAAACCAATGCTTACAGTTAATCTTGTCATAACATTGTTTAATTTCAATTTGATAATATCCCTCTTAGTTTTGTCAGCAAACTCCTTACTAGACAACAAAAGATGAAATTATACTGTACATTGCTTATACTTTTATTGCGGAATAACTTCACTTTTGTTATGCAGAAACTTAGAACACGTTTATTACCAATTTGATTCTTGACCTCTTGTGAATAAATTGACTATTTAGAAAATTATTAAAGACATAATGTTACTTACAACTTCACTATAATTCCTATTAGCGTAACCTTCTCCTTTCTGTCTGGTCATACCAGTTATGTTGTTCATTAAAACATTAAATTTTTAATGCGTAAATAGAAAGATTTTGTCGATTAAGCTCGATAATTCACTGTTAAATAAAAATATGTCCCGGAAAAAATTATATAAATATAGTTATTCGTAAATTTCATTTCTGTAATTGGAATGATTACAAATTAATGTGTATACGGTTAAAAATAACTATTTTAGCTCAACCAAGAAATTTTATTTTAGAAAAAATACTTATAGAATAATATAATAGGTTTTTTTATACTTTTTTACCTTTATTTAGTTATGTATAATTGCATAAAATGTAGATATATTTAGTAATATATGTTATATTATTGATTTTTCACAAAAAAATCCTAATATCATTATTAATAAATATCCAGTATGAAGATATTAGTCTATAAACTTATCTTCGTTATAAACATAGGTTTTAAATTACAAAAAAGCTGCAAAGCTTCCTTGGAACACTTTGCAGCCTTCTGTCTTTTTATTTCCTTTAGCAAAATAACGGTTAGTGTATTTTTTCAAATTAACAATATGGTACAAAGATTTCCATTGAGCTTTTGCTCACATATGTGTTTATAAAGTCTTCAAGAGCTATTTGTTTGAGCTGACATCAGACTAGTTTATCTGATTCAGAACTATACCGATAAAGTGCAACTTTAATCAGTGGGGGTTTTGTTCATCCCCACTGATTATTAGCCCACACCAATCGGGCTTTTACGGGCAGCCCGCCCCCCCACCTAACTTCTTTGCTTTCGCTGAATTTTTAGATGGAGGTCTTACTGCCCGGCAAATAGCGGGATAAATTCAGCACATGATTGTTATTAAAAAAATAGATATACTTTGTTTCTCCATTATTTTTCTAACTCCTAAAAATTGAAACTGTTCCGCTAACAAGATAATATCTGGTTAATCTCATACGTCTATTTGAATACAAGTTCTTTTTCTAGACAAATCACAAACTCTTTCTAGAGTAATAAGTCCAGTATTTTCATCTTTTGGGATACTTACACCCATGTTTAAGTCTTTACATTGGAGACAGCAAATAACAAGCTTATATTATTGTATATTTTTCACGGTACTGCCTAGGAGTCATGCTAGTGATTTTTTTGAAAACTCTTATAAAATAACTTTGGTCATTAAAGTTAAGCCAAGCACAGATATCTGATAACGAATAAGTAGTGAGGGTTAATAATTTCTTTGCTTCTTCCACTCGTTCCCTTTGAATATATTCACTTAAAGTAATTCCCATTTCTTTTTTAAATAGTTTAGACAGATAAGTAGGCGTAATTTCTAAATGATTAGCAAGTTCATTCAGAGATATTCCATCGTAAACATTTTTATTAATATGTTTTATACATGTAGTAACCGCGTAAGAATACTTTTTTGCATTGTATTCTTTCACACGATCTGCAAAGGTACGTAAAGCGTCCCCTGATAATCGCTTTACAGATTCTACATTATCTAATTGTTCTAGGGTTTGTATATATAAAATACTATGGGCAAAAGCAATATCTGGTGGCAGATTTCCTTCTATTGCATATCGAGTGGCTAAGGTAATCGCAATAATTCCAAGGTTTTTTTGATTCCTGAGCGGATCCTCTACTAGCATAAGTTCAACATCTTCTTGCGAAACCGCATACATATACTGTATTAACTTTTTTTTATTTCCTTCTTTGATAGTCGAAAAGAAATCATTTACTAATGCCATATTGTGCGTTTTAGGTTTGTTTTGTCGACGTTTTAAAATATATAAATCAGGTTTCACATTTTTATTAGGAGTTTTCTCTAGTACTTTATTTTTTTCCAAGACAATATCTACATCTAACTTTTCATTGAAAATCATGTAATGTAATAAAATTCCCATATCAATTAATGTAGTTTTTTTAATCTCAGATAAACACTGATAATAGGCAAGTCTTTCTTGAATGTTATCATTTGATTTAAATTCTTTCTGAAATTTTATGATCATATCATCTGAATCTTTTGAATGTATAGTAGGACCGATTATAATAGTCCCTTTAATATCATCATGATTTTCTATATGAATTAGAACAAAATTTTCAAGATAGTTGTTGCTTCGAAAAAGTGGCAAGTTACAGGGATCGTTTTCTTGATAAATATCACTAAGATGTTCTTCTTTTGAAGAATAAAAAGGACTACAAACATTATCAGATGTAGAATGATATAAAATTTTTCTGTCTGCAGATAAAATATGTACAGGGGCATTAAATGCTTTATGTGCAAGATCACACAAGTGTTGTATATCGATAGAAGTATTCATTACATTCTCCTTTATAGATCCATAAAATATATTTTGTTATATATAATTCACGACAAATAATACTATAAAATATCAAATTAGTACAATTCACAACAAAATATTACTATATCTTTTTTATAAAAATCATATATTATTTAATTGTAGTTAGCATCTAAATATCAGAGTAGATACGTAAAGGAAATACACTAAGTTCTTTTCTTAATTCTACAAAATATAATTATTGAATTTGAGAAAACAGTGAAGTACTTCAAAATACAGTGGTAGTCAATGCGAGGACCAAGCTGGAAAAAGATTTAAAATAAAGCGAAAGTAACAGGAGATACTGTACCACCGCAAGAAACAACAGTCAAAGTTCCAATTCATTCATTTATACAAATTGAATTCAAAAAATAAATACTGCTAATTTAAATGTGAAACTGAAAAACTATTTTGCTCCAAATTTTAGAAAAAGATAATAAAGAAGTTGTGAAATTGGAAACAGATGAAAGCGATACGGCTATTTTTGAAGCACTATGCTTTGAAAAGTACAAGGTGGAGGAAATTCAAGTACTCAATTAAATATTTAATTAAGAGAAAGGTCTTTTCATCAACTAAAAATAAAAAACGAATGGAATATTCAAAAACATGACACTATATTACTGGTCGTAACAATAGTTTTACTTTCCACAAAAGAGGAAAAATATATAGACTTTACAAATACTAAGAATAGCAAACTAGATAGTTTTATTACCGCATCACATAAAGTGAAACTTTAATCAGTGGGGGTTTTGTTCATCCCCCACTGATTATTAGCTCTCACCAATCGGGCTTTTACGGGCAGCCCCCCCCCCACCTAACTTCTTTGGCTTCGGCTGAATTTTGAGGTGGAGGTCTTACTGCCCGGCAAATAGCGGGATAAACTTATTATCAATTTCCAAATACAATAGTTGTTAATCAACAAAAAAACTTCAATAATTAAGGTGCACAGTAAATTGACCTCAAAACAGTAATTACTACAATATCAGTTTTTACTTATTCTATAAAAAAGAAATATCACTTAATAATTATTACTTTATATCAATTTAGACATAAAACATTTTATTATATCGGCTTAAGTATTATGAAATTAAAATTACAAATAACACCAAAACTCTTTTAAGGGCTCGCACATCGTTCGTATCTGGTTGATTATCTTTTGATACCTATGTCATTAACACAACTAAAAAAGTTTATTACAAAGGAATCTGAGAGGTTTTTTCAATTTCGAAATTTATTTTTTTGTAAATTAAAGGAAAAATAATCCATATATACGGATTATTTTCTTAGTGTACTCTGTATTGACCTGTTAACTGTTTTTCAGCCATTCTAACTAAGCGTTTTGTAATCTCTCCACCGATCCGAACCATTTGCAGATGATGTGATGTATCAGGTCCCAGTGTGACTCCTAGTTCAAAAGCAATTTTATACTTCATTTGCTCAATAGTACTTGTAGTAGCAGAAATAAGAATTTCATTTGTATTACTTTCGCATCTTTGAATATTTATAAATAACATGTACCTAATTATGCTATTTATGCATGAGTAACCTAATTTATTCCAGTATTTTTATAGAAACCCTTTCCTTCCCCTTATTCCACCAATTAAATTTGAAAAACAAATGTACATTGCATTTCAATATAACAATAAAAGCTACAAAAGCAACGAATTTACTATTTTAAAGTTAAGTGTTTAACCTTGAAGTACTTAAATTCTTTTTTCCAGATAAAGCATACATTATATCTTGATGTTTTATTGTCCTTTTATAATTATGTGGTATCGGGAATTTATTTCGGTGTTCTTTTATTATAATTAAAGTTTGAAGTTCTATGTTCAATACTTTTGCGAGGACATGATAGTTATATCCATTGTTTAACAGAGAAATTATGTCATAAAACATAGTTTTTCCACCCACTAATTTTACTAATTTATTCTTTAACTCATCCCCTTTTTCTTTAGCTTCATCAATTTCTAACAACATAGATTTTTTATTTGTCTGCTTAATGTATTGAGTATACAACTCTGGGAATTCTTTTTGTACTTCTTTGTTTAATACTGGTTTATATTTAATCATATAAGTAACTTGTAACAATGAGCGTTTTAACAAACTATCTTCAATGAGATACGCTACTTTATTAAATAAATGGACATATTCCTCAATATTGGAATAACTATTAAAATGAGCTAATACTCTACTTTTTATACTAAAAGCCTTGCCTACATAAATAATATTGTCATTATAATCTTTAATGAAATAAATACCACTGTCAGATTTTTTCAATTTATTATCTAATTCTTCTATACTCATAAAATGCAATTCACTCATACTTCTCTCTCCTTAGCAGTTTTAAATCGTAAAAAACAAGCAAGGTTTCTAAAAAAGTACTTAGCTGCCCTAGCATCTCTTATTTTATCTCTTGCTAAATGTCAAAAAACTGTTTCTATGTTCCTCAACTATCAATATGATTATTAATAAAATTTTCTATCGTTATTATCTCGCAATTTTATCATGTAATTTCGAGATCGTTTCCTCATTTAAATTACTGTGTTTTATCGAATAAAGGAAATATATTACTACCCCAATAGTAATCCAAATACTAAAGTACACCCATGTCCTTAACGGTAAATTTAGCATTAAAAACACACAGCATACAATTGCAACGCATGGTAATACAGGTACAAAAGGTACCATAAATCCACGTTTTAAATTTGGGTGTGATTTACGTAGAATAATAACTGATAGACAAACTAACGCAAACGTCACCAAACTACCGATATTAACTAAATTAACTAATTCTTTCAAATCAATAAACCCAGCTATTATAGAGCTCCCTATTCCTGCCAATCCAGTTATAAAAGTGGGTGCTCCAGTTTTCTTATTAACTTTCGCAAATGATTTCGGTAACAATCCATCACGACTCATTGCAAAGAATACTCATGTTGCCGCATACATATTGGAAAAAATAACAGCCATAAGGCCAATTACAGCACCTGCAGCAATTGCACCAGCGACTTTTCCTTGTCCTACAACTTCCATTACATAAGCCATCGCCTCAGGAACATTTAATTCTTTATAGGAAACCATTCCTGTCATAACAAGACATACCATAACATAAATAATTGTACATATGATTAATGATGCAATAATACCGATCGGAAGATTACGTTTCGGATCTTTTACTTCTTCTGCTGAAGTTGCTAATATATCAAAACCCGTAAAAGCGAATAAAATAGCTGCTCCACCCGTAAAAACTCCACTTAAACCGTATGGTGCAATTGGTATCCAGTTTATTGGTTTTACATAGAATATACCAACCGTAATAAACAACAAAATCATTCCAATTTTAATCAATACCATTGTATTATTGATTCGTTTACTTTCTCTCGTACCACGGGATAACATCCATGCTAATATCAATGTAATGATTACTGCTGGTAGATTCACAATACCACCATGCGAAGGAATCGTTACTAGAGCTTTAGGTATCTCTAATCCAAATCCCTTTATTAAATTGTGGAAATAGCCTGTCCATCCAGCAGCGACAGCCGCTGTTGCCACGATATATATTAATAGCAATGACCAACCTACTAGATGAGCAACAAACTCACCAATTGTTGCATATGAGTATGTATATACACTACCAGACGCCGGGAGTGTAGAAGCAATTTCCGCGTAACATAATGCTATAAATCCACATATAATTGCTGCAAGTATAAATGAAAAAACAACTGCTGGGCCAGCATTTCTTGCTGCTACTAATCCAGTTAACACAAGAACGCCCGTTCCAACTATCGAGCCTACCCCTAACATAATTAAATCAAATGCTCCTAATGTTTTCGTTAAAGTCTTGCTTTGATTATGCTCTAACAATTGTGTAACGGATTTCTTTTTTAGTAAATTACTCATATTTTCTGTATCCCCTTTAAAATAAGGTTTATTCTTCTCGTTAGTGTTGTATATAAATTTACTTAGTTATTAACTAGCCTCATAATATTTCTTTTACATTAAATAGATTTAAAATATTATATAAATTCGCTTCTCACTTACTAGTTAAACTAGACATTTCCATAGATTTTTGCGTACAACGTTTCATAGCTGAAATGATAGCTGTTCTTAAACCTTTTTCTTCTAGCGTTACTACAGCCTCTATCGTCGTTCCACCTGGAGAACAAACCATATCCTTCAATTCACCTGGATGTATTCCTGTTTCCAATACCATTTTTGCAGAACCTAATACAGCCTGAGCCGCAAATTTATAAGCTTGTTTTCTCGGCATACCGCCAAGTACAGCAGCATCTGCCATGGCTTCTATAAACATATACACATATGCTGGAGAAGAACCACTAATAGATGTAACAACATCCATTAGTTTTTCATTTATGACCTCCGTCTGGCCGAAAATATTAAATATGTTCAGTACCTCTTTTATATCTTTTTCTGTAACCATTTCATTAAAACATAACGCAGACATTCCTTCTCCAACAAGTGCCGGTGTATTAGGCATTACTCTAACAACTTTTAACTTTCTACCAAATTCATTCTCAGTGCTCTTAATACTTTTCCCTGCAGCAATAGTTACAACGATTACATCATTTTTTATTTGATCTTTTATTTGGTTAATTACCGATGAGTATAAATCTGGTTTGATTGATAAAATTAAAATGTCAGCGCTGTTAGCGACTTCATTGTTGTTAGTAGTTATAGTTATGCCATATTCATTACTAGCATTTTTTAAATTAATGACATTTAAATCTGAACAAATTATTTGATCTGGAGAAACTATATTTTTTTTAATCATCCCACCTATCATAGCAATACCCATGTTTCCACATCCGATGAATCCTATTTGTTTATTCATAATAATTTGCTCTTGCTCCTTCTACTCTAAATTTTATTGATCTTGAAATTATTATTCTAAATAAGGGCTATTACAATTACTTGGTTTATCAATAGAATTTCAAAATTCTCCTTCCTATATAGAGCTTACATATACCTCTAATAACTTCTTTGCTTTCGCTGAATTTTGAGGTGTGGGTCTTACTGCCCGGCAAATAGCGGGATAAAATCATTTCTTTAATCTATAATAAGAAGGACATAAAAAAACAAAAAGTTACAAAAATTTTCAAATTAAAACTTTTATAACTTTTTGTTTTGATGTAAATATAATTTCAATTAAAGTATCTCATCGTTTTAAACTTGACGCTCCATAATCTTGTATAGTTACATTTATATGATATTTAATCGGTACTTTACTAAATGTTTGATCCCAATCTTTTTTAACTTTCTCCCATGTTCTCGGGTGTTTAATTCTTAATTGGTTGCCAAAACCCGCAATATCGACTTGATATTCTTTTTGTATTTTTTTTGTAACATGATGTACTAAGTGCTTTACTTCTTTTTCAATAGCTTTTTCTTCCCTTTTTAAAAATTTATTTTTAAATTTTTTTCCTGATTGCATCCAATTTTCAGACAAACGCCCTTCTGATTCAATGTTTACATCAAAGGAAATATTATTTCCGTTAACATGTGGTATGATTTTGCTTTTTATTGACTTTATTTCGTATATAATGAGTTTCTTTGATTCTTTATCAAAAGTTTTTACCACACCACCATTCCTTTTTCCGTTTATCCATACTACTCCTTCCAATTCCTGCTCATTTAAAAAGCCCATCAACTTTTTTGTCTTCCCTTTAATTACAGCAGCTCCTGCAAATTTTGTTTCCCCATTTATCGAGATTACATTTTGCAAAAGAAAACTGGCCCCTGACCGCATCTTTCCTTCCAATTTAGCGAGCGATACAGGAGGTAAAATCCTTGTTGTTCTATTTCTATTATCTGCAATTCCAGACAAACGAAATGCTGGGATTTCTCCTTTTTTGTTTGATTCCAGTACCTCCTTCGCTAGACCCTTGCTAATTAAGAGCATACAGCTAAGCCGAACTTCATTGTCACGGAGATACTGTTCAAGTAATTGTTCTAAACTGTATGTACGTACAAGACTATCGCTAATAACAATATTTTTTAAATGTGGGCTGAACATTGTGCTCTCTCTTTTCAATGAAAACTCACGAACAATTTGATGAATGGAATCACCGGTCTCAGAAACATTTATATAACGTTTTTGTTGTCCATTTCCTTTACTTTGTGCTTGCGAACTAACAATTTGATAAGTAGCTGTTATAAGGTTTCTTTTAGGATAACCTCCTTCCTCATCCTCTTTCTCAATTGTTGAATCCTTCCCTTTATCTAGTGCTATACCTGCAGTTAAACTCAATTCTTCTACTTCTTTACTGCTCCAACACCCTGTTAAAAATAGAAGCAAAAGCGTCCATAACAAAGCCAAATAGAACCGCATATAATTAAATTTATGTTTCACACTACTCCTCCTTTTAATCGCGTAATAATAAGAAGAAGCAGTGGCAGTAAACCAAATAAAAATAAAGCAGCATTACCGAGCATATCCCCCAATTTAAGCAAGTCATTTATATTTTTCGAAGTCATAGCAATGATGTAAATGATTGGAATCAAAGCAAAAATAAATGGATGAATACTCTTTTTAAAGAGTTGTGCTAATCCTAATGCAGCTGCATAATAACTAATCGTATAGGTAGCAAATATTTGCATAATCCATATTACAAGCAGTAAAGATTCAAAACGTTCAAATATCAAACCAGAAATTTCAAAACTGCGCATAAGGTCAATTGTCGGCCATGTTCTTGTTACAACCCCATCAATTGATAATGCACCAATGACCATTACAACAGTTATTACATAAAAGATTAACGGAATAGAAATTCCAACTAAAATAGCTTTTACTGCTTTCTTTCGTTGTTCCATAAATACCAAAAGAATTAACATAATTTCAGGACCTGTATATGCGAGAGACGTTGTTTTTATCCCATCTAACACTGGTTTAATTCCCAAACCTAATACGGGACGGAGATTATCTATCTCGAATATTCCGATACTCATAAAGGAAATGATTAAAAAAATAAAAACAGTAATAGGAAATATTATTTCAAACATCCGTGCAATTGAATTAATACCACCCATAATCAAATAGAGACCTATCCACATAAAAGGCATAACAATAGCCCATGTGGGGGTTCCTTCTAGTAAAAAAAAGCTTATTACTTCTGCCATTGAACGAATTTGAAATGCTGAAGTTGTAAGAAAATACCCTATAATAAGAAAACTAAGCAATCTCCCTATCCATTTCCCTACAATATCTTGACTGTATTGGTAAAATGTTTTTTCTGGAAACTGCTGACTTAATTTGACCATAATTACTCCTGAAACCATTGCCAGTATCCCACCTAATATCACACTTAACCATACATCTGGTGTTTTCACTTTTTCCACAGATGCTCTGGGCAGAGTGAGAATTCCTGTCCCAAGTATGTAATTTACAATAATAACAACTGCCTGTGAAGTTGTTATTCGGTCTTTAAGTTTAGTAATCACTGAAGGCCACTTCCTTTCGTCATCAGCTACCTTTTGCGGATATTTTTTTTGGTATGCATTATTTTCGGTCGACGTCTCATTATTTTTAATGGCATGCGAACCATAAAATCTTTCCAGTCACTGAATTGATATGGAACAGCAGGACTGGTATAAGGAACGCCAAAACTTTTCAGTTTCACTAAATGACTGCAAAGTAAAAGAAAGAAGAGAATAACTCCATACAAACCAAATATCGCAGCACAAAACATAGCTACAAAACGAAGAATGCGTAACGTAATTCCTACACTATATTGCGGAATAGTAAAAGAAGAAATAGCTGTTACCGCAACAACGATAACCATTATTGGACTAACAATTCCTGCTTCTACGGCAGCCTGACCAATTATTAAACCGCCCACAATTCCCATTGCAGGTCCAATTGGTTTAGGCAGACGTAAACCTGCTTCTCGCAAAACTTCGATAGCTACTTCCATAATTAACGCTTCTATTAAAGCGGGAAAAGGGACTCCTTCTCGCGATCCGATAATAGAAATAGCGAGCTTAGTGGGAATTAATCCTGGATGAAATGAAATAAAAGAAATATACAGTGCTGGAGCAAATAATGAAACAAAAGCTGTCATGAAGCGTAATAAGCGGAGAAGCGTACCAGGAAGCCACCTTTCATAATAATCTTCTGGTGATTGCAGCAGCATACTAAATGTAACTGGAGCAATTAAAACAAATGGTGTTCCATCTAACAAAATAGCTACTCGACCTTCCATTAAAGCACTAATAACACGATCAGGTCGTTCTGTATTTTGAATCTGCGGAAAAGGACTGAGATAATTATCTTCAATAAGTTGCTCTATATAACCAGATTCGAGTACACTGTCTATGTCAATTTTCTGAATTCTGTTTTTTATTTCATCCACCAATTCTGTACTAGCAAGATCTTTAATAAATGCGACAACTAACTCTTTCTTTGCACGTTCTCCTACTGGTAGCTTTACTAATGATAAGTTCTCATCCGCACAGTGTCGTCGCAAAAGTGAGGTATTATCACTCAATACTTCAGTAAAACCGACCCGTGGCCCTCTGACTAATGCCTCCGATACTGGTTCTTCAATATTTCGTTTATTTGCTTTTGTTGTACCAAGAATAAACACATCTGCTAAACCATCAATTAAAAGAGCTGTTGAACCTATCAATACTTTGGGTATTAAATCTTTTATGTAATGGACTTCTGCTACTTCACTAATTGTAAGAACTTTATTTTTAATATATTCTTTTGAAACAGTCCCCTCCACATAAGAAGATTCATTTTTATATTCATCAGAAAAATCATCCATTAGTAATTTCATAATATGTTTGTCAATTATCTCTTTATCTGATAGGCCATCAACAAAAACGATCCCAGCCTGAATATCTGTGCGTCCAATATTAAACTTCCGAAAGCGAACATCAGAATTATGTCCGATTTGTTGCTTTATAAGTTCTAAGTTAGAGGCAAAATCATTTGTGAAATGAACGATTGCATTTTGAGATGGTTTATGCTCTTGTTTCGTTTTACTTTGAATATTATTTTTTTTCACTTGTTTGTCTCTTGACTTCCACCAACTCATTCTTCCCACTCTTTCTCTGACATACGAACCCAATGAAAAAATCTTGAGATAGTATACGGAATTAAAAACAAGATAAAAGCTTGTACAAAGACTTTCCAATCTGGAAGATAAGAAGTAATTATGTTCCACATTTTTATCACCCAATTTATATACTCTGCTAGGATTGAGATTTCTAAAAAACGATATGTACTTAATAAAAAATAACTATAAGATTAAAGAGCAGAAAAGCGAGACATTATGCTTATTTAGTACAAATAACCTAATTAGTATAAAAACATTTCTGACCTAAAATACCATTTCCAATTATAATTTGTTAAATATTATCTCCTTTTCCCTTATTTATATGCCCGCATTTGAATTTCAAATAATATAAGGATCAATGATATTTCCTCTTAAAGAAAAAAAGATGCTAGAAGATAGCATCTTTTTTTTAAATTCAACTTACTATGTAGTTATATTTTATTTTGGAAATACTCGTTTTTAAATGAATATTAATGTGTAAAAAATACATATTCTTTTGTTCTAAGTTCATACACTTCTACCAAATCGATACGGAATTTTCTGATTTTAAAACTAATATGAAATAAAGGAGAATAAAAAGAAAAACTATTATCAATCTATCAATTGAAAATAATACTTAGCAAGAGTTTATCATCTTAACTCCAAGTGTATTCGTTTTGCTTCAAAATAAAGAACTTGAATAAATTTTTTCGTATCAATACGAGCAGGTAATGTTGGTTCATTATTCAATTCTGTCATCTTTCTCCTTACGGTAGTAAAATCAAAAAATCTAGAAGCATAATTTTCGAACTTCGGGTTTAAAAAATCAGTAAGTCCAAGGGATGCTAAATGGTTTAATGATTGATAAATTGCTCTCCGAATCCGTTGTTTGGAAGCTTCTATGAACCTTTTTAATTCGGCATCTTCAGCTGAATCCCCAAGTTTTTTTTGAGCCAAATTCATAAAAATCTCTTTTAGTGAGGGAAAGCCTTGTTCCAACGTGTTATCTTGTTCATATTTATATAAATAATCTAGCATATCCATTAAATCTTTACTTCCACTTTCACTGGCTATTCCTAATTCAGACAAAAGAAAATGAATGGAATTTTGAAAATGATTAAAAGTATTTAAATGTTTTTCATTACGGTATTTTTCTTGCGTACTTGAATTACTATCCAATTTTAGTACCATATTAAGCGATTCTTGAATGTTTTTTATCGATTTTTCCAAACGAATTCGTTCAATGACTTTCCGAACAACTGTTAATACTTCAATCCGGTTAATTGGCTTAATAATATAGTATTCAACACCAAGCGAATAAGCTTCAGCAATTAATTCTTTTGATTCTACTTGAGAGACCATGATGATTTTCCCTTTAAACGAAGGTTTTATTTGACGGATTGTTTTTATTCCATCTTGAATCGGCATTAACAAATCGATAAATAAAATGTCTATATTTTTAAGGATTAGCATTTGTTGCTCTAAAGATAAACCATCCTCAGCTTCTCCTATAACCTCCCCAAGGTCTTCATCCTCGATAATTTGAGCCAACATTGAGCGAACCGCTTTTTCATCATCTACTATATAAAAATACATAGAATCACCCTTTCGAAATTATATGATCAATCCCTAATCTAATTATAAAAATTGATCCTTTTCCTTCGGTTCTGTCCTCAAGCGTAACATCACCTTCAAGTTGTTCGACCATTTCTTTAACATACGATAATCCGATACCTGTCGATGGGTTGCCTAAATCATCATATTTAGAAGTAAACCCAGGCTCAAAAATTGAATCTTTATATTTTGAAGAAATACCAGGACCATTATCGCCTATTTGAAATTCAACAAAATGGTGGTCTTTATTAATGTCAATTGTGATGGTTCCCATACCTTGGATAGCTTCTACAGCGTTTGTAACGATATTATTTATAATAGATAAGATTGTGTAAATATGATAATGAGAATGCACACCATCAATTTTATACACAAATTGGATGTCTTTCTCTAGCAACCGTGCATATTTCGTATTTGCCCGTATAATGATATTTACTAGTTCATGTACAGACATATAATCTGTAAAACTTTCATCAGAAATTAGTTTTGAAAGTCCAGCAAAAATACGTTGGTTATCCTTTTTAACGTCATGGACCTCACCAGCAATTTGTAATGCCTGTTGCCTTAAATCCCCAAACTGAAAATCCATCTGTTTGTGCTCAAAAGAGTCTAAGGTTTTATATAAATCATAGGATTTTTTTGTTATATTCTCAGCATCTTGTAATGTTTTTTTTAAATGAACAGCATCTTCATATAAATTAGAGATAAGCATGAGCATGTGTTCATTTTGCTTCTTTATATGTCTCTCCCTTGATTGCGCTTCATACAATTTCATCATATTGAAAAAGCTTAGAACTATAAAACTATGGGAACATGCGATAACAATAATCTCATTTATTGCCTCGGATGTGATCGATGTTTTTAATACGAAATATTGAATCATTAATTCCACACAGTCTGACAGTATTTCAATCATGCAACCAATAAAACCAATCATTAGTGGTTGATGATAAAAACGTTTGATTTTTGCTAAATGAAAGAGATACGAATAAGTAAAATAAAAGAAAAAACTAGGATAGTGAGTATGAAAAGCGGCTAGCCAATCCATATTTCCCTTTATAATGACATCCATTGAGATACGAAATACTACAACGACTATCGCTGTTAAAAAACCCGGTAAAAATGCTGGAATTCGTCGAAACAATAACAAAAAAAAGAAAAATGTTGGTGCGCCAAAGCTCATTCTAAATGTTTCATTTAAAGGAAATGACTTTATTTCACCTACTAAGGGTACTGTAAGTATCATTAAAACGAGAATATAGATGTCTTTTTTTACTAAATTACTAAGATTCAAAATAATCACTTCTCACTTTCGCCTAACAGTCAGTATACAAACCTATTTGCATTAATACAATACTTACTCTATTTTTTTCAAAAACTGATAAATAAGATATAAACGAAAGCATTATAGATTGTGAGTATTCATTACACCCTTCTACTTTAGAAAGATACTTTATAACTCAAAAATGTTCAGACACAATATAAGGTCTGAACACTTTTGGACTCGCTCTAACACCAAAATATCTGTGCTCCTTTTTAAAATATACTTAAATCCCATTCTTTTGCAATATGTTCTAACAACATAATTCCTGGTAAACTATTCCCATATTCATCAATGGCTGGTCCGTAAATACCAATACCACATCCATCTTGGAACGATAAATCCTTCCTAGATTTTGAGGGAACAAGTGTCATAATTCCACCGGATACCCCACTCTTAGCTGGTAATCCAATGAAAGCAGCAAATTTTCCAGAAGCATTGTACATTCCACAAGTTAGCATTAAAGCTTTTGTTAACCTAGCTACTTCTTTAGGGAGCACTTGTTCTTTGCGAATAGGATGATATCCATCATGTGCTAGTATAAGCCCTATTAAGGCAATATCTTCTGTATTTATTTCAATCGAACATTGTTTTAGGTAAACCTCTAGTGTCTCCTCCACATCTGATTCTAGAAAACCATTCTCCTTTAAATAGTATGCTAATGCTCTATTACGATGAGCCGTTTCCCATTCTGATTGAAATACTATTTCATTAATAGCGGGACGCTTCTCTATCATTTTTTCAATTAATACGTATAGAGATTCTAATTTTTCTTGCACCGATGTCCCTGGCAAAAGTGAAGCTATCGTAATCGCTCCAGCATTGATCATAGGATTAAAAGGTTTTCCTGGTTTATGTATCTCTAAACGAATAATTGAATTAAAGGCATCTCCAGTTGGCTCTACGTCAACTCGTTCTAATACATAAGAAATACCGCGACTTAAACAAGCGGCTATAAAACCGATTACTTTTGATATACTTTGTAATGTGAAAGGTATCTCCCAATCTCCTGATTTTATCATTGTTCCATCTGGCTTTACTATACAAATACCTAACTGCGATACATTTATTTCCCCCAGAGCGGGAATATAACTGGCGCTTCGTCCCTTAGCTGCATACGCTCGATAATGAGCTACCCATTGATCTAAGCAAACTTTTTCTTGACCCTCAACTTGAACGCTAGAATCCTTTATCATTTAATCATATTCCCCCGTACTATTAACTTTATATAGAATGATTTTTTCTTTACTATAATCAATAATATTTGCACTAGAACCAAGAAAAATATTCAGACATATTGCAGTCTGAATATCCTTCTTATTACACACTTTTCTTTTTTGAAGTTTTCTCATAACTATCCCAACATTCAATATTTTCAAGCCCTTTAATGTTTTCTTTATAAAAAACAGGATCTTTACCAGCTTTTTTCTGGTTTATATAATCTTGTAACGCCGCAAATGCTACTTTTGAAAGTAAGGTAATAGCAATTAAATTAATAATAACCATAAAGCCCATAAATAAGTCCGCTAAATCCCATACAATTTGAATCTTTGCAACAGAACCAAATACAATCATAGCCAACACACTTATTCTGTATATCATTAACCACACTTTACTTGTATGTAAGAAGCGAATATTTGTTTCACCATAATAATAGTTGCCAATTAACGCACCAAATCCAAATAAAAAAACAAAGATAGCAAGACAACCCGATGCCCAAGGACCTATGTGTTCACTTAATGCTGCTTGTGTAAGTGCAATACCATTTAACCCCGGTTGTTTATATGCATCAGACAGCAAAATAATAAAGGCAGTGCTAGTACAAATGATCAGTGTATCCGTTAATACACCAAATGCTTGAATCAGTCCTTGTTTCACCGGATGACTTGTTGTTGCTGTTGCGGCAACGTTTGGTGCACTTCCCATACCAGCTTCATTTGAGAATAAACCGCGTTTAACTCCATTCATAAGTGCTGCACCAATTGAACCGCCTGCTATTTGTTTAAAACCAAATGCGTTTTGAACAATAAGAGAAAGAACTTCCGGCATTTTTGATATGTTGGTAACTACAACAAATAATGCAACTCCAATGTATAATACCGCTAAAAATACCACCTTGTATTCAGCCATTTTTGCAATACGTTGTACACCACCAAAAATAATCGCAGCGAAAGCAATAGCCATGATTATCCCAACTGTTAGACGATCTGTACCAAATGAGTTTTGAAAAGCAATTGTAACTGTATTTGATTGTACTGAATTGAATACAAGACCAAAAGTAATTGTGATTAAAATAGAGAATAATACTCCCATCCAACGTTTATTCAACCCTTTTTCCATATAATAGGATGGACCACCGCGGAAACCAGTTTTATCTTTTACTTTATATATCTGTGCTAATGTGCTTTCGACAAAACTGGAGGCCGAGCTAATAATAGAAATAATCCACATCCAAAATACAGCTCCAGGACCACCTAATGCAATTGCAATCGCAATTCCTGTGATATTCCCTGTTCCAACGCGGGCTGCCATACCAATACAAAACGCTTGAAAAGGAGAGATTTGATCTTTAGAACCACTTTTCCCCTCCATTAATACACGGACCATCTCTTTTAACATTCGAAACTGTACAAAATTCAATTTAAATGTAAAATAAATTCCGCAAATAACAAGCATAATAATTAACAATTTAGACCATAAAAAATCATTTGTTGATCCGACTAACTCTACAAAAAATCTTTCCATATTATCACTCCATACCAAAAATTTATCTATCATAATCTATATAAAATCACCTATATTCCTTGGCATAAATACCTCATTCATATTCAAATACAACAAGGATAAAAATTTTCTATATTAATAGAATTGGCCTGTTTAAACAAACATCGCAACACGCAACTACGAAACTGAATTTTCTAAAAACTTACCATTTATACACAAGATGCTCTATCCCCTTCTGCAAAACTAATATTCTTATCCACTAATGTTGTTGTACTATTATGTTTGTTTCGTTTACCGGTGATTTACATTTTAATCATAATAATCAATAGTGATTAACTGGTTTTTTGTTAATTTTCTTAAGAACATGGAAATATCTCCTTTCTTACTACTAATCTCAAAAATAGGCTAGGTAAAAATTTCACGAAAAATCTATAAAGCGCTTTCAATCTTTAACTAAGAGAAGTTTGTCTTTAATTTATAATTAAAAGTACAGAATGTTACGAAAAAGTACAGATTTTTATAAAAACAAAAAATTTTTTAAGATTTTTCATCTAAAAAAACAGTGAGATTTTGTGAATTTTATACAGTATCCAAACGTCGCAGATTTTGTTCTATCTATCCTTTGACAAGTCTCTATTTTCTTCATATAAACATGCATACTTTTTCTCTTTTAGAAGTTCATATAAATTATTTAAAATCAAAAATCAACGGAATATTATAGGAATATTTAAAAAAATAAAACATTTAATTTATTTATGGTATCATACAAAAAACATTTGTTTTCTCAATTAATCCCCCTAGTTGGATTCGTCTATATTGCACATATTTACAACATGAAAGACACTAAGAAAAAAAGGATTTTGTTGAAGGGATGAAACATTACAAAACTCTTATTTAGGACCTTATGTCATCCTCTTTTCTAGCAATATCGAGTTATCCCAAAAAACGTATATTTACTAACATAAATTACAGGTGGTGTATTGTGAAAGAAATAGTATTTGTTCAAAATAAAAAAAGACTCCTTATGAAATTCGAATTTTTAAAAAAGGATTTAGTACTTACCATTTCACTGATACTAGCAATTGTCAGCTGCTTAATACATTCGCCAAAGATCGAATATATTAACTTTGAAGTGTTAATTAGCTTATTTAATCTGATGGTAGCCATTAAGGCCTTGGAACAGCTAAAGATATTAGACAAACTTGCCGTTGCGATTTTAAATAAATGCAATAACAGCAGGTCAATATCTATTATTCTAATTTTGTTATGCTTTATTTGCTCCATGTTTGTAACAAATGATGTCGCTCTCCTCACTTTTGTACCAATAACACTTGTCATTAGTAAAAAAACACAAATGAACATGATGGATACAATCATCCTGCAGACAATTGCGGCAAACATCGGTAGTAGCTTGATGCCTATGGGAAACCCACAAAATTTATACCTATATTCTTACTATGGAATTAAGCTCATCCCATTTTTAGGTTCAATCCTGCTTTTAGCTGTACTTGGAATTAGTTTGTTATTTATATTTACTCAAAAACTTCAAAAAACAGATTTGAAAATAGAACTACCTGTTATTACCGTGAAAAATCAAAAAAAAGCTACCGTCTGGATTTTGATACTTATTACTATCATTGCATCTATTTTTGGTGTTATTAATTATTACATTGCGCTAATAGTCACACTGATAGCAGCATTTACGTTAGATAGAAACTTACTATTTAAGATCGATTACTTTCTTCTAATAACCTTTGTCTGTTTTTTTATTTTTATCGGAAACATTTCCCATTCCGATGCACTGGGGACATTTGCTCGCGCTAATTTAAGAGGAGATACTTCAGTCTTCTTTAGTTCCATATTTTTGAGTCAATTGATTAGCAATTTTCCTACTTCAATTCTTCTATCAAACTTTACTTCTGATTGGAAAGCTTTATTACTAGGAGTAAATATTGGAGGGCTTGGAACAATTATCGCATCTTTAGCCAGTGTAATCTCCTATAAACTATTCATTCAGGCCAATGTTAAAGAGAGTAAGGCGTATTTAATTAAATTTAGCATTTACAACTTTGCATTTTTAATCATACTTACATGTATACAATACTTTATCTTTAAATTTCTAAAAATTTTTTAAAAAATTGATTCCTTTAGAAAAACCCAAATTTCTCAGCATTAAATTGAGAAATTTGGGTTTTAATATAGGTATGTTCACTATTTTGAGATGTTCCCAAAGCGAAACTCTTTTAGCTTTTACGTTATTTATTAGAATTCGGTTCATTTTTTATGCACTCAGTTATATAATAAATGACTGAATTTATAGGGTAATAACTTTCAATTAATAATAGAAAGTTATTACAATGTTATTTCATTTTTGAAGTCCTCTTCACAAAATCCTTAATGTCCCTCAAATTTTTCCCGCTAATATTATCTTTGATGGTTAAATTTAGTTCAATTTCTAATTTTGCAAATACTGCTCCTACACAATTATAGATACTTAATCCCTCTATACTCTTTCAAGCGGTAATCCATTCCGATGGAAATTACAAATGACAAAATTTATCCGTTTTTCCTACTTGCTAAATTCAGCAAGTAAAATGTTTTTAAAAACTTCTGGATTATTAAGGTTTAAACTGTTCGAATTGATAGCGAGTGTATGTTTACCTCCAAGCGTTCCACCAGCAAAAGTGGAAAACCCTGGAACGGCCCCCCTGTGTCCCCATACCGAGACACCGTTCGGAAGCTTAATTTCAAGTATTCCAAGACCATATCCGGTTCCCTCTCTATTTGTAGGAACTGTAGTAAGCATTTGTTTTAACTGCTGCTCCTTCAGTAATTTGCCACCTAGTAAGCAAGAGAAGAATTTGTTTAAGTCGTCAGCAGTAGAAATCATATCTCCATCCGAGCTACCTGGGTTAATATAAGTAACATCTTTTAGCTCACTCGCTCCGTCTAGTTGCAAATAGCCACGGGCATGCTTGGTGCCTGGAATCACGCTTGAATTACCAGGTAAAAATGTATTTGACAAATCAAGCGGTTCAATAATCCGATTTTCAACCTCTTCCGCATAGCTGTTTCCTGTTACTTTTTCAATAAGGATTCCTAGTATTACATATCCTGTATTTGAATAAGACCACCCCTTTCCTGGGGCAAAGTCTGGGGGAAGTGAAATCCCCATCTTTACAAATTCTTCAGCCGTATACGATTTTTTTATATCCGTAATATCAAAGTCTTTTGAATTTATATAGTCAGCAATACCACTTGTATGATTCAATATTTGCCGGATCGTAATCTGGTTACCATCATATCCGTTTCCTTGAATAACACCAGGTAACCATTTTTCAATGGAGTCGTCTAGATTCAAACGGTTCTCTCCAGATAATTGAAGTAGAACTGTTGCAATGAACGTTTTCGTCACACTGCCAATGCGAAAGCGAAAATCTGCTTTCATTGGTTTCTTAGTTTTCAGATCCGCTACCCCAGCTGTATAACTCCAAGTTTTACCCCCCTTAGAAATTTTAGCGAGTATTCCTGGGTATCCAAGTTGCAGTTCATCTCGCATTGCTTTCTTAACGGAAGTACGATCGCTTTGCGTACTTGTTTGTAACGAACTAGATACATTTTGCGTAGGTTCTGCTTTTACAATTAATGTTGGTGTTATGTATAACAGGGAACTTCCACCTATTAAAAGTGCTAGACTTGCACATGTAATTTTACTGCGTGTTTTCATAAAGAATTCCTCTCTTCTATTTAAATTGTATTGATGGCTGATAGCTGTCTCATATACTAACCACATAGCTATCAACTCTCCCAATGATAAAAGTCAACACTGAATTTGCAATCAACGTACTAATCATTATTTTCACAAACACCATTGTGTTCTAACAATCTCTAAATCACTCTTTTTCCACATACATATTAACCATAGAAATTACTTCTTTTCCTTAAAACACTCTTGTTACTGATTATTTGTTTTATATGTAGGCCGTACTTGTTCCCCCCTTCATGCCTCCTTATATTTTTATCCTACACAATGAAAATCTCTTTTTTCTTACCTATTCCTTACAAATTCCTTACATACAAAATCACTTCTACAATAGGACTGAAGTAGTATCTGTGCCCGAAAGCGCAAAAAACACCAATGCTTTTCGCTTCAGTGTTTTTGCGCTTTACATATTGTAAGATTCGTTTTACTCTTAACAGGTTAAACTGCTGATTTTTTCTAATGCGATTATTCTTCTTGCTATATAAAACAAATTTCATTGTGTTATATGAAATTTGTCATTAAGGCACATGATTCTAAATTTATTGATGTACTTGAGATGGACTCACTTTTTGAATTTGAACAAGTATATCAAACGCTTTACCTAATGATATATCAACAGTTTTTGGTATATCAGGCCCTTCGGTAGTTATTCCAGCGAAAATTGGCTGTTGTTCGTTTAACCAAGTTTTTGTCACGCCGTTCGCCTTACGTAAATCAATAAAAAATTGATCTTTTTTGACCTGTCCAAAAATGTAGTTATAACTGTTTGGATTATCCGATTTTAATGTTCCATAGGGGCCAAATTCACCATTGCTATTCTTCACATTGTATTGTCCTTCATAAACTGACGTTCCAATAGATACGTACCGTTTTCCGTAATATTCTGCTAAATGCTGCCCTGCTACTTTAGGGTATATAAAAGAAAGCATATTTGTTTTCGAAACGTGTCCATTATGTCCCCATACAATGGTTTTTCCTAAATGTTCTTCAGTCCACTTCGCATTTTCATACATTGCAATATCATGTTTCAAATAAAAATCCGCTGGTTTATCAGGAGGTGTCGCTAACATTGTAGTAAACTGTTCAATAATACGAGCATTTTGCTTTATCCATACGAACTCTTTAGATTTCCCATTTAAATGACTTTTATTTTCCTCTAATAAAGCACTAATTTGTTTAGCATCTAAAACATACTTTTCTTTTTCTTCTTTCGTAAGGCTTTCAAAAGTATTCATATCCTTTGTTACAGGAATAAGCCCTTTTATCTTCTCTTCTACTCTAGGCAACAGTTTTGAATTGTTCGCTTTAATATATTCTATTATATTATTATAAACATTTTCGTTTACTGATTGAATGTCCATCCCGATGACACGTACTTTCGATTTATGTTTTGGATTAGCATTATATTGCCGAATCCAATCAAGTAAATCTAGCATTTCTTTCGTCTTAAATACAGGTGTTAGGTGTTGGCTTGGGTTTCCCTTACCAGTAAGAACATATCGATCAAGTTCCAAGGCCCTGTCCCATCCCTCTTCTAAAACTAGATTGGTAAAGCCCCTTTCAGATACTAAATACTTAACAATGCGGTGTTTCATCGTAAAAACTTCATGAGCCCCATGCGTAGCTTCACCTAAACCTACAATTGAAGCTGAACCTACCATATCCTTAAGTGGTTTCAAATCATTAAGAGATGCAGTTGGATTAGTTGTTTTTAAAGGCTTTGCATGTGCTTCTAACCATTTCGTTATTTGATTTGTATTATAGGGAGCTGTAACAGAAACCTCTGTTTTCGAATCTGCATAAGTATTTCCTACAAAATGAGTCATTGTTATAGCAGAAGCAACAATTGCAATAATTATTTTCTTTTTCATAAAAAACCTCCTGAAATATTTACTTATAGCTTTTTAACATACTCTGCCAACTTCCGTTTAAAACATTCATTTTCTTATTACTGTTAAGATACATTTATTCTAGTTCCTAAAACTCACTTATTTCTTAATAGGTTCTTAAGAAATTCTTAATTCATTTATACGAATATAAAGCTAAATAAGCTTCAATTCATTGTATTGTAAATTCCTCATTGCATAACATTATAATGTACAGATATTCGTTATAAATGATGTTATCTAAAGTATTCAATTTCAGTATGTATTATTAACGTAGTTAATATATGGTTAATATGAAGTTCCAAATTTTGATTGTTTGTAGTCTCTTTATCATAGAGTTAATTTAGGGGTTATTTTTTGTTCACTTCATTTTTTTCGGCACTCTGCATCTAGACGGTATACCCATTGGCCACAGTTAGACTATTTCAAATCAAAAAAATAGATTACCTGCACACTAAAGAGTATAGTGCACAGGTAATCTAGTTGTTTTTGAGATTAATAAAAAACTAATTTATCTTTTGAATTCTTCCATCAATAACAGACTGAATTGGTTCTTTTGATTTTTTTATATAATCTACTAATGCTTCAAAATCAGTTGGTCCTGTTTCAGCATCTTTACCGTTTTTAAAGGATACAAATCCATCTCCCCCTGAAGCTAGAAATGCGTTAGCAACGACGCTGTAAGTTTTAGAAGGAATAATTTCTTCTCCATTCGTTAAGCGAATACTTGTTACTTTTTCTCCATTGGGCTTGTTCGCATCCCAAGTGTATTGGATCCCTGAAATTTGAAGCATTCTTGTTATGTCTTTTTGCCATTGTTGATTTAAAATATCACGAATGTCTTGACCTGTTAAATTTACTTTTATTAATTGATTTCCGAATGGTTGAATACCATATATCTCTCCCCATGTAATATCACCAGCATCTAAGTCATTACGAATACCACCAGGATTCATAAGTGCAATTTGGGATTGCATTGTTGTACGCTGGGCATCAGCAACTAAATTTCCAAGAGTAGATTCACCAGCCGTATTGAGTTTGCGATCTAGTGGCGCAATAGACTTACCTACAACTTCATTAACAAGAGGTGCGATTTTTGCTTGATATTTCTCCATCTTCTTCTTTATTTTTTTATCAGGCTCTATGCCTTCATGATAAGTTGTAACAATTTCTGCTTTTTTCTCAACAATATCTTGTGTTTTACGATCAATCTTTACATCAACATCAGCAAAAGCCATACCATATGAATTTGCTTGTACGACAAGTTTATTATTAACAGTTCCATTTACATAAGTGTGGCTATGGCCACCAAAAATAACATCGACTTCTGGATCAGTCTCATTTGCTAATCGGACGATATCACCATTTGTTACGCCGTTCCCATCTGTTATACCTCCGTTATGTGCAAGAACAACGATAGATTTAACGCCTAGTTTTTTTAATTGCTTTACGGATTTGTTAATAGCTTCAACTTCATCTGTAATTTCTACATTCTTTAGCATAGTAGGCATAACAAGGTTAGGAACATCCGTTGTTACGACTCCGATAAATCCAACAGGAACTCCTTGTACCTTTTTTATAGTGAATGGTGGTAAAAATAAACGACCGGTGGATTTATTATAGAAATTTGCAGCAACATATGGGAATTTTGCCCCTTTAAAATTTCCTGTTTTCTCATGGTATCCACCATAAATAAGGCGGTTCATTTCTTCAACACCTTCATCAAATTCATGATTCCCTATCGTTCCAACATCGAATTTCAAATCATTTAGAAATTCAATCGTAGGTTCGTCTTGTAATAATGCTGAAACAGGAGTACTTGCTCCAACAACATCTCCAGCATGTACCTTTAATGTATTCGGATTTTGTTTTTCACGATCACGTAAATAAGCCCCTAAGTACTCAATTCCCCCTGCATCTTTATTGTTAATTTTTTTTACAGTGTCTAGTTGCCCATGAAAATCGTTAATACCGAGCATTTGTACATCTATGTAGCGGTTTGATTCTGTACTTGCTTGGGCTGAAGGCATAGCAAATACACTAGTAAAAGTAACTGTACTTAATGCTAAAGCAACTGGAATGATTTTTTTCAACATAAAATTTCTCTCCCCTAATTAAAATCTGACATAATACGATGTTATTTTAATATATTAAGAGAATTATTTCTATAAAAATTCAACTAATTATAAAAATTAATAAGATTTTATTGTTTTCTGACAAAACATTTCTTTATTTTGAGGATTATTCAAAATATTATCTTGATAGTAATATAACAATACTTCTAAGAAATCTAAAAAACTCTAATCAATATATTTTAGCTGTTAAGAAGAGTATTCAATCCAAAATTAATGGAGATTTATCAACCTAACATCTCAATATCACCATTAAAAAGATGCTCCTGGATTTATCCAAGAGCATCTTTTATAAAGCTTTATTTTTTACTTGTTTATAATTTATTAATTAACAATTATATAGTTGTAATTAGTCCTTTAAAAATGATAGGAGTGCTTCATTAAATTCTTTGGCATGCGTTGCATTTAGCCCATGTGGACCACCCTTTATTAACGTTACTTTAGAATTAGGAATTGCTTCATGTGTTAATTTCCCACTATATTCATATGGTACAGTTGCATCTGAATCACCATGAATAATAAGGGTAGGTATATTAAACTTCTCCAAGTCTTTTCTAAAATCAGTCTTACTAAAGGCAGTAATACAATCAAGCGTTCCTTTAGGTGATGCACTGGCTGCAATATCCCAATTATATAAACGGAATGGCTCACTAACTAAATCTGTTCGATTACCAGCCGCGAAAAATCCCTTAGTAAATTCATCAAGAAATGCAAGTCGGTCATTAATCACACCACTTTTGAATACTTCAATTGTTGCATCATCTAATGCCCCTTCAGGATGATCCTCTGATTTGTATAAATATGGAGGAACTGCTCCAGCAAAAATAGCCTTTTCAATACGATCTGTTCCATACGTACTAATATACCGGGCTACTTCGCCTCCACCCATAGAAAAACCAACAAGTGTGACATTTTGAAGCTCTAAATGTTCTATTAGTTGATGTAAATCAGAAGTAAAGGTATCATATTCATACCCTTCCCACGGCTGAGATGATTTTCCAAATCCTCGACGATCATATGTTATAACTCTGTATCCAGCCTCAACAAGAGCGGGAACTTGGTATTCCCAAGATCGACCACTTAACGGCCAACCATGAATTAGTACAACTGGTTTTCCTGTGCCATAATCCTCATAATATATCTCAATTGGTTCTTGATTTTCGGTTCCTACAGTAATTTTAGCCATGCTTCTACCTCCAAAAAATATTCTAATATGTATCCTTTTCTTCAATAATCCGGATGAATGTCATAACCTATTCATGCACGTTTATGTTGTGAACTCTAAGTATGAAACTCTATTGTCCCAATGCATTCATTTTCTCCTTTTGGACAATTCCCCCTCTAATACCTTTTTCACCACAATATAATTTCTGAACATTCCTCATATTCAATTATAATAACAAAAATAGGTGACTATCAATATTGTTCTATCTATAGGATGTATAGGTAAAACCAATCTATTTTATAGTGAAAACAACTATAGTTACGACCTATACAAATTATAGATAATTTAGAATTGATTAACGATTCTATTTTCAAATACTATAAATTTGTATAGCACTTCATGTTCTGTGAATGCTGCTATAACCAATATTATTGGTCAGCTTAGTTATAAACGAAGAAACTTATAATAAAACTTTCTTCGATTACTTAATTTTTAGGAGGAATACATAATGACTGATCTCTATTCTCGTATTAACAAAGATGATGCTGTCGTGCTTTTAGTAGATCATCAAACTGGTCTTATGTCCGGACTAGTACGTGACTATGGTGTTGATGAATTCAAGAACAATGTTTTAGCTCTTGCTCATACTGCTAAGTTTTTTGATTTACCAGTTATTTTAACAACAAGTTTCGAAAACGGGCCTAATGGACCTTTAATGCAAGAATTGGTTGATCTCTTTCCTCATGCACCAAAAATAGCTCGACCTGGACAAATTAACGCATGGGATAATGATGATTTTGTAAAAGTAATCGAAGAAACTGGAAAAAAACAACTTATCATCGCAGGCGTAGTTACGGACGTTTGTGTTGCTTTCCCGGCACTTTCCGCTATAAAAGCTGGATATGAAGTATTTGCTGTTACGGATGCTTCAGGAACTTTCAGTAAACAAGTTGCAGATGCTGCCAATACTCGTATGGCACATAGTGGTGTGCAACTTATGAACTGGTTTAGCGTAGCTTGCGAATTACAACGCGATTGGCGCAACGATGTCGAAGGTTTTGGCAATTTGCTTGCTAGCAATCTTCCAGGCTATCAAAATATAATTGGAAGCTATAGGGGAGCTCAGCGCGATCTTAGTAAACAAAATGCATAAATGTATTATCACTTTTTAAAAAGTTTCTAGTATAAATTTAGTGCCGATTAAATCGGCACTAAATTTTAAATTAAACAGTACAACAAAGCTTTTATTTTTATGATTACAGCTTTAGTCAATAGAAAATATATTACTTTCAAAAACTCGATTTTAAACAATTAAAAAAGGAGCGTTTTATTATGAGTAATTTAGAATTGTTAAATCCGGAGAACAGTGCATTAATTTTAATTGATTTTCAACCTCAAATGACTTTTGGAGTTGCAAGTATTGATAGACAAACATTAATTAATAACGTTATGCTACTTGCTAAATCAGCAAAAACTTTTAACGTACCTACTATTCTTACTACAGTTGAGACACGCAGCTTTTCTGGTTATTTTTGGCCACAAATTCTTGATATATTCCCAAACCATGAAATTATAGAACGCAGTTCAATGAACTCTTGGGAAGATCCAAAATTTGTTGAAGCAGTTAAAGCAACAGGTAGAAAGAAATTAATATTTGCAGCACTTTGGACTGAAGTTTGCCTTGCATTCCCTGTGCTTGAAGCAATTAAAGCTGGCTATGAAGTGTATGCAGTTGATGATGCTTCAGGTGGTACTAGTTTGACAGCACATAATGCTGCTATGCGTCGTGTAGAACAAGCTGGTGCAATTCCAGTGACAGCAATTCAAGTTTTACTTGAATACCAACGTGACTGGGCACACAAAGACACTTATGATGCTGTAATGGAAATTGTAAAGGAGCACACTGGCGCTTATGGTCAAGGAGTAGAATACGCATATACTATGGTGCACGGCGCGCTTCCAAGCAGGAAAATATGAAACAAGAAGGAGTAGCTGTCGAAGAGACTTATACAGGGAACACGATGGATGCTGCTGATCCAGTAACAACGATTGTTACATGGAAAATTCAACAAGGTAAAGAAAAACAGTTTGAAACATGGAGACATGAAATCGAAGCTGCCGCTACTAAATTCCCAGGGCATTTAGGTGTAAATCTAATAGTCCCAAATAACGAATCGAGAGAGTATACTGTTATTTTTCGCTTTGATACGTATGAGCATCTACGTGCTTGGCAAGAATCAGACATTCGCCGGGATTTGTTAAAAACGGCAGAACAATTTCAAGTTACTAATCCGAGTTACAAAACTGAAAGTAGTTTGGCTTATTGGTTTGTTACTCCGAAAACGCCAGTTCCACCGCCAAAATGGAAAATGTCTATCGTTACCCTTTTGGGTGTATGGCCTCTTAGCATGTTAGTTCCTAAAGTGATAGGACCTATTATAAAACATATGAATCCTATTATGTCGGCCTTTTTTGTTTCAGTATGTATAGTGTCCTTGCTATCATGGGTAGTCCTGCCGATTTTCGGTAAATTATTTCATCCATGGTTACAAAATAATAGAAAGTAGACGAGGTGTGAACATGAATTTACCGGATATGATCTTATATAACGGAAAAATTACTACCCTTGACCCTTCTCAGCCTGAGGTATCTGCTATCGCCATAACTGATGGTTTAGTCACTGCAGTAGGTGGAGATGAGCTTCTTAATAGTGCCACGGAAAAAACAAAGAAAATAGACCTTAAAAGAAAGAGAGCTATTCCAGGCCTGAATGACTCTCATATACACGTTATTCGTGGTGGTCTGCATTATAATATGGAATTACGTTGGGAAGGCGTGCCATCACTTTTTATTGCTCTAGAAATGCTCAAAGAACAGGCAAGGCGTACACCTGCTCCTCAGTGGGTAAGGGTAGTTGGAGGTTGGTCTGAATTTCAATTTAAAGAGAGACGGTTGCCAACTTTGGAAGAAATTAATGCCGTTTCTGAAGACACTCCTGTATTTGTGCTACATCTTTACGATAGAGCACTTGTAAATCGTGCTGGGCTGCATGCACTGGGATATACAAAAGATACACCAGACCCTCCAGGCTGCTTAATTGAGCGGGATAAACGAGGTAATCCAACGGGCCTTTTAATTGCGAATCCTAACGCTTCTATTCTTTATTCAAGTTTGGGTAAAGCACCAGCACTTAATTTTGACGACCAGATTAATTCAACTCGCCATTTTATGCGCGAATTAAATAGATTAGGTATTACAAGTGCTATTGACGCAGGTGGTGGATTCCAAAATTATCCTGATGATTACAAAGTTGTTGAACATTTAGCCGAGAAGGAACAATTAACTTTGCGTATTGCTTATAATCTATTTACGCAGAATCCAAATCATGAATATGAAGACTTTGCTTCATGGGCAAAAATTGTTTCTCCAGGTCAAGGAACTGATAAGTATAAAATGAATGGTGCCGGAGAGATGTTAGTATTCTCAGCAGCCGATTTTGAAAAATTTCAAATGCCACGGCCTGAACTAGCTACGATGATGGAAGCTGACTTAAAGAAAGTAATTTCTCTATTGGTGGAAAACCGTTGGCCCTTCCGTTTACATGCAACTTATGATGAGTCAATCACACGTTTCTTAAATGTATTCGAGGAAGTTAACAGTGAAATTCCTTTTAATGGTCTACGATGGTGGTTTGATCATGCAGAAACAATCTCAGATCGTAGCATGGAACGTGTTAAGGCTTTAAATGGCGGTATTGCCATCCAAGACCGCATGGCTTTTCAAGGTGAATACTTTGTTGATTTATACGGAAAGGAAGCTGCAAAGCGTACTCCTCCGATTTATCGTATGTTAGACCTTGGTATACCTGTTGGCGCCGGTAGTGATGCAACTAGAGTTTCCAGCTATAACCCTTGGGTCGCTCTTTATTGGATGGTTGCCGGAAAAACCATTGGTGGACTTTCGATATACGATGAAAAAAATAAACTGGATAGAAAAGTAGCCCTGGAATTATATTCAAAAGGAAGTGCGTGGTTCTCTGGTGATGAAGGTAAAAAAGGAACCCTTGCAGTAGGTCAGTTTGCTGATCTTGCTGTATTGTCTGCTGACTACTTTACTGTGCCAGAAGAAGAAATCAAAAACCTTGAATCATTACTCACAATTATGGGCGGACAGGTTGTGTATGGAAATGATGAATTTAAAAATTTATCACCTGAATTGCCGCCAGCATCACCTGACTGGTCACCGACGGGAGTTTATGGGTATGGTGGTGCTAACCTAGCCAACACTATACTTTCTCACGATTCCTATGATAACAAGTTACATAGTTGCAGTAACCCTCTCCATCAACACACTCATACCGTAATAGGAAAAGATGGAACTACATGGGGTATCGGTTGTACTTGCTTTGCTTTCTAAGTCAAAACCACCGGTATAATGCCGGTGGTTTTCTTTCTGCAATAAGGGTATGTAGATTCGAAATAGCATTGTATATCCCTATTGGAATCTATTACTATTCAATAGGACCAAAGAGTTGATAGCTTAAACTTGATTTGTTTTTTACATCCTTCTCTCCGTGCAAAGTCTACCCCTTTCCCTTAAGTAAAAGTCAAAAATCGATCACACCACACATATAAAGCCACTACCCTTTGACTTTAATATTTGCTTTATCTTAAGACTTATAGATTTTTTCAAATTTTACACTAGAATCATTATTATTTCTATTACACTGATACTTTTTGCGAATCATTTAACTTCTGCATAAAGATACGTGCTGCAAAACTTAAAAATTTATCATCAAAGTGAATAAGATTAATATCTTGGCTTGGTGTTGGGTCAGTAATACGAACTATGCTCAAAGTATCATTATTAACAAAGTTAACCAGTGAAAGAGGTATTATGGCAACCCCATGTCCATTGTATACAAGGCTCAATAGAGAAATAGAAGATTTTGTTTCTATATTTGCTTCAGATAAAGATAACCCTAAACTCTCACAATATATTTTAATAGATTCACGACAACTACATGAAACCATTATTCTACTCAGCCCTACTAATTCTCGAAAAGAAACAAATGATTTTTCATTCAAAGGATGATTTTTGGGAATGACAAGGACGAGCTCTTCACTATACAAAAGGGTGTTTGTTAATGTGTCTGGAATTTGAGCACTACGTGTAATCCCGAAATCAATATTTTTGTCAACGATTTGATTTACAGCAACTTCAGATTCTATAATCTTTACTACGATGTTGGGATAATGTTGTTGAAACTTCATAATATAAGGTGTTAAATAAGTGAGATCCTCTAATAAACCTCCTACAGTAATTACACCTCTTTTTACACCCTTTAATTCAAAAATTTCATTATAAACGTCATCAAATTGTTGCATGATAAATTTTCCTTTATCAAATAGCAGCTTACCCGCTTCTGTCATTTTGATACCTCTTCCAACTCGATGAAACAAGGGTGTATCAAGTTCACCTTCTAACACACGGATTTGTTGACTTAAAGTCGGCTGTGAAATACCTAGAACTTCCGCAGCTTTAGTAAAACTATTATTATTACAAACTTGAATAAAATACTCTAAATGACGTAATTCCATTCTTGATACCCACTCTCCGCTTTATGAAAGATTTATAATTTAAAGGACGATATGTATACGTTAACATAACAACTTTATTTCCTACTATATTAATTGCAATTACATAATTTCTTTATTTTGTACTACAATACATTTACTACTATTTATTAATTTTCCCTCCTATTTATTTAATTTATATTTAATTAGGATATTACTAAACAGAAATAACATCTAAAAACTTACACTTTCTGTGCGTAATATCCTAACTTTTTCAACTGTTTACTTATCATTTTTTCTCAATATAGTCCAAACTACCAAATATTTTCCGAATCCCCTCTCTATGCTGTGGAAAAATTAGTGTCACCAATTCAATACCTTCTGAAATAATTGATGCATACGTGATACAAAAACTTACAAGTAATATTTTGTCCTCAATTTTTTTATAGGCCGATCAGCTTTACTGTATAGTAGCTCAAGCACTGCAAATTCAGTTGCATTAAGTCCATAAATTTTTAGATCCTTTTCATACGTTTAGTGATTGGCTGTAATTCCCTTGATAATATAACAAATAACTTTAAAGATAAGCTCTCATAATTACCAATCCTTTACAAGTTATCTTGAATTCGAGATTTATTATATTATCGTCGAAATATTATGTCAATATTTCATTTTAGCGTTATCAAGCCACTTATAATTTATTTCTCAACATAAGACATATAGAATCGTTAGAAAATAACTGTTAATATATAGATATCTCAATTACGTTATTTTTTAGAGGGCTTGTTGTCTAGCGCAAGCTCTCTTTTTTCATAGTCTAAATGGAATTCGGACACATTTTATATGGTGAGTTTTGCCCTCTTTTAGCGATAGAGACAAAAAATCTGGTTGTGATGTAAAAACTTCAAAATAACCGCAAATAATCTATAAAAATCAGACATATTAATGAATATGCATTCAAGCGAATCCGGTCTGTTTAAATTTGATTATTGAACTATTTCTCTGTGGCAAAATAAAGCAGCGCTATGGTCGGAAAAGCGATTCCGATCCACAATGCTACACTCCATCCTCCGAAAAAGGATCCAACAGCAACACCCAAAAAGAAAATAGACATGAATAATCCATTTAAGCGACTACGAACTTCTGGTTGCAAAGAGAAAATCAAACGTTGACTTAAAACTGGAAGAGGAATATCGCACTCGATGTTTCCAGCCCCGTCGACTGCAAGCAAAGCAACTTCTAGAGAAGGGAATTCAAAGAGGAGAATTCAAAGAAAACCTTGATATTGAATTATCCATCGATCTCATTTACGGACCAATTTTTTATCGGTTGCTAGTAACCGGTGATAAGTTTGATGATTCCTATGTACATCACTTGGTAACAAGCGCATTCGATGGAATACGATAAACATGAATAACATTCGAAAAAAGAATTAAATGCGCCTTCCTCCTATACGAATAAAATTTCGCTTAACTTAATAAATAAAATATCTAATTATTTAAGCTGATGTATATGAGTCGGTCCCCCACATACATCAGCTTAAGAGTTGAGAATTACCCTAAATGAATGAACATGCAAAAAAATTTATTCTGAGGATTTTACGATATTTTATTTAATCGAAATGTGACATAACTCCTAATATTAGTCTTATTAAGACGCAAGCTCCCTCTCTTCTATTTTTTAATTGAATATTTTAGGTTTATAATGATTTATTTTTAAAGATAATTACCTAATTTATTAACTTATTTTAGAGTAAAAAATAGGAGAAGCCTATCGTGACAGACTCCTCCTAAAAAAACAACCGTTATATACATATTGAAAATAAATTTATTTTATTAATAATGAATATTCACCAGTGTTATCATCAAATTTATACACATTCAAATAATATTTCCCTGGTTTCGCTACGAATTTTCCCTTTATAGCATTTCCTTCATCTTCACCACAAGCTACGTAATTTTGCATGTCTGATTCATGATAAAGTACCCATGTCATCCCAATGTTTTGTTCATTTACCACAGAAATATCTACTTCTTTTGGAACTGTAACATCAAACGTATAAACATCTGTTTGATCAGGAGCAATCAGATTTCCTTTTACAAGCTTATTAAACGGGAGTACCTTTTCCTCTTCAAGGGATCCACCTGTTTGCGGATCTTGTTTTACAGTAACTTTTGTTTGTTCTTTACTTTCTTTTCCTCTACTATCTTTCACTGTTAGTTCCACAGTATATGCTCCTTTTTCTCCATATACATGGGTAGGGCTGACTTCTGTACTTGTTGTACCATCTCCAAAGTTCCATAAATAAGAAATAATTTTTCCATTTTCACTTTCTGTACCATCACTATGGAATTGAATTCCTTCATTTACTATCCCGCTATATGGTCCATTCATATTTACTATAGTCGTTGTTTTTTCTTTTTCCTCTGTTGCAACACCATGGAAAACAATATCATATTCAAATTGATTGGCTGCATTCACACGATAGTTAACAAAATAGGCTGTAACTGTTTTATAGCCGCTCCATCCTGTTTGAGACAACTGCTCCAAGGTTTGATTGACTTGTTTACTCATTGTTTTCCAGTCTTCAGACTCACCTTTTGATGTACTACCTATGTACTTGCCTTCTACAGTAAATGTGTTAAAAAATTGAGACTCATGTTTTGTGATTTTTGCATCTTTTATATTAGTTACATCAACAATTTCTTTCTTCACTTCAGCTAACGGCTTAGGTGCATGTTGTATTAAGTAATCATTTGTTACTTGTGGTACATTGTATTTATCTTGATTATCAATCAACTGCTGCATATACGTTTGATATTCTGTATTCAGCTGTGCATCTTTACTTAATGCTTCACGATACGCGTCATAATTTTTCACATCGTTTGCACGGATTAAATCCTGAATCTTATCAAAGGTTTCAAAGTGGTGATTATATAGATAAGACTGTAGTGCAAAGGAATAATTATAAAAATCCCATGATCCATATTTTGCGAACAAAGTTTGCTTTGCAGTATAACGGCTTGCCGGATCAGATGATAAGCCACTTATAATACTTTTACGTGGAACAACATTATTTGTACGTGTAGATCCTGCAAAGAATTCTGCATTCCCTTCTTGGAACCAAGTTAAGCGTTCATTTTGATATAGTTCTCCACTCCCAAATAAACCAGGAACCTCGTATCTTCCTTGTAAATAATGAGTGAATTCGTGACGGAATAACTCCTCTAGACTATAAATACTCTGTTTTGGTGTACGCTCATATGTAAAGAAAGTACCCTTCTCTTCAATATAAATACCGCCGTTGTTCGTTTCATATCCATATAATTGTCTATTTAATTGATAATCATCTGGATTATTATAAATTACAATTGTCAGCACATCATCTGCGTTACCTGGTTCTAGTGCTTTATCATTTCCAATTACACGGTGATATTGTGCCTTTACTTCTTTGGCTGCCCAATATAACCTTTTAATTTTCTCTTCTGTTACTTTATCGCCTGTCTTAAAAACAATAGATCCATCATCAAATGTATATGTTTTAGGTAAGTATTGTAACTTCCCTTCTTCACGTATTTTCTGTAAATCTACTGTATTTCCATCATAATCTTTTCCACCGTAGTTTGTTTTGATTTGCTCTACCGCTATAAAATAAGGTCCACTTAGGCGAGGATACATATTCATCGCTTGTGTAATAACTTCCAATCCTTTGTTTGGATTGCTATGAAATTTCCCTAAACGTCCTGCATAATAAATCCCATTATTAATTAGCCAACTATTCTCAGTTGTTAAATTCCGTATGAGAGCAATTCTACTAACCTCATTTATAAAATTATCAATTTTTCCATACCACATTGTTGCATTAGGTTTTTTATTCGTTTCCTGCAAATAAGACTGTAGATCATAATCAATACCTTTTACAATTTCATATACAGCTTGTTCTTTCGTATAATTTTTAGCATACATAGAAAGGTTATCATTAAACTGTTTTAAAATATTTGCTGCATACTGTACTGTTTCAGCATCACTAGAAGCATTACTAATTAACTTTCCATACGCAACTACTACTCTATCTTGCTCAGCTGTACCTAATGTAAAGTTTGGATTTTTTGCAATTGCTTTTAATGATGGTAAACATTTGTCATGGAAGCTTCTCTCTTTTAAGTAACCTACTTCATTATTAAAATATCCCACATAAAAAGCAGAACGTAATACTTCAACAAAAGTTTCAATTCCCTTTGAATCCTCTTTCGTAAAAGATGTCCCTCTTTGTCCTAATTCATCAATGATAACGTTCATACGTTCTTTATTTTGATAAAAAGCTTTCGTATCTTGATTGAATTGAAATAAGTCTGTAATTTGATTCCATGAAACTCTTGATAGCGTATCAATGAATTCACTATCAGACATTTTATTCAATTCTGCCAGAGTATAGCTTTGCTTTAATTGCCTTTCATCATGTTTCATCACCGAAGTAGGTCGTTGTGAAAAATCGCCTACTTTTAAACGCTCTTCAAAATTCAATGTTTCGTCCGCTTTTGTAGCATGAGCCATTTCATCTTTTGAAGTTTCTGTTCCAATTGGTTTCATCTGCAACAGATTATAGGGTGCTTTTTCTTCTGCGGATACCTGTGTTTGAATACTTCCAAATGATAATGCCATCGTACTAATACCGATCATCATTTGAGTAAATTTTAAATTCTTGTTCATAACATTTCCTCCATTTATATATTCCACCCAAAAATATAACATTTTATCTTAATAAATTATCATAAAATGTATTATTACATATTGTTTAATATGTATTTCTGTATAAATTAACATTAAACAAAGCATTATTGAATCTCTTTCTTTTTCCATACATACTCATAAATTGAGTAAACTTTTTGTTTGGAATTTACAGGTTCGTTACACGAAACCAGACTCTCTGGCAAGATTTCTTAAGATGTTCGGGGATAAATAACATTGAATTTCTTGAGCAAATAGTTGTAGTTCATCAGATACAAAAATAGACATAAAAAACGCTATCCTTTCCTAGGATTCTAGAGAAAGAATAACGTTTTTTTACTCGTTCAGTACTTAGTAGGTATAACTTTTTATATTTCAAATGACTTTTCTCTCTAAAATTATTTTTCATACAAATTTTCAGATTCTAAAAAATCTATAAATTTCTTATAATGTGTCACTGTTCTTTCTAAAGCAATCATTAAAACAAATATAAAATAAATTGCTTGAATTCCATTCATATAATTAAAGAGTGATTCAAATATATATACAATACTTGCAATCATAGAACAAAACCATAAATAAAATTTCATTTTCAGTTTTTTAATTTTTTGCTTAGTTGTCTTACAAGGCTGGCCATGAACTCTTATAAACAAATAAATTGCTGTATGCAAAATAATAATTGAAAATTGGAAACTTCGATTGTCCTCTGAACTAAATTCAGAGAAACCTATTTCTAATGAATGTAATACTATCCAAATAGAAAACAAAGATAGCACGAAGACATATAAAAAACCAAATAATAATTCAAAAATAAATAACCAAGGTTTATTTAATATTGAGTAAAATGGATTTAGATATTTTATGGTTAATAAAAATTTCTTCACTAAATCAGTAATAATAATTGATGTATTAGTTATATTCATATAGAAAAGTAATGTTATTGGAACCAATAACATTATAGCAATGCCCCAAATGGTAATCTTAATACCGGATAAAAAGAAAACAGCTCCAAAAATTACAACTGAAAAAATAAAAGTTGATATTGGAACAAACATTAAAAATATAAGAGTTCTTATTAAGATTAACTCCCCTAAAAAATCTTTTATTATGAAAACATGTATTTTTTCCTCCTTGTAATTCTTCACAGTTTCAACTATTTCTTTCTCGGATAAAAGAAAATACTTCAATCTATTAAACATAAAAAAACTCCTTTATATTAATTTAAAAAAGATTGCCCTCTGTATGCTACAGAGGGCAATCTTTCTTGATGATTAAAATATATACCCAACTGTTAGCAAATATATTAAAAGACATTGTCATTAATTCACTTTAAATTTCACTTCTGGGTATTTGGAGTCCAATTTTTCAAGCGCAGAGCTATCGTCTACCTGTTTCACATATCGATCAAAAAAAGCGAGACTGAATTCGTTTATAATACGGTGAACGTATCTTGGATCTTCATCTAAGCTTCGTAACAAAGGAGAGAACAAATGAAAATCAGTGAAACTCGTATGATTGGTATGGGGAATAACCATTGACATGCCACCACCTGCAAGTGCATGGTCACTACGAACTTTTCCCTCTAAAAAATCTTTCGTGGAATCATCACTAGTCTCTGCATTCATAATCAAAAACGGTTTTCCAACTCTAGATTTCGGAACATTTTCCCCATATAATGTACCATCCATATTGATGGCTGCTTTGACACGGGAGTCTTCCACTAACACTTGCGCAGCTGTAGCTCCACCATAAGAATGTCCAAACATTCCAATTCGGGATGTATCCATTCTTCCTGTAAAGCGATTATCTTTATCGCTTTGGTTAAGCTTCTCTATTTGATTAAGTACAAAAACAACATCTTCCTTCCATAATTTGATATGGCGATCTCGTTCGGCAAAATCAGTTAAATTGATCGACTGTACAAAAGCGGTTCTGCCATCTGGAAAGACGGTAGCTGCAGCATCATAGGTATGATCAATTCCTACGACGATGTAACCTTGGCTGGCCAACTCCTCCACCTCAAACGTGTTTTGATTGCGAAAACCGCTTAAACCATGGGAAAAGAGTAGGACCGGATAACGTTCCTCTGAATCTGACAATTGAGCTTCCATGAATGCATTCGACTTCATCAAGCCTAGATGATGAAACGCGAATGCTGGAATAGACAATGATTTTTCCAACCCCTTGGCAATCTCATCCGAGTTATGGATATAAGGTGCGCGATTCATCTCTCCTTTTTCTTTTGCAGGATACCAAACCTGAACCATCAGCTCGCGCCGGCCGTTCAAATCTTTCATATAAGGTTCTTCTCGATTATAATCAATCCAATGATAAAGTGTAGTACCAACCTTGAAGGGACCGCTCGTTTTTTCAAATAAAACTACCGGCATGAGGGAAGGAAGCATGACCGCAATAGTCAAATAAATGACCAGTAGCGCTGTCTTGACTGTGAATGCCCCACAACTTTTAACGTTCTTTTTTGATTCAGCAAATAGATAGCAGCTTGTTAAAATAAATGGGGACAAATAAGCAGGAATCATCTGCCAGCGATACCCTTCTACGATAAGCTGCACAACAACCACACAAAAGGCAACTGTTAGAATGAAGACAGACCATTGTTTTATTTTCTCACTAAAAAACAATATACAGCCTAGAATACTAAAATTCACAATAATTATAACAGTCTCAAAAAAATCCATTTACATTCCTCCTATACCCGTATTTTATCTTCAAGGACATCCCAGCCAAATTGAAAAAACAATTTAAAATTACAAACTTTTCGTTTCCATCTCTGATTATCTTAATTCGTACCTTCAGTACCGAAAAATTATTTTTGGTACTCATTTTATATTATACCGAAATCTTCCAGACTGTAAAGTATAATTACCCTTAAGTAAAATCGACATAAAGTGAAACTTTAATCAGTGGGGTTTTCTTCATCCCCCACTGATTATCAGCCCTCACCAATCGGACTTTTATGGGCAGTTGATCTCCCACCTAAATTCTTTGCTTTCACTGAATTTTGAGGTAGGAATCTTACTGCCCATTAAAGCGGGATAAAAATAAAAAATGAGCGGGGCTACGTTAACCTGTATGGTTATTGTGACCCTACTCATTTTTTATGTAGAAGTACTATTTAATCCTTACTTGTGATTCCATGCAATATGATATCGGCCATCATTGCAAGTGACTCTTGTAGAGTAATTTGGTTAGAGGCTATACTCCCCTGTTCAAAAATTGATTTCATTAACGTTTTGAGTGTTTGGATTAGCACTGGAATGTCCATTGAACGTAAAACACCGCTATTGATGCCCTCTTCAACTAGCCCAGTAATTACCTCCCATTCTTCATTTATGCCTTGTTCTATTTTTGCCCACTGCTCTGGATGGTAACGTCGCAGTTCAATCAGTAAACGTACGAAGCTGTGCTGAAAATCCTTAGGCACAATTAAAAGAATCCCTTTTAATTTTTCCGGTATGGTCAAATTCGAATTATCGATAATTTCCCGAAAACGTATTTGGGCTTCTTCATTTATTTGCTCAACTACATAACCAATAAGCTCGTCCTTAGATGGAAAATGCTCGTAAAGCGTACTTTTGCTTACACCTAGATCACGAGCTAAATCACTCATTGTGAATTTTATTCCCCTTACATGAAAAAGCGCAATAGCAGTTTTGGCAATCCGATCTTTCATCATTTATTCACCTCATACCAAAATAGTAAAGTTATTATCTCTCCAGTACTATAATAGTACTTCGAGTACAAGAATAGTTTAACTTTTTATTTCTTGAAGGTCAAACGTGATGAAGATGATGACATTTCACTTCATAGCCTTTAAATGAAAATATTATGTTTTTTATGGAAACCAAGTTTATTTTTATCATTGCGGGGACATCAAAACTTTAACTTGATAGGGATATGGCACTACCCCAATTAATAAATATTATTAACTATATGTCTATCATATTTTTTATAAACAGGATCAATTAGATTTAAAAAAAGATTTCTTTTTCTTTACTCGTAATAAATCACCTGTCCACCCTTTGAATCGCATATACATATACATACCGCCTGTTGTGAAAATAATAAATAAGAGAGCAATTAAATAGCTATATTTCCATTCAAGTTCAGGCATGTATTTAAAATTCATACCCCATAATGCTCCTAAGGCTGTCAAAGGCGTACTTACAGCAGTTAATACAGTAAGAGCTTTCATAATTTCATTCCCACGATGAGAAGAAACAACTTCTTGCAAATGAATCATCGTGTCTAATTCTTCTTGGTACTCTTTAACAAGTTGTAATCCACGCTCTAATTTTACGTGTGTTTGTTTATAACAAAGGGTGTTTGTTAGTTTTTCTAACCAAGCTTCCTCCAAGCCTTGTAACACTTCTTGTATTAAGCGAAACACATGTGTGTTCATAAATAATTCATGACGAATATGATAAATCCTTTCTAAAACTGCTATGTTATTATGATGATAAAAATCCCATAACACATTTCTGAAATTGTTTTCAAAATAGTCAACCTTTCGTAAATAGTGAGATATAAATATCGATAAGATGGCACATAGTCCTTCAGCGGAACTATTACAATTTTTTATACCTATAGGGAAATTATGTATTAATTCTTGAAAATCTTCTTCCTCTTTTTCTTGGACCGTTATCAGTATCCCATGAGCTACGAAATAATGAAGAAATTTTTGAATTTTGGCGTCCTTTTTATCTTGATCATATAAAAACGAACCATATACACAAGTTTGACTTGGTGATAACGTATAAACATATAATCCATTTTCACAAGGAGAACTTATTTTCTTTACAAATTGAGGGAAATAAGATGTTACATCACGGGGGATTATAGAAGAAATTTCTTCAAGCTCACTAGTTTTCACATGATACCAACTCCATTTCGTCATTTTTATGCATTCCATATTATTCTTCCTTTCTAAATAGTTTTATGTTTGATCGAATCATATCCGTAATATGAAATTTGTATGTAGGTATCCATATCTTGGAGGAAAAGTTTTTAAATCATCTAAATTACAAAATAAATGCATAGGAGGTCTTATTCTTTAAAAAGGAAGACCCCCTATATATTAGTTATTTTTATTCTCAATTTTAAACATTTCCTCTATACAAGCACTTTTTATCTTTTCTTATTTATATTTGGAAAAGAAGCCACACAATTTGGCACGTCTATTCAACGAACTCCATTTCGGTCGTCATTATAATTTGGATTTATATGCAGATTGAGTGGTGATGTCCTCAAATACTTGACTTCCAATAATATAGTATCCATGAAGCGCGGCCTCTTTTGAAGCGTCTACCATACGGAAAGAAACAATTTCACCTTGCATTTTTTCAATTTGTTTTTTGTGGAGATCTACTATTCCTCCTGTCCAAATAATAGTATCATACTGGTCTAACTTAAATTGTTCTTGTAATACACGCATGATGTCTTGGAAATGTGTATCCAACTCTTTTTGAATTAAAATATCCACCTGACTTGTCTCATAATTTTCTTCTTTATCTCCATATCCTTTTTCTAATATTTTTGGCATGTCATTAATATGCAATTGATTACTTTCACCCGCATGATTCTGCACGATATTCTTAATATTTTTCAAAGGCTTGCTACATCCTAGTTCCGTCTCATAATGATTTAAAATGACATTCTGTTTCATATCTGTCATTTCTAATGTACGAAATCCACCATCAATAATTAAGATGCGATCTTGTTCCTGAATGATTCCCTCTTTTAAGAAATAGGCATGTAAAGCGATCGGTTGCTGAAGAATCAAAGCATTTTCAACCGTAATATTAATAAATTTCCCATCAATTTGTACGGAAGTTTCTTTTTTTAGTGCACGTTGTAATTGCTCATGCTGACTACCAAAACAAGTGACTGGAAGCCCGGTAACAACTAAAGGTAACACGACATTTTCTTTATAATCCTTTGCAATGCAACCAAATATTTGTTGTTTAAACTCTTCGCTTTCATAATAATTTTCTATTTCTTCGTCAAATGGAGGAAGAAATGAAGCGTCAGATTGATGTGCTTCATTTCCCATGTAGTATGCAAAGTCTAAGTCTATAAAACTTACTTTTGTTAAATCTTCACTTTCAGCATGATTAGGTACAGGAGCTAGTGTGGCAGCTTCACTCTTAATCGTCACCTCAGAATCTACATCCTGTCGATATGCCCGCTTAGTAAAACCAATTCCTACATCAATTGCATACAGAGATTTCATACTTTTTTCCTCACTTTCTCTTTTTAGAATTAAATCTAAGCACTCTCTTCTTTCCCTTCTTTCACATATTTCTTTTCATTTTCCGTTTTTTCTCCGTCTAGGTTCTTACCATTTTGTTTTATTTCATTATCCTTTTCATCTTTTTTCTTTTTGTTATTTTCGTTTTCTGTTAAATCTTTAATAGTAGAAATGACAACCGGTGTGGCTGTAAGCAGTTGTGGTAATGTTTGTTTTGCAACATTAGCTGCAGTTACAGAGAATTGTTTACTTGTCTCGGTTACCTTCTCTAATGTTTCCTTTATGTTTCCTTCTTGTAGTTTGTCTTTTACGCTTTTTCCTTTTGTTTGTATAGCTTTCCGATTTTCTTTTTTTAACAGAGATACTATGACTCCGGTCGTAATCCCAATCACAGCATATTTAAATATTGTATGTTTCATTTTTCTCACCCTTCTCTACTTTTATTTTCTTCCATGCTACAACCTAAAATAATTAACTTATCTATTTATCAGATATTGCAATCTATTAGAGAGAATGATAGTTTTGCGGCTGCCTATCACTCGCCGTTAGTGTTTCATCTGTTACTAGAAGTAAAATTCTCCCTTGATCTAGTTTTTCTTCATATAAGTTAGCTTCCTCCTTCGACAACCCCATTTCCTCCATTTGATTTCGGAGCTCGTCCCCTTTTTTGGAGAAAAAGTTGATAATACTTGTGCCCAACCCTTGTTCTTTTACTCCAATCGTATTTGTGTTTGTATCATCCGCAATCTTTTTTGTTATATGTTTTTCATGTGTTAAGACGTAAATGTCATCTTGGTGAATCCCTTTCAATTCTAGCTCTTTTACTTTCATAACTACTTCCTGTTCATTTTGATATTCATAAACCACCGGTTTTCTTTCATTCTTATGCATCGTATTTTTCCTCCCTTAGATTTTTTATTTTCTTATTTAGTTGTTATGTAATATGTAATACACCTATTTTAAAGATGTTAAACCTAAATTTTCAAAAAACTTCACATAATAGGTTATTAATGTTTTTGAATATCAAGGAAATGTCACGAGCACTTTGCTTTGATAACAGTGTTACAAATAACGCTTTATTTGGAAGACAAGTCCATTATTTTATAGAAATCATAGAAAAATAAAAAAGCACTCCTTTTCAAAGAGTGCTAAAAAAAACATATAACCTAATAAAAATATTTCTATTTTGATTACAGAAAGAAAGTCTTTATTAAAACATATGGTTGCTAATTTAATTGCGATCTGCCTTGCACCCAAGCAGCAATATCATTTATAACATACTCAGGAATATTAGCAGGACTATAATATTCATCCGGTTTACTTATTTCCCCATCGCCCTCTGTAAAGAAATGATTTAACTTTGGATATAGTCGATAATCAACGTTATTTCGTTCTTTTAATTGTTCTTTCCAAAGAGGAATTTCGATTTTTGATTGAACTTGATAGTCTCTTTCTCCTTGAATAATAAGAAGTGGTGTCTTTTGTTCTTTTGATATTTCTGCTGCTTTAATTTTCCGAATAGAATCCCAAAATACTGCTGATCCTAAGTAAAAATCTTTTGGAGGATTCTGACCAGAGAAATTTGGATCATTTAATAATTCAAATTGCGATTTGTAGAATTTATATTGCTCCTGGTTCATTGCTCCAATAGAAAAAAGATACTCAAATTGATCTAAAACAACGTCTTGAATCGCACGAGCTGGTCCACCCATTACAATTGCCCCAGCAATATTTTGATTTTGGTCTTTTTCAATCATTTTCGGAAGCATCATTCCACCTTGACTATGACCAAGAATATATATTTGATTCTTATTTATTAGAGGCTCATTTTTAAGAAATTGAGTTACAAGAAGAGCATCATCTGTTGTCTCTTTATCAACTGTATAGAAGGGACTGAATTGTGTTTTCAGCCCATGTTCATACGTTCGTTTATTATAGCGAAGGACAGCAATTCCCTTCGATGCAAGACCTTCAGCTAAATCGCGAAATGGTTTTAAAGCAAACGCTGTTTCATCCTGATCAGTTGCTCCTGATCCTTGAACAAGAATAACCGCTGGAAAAGGACCATTTCCTTTTGGAACCGACAATGTTCCTGGTAATGGAAATGCACCACTTCCAACTACTACTTCTTTATCAACAAATGATTCAGGCTTACTATATGATGGACGCTCAGCAACAGGACTAAACGACATGCTTAGTTGAAAATCGTCTATTTTTCCAGATGGATCTAGTTTAATTAGTAAAGGTACAGTCATTTTTTCAAAAACTAATTGAATCTCCACATTTGTATGAACAGGATTTGTCTCTTTTTGTGTAACCTCTCCAATTTCTATAAAAGAACCTGCTTGTAATTGAACTGGCAGTCCCTCCCAATAGCTCTTCAACCATTCTTCGGATATTATTTTCTGTAATGACCTTGAGGTTAAATCAAATGCAGATTTATAATCTTCACTATTCATATGGCGAATAAATGAAAGAGTAGTAGATATAACAGGATTTTCATCATCACTATTGTCTATTTTTTTTATATTTGTGTTTACTTCCTTTAATTTTGAAATAAATTGGTGGTTAAATGGATTATTATATGTATTAGGATATAAATTTGTTTTCAAAATTTCCGTATTCCGTGCCTTATACAAACTTGAAGAACTCGTAAACTTTTCAGGTGAAATTACTTCCTCCGCATATGAGACTGAGGGAATTGCTATTGTAAAAATTGCACTGATAAGTAATAACTTATTACTTATTCTTCTTTTCTTACCCATACTTATTGATTCTCCCTTCAAAATTTAAAATTTCTAATACAATATGCCAACTATAAGGAAAATAAAAATTACCAAAGAGATTAATAATCTATTTTACGATCCCCCTCTCAAGTTAAAAATCTATCATTAACAAACTTCAATAAAAAACGCCTTCCCCCTCTTTTTTTATTGTTGGATTTTCCAATGACCTAGAAGCACAGCACGAAATTACATGTAACCTACCCATGAGATTCTCTGTTTCAAAAGAAAAAAGCACCCCACTAGATGCTTTCTTTAATTGTTCTCACTATCATTTATTTAGGTAATTCTCTTATTACTGTAAGATAAATTCATTCTATTTCCTAAATCTCACTTATTTCTTAATTCACTCATACCAATATAAAACCTAATAACCTACCATCAAAAAATAAAGAAAACAGGTTATTTGGCTATTCATTTCGTAAACTTAATGCTCAAATTAGTTTTTTTCACAAAGTTAAACTTTATTAAGAAAAACTTAAAGAATTTCCCTCTATATTCATAAGAACTTTTTTCTATACTCAAAAATGTAAATAGACAAAAGGAGAAACGATCATGAAGAAATTTGTAATTTGCATACTAGGAATAGGCCTCCCTATATACTTACTACCTTTTATATTACGCGGAGATTTAGACAGATTTAATCCGATTGCTGAAGAAAAAAATGTATATGCCGTTGCGAAAGGATATGGTGTTCCAGATTATCATCATAAAGGCAAAGCTATGTACTCACTAAAAGCTGTTGACGAATTAAGTAATGAAAAAGAATATACAGTTGGAACGAACACGCCTAATGATTTTATAAGAAAAACTTACTTAAAAATTCATGTGAAAGGAAAATATGTGTATTCTTACGATATTATTTCTAAAGAGGATATTCCTGAGAAAATAAGGGGACAATTGGAGATAGCAAATAAATAAAAGAGCCAATTCATACGATTTGGCTCTTTATTCTCTCTCCCATCTACCGTTTGGATAATTCTTTCGGTAGATTTATTAAATTCGTTATCATTGTTCCAATAACCATTGTTCAATTACTTTTACTGTTTCATCTCGTTGTGCTTTTGCCGTAATTAAACTCGCATTATCACCTTTTTGCTCACCATACATGCCAAAATGAGCATGGTTTCCCCCTTTTATCATGTGCATAGTTGTATTTTTCGACATTAACTTTTTATTGTTCTCTATTTTTTCTACAGTTGCTAAAGCATCTACTTCCCCATAAATTGATAACATCGGAATCGATTTTGTAGAAAAGTCATCTGCAGGATACGAACCTAAGAAAATAATCCCGTCTACCTTGTCTTCATGCTGAGAGGCATACTTAGAAATCATAGCTCCGCCCATTGAATGCCCCGCAACATACCATTTTTGAACTTCAGGATACTTTTCAATTACACTATCTACCTCATTTATTCCAAATATCGCTAAGTTTAATGGTAACTTAGGCATTACTACAAAGTGCCCATCTTTTGCAAGAGCTTCTCCTAAGTAACTATAAGCCTCAGCTTCTACTTTAGCTCCTTGATAAAAAATAACCCCTACTTTCGCATCTTTCGCTCCAAAAACGATATTATCTTCATCTTTTTTATCATCTACTAACGACAAAGCCTCTTGCGTCGGTTTATAAGTAAACTGAGACCAAGTTAAAAAAGTAATACTTCCTATAATTAAAATAGCTAGTAAAGAGTACAGCGTAATTTTTATCCATTTCTTCACAAAGATGACCTCCATAAGATGTATATATTCCATATTTCGGATTATCATTAACACACATAAAAACTCGAGCATTTTTATTATGCTCAAGTTTTTATTTACGCCTTTAATTTATACTATAAATGGTCCAAGATAAATATGTAGCAAATGCAGTCCATAAAAAATATGGAATTAGCAACCATGTCGATACTTTAGATAAATTGGAAGAAACCGCTATGAGAAGCAACGTAGTAATAGCGACTAGTAAACAATCTATTGTTGCTAAAAACAAATTCTTTTGGCTAAATTGAAAATAGCTGAACGCTTGATTGAATATATAATTTAAAAGGAATAAAAACCAAAATGTTTTTGGCTTAAATCCATAGTTGTTGTAAATAATTGCTACTGATAATGCAATAAGTCCAAATAATACAGCCCATATCATTCCGATTGTCATACCAGGAGGTGTCCAAGACGGCTTTTCTAACGCATCATACCAAGTACGATCAATAGGGAATAAAACACTAGAAACATAAAACAAACCATATGTTAGTAAAAATACTATAATACTAGATTTTTTCATAAACATTCTCCTTTTTACTAGAAGATTATAGAAACTTTATATGATTAGTATGTCCTTATAATGGATAAAATTCTAAATACATATTGTTTAACCTATTTCATACAAATTCTTTTATATTTTTATATGCACAAAGGGCTCTCTCTCGTGCTGCCTTATGATCAACAATCGGATAAGGATATGTATTCCCAAGTTTTATATTGGATTTTTGTAAAATATGCTCAGGTGCTTCCCAAGGTTTATGTATATATTTGTTTGGGATATCTCTTAATTCTGGTACCCATCTTCTTATATACTCTCCATTTTTATCAAACTTTTCTCCTTGTGTGATAGGATTAAAAATACGAAAGTACGGGGATGCATCTGCTCCACTTCCAGCAACCCATTGCCATCCCATTGTATTATTTGCAATATCAGCATCTAGTAGTGTATCCATAAACCATTTTGCACCTTCTTGCCACGGAATTAACAAATGCTTTACAAGAAAAGAGGCTACAGCCATTCTTGCCCGATTATGCATAAAACCGGTTTGCCATAGTTCTCGCATTCCCGCATCAATAAACGGATAACCAGTTTCACCCTTCTGCCATACTCTTAATAACTCCTCTTCCTTATTCCACGGAAAATGTTCAAAGTTTTTATTAAGAGGTTTATATACTGTAAACGGATAGTGATATAGCAAATAATAAGAAAACTCTCTCCAAATTAATTGGCGTATAAAACTAATCACTTGTTTTTCAAAAAAACTACATTGTCTTTCGGTACTTTTATTTATTAAGTAGTGATACATTAACTTCACTGATATTTGGCCAAATGAAAGATATGGCGCCAACATTGAATGAGCATTTTGATTTGGAAAATCTCTTCCTTCACTATAAGAGGCTAATTTACTAGAGAAAAATTTCTTAAATGTTTTGTATGCCCCTTCCTCTGTAGGCTCCCATATTGCTTCCATATGAGATGTCCACGGTATAGTCGGCAACAAGTGTAATTCTGAGACAGATAAGCTTGCTGGTAAAGAGCTTCCCCACTTTATACTCTGTACTCTGCTAATAGGTTTAGGTATTACCTGCTTTTGAAATGCATTGTAAAAAGGCGTAAACACCTTATATTCAGTGTTATCCTTCTTTTTTATAATCCACGGTTCTAATAATAAATGCGAATTAAATTCCTTACAAATAATACCTTTATCTTCTAATATCATTTTCATTTTTTGATTAGATTTTAACCTGTCTGGATCATAACAACTATTCCAATATACAGCCGTTATATCTAATTGTTTTATGAGAGAAAGTATTTCTTCCTGTGTATTTCCTTTGCGGATTATTAAAGTAGAGCCCAATGCCTTAAGTTGCTTTTGGACATCCATTATAGCATGGCGTAACCACCACTTTGCCGCACTTCCTATTGAAAAAGTTTCATCTTGTACATATACCGGAAGAACCTCCCCGGACTGAACAGCCTCAAATAGAGCTGGGTTATCATATAAACGAAAATCTTTTTGAAACATAACGATAATTTTGTTTTGCATGGCTATCCCCTCTTACTCTTAAAACATAATAGATTCTTTATGTGAATAATCCTCTTTTTTACTTTTGCATTATTATATTAATAATTCTTTGTAATCGTAAACAAACGTTTCCATAGTTATTGGACTTCTATCTAGTAAATTCGATAAATCTGATGTGACTTTTTTAGCTAACCCTAATTTTGCAGTTGTATATATTCCAATCATAACCCAAATAAAGTCACTGTTAAGTCCCTTTTGAATCATTCTTTTTCTAAATTTAAATATACTTGGATTTGTATAAGTAATATCTTTATTTATTATTTTTGAAATAATAGCAGCAACTTCATAATATGTTAATGCCTCATTTCCCGTTAAAGAATAAGCTTTAAATTCATGTCCCTCTTCGGTTAATATTTTAGCTGCAACTTCTCCAATATCCCGTACATCTATAAAACTTGTTTCCCCTTTACCAGCAGGTACTTCAATTATTTTTTTATTTCTTAATTCATCACCATGTTGTGATAATAAATTTTGCATAAAAAAACTCGGTCTTAGGAATGTGTAAGGGATCCCAGAAGCCTTTATCATAGCTTCAATTTTAGCATGAGGTACTATCGGATTTTTTTCTACACCTAATAAAGATAAAAATACAATGTGTTTTATACCTATTTCTTTTGCGGCATCTACAACAGGCTGGAAATACTTTTTTGCATCAGCTAGATGTGGTGGTCTTATTAGAAAGATTTTAGTAACACCTGTTAAAGCCGCCTTTACAGATGAAGGATTTTCAAAATCAAAATACACTCCTTCAGTTTCTCTACTGCGCGTTGTGACTTTGAAAGTAGCATTTCTTTTTATTAGGCATTTTACAACCTCTTTTCCTACATTCCCTGTAGCACCTGTTACTAAAATCATTTTAATCACCCTTTATTTTTTTGTAAATTTTGAATCATACTTTGCAAAACTCGAACTGTATTTTCTACTTCCTCTTTAGGAATACTAGCTGTAGCATTTTTTATAACTTCATCGCTTACATTTTCTATCTCCTGTATTAATGTCTTAGCTTCATCTGTTAAAAATATTAAATGTGACCGTTTATCTTTAGGATTATGTTTTATAAGAATCCATTCTTTTTGCAATAATCTTTGTATAATCCCGGTTACTGTTGGACGGTCTGCTAAGAGCCTTTCAGCAATCATAGCTGGGGTGGTTCCATTTGGATAAAGAGATATATCCTTTAACACAGACCATTGCTGAGCTGTTATTTTATATTCTTTTAATTGATTTGATAATTCTGTTTTCGTCATTATACTTACCTTGTGTAATAAATAGCCTAAATTATTCATATAACCCCCAATATAGTTAGCACACTAATTATATAGTTAGTATACTAACTATAATGTGTAATTACAAACTTCAATTAATAGTTTATATATAAAAGATATATCAAATTCTTATTTTGTACTATTTCATATTATATTTAAAATCTTCTTTAATCCTGTTTTGCATGTATTGTACACTCTATATACAAAGGTTATTCCTTGCTGTTACTTTAAATAAGCATTTACAATTGTATCTAGCATAGGTATTTCTTATTGTCCGATTAGTCATATTTATTCTTAATTCTGCAAAATAAAAAAGAAAATGGAGCGAAAGATGAAAAAACAATTTGATAAACAATCAAACTTAAATACATTTATTGATTCAACAATCCTATGGACTTTTCAAAACCAAAATGCTATAAATACACTTTTGAATGAAGGTAAGCTTATAGCCAATCCTATTTTTGTTAGTAAAGAAGATTGCACAGCATATAAATACATTGTAAGACACATGAAACAGAAAGGTATTGACTTTACTATAGATTTCCCCATTTGGGCATGGCATTCATGCAATGGTTACCAAAAGAAGCCTACTATTATTTATAAATGCTTTATTTAAGCATTTATATTAGTTACATAATGAAAATTCTTAAATAGTTTTTAAACATTTTTTAAAAGTTGTAATTCTACATGTATCGTAAGACTATTTCCATGACTTTCAGCCCATACTTTACCCTCATGCAATTCAATTGTGCGCTTTACAATTGCTAAACCAATTCCGGATCCATGTATTTGACTCGACCGTGATTTATCAACTCGATAAAACTTCTCAAACATCTTGCTTAATTCTTGTGCTTCAAGATGATCTGTTTTATTTGTAATACAAATAAATGCCTTATCTTCTTCTTTTTTTAGTTCCACTATTACTGTTGAATTTGAAAAACTATATTTTTCAGTATTAGATAGTAAATTATCAAATACACGCACCAGTTTTTCTATATCTGCCCATACCCAAATATCCTTATTAATGATATTTAGTTTAACAATTAATTGCTGTTTTTCAAAAATCGGGATATACTCTCCTACTAGCTGACCTAACAAATTGCCCAATTCTACTTTTTCTTTTCTCAACTTAACATCAGGTAAAGATAATTTTGTGTATTCAAACAATTCATTAATGAGAGTTTTTAATTTTAATGTTAAATTATACGTATTTTGAATATACATTTCTAATTCTTCTTTATTTCGATATTGTTTTTCATTTACTAATGCTAAATATCCAATAATAGACGTTAAAGGGGTACGCAAATCATGAGAAATATTGGTAATAAATTCACTTTTACCTTTCTCAATTGCTCTCTCTTTCTCAAAACGCTCCCTTAATTGACTAGCCATCCAATTAATATTATAAGCTAAAGAAGATAATTCATCTTTTCCTTTAACACGTATGGAATGTTTCCAATCTTTTTTTACAATCTTTTGAATACCTCGTTCAATTTCTTTAATGTATCTTGTAATAGGGATCATAAACAGCAAAAATAAAAGGATGAAAATTAATATACTGCTCACCAAAGCAAGTAATAAATTTTGATTATATTGAGTTGGTGAGATTGTTTTATTCGAATTTGGAGATTGTACCATTACATATCCAATTCCATCTTGAAATGAAACTGGTGAAACAAACAATATGAACTTCTCAAACAAAGGATTTCTGACGTTTGGTGTAACATTTAATTTCTCCTGTAATAATTCCTGTGGGAGATTATCCTGCAATTGAAAATTATGTGAACGATAGATAATATGGCCTTTATAATCTAATACTAAAAACCTTAAATTTTCATTCTTCTTTTGGATAGATTGAATCATCGGTATAACTTGTTCTATATGCCCAGATTCCAAATTACGCTTTTGTATATCATTAGTTATCCCTATCGCTATTTCCCTTATTTCGGCTTCTTTTTCAATCTGTTGATTATAAGAAAGTAGATTTGCACTTTTCATTGCTATGAGAAAAAAAGTAACAACCGCAACGATGAAACAGAGCAAAAAAATTAAAATAAGCTTTATATTTAAGCGTGTAGAAAAGAATATATTATCCCTTAATTTCGTACGATCGATCATACTCTATAACCAACTCCCCATACTGTTTTTAAATAAACAGGCTGACGAGGGTTTTCTTCAATTTTTTCCCGTATTTTAGTAATATGAACCATGACTGTATTATCTGATTTATAAAATGAATCTTCCCAGACCATCTCGTATATTTTTTCTACACTAAAAACCTTTCCTTTATTTCTCACTAATAAAGAAAGTATGTCAAATTCCTTTGGAGTTAACCTTACTTCTTCATTTCTAATGAAAACTTGTCTTGTCTCCTCGTCTACCTTAAGATGGCCTATTTCATGAATAAATTGTTTTACTTCTTCTGTTTGATAAACACGATATCTTCGTAATTGAGATTTAATTCTTGCCATTAATTCAAGTGGATTAAACGGTTTGGTAATGTAGTCTTCTGCCCCACTCATTAATCCCTGGATCTTATCTATATCCTCATCTTTAGCTGACAAAAAAATTATAGGCATTTGATACTGTTCTCTTATTTTTAAACAAGCCTCTATGCCATCCATTTTCGGTAACATAATATCTAAAATGATTAAATCAATTGTTGTATTTCTTAAAGTTTCTAAAGCTTCTATAGCATCCGATGCATCTATAATTTCATACCCTTCATTTTTTAAATAAATGGATACGATTTTTCTTATCTCTATATCATCATCTACAATTAAAATTTTTTCTTTCTGCATCATATTTTCTTCCTCTCTGACATCTCGTTCTATGCTGTAGTATTATACATTTAGTTTTACCTTACACGTATAAAGTGAAACTTTAATCAGCCCTCACCAATCGGTCTTTTACGGGAATCCCGCCCCCCACCTAACTTCTTTGCTTCCACTTAATTTTGAGATGTGGGTCTTACTACCCGTTAATGCGTGATAATACACTTTTCTTTTTTAAACATATTGAAGAAACCATCTGTTTTGCAAGTTGATTTGAACTGGGTAAAATAGCCCCCTACGATCCGAGGCCGCTTCACATACTCTTACATAAAACAAATAACATTCATAAATTCCTCTCCAATGTTAATTTAGAACATACAATCAATCTACTGAAAAAATCTTAATTTTCACCCTACAAAAATATTAAGATTTCTTAACATTGAATGGAGAATTTACATATTAAAAATGGACAGTTCCCTATACTATTAGACCTGTCCAAATTAACGTTTTTAATTTACGAATTAAAATATTATACTTTTCTTTATTTTATAATATCTGTCACTATAAACATTGATTTTCTATCTCTCTAAGTACATCATTTCCAATATTATCTATCTTTTCATTTTTTATAGTGTTATATAAACTCTGTAAAACTTTTAACTCTGTTCTTAAATGTAAAATGACACTAGATAATATATATAACTTAGCTACACTCTCTTTTCCACACTTCTCTTCATATACTTTTTGAAGGGTAGTAAGATATAACGTCAGTTGAGAAATTTTAGTTTTTAGCTGTTCTAGAATTAATTCTTCTTCCCCATATTGTGCAAAAAGTAGCGCTTCATATATAGGACGATGCATATCCTCTTTCTTTATCATTTGCTCTAATAATAAATGTTCAAATTCTTGTTTACCACTTTTAGTAATACCGTAAATAGTCCGTTCAGGACGTTGTTCATTACGAATAATATCAACAACCTCTATAAAACCCTTCTTTTCAAGTTGCTCAAATGTATAATATAAAGAGCCTTTAGTAATTTTTATATAATATTTCATTTCACTATTTTTTAAAAGTTGCTGGACTTCATACGGATGCCTATTTTTCTCCATAAGAAGACCCAGCATAAAAAGCTTTGTATTCATAACTCTCCACTCCTTAATAACCTATACCAATAGTATAAGCTAAAAATAAGTAAAGAATCTTTTTGTTTTATAAAATTTATAACTTCAAATTCACTTTATTATCCTTTGTACCAGCTTTGACATTCCCCATAAATAATATTGCCATAAACGAAACGATAATTGGAATTAAAGCTAATAGAAAAACAGTAGTAATGGAAGATGACATAGCAGCTATAACCTTTTCAAGAATAAAAGTAGGTATACTGGACCTTACATCTGAGCGAAATATTGCACTCGGATCACCTAGATTATTTAACATGCTGGAACCATGTTCTATTCCCTTAAAAGCATCCTTTAAGTTAGCTGTAAAGGTACTATTTTGAATGGAGCCAAAAATCGTTACTCCAATTGTCATACCTAGTGAACGAAAGAATGAATTTGTTGAAGTAGCTGAACCACGGAATCTCGGTTCCATATTATGAATAGAAACTGTGGGAAGCAAAGAGAACGAAAATCCAACTCCAAACCCCGTTATAATCATGTATATCGTTAAAAGTACACGGCTTGTTTGTGGATCCATCGTTCCTAACAAATACATACCTATCCCAAAGGATATTATAGATAATAACATCAAGTTGCGGTAACTAATTTTCGTTTGAAATATTCCACCAATTGCACTACCTACTACAGAACCTAACATCATTGGGGTTAAAATTAATCCAGCATTAGTTGCTGTTCCACCATATACAGCCTGAACAAAAATAGGAATAAATACTGTTAAAATAACAAATGTTGCTCCATAGAAAAACGTAATAATTTGTGATATTGCAAACTCCTTACGCTTAAACATCCAAAATGATATTATCGGATCTTTCACTTTTCTTTCTACCAATAGGAAGCCAACGAAAAATACAATAAACGATGCAAATAACCCAATAATTTGTATCGAATCCCACTTAAATTCCTTTCCTCCCAACTCTAAAGCGAACATTAAGCTAATTACTGCTATGACGAGTGTTATCGCCCCCCACCAATCAATATTTTGCTTAGTAGGTGGATTATTTTCTTTATAAGCTTTTAAAATAAAAATTAATGACATTAGACCAATTGGAATATTGACGTAAAAAATCCAATGCCAACTTATATTTTCTGTTATATACGCACCTAATAAAGGTCCTAATACACTTGAAGAACCAAATACGGCCCCTAATAATCCAGTCATTTTCCCTCTTTTTTCAATAGGAAAAATATCAAATACAATGGTAAAGGCGATTGGCATCAGTGCCCCCCCACCTATACCTTGAATTGCACGATAAATACTTAGCTGAACAATACTTTGCGCAGTACCGCATAATGCAGAACCAATTAAGAAGATTAATAAACCAAAAATATAAAACCTCTTTCTACCATACATATCAGATAATTTCCCGAAAATAGGCATACCCGCCATAACTGCAACCATATAAGCAGAAGTAACCCAGATGAATTTATCCAATCCACCCAAATCTGAGACAATTGTACCAATTGAAGTGGCAACAATTGTATTATCCATTGCAGCCATTAAAATGCCTAGCATTAACCCAGCTATCACTAAGCGTAAGTTGCTCTCTTTTGCAACCATACCTCTTTCCTCCTTTTTTCACACTCAATAAAATATATAGTCTAATTAAACTATATACTCATTATAGTCTAATTAGACTATTTTTCAATAAATCATAAGAAAAAAATAAATCCCCCCAAATATATTGGAGAGATTATAATTGTAGAATTGCTTCCTATATAAAGTAATTAAAACCGTAAAAACTATTACTTTTTTATACTACCTTGATTTTGCATACATGTAGCTTACTCATTTAGTTTTGGTCTAGTTTGTAAATATAAATTCAAATCCGGACTTGAACCGCTAATAATTATATCTCGAACAATTTTAGAAAGCACCATACTATATACTAATCCATTATCTCCATACGCATAGATAAAGTGACAATTTGGAAACTCTTCATACATTCCAATTATAGGTAAACCATCATGAGTACCACCATAAAAAGCACTTAAATAAAATTCAGGTTCAACTGTTATATTGGGAAAGAGCTTATTAAATTCATTTACTAATTTCTCTTTTTTATGGATTAATTTTGAATCTCTTTCTTGAGCAATGTTTGTATCTTCATCTAACCCACCTATAATAATCCTGTTATCTGCAGTAGTTCTCATATAAATATATGGTCTCGCAGTTTCCCAAATGAGAGTACGTTTATACCAAGAAGATAAATCTTCTACAGGATTAGTAACAACTGCATATGAGCTAATCAGTGTAGCGTTCTTTTCCTTTTTAAATTCCAACCCTTCATATCCTGCAGCCACAATTACTTTATTGGCAGTAATAGAATTGCCCCCCTTTGTATAAAAGATAGCACATTCTTTCTCTAACTTTTTGCCAACAATCTCTGTATCTTCATAAATTTGAACTCCTTTATTAGCAGCTTGTTCTAATAAACTATGTGTAAATTTATAAGGATTTATTTCACCATCATTATACGTATAAATAGCTGCACGTTTTTTAAATGGATATCTCTGTCCAATTTGTTCCTCTGATAGCCAAGTCGCTTTAAAATCATGCTTATGTAAATAATACAGTTCTTTTTCTAATTTCTTTATATCCTCTTCATAACTTGCATAATATAAACTGTCACGTCGTTTAAAATCAGAGCAATAAGGCAAGTTTTGATCAGCATATTCAATATCATTAATAGCTTGTTCACACAATTTCATATGCTTAACTGCATACTCTTCTCCAAATGTATTTACAAGTTCAAAAAACATCTTGTCACCTAAATATTGAATAAGTGCTGTATTTGTAAGGTTACTCCCGTGTCCTACCTTTCTTTTATCAACGACAACAATATTTAAATCTGATTCACTCAAATAGTATGCTGATTGAGCACCTGAACTTCCTGCTCCTATTATTAGTACGTCACATTTTATATCTTCTTCCAACCGAGGATAAGAAGGTGTATTAGAAAAAGTTGTGTTCCAATATAATTTCCCTTTCTGTAAATCCATTTAAAGTGCACCGTCCTAAATAAAATAGTTATATCCCCATCTGTATCTCCAAATCATTCTTACTATATACTTCTTATCAAATTTATTTTTGCTACCATTAGATTATTAATGCAATATTTTGTTCACCCATATATAGTATTAAACTAGGCTTATAAAAAGTTAATAGTATATATATTATTTATTTTCATTTAGAAATTTAAGAACTTGGTTAAAAGCTTCTTCACCTGCTGAAGTGTTCATTTTAAATTGAAATTCATGTGCTAACTCGCCAGAGATATTTTTATCAAAGAAAAGTGTATCTACAGGTACTCCTTTATTTTGTAAAGTAGAAGCTAATGCTTTACCTTGCTCTTCAAATGATGCAGTATTTCCATCTGTGATGAACGTTGGTGGGTAATCTTTTGTAACGTGTTTATAAATAGAGGCGATTTCCATTTCAGGTAATGTTTCAAATTTCTTTTTCCCAAAGTAAGCCCAGCCAGTAGTACGCATAAAGTCTTGCACTTCTTTGGATGTTTCCATTTTAGCTAATGCAGGCATATTATACGGGCCGCAAAATAGCAGTATACCTTTAATTGTAGAAGGAGCAACAACAGCGTCAATCCCGGTTAATTTCGCATAATCTGGAGATGTTTGAATAGTAACAAATTGTCCAGATATTTGCGCTCCCGCAGAATCTCCTGCAAAATATAGGTCATCTAGTTTTACATTATATTTCTTTGCATTTGCTTTTATATATTCATAAGCCTCACCAAGTTGTAGTACTGGTGTAGGATACTTTCTTTTAGGAGCAAGAGCGTAATTTATATTTATCACTGTATAACCACGAGCAGCTAATTCTACTGCATAACCAGTAATGTCTGATTTATCTCCACCTACAAATCCACCCCCGTGCACCCAAAAAATAACAGGTGTTTTCCCTATAAAATTTTTGGGATAAATAATGTCTAATGTACCATCAGGAAATTTAGAATTATAATTGATATCTTTAACAATTCGTGTCTCTTTTAGAGCGTTTTTATAATTATTAGATTGAACAAACATTCCACCTTCAAATGCTTTTTTTATGAGAAACGCTTTCGGAATAGGTGAAACATTCCAAAAAACAACCCCCGCAATAATCAATCCGAAAACAATAAAAAGAGTTAGCAACATTCTTTTTTTCCATATCACTTTAGGTTTTAACTGTTTTATTCTCATAATTAAAGAATCTCCATTCTTTTTAGTAATAATCTTGAAATAAATCACAACATAAATTTTTATTTTCCGCCTGCTAATCCGTCCTTAAAATTTTATGCAAAAAGTTATATATTTTTATTATGTACATATTAGGTATCTCCTATAAAACACATTAAAAATTCAAACAAAAAGAGCAAAAGATCCCCATTTATAGAAGATTTCTTTTGCTCTTTGTAAAGGACACAAGTCCAAATAAAAGTTGCTTATCTATCGATAACTTACACATAAAAATCCATTTGTTTCAGTACTTTATTAGCAGAAACTTTAACAACCGTTTCTTTTTCACCCGTTCTATCAATTATGAAACCATGAACTTCAATATCAGAAGGTACTAATGGATGATGACGGATCATATCTATACTCTTTTCAATATTTTCACTAACATTTTTTTGTCCACTCAGCCATTGATTAAGGCTACCACTTGAAAATTCAGGCATGCAATTTTTAAAGAGATAGTCTAATTCTATATTATCTTTTATGAAATCACGTTGAGTTTGTAGATTAACTGAAGAAGTTTTTTTATCCTCTATTCCGACAACAAAAATTTCTTTAACATTTTCTTGATAAATAGCAATAATAATAGATCTCATTATATCTCCATAAGGATGTACAATTACAGAATCATAGCTGTGTATAGTCAACATGTTTTCTTGTTGAATGTTAGTTACTTGTTGGATACTAGGCTCTATTCCGTGTTCAATGTCTGTTAATAATAAAACTTTTTTATTCTTTGAATTCATATGGAGCACCCTTTCTTCATTATTGTATTTATGAAACTTTTAAGCTAGTAACAATAATAATTGTTACCAGTTTTTCCAGCTTCCCTCTGGATCAACACTTGCAAGTCTAACCCATCCATTTTGAACTTTTTCTCGAAATGTGAAATCATTATTTAACAAACGTTCTATATATTCAATAGGTGCTTGAATGACAATTAGTAAACGAAGTGGTGAATGATACGTCTCACTATCTGACTGCATAACGGATTGCCAAGGTAAGCCTGGCAACAGGTCACTAGCATTCCCTTGCATAACACCGAGACCCGCCGTTACGGTTTGGGTTGTTTTATTTCCACTACCATAATAGTGAGGAGCTACAGTTGATGCGTAATATTGTAGATTTATCCACTGCGCAACTGTTCCTGGTCCTGCAATAATATTAGCTAATATATCTCCACTTTCATCCTGTTTCCAATCATAATTATGAAGGAAAGCCCTACCTTCTAAGTCACAATCTTGAGTTAATTCACGCTTTCCGATAATAAAAGATGCATTACGCGCTAATCCCCATTCTGGACGTATTTCACTCCAATCTTCTGCAAATCGATGCGCCTCTTTACTCGGATTTTTTATTTTCGTTTTAAAATTAGGTAATTGCGTTAAACGTTCTCTATTTGCATGTTGGCTCACATTTGGCATAATCGTCTCGATACAATCAAACGCTTCTTGCGCAGTTTTCGAAAGTTCTGGGACGTAAATCCATTCCAATTCGTCCACTGTTGTTTTATGTTCAGCTGCTGCAAAAATGGTATCCTCAGGAATGTTAATGCCTTCAGCAGACAACGCCTCTCTTACTTCTGGAAGATTACATAAAGTAGCGAAAACTCTTGCATTGAATCCCCCTGCTGCGCCTCCACAAGCACCACACTCAAGTGCTGCCGCATAAGGATTGTTCGTACTTTGACTACTATGTCCACACATTACAACTAAAGGAGCAAATTTTTCTGTCAGTCCCACCATTTTTAAAGTTTGACGCACATAGTTCACTTTTTCTTCTTTCGTAAAACCGATAGGTATCTCACCTTTTGTGTCATGAACATAATTAAGCGAGAATGTTGTATCAGGTTTTTGTAACATAGTTTTACGAAGTTTACGAATGAAACCACCAACTCCTCTTGGGACAAAGCTTCTTGTCACCATCTGTAGACCAAGTAAAGGACCACTTAACTCAGGTAGCGCCATACTTGTCAGTACGTTCTGTTTCATCGTTTTAAATGTATAACGCACCGAACTGCCTACCCTCTTACGTTGCTCATAAGATTTAAATTCATTTTCATCTGTAAGCTCTTTTATTTGATGCTTCGGTTTCAGTATAACTGGCAAAGAAGGATGGCTGTCATTACTACCTAGTTCACTAGTCGCAATTGGTAACCCAAAGAAACCAGCTATTCCAAACGTTTCAAACGGACCTAGTTTTTCTAAGTGGCGACGAAACGGTTCTGAACGTACATCAATACAAAATGCTAATTGAGCTAATACACGCTTTTTATCATTGGTTGCACGTTGTTTAGAAGCAATCTTCTCTCTTAATTGCTCTGCATGCGTTTGTTCCCAAGCTTCCAGCCAAAGTTTCCTGCGAATATTTTCATCAAAACGATATGCAAATGCTAACAATTCGCTTTGTTCAGCTGCAGACATTTGTGACCATTCCCGTGTTGAAATATTCCCCCAATAGATCCAAGAAGCTATAAGTGGGACGATCGAAACTTTTTTCTCAACCTTTTGATTTTTTAAAGGTAAATAAGGTTTTGCAATAGCCAGCTCCATAGAAATTCGAACTGCTAAATATTCTATTAAAAGCCCCTGTTCCTGAATTGATTGTTGTGAGCGCCATCGTATCATTCCTGCCCACCCAGGTAAAGAAAGTAAGTGCCCTTCAAGATAAGCTTGTATGTTAGATTCAGAAATTCCTAGTTCAAATAACGCTCTCGCTAAAGCTACTTCGGCATCTTGTGGCCAATCTTTTAAAACTTTACGCTCATTTTTACTGAGCGCTGGATCAAATGTAATAAGGTGTTGCCATGCACGATAAAAACCTTTCTCTCGATTTGGCATCGTCCAACTTGATCCGGAGTCATCAAGATATAATTTACACCATTTAATGATATGATAATTAAGAATATCAGATAGGTTTTCACTATTTTGATTCTCTATAAGCGAACTTATTGGCTGCATAACAGAGGCTTTCATACTCCCTGTATTTATATAACTCATTTCGTCTGCCAGTTTATTTAATTCTGGCGATGATAATAGACTAGAAGGTAATTTTTCTAACTTTAAAGCCGCTTGGCAAAATCGCTCTGCTTTCTCTCGCGGAATATGAAAAGATTGTGAATCCAGCCAACGAGACAAACTACTTTGTAAAAATGATTCCTCAATCTCACCTTTCGCTTTTGCCGAATGAATCATGGAAGTACTAGGATACATATCCACATTACGAATTTCTTTTAACCAATTTGCAACTTGATCAAATGATTGCTTTTCAAGTCCCATCCAAGGATGGTGAGCTGCAAACGTAGAGATAGGCCAAAGTGGTGCAATAACTCTGCTAGCAGATGCAACTAAATCATTTATATTATTTTTTTGTATATCAATGTTTGTATCTTTCTTTAATATTGACGATATGCTCATCACGAATTACCTCCCTTTGATACATAATGTTTCAGATAGCTTGGGTGACTTTCTACTGATTTTCTTCTCGCCTCACCTACTCGAACTAACCAAAGATAAAGTACAGCGAATAAAGTAGAAGATTGATTACGAGTAACGAAAGTACTAATAGCACTACTAAATAGTAAAATACATATAACAAAGATAACGGCTGGAGCTGAAGGTTGAACACTTTGATAAATGTCAGTATGCAACCATTTATAAAGAGAATTATGAACGGTAAAGTAAATGAGAGAAAATCCAATCAAAACAATTACGCCAGCAATTCGTCCCATTCTTCCCTCTCCAAAAACAACAAGCTGTTTCCATGAAAAGTATAGTGACCAGCCTAAGATTAACGCACTAACTAGTTGATACCCCTCTCCAGAAGTCATAAACCAGAAAGTAATTGCTATAAATAATCCTAAAACACGCCCGACTATAATCCATAAATTGGACATCTTTTCATTAGACTGATTCACTACCCCAAAACGTTGCACTGAAGAACCAGCTTGTAAAAACAGTGTAGCTTTAAACAAACCATGTAAAATTAAATGAATAACAGCCGCTAAATAGGCGCCTAATGCACATTGAATAAGCATAAATCCCATTTGTGCAATAGTTGAACCTACTAGCTGACGTTTATAATCAACTTGGACTAAACTAATTCCTGTACCTATCAAGACAGAAATACTAGAGAAAATAAGTAAAATGATTTGTGCAATATCATCATGAAAAAGAGGTGAAAATCTAGTTAACATGATACCGCCAGCATTTACTAAACCCGCATGCATAATAGCAGAAACAGGAGTTGGAGCAACAGCGGACTCAATTAACCATCTTTGAAAAGGCCATTGTGCTGCTGGAATCATCACCGCTAATATAATTAATAAGTTAATTCCTGTTCTCTCCAATGTTCCATGTAGCGCTACATTTTCATTCGTTAAAACTGATGTTAATTGCCACTGTCCAGTTACTTGAAAAAGCCAAATGATAGCTGATAGCAACGCAATCCAACTTATTGTAAATAAATAGCCAGAGATTTTAGTTGCTTCACTAACTACTTTCCACCCTTTATTTAGCCCTATGAGTAGAACCAATCCTATAAGCGTTGCTCCCCAACAAATGATCATGAAACGAAGATCGTCACTTAACCATGCAACCGAAGATACACCTGTAGTAAATGTAAAAAGTGCAAAGTATTTTCGATATGAGCGGTCTCCCATTAAGTAACGTACAGAAAAACGCTGAATGATTAAACCAATTGTAAAAACAAAGAAAGCCATTAACCAAGCTAAAGTATCTAGATGCCAAGGCCCCACAACTCTATCTCCATTGTTATTAACAAGTGCGAGTAAAGAAATCAATGAAGGCAAAGCAGCGATACCAATATGGATATGAACAAAACGTAAAGGCATCCTTGCATGTAAAAACAATAATCCACTTAGCCAAGAAGCACTAAGCGCCATAAAAAATAATGTTAACAGTGTTGATGAACTCAGCGAAATTAACATGTTAAATACTCCCTTCTAAGCGAAAATAACCTATAAAAATTCCTTTTAATTAAGATAATTTTTTAAATTTCAATTTTCATTCACTCTTTTTAGTGCATCGTTTTTTCCCATAAAAAAAAACCGACAACTTCCATAATTCAATGATTTTATATCATCATTGAATTATGGAGATTGTCGGTTTCCCTTCAACTAACTTCAATAAAGTTTTTTGAAGAGCTCCCATTTTATAGAGGATAATAATGTATGTATTACTCCTGTTAAAAAGAAATGTATATTTCTGATCTCCTAGATTATGCAATCAATATATCAATTTATGTTATACGCTATCTTTTAATTAAGAAACTTTTTCATTTAGTCAATATTACATATTAAAAAAATGCTAAAGCCTTAATTATAGCAAGCTGTTAAAATGAGCATCTATCAATTTTTTAAAACAATTATAAGATAAACCATATTAAGCAGTTTGTCAATTTATTTATCCGTTTTTTAAGAGTTATTAGAATTAAGATTTATTATACCTAAATAACTTCAAGTTTTTAATTATTAGCCTGTTAATAAAGTGCAAAACTTGTAGGTTTCTTAATCCTTCCACTAACCTTAAGGTATTTTTAAAATTTCTCCTCAAGATTATGAAGCAATTTAAAAATCATTACTCGTTCGCCTGTACGGGAGCTTATATCCGTATGAAAGCTCTTCACTTTCTCTCCAGTTAATTCTAGTATAATCTCTTTCAGATCATCAATTCCAGATTCAACTAGCTCCGAACGATTTTTTTTTATCGTTAACATACCGTCTTTTGTTTCGCAAACACTATATTCAGCCGGCGTTAAAACACCTTGTAAATTTACGATAATCATATCCCGTAATATATCTGTCTTAACGGATATAGACCCGCGTCCTAGGTAGTCCTTTTCCCAGTGAGTAATTGCTTTGCTTATCTCTGATTCAATAGAGCCTTTTGAGCTTTTCATCTATGTATCCTCCTTCAATAAAATAAATTTACAATAACAATATAATAATCCGGATTAATTTTATTTTCAATTCCTAAGTAGAAATTATAGCAATTACAAAAAAGAACTCTTATAAAGTGAAACTTTAATCAGCCCTCACCAATCGGACTTTTATGGGCAGTTGATCCCCTACCTAACTTCTTTGCTTTCTCTGAATTTTGAGGTAGGGGTCTTACTACCCATTAAAGTGGGATAAATTTACGAGTCCTTTTTATATTGTTTCAATCAATCTTTTAATTGTTGTAGGTGGATTTTTTCATGTCTCCTTTAATATCTTTACAAAATACAGTTAAGTGCATAAACAAAAAGAAAAGCAAATGACCTTAATTATTAGATCACTTGCTTTTCTTCCATCATATACTTTCTAAACAACTCTATAAACCATTCTAATTACTTGCCTTACTTTCAAGTTTTTGAGTTGCCACTTTTTTAGGCATGAAACATGCAAAGATTAATGCTACGAAAGATAAAAATAACATGAATAGATACGCATCGCTTGAGCCGAAAATAGAGGATAATTTCGCTAGTTGAATAGCTGTAATGTTTCCATTTTCTAAAGATAACTCTGAAGCGTGTGAAGTTGCTTGAGTTGTATATATAGTAATAACAACAGCTGTTCCAATAGCACCAGCTAATTGACGAACCGTATTATTTACGGCTGAACCATGTGAACCTAATTCTCTAGGTAAAGCATTTAGTCCTGCTGTATTTAAAGGCATTGAAATGAAACTTAACCCAATCCGTAAAAGAATAGTACGCACCATTACATACATATACGTTGTGGATTCAGTTAAATCAATTACCCCCCACATCGAAATAATGATAAATACTAACCCTGTAATAAAGAGTGGTTTTGCTCCGTATTTATCATACATTTTACCTGTAATTGGTGATAAGAATGCATTAATGACCGCTCCAGGTAATAGAAGTAAACCTGATTCAAATGCAGTAAAGCCTCTTCCGTTTTGTAAGTAAATCGGTAAAAGAATTAAATCAGCATACATAATCATCGTGATAAGTACATTGATCACTGATGTAAGAGTAAAAATTTTATACTTAAATACGGATAAATTTAATAATGGATCGTTAGACTTTATTTGACGTAAGCAAAATAGCGTTGTAACAAGTACCCCGGTAATAATTGTCGTAATAACAATCGGGTGATCCCATCCCTTACTTCCTGCACTACTGAATCCAAATAAAACACAACCAAAGCCAATCGTTGATAAAATGACACTTACAATATCCATTCTTGCTTTTGTCGTATCTGCAACGTTCATTAAATATTTTAGCGCAAGAATAATGACGATGAATACAAATGGAGCTAATCCAATAAATAACCATCTCCATGATACATATTCAATGATAAAACCAGATAACGTTGGAGCAATGGCTGGCGCAAAAATCATAGCAAAGCCGATAGTTCCCATAACACTCCCGCGCTTTTCACTAGGATATAAATATAAAATAACTGTCATCATGAGCGGCATAATAATTCCTGCCCCAATTGCTTGAATCATTCTTCCTGTTAATAACATGCCAAAATTGATGGCACCGGCACATAGTAATGTTCCGATCAATAAAAAAATCATTGAGCTAATAAATAATTGCCTCGTTGTAAAACGTTTCATTAAAAATGCCGTAATTGGCACTAAAACACCGTTTACGAGCATAAAACCTGTTGCTAACCATTGTACAGTTGTAGCTGTAACATCAAATACTTCCATTAATTTACTCATTGCCACATTAAGTAACGTCTGGTTTAATGTTGATAAAAAACATCCAGCAATTAGTACAAGTAATAAAATTTTCTTATTTTTTTCTGTTATTCCCTTCTCCATTTGTAAACTCCCTTTTTCTATAGTTGCATTATCGACACAGTGTCGATAAAATTCATAGTAACAAAGATACATATTCCTGACCATGAACAATTTTGTTAAAAATGTTCATTAATCGACATTGAAAATATGCTATGTCGAGAAAGTCAAAGAAAAATCTATAAAGGAGTTTCAAAATGTCTACATCTAAAAAAGAGGATCCTCGTACACTTCGTTCAAGAGAAATGTTTAAAAATGCCGTCTATTCTCTTTTACAAGAGGAATCCACTATTTCAAATTTAACAGTCCAGAAAATTGCAAACGAAGCTGGATTAAATCGGACAACATTTTACTTACACTATCAAGATATTCAGGATTTACTCATGCAACTCACTGATGAAATTTTAAACGAACTTTCTAATAAAATTACCGCTTTAATACACGTAAGCAATTTATCAGAAAAACAACAGCTAACACAATTGCTTGATTATTTATATATTCATCGAAATTATTTATCTGTTTTATTTAATATGAATCATTTTGAGGAACAATTATTTCTATTAATAAAGAAATTAGTAGAAACGCGCAGAAATAATAGTGAGACAGAGCTACCCGAAGATTATGTTGCCATTGAGATTAAAACCGCTTCATTGGTAGGAATCATTATGTGGTGGATAAAAAACGGACTTCATTTTAGTTCAGATTATATTACAAACCAAATTTATTTCATGTACAGAGGACAATGATTGCAGGCTATTTACTAATAGAATGAGGTTAGAGCATATGAGCCCTATTTCGCTACGGAGAAAAACGCGAATTTCGTATGCTAAGAGAATTTGACTAAAAAAAGTGCCCCTCGATTGTTAGACTTTGTTTAGCAATCAGGGTGCACTTCACATGTACTATAAGCTTTTTATCTGTTGGCAGTTTGTTTGATCAATTCACTTTTACTATCTCTTTGCAGCATAATTCTCCCCACCGCTATAAGAATGGTAATAATTGAAATGCAAAGAAGAATATTCATATCGTGTGATAGATTTCCCCCACCAAAAATTATTGTTTGATATCCGTCAGCTACATAAGTTCCAGGGAAAAGAGAACCTACAGTTTGATAAAAATTAGATAGTAACGCTTTTGGAACAATTACTCCACAAGTAACTAATTGTACTGACAGCGATATGATATTAAACATCATACCCGCAGGACCGAATAGAACGATAAACATTTGTGTTACGCTTAAGAAAGAGAAAAAGACAAGAGTTTGGAAGATCCATGTTTCAAATAAGCTTGTATTCAATTTAACGTTAAATACGGTCATCAATAATAACGTGATAATAGCTAAAATAACAGATACGACAATATTAATAACTTGTCTTGAGAAAAATATAGACCATTTTCCGTGCGTATTTTTTAATATTGTTGCAACAATATTAAGATTTAAACTCATAAGCATCGCTCCAACCCATGAAGCAAGAACAATTAAAAATGGAATCATGGTTGCTGCAAAGCCATCTGTATTGTTTGTTTTTTCGACAGATGATTGCACAGAATCAATGTTTAATGAACTTACAGCTTTCGTAATGTTTTCTGATAACTTTTGGGCCAATTCTTCTGACGGTATCACTGTACTTAGTTCGTTAGATAGGTTAGATGAAATAAACTTTTGTTTATACGCATATACGTTTTTATTAACTGTTTGCGTAATATCCTTTGCCGCGCCTTCCATAATCTGTTTTGCCAAAGATGAGTTTGCTTGATTGATGAAATAGTTAATCTCTGTAGTATTATTTTCTTTCAATAAGCTTGAGAAATTTGCAGGAATTTGAATAACCATATCTAAGTTCCTGTTATCCATGTCTTTTTGGGCGTGCGTTACCGAGCTATAGCTTTTAACTTTAAAGGGCAGATTTTCCTTCAAGCTTTTTTCAATATCAGTTCCCATTTGATTATCTTCATTAACTAATCCGATTTTTAATTGGTTTACCCGATCAGTAACACCATCGTATGCAGTCATCCACACACAAAAGAAAATTAACAGAAAGGCAAATGCTGTTGCAATTCCAATGAATGTTGGGGGGAATTTAAAGAAATTTTTTAAAGTTTTCATTGTCGTACTCCTTGTTGTTTTATTATAGCAAGTACTTACTTGCATCCGGTGTAAAAAAAGACCTAGGGAGTTAGCCCCCTAGAAAATAGTTGGACACTATGTTTTAGAAAAATCTCTTTTGAATTTGAAAATAAATTGTCCCCGAAGCGTGAGTTAGAAAGAAAGTAACCGAAATTCATCCAAATAAAGTTCATCGCCTGAGCTTCCATATCAGTTTCAATAAGCTTTCCCTTTTCTCTCATCTCAATAAAATATGAAACCAAATTATCTTTTAATTGTTTAGGAATTAATGCAATTTTTTCTTTAAGCTCTGGGAACATTTCAGCTTCCTGAAAACTAATCAAAATTAAATCCTTTAACTTTTCTATATATGCAAGATATCCTTCTGCAATAGATAGCAAGTCATCTTCAAGATTCCAAGTCATCTCTCCAGGCATTAATTTATTCAATTCCATATCACGCGATAAAGATTCGACAGCTTTTTCCATAATATTCTTTTTGCTTCCGAAATTCCGAAAGATCGTTACTTCGTTTACGCCCGCTAATTCCGAAATCGAGCGAGTCGTCGTTCCCTTATAGCCATGAGTACGAAATAGTTCTAAAAAAGCCTCAATAATACGTTCTGATGTATTTGTCATTTCATTCACGTTTCATCCAACTTTCACATAATCTTTATCCAAACCCGAATGCAAGTCGTCACTTGCACAAGTAGAATAAACCTTTTTGATTAAAAAGTCAACTTTATAAAAAAAGCCGATTTCTTTATCGTATAGGAAATCGACTTTTGGCTTAATTATTGATTTAGTAATAAAAACACCTTTTTAAAATAACTATGTTTATACTATAGACGTTGATCTTTTTGGAAGTTTAGACGAAAATGATCCTCGTCATTATATACCCCAAATCCATACCCTTGCTCTTTATAAAATTTAATAATTTCAGGAAGGGCTTGTAATGTTTGCGCCTTTTCATGCATTAAAACAACTTCTACTTCTTCTGTTGTCTGTTTCTTTACATTATCGATAATCTGAGTTGGATTATCTTTTAATTTCCAATCATTTGAGTCTATTGTCCAATCCCAAACTTTTATTGCTGCTTCTACAATTTGGTTACGAATTTCCTCACCCTTTAATCCTGGTGCAGATCCATATGGCGGACGAACTAATTTAGGAGTTGTACCCGTAATATTATGGATAAGAGCTAACGTTTCTTTCATCTCCGTTACAAATTGTCCTTTTTTGTATAGCTTATCACTATTATGTGTCATACTATGAGCACCAATATAATGTCCTTCTTTTACCGCTCGTTTTACGTTTTCCTGAAAACCTGTATTTTGTAAATTGCTACCTTGCATAAAAAATGTCGCAGCAACATGTTGCTCTTTTAGTACATCTAAAAATTTCCCAGTTAGTTCGCTAGGACCATCATCGAATGTTAAATAAACAACCTTTCCCACCGGTTTTCCATCAGGTCTTTTCTGTTTTGCTGGTGGTGTTTCTTTTTTCTTTTCTTGTTGTTGCGTGTTAACTTGATTACTACTTTCGTTAGCTATTCCCTTCGCTGGGATAGAGTTCCATTTTCCTATTAAAAAGAAGGTGAAAAAGGTCGTTGCTAAAACAACTCCTAGAGATATTATTACCTTAGTTAGTCGACTTGTTTTTTTCTTACTTTGTGATTCTTTCATTATTTTTCGATCCTTTCCCTATTAATTTTTATATTCATTATTTATACAGCTGAGCATTAACTCCAGCTGATGTTTACAATAAATAGATTAATAGAGGAAGGTGAAGATAAAATGCAGATAATGTCGAATTTAGTTAAAGAATAACGTATGGCATCCACTCTTTAGAAAAATATTTGTTTCTCTAATACAGTTAAATTTAAAAACTGGATATACATCCAAAATAAAAGATACTACTCTTTCTAAACAATATTTTTATATCAAGATAACAACATACTGGTATAAAGATAAAATACAAAAATAGCCGTACTATTGAAATTCTATTATAATTTTGTAATTGGAATTCATTTGAACCAAATGAAGAACTAGAAGAAATATTATTATGTGGAGGTGCCCCGATGAACCTTGTAATTAGAGAGTTAGAAACAAATGATTTAGATAATCTCCCGGAGATTGATGACAGTCTTATAGTGAATGCTCGGTTAATTCTTTCTCTTTCCAAAGGAAATAAACGTATAGAATATACAGTAGAAGACGTTCCAAGTTATGAAAAAAGTTATTTACAAAATCAAGATGATAATGAAGAACTGGCTTACAATGAATATATAAATAAACCTAATCAAGTCATTTACATAGCACTGTTACATAACCAAATCATTGGATTAATGGTATTGAAAAAGAATTGGAACCACTATGCTTACATAGAAGATATAACGGTAGATAAAAAATATCGTACACTCGGAGTTGGTAAAAGATTAGTTGATCAAGCAAAGCAGTGGGCAAAAAAAGGAAATATGCCAGGTATCATGCTTGAAACGCAAAATAATAATGTCGCAGCATGTAAATTTTATGAAAAATGTGGATTTGTAATTGGTGGGTTTGATTTTCTTGTTTATAAAGGTTTGGATAAGACAAGTGATGAAGTTGCAATTTATTGGTATATACATTTCAAATGATAATAGTTTATAACGTAAAAAACTCAAAATAAAACCCCAATTTCTCTATACTAAAATCGAGAAATTGGGGTTAAGTTATTTAAAACAAATAACTAATTAATAATCCTGCTGACAACAAGAAGCCGAAAATCGTATTTGTCATCGCTGTTGATTTCATTGCGATGCGCATATATCCAGGATCCTTTGCCCCTTTTTGGAAACTTTGAATCGCAGAAATTGGCTTTCTCAAACCTAGGAACATAACTAATGCCCAAGGGCTTATATAACCCATTAATACAATTACGGCAATCCATAAATACGCAATGAAAAAGGCTACCGCTAGTGTTACCACAGCTTTTTCTCTCCCAAGGAGGATTACTAATGTCTTTCTTCCACCTTTAATATCTTCTTCGATATCTCGGATGTTATTTGACATATTGATTGCACCTACTAAAATTCCAATTGGAATGGAAATCAATACACTTTCAATCGTTACAGTATTCGTTTGAATAAAGAAAGCAATGAGTACAAAACATGTCCCCATTAACAACCCAGAAACTAATTCTCCAAACGGGGTGTACGCAATTGGTAGTGGACCACCTGTATATAAATAGCCAACTGCCATCCCAATTAAACCAATAACCACTAACCACCAACTACTATTCATACAAATATAAATGCCAATAAAAGCTGCTACGACATATAATAAAAGCGCAACTGTTAACACATTTTTTGGCTTCAATCCATGACGGACAATTCCGCCACCGATGCCAACGGATTCAGCGGTATCTAATCCACGTTTAAAATCATAGTACTCATTAAATAAGTTCGTTGCTATTTGCAATGCTAAACATGCAAGCATCATCGCAATAAATAACAGCCAATCAATTTTAGCAACATAAAGTGATGCCACTGTCCCTAAAATTACAGGAGAAAACGTCGCCGTTAACGTATGCGGGCGCGTCATCTTCCATATTAATTTAGCGGAACTAATTTCTTTTTCTGTCCCCATAACTCTGTTCAATCTCCCTACATTTTAAGTATAAATTACTAGCAGTATCTTTCTATCTATTTCCTGCCACGCATCCATTCATTATATCAATAAATGATTATCCTTTCTAACAAATCAACTTTTAATAAAGTAAAAATTATAAAATGAAACTTTACCATTTTCACATAATATTCTGTATTATTTTTAAGAGTGGTTTTAAAGCGAAATGATAAGTAAATGAAATACATAATAAAAAAGAGTCAATCTCCAGCACAATAGAAGATTGACTCTTTCCTTTATTTACTCCCCTGTTTCAGAGAATCGCTTTATACGTTCACCAATTTCATCACGAACACGTTGAAATTCAGACCACTCTTTTCCTGCTGGATCATCAAATCCCCAATGAACACGATTTACATGCGGCGGAGTAGATGGACAAACAGAATCCGCATGACTACACAGCGTAACGACTAAATCAGCACTATTTAAAATGTTTGCATCAATTATATCTGATGTTTGATTTGTTATGTCGATATTTACTTCGTTCATTGCTTTAATTGCATTTGGATTTACTCCATGTGCTTCAATTCCTGCAGAATATACATTCCATTTATCACCTAAATATTGTTTGCCCCACGCTTCTGCCATTTGGCTTCGGCATGAATTTCCTGTACATAAGAAATAGATTGTCTTTTTGTTTTCCATGGTATTTTCCACCTTTATTTTATATTTAGACTGGTTGGTCATTAAAATATTTACGTTTAAACCAAAAAGCAACGTTTACAAGTGCAATCATTACAGGTACTTCAACTAATGGTCCGATAACTGCTGCAAATGCTGCGCCTGAATGAATACCAAACACCCCAACTGCTACAGCAATTGCTAACTCAAAGTTATTACTACCTGCTGTAAATGCTAACGTTGTCGTCACCGGATAGTTTGCACCAATTTTTCTTCCCATAAAGAAAGATACAAAAAACATTACAATAAAATAGATTAATAACGGAATCGCTATTCTTACCACATCTAATGGTACGCTAACAATCATCTCCCCTTTTAAAGAGAACATAATGATGATTGTAAATAATAATGCAAGTAATGTAAGTGGACTAATCTTCGGTATAAACACCTTTTCATACCATTCTCTTCCTTTTAACTTAACGAGTACAAAACGTGTTAACATGCCTGCTATAAAAGGAATTCCCAAATAGATAAATACTGATTTCGCTACTTCTCCCATTGTAATATCGACAATAGCCCCTTCAATCCCTAACCATTCTGGAATGACTGTTACAAACACGTATGCATAAACGGAGAAGAATAACATTTGAAATACTGAGTTAAAAGCCACTAAACCTGCTGCATACTCTTTATCCCCATCTGCAAGATCGTTCCAAACAATTACCATTGCAATACAACGTGCTAAACCAATCATAATGAGTCCGACCATGTATTCTGGCTTATCAGGAAGAAAAATAATTGCTAAAACAAACATAAGTACAGGTCCAATAATCCAGTTTTGTACTAAAGATAAAACCAATACTTTTACATCTTTAAATACGCGGCCCATTTCCTCGTAACGAACCTTTGCTAATGGTGGATACATCATGACAATTAAACCAACAGCTAGCGGGATAGACGTTGTTCCAACTTGTAATGTATTCAATCCGTCTACTACACTAGGAAATACAAACCCTAAACCAATTCCAACAGCCATAGCTAGAAAAATCCATAGTGTTAAATATCGATCTAGAAAAGATAAACGTTTCATTTTATTTTCCATCTCCTATTAACAACAAGAATTTTGTTCTACTACGTTAGAAGTCGTGCAACAAGGTGCCTCTTCTATTTTATGAACATCACTCTGTGCTTTTGTATAAAAGAATTCCCACTCGTTCCCATCAGGATCCGTTACCCAAAACTTATCTTGAACCGCATAGCAACAAGTCGTATCCATCTCATCACGCGCAAAGAAACCTTCTTTTTCTAATCTTTCTTTATGTAACGTAATTTCTTCAGCTGTATCCACTTGGAAACCGAAATGATTTACCTGATTTCCCTTCACTTCATCTCGTACGTTTAGCGTGAAATTAAGTCCTGGCGTCTCTAATAAAAATTTTGCATAATCTACTTTCACCTTAACTGGTGACACACCAAATACCTTTTCGTAGAATTCAATAGACTTCTCTAAATCCGTAACATTTATACCGACATGAACATATCTCATAGCTTATTCCTCCTCTTTATATGTTATTAATCAATTTTTTTTGATTAATAACGCAAAATTTTAACAACAACTACCTTTGCCTGTTTTTCTAAAAATACAGCACAATTCTTCTGATAATAAATTGTTTACTTCCGCATCATTTAAATCATAATAACTCCAAGTACCTTTTGTTTCTTTTACAATTAAACCTGCATCTAATAAAATCTTTAAATGATAGGACAATTTAGATTGCGTCATTTCAAAAATCTCTGTTAAATCACATACACAAGTCTGGCCTCGCTGGCAAAGTTCATACATGATTTCTAAACGTTTTTGATCAGCCAACGCTTTAAACTTTTTCTCATATAACTGAAAATTTTGTGCCACTGTAGTTCACTTCCCTTCATCAACTTTTTTTGATGTTTATAGTATATACGCTAGTGAGTTTATTATGCAACTTATTAATCAATTTTTTTGATTTAGAAAAACTTCCTCCCATTATATCTTTGCTACAACTAAAAAGGGCCCTAGCCTTTTCAAAAATGAAAAACTACGGTTCTTTTTACAACTTAATAGTTACAATATTTCCGAGAAATGGATTCTCTATAACTATTTTAAATTTTAATTTGACCATTATAGAGTATTACCCCATCACCATCAATCTAAGAAAAATAAATACCCCAAAATGAGAAAAATCAATATAACTCTTCGGCAAATAAAGATAACTCTTGTTTTTTGTACGTATTCATAAAAAGCACGTCACCCTTTCTCATTAACATAAGAGAATAGTAACGTGCTTTTAATTTCAAAAATAGTCTAAATCCTTAAGTTGATGGTTGTGGGGCGGAACCCCAATAAGAACGGTATCTAAAAGTTGTATGAGAGGTATTAGTTCCATTCCAAAGGTCTCAGCAAACGATTAACTCAAGTACCGATTTCGGATGACCCCCATGTGATGAAGTTCGTGTCCTGCGATGCCGTACGCGAGGGCGCGCACCGTAATGCTTAGGTTGTTGGCTGTGCCCTTTCGGGTCCACGCCTCCGCCGGTAGCCCGCGCAGCAATGTGATCGTTGATTGCCGTACAGCCCGGTAGTCTTCGGCCAATTGCTCAGGTGTCCAACTTCCGAAAGGAGGCATGAACAATTCCTGATCGAAAGCAGTCAACGGCGTCTGGTCCCCTCTTGCGAACCGGAGCAGGCGGTAGGTCATGACGCGTTCCGCGTCTGCAATGTGGCCCACGACTTCTTTCAGCGTCCATTTTCCTTCCGCATACCGATATGCGGCCTGGCTTTCGGTCAACGATGCCAGTAGCTCGATCATTTGCTTTTCCTGGGCGAACAGAATATCGATGATATTACCGTCCGGCACCAAACGGATATATTCACCGGAGCTCCCGGCATATTCTTCTTCTGACGGTCTTTGATTCATACGTAGTCACCTCTTTATGTATATATAGAAAATTATAGGACTCGTCTATGTCTAATCAATTCGCGAAATGATAGAACTTTCCTTCTAATAATTGAGGATAAGCAACTATTTAGTCAGTCAGTCGGTCGCCACACTATCCTGATTCGTTAGCACAATAAGCAACGCTAATCAATAATGCATAAAAATTATCTGTTATACAATATTTCAAAGTTATTAATATATAAAGGTAACACCTTCTTTTTTTAATTTAAAGATGAATTTTCAATTATATTTTGAAATAGACCGAAGTAAAACACACTAGTCTAACTACTTTTCTATACAAGATTTTATGCAAAAAAGAATAGCGAAGACCCTAGAATCCCCGCTATATCAATGATGTATAAAATCTTGTATAAGAGATAGATAGACATAGAGACAAAAAATTTAGTAAAAATAAGGATGCTATGAAAAACTTGCTAACGATAATGGGATGTTATGTTAACCAAGCATGTATAAGATATACAGGATTTTATAACTCAATATAGAATATATAAAGAAGTAACAATATTTTTAAACTAGGAGATATCATATGGAACTAATAAAAAATGTTAAAACAATTGTTTTGGATCTCGATGGAACCTTATTAAATTCAAAAAAAGAAGTGTCTGAAAGAAATAAAAAAGCCATTTTAACAGCTCATGAACAAGGAATCATAGTTATTTTTGCTACAGCAAGACCACCACGATCAGTTAAAGATTTTCTTCCTCATGAACTTCAAAACATTGCAACTATGGTTTATTACAATGGGGCTTTGATAGTGAATAAAGCATTAGATTATAGACAACATTATCCAATTGATTCAGCTATCACAAGTGAAATTATAGAATTTGTTATTACTTACCAAGCTGATGCATGTCTTTCCGTTGAATCAGAAGATACATGGTACAGTAATAAAACATTAGATTATAAAAAAGCCATGAATACAGATGTAAATCCAACTGTAATTTCCTTAAATGAATTAAAAAAAGTTAATGCTTCAAAATTATTAATTTCACAATATTCTCATCATGAAAAGTTACAAAAACAGTTTGAACACAAAGTAAATACAATATGTACCGATGCAGGAACTTTAACGCAAATTATGGCAAAAGGTGTTTCTAAAGAACAAGCTATAAAGGAAATCTGCATTCAAAATAATATCCCTATAAGTGACGTAATGGTCTTTGGAGACGATTGGAATGATTTAGAGCTATTCTATGCATGTGGTTTTCCAATTGCTATGGGAAATGCAATACCTGAACTAAAAGATATTGCATATTTTATTACCGACACTAATGATGAAGATGGTGTAGCTCAAGTATTAGAAAAGTTAACTTGTACTGTTAACAACAGTTAAAAAATATAGTGTAGTTACTTCCGCTTTCGAAAATTATGTAAATAAGCTGTCCATATGGGCAGCTTATTGTATTTTTTTGCTTAGCGTGCAAAATTCGCGTCTTGTTCGCGGGACCCCAAACAGTACGATTTTATTTCAAAGACACAACGTTCTTACTACACATTTTTTATTTATCCCACACTCTCATATGCTAGTATTACTATTTTTTATTACTAATGTTGCCGTTTCACTCGGATGGCTAAGAGGAAAATGATGGCCATATGGAACAAAATCAACCTTACCAAGATGCGATGGAGCAGAATAACCTCTGTCATAATCCCCCCAAATAATGTGAAGATTATACTTTGTTACTTCATTGAAATCACCTTGATCGTTTTTCAGTAGTAAACTGTTAAGCTGAACCGTTGTATTTAAAATTCTAGGAGAAGTAAAACTGTTCCTTATTTTTTCAATATAATGTTCAGGGATGCTCTCTATACTTTCAAACAAACCATTACTTAATAAATATCGCTCTATGAAATTAGTAGTTGCCAGTTTTAATGTCCATTTGTTCATAAATTGAGGAACATTTAGCGATTTAGCATTTTTTTTAACAACAGGTGGCTGAAGTAAAGTGATTGAATACTTCTTATCTATGTACTCTTGTACCAATGCTTCCAGAAGAATAAATGCACCGAATGAATGACCAATTAGATGTGCACCATTCGTAGCTTTCTCCAATAACTTTTTCACTACATTCAAATAGATATCTAGAAGATTTTTCTCTCGTTTAAAAGGAGAACGTCCCAAACCTGGAAGATCCAAGATCCATACAGGTTGACCAGTTTTTTCATGAAGCTCTTGTGCTAAAGGAAATAAATCCTCTCCATCACTCAATAAACCATGTAATAAAATAAACGGTTTACCCTCTCCTTGTAATTGGTAAAGGGTAGTGTTATCGCATAATGTTCGTTTAAATAAATGATTATGCTGGCCATTTTGATCTATCATTCGATAATCCAAATCAGCTACTACGGCAGGGAGAAATTTCATTACACTCGTCTTCTTAAACCAATCCCCTCCCATAATTTTTTTCGCTGAAACATTTGAAAATTTTCGTTTTGTAATAAAATTCAGTCCATCAGAAGAAATTTTTGTTATTTTACTTACTCCACTATTCATAATTGTTTTCATAAGCGGCATTGGAACCGAGATCTTTGGTGCCCTCATATTCATACTTTCCGACATAATACTTAATAATTCAGCAATGTTCTGATCGTGCTGTTTGTCTTCAACAAGTGTATATGTTTGAATAGTCGGTTGCTCCAACCTGAAAACCTGCACAATAAACTTCGCAAACTCATCGTTTGAAATAAGTGGTAACCTATATCCCTTACCTCCAGGAATCACTGGCATGAGCCCTCTTCGCATACTCATCACAAGCAAACCTAATCCTGCTATCTGCTCTGTACTCCCTGTTTTGCTACTACCGACTACAGTTGGTGGATTAATTACAGAAAGCGGATAACCTACTGCTGATGCCTGCTGACGGATATAAAGATCTGCTAAAAATTTTGTTCTCTCATATGGATTTTTTATTTTCAAATAACTGTTTCCTTCTTTAAACACATCAATTGCAATCTTGCTATTTTTATCATCAAAGGGACTCATATAACCTACAACATGAATAAATTGTTGCAAGCCCTTCAATTGATGAATACTTTTAGCTAATTCACTAATATGTTTGGCACCATTTAAAAATACGGAAGCTGCCTCTTTACTTGTCGCTTGAATATCCATGGGGCCTCCTGCGTGAATAATCACATCCGTTTTCAATACCCTCTCCTTATCTTCAGCACTTAGACCTAAATCTATTTTCGTCAAATCACCTTCAATAAAGTGCATAACTTCCTTTTTTAAGCTGCCTCTTTCTTGAAAAAGACGTATTGCTTTACTTTTCGACCTCACTAAAAGCAGAATTTTAACATCCTCTTTGGCTAATTCTTTCACTAATTGCTTTCCAATAAAGCCTGTTCCACCAGTTAAAAATACTGTTCTCATATAAAATCCCCCTTTTAGTACTACTCAGTACTAATTTGATGTAAAAAAAATGCTTCTTTTATCGAAGCAATTTAAAAAAATGATCTGCTGTTTTCGTGATTACAGTTGCATCCTTCAATGTTTCTGAAATAAATAACGCTCCTTCAAGATTTGTAATAAAAAGTGATGCAACCTCATCAATCTGAATCGTATTTCTAAATTCTCCATTCTCTACCCCTTGTTTAAGTAATAGAGAAACTTTCTTTTGTAATCCTGTAAAAAAAAGACCTATTTTTTCTTTTATTTGCGTGGCCTGTTTAGGACTTTGAATATAAAGAGTAATAAATGGACAGCTCCCCTTATACTCTCTCGACTGAACTCCTTGTGATAATTGCTTTAAAAACAGTTGGATACGATCTTCAACTAAAAATTGATTCTGAGAAAGTACGTCATCAATTGCAGATTGATACATTTCAATCCAATAATCAACGACTCCTTCTAATAATACTTCCTTATTAGAAAAGTGATAATACACATTAGACTTTGAAACTTTGCTTACACGTACTAATTCATCCATACTTGTATAAGCAAACCCTTTTTCTAAAAATAATGTTGCAGCTACTTCAATCACACGTCTTTGATTCATTAATTTTACCTTTGTCATAACTAGAACTATATAGTACTAATTTAAATATTACAAGTATTTATGTTAATTTAGAAAAAAGTTTGATTAAAAAAGTTCCACTAACATTGATTTTACTGCAAAAAAATCTTAGCATCAGTGTTACGCAAAAAAGAAAGGGAGTGGATCCCCCACTCCCTTTAACCATCTACCCCTGATTCTTCTGCGCTTCTCTAAACTCCTCCTTCACCTTCTCTAACAACCCTTCTTCCGTAATTAATCGATATGCCGTATTCGCTAGTGCTTTTGCCGATGTAATTAATGCTTTATCTCCAAGTTCTGAACGTGCTGCTTCTCTAAATTCATTCGTATGTGCAATTAAATCATCTGGACCGATTTTAATGTACGGATGAATTGTCGGTACGACTTGGCTTACGTTTCCTGCGTCGGTTGAACCAATCCCTACTCTTTCTTTACGATTTACATCTTCACCTAATAGTTCTAGTTCTTCCGCTACGATATCGTTATATGTTTTTGTTACGAGTAATTCATCGATTTCATTTTGGAATTGATGGATTTTTACTTTCGCACCTGTTGCTAATGCTGCTCCCTGTGCGATATTTTTTACTTTTTCTGTTACTTCTGCACATCTTTTTCGCGTTGCTGCACGGATGAAGAATCTTGCTGCGGCATAGTCAGGAATAATATTAGGTGCTTTTCCTCCCTCTGTAATGACGCCATGAATTCTCACGTCTGACGGAAGTTGTTGGCGAAGTGCGTTAATACCGTTATAGAGCTGAATAACCGCATCTAATGCGTTAATCCCTTCTTCTGGCGAAGCTGCAGCGTGAGCTGTTTTTCCGTAAAAATGAAAATCAAGCGGATCGACCGCTAGTGAAGGACTCGTTGTCGCTGTCTTTCCGCTTGGATGAATCATAAGCGCCGCATCAATGTTTTTAAATAAGCCTGCCTTTACATAACTCGATTTTGCGCTACCGTTCGGTCCTCCTTCTTCAGCTGGTGTTCCGAACACGACAACTTCCCCGCCAATTTCTTCAAGCGTTTCTGATAATGCAATTGCTGCTGCAACGCTAATTGTGCCAATTAAATTGTGACCACACGCATGACCTAGTCCTGGTAAAGCGTCGTACTCCGCTAAAAATGCGATTGCAGGTCCTTGTTTTCCAGAGCTTTTTCGCGCGATAAATCCCGTTTCATGTCCAGCTATATTGTGCTGCAACTGAAATCCTGCACTGCCTAGCAATAAACTTAACGTTCTAGATGCATAAAACTCTTGGTTACCAATTTCCGGATTCGCATGAATATCATGACTTGTTTCTATGTACTTTTCCTTATTTCTTTCGATACTCTCTTCAATTGTTTTTCTTTGTGACGCTACTCCTGTCGCTCCCATTTTTCTTCCTCCTTTTATTTTCACATAAAAAAGCCTCTTTCTAAAAGATAGAAAGAGGCTTCTGTATATACAGTCAAAATGAGCTTCTTTCTTATCTTTCAAGTTACCTTGCTGGAATTGGCACAGTATTCATAACGAATCCGCTGCCGAGGTATCATAGGGCCAGTCCCTCCACCTCTCGTGATAAGAATTTTCATAAAATTATATTAAATTATTTTTTATTCTAAGTTCATTCCAAGTAAAAGTCAAGGAATTCCTATCCGAATTTACCGAATATCTAAAAATCCTTTTAATACACCAATTGTCTCAGGTGCTTGCAGTCTTGCACATACGTACGGAAATTCCGTACTACCTTCAAACATCATTTGAGATGTAAGCGGTGCGCCTGCCCAGAAGATTTCATCATCAATTACTAAGAATGGGAATGCTTTATTTTGTCTTTGTAACTTTACATTTTTCAGTGGAACTGGTCCATCACTATACACTGTTATTTGCGCATTTGTACGCATTAACGCTTGCCATACTCGTTTATCCACTTGTTTTGTACTTGGAAGTGAAATAATAATTTTTCGTTTTGCGGCTAAAATATCTTTTAATAACCCTTTCGGCTCTTCAAGATTCATTTCCATAAACCAGCGTAAACGTTTCGAAATTTTCCGTTCCCACAATTGTCTTGATGTCGTGCGATCATACACATCTCCGTGACGTTCTATATGAGCTGTTAATTGTGATAATGCTTGTTTTCTCGAAAGGTTTTTACGCATATAATGGCAATCTGATAATTGAATGAACTTCCCTCTCGCCCTTGTCACTGCTACATTGACGAGGCGATGGTTTTTGTGATCAAAGAATAATACGCCAGGTCGTTCTTGCGGATAACTGTCAACCGTATCAAAGATCATCATATCTCTTTCAGAACCTTGGAACTTATGAACTGTCGCCGCTAAAACTGGTATGTTTTGATATTTCGTTCTCTGCAACATTTCTCTAATACACGTTGATAAAAAGCGTGACTGCGCCCTGTAAGGTGTCACAATACCAATTGATTGCACACCGTCTAACAATCCGATTAACATCATTTGCATTGCTACTAAACCAGACATAATGTTAAAACGTGAACCAGAAGCAGCATCTTTTAACGAAAAAGCTCCCATTTGGCTCGTATCAAATAAAACACTCGCTTCATTTGCGAACGGCTGCAATTGCGCAAGTTCTTTACGCTCTGAAACAGACGGATGATCGTATACTCTATTTTTATAAATAAACGAATTCGTAAACTTCGATATATCCGCATGCATACGTCTTTGTTCCTGCAACATAAATAGGTTTGGGTGTGCTTCTGATTTATTAACAGACTCAACAATCCCAGCATGGTAAAACATATCTTCCCCAAGCCATTTGCGAACGAGTTCATGATTTGCCATCGCAATTGGAGGTAACTGTAAAAAGTCACCGCAAACGACGATACGTTTTCCAAGTGAAGCAGCTAATGCAATTTGCGGAACATATGCCATACTTACTTCATCTACAACAACTAAATCAAATGTGCGCTCATAAATAAGTGAATCAATGGCACATTTTGATAAAGTTGCGCCGATTACTTTTGCATTTTCAATATATTCTTTTTCTACTTCTTTAATTTTAGCCTTTTGCTTTCGAAGATCACTTTCAATCTCTTGTATGCGCTTCTTATCAGCAGATGTTGCTTTATACGATAAGATTTTTTCACGAAGATCTTGTCGTGTCTCTTCTAAATAGAGTCTTTCCTCACCCCAAGATCCGTTCGTCGTTTCAACTAACTTCGACGCAAGTAACGTTTCATGATTTCGTATATGTTCATGTTGACTATAACCGTAACGAACAATTTCGCCAGGCGTCCATTTCTTTTTCTTCTCAATTTGCTTCGTTACTTCACTCATTAATACGTCTACTGCCGCATTACTATGAGCTAACACAAGTACCGATTTTCCTTTTTGATAATGAGCTGAAATAATACGTGATAAATTGTAAGACTTCCCTGTTCCTGGTGGTCCCCATACGTACGTCGTCGGATTGTAAAACGAACGATACGCCAATTCATTTTTCGGATTTTTCATCTTCTCAATATGTTTCGGACTGCTCGTCCCATCAACAAGACGCTTTATACGATTACGTTTCAGCTTATCTTTACGTGCTTCTTTCAACCTCTCTTGTAGTTGCTCTAACAATTGCCACGGTTCACTATATAAAACAGCTTCTCGTATTTCACCTTGTATATAATCATTTAATTTCAGTTCTATTTCTAATCCATGTACAGACAATACTTCTCCTGTCGCTTCCTCACCATCAAACTCAATTCGAATGGGTGAACCTTCAGGTAAGCTTACTTCCGAAATAAGCTGAAATACGTATACTGTACTTTCATAATCTGTATATAAAAAACGACCATTCATGATAGAAATTTTACTACCACCTATCGTTTTCCAATGTTTAATTTCATATGCTAATGCATAATGCCACTCTTTCATCGTTTCCGATAATGAAGGAGTTTGAGTAGTTGTATTCATCGTATAATCTCCTTCCTTCTCCCCAAACATACTTTCTCACTATACCATATAAAACGCTAAAATTTGTAAGGTTTTTATCTTGCTTATTTTCTTAATTTTCAATAACATATTGTATATAATTTTCAGAAAGAAGGAATCTACATGCCAGTTAGAAGAATTGAACACGTCGGACTTATGGTTGCAAACTTAGAAACATCTATTTCATTTTATGAAGAAGTAGTCGGCTTACAGCTCATGAAACGTATGGGTCATCCGAATCCAGACTTAAAACTCGCTTTTTTAGGTGTAGAAGAATCAAAAGAAACGATACTAGAACTCATTGAAGGCTACAACTCTTCTCTTCCGGCAGAAGGAAAAGTACATCACATTTGCTTTAAAGTGGATTCATTAGAGGATGAGATCGAAAGACTGAAGAAACACGCAGTAACCTTTTTACTAGGAGAAGAAATCGAAACATTACCAGATGGAACACGTTACATATTCTTCGCTGGTCCTGATGGAGAGTGGATTGAGTTTTTTGAGACGGAGAGATAAAATGAAGCTTTAGGATAGAAAAGGAGCCGGAATTCCGGCCCTTGTTTTTAATAAAACATATTTGATTATAGGAATAAAAATCTTTCTAATAGCTCTAACTTGCACAATGCTTCCCGTTAATATAATAGGCTGATTCTGTGAAAACTGTAAATACAACCTCTACTTCTGGAAGTCCAAAATCCATTACATATGTAGTAATGGCCTTGGCAAATCGATCACGAATTTCCTGTCCACGCTCGAACCATTTCACTTCAATAAGAGGAAACGCTTCTATTTCTTCTCCATTGAATACAAACGTAGAACTTGGTAGTTCCAAGGTGAAATTATCCGTACCACACTCACAGATATCTGCGAGTTCTTCTACTAATGGCTTGCTTATGCTTTTTAATTGTTCAGTAGTAATTCCACGAAACACAACATGCGGCATGTTATTCCCTCCGTTACATAGCTTTATATTTCCTCATATCATAACACAATTTATTTTGCTGCACTAACATCTATTCGTACATTTCAATGACATTCTTAAGAATGATTATATGTTATTGAAGCTAATATAATCAGGAGTTAAGGAAAAGCAGACTGATAGAATTAAAGGTGAAGAGGTAATACTTGACCTCAATTCTAATCGTCATATAATCAATGCCATGCACAAAATGACTCATCAAAAAGTATTATCTCATGAAAAGCAAGGATTTATTAAAATGACTCCAGAAAACATCGAAGCAATACGTTGAGTAATTGATGAAAATAATAGTGGAACCTTACAACATAAAGAATAGTACCTCAAGATTTTGATTGGTTGGTATGAAGGCGATTTTTCCCTTATCGTTTTATGATATGCTAACAACATTTGATAAAATACGGTATCTATAGACAGTCAAACACCTTTAAAGATACCTCGTCCAGTTCTTGCTGTTGCAAGATAAACAGCATATAATCAGTTAACCACCCACATTAGTAACGAACACATAAAGAAAAGGCATTCCAAATATGAAACGCCTTCTTTCGTTTTATAAAACCATCCAACACGCTGAACTTTTCAATTTAATATAATCACTCGTTTAACTAAAGAAATTGATTACGTGCATAACGCTCTTCTCACTTTTCTTGCAAAATTTAGTGGATCATCAACGTCTTCGATATTAACGTAAATTAAATTTGGAACATCACATAACCACTCATTGTGTATAGACGAAACGATTATTCCTTGTTTAATAATTGTCGCCACAAATTCAGTGACTTCTTTTTGTAAGAGTGCTACTCGGCCTAGGCATAATGCCCGTCCAGTTTTATTGTCTCGTGATTCGAATGAAAAGGAAGTTGTTACTCTAAAACGTTTTCCCAAGATTGTTGCTCGTATTTCATCTCGGTTTATTGTTGCCACGCATTTCCCACCGGCGAATCCTTCTTGACCGCCAATGATTCTTGCAAACTGTTGACAAATTGATTCCTCATTAACCGCCATACCTTTAATCATTCCTCCTTTTACTATTAGATTATGAATTCATACATAGGTCTGAAACGGCAATGAATCTAATCTATTATAAAAAAATGATGGCGATCTACCGAAAGCTATTAACTCAATTATTCTTAATCGTATGAATTGTTATCAGAGTTTAAATGGTGCAGAATTTTTATTTTATGCTTAATGGGCATCGGAGACTGAAAGCAAAACTCAGCTATTATATGGTAAAACATTTTTAAAGAGCATAAAAAAGACACCCTAAGGTGTCATCCTCCGACTTGAGAATCGTATCTATGTATGGAGAAATTTATAAAAAAACTAATACAAATGAAAAGTTTCTAACTATAATCTATAGAGCACTTATTCCATGAATTATTTTCAGGAAGAAGAATTTCAGTTACATTATTTTCTGAACAGTCTCGTTAAAGCCATCCCAAGAAATCCAGCACCCATTCCTATTAGCCATCCAGTTTGGGCATTTCCTAACATAGATCCCACTCCTCCACCAAGAAACATACAGCCAACGAATACTAATCCTCCAATTCCCCAATTCGGCCGTTCCATAATTCAATCACATCCTTTCAATAAAATATATGCGATTAGCTAACTCAACTTTCTTCCTTAAGATAGTTCATTACTTTGCTTAGGTTTAGCACATCAGGGAATTCATAAGATGCGAAGCTTGAGTCATTTATATAGATTGTAGAAATACGGGTATCAATCGTTATTAAAAATAACTGACGCATTTTAAACATCATCGATTTTATCATTTTGGACAACCTATTCTGTTAAATTGATATACATGCGAAAAAACTATCAAAATAAAACCCCAGAAATCCAAAGGTCTCTGGGGCTCCATTATATATTTAGCTCTTTTTGCTTTTTGTTTTGTTTATGTCTATACAGCAATTTTCGGCTTATTAGAGAAATCACTAATAAGGTCAGAATTAATAAGATAAGTTGCATAAATGATAAATCAAAATATTTAGCACCTGTAACGATTAAAAGTGTAGAAATCGTGCCTTTTACAACGAAAAAAATAATAACCCATAATCCGCCTTTTTTCCAGTTCATTTTATATTACCCTTTCCTACGTTTAAATTCTTAAAATATTTAATGATAGTTCTTAAATGTGACAACTTAATAGAAATCTATTATATTAACAAAAAATTCATGTCTAATTACATACAACGATTCTATATTAAATGAAAATGATATTCATCGTCAATTTTATTGACTATTTGAATACTTATTATTTCTTTCTACTTTGTTTCTTATAAGCAATACACTTTTATATTCAAACAAAAACACCTCCATTACATTTGCACACTTAGTATGCGAATGCAAGAGGTGTTTTTTTATATACCATCAGGTAAGATTTCCTGCTTTGTTTATTTCTTGATACGTAGCTATTTTTTAATACACAATAACTGGATCATACGTGTTCAAACTATCATATACAGTTTTTGCAACATTAGGAAGAAGGTTCACACACCCACCTGATCCTCCTGTTAAATAAGCATTATTTCCCCAGTCTTTGCGCCAGCCGGCATCGTGGAATCCTTGACCACTATTTGTGAATGGAACCCAGTAATCTACTTTAACCGCATAATCAGCTTTTCCTACTGCGTTACCTCTTAGCGTATATGGTGTTCGTTTATATAGGACGTACCACACACCTGGTGATGTATCTTCACCAGTACTATGTTTACCAGTTACTACATTTGTTGTAACAACTAATTTTCCATCTTTGTAAATCCAAATTTGTTGCTCTGCAATTGAAACTTCTGCATACGTGTCTCCGATGCCATTATTCGATGTTGTTTTATAACCGATACCTTCCTTCTCCCAACCATTTCCGTGAATATTAGAAGCAGAAAGCGCCTTTTCGCCTTTCTCAAAGGCTTGTTGAACTTGTTTAGTTTCTTTTTCAACATCTAGTGCCCAGCCGTATCCCTGTCCTTTTACTGATATGACTGAACCGGAATGCGTTTTAAATGAGAAATCTTTATTTAATGTTGATTTGGCATTATTAATTTCAGTGATTTTCTTCTTAATGTCACTCGCATCAATTGTAACTTTCATATCCTTTGACATAGAGGCATTTTGAATTAAATCTTTCGCTTTTAAAGGATAAACTTCATCCTGCACTTTATACTCAACAGACTGCCCAAGAAGATTCTGTAGTGCTTTCTCCTCTTTTTTGACAATCGGATCGTCTTCTTTAATAGGTTTTATGTATGCAGACTTCAGATGAATTTCGCTTTTATATTTTTGCTTATCGTAATCTTTCAGTAGACTAGTAACGTCATACTGTTTTCCCTCAACACTTTTCGAAATAACAATTTTTCCTTGTTCTAGCTTCGCCATAGCATCTTGAGGCGCTTTTAATTTCTCATTCATAGAGATGAGCTTTTCTTCTACAAGTTTTTTCATCGTTTCACTACGATACTGATCTGCCTTCTCTGGTAGCAATGAATAATTTTCTCCCTTTGAGGAAGGAAAAAATGTCCACTGACTTTTTAATAGTTTCTTAACCTGAGGCAAATCTTTTTCCTTAAGTTCCGTTTTTGTATCTTTTTCATCTAAAATTTGTTGTTGATCAACATAGACTTTGTTTGCTAGTCCAGATGTCTTTAGTTTCTGTATTGCCTGATCAGCGCTCAGACCACCAACTTTTGTGTCATTAATTGTAACATTCGAATTGAAGTGAGTTGCCTGGTAATAACTCATTCCCCCAATAAGAAGTGCAATTACACCAATACCCGCTGCGATAAACTTCCAATTTGTATAACGTTTGTTTGATCTTACTCGTTTTTGATCAATTTCTTCAACTGATTCATTTGTTGTATTGTTGTTCATCAATCTTTCCCCCGTATGTATTAACGTCAAACGATTTTCAATTAAAATCATAGACTAGTGTACCTTATTTTTCCTAAAATTTCATTATTTCCGATCACATTTTATCGCAATTTAATGATTAAATTTAGATTTTTTAATAGTACGATGCATTGCACAGCCCTTTACAAGTTATAAAATGAAATTTCAATCAACCGTTATACCAAGGGAATTAACTACATCTTCTTTGGAAATTTTTTTCTCTTTACGCAAATACGAATTATATTATCCATTTTATGAACATCACCTCCTAATTTTGTCAAAAAAATAAACGATAGTCCTTCTATCTAAAATGTAGAAGGACTATCGTTTTTTCAGTTAGAGTATTTGTATAATCGTTTAAGTTTTTATTTCCTGAAGGTCAAACTTGATGAAGATGATGAAATTTCATCTCATAGCCTTTAAATGAAAACATTATGTTTTTTATGGCAACCAAGTTTATTTTCTTAGCTTGATGTACCCACATATCCAGCAGCCTAAGATAAAGTAAGAGTCTGTTCAACTAGATTTTTTCTAATATTTTTAGGAGCATCTTATTTCGCCTCGTCATATTTCACTAATTGAATTTAAAACACATCCGTATGCTATTTAGTAAAATTTACGATTCGAGACGTAATTATTGCAGTAATCAAGATAATAATAGCGGTTATCAAGCCAGATTCTCCAATCCAAATCTCAGTTTGATATCCTGTACTTGCACGTGCGAAAGTTCCTTGAATAATGGCATTCCAAGTAGTATGGATGATAACCGAAGGCCAAACGCTACCTGTGATAAGTCGTAAATAAGCTGTAATATAACTGAATGGCACAATACATAAATAGATGCCAAGTACTGAGAGAAAGACAGATGATCCCTCTACATACAGACCAGCGATAACAATTGGAACATGCCACGTTGCCCAAATCAATCCACTAATAAGGATCGGCCGTGAAAACTCTGCATCGACTAGCCTTGTGAGCATATAACCTCGCCAACCCATTTCTTCTCCCAAAACTGGGATTAAGTTAAGCAAACTTCCGAAGATGCCGCTCAATACAACTAGATAAATGAAACTGAATGGTGCCGCTACATACTGAAGTCCAAGTATATTGTAGATCGGTTCTAACATACCACCTTCAGGATGCTGAAACCTCGCAATTCCGCTCAGCCAGGCGATTGAATAAGTAATTCCACAAATAATCATAGGGATTAGCAGAGCAAAACCAATCCCCTTCCATACCTTTAAGTTACCGAGACCAAAAGATACATCTTTAAACCCTTCTTTCAGTATTATGCGAGTCAAAATAGAAGAAAGTGCTGGGGTAAACATATATACCACAATAAGCGGCATACTTTTCGTAATTATTACTACTACATTTAGGATAATAGAAGTAATGATTAAAATACTCAGAAAGAGTTGAAGTCCTATTTTAGCACGTTGGATTTTATCTTTATTGTGGAACGATTTTGCGTGTAATATCATTGTAATCCGCCTTCCCCTTTCATTCACTTGTTTATCGAATTTACTTCTTGTCATTTCTACAGACACACCTTAGAATAAAAATATTTTGGCATACAGATTCATTCATCTTTAACATCACTCCCAAATTTATAATCTAGTTTTACTTGCAACTCATCCATGTAATTATTATTTATAAGTTGTCATAACCGATAGTACAAAAGTGTAATGATTAGTCTATGACCTGTGTCAATTAACCTTATGACACTATGTAACTAGAAAATATGATATGGAATAAATAACAATTGAATTAAGGCAATTGATTCGTGCAAGTACAATGAATCATTCTTGCTTTTACAAATAATTCAATTGAGGTGGAAAAAAATGAATAAGAAAAAAATAATTGCAATGGTTAGTACAGCTCTATTAGTCACAGGAGGTGTAGAAGTAGGTAACGCTCAAACAGTAGCAGTCGAAAATTCAGGTCAATCAATACAAAAAAATATAGTTAAATCCATACAATCACAGGCTTACCCATTAAAAACGATAGAGCCGTCAAAATCATTTGAGGATTTAAAACCACTTAAGAAAATGATTGGGAGCGCACAATATGTAGGATTAGGAGAGAATACTCATGGAAGCTCTGAAATTTTCACTATGAAGTTTCGCCTTGTGAAATATTTGGTTACTGAGATGGGTTTTACAAATTTCACAATGGAAGAAGATTGGGGAAACGGCTTAAAACTAAATGAATATATCCAAACAGGAAAAGGAAACCCTAGAGATTTTTTAAAATTGTTATATCCTACTGATGAAATTATAGCCATGATTGAGTGGATGAAAGATTATAATGCTGATCCATCCAATAAAAAAAAGATCCAATTTATTGGGCTCGACTTAAAAACGTTGGACCAAGGCAGCTTTAATAAAGTAATTGATTATGTAAGGGTGCATCGACCGGATTTGTTAGCAGAAGTAGAAGAAAATTATAAAGAATTATCGTCTTTTACTGAAAGTATACAGGAATATATGAAACTTACTCCTGAATTGAAAGAGAAGTTCAAAGCAAACGCTGAGAGGGTAGCTCGATTACTAAAAGATGAGAGTGAGCAAGCCAACACAGAAATAGTTTCACCTGAGTACATCTGGGTGAAAGCAACGGCAAGTGCAATAGAGAAATTTACCACAATGCTACTTCCTAACGACTATCCAAGTATGATAAAGCTACATGAGCAATACTTGGCCGATCATGCAATGTGGGCACAAGAGACATTTGGTGGTAAAACGATGGTATGGGGACACAATATTCATATAGCTAAAGGAATTATCGATGAGCAATTATATCCTGATGTTGCGGGGCAGTTTTTAAAGGAACGTTTAAACAATAATTATGTCACAATTGGTAGTACAACTACGGAGGGGAATTTCACCTTATATAGCGAATATAATCCTTCCACCGGAGGTAAGATTACAACAGACGCTATTCCACAAGATGTAAAAAGTTTCAATTACACTCTCGGAAAAGTGCCCTATAAAACGTTTTTATTGGATAACCGTCACCTTAAAGGACAAGCAGAGAAATGGGTTAAAGCAAAAAGACCATTACTAAGTATAGGAGGACAAATCATCCCCAACAGTTCGGTATACTTTGATACTTCATTGCTTGAGCAATTTGATATTATTTTTCATATTCGAAAAACAAGTCCATCTCATATTAAATAAAAGTACAAAACAATCCCGTTCTTGCAGATGTAAGAACGGGATTGTTTTGTGGGGATTAATAAAGTGAAACTTTAATCAGCAAGTTTTTGTTCATCCCCCACTTATTATTAGCCTTCACCAATCGTGCGTTTACCGGCAGCCCGCCCCCCCCACCTAACGCTGAATTTTGAGGCGGGGGTCTTACTGCCTGGCAAATAGCGGGATACAAGCATCTTTGTTAACTAGAAGTAAACTGCTCTCCCCCTTTTTAATATCATTTAGAACTGTCATATGACACTTTTACACTAGTGAGAATGACAAAAAAAGCAGTATGATTCGGTTATTACATAGATAGGAGCGATGAACTTTATGAAATCAAAATTCATCCAGAATGGTTATTTTTTATTGCTAACTTTCGTTACAGGATTATTTTATTTTTGTTTTTATCTAATAGCTCTGCTATTCAGTTTTACCCTTTCATTTACGGTAATTGGGATTCCACTAGTTATACGCGTACTACAGACTACGACACCTTTTATCCAATTCGAGCGCATACAGACGAAAATTTATACTGATATTTCGACCGACTCTTACGATAAAAGTATAAAAATGGCTACATCAAACTGGACTCAGGTGAAATTAGTGCTTACAGATCGTCGCACTTGGTCTGCTGTCTTTTGGTTAATGCAGAAATTAGTGATTGGCATTTTCAGTCTCATTAGTGCAATCATTTTTTATGTAATGCCACTTATGCTCCTGTTGGCACCACTACTGTATCGCTACATTGAAATGAATATTATTTTCATACAGATAGATACGTTTTCCAAGTCACTTTTTGTAATGTTTATGGGTATAGTATTTACCGCCATAAGTATTAGAATAGTAGATGGTTGGACAAAGAAAATTGGGGGCTATACACGTAGCATGATTCGGCAACTAAATCAATAAAAGTTTGCAGTCTGTGAGTAGTATCGTAGTTTTAAATTAAAAAGTATAATAAGACAGGAAGAATTAAATTATAGTATAGGAAGAAAATGGTAGGCCATTTAGGGGGTAAAGAACTTGTTAGATATGGTTAAGTATTGGTTTTGGTATGATTGGATTATGTTGGGGGTACGCCTACTTGCTAGTGTGTCTATCATTCTAGCTACATTAAATTTTCAGGATGGTTTAACATTACCACTTTGGAGTATTATTCTTTGGGAAATTATTGCCTTCTCTATTCCATGGGTAGCCTTACTATTCAATTATAAATATTATTTGTTCACAGAAATACTGCTGTATGGTGGACTATGTATATATTTAACCTCATTATTTCCAGGAGCTTACAACACATTTCTTATATCAGTGTTTCTAATTGCTGCGAATAGTAAGCATTTGTCCTATTATTGGACAGCTCCAATAACAGTTTTTATAACGACTGGAATTTTCTATGCGGTTGCGGCAAGTAATAGCTATTGGGTTATGGTCACCTATTATGGATTCGCATATGTAATGGGCTTCGCTTTTCATTTATTAATCGTCAATCATAAACAAAATGAATCAATTCGTAAACAAAACGCGGTACTTGAGCAATATATGTCTCAGATTGAACGCATCACACTGGCGGAAGAACGGAACAGACTGTCGAGTGAGCTTCATGATACAGTTGGTCATGCTTATACTTCTATTATTATGGGGATGGAAACGTTGCGTACCGAACTTTCTACTGAAATGGGTATACAGAGGCTAGACTCTCTGCTTGAAATGGGACGGAAAAGTATCGAGGACGTGAGAGGTTACCTACATCAAATGGATTCTCCATGTCAATCGCCTTCCTTAATTCAATCTCTACAAAATCTTGGAGCCGAATTTCAGGAGCACGCTCAGGTAAATGTAAGTTTTAGGACATTCGGAGAGGAATATCAGCTGTCTCGGCAAGCGAAGATCGCATTCATTCGTTGCTTACAAGAGTCCCTTACGAATGCAGTACGTCATGGTCAGGGAACTGAAATTATAGTTTCATTGCAGTTTGACGAACAATATACGAGGTTAGAAGTTCAAGATAATGGAAAAGGAAATGTAGAATGGCAGGAAGGCTTTGGTATGAATGCGATGAAAGAACGGGCAATGAACTTGCAAGGTCAATTGTCTGTATATACAAAGCCTGAGGAAGGAATGCTTGTTACTTGTACCATACCGCGACAAACTGAAATAAAAGATGGACTTATTCGTTTGTTAATTGTAGACGATCAGCCATTTGTCCGGAAAAGTTTGAGGACACTACTCGATAGATATGAAGATTTAAATGTAGTCGGTTTAGCTGAAGATGGCAATGAAGCCATCGATTTGTGTGGGCGCCTTCAACCCCATGTTATACTTATGGATTTAGATATGCAGCACATGGATGGAGTCGAAGCAACCAAAAAAATCAAGCAACAATGGCCACATATCCGCGTATTAATTTTCACAACGTTTCAGGATACCGAACAGGCGTTGGAATCACTTCGCAACGGTGCGGATGGTTTTTTACTTAAATCTATTGAAACGTTGGAGCTAGCCAATACGATCCGACTTATTCACAAAGGTGGGACACTAATTGATCAGGGAATGTCTCACAAAATATTTGAGAAGTTTGATGAGCAAAAAGAGACACCAGAATCAAAAGCAGCCGCTTATGAGCTAACAGCTAGGGAGATAGAAATATTACAGCTAGTAGCAAAGGGACTTCGATACACTACCATAGCATCAAGGTTATATTTATCGAATGGTACGGTCAGAAATTATGCTTCTACAGCTTATACAAAGCTAGGAGTCTCTAACAAAGAAGAAGCTGTTCAAAAGGCTCTAGAAATTGGAATTATTGAATAAAAAAGTGTTTTTTGTTTCTTTACAGCAAGGTAAAATGTAGTTACAAGGTACAGTAAAGGATAAAGTGAAACTTTAATCAGTGGGGTTTGTTCATCCCCCACTGATTATCAGCCCTCACCAATCGTGCTGCCCGTTAATGCGGGATAAACAACATCATTACATTAATCCTTTTTAGGGAGTACAATCCCTTTATATAATTGAACTGTAATCAAGTAATAAATCGAGTAAATTACTACAAAAATAACAAGTGGTAACCAAATACGAAAGTACGGATCGATTAAAAGCGATCCAAACATGTTCATACCAACTAATATGTGAGTAATCCCCACAATTGCTGGGAATAAGAATATGAAGAATAACTCTTTATAGATTGATTTTGTTAATAATTCTCGGCGAACACCAATTTTACGAAGCATTTGATAACGTGCTACATCTTTTGATGCTCCCGACAGAACTTTAAACATTAAGCAGCTTGCCATCATTGCTAAAAATGCAATTCCAACGAAGAAACCCATAAACATTAGTCCGCTGGCAAAATCATGACTCATAATATATTTTTGATACTTACTATCCAATTCTTCAGCTTTCACATTTTTATATTTTGCTATCTGTAATTCATCAAGTTTTTTCCATTCTTTTATGTATGATCCAAAATCATCTGTTTTCCCTATAAACACAGTACTTTCTTTACCCTTCAACCCATCGTATATGTTTTGTTCTACAATTTTGATTTCATAATGAGGATACATATAATTTGGCTGGATCGTTCTGAAAGCCTGAATCCATTGTTTTGTGTCGATTTCTCCTTTAACCCATTTTATTGAAAATGCACCAATTGGTATTTCCTCTGAAACTTTTTCTATTTTCATGCCTTGCAAGAAAGGGCGATTTTTTTCTACATCTTCTTTAAGATAATAAACATACCTATCATCAACTTTGTAATGGTATTCAAATTTTTCTTGAAATAAGATACCACCCAAAATTGTCTTTTCTTCCGCAGTTGGATTATGAATGACTGAATCGTAAATTCGCATTTGATCTGTCATGTTTATAATGTTGTTTTTAAATGCCATACCACAAGCAATTCCACCAGCACCAAGAGCCACTAAAATTGCTACTGTTGCAAGCACATTTGTTAGACTATTAATGCGGAAATTTAATTGTGCAAAAGTAAAAGCATTGAGGCCTTTTTCACTACGTTTTTTATTACTCTTTAGCTTGTTAATCATAACTGGGAGAAGGGATCCAAATATAAGGTAAGTACCAGTGGTTGCTGAGATTAATCCAACGGCCATTAATCCCAAAGCAATTAGCGAATTTGCATATGACATATAGATCAGTGATGCATAACCAATACCTAATAAAAGAATACCAAGGAATGCAATTACAACTGTCATTTTTCCTTTTATGGCAACACGTTCTGTTTGTGCATCTGCATGTACAAGTTGCAGTACAGAAATACGCGATAATTTAATACTATTCATAATTGCAGATAATACAAATAGTACAAAGAAGAAGACGCAAGTAATAGCTATTGATGGCAAATAAAATGCTTTATAACCTTCACCAGCAAACTCGAGTTGTTTCATTAATAACTGGCCGATCCCTTCTGCAAGTCCTACACCAACTGTAATACCAATCGCAAGAGACGCAGCGCCTAATACGATTGTTTCGATAAACATAAGTAATGTAACTTTATGCTTTTTTGCTCCTAACATCATATACATACCAAATTCTTTTTGACGAAGAGCTGATAAGAAAGAGTTTGCATATAAAATAAAAAAAAATGTGATAACCGCTAACAAAAAGGAACCAATTTTAAAGACAGCCACAATATCCCTAATAGAAGAGTTAGATTCAAGGAACGTTTTATTGGATGCTAGCGTTTGAAACATATAAAAAGTTGAAATAGAGACAATAAGACCAACAAGTAAAACAATGTAATCTTGCAACTTACTTTTTAGGCCTGACATAGAAAGCTTAAATAACATGATTGAACTTCCTTCCTTACGCTTTTTGTGTGCCTAAGTTTGCAAGCACGTCTAAAATTTCTTTATAGAATTCTTCACGGGTACCACCGCGATGAATTTCTTTATATAACTCACCATCTTGAATGAATAAAATACGCTGACAGTAACTTGCGCTATAAGGATCATGCGTAACCATCATAATGGATACACCTTGCTCTTTATTTAAGCTTGTCATGGCATTAAGTAAACTCGTTGCATTTTTAGAATCTAGAGCTCCAGTCGGCTCGTCTCCCAAAATAATTGCTGGTTCATGAACTAACGCACGTGCTGCTGCAGAACGTTGCTTTTGTCCACCAGATACTTCAGAAGGATATTTTTGAAGTATCGCTGTAATGCCTAACATATCAGCTACTTTTTCTACTTTCTTTCCAATGTTACGAGATGAAACACCTTGAAGTGAAAGTGGGAGTGCGATATTTTCATAGATAGATAAATTTTCTAATAAGTTAAAGTCTTGGAAAATGAACCCTAACTTTTGTGAACGAAAATCAGAAAGTTCACCTTGCTTCATTCTCGTAATATCCGTTCCTGCAATTTCAACAATGCCGCCTGTCGCTTTATCTAACGTTGAAATTACATTTAATAATGTTGTTTTACCAGAACCAGAAGGCCCCATAATACCGACAAACTCCCCCTCTTGAATTGAGAATGATACACCTTTTAATGCATGTGATTGATTCTCACCTTTTTTACCGTACAATTTTTGAATGTTTTTTACATCTACAACTGGCTTTATCATTTATATCCTCCTACATTTTTTTATTTCATTACAATAAGCTAACTACGTTTGTTTACTACTAATAAAATCGTCATGTTGCATTCACCCTAAAGCTACAATGAAGTCTTTCCTTTTTCCTTCTTTGCTCACCTCATCACTTTGAATACACCCATGATAAACTATGAAAATTAGGAAACACCCTGTAAAATCCTTAAGAATTCTTAAGTTTTATAAAAAAAGCTTATGGAACCTGTAATTCCATAAGCCGGTCTATTTGATTGGATGTTCAACAATAAAGGACATCCAGCCATCTTTATATTCTGCATGTATATTACCATCATGAAGTTCAACAATTCTTTTTGATATAGCAAGTCCCAGTCCATTTCCTTGATCATTTTTTCTTGCCTTATCACCCCTGAAAAATCTTTCAAACAATTTATTTGGATCGCTAACAGGCGGTCTCTCGACTATATTTGATACTTTTAAAATTACTTTGTTATCCATTAATTCAAGACATATGAATAATTGGGATGGTTTCATGCTGTAATTTATCGCATTCATAAACAGATTTTCATATACACGTACCATTTTTTCTGCATCTATGAAGATAGGTATTATTTCTTGTGTAATTGATTTTTGAACGATTAAACTTTCCTTTTCAAATATAGGAATGTATTCTCCAACTATTTGCTCCAACAGACCTGATAAATCAACTTCATTAAGATTTAACTTAGCATCTATGCCTGATAAACGAGTATATTCAAACAGCTCATCAATTAAATATTTCAATCTCTGTGACTTTGAATAAGTGGTTTCAAGGTATTCCTGTAGTTGTGTGTTATTGTTGTATTGCCCTCTTTTTAATAAATCTAAATAACCAATAATAGATGTCAACGGTGTGCGTAAGTCATGAGATACGTTAGTTATGAGTTCATTTTTTGTACGTTCTAATCGTCTTTCTTGTTCAAATGTATTTTCCAATTCCTTAGACATATAGTTGATATTTTGAGCAAGTTGGGTCAATTCGTCCTTCCCCTTAATCCCAATTGTTAGACCTAGTTTTCCATTGGCAATATCATTCACGTTATCAGAAATAAGCTTCAAATATACTATTTTCTTTCGAACCAATATCAAAAAAAGTATAATAAAGGTAAAGATTGCGAACGCGAATAAGAACAACATTGCGACATTGAATTCAAACATACCAAATTCTTCGTATTTTATAAATAATGGATCTATGACGTATGCCAAAATGAGGATTGTTAAACCAAATGAAATAAAAAAACTAATTGCAACAGCACCAAGAAGTTTTATAATGATCTTATTTCTGAAACTAACATTCTTCATATTTTATACCCAATTCCCCAAACAGTTTTAATGTAAATGGGATGTTTAGAATCCTCTTCAATTTTGTCTCTTATTTTTGTAATATGCACCATGACGGTATTGTCTGATTTATAAAAAACCTCTTTCCAAACTGCTTCATATATTTTTGCTACACTCATAACACTCCCTTTATTGCGGGCAAGTAGTTCGAGAATAGCAAACTCTTTTGGAGTTAACCTTGTTTCTTTTCCTCTTACCCATACTTGACGTGTATCTGTATTTACGGTTAAGTCACCAATTTCTAGAATGCTTTTATTATGTTCTACGGACGTATTGTATTTTTTAAATCTTCTTAATTGGGATTTCACTCTAGCGATTAATTCTAATGGGTTAAACGGTTTTGATAAATAATCGTCTGCACCAGAGGCTAGGCCCTGAATTTTGTCTATATCCTCAGATTTTGCAGATAGCATAATGATAGGCATATTGCGATCTTCCCTAATTTTCATACATGCTTCAATGCCATCCATATTCGGCATCATAATATCTAAAATAACCAAATCAAATTCCTTTTCTTCTAACAGTTGTAAAGCTTGTATAGCATCTTCTGCCTTTTGAGTTTTTAGTCCTTCATTTTCTAGATATACAGAGATAAGATTTCTAATCTCTTTATCATCATCAACAATAAGAATTTTTGACTCCATATTATTCCTCCACATTAAATGCAATAAGTATACAATAAAGCATATATTTGTTGTTACTTAATAAACTTACTAGAGATAGTTTCTATCTTTTTTTCTTTAATTAAGACGATTCTTTGTAAAATACACAAAAAGACCGTCACAGTATTGTGACGGAAAAACAGGAAAATTTCAATAACTAATACTATTATTATTTATTTTTAGCTTTTAAGACACCCAGCGCTATTTTGGTTGCTTCTGCAATAAGCTTATCATCGTATTTAGCATCCTCTTTATCATGATTAGAAAGTATCGCAAGAACAATTGGCTTTTTATTTGGTGGCCAAATAATTGCGATATCATTTCTGGTTCCATAAGATCCCGAGCCCGTCTTATCAGCTACTTCCCATCCTCCTGGAACTCCAGCACGAATTAAGTTGTCTCCGGTAGTATTCCTTTTCATCCAATCTATTAATAAATCCCGTTTCTCAGTTGAAAGTACATCTCCTAACGCAAAAGCCTGAAGACTAGTAGCTAATGCCTTTGGGGTACTAGTATCATGTACGTCTCCTGGATGCACTTCGTTTAACTCTGGTTCAAAACGTTCAGGATTTGTAACGGTATCTCCTATTTCTCTCAGTGATTTTTTGAATTCACTAGGTCCACCTAATTGTTTAAGAATAAGATTTTGTGCAGTATTATCACTATATCGAAGGGAAGCATCTGCAAGCTCTTTCAGAGTCATGCCCCTATCAACATACTTTTCTGTAATTGGGTTGTAATTAACAAGATCTTCACGAGTATACAAAACTCTTTGATTTAGATCTTCTATTGATTTCTTTTGTAAAAGTACTCCCACAGCTAAAGCTTTGTGAGTAGATGCGTATGCAAACCGTTTATCTGATTGATACGTAACGGTTTGATTCGTATCAGTGTCCAATGCATAAATACCAAGTTTAGCATCAAATTCTTTTTCAAGTTTAGCAAAAGAATCATTACCATTAGTTTCTTGTTTGATTTGATTTGTTTGTTTCGTTTGTTTAAGTGATTCAGATTGAGTATTACCATCGGAACAGCCTATAAGCGTTGCACATGAAAGAAATACTACAGGTACCATCTTTTTGTAATGTAAAATGTTAAAAAACTTGTTTAAGACTATCATACATTTTCAACCTCTTTCAAGAATATATAGTTTTTTTAGGTGTTATACATACCGACACAATGAAAAAGTCTATCGGATATCACTCTTCTTGCATCTCACTTTCCATAAAGTGAAACTTTAATCAGCCCTCACCAATCGGGCTTTTACGGGCAGCAGGGCCCCCATCTAACTTCTTTACTTTCGCTGAATTTTGAGGTGGGGATCTTACTTCCTGGCAAATAGCGGGATAAAATGAGCGAATTATCATGAACACCTGTTTTATACGTATACTTAATAGACAACCTAAATAACAAGTTTGTTCCATTTTTATCAGTAGTCGTATCTAGAAACCTAAAAAAGTCCATTTAGAAAATCTAAATGGACTTTTTCACTCATATAATCCTATCTATAGTTAAACGAATAAGATTAAATAAATTTAATTTTTCTTATTTTATCTAATAAACTGTTTAGGCATTTCTTTAACGTGCTTATCGTCATCACGCCAATCATAGGTTTCTTTCTGTGAAACATCTAAAGTTTGATCTCCAATTCTAACAATATTCTTATTTACCCATTCAATATATGGATCTGTATCTGGATAGTTCCAATATATATTTTTCTCTGAATCTGTATCAAGGTTAACTAATTCACCCCTAACAGCATCCGCACTTAATGATCCTGCATTATGAAAATAAGTCTTGATGAGATATTTTCCATCTGGAGATTTCACTGTTCGAATGAATTCCCCTTTTGGAACACCTTGCAAACTAAAAAGTTTCCAATATCCAAATCCAATTATAATTACTAACATAGTAAGTATAGTTAGTAATACTTTTCTTTTTGTTTTTTTAATTTCACCTTTTGTATTTATAATACTCATTCAACTCCATTCCACAGAACGCATACCATATTATACCATTAAATAAATGGTATAATATATCAAAAATAAAAATCCTCCCGTAATAGCATTATAAAAAGGGCATGTGATGGTCTCCCTATTTATAAAGTGAAACTTTAATCACCCTCACCAATCTGGCTGCCCGTTAATGCGGGATAATCATGAAAATTCCCCTTTAAGAAAAAAATAAAAAATCAGACAGTATACTTGAATTGCTCTTCGCAAGAGAATATACTAATAAAGCAGGCTATGACGTTCCTTCCTTCTAACTTCTTTGGCCAAATAGGGATGTTACTTTCCTGCTAAACACATAGGCTATGACAATTCTTCCTTCTTTGTAGAAATTTCAAATTGTTTTAGAGTTGTCAATTCCCTATGAAAAATAATTAGACTATAAAACCTCTTTCTTCTTTGGGATTGCATAAACTTTAGTTTATCAACCATTGATGTAGAGGTTTTCTTTTCTTAATTAACAAATTACCACTTAACAACTAAATGTTATATCCCTAATTTTCCACTAAAAAATAGCTATGTACCCTCTGTGCATTTTTCTACAATTAGTGTGTTTATACATATAAAAATAAAAATCTACCACTGAAAGGAGGACAGTCAGACTATTCCCCTCTTTTATAAGGCGTGAATAGCTGGCGTTCTCATGAAAAATTCTATTTACATAAGAAGAAGTTTGAAAGTAATTATAAAAAGAGAAGAAAATAAACTACCGAACATTTATTTAGCCACTGTTTTAAAAAACTTGGAAAATTTAGGATTTACTTTTTCCGAGCCTTTAATAGAAGAGTTGCAAACACTTTCGGTTGATGCATTCACATCGTTTTACAAAGAGTTGGTAAAACATTTAAAAGAAATGGTTGGAGCACATATTCAGTTTACTCCTATGTATCCAAACTTTCCGCAACAAATGATGGATTTAAGTGACGCTGATTTATACATTAATGCCATTATTCATTATGTGACGTTGCGCCTACCTGTATCAAAAGTAGAAGAACGACTCCCTCTTTTAGATAGAGTTGATTTGAAAGTTATTGACTTAGGAAGTGAAGAAGATTTCAATCAAATGATTTCTCAATTGATTAGTGCAAACAGCTCTATTTCCTCAACTGATAAGACGGATGTAGAATGGGCTATTACACACACTGAAGATGTTTCCTGTTTTCTACCTAATGTAATTCCTCATAAGGAAAATATGTCTTTTATAATTGGGGTTTTATTAATAAACAGAAAAATATCAGCCGATGCTGCTGCAAAGTATTTTAAAACAGCAACTGATGTTCTTCGCCTTGCAGTTGCTTTATCTGAAGGCGATGTGAGTTTAGCATCCTCCGTCCGATTCAAGAAGTTTAACCGAGCAGAAAGACGCTTCCTTTTAGGATTGTTAGAGCAATGCGGAAACATTACCGAAGATATGCTTCGATACAAAAAACGTTGGATTCGTTTAGGTGAAATTCTTCATCCAGCAGAATATCATACTCGTTTCCCAAAAACCCACCGAGCATTTGAGATTCTTCGCAACAACATTAAAGTTGAAACATTTAATGGAAAAATAGAAGCAGCTTTGTTGAATCGTGATATCATGACAGCGAAAAATCTTTTAAAAACTCGCCCGGGGGAATTTGCCAGACGCTTGGATCATTTAATCCGTTTATGTAGTGATAAGTCAACAGATGTTTTCAATATTCTCGAAGATTTTCTAAGTATAATAGGAAACGTTTCTACTCCTGTATTACTTCAACTCACAGCTCATTTTAAGCATCGAAATGATAAAAATGAATTTCGTACCTTTTTTCCAAAGGGAAATGTAGCAAAAGCTATAGGTATCGAAAATACACTTCCATTTATCTCAGAGGATATTTGTTTAATGATTGTAAAAATGTGTGAAGATACTTTAAAAAATCGCTTCGCAGAACTTCCAAGTCTCGGAAAAGTATTTTTGGATGAACAGTTAAAAAATCACTTAGTTCCCTTCTCTCAACGTTCAGCCAGCAAAGCGCTTCGCACATTATCTCGAGGAAGTAAAGTAGATTTGCCAGAAGGAGATACGATTCGTTTTTTCCTATGGTGGAAAGAAGGCTATGTGAATGGACAACATACAGGACGCGTTGACATTGATTTATCTGCTGCAATGTACGACGAAGATTGGCAATACAAAGAACATGTATCCTTCACGAACTTACGTTCAAAAAATTTCAAAGCCTACCATAGCGGAGATATTACTTCTGCACCAAAGGGGGCATCTGAATTCATTGATTTCGATATTCCGTCTGTGCTGAAATATGGTGCACGCTATGTAGTAATGACTTTGCTTTCTTACACAGACCAACCGTATAAAGATTTACCAGAATGCTTTACTGGTTGGATGGTTCGTCAATATCCTGGTTCAGGTGAAATATTTGAACCTTCTACTGTTCAAGATAAAGTGGATATTACTGCCGACACCCAAATCTCTATTCCAGTTATTTTAGACTTAAAGGAACGAAAATTGATTTGGACAGATTTGTCTCTTACGAGAGATCTAACTTATGATAATACCATCGAGGCTAATCAAAAAGGTATGATACTAGTTGGGAAGGCTTTAACTAATTTAGTTAAACCGAATTTATATGACTTGTTCCGATTACATATTGAAGCTAGAGGTGAACTCGTTCAAGACATCGAAGAAGCAGAAAGCATTTTTTCTTTGGATAAAGGGATTACTCCTTTCGATATTGAAAAAATAATATCTGATTTTATAGCTGACTCAAAAGGCTAACTACATTACAAACATTGATAATGCGTGGAAAATATCGATGTATAATGTCTATGTGAAACAGGACCTGATAGATGCATATCAGGTCCTGTTTTTTATTTAGTAGATACTAAATAGTCCGGTTAATCACCATTCATCTAAATACACTATACTAATAAAGTGAAATTTATTCGAAAGAAGTTCATTAGTTAATATGTATCTAATTAAGAAACAGTCATATACCAGCCCAAACATCTTTTCCATATCGCCCTTCATCTTGCACACGATCCAACCAATTTCTTGCTTCTTGTTCACTGACTTCATGAATTTCTTGATATGCTTGACAAAGGGTATCTTCTACATCCGGAGCCATTTTACTTCCATCACCACATATATAAAGATGAGCTCCATTATCTAATAACGAAATTAAATTGATTCTATCTTGTTTTATTAAATGCTGTACATATGTTTTTGGATGTCCCTCTAGACGAGAAAAAGCTGTGTGTAAAGAGATTAATCCATCTCTTTCATCATTTTCTAGTTCTGTACGATAAAGATAATCTTTTTCAGGATGACGACAACCAAAATATAGATGTGCTTCTCCTAAGTTAATACCTTTTTGCTTTTGAACACGACGCGCTTGCAAGAATCCACGGAATGGTGCAATTCCAGTACCTGGCCCAACCATAATAATTGGTGTTTCTGGATCTTTAGGTAATTCAAAGTTTGATTGTGGCGTTCGAATGAAACAGATAATCTCATCTTTATTATGACGCTGAGCTAAGTAATTAGAAGCGACTCCTTCATATGTCCCTTCCCCACTCCATGCAGGCGCATTAACAACACCGACCGTAATGCTCAGACGATTCTGTGCAACGAGTGGAGAGCTTGAAATAGAATAGTAACGCGGTTTGAGCGCAGGAAGAAGTTCTAAAAAGCGTTCAAATCGGATTTCACAAGCCTCATACTTTTCAAGAAGGTCCAACATTGAAATCCGTTTCTTTAGTATTTGTTCATGGTAAACTCCTTCTTCTAATAATGCTTCCAATTCTTTTTTATGAGGAGGACATGCTGTGAATGTTACCATTTCTCGTATTTGTGCTCGAGTGGCTGCTTCTTGAACTTCAACACTATAACTAAGAAGGTCCAATAAACTAACAGGACTGTCTAAAGGTATGTGATTTATACTTCGTCCACTTGCACTCAGTATAACTTGATCCTTCCCATTTAATCCAAAGCGTCTTAAAATTCGGTTGATATTTTTCTCGCTATTAACTGGCAGCACTCCAAGGTGGTCTCCTTCTTTATATGTAGCGCCTTCTGGCAAGGATACCTCGATATGTCGTGTACTTCTATCACTGCTGGATGATTGGAGTTCACGATTTTCTAGTATAGACGCATAAACTGCTTCATATGTTCGTGCAAGAGGAGATCCTCCAAGACGACTGACAAATTGCAGACTCAAAGTACTGCGCTCTTTTTCCATATTTTTGTTGAGCTCCAATCCAAATGCCTTCATCGCATCAGACCACATGCTTTGTTTCCATTGCTCGAGCTGTTCCTCGAAATCACCACTTGCATCTGCTTCTCCGCGTTTAGAAAATCTTGTTGCTCCTTTTTGAGCCATCTGCTCATCAATGTATCTTGGAATCCGTTGATAGGTACTAGCCCAATTATGATCTCCACAACCAAAAACTGCGTATTGAACCCCTTTTAGCTCATCTGTTTTTAGTTCCTCCAACCATTGCACAAACTGCCCTGCATTACTTGGTGGTTTTCCATTATAAGAAGAAGTCACAATAAGTACCGCTCCTTCTTTTGGCAAACTTCCAATTCGATCGTTAAGAGCTACCACTTCCGTTTGAACTCCTTCTAAACTAGCTGTATCTGCTAATTCTCTTGCAATACCTTCTGCTACCCCTGTATCCGAGCCATACAGAACAAGAAGTGAAAGATTATCGGCCCCAATAATAGAAGGTGTCTTCTGAACGTGCTGCTTAATTTCATCGTTTTTCAGCTTGTCCTCTGTAGGTGCAAGAGCAGTAGGATGGCTAATAGTTTGTTTTCGGGGTAGAATCCTAATCTTAAAATCACCGGGCTTTAGCGTTAATGTTTGTTTTACATCCAGCTGATAGTTTTGATAATCGATTAATTCAAAATGTTGAAGAAGCATTCCCATTACAAGAGTGGCTTCATGAAGTGCAAATTGCATACCGATACATGCTCTCTGGCCATTTCCAAATGGCTTATAAGCATGATGAGGAACCTTATCCAGCTCTTCAAATCGTTCAGGTTGGAATTCTTCCACATTGTCTCCCCATGCATCTTTATCCCTATGTAGCTGTGGAATAAGAACAGAAATACGATCTTCTCCTTTCTTAATTGGGTATTTCCCGCCAATCACTGTATCTTCTTTTGCATAGAGACTGAATGCTGGAGCGGTAGGCCATAGACGCAGTGATTCATTTAAAATCATCCGTATATACTTCAGTTTCATAACTTGTTGGTATGTTGGAGTAGGATCTGTCAAAACACGGTCTACTTCTTCATAGGCTTTTTTCAATTTATCCGGATTCTTTAATAAAAAGTAAATTGCAAAAGATAACAATCCACTTGTTGTCTCATGCCCAGCTATTAAAAAAGTGATAATTTGGAAACGAATGTTTTCATCATCTAATTTTTCACCAGTTTCCGGATCTGACACATTTAACATACGGGAAAGTAAATCATTTTCTTCCTGATCTCCACTACTTTTACGTTCAGCAATAATATTATCTACTAAAGAAAACATAGATTGGATATCATGCTGAAATTGACGTTTCGTTCTCCACATAAGTTTGTCTTCTATATCCAACCGCTGCAATTGGTGCATCGCCTCATCTAGAGCACGGGTCATGCTAGTAATAAAAGGATGAGGTGTCTCACGATAAAAGCTATTGAATCGGTAATTAAAACCACATAGACCAATTGTATCTAACGTAAGACGAGTCATATCCTCCGGAACATCTACGTTTTCATTCGGATTAAGCCGTGCCCATTTTTGAACGAGTTGTACAGCAATATCGACCATCATGGCATGGTAATCTTTCATTGCCCGTTGGCTAAATGTAGGCATCAAAATATTATGGGCTTTTTTCCAGTTAGGCTCGTGAGTCTCGCTAGTAAATAATCCGTCCCCAGCAAAGGCGCGAACTTTTGCTAAAGCACCCTCTATACTTTTATCGAACCGTGTTTCGTCACAGACTTCTGCTACCAGTTCATGTCCGGAAACGACAATTATGGTATCACTTAAAGTTTGAATTTGAAAAATGGGACCATACTCTTCCGCTATCTTGATAAAGGATAGGGTCGGTTTATCTTTATCGATTAATGGGAGATTACCCAGCGGTCCATATGTTTTCGGCTGAGGAATGGCAGATACTTTTTTTTCCATTTAAAACACCCTTTCAAAAAAGCATGAAATAAAGTGAAACTTTAATCAGTGGGGGTTTTGTTCATCCCCCACTGATTATTAGTTGAACCAATCGGGCTTTTACGGGCAGTTGATCCCCCACCTAACTTCTTTGCTTCCGCTAAATTTTGAGGTGGGGGTCTTACTGCCCGTTAATGCGGGATAACATATCCCATTTAATAAAGAGGAAATAGCAACTAATCGCCTGGGATAAAGATATGTAATTGATTACCTTATTTTATCTTTTCCCTAACTATTCATGATTATGATATTACGTATAAGCTTGGCAATTAGATTTATAACTTGTAGAAAAATACTAAATTAAAATGAAGCGAATAAATATAGTTGGAGCCTTTTAATGTTGGTGTTAAAAGATAATCTAAACTTGTAATGTTTATGAGAAATTGCAAACGGATCTCATCTCTTGTATTTGTTTATAAAAACGATTATTTTGATTCATTTTCTTCTAAAACACCCCAAAAATAGAGAAGTTGACGAGCTTAAGATTGTAGTATTCGAAAAATCAGTAGTTTAGTTAAACCAATACGATAAGCAAGTATACCGTGTTACTAATGAAAGAGGACCTGATATGAACATCAGGTCCTCTTTTACTATATAATTATTTCCCTGCTTCTTTTAGTTCTTTTCCAGCTTTAAATACCGGCGCCTTAGCAGCAAAAAACTTGTAGGAATCATTATCAAGCGTTTTATTTTTCTCTACCGATTTAGCTTCTCGACAGCTTCCGCACTTGTATCTACACGTTTAACGAAAAAAACTAATAGTAGTGCAACAACATTCATGCCAAGCGCTACATAAAACGAATATTGAATTCCAGATAATAAAGCCTTCTGAGTTACTATTGCCTTCGTAGTTTCTGTAAAGGTTGTTGGATCTATATGAGACATTAAACTTTCAGCTTTTGTTTTTGTTACAGAGTTCATAATCGTAACAAGAATAGCAGTACCAATCGAACCGGACACTTGTTGAGCCGTATTATTAACAGCTGTACCGTGCGGGTTTAAGCGAGTTGGCAATTGATTAAGACCATTTGTCATAAGTGGCATCATAACCATCGCCATCCCAAACATCCGCAGTGTGTAGATAAGAATAATATGTGTGTGACTAGAGTCAATTTGCAGACTTGCCAACATATAAGTTGAAACAGCTGTAATGGAAAGCCCCACTATGCCAAGAATCCGAGGACCATATTTATCAAATAGTTTACCTGTAATTGGTGACATAATCCCCATTATAACCGCACCTGGAAGCATCATCAGTCCAGAGCTCAGCGGAGAAATGCCACGGACGTTTTGTACATAAGCTGGTGTTAAAATCATACCCGAAAACATGGCCACCGCGTTGACAATTGCAATTACAGACGCAAGTGCAAACATTGGGTACTTGTAAACACGTAAATCCAATAACGGTTCATCCATTTTTAATTGACGAATAATGAAAGCAATTAGGGCAATTGCGCCTATGATTAAGGTTGTTAAGACAACTTTATTTGTCCAACCATCGGAGCTTGCAGAACTGAATCCATATAACAAACCGCCAAAACCGACAGAAGATAATAGTAATGAGAGATAATCAAGTTTTGCATTTTTGTTTTGTTTCATGACATTCTCAGATTTCCAAATCCCTAACAGTAAGCTAATGATTGCTAACGGTAAAATCATTTCAAAAAGCAAACGCCAGTCATAATACTCTACAATATAACCTGATAGTGTCGGCCCAATTGCTGGAGCTGTAATCATAACTAGTCCAAAAATCCCCATTGCTGTTCCCCTTTTTTCTCTTGGAAAGCTTACTAGCATAATATTCATTAACAAAGGTCCCATAACTGAAGAGCCTGCCGCTTGAACCATCCGACCAGTAAGTAATAAACCAAAGTTAGGTGCTACAGCCGCTAAGGCAGTACCAAGAATAAAAATCACCATAGATGTAATAAATAGGCTCCTATTGGAGAAACGCGTTATTAAAAATGCTGAGGCCGGAATTAATATACCACTTACAAGCATATACCCTGTAGAAAGCCACTGGATCGTTGAATAATCTTGAATGTTTAAATCTTTCATTATTGATGGCAAGGCTACATTTAAAAGGGAGTTATTTAGAAATGAAACAAATGCCCCAATAAAAAGGATTACAAGCATTACATATGGTGGTTTTCTTTTATGTAATGTTTCACTCATATATTTAATTGCCCCTTCATTATAAATTTCATTGATTCGTTTAAATCGTTTACATATTTGCACAAGAAAATATTACCCTTGCAGTATTTTGCCAAACTCTTCGAATGGATATTCTCTTTTTAGCAATTCCACTTGCTCAACATACCATTTTAAAATCTTTTTGTTGATTAAACCTTTATAAAAATGTTTGTTAACGGAATTTAAATTAGGCTGAAATACAAAAAAGAAGCAACTGAAAATCCCCTTCTAAAATAAAGTGAAGCTTTAAATCAATGAGAATTTTACAGGCAGCGAGAAAAATCAAAAAGACTACGCACCCATTCCTTTAAATACAGGCTTGTAGATCTAGTTATGTAACCATCCATAAAAAGGAATATTACATAGGCTAAGTCTAACATTACATTTTTAAAGTGAGGAGAATAAGCGTATGGACCAATATTGGTATTTGAATTCAAAGGGAAATGGGCAACAATATACTAACCAAATTTCATTATATTCACAGCCCGAAATAACTACATCTGAGGTAATGAATGATTTGAAGCTTCCTGAGAATTGGAGTTACCGAGTCTATCCAGTTAGTTGGGATTCATCAGCCAATTATACGGGGTTCAATCCCCAACCTCCTCCCTTCTCTTGGGGGCAGCAGCCAATTAATTATGCAGAGATACTACCACAAGGTCACCCTGCTAATTGGACTCCATTACCAGGTCATGCAGGTTTTAATTTTCAAAAACCTCCCTTCCCCTGGGCGCAACCATTCAATCATACAGGGATGTTCGCACAAGGTCATCTCGCAGCTTTACTATCGCCGCCAGCTAAGGCTTTTAAATTCAATACCAATAACGGGGGTATTTTCGGAAACTCTCCAGGATGGGGTGGTCCGTGGGCCCCAATGGGATGGGGAAATAACGGAGGTAACAGTCAGCTAGGAATGCTTGGAAACTTACTTACAGCAGGAAAAGGCACCATGAGTGGAATAGGAATGATCAGTAGTCTAATCGGGATGGGGAAGTTCTTCTTTTAGTTAATTAGAACAGGAGAATGTGGCTGTAGCTTTAATCAGCCACATTTAAGGACAGTAATCTCCCACCTAACTTCCTAGCATAGCATTCGCGGAAATTTTAGGTGGATATGTATTGTTACAAGTTACTGTTTTACTTTGAGTGCTCCTTTACTTTCTTATCAAGTGCCTTACTATAAGCATCTTTGTTTTCCTGTGATAACTCATAAATTGCTTTTTTCCAATGCTCTCCGTCTACACCTGATAAAAATTCAGTACCTTTCATTGTAGCTTCTTGAATCTTCTGTTTATCTTCTTTACCAGCATCCTTAATTAACTTGGTTGCTTTTCTTGCCTCTGTTACCCCTTCTTGTATGGATTTGTGAATGTCTTTGTATGTATCAGGTACTTTTATGTGTTCCATATTGTCTAAAATTTTATCTATCTCGTTTGATGTTTTTAAAACAGCTTTTGCTTTTTCTTTGTCCTTTAAGGATTCTCCTAAGTTTAGTAACAGTTCATCCTTCTTAAATTGGAACTCTACCACTTGCTCACATATGTAGTACGGATACTGTTGTTCAGAAATTACTGTTTTCGTTATTGCTTTACTAGTTTGCTCAGTCTTATGAGTAGAATCTTTATCTCCTACCTCGCATCCGACTAATAGCATAAATGGAACTGCTAACGTTACTAGTTTCTTTGCTCTCATTATGTATTCTCCTTGTAGAAAGTATTGTAAGTAATTAACATATCAAACTATAACATACATTACATTATGGTTCACTTCCATTACGCTTTTAAAATATAAAATAAGAATACACCCCATAAGCCACAAATAAGATTAATAGAATAGAAATGCCGAGTACCGTATATATAATCCATTTTAAATTTGAATTCATATCATCCTCCTACCTCTCGGTAATTCCAGTATATAACAAAAAAAGCATTGGATACCCAATGCTTTTTACACTTACGCAAATAAAGAAGTATTCGCATATAAAGCTGGTGAACCACCTGAATGTACGAATAAAATATTGTCTTCCTTATTAAATTTATCTTTTCTAATTAAGTCGATTAATCCCGCTACTGCCTTACCTGTATACACTGGATCAAGTAAAATACCTTCTGTTTTCGCAAGTAACTGAACTGCCTCTACCATTTCCGGCGTTGGTAACGCATAGCCTGGTCCTACATATTCATCAAAGCACGTAACAGCGTCGCGCGAGATAAAGTTTGGAATACCAACATGTGCTGAAGTTTCATCTACAAGTTTTGCTACTTTCTCTTCTTGCTCAGCTTTTCCTCTACTTACGTTAATCCCGATTACAGGAATATGGCTTTGTGTTCCAGAAAAACCAGTAACTAAACCAGCATGCATACCGCCGCTACCACTTACACAAACAACTGAACTGAAATCAATTCCTTGCTCAAATGATTGCGCCATAATTTCTTGCGCACAAGCAACGTATCCCATAGCACCCGTAGGGTTTGATCCACCAACTGGAATTACATATGGTGTATTACCTTTTTCACTTACTTCTTGTGCTACTTTATGCATTTCTTCCATAAGATCTGCTCCGTTCGGTACAACAATGACATTTTCAGCACCTAATAAGTGATATAAGAAATAGTTTCCGTTAAAGTCTCTCTTCTCTTCTGGCTCAAGCCCTTCCTCTAATACAAGGATACATTTCATTTTTTCTTTTACCGCAGCTGCCAGTGTCAGGCGGCAATGATTTGACTGAATACCACCAGCTGTAATTAACGTATCTGCACCATTTTCCTGTGCATCTGCAACTAAAAATTCTAATTTTCTCGTCTTATTGCCACCAGCTGTTAAACCAAGTAAATCATCTCGTTTAAAATAAATAGTCGGGCCACCAAGTGCTTCAGAAAAGTTGTTTAACTTTTCAATTGGTGTATATGATTCTGTATATTTTTTTCTCGGGAATTTAGCTAAATTCATTGTAACGCTCCTTTTGTACTTCTTTCACAATATATGTAACGTTACTATTATTACACGTAAAAATGGTGAAGTCATCTTTCTCGGTTAAAAATGTATTAAAATTCGGTACATGAAATTTATATCGGCGGTTTTTCAAATATATCAGCGATTTTCAATTTATATCGGCGATTTTCAAAATATATCAGCGATTCTCAATTTATATCGGCGATTTCTCAAATATATCGACTTACCGACAAAAAGTGACAAAATAAAAAGAGCCCACACATTCAAATGCAGACTCCCTCCAATCACTTATTTACCGAAAAACGAAGTAACTGTGTTAATCCCGGCTCTAAATTCATTTCACCTTTATGGCGTACGTATACGACTTTATCCCCATCAAATTTCGGAGGGTTTGCTTTACTATACGTATGCCACTCATTCGTTCCTTCTATAGAATACTCCATATATTCAGTTGCACCGACAATTATATTTTCACTATCATCTGCCGTTACATTTGGTGCCATCTGCGCAATTTTTGAATCACTAATTAATAACTTCTTTATATCCTTATCACGTTTGTAATCATAAGCTGTCACAATTACATCGTTACCATATGCTTTCACTTGTAACCCTTGTTTAAATGAATAGCCATCAGGAGCAGTTTTCTCTCCTCCATTTGGTCCTGCTGACATCCAGCCTGTTTCAATCCCGCCCGTATTTACAACAGTGAAACCTTTTTCATCTCCGCCTTTAATTTTCTTTTTACCAGCCCAGTCAGGTAAGTTTAAATCCCAATGCGTATGGCTCGTGAAGAAAACAACCTGCGGATAGTCTTTTAATATATCGTACAATTTATCCACGTTTAAATAATCTTGTAAATACGGCGATTGTCTTGATCCCGATACCGTATCAGGTAAAACGTGATGAGAGAAAATAAAGATTGGCTTATTTTTATCTTTTTGACTATACTCTTCTAAATTTTGTTTTAACCAACCTAATTGCTCATCACTCATATATACTTCGTCCCACATTTTTGAATCGTGGTATTTCATATATTTTTCAGTTCCTAAAAATAAAAGTGGATAGCCATCTAATTCTTTTTTATGATATACCTTTTCTTGTCCACTAAATTGTAAGTAGCGACCAAATAGTGTTTCTTCCGTTACACCATTTGGCCATGTACTTTGAGAGAGTTTCCCATCCGCTGTCCATTTACCAGCATAAAACTCATGATTCCCAACAGTAGACCATACATTTTCCGGATGCTTATTTTTATTTAACACACGCTTTACATCATCATATTGTGACTGTTGTCCAGTCGGCGTTATATCCCCATTCATAATAAGCGCTCTAGAAAGTGGCGTTACTTTATTCATATCTTTTAATACGTGATCAAAATCTCCTAAATCACCTTGAATGTCACTAATAACATTAAAAGTTGTAGCTGATTTTCGAACTTGCTCTTTCCCTTCCGCATGTGCTGAAAATGTAGGTAATAATGCCGCCATAACTGCTAACGAAGCAACTGTCTTTTTCATACAAATTCTCCCCCTAATAATAGAATGTACAAACTGACATATTCTGCTTTCTCTTAGGTGCTTGTCCAATTCACATTATAGGGGGAGATTGTAAAGATTAATGGAATAAAAAATTAAGTGTTTTTTAAGAGATTTTGTCTTTTTTCACACTCCACAATTAGCAATTCGCGCCAATATAGCTTTCTAGTCTTTAACATTACATAAATGTAAATGAATATGATGAATCTCTTAGTTTAATATGTTGTCTTTTTAATCTCTGTTATATAACCGCCACAAAATATGCTATCTTTTCAAGTTCTCTTTCTTTAATAAACGTTACTCCTCTTTTAATTAGCCTTAAAATTGTAAAGTGGCTTAATAATATGTTTAATATCAATTGTTTCTTTTGTATTCTCAATAATTTCATCCATTGGCTTATATACCATTGGTGCTTCATCTAAAGTACTTTCTGCAACAGATGTAGTCCAAACCTCTGTCATTGTATTTTGAAAATCCTCTAAGTTAAGTACTTCTTTCGCCTTCTTGCGACTCATAATACGCCCTGCTCCATGAGGGCCAGAAAAGTTCCAATCTGGATTTCCTTTACCAAATGCAATGATTGAACCATCTCTCATATTGATTGGAATGATTACTCGTTCATCTTTCTGAGCTGAAATAGCACCTTTTCTTAGAATCATATTGTCCATATCGATGTAGTTATGGATTGTAGTGAATTGATCTGTTACTTTCCAATCCATTTTAGTGACGATTTCATCAATCATTGCTTTACGATTTAACTCCGCATATTTTTGTGCAATTTTCATATCATTCATGTAATCTTTAAATCCTTGTCCTTCTAAATAAGCTAATTCTTTACGAATCACCGGTTTCTTAATTTCACGTAAAGCTTCATGTATTTCTTGTTGTCTGCCTTCTTTCGTTAAACGCTCAATCATTTCTTCTTTAATAGATTTAACGTTTATAAGTTGCTCGTAAGCAAAGTTTTGATAATACTCTGCTACTTGTTTCCCTAAATTACGCGAACCACTATGAATAACAATGTATACATTTCCTTCATCATCCTCATTCAGTTCGACAAAATGATTGCCCCCGCCAAGTGTACCAATACTTTTTTGAGCACGTTGCAATGTAAACGGGGCTCTTACACTATCAAAATCAATCATTTTTGAAAATCTATGTTCCTTATCTCGAATACGAAAACCACTTGGGACAAATTTACGTATCGTTTCGTCTAAGTAATCGAAGTTGATTTCCTCTTTTTTCTTATTAATTATAACAACCTCCATGCCACAACCAATATCGTACTTACCTCCCAGTTTCCTGAAAGTGTGGACTATACCTTCTCTACAGTCATCGAGATATGCAGTCTCTACTGTAGGCTCACCGTATTAATTATTCCTCTTCAACTCAAAATGGATGAGGAATAATTCTGTACCTTAGTCTGCTAACATGGTACAAGTCTCTGAACCATTCGATTATGTCACCATAACCACTGGCTGCTGATTGCCCTCGCCTTTTATCGTTAGGGTTCCCAGTCAATTGAGTGAGTAGTTTAAAGTCTGAGCCGATTAGTTAACCCCGACTAAATTAGGAACAATCTTATCTTGAATTGTCATTGTTGTCCCAATCGTGCAACCTGCACCCGCATGTGTATCTGGCATAATACGAATCTTGCTATCCTTTACGAATTCTTGGTTACAAAGATCAATAATTTGACCTGCTGCCGTTTCTTCTACATTCGTAGTATATACTTTTGCTTCATTGTATTTTCCTCGTAATTTCAACATCTTCTATTTCCCCTTCCCTTTAGTTTCTACAAAACATTAATTTATACATATTTATAATTATATTTTCCACCACTACAGCTCATTTCCTTTTTTATAAAAAAAGACACAGAGATTCCTCCCCATGCCTACTAATTTCCTACCTTTTCACCGCATGCACATAATGCACTGTCTCAAAAGCTTCTAAATAATCGTTTCGTTCTTCAAAATATAATGTATTTATATCTTCTGGCGATAAATGTTCATAAATGAGTAAACCCGCCTTCTCTAACAATGCTTCCATTTCGGCATAAGAAAAACATGATTTCATCGGTTCTCCGCCTACCGCAGCCATTTTTACCATATTTTCAACTCGATTGGACAGTCCCTTTTCCGTAAACAAGTTTTCATCGGGATAATCGAAAACGATAGAACTTCCTGCCGGAACCACCTCAAATAAACATTCTATTAAACTAGAAAGTTCCTCTTTCGTTAAATAGTACGTTACACCTAATAGACTAAAGAACGTCTTTTTATTTTCAAATCCTTCATTTCGTAACTGCTCATAGAAAAATCCTTTCGTGAAATCCATCGAAACAAAATGAAGGTTATTTGGAACTTCAAGTTCTACTTCTTTTATTCTTTCCTTCTTAAACGCCTGCGTAGAAGGATGATCCACTTCAAATATTTCTATTTTATTCTCTAACTCTCGGTTTCTAAAACTGAACGTATCTAAGCCTGCACCGAGTATGACGTATTGTTTCGCTCCTAATGTAATTTCATGTAGTAATACTCTTTCACAATATGCGGCACGTGCTAAAGGTGTTGGTGATAACTGAACTTGTGTAATCCATTTTAATATTTCTTTTGGATTGTCTTGAAACTGCTCTGCAATGTCTGTATTGAAAAAGTGAATCCCTTGAACCATGTTCGTTTCAATATTATTACGTTCTTTTTGTGAAATGAAATCTTTAGCTACATAATCATTAAAGATTTTAGGACTATCAAATTCACTATGATACGCCCTTCCGAATGCTGATACTAACGACGTTACACTTGCTTCACCTTGTTTCACGCACATACACTCTCCTTCATTTTCACAACAAAAATAGGGTTCCCCTGGCCAGGAGAACCCTATTATACACCTTATTTTTATATTGGTAAATTATAGCATAAATAAGTTTTTTTGTCAAGTTTTCAGCCTACTAACGCTCCAATAATTTGTGTAATCTCTAGCAGGAAGATTTCGATCTACACCGAATATTCCAGTTCATAACAATACAAATGGAGGGCGTCATGAAAAGATTAGTCATCATTACAGTTGGAAAAACACACAGTGGAAAAACTACATTTGCAAGAGCATTAGAAAAAGAGTTACCCCACTCTTTCGTTATGGATCAAGATAATCAAGCTGAATTTATTAACACGCATTACGAAAAATTACAGCCGGCTAAAGGCCCTAATACATTTAAGCACGGTCTTTCAAAATTCATTGTTGATTATGCGAAAGAACATTCAAATTTACACCTTATCATTAGTAACTCCAATCGCAGTAAAAATGGAAGGTTATATTTACTAAACGAATTATTTCCACAGAATGAATATGTACGCATACTCGTTCATTTTGACATTCCAGATGATGTACTTTAAGAAAGAGTGGCTCGAAGCACGCGAAGTACCAATATTTTTAGAGGTGGATATTCTAGTTTCAAAGAAGTATTTGATCGACAACAAACTGAATCACTTCACGATGATGTGGTAGATCCTATAGAAAATGAGGCTGATTATTTGTTTGTTATTCGCAATAATAAAGATGTAAGCTTTACTATTGAAGAAATTGTTCATCTAGCTAAAGATTTATCCCCTACTCCAAAATAAGAGATTATAAAAATTACATAATCATAGATTATTATGCAAATACTTCCTCTAGACGGCGCAGATGGTATATAATGATGGAAGAATCTACTTCTATATGCTCATTTTTACACAAAACAGTTCATGCATATGAAAGAAAAGAGGTACAAAAATATGAAAACAAAAAAAACAATTGCTGCGTCTACACTAGCTTTAGCAATGATTGCTGGCGCGAACTCTGCTCATGCGGAAGTAAATGATGCTACTCCTCAGCAAAGTACGGGAGATCGATTAGCTGAAATTAAGCAACATAAACAAGAGTTAGATGCAAAATTGCAGCAACACAAAGAAAACGTGGATCAAACATTAAATGAACTTAACAAGGTTAAGGAAAATGTTGATACGAAGGTGAATGAACTACATGAACGTAAACAAGTTGCTGATGAAAAAATTAACGAAGTTAAACAGCATAAACAAGAACTAGATGCAAAACTGCAGCAAGACAAACAAATCGCCGAAGATAAAATCGCTGAAATTAAAGAGCATAAAAAACAAGTAGAAGATAAAGTTGCTGAAGTAAAAGAACATAAGCAAAATATCGATAACAAAGTGAATGAGATTAAAGAACATAAACAAACTGTCGATGAAAAAGTGAATGAAATGAAGCAACATAAAGAGAACATTGATCAAAAGGTTAATGAACTTAAGGAAGTTAAAAAACAAGTAGATGAAAAATTAGCTGAGTTAAAGAAAGCGAAACAAACTGCTGAGGACAAACTCGCTGAACTAAAAGAAAACAAGCCGAATACTGGTAACACGTTAGAGGAACTTAAGAAAATTAAAGGCAATTTAGACAGTCTTTCCGCTAACTTAGAATTAGCTAAACAAGATGTAAAAAATAAACTAGCTGTTTTACAAGAAGCTAGACAAGATTTAATTAATAAAATTAACGAAATTAAACAATCGAAACAAACTGTTTCAGATGATTTATCAAAGAAAAAACAAGACTTAGATATTAAAATCAACGACTTTAAGCATACTGAGAAAAAAATTGACGACAAATTAGCTGAGTTACATACAACGAAGCAAAATGTTGATAACAAGATTAATGAAGTATCACAGTCTAAACAAACGCAAGCAGATAATGGTACTAAAAACAATAACGCTAAAGAACTTCCTAACGCTGGTAGCGAGCAATCAAACAATATGGCTCTAGGAATGCTATCTGTATTAGGCGGTGTTTTATTACTTACTCGTAATAAAATTAAAACGTTATTCTCTAAATAAGTCCATTAAAAAAGGAAAACCGCACATACATGTACGGTTTTCCTTTTTTTATATTAACTGTCCATCTCGAAGCGTCAATATACGATCACATACATCAAGCATTCTTTCATCATGTGTAATCATAATTGCTGCTTTTTGGCTCTCTTTCACTTCGCGTTTCATCATTTCAACAACTTCACGTGCGCGTTTTGAGTCTAAGCTTGCCGTTGGCTCATCCGCTAATATTAAATCTGGGTTGTTCATGAACGCACGAGCGATTGCTACCCTTTGTTTTTCCCCGCCAGATAGTTGATTTGGATAATGATTCTTTCTTTCTCCTAATCCAAATGCCGCTAATAAATGATCTGCACGCTTTTCGGATTCTTGTTTACTTTCTTTTTTTAGCTTTGCAATGTAAAGTAACTGTTCTTTCACATTTAAATATGGAACAAGGTTTGCAAACTGGAAAATGAAGCCGATTTTTTTCAAACGAATGTCTGTCATTTCCTTTTCTGATAATTTCGTAATATTTTGCTCACGAATGTAAATATCCCCTTTTGACGGTGATAATAATGCACCCGCGATTGATAATAACGTACTTTTCCCTGATCCAGAAGGACCGACGATCCCGATAAATTCTCCAGCTTTCACATCAAGCGATATCGGATGAAGGGCTGTTACTTCCGTATTCCCTTCTCCGTACACTTTACTTACTTTGTCTAATTTTAATAATGAAGTCATTACATCCCGCCTCCAATTGCTTCTAATGCATCAACTTTTAATACTTGGTATAACGAAATAAGTGTTCCTAAAATACTAATTACGATAAAGATTGCTGCATATTGCGCAATCATCGGTGTTGTTAATAAGAACGGCATACCTGCTGGTAAAATTTGTTCTAACCCTTGTACAAGAACGATACTGATTACCATCGCAACGACTGATAAGAATAACGCCTGCACGACTAAGCTATTTGCTAAATACGAGTTCTTTGTACCGATTGCTTTTAATACACCTAATTGCTGTGTTTTTTGCAGTGTAATAACGTAGAAGAATACACCGATTAGTAATGCAGCGATAACAAGTAAGAACGCAATAATCATCGTTAATGTTCCTTGCTCTTCTTTAAATCCTGGAATACTTTGCAGTACTTCTTTTTTATCGATAACATGAGCATTTTTAATCTCTTTATCTGCGTTAAGTGCAATTGCACTATAATCTTTTTGGTTTGGTTGTGAAATGGATCCCCATACGTCTTCATTTACATAAACGACTGGTGTATGGCTAAACATTTGATCTTTCGTAAATCCGACGATTTTAAATTCTTTCTTTGAAACAGGATCGATAATTGTATCTCCAAGATCGATTCCCTTCTCTTTAATCGATTCGTCAGCAACCATCTCGTTGTTTGCTGTACCTAATTTCTCCCCTTTTACAATGTTCGGTTCTAAAAATGAATCCCGTTCACTTGAGAAAATAGCGATATCAACCTTTTTCGAACTATCTTTCTTTTCATATGTTGAAACTTTCACACGAAACGGAACGGCTTCTTTCTCGCCTACTTGATTTACTACGTTATCTACATCGTCTTTCTTAATTTGTGAACGAAGTAATTTATTTTCCGCATCATCTGCTAAAACGAACTTATTCGCCTCCATATTTTGAATCGATGAAGCATTATCATATGATAATCCATTTGCTAATCCTGAAATAACAAGGACTAAAAATGATAATAAAACCATGATAAGTCCGATTAATCCGTATCTTAATTTTGATTGTTTCAATTCACGCAGAGCTAAAAACATTTCGCTCGCTCCTTCCTCTTTCTTTCTATGCACTAATCATAAAAAAGAAATATGAACGGAATATGAACAGAAGATTACAGAGGGGAAATTAAATTACATCTGATACTTTTTGAGCGCGGGAAAGGTGCGGCTTTATAGCAGAAATGGGAGTACGTGAAATTTATATCAGCGATTTTTCAAATATATCAGCGCAAATAGAATTATATCGGCGATTTTCAAAATATATCGGCGCAACTCAAATTATATCAGCGATTTTCCGATTATATCGACTTACCGACATAAAACGACAAAAAAAGAGGCCGTTCCGAAACAGCCTCTTTCTTTCCATCTATTTCGGAAGCTCCACCCGAACGGTTGTTCCTTCCCCCTTCGTACTATACACCGAAACGTTTCCATGATGCAGTTCAACAATCTTCTGCACAATCGACAACCCTAAACCGCTACCTTCTACGTTTCTCGTCCTTGCTGTATCTACTTTGTAAAAACGGTCAAAAATACGATCCATTTCTTCTTTTTCCATACCGATTCCGTTGTCTGATATAGAAATAATGACACTAGACTCTAACTCTTCGACGAAAAACTCAATCGTTCCACCATCGTTTGAAAACTTAATGCTATTCGTGAAAATGTTACTCCATACTTGATGAAGTAAGTTTTCATCACCTTTTATAGTGATATCTGGCACATCAAATTCAACGGCGATATCTTTTTCCCGCCATTTCCACTCAAGCATAAAAATGACGTCTTTAATTTGCTTCTGCAGATTGAATTCTCTTATTTGTAGAACCTTCTCTTCTTTATCTAATGACGCAAGGGTAAGTAACTGTTTACATAAACTAGACATTCGCTTACTTTCACCCTCAATAATTTGTAAGTAATGATTTCTTTCTTCCTCACTCATCTTTTCTGTTTGCAACGTTTTTGAAAAACCTTGTATGGAAGAAAGTGGCGACTGAAATTCATGTGAAACGTTCGAAACGAATTCTTGTCTCATTTCATCTAGTTCTTTAATACTCTTCGTCATCTTTTGGAAGCTTGTAGATAACGTTCCTATTTCATCTTTTCGTTTTACATCTAATTCAATTTCATATTCCCCACTCGCAATTTTTTGCGTAGCCTTCGTAAATTTACGGATTGGGCGAACGATATAACCTGCTGCAATCGCTATAAAAATAATACTTAATAGTACGATAAACCCTAGTAATACCGCTAGAAAAATTCTCATCTCGCCGAATTGTTGTTGAACGTCAGGGCGAATGAATAAAGCGTACTGTTTATCACCGTGTTGTACTGGGACACCGACGCTATTAATTAATTCATTATCGAAAAACCCTGTAATAAAGAGACGCGTTGGATATGTAGAAACACCATTAAACGTTTCTCCTTGCAATACTTTATGAACAGTAGCATCGCTAATAGACGTCTTACGAAACGCATTACCGATACGCTTTCCATTCTTTTGATCATCGACAATATAAATTTCATACCCTAACTTTGCGATAGAATGTAAGTACGCCTCTTGATTTTCTTCACTTTGCTTTTCATATAACGATTTAACTTCTTCAGCATACTTTAAAATCTTTTCACTGTTATACGGTTTTAATTTCACTTGATAATATACGTTCGTTAATAAAAAGCCGATAATACTACTAAGTAGCATAATGCCGACCGTCATAAATACAAATCTAGAATATAGTGATTTCATCTTAGTTCAACTCCAACTTATACCCGAGGCCGCGCACTGTCGTAATTTGAAAATCATCCGTTCGTTTTGAGAAACGATCTCGCAGCCTTTTCACATGAACATCAACTGTTCGTTCATCTCCTTCAAAATCCATTCCCCATACTAATTCAATTAGCTCTTCTCTTGAAAATGTTCTTCCAGGATAACTAGCAAGTTGTGATAATAACTCAAATTCCTTTAAAGGAAGCAAAATTGTTTGACCGTTACACTTTACTTCTACACCTTTTCGATCAATTGTCGTTCCGTGCAACGTAATAATATCTGCACTCAGCATTTGATAACGTCGTAATAAAGCTTTCATACGGAAAATCACTTCAGCTGGTTCAAATGGTTTTACGATATAATCGTCCGTACCAGAAATAAATCCTTTTTCTTTATCAACTAACTGATCTTTCGCCGTTAATAAAATAACCGGTATATCATGATACTTCCGGATTTCTTCACATAACGTATAGCCATCAACGAACGGCATCATAATGTCTACGATCGCAAGATGAATATTTTCCTTCTCTAAAACGTCTTGCGCTACCTTTCCATCTTCTGCTTCAAAAACTTTAAACCCCTCTTTTTGTAAATGGTAATGCAACAACTCTCTAATATGCTTATCATCATCAGCTAATAAAATATGTATCATCTTCATTAAACCCTCTCTTGTTCATCCTTCTACATCCTTACCTTAAGAAACAATTGAATTTTTTGCAAGAAAAAGAAAAAGAATCTATTTTGAAAAAAGACTATTCAAAATAGATTCTCACGTTTTAGTATTAAAATTATTTTAATCAAAAACAATTTCTAAGCCTTCGAAATATCAACAAATCCTTCTCCGAACACATCACGAACATCGTGTATAGCGATGAACGCCGCCGGATCCGTAGTTTGAACAATCCGTTTTAGCTTCACTACTTCTTGCTTATTAATAACAACATAAAGAATATCCTTCGGCGTTTTCGTGTAATAGCCATGACCTGAATACACGGTAACCCCTCTCCCCATTAAGGTTGTCACCTTCCCGGCAATTTCATCTGGATTATCAGAAATAATCGTAATAGCCTTCTTCGGATTTAACCCTTCAATTACAAATTCCATCACTTTCGTTGCCACATATAGCATAATAATTGTTATCATCAGTTTTTCTGCACCAATGATGAAATAAGATGAAAACGCAACGATTAAATCGAAGAACAGTAGACCGTAGCTAATACTCCAGCCTAAATACTTATGCGTCATTCTTGCTAAGATCGTAGTACCTGCTGTCGTTCCACCAACGCGAATGATAAGACCAATACCACACCCGATAAATATTCCTCCGAAAATGGCATTTACAAGCATTTCATCCGAAGCAATTGTCCAGCCTTCTGTTAAATGAAGAAATAGCGAGTTAGTCACTACAGCGATAATCGTATAAATTGTTGTGATTTTATTTAAAAATTTATAACCTACTATTAACAAAATCGCATTTAAAATTAAGTTAACTAAACCTGGTGACCATTCAAATAAATAGTACGTAATAATCGTGATACCTGTTACCCCACCCTCACCAAACTCGTTCGGGATAACAAATAAATTGACACCTAACGCAAAAAGAAATGCACCAATAATAATAAAAATAATGTCTGTCGTTCTTTTTTTCATACAGTACCTCACTTCTTATGTAAATATTTATTCTGTCATAAACTCTCACCATTATATCGTGGAATATTCAAATCGAACAGTGGTTTGTTTTTATTTTAATATAAGATAAAAAATCAACATTATTTATTATGTACTGCAAATAAAGTTTTGATTTCAACCGTAATTTACTCTTAAAAAGAAATGCTCAACATTGACTTGCGCAAATTTCAAATAAAAAAGTACCCATCTAATTGTCATACGCAATGAGATGGGTACTGCATGATACATTTATTTTTTACATGTATTGTTTGGAGAAAATTGCAAATAACGACCTATACTCGCCTTATTAAGACCAAATCCATACATCATCATTATTTTCAGCGTTCGTCTTTGCTTCATGAACTTTTTCAATATGATCAACTGTGTTCCAGTTAATAGAAATACCACCCCAGCCTACATACTTCATATCAATTTTCACTTTCTCACCCACATTAAATACTTGTCCCTTTGTTAAGAAAACATCAATAATAGCTTTCTTCCCATTTAGCGATGGATACTCAACTACAACATATTTAGTAGCACCGTCTCCCTCATCTTCCATCGTTCTTGCTTTTGATACTTCTCCAATTACATAATTAGGTGAGCCATCTTCTTTCATGTGCATACCTAACTTGTTTGTTGTATTTTCAACTGCAGTTGCAACCATATATTCTGTAAAATTACGCATCATAGATCCAGTAGCTTTTACTTCATCTCCTACTTTCACATTTGAAAGTGAATCAATATACACACTAACCGGTTCCTCATATTGCTTAGATTTTACAACAATTACACCGTTATCTACTTCTACTACTCGTCCTTCTAACGTCGAGAAATTCGATTCAATAGAAGCTGCACTCGCTTTTGTTACTTCTAGTCCTGGTAAATTTGTTCCTGATAATGCTGCGATCCCTAAAGCACCTGCTAAAATTAATTTTTTCATACCCATTATGAAACATCTCCATTCATGATGATTTTATTTTTTTGATTGGTATCGACCAACCTGTAATCATTATAGTTACAGGTAGTGAAAATAACAACCGTTTTCCTCATGCAATGTTGCATACTGTAATTTTCAAATATAAATCGGTTATTCCTATATTCAACACTAAGACTGAATTCTTGAATCCCAGCAGGTAAACGGATTGATGATGAAGAAACTAATGTCATACATCATGTTTTTCAATGATACAGTTTGTATAATCGTAGTCCATTACATTATGTAGGAGCGGAGTTAACATGTTAAAAAAACCAAAGAGATTACAGCCAGGAGATACCGTGGCGACAGTAAGTCCTTCGTGGGGAGGAGCAGATAACGATATGACAGGACTCAAATAAATAAAAAACACTCCTATAAGATATGACTGTGAATTGGTACTTTTCAAATGATATGAAGATTACTTATCTAATGATAAAGGGGGATTTGCGTGTATGGAAGTAACATTTACAGTAAGTAAATGGGATGAAAAACTAATTGATGATACTAGAAAAGATTTCCCTATTAATATTGCCCATGTTGAATATGATATTGATGGAGAATTAAAAGGAAAAGCTTTTGTTGAATACTTATTATATTATCTAGACTCAAATATAAATGATGGTCACTTGGCTACGGCTAAAATTTCTGGATTTTTACACTTTGAAGGAATTTATAAGGGGCAACAAGGGACATTCACAGCTATAGAGCAAGGAATATTTGATAAAGGAAATTTAGATTCCCCAGGAACAATTATTAAAGCTACCGGTAACTTAGAAAATCTGAGAGGGTCCTATAATTATCAGTTTACAGGTCAAACTAGTAAACTGATTTTAGAGTTTGAATTTTAGCAAAATACCTTACATTTTAGCAGAAAGGACATTTCTTGTAATACTCGGAATGTCCTTTTTGTTGACGAGCTTATTCAACTATTTTCTAATAGTTAAGAAAAGAACAGAATATACGTTATGGGGGAATTAAAACGCTAAGCCTGAGAGGCATGGAGAACCCACTTATTCATTACTTCTCCTATTAAAGAATAATCCCCGAAAAACTTCCCTTCATAACTTCTTTTCCAACTTGATTCACACATGTAAACATCGCAATTATCTTTGTACGTTTTTTTCATCAGGTTCTAATTGTTCAATTGTTACGTCACAACGAATCGTTACTATTAATTGGTGACTTTCGATCAAATGAAAATCGCCTCTTATAGAGAGCAGTTTTACTTATATTTATTCTTATGCAAATTCTGACGCATATTCTTCGTATGTCTTTAATGTATTAAGCAATCGAGCTGATTCAATCATGATTTCGTTCGAAGAATCAGTTACACAAATGACAATAAATCGATTATCATCTCTATCTCCAAACAATCCTTCTGATTCAAGTTCCATTAACACATTTAACGTTTCTTTCAACAGTGTATTTACTCGTATATTAAAGTCATCTTCGACAATATTATGATATTTCTTAATAATTTTTTTCACTTCATCAAACATTCCAAAATCGTCCCATTCGCTCCACTCAACAGCTCCGTATCTATAATAATTGTATAAAGGGTCCGATTTATTAACTTTGATTAGTCTTTCTTCATTAGCCACTGGTCCAATGCTATTGACACAATCGTCTGTTAATATGGAGTACCCATATATTGTGTCAACACCGCACCTAGTTAAAAGTTCGTTATAATGACAACGAATTGCATTTTTCAATTCAACATAAAAACTTTTTTGAAGATGCATTTTCATCGTATTTCCTCCATTTTTTGTAGCGACCTGCTGTTACATATTTCAATCTTAACATGAAAATCAACATTAAACGTTAACTGAGCCAAAATAAGAAAAACCGAAACTCAAATCATTTCGGTTTTTCAAAACTATAGAAGTCAATATTTACTTTAAAGAATGAACAAACAATCCACTACGCAGTTTCGGTTCAAACCACGTTGATTTCGGCGGCATGACTTCTCCGGCATCTGCGATTGCTAATAAATCTTCCATAGATGTCGGATATAATGCGAATGCTGCTTTGTATTCGCCGCTGTTCACAAGGCGTTCTAGTTCTTCTAACCCCCGTATTCCGCCAACAAAATCAATGCGTGAATCAGAACGCGGATCATGTATTTCAAGTACTTGGCTTAATAAATGATCTTGCAGGATAGATACATCTAAACCTCTAACAAGATCATTCGCATCAAATGTTTCTTCTTTCACAGTAAGCTTATACCACTTCTCATTTACATACATTCCAAATGCTTTTGGTTCATTTGGTTTATACGGAGAAACAGGTGCTTCTTCTACATAGAAGTATTGCTTGATTTGTTTTAAAAACTGTTCTTCTGATAAACCGTTTAAATCTTTCACAACTCGGTTATAGTCCCAAATCGATAATTCATCATGAGGGAATAGAACCGATAAGAAGAAATTAAATTCCTCTTCTCCTGTGTAATTTGGATATTGTTCTCTTCTCATAAGTCCTACTTTTGCAGCTGATGCAGAACGGTGATGCCCATCTGCAATATAAAGATTAGGAATATCTTCAAATGCGTTTACTAAAGTCGTAATTACATCTTCATCTGCAATCTTCCACGCAACATGCTTAACACCGTCTTCTGCTGTAAATGTATAAATTGGCGCATGCTCTTCTTTCCAGCTTCTAATTAAATGCTTTACTTCATCTTTTGTACGGTAAGTTAAAAATATCGGACCTGTATTTGCGTCACACACATCTACGTGGCGAATACGATCTAGTTCTTTTTCATGACGTGTTCTTTCATGTTTTTTAATTGTATCATCTTCATACTCATCAATAGATGTACAAACGACAAGGCCTGACTGCGTTCTTCCTTGCATCGTCAGTTCATAAATATATAGCGCTGGCTCTTCATCTTGTATGAACACTTCTTCTCGTATAAATTGCTTTAAATTGTCGCCCGCTTTTTCATACACGCGATCATCATACGGTGACAATTCAGGATCTAAATCAATTTCTGCTTTATCAACATGCAAGAAAGAATATGGATTCCCTTTTACAACTTCCCTTGCCTCTTCACTATTTAATACGTCATACGGTAAAGCTGCCACTTGTGCCGCTTTTTCCTCTACTGGACGAATGGCCCGAAACGGTCGTATTTTTGCCACATTCCTCTCTCCTTTACACAATCATTCGAACGGCTACAACACCTGTAATTTTGCTTATATTTTCTACAATATTCTCTTTTATTATATCATCAATTCCGTTATCGATATCAATCATTGTGTATGCCCAAGAATGTTTACTACGATTAATCATATCGGCAATATTAATATGATGTTCCGCTAAGCATCCTGTAATTTGCCCTACCATATTCGGGACGTTTTGATGCATAATTGTAATTCGTTTCTTTCCGATATACGGCAATTCTACGTTTGGATAATTTACTGAGTTACGAATATTTCCTGTCTCTAAATATTCACGTAATTGACGCGCCGCCATTACTGCACAATTTTCTTCCGATTCAGACGTTGATGCGCCAAGGTGAGGCGTCGCTGTTACATTTTTCATCTTTATTACATTTTCATTCGGGAAATCCGTTACGTAATGTGTAATAATATCTTCTTCTAATGCTGTTTGAAGAACCTTTTCATCTACAAGTTCTCCTCTAGAGAAATTAAATAGACGCATCCCTCTTTTCATCTTCTCTACAGCGTGTTCCCCAATGATCCCCTTCGTTTGATTCGTAAGAGGAATATGCAGTGTAATATAATCACACGTTGCAAAAATTTCATCAAGGCTAAATGCTCTTTGCACATGTGTAGAAAGACGCCAAGCTGTTTCAACTGAAATATAAGGATCATATCCGATAACATCCATGCCTAACGCTAACGCATCGTTCGCAACTAAAGCACCGATTGCGCCAAGTCCGATAACACCTAGACGTTTCCCTGCAATTTCTGATCCAACAAATTGTTTTTTTCCTGATTCAACAAGCTGTGGTACTTCTTCACCCTCTAAGTTTTTCGTCCAACTTACACCATTAATAATGTTACGTGAAGACATAATAAGACTGGCAATAATGAGTTCCTTTACAGCGTTTGCATTTGCCCCCGGCGTGTTAAATACTACAATTCCTTTTTCTGTACATCGCTCGACAGGAATATTATTTACACCAGCGCCAGCTCTTGCAATCGCCTTTAAGTCTTTTGAAAACTCTTCTTGATGTAGAGAGTAGCTACGAAGCAAAATTCCATCTGGATGATTGATTCTATCTCCTACTTCATAACGTTCTTCAGTAAAAACTTGCAAACCTTTTTCTGCAATTTGATTTAACGTTTGAACACGAAACATATCCCCATCTCCCTATCTATTCTCAAGCTCAAATTCCTTCATATAATCTACTAATCGTTTTACGCCGTGTGCTGGCATCGCATTGTAAATACTGGCACGCATACCGCCAACTGAGCGATGTCCTTTTAACGTAACAAGGCCGCGTTCCTTCGCTTTTTGTAAAAACTCATTGTTAAGTTCTTCTGACGGTGTTGTAAATGGAATGTTCATAAGTGATCGATACGCAGGATCAACTGGTGAAGTAAACAATTTAGATTCATCTAAAAAATGATAAATAAGTGAAGATTTCATTCTATTTTGTTCTTCAATCGCAGATACTCCGCCTTGCTCTTTCAACCACTCTAGTACAAGTTTTGTTACGTAAATACTAAAGGATGGCGGTGTATTATATAAGGAGTTATTTTTACTGTAAGTTTCATAATTTAACATTGTCGGACAAGAGCGATCTGCTCCCCCAATTAAATCTCTTTTTATAATAGCAATCGTTAAGCCCGCAGGTCCTAAATTCTTTTGCGCCCCCGCGTATATAAGACCAAACTTCGAAACATCATATTGTTCTGACAAAATATTTGAAGACATATCCGCAACGAGCGGCACTCTTTCTATATGTGGAATATCCACATATTTTGTCCCCTCAATTGTATTATTCGTTGTAATATGTACATAATCTAGTTTTTCATCGCTTAGTAAACCGTCCAGTTTAGGAATCGTAGTAAACTTCTCTTGCTCGGAAGAAGCAATTACTTGTACTTCCCCAACTTTTTCGGCTTCTTGCAGTGCCTTTTTAGACCATGAGCCAGTTAGTACGTATCCAGCTTTTTTATACGTATTCATTAAGTTCAGTGGTATCATAGAAAATTGTAATGACGCACCACCTTGTAAAAATAAAACTTCATACTCATCAGGGATGCTCATTAATTCACGAAGTAAGTTACTCGCTTCCTCTATAATACTTTGAAAATAAGAAGATCGATGACTCATTTCCATAATAGACATGCCTGTCCCGTTATAATTTACAAGCTCCTTTTGCACTTTCTCTAAAACTGGCAAAGGGAGTATTGATGGTCCTGCTGAAAAATTATAGACTCTCTCCATTACCCTCATAACCTCCCTATTTCTCATTTTTATTAATTTTTAAACTTTCTGAATTATAACCCAAAATATAATACGTGGTCAATTTGTTTTCTATTATTACGGCGCAAGACGCAATGGAATCGCTTGCATGTGCAAACTATTTTTATAAACATACAAAAAAGTGTTAAGTACATAATCGTACTTAACACTCTAGTAATAAAGTATAATTGCTAATTATCCGTGAAGAACCGATCAAAAATTTGATAAATAGCAGAAAGACCAATGAGCCAATAAATAGTGTCCACAAGCGCCGGCATAGAACCAAACCATTTCTCAACTACATTGTAATCTAACGCTACAAACAACCAATTCAAACCGCCGAGAATCACCAAAATTACTGTAAGGTAAGACAAAAATTTCATTATGATTGCCCCCTAGGTGATAAGATGGTGAAAGGCCTTTCACTAGAAATATATGTAGTAAACTTCAAAACTTACCTATTTTGTAAAAATTATTTTCGGTACCAGCCGTTAATAACTGCCTCCGCTTCTTTACTATGTATTTGATACGGATGTGTACTATCATTAGAGCCAATAAACCAAATTGAAAAACCTTTAAAATATGGTTTCGGTTCTAATACATCGCGGTAAGCACGCCATCCATTTAATTGTACATCTTTCGAAAACACATTAGAAACATCTGGATTCCACGGATTTTGCAGTCCAAGTTCACGTGCTGGAACGTTAAATCCACCAAAATAAACGGGCTTTCCTGTTGCATTATGTAATTGTTCCAATTGCTGAACAACATTTTGTCCACGGTTATATACTGTCGTCGCAAATAAACCTTGCTTCACTTCTTCATATGACGGATTCCTTTTTCCAGAAACTTCAAACCAACTATCGATACTAACAATATCTACCTTCTTTAAATACGGACGGTTTATTTTCTCTATAAACTTCGCTTCATAAGAAGGATCCCAGCTTGCTGTTAACCACCAGTTCATTTGATACAAAACATTTCCTTTATACTGATTACGAACAAAATCAATTGTATCGCTCCAGTATCCTTCTGCATACTCCATATTCACGAAATTAGAAGCAATCTTTAGTCCATACACATTGTATTTACTTGTAATGGAATTAAAAATATCTTGCAGAATAACCGTCTTCCAATTCCAGAAGAAATCATTAATGTTACTTGGGTTCCATTCTGTCTCTCCAACATTCCCCTGCTGAATATATGGGAACGGTTCCACTATAACTTGAATATTACGCTTTAATAATTCTTGAATTAAAATAATAGCTTGTTGCTTTTGCGCTTGATTAATTACCATATTAGTAGAAGTCACATTTGGGATATCTACTTGAATCGGTACATTTACTGTATTTAAATTTAAGCGCTCCACATCCGCTAATACTTTCGCTACATTTCCAACTTCCCATACTGTTACGTTTCCTGATTTGATTTTTCCAGATTGAACAGTATTTACATCTGCCTGTACATTTCCTTGAAAACAAAAAGAAAACAACATAATAAACACTCCTAAAAAACTTATTAAACTCTTATTTTTCTTCACAACTTTCCCCCTATAATTTTTGCCTTTCTTGATTATTTTATACAACGTTTCACATTTATTCCAGAAAAAAATGAAGTGCCGTTCAACTATATTCATATAAATCTTCTAAAAATAGTAGGAAAAATAAAAAAGGAGCAGATTTCCGCTCCTTTTTATCCTTTTACGATTGAAATTATTGAATCCCTTCTGGTAACTTAATTGAATCAAACTTTTCATATGAATCAATCTTTATACTCACAACTGCATCCAATTTTTCCTTATCTGTACTAGCTTTTTTATCTGAGTTACTTTCACTCACTTTTATAGTTGTTCGCATCTCTTCAAATTTATAATCTTTTGTTATTATATATTCAATATTAAACGCATCCATATTAAATCCTTCCGTTAATTTTTTCATATCTCCATTAATTTTTTGTAACGTATCTACCGCTTCTTTTCCCTTTAAATCAAGTGTAAGTTTATATGTGTCTCCATCTTTCTTTGCTTTCATTTTCTTAGCCAAAGCTTCCGGTAAATCTAACTCATTAAGTAAATTTTTACTGACCATTACATCATTTACATTAAATTGATCATTAGGTATCGTAACTAACTCTCCTGTATCAGGGTTTTTCACTTGAGCAGCGACCTTTCCATCTACTTCATACGTTACAATATCTGTACCACTTATTTTCATTTCAGCTCTAGAATTCTTCAGTTTCGGCTCCATTTGTATTTTCATTTTAATTTCTTCTGATTGGCCGCTCCCCTTCATTGACATAAGAGATGTCAATGTAAGATATTCCTCTTGTTTTAATCCGTCAGCTGCTTTTTTAAAAATATCTTTCGCTACTAACTCTTTTTCTTTTTTTACAGATACTGTTTTAGGTCCACTTGTTTTTTCACTGCTACAACCAGTTGTTAAACCTACTATTAGCGCCAAACTAGATATTACAACCATTTTCTTCATACTGATTCTCCCCATTCCCCACTTAAAAATATTTTCATCCCATGTATAGTAAATAAACTGAAATAAATATATATACAATAATTATTTAACCTCTAAACGAAACCAGTTATTCAATCCGTATACTAATGTAACTAAAGCTCCTATCATACCAAAAACAACAATATTTATACCAATTGACGAACCAAATAAAACAGCCATCATTGACACCATCAGTAATAGCATAGCAATACTATTTATCTTAATTTCTACTACATCGCCATCCTTTACTTTCTTTTCTTTACTTCCAAAAAAGAATTGTTTTACTTTAATATTCGCTTCATCTAATTCAAAAGGAAGCGTATATTCTTCGTTATTCTCAAGTTTCATTACTACTTCGTTATCTACCTTTACAGCAACTCTTGCTGCTCCTCCCATTACCCCTGTTGCTCTTATTACTTTAATACTCATGCTAAATCTCCTCTCCCCCTATGACTTCTCCATGTCATTCATTTTTGTAATTCTTCTCTTATGAAATCCTTGAATGTAAAACAAAAAATGTATTTGTATGACATCGAAATCTTTTACGCTATACACCCATTTCTCGTTAAACAAAATATTCCAACAGAAATTATAACAAGTTCCTGCAAATTTTTTTGTCAAATTTTGTCGCGTTTACAAAAAAAGAGACTCTTACATATAGTAAAAGTCTTTTCTATCATTACCGTGGCTGTAACGTTAACATTTTCCCTTCTATTCCCGCTGTATTCAGTGTAGTCGTATGATAAATCATCTATTTGATCATGATACCAATCCCTTCTAAAAGGATAAAAATCCTCTTCCCCCTAATTCGCTTCTATTATGAAAGAACCTTTTGAAACATTGAAAAACCCCCTTCATTTTCCTACCAATGAAGGGGGTTTTCTTATCGTTCGCTACGCCAACTTTCATTATGCCCAAGATTTGAATCTGTCGCTACTTGCACATCATATAACATTTCACTAAAGAAGCGTTTATCTACTTCTTTTGGTACAATGCGTCTTTCATCATCAATCTCATCGTATTCATATGAACCACGATTCACTGTACCTGCTTTATAAAATTGAATGTCAAATACACATACATCTTCTTCATCTTCATAACCAATCGGTGCTCCGCTAAATGACAATTGCACTCCTAATCCGGTACGAGTATCTTCTTTGTAAAATGTATAATATACACCGCCATCTTGAACAGACCCACGGATCCATCCAAGCTTCGTCATCTTACCGAATAACGAACGACCATTTAGTAAAATACCGCCAAATCTCTCAATAGCACTCTCATCATTCTCTTTTACTACAAACACTGGACGCTCAATTTGTAGGAACGGCTGAACAATTCCCGCACTTTCTAATTGCTCTTTCCATAATTCCTTCTCCGCCTCAGGCAATTCTAACGGATGAACGAAACCAATAACAGTGCCAGATGAAAGTTCATAACTCTTCCCGGCAATTGTACAGAACACGCCACCTTCTGCATAACGGAATGCCTTCAGCAACTTCCCTTCCTTATACTCACCCCAAATGAGTGAAATAGAAAATTGCTTCATAATTGGATTATCCATAAATACAGACTTCCATGCATTATGTGACCAATAACGCTTTAATGAAAGTGCCGTTTCCAATCGTTGTTTTTGCATGGAAAGAGTATTTCGGAGTTCCTTCTTTAAAGAGGCTAATTCTTTTTTAGCCTCTTCAGCCTTTTCTACATCATCTTTTGCATCCGGCTTTGGAAGTGACTTCATACGTTTTCCTTCTTCTGTCTCTAATTCAATTTTTGACTCTGTAGTTAAAATGGCAGTAAAACTTCGATTCCCGAAATCAATTATTTTTTCACCATGTATAGTAAAGCCAAGGTCCGGCACCAATTGATCTTCCAGCTCTTCCTCTGTTATACCACGTGTTTTCGCAGCAAGACTTAGCGCTTCTTTTGCTGCATTACGTACTTGCTTATGTTTATATTTAAATGCTATTGCATGAATAGACATAAGTGCAAGCTTAGATGAAGACAAACCTAAAGCACGAACGGCATCCGCTGCTATCTTTCCTCTCATTTGAAGCACCCATTCAGCAATTTGCTTTATAAGTATGTCGACCATTTTGTCGTCACTATACATTCCGTATAGCGAAAGAATTCCACGTTTCTTCAAATCTGCGTCTTGAGAAATCCATATTTGATATATTGTTTGCACATATTCTTTTAAGTCCTCTTCATTTAAAGCTCTACCAATTACTTCTGCTGTTTCTTTCTTCTCAATAACAGCATCTGAAATATACTGTTGTAAATAGGCTAACGGAATTGCAGCATCAGCAATTTCATCAGAGTCACGTAAACGGATTTGTGGCTCATCCCCAATCAATTGCAGAAGTGAATTTCTTGTTTGTTCAGTTAAAATACGTGCACATAGTTCTTCTATCTTTTCTTCCTCCGTTTGAAATAAAAACGAGAATTTTCCTGCGAAAGATTCATTTTTACTTTCTTGCAAAGCTTCCTGTACAAGTTTCGTATATTTTTCAAGCTTATACTCTATAAGTATTTTCATCACATTTTCACGAACAATTTTCTTTTTATTATGAAGTTCAACTGCTACATCTGCTGCAGCTTCTACATCTTTTGAAAGCAGTTTAACTACAGACTCACGCATTTTTTTAGATGAATCTCCTAAGCTTTTAATTAAAATTGGACGCATTTTAATCATGTTATCCTTTGCTAACTCTTCTAAAATATATGCTTTGGCCACAGCAGAATACTCATCAAATCGTTCAATGATGTACGCTTGTTCTTTTACAATTACACAAACAAGCGCTTCCTTCGCCTTATTTCGCTCTTCACTGTAGCATGCAGCTTCTTCAACTGCATAAGCGATAAGCTTTTCCTTACTTAATCCATACGAAAGCAGATCTTCTAATACTTGTTTCGGTTCTACTCCTCTGACAGAACATTCGTAAAGAAGTTCGTATAAATTAACACTATCTTCATCTCCAAACTGTAGTGTAAGTACAGCTTCCCTCTTCGCTATATCATCTATATCCCAAAGAAGCGCAACCTCTAACACCGGCATACCCCAATACATACTTCTATATTTCGGATTTTTAAGTATTTGCTCCATATCCTCAAGTGACAATTTCCCTAGTAAATAATCACGATATGTATCCCGCACTGTAGACAATTTTATTTGCAAAGCAGCAACAAAAAATTCTTCTCGCATTTTCCCTATATTTAGCTCATATCCTTTTTCAGCTAACGTGCGTGCGATGATGAGATAATTCATTTTACTTACATATTGCAAAGTACGTTGAATAAATTCAGGATCTTCCTCCAACATAAAGCATAGCAATTCATATTCATACGTCTTACAAAAATCCTCACTATTTAAATCATGTTGCCTTAGACGATGCGCAAAAAATCTTTCCTTAGAAATCCAAAACTGTGTACAAAAACTTTGAATTTCTTCATATGTTTCTCTATTTACACTACCAGTTTTTTTGTAGTTTTGAGACTGACCGAGAGTGTGACACATATAACGTGTTGCATAGTTTATAAAACCCCAAACATTTTTCTTCGCCAATATTTCAATATATCGCCTCGCAACATTCGAATATTTATGAACACAAAATAATAGCCGCCAAATATGTTCCGGTAAATTCCCACCTATAAATACTTCACTATCATCTTTACCTTTTAAATACCGTTTAACTGCTTCAACCTTTTCCTTTTCCCCTAGCAGTTTCAATATAAATTCTGTATGTTCTTCTAACCTCTCATTCAATAAAGAACTATATGTACGAAACTTTTCATAATCTACATCAAACATTACAAGAAGTAATGTTACTTGCTGGTTAGTTGGTAAAGTATGTAATTGTCCCTCTATATAGTTCGGATTCTCTCTTGTTAACTCTCTAAGAAAAACATCTGCTTCATTCACATAACTTGAAATACTGGATAAATATTTACATGCGATTGCTACAAGTTTGTCCAAAGGAAGTGCACTTTTTTCTAAATAAATCTTCATTTTAGAAAAACTGACATGCGCAAAACGGACTACAAGAACATTTAATAATTGCTCCTCGAGTATATGGTAAAATAATCGAAAAAAATCCGGATCTTGTTTATGCACTTTCCTAAAATCGTTTATAAATCGCTCCGCAAAATCGCTTCTTTTTTGATCACGAATTGTCGTTAGTTGAATATCTTTTAAAATCTCTTCTTCTTTTGTCTGTAAATATCGTTGTGATAATTGTTTCTGTTCTTCTGTCATATTAATATATTGAAACAACTCAGATGTACTAGTAGTCAAACTTTGTACCCCCCGCATCTTTTTATCTATTATAAAAATACCCTTATTTAATGGTAGTATAGCATAAATCTCACAAAAACGAACATACATTCTATGTTAAGTTAATGTAAATTAAAATACACTACTCAAAATACATTTCCTTCTCTCTAAACTTCCCATTACGCACTTCTCCCCACTAAAATCCTTTAATTTTTCACTACACCAATTCCTCAAAATCCCCCTCACATAAGCTAACGTTTTCTTATTATTTTCAAACGCAATTTTAAGTACCTCTAACACTTTCTCTCCAGAAAGTCTTTGTATCCAATTCTTCAATTCCTTCACAATATATGGGGATAAACTACTAATATTTTGTTCATAAAACTTATAAACTTCACTATTTGGAACGTCCTCTTCTATGGTTTCCACCTCTATCTCTTCCGCTTCTTCTTTCTCTTCAATAACTACTTGTGAACTACTATTATCCTCTTCTTTTGGCATACCAAAATGCTGCAATAATAATGGAATCTTGTATTCTTCTTCAAGGCATTTACGTAAAAATATATGTATGAACTCATTACTTTTTATAGTCTTTAACTCACGTAATACGCACTTCTCCACATTCGTATTTGAAATAGGGTTATAGTGTAACCAATTTATTATGAATACCTCTTTCGTTTCCGTATCATATAAAATCTTTCCATACTCAACAAACCTGTTTAGCAACTTCTCAACAGTCTCCATACTATAACCTGTTTCAAGCTCTGCCACACGCTTCGGTAATATGTAAATACCACATTGCTTTGTTTTCGTACCAGTTAACAAATATATGTAAAAATAACGCTCCTCTGGCGTTAAATCTAATATGAATTCATCTTGCCAAAAGTTCACCTGCACATTACGGTATACCGCCATATGTTTCCCTCCACTCTTTGCTAGTAAATAGGAAAATTTTAATCCTTCATTATAAAGATAGGCATACGGGAATGGTTTTGGCATTCGAATTACAATTTTTTTACTACTACAACGCCGGTTTCATTTTTTCGCGCTTGTTTTGTTCTTGTTTTTGTTTTTTCTTAGTGATTTATTACTTGGTAGGGGCTTAGAAGGGGCTTAGAAGGGCATTCTACATTACAATCTATGAAATACAATTTGTTCTTCCTACTAAATAGGAGCTATTCCAAATTATTATTTTGGATAGCTCCTTTCAAATTCTTCTTATTTTTTACTTCTACCAATGTCAGCTTCTACATACCATTTATTCTGCTATTTGCGGGCAGTAAAACTCTCATTTCAAAATTCGGTGAATAAACTGCTCGATTGCAGTGCGAGTGGCCCTCACTGATTAAAGTTTCCTTTTATTTTTGCATTGAATCTAACATCTTCACAATAAAGGCAGCTGCCTGACCACGAGTTGCTGTACCTCGGGGATCAAACTCATTATTTCCAATACCATTAACTACCTTTAGACTGTATAATCGTTGAACCGATTCTTTGTATGTTATTAAATGCTTATCTGTAAATGGTAATGCTACTAACTCACCTGTAATTCCTTTATATCGTAATGCTTTGTCAATCATAATAGATACTTCTTCACGAGTAATTGGTGAGTTAGGATCAAAAATCCCTCCACCACGACCATTAATAATTCCTACACTTGCACAACGTTTAATACCGTCATGAAGTGATGGATGTGCCTCATTAATATCTACAAATGACTTATTTCCCTCTGGTAGTTTAAGAGCATTCGAGATTAATTTCGCAAACTCCGCTCTCGTTACATTTCGATATGGCGCAAATACACCATTACCTTCGCCTTGCATAATACCTAGACTGTTTAATTTACGAATATGCCCTTCAAACCAGCCACCTGTAATATCATCTTTTGGTTTTTGTACTTCTTCCTTAGGCTTTTGTACTTCTTCCTTTGGTACATTGTAGTTAATTTTAATCCAACTTGGGTCATAGAAAATCCATTCTCCATTACCTACTTTATACCAACCATTTTTAACCGCTAATACTTTGTAACGATCTCCGTTTGAAGCTTTACGTACAACACGATGTTCAATACCCGCATCACTACGTACATTGATACCACTACCATTTACCACTAGTTCCATGCTAGGTTCAGCTGGATTATTTTCATTTGGATTAAATGAGTCATTTTTATCTTGTAAAGGCGTATCAATCTGCGCATTTATATTTGCATACCACTGAATTCCTTGTACGAAACCAGCCCAATTACCACGTGAAATTAAAATGTCAGGACATTTTTTCCCGCTCCATTGTTGATGCTTGTAAATATGATCTGCACCAATTCCTTCTTTGTTCATTAAATAACCTGCAAGTCGTTTTGCATTTTCTAACGCTTTATTGTAATCACCGTCTTGGTTAACCGCGATCTCAATACCGATAGACTCCCTGTTTCCTGATCCATCTCCATCTCCTGCATGCCAACCATTTTCGTTTGTTGGTAAGTGTTGATAAATTTGTTTATCGTCTACAGTAAAATGCCATGAAGCTGTTCGGAAAGTGCCTTCCGTTGCTTGCTTGTATAAATATTTCGCGTGATTTTCAGCATTAGCACCAGCGGCTGTATTTGCGGTCTCATGAATTGTAATGTAACGTGCTTTCATCGGATTTGCAGGACGAATATCAGGATTTCCTGCTGGAACAATCCACTCCACAAATGGAACTCCTGCAAGTGTTCCATATTTCTTCGTACTCTGTGCACTATATTGAATACCTCTTGGCTTTGCAACAGGTTTCATTTGACGATCAGATCCATCCTTTCGACCATCTACAGATTCAAATGCCTTTTCAATGTTTGAAATAGCTTCCTTTTCTGCTACTTGTCCCTTCTTAGCATTTTGCATTTTGTTTAATTCTTCTGTTTCATCATGTTTATGCTTATATTCTTCTAAAAGCATTTTTTCATTTTCAGATACTTCTGCTTCGTTAATTTGTACATGATTAGGAACTTCCAACTTGAAATTAGAATAATTTAATCCGCTCGTTCCGTGTTCTCCTTGGGCAATATTAAGTTGATCAGTTTGAGAGTTGTTTATCTCTTCTGCTGATGCTGATAAAGGTACGCTCCCTAAAATCACTAGACTTGTTGATAGTGCGATTACTTGTTGTTTGATTGTCTTATTCATTATTATAATAAATACATACACACTCCCACCGTGTATGTATCTCAACCTCCCTTTATTGTCACATTAATTTTTAAAAATATGAATCTACTATGTACTTCTATTATATTTTCTTTTTATTTATATATTTTAATTATTTTATTTTATACCCATTAAGAAAATATTTATATGTCATCCCTACAGATGAATTTCATCTAACATACTTTTTATAAAATTCGTCAACAAACATTATTTTACAACTAATTACAAATACCGTCAAAATAATCAATTTAAACTTAGACAAATAACTGGCATACAATTTCATAATAAGAGATCCTATACTATCGAAATACATCTATTACAAATTCCCTTTAACGTTTTCAACAATCTCATTTATCGTATTCCGATCAAACTTATCACTAATTTCATATGACTCACGATCTCCTACGAATTGCACGCCTACGATATCATTGCGATCCTTACCGTATTGCACTTCAATAATAGATCCTCGCTCTATTTGTTTCCAAATGAGACCTGCTTCATCTTTATTATCTAAAATAATGCAGTCTTCAATATTTTCGTCAATCCCAATTAACTTATTATCATCCATATATCCAATCTCGTATTGTTGCCGTTCTTTCGCTTTGCCACTTACTAATATACCTTTGCTACCATATGAGTAATCCATATAGTCCTTTTTCTCCGTTTGTACCGCTTTCGGCTTTTGTGCTTCAGTTTTTTCAGCAGCCCCACAACCTGTAATAAGACTGATTGGGATAACCACTATTAATACTAATCTAGTAAATTTTTTTATCATTTGTAACCAACCTCATATATTTAATGCAAAACTCCATTTATTACTCTATTAAAGAATAACATGATACTAAGTAAACAGAACGAAAGATAACATATTATTTACATACTCGCACTTTAATGAAGGACCAGGCCATTTAAACCTAGTCCTACATAACTTTAACTTTGCTTCACATACTTAATTGTATTAAATGACGTCTCATTAAATAATTGCAAGTTTTCCCCATCATAATCTTGAACTTTATATGCTATTTTCTTTTTTTGAATTGTATCTTCTACACCGTCTACTAAACGTTTATTGAGATGTAAATAGATTGTAAAAGCTTCCTTATCATATTCCCAAGTTCCTTCAATATAATTCTTTTTATTTGGATACTCACCTTTACCATATGTTTCAAATGTCTTATCACCTTTTAAAATGAGTGACATATTGAAACCGTCTGTTCCTTGGAATCCCCAATTACCGATTAATTCCGTACCATCTTTCACATTCTTCATAACGTTATCTGTATTAATTCCAGCTTTCTTATCTAACTCTTTCAAATCTTTCATTGATACTGTACCATCACCGATTTTAATATCCCCTTCAAGATCTTTGAATGCCTTAAGCCAGTAAATATCTCCTTCTTTCACTAATTTTTCAGATTTCTCTATTAACTCTTTATCAGTCTTATCACCTTTTTCTCTTTTTTCTTTTCTGGTGAATACTTCATTTATTAAAGAAAAAGACTCTCTAAAATAACTAATTGCTTTTTCAAAATCTTTTTGTTGGTTTACATACTCTGTAGGGGGATCTATTGACTCAAATTTATCTAACACTTTATTTAATTCTTTCACACTATCTACTATATCTGATTTCTTTTTCTTACCGTCAAAAACCTCTCTTGTAATATTGTTATGCTCCGCAAACAACTTATCAAACTCTACTCCTAATTTATACACTTTATTAGGATAGTCTTCCTTTGAAACTTTTTCTTTCTTACTATTAGACTTCGATTCTTTTACTTTAGACTCTTCCGTTTTCTCCTGTTTAGAAGTGTTCGTTTTCTCAGAAACTCCACAACCAAATAACAACATGACCGGAACTGCTACCCCTAGTAGTTTCTTTGCATTCATGACTGATTTCTCCTTCTACTTGAATAGATTACTCTTGCTATACCCATCCTCTTTTTTTATCTTGTAATTAAAGTTACAATCGCAATAACTCCTAGAATCGGTCCCCAATATTCCATTTTTATAAAAAATAATGAGTGCTTTTTGTTAAACATAACTTTTTCACCAGTTTCGGCATCTATATAAACTTTCCCATCTGGCTTATTAATATATTTACCTAAATACCAAGACATAACCCCTGATATAATAAACATTACCGCCATTGGCCAACTATGGTCTTGAAAATATGTAGCGTCCCCCGTTATAGATCCAAAGATAGCCTTACCCAAAAGAGTATTAATAATTACAATAATTGCGACTAAAAAACCCCAACCAGACCAAATAATCATCTATTTCTCCTCCTAAAGCGTACAACTTTGTACTTTATGTTAATTTGAACTGCAAACGAAAATGTTTAAAAAACCGAATATTCAGACGTTAATAATTATATTTAGCTTACATTCGATTCTAACTTTAATGTCCTAAATGCAAATGAACCAGATATAATTTGTAAAATTGTCGGAATAAGTAAAAAGAATAATGACATAAATAACATAACTATAGGAATCACAATCATACAAACTCCATAAACTTTATTATTAACCTTGTTTACTAAACACGATAAAATGAACAATCCTATTTGAACCGTTAAAATAATAGAGTAATAAGCTAAAAGTTCGTAATCAACACCTTCCATAATATTAAACGCTACAACTATTAATATTATGGAAATAATAATTCCCAAAATGCCACCAATTAAACCTAATACGAATTCAGGTGTTCTTTTCAATTCAATCCCCCTTTTATGAACCACTAACAACTTGTATATTTTTCCCATTCACCATCATACCAAATATTCATTGGAAAAACTATACAAATTTATTTTTTATTCTACTATACTTTGCTTCTAACTATAGATAGCTTGTAGCAGTCACAAAATCAAAAGCTTCAAAATTACTAACTGGTTTTGATACCTTTAGAAAGTAGACATACCTCTTGAATACAATTAGTATTAACATATGAAATACTAAAAGCTTAAAAAGGCTTTCACATGAAGAAAGGAAGTTGCACAACTATGGATCTTAAAACAGTTATGCAAGAACTTGAAGCTCTAGGTAAGGAACGAACGAAAAAAATATACATATCTAACGGTGCGCATGAGCCAGTATTCGGAGTAGCTACAGGTGCTATGAAACCAATCGCTAAAAAAATAAAATTAAATCAAGAGTTAGCTGAAGAGCTTTATGCCACAGGTAACTACGATGCTATGTACTTTGCAGGTATTATTGCCGATCCAAAAGCTATGAGTGAGTCTGATTTTGATCGCTGGATAGACGGGGCATATTTTTATATGCTATCTGATTATGTAGTGGCAGTAACTTTATCGGAGTCAAATATTGCACAAGATGTTGCTGATAAATGGATTGCAAGTGGGGACGAGCTTAAAATGTCTGCCGGATGGAGTTGCTACTGTTGGCTTTTAGGAAATCGCAAAGACAATGAGTTTTCCGAAAGTAAAATTTCCGATATGCTTGAAATGGTGAAAGATACAATTCATCATTCTCCAGAACGAACAAAATCCGCTATGAATAATTTCCTAAACACTGTGGCAATATCATATGTACCACTACATGAAAAAGCAGTCGAGACTGCAAAGAAAGTTGGTATAGTTGAAGTCAAACGTGATAATAAAAAAAGCAGTTTGTTAAATGCTTCTGAAAGTATTCAGAAAGAACTAGATAGAGGAAGACTTGGTTTTAAGCGTAAGTATGTAAGATGTTAAAAGTATGAAGGTGTCAATCTAGGAGAGATTGACACCTTTTTTGTGGACATTACTAGACTAACGGAGCTGCAAGTTAAAGGGAACCAATCATTCATCTCCCACTATACATCTCAAACTTCTTCTTTCAATTTATATACCCTATCTCTTTTCTCATCATCTTTGATAAAAATAAGTTTTCCTTCTGTAACAAAACCTTCTAATAGTAAACATACTTGTCCATATGCTTTAGGCTTATTCGTAGTGAATCTTTCATCGGGTATTTTACCAGATCGTATTAATCGTTCACATAGCTCAAGCGCACTTATTTCTTCAGAATCAATTAATTCTAAAATATCTTTTTGTAATGGTGATAAAGGGGCTGGTACCTTACATACCTCAGCTACCTCCACCTTTTCTTTTTCTTCTTCAAATAAATCTTCAAATGAAATTTGATTCATTACACCTGTTCCTTTCTAACAATTGATTTATATAACATGAATTGAATTCTATAGGTACGAAAACTTTAAATATTAGTCATTGTTATGTAGTGCTTACCTCGTTACATGAATTTCAAACTCATGTACATCATTTCATATAGTATATTTTGATTATACCAAATATACGTTCTGCCTTCTATTGTAGAATTTTTATAACAGAAATGAAAGTAATAGTGAACATTTTTCTTCTCTTTAGTTGTATAGAAAACTATGTAAAAATTTTACATAGTAAAATTATAGTTATCTGTTAAATTTCTACGCTAATACGCAAAAAAACACTCGTTGCCTTTAATCGACAATCGAGTGCTTTAAGTTCATCTATTTTTAAGTAGCATAAATTTATAAATTTTGTAGTAACAGTATGACACCATTTATATGTCGTGACAACGACTATGTTAACACTTACGAGTTTGTATGAGTTCGTTAGTTTAATATACATTCCATATGTTTATATTCATCGCCAAATAAAATGCTATCTCACCTAAGATTTTACTTTATTTTCTATTCTATCATTGCACACAGTACTCCATGATGGTACAACCATCATGGAGTACATACTTTCAAAAAACCTTTTATTTTTTCTATCTACTTCACATAAACTTTGTTTTTCATTGATTTATATATGTGTTAATGTGTTTCGTTATCATATTCGCTTGTAGAATATAAATTAAGTAGTAAGTCTAAGTCATTTGAACGAATCCTATATCTCTATTTACCTAGTAATAAAATATCTATTTATTCTATTATTGTACTGGCCCCATAAAACTAGTAATAATAAGAATATGTTCCTTTAATTTGACCTTTTTTAAGTTCTCTACTTTTTTTGCTCCACCTAAACCTAATAGAGGTGTATAACCAAAACACTCCTCGTAATCTAACTCATTATATTGTTTAAGCGCTTCAGGATAAGGTTGCCAAGATAAATCTTCATCTCTAAATTCTAAATCAGTAATATTTTGAAAGAAAAATTCAAATGTAAACATAATGGTCTTTACTATACCATACCTGTAATTAAGTAATCTAACATATCCATCTGACCAAATAACCAAGTCTCCCATACCCGTAGCAAACAATACTATTGAATCCTTATATCTTTGACTACTCTCCTCCAAAATCTCTTTAAATTCCTCTGGATTTACACTTTTAAAATACCCTTGCATAAATGTACCAAATCCATAATTACTCCATAAATTTATTATTTCATTAGGTACTACATGTTTATACTTTTCAATGATTTCACTCGGAACTTTATTATGCAACTTAAAATCTTTTAAATATTGTTCCATCTAAACTCCTCCTCTAATGTGTTAATTTTACATTCAAATAAGTACTTTTTAGTTGTTCTGGTGTCATGTTTTTGGCTAATTCCTTAATTTGTTCATCAACAATATCAATTCTATACCGCCATTGACTACCTATAGAAGAATTAATCCTTTTATCTCCCATACCTCCTATTATTTCTACCTTTCCACCTGCTATCTGGTCAGGGTTGTGAAGTGCAGCTTGAGTATCTAGCCATTCCTTGGCTTTTTTCTTGGCATTTGATAACGTTAATCCTTCTCTTTGTAGTTCATTTACCTTTTGTACATAAGCTTCTTCTCTAGCAGCTTGTTGAGCAGCATTCCCTTCAATAGCTCGCCCCTGTGCTATGTATCTTTCACTATTTTTTAAATACTCATCCACTGTAAGCTCATTCATACCTTTTTCTTGGTCTTTTAATTGTCTCGCAAACTCTTCTGAATCATGTTTTACATTTCTATTAAAGTTCACTTCAATTTCTTTTATTTTAGGTACATCATTTAAATGCTTACCATTACCCGTACCCTTAGCAAGTTGATAAGCGTCATCTTTAGCTACCGTACTTGCCGTTGAAAACTTTCCAACTACTTCTCCAACAGTTGAAGATTCTATATAAGAAAGCTTCATTCCTATTCCAGTATCCTCCGTCCTAATTGCTGCTGGAATAGGAGTATTTTTCATAGCATCTAGTGCATTTTTTTAAGTCTTATTTTCCTTAAGCGATTGTACCACATTATTTCTACGCTAAAACGCAAAAAAGCACTTGTTGCCTTTAATTGACAATCAAGTGCTCTAAGTTCATCTGTTTTATAAGTAACATTAATCCGTCACTATTCTTTTTTCAATAGCCCAACTAAAGTTAGTTGATTTGGATATTTTACATATTTACTCGCTAATAATGCATTCCTTAATTTAACAGAGAATATTTTAAGATTTATTTTGCTCTTCATATTCTTTCATCTCTTCGAATTTTCTTCGCTCATTTTCATTACTCGGTTTCTTCCCTAAATATTTATATTCAAAATAATCCACTCGGTCATTCGGTCCAAAAGTAGATTGATACCATTTAGTATACCCATAATAAATTTTTAATTTCCCCTCAGATGTCACAATCACGTCAAAAGGTTTATAGACTTTGTATCAAAATTTTAAAAACCTTTTATTCAAAACCGATAACAATCCATTCATCTACAAAATCCCAAAAGTGAACATTATATTTAGGCTGACTCTTAGCTGACCAAAAAGTAGCATTGTTATTCTTACAATTTTCATAATCTATAGCTATGTAGCTCCCCATACCATTACTAAAGAATCCAAAAGATGTTTTTAAATTAATCTTTATAGGTTCTTCCAATTCATCTATAATCCCCCACTCTAAGTCATCATCCCCAAAGTAAGTTATAGCTTCTAATGGCATCAATCCCATCGATTCACTTGTGTAATCATAAAATCCATTATGAACATTTTCATAAAAGTCCCTAATAGATTCAGGAATTTCTCTCCATGAAGATTCTAATTCCTCATTATTAAAACTATCTTTAGGATTTCTTCCTTCATAATATAAATCTTCTCCACCTTGATTTTTTATTGTATACAAGATTGAATAGGTGTCCTCACTTATCATCAGTTCAATATCCTCAAGGTATTCTGATAAGTAAGCAATAGTATTAGATAAATTATTATCTACATATTTTTTCCATATACTTAAAATTTTCTTGATTCTCTTTTCTCTATTATGTTCACTAAATACTTCCACCCATAAATCAGGAATTAAAGATGCATTTATATTCTTAAATTCATTTGCATTAATCAATTGAATATCTTCATTATACTCTCTTAATATATCTAACTTAGAACTCATTTTTCCCCATCCTTTTTAATATTATTTTATATTATTCTTTTTTAAAATCATCAATTTGTTTTTGCAATATTCTTTCAAGCTGTTTTTCTCTTGTAATCATCTTGCTCCTAAAGTCAAGACTAACTTCTATCTCATCTGGTGTTCCCTTTTTATAATGTGTCCATTCTTCATACGATTTAGATTGCTTTGAAGTGTTTGCAGATTTACTTAATCCTGTAAAGTTTTCTGGGTTATTTAATACTTCTAACTGTTGTTTTTCTGTTAAATTACCAAAACCATCCATACTTGCAATTCTGTCCATAGACACAATATGATCTGCTTCTAGTGAACCTATAAAAGTTTTTCCAGGAAGAGCCTGATCCTCCGTTTCTATCTTTTTATTGTGGCCTTTATTTACTTGTTTTCTTATTTTTGCTGTCGGTGTTTTTTTTCTTAATGCTTCATATTCTTCATCTGTAATCTTTCTCTCACCGTACCTAGGAGGAATTCCACTATCCCCCGTACCCTTAACCCCACCACTCTCCAAATTCGAGATCTTACTCTGAATACTCGCCTTTGAGGCATCATGGGCTTCTTGGAATTTCCCGCTATAGTTCGTTCCAGATCTAACGACACTTCCATCTGGCATTATTTCTACACCTTTAGCGAATGGGGTTACGGAGTCCACACCTTTTGCTAATGTATTTTCAATTATATAATAATAGTAATTTTCATTAGCCTGAATTCATAAAAAATAATTTCTAAAAATTTATAGCATGTCTATCTATTAAAAAAGCACTTGTTGCCTTTCGTAGACAATCAAGTGCTTTAAATTCATCTGTTTTTAAGCAGCATAAATTTGTAAGTTTTGTAGTAACAGTATGACACCTTTTATATGGTAACAAGTAATACATTAATACTTACGAGGTCATTATTATTATGTCCTTTCCATGTCTTTTCAATAAAATATCATCTCACCTAATTCTCACGCTTTTCTTTCTAATACAGTTGTAAAAATAAAAAATTCAATAGCCACTACGTTCTCCTAACGTTGCCATTGAATTCCTTTACTAAGCATGTACCTTTGTCAGCGTCCAAGTAACCAATAAAATAGGCACATTTCTCAATTTATTTTTCTATTATCAACCCTCCCAAATCCAAAACATTTTTATTATTTTGAATTCAGGAGGTGAAAAGTTTCAATGCATTTGTAGTAACACATGGTGTTATTAAAATTGCACGTGGTCAAAAATAGCACATTCTAGATGGTTATGCAATCTTGATATTAACTTATAAGAAAATCTTGATCGGATTCAAGGGTGAAGGCATACAATCCTTAGGTCTATCTATAATATTTGATACACCTTTCTTGAAAAGGAATTCTATCATCAAGCAACACCTCTTCTTGCAGGATTTTTGTTATATTCTCTATTTTCCCAATGAATAATGCATAAAAGTCGCCCGAATTTGGATATAAAAACAGACCAAATCCCTTTGGTGACAGTATTTTGTTGGCCATCTTGATCTTATCGGGTAAAAATTCATAATTAAATGCTTCTAATCTCTCAAGTTCTTCTTGTGTTGCTAATTCAATTTGGTGGGCAAATTCGTAATCAAGAATAAAATTGACAATTTCTTGGTATTGCTCACCTTTATAGTCAACGTATAAAAACTGTTTCGTTGTCAATCCATATTTTAATAGGTCTTCATGTAAGTCATAACTTCCTTGTTCCTTCAAAAATGTTTCCAAATCCTTGCTATCAGGAAATATAATCTGCGCTATCCCTTGATCAGGCATCTTAGCTTCCTCCCTTTTATTGAAATAATTCTCCATGCTTGTTAGGAATATATTCCGGATAGTTTTCACGATAAAATTGATCGATCATCTGAAGTACGGGATCCCATTCAGGATATGACTCATGTTCCCCAAATACCATTCTAGCTTCTGGAGTATTCATCAGAAAATTATCGATTTGAGTAGGTACTGGCAACCCTAGTTGTTTCCTTACATGGATTAAAAATAATATTTCAAAAGGATAAAATCCGTATCTGAAATCACCAAATTCACCTAGCTGTCCGATTTCAGAAGCTAACGCAGAATGATACTGAGACATTATCGAAATTAGATATTCTATTTCTTCTAAGTCACGAGTCGACCAACGTCCTAACACTTCATCATATATATTTAGGTCTTCAGGGATTAAATCGCATCGCAGTTCAGCTTCTTTAAACTTATTTTTCACGACTAGATGCAATTTTTCATTTGTCCCCATGATGGTTTTATTTCTATACTGCAAGTATAGCTCTAGCAAAAACCAAATATGTCTATTCTCTTCATTAGCATCTATTAAATGTCCACCGAAGTGATGAACCATAAAATCATATAATATATTTTCTTCTTTCTCCCATCCATACATTGCAAAATGAACTAATGTGAGGACGACTTCTTTAAACGTATACCCCAAAATCATCTTTGGATATCTGATTTTATAAAGATCTTGTCCCATGCACTGGTAAAATAAGACTTTCTGCATGTTCTTTAATCCTTCTACATTGTTTCCACCGCTTATCAATACATCGTTTTTCCATAGTGACAAGTGATATGAGAAAATTTTGCTTAAATTTATTAGTAGGATATGATCTTTCTCTGTTTCATTTTGCTCAACAATTTTCTCAACCTTACTTCTACTGACATTATATTTATCTTTAACATCTTCAAATTTGATTCCATCCACAAAATTTTTGCTATATCTTTTAAAAGCCATTTCTAACTTTTTGGGGTTCATCATTGCATCCTCCCTATGAATTAATCTATTTTCTTATTCCAGTCCTTTACCTTTAACTCATCAACACCGAATCCAGTATCAGTAATCTTTATATCTGTTTCAACTCTAATAAAATCGAATTGTAGATCCGGACTCTCCTCCATCAGATTCTCTAAGTTATCTCTAAAATTAGCATACCTAGGATCATCGCTGTTAACCATGTCTTGAAAATAAGTATCTCCACCCTTTTTCTGTTTATCCGAGTAACTAAAACTAGCGGAATCTGATGCCTTTGATTCAATAATAGTTAACTTTGGCGGCGGCCCTTTCGATAGGAATGCTGCATCTATACCATTTCTCCCCACTTGGAACAGATCGGAAACATCTTTACCTAAATCACTGTCTCTAGCTACTATTTTTGTCACTTCTTCCCCAAAATCACCTTTATCATGAGAAAAATATTTAGAATTATCGATTTTTCTTTCATACTCCTTTGCAACCTTCAAGTCATAATGATCACTAATAACATCTTTCGTATCCAACTTGTTGGCCAATTTATTTTTTTCTCGCGTTAATCTTTTGACTTCTTTGTCATTTCCCTCTATTTTCAATCTATTTATTTCTTTATCTAACTCTTTAATTTCTTTTGAGATATTGTCTGAAATGTTACTGCCATAACCAACTTTACCCGTACCCTTAACCCCACCACTCTCCAAATTCGAGATCTTACTCTGAATACTCGCCTTTGAGGCATCATGGGCTTCTTGGAATTTCCCGCTATAGTTCGTTCCAGATCTAACGACACTTCCATCTGGCATTATTTCTACACCTTTAGCGAATGGGGTTACGGAGTCCACACCTTTTGCCACTAGACCTTTAATGAAGTAGTCCGCATCATTAATCTTATCTACGGTTTTCCAGCCTTGTATTTTTAAATTTTTTAATAGATTATTTTCCTTAAGCGATTGTACCACATTTTTACCCAAATTTGGATTAAAACCAGGCATTCCTTCTTTGAATTTTAATAATTTGGCTAAATCAGCTAATTCACTCGTCCCTTTGAATGCTTTTACTCCTTTTCCTACTGCTCCAACAACTGGGATTGCATCTAATCCGCCAAAAATGATGTTTCCTACCCGCTCTTCTTGGCTCAATTTCCTATGTGTTCCCCAGTCTTCTCCGTCGATACCGCTTTTTATTTGTACACCTCCGTATACTACTGCGGCAGCGGCCCCGAGTGGTGGACAAAGGATTGTTGTGATGATGATTCCTACGCCTATTCCTATGTCTCGCACCATTTCTAGTTTTTTCTGTTCATCTTCTATCGATTTGTATTCAAATCCCCGTGTGGATGGGACTACTTTCTTGTATTCTTCATAATTTAATTTTGCATCTGGATTTTGTTTTTTTAGTTCTTTGTATTCTGCCCTAAGTACGTTATCAAATGCAGGAGAATCTCTAAAAATATCTTCTACTGTTATTTTATCTTTCTTCTTCTGTATTGTTTGTGGTACACTTCCGTAGCCTGCATGCGCACCTGGTAATACTGTCGTTGTTGTAGAGCCAATTCGGTTATTTGTTTCAAAACTGAGAATAGATGTATCTCTCATTTTTTGAGCGAATTTATCCATTTCTACTAAAAAAGGTTTATCTATATGTTCAGAGACTAATCGCCCTGCTTCTCCGCAATATTTTTGTAATGTCGAATAGCTATCAAGTAATTCCCCGATTTTTTGCGATTGATCTTTAGGATTAAAATGTATACTACCATCCGAGTCTAAATCTCGTATTCTTCCATCAATTCTTTTTAATGATGCATTTGCTTCCCGTAATTTCATGAGTGCATCTTTTGTAATTCGATTCATACCATCCCCCATGTTTTGCCATGGTTCAGGTCTATATTTCACATCCATCTCGTTTTCATCCCCCCAGCCGTATGGTGATTTCTACAACTTACTTAATATTTCACGTAATTGTTCGTCCTTTTCAAGCATTTCTACACATACATTTCCTACAACTGTCGCTGACCTAGAATAGTGTTCAGCCAATTCTAGTGTTTTGTGTAATATATCAGAATATTTTTCAATTACTCTCATCGCTTCACCTTTTTGATAAAAATCACAGCTTAATAAACTCTCAATATTCGTTCCAATGACGTCTACATGGATTTTATATATATTTTCTAACTTCATTACTATATCAAGTAGTTCTTGAAAATTAACTAATACTTCTTCTCCACCACCAGAACCACTATCTCCCATTGATACTTGCATTATTGAATACCTCCTAACGAGAATTGTCTCGGGTCAATTAACTTTTTATATGGCATTTTTAACACGTCATACAATTTCTTATTAACCGCATAGAGGCTCACCCAGTCATATCGATTACGATCTACATCTATTTGAACGAAATCTTCTCCTTCAGTGAAATATAAGAAACATTCCCATTTTCCTCCTCTATTACTTCGAGGCCTCGTATACGTTTCTATCGCTATAACGTCTTTATTTGATAAATCTTTTTCCTCAAATGTTTGTTGTTCTGCCTCTGTCATTCTCTTTGAGAAAAATGTATCTTCTATTTCCCTCGGTTCTCTCAATAAGAAAGGAATGCGTGTTAATAATGAAAAATATACGTCCGGTTTTGGTATGTAGTCGATCTCGTATTTTTTATTTGGTTCTATTTCTGTTAATACAGCCACTCGGTCTTTATCCTCTTTTAAAAAGCCAATTAATACATTATTCATTCTCGTGTATTCATGACAATTTTCATATTCCTTTAATAGTTCAATTATTTGAAAAGCTGCAGGGGTAATTCCATTTTCACTTGTAAGTAGGCCTTTTTCTTTTAAACTCGTAGTTGCTTTCGTGACACATTCTGCATCAAGTAAAATAATTGCGTCACGGTTTGGCAATCCAAATATATCGGTAACCCCAGCTGCACCTGCGAGAACATATAATTCAGCAGGTGCAAAACTCATTTCTTTCCCCATTCTTTTATCCCTCGTTTCTCCATCACAGTTGTTTTATCGCCCTTACTTCCGATTTATCTCCGTACGTTTGAATGCTTTTATCTAACTCTTTCAAAGCTTTCGTATGTCCTTCAAATGCCTCTACCATTTCTGAATTATATTGAATGATCAAATCAAGATAACTTAAAAATGCATCTCTCGTTTTTCCATTCCATTTCGCACCTGTGACATATGCTTTTAAGTCTTTCGCTTGGTTTAAAGAATCCTTCATACCATTTTCAATGTTTTGTGCGTAAGAAATGGCACTTGCAGTGTTACTTCCTATAATTTCAACCTCTTTACCACTCATGTTCGTTCCCTCCATTCTTTGTATGCTTAATGGATAAGTTTTTCAAATTCCTTTTTCTTTTCTTCAAAAGCCTTGGTCGCTGCAGCGTATGCTGACGCTTTCTCTGATTCTGCTTTCGCTTTATATTCCAAATACTTTGCATAAGCTGTACTTTTTGCAGATCCAACATCGCTTAATGCACTTTTAAAATAGGATACTAATGTATGTAATTCTTCATCCTTTTCATGACGTTTTTGTTCAAATTCAACTGCCGGAATTTTATTAGCTTCTAAACCATTACTTTTACTCTCATACTCTCTCTTCGCTGATTCAGCCTCTTGAATGAATTGCTTTAACTCTCTTTCTTTATCTTTTAAATAATCATGTAAATCATCATACCGATCTCGTTTCCTCGCACTTTCTGTAAAACCAGACGCATTTAAAAAAGCATTGTACAATTCATCTAACATCTTTCTCCCCCTTTAGCACAATAACTATGTAGTTAAATTCGTATATTTAAACATGAATATTCATTACATTAAGAATTAACAAATAATTATTTTTACATATTGCTATTTTATCAAAGGGATTTTAACATTTCCATATTTTATGAATGGCTTTCGCATTTTTCTTCAATAAAGTGAAACTTTAATCAATATGACTATGTATTTATTACTACCTTTTATCCAATTCATTCGTATTAAATCCTTGCTTGAGAGTAAGACCAGTTCTTTCTTATTTCATCAACAACTATTTCTGGATAATCCCAATGAAGCGTACGAGTAGGCTCCCTGATTCGTTATACTATTTCTTGGGCTGTTTTGTTTCTATATTCATTCCAATATTTTGGCTCAGTCGCTCTTAAAAGAACAATAGAAAAAGGATCTGATATGAATATCAGATCCTTAACTTTAATTTCTTAATACATACATCTTTTTACACGATAACTGGTTCGTACGTGCTCAAATTATCATACTCAGTTTTTACAATACTAGGTGGAAGGTTAACACATCCTCAGATTCACCTTTTCTTGTAGCAGTGCATAATATTTAATAAAATTAAAGCATATTTTTACTTACCAGACTTAATTTTTTCGTTATATTCTTCTAAAGTTAACCCTTTTTCTTTTAGATAAACGGCAACTTCTTTTCCTACATAACGATAGTGCCATGGCTCATACTTAATGCCAGTAATATTCTCTTTATCTTTTGGATAGCGGAGAGTAAACCCATATTCTGCAGCATTCTTATCTAACCATTTGAATGCATCGGTAGTTTCAAATTTTGCATTTAAATCTTCTACAGTATTTTGCCATTCAACTGAAATAATGTCTAACGCTAATCCAGTATGATGTTCACTTGCACCAGGATACTGAAGATATTCCAATGCCTTAGCACTAGCCTCTTTATCCGACAAACCTTGAGATTTATAGCTTTTAACTGAAGCATCATAATAAGTTTGTTGTAATTTTATAGCTCGATAACCTGATCTTAAATAAAGATTGATTCCCTCTTTTTTTGCAGCTGCTACCATATCCTGATAGGAAGTTGCAATTCTACTATCTATTTTCATATTTGGCTTCGCATTTTGAGTGATACTTGTTAATTCAATTCCTAGTTCCTTTGATAACATATGCTCTCTATTTACAAGGATAATTCTCCAATCATTAACATCAGAGATAGGTAAAACATCTTTTTTCTTCGCATGTATTTCATTTTTATTTTTATCGTTATTATTAGTAGTTGCCTGAGATGTTTGTTTTCCACTACAAGCAGCAAGACTCCATCCCATTGCTAATACCAATGCTAAAATTATAAATTTCTTAATTGTATCTCATTCCCTTTTTGTTTATTAGTCTTTATACCAATTTCCCAACACGTCTCTAGGAATCTCCTTGAAATCCTTCAAAGAAACGGGGCCGACAAATTTTTTAATTCCATGTTTTTTAGAATTTTCATCCGAATAATCTTTTAAAAATTGAATTTTAAATTGTTTCTTACCATCGGCATAGTCGGTTACTGTCGGTACGATTGCCGCTTGTCGTATACCAAAAGTTTTATCTTCATACTTAACAAATTGTACATAAGATAATCCTCCAACTAATGTTTCTAATTTTTCTTGCGCAGAAATAAGATTTCCAAGAGAATAATAGATTAGCGTTTCATGTCCATCTTTATTTTGTTTCCACTCAATTGGTTGAATTACATGTGGATGATTTCCAATTACTACATCTACACCTAAATCTGTTAAATATTGAGCAACTTCTTTTTGTTGCTTTGAAGGTGTTGAGGTATATTCTACTCCCCAATGCACCATAACAATCACCATATCAGAGCTACTCTTTGCCTTTTCCACATCATTTTGTATCGCTTTTTTATCAATTAAATTTAAAGCCCAAGACTTATCAGCTGGAATTTTAATTCCATTCGTACCATATGTATAATTTAGTAACGCAAAACGAATACCATTTTTTGTAATCGTTTTTATTTCATTACGCTCGTTTTTACTCTCATTAATACCTACCGGGATAACATCCGGATATTTCTTCCAGTATTCTCTTGTATTCGCAACACCTTTAATACCCATATCCATAGCGTGATTTGTCGCTTGCGTCACTATATTGAATCCAGTGTCCACTAAAGATTGGCCTACTTCTTCAGGTGTATTGAAAGTCGGATATCCCTGTACTTTTAAATTATTTCCGGCAATCGGAGTCTCCTGGTTCACTATAGCAAGATCACTTGATTTAACAGCTTTTTTGATATTTTCATAAATATAATTATAATCATATGAACCGTCTTTTTGTTTGCCATCTTTAATTACTGCGTCATGATATAAATTATCACCCGTAGCTATTAAATTCACAACCGATTGTACTTTTTTGTCTTCCGTAAAATTAGGAGACTGTTGGATAGGACTTTTATCTACCCAATTCGGTGCTTTTAACGATGTATCTATATTGGATTCAGCCGGTGGTAATGAAGCTTTAGACGTCTTAACATCTGTATTACCACAAGCGGTTAAAAGCACTAAAAAAATAAGACATACTAAAAAAAACTTTTTACTTCTCTGTAAAGTATCTAACATGTGATCCTCTTTTCTGTTTTATTCCTTATAACCAGTTCTAACAAATCATTCTTTAAAACAACGTATTTTGGTTTTACCCTTAATTATGGAAGGACACTCTGTTACACCTGCTTCGGAATATACTAATAATTGTTTTCCGCTTTCTAGCAATCTATCGATTCCATCAGAAGTGATAGGTTACTAGAAAAAGATGATCCATCAGGATGTCGACTAGTTTGATATACCTATTCCAATTGCAATAACTCGTTTAATATTTAAACAAGATAGGAGAATCGTTCATATAGCCTCTTCTCTCGCTTTATGTTTAAGGTGCCTCCAAAAAAGGGATCGTTGCTGTACCCCTTTACATAGTGCGAAATTTTTGTAACTAATTTCTTTCATTCAAGCGACAAACATTATACCGATAACAATAAGTAAGACCCAAGAACTTATTTTACCAATATACGAAAAAAGTAGCAATCTTTTGTCCCATATAAAGAAGCCCATTAGGAGAAATGAACGAGAGATTCATTCTATTCAATTCCTGCATTGATTAATAAAAAAACAAGCCACCCAACTATTGGATGGCTCTATACTATAAAGAGAATTTGTTATTGGATTACTTCAATTTCCCTTCAAAAACAATCTTCCTACCGCACGGTTCAACTACTGTTTTGCCGTCTTTTTTTACTTCATGAAAGATTGGCTCTTCCATACGACGAGACGGAGCGTAGCCTTCTTGTTCCATACGTGCTAAGCAGTCTGTAATTGTTTCATTTTCAAGTACTTCAAATTTCTTTTTATTAGGTTGTTTTGTCATGCCCTAACCTACTTTCTATTTTTCTTGATGCAAATTGATTTTTCATGTAGACCATATATAACATTGCGAGAATTCCCATTATAATCATAACCGCAATAAAAAAGCTTGTATACTGTATTTTTTCTATAAATACGCCGCCTAATACAGGTCCCATAATACTTCCTAAACTAAAAGCGATTCCGGATAATATATTACCTGCCGGTAGTAAATGTCTCGGTAATAAATCAGTCATAAATCCAAGCCCTAAAGAGAAGCACGATCCAATAACCATACCCGCTAAAAGCATGCAGGCAAAGACGATCCAGTAATATTGATCAAATACGGCGGCAAGTAGAAAAATGCCCGTACTTATGCTAAACGTCCACGTTAATATACGGTCCCTTCCGTATTTATCACTCAATATACCGAGCGGAATTTGTGTAATAATACCCCCAACTGCAAATGCTGGTAATAAGAAGGATACATCTGAAACAGACCACCCTTTACGAAGTGCGTATACTGGTAAGTTACTGTTTAGCATTGCTTCAAGTACGCCATATGCAAGTGGTCCTAGCAGTGCAATCCATCCTAATCCAACAACTTGTTTATAACGAGAAAATGATGATTCACTCTTTACTTCTCTTTCATCTTGCGCTGGGAATGCATTTTTTGTTGGAAGTAGTAAAAGCCAACCTATTAGACAAAGTATAGTAGATATAATAAATGGCGTTGCAAGACCGTACTGCACAGTGCTTGCTAAATACGGGCCAACGGCAAAACCAATTCCGAAGAATACACCGTATATCGATACTTGTCTCCCTATTTTACTTGGGTCTGATGTTGTCGTGATCCACGTTTGTGTTCCGACATGAAGCATATGATCTCCGACTCCAACTAGAAATCTAAGGATAAACCATACCCAAAACGAAAATGTTTGTGTAAAAAAGAATAATGAAATAATAACGAGAAACCCACCTATAACAATAATCGGCTTCATTCCAAACCTTTGCATCGGTTTTTCAAGAAACGGCGAAATGACTAATATCCCAATGTACAATGCCGTCGCATGAATACCATTAATACTTGAACTAACCCCTTCTTGTTCAAAAATCATTGCAATGGCCGGTAAGAGCATTCCTTGTGATAAACCCGAGATTGCTACAATCCCAACCATAATCCAAAAAGTAAAACGCATTGACATCCCTTTCCCTCTCCTTCTCACGCTTCCACTTTTCATTATAAACTGTTTCTGCAAATGCGTGTACGAATATTCGCAATAAAAAACAAGCTAAAAGAATGAATCTTTTAGCTTGTTACCTTATCCTTCCCAAACTTGTGCTTTCACATTGTTATGAAATTGCTTAAAGTATGGATGTTTATAAAAAGCAGTTTCATATAAGTATTGCTGTGCGTTAGCGATTGGTGGCTGCGGATATTGCATTTGTAAAGGAACTACAGCTGGCGAAACTTGCATATACAGCGGGTTTATCATCATTTTTGTATATGCGTAATGATTATATGGCGAATAAGCGATGAAAAATGGTTGATGCATTGATAATCTCCCCTTTTACCTACAATGTTATAGTATATGCAATACCTTTCATTTCGGGGATTATTTCTGTTCTAACCAATCCTCTACATGTTTTATAAATACATCTAAACAATCAATAAACGGCGAGTGTCCGCAATCTTCTAATACCTTCAACTCTGCATTTGGCAAATGTTTCGCTAATTCCTCACCGACTACTTGGGGTACGACATAATCTCTATCACCTTGTATGACGAGTGTTGGCGCTTTAATACGATGAATTTGCTTACTTCCCTCTACAACCCCATTATGTTCATCTGAAATATTAAATGTAATGAGCGCATAATTCACATCTACGAAATTACGTTGCGTTAACATATCATCTAAATACTTTTCATAACGGTCCGGTTCAGGTTGATTATGTGTATATATTAATAGATTCCATACTGTACGGTAATATAGTTTGTTCATATTTTTTATCGCGTCTAATACTGGAGCAATTTGTACTGGATCTTGCGCAATTTCTTCTTTCGTCTTTACTAAACTTGATACAATTGGCTGCCCATTCGTATCTTTTTTAAAGATTGGGTAACCTTTCATTCCTACTGATTCTACTAAAATTAACTTTTCTACAAAATTTGGGTGATTCGCTGTAAATTGCATCGCAACGCCACCGCCCATTGACCAGCCCATTAATGAGAATTTCTCTAGCTTTAACTCGTCGATAAATAATTTTACATCTTCTGCAAAGTCTTGTAATGAATCTATCGATTGATTATACGTTGATTGTCCAAACCCTCTTAAATCAAGAGCGTAAATATGGTATTGATCTTGCAACTTTTCAATAACTAAATCCCAATGTTGTGACGATGTCATGTTCCCGTGAATGAGTACAAGAATATCTGTATTTCGCCTTCCAACTTCCTGATATGCAATCGTTTCTCCGTTCGATAGTGAAACAAACTCCATTGTTGCAGGCTTAATCATCACAAGTTCCCCCATTCTATTTAATAGAAAGAAAATTCTTTACTTAATTAAAGAATAGCACGTAGAATGTACGTTCGCAACATAAAACCTATAAGAATTTTTTACATAAATCAACATGTCTATTACTAGACAATTATTATAAAAAAGTATATAGTTAGCTAGGTAACTAATTTGAAAGGATCAAAATACATGGACGAAAAACAACATTTTTTTCACATCGTCAGCCAGACTTCTCGAAAGTTTACGAAGAAATTTAATGAACGTGTATCTCCAACAGGGTTATTTAGTGCGCAATGGGCTGTTATTTTCCGCATTAATCAAACTGGTTCTTGTACGCAAACAGAATTGTGCCAGTATTTAAATGTTGAATCACCAACGATGACTCGTACGTTAACACGTATGGAAACGATGGGATGGATTATTCGTACAGAAGGTAAAGATCGCCGTGAGAAGCTCATTTCTTTATCCGAAACAGCGATAAAGATGATTCCAATATGGCAAGAAGAAGTTGATACTTTCGAAGAAAAAACGCTAGAAGGTATTAACGAAGATGATTTACATCAAGCATTTCAAGTGTTACAACAAATTATTAAAAATTTAGATTAAATTGGAGGGATGACGATGCAAAGTGAGAAACTTTGGACGAAGGATTTCCTCGGAACTTGTTTTAGTAGTCTATTTCTCTTCTTAACATTTTACATGCTTATGACTACTCTACCTGTCTATGTAATAGACGGCCTAAAAGGAAAACCTGAGGAAATTGGTTTAGTTGCAACTGTGTTTCTTATTTCTTCTGTTTTATGTAGACCATTCACAGGAAAATGGCTCGATGATTTAGGAAGAAAGAAAATATTATTTATTTCACTTTCATTATTTTTAGCCGCTACTGTTATGTATTTCGGTGCGCAAAGTTTATTCTTATTACTTGCCCTTCGCTTCTTACACGGTATTGGGTTCGGGATGGCAACGACAGCTACTGGTACGATCGTAACTGATGTTGCGCCAGCTCATCGACGAGGCGAAGCACTTGCATATTTCGGCGTATTTATGAGTCTGCCGATGGTAATTGGTCCTTTTTTAGGTTTAACAATTATTTCTCATTTTTCGTTTACTGTGTTATTTATCGTTTGTTCCGTATTTTCATTACTTGCATTTTTATTAGGACTACTTGTAGATATTCCACACGAAGCACCTGTTAGCAAACAAAAACGTGAAAAAATGAAATGGAAAGACTTAATCGAACCATCTTCTATTCCAATTGCACTTACAGGATTTGTTTTAGCCTTTTCTTATAGTGGTATTTTATCCTTTATTCCTATTTATGCGAAAGAACTCGGTTTAAGTGAAATTGCAAGTTACTTCTTTATTTTATACGCACTTGTTGTTGTCATTTCTCGTCCATTTACAGGAAAGATTTTTGATCGCTTCGGTGAAAATGTACTCGTTTACCCTGCTATCATTATTTTCACAATCGGAATGTTCATATTAAGCCAAGCACAAACTTCATTTTGGTTCCTTGGCGCAGGTATGCTAATCGGTTTAGGTTACGGAACATTAATTCCGAGTTTCCAAACGATTGCGATTTCTGCCGCTCCAAACCATAGACGTGGTTCTGCGACAGCTACGTATTTCTCATTCTTTGATAGTGGTATTGGCTTTGGTTCTTTCATTTTAGGTATTGTCGCAGCGAAATCCAGTTATCATAATATGTATTTTATCGCAGCTATTATCGTTGCGTTCACTTTACTTTTATATTATGGATTACACGGACGAAAACAAAAATTCAAGAAACAACCTACAGACGGAAAAATTTCCGCTTAACGTTAATAAGGAAAGTAAACTTCCCCGTTTACTTTCCTTATTTTGTATTTCTTTCAAGACGAGCGTATACTTATAGTAGAAATAAAAAGGAGGGCCATATATGAAACTAAAAAAATCTCCCCTACTCTTACTTATACTAACATTCATATTTGTAATTACAGGGCTTGGGTTTACTTACTTCAAACAAAATAAAACGACCCCATCAAAACATAATGTGACAAAAGAAAACTGGTTAAATGACCCTTACTTACGTTGGTCATATACCCATATGAAAGAATTCACTTTAGTTAATAACGTAAAAAACAATCCTGACCAAATTGCTCACTTCCCTTCCGCATTGCAAAACTTAGACGATTTTGCTGTGGAGCGTAGATTCGGAAATACAACTCCTCTAAAAAAACTTTTAGACGATAACAAAACAGATGCTTTTGTCGTTGTACATAATGGACAACTTGTTTACGAACGATATTTCAATGGGTATAAACAGAATGAACCTCATGGTATGGCATCATTAGCAAAAGTCTTTACCGGGGCAATTATACAATCTCTCGCTGAAGAAAAACGTATTGACTTAGAAAAAACAGCTGACACTTACATAAAAGAATTAAAAAACACACCGTTCGGTAATGCCACACTTCAGCAATTAATGGACATGCAAGTGTCAGCAGAATACCCGACCCACGGATATGAGCAGCCTGGGCTAGAAAATCAAGATGCACAATTATATTTAGCTAGCAATATTTTACCCCGCGGCAAAAACTACGACGGTCCGATGAAAATTTATGATATGTTACGAGAAGCCGAAGAAACTGCACCGCCTGGTTCTTCCTTTTCTTACAATAACGGATCAACAGAAACGCTCGCTTGGATTATTAGAACTATTACTGGTAAATCACTAGCTGAAAATGTAAGCGAACGAATTTGGTCTCAAATTGGTATGGAAGAAAACGCGTATTACGTTACAGATGAAACAAAAGTAGAACAAGCTAGTGCTGGATTAAATGCAACTGCTAGAGATATGGCGAGATTTGGGCAATTACTATTAAACAACGGGGAATATAATGGAAAACAAATTCTCCCTTCTTCTATTACTGAAGATATAAAAAATGTCCAAGAAGGTGAACTTGCAATTGGCCCTGGAGCTTCCATTTCTTATCATAATCAATGGTGGATTCCGCACAATGAACAAGGTGCTTGTGAAGTGTTAGGTAGTTACGGACAAACACTTTACATCGATCCGAAAGCAAATATGGTAATCGCCCACTTCTCTTCTAACGCAACGCCAAGTAATGAAATACATTCGGTTTACTCAAATATGTATGTTGCTATTGCACATTATTTAGAAAAGCTTCCACAGTAGTGGAAGCTTTTTCTTGTTGGGATATTTACATATTAGAAGATACTGAAAGAATAACTGCTTAAAACACGCCTATCAAAATTTATATAAGCAGTTTACATGTTTAATTAAGTGTTTAACTAATACATCCACACCTTTTGGAGAATTCGTTAAAACACTTCCCTTACAAAGATTGTCTGTTCATATTGGTCGAAAATTTCTTCTATAGATGAAAATAAAGTTTCTTCCGGGATGATGAACTTTATTTTTTGACCATTTTTTAACATAAAGGAAATTGTTCCATTATCATTAAAACCTGTATGAAACGTTCCTCGTTTATTTAATACTACCTCTTCAATTGTATTTATTTCAATTGAAAAGTTATTCTTTAATTGCAAGAGTTCATGTACATCGCCAGTATGTATTTTTGTATCTATTTCAGTTTCTAAGTTTAATTGTTTTTTCTCAATTTTTTTGAACCAGAGCAAAAACAATAGCTCTGAAATACCAGGTAATTGTTTTTTATAAGCATGTCGACTATGAAACTGTCCGCCAATCTTTATAAAATATATACAGTCACCTGTAATAAAAACTTTATAATACATATCTGCCGTAAACATTTTAGGCTTTAAAAGATAAAAACTTTTGATCATAATTCCCCCATCAATTTTAAATGTATTTGTATAAACATTTTTAGCTAGATTTGTGCTAAAACATATTTCTCATGTAATGCAACACTATTGTATTGAATCTCCTCTCCCTTTGCAACAGTTGCTTTAAAGCCAGCTAGTAACCTTTCTCTATACTATCCCTATAAGTGCTACCCCATTTCCAACCGTTTTCTTCTAGTATATTAAAAGCAGAATCTGATACAAGGCTCTATATCAACCTATCAATAAATTACCACCCTATAAATATCTGAATTTTCTTTATATTAGAGGTTATCTCCCAAACAACCTCGAATAATTGTAATACATATACATAAGGAGGCTGATCTATTTTGTTTCGTTCCTTTACAAATGGTTGCGTCGCCTTAGTGCAACGCTTCTTGCCAGAACCGTTTATTTTATCATGTTTACTAACTGTTTTTGTTATCTTCTTTGGTATGTTTGCGACTCACCAAACCCCTGTAGAAATGATTAATCACTGGGGTAATGGAATTTGGGGACTCCTCGCCTTTTCTATGCAAATGGCACTTGTACTCGTGACTGGATCTGCTTTAGCAAATGCTCCTCTTATTAAAAAGGGATTAACGAAAGCTGCCAGACTACCAAAAACGAATGGACAAGGCATTATTGCCATTTCAATTGTAAGTTTACTTGGTGCATACATAAACTGGGGCTTTGGAATTGTTGTATCTGTTTTATACGCAAAAGAAGTGGCAAGGCAGCTGGACGGATTAGATTATAGACTAGCAATCGCCTCTTCTTACTCTGGATTTCTCATTTGGCATGCGGGTCTTTCTGCCTCTATCCCTCTTACGTTAGCAACAGGCGGTGAAACGTTAATTAAAACGACTGCTGGAAGTATTAAAGAGGCGATTCCAATAACAGAAACGTTATTCTCACCATACGCTCTCGTTCCAGTTATTATTTTTCTCATTACGATGCCTCTCATTAATAAGGCGATGCATCCAGATGAAAAACATACGATCACTGTAGATCCTAGCATGTTCCATGAAGAAGCCGCTGCTCAAGAAGTAGAAAAAAATACATTCGCTGAAAAGATGGAAAATAGCATTATTATTACACTTTGCGTTGGATTGTTAGGTCTCATTTATATTTTCAATTACTTTTATACGAAAGGTTTTAACCTTACTCTCGATATCGTGATTTTCATGTTATTAATTGCAGGTCTTATTTTCCACAGTACTCCGATTCAGTATATTCGCGCTTTTTCAGACTCTACGAAAAGTGCTTCTGGCATTTTACTTCAATTTCCGTTTTACGCAGGAATTATGGGCATGATGATTGGAGCAAATAGTGAAGGACTTTCACTTGGAGGAGCTATTTCTAATTTCTTTATTAGCATTTCAAATGAAACGACTTTTCCGCTCTTTACATTTTTAAGTGCTGGCATTGTTAACATTTTCGTTCCATCTGGCGGCGGTCAATGGGCTGTGCAAGCACCAATTATGATTCCAGCTGGCGCTGAACTTGGTGTACCTGCTGCAAAAACAGCAATGGCAATTGCATGGGGCGATGCTTGGACGAATTTAATTCAACCTTTCTGGGCATTACCAGCATTAGCGATAGCTGGTTTAGGTGCTCGTGACATTATGGGATTTTGTGTTGTGAACTTACTATATGCGGGTTTTATCATTAGTCTATGCTTCTTATTTATTTAAACGAAAAGCTAGTTTTATACTAGCTTTTTTACATAATAAATCACTTATTTCCCATGCAATTTATAATCTTCTCCCACTCTATCTCCGTAAGATGTAATGACTCAAATGCAAAAAAATCTTCGTAAATTTTTCCGATCAAGTGTGGATGTTCACTCAAAAAATTCCACTGTAACGCTTTAGGAAGAAAATATGTTTCATATTCTTTACTTCCCCGTACTACCTCATCAACTTCTCTTTCACAAATTCCTCTTATCAAGTAGTCATTTCTTAACTCTATTTGAATTTGCTGAAATGTTTTACTACATTTTTTCAATTGAAGTAAACACGTAACATACTTCCGAAAAAGTTCGCCGTCATACTGAATACAGTTTATAATACGGTCGACTTCATTCATAATGTACGAGCCTTTTCTTCTATTTGTAATAACCATTTTTCACGCTTTGATACTTTACTCGTTTTCACAGATTGAAACACTGAACGTTTTATATCGCGAATGCCACAAAAACGTAAAACACCTCTCTTCATCATAATCCAATCTGCTGATCGATATAATAGTGCGACGTACCATAGGGGCGAGTCTAACTTATTAATAACCCATGCTTTTTTCCCTTGCAATAATCCTTTCGGCAGAGCCCCTTCATATTTATAAGCAAATCCAGCTACGAAAATACGATCGATAAATCCTTTTAAAATTGCTGGCATCCCCCACCACCATATTGGATAGATGAATAAAAGTGTATCTACTTCTTCTACTAACGTTCTGTACCGAGCTGTTTCTTCTTCATTTACTAAATCACGTCTTTTCTTCTCTTCATTAAATACGAGGACTGGATCAAATTGTTCTTTGTATAAATCAAGCAGCGTAACTGAATGATTTGTTTCCGGTAGTCCTTTTTGCACATGATTGAAAATCGCCGCGTTAAAACTTGAAGGATTAGGATGAGCGTATACAATTAGTACGTTCACTACATAACAACTCCCTCTATACATTAAAGTTTCTCCTTCTTTAACATCTTCTCTACAATTTGCACGTTTTTCGAACTTTGCAATAATCGATTCAATAATATAAGTAATTCTTCTTTTTCTAAATCTTTCAGTTTCTCTTTAACTGCACTCTCACCAGCACCTTGAATATCATAAACAACTGCCGCCATATGCTTACAAAGATTCTCATATGGACATTCGCAGCTACTTTCTGAAAAATCTTCGAGATCGATAACTACTTCATAATTTCCTGCATTTCCAGTAACGAAAGCAAACACTTTTTTATCATGTATTTCAACATCTTCTACATGTCCATCTTCATAATATTCATATCCCTTATCTACAATGTACTTTGGGATCCATTTCGTTATATCTTTTAATAAGTAAGCGTACATAATTGTACCCCTTCCTTTAATTCCCTTTTGACTTCAAAAATCCTGTATGTTATTCTAATAACTGTCAAATAGCAAGTCTATATGACAAAACGACTGACACCTATTCGGCGAAGGTGTCTCTTTTCATTTGCAGCCGATATGAATTGCCTCTTTCAGGCACATTCAATTTTTGACACTACACACTCAACACCATTCCCTGTATCAGGCTGCTTTAGCAGTCTTTTACTCTACATACTCCGTTATTTTAAGAAAAAAAGAGAGCTTAGCTCCCTTTTCTCGCCTTATACAATACCCCTTTTTCAGCATAGAGATATTCATCAGCTAATGTAATTTTCCCATCCAGTTTTAGTTCGTCTAATAATCTTGATAAATAAAATTGATGCAACATCTTTTTCGTGAATTTTCCTTCATGATGCGAAACGATATGTTCTTGAATATCTAACAATGATATCGGCTTATCTTGCTCTATCATATATTCATAAACTGTACTACGCAGTTTTACGTATTTTTCGAGTGTCACAGTAATGCGCAACCCCTTTCTTCTTAATATAAATTTTCGTAATCGGTTTTTTTGCAATAAAAAAACCTCTCCGATAAGAAGAAGTTACGTATATATCTTCGTCTTATCTCCCAGAACAAATATGTTCTGCTGGAATTAGCACCTGCATCGCGGTTGCTGGGTTTCATCGGGCCAGTCCCTCCACCTCTCTGGATAAGAAAATATTCACTTAATTCTTACTATACGTAATTCCACTTTAATTGTCAAATAAATATAACAAATTATATTTTCTTCCTTACTGTTCATACTACCCATATACGAACACGCAAGGAGGATTATGAAATGCATCAAAATGCTCGCGGATATGTACAAGATTCTTTTCAATCATTACAAGAAGCTAAAAATTGTTTAGAAGAAGCGCTCGAAACAGTTGAAAAAGATTTTAATCGCGCTCGTATTGAACAATCACTTTATGCTGTTGAACAAGCTATTCAACGTTGCGAGTACACCGTTCACATTTTAGAAAAAGATTAAAAACTTCCCATCAATTGATGGGAAGTTTTTTCAAATGGCATACTTCATAATTATTGCCGTTATAATTAAAAAATATACAGAATTAGCAATTTCTAAAATTCCTACTTTTATAATAGAAATTTTTTTGCCATACAACACAATTGCTCGAATGACACTTGGTATAAAAATAAGAGAACACCAGGGATTAATCACAAATATGATTATTGTTAATACGATATGATATCCCCAAGATATAAGACGATACTTCGGGTTATTTTTTTCACGAATCATCGTTTTCACATAGAACGTACTACCTAAAAAGTATAAAAATGAAATAAGTGCAATGAATATAGCTGTATGATCGATTTGCTTCATTGAAAAGGAATAACTAATTAATCCACCGATACAAAACACAATAATCGCACAAATATCATTTAATAGTGCTCTTTCATTTTTTTGACGAGCGTAATACATATTCACTATAAATAATGGAATCATTACTATTACGAATAAAAGAATTCGCCACTCATATAATAAAGAAATCATCCCAAATAGGAACGCAATGCTGAAATAAACAATGGCAGCTTGTAAAAACTCTTTTTTTCGTCTTTGCTTTATGTATGTAAGAAATGGATACGTGGCTAAATAGATAAAAAAACACGCTAAAAACAATGGAATATGATAAATAGTAGGTTTCCCAAGTATGACACTTAATAAAAAAGGAATAACAAGCATAGCCCATGCACCATGTTGCTTCGGAATAACTAACTTCATTAACTATACACCTCCCTTTTGAAAAAAGTTCTCACCTACCATTATACAAATAATTTTATATAATAACGGATGTATATTAAATCGATTTTTTGACAAAAAAATGCTCCTTACAATATGTAAGAAGCATGAAAGAGGCAAACGAATATGTAAGTCGCGACCCTACCTTATATGAGTATGCTTTTCTATGTCACGTTATGCTCATCTAATATACCGTATTTCTTTTTAAATCTTGTAAGAATCGTAATCCATGAAGTACTAAATAGTAATAAGAAAATAACATTCGAAATCGCATGGCTCAAATCAAAGTAAAAACTTGCGATATAATACGAAATGACAATTTCCCACGTTGCTTCTCGTATAAAACCGAGAAGGCCCCAGAAATTCATAATCCAGCCAAATAAAAAGCCAACAATTACTCCGTAAAGAAGTCTTCCCCATAGCTTTTTCATAAAAAATGTATTACGAAGTAAACCTGCTATAAAACCAATCATACCCCACGAAAACATTTGCCACGGTGTCCATGGACCTTGTCCTAAAAAAATATTAGATACGATTGCTGCTGTAGCACCAATCATAAAACCAGTTTCACTTCCAAATACAATTGCAGAAACGATAATGACAAAAGAAGTTGGTTGTACACTTGGTAAAATAGAAAATGGCACCCGGCTTACTGCTGCAATTGCCGCTAATACAGCAACGAGAACAATTTCACGTGAAACAAACGCCTTTCTTTCAAAACGGATATAGAAAGGTAACATAATAACCGCTAATATAAACAAACTACTTAACATGTAATAACCGTCCATGACAAGTGTCGTAAAGAGTAATGTGCCGATTATTACTGCAAAGATACATATTATGAATGCAACATATCGTTTGGACAAGCTTCGTACACATCCTCCCACGTTAATGCATATGGCAATTCTTTTCGAATGAATCGGTTAATAGATGTTGTATAAAAGAAGTTGCCGCTAAAAAATTCTTTCGGTGCATCATTCATAATGACTGTTCCATCAAATAACATCATACATTGATCAACGTATTTCGCTGCAAATTCAATGTCATGCGTCGCCATTACAATTGTTGTTCCTTCTTTTTGTAGCTTCCTAAATAGCTCTCCTACTCTTTCTTTCTTCCATGGATCTAACCCCTTTGTCGGTTCATCCAGTAATAATAAAGTCGGCTTTGATAATAACGTCGTACATAACGCAAGTAATTGTTGCTCTCCTCCGCTACAATCGTGCGGATGGCGTTCTTTAAGCGAATACAACCAAAACTGTTTTAGCCTATCTTCTGCTATTTCTTTTCCTTGTTCTCCGTATAATTCACGTGCACGTTCATAAACCTCGTCCCATACTGTATCAAATGTAAAATGATAATACGGATGCTGCGATACATACCCAATACTTTTAAATCGTTCTTTCGAATCAATTTTATGTATCACTTTTCCGTTCCACTTTACTTTCCCTCTTCTCGCTTTTTGTAATCCTGCTAAAATCGTTAACAGTGTAGACTTACCTGTACCGTTCTTCCCAACGAGCGCTACCCATTTTCCTTTTTCAATCGAAACTGATAAATCACGTAAAATAAGCGGACTATTTTTTTCATATTGGAACGAAATATGCTCTGCGCTTAAAATTACCTCTTGCTTTTCACTTTGTGCTATTGGCTCATTTACATATGATATCGCTGCAAAATCATTCATTTTCATTTGCGCCTCTCGCACTGTAAACGGAATATCTCTCACATTCCACTCTAAAAATAGCCTTGGAATTTGCGGAATAAATGGACGGAATGTTTCTACTCCCCACATATCCGTAATAACAATTTTAGGACTACCATCATACATAATACGGCCATTATCCATACAAACAACGCGTGTTGCAAGCGGGATAACTTCATCTAAACGATGTTCACTTAAAATAATCGTAATTCCAAGTTCTTCATTAATCCGTTTTAATAATCCTAAAAACTCTTTTGCAGCGATTGGATCTAACTGCGCTGTCGGTTCATCTAATAATAGCAATTTCGGCTGCATAACTAATACCGCAGCTAAATTAACAAGTTGCTTTTGCCCACCAGATAACGTGTGAACAGATTGATGCAATAAATCTTGAAATCCTAAAAAGCTAATAAGCTCTGCTATTCTTTTTTGAATAATATGTGATGGTAATCCGATATTTTCTAAAGAAAATGCTAATTCTTGAATCACTGTATCCATAACGATCTGATTTTCTGGGTTTTGAAATACCATCCCAATTTCTTGGGCAGATAACAAATCAGCTACTTCCTCTATTAAAACACCCTCATAAAATATCTCTCCAGAACGCGTACCAATTGGAAGTAACTCCTTTTTAAAATGTTTTAATAAAGTCGTCTTCCCAGATCCCGATCCTCCAGCAAGTGCAATAAACTCACCTTTTTGAACAGAAAGAGAAATATGCTGTAACGCGTATTCGTTTTCATCAGCATATACAAATGATAAATTGTTTATTTCTGCATGCGCCACCATATCCATTCTCTCCCTTCCATTATGATTGGTAAACTAATAAACATCGTTAATACGACAAACATCATCCCATCGTATTGCTGAAATAGAATCGATTCGACTTTCGGATAAATAATCAATTTCCCCCCGCCATAATTACTACATATAATAGCAGCTATAAATAAAATGATTAAATAACTGAGCGTATACCAATCGCGCCTTTCCATTCTATAGCGAATATACGTCGTACGCTTCGTTACACCAAATCCACGAGCTTGCATAGAATCTGCCGTTTGCAGTGCATCTTCTAATGAACAAATTAATAATACTTGCAGCAATTGCATACCATTTTTGACGCGTTCAATTATCGAACCTGAATCTACCTGCACACCTTTCGTCTTTTGAACGAGTGTGATTTTCTTTAATCGCCTCATAAACAAAGGAACAAATCTCACTGTAATCATCGTTAACAATGCAACTTTCGGTGAAATTCTTGAAAACAAATATAAAAATTTATGACTGGAAATAATATCATTGTATGACGCAAACGTAAACATAACTGCAACTAGTAATAACCCCATTACTATTCCAAACATAATCGCCTCAAGCTTAATACGGCTATCACCTAACCAAAATAACGTAGTTCGACCTCTATGCGTTAATAACGAATTAAATAAAATTACCATAAAGAAGAAAACAATTGTGCTCGGTAGCATCTTTCTTATCTTTTCGCTATTTCCTTGCATCACATTTAACATAATAATTAATACTATTGCTCCAATTAAAAAAAGAGGATGAAGACACATCGTACATAGTATCATCACCCCGATATAATAGAAAAAATTCACAAAAGGATGTAAAGAAGAAAAACTTATTTTCATAGCCCTTTACCGAATGCCTTTCTTATTGTAATACGTATACCCACTCAATTGTATCTCCTGGTTTTACCGTAGCTACACCAGCACTATGGTTTGGAAAAGCACCGTTCACACGATATTTCCATCCACTAGTATCCGCAATATCTTTTTCATATAAATCATTAATACCTTTTACATAAATACTATCTCTAGATCCGCTTGCATCAACATCTAATCCTGTACGTTGTAATACTTTATACACAGTATCGCCATCTTGTACATCCATCTTTTTCGCACCCATTATATATCCGTTATTTCCTTTTACCGAGATTGTTACTTGTTTTGCTTGCGGTTTCGGTACTGGTACTGGATCTGGTTTTGGTGGTTCAGGTTTTGGTACTGCCGGAGTCGGTATCGTTTTCTCCTCTTTATTCGGATCAACTTTTTGCTCCTGCTTCGGTGTTTCTTTCGGCTGATTCACAACCTTTGCTTCTTCTTTTACTTCTGGTGCTTTCGGTTGTTGTTTCTCTTCTTGTACTTGTTGCTGCTCTGGTTGCTTATTTACAGCAGGTTGCTCTTTCGGTTGTTCCTGTTGTTTCTCTTCTTTCTTTACCTCTGATTGTGCCTGCGGCTTTTCCTCTTTCGGCTTCTCTTCTACTTTTTGTTCTTGTTTCTCTTTCTGCTCTTCTTGCTGCTTTTGCTCTGATTCAGCTTGCTTTTCTTCTGTTTTTTCTTCCGGCTTCGCTTCATCTTTTTGTTCTTCTTGTTTCGCTACCTCTTCTTGCTTCGGTTCTACCTTCTTCTCAGGCTTTACAGCTGCCTCTTCACATCCGGCAAGTAGCCCGAGCGAAAGCAGTAAAGAAATGAACCATTTCACCTTACTCATCCTATCTCTCACCTTTCATACGAAAATTAGGAGCAAATATTTGCTCCTAATTTTTTGTTAAGCTGCTTTACGTCTCCATAATACATATGCAGAAGCAATACATAATACACCCATACCTACTTCTGTTGCTGCACTATGAGAAGATGCTCCTGTTTTTGGTAGACTGTTACCGTTTCCGATTTTTTTATTCTTAACCGGTTCGTTATCTACAACTACTTTTAGATTTTCATCTTTTGTTTCTTGTTGTACTTGGTCTTGTTCTTTCGGTTCTTCAGTAACTTCTTTTTCTACTACATTATTTTCTGGTTCAACGACCTTTTCTGGCTCTTCAATCGGTTTTGGCTTAATTACATCACCAGCGTCTACATTAGACCAATCATAAATAGATTTTCCCATTTCCTTAAATTGAAGTAATGCTAAAAGAGCCTGTTCTGTAGCCATTCCGTTACCATTTTGATCACTTGGTAACCATTTAAATTCACCATTTGAAAGTTGATATGATAATAGGTTTTGCATTGCCTTATGAAGACGATTTTGATCTACATCTTTAACAAGCGATAATCCAATAATTGCTTGCGCAGTACTATTTGAATTTTCTTGTCCATCAGCTGAAAAACCGCCATTTTGCAGCTGTTCGTTATATAAATACGCAACAGCTTTTTGTATAGCTGGTTTCACATCTGATCGCTCTTGATAAGGAGCTAATGCTGATAAAACCATACCTGTTACATCAACGCTACTCGCACTATCTTTACTACCTGAACTATTATAAGTCCATCCACCGTCTGTATGCTGATTATTTAACAGTGCTTCCACTAGAGCAACTCTGTTCCATTTTGATTCAACTGGAATCTCATACTTCTTCGTATCAAATGCAAGTAAAGCAAATGCATAACCTGTAACAGAATTCACTTTATCTGACTCATACAATTTTTGAACTAAATTATGTCCACCTACATTTTTAGGGTCTGCACTCATTGCATTCATCATAATAATTGTTCTAGCTAAATCTGTCGCTGAAAAACGATTAATGCGCTTTTCTACTTTTTCAGTTACTGACTTAACATAATTTAATTTTGCCTCAATTGGCACATTCTTTCCAGAACGAGAAAGCGCTACAGCTACCCAATCACTTTCAATTCCATCTTGTAACATCTTGTCTGATGTTTTAGAAATGGCTTCATTTAATTGTGCACTTGGAACTTGAATGTTCTCTTGCTGTGGTTGTTCTGGTTTTTCCCCATTTGGCGTTTTACCGTCTTGGTCACCTTGGTTTTTCCCATCTGGTTTTTCACCGTCTTGGTCACCTTGGTTTTTCCCATCTGGTTTTTCACCGTCTTGATCACCTTGGTTTTTCCCATCTGGTTTTTCACCGTCTTGATTACCTTGGTTTTTCCCATCTGGCGTTTTACCGTCTTGGTCACCTTGATTTTTCCCATCTGGTGTTTTACCGTCTTGACCTTCTGGTTTTGGTTCTTCTGTTTTGCCACCGTTAGGTTCTTCTGTTTTACACGTCCCGAACTTATCTAACGTTTCTTTCAATGTTTCCTGGCTTATATTGCTCCAGTCTGAAACAAAGCGAAAGACAACAACATCTCCAGATTTTAATTTATAACTATCTGCTCCGACTTCTGCAGACTTATCATTTACATCATACAGCCAAGCACTTGTAGCCCCGGCCATTAAACCATCGATGCCTTTTACATATGTTCCAAACGACATCGTTTCAGATTCTACCTTGTCCCCCATGACCTTTTGCAGCAAACTTAAAGCTGTTTCCCCATCTTTAATTTGCTCTTCTTTCGGACATAACATAATGCCTTTTTGTGATTCCCCAATAATTGCAAGTTTTGCTGTATTTTCTTCAGCAAACGTAATATGTACTGTATTCGCAAAAGAAACAAATACAAGTGTCACTGCCATTAACGACGTAAGCAGCCACTTTTTCAACATTGCCATCCCAAAATTTCCTCCCTTACTACCATTTACACAAAAAAAGGCCCTTCAAGGGCGTGCGATTGACACTCTCTTTTTGTAAGTGTCGAACAAAAATGTACAACACCTCCTACCCGCATTATTCGCGGCTATATTTGTATAGGAAAAATAATTTTGTTTATGAACGTATCATTGTGATAACATTCACTTTTCTTGGCACAACTTACTCCCATTTAAGTTATCGTAAAAAGATAAACCTATACATTCTGTAAATTTTAAATTTCTGTATTATTTTACTATTGACAAAGAATTTTGTCCATGCTTTATCGGATTTATTTTCTAAGAATAATAACTTATTAACTCTTAACTATGTAAACTCTTTTCACTAATAATGACGCCATCTTCATCCGCATAAACATATTCATTTGGATTCCAATCCACTTGTCCAAAATGCAATGAAATATTTCGTTCTCCTTTTCCTTCTTTCACACTTCTATTTGGCATTGTCCCTAACGCTAAAATACCAATATTAATATTCTTTAGTTCACTAGAATCACGAACATACCCATTCACAATAATTCCTGCTAGCTTTCTTTCTTCCGCAATAGCTGCCAAATTATCACCAAGTAACGCACAATTCCTAGACGCTCCGCCATCAACAACTAATACTGTTCCTTCTGGTAATGTTTGCAATCCTTCCTTCACTAGTACATTATCATCTTTCACTTTTACAGTTGCAATTTTCCCGTGGAATTGTTCTTTCTTCCCAAAAGACCGAAAAGACTGGCGACATATTTGTAATTCCTTTTCAAACTCATCACATAGATCTGTAGTTTTCCACATCTTGTTCCCTCTTTTCCTTTTTCTTTCTACATAACATATTCTTGGCTTATTATCGTTTCCCTGTCTAATATTGCAATAATTTGTATGTACGGGAAAAGGATACAAAAACTATTGCCTTAAGAAGCTACCTTTATTATAATCTATTTCACAGATTGAATTCAGAATATTAAAATTAATAAAGTGAAGAAGGAGGAATTTTATGCAAATACAAACTGAGGCAAAAAAACAACCTAGTAAACAAAAGTTTAAAATGCCTGATGCGTACGTACTACTATTTTTTATTGCCTTACTTTGCGCCATTGCTACGTATTTCGTTCCTGCTGGAGAATTTAAAAGAGTTACAAACGGGACCGTTACAACGACAATACCGGGAAGCTATCATTCTGTTCCGCAATCACCTGTAGGATTTGTTTCTTTTTTTACCGCTATTGAAAAAGGAATGACACTTGCTGCTCCGATCATCTTTTTAATTTTATTTACAGGCGGTGCCATTGCCATTCTTGAAAAAACAGGTGCTCTTAACGGTTTAATCTATCATGTTATTAACAAATTTCGTAATCAGCAATTACTTTTCATTTGTATCGTTGCCGCACTTTTTTCTATTCTCGGAACGACTGGCATTATCGTTAATTCAGTTATCGGTTTTATCCCCATCGGTATCATCGTTGCACGCACATTAAAATGGGACGCTATCGTCGGTGTAGCAATTATTTATTTAGGCACTTATACTGGTTTTAACGCTACTATTTTATCCCCCTCACCTTTAGGCATTTCACAAAAGATCGCAGAACTTCCGATGTTTTCGGGAATTGGTTTACGCACAGCTATCTATATATCTTTTTTACTTGCCACTATCCTTTATATTAATTGGTATGTAAAGCGCTTGAAAAAATCGAATAAAGGAAGCATTCTTGGCGATAACTGGTTTCCAAGTAACGCTCTTTCAAGCGAAAAGGAAGCAGAGAAAAAAGAAGTTCCTTGGACGATACGTCATAAATTAATTTTACTCGTTTCAGCTTTATCATTAATTGCATTTTTAATAGGCGCTTTTCGTCTACATTGGACGGACGCAGAAATGACCGCTACTTTTATTTTCATAGCAATTACAGCCGGAATAATAGGTGGCATGAAAGCAAACGATATCGCTTCTACTTTTCTAGCGGGCTGCCAAAATCTCATATATGGTGCTTTAATCGTCGGAATGGCTCGCTGTATTTCAGTCATTTTAGAACAAGGAAAATTACTTGATACAATCGTTAACCAGCTCGCACAGTCTCTTGAAGGACAAAGCCCTGTATTTGGCGTTATCGGTATGTACGTAAGTAGTGCTGCATTACATTTCCTTATTTCATCCGGGACAGGAGAATCGGTTATTTTTATTCCGATATTAGCTCCATTAGCTGATTTCATGCACATTACACGCCAAGTTACAGTACAGGCTGTTATGCTCGGCGAGGGTGTAGTAAACTGCCTTAATCCAACTTCCGGTGTTTTAATGGGCGTTCTCGCAGCAAGCGGGATTTCTTATGGAAAATGGATTCGTTTCATGGCTCCACTTGCACTCATTTGGTTTATCATAGGACTTGTTTTTCTTATTGTTGGGGTGAATATTGAGTGGGGACCTTACTAAATACTTAACTTGATAAATAAGTACTATCGTTCCATATAAATATCTATTCTATTTCCCTCACTAGTCCTATAAAAATCATTTATTCTAGTAAAAATATAAGAAGGGATTGATCATAATGATCAATCCCTTTTATCAAAATATAATACCTTTAAAGATCTTAGTTCCAGATTTTATTTACCCATTCAGGATGATCAATAAAAGGATTGCGGTTATGTTGATATTTTGTAAAAATCACTTCATTACGCTTTCGCTCTAAATCATCGACCGGGTCTTGTTCATTCCATTTTAATAAGACAGATAGTTTCCCCATGTATGGATCTTTATTGTTATTTACTTTTTCATTCAGTTCTAAATCTATTTCGCCGTTGTCTCCCTCGTAACGAACAGCCATATAAAACAGCATTCTAGCAATATCTCCTTTTACACTATCACGAGGTTCCCAAGAATCACTATCATATTTACACTCTGTCGCTTCAGAATGATTCACACCACCATTATCAAAATCTAGATTTCCACGTGAACTATTTACAGATACATCCGTCGCTCTTAAATGATGTAGATCTGTTCCAGGTCCTGCAGTCGTTCCAAAGTCACCGTGAGATTTTGCCCAAACATGCTCTCGGTTCCAGTTATTTACTCCTGATCCATTCGTAAGTTTCCCTTGCGAACGACCAGTATATAAGAGTATCACATTATTTTTATTATTTGGGTCCTCATCAGTATCTCTTAGCGCTTCCCAAACCGCACTGTATGATAGCTTTGTATGATTATCAATAATATTATGCAGTTCCTTCTTTAATTCTAAACCCGTTTTTCCTATTGCGTTATTATAATATGTATCGTCATAATTTTTCACAATAATCTCTTGTGCTGATGCAGAAGCTACTTCACCGTGTATAGTATCTGTGAATGATAGAGATGCAGAACCTAAAATAAAAAATGAAGACAGTGTAATCATAGCAAGCTTTGTATTTCGAAACTTCATATACCCATTTCCCCTTTAAAATATAATTTGAAGCTATTCACTAAAAAATGCTTTCTAACTCCCGAAACCTTTTAGAAACCCCTACCCCTTTTCTGTTTATTTAATACAAGACTCTATCCAGTCTGTATCACTTCTAAACTTTTTATTTATTCACATTCCAAACAATTTCACTTTTAACAAGAAATATCCTTCTCCTATAAAGATTATTAAAATATTCTTTACAATTTAAAAGTAGTTTAATATTAACTTATAAATTTAAATTTATTTATGCAATAATGCATATTTGATAAATACTTTAAAAAACAGTTTGAATAAAATGCATTCAAAGAAAACCGTGCCACAAAACAGATACAATCTAAGACAGAAATAATAAAAATCAAGATGATAGCTCGACTTTTCCCTTTTCCATAACTGTCTTTATTTTTGTGTAAAACCTTTCTTTCCCTGAATAATACGCACAAAAATAGATTGGATACCATGTAGGCACCAATCTATTTTAATTAAAGAAACTGTGTCAATTCTGCGTTCACAACACGTTGTGCAGTAATAATAACATTTTCAGCTGTTAGTCCATAAACACTATATAGTCCACCAGGTTGATTAGGAACAATTTGAACTTCATATTCAAATGCTTGTCCAAAAGTAGGATGAACTAAACTTAGAGTTGCAAAAGTAGAAGCATTAGAATTCACATTGAAGTTTACCTGTTCAATTAATACTAATGAACCGTCAAGTCTAAAAACTCTAGCTACTCCAGTAAGTGGGCCCGCAGTACGGTTAAGGATTTTCACCCTAACTCTATTTGCATTAGCAGGTTGATTTCCTACGTTTTCAATTGGTCCTGTAGTAAGAGCCATATAACATCACCTCCATTATATTATTATTATATTCAACGATAAACATTAATGTTATAGTCTAATTACCCAATTTACTTAAAATAAAAAGAAGCTCCAAATTCTATTATATTTAGGTCATAGATATTAAACTTAATAAAATCAAAGGCAGGAGCATATTTGATATGTTCCTGCCTTTTTATTGTGGGATACCGATAAATAGCCCTCTAGCTAAGATTTTAAAGTGCTACAAAATCAAAAATTTTATCTCACCACAGTTTTCTACGAGAATCCAGTGAACAGCTTATTTACATAATTTTTGTTCTCGGAAGTTGATTTTGTAGCGCCCTTTCTCGTAATTCACTATGTTTTCCAAAGAAAATAGTGAAAAACAGGGCGATGAATACATTTACAAAATGACAAAACTGTAAGAATACACGAATGTTTGTAAGAAAGTTCGATGTTTTCTTTTTCCTTTTTTTATTATAGTGAAAAAGAAGAACAAAATATTCTCTTATGTAGGAAAGGAAGATAATAATGATTGATCTATTAAATAAATGGATGTTAGAAAGTACAGCCAATTTTAATATCGTTGTAGGACTTACAGCACTTCTATTTTTGGGTTCAGTAATTGCACTTATTATTATTTACAAAAAAATTGGTAAACCGGTTGAAAGAACAAATACTATTTATTTAAAAATTACTTCTCGTATGTTTACTACTCAAATTCTAATGAATGCTATATTTATTTCTTTAGTTGGTAAAGATATTGAGAATTTCCGTCAAATCTTTATATTATTTGAAGCTTTTGTATTCTTTATTGGAGCTATTTATTCGTTTAAATTATATAGACAGGAGTACAAATGATTCACTTATAAGAAACAATAAAAAACAGTAGTGATTTTACATTACTGTTTTTTATTGTTCATTTTTAATTGTAAACTTTTCATTTTTAGTTAACTGTATATTCTATACATATGAGGTTAACATAACCCATCATTAGCGTTAGCGAGGAAAAAGGACAACCCTGCTCTCACAAGTGAACCCTTTTTTAGTTCTATGAATCTATACATATTATATACATTCCTATCCTAACGTGGTTTTAGTGCTCTTGTTTGTTACTGGATTAGCCAAAAAACTGTATAAAATCTTGCATACTATTAGCGTGTTTTTTCAAAAATACTGGCATCCCCCAATTTGTGCTTTCTTATGGATATTTCTTGACTCCTCATTAAAACACTCTCCTGTTCTTTGTCTATCTTTAAGAATAAACCCTGCTTGTTTATTTCAAGTTCTTGCATCGAGGATTTACCTTCTCCCAAAGCCAAACAAACAATTCAGATTACATGCCTATATCAAACTAAACATTCAATCTTTATCCAGTTTGTAAATAAAATAGGATAATCAGCCCCATAACGGACTAACTATCCTATAAATTATTATCTAAATTCAATAAAGTGAAACTTTAATCAACCCTCACCAATCGGGCTTTTACGGGCAGTTGATCCCCACCTAATTTCTTTGCTTCCGCTGAAATTTGAGATGAGGGTCTTACTGCCCGGCAAATAGCGGGATAAAACTAGAACTTCTTTTCCTATGTATCATTACTTCGTTACCTCACCAAACTGCGCTCTCGTCACCTTCGCCAAGTCCTCTACTTTAAGCTCAATTTGTATACCAATTTTCCCGCCACTCACTATCATCGTTTCAAGTGATTGGGCACTTTCATCAATACATGTAGAAAATAGCTTTTTCATTCCAACTGGTGAACAACCGCCGCGAATGTATCCTGACACTTTCGTAATATCTTTAACAGGAATCATTTCAATTTTCTTTTCACTTACTGCTTTTGCGGCAGCTTTTAAATTTAGTTCCTCATCTACCGGAATAATAAACACATGATAATTTTTACTATTCCCTTGAGCGATTAACGTTTTATATACTTCTCTCACTTCTCGTCCAATTTTCTCGGCTACTGATACGCCATCAATTTTCCCATCGTCTGGATCATATGACATCATCGAATATTCAATTTTTTCTTTATCTAATATTCGCATCGCATTTGTTTTATCTTTTTTCATAACGTTCTCCTTAAAAGGTTATTTCATATTATTAAGTTTTATTATACACCCTTTTCCATTTCTCCTACATAACTTCACGTATATTTCAAAACTAAAAATATTGATAATTCAAAAATCATCTGATATAATTTGGAAAAACTTATGTTAAGGAGAGATTTGTAATGCGAAATTTTAATACTTCTTTCCAACTTCATCATCATACGTAACGCCGTGTATCCGAAGAAAAATTTTTCTTCGTGGGTACAGGGCTTTTCCTGTTGACCCACGAAGCGTTCATAAAGCTATGTGGGTATTTTTATACTCACATAGCTTTTTTTAATTTAAAAAGGAGTGATTACAATGGAAATGAGAAATGTAAAAGGAACGAAAGACTATTTACCAGAGGAACAAGTGCTGCGAAATAAAATTAAAAGAGCTTGTGAAGATACGTTTGAACGATACGGATGCAAACCTTTAGAAACGCCGACGTTAAATATGTATGAGCTTATGTCTTACAAGTACGGCGGTGGTGATGAAATATTAAAAGAAATATATACACTTCAAGATCAAGGAAAACGTGAGCTCGCCTTACGATACGATTTAACTATTCCATTCGCAAAAGTTGTGGCAATGAATCCGAACCTCCGCCTCCCTTTTAAACGTTATGAAATTGGGAAAGTATTTCGAAATGGGCCAATTAAACAAGGAAGATTTCGTGAATTTATACAATGCGACGTTGATATTGTCGGTGTAGAATCAGTCATGGCTGAAGCGGAACTCATGAGCATGGCGTTTGAGCTGTTCCGAACATTAAACTTAGAGATAACGATTCAATATAATAACCGAAAATTGTTAAATGGTATTCTTCAGGCCATTAACATCCCTACTGAATTAACAAATGACGTCATTTTATCATTAGACAAAATCGAAAAGATTGGGATTGATGGTGTACGAAAAGATGTATTAGAGCGCGGAATTTCTGAAGAAATGGCTGATACAATATGTAATACTGTATTATCTTGTCTAAAGCTTACAATAGCTGACTTTAAAGAAGCTTTCAATAACCAACTCGTTGCCGATGGAGTAAACGAATTGCAACAATTACAGCAATATTTAATCGCTCTCGGAATAAATGAAAATACGATATTCAATCCGTTTTTAGCAAGAGGACTGACAATGTACACAGGTACTGTATATGAAATCTTCCTAAAAGATGGCTCAATTACATCTAGCATAGGTAGCGGCGGCCGTTACGATAACATTATCGGAGCATTCCGTGGTGATAGTATGAACTATCCAACAGTCGGTATCTCATTCGGTTTAGACGTTATTTATGCAGCACTATCGCAGAAAGAAACAATCTCATCTACAGCGGATCTATTTATCATCCCGCTCGGGACAGAATTACAATGCTTACAAATTGCCCAGCAATTACGTTCCACCACTTCCTTAAAAGTCGAACTTGAACTAGCAGGACGCAAATTAAAACGCGCCCTTAATTATGCCAATAAAGAAAATATCCCTTATGTGCTTATTATTGGGGAAGACGAACTTAGTACAAACACTGTTGTGTTGCGGAATATGAAGGAAGGTAGTGAGGTAAAGGTTCCGATTTCTTCTTTAAGTAGTCATTTATAATACGAACCACCCTCGTTTGGGTGGTTTTTCTATTTTATAGATTATAATTAGTTTACATAAAATAATTATAATCTACTCAAAGCTACAAATATATAATATCAAATTATTCATTATTTTTGGCAATATATAGATATGAATTGTTTTAGGAGGATTAACTTTGAAAACCTACATCCAAGCACTAAAGTGGACTACAGGGATCTATCATCTTTTATTACTTCCCTGTTATTATTTATTTCTAAGTCACGTTAACCTATATGGGATACCTTTACTTCTATTGATTGTGTTGCATATCACTACTATTTTATTAGCTAAAAAAGTAGACATGAATACGTACCCTCATTATATCGGCATTATCGTTACTCTAGTTGCCTTCTTTCCTTATATAGTAATCGTTCTACATATTATAGCAGCCATTTTCCTTATATTAGATGCTGCTTCTACGAATGCAAAAGAAGTTTATGATTCATAGATGGATAAAATGAAACTTTAATCCATTGAGTTTTGAAATAGGTCAGCAAAAAGGATTTACTTTTTAAGTAAACCTTTTTTCATTTTTAATTACTTTCCTTACTCCAGAATAATAAAAGAATATTCTGTTTAATTTTTATAAATTTCTAAATATTTATAAAACATTCAAATTAACATACATTTTAGTTATGTAAAAAATCTAAGTTTTAAGGAGATGAATCCATGCTTAAAAAGTTGATAGCAGGTGCATTATTAACTGTTTCGTCGTTAACTGGAGGAGTGGGATTAGTATCAGCTAGTACCGAAAAGGATTATTCGATTTCCTCTTTCGAATATGTAACTGTAGATGAAAAGACTGTTGATTCGTTTAACAAATTGAGTGCTCCATCAAAGAAAGACGTAAAAATAACATTAGTTCTACCGAAACAAAATCAAAATGGAGACTGGTTATCTTATGGATTTTCGAGCAAAGAAAGTTTAGAGTCTTTTATTGAAAAAGATAAACAAAGGTTGAATAATTCAATCACTCCCCTTGGTGTTGGTGGAAGCGGACCTGGTAGTACAGACTTCTATAAACACACAAATCAAGGTAGCGAGTATTTTTCTCTAAGTAGCGGTTATAAAAACTTGTCTGCTAGTTGGCAAAATCAAATTGTTTCTGTACGTACAGCATCCCCCACTGCTAGCTATTCAACAACGCTATGGGAACGTACTTCAACGGACGGATATGGAAAAGGTGTTGTTTTTAAACACGCTGATTGGTATGGCCAAATTGCAAACTTAAATAACTTTCCAACTTCAGCAGTTGAAGTTAAAAAGTAAAAATATAGAAATAAAAGGTGTTTTCACGTATGGAAACACCTTTTATTTCTACAACTATTTCACATATCTCGTCTATACTAATTTCAACTCTTAATTATTATTTTTCGTATCCCTACTCTCCAAAACTTTCTCCATATTATGAGTTGCCCATTCCATCATTAATAGAATCACTGGACGTAGTGATTCACCAAGATCGGTTAACGAATATTCTACTTTAGGTGGCACTTCACGGTATACTTCACGATGTATGATGCCATCTGCTTCAAGTTCTCTAAGCTGAAGTGTTAACATTCTTTGTGTGATATTAGGTTTTAATCTTTTTAATTCATTAAATCTCTTTTTTCCATCTAATAAATGATACAAAATAACACCTTTCCATTTTCCACCAATCACCTCTACCATCGCTTCAACTGGACAAGAATATTTATTTAAAAATGGGTAATTTATATTTTTTTCATTTGAACAATCCATAATAAATCCCTTCCCTTAACAATAGTATCTTTTTTGATACTATAACACATAAATGTGCGTACTTGTATCTATGTTACTTTAAAAATATAATTTACTTACAAAATAAATTAACGAAAAGAGGAACTTTTATGACAAATACAAACGAAATTACAAAAGAGAAAATTATGGAGGCTTTTCATTTCAGACATGCATGTAAAGAGTTCGATCCTATGCACAAAATTTCAGAAGAGGATTTTAAATTCATTTTAGAAACAGGCAGATTATCTCCTTCTTCTTTTGGATATGAACCTTGGAAATTTATTGTCGTACAAAATAAAGAATTAAGAGAAAAACTACAACCGTATTCATGGGGCGCTGGTGGGCAACTTGCAACAGCAAGCCATTTCGTCATTGTTCTTTCAAGAAACATTAAAGATATGCATTATGATGCAGAGTATATTAAATATATGATGAACGATATTATTGGATTGCCTGAAGACACTCAAAAAATTAGATATGAATTCTTCAAAAAGTTCCAGGAAACAGATTTTAACTTATTACAATCCAATCGTACTGTATTTGATTGGGCATCTAAACAAACTTATATTGCTTTAGGTAATATGATGACGAGCGCAGCTCAAATCGGCATTGATTCTTGTCCGATAGAAGGATTCGATAAAGAGAAAGTAGACTCCTTACTTCGTCAAGAAGGCATTATACAAGGCGATAATCTTGAAGTATCAGTTATGGTTGCCTTTGGTTACCGTAAAGAAGATCCAAAACGTGATAAAACAAGACAGACTATGGATACAATTGTTGAATGGATTAAGTAATATAGCACACACAAATAATGCTCCTAATAGCTGTATACTCATACTAAAGAAGAATGAATTGTTTTCTTACGTATGAATTTGGTTTTTCATGGAAAGATATGTTAGTATGTATACAGTTTGAGTGCTCTATTTTTAGAGTCGAACAGGAGGAGAATGAATATGTCTGATATTGAAGTTGGCGAAGTGTTTACTCTTAGTGATGAGAATAACGAAGAGCAAGAAGTAGAAGTACTTGGAGCGATGGATGTCGAAGGTGCAGAATATATTGCAGTTGCCTTTGTTGAAGATATCCAAACAGAAACTGAGGAAGACATTGATATTTTCTTTTTAAAAGTAGAAGAAGATAATGAGTTTTCATACATTGAAAATGATGAAGAGTTTGATAAAGTATCTGCTGCGTTTGAAAAGATTTTGGATGAGCAAGAGCAAGAATAGTATGAATGAAAAACACGAGGGCGGGTGCATATCCGCCCTCGTGTTTTTATTCATCACTCATTCAGTGATTTATGCAGTAACTCCAGTACATCTTTCATCGCAAAAGGTCCATCTTTTTTAACATGCTCTGCAAATTCTGAAACGAGACGTAATGTTCTCACACTTTCGATTGGATGTTCTCCTGATGCACTTTCAGCTGAAAGCATAACTGCATTCGTCCCGTCCAGTACAGCTTGAAACACATCAGTCACCTCTGCTCTTGTTGGAATAGAATGATCTACCATAGATTGAAGCATTTGTGTTGCTGTAATGACATATGTATTCGTTCGATTACATTCCTGAATCATCATTTTCTGTAAAAGCGGAATGCATTGATACGGTAACTCTACTCCTAAATCGCCCCTTGCAATCATAATTCCATCTGCTTCTTTACATATATCCTGAAAATTCTCGATTGCTTCCATCGTTTCTATTTTTGCAATTACATTAGGTGACGTTTCTTTATACTGTTGTATAAAATCTCGTATTTCTTTTATATGACTAGGTTTTCTTACGAAAGAACACGCGATAAAATCAACATTCTCTTCTAAAAGAAACTGAATATCTTTTTTATCTTTCTCTGTAATAGCTGGTAAACGAACAGCCGCACCTGGTAAATTAACTCCTTTATGGGATGAGATATTGCCACCTGTTTTTACCTTCGTTTCTATTTTGTCCGTACTTATCTTTTCAACAATTAATTCAACTTCTCCATCATTAATTAAAATTCTACTGTCTACTTTCACATCATTCGGTATTCCTTCATAATCAACGCTTGCTTCTGTATTACTCCCTGTAACTGGTTGTGTATGTAAAATAAAAGAATCTCCTGCCTGAAGTGTAATTTGCTCTCCCTTCACTTCACCTAATCTTATTTTAGGTCCTTGTACATCACCCAAAAATTTAATAGAGTCATCTAATGATTTCACTAAACGAATGATGTCTTTATGACTTTCATGCGTGCCATGCGATAAATTCAGTCGAACAATTTTCATACCATTCTTTATTAACTGTGCTAATGTTTCTTTATTATTACTTGCGGGTCCAATTGTACAAATTCGATCGATTGTCATTTTTGTCACCATCCTTTTTTTAATAAGTTTCCCATATGAACTTAAAAATAACAGAGATTCTGACATGAATAGATTTAAATTTACATGAATTTCATAAAATTAAACCTGTATCCCTTGCTGGCTAAGCATTAGAAGATATATTCGCTTTTTTGCAAATGAAGACATGTTGAATCGAAAGTAAAAGAAAAGTTAAGTATGGGATAAACCATTGAGAGTTTCGAAATTTTCATATATTGTATGAATTGAGTTCGAACTCAAAAATTTAAAAAGGTGGGAAAATTAGTGAATATGAAAAAATCTTTATCGGTGACAACTTTAGGGTTAGCGGTTTTAGGTTTTGGTTTTACTAATAACGCAAGTGCTTCAGAGATCGATACTGTAGACAAGCAGCCCGTTTTAGTTGACTTTGATACAATTCAATCAACAAAAACATCTAGTGTTCCTAGTTTGACTATTGCAGCTGCACCTAAGAATGACTCTAACATTAGCGTATATACTCCCTTTTTTGGTAACCCATATGCAGTTGCTAAATCGAAATCAACTACGACCGAAGACTATGTTTATGCAAAAGCAAGAACTTTCAATGGCGATGGCTCATTAGTAAATACGAAAAGTAATAGTGCAAAAAAATCATCCTTTGTAAGTGCTACAGCGACCAACACAAGCATTTATTATGGAGATGATTACGCTATCGGTAATCATACCTATAAATTAAGTGGTTATAATGATGTGAATCACGAAACAAAAGCTTTCTGGTAAGAAAGAGAAAAAAGATATGCATCTTGCATATCTTTTTTCTCTAATATTTTACATATATTGAGGTGCTATTTATGAAACAAATATATATTATTAGCGGTGTTTTACTTATTTCATTACTTACAATTTATATTTTGTTCAATACTTCAATCATACAACCTCATCCACCCTCCATAGAAAATAAACGAGAGCAACAAACCAATACTATTTCTTACGGATTGAAGGATAATCAAGGCCAACACATTAACAATGGCAGTACAATTACTAGTGAGGATAATAAAATTAATGTAACATTATCATTCGTACATACTATTAATGAAAACCGAAAATATGGATTAATTGTTCTAGAAGATTACGAACAAAAACCTTTTAAAATAGAAGATACTACTAATGAAATATCACACTATTTTTTTGATATGAAACCAAACAGTTCAATTACTACGAAAATCTCTTTACACACTTCTCCTAATGCAAGTGAATTAACCTTTTTAATAATTAAAAAACCTGAATACAAATTAAAAGATAATAACTTAAATAAAGCAGCTATTTTAGAAGATATTCTAAGTATGCGATATTCAATACATCCTCTTCAGAAAGAAAACGAAAAAATAAAACTCTCCCTTATAAATCCAGATGCAATTTTAAAAGACGGTCTTTACGAACCAGTATTTGTTACGAACCGTGAAGAGAATTTACAAACTGTCTTCTTTGAAAAGGAAGGCAAGCAATTAATTCTATCAAACGGTAATGAAACAAATGATGAAATGACTTACGCAATCGTGGCTTTTAAAGATTGGAAACAAGTTGAAATATTTAACAATAGAAAAGTTGTTTATACTAAGCTTGCACCTGAAACGAGACAAATCTTTAATTTCACATTGCCTTTAGTGGATCAGGAAAGTAATTTTCAACTCGTCGCTTTTCCATTTCCTTTTAAAGTTAGCGAAGAAGATTATATCAGTCAACAAGCATTCAGTTCCTTTCGCATCGTAATTGAAAATGAAAATAAATAAGTTATACTGTGCACATTACAACAACCTAAAAAAGGCCTACTCACACGAGTAGGCTTTTGAAACTATGAAAGTTTCGTCAATAACTGATTTAAATCTTTTTTCGTTTTCGTCGTTAAAGATTTCATTTTATTAATATCGATTTTTTCTTTCTCCGCTCCTACAATTAACGGATACATACTTTGACCGATTGTTTTAGAATCCGTCGGATGTGATGCCTCTAGCTCTTTTTCAATCACATCCCACTTTTCATTAATTTGTTTGCCAAGCTTATTCACTGTTTCCAATTTCGGATTAGCAGCTAACTGCTTGTCCAAGCTATCAATTAATGCTACAACTTCTTTAACGTTCGTTTTCACAGCAACACTTTTCTTCGGATCTTTCGTTGTCTTTCCGTTATTGTTTGTGCTTGTACTTGTGCTTTGATCTGCTGTTTTCCCGCTAGTCGTTTGATCATTCGTTTTTCCTGTCGTTTCTTTTTCTTTTGTTTTTACATTTTCGTTTTGAGTTGACGTTTTGCCGTTACTTTCTGTTCCTGATGATTCTTTCGTATTTTTTGCATCCTTATCTGTTTTTTCATTTGAAGAAGTATTTGTTTCTTTTTCAGTATCTTTCGTTGTTTTTGACGCTTCATCTGCACTTGTCGTTTTTGCTTCTCCATCATTTTGCGCAGTTACTTGCTCTTTCTTTTCCGTTTCTTTATCTACTGAAGGACTACAAGCTGCCATAGTAAGCATTGTACCAATTGTAATCGATGCGATAGCGACCTTTTTCATTTTCATATAAATCCCCCTATGTTTTACATAATTTATCCTCCCCTTTACGATTCGATTCCCCCTTAAAAAATCCCTTTTCATACGAATTATCATCTTTCCGACAGTAATCTTCATAATAATACGTACAAAAACTGATAAACTCATTTTAATATTCGAGTTTCTTCTACTTCATTTTTCTGCTCGCAAGTAAAAGAAAAAGAGTATATTGTCACATTAAGAATTACTATCTTCATATGACAATATACTCTTCTATCAAATTTTTATCTTTCTTGACATTTTATTTATACAAAAAAATAAAATTTTCTTTCGTTTTTTGTTTCTCAACATTTGTTAACATAATATTTTTATGAATAACCACCATTCGAGTGAATGACTTGCCCAGTAACCCATTTCGCTTCTTCACTTACTAAAAAAGAAATTAAGCGCGCAGCATCCACCGGTTCTCCTACTTTACCTTGCGGGAATTTCCATACTAAATGATGCTTCAGCTCCTCTGTAATCCATCCTGTATTCGTCGGTCCTGGATCTACAGCATTCACTGTAATCCCCTTCTCCATTGCAACTGGTGCTACTGACTTTGTAAATGCTTCGATTGCCCCTTTCGTTGCTGCATATGCTAGTTCATCTGGCATTGGGCCTACTGACTGTCCTGAAGTAAGATTAATAATACTCCCGCCCGTTTTAAGTGAATAATGTTTTATAAACAATGAACTTAATAGCATAGTAGCCCGAACATTAACTGTATAATGTTTATCCAACTGCTCTACATCTAATTCCTCAATCCTCGTATGAGTAGAATATACTGCATTATTAACTAGAATAGATGGATCACCTAACCGTTCTGATACCATATAAAACAAACGATTTGGCGAATAAGACTGCGATAAATTGATTTCTGCCATTTCACATCGAACATCGTAACTTTCAATTTCCTTTTTCAGCAAAAAGGGTTCTTGATCACTCATTCCCCATGGCATCGCTTTATCATACTTTGGCCAGTACGTGAAAAAAATGTCTATCCCCTTTTGAGCAAGCACCTTGCATACAGCTGCACCAATTCCATTCAGACGAGTTGCCCCTGTTACAATTGCTATTTTCTTCACCTTTTTCTCCTCCATCTATACACAGATCCCCTGCATGAATACAGAGGATCTATCTTCTTATTGAATATTTGACAGTATACGTTCAGCACCTAATTTTAACATTTTAATAAAGATATAATTTACAATCGTAAACATTACAAATAAAACGATAAACATAACCCATAGTCCGACATGAAGGAAGAAGTATAATACACTTACTCCCCCCACAATAATTAAAGCTATTAAAATATTAGCCAAAAAATTCCACAAAGTGGTATATCGACTTTTAAATAATTTCTGCTCTGTATCCCAATGAATATCTGCAGTTTGTGCGTCCCAGCGTGTTCCGATTAAATTAATTAATAACAACCCGTTCGCACTTAGTAAAAACCACAGTATCATAAAGACTGGAGAAATCCCAGCTACAACTGCCATCGTAATACCGAATACTGCTAAAATGATCACATTAATTAACCAAGCAGTGATTGCTTTCGCAAAAAAGATATCCGAAGCCTTTACTGGTAAATAACGATTCACAAACCAAGAGCTTCCATCTCGCGAAAATGACGTTGTTGCAATGACGTTACTACCCATTAAAAATAACGATGCACAAAGGCCAACACCAATTGCAAATCCCGTTGTCTCTGGATTGTTAATATACTCTGTAATAAACTTTAAATTCCCATCTTGCACAAATAAAATAAAGAACAACATAATCGGCATAACGAAAGTTTGTACAATACAATTTAAGAAAAATTGTGGTGTACGGAATAACGTTTTAAATTCCTTTTTCACATACGCTTTTAAATGTGAACTTTGTACCGTTGATTTCTGTAATCCTTCGGCTGAAATGACCTCTTTTTTTGCTGTACTCGTTGAAAGTCCAATAACCCCTTTTAAATATGTACGCTCTGCAATGTAATAAAACAACACAAAAAATACAAATGAAATAAGTGCAAAGATTAATACATATAAAGGACCCTTCCAATTTGCATTTTCTACTAATGCCACTGCTCCGAAATATGTAGTTGGAAAATAGTTTGTCATTTGTACTAAAAGAGAAGATTGGTTGTTCGCAAGGTAATCCGCAATTGCATCTTCAGAAAACGAACTTTTATTTTTCCACTGTAAAAATACATTAATTCCTACAATAAATAGTATACTTACAATTCCAATAAATATATTTCCTCGGTCTTTATTTTTTGCTATATTTGTATACCTCATAATAACTGTCATCAGTAACGAAGCTAGTACTAACGGCACAATCGGGAAGAGTAAGTAAATAAAAATCATGTATATGTAATATGTAATAAATGCGCCACTTTTTAATCCGTACGTAATAAAGATTGGTAATAAAATGAATGAACTCATTACGTATTGTGTTATTAATACTGTTAAAAATTTTGCCGAAATAATCTGGGCTGGTTTTAATGGTAATGGTAGTAACATTTCAATGTCATTGCTGTAGTAAAATACAGTTAAAATGTTCGTTATACTCATTAAAAATACCCATATACTCGCAATCGCAAGTCCCATTGCGATAATCATTCCTGGATCTTGCCCTAAATGTATCATTCCCTCATACATTGCGTGCGTGATAGAACCAAATAGTAAAAAGCCGACAAATAAAATGGCTGCAAATGAAAATACATACGCCCATCGCTTCTTCTTATCTGTTATAAAATCTGCATAATTTAATTTTAATAATACTTTCGTTAACGTCCAAATTTTACTCATTGCCCGTCATCTCCAAGAACATTTTTTCAAGTGATTCATTGGATTTAAAATGATCTCTCATTTCATCTAAATTCCCTTTAAACTGAAGATTCCCCTTATTAATAATTGCAACGCGGTCACATATTTTTTCTGCTACTTCTAATACGTGTGTCGAGAAAAATACAATCTTTCCTTTATCCGCATGTTCTCTCATCATTTCTTTTAAAATATATGCGGATTTCGGATCAAGCCCCGTTAACGGTTCATCTAAAATCCATATATCTGGCTCATGCACGAGCACACCAATAATAACGATTTTTTGTCTCATACCGTGCGAATAACTTTGAATTTGATCCGATAACGCATTGTAAAGATCAAATTTCTTCGCTAAAGACTCAATTCGCTCTTGTCGTACGTCTTTCGGCACTTCATACATATCTGCCATAAAGTTTAAATATTCAATTCCTTTTAATCGTAAAAACATATCTGGGCTATCTGGCACATAACCAAACGTCTTTTTCGCTTCCATCGGCTCTTCCATAATATTTTTTCCGTTAATCGTAATAGTCCCTTTGTCTACCCCGTGAATACCAGTAATCATCTTAATTGTCGTTGATTTACCCGCACCATTCGGCCCTAAAAATCCAAAAATTTCTCCGCTAGGTACAGATAAACTTAAGTCTTTTACTGCATAGGTAGACCCATTATAACTTTTTGACACATTCGTAATTTCAATCATTCCATCCAATCCTTTCCTTAATTACCAAATAACTATATTGATATTATAGCATACTTCTATTTTAAGATTTTTACATTTTTCAGTTTATTTAACCTTTAAAATAAATATACACCCCTAATCCAACAACTAAAACGACAGCTAGTATAATATAAATCATTGTTAAGCGTTTAATATTCCCCTTTGTCGCTTTGCTATAATTTGCATCACCATTCCGCCCAATTAACACCGTCGCAATGACAGTAATCACTACAAGTAATACAACGATCATGATCCAAGTTAGCATTTCTTCCTCCCCCTCCTTACAACCATTTTACAATATTATCCTCTCTATTTTGCAGCATATTTCCTCTTTTTACTATTATTATGAAGCAAACTGGAAAACTATTATTACCATTCCTATCCAATTGTGATATATTTGTAACATAACGTGACTTATTTCTAACAACGTAAGGAGGACCTATCATGAAAACTACTTGGATAAAATATTTAGGGTTTCTCGGTTTCTTCGGTTTCCTCGGCTTTTTTTATGAAAAAGGACTGTTTACTATGTTGTGTTTCTTCTCCTTTTTCACATCGTATAGAACAGTTCAACACGATGAACTATTTGAACAAATCGTCAATAAATCGTGCCGCAATGCCTTTATCGTTACATTACTAACTACCGCTATCATTCTGTTTATTGAAATGTTATTTCCAAACCCGGTACTACAAGAGATTGATATCGCTCTTATTTTCAGCACACTCATTCTTACGTTCGGCTTCTCTATGTTCTTTTACGATAAACCTGTTGATGAAACGGAAGATGCACCATGGCGTTCGTAACGAAGATAAAAGAATACCGCGCCAAGTTGAACATGACACAAGAAGATTTAGCAAAGAGCGTTGGTGTGCGACGTGAAACAATTAGTCATCTCGAAAAAGTTAAATACAATCCTTCCTTACAACTTGCTCACGATATAGCGAAGGCACTACATAGTACGATTGATGAGATTTTTATTTTTGAGGATAAATAAAAAATACCGTCATTCTTTCCAAGAAGAATGACGGTATTTCTCATTGATTATCCATATAAAACCGCATGAAATACGCCTAATAGTAAGTATTGATCCTGCATGTAATCTTCATCATATACATTCATCTCAATGTAATACATATCTTCCTCAAGACGAATATTCCAATCTGCAATTACATAGCCCTTTCGTAATAACTTTCCCATTCCAAATGAAGTTTTATGGACAACATATTCTTCTGCCTTATATGTAAAGGTAAATAAGAAATTTGCATCCAATAACTTTCCGTCACATACAAGTATTTCATGCTCTGCATCATGATTATCTTTGTACGTTACTAAAATCCTTCTTTGGCGCTGCCTACTTACATCCTTTGCAATGACGCGAATATTGTCCTTACTATCCTTTATTTCATAAATAATATTACTACCAATTTTCGGAATAAAATCCAGCACTCTCATCAGCGTATTTTTATAATAGCCCCTTACTACACCTACTTGCTCACTTCCATTATAAACCTCTATCGGCGTCGTATCTGCTTTGCTATCACACGGTCGTTTGTAAGAGAGCTGCATCATTCGCTCTCCTCTTAAGTACTGATCAAACGTCACAGGATATTCTATCATGCGCAGTTCCTTATTTAACTCATATAAATAGCGTTGAACGCTCTCTATTAATGTTGTAGTAGCTATACGCTCTTGAAGTTCAAATTCTTGCCAGCTGGAAAAAACATTCCATTGATTATAATCCTCTTCGTAGAAGAAACCAAGAATTACCTCTTCACGGTCAGCCGTTTCATATTTCATAGGCACGTTCTGCCCATGTTGAACTTGTTCCATCCACTGACCTAAATAAATCCCCAGCTCTGCAACCTTCATACATGATTTTTGAAAAAATACACTGTCACTCGCGCAAATCGTTACATCTCCTTCGATAAAGCCCTTTGAATAAGCATCATACCGTGGCTCATCCTTCTGCGGGAGATTCTTGTCTAACTCAAATAAAAACGTTAACATCCTTTATTCACCTCTAGTTGTTACACTAATCATACATGACATCGCATCACTCTGAGAGACTATTTATATACGCATATTTAATTCACGCATTATAACACGTGAATGATCTTGTATAGTAGCGCTATTTTTTGTTCTATATCTTAGTATATGAATTTATATGAGCGATTTTTCAAATATATCTATCACAACTTACAATATATCAACGATTTTTCAAATATATCGATTTTTCGACAAATATCAGCACAATTAAAATGAAGCTACCTTTTCTTCAGCCACTTCTACAATTTCTAAAATTTGTAGCAGACTCTCCACTTCATAAGTCGGATTAACACTCGTCTTATTCTCTTTCAAACTCGGATTATACCAACACGTATCAATGCCGAAGTCTTCTCCGCCTTTCATATCAGAAGTTAGCGAATCTCCGACCATTAGTACACTTGATTTATCCGTAATTCCAAATTTCTCAAATGCATAATCAAAAATCTCACGCGCTGGTTTTTGATGACCAACTTCTTCAGAAATAATAATGTGATCAAAGAAATTACATAAAGGCGAATTTCCGATTCTTGATTGTTGCACCTTCGTATATCCATTCGTAATAATACCTAACTTGCAATCTTGAAGATTTTCACATAATTGCACTGCGCCTTCTATAAGATGTACTTCCTTCCCTAAATTTTCAAGGTATACATCACTAAATTGCTGCGCATCTACGGCTATATTATGAAGTGCAAATAATTGTCTAAATCGCTCTACGGCTAATTCACTTAGCGTAATCATTTTATTTTCTAAATCTCTCCATAATCCATTACTAATCTCTTTATAACTTGCAAGATGATCATTATACCCTGTAGGCATGCCAAACTGTACAAACGCATTATGTAATGCGTGTCTTTCCGTTTCAGGGAAATCTAATAATGTATCGTCTACGTCGAATAATATAAATTTGTATTTCATGATGTTCTCCTCAATTCCTATTTTAAAAGCTTCGTTCTCATTGCTTATAAGTTTTTATATATGTCGTGATGAAGCGCTTTAACCCGCTCTTTATAGAATACACCTTTATCTTTTATTTTCAAATGTGCTATAAATAAATTTGCTAGCATGACTGCTGTATCTAGTCTATAAAATAAACTAACAATATGAGGAGTAACATTAAAGATACTATCATTCTTATATCCATCTTTAAATTCATCCCAACTAACCTCATTTGTTTCAGCTATTCTCATAAGCTCCAGCAATGGATGACCAATTAAAGCATTATCCCAATCAACTATTGCTTTAACTTCTCCATTATACCCGATTAAATTGGCTGGTCGAATGTCCATATGTAATAAACATTTTACATGATCTGCTGTACTAAGAATATATTCAATTGTTTTTGTATCCGGAAGATTAATTTTGCAGTTCGTGATTGTATTAAACCCTTCTATCCGTTTCACAATTCGTTCTGCTATATACTTACTAATAGGCTCTCTAATATTTTGTTTGTAATACAAACCATCAATTGGCATACTATGAAGATTGCTCACTAACTCCCCTATTTTGCATGCGGAAATTGGCATATGATCAGCATACACACAATCCGAAATTAAAAAATCAAGTTCGGTTGAAAGATGCAATCCGTGTATCCTTGGTACTGGAATACCTTTTGAATGACAATACTTAGACAGCTCCGCTTCCTTTTGCAACGAAATCCGACTGTTAAATAAGTCTTCATTTATATTTTCCACTTCTCTTTCCCACGGTACTCGAAATGCCAAAGACCCCTTTTCTGAATCTCCTTGAAAAACAATATTTTGCACTCCCGTTCCAATCACCTTTAAATCTTGAATAGCTAGTTCCTTATACTCTTGACTTAGTATTGTTGCCAGCTTCTCTCTTAACCCCTCTGCTTTTACACGTGTATGAATCATTTTATCCCCCGATTCTTAAGTTCTTTTCATCCATTTTCTCCTCTGTGCACAACATCCTCATTAACAAAATTATAGCAACAATAGTAAAAGGAGGCTAATCCGCTCAGCCTCCTTCTCATTATTAATCTTCTAGCAATAACTCTTTCATTTCCTCTAACGACTCTTTCGTAAAGCCAAGAGCTTTTTCAGCGTATGTTTCAACTGATCCGTATTGCTTTTGAATTTCACCAATCGCAGCTTGCAAGTATTCAGCACGTGCTTCAAACATTGCACCTAATATCGCTCTGCTCTCATCGTTTTGTAATTTCGCACCTAAAAAGGCCATCATTTTTTCATTTAGCTTTTCACGGAATCCGTTACTTAGTAAGTAGTCTTCCATTACTGTTTTTTCTGGTACACCTAGTAAAAGTAGTAATAATGCTGAACCAAATCCAGTACGATCTTTTCCAGCTGTACAGTGGTTTACTAACGGTAAGTTTTCCGGGTTTTGCGCTAAGTTTAAGAAGCTCACGAATGCCTCGTTACCACTTACGAAATCTTGATTCATTTTCACAAGATACTCACCTGGTTTTCCTAACATAGAAAGGTCACCAACTTGGAAAAACTCATTTATATTTAAGTCTTTCGCTAAGTCTTGCATAACTGGTAAGCACACTTGACGAACACCTGTAATTTCTGGATTCGGCTTATGCTTCACTTCAAAGTCTGTACGGTAATCACAAATTAACTTTAAGCCAGACTTTTGTAAATACGCAATATCCCATTCTGTTAGTCCTGCTAATTCTTCAGAACGGTATAATTTGCCCCATTTCACTTTACGGCCTTCTGTCGTTTCATATCCTCCCATATCACGGAAGTTAAACGCGCCTTGTAATGGCAGTCTACGCTCAGCTACTGTTACTGCTTGTCCATTACTTCCTACTAATCTAAAATATGGACGTTCATTTTCACTCGGGTTTTCAATTGTATATGATAATTCTCCATTTACCGTTGCAAGTAATTCTCCAGTTTCTTCAATATGTTCTGGTGAAGTACTCCAATAAATACGAACTTCTTCTATATTATTTTCCCATTTTATTTGTAACGTATTATCTTCATTTCTCTCTACAGTTGCTTGTAGCCAATTTCTTTGCTGCTCCATTCTTTCACCAACGCTTTCTCTTATAGTCAAATCTTACTCTATTTTATTATAGGAATAACTACTTTGTCGTTCTCATTTTTCTTTTTATCTTACAAACAGGCGAAAAGTTCTTTTACTTGTTCAAAATTTGTACACGGGTTCCCACTAGATGTGTCCCAGGGTATATCTTAAAACTCCCTCACATACCGCTCAGTACAACTCAGCAACTGACATCCATTCTTTTCAAAAACATCATTCATCCACTCATTTTGCATATTTGTCTCACCAATATAATAAGATGCACCTATTTCCTTTAAGACAAACATCGCACCTGCAAATAATGCAGCTTCATATCCCTTATTACGCATATTTGGAGTAACTGCGAAGTACATAAGTTTCCCTTCTTCTAACGTACCTCTTTCAATATGCGGAATTACAATCCCTATCGGCTCTTCACCTACACTCGCTGTTAAGCAATGTTCTTTCCACTGCTCACCAATTTCTTGTAGCATCATATGCACAAATTGATCAGGAGCGACTGGTTCTCCCGTCGCTTCATTCCACAGTGAATAAAAAGCCTCTTCTCCAACTTCTTCAATAAGCTTAAAATCCATTTCACTTTCTACATCTTCTACTTCATATATATCTTTAAATACAATCATGTTTTCCGTAACATATTCAAATGAATACGTTTCAAAACATTTTTTATACACATCATAATTTGGACTTTTTGAAGAGATTTCAAAATGTAGTTTTTCTAATTCACCTTTTTTAGCTTCAGCAACGCAATATTGCATCATTTCCTCTAATTGCTCTTCTGTAAAAATCTCTGCATTATTTTCTTTTATCATAATAGAAGAAGCACTTCTTCTTATTTTAAAATGTTTTTCTAACTGTTCTATCGTCGTCATATTCTTCCCTCATCTATATCATACTCGAATTTCTAATCGTTCTCCTTGCATGAGCAGGATTGTCCTTGAATATATAGAATACTAGAAAAGATCGCATCTTTAAAGTGCGGAGGAGGTTCTCCAGTGGATATTACAGCATTGCAACAACAGTTAGAGCTTATACAACAAAATGACTATACGCAACTACAGCATATAGACGTAAATGAGTTAACTTTGAACATGCTTCAGTATATCGGAACGACTGATAGCTACGTTCGTTACCAACTTATATATAAATGTTTTGCGCATTTCATTCATCATGAATTCCTTATGGACGATCAGCTGAAATTACTTCTGCAAACTTGTTTAAGTGATGAGTATTTATATTGTGACATTTACTCCCCACATACAGATGGGGTTTTCACACGTTCTTACACTGTTTCGTTAATTGCGTTAATACTCCAATTCGCTAATTCGCACTACTTTTGTACAGAGGAAGATATCGAAGAAATAAAAAATAAACTCATTACATACACAAACTTAGAAACGGATTTTCGGGGCTATATCGAAAATAAAGGATGGGCTCATTGTCTTGCTCACGTATCTGATGCCTTTACTGAAATTGTTCATAATACGTATACAACTTTTGAATGGTACGAAGAATTAATTCATTGTTTATTAAATAAAATCTTTATTCCATCTGACCTTTTTCATAATAACGAAGATGAGCGCATTGTTACGCCATTACTAGCAATGCTGTATCATGATTTTCCTCAAAACGAGTTAATTTCTATTATTCATAAAAAAATAAAAAGGCTTCCTCAAATTAGAAAACGCCTTTCGCTTAATGAGTATTGTATTTTATGTGCCAACATTAAAACCTTTTTACGCACATTATTTTTCAGAACGAAAGACGACCATAACTTAGCCTTTACAGCACGTAAAACAGAAAGAATGTTAAAAGAAATTCCTAACTATTATTAAATACAAGGAGCAATGACATGGGTTATATTGAAGATATGAGAAATCTAGTAGGAAATCATCCACTTATTCTAATAGGATCACACGCCATTATATTAAATGAAAAAGATGAAGTATTGCTGCAGCTCCGTACAGATTTTAACCGCTGGAGCATTATTGGTGGTGCCCTAGAATATAACGAAACGTTAGAAGATGCTTTAAAACGAGAAGTGTTTGAAGAAACTGGACTTATTATTAAAAATCCAGAACTATTCCGTACATACTCAGGGCCAGACTTCTTTCAAATCTATCCAAACGGCGATCAAGTAAACGGTGTACTCGTTGTTTATATTTGCCGAGAATTTCATGGTGAACTTGTATGCGATCAAAGTGAATCGAAAGAATTACGCTTCTTTTCACTTAATGAATTACCTAATAATCTTCCCTCTGTTATTGAGAGGATTATTACAGATTATCAAAAAAAATAAGGGAACGCTTAACGTTCCCTCTCAAATCCAATCCGTTTTTTAATTTCCGCTAAATTTACCTTTGCAATAGCGCGTGCCTTCTCAGCACCGTTTTCCAACGCTTCATATAATAAATTCGTTTCATTCATATACATAGTGTATTTCTCACGAGGTCCAGCTAACTCTCGATCTACAACGCGAAACAACTCTTTTTTCACATCGCCCCATCCGATTCCAGTCTCATATTTTTCACGTAATGACTGTATTTCGTCTTCTGTCGCAAATTCTTTATAAATTGTAAACAAGGTTTCTAGTTCTTTCGGTTCATTTGGAAGTGAAGAATCTGTTTTGATTTTAAATATTAACTTTCGTAGTTTTTCTTGCTTTGCAAATAATGGGATCACATTTCCGTAACTTTTACTCATCTTCCTTCCGTCAAGACCAGGTAAAATAGCTCCTTCTTCTTGTATGACATACTCTGGAAGTGTAAATGTCGTGCCAAATGTATGATTAAAATACGTCGCAATATCACGCGCAATTTCAATATGCTGAATTTGGTCTTTTCCAACTGGTACATGAGTAGCTTGAAATAATAATATGTCAGCTGCCATTAAAATCGGGTACGTGTATAACCCCATATTCACTCCCGCATCGACCTCTAACCCTGCTTCTTTATTTTGCTCCACCTTCGCTTTATACGCATGAGCACGGTTCATAAGACCTTTCGGAGTTAGGCAAGCTAAAATCCAAGCTAATTCTAGAATCTCCGGCACTTCTGTTTGTCGATAAAAAATAACATCTTCTCCAAGTCCAAGTGATAACCAAGTAGCTGCTACCTCTTTCGTATAACTGCTGAACTTCTCTGGATCATGAACAGCATTTAATGCATGATAATCAGCTATAAAGTACAATGCTTTTCCTTCATTATTCTTTGACATTTGTAATGCAGGTTTAATCGCACCAATATAATTCCCTAAATGCGGATAACCTGTCGGCTTAATTCCTGTTAACATTATTTTCTCACTCACACTAACTCCTCCTTTCGCAAAATAAAAAGAGCCCCTCATCCTTAAAAAGGACGAGAGACTCCCGCGGTACCACCTTAATTAGCTATCATTAGCTCACTTCATACTTCAATAACGTGAAGTAACCGTCTTTACCTACTCATTTCAGTTAGAAGCTCCAGAGTCCATTCCATATTCATCCCTTACTGATTCTCACCACATATCAGCTCTCTGAAAAGTTTCGAATATGTACTCTTCTCTTTCATTGCTTTTTCGTTATTTTTTACAGTTTATCACATTTCACTTCCAAACAAACCCGAATTTTCTATTTTATATAGCAGGAATTTCCACTTCAATTGTCTAATATTATATAGGTTTGCAGAAATATTCGAAACAACTTTGGAGGTTTTTTCATGGTAAAATATATATCCATTTTAGGTTCCACAGGATCTATCGGCACATCTGCATTAGATGTCGTTTCAGCTCACCCTGAACATTTTAAAATCGTCGGTTTAACCGCAAATTATAATATTGATCTTCTTGAGCAACAAATCAAAACGTTTCAACCTCGTATTGTAAGCGGATCAATGGGCGCGCCAATATGCAAATGAATTGTTAATAAAAAAGCGCTAAAACAGTTCCCACTGTTTTAGCGCTTTTTTTCACGTATTCAACTTAACAAATCTATAACCGTGCGTAACTAACACTTTTAATATCGCATATCCTGGAATGGCTAAAATAATGCCCATAATCCCGAATAAGTTTCCGGCAGTTAAAATGATAAAAATGATAGTAATCGGGTGAATATCTAACTTTTTCCCCATAACTTGCGGAGAAATAAATTTACCTTCTGCTAATTGTACAACCATCATAACGATAATTACTTTTAACACCATTGCTGGCGAGTCGATAAATGCGATAATTAACGCTGGTGTAATCGCGATAATTGGGCCTACGTACGGAACAATATTTACAATCATCGCTAAAATTGCAAGTAGTACCGCATATTTTATACCAATAATAAGATAACCAATTAATAGCATAATACCGATAAATAAGCTGACGATAATTTGACCTCTAATATACGAGCTAATCGCATAATGCATATCATCTAGTATTCTCATTGCTGCTGGTTGTCTTTGCTCTGAAATGAACTTTAAGAAGTGATTCGGCAATTGTTCGCCATCTTTTAAAAGATAGAACAATATAAATGGAACCATTACAAATGTTAAAACAACCTCTGTAATAGTACTCAAAAATCCAGTTACATTCCCAGTTACTGATGATAATGACTTTGTAAAATCAACTGTATAGTCTTTTACCATATTCGCAACATTAATATTTAAATTCTCCTGAATTTTACCGAGTAAATTACTTTCCCCGAATCTACGTGCTGCTTGTTCAATCTCATGGCCAAAATACGGTAAGTTATCAATTAATGCATCAATTTGATCTTTAATAATAGGGATAACCGTTACAACTAAAAATACAAATAATCCTAGTACGATTAAATATATAGAAGCTATCGATACGATTCTTGAAACACCTTTCTTTTCTAAAAGCGAAACGAATGGATGTAAAATATAGAATAGTACGCCTGCTAATAGTACTGGGAAGAAAATTGTTTTTAAAAATACGATAAACGGTGTAAAAACAAATGATATTTTTGTTAGCAATAAAATATTAATGAACAATAACGCAAATCCAAGTAATACCGCCAAATAATTTTGTTCTCTAAAAAACTTTCTTAACTTATCTCTTTTTCTTATATTTATTTTCTCCAATGAAACCACCTCTTCGAATGATGAAAAGCCCTTATTCAGGGCTCTTCATCATAATCTATATATCTATTTCTTTGCAGCTTTCACTACAAATGATACAATAAAAATTAACACGATTGCACCTAATAATGCTGGCACTACATGAATCCCACCAAATGATGGCCCAAAGGATCCAAATAATCTACCACCTAAAGAAGCACCTAATAAACCTGCGATAATATTTCCGAACATACCACCCGGGAAATTTTTACCTGTTATAGAACTAGCAATTGCACCTATAATAGCACCAACTATTAATGTGATAATCCATCCCATTTTTAGCCCTCCATTTCTATTATAGTTTGTATGATTTAATACAAACATATGTATTTATCATTGCTAATCATATTTCACTATAGAAATATATTTACTACTATTTTACATATGGAGATACATATATTATATGCAAAAAAGAAAAATATTGTCAAACTCACCCATAAAGCAATTATATTCATATACCATATTTAAAGGAGGCTTCATTATCTATGATTCTTAAGTTAAATTCCAGTTCTTTTGAAGTAGCAACGTCCATTTTACAGGTTCAAATTCCAGCTTATAAAGTTGAAGCAGACTACTTAAATAGTACTGCCATACCTCGTTTATATGATACTGTAAACGATATTCAAAGTTGTGTTGAAACATTCTATGGATATTTTTCTGAAAATAAACTTGTCGGTTTTATTTCTTTTGTACAAGAAGAAAAACTAATCGATATCCACAGGTTAGTTATATCCCCCGATTTTTTTCAAAAAGGAATCGCAACAAAACTCCTAATTTATATATTTAACATGTTTCCCTCTTCAATGACATACATTGTACAAACAGGTAAAGCGAATACCCCTGCTATTACTTTATATAAAAAACACGGATTCATTACAGTATCAGATACAATACTTCCTGACGGTATGATTCTTGCGCAATTAAAAAAGACAGAATACACAAAATAATTTGACTTGTTCGCTCCTTTATGTTATTTTTTACTTTATAAAACCTTTTGCTGAGTCCAAATTTTGGAGCGGGGGAACCATTTTTGTAGCTATGCTACTTGGGGCGAATCTTTTTTAAGTAGGGAAACTCTCACTTCCCGAGTCCGACAGCTAACCTCGTAAGCGTAATGGGAGAGGAAGGTGCTTTTTGCCTATGTTATACATTTTGCCTCCTTAATTATAAATATGGGATCGATATCAAATAGTCACCTATATTTATAGAAAAGGAGAATGTATTATGTTACGTTTATCTGATCACGCAATTAAAATGATGGAGCAAAGACTCCGAATTGAAAAACAACGCACATATCAAGCAAATAAAGTTGTAGATAACTTACATCACAAATACTTCTTTCAGCATATTTTCCAACCGAAAAGATGAAGAAAATGTTTATTTAATATTAAAAAACACAAGGTGTGTCTTACAAAGACATTCCTTGTGTTTTTTATATTCTTTATAAAATTCTCACTACATTTAAACTTGCTGTAATCGCACCTGCTATAGTGGTCACATGCCCTGCACCTAATGGACCATTTTGTAACACTAATGTTGAATTTGCACTTGTTACATTGACTAGTAACGTATTGGAAATAGCAGGTTCTAACACTACAGTCGATGTCGTTACATTTAGTATAAAGCTCCCTGCTACTTGTGTTCCGTTTAATAGTAATCTTACAGACACCGTTTCATTCCCACCAGTTGCATCCGCTTGAAAATAATAACTTACTAAATATATTCCTGGCGTGGATACCGTGACAGTTGTTGCACTAGTTAACGATACACCAGTTCCATATACAGTGGATCCAGAATTAATTGGGATGGTAGCATTTGCCGCAATTGCACTTGTTGATGTAGAGAAGAAATAGCCACCACCTGTCGATATAGCAGATGATCCTGTTGCTCCTGTCAAGCCAGTTGGACCTGTTGCTCCTGTTGGGCCCGTTACCCCCGTTACCCCTGTTGCTCCAGTTATTCCTTGTATGCCTTGGATTCCGGTTGGTCCAGTTGCACCAGTCACTCCTGTCGCTCCTGTTGCGCCGGTTGCTCCCGTCACACCTTGTGGGCCTTGAATTCCTTGGATTCCTTGTGGGCCTGTTATTCCAGTCACTCCAGTTGCTCCCGTTGGACCCGTTATCCCTTGCGAACCTTGGATTCCTTGGATTCCTTGTGGACCTGTTACTCCCGTAGAGCCGGTCGCTCCTGTTGGACCTGTTACTCCTTGTGGACCTTGGATTCCTTGAGGACCTTGAGGGCCTGTTACTCCCGTCGGACCTGTTGCACCAGTTGCACCGGTTGGACCCGTCGAGCCAGTTATACCTTGTATGCCTTGAGGTCCAGTCGGGCCTGTTGGACCAATCGGACCTTGAATTCCTTGCAGACCTTGAATTCCCTGTGGACCGGTTGGACCTTGTATCCCTTGTATTCCCTGAATCCCTTGCGGGCCTGTTGCACCAGTTGGACCGGTTGGACCTTCTGGGCCTTGCACTCCTTGTATTCCAGTCGCTCCCGTTGGACCTATATCTCCTTGTGGTCCCTGAATACCTTGTATTCCTTGAGGACCAGTTGGACCTGTTATGCCACTCGGACCTTGTACGCCTTGCACTCCTTGAGGACCGGTTGGACCACTCGGACCTTGGATTCCTTGTAGCCCCTGTAAACCAGTTGGACCGGTCGCTCCCCTTACTCCTTGCTCACCTTGTATGCCTTGTATCCCTTGAGGGCCGGTTGGACCGATTGGCCCCTGTGCCCCTTGCACTCCTTGTGGACCAGTCGGACCGGTTGCTCCTACCGGTCCCTGGATTCCTTGTAGACCTTGCGGACCAGTCGGACCGGTTACTCCTTGTATCCCTTGTGGACCTTGAATGCCTTGATCACCCGTTGGACCCGTTGCCCCCATTGGTCCCTGTACTCCTTGCAAACCTGTTACACCAGTTGCTCCGGTCGGTCCCTGGATTCCTTGTACCCCTTGAATTCCAGTCGCTCCTGTTGCTCCGGTCGCTCCTGTTGCCCCTGTTGCTCCAGTCGGACCAGTTGGACCCCCTGGTGATCCTGCTGGACCGGTTGGACCAGTTGGACCTCCTGGTGGACCAGTTGGACCGGTTGCTCCAGTCGGGCCAGTTGCAGAACCTGTCGGACCAGTTATCCCAGTGGCTCCTGTTGGGCCAGTTGGACCTGGATCACCTTGTAAACCGGTTGGACCAGTCGGACCGATTACACCTTGCACCCCTTGTATTCCTGTTGGACCTACCTGCCCCATCTCTCCCTGGGGGCCTTGTAAACCTTGAACACCAGTTTCCCCTTGTGGACCCATTGGTCCTTGCTCCCCTTGAATTCCTTGAGAACCAGTTGGCCCTGTTGGACCAATCGGACCCTGTATTCCTTGTATTCCGGTTACACCTTGTAAACCACTACCTCCTAAATTACCTTGCACACCTTGTATACCAGTATTTCCAGTTGGTCCAGTCGGACCAATTTCCCCTTGCACTCCTTGTATTCCTTGTACTCCTGTTGGGCCGGTTGGACCGATTTCTCCTTGCATTCCTTGTATGCCTTGTATTCCTGTTGGACCGGTCGGACCGATTGGGCCAGGAATTCCTTGTATCCCTTGAATACCAGTTGGACCAGTCGGACCTCTTTCTCCTTGTATTCCTTGAACACCTTGTATTCCCTGTGGGCCTCGTTCTCCCATAGGTCCTTGATTACCTTGAGAACCTTGTGGTCCAGTTAAACCAGTTGGGCCGGTTGGACCATTTTCTCCTTGCACCCCTTGCACTCCTTGTATTCCTTGTGGGCCGGTTGGACCGATTGGACCTTGTACGCCTTGTATTCCTTGCGGTCCAGTTGGTCCACCTAAAGCACCAGTTGGACCGGTTGGACCAGTGGGCCCCGTAATACCTGGCGGTGGAAAAGGAATAGGTGCTTGAAACTTACTACACTTATCTTGATTCTTCACAAGCATCTCCCCCGTTATAACTAACGTATCAAACTATTTTTAATACATTTAAACTAGCTGTTATCACACCAGATAATGTCGTTACATGCCCGATAGCTAACGGACCATTTTGTAAAGACAAAGTTGCATTTGAAGAAGTAACTTCAATGACCATCGTATTCGAAACTGCTGGTTCTAATATAAAAGTACCTCCTGTAACATAAAAAATAAAACTCCCTGCGACTTGTATTCCATTTAAAGTAAGCCTCACTGAAATTGTTTCATTTCCGGCAGTTGGATCGCCTTGAAAATAATAGCTTACTAAATAAATTCCTGGCGTACTTAACGTTACAGTTGTTGCATTTGTTAAACTGACATCAGAACCAAAAACTGTAGATCCAGAATTAATTGGTATTAACGCATTCGCTGCAATTATACTCGTTGAAGTAGAAAAGAAATAACCTCCCCCGCTAGGTAAGCCAGTCGCTCCTGTCGCTCCCGCTATTCCCAAGAAACCTATTGACCCTGCACTACCAGTTGCTCCTGTCGGTCCCACCACGCCACTTGGGCCCTGACTACCTTGTGCTCCAACTGGGCCTATACTACCACTAGCACCTGTCACCCCACTTGCTCCAATTGGGCCTTGCAACCCTTGAATCCCTTGTATACCTTGTATTCCTTGCGGACCCGTTGCACCTGTATTGCCTGTCGTTCCCGTTATTCCTTGTATTCCCGTAATCCCTTGAACACCTTGCACACCTTGTAGTCCAGTTGCCCCAGTTGCTCCTGTGGCTCCAGTTTCGCCCGTTGCTCCTGTAATTCCAACATTTCCTTGTGGGCCTTGTGGGCCTTGACTACCTTGCGCTCCTTGGACTCCTTGTGAGCCTGTTATACCGACTTCCCCTGTATTTCCTTGGGGACCTCTAATTCCTTGTGCACCTGTTGGGCCGATAATTCCTTGCACTCCTTGTATTCCTTGCACTCCTTGCGCTCCTGTTGGACCCGTTATTCCTTGTAATCCTTGAGGACCTTGCAAACCAATAGCTCCAGTCGGTCCTATTATTCCTTGCACTCCTTGAGGACCTTGGGCACCTTGTGTACCTGTCAATCCGGTAGTCCCTTGTATCCCTTGAACACCTTGAGGACCTTGTGTTCCAGCTGCTCCTGTTTCCCCTTGAATTCCTTGAACTCCTTGTATACCTTGTGCTCCAGCAGGACCAGTTGCTCCTCGGATTCCTTGTATTCCTTGAGCTCCTTCCGCTCCTGTAACACCAACTGGACCAGCTATCCCTTGTATTCCCACCATTCCTTGTGCACCTGTTGGACCTATCACACCTTGTATACCTTGAATACCTTTAGGACCTTCTGCACCAGTTGGACCAGTTACTCCCAGCGGACCTTGTATTCCTTGAGAACCTTCTGCACCAGTTGGACCTGTTATACCTTGGTTACCTTGAGGACCTTGTGCTCCTTGTACTCCAACTGCTCCAACTACACCTTGGGAACCTTGCGCTCCCCTTACACCTTGAGAACCTGTTGGACCTGTTATACCTTCCACTCCTTGCGCTCCAATTGGTCCTATCCCTCCGCTTACACCTGTTGAACCGGTCGCACCCGTTGGACCTGTTGGACCTCCTGGTGGACCGGGTGGGCCAGCTGGTCCAGTCACCCCACTAGAAGGGCCAATTGGACCGGTCACTCCCGTCGGACCGCCCGGTGGTCCTTCTGAGCCTTGAGCGCCAATACTACCCGTCGCTCCTGTTATACCTCTTATTCCCTTTATCCCTTGAAAACCTGTTGCTCCCGTTATACCTTGTATTCCTTGCACACCTTGTGGTCCTTGTAAACCTATTACACCTGTTATCCCCTTTATTCCACTTATACCTTGGGCACCTTGCATTCCAGTAGAACCAGTTGGACCCACTTCACCTTGTATTCCTTGAGCTCCTTGTGGGCCTTCTTCTCCAGTAATTCCTTGTATACCTTGGAAGCCGTCTTCCCCTTGTATACCAATAGCCCCTTGCTCTCCTTGTATTCCTTGAACACCTTGAGGGCCTTGTGGACCAGTTATACCCGAGACTCCAGTTATGCCTCTCTCTCCCTGCATTCCTTGTGCCCCTGTTTGTCCTCGCTCACCTATTTCCCCTTGTATTCCTTGTATGCCTTGTATACCTTGACTACCAGCAGGACCCGTAGCTCCTTGTATTCCTTCTAATCCTTGTACTCCAATATCACCAATTAGACCTTGGTTACCAATTAATCCTTGAGCACCTTGGAGACCAGTTGGGCCAGTTATACCTTGCTCTCCTGTATCACCAATAACCCCTTGTATTCCTTGTGCTCCTGTTGTCCCTCGGGGACCTTGTATCCCCCTGATACCTTGAGGACCTTGGGGCCCAGTTGCTCCCGTCGGTCCAGTCACCCCTGTAGGACCAACAGGACCTTCATGCCCTCCAGTTGGACCGATTGGACCACTATTACCTGTCGGACCCGTTGCTCCTAGAAGCGGAAGAGGCAGTGCCACTCCAAATTTTTTGCACTTTCTATGATGACGCACAACAATCCCCCTTCCCCAAAATAATTACACCTTTTATATGAAATGCATTTTTATAAGAAAAGTACACATTTAACCTGAATTTTATTAAAATAAAGAAGCCTATCATTTGTTTGAAATGATAGGCTTCTTTTATAAAAACAGTTTATTTTCTAGCTTTAATAATAAAAGTAGTCGGCACCATTCTAGCTTTATATAAAGAATAATACTTCGTAGACGGCTCAGCTAGTTCTCCATCAAACGAGCTTGATGGTTCAGGCTCTTCTATTCTCTCAATTTTAAATCCCGCTCTATTTAACTCATTTATGTATGTACTTATTTTTCTCTTATATAATGTCGCTTGTACATTTTCTCCTTTAAATGTTTCAAACGTAATGGGCGTTTCCTCATGATAAGAAGACTTTATAGCAACTTCTTCTGTACCATACTGTAAGTTTGAATATATGGGATGCTCCCAGCTAAAAATAAAACTTCCTCCTGGCTTTACATACGAATAAATCAATTCCAACGTTTTTCTTAAATCCGAAGTCCAGCCTAATGCATAAATGGAGTATACAATATCAAAATAATCTTTCGGTATATCCCCTTCTTCTTCCATTGCTCCACATATTAACTTTGGATTCCAACTCTTTAACGTTTCATTCGCTATTTTAATTTGTTCACTTGAAAGATCCAGACCCCATACTTCCTCTGCTCCATGTTCCCCCATATATTTCAGCGAATGCCCACTTCCACATCCAATATCAAGTACCTTTTTATCTTTAATTGAATCGAACAAATGAATCTCATCTTCAGACGCCGTATAAGGACCATATTTCGGTAAACAATCCACTTGAAAGAAATAAGGTGCAACTGTATCCCAACACTTTTTATTTAAAGCTAACATTTGTGTACCTTTCATATGCTACATTCCCCCATCCATTTTCTTCCCCACTATTAATTACACATCATAACCCGTTCTTCCTTTTCTCTTCGCTCGGTAATTTTTCACTTTTGCAATTGTACCGCACGCTCTTCCTCCTTCTTCTCCAGCATACATACCGCACCATCTTTTACTTCCATTACGCGAATGATCATAAAATACCCAGCGGCAATCTGGACATGCTTTTAACCTTCCCCACACATTTTCTTGAATTGACATTAATACAATGCTTAACACTTTTGTATACACATTCTTTTCATATACTGGTTCATATGTAATACCTTTCATATCATCCTTTATATGTACATGAAATGGGTATTTCTCTAACCATTTTTGCAATGATCCTTTGCCTTCAATTGTCATCCGAATATCTTCTCGAAAACCTCTTAATTCCTCTATCCTATGAAATGGAAACTCTTCATCAAAATATTCTTTCATAAAGAGCTTTATATCTTCTTTTGTTTGCAGCAAATCAATTGGCTCTCTCGTATCGTTTGGTATTCTCCATGTATTTAAAAATTCCCGAATATATTCTAGTTCATTTGGAGCGTTTTGATTCAATTCAATCCACCTTCTTCTTAAAATTTACTTTTTTCTGACTTTATGTATAATTATAGTATAAAATAGTTAACCATCAAATAATTTTACTGGTTACATAATTAGGAGGATTTCTATGAAAGGTTTCTCAACACCGATACGTTTCATGCTTATTTCTTCATTTTTTATGTCTTTTGGGTATTTTGCAGTATACGCATTTTTAGCTATTTATCTATTAACCTTTCTTCATTTTTCTGCTGTCCAAGTAGGAACAGTGTTGACGATTATGACAATTACATCACGAGTTATCCCATTATTCTCAGGGTTAATTGCTGACAAAATAGGCTATATCATTATGATGATAGCCGGATTATTTTTAAGAGGAGTCGGATTTATCGCTTTAGGAATATGCTCTGATTTCTATACAATTTCTATTTCTTCTGCACTTATTGGCTTCGGAACTGCATTTTACGAACCTGCCGCTCGCGCTATATTTGGCTCACAGCCAGCTCATTTGAGAAAAAATTTATTTACATATTTAAACCTTAGCTTTAATTGCGGTGCAATAATCGGACCAATTGCAGGAGGATTCTTACTCTTACTCGATCCACTCTACGCTTTCTCTCTAACAGGATCTCTTATGCTGTTATTTGCTTTTATTTTTTACTTACTTAAAAATCACTTCCAAGTCACTACTGAAAACACGTCTATTACATTAGGAATACAGGTCATCTTACAAAACAAATCTTTCCTTCTGTTTTCCTTTATCATGATTTTCTTCTATATTATGTTTACTCAGCTTACTGTCGCACTTCCACTTCATATGAAAAACATTAGTAATAGCAATCAACTTGCTACACTCGTTATTACGATAAATGCGATAACAGGCGTCATATTTATGGTATTATTCCGAAAATTATTCCACAAATACAACACACTTTCGATTATTAAATACGGTGTTTTATTAATGAGTATTTCCTTTTTACTCATTCCTTTATTTCAACACCCATATTGGCTCTTTATTTGTGTAATTTTATTTACAATCGGTGAAACACTCGTATTACCTAACGCTGATATCGCTATTGCAAATTACAGTAATGAATCATATACAGCCACTTTCTTCGGATTTTATCAACTATCACTCGCATTTGGTTTTATCATTGGTAATTATACCGGTACATCTTTTACATCCAACTTAAGCGGAATGTATACACCATGGCTTATTTTTGGCGGAATAGGACTTATTGGTTTTATTTCACTACATATTTTGAATATAAAAAAAGTGGCCTCTAAAGAGGATATACACCTATGTAATACAAGCGACCTATAACGAAAAAGATTCGACCATCATATGTGACAGTCGAATCTTTTTATTTTTCATATTCAAGGTGATTATGTCTTTTACAACCAAATAAATAGCAAGCGCCTATATAATCAGTTTCAAACTCTAATCCTGGAACATATCCAGATTTGATACGTTCTACCATTGTTTTATAACAATTATTCTCTTCTGTATATTCCTCAATTAACTCTTTCTTATCATTTTCTGTCCAGTTTTCTTCTACTTCTTCATTCTGAACATCTTCTATATCTGCTGTTTTCGCTTCGATAGATTCCCGTATAACTTCATTTATACGGGAGAAATTATTCGTTTTATATAGAGCATACACAAATCTACCAATCCAATTAGGACTTTTCCAGCATTCTTTATATCCCTTTTCGAACCATTCAATTGCTTCTTTATAGCAATTCAATTCAACATATAAATCTGCTACATTAATTTCCCCTAAAAAATTATCAGATTCCCTGTTAAAAGTATCTAACTTCTCTTTTGCTTCTGTCGTTCGTTCTAAATCAATTAAACATTTTACATAGCTATACATGATATAGTCCGAATCCCCTGCAACTCGTAAAAAAAATTCCGAAGCTTTTTCCAGCTCTCCAAGGTTATAATGAGCTACAGCTACATTATGATATGCTTCATCCGATGGTTGAATCGAAATAGATTTTTGTAATACTTCTTTCGCTTCTGTCCATTTTTCTTGTTTCATGTAAATGTCCCCTAAGATGTTATAAGGAAAGTATGAAGAAGGATTCAACTTAACAACTTCTCTTATTAATTCAAGAGCTTTATCATCATTCTCTTCCTCATAGAAGTACATCCAAGCAAGATTATTGAGAGATTGTACGTCTCTAGATTCATGTACTGCTTGTTGAAACAGTTCCATTGCTTCCTCATATTTATTTTGTTCAAACATTTCAATTGCCTTCTCGTTAATGTTCAAATAACTACCTCCGAAGTGAATAAATTCATCTACGCTTTATCATTATTTTAAGATGTAAAAATTGAAATTTCTATAAAAAATTTCTTTATCCTGTCTACATTTCGATTGAAATAGAAGCTAAAACACACGAATTTACAACAATGAGTAAATTTTTCAATCTCCCTTAAATTGGATATACATCCTGTTTTATTTTACATATTATGGTACAATCAAAAGGGTACTAACTAAACATTTACGCTCCACACTAGTAATCTAGCAATACCAAAATCAAAATTCACATGGAATTGAGGGATGTTATGAAACAGAAATTAGCTGTTCTTCTATTCACTGGAATCATATTATCAGGATGTTCAACTATAGCAGAGAATTCTTTAGAAAGCGGGAAAGGCAGTATGGAATTATTAACACCAACGATCACAACAAAAGATAATGAATTAGAAATTAAAACTAAAGGCATTGATGAAAATAAAGTAACTTTTATTTATGTTGCTAATAAAAAAGTGTTAGAACAAAAGCTAAAGAATGGTGAATCCTACAAGCTTAACATTAAAGATATCGAACACGCTCATCGGACAGACTACAAACCAAAAGTTCAACTTTTGCAAACGAAAGATGATAATGATGATGGAGAAATAGTAACCTTCAAACAAGTTAGATATACAGTTAAAAACTAATTTTAAAGTTGTTTCATTATAAATGTAACGAACGAAAATATACTTTTAACAGTAGATAAATGTAAGGGGTGCTAACATGAAAAAACGATGGATTTCTTGGTGGATTGGTAACCTATTTTGGATTATCGTTTTTGGAATATGGGCCGCTATTATTTGGTTACGAGAGGTTGATGGTGCTGGTGTTATTCAAACACCTGAAATTAAATCAATATCACTTATCGTTATATTAATCGCGTTTATCATACCGGTATTTTTTCAAGTTATATGGCTAATCATTAATTTGAGGATGAGTAGAAAAAATAATTATACGATTTAGTTTTTCAATTAACAATAAAAAAGAGAGGAATCTACATCAAAATAGATTCCTCCCTTTTACATTTGGACTTATACTGCGCTTTTAATGCAGCACTACTCCTCTTTTTTACGATGCATGTTCATCTTTCTTTTTCATTAACGCTCTTTTCTTCATCGCCTTCGTTAAATATCCACCCTTAAACGAGCGAATTTCATACGAAGACATAAACGCTTTCGGTGCAATTTCATTAATGATTTCTAAAAGCTCTTTCTCCCTAGAACGCTTTGCGACGATATCTAAGCGATAACGTATAGAATTAATACCTTCGCCCTCAAATACTGTAACGCCAAATCCAGAGTGACGTAATTCATCTACTAATTCATTACAACGGTCTAGTAAACTAACTTGATACGTAATATAACCAATTGCTAATTTATTCTCTATATAACCGCCTAATAACAGTCCCGCACTAAAGCCAATGACATAGGCAACGATGTTCATCCAATTTGATAAATCTTGAAACACAATACCTAAACTGACAATGTAAATAGCTCCTTCTAACAATCCAACACCAGCAGCGGATCTTGTTTGATTCTTTACAAGCAAAATCGTACGGATTGTTAATATTGGAACGTAAATAATTTGAAGCACAAAAATAAGTAGCGCTTGTAACATTGGTATCCACCTCTTTCAAAAAGTCTTTTGTCATAATAACATACATAACCTTTAGAAATCGATGGGTTTTTTAAAATTTTTTTATTATTTTTCATACTATTGAAAAACACAAAAAAGAAGCGTATTATATTTGTCATTAATTTGATTACTTGTATCATATCGCTAAACTAAAAAAGGAACCTGATTAGGTCCCTTTCATCATAGCTCTATGTTTTTCGAAGCATGTTCTCTTTGCTTCTCTTCTTCTTTCACTAACTGCATATTTGCATACGCTAAATTTGCAATCATTAAAAAGTGACCACCTAAAATACCTGTACCGAATGCCCACATTTCCATTTCATGCTCAATTTCATACATGATGATAGCTCCTAAAATAGCAGCTGCAAATCGGTTTAAAACTCCTAATCCAGGAGCCTTTTCCTTCATTACGATACTTTTTCCGAGTTTCTCCACTCTGCGAGCTAATAACCAAAGACAATAGGCGCTTACTGCTAATCCAATACCGAACCCTGTCACTTGTTTTCCAAACGGAGTAATCGTCCACATAAGTAGTAAACCACTAAAGATCACATACAATTGTAATCGATATACACGTAAGGCTTCTTGAATCAAAATATCCGCTCCTAAGTTCTCATTTTTTGTACTTTAGAAGAAAAGCAGCAACTTACACAGTTGCTGCTTTCTCTTCTTCTTGTTCTTGTTCCATCTTACGAATTTCAACACGTTTAATTTGGTAAGCGTCTTTTTCTAACACTTTAAATTCATAACCTTCCGCCTCAACGTGTTGTCCTTCTTCGATTTCATGATTTTGCATCATAATCCATCCACCGATTGTATCCACATCATCTTCTTCGATGTGTAATCCAAATAAATCTTTCACTTCTGAGATAAGCACTTTTCCATCAACAATGATATGTTGCTCGTTCACATGTTGAATTGGCGGTGCTTCATCTTCATCATATTCGTCACGAATTTCGCCGACGATTTCCTCCAAGATATCTTCAAGCGTTACAATTCCGGCTGTTCCTCCGTACTCATCATATAAAACAGCCATCGGAATTCGCTTCTTCTGCATTTGAAGTAATAAATCGTGAATTGGAGTCGTTTCCATCACTTCAATAATCGGACGCATATACGAGCGAATAGATGATAAATCTTTTTGATCCTCGGTCATATATCGAATAAAGAAATCTTTTACGTTGACCATACCGATAATATCATCTTTATCTTCTCCAAAAATCGGATAACGTGTGTATCGCTCATTTTGGATCACTTTCATGTGTTCTTCTACTGAATCTTCCAGGTAGAAACCAACGATTTCTGTTCGCGGTACCATAATCTCTTTTGCAATACGATTATCAAATTCAAAAATGTTATTTACATACTTGTATTCAGCTTGATTAATTTCGCCACTTTCATAGCTATCTGAAAGGATAAGACGTAATTCTTCTTCTGTATGAGCTACTTCATGTTCTGAAGCTGGCTTTAAACCGAATAAACCAGTTATCACACGAGCTGAACCGTTCAATACCCAAATAAATGGATACATTACTTTATAGAACATCATTAATGGACCTGCCAATAATAACGTTACCCTTTCAGCCTTTTGAATTGCCATCGTTTTCGGAGCTAATTCCCCTACTACAACGTGTAAATACGTCATAATCATAAAAGCAAGACCAAATGTTAATACTGATGAAATAGAAGGATTTAAGTTCCATTTCTCAAATAACGGGTGTAATAACTTTTCGATTGTCGGTTCACCTAACCAACCTAATCCCATAGCTGTAACTGTAATACCTAATTGACAAGCAGATAAATATTCATCTAAATTTGTTGTTACTTTTTTCGCTGCTAAAGCACCGCGTTTTCCTTCCGCAACAAGCTGATCGATACGACTTGAACGTATCTTTACAATCGCAAACTCTGCTGCTACGAAAAATCCAGTAAATGCGATTAAAATCGCAACCATGACTAAATTAAATATTTCCAATGAATCCCCTTAGTTAAAAAACTAAGGTGTCCACCTCCTGTATACTATAATGTTTTCTTATTTGTTCGTTAGAAAACATAGCCCGATACAAAAATTAAAGAGGTCGGATTTCACTTATTCTATAATAATAGAGCAAGTGTCTGTATTAAAGCTGTCGTTTGACCAGATAAAGATTTCGATATTTTTTCACGTTGTGAATCAGTCAATCCATCTAAAAGCGGCTTTAACTCAGTAAGTTCCACTTCTAATTGATGAATATGGTCTGTCACTTCATTCACTTGTTTCGAAACGTGTTCATTGATACCGAGCAGCTTCTTCTTCTCCTCGATTTTCTCTTTAATCTCACAAAGCGGCATATGCATTTCTTTGCACTTCTCAATAAATTGTAATGTCTCAAATGCTGTTTCGTCGTAATAGCGATAATTAGATTGAGATCGCTCCGCTTTTAAGATACCTAGATTCGTATAATAATCAATCGTTCGTTTCGACACGTGAGCCATGAGAGCCAACTGTCCGATTCGATACACCTTCCCAACGATCTTCCCCCCTTGTTTATATTACTTACATCATACAATACATAAACTGTACAGTCAAACGTGACGGTTTATTATTCACAATTTATACAAAATCCCAATCTCCTCCTATGATGATTCAATACGAGTAATCTACACTTATACAATAAAATTACTAAACTACTACCTAATCACTACATTGTCTGCCATTTTTAACCTTTCTTATTTAAAAGCATATCCTACTAATAATGATTGCTTGTATAGGAGGGAATTAATATGAAAAAGACAATCATTTCTCATTTTTATAATGAAGAATACCTACTTCCATGGTGGCTTATGCATCACACGAAAATATTCGATCACGGCATTTTAATTAATAGAGGGTCTACAGATCGTTCCGTAGAGATTTGTAAACTATTAGCACCCCACTGGGAAGTACGAAATTCAAGATTTCTTGAGTTTGATCCAACTAATACTGATATTGAAGTGATGGAAATTGAAAGAGAAGTTTCAGGTTGGAAAATCGTTTTAAATACTACTGAATTCTTTTGTTGTAATAATACTGAAGAATTTTTTTCATCTCTTCATACACTAGGCCAAAACATGTATGCGATTAGAATGATTTTAATGATAGATAATCATAATTATAATTATTCAAAGCCTAGATATTCTATCCCCTTAGTAGAACAGCGATACCACGGTGTCTTCCCTTATAACCCAAATCTCGGATGTGCTTGGAGATTTATTCACAATCATCTAGACGGTGCATATTTACCTGGTAGACATCATTCGCGGCACGGATATATAATTTATGACTATCCTTCATTTATTTTAAAATTTTATTTTAGCCCTTGGAATGAACAATCAAAAGCAAGAAAATTACAAATTACACCTACCCTTTCAAAAAGGGGTGTTCAAATGGGACTTCAAACACATTACGGTCAATCTCCTGAAGTACTGGACATACGTTTTTTAGAGCTTAGTAACCTAACACAAGACCTCCGTCATAACCCTGAATATCAAAAATTATTTCCAAAATTCAAACCGTAATATTTTCTGCATCGTCATCACCTCAAACATTTTCATTCACTTAATCAAAAACAATCTCATTTGCATAAAACATGAATACTGTATAAATAATAAATTTTTATTTTAGGAGGAAAAAATGAAAGCTGTTATTCTTGCTGGTGGGTACGGTACAAGAATTGGGGAAGAAACACATTTAAAACCGAAACCTATGATTGAAATTGGAACAAAACCCATTCTATGGCACATTATGAGTTTGTATAGTCATTACGGGATTACTGAGTTTATTATTTGCTTAGGCTATAAAGGATATGCAATTAAAGAGTTCTTTCTAAATTACAACTTACACATGTCTGATTTCACAATACAGTTAAACGATAATACAATTACTAGCCATTCTCATCGTGTAGAACCATGGAAAGTTACACTAATCGATACTGGTGTAAATACCGAAACGGGTGGCCGAGTGAAAAAGATTCAAAATTATGTCGGAGACGAACCTTTCTGCCTCACTTATGGTGATGGATTAAGTAATGTAAATATAAAAGAACTTATTACATTCCATAAAAAACATGGAAAAATGGCTACTGTTACTGCCGTACAACCTCCTGGTAGATTTGGTTCTCTCATATTAGATAAACAGTCTGTAACATCTTTTCAAGAAAAACCATTAGGTGATGGCGGATGGGTTAACGGTGGATTTTTCGTTTTAAATCCTGAAGTTTTCAATTACATTAGTGGAGATAAGTCTGTTTTTGAAACAGACACTTTAGTTCAGTTAGTAAACAAAAATGAATTGGCCGCATATCAACATTCTGGTTTTTGGCATCCGATGGATACATTGCGCGATAAAAATAAATTAGTCGAGCTATGGGAAAGTAATAACGCTCCGTGGAAGGTTTGGTAATATGGCTTCATCATCTTTTTGGAATAAGAAAAAAGTATTTATTATAGGACATACTGGATTTAAAGGCTCCTGGCTCACCCTTTTCTTAAGTTCTTTAGGTGCAGAAGTAGTAGACTTTTCTTCTCATCCCCCATCCATTCCTAACACTTTTGAACAAGGTAACGTAGCAAAAGAGTGCACGACAATGAAAGGCGATATTACAGATTACCATTCTTTATTTCATGCCATGAAGCAGCATAAACCTGACATAATATTTCATTTAGCAGCTCAGCCAATCGTAACCGCTTCATACAAAAACCCTATCGATACATTCAAAACGAATGTTTTAGGTACTGTTCACGTGCTAGAAGCAGCAAAGTCCATCGAAAGCGTACGTGCCATTATTAATGTGACAAGCGATAAATGTTATGAGAATGACGGTAGTGGCGACCGAGCGTTCGTGGAAAATGACCGACTAGGAGGTTTCGACCCTTATAGCGCTAGTAAAGCTTGCGCTGAAATAGTGGCAACATCCTATCAAAAATCATTCTTCCGCACTAATACCCAGAAACTCGCCTCAGTCAGAGCTGGTAACGTCATCGGCGGTGGTGATTGGGCAGAAGACCGATTATTCCCTGATATCATTCGGGCATATTTGCACAATCATACTTTGTGTATTCGAAACAAATATGCCGTCCGTCCGTGGCAACATGTTTTAGATCCTTTACATGGCTATATCCTTTTAGCTGAGAAACTTTGGAATGATGCTAAATATGCAGAAGCGTGGAATTTCGGCCCAATGAATGAACCTAACAGAACCGTTCATGATGTCATTGAATCTGTAATAAAATTATGGAATAACCCACTAACAATCATTTCCTCCTCTACAAATACTCCTTATGAATCACCTGTTTTAACACTCGATAGTACAAAAGCAGTAAACAAACTCGGCTGGACTCCTAAGTTATCAACAGATGATGCTATCGCTTGGACTGTTGATTGGTACAAAAAATATGCATCTGGTGAAAATATAGAATCTTTCACACGACAACAAATCGATGCATTCAAAAATTTATAAGGGGGCTATAAAATGGAACAGAAAAAATGCCGTTTTTGCCACTCATTACTAACCAACACTTTTTTAGATTTGGGCGTTTCCCCTCTTGCTAATTCATTTGTAGCTCCTGAAAGCTCATATAAAATGGAACCTTTTTATCCGCTGCACACATTTGTTTGTAACTCTTGTTTACTCGTCCAGCTAGATGAATTTGAATCCCCACAAAATATTTTTCATAACTATTTATACTTCAGCTCTTACTCCTCAAGTTGGCTACTACACGCTAAACAATATGTAGAAATGGCGATTAAGCGTTTCAACTTAACGAAACATTCAAAAGTGATTGAAATCGCAAGTAACGATGGGTACTTATTACAATACTTTAAAAAAGAAAATATCGAGACATTGGGAATTGAACCCGCGAAAAACGTAGCAGAAATTGCTATCAAAAAAGGAATTCCTACTCATGTAAATTTTTTCAGTAATGACTTAGCAAAAAAATTGCCACAAGCTGATTTAATCGTCGCAAATAACGTATTAGCACATGTTCCAAACTTGCATGATTTTGTTGCCGGTTTAAAAACGTTATTAAAACAAGATGGCACGATAACAATTGAATTCCCACACTTATTAAACCTCATATCCTTTAAACAGTTCGATACTATCTACCATGAGCACTTTTCCTACTTCTCACTTATAAGCCTTCAAAAAGTTTTAAGTTATCATCATTTACAAATTGTTGATGTAGAAGAACTTTCAACGCATGGTGGTTCCTTACGGATTTTTGTAAACCATCTAAGTGCCCAATCAACTATCCATTCCAATGTTACAAAATTAATTCAAAAAGAAGTCGACCACGGGTTAGATACATTAGATTGCTATCTCCTTTTTTCTAAACGCATCGAACAATTGAAAATAAATATTTTAAAGTTTTTTATTGAAGCGAAAGCTTTAAACAAACAAATTATCGGTTACGGTGCTCCAGCTAAAGGAAACACCCTTTTGAATTATTGCGGGATAGGTAAAGAATTTCTAGCTTATACAGTAGATAAAAATCCTCACAAACAAAATCTCCTTTTACCAGGAACTCGTATTCCAATAAAATCTCCAGCAGAAATTAAACGTACAAAACCGGATTACATTCTTATACTTCCTTGGAATTTGAAAGACGAAATTATGAAAGAATGCTCTTTCATTCGTGAATGGGGCGGTAAATTTTTAGTGACGGTTCCAGAAATTGAGGTGATCGAGCCATGAAGAAAGTTGTTGTAACAGGTGGTAGTGGCTGGATAGGTAAATATGTTGTACATTCACTTATACAAAAGGGATATGAAGTGCACGCCACGTATAATAAAAATAACCCCTCTCACCTCCCTTGCCATTGGCATAAAGTAAACTTGCTTCGCGATGACGAAGTAAAACAATTCATTTCGGATGTTCAGCCTAGCCATCTCATTCACCTTGCTTGGGAAGCAGTGCCACCAGCATGCTATGTATCTATTAATAATTACTATTGGCTAAAGTCTAGTATTTCATTGATTCAACACTTCACAACATGCGGCGGAAAGCGTGTTGTCGTTGCAGGTACTGGCGCAGAGTACGAATGGTTTAACGGCGTATTATTTGAAGATTCACCGCTCCTTTCCTATAAAACCCCGTATTCTTTATGTAAAAATGCACTGCACTCCTGGCTAGAAACGTATGCACAACAAACAGGCCTCAGCATGTGTTGGGGCCGCATTTTTCATATGTATGGACCTCACGAACAAGGTAATCGGCTCGTTTCTAACATTATCACTTCCTTATTAAAAAACGAGGAAGCACTATGTACACATGGAAAACAATCAAGAGATTTCCTCCATGTGAGTGACGTCGCTGACGCTCTCGTAACAATATTAGAACACAGCGTTACAGGCACCATCAATATCGCTTCTGGTCAATCTGTACAAATTAAAAAGTTAGCTTCTATCATTGCTAAAAAGATAGGAAAAGAACATTTAATTAAACTAGGTGCAATCCCTTTCTCTAAAGATGAACCTTTATTTGTCGGGGTTAATGTAGAACGTTTAAAAACTGAAGTAAACTGGAAACCAACATACGATCTAAATACAGGAATTGAAGAAACAATTTTATGGTGGAAATCATTTATACAAAAACATAACGATATGCATCATTAAAACGTAAATCCTTCGTTCCTCTCGCTAATTCCTTATACCATTCTCCTAATCTTTCCGACGTAATAATATGGTGCGTCCCCATTCCCCCATGCTTACTAGCTTCAGAAAGAGTCGGACCAATTTGTAACTTTCTCTTTCTCATCGCATCGTTCCACGGACTAAACCCAAACCATAATATACAGGCAAGAGGTGGATAAATCATCGATTCATGCGCAGATAAATGTCTTCCAACCGTATAACTTCCATGCTCATGATTATGAATAAATCTACCTCTTCTCCATAACGGCCAATCTTCTGGTAAATAACCATGAAATCGCTGTTTCATTAAAGGTATTCCAAAGTTAAGGTCCGGATAGTTGTAGTTAGGATCATCAACCATAATAAGCCCGTCCAGCCAATACATCCTCCCCCCCAATTCATTTAGCGATTTCCAAAACTGATTTTTATCTTGCACGCAAAGAAACTCAGTCGTATTTAAAATCATTTTCCATCCTTGTACTTCTTGTTCTATCCTCATCACTTCATGATCTGTCGCATATGCATCAAACTCTGGATTTACAGAATCTCGCACCTCCCAATGCGGTGCGAATTTTTTACAAATCTCAACGGAACGATCTGTTGAACCTTTATTAATTAAAATACCATGATCAAAAAGTTTCGTATGATGCATAAGCCACCATGGCAATAAATACTCTTCATTGTAAAAATGTGAAATAACGGTTGTAGTTATAATAATCTCCTCCTCTTTCTCTATTAATCTACTTTTTATCCTACAACCAATATACTCATAAGCAAAAATATGTTTCCTAATTATTGATCAAATATTATTATTAATATTTTTGTAAGTTTTCCTTTGGTACCCAGCCCTTCTCACCATCTCTTCCTTCGCCCCAAACCCATCCATTGAATTCTTCTAATCCAATCACTCTTTCTCCAATACTCACATTTAATTCTTTCGCAGTATATTGTTTTATAATAATTCCTGTTCCATTCATATCTTTTTTTATAATTTGCTCCGGAACCCATCCTTTCCGGTCATATTTCTCTTCGTGACAAAACATCCAGTTTTCCCAGTTTTCCGGACCAGCGTAACTCTCTATCATTTTCACTACATCCCCCTCTTCTAAGCGAATTGGATTAGGATAATTGCTAACATGTGATTTTATAACGATATATTTCATAACAACCTCCAATAATCAGAAAATTAAGTTATAATATCATTATAACTTAAAGAGGAGGAATGCACGCATGTACTACAACACTTCATTCGAAAACGATCAACCTGTAGGCCGTCTATAAACTAAGACGGGCAATCATATAACACATACACTACGCCTCGTCTTAGGGAACTCATAATACCCTAAAAATAGACGGAGGTACTTTACATGAAACAAACAATTGTAGGAGCTATATGTTTATCACTAGCAGCAAGTATATGGGGTGGTATGTATGTTGTTAGCAAATACGTACTCGATTTTATCCCACCACTAACACTCGTTTGGCTACGCTTTATCATTGCTTTTGTTGTTTTGTATGGCATTTTGAAACTAGCTGAGAAAAAACAAAAGAAAAAAGTAAACATTCGCAAAAAAGATTGGCTCCTCTTCGCTTGGATAGGATTTATTGGATATTTCATTTCAATCACATGCCAATTTATCGGAACAAAATTATCCGACGCTCATACAGGCTCGTTAGTTACATCAGCTACGCCTGCATTTATGGTTATATTTGCAGCGCTCATTTTGAAAGAAAAACTAACCGCTCGTAGACTTTTATCTACTATAATAGCGACAATCGGTGTCATTATCGTAATCGGATGGGATATTGAAATTGGCTCCTATTTTATCGGAACAATCATTTTAGTTGGAGCCGCTATTACGTGGGCCTTACTATCTATTTATGTAAAAAGCGCTTCAATCCAATTTTCATCCTTAGTTATTACAACGTATGCCATATTCTTTTCACTCTTTTTTATTACACCTTTTATGATATGGGAACTACAAACATCCTCTATCGGAACAGTAAATACGTACGTAATATTAGGCGTATTATACTTAGGTATTGTCTCAACAGCAGGTGCCTTTTTCCTTTGGAATAAAGGATTAGAATTAATAGATGCAAGCATCGGTTCCTTATTTTTCTTCTTCCAACCTATTGTTGGATCATTACTTGGCTGGCTCTTATTAAATGAGACATTAAATAGTAACTTTTTTATTGGCGGTATTCTTATTATATGTAGCGTTTTAATTACTACTTTTGAAAAGAAATAAAAAGCAGGCAGAGATTTTTAGTCTCTGCCTGTTCGCATTATTGGATCTTGGTCATGAAAACCAATACAAATCGGTATATATCATAATACTTCGCTTCTATTTGCTCTACTGCTAACGAAAAGACATCCTCTTGCATCTCTTCTAAATACTGAAATATATCCACACTAAACACTCCTCACTCTTTACGCACTCCAATGCGATGGACGGGATAACATTTTCGGTAATTTCGTATGCTTATCCCCTTTCGCTGCGTTAATTTGAACTTGCGTCAGAAAAATACTATTTGTAAAATCAGCCCCGCGAATATCTGCATCTCTTAAATCTGCTCCGATAAGATCTGCTCCTCTTAAATTTGCTCCATTTAAGTTAGCCGCAATTAAGTAAGCACCCCTTAAATTTGCACCTTGTAAATTTTTCTTTTTCAAATTTGCTCCCATAAGATCTGCTCCGCGGTGAATGATTCGTTTCTTACGTGCAGTATTCATTTCCTTCCATACTAATTCGCTCGTTTCTAAAAGAAGAATGTTCACCTCTGCCCTATGCATTGGAACATTTATTTTCATTAACTCATCTGGATTTAAATTCGAAAGTCGCTCTGTCTCCTCAATTGCGGTCTCCAGCTCTTTATGAATTGGCTGTGTTGCCTTTAAAAGAATCGCTTCATTCAAATACCAAAGCATTTCATGAAGTTGATGCATAACCGGAAAAGCATCGTACATTTTTCTTGCATGCTTTGCATCTTTCCGCCAATCAATCCCTTTAAACGTACCCTGAGAAATCTTCTGCCCAGCACCGAAACACTCAAATACTGTACAACCTTTATAACCTTTTCCTCTAAGATTTTTATGTATACTACATTTAAAATCTGATTGTAAGTTAGAACATGGTTTACCACCATCTTTATTCACTGCAAAATCTACCGATGCTGCGAACGGTAATGCAACGCAACATAGACCAAAGCATTTTTCGCAGTTTGCTTTTAAATGATCATTATGATTAGTCAAAATCTATACCCCCTGTTGTCTTTTGACTATTTCATAATATTCCAACTGTAATAAATAATCAATTTTAAAATAAACCAGCATCTTTCGTTTCAATTCATAACTTTATCATTCGATTTCCTTTCAATTGAAAAGGACTATTTCTATTTAATGAATTATAATTAAATTATAAATTTTCTAACTAAAAGGAGACTTATTATGGCACTAGAAATGAAAACAAACTGTCAAATTTGCGATCAATCGCTCGAACAAGATTCTGAAGCATACATTTGTGTATATGAATGTACATTTTGCGCACCATGTACAGAAGAAAGACATAACGTTTGTCCAAACTGCGGCGGCGAATTAGTACGTAGACCGAAAAAGAAATAATAAAAAGCAAAGCGATATCGCTTTGCTTTTGTTTAGGCATCTGAAATTATATATTTAAAAACTTCACACAAACAGGCTCTGGCACAACAACATCAGATTGTAAAAGTGTTAACTTACCTGTAGATTCATCTCTTGAAAATAACACAAGATTATGTGACTTTTCATTTGTAGCAACAAGAAACTTTTCAGTAGGATCTAATACAAAGTCCCTTGGCCAATTTCCTTCTGTAGATGTATGTTCCACAAATGTAAGCTGGCCTGAGTTTTGATCTACGCTATAAACAGCGATACTATTATGACCACGATTACCTGCATATACAAAGCGGCCGTCAGAAGAAATATGGATAGCACTGCCTTGACTATTTTCATCAAATTGTTCTGGAAGAGTAGAAATATACTGTAATTCTGTAAAGGATCCTTCTTCCGAGTTATATGTTAGCGCAATAACCTCTGAACTAAGCTCCGTCATTACATAAGCGTATTTTCCATTTGGATGAAAAGCAATGTGTCTTGGTCCACTTCCCGGATTCACAGACAGGCTATTCACTTCTATTAATGTACTATCTTTTACTTCATACGTAATTATTTTATCTATCCCTAAATCAACGCCCACTACATATTTTTCATCAGGAGTGTACCCCGCGTAATGTGCATGTGGTTTTTCTTGTCTTTCTTTATTCGGACCTGAACCTTCATGTGCCATAATAGATGAAGCAGGATTTACAGTTCCATTTTCTTCATTTATTTCAAAAGACTCAATTGTTCCTTTATGGTAATTTGCTGTAACTACTGTATGATTTCCACTATCAACACTAATATGACAAGGAGAAGCCCCTTCTACTACTTGTCTATTTTTCGCTTTTAGTTCTCCAGTATGACTATCAATGGAATAAGCAGCTACACCGCCAGATTCGCCTTCCTTAACAACAGAATAGAGATATTCATTATTTCGGTTAATCGTTACATATGTAGGGTTATCCAGCTTAGCAGTAAGTGTTACATTACCAATTTTTTTTGCTTCCGTGTCTAAAATAAACTTATATATTCCTTCGCTATTTTCTTTCGTGTAAGTCCCAACATATCCGATAAACTCTTTGTTATCCTTCATTTTCATAACCCTCTCTCCCTATATTTTTCGTTCATCATACTTTTTAAAATATTTTATGTTGAAAGAGTATCCTAAAAAATCGGAGTACCTCTTTATACGTTACCATATTTTCTTGGTAAATAGCTTTTAAACCCACTTTTTTTGATACGCTGCTATACTTTCATATTCTTCTTCCAATTGACGGGACAAACGGATATAGATTGGCGTTAAATCTTTATATTTTTCCACACTTTCCATGTTTGGCTCATGATGAAAATCTGCACCTACCATTTCAGAAACTACGGATAATGTATCTATTTCACCTAAACTATATAAACCGAGGATTGCAGCTCCTAAGCAAGAGCTTTCGAAACTTTCCGGAACATATACGTCTTGATGGAAAATATCCGCCATCATCTGTCTCCAAAGTTCCGACCTTGCAAAACCGCCTGTCGCTTGAATTTTTTTCGGTTCGCCAATTAGTTCTTTTAAAGCGAGAAGAACTGTATATAAGTTATAAATTACTCCTTCTAAAACAGCACGTATCAGATGTTCTTTCTTATGATGCAATCCGAGTCCAAAGAAAGATCCTCGCGCATTTGCATTCCATAAAGGAGCCCTTTCCCCCGCTAAATACGGGTGAAATAATAAACCGTCAGATCCCGGATTCACTTTTGCTGCAATTTCAGTAAGCACCTCATATGGATCTTTTCCTAAGCGCTTTGCAAGTTCAATCTCTGAAGTGCCCAATTGGTCACGAGCCCACCTGAAAATCATACCGCCGTTATTAACTGGTCCACCGATTACCCAATGGTCTTCAGTTAACGCATAACAAAAAATTCTACCTTTTGGATCTGTTACAGGACGATTTGTTACAGCACGTATCGCACCGCTTGTACCAATTGTAACAGCCACAACGCCAGGATCTATTGCATTTACACCTAAATTAGATAGTACTCCATCACTCGCTCCTACTACAAAAGGCGTAGAAACAAGTACATTCATCTCTTTGGCAAACTCTTCATCTAATCCTGTTAAACTGTGCGTTGTTGGAACAAGCTTTGAAAGCTTTTTATCTGTAATTCCCGCTACATGTAAAGCCTCTTCATCCCACTTTAAAGATTTTAAATTGAACATTCCTGTCGCTGATGCTATAGAATAATCAATTACATATTCTTTATATAACTTGTAAAAAACATATTCTTTAATAGAAATAAATTTATAACTTTTTGCGAATAACTCTGCTTGCTCATTCTGTAGCCAAACTAATTTCGAAAGTGGTGACATCGGATGAATTGGTGTCCCAGTACGAAGGTAAATTTCATGACCATTCATATCATTCTTTATTTTCTCCGCCCAGCTTGCACTTCTATTATCTGCCCAAGTGATACATCTCGTTAATAGCTCTCCTTTTTCATCTACAGCAATGATACTATGCATTGCCGAACTAAAAGAGACACAAAGAATATCATTCGGCTGTACACTACTTATTCGTACAGTTTCTTTAATCGTATTTATTACTGCATGAAAGATTTCTTCTGGGTCTTGTTCTGCTGTTTCAGGTGTAGGAGAATATAAAGGATATTCAATTCCATGACTAGCAATAACAGATCCATCAGTAGAAAATAGAACTGATTTTGTACTAGTTGTCCCAATATCTACACCAATCATATATTTTGAGCTCACCATCTCTTCCTCCTAACAAAAAATTGCTACAGTATCCCACCATAAAAATACATTCCTTTTATCTATTGATAACGTTTTATGCCACAATTATCTAAATAGAAACATCTTTATCTTAAACAAACATATCGAGTAGTAAAACGCCTCCAAAAGCGATAAATGAAAGTAACGTTTCTAATACTGTCCATGTTTTAAATGTTTCTTTCACTGTTAAACCTAGGTATTCTTTTACCATCCAGAACCCAGCATCGTTTACGTGAGAAAACATTAACGCTCCTGCACCTGTTGCAATAACGAGTAACTCTAAGTTCACACCTGTCGTATTTTCAACGATTGGCGAAACGATACCGGCTGCTGTTGTTAAAGCGACTGTCGCTGACCCTGTCGCAATTCGAATTAACCCAGCTACTATAAATGCTAATACAATTGGAGATAGAGCTAAATGCTCAGACATTTGAGCAATAGCATTCCCTACCCCACTATCGATGAGAATTTGCTTAAATCCCCCACCAGCACCAATAATCGCAACAATTGAACCAATTGGTAATAAGCTATCTTCTGTTATCTTCTTAATAGCTTTTTTATCGATACCTTGACGAAATCCAAGAAAATAGAACGCCGCAAAACATGCAATCAATAGTGCAATTATAGGACTACCGATTAATGTGACAATCTTCATCAAAGTATTAGAAAGAGGCACATAAGGAGCTGCTGCAGCTAAAACCATTAACATAACAGGTAACAATATAACTAAAAATGAAACTCCTATTCCTGGTAATTTCGTTGATTTTGTATTTACACGAATCAATTCCGGCTCATTTTCAGGAATTACACGTTTGTGAATCCATTTCGCAAATATAGGACCTGCAATAATCGCTGCAAAAAATGTAATAATGAGTGAATACATTAGTACCTTCCCAAGATTCGCTTTATAAATACCAATTGCAACTATGGCCCCTGGATGCGGAGGAACAAGGCCGTGTACGACAGATAGCCCAGCAATTGCTGGTAATGCTATCAATAAAATATTTTGTTTCGTTGTTTTATGAATTGAAATTACTAACGGCAGTAATATTAAAATGCCTACTTCAAAAAACACCGGGATTCCAATAATAAAACCTGCAATTAACATCGCCCATGGTAAGTTTTTTATCCCAAATGATTTAATAAAGAACTCTGCCACTTGCATTCCAGCACCTGACTCTGCCATCATTTTCCCTAAAATTGTACCTAATACTAAAATACCTACTAAATGCCCGAGAACACTGCCGACTCCCGTTTCATAAGCACTCACTATTTTATCCATTGGCATCCCAGACATAATTGCTAAAAACAAACTTGCAATCGTTAAACTAATAAATGCATGCCATCTCCACCACGATACCCCTAAAATAACAATTACGATTGATAATAATGTAATCATTAAAAGGTACATATTCATACGCAGTTCCACCCCTTTATGTAAACCCTTTCAAAATTGCTATACAATTAAGAGAACCTATATAGTTCTTTCATGAGTAAGAATTTATATATCGATATACAAATCATCTTCACAAAATAATAATTTATACAAAAAGAATCTCCCTTATCAGAGATACATGTTAACTCACCTCTCTGATAAGGGGATTTCTCTTCCATAATTATAATGTTATTGTGATAAACGCTTCGCGCGATCAATTTTCCCTTTTTTAAAAGTGAATGACACTTTCTTCTCTTGCTGTTTTCACGTAGTAAGACTACAAACTCAGTATCCACTTTAAACGATGAAGTTACTTAGGATTTGTCTTCTCATGAAAAACAACTTTCGGAAAGCACCTTCACTTTCATAACATTATAATTTAGGCGCTTTCGCCCAATCCGCAGCAAATTTCTCAATACCTTGGTCTGTTAATGGGTGCATAGCAAGTTGTTCAATTACTTTATAAGGGATTGTTGCAATGTGAGCACCTGCCATCGCTACACGAGTTACATGATCTGGATGTCTAACAGAAGCCGCAATAATTTGTGTATCTAATTGATGAACATCGAATAATTCAGCAATTTTAGCAACTAATAGTACACCATCTTCAGAAATATCATCTAAACGTCCTAAAAATGGAGAAACGTACGTTGCACCTGCTCGAGCAGCTAAAAGTGCTTGGTTCACCGTGAAAATAAGTGTAACATTCGTTTTCACACCTTTTTCAGTAAGGTAGCGACAAGCTTCTAATCCTGCTAACGTCATCGGAAGTTTAATTGTAACTTTTTCATCGCCACCGTTAATTTTAATCAGTTCTTCTGCTTGGGCGATCATCTCTTCAGCTGTAACCGCATCTGGCGTTACTTCTGCCGAAACAGATTCAACTTTAGGAACTGCCTGACAAATTTCTGCAATACGGTCTTCAAATTTAATGCCCTCTTTTGCTACTAAAGAAGGATTCGTTGTAACACCAGCTAAAACTCCAAGTTTATATGCTTTTTTTATATCCTCAAGATTTGCAGTATCAATAAAAAATTTCATGATTAATTCCCTCCAGTTTTTAAACGTTGATGAGTTACATGTTTAATATGCTTATCCCGTAAAAGCCCGATTTGTGTGGAATGAAGCCCCTACTTATTAAAGTTTCACTTTATTTCTTTTCTACTGCATGTCCGCCAAATTCATTGCGCAGAGCTGCTACAACTTTTCCTGTAAATGTATCATTGTCTAATGAGCGGTAGCGCATTAATAGAGACATTGCGATAACAGGAGTTGCTGTTTGAAGGTCTAATGCTGTTTCTACTGTCCATTTTCCTTCACCAGAAGAATGCATAACACCCTTAATCTCATCCAGTTTTGCATCTTTAGAAAATGCATTTTCTGTTAATTCCATTAACCAAGAACGAATCACTGAACCGTTGTTCCATACTCTTGATACTTTTTCATAATCGTAGTCAAATTCACTTTTTTCTAGAATCTCAAATCCTTCACCAATAGCAGCCATCATACCGTATTCAATTCCGTTATGAACCATTTTTAAGAAGTGACCACTACCAGCTTTTCCAGCATATAAGAATCCATTTTCTACAGCAGTATCGCGGAAGATAGGTTCAACGATGTCCCAAGCTTCTTGATCTCCTCCGATCATGTAACAAGCACCATTACGAGCGCCTTCCATTCCGCCAGAAGTTCCTGCATCCATAAAGTGAATGCCATCTTTCTTTAATTGCTCATATCGGCGGATAGACTCTTTATAATGTGAATTACCAGCTTCAATTAAAATATCTCCTTTTGATAAAAGTGGTGTAACCTCATCAATAACAGAATCAACAACAGCGTGTGGTACCATTACCCAAAGAATTCTTGGTGATTGTAATGACTGAACAAGTTCACTTAAACTAGATGTACCTGTTGCCCCGTACTCTTTCATTTCTTCTACTGCGCTCGTATTTAAATCAAATGCTACTACTTCATGTTTATGATCCATTAAATTTTTCCCTAAATTTAATCCCATTTTACCTAACCCAATTAATCCTACTTGCATAATATAATTCCTCCTCAAATCATCTTTTATTAAAAATCCATATCACTACAATCTGGAATACCTTTCAGCACTGAAATTTTAATATGTACAGAAAGGTATTCACAGTCATAGCTTAAGAATTCAACACATTTTTTGTAATTTGAACAACATTTTCTGTCGTAAATCCAAATAGATTCATGACTTCAGCTCCAGTACCTGAAGCTCCAAATGTTTCAATTGATAGTACTTTTCCTTCTTGTCCTACATAACGTTCCCAACCGAGAGATACACCCATCTCAAGAGATACTCGTTTCGTTATAGAAGACGGAAGAACGGATTCTTTATATTCGTTCGATTGGTGATCGAATAACTCCCAGCTCGGCATTGCAACGATGCGAACAGAAACTTGATCTTCTTCTAATTTTGCTTTCGCACTAGCAGCTAAGGATACTTCAGAACCTGTCGCAATTAAAATCACATCCGGATTTTCATTCGTTTGTGTTAATACGTAAGCTCCTTTAGAGAGATTCTCTATGTTCGCTTTCGTTTCATTAAACACCGGTAAATTTTGACGGCTCAGTACTAAAACGACTGGACCATCCGTTTGCTGTAAAGCATACGCCCAAGCACTTGCTGTTTCATTTGCATCTGACGGGCGGATAACTGTTAAACCAGGAATTGCTCGAAGAGCTGCCAATTGTTCAATTGGTTCATGCGTTGGACCATCTTCTCCTACAGCAATCGAATCATGTGTAAATACGTAAGTAACAGGTAACTTTTGCAGTGCAGCCAGTCGAATGGACGGACGAAGATAATCATTAAATACAAAGAATGTACTTACGAAAGGTTTTACTCCTCCATGAAGCGCCAATCCATTCGCTGCAGCGCCCATTGCATGTTCACGTACACCGAAATATATATTTCGTCCAGCATATGATTCTACTGCATATACTGCTTCACCTTTTATATCTGTCATCGTAGAATGAGAAAGATCCGCACTTCCACCGAAAATAGAAGGAATCGATTTCACATAATGATTAATAGCTTCCCCACTTGCAACACGAGTGGAAATCGTTTTTTCAGTATCAAAAGATAGAATGTCTTTTGCTTCAATTAAAACCTCACCTGTAATCGCTTTTTCTAATTCATCTGCCAGTATAGGATTCGCTTCTCTGTATAAGTTGAACTGCTCATTCCAGTCATTGTCTTTTTCAATACCTTTTTGTTTTAGTTCATTAAAATGAGCTTTTACTTCTTCAGGTACAAAGAAATCTTCCTCATAATCCCAACCATACACTTGTTTTGTCGCTGTCGCTTCTTCTACTCCAAGCGGATTACCATGTGCTTTGTTCGTTCCAGCAACTTTTGGACTTCCATAACCTATAATGGTTCTAATTTCTATAAGAGTAGGTTGATCCGTATTTTCTTTCGCTGATTGAATAGCTTTTGTAATCGCATCAACATCGTTTCCATCTTCAACTCTTACATATTGCCAATGTACAGATTCTGCCCTTTTCTGAATATCTTCAGAGAAAGCAATGCCTAATTCACCATCAAGTGAAATTTCATTTGAATCATACAGTACAATTAACTTGCCAAGTTTCATATGTCCTGCCATTGACATCGCTTCATAAGCGACACCCTCCATTAAATCACCATCTCCGACTAAAGCATACGTATTGTGATCTATAATAGAGTGACCATCCTTATTGAACTTCGCTGCTAAATGAGCTTCTGCCATTGCCATTCCTACAGCATTAGCAATCCCTTGTCCTAACGGGCCTGTAGTCGCTTCAACTCCAGGAGTATGCCCAAACTCAGGATGTCCAGGTGTTTTACTATTTAACTTTCTGAAATTTTTCAAGTCATCAATTGAAACGTCATATCCAGCTAAATGAAGTAGGCTATATAACAGACTAGATCCATGTCCCGCCGATAAAACGAAACGATCACGGTTAAACCATTCTGGGTGATTAGGATTGTAATTTAAATGATTCGCCCATAATGCATAAGCCATTGGTGCTGCTCCCATCGGAAGACCTGGATGACCTGAGTTTGCCGCATTAATAGCATCAATCGATAACGTACGAAGTGTATTCACTGCTAATTGATTTATGTTTTGTGTCATAGTAATCGTCCCCCTAAATGCTTTTATTAAAGAAAGTACTTATTTTTCCGTCTCTTGATCTAACCACCATTTAAATCCACTTTCTTGCAACAGTTCATTAGACGCTTCTGGACCATATGAACCAGACTCATATTCATAAAGCGGCAATAAGTTTTCCTCGAACGCTTCAAGAATTGGTTGTACCCATTCCCATGACAATTCAACTTCTCTCCAATGTGCAAAGAATGTAGCGTCTCCACTCACAGCATCATGAATGAGTCTTTCATACGCTTCAGGTACTCCCACATCCGCTTGCTCACAAGTAAAGTTAATACGCATCGGTTCAATTTCTCCATTTTTCAATGGATTTTTACTGTTTAACTGTAATGAAACGTTCTCACCTGGGCTAATTTCAATTATTAATAAGTTAGGTGCTGCATTTGGATTATTATCTTGATATTGCTGTTTTAACGTATTTTTAAACTCGATTACAATACGAGTAGACTTTTCTTTCATTCGTTTGCCTGTTCGTATATAGAAGGGAACGCCAGTCCAAAATGGATTATCGATCCACAGGCGAGCAGCAACAAATGTGTCTATGTTAGAAGAAGGATTTACTCCTGGCTCCTCTTTGTATGCTACAACTTGCCCGCCTTTTATCTCACCTGCAGCGTATTGTCCGCGAATGATATGGCTTTGAACGTCTTCTTTTTTCACTTTACGAAGCGTTTCCATTACCTTTCGCTTTTCCTCTCGAATTTCACATGCATTAACCTTTTCCGGCAGATTCATAGCAGTCATCATTAATATTTGTAACATATGATTTTGAACCATATCTCGAATGGCCCCTGCCTGGTCATAATATCCTGCCCTTTCTTCAACCCCAACTGTTTCACTCGCTGTGATTTGTACATTCGCTATATGTTCTTTATTCCAAATTGATTGGAGAACAGGATTTGCAAATTCTAATGCCTCAAGATTTTGAATCATCGGTTTACCTAAATAATGATCGATACGGTATATCTCGTCTTCTTCAAACGTGCGACTAAGCTTATCGTTAAGCTCACGAGCAGATGTAAGGTCGTGCCCGAATGGTTTCTCAATCATCAGACGTTTCCATCCATCCGTTTTATCAAGTCCGCTTTCCTTAATATTTAAAGCAATGGTCTCGAAAAATTCAGGAGCAACGGAAAGATAAAACATTCTATTTCCTTTTATATGTAATTCTTCTTCCCTTTCACGAACGACTTGTAATAACCTCTCATAGTCTTCCGGCTTACTCACATCTAATGGACAATAGCGAAAATTATCTAAAAAACCTTCCAGTTCTGGAGTACCTTCTTCTCTATGACGGGAAAACGTCTCTATTGATTCTTTTATTCTTTCTTGAAAATCTACATGAGATACTTGACGTCTCCCAAGCCCGATAACGGATATTTGCTTTGGAAGCTTTTGATCTCTATATAAATTATATAGTGCTGGGTAAATTTTGCGTTTCGCTAAGTCCCCTGTCGCTCCAAATAAAACAAAGGTCATTGATTCCAATTTCAGTCCCCCTCTTGTTGTATAATCCTTGTCAATATTTTAAAAATGAATTGTACAGAAGCTCATGTTTTATAAAAACAAAGAGTTATCAAATCCCAATTCTTTTTATACCTTTCGCTTTTTAATTGTCCCCAATATTAATAGTGGCAATTCAAAGCATTTCTACCACAACTTACTTATTTATAGAATTTAACGAAACATTTTATATCCGATTACTTTTAGTAATTAAATAATCTTATGTCTAATATATTAACCACATAAATTATTATCGTCAATAAAAATGTCTTGAATTACATACGATTTATTTCGTAATACTTTTCTAAGTGTATTCCTAGTTACCATTCATTTTCAAAGATAATGATCGTTATAATAAATATCATTTTTATCAAAACATTCAATTAATTTAGTACTAAACTCACGAGCAGACGTTACATTATAACCAAAAGGCTTCTCTATAATAAGACGATTTAATCCTTTTGTAGCTCACAATCCACTTTCTTTCCTTCATTCATATAAATCTATACTTTTCATATTTCTACTCAAAATTGATAGGCAATACTGTAACACCACATTGTTGCCTATTGTAATCGTTATAACTTTCTTTGTGCTACGAGTGTTATTATAAATCGGCCATAACATGAATAGCATTACGTACTTTAAAGTGATGTAGCACTTTAAAATACCTATACTAAGTGAGTAATAATAAACATAATGAATAAATCATGCTGCAAAAATAACATCTAGCCTTTCTTCATAAAGCTTTACAATTGCTTTCGCAAGTACGTTACATTATTTCACGTACTTTCCCCTTCTCTATATAAAATTCTCACTAACAAAATTCAAAATATTATACTTATTTTTCGTACTTTGCTATGCTATAACCACAAACAGGAGGTATAAACTATGAAAACACAAATTATCCATTCTTTTGGGGATTCATCTGTATTTCAATTAGAAGAAGTTTCAAAACCAAAACTTTTACCAGGTCATGTTCTAATCGATGTAAAAGCAACAAGTGTAAATCCAATCGATACAAAAATGCGTAGTGGTGCCGTTTCAGCCGTCGCTCCTGAGTTTCCAGCTATATTACACGGCGATGTAGCTGGTATTGTTATTGAAGTAGGAGAAGGTGTTTCGAAATTCAAATCAGGGGATAAAGTATACGGATGTGCCGGAGGTTTTAAAGAAACTGGAGGTGCACTTGCAGAATTTATGCTTGCTGATGCACGATTAATTGCTCACAAACCTAACAATTTAACAATGGAAGAAGCTGCTGCTCTACCATTAGTTGCAATTACAGCTTGGGAATCTTTATTTGATCGTGCAAATATTAAACCTGGTCAAAATGTTCTCATTCATGGAGCTACTGGTGGCGTAGGACACGTAGCCATTCAACTAGCTAAATGGGCAGGCGCTAAAGTTTTTACAACAGCTTCTCAGCAAAACAAAATGGAAATAGCCCATCGTTTAGGAGCCGATATAGCTATTAATTATAAAGAAGAATCTGTTCAAGAATATGTACAAAAACATACGAACGGAAACGGTTTTGAAGTTATATTTGATACAGTAGGCGGCAAGAATCTTGATCATTCTTTTGAAGCTGCTGCGGTCAATGGAACTGTCATAACTATTGCAGCTCGTTCAACCCATGACCTCTCTCCTTTACACGCAAAAGGACTCTCTCTGCACGTTACTTTTATGGCATTAAAAATATTACATACAGATAAGCGTAATGATTGCGGAGAAATCTTAACGAAAATAACGCAAATTGTAGAAGAAGGAAAACTTCGTCCATTGCTAGATTCTAAATCTTTTACGTTTGATGAAGTTGCACAAGCACATGAATATTTGGAGTCAAATAAAGCAATAGGTAAAATAGTTTTGAAAAACGTTTGGTAACTTTCACTAAATAATACAAATAACAAATGTTTGTTGTTTGAAAATAACAGCGAGATCGCTTCGCCTTATCTTTTTCTTAAGAGGCGTGCCACAACCTTAAAAGCTTTCCATCCTTTACAACAAGTAAAAAAATAACAGCTGAATTTTGAGGCGGGGTCTTACCGCCCGGCAAATAGCGGGATAACATTCAAAAACCTTGCAGAAAAATTCTACAAGGTTTTTGTCTATAAATACAAATTAATCACTATATTAAAATGAAAGAGTTTGTAATTCATCACAATAATATTAAATATACGCTGCTTTAAAGGCTTGTTGGACAGCTTGTACTTCTAATGAGTCTTTACCATATAAGTTCGTTGCTACACGAATACAAGCTTCTTTTAATTCTTTAAAATCAGAAGTCATATTTAATTCATCCGTATTTGCATAATAGAAAATATCAAACATTTTATCTTCTCCAATGCCATGTATGTTTACTCCATTATGGCTTCCACCACTAGCAATCAAGTAAGCTACTTTATTAATAATGCTAGAGTTCGTGTGTACACCACCATGATCGTGGTCAGCATCAATAGGTAAGTTATTATAATGCCTATAATCCTCTGGATATCTAGAAGAGATAGATGATGGGTTTTTCATATCTCTAAAAATACGACCTGATTGTTCTCCCATTGTCCAATTGAACTTTCCGTTATTGGCATACTTTTCAACGGCTACTCCTAAAATATCAGATAACGCTTCATTAATTGCACCAGCTTCTCCTGCGTACTCAAGTCCAGACTCATTTCTTGTAACCGCGTGTGTAAATTCATGTCCTGCCACATCAAATGCTCTAACAATTGGATCTCCGTATACTAGCATAGCTCCATTACTAAATGCATTAAACCACTGCTTAGGATTTCCTTTATTCGTACCATTTGTGTTCCAACCATGAACGACAGAAATTACTTTTTGTCCGTTATTATCAAAGCTGTTACGGCCATATTTTTCTTGATAAAAATCATATACTTTCGTTGCTAAATAATGGGCACTAACTGCTTTAGGATCTGTAAAATTTGTAGAATTACTTGTTACTAAATCATCGAGATAACCCCATACATTTCTTCTATAATTATTATAATCTTTATAATTAGCAGTATATGTTTCAATTCCCTTACCACGAGAATAATCTGCAAGCATGTACGTTCCATCACTTCTTTGTGTAATTCCAAACGTACGATTAATACCTAAGTCATCTTTTCCTGTACCTGTTAATTTTGAAGGATCTGTTGATTTATTTGATGTCGCAGATTGGACAATACTACTCTCTACTTGTATACCCAATTTTTGAACGAGTTCTTTTAATAGATTACCACCAAAAGCATCAATTAATACTGTACCGGATACATATTCAGGTGTAGATGCACTAAAAGTAATTTGATATGCGTTTGTAGCTTTATTTGTATTTTCATCTACATATACCACTTGTTTAATTTCTGGTTCTTCGATAAATGTGAGATCATTTCCATAGATGTTGAAAAGCTGTTTCTTTGCATCCTCTTCTGATAGAGTAATAGGTTGTTTCAAATCTTCCTGTTGTTGTAAATTTTGGGCACTATCTCCCGAAACGCTCGTAAGTACACCATCATCATTAATATGTGCTGTTAGTTGATATCCGTATACATCACGTCCTTCATACGTTTGTTGAAGACGTACCAATGTAGTACCATCATAAGATTTACGACTTTGCGTAACATTATAATTAACTTTGGATTCCGTATTAACTTGCTTTGATGATAATGCTTGTTCTGTTTTTCCTTTTAGTGCATCCTTTGCTACATTTTCTGCCGAATTTTGAGAAGGTGCTGTTAAATTACCTGTTCGGAACGTATCTTCCTTTGTTTCCACTTTTAAATCTTCTGTTTCCGCATGTACTCCTCCATAAGGCATAATCGCCGATAACACCACTCCTGTAGTTAAACCTACCTTTACGAAATTATTCATATTTTTACTCCTTTATAATCGTATTATTAAATTAAATAAATGTATTTTAGAATTTTAAGCATAGATAAAAAATTTTAACTATGGCCAATCGTTTTTACATACCTCTACATACATAGGTTAATAGATTGGTTTGCTACTTTTTTAGATTCAATTCATTTCTCAAAAATTATTCATTATATAAGCTATCTTTATATTTATTCATATACGTTATTTTTTGTGGTTCTGATAACATATTTATTGCCATCCACACATTCTTTTTCATTTCTAATTTTTGCATTGGTATCTCTTTTAAAAACTGATTACCTATAATCGCTTCCATTTCTTCATCAATTCTTTGTATAAGATTTTCTTCTGGATTATTTTGCAAAGAAGTATTTTTCAATCCCCATTTTGTTATTATAAATTCATTCGTTTTATTCATAGGATTAATAATAGTAGCTTTACTAGTTAATCGTTTTTTTATTTCATCATGATAGATTTTAATTCTATATCCCTCTTTTAGTGGAATGATATCTTTTACAATTGTTACATTTGTTCCTTCCATTTCCTTCGTATAAATTTTTTCACCTTTTTCATTAAAGACCTCTATCGATGCATATTTTTCACCTGCATAATAGCTATGAGGCGTTTTAGTAGTAATCGTAAAAATAGCTCGATTTTGCTCTAAGTCTGTATTTAATACGGCAAACTGGTCATCTCCTAATCCTAGGAATTGAATCGTTTCATTTACCAACTTACTCACTTTCATTTCGTTAATATCAATCTTTAGACTATTATCTTTTTCTTTTACATAGGCATAATACGAACTGAAATGGTACATACTATTCGTTTTCCCACCTGAAATTTCAACCGTATACACTCCATTTGGTACGTCTTGTAAATTGATATCTGTTGTTTCAATTGTTTTCTCTTGAATAACTGTATTCCCTTCTTTTAATTTAATTTTTCCTCCTTTTAATGTATCTATTTCATTTGTATTTAAATGGATATGCAAATTCCCTTTTAGCCCAAGTGGAGCAATTTGCTGATTCGTAACTATTTCGAAGTTGGAGTTTATCGGAATATCAGGATCAACTATAGCTCTTGCTTTCGCTAATTGTGATTCAGGCACTATATAAGCTAAAGAAGTAACAGCCGGAAAACCTTTCGCCCTATTCATCTCTATTTGTTTATGATTAAGCTTAAAGCCCCATCTTTCAAAAACAGGTGTAAAATCAACTTGTCCATTCTCACTATAATACTGATTCATTAAATCTGGTAAAGAATGGTCACCTTTTTTGAAAGCAGCATTGCTAGCTAGTTTTCGATAACCTTGATACATTTTTGCAAATGCTTCATCGCCAGCTTTTTGTTTCGCCATCGTTAAAAGAATAAGTTTTTGTCGTAAATCTAAATCATCATAATTTTTATTTTCTTTCATTAAAGCATTATATAAATTCCGTTCTACCTGTTCCTTTTTCCCGAAATTAAACAACCAACCAAGTTGATCTGCTTTTTTGCCGTATTTACTATATTGATATTGAACACCAAATAGATTATTAGAAACTTCTCCTGTAAATATTCCTTGATTATCAAAACCAGCTTGGTATCCATGAGCGATTTCATGTAAAGTTCCCCAACTTAGTTTATCTAACCACATCTTTGTACTATCTGTACTATTCGCTGTCCAATTTGTGCCATAATAGGCACCGCCAGCACCAGATATATCTGCTTTTAAGAAATAACGATTCTGACTTTTTTTATTTTCAAACGTTGAGCCATCTAAACCAATAATTGAATCATACATCACAAAAATATCTTCATAATACGCAATTAACTCATCCAATGATTGAAAATCTTTTAAAGATCTTACTAACTCTTTATCTTTTTTAGGCACAAATAATTGAAAACTCTCCCCTTGAAGTAACGCATACTCTCCATCAAATTGATCCCATGTACTAAAAAATTGAGATACACTTCCTTGTTGTTTATAAATGGGAAGGGGTTTAGTAGCACTTTCATTCCCTACTTGGTACTCAAGTACAGCGTGCTCTTCACCATACGGAGTATCTATGAAAGGAACTAAAGACGTATCACCTTGGATAGTAACCCATTCATTTCCTACTTGTATGGATTTTTCATTTTTTGAGTCATTAGACAATAAACGTAATGTTAATTTGTCTTTAAAATTAGGATTTGTTTGTCTTACCTTTAATGGTGTATTTCTCTTCAAAATAAATCCTAAATCTTGTCGATCATGATATTTCCCCTTACTTATGCCCGCCTGAAATATCCAAGTAGGCTCTTCTAAACTAGTAATTTTTTTTGCATTTATTCGTTCATCAGCATGTAAGTGTATATTTCCTATGAGGAAAAACATTGTATACATTAGGCCTATAACAAGTAACCTTTTCATTTGCATATCTCCTTCTCTATTTTTTTATATACAAAATACAATAAAGCCCTCCTTCTTCACTTATAATTGTCGTCAATAAGTTACTTATCAGTGTAATTATTATAGTTACATTAACTCGTGATTATCAATCATTAAATGTATGTAATTTTGCATATATGAATATTTTGTGATAAATTCCAAAATATCGTATAATTATCAATATTTTTTCAGACATTATTCAATAAAAAAAACACGAAGACTCTTAAGTCTTCATGTTTTTTTACATGTTATTATACTTGTGATTGAATTAATTACTAAAATCTTTTTAATCGTAAAAAATCAATTATTTTTAGGCTGATAGCCGTACCTAATCTTTTACAATTTACTCACTCTTTTTGTTCTGTAATATTAAATTTTGAAACCAATTCCGTTAATTCTTCCACCTTTTCTTTCATTTTGTTGGATTGGATTGATATTTGTTCAATTGATACGGCCTGTGATTGAATTGAATTTACAGTTTGAAGAGTCTCCTTTTTCACATCCGTTGCAGTTTCAGAAACTAGCGAAAGAGAAGCATTTACTTCTTCTGTACCAGCAGACATCTCTTCTGTCGCTGCGGATACTTCTTGAATTTGACCTGTAATCTTATCAATATCTCTCATAATAGACAAGAAGGTTTGATTCGCTTTGTAAGCAGCTTCTTTTCCTTCTACTGCCTTTTGTTGTCCTTTTTGCATGACATTAACTGTATCTTGGGTATCTTTTTGAATGGATTTTATTAAATGATTAACTTCTTTTGCAGATTCTTTAGATTGCTCAGCCAAGTCTCGAACTTCTGCGGCAACCACTGCAAATCCTTTCCCATTCTCTCCAGCACGTGCCGCTTCAATAGCGGCATTTAAGGCAAGAAGATTCGTTTGTTCGGCAATATTAGTAATTGCAGCGAGAGCTGTATCAATCTGTTGTGTACGTGTAACAAGTTTATTTATTACTTTTGATGTTTCCTCGACAACATCATGCACACTATTCATTTGAAGAATAGAGTGATTTATCACTTCACTACCGATATTTATTCGTTCTGTAGTCGTTACTGCTACCTCAGCGACTACTGCTGAAGATTCAGCTACAGTTTGCACCCCGGTTGTAATTTCTTCCATTGAGGATGAGCTCTCCTGAATACTAGTTACCTGTCCTTCTATTTTTGTTTTTACTTCTAAAACAGTCTGTACAACCTCATTTGAAATACTAGACGCTCGATTTGTATCTTGTAATACGCCCTCCGTAGTAAAAATAACCTCTTGTGTTGTCATCTTAACATTCGCAATTAATTGTTGAAGGTTATCTAACATACTATTAAAAGACTGAACAATATGCCCTAATTCATTATTTGCTTTATAAGGAGTACGTGTTGTTAAATCTCCAGCTGCTACTTTTTCCATATCATTTTGTAGTAATGCAAGTGGTTTTCGGATAGTTAATTTAATAACATATCCAATTAATATAATTATTAAAATTGCTAAAATCGAAATACTAACAAACATTATCATTGTATTTTGAGCACTATTATTATTTTCCTTCTGTAAAAGCTCTGCATTATTATTATTATATAAAATCAATTCACGAATTGATTTTATTGATTTTTGCATATTAGGTTCAATCTCTTTTAGATAATATGCATATGCTTCCTCATTATTAGACTTCCCTAATTCTTGTGCTTTCTTCATTTGAGTCCTTAATTCATTAAATGTTTCATGAAACGTGTTATATAATTCTTTTTCTTTAGTAGAAATAAGCTTAGCCTCAAACTGCTTTAAAAGATGATCATTTTCCTTACGAATCCCATCCATTTCTCTTATTAATTCGTTCATTCTTTTTTCATCTTTTGATAACATTATTTCCATAAAGTTCATATTAACGTGATAAAAATTAGATTCTACAATTCCAATCCACTCAATTGGTAGTAAATTATCCTCATGCATATTAGAGGAAGTACTTTTCCCTCTTTCTAATCCCCAAAACCCTATTAGGGATAATACTATACATGCAATACTTGATATAGTTATTAATATGTTTAGTTTTGTACCAACCTTACTGTTTCTTAATAATTCCAATTCACTTTCTCCATTCTAATATATAGTTTAAGTAATGTATTTTATACCAAGAATCCCAAAATTACGATGTTTATTTTGTAATATGTAATTTTGCATATCGTCCACTACTGATTCAAAATAACCTAACATTGTAATTTTCGTTTTCCAAAAATTCATGATTATGAACACATCTCATTAATTCTTGAACTTCTTATCCAAAATATCCGCATATACTGTGGCACCAGGGAAAACCATCACTGGTATGATATATAAATTACGCTTCCATACAAGACTAGCTTAAAAATATTTTTCTTATTGCTCATTTTTCTATTTCCCCTCTATTAGAAGTACTCCTAGCACATCACACTAATAAAAACGATAATATTAAAAAATAAGGAAAGACATAATACGTATGTCTTTCCTCTAAAATTGTAATACTCAATATGCTCTTGGCTCTATTTGATTTTCCATTTAAATCCTCACATATCTTTCTTTATAATATCTCCTAACTCCATCCAATTTGTAATACGCGGGATATTGAGATATTGATTGTAAGAAGTAGTTTTTGCATATACATTTATCGGTTTTCCTATTAACGTTTCTAAAACAGCCGGCTTATCATCAAAGAAATAGTTTAATTTTATTTCTTGTATAAAGTGTATTTTTTCTTCATCCTTCATTCCATAGAAAAAGCGATCTTCATGTACCGGAAATCCTTTTTCTATTAACCATTTTTTTGTTTGCTCTCCATGCTCTTTAGGTCGCGCCGTTATATAGTAAATTTCATGTCCCTGTCTTTCTAATTCTTGCAATGTCTCTACAGCATACGGAAACGGTGAACAAGAAGTATAATAAATCTCATCCAGCAAACTATTCCACATATGACCGCCTTCCTCGGAAGTCATGCCAAATGCTTCATGAATTTCAATTGTTTTTAAAGAATGGAATACATCCAACCCTACTTTTTTGTTTAATTTCTTATTATATAAATGAAAAGCATGCTGCCTTAAATCAATTAGTGTATCATCGATATCAAATCCAAACTTCACTCTTCATCGCTCCTTTCTGCAATCCATTTATCGGAACATATAAGTAGTTTTTATTCCCCTTATTGCTCATCTTTCCGATATGCTGGATAGCCAATAAATCTATAATCTTTTCCAATCTGGGTAAATGATATATCCTTAAATTCAATTGCATCTTTCATTTTAGTAATACCAGTCCCCTCTACAAAACTAGGCGCCAATCTACCTCCAATAATTTTAGGTGCGAAATATAAAATAATTTTATCCATTAGTTTATTTTCAATAAACGAAGCATTTACTTCTCCACCACCTTCAATAAGCAGGGAGGAAACTCCTTTTTGTCCTAAAACATCAAGCATTTCATGTAAGTTTATATGCTTTTCTCCGCTAGTAACAAATACTTTAACTCCTGCATTTTCTAATGCTTTCTTTTTTTCCTCTGCATGATTACTTGTTGTAAATATCCAGGTAGGAGCTTCTCTATCTGTAACAACGTTAGCTTCCATCGGTATGCGTAATGTCGAGTCCAATATTACTCGAATTGGATTTCGGCCATTTGGAATACGCGTTGTCAATGATGGATTATCCTTTTGAACAGTATTCGCTCCTACTAAAATAGCCGCATTTTCGTTTCGTATTTGGTGTACTTCTTGTCTTGCTTCTGTAGATGTAATCCACTTACTATCCGATAAAGACGTAGCGATTTTCCCATCTAATGTAACTCCTGATTTAATCGTTACAAATGGGCGCTTTGTCAAAATATATTTATTAAAGACTTCATTCATTTTTTTAGATTCTTCTTCACACACTCCTACAAGTACTTCAATACCTGCATCTTGTAGAATTTTAATTCCACGTCCAGAAACAAGCGGGTTTGGATCAAGTGTAGCAACTACTACCTTCTTAATTCCTGCTTGTACAATTGCTTCAGCACAAGGCCCTGTTCTACCATGATGAGAACAAGGTTCAAGAGTTACATAAATTGTACCACCACGTGCCTGTTCTCCAGCCATACGTATCGCATGTATTTCGGCATGTGGTTCTCCGGCCTTCATATGTGCTCCGACCCCTACAATTCGATTATCATTTACAATTACAGATCCAACCAATGGATTTGGAGTCGTTTGTCCCTTCATAGCCTTGGCATTTTCTAGTGCTAGCTTCATATACAATTCATGCTCAAGCATGTAAGTGTCCCCCTTCAAAATGTCCAGAACGCTGAATCTTCGTTTGCAAATATTTCTCATTAAACTCTGAGACATCACCCCATAACGGTTCACGACTCGTAACATTTAATCCAGCTTTTTGTAACGCTTCTAATTTTTTCGGATTATTTGTAATAAGTTTTACAGGTTTTGAGCGTAGCGCTTTTAATACTTCAATTGTATCATCATAGTTTCGAACATCATCTTCAAAACCTAGGTTCAGATTAGCTTCTACTGTATCTAACCCATTTTCTTGCAAGAGGTACGTCATAGCTTTACTAAACAAGCCAATTCCTCTTCCTTCATGATTCGCTAAGTAAAATAAAGCACCTGAACCATGTTCTGTAATCATTTGTAAAGACTGCTTTAATTGGAATCCACAGTCACAACGTTTACTACCAAAGATATCACCGGTGTGGCAAATACTATGCATACGAATTAGGGCATCTTCAGAATTCTCAAAATCACCATATACAAGTACACTAGATTGCTGCATATCAGCTAAATTAATAGATGAGAGTTTTTCGATAATTCCTTCTACACTATTTGTAACCTCACTACATTGTAACCAAGAATACCATTGAAAAACTTTAGTCTCCCCATATAAATTAATTGGCAATTTGATAGGGCCTACTAAATAAATATCCTTTCCATCTTGATGTATAAATTGAATTTTATCTTCTAACATATGAATTGTATCTGTTGTAACCATTAGGTACCTCCTAGTATAGAGAATCTCTAAAATTCTCTTCCATTGTTATATTTTTTATTGTTTAACTTACACAACGTAAGTGTTTTTACAGATGCTATTCTTTTTTCTCTCAGCTTATATGCAATATGTATCATTACAACTTTGGCCATTTAAAGAAAAGAGTTTTAGTTACATAAAACAACTTAGTTACTTTATGTAAGTGAGTATACATTCGTAATCAATTTACGTCAAGTAATTAATTATAAAAACATTTGTTACTAATAGTAAGATGTTATATAATTTATTTTAGGAGGTGAAGGAAAATGAATGATTCTACATTATGCCCTCGCTTTGAAAAAGGAATGAAATTTTTTAGTCAACGATGGACAGCACTAATTATTTACCAACTTTTTTCTGGATCTCAGCGCTTTTGTACACTTGAATCTTCTCTTCCTGTTAGCGGAAGATTACTTTCAGAAAGATTGAAAGAATTAGAACTAGAAGGAATTGTCGAACGTAAAGTCTTTCCTGAGACACCAGTTCGTATAGAATATTCTTTAACTCAAAAAGGATTTGCTTTAGAAGCTATTATTCGCGGAATAGAAGAATGGTCACAGGAATGGGTAGAACTTGAGGAATAACATAAAAGCTTTTTCGTATATAGTTTTAAGTAATCAAATTACAGATACTTATTATTAAAACGCTAATTTTTCAAGCATTTATGAAAAGCTAGCGTTTTTTAATAAATAAAATGTAAGAAATAAAGCAAGGTGATCAAAACGATCACCTTGTTCCCTTACAGATTAAAATAGTGTTTTAAAATCTTTTATTCATACATACTCGATTAATAAAAAAAACGAATAAGCTTTTTTATTAATAAACAGTTTTATTTTTACAATACAGTTAGCTTCCCCTGCTATTTGCGGACAGTAAGACCACCACTGATTAAATTTCCATTTTATTACATTCGAATATTACTTATGAAATTTCACACGCTCTTCAAGTGGTTGGAATTCTTTTTCACCTGGTGCAGCTGTTGGATTACCAAATGGCATTTGTGCAATTAGTTTCCAATTAGCAGGGACATTCCATTCTTGTTTTACCTCATCGTCAATTAATGGATTATAATGTTGTAATGATGCCCCTAATCCCTCTGCTTCTAAACCTGTCCACACGACTAATTGGTGCATGCCTGATGCTTGGTGTGACCAAATTGGGAAGTTTTCAGCATATGCAGCAAACTTTTCTTGAAGCGATTTAACGATAGCCTCATCTTCAAAGAATAATACTGTTCCATAACCAGCTTTAAAAGAATCCATTTTTTGTTGCGTTCCTGAAAAGTCTCCATCTCCAACTACTTTTCTTAATGTTTCAGTGGTAATATCCCATAATTTATCATGAGCTTCACCAAATAATACAACTAATCGTGCAGTTTGAGAATTGAAAGCGGATGGAGTATATTTCACAGCAAACTCCACGATTTCTTTAATTTTTTCATCCGATACTTGTACCTCTTTATTAATCCCATAGTAAGTACGTCTTTCTTTCAGTGCAGTATAGAAATCTTTTGTCATAATTCCGTTCCTCCTAAGTTTTAATATTCTTCAAAATGATACATCTCGAAGATAGTATGCGTTTAAATGAGTTCATTTTTGAATCATTGAACTTCCTAGCACCCATTGCCAGTCATTCTAAATCTAAACACACTGCTTCCTTCAGTTTTCCTAAAAAAAGCCTTATAACATCATTCATAAAATCTAATCATCATTCGGTACTATTTTACCCATTCTCTATTCATGTATCCTGCTTGTTTCATATTTACACAAATATGAAATGTAGCTACTTTAATCACCAAATTTCACATTAATTTAGAGCATCTTCAATTACAGCAATTTCGCTCACTCGAACAAAACGATGCAATTTAAAGAACATTGCACAATTAAGTACTACCTGTAAAAGAACCCTCTTAGCCGACTATAAGAAAAAATAATAAAAAGCCAAAACGAACAATAATATGTTCATTCTTGGCTTTTACTTAACCATCACATTTATTTTTACTATTGCTTCAAATGATTTTTAACTGCCCTTATTACCAATTCGTGATCTTCTTCTGGTGGTAATCCTGAAACTGTTATCATTCCAATAACCCCTACGTTTTTTATTCTGATAGGAAAACATCCACCAAACGCAGCGTATTCTGAAGTATCTAAAAGATATTTTTCATTATAGGAGACCCCAGTTATTTCACTTTGTATCTGCATATAATACGAGCTACGATCATGCAGGGAAACGACTCGTTTTTTACGCTCAATCCATTTCGTATTTTCCTCATTTGTCCCTGTCATCTTGAAATGAAATAATTGCACACCATTTTTCGTTATATCAACAGCAATCAATTTCCCCTCTTGCTTTGCTGTTTCAACGATAAATAAACCTAGTTGCAAGGCATCTTCATTTGTAAAAGAGGAAAATTGAAGTGTTTCCTCCTCTTTTAAAATTTGTTTACTTATTTCATTCAAATTTGAAGTACTCATATCTTTAACCTCCATAATTGTTTTATGCCACACCGACATTTTTTCGAAATTATTAGGCCATATAGTACAACCTTTCAATCACACTGATTCTAAATAAACTACTGTAACATCTTTGATAACTAGTAGTACCGTAAAGCTTGTTTTCTTCTTACTGGTGCTATTATGAATGACATTCAAAGTTATAAAAAGTACTATTCTACTTATCCCTATCTTACAGAGACTATTATGAAATATATTTAACATCTTAAAAATGTATGTACTAAAGAATAATATTTTTAATCACTAACTTTTTTGATCAATCGTTATAATCCAATTTCATCAAAATTTTTATCAATTATTACACTATCCAACAATAGGAGGAAACAAAGATGGATGAAAGTATATCCAAAAGCTGAAAAGCAGTTGAGTCCCTTGAGGGAATAGTTATAATTCACTACGTATAGAAATAGACATACAAAAACGCCATCCTTTCCTATAATTCTAAAGAAAGAATAGCGTATTCTTTTCAAAAATGAGTTCTTTTATTGAGAAACTTTGATTCTATATCATACATAAAAGGGCAACCAGTGCTAAAACAGCTGGAAATCCTTGTTTCACAATAATCGATTTATTAGATGTGAAACCTCCGAAAATAGCTGCTATCACCACACAAATCACGAAAAATAATTGGACCATATAACCAATTGGATTGAGCCCAAGTACAAGTCCCCAAATGAGACCAGCCGCTAAAAATCCATTATATAAACCTTGGTTTGCAAACATAATGGCTACGTTTCGATCTCCTTCTAAATGCTTCGGTAATTTGAAAGCACGTTTCGCTACTTTTGAATCAATAAAAAACATTTCAAGGATCATGATAAACAAATGTTCTAATGCTACGATCCCGACTAAAATAGCTGCGATTATTTCCACACTATTCTGCCCCCTACACTCTCTATTCTTTAATATTCTCTACATTTTTTTGCATCTGTAATAGAACATGAATAAGTATTTTTCGTTCTTCTCCACTGATATTTACGAACATTTCCTTCATAAAATGTTCCTTTTCTTTCTTGTTAAAATATTAATTGATGTATCAATTATTGATACATCAATTAATATACATCTCTCTTTTTATTTTTGCAAGTTTTTTTGCTCAATTGGTTTTATTTTGTTCCAGCAACTTTAAACCAATTCAAAACATCAGTTCGCATTTCTAGAAATCATAATTACTTTAAGTTCATTCTGACAATCATATTTAACTACATATATAAAAGAATTGAGTTATATCTCCATCAATTTATAAAAATTAATTTTTTCTAAAAACAGATACTTTACGTTTTTTATAGTAATAAAAATCATTTTTGTTTCAGAGGCAATCCATTTTGTTAGCTTGATGGGCATAGGATAGTACCCATATGACGAACCAATTATCTTTCAAGAAGACGGCTAGAAATCTGGATTTGGCACAGGCGTTGCCTACTTCCGTGATCCAGATGGTACTAATTTAGAGCTAATTGCTCCAAAAGGTCCATTTAGACGTGAATAGTTAAAATAAATTAATACCGAAACAGCCACCTTCTGCCTGGAAGGTGGCTGTTTCAAGTTGATAGAATGACTAAAAAAGGACAAACTCTCCAATGTGAGAAGTTTGTCCAAAAAGTTTTTCGTGTTAACTATTTTTACACTAATAGCAATAATAGTGAATTAGAATAATGACTTAATACTTGCTAAGACAGTAAGTACACCTACAATAATAACAAATACGTTACTCATTTTCCCTTTGTATTTAGCTAGTACCGGCACTTTTTGAATCGCATACATCGGTAATAGACATAAGATAGCAGCAACTAATGGACCGCTTAGAGAATCAATAAGTCCAAGAATACTTGGATTTGTATAAGCAACAAACCAGCATGATAATACAACAAAAGTAAGGATTATTGTCTTAATTGTTTTTTCTTCAATATCTTTTCCACGTGATTTACCGAACTTAATAATCATGTCACGCATTACTTCAAATGCTCCGATATAATGGCCAAGGAAAGACTTTGTAATAGCCACAAAAGCAATAATTGGAGCTGCAATAGTGATTACAGGCGAATTAAGCTCATTAGCAAGATATGAAAGAATTGATAAGTTTTGTTCTTTTGCCATTTTTATATCATCTGGAGTCAAGCTCAATGCGCTACTCCAAACGAAGAACATAACAACAGCGAATGTCATGATATAACAAACCTTTTGTATTTGCGCACATTTAGCATCAGTGGCTTCGATTCCATACGTAGCTCTCTGTTTCACAACAAATGATGAAATCATAGGTGAATGATTAAATGAGAATACGATGATTGGTAGAATCATCAATATCGTTCCAAAATAGCCTGTTCCTGTTGAAGCAGTTGAAACAGCTGAAAAACTAAGCATTGACGTATTCCACTGTGGAATTAAAGATATTGCGATAAAAAGTAGAGAAACTATGAAAGGATACACTAACATACTCATTACCTTTACAGTAATATCTTGACCAAAATTTAGTATAGCGATAAGACCAAGAACTAATACAAGTGATAAAATAGCCCTTGGAGGTTCTGGCATGTGCAATTGATGCACGATAAAACTACTTGCAGTGTTTGTAAGCGCAACCGAATACATTAGTACGATTGTATAAATTGAACCGAAATATACGATGTTAAAAATGATACTCGCTTTATTTCCGAAATACTCTCTAATTGTACCTGTGATCCCCTCATCAGCAGAATTAGAAGCGTATATCATTTTAGCAAGCGCCCTATGTGAGTAATACATAACTGGATATGCAAGTAATGTAATTAGTAGTAAAGATAATAAACCACCTGAACCTGCATTAATCGGTAAAAAGAGCACCCCTGCTCCAATTGCAGTTCCAAATAGACTGAGTGCCCATGTAGTATCCTGCTTATGCCACTTTTTCGGATCTGCATATTGCTCATTTTTTCGTGCGGTATTTTCAGCTTGAACTTCTATTTTCTTTGCAGTATTCCCGTTCATATAATAACTCCCCCTTGTATCTATTCCTACATCTCTCTTTACACCTAACAAATATTCCCTTTTCGGAAAATGAATTCCTTACAAGTTGCCCCACTTTGTATGTCCTTCATCATAATGAATCCAAATTGAAACATTCGCTAATTAGCGTCCTAATATAATTGTTAGCGTTCACAAAAAAGTTTACTCGTAATATCCGCTCTTTATATAAAGACCCCTTAAGAGAACAATATAGAATAGACTTCATAAATACGTTGCAACATTTCTAATAACAGTGTATTACTTTAATGGTTTCTCTTTTTTACTTTTAAAAGTAATTTTAGCTAAACCGGCCTCTCTTCATTTGCGAGGCGTTTCTTTCTCAATTCTATACATTACTTTCATAACTTCGGTAGCACTGATGATATTGCTTACACAAGCCACTGAAGCACATTACATACATTTCGCCTCTAATCACACACCTTTCTTACTAGTAATCGCATTTTTTATATTTTCTCCAGAGATAATAAAATTTCTCTCGACGCCCTCATTATAACGTGTATATTTATAAAATTAATATTTTTATATTTTCAGAAATATTAAAGTGGAATAATTTTATATGGATAATATTTTACAGTTAGCATGTAGCCATTGTTTTTATCACTTAAAGCTGAATTAGTTAGTAAAAAAATACAATAATACATTGTTTTTCTAGGTTACTCATTATAAAGATACTTATATCCCCTTTATCAAAAAATTTCATTTTAAATATAAAAGATATTCTAATAAATAATTAATGTAGGTAAAAAGAAAAAATTCCAAAATAAAAAAACCAAATTTTAGGATATATATTATTAATATTGAATTCATATACAATTTAAAAAGCTACACTGAGCAAAAAGCAAAAAAGCTGCCCCATATGGACAGCTCATTTACATAATTATCGTTATCAGGAATACACAAACAAATCACTTCAATATCATCTTAATTGTAGTTTGTTCGGCTCTTCTTCAGGGATAGCTCTATGTTTGTAATGCATCGTTTTTACATCATTTCCTTTTATGTGAAAAGTAATTGTGTCCTCTTCATAAGGCGGATTGTGTGCACCCTCAAAAGTTTAAATTTTAAAATCCCTCATTAACTAGCTCTTTTATCGAGTTTAATTTTGAAGAAAGCTCGATAAACCATTCTTCATCCCCTGTTAATAATGCAAGATCTATAAGATAAAGGATTTGTTCCTTATTTATTACCTTTGATTCAGGGAGTTTGTTAACGTGTTTACTAAAGAGTAAAATCGCTTCGTTTATTGTGTACTGGCCGTCACGTTTCACAATACTAACTGTAACTATATCCTCTACATCATCAAGTGATACAATATAACCAACTATTAATTCACCTTCATTTGATATTCCACGAACCCAATCTCCTACTTTTAAAACATGATTATTATTTGACATCATACCGTTTCACCTTCCTATAAATATTTTTTGTGACGATAAAAAAGATATAAAAACAATTATACTGTAATATTTTTCATTACATTTAAGTGTTAAGAACTCACGGCTATATAATAATTAAGCCGCTTAACGCTCTTGATTGATAAGGTCAACAACTTCTTTCATTGTATAATTCTTTAAGTATTCACCTAGATGCTCTTCAGCACCTAAGAAAATAGCGAAAAGAACTTTTCGCATGTTCGAACCTACAACACACTGATTGTTTGATTCTGGACACTTCGGCTGCAAAGCACCTTCAGAGGTTATCTGATAAATATGCCAAAGATTAATTTCATCTAAATCGCGAGCGAAAATAAAACCGCCACCAGTCCCCTCTTTCGATTGTATAAACTTATGTTTTTTTAACAAACTTAGTACTTTCCGAATGCGTACTGGATGTACACCTGCACTTTCTGAAATAGCATTACTTGTTGACATCCGATCTGGCTGTAAAGCTAAATAAGTTAAACTGTGTATGGCCAAGGTAAAGTCGCTGTTCATGATTTTCCTCCTACGATCAAAAATATTGTTTCTCATATATTAACTGTAGCCATAAATATTACAGATAGGTTAGAACGTTAAAACATATAGAATACTTCTTGCCATAAAAAATTAATTCTCTTATATTCTATCCGGTCCCACCTATATCTGATAACTTCATTTAGCTTTTTAAGTTGAAAATAAAATTAAACACTCCACTGTTTCTTCACTTGTTCTTCTGCCAACTGTTTAATTTTTGTCCAAATCGTATCTTTACTCACAATAACATTTGTTTGATAATTTCTATCATTATAATTAACTGTAACACATACTTCAATCATCTTCTGCTTCCTCCTTTCAAAAAACTTTTTCTAAAAATACTACTTATTAATTGGCCAATTTTTGCAATTCAATGTTCAAAAACGTTCGAACGCTACGTGGTAAAAATTTACGAATTTCTTCCTCATTAAAACCAATCTGCAATCTTTTCTCGTCCAGCATAATTGGGCGACGTAACATTAGTGGATGCTCAATTATTAATGTATAAAATTCATTGAGCGAGAGCTCCTCAATATTTATATTTAAGTCCTGAAAAGTTTTGGATCTAGTTGAAATAATTTCAGTAGCCCCCTCTTCAGTTAAACGAAGAATTGATTTCAGCTCATCAACTGTCATAGAATTTGATACGATGTTTTTTTCAATATAATCAATTTGATGCTCTTCAAGCCATGCTTTCGCTTTTCGGCATGAAGCACAGCTTGCTGTTGTATATAGAATTACCATATTTAACTCACTCCTTTAATGTTATGAAACGTACATTTTAAACATCGGTTATTGAAATGTATTAAAAAAAATTACAGTTTAGAATCAAATACAAGCAATATTATTTATTCGAGAATATTTAATTTATCTACATTTTACAGACGATAACAACTCACTTCTAAAATCTATACTGTAATTTTAAACTTTACAGTTCTATAAATCAAATGTTAAGTCTTGGATTCATTCTATTAACGTATAATAGGAGCAGTTGAGACAATACTTGCCTCAACCGATTTTTATATCTTTTTATAATTTTTTGCAGTAATGACTGTTTCAAACTCAAAGGTTTCGGGTAGATGATCTGCATAAGAATATTCAAAAGTTCGTCCATCCGTTAAATAAGCTACTTGTTCAACTCGCATTAGGAAATCCTGATTTGTTAAGTTCATAAACTGCTTTTCCCTATCATCTGGGCGAATTCCTTTAACCCTGACAACAGATGTCCCTACTTCAAGACCAAGTTTATTTTGAATATGTGAGTATATCGACTCCTCTAAAACAGAAGCCTCAACACCTGGGATAACCGAAATTGGCATCCATGTATGCTCCATAATCGTCGGAATGCTGTGAATGATGCGGAGGCGAATGATTTTATAAACGAAATCACCGATTGAAACTCCCAATTTCTCAGCAACTACTTCATCAGCCCCAACAATCGCAAACTCGATAATTTTACTTTCTACCTCACTACCGTATACAGCTTTCGTACCCGTTAAAGTTTGAATCATTCGTGCCTTTTCCTGTTGACGCCAATCTTGCACCACTGTTCCGCTTCCGCGCCGGCGGATGATGTAGCCATCTCTAACTAATAGATCCAGCGCTTTCTTAATAGTAAGGGCTGAAACACCAAATTCTTCAGCAAGGACGGGGCTACTCGGAATTTTTTCGTTGATTTTATATTCACCGTCTAAAATTTGCTGTTTAATCTTTTGATAAATGCCGAGGTATTTTACTTGTGTTGATCCGCTTGCCATTTCCATACCTCCTTTATACTGCAAACTCTCTTCTATTCATTCAAATGTAAAGCCTCAAGTTTGTAAACTGAAGGTGATGGGGCAGCAAATCCATTTTCTAAGATTTCAATATTCGTTACCGCTTCTTCGTCTTTCACAAGTTTTGGTGCACCATTTATAATTGTTTCATACGCGGCATCATAGAAACGACCGTAATCACCAAGTGGCGTTTTAATTTGTTTTTCAATCCAGTCACCATTTGCATTACGATACTTAGCAACTCCATAGTACATCGGTGAATCTTCACCAAACCCTGCACTCTCAGGCATAATCCCCGCTTTCAAATCATTTTCCTGCTGATCTTCACCATATTTAATAAATGATCCATTTGTTCCATGGACGATAAAGCGTGGATAATCTTTTGCTACGACATGGTTCGTTTTCAGCTTAATCTTCAACTGATTTCCGTAATGTAAACCAACATCGAAATAGTTATCAACCGCACCTTCCATTTCATTATTACGAATATCGTATGTCACCGTATCTGGACGGCCGAATAGTGAAATCATACGGTCCATCGTATGAATACCTAAACTGTAAAATGAACCTTCTTCTTTTGGAGCTTCATGAGTGATTGAACCAGGACGGAAATAATCAATATGTGATTCAATCTCAATAATATCACCAAGGAATCCTTGTTCAATTACTTGCTTCACAGCTAAAAAATCACCATCAAAACGGCGGTTTTGATAAGGCATAACTACTACACCTTTTTCTCGTCCTAAAGCTAATAATTCTTTCGCATGTTCCACTGTATCGCAAAATGGTTTTTCAACGATAACTGATTTTCCAGCAAGTATAACTTTTTTCGCTAATTCGTAATGCGTATGTGCTGGCGTACAGACCGTCACCACTTGAATTTCCTTGTCATTCAACAATTCGTCCAAATCAGTAGTGAAGTAAACACCTTTTTCCTTATATGGAGCCGCTAATTTTTCATTTATTTGACGTACAAAAATCGTTTTTATTTTTATATTATTACGCGTGTTTACATAAGGTAAGTGATAGCGGTTAGCTGACTTTCCAAATCCAATAAAGCCCATTGTTAATGTCATATTTTTCAACTTCCTTGCTCATAAATTTTCGTTTCTATATTTATTATATAATTTAATTATTAAAAGTATATAGTTTTAACTTTATAATTATATATTAAATAAAAAATCCACGATAAAATTCGTTCTCACTATAAGTTATGGACCTATAAAGTGAAACTTTAATCAGTGGGGCGATTTATTCTCTACTGATTATTTACCCGTAAATACCGGGATGAAAAGGAGCGTAATGAACATGGCATATACTACTATATCTATGGAAATTTTCGGATCAACTGAACAAGTATGGCAATTAATCGGAGGTTTCAACTCCCTTCCAGACTGGTTACCTTATATACCTAGCAGTAAATTAACTGAAGGCGGTCGTGTACGTCATCTAGCTAATCCAGATGGTGAAACAATTATAGAACGCTTAGAAGTATTCAATGATAAGGAACGCTACTACACGTATTCAATCATGAATGCACCGTTCCCGGTCACTAATTATTTATCTACAATCCAAGTTAAAGAAGGTACTGAAAGTAACACATCGTTAGTAGAGTGGTCTGGTACGTTCACTCCTGTTGCGGTTAGTGATGAAGAGGCAATAAATCTGTTTCATGGTATATACAGCGATGGACTGAAAGCATTGCAGCAAGCATTTCTAGATTGATTCATGTAATTGATTGAGACGAAAAAGTTAATTAACAGTCAAACATTCGACTTTGTGGTTAAGTTCATTATGAAAGATAAACAAATACAAATTTCATGCCTGCTTGTTAATGACAAGAAATAAAAAATACTACCTCCAAATGGAAGGTAGTATTTTTTTATTAATCAGGAAAAACAATTAATCCCTCTTCTTTTTCCTCCTGTTTTAAATCTTCTTCTGGGAATGTTACAGTTGAATTTTTATCCCCTGTTTTTTTTGTTTCTTCACCTGGAAATACGAAAGTTGAATTTTCTTTTCCTTCATTTTTTTCTACGTTATCTGGAAATACCATAGAATCATTGGTAGTCAAATCACTATGAAAACCAAGGTTAGACAAAATCGCTTTTAAATCTGGTAAAACCCCTATTTTATCAGATGATGGGTCATTAGACTTTGTGCCTGTATTAGGATTACTTAAAATTGCTCTCAATTCTTTTGGTGTATATGCCTTACCTAAATGTTCTTTAGCAATCCCTTGAATTGATACAGCAGCCCCAGCGATTATAGGCGAAGCGCTAGAAGTACCACGGAAATTAGAAGTATAACGATTCATTATACTCTGATCTGTAACTTTTTGTCCTTTACTATTTTGATTTTGATATGTATCTAATGTGTCAACATACTCTCCCCAACCATATACATCAATTCTACTACCATAGTTAGAGAAACCTAAACGTTTATGAGGAACTCTTGCAGTAGATGCTCCAACTATAATAGCTCCTGAATCTTTAAAGTCTGGACTATTTCGATTTAAAATCTGTTTACCATTACGGTCTTTAAATTCATCTAAATCAATCCCACCATTACCAGCTGCTTCTACAATAATAATGCCCTTATCTGTACCTTTGCGAATTGCGTTAAATATACTCGGGTATACTTCTACTGGTAAAGGGTCATCTCCATATCCATCATATTTAAAGGATTCCTCTATTAATAAAACATCTCCAGCCTGTAAAGAATCTACGGCACTTAAAATAGCATCTCTTACATCGATTCTCCCATTATCTCGGATCACTGAAATTACTTTTGCCTTTGCTTTTGGTGCAATCCCAATGTTCCCAATCCGATTGTCAGCTGCAGAAACAACACCTAGAACTGAAGTACCGTGAGAAAGATCATTACTCATTTTTCCAGACATAAATTCAATATTTTGACCGACTAAATCTTCATGATTTAATAACCAGCCTTCTTCCAAATCTACAAAGGTTGCTCCTTGACCATCTCCTCCTTTAATTCCCCAAGCATAAGGAGCATTAATTCCTAAAGGTGCCTCTTCAAGATATCCCTGTCTCGAAAATCTAGGTTCATCATAAGGATTGATTGATAATACAGGCAATCTCGAGCTAGTTGTTGTGTTTATACTCTTATTAGAACGAAATTGTATTTTACTAGAATCGTTATTGGCAGCATGTACTGTATTTGTTACAAATGTCGTACCTACCCCAGCAAAAGTTGTAATTGCAAGTGATGATATCAACATACCTTTAAAATTTTTCATCTTTCCACCTCTAGTTTTCTATTAGAATTAACATATTTAATAATGTGTATGAACCGAAAAGCTTTTTATCTTATTATAAAAATTAATAGATTTTTATAACTTTTTGATTTACATAAAAACTCCTTTCATTCTTGTAATTCAATGTGTATATTTCAAAATAACAAACTCACTGTAACTATTATAGTTACACCTTTATTGATTTTCAACTACGAAATATAAATTTTTAAAAATAAATTTATATTACTTTAAAACAGAGCTAACCTTTTACGCATAAAAAAAAACAAAATATCTGTGCAAATTACAGCGGTGAATAAGTTTATAGACTGCAAAAAAACAAGAAAAAGCAAAACACTAAGTGCTTTGCTCCTTATAAAATTCCTTTTAACTTTTCACCAATTAACCTCGCTACATACTCATAGCCTTCTGGTCCAAAGTGTAATCCATCTTTTTCACCATTTTCTACAAATCTTTTATAATCCCGTTCTTGAATCATTTCAGCGAATACGTTTAGAAAATAACTTCCTGTTTCCCTCGCCACTTTCTCCACCACGTCTGCATACTGACCAAGCACTCTATTTGTTCTATTACGCTGTCTTTCTTCATCAACTGGTGCAGGACTAATCAGTAGTACTTTATCTGATGAAATATGGTTCACAATCTTCTCTAAGTTTTCTTTATATGCTTGTAATGACACTTGAGAAAAAGAAACTGCATCATTCGTACCAAGAAAAACTGTTACGAAATCTGGTTTATATGATATTACATCTTCTTCAATCCTATTTAACGCATCGAATGTATTATCCCCTGGAACACCTGCATTCACTACTTTCCACTTCGGAAACATCTCTTGCAAACGTGGTGTTAATCTCGGCATTCCATCAAAAAATGTTTCATCAGCTGTAATACTATCTCCAAAGCATACTAACGTTTTCATTAAGCTACTCTCCTTTTACGTATGAAACAACTTTCCTTCTATTGCTTTTATATATCTTTCAGCAGAACGTTCAACTGCCTCATCTGCATTTTCTTTTACTACTCGATGAAAAGCATTGTATAAACGATTAAACTGTAACGGCTTCACTCGGTTCACCATTTCTTCCACTTTTCTCGCTGGTAATGGAATTAAGTTTGGATAGCTATACATAAAACTTACCCACCGCTCATCCGCTACAACTTGAATAATATCACCTGTTAACAAAATCCCTTTTCCATCATTACCTTCTTCCCAATGCAATACAGAACCACCACTAAAATGTCCTCCAAGACGATGTACAGTAATCCCATCCGCTAATTGTAAAGACTCACCAGACCAATAAATAATACGACTACTTGGGCGCATCACCCATTCTTTATCATCTTCGTGTATATAAATTGGTACATCAAATGTCTCTGCCCATTCTACTTGCGTTGAATAATAATGAGGATGAGACAATGCAATCGCATCTAATCCACCAAGCTCTTTTATTTTCGCAATTGTCGTTTCATCTAAATACGTAATACAGTCCCATAGTAAACGATATGACTCTGTTTTCACTATAAATGCCGTTTGACCGATCGCAAATCCTGGTTTTGTCGTAATACTATAAAGTCCATTTTCCTCTTCGATTATTACATTTTTATATGTATCATCTGTTTGCAAATTTTCTAAAGTCGTCCAAGACTGCCCTTTCGGATTCACATATTGCCTCTCTTCATCACAAATATGACAACTCACCGGTTCCTCTACACTCGCTGCATACTGCACACCGCACGTTGTACAAACGTAATTTTTCATCATAATTCCCCCTATCCCTATATTTTTATTAAACTGATTTTTGTTGATAATAATCTACTTTTTTATTTTCAATTAATAAACTTATAAAAGTAAGTAAATAAACAACTGTAACTGACAATGGAATTACAGTAAATCCTTTTTGGCTTCTGCAACATTCATCTCACTATCTCCCCCAAAATATTTGTACTATAAAGTCACCTCAACCTCGTCCATCCAATAACGCCAAGCTGCTAAATAATCTTCTAAATCTTTCGGGTGGTGCCGTAAACATGTATCTATACGCAAATATAATCCTATGACTATTTCTTCATATAAATCACGGTCTTTTTTATAAAATACACATTGTTTCATCGCATAATCGATTGTTTCTTTTGTTAAATCTTCCGGGGTTGAACAGAACGCATAAATCAAATCATATATAGGATCTCCTAACACTGGTAAAGGATCAATTACACCGTGCAGTTTATTCCCTTGAAATATAAAATTATGAAATCCAAGATCACCATGCAATAAAAATGGCTGATTTATTCCAGTCCCCCTACTTGGACTATTTGCTAACTTAAAAACCGTTCTATACTCTTCCTCACTTATGTAACGTCTTACATTTTCATGAGCTTCCATCACATTTGTCGTTAAAAATTCATTCCAAGATTGAACTGGGCTTTCTTTCCATCCCCAGCCATCAACCTCTGTAGCTACTTCATACTTATTGATAACTTCCTTTACAAGTTTACTAAGAACACTCCGTTTATGGCCTAGTTTGCAAGAAGTTGTGCCCTCAAGGAATGAGTAAACAATATAGCGATTTAAAGGTTCCTTATATAAAAGCTTTGGAAATAATTCGTCCTTTTTATAAAACTGAAGAAAATAAGCTTCTTCACGTATGACATCCGATTCATTCAACTTTATAACGTATTGTTCATCTAACAAATATATAGTACTTGTCGTTCCCCCGTTTAATGCTTTTACGCTATTTGGATAATGTGAAATAACTTTTTCCTTAACTAGTTGTGCAGTGATTATTGAAATGTCCATTCTCTCACCCTTCAACTCCGAATATTTCCTTAATTCAAAAGACAACTTTACTATTATTTGACAAACATAAGGGAATTCCTCCTAAAAATCTTAATATAACAAAAGATAATTTTATTTCATTTCAACTGCTTCCTTCAATATTCCATCATAAAGTTCATTCCATTTATGGTAATGCGATGTGATTTCTTCACTCCAAATGATCTTCATTTAATCTAGTAATTTCTATTGAATTATCTCTTTCTTTTAACTTAAGAACCAAACTTTCTACACCAAACACTTCTGTAAACGTATGACTGCCTACAATTAAATTAATTCCTTTAAATTTCGCATGTTGCACTGTATATAATGTTTTTTCACCTGTTATGTACGTGTCACATCCTTTTTCTAATGCACGTTCAATCAAATTTGTATTGTTTCCTGCACCGGTTAAGATCGCAATCCGTTTTACTGGTTTATCGTGATTTCTCCAGCTCTTCACTTTCTCTTCCATTTTTTCTTCAAGTTTTCCAACTAAGTTTGAAAAAGGAATCGCTTCTTTATATTCTCCTATTCCCGGTAGTTCTTCTTCCTCATAGGTTGAATATTCCAGTATTGTATCTATCCCAATTGCGTTAAATAACGATGTACACGTGCCAAACTTTACAAAATCTAACGGCAAATGAATCCAAAAATGATTCATTTCATATTGCTTCAATTTCTCAATACAAGCCTCTTCCATACCAAATAAAAAACTCCACGGCGCATGATGTGTAACTATCATATCGACTCCATTTCGATACGCTTCTTCAATAGTTTCTAACGTTAAATTTGTTGTGTAACCGATTTTGTGAAATTCATCTTTACTTATATAAGTAAAACCATATTCATCATCGCCATATTTATGAAGATGCTCTCCAAATAGTGATGTTATATGTTCATTAAACTGCTTTATATTCATTTTTATTTCTCCTTTCATTTACTTTTATATTTCATAAATAAGGAAATACTAAATTACAACGTTACATACATATAGGAGGACAATATGAAACCTGAATTTTTAAAAGCTGTACATGATGCAATCGGAAATGTCGAACACATTCATATAGAGGAAAGCGGTGCTGACAGCTTACTTATTCATCATGATGATGCACAGCAGTTACAACAAGTTGCTAAGGCGTTAGAAAATAATAATTTCCGCTCCGCTTTAAGAACAACTGGAAATGCTTCGTACATTGAAGTATTGAACAGATAATGAAAGTCCGGATGTATTCCGGGCTTTCTTTTTATCCCGCTATTCACCGGGCAGTAAGACCCCACTGATTAAAGTTTCACTTTATATTGAAACTTCAAACTCTTTCACATACACCGCTGTTCCAGCAATATCTATTTGTAACTTTTCGTTTTCTATCCCTTTCGTTACATAAACAGTTACACGACCATCTTTATTTATTTCCTGTCCTTGCTCAACGATTAAACTCAATTCATGTTCAAAACCTTTCTCTAAATACTCCGCATAATACGCTCCCATTACACCTGAAGCTGTTCCTGTCACTGGATCTTCAATCGTCCCAGCGTAAGCTGATGAAAAATGACGGCCGTGCATTTGTGCTATTTCATCATAAGTTTCTAGACAAATTGGGTGAATAGAAGCATTAGGTATTTCTTTTAATACTGATGGAAATGCAGCATTATTAGGTTTCATTCTCTCACATGCATTAAGATTTTTAATCGGTACAATTACAGTCCAATTACCAGTACTTCCATATACAATCGGTAAACTTACATCTAAATCATTTACTTCTAAACCGATACTATGAGCTAATTCTTCTGCTGAACCTGTAAATTCTTTAAACTGAGGTGCTGCCTGTCTCATTTTAATAAAGGTTTCTCCATTTTCATTTACACCTATTTGTATCGGTAAAATCCCAGCCTTCGTTTCAATCATAAGGTTACTTTTCTCTTCTAATAAACCTTTTTCGCGCAAGGCATATATCGTCCCTACTGTCCCATGACCACATAACTCCATTTCAAAACCAGGTGTAAAATAGCGCATTCTTATATCTCCTACTTCTGAGGAAAGAACAAAAGTTGTTTCGTTATATCCAACTTTTTCAGCAATAATTTGCATTTCCTCTTCCGTTAATCCATCTGCTTCTAATACAATACCTGCTGGATTTCCCTTATTTGGTTTATTCGTAAATGCGTCGTAATGAAATACGTTTATAGTCTTCATTTTCTTTTCCCCTTATTTGTCCATTTCTTTATTTTTATAATCAATAAGAAAATCGATCTAACCAACTTTCATAATCAGCTTTTTGAAATGGACGGATAATAAGTCTATCCGTCTCTACTTCTAATAACGATAGCTTCATTTAATTTCATCCCCCGAAATATTAATTGAATTTTCTTTATTATCTTACACAAAATACAAAATCTAGTAAATCATTATGTTTTTGATACATAAAAACCCAGTCATGCTTTATACATAACTGGGTTCTCCATCGTTTCATAATTTTCTATTTCACAAGAACTGCATCTCGTAATTCCCTCTTCAACACTTTTCCTAAAGCGTTTTTCGGTAACTCATCTATGAATACTACTTCTGGTATTTTATAGCTTGCTAATTTCTCTTTACAATACTGAAGAATACTTTCTTCTGTTAATGTTGTTTCGCCATCCTTCACAATGTAAGCTCTTGGAACCTCTCCCCAAAAGTCATCTGGAACTCCAACTACTGCAACTTCTAAAACACCATGTATTTCATGAATAACATCTTCTACTTGATCTGGATATACGTTGTCACCACCGCGTATAATAACGTCTTTATATCTTCCCATAATATGCAGGAATCCATCATCATCTATCATGCCAGCATCACCCATGTTAAACCAGTTATCTTTTACTACCTTCTTTGTCGCCTTTTCATTATTCCAATATCCTTTAAACATGTATGGACTTTTCACATGAATCTCTCCAACTTCATTTGTTGTTAGTTCATGTCCTGTTTCCGGATGAACAATTTTCACCTCTACATTTTTCAAGGTCTTTCCTACAGAAGACATCTTTTCTTTTCCCATCATTGGATGCCATGAGGTTACAACCCAACCTTCTGTACTACCATAGCCTTGCACCATATATATGCCTTTTTCCATATATTTTTGAATGAGTGTTTCTGGCACTTTTGTACCACCGCTTTGTGCTACTTTAAAGGTTGAAATGTTACGTTCTTTTTTATTTAGTTCATCCAGCATGTAACTATAAACGGCTGGGAAAGCAAGCATCGTAGTAATTTTCTCTTCTTCAATCTTATCCCAAATAAGAGCAGGATTCGAATCAGCTAAGAAGATCATCGTAACGCCATGATAAATACAATTTAAAATAGAAAGCACGCCACTCATATGAAACAATGGATGCACAGATAAAAAGCGTTCACCTGCTGGGATTTCTCTTTGTCCCGCAATTTCAGCAAAATAATGATGTAAGTTTTTATGTCCAATTACACATGCTTTTGCCTGTCCAGTCGTTCCTGATGTAAACAAGTAAATGGCATCGTCTTCTTCATGAACTTCTACGTTCGGTTCTGTCGTTGGCTGTTTTTGCAACTCTAATTCAAATGAACCAAAGCCTTCTTTTGTTGTTTGAATTACATAAGGAATTTCTTTAACAGCATCAACCTTTAATAACACTTCATTAAATTCTTCATCAATAACTAACGCTTTTAATTTCGCTTCTTTTACAATCGTTTCTAATTCATAAACAGTCAGCTGATGATTTAGCGGAATAAATACCGCTCCAATTTTTAAACTTGCCATCATAACGCTTGGAAATGGGTGATTATTTTTGCATAGTATTCCTATACGATCTCCTCTTTGCACACCATTATATAACAAATAATGTGCAAACTGATTTACTCGTTCATTATATTGCTGAAACGAATATCTTTTCTTCCCCCCTACAAGCGCTTCCAAATTTGGTGATTGCATTGCTCTCTTTTGTAATAATTGTCGCATCGTTCTCAAGTAAAACTCCCCTTTATATATGTTAGGTTTTTTATTTTACCAGATTAACTATTAATTTACTAAAGATTACACTTAGTGAATATAAAAAGAATATAAAATATCCATTTACTTTACAAGTAAATGGATATTTCCCATTATATATTAGAATACTTCTTGTTCATCACATATTGCACATACTCAGGTGCACTTTTATCAATCTCTTCATCACTTAGTTTATATTCTGCACCATATAAATAAAAGGAAGGTATAAATTTCATACCTGTGTATAAGCATGTAGCTTGGAATGGTTTCGTCAACTCATCCATTGTAATTCCACTATTTTCATAGTCTTTTTCTAATCCACCTATAGAAATAGCTACACCAAATTCTTTCCCCTTCACTTTATCTCCTTTAGATCCGTACGCAAATCCATATGTTAATACATCATCGAACCATTTTTTTAATAATGGTGGTGAGCTGTACCAGTAAAGCGGAAATTGAAATATATATCTGTCATGTTCTACTAATAACTTTTGCTCTTCTTCAATATCAAACTCCCAATTCGGTGCCACTTTATACAATTCATGCACCGTAATTTCATCCGAATATTTCTCAAGTTCTTCAATCCATCTTTTATTAATTTTTGATTTTTCAATATCAGGATGTGCTACAATTACAAGTGTTTTCATCTTTTTTCATCCCCTTTATAAATTATTCAACCCTTTACGTATTAGTATGAATGAGTCACATATAATTGAAAAGTACGTACTTTAAAGTGCTATAGGAACCTTAAAGTACCTGTGGAGGTGTTATATGAATCAAAATGATAATTGCCCAATTGCAACAACACTCGATGTAATCGGTGGAAAATGGAAAGTTCATATTTTATGTATTTTGTCGGATGGAAAAATGCGAACAAATGAAATTAAACGAGAAATCCCAAACATTACACAAAAGGTTCTTACACAACAACTTCGGCAACTTGAAGCTGATGGGATTATCTATCGTACCGTATATCAAGAAGTTCCACCAAAGGTTGAGTACACACTAAGTGAATATGGAAAATCTTTAATGCAAATAATGGATAATCTGTTTGAATGGGGAAAAGATCATCAGATTAAAAGATTACATGACTAAAAAAGCACTATATACTTTGTTTAATCCTCTACGTTCATATTTTTTATTTCTATAAAGTTTATTTTCATCATTTTTTAGCTAACTTGTTTTCTTAGATTGATGGACGTGACCCCACATCCATCAATCTAAAAAGATACAATTAGAAAAATGAGATTTCTATAAAGTTTCGCATATAAACACTACTTCCGCCTCATTAAACGCTCGCTCTACTTTTTCTAATCTCAATTGTACGTAAGCTATAAAGAAGCACCCCTAAACCGAGAATTTTTTCATTATTAGACGCATTAGAACCTAAGGTAATAGTAGGTACATTTAAACCCATGAACCTTTCACTCCATTCTATAGGCATATAAAAAGATACTCCTTAAAAATAAAAAACGCTATTCTCTCTGTAAAATCATAGAAAAGAATAGCGCTTTTTATTTTGAAATAGAAATCATCATTTAAACTAAACATGCTAATATTGATTTTGTGCGATTGTCAGTTACCTCATAATAAATTTCTAATCCTTTCCGAGTACCTGTAACCATTTTAGCAGCTTTTAGTTTAGATAAATGTTGACTAATTGTACTTTGAGGCATTTGTAAATCCCCATACATTGTTGTTACATTAGTAGGACCTTTTGCAAGCATTATTTTTACTAAAGATAGACGAACTGGATGCGCCAATACCTTTAACACCTCAGCGATTTCTTGAAACATTTCTTTTTTTTCTTTCATCTTATTTCTCCCCTTTTATATACATATTTATGTTATCCATATATATAATTCGAAGGTATATGCGTTTTTGTGTCCGTCATTTTAAAAAAATATAAAAAAACTTTAATCCGAAACTAAAGGATTAGCTTAACATAATGTCTCACCATTAATGATGAATAGGAATCTCATTATAGAAGCAGCAGTTTTTATACTACACCTCTACATTCAACTAACTAAAACCAATGAAAAAAAGAGCAGATAGTCTGCCCTTTTATGATGCCTCCTTATGTTCCGTGGAATGTTTAACACTCCCCAGTCTCTTTAATTTATTCCACCCTACCGCTACTCCTCGAATTGATGAGAATATAGATTTAATGACAACATAAGTCATAAATTGACGATAAATAAAGCGTTGTAAAATTAACCATGCTAGTGGTTTTGGGTTCTCTTCCTCTAATTTAAATGCGAATAGAGAAGCGAGAAGATCCATTAAAAAGAAAACAAGATAAAATCCTAAAACTTTTAGCGGATTACTACTAAATAGTCCTATAATCATTAATATATCTGCAAAAGGAGCAATGAATTGCAGCACATATTGGAATAACCACATATTAGGCAGTGCAATAAATCCTAATGTTTTATGCTTTGGATTACATAACGCTTTTCGATGTTTCCAAAGACATTGAAGTGTACCATATGACCAACGATACCGCTGTTTAATGAGACTTTTCACATCTTCAGGTGATTCCGTAAAAGCATGCGCTTTTTCTTCATATACAATTCTATGCCCTTGACGTAAAAATGTAATAGTAAGATCCGTATCTTCTGCTAACGTATCTTCGCTTAAATATCCAGATTCAACTACATTCTTTTTGCGCCACGCCCCAATAGCTCCTGGAACTACTGTAATACAATTTAACTCATCAAAAGCTCTACGTTCTAAATTAAACCCTGTAATGTACTCAACATGTTGCCAAGTAGTTAACAAATTCCGTCTATTCCCCACTTTGACATTACCTGAAACTGCAGCTACATTCTGATCTTCAAAGTGTCTAACCATTAGAGAAATGGCGTCTTGCGCAATAATAGTATCCGCATCTAAAGTGACAATGATTTCTCCTCGCGATTGTTGAAACCCTAGGTTCATTGCCGATGATTTCCCACCGTTTTCTTTCTGGATTAAACGTACTTTAGGGTGTTTATTAAATGTTTCTTGCATTACTTTTGACGTATCATCTTTCGATCCGTCATCCACAACTATAACTTCAAATTCTTTATAATGACTATCCAAAATTGAGCGAATCGTCTTAGCTATAACCTTTTCTTCGTTATATGCCGCTATGACAACACTAACAAAAGGTTGATAGGACGAATGCGTGCAACGAGATAGCGTTTTTCTTTTCTGCTTCCATGCAAAATAAATTAAGAATAAGAATCGGAAAATACCTAATCCAATAGCAATATAAAAAATAGTTGTTAATATATGCTTAAAGTATCCTGCCCCTGAAAAGACAGCTTTATTGTAAAGTAAATATTGCTTCCCCTCAGAAGAAACAGGAGGCATAATTTCATCTCGTTCTTTATTCATTAAATCTGAAATTGTTACAAAACTATATCCATGCTTTTTTAGGTCTTTAATAATGATTGGGAGCGCCTCTACTGTATGTGTACGGTTCCCTCCCGCATCATGGAGAAGAATAATATTTCCCTCTCCCTTATAAATGGGATTAAGAGCACGCTTTACTAATTCATTTGTTGATGGTGTTGCCCAGTCTTCGGGATCAACTTTTTCCGCTACCATTGTATAGTTCATATTTTGTGCACGTAAAATAGGCAATATTTCATTTGATGAATCTGGGTTAGCATCCGCTTCATATGGTGGTCTAAATAAAACCGTAGAATGTCCAGTTACTTCCTGAATTAAACGTTGCGTCGTATTAAGTTCTACTTTCGTTCGTAGTAAAGACGTATCTGCTATGTTAGGATGCTTGAAAGTATGATTGCCAATTTCATGCCCTTCATCGTATATTCTTTTTACAATACTAGTATTTAGTTGCGCGTTTTCACCAAGTACAAAAAAAGCAGCTTTTATTTGATTCTCTTTTAATATATCTAATATTTCTGGCGTATATTTCGGGTCTGGTCCATCATCAAATGTTAATACTACTTGTTTCCCATTTGGTTTTCCATATCGTTGCACTTCATATGCAGATGGTAAGGATCTATATACTTCATCTGTAATATACTCATCTTTGCCTACTTTAAAATCTCTCAATCCATTTTTTCTTTCATTCTCAATCTGTAAAATTTCACCTTGTCCAGAATAATTCACTTCATCTAAACTACTGATTTTATGTAATACATTAGGATTTTTTTTTACCTCAATAGGATTTTTTAAAACTTTCCATATTGTAGGATCTTCTGCTCCTAATCTCCATAGCGCAAACCCCTTTGCATGATTGTCCATTGCGATTTTCACTTGATTATAAAGAGTAACACCGTCTAAGAACCAAGCAGTATGTTCTTTCTCTCCTGTTTTATATCTAAAATACGGATTTCCACTCATCTTATCCCATTGAATTTTTATATTTGAATCATGAGCCATTGCCATAACTTCTGAGAAAGTCATAGACTTTGCAGCTTCTTTACTATTTACTTCCCAATCATATCCATAGTTACCGAAAGCAACTATAAGTTTATTAGACGGAATATTCAGTTCTTTCAATGTATGTTGGAACCATTTATTTGAAGCAATTGGTCCTGGTTCCCCGGCTCCATAGTGCTCATCGTACATCATTACAATCATTCGATCTATTATTTTTGCTAACGCACTATAATCAAAAGCCTTATCATTAGCTGGAACATCTTGTGTAACGAGCAAATCATGTTCATGAAATTCCTTAGTAAGTTCTTTCATAAAATTTGTTAAGTTTTCTTTATCACTTTTAGGTACGGACTCAAAGTCAATATTAATACCTGAAAACTGACTCTTTTTAACTTCGCTTACTAAATTATTAATAAATTTCGTCTTCACATCATTCGGCGAATTCAGTAACTTATGGATAAGCTCACTATCAGGGCCAGAAGCTTTTTCTGTATAGTTAGTAAGTAACGGCATAATCTTCACATGATTTTTTTTTGCTAGTTTTACAATCTCAGGTTTTATCTCACTTCTAATCGTTAAATCTGCTTTTAAATGATACCACTCTGGTACTAACGTAGTTAATGAATCGATATTTTCTTTTAAAGAAGCGGTACTATTTTCATCCCAGTTTACATAAAAACCATACACTTCTTTAGGATGTTTACTATCCTTCGGCGGATTCACCAAATTTTTATTATCCTTCGTTTCGGTATTTGGGTTAAATTCTTCCTTCTTTAACTGCTGATCACTAAGTTTTTGATTAATTGGTACAAGTTTAGTATCTTGTTGTACAGCGGTATTCATATTTGGAATTTCTGGTGTTGAAAAAATACTTTGAAAGAAAAAATAAAATACAACACTTACACTAACTATTGAGATACATAGAAACCAAATAAAGGCTATGTTTCTCCTTCCTTTCGGATCATAAAAAACAGGTTTTTCTTTATCTTGTTGAATGTTTTTCTCCATTATATTTTTCACATACTCCTTCTTAATAGAACTATAGAATATTAAAGTGCAACTTTAATCAGTGGGGGTTTTGTTCACCCCCCACTAATCATCAGCCCTCACCAATCGGGCTGCCCAGCAAATAGCGGAATAAATCCTTTTAGCTTTGAAATGAATCTCTCACTTCCATATTCTATTGATTCTTCTTTTCATTCCCTTGCTGGTGGCCTCTATTTTCTTGTTGAGACCCCCTACCATTGTTCCCTTGCTCGTTTCCGTCATTTTCTTTCTGGGATCCTCTTCCATTGTTCCCTTGCTGATTCCCATTATTTCCTTGTTGAGGATTTCTTCCATTGTTCCCTTGCCCATTTCCATTATTCCCTTGTTGAGACCCTCTTCCATTGTTCCCTTGCTCGTTTTCGTTATTTCCCTGTTGAGATCCTCTTCCGTTGTTCCCTTGCTCGTTTCCGTTATTTCCCTGTTGAGATCCTCTTCCGTTGTTCCCTTGCCCATTTCCATTATTCCCTTGTTGAGATCCTCTTCCGTTGTTCCCTTGCCCATTTCCATTATTCCCTTGTTGAGATCCTCTTCCGTTATTCCCTTGCTGATTCCCATTATTTCCTTGTTGAGCTTCTCTACTGTTATTCTCCTGTTGATTCCCTCTATTTTCTTGCTGAGATCCTCTTTCATTGTTTTCTTTTATTTGCTTCGATGGCTGTTCCTCTGTTTTCTTTTGTTCTTTCTGCTCTTGCTTTTCATATTTTTTCTCTTTTACAGGAGACAAATCGAGTGTTGCATCAGGAGATGACTCCGGCTGTGATTGCACCTCTTCTTCGTTTTCCACCGGATTAGACGGGGTGACAGGAGGCGTAAGTGATTTGTTCTTCTCATTCTCTTGCTTTATATAGACACCTGTGCCAATTCCAGCTTTTCTAGCATTCTCTCGTATTTGCATTGTGCTACTTTGATATTCAACTGTAATATGTTTTAGCTCATATTCTTTCTTTAATTCTTTCATTGCCTTTTCCAAAAGTGGTTCTAGTGCCTTGTCCTTTGCAACAGCTGTTAGCATAACTTGCTTATCATTCGTTAGATACTTATCCTCTTGACTTTGATTTATAATAGTACGTATTACTTCTTGTAATTGTTTATTTTCCCATTGCTTCAATTCTTTTAAAATACGCCTTCCATCATCATTACAAGCCTGCAAATCTATAACACGAAAATCCTTCGTTACGCTCACCTCTAAACTTGGATTTATATCAACTGAGACGTAAGCAAATACTTTTTCTTCTGGTTGGTTGTAGAAAAACAAAACTGCAAATAGAAAACAAGCAACAAGTATTGATGCAGGCTTTAAAAAGAAAGGAATCGAAAAATGCGATGCTTTTTGTTCTTGCTCATCAAACGAGATTTCCTCCCCGATTATGCAAGAATCCCCTTTTCTTTTACACGTAATAAACTCTCCATTTGGTGTTAAAACAACTACGCTATGCTTTTTTATATCCATCACAATTCCTTTAGTCATCATGCTTTTCCCCTCTTATGTAATCCAGAATATATGTATAGTTGTTTGCAAAAATAATACACATTGCAATAATGTATTTTCTATGTCGTTCCAACGTTTTACGACTTACCCTAACACGCGGTTCAATCTGTTTAAGCGGTAACTTTTTCTTTCGGAACAGCTCTTCCATCATTTCCTCTTCTTTTATAATAATTTTCACAATTTCTATTAATTGCTCACGCGTATCACGATGCTTAGGAGATTCTTTAGCAAGCTCTGAGAATGTAATTTTAAACTCAGCTAGCACACTTTGAAAATGAAGAATTTCCTCCTTACGGTTACTATTTTCCATCTCTTTCATATACTCCGTAAGCGACACTTGCATTTCTAACATTTCCTCTTGCTCATCTTCTTTTAAAAAGACAAAGTTATGTTTAGACTCCTTACGTATATAGTCAATTACATCTCTTTTTATAAGAAGATCAGCAAACGCTAAAAAGGATTTTCCTTTTGTATAGGAATACTTTTCAATTGCTTCGTTAAACGCAAACAATCCAATGCTATATTCATCATCCTGTTCTGTAATATATCGGCGGCAGACAGATGAGATTGATTTTCTAATAAAAGGTTGATACTGTACGATAAACGCTTCTTTATCTTCTTCATTATTTTGTATGTTACATACGATATCTTCTATTTTCGGTTTTCTTAAGATCTTCATTACTAAACTCAACACTTGTAATCTCCCAGCCTCCTTCAAATAGCAAAATGGCCACTACACAAGTGACCATTTAACCAGATTTTCTTGGTACTTTTCTTCGGTCTTGTTTTCTTGCTGTTAGTTATATTTTTAGAGTCTAACGTTTTCTTAATGATTTTTTCTTTTCTCTCGGCACTACAGTTAAGTTTGTATTTTTATCTACTTTCTTATTTTCTACCGTTCGTTTTGCTTATTCTTTTTCTATTTTATCTGCAATCCTTGAATAACTCTCCTCTATATAATTGGTAATTTCATCCTTTTACTTTAGATGCCCACTTAATCTAGTAATTTTATTAATACTTCTATATTCTTTCATAGTCATTTTTCTTCTATTTATTTTTTCCACTATACATATTCGGAGGAGTACAAAGTTTTATGGGGGTCAAAAAATATTTTCATAAAAAAATACATATTTATTTCAAAAATAAAAACCATCAATTTGAAAAAGGGTAATCAAATTGATGGTTTTCTTATAGTATCTATTAAATTAAGTTGGATTCTCATCATATCTAAAAAAAGTACTAGCTATCCTCTGCCGCTTTTCTCCACTTTTATCTTTCTTGGTTATCATAATATGTCTTATCTGCGTATTTTCTATCATTTCCTTTTAGATAAGCTAAAATTACTTTTGGATTTTTAAATAAAGTCCAGTCTCCATATGTATCAAATCTTCTGCATGAAGTTATCATTCCATTTTTAATAGTACCGAATTTCTTATTATTTTTCTTTCCCCACTCTTTTAAACGTTTTGCGAAATCTGCATCTTCTGCCATAAGCATGTTTTCATTAAATCCATTGATTGCCATAAAGTCTTTTCTATAGCACCAAAAAATCCCTACAGATATAGCTCCGTACTTAAAAAGTAAAGGGATTATGATTAACATTGCGGAGAGAAATATTCCTAAAGATATTCTTTCAAACTTCCCATTCACCCCACCACCAATGTATTTACCTGAAGCTAAATATTTATCTACATTAAACAACATAGACTCTGTCATTATCGTATCAGCGTCTATAGTAACGATTATTTCTCCACTGGCTATTTTAGCCCCTGCATTTCGAATTTTAGATAAGTTTTTATCGTTATTTTTCAATGTAATACAATTATAAGATTTTGCTATTTCCTCTGTTTTATCTGTACAACGATTTAAAACAACTATAACTTCCGTTTGCTCTTTATATGCCTCTGATGCCTTTGCAATTGAATCTAAACATTTTCTAATGTACTTTTCTTCATTATGCGCAGGAATTATAATAGAAAACTTCACATCTTTTTTCAAATTAACTCCTAAAGATTCGTTTGTCTCAGTCATAATATTCCCCCCTTATTTTATAAGGTAAATATCTGTTATACATAACGTATATTAAAATTCAATAAATTATATGATAGGAACTGCAGGTAAACTATTACTTGAGTATTAAAAAACAAAAACGTTATTCTTTCTAAATAAGCAAAATTACTAGAAAGAATAACGTTTTTTATTAGTTACATTAATATTTTATTCGTTGCTTTATTTCTTCAAAACGAGCATGTATAATTTTTCTGATATCTGGATGATTCTTATATAAAGTAACAGTATACATGATGGAAGATGCAAGAATAGTAGACCATATTAACCAACCTCCAGCATGAGAAAGAACTTTAATTATTTCACTCTTAAATTCTTCCTGTCCGTCATGAAATGTATAGCTGAGTAGTTACCTTATTTTTAAAAAAACATTCTGATTATTTCTTTTTCACTTCTTCTACAAATTCCCATGTCTCTCCGTTATCTTTTGATTGATAAAGTGCACTACTATCGCCATTGTAGTCTCCATCTGCCCCTTGTCCAACTAACATATTAAAAACCCCATCTTTCTCATATGGCATACTAGGAGAATCAAAAGGACTTATTGTGGACTGTGTATGATCTAATTTCACTTCATGCGGCGGATATTCTACCTTTTTGAAAGATACTCCCCCATCATCTGTGCGATATAACTCTCCTTCATTACCAGAAGGCCTAATTGCTCCTAAAAACCCAAGTTTATCATTTATAAAAATGATTCCTGATACACTACCAATCCCCCCATTAAATGGGTCTGGATTGATAACCTCCCATGTTTTCCCTTCATCACTAGTCTTGCTTAATGAATAAAAGGCGCTCCCTAATGCTTTATCTGTCATATTTAGTTTATAACCAACTTCTTTCGATAGGAAAAACTGTTCTTTTTCATTCTTTAAATCTTGTTGTTCCTTCTCTTTAAGCATATCTTCTTTTGGAGGCGTCTTTGATTTACTCCAACTTGCGTCACTTATTAAATTATATCTAGCAGGGACTAGCTCTTTCTCTTTTCCAGGGACAAATATAGATACAGTATATCCAATGATATCAGAAGCTGCTTCTTTAACACTCTGCCTCTTACCATCCTCAGTAATATTAATAATTCCCTCTGTATTGGATCCCCAATTTCTTTTTCCATAATAAATCAACCCATACTTACTTTCATTCCATTTTTTGACCGTTTGCTTAACTGGGATCGCCTTAACCGTTTTAATTAAAGGTTCTACTAATTTATCATCATTATAATCAGGCTTTGCATATCCATCTCGTATTATAGTAATATCTTCTGATTTCTTCTTATTATAAGAGATTAAATAAGTTTCTTCTTTCCCATCAACATTTTTCCCATAAACAAATGTATCAAACGCTGTGATTGTTCCATCTGAATGAAATGTAAGATCAAAATCAGTTGCCATATACAATTTCTTTGGCAAAGGATATTTTTTATTTATATCTTCAAAAATACCTTCTACTCCAGATTTATATATATTATTATGTTTAAGTTTAACTGACCTTTCATGTTTTAACTTTTCTATAAACCATGCCAATTTGCCATTGTAATTTATTGCACTTTTATAAATCTGCATCCCATAAAATGATGTAATTGCAACAATAATGATAATAGAAATGGATCTCCATGCTATTGAATTTGTTAATTTTTTAGATTCATATTCTCTATTTTTTATCACCCGCATTGTAGTAAATGTAGTTATGGATATAAAAAGTACTATACATAATAACAAAATGTAAATATTATAATTCATTCTTCCGTACTTACAGTATAAGGCCAACTCATAGCAAAAGATCCCGTATACAATTATTAGTATTGGATTTGTTACTAATGACAGAAGTATCCTTTTTGTATTTTCTCTAAATATAGAAACCACTCCTAATTATATGAATTACTGATATTAAGTATACTTTATTGTAAAGTAACAAAAAAGCTATTTAATCTTGCCGCAAAAAATACAATAGACATCTTTCTATTAAAGCCGTTTACAAATCTAGTTGTTTCATAGACAATGGATTTTTGAGTGAATACTAAAGTTGCTTCATTTATATGAATTACAAATTCAAGCATGATGCTCAATAAAAAAATAAATCCTGCCATACGCCCCTACGTAATGGAATGAGAAATAAGATAAATCAAAATAGGCTCAGGTGAACAAACCATACTAAGTGAAACAAGCGCAAAAGCTAGCAAAGTACTCAGGCTCACCATAAACCTTCCTTCTTTATGTTACATAAAATTTCCTATTGTACATTTTATCATGATTGAGGAGAGAAAAAATTAATATAAACCGATGCAGCTAAGTAATAGTATCGGATCGAATGTAGTGTAATCACATATTTCTCATTCTCTTAAGTAAGGACTAAAAATAACCTATCCATAGAGCTACTAAAACCACTACGAATAAAGCAAAGCAACATGTAATATTTCGAATCCACTTTTGTATATCATCAAAATACTTTTCTATAAATGCAGTGTAAATAGAAAGCATAAGAAGTAGCACAATGAAAGTAAAAGATCCCAATTTATCGTTAAATTTTTCATTAGTAAATGTACTTACATGAAGGAATAGAAAAACAAACGTTACTATGAATAGCTCAAATAATCTTTTTTTATTCAATCTGCCACCACCTTACAACAATTCCCTTTTATTCCATTTTATCAGAACATACTGTGTAGCAGTATATGAATATTATATTCATTTCAAAAAGGCCAACAATACAAGATCGTTAGCCTCTACTTTCCATATTCGCACCTTTTATCACTTTACTTCCTAACAACCGGAATCCACATTTCACCAAATACTAGGCCATTTCTCTGTCCCATCTCAACCGTTGTATTCGGTCCACCAACATAGGCAAAATCCTTTGCTTCTGGTAAAGCTTGACCGAAGGCGATGCCAGTAAGCTTATTACTTAGCTCTTTAGCCGTTTTGTCTTCCCCTTTCACTACTAAGTATTCTCCCCTCGGAAACTGAATCACTCTAGATTCTTCTTCTATTTGTGCTTCTGTCATGACACCCGCATAATACATCATTTTGTTATTCACCGCTTCGCTCACGGAAAAAATGTATTCATTTGTAGCTAAAGCTTTTAAAGTGTCCAGCCTTCCATCTTCTTTAACAGCCGACCAAAAGTCTTCCTTTTCTTTATTTATTCCAGCAAAGTTTGTGTATTCACTCTTAATTTCAGTTCCAATACCTAACACAATAAAGCTATCTTTTTCTTCTATAGTATAATTTTTCATATTCAAAACCTGCCTCTTTTTTTATTAATCAAACGATTTATCTTTTCATCTGATACGTTTATAATACCTTTAAACCATGTCAAAAAATGATACTGTTTAGGAGACCAAAATGAAAAAAGTTGAACGGATTAATACAATTATGCGGTATATCAACAACCGCTCTCACTTTACAATTTCTGAAATTATACAAGAATTTAACATCTCACGGTCGACAGCTATTAGAGACATTAGAGAAATTGAAGCTATGGGAATGCCACTGGTCGCTGAAGTTGGGAGAACGGGTGGATATTTTGTTATGCATAATTCTATCCTGCCCGTTGTTCGCTTTACTGATAATGAAGTGAAAGCTCTTTTTATTGCCTTTATGGCTACGAGGAATCAACAACTTCCCTACCTAAAGAGTCGTCAATCTTTAGCCGAAAAACTACTAGGACTCATCTCAGAAACCCAGCAAGATGATCTCGTTCTTTTAAATCAACTCTTGCTTTTCCAAGGGACTAACCCTCATAATCCCGATCTACTTGAGCTTTCTGATCTCCCCCATCCTATGTTAGAAAAACTCATTCAAATCCTTCTTTTGGATAACCATTTATTGATTACTATGAAAGAAGATGAAGAAATCAAGACTTATCCAATTTATCTATTGCACCTTTATCAAGAAAAAAGCCATTGGATCATTGAAGGGTTTGACTTAAAAAAAGAAAAGAAGATGATGTTTCCTGTCGATGATCTCATTAATATCGAACCATACACGACGAACAAAAGGCTAAATAAGAAAAAGATTTTAGAAAAACTAAGTAAGAAGGACGAAATAATCAACTTGGTACTTGAACTTGGACCAAAAGCAATTGCCCAGTTCAAAAAATACCATCCTTTAAAAATTTCAATATCTTATACTAATCCTTACCAATCTACAGCCATTTTAAAAACTTTTATCAATGTTAACAATCCCGATGAAGTGACGGAAATAATAAATTGGCTGCTTTTTCTAGGGAAGGATATTAAAATCAAAGAAATACCCGATGAAGTATTAGCAGATTTACAAAAACGAGTGTGCTTATACATTCCATAAGCAGTGAGCCTCAAATATTAAGCTTTATCACTGGATAATTATCCTATTTTTAAATACCATTTCATTTACTACAATGAGAGCATGATAAATAATAAAAGCACGGAAAATCTCCCGTGCTTTTCTAAATATATATTATTCCTGAAGGTTTCGTTTATCACGTTTCTTACCCTAACTGACGTTTAAATGCTTTACTGGCGAAAAAGTAAGAGATGACCATTATACCTACGCACCAAGCGAGCGCAATCCAAATATCGTTTCCAACAGTTCCTTCATATAAAAGAGCACGAATCGCATTCACGATTGAAGTTACAGGCTGATTCTCTGCAAACACACGAACAATTTTTGGCATCGTTTCGGTAGGCACAAAGGCCGAACTAATAAATGGAAGAAAAACTAGCGGGTACGAGTAAGCAGTCGCCCCTTCCATAGACCTCGCTTTCAATCCTGGAATGATAGCTAGCCATGTTAGCGCCAGCGTAAACATCCCAAGTATCCCAGCTACCGCGAGCCAATCTAGAATATTAGCACTGGAACGGAAACCCATTAAGAGTGCAACAAGAATAACCACCACGATAGTAAGTACATTAGCAACCAGAGAGGTTAGAACGTGAGCCCACAATATCGATGAGCGCTTAATAGGCATCGTAATGAAACGTGCCATCAGCCCACTCTTTACATCCGTAAAGAGTCGCACGGAAGTGTAAGCTACACCGGATGCGATAGCCATTAGCAAAATTCCCGGCAATAAATAATTAACGTAGTTTTCCGTTCCAGTTTTTATTGCGCCGCCAAACACGTAGACAAATAATAGCATCATCATAATCGGTGTAATCGCTACTGTAATAATTGTATCCGGACTGCGCATAATGTTACGCATTAAACGACCTAGTAATACACCTGTTTTACTTTTCATTTACATCTCCTCCTTTTTGCCAATGATCGCAAGGAATATTTCTTCCAATGTCGGTTGCTTCTCGATATACTCCACTTTTGCTGGCGGGAACATCTCTTTTAGTTCAGCAAGAGTACCTGTCGTAATAATTTTTCCGCCATGCAAAATAGCGATACGGTCTGCCAGTTGTTCTGCTTCCTCCAAGTACTGAGTCGTAAGCAAAATAGTTGTACCGCTACCAGCAAGTTCCTTGACTGTATCCCACACTTCAATTCGCGCTTCAGGATCAAGTCCAGTCGTTGGTTCGTCAAGAAAAATAACTGCTGGCGCCCCAATCAAACTCATCGCGATATCAAGCCGGCGCTTCATCCCGCCTGAATACTGATCTGCCCTTTGGTTTGCCGCATCAGTCAGGCTAAATCTTGCAAGTAGATTGTCAGCAATTTGAGCGGGACTGGAAACACCACGTAGCCTAGCAATCATTATCAAGTTTTCCCTCCCAGTCAGCATACCGTCTAAAGCTGCGAACTGCCCTGTCAAACTGATACTTTGACGAACATGATTTGGTTGACGCTGTACATCAAATCCGCAAATACTTACTTCACCGCTATCTTGCTTCATGAGTGTCGAAAGGATGTTGACCGTTGTCGTCTTTCCCGCTCCATTTGAGCCTAGCAGCGCGAAAATTTCTCCACGCTGCACCTCAAAATCTACCCCTTTTAAAACTTCCTTGTCTTTAAAGGATTTTTTCAAGCCTTTTACAGAAATCGCTGCATGACTCATACTTTTTTCCTCCCTATAAAAATGTTTTGCGAAGACTATTTATTTACCTCTATCTATTTAGTATCACTGATATTCTGTATTACTTAGTACCGAGTTAAAAATATAACTGAATAGCTATGATGGCAATTCATATGTGTAACCAGCTAATCAGTCGGTACTACTTATTCCATTTATTTTTTTCTCAATTTCTTCATAATACTTTCATTCAAATCTTCACGATACTTGGAGACGTAAGTTTTAGCATTTGCCACTAGTTCGTCAGCAAAGGAAGCCACGTCATCCCCAGTAATGTCAAGCACTTGTCTTCCTTCCGCTGCACCCGCTTCGAACAAATCGATTAATTCATACTGTATGTGTAACATATCCATCCCGTTACCCGCTGAAAAATTCCACATGTAGTTTTGAATTTTCTTAAATACAAATTGGTAGTTCTCTGGCAGAGCCTCAACTCGTGCCATCATCATTTTGTACTCTTTTTTATCACCAATTAACTTTTTGAACATTTCTAACATCTTATTTTCCTCCTTTTTTATAAAACCGAACAAGAAATTCCCAAAATATCGGCCGGAACGTTTTATCTTATGAACCTATTTTGACTTCAAGACGTTAATTTTTGACGATACAAAATCCCATTTTTTCCAAAACAATTCAAGCTCCTGGCGACCTTCTTCATTTAATGAATAAAACTTACGAGGCGGCCCCATATCTGATGGTTTCTTTTCAATATTCACAAGCTTTTTCTTCTCTAATCGTACGAGGATAGTATACACCGTACCTTCCACAACTTCGGTAAACCCAAGGTCATTCAGGTGGCGGGTAATCTCATAGCCATACGTTTCACGGCGACTAATGATTTCCAGTACACACCCTTCCAGTGAACCTTTCAACATTTCAGTTAAATTTTCCATATCCTGGTCCTCCTTTACCCCCTATTCTGTCTGACTTATATTCAGTATTACAGAGTATTAAGGCGAATTTTTTACTGAGTAGTTTTTTTGAATTCATACTATTCAGTATCACTTATTACATCTACATTGTATGACTAAGTAGCGATAGATGTCAACTGATTTTCAAATTTTTTCTAAAATCCGCTATTACCTATTGTCTACTGAAAATATTTTGAGAAACAACACTACTCAGTATTGCTTATTACAAGTACATTGTATGACTAAGTAGCGATGGATGTCAACTCGATTTTTATATTTTTCTAAAATCAACTATTACCTATTCGATACAGCCTATTTTCTTTTTTTATTTTGCCCCATACCTATCCCACTAAGAAAAGAAAATACCCCAAAACAAAAATTCTACATTTTTATTTTGGGGCGCTATACTATACCAAAGTTAATGAATATGGCTAGCTCTTCTTATTAATAAGACAGATCATTTTTTGTTACGATAACATCATAGCCATGTCTTCTGCTGCATTTGTAATTAGTTTTAAACCAAATGTTTCTTGTAATACATCAAGCACGCCAGGTGAAATAAATTCAGGAGCCTTTGGACCGATGCGAATATCTTGAATCCCAAGACTAAATAGCCCGAGTAAAATGGCAACCGCTTTTTGTTCAAACCATGATAGCACAATACTTACTGGCAATTCATTCACTTCACATTGGAAAGCATCAGCTAAAGCAGCCGCTATTTTCACTGTAGAAATTGAATTATTGCACTGTCCTAAATCAATGTAACGCGGAATTTCCGTACCAGGTACAACACCGTAATCCACATCATTAAAGCGGAATTTCCCGCAAGAAGTTGTTACAATAACCGTTTCTGGCGGAAGTGACGTTGCTAATTCACGATAATATTCTCCGCCTTTTCCCGGTGCATCACAACCGGCGATAACAAAGAAACGCTTTATTTTCCCCTCTTTTACTGCATCAATAATTTCTGGAGCTAATGATAATACTGTATTATGATGAAACCCTGTCACTAACTGTTCATCCGACTCCATATGTACTTCTGGAAGTTCTAGTGCTTTTTGAATTAATGGTGTAAAATCATCATTTTCAATTTTTTGTACACCTTCTAAACCTGCAATGTCATATGAAAAGAATCGATCAGAGTACGAGCCTTTAATTGGCATAACACAGTTCGTTGTAGCTAATATGGCACCAGTAAATTTTTCAAAAAGGCGTCTTTGATCATACCATGCCTTACCGATGTTTCCTTTTAAATGTTTATATTTTTTCAGCTGCGGATATCCGTGTGCTGGTAGCATTTCAGAATGCGTATAAATATTAATGTCTTTTCCTTCTGTTTGCTTTAATAGTTCTTCTAGTGCAAATAAATTATGACCCGTAACTACAATTGCTTTACCTTCTACACGATTTTGTGTAATTTGTACAGGCTCTGGCACACCAAAATGATTCGTATGTGCCTCATCTAATAATTCCATCACCCGTAAAGCTGATTTCCCCACTTTCATAGCCATATCAATATGCTCTTGTTCGTTAAAGTTAGAATTTGTTAATGTCATATATAAAGCTTCTTGTGTTGTAGCATCTACAAATGCATCCGTATATCCTAGCTGAGCAGCATGTGTGCGATAAGCTGCAATTCCTTTTAGCCCAAACACAATCGTATCTTGTAAACTCGCAATCGTTTCATTCTTGCCACAAACACCCATTACTTTACATCCGCCTGTTGGCGTTTGTTCACATTGATAACAAAACATATCATCCCACCCTCTCCCAATCATTCATTACACCTTAAGCATAATACCCATTGAAAAAAAGTGATGTGATATCAATCACAATAATATATAAAGATTTGTGACAGTTCATATTGTTGACATAATACTTTTATTGACATCCAAAAAATATACATTAGTGTACACACATCTTTCGATACTTTTAAATAGCTAAATAATTAATTTGGAGAAATATATACAACGAAAAATTTTTTTGAATCCCTTATACAAATAATTGCAATTCATCACATATGAAAATAGCGTATTTTTTATTTTAAGGAACTATCATTTTTTTATTACAGCCTTCATTGTAAACCTCTTTATTTACAATACATTTACACTATCTTAACATTACTTACATTATTTATATGATATATTTATATAGAAGCTACTTAAGAAATTTCATATACATTTTATCTTTATGATCTCTAATCTAATCAATAAAAAGATCATGTTATATTTTTATAACAGGGGTGAATTACGATGACTGAAACTTTAAAAACACTTATAATGCTTGATGCTACTTACGTTGTTATTGCAATTATGACAGTACTAGTATTTGTATACTTGGAATTAAAATCTCAGTAATATATGCTGACGTAATCGACAGATTCAGCATTTAAATATAGTTAGAAGAAAGAGAGGAGAAAATTATTTCTCCTTTCTTTTGTATTTCTACAATTTCTTATTTTAATAAATCCAATGTATGTAAAAGTAATCCCTTGTCTCCTACTTCTCCATGACCAGGTACTACCGAATTTATATTTCCATATCGCTTCAGCACATTCTCAATCGATGTAGACCATTCATTTACATACGCATCCGCAACATTTCCTAAATCTTTAGCTTCCGCAGATTTTACTAAACAGCCTCCAGCTAAAATTTGATATTGTGGCAACCAAACAACAATATTATCTTCTGTATGTCCTTTCCCTGGATAGAACGTTTCTACTTTTGTATTGCCAAACTTTAAACTCGTAATTGTTTGTAAATCTCCAAGCGGCTCTTCATATCCACTGTTCTTTGCTAGTTCTGCGGTTAATGCTGTACTATGCGCTTTAATGCCTCTTTCTTTCAACGCTGTTATTCCGCCAATTCGATCAGCGTGCGCATGTGTAATAATGACATCCGTTACGCGCTTCTGAAATTTCTTTTCTACCATTTCTATTAGTTCCTTCGTTAATTTGTTATCCCAAGAAGAATCAACAAGTACTAGCCCTTTAGAAGTATTAAGAACTAGACCGTTCGAAGGAACTGCTTCTCCATTAAAATAACCTAACTCCGTATGAACCCATACATTCTTGTTTAACTGAGATATTGAAATGGTTCCCGTCTCATTTTTGATTACTATTTGCTCTAGCTTTTGTTCTGCTTTCACAGAAGAAATTGTACTAACAAATTGAGTTATTCCTAGTAAACTAACACATACCCCTAATTTTAATAATGTATTCTTTTTCATTTTCTCCATCCTTCCTTTCAAACTAAATAGTTATTACCTATATTAGACAATTCATCTCAAATCTTTGTTCCATCGTTTTTTTTACATTTTTTTACACAAATGATAAAAAAGCGTACAAAATGTTGTACGCTTTAAAACTTAATCTTCCATTCCATAATTCTCAAACTCTTCCTCATTCCCATAAAATACATTCAAATCAATATACTTTTCTTTTCCATTATAACCGCTTAATCTCCCGCGGTTCGTGTATTGCCAAAACGTCCATTTTCTCTCATCAGATAAACTCGGTTTTGTAAGAACACTACGAATCCATATATCACATTTTGGATTCGCATCCTTTATATATAAATCATACGCCTCTTGCGTTGCATACAATATTACTTTCTTATCGTAATGTTTTTCTAGCATTTCAATCATGACCGCCAACTCTTTCGTAACATCTTCACGCTTAGGCGGATTATCTTTTTTGTTAGCGTAAAACTCAACATCAATCACGGGTGGCAATGCTTGTTTATATTTTGGAACAGTTCGTATAAATTGCTCTGCTTGTGTTTCACCCTTACTATTGAAACTAAAAAAATGATACGCTCCGATGCGCATATCTGTCTTATTCGCATTCCTCCAATTTTTCGAAAAGTACTCATCCACAAACGAACTTCCTTCAGTCGCCTTTATAAACGCAAACTTCATATTTTGCTTTTCCAACTCTCTCCAATCTATATCCCCTTGATACGATGCGACATCTACACCTTTTATTTCATACTTATCAGCACTTATTTGATTCGGAATGAATATGCCTTGAAAAACTAAGTAAACGACAACACTTATTACACTTATTAAAGTAAAGATTCCTCCTATAAAAAGCTTCTTTTTCATTCATATCACCCATCTTTACAAATTAAAATTCTACTTACCATTCACGCTTTTTATTAATTTTCATTTTTTCTTTAAACGCCTTCTCTAAATCAATATTTAATTTATTTGCTAAATCACATACATTCCAAATTACATCAAACATTTCTAAACCGATTTCTCTTTTCGCATCTTGTATTGTATCACGCTTTAATATGACTTCCGCTAATTCACCTAATTCCGCCATCGTATATATCGTACGCTCTTCAATTGTTGTATCTTGAAATCCTTTTTCTTTACTGAAATTTGATACATACCTCTGAAACTCCACAATATTCATACTTAATCTCCCCTCATTACCAATACTCCATTTTTCTATTACACTTAAAACCTAAATTATATTTTGTTAAATTATAACATTCGGACTATAATTTATTTATAGTCCATTAACGGAGGTGTTTGCAATGACTCTCTTCGCTTCACCAACATTATTTATAGTAGCAATCATTTCATTTGCACTAGCTTATTTCATCGGAGTAAAGCAGTACACTTGGCTCTTATCAGGATTCAACGAACGCCGCGTGCCTGATAAAGTGAAACTATCAAAAATAGTAGGTCTTTATAATTTAATTGCTGGTGTCATTGCGACAATCGGTAGTGTCTTCACTACGCCTAATGTCACAATCGTTATTCCTATCACTCTAATTGGACACTTTATAATCGCCGCTTATGTAAATACACGCATGGTGCAGTGAAAAAGATCACCCAAATGGATGATCTTTTTTATAATTTATCAACATATTGCTTCGCTTCTAGTAAGGAAAAACCAAAAGCTTCTCTTACTCTCTTAACTGCTGTAATTTTTTTGCCTTCTTCTACAAGCTGGCGTAGTTCTTTATTAATTTCAGGTTCTCTTTCTATAATTCCCATTTCTTTCGTAATTAATTGTAATCTATCTTCAATTCTCTTTAAACGCGCATCATTTTTCTTTTCAATTGTAGTTAATTTTTCAGCGATATAAATGAAACCAACAGCTACTATCAGTATAACCATCCAGAATTCCATGAATGTTCCCCCTTACTAACTTTCATTTGCTTTATTCCACTAACTTATGTAAATTTTACCACATTACACATTTAATGTATAATATCACTATATCAAACTGTTAATAAAACCTATTATTTTAAGAGGACACTTTATGAAAAGATTTTTAAATACGTTACTTCAATTTGTAGTTCTTTCAATCGTGCTACATTTGTTATTTGATATAGTTGGTTGGCTTGTTTTCAATGCACCAATTAAAAACAAACAAATCATCATTTCTTTAATAACAATCTCATGGGTTATGTACATGTACCGAGACAAATTTTTTCAAAAGTTCACTTCAAACTAACTAAAAAAGAAAACACTTCATTGGTGAGGTTGTAAAAACGTTATCCTTATAATGAAAATAAAGAAGCTGTTCCTTCCAGCTTCTTTATCTATATAACATTTTTCGCAACAATTTTTATATGTTCTGGTGCGATAATCTCCGTTATACTTTCTTGGAAATCTTCCCGCAACATTTCTTCCAAATGTTCTAACTGCACTTCAACATGTGTGCATTCTAAATTATGTATATTTAACAGTGCATAATGATCTTTTTTCTTAATTACTAAATATTGATTTTCCTCTGTCACAAGTACAGAACCTAATCGGACTCCTAATAAGCGTTGATCATCAAACTTCATAATTACTTCTCCTTCCCTCATATAAACGAAACTACAATGAAAATAATTACATTTATGGAAAAACACGTTTATTTAGACTATATCATAATTTACTAAAATAGAAATATCTTTTTCTATTTCAATAAAAATCCCTATTTTTTCATATATTTCGATACAAAAAACTTTCTCAACATTAAATTTGAATTTTCAGTTTTTAATTCCATGAAAATCTATTATAATAAAGTTAATAAATGTTTGACCTCTCCTAATTCATGTACATATGGATGATCAGTAGTTATCGCTACTGATCTATTTTTTTGATTTCAGAAAGTACATACGCTGCATCCTTTCCTACACCACAAATAAGTGCGGACCCCCTTTGAGATTGCCATGGTAAACCGATATAATACAATCCTTTTACTGGACTGATTCCCTTTATATGATTAGGAAATCCTTTCTCAGTCACTGCCTGTTCAATTTCAATCCAATTATAATTTTGAACAAAACCAGTTGACCATATAACGCTTTCTGCACTATAAATATCACCATTCTGAAACATAATGTTATTTCCTGATGCACTTACTACTTTTTCTTGCAGTTTGATTGCTCCATTACGAATAAGTTTCTTACCTTCAAAACCGAAAATAGGGTCCTTTCTCTTCTGAAACCATCTTCCCCTCTTTGTATTTATTTCAGCGTACAATAAACCCACTTTTTCTAGCAGATTAAAAATACTTTTTCCAAAAAGTTGTAACGGTAAAAACGTTAAAGGATGACTAATAGACACCGTAACTTCATGCGTTTTTGCAAGTTCTACTGCTATTTGCATTCCTGAATTCCCGCCACCTACTACAAGTACCTTCCCCTGTGGAATTTGCGGTGATGATTTATATTGTGATGAATGTATTTGAAAAATATGTGATGATAGATTTGCTGAAACTGAGGGAATAAATGGTTGCTGAAAACCACCTGATGCGATAATAACTTTTTTCGTTTGTAAAACTTCTGTAGGAGTATGTAATTCAAATATTTCTTTTTCTTTCTTTATTTTTAGAACTTCCGTTTGTAATTGTACCGGTAATTGAAAATGTCTTGCATATTCTTCTAAATAAGTTGCAATTTCATCTTTATATGGAAATTCATTTTTTTCACCTATTAACGCCATACCCGGCAAGCTACTGTAAGACCTTGGGGTAAAAAGCTGCAAAGAATCATATCGATTTCTCCATGAATCACCAACTTGTTTTCCTGCCTCAAGTAATAAAAAATTATACCCTTCTTGCTTCAAGTAATATCCCATTGTTAATCCAGCTTGACCCGCTCCAATAATAATTAGGTCTATCATTCTAATCCCTCCTTCTTTTACATATGAATATTTGTTCATATATTCATATGTTTCCATAATCATAACATTTTATTTTTATATAATTCAATATCTACTCAAAATAAAAAAGAGCAGTTTACCATAAAGTAAACTCCCCTTCATTCTATCTTCCCAGTCTTTAGCGCCTGTGCCCAGTCATATCTTTCTTGTTGAACAGCCAATCCAGCAGCTTCTTCCCAATTATAAGGAACTGAAATTTGTTCAATTGTCCATTCTCCCAAAACCTTTTCTATCACTACATATTTTGCATGCGGAGTTCCTGATTCCATTTTATGCATAACAGGTAACTCATCTTTGTATGCTGGAAGTCCTACACTTCCTGGATTTATAATGATCTTTCCGTTCGCTAAATAAACAACTCTAGGAATATGTGTATGACCACATACTATTATTTTTTGTTCTATATTTTGGAGTTGATCCATTATATTTTTTTCATTCTTTAATATTGCACCATTCTCATTCATCTCTTCTAACAAATACACTTCATCTGAAGTTGGCGTACCGTGACAACATAACATATCGTCTACAATAAATTGTGAAGGATGTTGTTTTAACCAACCTATATGATAATTTGTTAATTGATTTTGAACAAAAGTTAGTGTAGCAGATTGCTCTTGTATAGGTTCCCAAAGCATGCGATCACAATTGCCTTTAATATGTATCATCTCGCTACTCATTAATATTTCAATTGTCTCTAAAGGATCTAACGGCCCATACACACTATCTCCTAAATTTATTATCATTTCGACCTTGCGACGTGTAATATCTTTTAATACCAATTTTAAAGCGTGACTATTTCCGTGGATATCTGAAATTATAGCTATTTTCATCTTAATCCCTACTTTAATATATTATTTATAAACATCCGCAGCCAATTCCCTCAAAACTTCTACATTCACTACTTCAAAACAACCATTGTTTTTCTTGATTATATTTTTATCACAAAAGAGATTCAAAGTACGTAATAAATGCCGATAGCTCGTTCCTAACAACTCCGCTATTTCCGTTAAATTCCCACTAAACACAATTCTATTTTCATGCTGAACTGCTCGTTCTCCGGCTGCTAACATGTAACTCGCAAGTCTATTTTCAAGCGGATACAATAAATTAATTGTACTGTTTTTGGAAAGTCGGTTTAACTTATGTGCTAATGATCCGCAAATACATCTTAAAAATTTCGCATCATGAAATAGCTTATTTCTCACTTTTCCTAATGGTAAACCAACACAATATGAATCTGCCATTACTTGTACATTTGATGTAATCCTTTGGGAATGAATTAACTCCACATCTCCAAGTAACTGCAAACTATCATAAAAACACAGTAATACGGATTTCCCGTTACTTAATGTGTTAAACGCTTTCGCTTTTCCTTCAACAAAGAAATATAAATAATCTATCTCTTCATTTTCTCTACAAATAAACTCATTCTTTTTAAAAAATATAAGTTCCATATATGGCTTCATATCATGACTAAAAAATGAATCAATATTATTTTTCTTCATATACTCTGCTAATTTAATAGAATTACATACTTTCTTCATAGTTCCCCACCTTTACAACTCATCCCCATTGTAATCAAAATTTTCTTCTTCCACTATGACATATGTCATAACAATACACAATTTCAGCATGATACAGTCATTACAAATATGAAATACAAAGGGGATATTACATTGTATAATTTTCTTTCTGTCTTTATTGGTGTGCTCATCGCCGTTATGCTTCCACTGAATGGGATTTTATCTGAGTTAATTGGCAAGTACACAGCAAGCGTGGTCATTCACCTTGTCGGTTTAATTGCAGTTATCTTCATTTTAATCATAAACAAAAATAAAATTCGTTTCGATAAAAGTATTCCACTTTTTTTATATAGCGCTGGAGCGATTGGAGTATTCACTGTTCTTTTTAACAATATAAGTTTCTCCGTCCTTGGTGCTTCTATTACGATCGCATTAAGTTTACTCGGTCAATCTATTGCTTCCATCATTATCGATCATTTCGGCTTATTAGGAATGAAAGTTGCAAAGTTTGAAAAGAAAAAACTAATTGGATTATGTTTCATCTCTTCTGGAATTATAATCATGACAATTTATTAATGGGGGCAAGAAAATGTTATATATTACGATCGCTATTTTAGCTGGTGTTTCTATCGTTGTTGCTAGAATTATTAACGCGAATTTAGCAAAGGAAATTGGAAATTGGGAAGGCACGTTTTTTAATTATATTACTGGATTATTTTTCTCTATGTTATTTTTAATTTTCAGTTCAGATTCATTGTATATTCCAATGCAGACGTTACAATCTATTCCTATTGCTGTGTACTTAGGCGGATTAGTAGGCGTTATCGTTATTTCATTATCCAACTATATTACTCCTAAAATATCAGCCTTTTATTTAACATTACTCATCTTTATCGGACAATTATTTGCGGGGACTATCATTGATTTCTTCCTAACAAATGAACTCTCAATCGGTAAAGTTATCGGTGGCATTTTCGTATTAATTGGGCTCACTTACAATTTACTCATAGATCGCCCGATAAAAACTGTGAAGCATAACCAAGTTCAACTATAATACTTTACGCTTACCTATCATATATTAATAGAAAAGCTCTTCACACGAAGTAATAGAGAGGAGAAAATCCTATTAAAAAAAGTATTTTATTGCTAGGTAGCGTATTAATTATTTGTGGAATTGTATGGTTTGTAAACTCGGGAAAATCTATTCAAGATCTCTATACTGCAAACAAACCGAAAAAGAAAGCTACTATTATTTCAAGCTCGCGAGATCCAAATGAGCCCCCTGTTTTTTTAGGAAAGCAGGAAATAAAAGATATACATGTAGAATCAATTAAAACAAAAAAGGATATCTTTCTCACAAAAACAGATGAATTAAAAACATTTATTAACAGTATGAATACCGCAAAAAAAGGCAAATTAACATTGGATGAAGAAGGATCAGATTTAATAGATTGTGATATGTGGATTACTTTCGAGGATGGAACTTATAAAAAATATTTCATATGGATAGTTGATCATCACAGCAGCGAAGTGATGATTGCTCAGCAAGATACTCCTGATGATGTAAACCTTACGTACTATCAGTTAAACGAAGATAGTTCAAAAAAAGTTTATAATTTATTTAAAAAAATTATTTAAATGAAAAAGTCATGAGCACACGAACTCATGACTTTTTGCACTATATATACTCCGGGAACACTCTACAACCCTTTTCCTGCTCTATATCATGACCAAAGAAAACAATTGGTTTCTCTTTCGCCACAACTTCTTTTAAACGTTTAATTGAAGATAAAGCTAATTCTGGATTAAATCCTGCGAACGGCACTTCATCTTCAAAATTCTCTTTCGTGTACGATGCATCAATCGTTAATAAAACTGAACCGGATTGCTCCGTCTCAATGAATAGCGACTGATGGCCTGGAGAATGACCTGGCGTATACAATACTTGAACACCTGGTACCACTTCATAATCCCCTTCAATAATTTTGTAGTTCAAATGCGGTAATATACATTCTTTCATATATTCTTCTCTATGAAGTGCTGCCTCATATTCGGTTCGCTGCACAATAATCGGTGTATTTGTAAAAGCACCGTTTCCTCCTGCATGATCAAAATGTAAGTGAGAGCTAATAATATATAAAAGGTCGTCTGGCTCATACCCTACACGCTTTAATATAGTCACGATTCTATCTTCTTCAGTCATTTTCGGTAAAATCTGTCCTTCAACAAATGTACCGTTAAAAAGCCCTTCATTATTAACTGCACTTTCTGGCATACCTGTGTCTACTAAAATAGGACCTTCTTCCGTCTCCAAAAGATAACACCACACCGGCAAGTTTAATAGTTTCCCCGGTGTTAACGCACTGTTAACAGACGAATGATCCAACATGCAACGACCTGCTGGGATGAAATAAAGTTTCTTTACTGTCATTATGTATCCACCTTTACATTTAGTTTTGGATAAAGTAATACAGTAAAAAATTCTTCTTTTTAGAAATAAACTCCTTCTAGACTATCAGTACAGCTTGCATAAAAAAAGGGTATTTTTTTACATAGCAATATTTCACCATCTATAATATAGAAGTAAAGGATTCTTACTTTAAATGAAACATTAACACCGATTAACGCTGAAAACTTAAAGAAAGCACATACACTACTTGAAAGCGGGCACACCATTGGGAAAATCGTATTAGAGAAATTTTAATCATGATAGCGACAGATAGTATGTAAAATTATATTAACGATTTTTCGAATATATCTATCATAACGTACAATATATCAACGATTTTTCAAATATATCTATCACAAATCAAATTATATCAACGATTCGACAAGTTATATCGATTTATCAATAAATAACAACAATAAGAAAAGGCTGTTCCAGATGAACAGCCTCTTCTTTATTTACTTGAAATCTCTTTATTATTTTGAACGTCTAACGGAGCTCGCTTTCCTATTCCAAAAGCATAGAAACTAATTGTAACGATAGCTAAGAAAATAATACCTACAACTAATGAAATACGAGTATCATCGTTAAACCACATTCCGATTAATACCATAATTAAAAAGGCAATCGTTAAATAGTTTGTAACAGGAGCAAATGGCATTTTGAACGGATGATCTTTCATCTCTGCTCCCTTTTCTTTTCTAAAATTAATTTGACTAATTAAAATGACGAACCATGGTACCATACCAGGAAGTACACTCGCACTATATACATATACGAATAAGTTTTTCGGTGCGATGTAACTTAAAACAACACCAACCGCTAAACCAATAATTACGCCAACTGTACCAAATAAAGGCACACCATTTCCAGAAAGTTTCGTGAAATATTTCGGTGCTTGTCCATTTACACCTAACGTATAAAGCATACGACCAGCACTATAAATACCACTATTACAACCAGACATTGCTGCTGTAATAACAACGAAGTTAATTAATCCAGCTGCTGCCGTAATACCAACTTTCGCAAAAGTTGCTACGAACGGACTACCAATTGTACTTAATTGATCCCACGGATACACAGTTACAATAACGAAAATAGCACCGATGTAGAAAATTAAAATACGCCAAATTGTACTTTGAATCGCTCTTGTAAGTGTCTTCTTTGGATCCTTCGCTTCACCAGCAGTAATACCGATTAATTCCACACCTTGATACGCTCCAACTACAAGTGATAATGCAAAGAAGAATCCTGAAAAACCACCTGTAAAGAAACCGCCATTTGACCAAAGATTAGATATGCCAATTGCTTCTCCGCCGTTACCAATTCCGAAGAAAATAAGGCCAAATCCTGCAATAATCATTAATAGAATCGTAACGATTTTAATCATCGCAAACCAAAATTCAAATTCACCAAATGACTTCACAGAAATTAAGTTAGCTGCACCAAGAATAACCATTGCAATTATACCTGGTATCCAAGCTGGTAAATCCGGGAACCAATATTGCATATACGCTCCAACCGCGATAATTTCTGACATCCCAACGATAACCCACTGGAACCAGTTACTCCACGCTGTCATATAACCAGCTAGTGGATGAATATACTTATGACCGAATGTCGCAAATGAGCCTGTACTTGGCTCCATATACAACATTTCTCCCATGGCACGCATGATGAAGAAGATGAAAATACCTGCAATTGCATAAGCAAGCATTACTGACGGACCTGTCCATTTAATTGTGCTGGCTGATCCCATAAACAAACCAACACCAATCGTTCCGCCTAAAGCAATCATTTGAATATGACGTGCTTCTAAACCTCTTTTCAATTCTTTGTTTGCCACTTCACTTCCCCCTCTTAGATGATTCATAGCCGCATTTTAACACAAGATGCTTTCCCCTAATTCCTTTCGACCCTGAAAATGATGAAGCAAACGTCATTTTACACTAGCTTTAAAGCTATCCTAAAATCGTTTTGTGCTCCTAATAAAATTCTCAGAACCTTTCATCTTCCAATATTCTATAAATCTTAAAATTACTTACCTTATATTAATTCATTAATCTGAAAAATTCAATTATTTTTTCAATAAATTATTATACATAAGTCTGATTAATTTTTAACTAAATTAACAATAAAATACATCTATTCAATATGATTCCGACATGTATATTATTACAATATAAATAAACGAGGAGATGCTATCTTCCTCGGTTTCATATCTCAAATACTTCAACCTTTATAGTTGATAACGTAATTTCCCACACATTCGATTCATATACCAATAAGGAATTTAATATATTAATAAACTACTAACTTCTTTACTCCAGCCAAATTTTGAGGCAGAAACCTTTCTGCCTCAAAACAACGGGATAAAATATAAAAGAGTCTCATTAAAAAATGAGACTCTTTTACGATTTCATATTTAAATCGATTTCGAAGTTTGCTTACCAAAGATAAATACCCTAGTAAACACTGCCATTATAACTACTATAACCAGAAAATAAAGTGGCATCACCAGTAACGAGCCCGTATGCAATTGACTCATTCCCCAAATTGTCATCGTTACAATTACATAGTATCCTAAGCTAAACAACGCTCCAGCTGTACCAATGACATCTTGAAAATCTACTAACGCTAAACTTAAACAATTAGGTAACGCTACTCCAATTCCTAATAGCAATATAAACATCGCTATTAAAAATACAACCATATATATTACATACGGATTTGATCCCACAAACGTAATAACAGATAAAAGGATAGCTCCTCCTGTCATTACGAGACAACCGATATATATAATTTTCTCTGGTTTATAAGTAGCAAGTAAACGTTTTGAAATTTTCGCTCCAACAATAGAAGCAGACGCTACAACAATTCCTAGAAAGCCATACATACTAGGCGATAACTGAAAGTATTCAATAAAGATAAACGGCGCTTCTGCATAATAGCTAAATAAAACACCATTTGCTCCTCCAATTAACAGCCCATATGTTACCACTTTCGGATTTGTAATTAACCTCTTCAAGACTGAAAATACATTTATTTTATTCGTTACTGAGCCCGTTTTTGTTTCAGGAAGAGAAACAAACGTATACAGAAAAATACCGATACTCATAACTACTAAACTTAAAAATACTATTTTAAATCCAAACATTTGATCAAGAAAGCCACCAATTAACGGTCCTATCGCTGGTGTAAAAGCAATGACTGCTGAAATTTGAGCAAACATAACATGCCTCTTATGCCCTTCTACACTTTCACGAAGAATCGTTTGCGTCACAACTGATCCTGCACTTGCTCCAAACGCTTGAATAAAACGACTTACCAATAAAACTTCAATGGAATTTGCAATAAAGCACAAGAAACTCCCAGCGCCATATACGACAATTCCAAATAACATTGCCCGGCGACGGCCAATTATATCTGATAGCCATCCAATAAAAAATACACCTAAAGCAAATCCAGCAAAATACACACTAAGCGTTAACTGCACCTCATTATTACTTACATGTAACGCCTTTGAAATGTCCGGTAAAGACGGTGTGTAAATCGTTTCACTAATTTGCGGAAATGCGACAAGAACAATCATTAACAAAAGTGATGGTACTGAGACTATTTTCATTTTTCATACCCTCCTATAACTTTGAAAATCTCAGAAATAAAAAGACTTTCCTTAGCTACGGAACAGGAGGGGCCATTATAGAAATCCGGTCATAAAACAACAAAGAAAACACCTCAATTACGTATGTTAATACTTATAGGAGGGTAATATTAACATCGATTTTTAAATATACTTTTTCAATTATATTACATATTGCGTTTCTTTTACTAGTGCTCAACCTTGGAGGATTGTTAAAAAGATAACTTGATGCATTCACCTTTTTATGGAATAATTAGAAATAGTTTGAATTCATAAACTTAATTATTAAACGATAGACTAGCATATTTTAATGTCACAAGCTTACAAACAGGAGGACTTTCGTAATGATTGAAATTTTAAGGACAGTAGTAAACTTTCTAATTTCTCTATTCTCAGGAGAATTACCATTTGTATATTATGTATGGATTATTACCCTATTCCTAATTCAAATAACCCAATTTACTCTAAACTATAAACTCTTTAACAAGAAAGACAATTTCAGCACTTATATATTGGAAGGATTACTTGCTTTTATTATTTTATTGTTTGGAGGAATATTAGTATCTAAGTTACTTGCTTACATAATAGACGATCCTACTATTAGTATGACGAATTTAACACATTATTTTGTTTCTCTTATCATATTAACTATATTTGTCGTAATAACCTGTGTTAAAGACTTTATAGAGACATCTATAAAGAATAAAAATATATCTCTTTTGAGCTTTTTAGTAATTTCCTTCATAACAAGTATACTTTCATTCAAGTTTTTATCACCTTTAATTGAAGGTTCTTTTTCTCTTTCTAAATCTTTTATCACCACTTTAATCATTCTTGTAACTATATCAATCCCTCTATTAATTTCCTTAGAGGATAAGTATGCAGACGAAAAGGAAACGGAAAATTTATAGTTTCTCATTTACATAAAAGAAAGAGGGAGCTCCCCTCTTTCTTTTAAATCATCCCTTTTAATATCAATCCTAAAACTGACATTATTATCGCACTAATAATAATTCGCAAAATCCAAGTAGTGTTTGTACTTATTTTTTCTAATTGCTTATTGATTGTTGCTATGTCTTTTTCATTAATAGTGGTACGCGTTTCTAAATTACGAATGTCTCTCATAATTTCTTTTTGCTCCGCTTTTAAACTGTCAATTTTAGCGTAAACATCTTCCATATATCCACACCCTCTATTCATCTTAATAGAAAAATCTATATATATTATGAGACAACCCTCTTACCTGTGAATACATTGCGTATATCTGCGTACCAAATTATTTGTACAATCTAATTGAATTACTCACATGTTTCCATTTTTCTATTTATAAATTAGCGTTAAGATATATTAAAATTAGAAAAGGAATCCCTTGTTTATTTAACAACAAACAAGGTGCAATCCACCATTCGGGAGCACCTACGATAATTTCTATTGTTTTCATATTTACAACTCAATATAATCAGTATGATTTTCTGAAGAATCCACTTTTTGAACTGCTTAAAGTATACTAATATGAATACGAAATAGCTGTATTGATAAACTCTCTAGAACAATAAATATACTGGCTGAAACGGATCTATATCCAATATTTTTTCCAGTAACATGAATGGTTATTTCTGATAAATGCGTTTGTATATCATTGTTTTCAAAAATTTCATCCTCAACCTTTACAATATCTGCTTCACAATCTACTTCTTTAAAAGTTTTCAATAATTTTGTTTCCAATATACTACAATCAAAATTCTCATCTTTTATTACGGCAAATTTAACTTTCATATCGATTTCCCCATTTTTAACAAACTAAAATCACTAAATCAATATAAATATATATTATTCTATTAAATAATTCAAAATATATGTTTCTTATAAATCACTACTAAATATCAATTCTAAGGATTTAGATAAAAAAGAAAACAAATAAAGTGAAATTCTAATCAGTAGGTGGTTTGTCCATTCCCCGCTGATTATTTAGTTAAACCAATCGGACATTTAAGAGATTAAAAAATTACTCTTTCAATCACCAAGCTAATTAATAGATAATCCCCCTGTGCTCAGTGATTCAAAAAAATTTTTATTTTTAATTCATAGCTTCTGAGAACTTTTTGCTTTAATATTGATAAGTCGCTTCTTACATTCTGTAATATTGGAAATAACTATATAGTAAAACAAATTAACTATTAGGAGTGCTATTTATGTTTGATATACTTCGTCTCTTAATTATATTTCTCATTGCTATCTTTTTATTTTTCTCCATACTAATGGAGTTTAAAAAACCTCAAAAAAGTGTATTTTGGTTTTCAATTGAAGTCTTATCTCTTCTAGGGATTATAATGCTTTTTAAAGATTTTTTATCAAAAATATAACTTATTCCACGAATAATGACGTGTTTCAATACAATATCTTTATCTTTTGAACGATCTTATTTCTTAACACGGACTCTACCTCAAGTTGTCTTTTCTTTATAAAAAAATAGCCTGCCTATTTCCGTAGGCAGACTATATCTTTATTCCTCAATACAAAAGTATACTTTCTTTTTCACTCAAACTTTATGTAATGATACAGATTCCAAATAAATTATTGTCTTTTCTGTATTTTTATCATTGATTTTTTGTTCATAAATTCGTAACACATATAGATAAGTTATCATGCTAAAATTAGCTTATTCAAAAGAAGTTATTCTTAATGAATCGATAATTTTTAATACCCTGTTTAAAGCCTCGCCCCCCTGCGAGGCTTTTTCCTATTTAACTAGAGTAATGGTTATCAACTGTTACTATGCTGCTACGGATCCTACTTTTAGCTATTCAGTATCAGCACACGTAAAATTCTTTCCTCCATCATTTGATTTACAAACTGTATTTATCGATTTTTCGGTTATTTTTTCACTTTCATTAGAAACTTGATCTAAATTCATTCGATATAATTGTTCCGGATTTTCTTTTGAATTTCCTTCAATATGAATTGTATGATTGAACATCTCAGCCGTGAAGCTGCTAGATGTATTTATCATTTTTACTCCATTATTTTCACCTACATAGCGTTCAACTACTCTTTCGGCTTCTTTAAGTTGTTGAGATGTAGGATACGGTATAGATTCCGCTAAAATAACTACACCTACTAAATATGTAATATACAAACCACCTGCAATCAAGATAACTTTCTTTACTGTTTTATTAATCATGCTCTAACTCCCTTTTTTATTTCTCTATTAATATATATAATTTCTCTAATTTACATCAATTTCTTTTTAATACATAATATTCGTTTTACATTTTATAAAAAGCACCTCTCTTACTAATTTTCAATTTGATAATATCATTTTATTTATTGTTTTTCAATAAATAATTATTATTAAGCGTTTTATTTTTACTGTTTTTATTTTTGATTCAATTTAAAAACAAGTGAATTATTTAAGTCCACTACATCATCAGCAAATTTGAAAATTTGTTAATTAATAAAATAAAAAGAGCAACTATATGTAGTCTCTCTCGTTCTATCTATGTAGATTAGTAGTTTAACTTCAGCACTCACTCTATTCAAGAATACTTTACTGAATATTCAATCTAATGATAAGATTGACCAAATTAATATTTTCGTCCATAACTGTATCAAAAAGTACACTAAAGAAAAAATAGCACTCTCACAATTAAGTAAACGCGAGCTTTTTCTTCTATCTACTTACTATTTAAGGTTAATAGTGACATAACCAGATTTTAAAATTCGGCTTAAATTCATTGATGAATGGAGAGGTTTATATGAAATTGAAAGACAAAGTAGCAATCATAACTGGTGGTGCAAGTGGAATTGGCGAATCTACTGTTCGTCTTTTTATCGAAGAAGGTGCAAAAGTAGTTATTGCTGACTTTTCTGAACGTGGAAAAGAACTATCAGATGAATTGAATGCACATGGATATAATACTTTATTTATTAAAACTGATGTAACAAAAGAGGCAGATATTAAACAGCTAATTCATGAGACAGTAAGTACATACGGTAAATTAGATATTATGTATGCCAATGCCGGCGTTGCTGATGATGCACCAGCAAACGAATTATCCTATGAAAAATGGAAAAGGACTATTGATATTAATTTGTCTGGGGTATTCCTTTCTAATAAATATTCGATTGAACAATTCCTTAAACAAGGTACAGGTGGTGTCATCGTTAACGCTGGTTCGATTCATAGTTTTGTTTCATTACCTACCCCAACAGCATACTCCTCTGCAAAAGGTGGTGTGAAACTATTAACTCAAAATTTATGTACTGCCTACGCTAAATATGGAATACGTATTAATGCGGTGTGCCCTGGTTATATTGACACCCCTTTACTCGGTAGTGTTAATCCTGAACAAAAAGAATATTTAGCTTCACTTCATCCACAAGGCAGACTTGGAACACCAGAAGAAGTCGCTAAAGCTGTCTTATTTTTAGCAAGTGATGATGCTAGTTTTGTTAACGGTACAACACTTCTTGTTGATGGAGGCTATACTGCACGTTAATTTAAAAATTTTGAAGCCCCCCTAAGAAATATATAGTCTTCAATAAAAAAAAGCACCATCACAAGTGACGGCGCTTTTCTATGTAAGAGTAACTAGAAGGTATCCTTCTAGCCTACTCCCATTTATAAGTCCAAAACTGTTCAAGTTGCAGCCATTTTAATGTTGCTGCATCTTTGTTTTTTATTTTTGCATGCGTGTCTTCAAGCATTGCTTCTGTTTGTGAACGGTGCGCACCTAATGCAGTTAATTTATGATCAAATACTTCACTAATGTTATTTACAACATCCGGTTCTCCTAATACTGCCTCACGATTTTTCGTAATCGCAACAGCATGGATAACTGGGCGCTCTTCTTTTGGCATACGTGATACAGCGCGAACGACAGCGCGGCCAAATGCATTATGATCTGGATGTACACCGTGTTCTGGATAAAATGTAATAATTCGAGATGGATTTACTTCTTGAATGATTGCTTCAATTTTATCAGCAACGAAATCAACATCTTCAAATTCTAACGTTTTATCATGGAAGCCAAGCATTCTTAAATCTTTAATACCCATCGCTTCACAAGCATCTTTCAATTCTTTCTTACGGATATGTGGAATCGTTTCACGGTTAGCGAATACGTTCTTACCCATGTTACGTCCCATTTGTCCTAGAGTACCACATGCATACGTTACAGGTACTCCTTGATCTGTTAATAAGCGAATTGTTCCTCCCGCAGCATATGCTTCATCATCTGGATGCGGAAATACAACAAGTACATGTCTCTCCATAAGTTTCCCTCCTTCTTACTTAAATGGTGTTAAGCTTAACTCAAGTGCAACTGCTAAGCGACCTAAATTATCATGTCCAGCTAGTAATAAACGCTCTTGATCGTCTACTTCCCAGTGCGTAATACCTTCAGCATATACCCAACCGTGATCCATTTTCAGACCAACTCGATATGGATTTGTTCCAGTTATCTTCCCGCGTTCAAAACGGATAATCGCATTTCGAATGAAAGCACCAACTGTCATCATCTTTTCATTTATGTGTGATGCATACGCTCCGTTTGTCGTTTCTAAATGAATATATACATCTTTATTTACAAAACGTTCAATTTCATTTTGAATAAGAGAACTATCTTTTACTATTTCCATCGGAATTCACCTCTTTAAACCATTTTACGCAAAAATAATGTAAATTGCTATCTCTATATTAGAGGACAACGCTCACTTTTCCTAATAATTTGCACTGTGTTTTTTATATTTTTTATATGATATGTAAAAAATACATTTTTTCCTTCACTTTGTTAAATAGTTTTCTTTCTTTTTTGAATTTGCTACAATATATTTTATCCCGTATTATTACAGCGAGATACATTTCGACAATTGAATACATAATTTAAAGAAGGTGACATGATTGGAACAGTCAGCACATGAAGTAGCAAATTGGCAATATTATTTTGCAATTGCCGTATTTTTAATCACGTACGGATTTATTATTTCTGAGAAATTGAATCGTGCTGTAATCGCACTATTCGGTGCTGCTATTATGATTATTTTTGGAGTTGTAGATTTACATACTGCTTTCACATCACATATTCAATGGGAAACGATTACCCTTTTAATTGGGATGATGATTCTCGTACATATTACGAGTCAATCAGGCGTCTTTGAATTTGTGGCCATTAAAGCGGCAAAAGCAGCTGGTGGAAAACCGATTCGCATTTTATTATTACTATCCCTATTAACTGCTGTCGGATCAGCATTTTTGGACAATGTAACGACTGTTTTATTAATCGTTCCTGTTACATTATCCATTACACGTATTTTAAAAGTAAATCCTGTGCCTTATTTGATTTCAGAAGTGCTGTTTTCAAATATAGGCGGAACAGCAACATTAATCGGTGATCCACCTAATATTATGATTGGATCAGCAAACAAGCATTTAGACTTTAACGCCTTTTTACTTAACTTAGCTCCAATCGTAATTATTATTTCTATCGTGACACTTGGCATTATTTACTTCATGTATCGTAACAAACTAAAAACAACACCTGAACAAATCGAAAAACTAATGGCATTAAACGAAAAAGATTACATTAAAGATCAAAGCCTCCTTTTAAAATCTATTTCGATTTTAGGACTAACTATTTTAGGCTTCGTACTTCATTCGATTATTCATGTAGACGCTGCTGTTATCGCGATGACAGGCGCTACACTTCTTATGTTAATCGGCGTGAAAGAACATGATATTGAAGATGTATTTGCCCATGTTGAATGGGTAACCATTTTCTTCTTCGCCGGATTATTTGTTCTCGTTGGCGGGTTAATTGATATCGGACTTATCTCTTCACTTGCAAGAGAAGTAATCGACGTAACAAATGGTGACATCGGATTCGCAGCTATACTTATTTTATGGGTATCTGGCATCGCATCTGCGACAATCGACAACATCCCATTTGTCGCAACGATGATTCCTCTTATTCAAGACTTAGCTACAGGACTCGGACTATCTGTCGATTCTCCGCAAATCGAAGTACTATGGTGGGCGTTATCTCTTGGAGCTTGCTTAGGAGGAAATGGAACACTAATCGGTGCATCTGCAAACGTAGTCGTTGCTGGTATTGCAAAACGTGAAGGACATGGCTTCTCTTATATGGACTTCTTAAAAATTGGTTTACCATTAACTATTGTTGCACTCTTGTTATCACATGCTTATATATATTTACGTTATTTAATGTAAAAGTTGTATTGCATGAAATTATATCGTCAAATACAAAAGGTTTGCAGCATTCGTGCTGCAAACCTTTTTTCATCACCAAAATATACCGATAATTGCTAAACCACCTAAAATCATACCACCAATTTGTCCGACAATTGTTGGTGATAATTGAACACCTTTTCTCACTTCAACAACTGGTCTTTCGTGCCTTAGTTGCTGCACTTCACTTTGAAGTTGGTGCACACTTCCGTGTAACTCTTTAATAAGTTCTTTTAATTCGGCGACCTCTTCATTTACTGGTTTTGCCTTTTCTAAATTCATTTTGCATGACTCCTTATAAATTCAATCAACACACTGTAAATTTTCGCCAATTACCATTATATCTCCTGCATACTACATATATAATTTCGAATGTACTTTCTAACCTTGCAGCTCTATCCATTCATCCCGCAATATCCCCATAATCATACGGTCAAAACACTTCCCATCTCTTTGAACCGCTTCTCTCATACAGCCTTCCATTTGAAAACCCATCTTTTTATACAATGCAATGGCAGGTTTATTATACGAAATAACATCGAGACCGATGCGGTGTAAATTCAATTCATAGAAAGCATATTTTAAGATAAGATAGATCGCTTCTCTTCCATATCCCTTCCCCCTATCATTCGCATCTCCTATACCAATAGCTAATAAACCCGTTCTGTTATTCCACTCTATGCCATGAATTGCAACAAAACCAATTAAGCGATTTTCTTGAACTGTCCTTAACATGAAAGAAACACTATTCGATTTTCGTCCCTTTAATAGCCCATCACTCGCTATTTCCTGTAAAGATTCCGGGAATGCTACATCTGTATCAACATTTCTTAAATACTCACTATCTTCCTGCCACATAGCCATTACTTCAGCATCTGCTTCTCTCATAACTGATAATTTAATCGTTTTATTTTGAAAAAGATTCATTGTCATTTCAAACTCCCCTTTATTAAATAATGGGGATAATTATTCTAGCCTATTTATCCCCTATTTCCATAAACTGCTTTATAAACGGGATACTTACAATAAGTGCTGACATCGGCACATCTCCTCTGCATTAAATTAAATTTATTGTATATTTTTTTATTTATTCTAACAATAAAAAAGACCCTCAAAATTCAGAGGATCTTCCTAACATCGAATCGATATTATTTCGTAAACATTTTCTCCGCTTCATCCATTGCCATTTTGTTACCTAAAGCAGAATAGTCTAGCCATGGTTGGTCATTAATAATGTATATGTGCTTTTCTTTAACAGCTTTTAAGTCTTTCCAAATTGGTGTTTCTTGAAGTTGTTTAAATGCAGCTTTTGCCTTATCGTCTCTATTTACAACAACGAAAATAGCATCTGCATCAAAGTCAGGTAATACTTCTTGTGAAATGACTTCGAAAGGGCGGTTTCCATCAATTTTCTCTACACCATTTGCAGGCTGTAACCCTAAGTCTTGGAATAAAATTGGTCCCATCGGTCTTTTCGTACTAAATACACGCAATTCTTTTGCAGTAACGCGAATTGCCATTACTTTTTCGTTATTACCTAGCTCTTTATCTATTAAACCTTTTACTCGTTTTGATTGCTCTTCGTAATCTTGAATATATTTATCTGCTTCTTTCTCACGGTTTACAAGTTTACCAACTTGTTTTAAATGATCTCTCCACGTACCTTCATCTAAATTGAAAGAATGTGTTTTTGCAATTTTTTCGTATTTCGCTACATCTTTACCAGCATATTTTTCATCAACATAAATGTCAGTTGGCTTTAATTGAAGTAACGCTTCCATATTCGGATCTGTTACAACACCAAGCTTCTTCGTATCTTTCAACTTCTCTTTAGCGTGCGGTAAGAAATCTTTTAAATCTCCACCAATAACAGAACCTACTGGTGTAATTCCTAATGCAAGTAAATCATTCGTTAAATGAATAGACATTGAAGCAATTTTTGGGTCATTACTTTTTTCCGTTTTTTTCGTTGCCTCTTCATTAGCTTTCGTTTGACCACATGCTGCTAATACTAAAATACACATCATGCTAAATAAAATAGTAAGTTTCTTTTTCATATGTTCTCCTCTTTGAAGTATTTATTTTGTTTTTGTAAGTAAATAAAGAAAATACGGTGCTCCTAAAGCTGCCACTACTACACCAGCTGGAATAGAGTTTGGCTCAAATATAGAACGACCTATCGTATCTGCTAGCACTAAAATAATCATTCCGATAATGCCAGCTAAAGGAAGAAAGTGTTGATATGTAGTACCTACTAACTTCCTTGCGATATGCGGAGCAACTAAACCGATAAAACCAATCCCTCCTGCCATCGATACACTTGCGCAAGATAATCCAACCGCTGTAGCTAAAAGTAATAACCGTTCTTTTTGAACAGAAACACCAAGTCCTGCTGCTACACTATCACCTAGTGACAATGCATTTAACGTTTTAGATTTTAGCCATGCATACGGGGTTAGTATGAAAATCCAAGGTAATAATGCAAGGACATGAATCCAATCCCTTCCCCACACGTTACCAACTAACCATCTGGAAGCGAATGTATATGTCTCATCATTTAACTTGAGAGAGAAAAATAACGAAATCGCACTAAATCCAGCTGAAACAGCAATACCAACGAGAATAAGTCTAATGGGAAGTAAACCTTTTGATCGATCACTCGCAAGTATAATAATTAAAAATGCAGCTAGTATTCCCCCACCAAATGTAAATAACGGTATTAAAATCGATGCATTCTCATTAATAGAATGAAAGAAAGTAACAAATATAATTAGCCCGAAAGATGCACCTGAATGCAGTCCTAAAATACCAGGGTCTGCAAGTGCGTTACGTGATAATCCTTGTAAAATCGCACCGGAAATCCCAAGGCCAATACCAGCTAACATTGTGATTATAATTCTTGGCATACGATAATCGTATAGCACGGTTGCACTTTCAAAATCACCATAACCGAAAAGCGTTTGAATTACTTTGAGCGGTGCAATACTAAGTGTCCCTGTATTTAAGCTAAGTAAAATGACAGCGATACCAATACAACCGAATATTGTAGTTACAGTAATGGCTCTTTTTTTATCTGTGTTAATAAGACCCTTCACTTATAGCTCCCTCCCAACTTTACGTGCTATATAGAGGAAGAACGGAACTCCAACAAGAGCTACCATAATTCCTATCGCAAGTTCTTTAGGAGGGTTTACTGCTCTTGCTCCTAGGTCAGCTACAACTAATAACATAGCTCCTAATAATGCTGACATAGGAATAATGAGTCGATAATTAACACCAACTAATTTTCTAGCAATGTGCGGGATAACTAGTCCTACAAATCCGATAGAACCAACAGCTGAAACAGAAACACCTGCCAGAATAACTACTATAATCATCCCTAGTATTCTCGTTCGGTTCGTTTTCACTCCTAAATTTGTAGCAACATCATCTCCCATTGATATGAGTGAAATTGATCTCCCTAGCATTGTCGCAAAAATAATCGTTATAAGAATAATAGGGACTAAAAATTTCAAGTGTTCCCACTTAATCCCTGCAACACCACCAGCATACCAAAACGCTAAATCTTGGCTTAAATCATAATAAATCGCAACACCTGAACTTAATGAATGTAAAAGCGCTGCCATAACCGCTCCAGCAATCGTTAACCTCATTGGTGTTAACCCGCCTGATGTTGCTGATCCAATAACAAAGATAAGTACTGTACTTAAGACAGCTCCAATAAAGGAAACAATCATTAAATAGGAATACGGCATATGTGGGAAAAAAGCAAAACTAAGTGCTACTACAAACATCGCACCTGCATTTATTCCGAGTACACCTGCATCAGCTAAAGGATTTCGTGTTACACCTTGCATAACAGCACCAGCAACCGCAAAAGCTGCCCCTACAACTGCTGCACCAATTACTCTCGGGAGCCTTAATTCATAAATAATTTGGTGCTGTGTTAGTTTCGGGTTGTAATCCAAAACCGCTGCCCACACCGTTTGTAAATGAATATCTTTTGCACCAAATGAAATGGCTAAAAATATAGATCCAATTAAACATAAAATTGTTAAGCTCATGAAACATATGAACTTAATATGTATCCAGCGGTTATTACCAGCATGTACAGTAGACTTATGTAACATGTTTCATTTCATCCTTTATATTCAGTTGTTTTTTATAATTATTTTTTATTTGTAATTATTATTGATAATAATTATCATTTTCATTTAGATATTATATCGCCACTTTTTTTAAATAGCAAACTATTTTTTCACTTCGCTAAATATTAAAATACTTATTACAATTCCCTTCCAAAAATTACAAATACACACAAAATAGACTACTAGCTTATTTTTAAAAGTGTAGTATACTTAATCATTATTTCGAGTTTTCAAATAAAAATACCGAAGGTGACCCAATGTTATATATAAAACAACTACTACACTTCACTTACGAGCAAGCATTATCTTGCTTATTCCCAGTCGTTATTTTCTTAACACTAGCCCTTTCAAAAATCGTTTCTATTCCAGGGTTATATCGCTATGATTTCATACTCATTGCATGTCTTCTTATGCAGTGGATTATGTACAAGACTGGACTTGAGACGAAAGACGAATTAAAAGTAATTACTGTCTTTCACCTCATCGGCCTTTTACTAGAAATATATAAAGTTCATTTCGGTTCATGGAGTTATCCTGAAGAGGCGTATTCAAAGATTTTTGGAGTTCCACTTTACAGCGGCTTTATGTACGCAAGTGTCGCAAGTTACATATGCCAAGCGTGGAGAAGGTTGCATTTAAAAATGCATCATTGGCCGAAAGCTATTTTTGCCGTGCCGTTAGGAGCTATGATTTACTTCAATTTTTTCACACACCACTTTACATACGATTTTAGATGGATATTAACTTTACTACTATTCATTGTTTTCTCTCGCACATTTGTACAATTTTCATTACAAGGCGTTACATATACAATGCCACTCGTTCTCTCCTTTTTCCTTATCGGATTCTTCATTTGGATTGCAGAGAACATCGCAACATTTTTCGGAGCATGGCAATATCCAAATCAACGGGAAGCGTGGAATCTCGTTCACTTAAGCAAAATTAGTTCATGGTTTTTACTCGTTGTTATTAGCATTATGATTGTTACACAACTCAAACATTTGAAAGAGTCGAAAAAATAATGCTGATTATGTAAAAATAGTTAGCCCATCACTCATTAGAAAGTGATGGGCTTTTTTACCTTCCTTATTAAAGTAGTTACATATTATGAGCTACTACTAGCAGAAGATGTTGCTGCAGATGAAGCGGCAATCGTTGCCATCATAGCTGCTTGTTGTGCTTGTATGAGGACTTCTATCATAGTTTGTAAACCTGTGTTGGTAGCTTTACTTTCCTCACCTTTCTGACTTACGAACAGTTGAATAGCAATAAGAATATTCGTATCTGTATGCCAACGGAATAATTTCTCCCCCTGCAGTTTTTCAATCAACGCTTTAATAGCATAAATCTCTTTTTCTCCATCTTCAAGTAACGCTAGTAGCCCGATTGCTGGATAATGCATCTGTTTCACTTTTACCTTTTCTTGTTTTAACAAATTCCATATGTTTGTACATGTTGCAACTAACATTTCTTCACGGACATCCTTCTTTAGTGAAAGAATATGACTTAAAAACTGAAGATCATTCCCTTTACGCAAACCAGCTTTCGCTAGTTTCTGATACAGACGTTCTACACGATCCATAAGTGTTTCTACATTCTCTGATTGTCCTGCTAATAAAACCGCGAGCGGATAATCATTTGTACTTGTAAGAAAGAGGTGATCCTTTTTCATGCGTTTATATACTTGCATCGAACGCTGAATGTGCGCGCCATGCTGTTCATTTTCTTCTGTTAAAAGCACAGCTGCTGCGAGATAAGTAAATATACTCCGGCTAAAGCCACTAGTGACCAATTGTTCATATAAATCTAAAAACGTCCGAAAAGCTTTCTTGTAATCTGTAAAGTGAATATCTAATGTTGCGGCCACTACAAAACGATGATAAGACTTTAAGTATGAAAACATCCCTACTTGATTCTTAATATAACTACTAATTTCTAAAAAACGTTCGAGATTAAACAATTTATCACTACCTGCATACATAGCAGCAATCATCATTCCTGTTCGAGAATCACTCGTTTTCCATTTTAGTTCTCCCTTTAACTGTACATATGTATGTTTATATTGCTCTAACTTTTGCTCTAATGTAATCATAGTATTCACCCCTATTTCTAGTTCTTCTCTATCATTATACTTATATTCCATATTTAGGAATACTACAATTAATAATCACAACCTAAAAAATTATAAAATTCTCTAATCCTTCAAGAAGTTATACAAAAAAGGTAGATAATAATTTATCTACCTTTTTTGTATATATTATTTAACATTACAACTGTATTGCTTGTTATATGCAATTAAGACTAAAGAGCTTTAATAATACGTTCCATCGCCTTCATTTGCCCAATATGATCAGCTTCATGATAAAGCATCATACCGTAAAGCTCACCAACAGTTTCCAATCCTAAAAACGGCTCTGGTAGTTTATTTTCAAATGCTTCTGCTGGCATTTCGTTAATACGCTTTGCTTGTTCTTTTAATTGAGTCGTTAACACTTCTAATGATGGTCCTTCTGTTTTCCATTTAGATGGTCTTGATCCATATCCAAACATACCTGGATATTCAGTTGGTAATTGTTTGAATTCTTTTCCAAACATGAAAACTTCTGCTGCTGTTAACACGTGACCAATATGCCAACGAATTGTATTGTTAAAACCCTCTGGCTGCGTATCTGCAATTTTATCATCTAGCGTCTCCATAAATTTAAGTAATGCCCCGCGCGTTATTTCAAATTGTTTTAAACCCACTAGTCTATTCATGTTATCGTTCCCCTTCTTGATGTACAATTAATTATGAACTAAGAATGTTCAATTCATTAAAGTTTTACCTTGTTTAATCTATCAGAAATAAATAAGAAATACATCTAATATGCTTATTAAAAATAATAAAAAGGTTCCCTCCTCGTAAATATAGAATTACTTACTATGTAAATAAAAGAGGAGTGTACTTACATGTTACATATTTTAAAACAACAATATAATCTTATTAGCTCTACAAGAGAAACTCTATTTTCATTTTTGGAAGAAATCCCACTAGAAAAATTACATAGCACTGTTCCGAATTTCGGGAGCGGTGGCATTATAAAGACACATATTCATGTAGCCGATTGCTATCGATACTGGCTTGGATCATTCGCATTCAAACAAAAACGAGCAGATTTTTCATTCGCTAGTGATTATAAAATTGAGCATGCAGATGTGGAAAAAGTCCGTGCTAGATTTAAGTTAGTAGATGAGACTGTACAACGTTTTTTAGATGAATACAATGACCGTTGGCTCGAAAATATAGCAAATGAAGTAAAGTGGCAAAAAGAACCTTGGAGTACAACACCACTATGGCTTTTAACTCATACAGAAACACATGAATTTCATCATAAAGGACAAATTGTATCAATGGCTAGGCATCTTGGATATACTCCTCCTGATACAGACCTTAGTTAATTCAATGGTCCATGATTACTAAAAAAATTAGAATGAATACAATTCGAGCATGCTTTGAAAACCACTCAAAACATGCTCTTAAAATATTCTATCTTACATTCTCCATTTCCTCATCAATACCAAATAGTCTCCGCATAATTATATGCATCACTATTCGGAATGGCATGTTTCCCCTGCGCCTGTGCCTTTCTTGGATCTAAATCATATACCATTGGCGTATAGCATGATGTTTGCCCTTTATTTACAACACCATTTCCTCCAGCACTGCCGCAAGTGTATGCCTTTCCATCTGTTTTTCTTACAATTCTTGCATCAGCTTCATTATTATATACTGCTGGGCGGGTTACAGTAACTTTTGCCCACGCTGTCTTACACGTCGTGCTAAATTTTAATTCCACATAAGAATTGGAATCAATCCATTTCTTTTCTTTCGTTACTGCTGATTGGTCACAGCTATTGTAATACGGACTTTTTCCATCATACGAATGATCTTCTGCATATGCTTTATCATTACCAGTCGTACTAAACACACTAGTTAAAACGAGCAATGATAGACAAAAACATGCGCTTAGCTTTTTTAAAAGTTTCAAAGTATTCCACTCCTTTTTAATAGCGTCCTGTTTTTCCATAACCGTTATTAAACGTAACCGCCTCAGCATCTGCTGTGTATCCGAAATCAGCAGTTAAATCAAATACCATTCCTGTATACGTGCTCGTTTGACCTGTTTTTATTGTACCGTTTCCCTGATTAGAAGTGACTGATTTTTGAAATACACCATTTTTGTATTTATTCACAACAGCGTACGCATACACTCCTCCAGACACAGCTGGTGCTGGTTGATCTAAAACAAACTTAGCCCAAGCTGCATGACATTTATTGCTGTAACGTAAATACACTGTCCCTACTTTTTTACTCCCTTCATACACAGCTGTAGACTTTGCATTAAATCCATCTGCATCACACGTTGTACTACCTCCGTATACTTTCGTTGTTGCTGGATTTTTCCCGTCATAGTAACTACTTAAATCAGTAGCAGCAAATGTACTTCCTTGGAAACTAAATAATAGCCCTACACTCGCTACACTTAATACACATACTTTCATTAACTTTTTAAACATTTTCAATTTCCTCCCTCAAAATAAGTACGTATAATAAAGACAATCTATCCCCTATGTACGCCCCTCCTTTCATGCTTCCTAGAGGCATCTTACGGAAACGACTAAACGTTGTAAATTTCCTTATGATTATTGGAATATACGAAGAAACTTACGTAACCGTCTAAGAAAAAAAGTTGAGAAATACACATTTTATAGCATCCTTTATTTAAAACATAAAAGAACCGATACTTGTTACATGCAAGCATCGGTTCTTTATACAAAATTGCCATTTTTTCTTTTATATAAAATAAATATTTCTCCACTTAATCTGTTGTAAAAAACTCCCTCGTTACATCAATAAATTGCTGCAGTGGCGCTGTCATCCATTTATCTTTATGCCAAGCAATTTGTGTATAAATCGGTGAGATTTCATTTTCTAAATGTAACTCTTTTATCATCCCTTCTCGTATATCTTTTTCTACTACTATTGCTGGTAACACAGCTATTCCTAAATCTGCAATAACACATTGTTTAATTGCTTCGACACTAACGAACTCAATTTTATTTGCTGGATACACATCTTCTGTACGAAGTAGCTCTTCAAATAAAGTCCGGTACGAGCACCCTAGCTCTGTTAGCAACAACGTCTCACTTTCTAAATCTTTTGTAGAAATGGAAGCTTTCTCGAGTAAATGATGCCCTGAAGCAGCTACTATTTTTAATTCTTCTTTCATAAGCGGCTCCACATGTAAAGTATCTTCTGTTTTACATTCGTCCAAAATAAATGCAAGATCGACTTTTCCCTCCATCAATTGTTCCTTCGCATCTTTATTGGAATGTGCCGGTTTAAATATAAGTTTTATTTGAGGAAATTGTGCTTTAAACTTCTTTAATATAGAAGGAAGTCTATATGTACATTGACTCTCTTGCGCACCGATTATTAACGTACCTGCTATTTCTTCATCATCTTTCACAGCCATTTTTGCTTCGTTGCTGAGCGCAATCATCTTGTCGGCATATAGTTGAAACTTCCTACCTGCTTCAGTTAAGAAAAGGCGTTTTCCTAATCTTTCAAATAACGGCGTACCTAACTCAGCTTCTAACGTTTTAATTTGCGCTGTCACACTCGATTGAGCAAAGTTTAATTTCTTCGCAGTTTGTGTAAAATTCAAAGTATCCGCCGCTACTTTAAATGTAATTAATTGTTTTATCTCCATTTATCGTCCCTCTTTTCAATCGATATTCCCGATTGATTTCATCGAAATAATCCTCTTTGTCTATTGATATTTGTATTGTATGATAAAGAGCATCTACAAACAATAAAAATGGAGGTATTCCATATGAAAGCACTTTGTTTCGAACAGTTCGGAAATCCGGATGTACTACAATATAAAGAACTAAATGATCCAATCATAAATCCAAATGAAATTATTGTCCGCACGAAAGCAATCGGTTTAAATTTCGCCGACATTTATAGACGCCGCGGTGATTATCATCTCGCTGGTACCCCGCCTTTTATATTAGGTTATGAAGGGGCTGGCATTGTTGAAAAAGTAGGAACTGACGTTACGAATATTAATCCTGGAGATCGTATTGCATTTGCTGATGTCCCATTTGCAAATGCAGAGCTAGTTGCTGTTCCGTCTGAGAAAGCAATTAAGCTTTTAGATTCTATCTCTTTTGAAACAGCCGCTTCTGTCTTATTGCAAGGTCTAACCGCACATTATTTAACGAAAGATAGCTATGAAATAAAACAAGGTGATATAGCTTTAGTACACGCTGCAGCTGGTGGTGTTGGGCAACTTCTTATTCAAATAATTAAACTACTAGGCGGAAAAGTAATCGGCCTAACGTCATCAAAAGAAAAAGCAAAGATAGCTACATTAGCTGGTGCTGATCACGTTTTTTTATATACGGAAGCATGGCATACAAAAGTAGTTGAAATAACAAATGGTGATGGAGTAAATGTTGTATATGAATCAGTAGGTTCTACATTAGAGGAGAGTTTTAATGCTACTAAAACTGGCGGTACTGTCGTATTTTACGGAATGGCCGGCGGTAATCCTGCGCCAGTTGATCCACGTATGCTTATGGATACTTCGAAAACTTTAACTGGCGGAGACCTTTGGAACGTGCTTACATCTTATGAAGAGAGAATAGAACGCTCCTCTCAATTATTCGAATGGATTGCGACCGAAAAATTAAAGATCGCAAGTTCTACTACATTCTCTTTACAAGATGGTGCCCGTGCTCATGAATTATTAGAGAGCCGAAAAAGCACAGGGAAGATTTTATTGATCCCATAATCGTTCCAATAAAAAAGGAAGCTAGAATGTATTTCTTTGCTTCCTTTTTTAACGTTATTTATGTTCAATTGTAAAGTGATAATAAAGTTATTTAATTCTGATCTAAAAATATAAGAGCCTGGCTACAAATCATATTGTAGTAAAGCTCTTTAAAGTTGTTTAATTTCTAACCATTTAAATGTGCTTGTAGACAAAAATTAATAATAAAGTTGTTTAAATCTTGTTCAACTAAAGCACCCGTTAGTTCAATAAGAAAAAATTATCTATTATTATTAAAGTGGCCCACCTTCAAAACCAATAGGCCATCCATCGTTTTTAAATTTTACTTTATACTGAAACTCAAAGTGACCATCATAAATAAAAGCTAAACTAAACCCAGAAAATATATAATCGTCAAAATTAACCATCTTTCCAAAAAATATTGTGGATAGATAGTAGTTCTTCATTTCTTGATTAGGGAAGAATTTCTGTAAATATTTTAATGCACAGCTTATATGTAGATGGAGTTCATCGAATGTTTTTTCTGCCATTTCGATAATCTCCATATCAGGATTTTCATTATTCCCCTGAATAATAATCTCCACATCTTCCCATTCTCCGATATTAATACTATAAAACCACCGTTTTTGAATGAAATACTTCTCTTTTTCGTATACAGGGGGATTAACTAGTTTTAATTTTTTTACCTCATCTTTAGTTAATGGTTTATCAAGAATAAGCTTTTTATGCAAAATTTCTTTGATATTAGAGACAATATATTTAGATTTGTTTAATTCTAAAGAGTCCATTTTCCACCTCATAAATTATAAAATAAAGTAAATTCCCCCTTAAGTATATCATCATCCTTATTCAACTATCCTGCACCGTTAATTCAATAAGAATTAAACAACTTTATTATTTTCAAAGGACTTTATTGTAAATTAAACAACTTTATTATCTCTTAACATCAATCTCGCTTCTTTTCAATAACCCTGTTATTTATATTTTTTCTCTACGCTTCTCTTTCTAGGCCCCTCATTTTTAAGTTTATATAATAAATGAATCTAAATATTAAAGGAAAGAACAAACCTCCTGATATCAACGATCCAATAAATACAGTATCAATAAAAGAAAGAATCCCAAATAATAGCATTCCAAAAAAATAAAATACAACTGCACTCCAATAAATAAAACGTGGAAACTTAGTTTGGAACGAATCACCTTTTTCACACGGTTTCCCAAATAACAAATGAACGAATTTAATCAACATAATCACTTCTCCATATAATTGTTAATATTCTTTTCTTCTTAGAATTGAACATAAATCACATACCATGTACCACCCATATTCACACATTCCTTACTTTGTTTTATCCCGCTTTAATGGGCAGTAAGACCCCCACCTCAAAATGCAGCGAAAGCAAAGAAGTTAGGTGGGGGGCGGGCTGCCCATTAAAGTCCGATTGGTGAGGGATGATAATCAGTGGGGGATGAAGAAAACCCCACTGATTAAAGTTTCACTTTATTTCTCGTATACTTACTTTAGATTCCGAGATGAAATGTAAGGCTAATGTCCCTCCAATACACTGCAAACTAATTTGTTGTTCCTACTCTCTAATTATACCATTACAATAATTTTCATAGTTCATTTTTAACGGAATATTCCGATTCGAATTAATAAATGATATATTAAAAAATAAAAAGGAAGCTAGAGTTCTCTACCTTCCTTTTCTTATTTTTATATTTCCACACTTTCTTTCCCTTTTGCAACGTAACTCATATCTCCAACAGACTCAACTGTGTATGTTCCATCTTGATATACAATCTTCGTCACGCTAGCATTTTCCACTCCAAGTTTTGTTTTGCTACTGTCTAACATTTCTATTAAGGTAGTAATCAAAAGCCCATGAACGACAACTAAAACGTTACCGCCACCATTTGCAGCAGATTCTTCACTAATTTTATCTATCTCTGTTTTTATACGAGTAGAAAACAATTCCCAATCTTCCGCCTGTTTTGTCGGATCTGCTACTCTAATAAGATTAATCACTTCTTGAATAGAAAGCTTCAAGAGTTCTTCTGGTGATGCAACGCCTGCAGCTTTTCCAACCACATCCCACATATTCTCAAGTTTTTCACCTTCAAAAATACCGAAATTTAATTCTCGCAAATCTTTTCTTTGCTCAAGTTTTAATTTTGATTGCTCACTATATTTTAATACTAAATTAGCAGTTTCAATTGCGCGGCCGCTATCACTACTATATGCATTCATAAAATGAATATCTTTTAATCCTGTTCCTAAATTTGTGGCAACTTCAACACCTTTTTCTACTAAAGGAGAATCTGCCCAACCTTGCGCGCGATGATTCGTATTTAATATTGTTTTACCGTGTCTTGTAACATATAACGTCACTACATTCTCATTGCTATCTGTTTCTCGCTTATTCATTTCATTCTCTCCCTTTACGTTTCTATATCAATTTTAACACCTCAATTATTCATTGAGCAAAATATACGTCAGTAGATCCGCTTAATAAAAAAAGCTATCTTTCTGTATATCCATACAAAAAGATAGCATCTTTTATGATTACATTTCTTAACCGGTACTCCTACTCAGCAAAAGCACTCGAATATTGTACAATTCCTTCTACACCTCGAAGAGCATTTTCTGTTAATTCCATTATCATAAATACCTCTTCAGGCACTTCAAACGGTGCTTTTACATTCCACTCACTTGCTTTCTTAAAACCAAATTTCGGGTAGTACTCTGGATGTCCTAATACTACAACTGATCCGTATCCAAGTTCTTTCGCTTTTTCTAAAGCAGCCGTGATCAGTTTTCCGCCAATTCCTTTCTTCTGATGGCCCCTAGCAACTGACACTGGTGCAAGTGCTAGCGATTCTACAGAAGTTCCATCTTGTTCTATCGCAATTTTAGATAACATAATGTGACCGACTATTTCCTCATCTACTGCAACGATTGATAACTCCGGAACAAACGCGTCACATTCTCTAATACGTTTTACAAGTTCATGTTCTGTTTTATCACTAAATTCTTCAAGTGAAAATACTTCTTTTACGACTTCTTCTGTTTTTCTATAATCATTTTTTTGTTCTTGTCTAATCGTTACCATTTTAACTTATCCTCTATTCTTTCTTATTTCTTTTTGAATTTTACGCAGTGCTTTTTTCGATCCGCGCTCAATATCGTGTTGCATTTTTCTTTCTTTATAATCAACAAATAGTGTATTTAAATCGTATCCTTCTGGGTATAATTCTTTCGCTGCTACCTCTAAAGTAATACGTTTTACATTTACTTCAACGAATTCACCGTTATAATATACAACAACGTTATAAAAATTATCTTTTTCCTTATAGATGATACCAAAATCATCATAATCTAATAAATTCACACGATCGCCGATTTTGTACTCATAATGAAATTCTCTTTTTTCTTGTACAAATTTCGGTTTTCTAATTTTACTTTCATTCACTTTTTCTAAAGCGTACTCTTTATTTCCCATGTACTCTTTCGCTCTTTTCAGCACATGTTCTTTTACGCTCATTTTATTCGCAATCCAAAGTGCATTACTTTCTCCTGATTTTCCGATAACTAATTTATAAAGCGGCTCTAGCGTTTCACTATTAAACTGCATCGCTGCATTCATAAAGTCATCGTGCATTTCTGAGAATCGTTTAATTTCTCCGTAATGCGTACTCGCAACGGTAATACATCCCGCAAGGTACAACTCTTCTAAAATAGATATTGCAAGTGCTGCACCTTCATTCGGTTCTGTACCGCTTCCTATTTCATCAAATAAAAGTAACGTATTATTATTTGACATCCTCATAATCTCAGAAAGATTTTTCATATGAGATGAAAATGTACTTAGTGCATTTTCGATACTTTGATTATCACCAATATCTACAAATACATTTTCAAAAATAGCGATTTCTGTACCTTTATCTCCTGCAATATGAAGACCTGACATTGTAGCTAATGTTAACAATCCAATCGTTTTTAATACAATTGTCTTTCCGCCCGCATTCGGCCCTGTAATAATTAAACTACGATACTCTTGACCAATTTCAAAATTTAAGGGTACAACTTGCCCTGTTAAAAGCGGATGCTTACAATTCACTAAATGAACGTAGCCATGATCATTTAACTTCGGTTCTATTCCATTGATCGATTTACTAAACTTCGCTTTTGCAAATACCATATCATACTGACTAATTAGCTCCATGTTAATCTTTATACTATAAATGTTTTCTAACACCATTCCTGATAAAGTCGCTAAAATTTGATATTCTTCAACCGCTTCTTCTGCTTTCAAACCCGCTAGTTCCGCATTCAATTTCGTCACCGTATGCGGTTCTATAAATACAGTAGAACCTTTTGCCGAGGCTTCAATAATACTTCCAGCAACTTGGTTTTTATAGGAAGATTTAATTGGAATCGTATAACGGTCATCCTTTTTACTAATAAAGAATTCCTGAATGAATTTCTTATTTGCACTACTATTTAAAAACTTCGTTAAACGTTCTTTTATTTTCCCATCTACAGAATCGATATTATTTCGAATTCGTTTTAACTCTTTACTTGCAGCTGCATCAATACTATTTCCTTTAATTGAAAAGTTAATTTCCTCTTCAATACTTTTATATTCAGTCATTGAATTTGCATAAGAAGCTAATACTGGTGCAAAAAATTCTTTATCTAACATAAACTTTTTAATCTTTCTACATCCGCGTAAAAAGTCTGAAACACTGACTAATTCTTCTGGATCTAAAATCATCCCTTTTTCTAATTTTTGAATTGTACTAGCAATATTAGAAATGCCGAAGAAAGGAACATGCCCTTCTGCATCTAATATAGCTCGTGCTTCTGTCGTTTCATTCAACCGATTTCTCACTACTTTTATACTCGTACTCGGCTCTAATTTGTTTAATAATTCCTTACCTAATCCACTTACACAATAAGATTTCACTATATCCTTTAATTCGTTATATTGTAGCTTTTCAAAAGTCATCGTATTCATTTTGTTTCTCCTCACTATGATTGATTTTTATCATAAATGAAGATACCTACTCATTAGATTCCAATGAGTCATATATAAAATCCCATAATTATACAATAAAAACATATACAAAAAAGCTGCGGGAATACCGCAGCTTTTACATTTACAAGGCATTTGTAATAACATATGAGGAAATAAGCCATAAAAAAATAGATGGCAGTCCCTTATTACACGCTTTATAAAGTATTGTAGGTATCTTCATAGGTTTTGAAATAAATGCATGACAAAATTAGGGGTATGATGTACATAAAAATCCCCTGGTCTTATCCGATTTATTTCATTAAATTTTTCCTATTTAGTACCTACCGCACTCACAAAAAGCACCTCTCATTAATTTATATTATAGTCATTGAAATCTAATTTACTGAAATCATCATACTATATGTTTTGTAAGAAGTAAAGGTGTCAAACTATTTCCTTGCAGACTGTAAAATGTTCATATAATCAACCTTTTTCTCAAGGGTCTTTTTCGCATCTTCAGCCGTTACTATATAATCTACAGGAATATTTTGTAGTACATCCTTATTAATATTTGGCAACTGAATCGTTATATCTTCTACATTACTTTTACTATTTTCAATCGTTTTATTAAATTCCTGAATACTTCTTGCAACCCCCGCTAATGTTTCCATATGTACAGAATTGTTTACATCTAAAACAGTATTACTTTTAAAAACTGCCGTATAATACTGTTGCAAATTTTTCTTCGCTATTTGTTCCTCAGTATTCTTATCGGAAACATTATCCCCAGTCTGCATTTGATCAAAAGTAAATATAGTGTTTTTCTCTCCATAATATGTATTAAATCTTCCTTGTAAATTATTTGCTTCCTTTTTCTTTTCATAGTTATCATTATTTACTTCTGGAGAGATTTGCCCCTCGAAGTACAGTTGAAATTGCAAGTGTGGTTCATCGACTTGCTGCACAGTAACTATCCGCCCCTTTGGACCAAGGAAGTCCTTTCCGTTATCCAGAGTTTCAACTCCGTTTAATTTAACAACCATACCATACTCCGATTTTGTATAACTTTGTGCTTTTTGTTCAATTTCTTCATTCGATATATCACATGATGTTAATAGTAATAAACTAAACATTATACTATATTTCATTATTGTTCTTTTCATATTGCCTCTCCTTTTGCTACTACCACCTATACAGAAATGTGCCTATGGATTTTAAATTACGATTTATATAAAGAACTTCTTCTAAAAAGCGCTACATCAAACTATCTTCGCTAACTTGAATAATAAAAACTCATCATCTTGCTTTAGAAAACACTAATAACCACAAGTATAAAAATACCCATTAAATATCATTTTATGATAATAGTGTAATTTTGCATTATAATAATTTTATCGTAAAGCAAATATAATATCTATTAAAATCACATTAAAAACATACTAATATTTAGTTCTATAGCAATCACAGTAAGGAGATGTTCCTCGAGTACGAATAAGATGACATTATTTATTCCAATGCATCTCTTGGTGTTTCAAAAGCCGACTAGTTCATTTATAAACATAAAGATTTAGGAAGGATAACAATATAAAAAGAAGAGGAAAACTTATATTTCCCTCTCCTATTTCATCACCAAATTACTGCTGAACATATATGGAAACTGATCCTCCACTTACTTGGAATTGTCCCCAACCATCCTTATTAATTGTTACAGTATTTGTTTGATTACCCGTAATATCGTACCATACTTCCCCTGCGTTATTCTTTCCAACATCCATCCACTTTGCCCCTCCTGGTCCATCAGAGATTAATGTTGCTAAACCAGAATTAGCATGTACACTATCACCTTCTCTTGTCCAGCCAATCACATCTGGATGATCAAAATAATCACGTTGCGTACCATATGCAAAGTTTTTTCGTGCCGTCAAAATCGGATCAATTTTATCCTTTAACGCTGGAATTTCATAGTTACTATTTCCTTTTGTACCATAGTAATCACCATAGAAAACAGAAGGATACCCCTCTGCACGCGTTAAAATAAATGCATATGCCAGCGGCTTGAACCAAGGGCTCACTACAGATTCCAATGACTGACCAGGCTGTGAATCATGATTTTCAACTAGAGTAACCGCAAGTGTAGGATGATTCGCAACTACCGTTCCTTTTAAAATATTTCTCATATCATAATTTCCATTTCCTGTTGAAGCATAATGAAAATTATAATGAAGTGGTGCATCGAACACAGATTGATTATAATTAACCTTCGCTAAATAATTATTTAAAGTCTGGATATCATTTTGCCAATATTCAGCTACTGTAAACATTTCTTTCCCTGTTTGCTGTCTAACGTGATTTACCCAATCGCGCAAGTATTCATGATCAATATGTTTAACAGCATCTAAACGAAAACCATCTAAATTTAATTCATTCGCATACCACGTTCCCCATTTTTTCATTTCATTCGCAACATCTGGATGATCAAAATCAAGATCTGCATACATCAAATAATCATAATTCCCATTCTCGCTAGACACTTCCCAGTCCCATGCTTTACCTATGCCCCTAAATTTATAAATTCGGTTTAATTTCCTTCCTTCATCCCAATCCGTTCCATCAAAATGATACCATTTCCATTTGAAATTAGAATAAGAATCTCCACGCCCTGGAAAGTTAAATCCCGTCCACGCACTAATTTCATAATCACCTGATACTTCAATATTCCGATTGCTCGGGTCTACCTCAACTGCTGTGACAGTTTCTGTATAATCAGCCCCACCTTTATGATTCATAACTACATCACCGTATACATTGATGTTTTTCTTATGTAAAGCGTCAATTGCAGACTTCAATTGTGCTTTCGTCCCATATTTCGTCCGCACTGTTCCCTTTTGATTGAATTCCCCCAAATCATATAAATCATATGCTCCATATCCTACGTCATTTTGCGTAGTTCCTTTATATGCAGGTGGTATCCAAACAGATGTAATTCCTTTTTGCGCTAAATTTTCAGCATCAGTACGCAAACGATTCCAATGATTTCCATCATTCGGAGCATACCACTCAAAATACTGCATTAACGTTCCATTGTTAACTGTGTCTGCATATGCTTTACTCCCGTCATATATACTAGGTAAAAACATAACAACTGACAATCCGACTATTGTTATTCTTTTAAACATCTGTACACCATCCCCTTCCAAGAAAGCGTTTGCATAGTTTATCAGAATTATTATAATATTCGTCCCACCGTTAGTAAAGTAGCAATCTCTCACTCTCTCATATTATTTTTAATCTAATTTCAAATATTCAACGTAGTTTTAATTTCACATCCTATTCAAGATTGTTTACAATTTACCTATAAAAGCATAACGGAGGGATTTCGATGACAGACTTTCAAAAACAATTTTTCGCACGATTACATATAGAAGAAAAAGACACAGTTTCATTTGAAGATTTATCTAACATTATGTACGCAATGGCACAAACTGTTCCTTTTGAAAACTTAAATATTCTCGAAAAGAATTTTAAAGAAATATCAAAAGAAAATTTGAAAGAGAAAATTTTAGTAAATAACCGTGGCGGTCTTTGTTATGAACTCAATCCTACTATGTATTACTTCCTGAAAGATTCTGGATTCGATGTTCATCTCGTTTCAGGAACAGTTTATAACGCTACAAACTCCATATGGGCTGTTGATTCTGGCCATATTGCAACCGTTTTAACACATCATAATGAACTTTATTTAATTGAAGTAGGATTCGGATCATACTTACCTCTTGCCCCTGTCCCTTTCTCAGGTGAAGTCATTCACTCTGTTACAGGAGATTATCGTATTCGTAAAGAAATGACCGAAAAGGGAAACTACATTTTAGAGATGCGGAAAAACAATGAGTTCTTGGATCAATCTTCTGCTGATGATTGGACGTTAGGCTATGCATTTTATATAGAAGAAGTGGATGAAGAAAAAGCAAATACAGCACAAAAAATTATCGTTGAACATGAAGGGTCACCCTTTAATAAACTACCTCTTATTGTAAAACTAACTGAAGATGGGCATGCCTCTTTAACGAAAGATAGCCTTACAGTAGCGAAAAATGGTAAAAAAACGAAAGAAACCGTTACAGACATGCAATTTACAAACCTTTTACATTCAAAATTTGGAATTACACTATAAGTATGTAAGCCTTGTTATTTTAGCAAGGCTTTTCAATTTTCAGCAGGGATTTTTTGCAATTTGTTGTATTTCATAGTTATATAGAAATATAACTACATGTTTAGAAAGGAAATGATTATGACAGAACTTAAAGATCGATTACAAGTAGCTGATATAGAAAAATGGGATTTAACAGACATTTACCATACAATTGAAGATTGGGAAAGTGATTTTCATAAAATTGAAGTATTAACGAAGGAATTACACGAGTTTAATGGCAATATTCACGATGGCAATAGTTTATTAGCTTATTTAACGAAGAGTGAAGAAATTTCTAGCATAATATCTTTAATGTTCGCTTATGCACGATTACAATCTGACCTTGATACACGCGATACTGACGCGCAATCTCTTGTCGATAAAGTATCACAATTACACGTGAAAGTAAGTGCAGCGAAATCTTTCTTTTCCCCCTTCTTACTTAGCATAGACGAAAGCACATTACATTCTTACATAGAAGAAACAGAAGGCTTACAATATTATAAAGAAGACTTATTTGAATTATATCGTTATAAAAAACACGTATTAAATACGGACCAAGAAGCAATTTTATCACAGATGGGTGAAGCTCTTTCTTCTCCACAGCACACATTTGGTATGTTAAACAATGCAGATATATTATTTGGTGAAGTGACGACTGACGATGGAGAAAAAGTGAACTTAACACGCGGAATGTATGCAAAGTTAATAGAAGATACGAATCGTGAAAAGCGTAAAGAAGCTTATAAAGCATATTACAAACCATATGTTCAGTTAAAGAATTCCATCGCATCTACTTTATCCGCTGCTATTAAAAATAATGTTACTGTTTCGAAATTAAGAAACTATCCATCAGCGCTAGAGAAATCATTATTTGGCGATATGGTTCCGAAAGAAGTATATGAAAACCTAATTGATACAACGAAAAAAAACATTCAAACATTACATACATACAATGAAATTCGAAAAGAAAAATTAAACGTAGATGAACTAAGACAATACGACTTAGGCGTCGATTTAGTAGAAGGTGCAAAACAAGACATCCCATATAGTGAAGCATTTGACATTATGATTGCATCACTAGCTCCTTTAGGAGAAGAATATATTGAGACATTAAAAAGTTTTAAAGATAAAAGATATATAGACGTAAGAGAAACACCAGGGAAACGTTCTGGTGCTTATAACTTTGGTGTATACGGCGTTCATCCTTTCATTCTTTTAAATCATCACGATGATTTAAACAGCCTGTTCACTCTTACTCATGAATGTGGTCACGGTATGCATACGCACTATTCACATGGATACCAACCAAGAATTTCTGCACATTATTCTATCTTTGTCGCAGAAGTCGCTTCTACAGTAAATGAAGTGTTATTAATTCACTATTTATTAAAAGAAGCAAAAGATACGAACGTGCGTAACCATTTAGTTAACCATTTTATTGAGAAATTTAAAGGTACTTTCTTTACACAAATTATGTTTGCAGAATTTGAAAAAATCACACATGAAATGGCGGAACAAGGTAAACCATTAAATGCACAAGTCTTCAGTGAAATTTATGAAAAACTATTTAAAGAATATAACGGTGATTCACTTGTATTTGATGAAGAAGTAAAATACGGATGGGCTAGAATCCCTCATTTCTATCGCCCGTTTTACGTATACAAATATGCAACTGGATTCGCATCTGCCATTCAAATCGCTGATAAACTATTAAGCGGTGATCCGAATGCTCAGAAAAATTATATTGAATTCCTTAAAGGCGGAAGTTCAGACTACCCATTAAACTTATTGAAAAAAGCTGGCGTCGATTTAACAACGCCAGAACCGATTGAAAGTGCATTGAAACAATTCACTCAACTTGTTGAGGAGTTTTCAGCTCTATAAAAAAGAGCCTCTCGCTAGAGGCTCTTTTTTATATTCCCTTTCCTTCTATTAAATCATTCGCCATTTTCCTAAATTCTTGATTAAATGCATCATTCATACCATTTTGGACGTTAGAAAATAATATGACAAACGTTCGTTTATCCCAGTTAAAATTATTAAATGTGTTCCAACCAGCTAATACACCGTGGTTATGATAATAATCTGGATAAATATAGAAACTAAATCCATATTTTCTTGCAGGTGATGCAGAAAACATATCTGATACACTTTGTTTAGAAAGTAGTTTACCATCCATAATAGCTTCATCTAACTTTTTCATATCTTCAACAGTCGTATACATTTCACCACAACCATACAGCCAGTTCATTTTTAAGCGAGGTGTGGCTATTAACTTATTATCTTTTTTCGTATACCCTTCTGCTAAGAAAATATCTTCTGGGAGTGTTGCACCCATTCCAGATTCATTCATTCCAACAGGAGTCAAAATATTTTCTTTCACATATTCAGCAAGTGGTTTATTTGATATTTTTTCTACAATATATGCAAGCACCATATAATTATAATCTGTATATTTCCATCCTGTCCCTGCTGGAAATTGTAACGTTTGTGCCCCAATCCACGTTACTAACTTTAACCGTGATGCTGCGTCAACACTACCTTGTCCCTGTTCTGGTAATCCAGACGTATGTGTTAACAAGTTTCGTAACGTAATATTTTTATCTGCTGGAAACGATGGGATATATTTATTTACATTGTCTTCAATGTTCAACTTCCCTTTTTCTTTTAATTGCATAATAGATATTGCAACAACTGTTTTCGTAATAGAACCAATGCGATATTTCGTTCTTGGCGTTGTTAATACTTGATCTTTCACATTCGCATAACCGTAGCCTTTTCGTAAAATGACATGATCTTTACTTGCTACAAGAACACTCCCATTAAATCCTTTATCTTTTAAGTACTGATCTAGTTTTCCAGCTGCAATTTCATAACGCTTTTTCTCATTCGCATCAATTTCCTGCTTAACATCTTTTTGCTTACTATTTACATTAGAAAATGCCTTTGTATCATATTTTTTTCCTTTATTTGCATGTATTAGTGTAACAACACTTCCACAAAAAACAGCAAAAATAAAGAAAATGATTAACCATTTCTTTAACATACTAGGAACCCTCTTTTATCTAGTTTCACTTAACGTATATCCATTCTATTTTATATCTTTTAATTATCAAGTATATTATAATATTATTTAATATTCACTCTGTTAAAACTAGATTCCTTTTTCTCATTTTCAATTTTGACTACTCTCTATTGTATTTCTTTCTTGCAAAATTTCCAACATACAATCGGATGCATTACACTATAATTTCAAATTCTTTTGTAACATTTGTTACATACTAAAAAGAATGGAGATGTACTATGAAAAACACCGATAAACGCAATCGTTTAGATGATAAGATGTTTCATTATCGGATAACAAAAAAAAACATGTTATTAATTGAATATTACGGAAAACAAATTATTACATTAAAAGGAAATGACGCTAAAAAATTTTTAAATAAAATAAATCATGCAAATAACGATAAAGAAAAACAGCTAATTATGGCTAAAATTACAGGTAATTTCAAAAGAGGCAATGAACGAAATTGAAAACGAATCTCATTTACATTTTGATTATACAACAAATAAAAAAAGAAATGTCGCTCATTCAACATTTCTTTAGACTTTCTTCATAAAAAATTTACATTGCTAACATTCCTTCATTTTCTATACTTCCCATATAAGCTAACCGCTGAAATAGTTAGTAATACAACTATACATAACCACGCATACGTATATCCCTTCTTATCTACAATATAACCAAATAAAGCAGGCGCAGCAATAATGGCAATTTGATTTAATGTAAGTGCAAAACTCACTGTCATCCCTACCGATTCTTCACTTGCTGATTCCGCAACTTCAGCTATAAAAAGACTAAACCATCCAATTGAAAAGAACCCTAACAATGCACTTACACCATACAATACATTCGTTATTGTATGTATGCTCATTACTAATATTAGAATGAGGAAAATAGAAATACAAACAGTTATAAATAAGGGGATACGCCGATTTCCCTTATAAAACAAATCACTAGTAGCTGCTAACATAACCCTACCAACCATTCCAGAAAAGAACATAACGGAAAATACTTTTCCAGCTAAAATTGGCGTGATTGATTGTTCCAATACTAAAAATTTTATAAAGTGTGCAACTAACACCATTTGCAATGAAATCATACAAATGCCAGTTATATAAATTGCATACAACTCTTTTTTACACATCACTTCTTTTAACTGCATCCAAAAAGAAAGTTTACTACGTTCTTGTTTAACTTTCTCTTGAATATATGGTTCCTTATAAAATATAAAAAATAAAAACCCTCCAATTATACAAATACATGCAATGCTATTTAACGCATAGGCCATATTATATTTTATTGTAAGAAACGGGATCAATACTCCCGCTAATGTACCACCAATCGGTATACCGGCTTGTCTAATCCCCATCGCTAACCCGCGATTTTCTTTTGAGAACCACTTCATTATCACCTTACTTCCTCCTGGCTGCGAAACACTATAAAACGTTCCTACTAATAAAAGTACAAAGAGTAACCCATTAAATCCATTGACCATATTAGTCAGTAAAAACGAACTTCCTAGTAAAAATGAACTTATCGAAATTAACAACTTTTCATTGTATTGATCAAGTAGCCGCCCGACAAAAAGCATACAAAATAGCGGTCCTATATTTACAACACTTACTAACAATCCAATCTCCGTATTCGTAAGTGCATATTCTTCTTTCCAAAATAAAGCAAACGCTCCAACACCATACGTTATAAGTGTCGCTGTTGTTTGAGCAACCGTCGCAAAAATTAACATAACCCACTTATAAGTACTATTCACCCTTTCTTCCATTAACACAATAATCCCTCCATCCCCTTCCATTGTATGAAAGTTCTGATATCATATAAAATAAAGATTTATCATGTAATCCATCAAAAAAAATGATACCTTTTCTGGAGGGATGATACTTGGATATAAAAGATTTAACTGTATTTTACGAAGTTGCGAAAGAAAAAAACATATCTCATGCAGCTAAAAATTTAAACTATGTACAGTCTGGCGTAACAATGCGTATGAAACAACTAGAAAACGAATTAGGTGTGCCTTTATTTTATCGAAACGGAAAAGGTGTAACTTTAACTTCTAACGGTGAGATTTTATTAACATACGCCAAACAAATTATCCACTTAATGGATCAATCTGTTAAAGCAGTTCAAAGTAATGGGATCGAACCAAGAGGCACTTTAAAAATTGGATGTACAGAATCTACAACGGCTGTAAGACTTCCATCTATATTAATGGCCTATTATGAGAAATACCCAAAAGTCGAATTAATTTTAGAATCAAATACGACGGAACAATTAATTAGGCTTGTACTAGAACGAAAACTGGACGGAGCGTTTATAGCTGGCTCTACTCAGCATGCCGAACTTCATACAAATATATTTCGTGAAGAAGAATTAGTTCTCATTAGCAAAAAGCCTTTATCTTCCTTTAAAGACATAGGAGACATGAATTTACTTGCATTTAGTCACGGGTGCTATTATAGAAATTTATTAGAAGATTGGCTTCAAGAAGAAGGAATTTCACCTAAGCGAGTATTTGAGTTTGGAACAATTGAAGCGATACTCGCATGTGTAAAATCAGGTATGGGCATAGCAATTATGATGAAGTCTATTTTAAATGGTCATAAACATGACATATCATTCAATCCTTTACCAAATAGCTTCCAAAAAGTTCCTACTACTTTTATTACTAGAAAAGATATATATCACTCTGCTGCATTACAAAAATTTATGGAGATGACTCACAATGCGTGAAAAAAAAATACGTGGTATGAAACGAAAAACAAACACTATGATAAAGCGAATTGAGGAACATACAAAAATGTTCCCTTCTACTTTCTATAACGATGAATACTGGAATATGCCTTTACCAGTTTCTCAAGCTTTTATCGATCCTTGTAAAACGCCTAGAAAAGTAAAACGATTATGTATTCAAACCTTATTAAATCAAGCAAATCATTTAATAAATATAAAACCTAGGGATACACATACATATCGAGTTGTTGTTTTGATTTCTATAAATAATTTATGGGATTCGCAAATCATTATATTTAAAAATGAGGACTACTTTCATAATTTCTTTAATAGAGATAGTGAATTTCAAAAATGGATTCTTCTTTCAAATGAAATTGATTTTTGGGAGACATGGGAAATTTCAGTTTGTCATTCCTTCAAAACGCTTCACTTTCAAGAAATTATTTATGATGCAGATGAATGCTATGAAAAAGAGATTACGTTTATCGGGGAGTTAAATTAAAAAGGGTATACCTAAAACACTGGTATACCCTTTTCCACTTATTTTTCCTTTAATACACTATGTAATCGATCCGGATAATTTGTAAACATTCCTGTAGCACCCCATTTGATTAACAGTCTCATATCGGGTTTCTCATTAATTGTATAAGGGTGAATTAACAGTCCATTTTTCCTAGCCATTTTCATATATGACTCACCAATAATTAGTTCTCCGTTATCATTACGTAAGTTTGGTCCAATACCAGCTGCATACTTTTTAATTTCTTGAAAATCATCATTTGTTACACTTTTCGGTTCATGTGTAATGCCAGACCATTCAACAATTTCATTGTTTTCATTTGGATAATACCAAAGCAATTGAACTAACGGAATATTTTCATTCATACTATGAATCTTTTTCAAACTATCTTTACTAAATGATTGAATCATAACACGGCTAGAAGACATGTTTTGGCCTACTAAATTATATTTTTGTAACAACGCCAACAATTTCTCTTCCATTCCTGGATACACATCTGGTGATTTTGTTTCAATATAATACTTCATACTTCTTCCATACTTTTGGAAGATTTCTTCAAGAGTTGGAACCTTTTGCCCAACATACTCTTGCTTAGCCTTTTCTGGATACGCTTTATTAAACCATGATCCAGCATCTAAACTCTTTATTTCGCTTAACGTTTTATCTCGTACTTCGCCTGTTCCATTTGTAGTGCGATCAACTGCTGTATCATGCATTGCAATTAATTGGCCATCCTTTGTTAATTGAATATCTAACTCTAAATAATCCGCTTTCATTTTTTTAACTAAATCATAAGAAGCAAAAGTATGCTCAGGTGCATGTCCACTTGCTCCGCGATGTGCAATATTTAAAAGCTTATTCGTATTCCATTCATGCTTCCCTTCTGCTTTCGCATGAACAGCTCCCCCAACAAAGATACTTCCCGTCATAAAGAAAATAACTAAAACGCTAATAATCTTTCTCATCCTTCTAATCCTTCCTACGTTGCAAATTTCAACAAGCTAATGAGATTTACACGAAATAGAAGACACACTTTCATTATTTTTATAAACCTATATTAAAATTCCAATCTTACAAATGTTTTCTATATTATTAATATAGAAAACTAGTATTATCCTATTTAATTTCTATAGCCCTCCTTTTCACATGTAACTCCCTATTTTGTACGGTTCATTCAATAAAAAAAGCCATAAATTATTTAGAATACACTCCTGTATCCCTAAATAAATTTATGGCTTTTCTCAAATATCTCCGGCCTCTATTAACTTGTCGAATTTAATCATATCAAACCTATTGAAATTTGTGAATATTTTTTTCAGTACAGTGAAGTACATAAAACAATATTTCTGTAGTTACTTAAAAATCACATAATAAATTTCTCATTACCTCTTCCAATACTATATCTGGATTTACTACCGTTTTTTCCGAACGCCATCCGATAAAGCCATCTGGTCTAATTAATACAGCACCTCCATTCTCTATACCATATAATTTGCTAAAAATATCTTCTGGAACAATAAAGTCTCCACTTAAGCCAACACGATACCCTTTTAGATGTATTCCTAATTTAGCTGAAACAGCATGTGCTGCCTCAGCCCAAGAACTATTTTCTACTCCTGTAAGTAATACAAAACTGTTACCGAATAAGTCTAATGTAGAAACTTTCTTCCCCTCATACGTTCCCCATAAATGTGGCGCTCGCGTTCCAGGTCTTCCGTTCAACTCTATGCTATCCATTCTATGCGGAGTGACTGAATCATCTATAATCGCCTCTGAACAATACTGATATCCAACTGTAACAGCTAAACCATCCATATTATTCAAACTGCCTTCCTCTCTATTCGCAGCACGAAACAGTAAACTACTTGCATAAGCTGTCGTTAATTTTGCAACAGAGTGTCTCTCCTCATGATATGTTTCTAACAATTTTGGTTTTGCCTTCCCTTTTATAACAGCCGCTAATTTCCAAGCTAGATTGTGCGCATCTTGTATTCCTGTATTTGAACCAAATCCTCCTGTTGGCGGCATAATATGTGCAGAATCGCCAACTAAAAAGGTTCGATTTCCTTGAAATTTCACCGCTGTACTTTCAGCGGCTTCCCACGGTAAAACACTTAATATTTTTGATTCAACATTTGTACTTCCAATTGCTATTTGAATAATTTGTTTACAACGTTCTATAGTGAAGTCCTCTAGCCCCTCTCCTTTTAATGGGTCGTAGGCTACATGATAAATCCATTTTTTTACGTTATCAACCGGGATAAGTGCACCAAGAACCTCCGGATGAAGTACCATCGAAAAACCGAATGCATCTCCTTGTATAAACTCACTTAAATCAGCTTCAAAATAAATATTCATATAATAGCCACCAATGGTTCCACGACCCTCAGTTTTAATCCCTAACTGCTCACGTATTTTACTTTTCGCTCCATCCGCTGCAATTACATAGTCACAATGTATGACACTTTCTTTTTCTGTTTCACGATTTCGAATCGTTGCTTTTACCCCGTTTTCATTTTGTTCAAATGAAACTAATTCATGATAAAAAGATAGTTGCTCGCCTAATGTTTTCGCTTCTTGTAACATCATCTCTTCTAAAATAATTTGATAACACGCAGTTTGTTTTGATGGACTAATCTTTTCTATTTTTTGAAGTAACTCTTCATCGTTTCCGTATTGCGTCGCTCTCATTTGTTCCAATTCTTCTTTATTCGCCTCAGCTATTGTATGAACCGCTATTCTTCCTCTGCAGTTCTCTAATGCTTTACCTGCCAATTTAATTCTTTTTTCCAAACCTAATTCTCGAAATAACTCCATTGTACGTAAAGTAAGACCGCCTGCTTTCGGATGAATGGCAGTAGACGGATGCCTTTCAATAAGTAAGTACTCAATATTATGTTTTGCAAGAAATAACGCAGACGCTAACCCAGATAATCCCCCTCCAACAATTAAAACTGGTACATCATTCGATTTCATATATTTACCCTCCACTTCATTGTTCTGAGCTCAGTGACATAAATATAATCAAAAAAAACATTAAAATATAGACTTATATTTCATTTTGAATTATCATATAGATAGATTAGGCCCCAAAATTCCTTTTACCTTTTCATACATCTATAATCCACCTGAATTGTGTCTGTATGAAAGTGTAAAACAAAAGAATGTACTTTACGTTGAACCATGTTCTATCGTAAAAATCAAAAATAATACAAACATTATAAGCGGCCGTAACCTTATGGATTATACAAGGTTATGACCGCTTATTTTATTGTTACATCATTTTTTGTTTTTAAAACTTCATCTATTGTGTTATGTAATCCTTCCAATCCCTTTTCTATCTCCCTATAATTTTCAACAATAAAAAATTCATTCGTCTCGATTTTCTTTCTCAATATTGCACCTCATGCAACAATCATGTAGCATTACCGTATCGAAGTAATGGTTCATCATCTTAAACCTTTCGACTAATTTTTTGGAGGTAAAGTGATTGAAATGAATAAACAAGAACAATTAAATATTATAAAAAAAGATTTTATTGATTCTCAAAAAGTATTATTGGCAATTGGCGATGAAACACGTCAAGCTATTTTGTTAGTTCTCATGGAAACGGAATGTCAAACCGGATTACGTGTAGGAGAAATTACGAAACAAACACACCTTTCTCGGCCAGCGGTATCACATCACCTAAGGATTTTACGAGAAGCCGGTATTATTTTAATGCGAAAAGAAGGTACAAAAAACTTTTATTATATTGATATACGTACAAAATTAGGTGTATTAAAAAATCTTGTGTTAGATATTGAGAAACTATTGCACAACTTTTATTAAAATTTGGAGGTATAAGAAATGAAAGCAATGATAATTGATAAGTACGGAAAAGTTCCAATGCGCATGGCAGAGGTACCTACTCCTGAAATAAATCAACATGAAGTGCTCGCAGAAATTCATGCAGCTAGTATTAACCCAATTGACTTTAAAATACGTGATGGAAAAGTAAAGATGTTACTGAAATATGAAATGCCTCTAATCCTTGGTAATGACTTTTCCGGTGTCATCGTGAAGGTTGGATCGCAAGTAACTCGTTTTAAAGTCGGCGATGCAATATATGCACGTCCAAGAAAAAATAAGATCGGTACTTTCGCGGAATATATAGCCATTCATGAGGATGATATAGCTTTAAAACCAAAAAATTTAAGTTTTGAGGAAGCGGCGTCGATTCCACTCGTTGGCTTAACATCCTATCAAGCACTACATGATATTATGCATTTACAAAAAGGACAAAAAATATTAATTCACGCTGGGTCCGGTGGTGTTGGTACTTTCGCAATTCAGTTAGCAAAAATAATGGGTGCTACTGTTACAACGACTGCTAGTGAAGCTGGTACAAATTTAGTAACGTCTCTTGGCGCAGATCAAATTATTAATTACAAAACAGAAAAATTTGAAGAAATACTCAAAAATTATGATGCAGTATTTGATACAATCGGCGGAACAACACTTGAAAAATCATTCAATATTATAAAAAGCGGAGGAAACATTGTTTCAGTTTCAGGTATGCCGAATGCTCGCTTCGGTAAAGAATTTGGTTCAGGCTTCTTTAAAACTCTCTTATTTTCATTAGCCAGCAAAAAACTTACTGCACTTGAAAAAAAGCATAATGCTCAATATTCATTTTTATTTATGAAGCCAAGCGGGGATCAATTACGTACTATTGCAAACTATATTGAAGCCGGAAAAATCAAACCGGTAATCGATCGAGTTTTCCCTTTTGAAGATGCTCAAAAAGCAATGGAATATTCAGAGTCTGGAAGAGCAAAAGGAAAAATAATTGTAAAAATTAAATAATAATAAAAACCTCCATTTTCTTAAAATGGAGGTTTTAAATTTGCTGTTAAATAGACATAGTGCAATGAAGTCCTTACAATAGATTGCAAGGGGAAATATTATATTATACTTTTAGTTAACTTTACAAAGAATACATACGTACAAATACATAACTTAAAATACAAAAAGGAGGAGATACAATGACTAAAAATAATGAAACAGGTTGGAATTTAGATAATAGTTATACGACTTTACCACAATCATTTTATACAGAAATCCCCCCTACTCCCGTAAGTTCACCGGAGTTAGTTAAACTAAACCATTCATTAGCGATATCTCTTGGCTTGACCCCTGAAGAACTGAAAAAGGAAGCTGAAATTGCTATTTTCGCTGGTAATGCACTCCCAGAAGGAGCTCATCCATTAGCTCAAGCATATGCTGGCCATCAATTCGGACATTTTAATATGTTAGGCGACGGTCGTGCTCTTTTAATTGGCGAACAAATTACTCCTTCAGGTAAGCGTTTCGATATTCAACTGAAAGGTTCTGGCCCTACTCCCTATTCACGCCGAGGAGATGGTCGTGCTGCACTCGGTCCGATGCTACGTGAATATATCATTAGTGAGGCAATGTATGCACTTGATATTCCGACTACTCGCAGTTTAGCAGTTGTCACAACTGGTGAAGCAACATATCGTGAAACAAAGTTACCTGGAGCAATTTTAACTAGAGTAGCTAGTAGCCATATACGCGTCGGTACATTTCAATATGCTGCAGCTCGTGGTTCAATAGAGGACCTGAAATCACTAGCTGACTATACGATAAAAAGGCATTACCCAGAAATTGAAGCTCATGAAAACCGATATACTGCATTACTACAAGAAGTCATTAAAAGACAAGCCAGTCTTATCGCAAAATGGCAACTTGTTGGATTTATCCACGGTGTAATGAACACTGACAATATAACGATTAGTGGCGAAACAATTGATTACGGTCCTTGTGCATTTATGGACAATTACAATCAAGGAACCGTATTTAGCTCTATTGACACACAAGGTCGTTATGCATATGGAAATCAACCATATATGGCCGCATGGGACCTCGCTCGATTAGCAGAATCTTTAATACCAATTCTGCACGAAGATGAAGAAGAAGCATTAAAAATCGCCCAAGACGAAATTTCGAAATTTAGCGTACAGTATGAAAACCATTGGTTCCTTGGAATGAAAAAGAAATTAGGACTATTTAGTACCGAAGAACAAGATCAACCACTTATTGAGCAACTTTTAAAAATGATGGAGAAATATAAAGCAGATTACACTAATACATTCCGTTCATTAACTCTTGATACGTTAGAAAATATCCCTCTATTCGATAGTCCTGAATTTAAAGAATGGTACAAACTGTGGCAATCTCGATTAGAAAGACAAGAACATTCGAAAGAAAACGCCTACGAGATGATGAAAAATAATAACCCATCCATCATCCCGAGGAACCACCGTGTAGAAGAAGCACTAGAAGCAGCTGTCACAAATGGCGATTATAGCGTAATGGAGAAACTTCTTGTAGCTTTATCAAATCCTTATGCGTATTCTACAGATCAAGAAGAATACTGCATTCCGCCTGCACCGACGAATCGCCCTTATCGTACTTTTTGTGGGACTTGATTGTTTAATATGTAAAAAGGTGCGTTCATATAAATTGTGTGAACGCACCCTTTTTATATCCCCCACTCAACTAAAACTTTAAAATGCACATCCCCCGATGCCATTTCTTTAATCCAAAACAAATTCTACATTATTCCAATAGACTTACTCGTAAGCTTGTTAAACAAATATTGAGAAATATAAAACATCATTTCTAAATATTTTTATTTTTGATACTATATTTTATAAGAATATTCAAAAAGTGAGGGGATTTCATGAACGTTCAACTACAAGGTAATGAACAAATTACAAAATTATTTAATGACTGGTATAGAGCTATCTTACAGCATCAAACTACCCATGCAACAAAAATAAAAAAAGATATTGAAAATATCATCTCTAATTCAGAAGAAGATACAAACCTACAATTGTATTATTCACTTTTTAATTTCAGATACAAAATTTTAACAGATGGTTTAAATATTAATAAAGATGATTTTAATAAAATTGATTCTTTCCCACTTCCAGAGAATGGGCTATTTTCTTATTATTATCATTTTTTCAAGGCTATTCACAATACAATTATTGGAAACTACAATACAGCAAAACACCTTTTCGAGAACGCTAAAAAGCTGCTAATACACGTATCTGACGAACTAGAGAATGCTGAATTTAACTACCGCTTAGCTTCCTATTATTATCAAACATATCAACCACTAGTAGCAATCCAATCTGCAAATGAAGCTAAAGCGATTTTTTCAAAACATATAAACTGTGAAATTAATGTTGCTTTGTGTGATAACATCTTTGGTTTATCTTGTATTGATTTAAAACAGTTTGAACAAGCTGAAATTAGACTTGATTCAGCATTAAATATTCTACAGAAGTATTCAGAGGAGACTTTATCATTAAGAGTACGACATAATTTAGCTTGGCTATATGCAAGTCAAAACCTTTCAGAGTTAGCAATGCGTCATATTTCAGAGGTTACAACTAAGCAACCAAATCACTTTAAAGCACTTTTTGTTGAAGCACGTGAATACTACAAGCTTGGAGAATATACTCAGGCTAAAGAACTTATAAAAAAAGGATTAAACATTTCAAATAAACTAGAAAACAAAGAGTTTCAATATCGTTTCATGATTTTAAGAGAACTAAATAATAAAACTTCTATAAATGATTTAGAAATGATAATTTTGGAAGGAATTTCTTACTTTAAAACAGAAAACCTTTGGGAATGTATACAAGAGTACACTGATGTTCTAGCAAATATGTTTTATGAAAAAGAAGACCATATAAAAGCTAGTCAATACTTTTACATGGCCAATCAAGCAAGAAAAAAACATGAAGAAAAGGGAGCTTTGATATAATGAAAAAGATTAAATTGAGCATCATTGGCTTAGCTGTTATTAGCATCACAACTCTTGGATTAAGCTTCACCTCAGAAACACCGAAAACACAGTTAGGATATGTAGCATTAAACATTGGGGACACCCCGGCACCCCAAAGACCTGACCTTGTTCAATCCGTTGACGTAAGTAAAGACTACAACTCAACAACAACTGAAAAAGCACTTTAAAAAACGGAAGACCTTCAATTAAGAAGGTCTTTTTAAATACGCTTATTTAGAATATTTCCCTTTCATGTAGGCTTTATTTTCTCATCAACTCCGCAATCCTCTTACTCTCCTCACTACCAACTTTCTCAAGTTTCTCCACAACTAAATTCTGTCTCTCTACAGAATGATTTTGACTTAACTTCGCTTTTCCTTCTATTTTATTTATCTTTATTTTGAATCCAACTATTCCCTTACTTAATCCTCCCATATAATTCGGATCTACATCATTAAGTGAGTAGGTGCTCTCTGGATCTTCATATTTATTTACTAAATCTTGAAGAGAATCTACTAATGTCTTCTCATCTTCAACAATTTCTAATTCACCATATACATGCACTGCAACGTAATTCCATGTTGGTACTGCATTGTTTGTTTCATACCATGACGGAGAGATGTAACTATGTGGTCCTTGAAATATAGCTAGTACTTGCTGAGTCCCAATATCTTTCCACTGTTCATTCGGCCGTGCGAAGTGACCATGTAAAGTAAGGGTCTCCCTATTTAATAACAACGGCAAGTGCGTTGCATATGGTTCTCCGTTATGTTGAGAAAATAATGTCGCAAAGCTATTTTGTTCCATTATTTCGTACTTCATCTCTTCATCTTGTATTGCGAAATATTTTGGTATGTACATAAGCTCCCTCTTTTCCGCTCTTTTCTATTTTGTTTCCTATTATATTTAGTAACCGCATCAATCAACAGGGCCAGTTTGTATTTGTTTTATAATGGCAGCTTTCTATTTCAAAACAATAGGCAGCATGTATTCCATGCTGCTTTAGTTTATTTTTTCTAATATATTTGTAATAAATACGGTCTTACCCTCAATATAACTAGATCGATTTTTCGACTCTCTTGCTAACTCTTCCTTCAAGTTTCCATACTCATTAGCTACTTCAGTATGTTCACGAAGGTAATCTCGAAACACTATATGCCTTCTCAACTCTTCACTATTTTTATCACACACATATAAATGATGTTCCATCCAAACTGTATTTCTCTCGTTCCATGGAACGAACGTATCCTTTCTTCCAAACGCCTCTCTTCCTTTAAAGCTCCATTCTAACTGATGATAGTACCCTATCTTCTCAAGTTTTTTTACTACCTCATGAAAAATTTCGTACTCTTCTATTACAATATCAATATCTAGTATTGGTTTTGATGCAAGCCCTTTAACAGATGCACTCCCAACATGTTCAATAGATACAATGCTGTCTTCCTTTACATTGTTAATAAGAGTGTATATTTTATTAAATTCACTTTCCCATTTGACATTATATTCTTCGATAGCAATTCTCTGCTTCAACGTACCCCTCTTCTCAAAACAAATTATAACCGTTGAATATGAGTATCCTTAAAATCCGTCTCATATTTCAATCCATATCCAAACATTCGATCCATTCCAATATGTGCTGTCCATATTAAGCCAATCATTATAACGATATCCATCTTAAAATAGACACCTATTAGAACAATTAATATGGATATGATATATGTGTGACATACATTATATATTTTCGCACCAACGTGATTATTAATCCCATATGCTAACATTGATAGATCCGGCGCTAAAAGGAATACAAAAAATATAATCCAACTAAACTCATATATCGAATACATATAAATCGTGGCTAAAAATACAACCATTCCTTCAAAATGTACAATACGTTTTTGCATTATTTATCATTCCTATTTTTCTATATTTATTGATACATTTTCATCGCTGAAAGTATTCTTTTTATTTTTTGACCAGATGGTTGCTAATATTGGCCCTGCAATGTTATGCCATACTGCCGCTAATACACTTGGGAGTGCAGCAACCGGTCCAAAATGCAAAATACTTTCCAGCTATATTACTTTCATCCACTCAGCCCCTATCTTTTAATTGAAACACCTTTTTCGGATTCAAAATATTTTGCGGATCAAGAACTTTCTTTATTTTCTCCATTACAAATAATGCCGCCCCATGTTCTTCTTCTTGATACTTTCGTTTCCCGATTCCAACGCCATGTTCTCCTGTACACGTTCCTCCTCGTTTAAGAGCATACTGAACGATACTTTCATTTATTTCGTCTGCCTTCTTCACTTCCTCCTTATCATTTGTGTCAATCATTAAGAGTACATGGAAATTCCCATCCCCAACATGACCGAGAATACCGCCAATAAGCCCTACTTTATGTAATACCTCTTTCGCATGTTGAATCGCTCCAGCTAATTCCGAAATTGGTACACATACGTCTGTACTCATTAGCTTTTTACCAGGATAACTATGCACGTAAGAGTACGCTAAGTTATGTCTTGCATCCCACAGCTTATTTCTCGCTGCTGTTTCCGTCTCAAACGCAATTTCTATACATTTATGATCAAGAACGATTTCTTTCGTAAATTCAATATCTTGCTTTAACCCTGCTTCATTGCCGTGAAACTCTAAAAACAGTGTCGGTTCTTCTCTGTAACTTGTTTCATTGTAATCATTTACTTGTTTCATAGATAATTCATCAACGAGTTCAATTCTCGCGATTGGAATACCTGCTTGTAATATGTTAATTACAGCTTCTACTGCATCATTTATAGTTGGAAACGATGCCCTCGCAGCCATAACATGTTCTGGTATACCGTATACTTTTAAAGTTAACTCCGTGAAACATCCAAGTGTTCCTTCTGAGCCTACGAAAATACCATTTAAATGATAACCTGATGATGACTTCGCCGCTAAATTCCCGGTATGTATTACTCCTCCATCAGCAAGAACGACTTCTAAATCTCGAACTTGATCACGCATTACCCCATACTTTACCGCTGTCGTTCCGCTCGCATTTGTAGCAGCCATTCCTCCTAACGTTGCATCAGCTCCTGGGTCTACACTAAAAAATAATCCATACTTTTTCAATTCTTTATTAAGCTGAGAGCGCGTCACCCCTGGCTGTACTCTCACAAGAAAATCCTTTTCTCTTATTTCAAGTATTTTGTTCATAAGAGAAAAGTCCATTGTAATTCCTTTTTCGTAAGGAATTACATGTCCCTCTAAACTGGACCCTACTCCAAATGGAACGACAGCTGTTCCGTGCTGAATCGCTATTTTCATTATCGCGCTAACTTCTTCGGTCGTTTTTGGAAAAACAACTACGTCAGGCAAACTACTACTATGGTAAGATTCATCTTTACTATGTAACTCTCGTACTGTCATATTTATTACTACTCGATCTTCAGGAAGTATGCCTTTTAATTCATTTACTACATGTTCAATAGTTATTTCCATAATCAACTCTCCTTTTTAATTTTAAAACAAGTATACCATCTTTATACAAAATAATTAGAAAAATAAGATTATTAAACCTGAACATACAAAAAAGAACCTGCAGCACACGCTACAAGTTCTTTTTCACTACATTTTAAACGATTTCTTTATTAACAACATAAACCAAATTAAAGTAACTGCCATCAACGAATGAGAAAATCCTACAATATAAGTTAACCCTTTAAAGTCAGCTCCATTTAACTGAAGAAGCCCTCTCGCTGCTAGCGAACCTAACATTAATGTTAATGCAATATTATGTAAAACAAACCACTTATTAAACCCTTGCACTTCATGAAACGCGAATACTTTTGCTAATCCTAAAGCAATTAAAAAGAAGAAAAAGCCAAGTACAAGTGTATGCGTATGCAAAAGATTTAACAAAGTAGACCCTAAAATCCCTTTATACTTACCATACTCCCTAGCGAAAATCCCTGATAATAAACCGATAATCAAATACGTAAACGATGCATTATATAATTTCTTCATTATGTACCTCCTTGAGTAGAATGTATAGTGTGTCATATTTAGTAATAATGATAGTTATATAGTAAAAACTCCTAGTCACCTAGGAGTCATTGTATAAGCATCTCACTCTTTACAATCAATCCTAATTATAAGATATCTCTCTATACAAAACAAACGAACTTTATGTGAACAAACACCCCCATTAAAATATGTTGCACTTTTGTTTTACACAATCCATACTAATTGTTATAACTTTTTAAAGGTGGTGTAATTATTGATAGTTCTTGAAACTGAACGTCTTAATCTTCGCTGGTTTGATATAAAAGACGCTCCTTTTATTCTTGAGTTAGTAAACGATCCTGCATGGATTCAGTTTATCGGTGACAAAGGAGTTAGTAACTTAGAAGATGCAAAAAAATATATTGTAAACGGTCCCATCGATATGTATAACAAACTTGGATTCGGCCTTTACTTAGTAGAACGAAAAAAAGATCTCACTCCACTTGGTATGTGTGGCCTTATTAAAAGAGATTCATTAGAAGACGTTGATATCGGGTTTGCCTTTTTAGAGACATTCCGTTCAAAAGGATATGGCTACGAGTCAGCTTCTGCGATAATCGAATACGGTGTACAAAAGCTCGGCATGAAACGAATTGTAGCAATTACTTCTGTAGATAACATCGCCTCAGGAAAGCTTTTAGAAAAAGTAGGATTACGATTTGAGAAAATCATTTCAGATTCAGGAGAAGATTTAAAATTATTTGGGTATAACGCATAGTAAAGAAGGTCGCCGTGAATGGTGACCTTCTTTACTATTTTACTGATCTCGTCATAATACTTTTAGTTCCATTTATAGTTTTGCAGTAATTCTTGTGATTACTACTATGCCTTTCATATCACATTTTTTGCAAATTCATAGAAATAAAACTTTCACATTTAAATAAATTATATTAATATATCAAATAAAGGAAGTGAGAATAAATGGAACAACCGCTATTTTTATTAGTTCTTCAATTCATTGCATTCATATTAATCATTTGTATCGTATATGGAATGTTGTACAATACCGTATTAAATTTAAATATGCCTAAATGGACTGCACATATAGTAGCTACGGTCTTTTCCCTTGGTATTACCTATCAAGCTTTTATAAATTTTATTTGAAAAACTTTTGTAGCAATTACTTCTATTGTTGATGCAGTAAAGCTTTTAGAAAAAGCAGGATTGCAATTTGAGAGGGTTATTTCAAGATCAGAAAACGTAACCATTTTTTATAAAGTCTTTCCAGCGCAAAATAGTGAAGAAGTTAGTTCCGCTGAAAGTGTGTTTGCATAAAAAGAAATGAATTTAATTGATGCTACAAAAACTTTATTTTAATTCTGGTTCTATTGTTTGGAATCGTTCTAGGGTACCATTTGTGTGGACTTTAAAAATTTTCATTTGCGCACCAAAATGTTGCGTTAAGTAAAATGTATCACCAGTTATTAAATTTCCAATCTTCCAATCAGGTTGATATGTACTTTCCATGGAACTTTCTAAATCCCCAATCATTATTAAATTGATATATAATGAAGATGAACTACTCAACATTTTCGTTAAAGATAGTCTATCAACCTCTAACTACCTAATGAACTCAAGTAAACACATCTTCAGTCATTTTAAGAGGTACAAAAGGCACCCTTTCGGGTGATTTTTGTATAAAAATTCTATTTTTTTATATTCGATACCAACCACGAACCTTTTTAAAATAATAGTATCATTATGTCTCCTTTTTAGAGATTATTTTTAATTACCTTGAATTTTTTGCACCAGAACTGGAAAATCCCTGACTACTCGAAAGATCAACTATCAAGTGCTAATATTCAATAACGCATACTGAAAATGATTAAACATTTTTATAAACCCGTGGAACATTTAAGAAATCAATTTTTCTCTTATCGAAATTTAATTAGCTTACAGTAATACAGTGGTCATATATTTTTAAGAATAACGGAAGAATATATAGAAATTGCTACAGAAATGTGAAGTTTAATTAATTTAGGAGGAACAAACTTGTTTAATCAGCTTGTAAAAGTTATACCGAATTTATTTACGATTGGAAATTTATTGTGCGGTGTTTTCTCAATCACCTTGAATATGAGTGAATATTTAGGAGCAGCCTCCATTCTCATTTTCTTTTCAGCTGTTTTAGATTTTCTTGATGGAAGAATTGCAAGAAAATTAAAAGTGAACAGTGAGTTTGGCGTAGAATTGGATTCCTTAGCTGATATTGTTAGTTTCGGCGTCGCTCCTGCGCTTTTATTTCATACGATAGCAACACCTTCTATTTTAACTTCTTTGGCATTTATCCTATTCCCAACAATGGGTGCTTTAAGATTAGCTAAATTTAGTATTAAACCAACTATTGGATATTTTAAGGGATTACCTATTCCAGCTGCAGGATTATCATTGGCTGGTATGGCATTGTTTTCATATAGTAATGCATGGATTACTTTAATCCTCGCCCTCTTAATGGTAAGTCCCATTAGGTTTAAAAAATTTTAATGAAGGTCACGCCCAACGCCATTAAGGAGCATTTTAAATGGATTTAACGCGTCAATAAGTATAAAAAAGCGGGACAATAATATTAAATTAGGTGCCCTTCGAAAAATTAAAACCTTGTATTTATGGCTATTGGGTTAATCCATCGATATGTTATTCTGAAACGTCAGTCCACTTTTAACAGGAGCTCCCTTTATCAAGAGAGCTCCTGTTCTTATTTCTTCTTCTTTTCTGTCGGTTGGCTTTGTTTAGCAAAATTAGATGAATCATCAAAATTCGGTTGCTTTTTACCAGCATTATTACTTCTACCTTTTCCCATATGTAATGCACCTCCCCTCCCCCTTACTATTCCCAATAAAAAAATTCTCTTGCATCCAAGAGAATTTTAAATTGGGTTCTTATTGATAATACCTAAGTACTTCCAACACTGCCATTCCATAAAAGATGGATCCAATGTTAAATTATTTAATGCTAAAACAAATATTACATTTTCATATTTAACTGGATAATCAATTAATAATCCTAATGTATTTCCTGAATCTGCGACAATTATGATTCCCTTTTCTAACACGTCATCTATAACTTCTTTTAATTATTCTTACCTAGCATATAATATTTTCCTACACATTGAGATTGCATGTTGTATAAGGAAGCCCTTCTTCTTTCCATGCAAGAAATCCTCCCTTTAAATTCACTACTTCCTTTATACCAGCTCTTTGTAAAATACTAGCTGCTATAGCGGAACGTAATCCGGTTCGACATTGCAAAACTATTGGAAAATCTTTCGGTATATAATCTAGTTGTTCAAATAGATTACCTAAAGTGATATGTATTGCATCATGAAGGTGTCCTTCCTCCCACTCTTTTTTACTACGCACATCGATAACCTTAACGCTTCCACCTTTTATATGCGGATATAATTCAATCGATGTTTTTTCTTTGTAACTTTCAAATCTATCAAGTCTTTGTATTACTTTTAAGGGTGCAAAAGCAATAATATTATCTAACCCAATAGATTCAAATTCTCTAATAACTGCCTCTACTTTAACTTTTTCCTCATCTAGAATTATTAAAGTTTCTTTTTTATAATCTAATAACCATCCACACCAAGTTGTGAAAGAATTGTTATAAGGTATGTTAATTGACTTCTCGATATGACCTGCAGCAAAACTCTCTACATCCCTTATATCAACTATTTGATAAACGCTCTTCAAAATTTCTTGAAGTTCTTCTACTGTATTAATAGCAGTACTTTTTCTCTTCTTACGAATTGGCGGACCATACTTATTTAAATTCTTCATTAATGAAAAATACTTTGGAGGCTCTGGCTGTCCCGTCAATAAAGTCGATATAAAATCACTTTCTTCATTACACCGAAATGCCCAATTGAACATCTTTTCATAACCTAATGTAGAAGTTGGAATTGCTCCTAATGCTTTTCCACATGCGCTTCCCGCACCATGTGATGGCCATATTTGCAAATAATCAGGAAGTATTTTTATTTTTTGTATAGAATCAAATAATTGTTTCGCTCCTATTTTTGCAGTATCTTTAATACCGACTGCAGTTTCTAATAAATCCGGTCTTCCTATATCTCCTACAAATATAAAATCACCTGTGAATATTCCTATCGGTTTATCATTCGTATAATTATTTTGACTTGTATCAGTTACTAAAAAAGAAATACTTTCAGGCGTATGCCCTGGGGTGTGAATTACATTAAATTTTATATGACCTACTTTAAACTCTGTGCCCTCTCTAACCAATTTGTATCGACCTTCGTTAAGATATTGATATTTCCAATCACAATCTCCTTCATCAGATACATATAAATTTGCATGGTAAAGATTAGAAAGTTCTCTAGACCCAGAAAGAAAATCAGCATGAATATGAGTCTCAGCCGCAGCAATTACTTCCATCCCCTCTTTCTTAGCAAATTCTATATATTGTTCTATATAGCGACTAGGATCAATAACGATTGCTACGCCTTCTTTCTGACAACCGACTAAATAGGAAGCATGTGCTAATTTTTCATCATAAAAATATTTTAAAAGCATAGCTATTCCCTCCAATTAGTTATTTCAAATTAATTTTCAATTTTTGTAACCACTTTTTATCTTCTCCTATAGAATCCCTTTCAACATTAAATTCCAATACATATATGGCAACATATATCTTTTAAGTAAAAACATACTATACCGTTCTTTCGCTTGATTAAATGGAAACGTTTCTTGAGGCTCATGTTCATAGTTAAATTCAGCAAGTATAAGACTTTTATATCCTGTAACAATCGGACATGATGTATATCCATCATATTTAGCCTGTAAATCTCTTCCGCTAAGTACGTCCATAATATTTTGTTTTAAGACGGGTATTTGTTTTCGAATTGCTGCTCCAGTTTTAGAGGTAGGTAAATTGGTACAATCTCCAAGTCCAAAAATATTTTTATATTGCACATGCTGCAAAGTATAAGGGCTTATATCTACCCACCCCTGATGATCACTTATCTCACTCTCTTTAATAAAATTAGGTGGCCCCATTGGCGGAACAACATGTATCATACTATATGGTACGGTTTCTCTTTTTAGTGTTTGCGTATCTTCAAAAATTGCCTCTCTCTTTTCGGCGATAATTTCCACTAGATTTTTATTATAATTCGTTATAATTTGCTTTCTTTCTAGTACTTGTTCTAAAGTATTTGCATATCGTGGAACCTGAAATATGTTATTGTTTGCAGAATAAAATATTACTTTACTTCTGTTTCTTACACCACTATTACAAAAATACTCCTCTGCTAAGTACATAATTTTTTGTGGAGCACCACCGCATTTAATAGGAGTATTAGGGTGGGTAAAAAGCGCATTTCCTCCTTTAAATTTTTCAATTTCTCTCCAAGTAGAATCAACATATGTATAAGAATAATTGCTACATACCCCATTAGTGCCAATAGACTCTTTTAAGCCTTTAATACTGTCCCAATTTATTTGTATACCAGCTGCTACAATAAGAATTTCATACTCAAGTAGCAGTCCGTCATCTAAAAGTATCTTATTTTCAGATGGAAATAACTTAACAACACTTTTAGGGATCCACGTTGCCCCTTTTGGAATAAGCGATTCCTGATTACGCATCGTACTTTCCTTTGAAACAATTCCTCCCCCCACTAAACTCCATAGTGGCTGAAAGTAATGTTTTTTTGATGGATCAATAATTGCTATACTTTCTTTCAATAGGGGTACATTTCGTAATAAATGTGCAGTAGAAGATAGTCCTGCTGTCCCAGCACCAATTACAATAATTTTATAACTATCTCTGGTCTTCATTATCCTCTTCCTATCTAAAATTGATTTTTAAATTAACTAATTAGTAGCCATTTTTTCATCGTAGTAACATTATTATAAGTTAAAAACATCATAGTTTTATCTGATTTAAATGAAAATTTTGTTAATTTTACCATTAACATTACTATATGCGTAAATCCCCTATGTTACTTCCATATTTTAGTTTTAATATTAAAACTAAATATTGTTATATAAAATAATACATTAAAATACTTTTCATGAATCCGGATAAGTAATGTTTAAAAAACAACAATTTTACTACAGTAATCAAGAACAGTTTTCTAAATTAAGTTACTGCAGAAAATATAACTCTGGCGCAATATCCCTACCAGCTTTCATTCCAATAGTAACTCCATGATATAACATCAAAGATGAAATCCCTCAACTTAGGTATTTGACTTTTTAAATTTATACAAATGTCTTAGCTCTATGTACTGTGATATATAGGTCCACATCAATATGTTATTGCATCATATACTGAACAGATAATTTAAATTACTTTTATAAAGGATGATGAGGATGAACCTAGAAGATATACAAAAATCCTATGGCGTAATTGTAAGTTTAGGAGGATTGTGTCAAGTCACCAACCAAATCAAAAGACACAATTTAAGAACATTTTCTGGACCTTTAGATTGGTTTTATTATCCATCACTTTCAGATGTAAACAGATTACTTCAAAATCGATTTAAAAAATTTATGAAGTTGGAAAATATGATTATAGAAGGTTCAGAAAGTTACGGTCTTATTGAATCAGAATTTGATAATCAAATTAAATGGGCAGAACGAATTACCTACTGTATAAAGGACACTTATTATAATTGTTTTTCAATGCATGATTTTCCTATTAATTCAGAAAAGGATTTGAAATCAACCTATCCTTCTTTTAAAGCTAAATTAGACACTAGAATTAATCAATTCCTTGAAAAAATAAATAGTAGTGAATCCATTTTATTCATTAGAATTTGGGGAAATCGAGATGAAGCGGTTGAATTACAAAACGTATTATCTAAAATTACAAATAAGGATTTTAATATCCGTATTGTTAATTTCAAGGAGGGTATATCTAATATTGTTGAACAAAATTGGGGAATATCGAGGGTTTGTTCAATTGAACTCCCACGTTATCAGGATAGATGGGAAGGTGATGATTCCGATTGAAATGCTATTTTAAACAAAATAACATTAACTTAATAATTTTCTTCTTACTTTTAACATGATTTGGCCCGTAAAATCAAATAGGTGTAGAGAAATAAAATTCCTGTCTAATTGATACACACTTAATTAACAAAACGTTCATATAATAATTCGTAAGTCCTTCTTTATTGAATAAATAGTTCTTTACAAAATTAGTTCCATCACTAGAGCACCTTTATGCGGTGCTCTTTTTTGAATTTATAAAATGTAAAAATAGTTGTTCCATTTTCCTTCAAATGGCTAATTCCCTTTGTTATTCTTCTGTTGATTTCTGTATAATCATTTATGCGATCAGCATATTCTGCTTATGTAGTGCATTCACGACTACTTACTTCCATACTTTATCTTATATTTTGTCTTCTTGGATATTTCATTATAAGCTTCTTCAATTCCCTTGATTTCCTTCCCCTTCTTTTATCTTAAGAACAAGCAATTTCTTTCATTAATATTAAATAAACTAAAGCATAGATTTTAAAAGAACCTAATTTACATATAATTAATGATAAACTACAATGTGTATTCTCCACGTTTAATCAACATCTGAATTATAAATCTAACATATTTTTTTTAGTTGATTGTCATTATGGTACAACCGTGTATACATTTACCAAACAAACTACATAGTTTAAATTAGTAAAATATATTGAGAGGAAGGAAATAAATCTATGAAAGTCATAATTTTGTGTGGCGGAAAAGGGCTTCGGATGCAAGGAATTTTAGAGGACATTCCCAAACCATTAGTTCGAGTTCAAGGAAAGCCTCTCCTCTTGCATATAATGAATTGGTATAGAAAATATGGACATTCTGATTTCATTTTGCCCTTAGGATATAAAGGTGAGAAAATTAAGGAATATTTTATGGACTTTAGCTGGAAAGAGAATGACTTTAGTTTGAATTTTAAAACCAGTCAATATACGCTACTTCAGAAATTAGAAAATTGGAATATACACTTTATAGATACAGGAATTGATACAATGACCGGGGCAAGACTAAAAAAACTTGAATCCTTTGTACAGGGTGAAACCTTTTTATTAACTTATGGTGACGGATTAGCCAATATAGATATTGATCAACTAATAGCATTCCATAAAGAAAAAGGAAAAATTGCTACATTAACTGGAATTAAAAAAAATAGTCAATACGGCCTATTGGCGGTCGAAGATGGAATTGCTATTGATTTTAAAGAAAAACCATTACTTGATGAAGTAATTAATGGCGGTTTTTTTGTATTTAACAAAGAAATATTCGATTATTTAAGTAGTAATGATGATTGTGTTCTAGAAGAAGATCCTCTTCGAAATTTAATAAAAGACAATGAGCTCGCAGTCTATGAACACAATGACTTTTGGGCTAGTGTCGATACACCTAAAGATTTAAAAACTGTAAATGAAAGTTGGAATCCAAATAAATTTTAGTGGAGAGGACTGAATAAGCATTGAACTCTAATGATAAAAAAATAAGTTTACCTCGATTGTATATCCCCTCTAATGAGAAAATAGTTAACCCACTTTCAACAGGAATTAAAGCTTCAAATCTCTCCAAAAAAAATACTCAAAAAAGAATTGATCCCCAATTCTATAATCAACAACATGATCTAAATAATCATTTCTGCGTCATTGTAGGTAGTGAGTATGTCTTGAAAATTATTGCTTTACAGCAATCATTAATGCAGTACTCAGAAAAATTCACATTGTGGATTTGTTGTATAGATCCTTTTGCATATTCACTATTAAAAGAAATGAGTTTAATTAATGTAAACCTTTTACAAGTTGAAGAATTGGAAGATCGTGAACTAAAAGCAATTAAGAGAAAAAGAAAAGTAAATGAATATTGTTGGACTTTAAAATCTGTCTTGATAGAATATTTATTGGTCAATTATGATTTACCATCTATTCTATATTGTGATGGTGATTTATGCTTTTTTTCTGACCCTAATATTATTTTTGAGGAATGGGGTGACCATTCTATTTTCCTAACCCCCCAAAGAGATCGTGATTGGGTAGAAAAAATGTATGGAAAATATCAGGCTGGTCTAATTGGATTTAAGAATGATCTCTATGGACTAAAAAGTGTAAGATGGTGGAAAAATAAATGTATAGATTGGTGCAGTGCCGAGGCTGAGGAGGGGAAATTTGGAGACCAAAAGTATTTAGATTATATCCCTATATATTTTCCAAAAGTAAAAATTTCAAATAACTTAGGTATAAATGCTGCGCCTTGGAACTGTATATATAATAACGATTATAAAATTGACAAGACTAAAAACGATATATTTATTGAAAACGACAAACTAGTTGTTTACCATTTTGCATGTATTACTATCTTTACTGAAAATGATTTTGATCTTTGGTCTTTGGGAGAAATTTCAATACCCAATAATATATTAAACCATATTTACACTCCGTATTTAGAGAGAATTCAATTTGTTTTAAAGCAATTAAAGGATAAATTCAATAAAGATACTAAACAATTTTTAAGTAAAAAAGATATAAATAAAGCTCAAACTTTATATAAAGATTCACAATTAAGAAGAAAAATGAATCAATCCAATCATTTTATGAACTTTTCCATGATTATAAGTAAAGAACGATTAATCCAAGGATTGACTTCTTATTATTCCTTAGAAAATTTCAACGCTAAATTTACTGTATGGATTTGTTGTATGGATGATCTAACGTATCAAATATTAGAGAAATTAAAATTAAAGCATGCCATACTAATTCCGGTAAAGGATATTGAAAATCATGAACTCCTCAGTATAAAAAATGATAGAAGTTTACAAGAATATTGTTGGACATTAAAAGCGCCCCTATGTCTACATGTCCTTAGTCTTTATCCGGAAGTTGATCACATTATATATTGTGATGCTGATATGTATTTCTTTACAGCACCTAATATCATTCTTGATGAATGGTGGAAGTACTCTGTATTCCTTTGCCCTCAAAGAAGCTCTACTGAAATTGAAAGCATACACGGTATATACCAAGCTGGTTTAGTAGGCTTCAAAAACGATCAAAATAGTAAAGAAATTTTAACATGGTGGAAAGATAAATGCCTAGAATATTGCAATAATCAATATGATGTTGAAATGAATAGATGGGGTGACCAAAAATATTTAAATCACATTCCTAACATCTTTTCTAATATAAAAATTATGACTCATAAAGGTATTGATGCAGCACCTTGGAATGTCATTTTAAATAGCAGTTCTATATCCAAAACAGATAATAAAGTTTTTATTGATCAAGATGAATTAATAGCTTTTCATTTTGGAAGTATGCAAATTATTAATCCAAATGAGTTCGATTTATGGAAACAAGAAACTTTAGAATTACCTCCAGCAGTTTTAGATTATATATACATTCCTTATATTGAACAATTGAACAAGACATGTCATACCCTTCATAATACTTTTCAAAAATCTCCCTCCTCTTTATTTGCTGACCAAATTGATACAACAACAATAAAAAATTATTTTAAATACCCCTCCCCTCATCACAATTAAGACTGATACTTTCCTTATTTAAAAATAAATCTATTTATTTCAGCAACTAAAAATACATCTTAATAAAGGATAGATTATCACTATGATTGCTTCATTTAAAAATAAAACTTTCCTTATTACTGGTGGATACGGTTTTATTGGTTCTCACTTGGCACGAAGACTTTTAAATTTACAAGCAAAAATTGTTCTTTTCATAAGAACACCATCAAACTCTTGGAGACTAAAGGATATTCTAAAATATATTGAAACCTATGAAATAGATATACGAGATAAAAAACAAGTACAAGATGCAATAAAGAAAATTAATCCCGATTATATCTTTCACCTGGCAGCCTATGGTGTAAATTCTGCCCATACAGATTACATCCATGCTATAGAAACAAATGTTATAGGGACTTGTAACATTATTCAAGCAGCAAAATTGGTGAATTGTAAAAAAATCATCAATTTTGGGAGTAGTTCTGAATACGGTAACAAGATGGAACCTATTCATGAAAATATGTTACTAACTCCTGTGGACATCTATGGAAGTACCAAAGCTGCTGCTACTATACTCGCCCATCAAATTGCTAGCGAAAACAATATTAATCTTATAACATTAAGACCTTTTGGCATATTCGGAGAAGGCGAAGAGCCGCATAAAATTTTTAGCTATATAATCTTGCGAGTATTACAAAACAAAGATGTAAATTTAACTTTATGTAATCAATTAAGAGATTATTGTTATATAGAAAATGTAATAGATGCCTGTATCCTAGCAGTAGAAAATACTACTGTACAAAATGAAATCTTTAATATTGGGAGCGGCACTATTCACCCCTTGAAACATTATGTAGAATTATTATTCAAACATTTGAAAACCAATTCCAGACCAAATTACGGTGCAATTTCCTCTAGAACAAATGAAAGATGGGTTCCTGAAGCGGATGTGCAAAAAATAAAAAACTCTCTTTGCTGGGAACCTAGAATTAATATTGAAGAAGGAATTATAAAAACTGTTAATTGGTATAAAAATAATAAACATTTATACCTAACTCCCTAAAAATAGGGTACTAAAGGAGGTGGACTAATTGTTAAACCGAAACTTTAATAATGCTTTTTACGGCAAAAGAATTTTAATTACTGGACATACTGGTTTTAAAGGTTCTTGGTTATCCCTATGGTTGAATGAATTAGGTGCTGCTGTAATCGGATATTCATTAGATCCTAAAAATAAAAATGATAACTTTAACATTACTAACCTTCAAAATAATATAATTGATATTCGTGGAGACATTAGAGATTTTAATAAATTAAATAAGGTTTTTACAGATTATAAACCTGAAATTGTATTCCATTTAGCTGCCCAACCTCTAGTTAAGTATTCATATGAATATCCTAGAGAAACATACGAGGTAAACGTTGTAGGAACTATGAATGTACTAGAGGCAATTCGATTACATGAATCAGCTAAAATAGGAATTATGGTGACAAGTGACAAGTGCTATGAAAATAAAGAATGGCCTTGGGGTTATCGTGAAATTGACCCTATGGGCGGCCATGACATATATAGCTCAAGCAAAGGATGCTGCGAACTTTTAATTTCTTCCTATCGTAATTCTTACTTTTCAGAAGAAAAATTTTCTCAACACAAGAAAATAATTGCAAGTGTTCGAGCTGGTAATGTAATTGGTGGTGGTGATTGGTCAATAGATAGAATTATTCCCGATTGTATACGAGCATTAGAATCAAACAAAAAGATTATTATTAGAAATCCTACTGCTATTAGACCCTGGCAACATGTACTAGAACCTTTAAGCGGGTATTTACTCCTTACAGAAAAAATTATAAATAATGGTATCCTTTTTTCAGGAGCATGGAACTTCGGGCCATCCCTAAGCAATATTGTTTCAGTAGAAAAATTAGTGACCAGTTTACTAGATATTTGGGGCTGCGGGGATTGGACAGCAGAAAATATAGGTCCAATAAATTTTCATGAAGCAAATTTACTAAACCTTGACATTAGCAAAGCAAAATTCAATCTTAATTGGCAGCCAAAATGGTCCCTACAACAGACTTTAGAAAATACAATAGAATGGTATAAACATTATAATTCTTACACCAGTTCTGAGATGAGAAATCTATGTATTAGCCAAATCAAACAATATTGCATGCTTTGAACTACTCCCACTTACCCATACTTGCTGTGAGTTCCTTATGGAGGGAGTCTTCTTGGCTAAAATGATAAAATAAAACAAAACCATACGTAAGATAATTTTACTATTACAAATAATGACATAGTCTGTTTCACCTTTTACATTATCTAAAAAAGAACCTGTAGGAATTCTTACAAGTTCTTTTTTATTTCCTTTATTCTCTTCTTATTTACATACGCAAGATTTATACATTTGGTGGGATACATACTATATTTATCCGATAAAATAATCTAAAAATTAACACATAATTGATCGTTTTAAGAAAAAGAAATTTCATAAATCTTCAAACACAGTTTCTTAGTTCACCTAATAGAACGTATAAAGACTCATATCATCTTTTGATTATTTTTGGATGTTTTATTCTACGTATATTCGACACCAATTGATTGTTTTTTATGAATTTTCTTGAAAAATATTGTAATATCACTCCATTTTTTCTTCTATTTTGTTATGATGTTTATAATTAAATTGGATTAGGATTTTTTTAGAAAATGGGGGCGTATATTATGAGTGTCTCAGTAAAAGGAAATGAGCAATTAACCTCTCTATTGAACGACTGGTATCGATCTATGCTATCTCAGCAAGTTATAAAAGCTACTAATCTAAAAAAGAAAATTGATGAAAAAATTAGTAAGTTAAGCATTGAACCGAATCAAGAGCATCAGGATCAAAATTTGTTACTATACTATTCACTACTCGAATTTCGTTACAAGGTCTTAACAGATAGCCTTGGTATTCAACAAAATAGTTTTGATACTATTAGCGATTATGATATGCCTACAGATCAATTTCTACAATTCTATTATCATTTTTTCAAATCCATTCATTCCACTTTTATATCAAATTATACTGAGGCAGAGGAACATTATAAACTAGCAGAAAAAATATTGGTAGCTATACCAGATGAAATTGAACACGCCGAATTTTACTATAGAATTGCTACTTTCTATCACCATACCTATAACAATCTCGCTTCTATCGAATACGCAAATAAATCGAGAGCAATCTTTTCAAAGTACGAAGGTTATGAAGTAAAAACAGCCTTTTGTAATAGTTTGCTAGGTGGTTGCTGCATCTATTTAAAACAGTACGAACAAGCAGAAGAATATCTACATTGTGCAATTGATTTACTACAAAAAAATAGGGAAGAAGATTCCTTGTTATACGTAAAAAATACTATGGGGTGGCTGTATTCTGATCAAAGTATGTCTACTTTAGCTATTCGTCACCTTTCAGAAGTAACAGAGAAAATCCCTACACACTTCAAGGCCATCTTCCTACAAGCTAAGGAACATTATAAGTTAGGAGAACAATCAACGGCCAGCCAACTCATTGATAAGGGACTACAGATTTGCAGAGAGATTCATAACGAAGAATATACACACCACTTCTCTATTTTAAAAAAATTAAATGAAAATATTCCATTGGAAGAATTAGAAAAAATCATTCAAGAAGGAATCTTATACTTTGAGGAAGAAGAATTATGGGAATATGTTGTCAAATACGCCGAATTATTTGCCACAAAATGTAGACAATTAGAGAACCACCAAAAAGTAAGTGACTATTTCCATATTTGTTATCAAGCAAGACAAAAATCAATCGCAAAAGGAGTGTTAAAATAATGAAAAAAATTAGCTTATTATTATCAAGCATTGCTTTTATTGGGGTATTAACGGTGGGAATTTTTCAGTTTTCTAAAACAGATCAGCTTGCTACTCATGGGCATTATCCTGCTCCTTCATATAGTGTTGGCGATTATGGTGGTGCACCACCACAAATTTAATGTAAATGTATTTAAAAACCCTCCATTTGGAGGGTTTTTAAATGGCTTATCTGCCTGTTCAATACGCATAGAGAGTACATATTATACTTATTTACTATGTTATAAGATTTTTCATTTCCACTCTGTAACAAGATTCTAGCATTCTCTCCTAGAATCTCAACTTAAATCTTAAATCCACCAATTAACTCTTGAAGTTCTTCCGCCATCTGTGCTAATTGTATTGCTGAAGAATTTATCTCTTCCATAGAAGCATGTTGTTCCTCAGATGAACCAGCTATCGTTTGCATACTTGAAGAATTTTCTTTTACAGCCATAGCTATTTGATCAATCGATGTATCGACTTTCATTGCATCAGTAGTCATTGTATTAGATAGTTCCACCATATCATGCACTTTTGACACAATATCATTTGCAGATTTTGAAATCTCATAAAAACTTTGTTTTGTATCATTCGCAACCTTAATTCCCGACTGTACTTCTACGCCTACTTCATTCATAGCTTTTACAGTCTCATGTACGTCTGCTTGTATTTCTTTAATTAAACTTCCAATTTCCATTGAAGATCCGGATGATTGCTCCGCCAACTTTCTAACTTCATCGGCAACAATTGCAAACCCTCTCCCCTGTTCCCCAGCTCTAGCTGCTTCAATCGCTGCATTTAATGCTAATAAATTTGTTTGTTCCGCAATATTTTGAATCGCTTCTAATATACTGCCAATTTGCTGTGATTTCTTATCTAATAATTTTATGACATTATCGGATTGAGAAACAGAGTGATGGATAGACTGCATTTGTGTTACAGTTTGTTCTACTAATTGTTCACCTTCATTGGCTTTTTGTTTAGTGTATATGGATGAAGCCGATACTTCAGAAGCATTCTCAGCTACGTATTGAATATTTCGTGTTACCTCACCAATTAATTCAGCTCCAGACTCAACTTCATTATTTTGAACCTCTGCACTGTTCGAGATTTCTTCCATCTCTTTTGTAATTTGTTCTGTCGCAACACTTGCTTGCTCTACACTAGCAGTTAGTTCCTCAGAAGACGCAGCTACATGTCCTGCAGATGTGTTAATTTGAGAAATAATATTACGTAACGACTCTGCCATTGTATTGAAACTACCACCTAATTGACCAAGTTCATCCTTTGAACGAATATCTATTTTCTCGGTTAAATCTCCTTGACTAATTCTTTGAGCTGAAATGACTAATTGTCTTAGTGGAGTAATTATAGATTTGAGTATGAATAGAATTACAATTCCACCTAACAATAATGAAGCACCTATTATAGTGAGCGTTTTATAAAAAATAGGATTGGTAGCTTCTTCAATTTCTTTCGTAGGCATTACGCCAGCTATTTTCCAACCTGTTTTTTTATTTGTCTTAAAGCTTATGTTTCGATCTTCACCATTGAGGCTATAAGTAATTACTCCATCTTCTGTCTTGTACAATTCATCCACTAAAGTTTTATCTAATTTCTCTCCAGGTTTTAGTGATGGATGAACAACTATAGTTTTATCTTGACTAACTATAGATACAAATCCTTGCTTCCCAATTTTTATCATTTTGGATGTTTTTACGATATCTTTAATATTCAAATCTACGCCAATGACACCACTTTTATCTGCATTCTGCTTTGCAATTGCAATTACCATATTTCCTGTAGACTTTGATTTATATGGAGATGAAACAATAATCTCTCCATCTGCTTTTACTGCATCCTTATACCAACTGCTTTCTAGCGGATTAAACCCTTCTGGTATTTTTCCAACAGGTGCATGAATAAATTGATTGTTACTGGATGCCGTATAAATCGTTTCTATCTCTGGATGTAACTGTATATATTGATCAAATTTATTCTGTACATTTTGCGATTGTTCAGGATTATAATCCCCTTGTGTGAGTACCTTTGCAAAATGAGTGATATCTGTATGCTTATTTTCTAATTCATCATCAACAATCTTATCTAAAATACTTATATTATCTTTTGCTGATTGTAGAATTGTTTCATTAAGATCTGTTTTTGCTTTATTATAAGATGATACTCCTACGATAAGGCTTGGTATAATTAATATTGCTATAAATGCCATAGACAACTTCGTTTTAAGCTTTATTTGCCCCAATCTTTCTTTTATATTAAACACTAGCTACTTCTCCTTTTCATTTTTACTACTTATATAGTTTATTTAAATTTTTCTCCTTTACTTTTCCACATTCATTTATGGTACCATTCGAAATGAAACCACAATTACATCCTATTATCCATACTTTATAATTTAGAGATTTAATTTTCACAGACAGAGTTTTATCTGTCCTCCTTTCAAATATGTTATTTTTCTAGATTCAGCAATTATTAGACTACGAATTATTCCAAATAAACTTGACGCAACATATACTTCATTTAAAAAATAATTATTGGATTTGTTTGGATAAAAATCTAGTTTAGCGCTAATCCAATCGGATGAAATTCTTACCATAATACATTCACTAAACATAAATAAGTAAATTTATTTCTTTTAATACTTATATTTAACTGCCTTTTAACCATTCTAACTGTATTATTTCATCGTTTTATCTATTTATTACAACCACTTTTGTATTATTGAATCACTAAACTATAAATTCTAAATAGGAGAATAAAATAAATTAGAGAATTACATTGTAACACATATATATAAGTTGTTAATATTAAAATTTAAAACTTTACTATTTTTCATATGCAATATTACATGCGAAAAGCCATAATTTTTTTGTTATACTATGCATGTGGATTTTTCATCCAAAATCCACCCAAACGCATATTTATGTATATGCCACCCTAATTGATGAAAGTGAGAAGAGTGTTTATCATTTTTCTCACTTTTTTATTTAGGCTCTGTTAATATTGATTATTGATAAAAAGTATTAAATAAGGGAAGACACCTTAGAGTTGGTGCTTCCCTTATTTGTTGATTATTCAAATCTAAAATAGGTATTTTCTAAACCTATTCTTTGCTTTAATGTTCTGCCCAAAGCATAATTATTTGGTAATTCTTTTTCAATGACACAAATAATATAACCTGCTTTTCCTGTTGTTAAATTAGTTAGTTGTAAGTAGTTAGTGTTGTCGTAGATATAAGAAATAATATATTCATAGAAATTATTTTCTTTATCTTCTCTATTCATACCAACATTGTACAACCTAACTCTTGCTCCTACCCAAATTTCCTCATCATCATCAACAGTACTTAAAGGCATCCATTTCGAGTTATCCAATATTTCACCCTTTTCTTAATTCATTCGTTTATACACGAATGTTGCTAGACACAAACTATCATAAGCATCCGTCATTTCATTGATTAGACGACCACCGACAGAGAAAAAAGACTCAACATAGCTTTTTATCCATTGAAACACTTGCTCTTTTAGTTATTTTTACATTTTGAATCTACGAAAATGAATTCCCTTATAAAAACTCTAACAGAGAATCTTCCTTCCAAATTTCACCTAGGGAATTATTTGTTTTCCAAAAAAACTACCAACATCTTTATCAACTCATTTTAGAATATTTAAACAATAATTCCATATACATTACCTGCATAAATTATTCATTTTCTTTTATATAAGACCTACCTTTTTACTTTTGATAGATTATTAGACATTGGATTATTATACATAAATCCCAAAAACATGCGGTATTTTGTAGAATTTTGTCTATCAATATGTATGTACACCCTTTTGTAGTGGATATAGACTGTGAGGTGTAAGGAGATACCTTACAAAATAATAAAAAGGAGATTATAGAATGAGTAGATTAACAAAATTCTCAAAGTTAGTATTTGCAACTTTAATCGCGGGAAGTAGTCTAAGCACCTTTGTTTCGTCACACAGTGTACAAGCTGACACCTTAGATCCTAATTACCAAGACAATATAAAATTCATACCACCTTCTAGTGCTAGGCCAAAATTGGAACAAAAAAACACTATTGTTCCAGAAGCAAAAGTTGTTAAAAACCATTATGTAAAGTACTCTAAAGCACATTTCCAAACTAAAGAAAGTATACCAAAAGAGATTTATTATTCTTCAGAAGGCTTTAAGGGCTATATACAGGCAAGTACCGTTTGGGATATGGGAGATCATTTCGCAACACTATATTCCGGAACCGTTATTCGATGTTAGACTTTTAATCCATTCTCCCCTAATGCTTAAAATGGTTAATAACTCACTGCCAATACTGTAATATCTATTGTTCATAAAATAAACCACAAAATCTTTCGATTTCATGGTTTATCAAATATAAAGATAATGCTAAACGAATACTCTAACATTACCTTCCCCAAAGTTAATTATAGAGTATTTTCAAAAAAAAGACACTCTTGTAGTGTCTTTTTTATAGTATTTTAAAAAGAATTCCACCTACTAACACCTTTTTGTTGCGCCTATTCGTTTATTTCAATATGATACTTTTCCATCTCGTATATGCAATAGACAATGATAGCTAAACTCCAACTGACACTATAATAATTATGTGTGTAGAAGTCATAGCCCGCTTTAATACCTTTCTCTATTACAACTAATGTAAATCCTAAAGCCACCCATCTGTTAATTTTCATCTTTATAAACGTTAAAGAGATAATTATTAAAAATAAAATATTTGTAAGATGATTTATCATTAGCTCATATTTTTGAATGTATACCGCCATTATACAAGCAACGATATTAGTCGCAATGCCAAAGGCAATCACCGCTCCCCAAACCCTGTCCGAAAGTCCCACTCCTGAGTCAGTCCCTTCCTAAACAAATATCCCTTTCTTTAATTCGTTCCTACACCCTATTCAAGATATGCTAAATTATCCTTGTCTGATGAATATCTATTTATCTTTTCATATAGAGCAAACAAAATTTCTACTCATAATTTTTTCTTTATTAGACAAACTATGTCTAAGCCGTTTGAACTAGCGGCTTCACTCTTCTGGTAATGAGATAGCACAATTTATTGAATTGACTAACTCATTCAATCCACTGGCACCGGCAGGCAACAAAATAGTTGTCTGCCATTTTCATGTATACTTTTTCTAATTTCATTACAAACCAAATGTGTGCTGTACTGATTTCAAAAGGACAGCATTTCATTTTTAAAAATGTAAAAAAGATAAGATCCTGTCTACTTTTGGTATAGGACTTTTTCTTTTCACACATACTATTTTTGAACCTGTTTACCGATACGTGTCCTAATGGTGTCTTGAATTCCTCCTAAAAAGGGCTGCAGATACGACTGCATGCCCTTTTATTTACGTTGCTTCTCTATATTGAATAAAATAATTAAAAACTAAAAATGTAATATTACATATTTTTTCTGTTCAGATTATGTTAGGATTTACTTCGTAGTCGAATTATAGTTTCGTATCTAATTCAGCAATATGTGAACTGTTTACCTAAAGAAAAGACAACCAAAAGGTGTCTTTTCTTCTTTTAATCTAAAAAACATTTCTCCTATTTAGTAAGATCCAATTAGCCCTCTAACCTAAGCCTCATATTTAAAGGTAATTTAATCATACACTCAAGAATTTTCATCTATTTCAATATACTTATAACTTAATTTCCAATCACATTTCCAGCACTATATTTGCTTTCTTACAGAATTTCTGTCTTGTTCTTAATTCTGTCAAAATCCTCATGTAGCTATACAAAGAATATATGCTACTATGATATTAAGAAACTATGCGTTCCCTTAACCCTGTACCCGGCCCTGTATTTATTACAGGGTCTTTGTTTATTTTATTTACTTTTATTTACTTTTATTGGCTTATAAAGGTTAATACACAACCAATTTCAATTAAAATCGTTTAAATGTTAGTTAGAATTTGAAATAATATATCTATTAACTTTTTTAACAAATGAAATCTAATATTAAATTTCTAAATCTATACTGTACTATACACCAGTTAACACTATATAAATAGTATTAACTATCTTAATTGAATATTAGTAATAGTAAGTATAAACATTATCAATTTACTACATCTTACATTTATGTAAAAATAAATACATGTTAAGCTTTTTCAAAATCTTTCCCCTAATAAAGATTTGAAGTAGCATTTCATGATTCTCCTTACTGTTAATATGCCTTGAAAAAGAACCCTATAGGGTTCTTTTTCTTTTCATTATAACCTCAGTAAGTCCTTATTTAACATGCAAAAAGGACTGCTAATTATTTGCAGCCCTTTTACACGTTAATATACACTTGTATTACATGCTTAAAACTTTATTGTATTAGGTATTTATACCAACTAAACATGCCATTATCATTTAGATATATAACACTTCAAAGTTTAGAAGTATACAATAACAAATCTTTCCCAACTTCCAGCTACATAACTAGTAGCTGTTAATTCTCTACCACCATTTGCTGATATATATCTACCATTATATAAGATAAACTTTTCCCATGCACCAATTGATGTACGATCTGCTACTACTCTACCATTTGGCTCAAACAAAACATACTTCCCATTACTTTTAGTTTTTAAAGCGTACGTATATAATTCCCCAGTCGGAATTAATTCGAATTTCTCCCATTCATTAACTGCATTACGATTTGCTATTATATTTCCCGAAGGCTCAGCCGAAACATATTGTAAATTTGCTGCCTGTATAGCAACTGTCCAACTTCCATTTTACTTTAAAGGTTTAAACAATTGTGACCACATTTGTTTAAACCTCCACAATTTTTTCTAAGCTATTCTCTAAAAATCTTATTTTTCGTTGTAAATAAACCTGATTGGTACTCTTTATGCAAAAGAAAAGATGGAACCTTTAATTCAACTCCACCTTTTTTCGAAATAAAAAGCATCTAATTCTATTTGAATTAGATGCTTATATTTAGTCCTTAAACCTAATATTCTAAACTATTTACGCGTTTGTAAATCTTTTTTTATTACATCCCAGAGTGAATTATCTTGACGCATCGGTTTACCCTCTTCATCCCATTTTATTTTTTCTGTTCCCAATTCATAATTCATCCCTGTCCATGTGTCTTCACGGAATGCATAGAATGATTTATGCCATCCTTTTTGGTTAAAGATAGAAATAAGATCTTGCATGTATTGGTTAGCACCTGGAACAGTACGGTTAATTCCAAACTCCTCTGCAATAATTCGATTAGATGGTACATGATTTTTCTTAGACCATTGTTGAATTGGCTTCAAAAACTTCTCTAATCCCTGTCTATTCCACATTACAGGTTTCTCTAAATCCCCTACTTTTACTAATCCTGGATATTGATATTCCTTGTTTTGTTTTTCACCTTGGCTCGTTAATTCATATGGTTCATACATATGAAATGCGTATAGTGTTTTTTTATCCTCTACTGGTTTTAAATATTTAAAGGCCCATGGAGTAGCATATAAACCTGAATCTAAAATAATCGGTGTTTCTTTGTCCACTTCACGAATGGAGTTAATCACCTTTTCATAAAATCTGTTTAAATCAGCTGTCGTTCCTTTTACTTTTGCATACCATTTCTCGTAATCTTCCGTCCAAAAATCATTATATCTATTATTTTTAGCTGTTTCTGGATGTGGTTCATTTATAATATTATAACCAACCACCGCGGGGTGATCTTTTAGTTCCAGAGCGAGGTCCTTCCAAAATTGACTTGCTTGTTCTTGATACTTCTCTTCTTCCCATATTCTGTCGTCATTCTTATTATTATTAAATTGGCGCCATCGATCACCAGGTAAGGATAACATTGTAAGAACGACTTTCATTCCTTGTGATTGTGCGGCATCTAAATCCGCCTTTAATTTTTCTAGATCTTCCTTTACTAATCCCCGATAGTTATCTGCATTACCTATCAGAAAATCCTTTCCAGAAGTATCTGGTTTATCCTCAAATAGAAAATCTTTATCTTTTGCCCACTTATCAGGTGCTAAACGTACATATTCAATATTAGCTTCTTTTGCACTTTTATAGTTTTCAGGTAATGACGTACTATTCATGAAATTAGTACCCTTTCTTTTCGAATCCCAAAAACTAATTTTTGAATCGCCCTTGTGGTATGTATCAGCTCTTACATTCATTTCCTGTACTCCAAAACTCATCATGCCTAATAACGCAACAATTGGCAAAACTTTTTTCACAACTTTTCCTTCTTTCTCTTTATATTTAACACACATAACATACCTTTGTTTTGTTACAGGAATATGGCAATTTTCCAAAAATACCTTTTAAATTTATACATTGGTAGTTCATTCATAAAAAAAGAAAGAGATAATTAGAACGTTGCTTCATTTTAAAAGAAACAAAAAAGGAATCCTTTACGGATTCCTTTTTGCAATGCACTCTTTTTCAAATGGTACATTTTGCACCTACTTTTAGTATAACTTATAATTCCTATAAAATAAATAAGATTAACTGAAATTTACTTCAAATTGTGATAAAAAACATAATTAAGAAGCGCAGATAACTAAATATCATCCCTTTTATTAAATAAAAAAGATTAAATAATTCCCCCTCCAAACTAGGACCCTTTTACACTTTTTACAAATATCGTTATAATTAGATAAACTAAAGCATTATCCCATTAACAAAGGGACTCCATAATTGGAGTCCTTTTGTTAATTAGCTATTAAAAATGATAGCATGTGATTATTGTATAATTTCTTCCTTTTTTAGATCTGCATATTCTTCTACGAAATCCCATAAACCTTGCTTTTCGAAGTAAGAAATACTTTTTTCACTTCTTCTAAGAGTTTAATTACTTCATCTTCATTAAGAGAACGTAAAATATTGAAATGATATACATACTCTTCATTTCCTAATTCCATACAAACTGCTAATCCTTTTTCAATAAGTTCTTTTACAATAAGTTCTTTTACAATAAGTTCTTTTACAATATTTGTTTTTCTTAGCTTATAGTGTTCACGCGCTTGTAAGAACACTGCTTTAAAATGGGCAATATTCTTCTCTGTCACTTCTGATAAATGACGAATTGCTAATTTAGATAAATTTTGAGTTGCATATAATAGTCCTAGATTATGCCTTACTATTAAAATCAATTTTTCTTCATTATGTTTTTGCAAAAGGTCAATGGAACGATTGAAATGTTCTTCCGCTTTTTCAAATTGCTTTAAGAATATACGAGCTGTCCCTAATGCGGTTTCACAAGAAGCAACTTTCACCTCATATCCCATTAGCCCTAAATACAAGGAATATAGATACTTATTTTACTTTCAAAGGCTGAAACCTTGCTGCATAACTACTGAAAATAAAGTGAAAAGACGTTCAAATCCATATGGATAGATCGTCTTTTCACTTTATTTCATACATATACTGATTTTTCACTTATTCATTTTGTATTGTACTTAAAAAACCAATAAATTCATCTTCATTTACAGGTTTACTGTAGTAATAGCCCTGAATTAGATAACATGCATTACGTTGTAACACTGTTAATTGTTCCTTCGTTTCTACCCCTTCTGCTATCACTTTCATGTTTAAAGTATGAGCAAGTGAAATAATGGTTTGTATAATTTCATCTCCATCAGTAGAAGTTCCAATCCTATTAACAAATTCTCTTGGAATTTTCAAAGTATCAATTGGATAAAGAGGCAGATACGCTAATGAAGAATAACCTGTACCAAAATCGTCAATTGATAAATGTACACCATATGATTTTAATGCTTTTAACTTCGATAAGGTTTCCTTTTCATCTACCATTGCTATTCGCTCTGTTAATTCCAAATCAATCGAATTAGCAGGTACTCCTATCTCTTCTATGGTAGATATAATGGTTTGAACAAAATCTTTCTGTTCAAACTCTATAGCTGATAAATTTATCCCCATCTTTAGATTTGAAAAGCCCGCAGAATGCCATTCTTTCAGTTGTTGACACGCTTTCTGTAACGTCCACTTCCCAATTGAAATAATCTGCGCCGTTTCTTCTGCGATAGGTATAAACTCAAAAGGAGAAATCAGTCCAAGCTCTGGATGTTGCCAACGTATTAAAGCCTCTGCACCAATAACCTTACCTGCCTTACTATCAATTTGTGGTTGATACAATAAAAACAACTCATTATTTTCAATTGCATTTGGTAAATCCTGTTCTAATCGTAATCGACGAGTTACTTTTTGAGATAATGTCTCGTCATACATACAAACAGCATTGTTACCTTTTTCCTTTGCGCTATACATAGCGATATCAGCGTGTTGTAAAAGTGTAGTAGTATTTATTCCTCCAAATGGATACACTGCTATTCCTATACTAAGAGATAAGTAAAAACTATGCTGATTTACTACAAATGGTTCTTCAGTTATACGAAATAGAGTTTTACACAAATCCAATAGCTGTTGCTCTGTTTGGTTATGGACAATGATCGCAAACTCATCACCACCTATTCTTGCTAGAGGAATAGTCGGTGACAGACATGTCCTAAAACGTTTGGCAACTTCTTTTAAAACCTTGTCACCAATCGAATGACCCAATGTATCATTAATAGTCTTAAAGCGATTTAAATCAATATACAGGAGCCCAAACTTATCCTGTGTTTTTTGTGCACGCTTAATAGATCTATCTAATTCTTGTTGGAAGAATATACGATTTCCAATCTCCGTCACCGTATCATGGAATGCAAGGTAATTTATCTCTTCCTGTTGTTGTTTCATCCTTGTTATGTCTTTTACCATTACATAGCTCCCAAAGGTTTGTCCTTCTATCATAATAGGAACTATAGTGACATACCAAAAGAGTATATCCTTCTCATTGTTATTTTTCACACGTAACTGTAGTGAAGATGAACTACATCGTTTCCCTTTCTTTATAGCTGCTTCCAATTCAGATTTATCTTCATCTAAAAAAATAGAGAAGCACTCTTTCCCTATTAATGCAGCACTTTCTTTTCCTAATAACATACTTCCAGCCTGGTTTATATTTAATACGATACCGTTTGAATCAATCGTTAAAATAGGATCCGGATGATACTCATATAATGACTTAAATCTCTCTTGATTTTTTACTAAATCATTAGATTTATTTATTAAATCCCTTGTTCTTTGAGATACTGTTTGTTCTAATTGATTATTAAACACTTTTAATGTTTTAGTTAACTCTTTGTTTTGCATTCGTACGATTGTATGACGAATCAGTACAAATACAAAAGCAATACAATTTCCCGTAATTAATGTAGCTGAAGAAGTTTGCTCTTTCAAAGTAAAGCCAATTAAGACTGCAACTGCAAGATAAGGGAATATCCCAAGAAGTTTCTCTCCAAATGTCGGATTAATAATAAAATAATTTCTTTTAGAAGAAGTATTCTTTGGGATTGTAGCAGCAATAGCGATAAATAATAGGAAAACTCTATACAAACACCTTAAAAATATAACTGAACGCTCTGATAAATCACCTTGTAAGTAAAAATACAAATAGTCCGTAATAGCCAATCCAGTTAATACTAGGATAAAAATAAACAATTTACTTTTTGCATTGAAAATAGCAGGTCGAAAGATCAGTGTAACTCCAAGTAATAGAAGCAATAAATCTATAATCGGAAAAATAAATGAGAGAAAAACATCTCCAATTGATAAGAATAAAATATTTGCAGATGGTTTATTAAATAGGTACCACTCTAATGTAAAAATAGCAGTAACAACAATGCATAAATCACAAAGTAAATACGCTTTCTCCCATTTGTTACATTCCATCATAATTTTATAAAAGAACGCAAAAAGAAAGAAGAATAAGAAAAACAGTAGAAATACATCAGAAATATTAAAATTTTGTATTGGTAATTCTACATTAAGTACTTGAAAAGCGGATATGAAATTTCCTATCAAAAAACACCCTATTGCAATAGTAATGCAAACCCAGAATACTCCTAACTTAATTTTTTGGGATAATATAGAATACAGTAATGAGATAAATACAGTAGTTTCAACGACTAAAGATGATAGTCGGATATTAAAATCTGATACGAAATAATGATTCGGAAAAACAAATAAAAATATAAAGCAAAAGCTTATATAAGTTATTAAAGCCAATATCAATACATAAAATTGCACATATACATGTTTACGCAATGGATTCACCTTCTTGATTTTTCTATACTTTTATTAAAAAATGGCTTGATGGTGGCACAAGTCCTACTAATTAAAATGTGTGCTACCTATTATCCATATTATGACCTTTTTAAAAGATTTCTTTCTACACACAACAATCTTATTAACTTTTTGTAGATGTTTACAATTATCAATACTGAGGATTCTAAAAAGGATAAGCTGAAAAATGTAATTTTTTAAGTATTTGAGCATCGTAAATTTGGCGGGTACAACTTATCTACTCTTTACATATGAGATAGAATCTACTCCTCTATTGGATTATAGTTGCTATCTGTCACACTTAAAAAGGAATGAAAATATACTATCATTAAAATAGAAATTCAAATTAGTTTACGAAACCAACTGTAACTATTATAGTTACACAAAAAGTTGATGTCAATTTCATATCCTCCCTTTTTAACGGACAAAAGACATGACCTATTGAACAAAAATGTGATGTTTATAAAAAGGGCGGTAAAGTTTTATCTCCTTACTCAAAGAATTATAAATGATTTAGAATTAGATGAAATTGAAGCTAATATTGCATCTCCCTAAAAAGAATGTTACTCTAAAAATAGAATTATGAAAGGAATGATGGATGAATAATGATTAACTAATTTATATTTTAAGTTGAATTTTATAACTTCAAACTACAAAATATAGGGTTAGTCTATCCATTTTTAAAATTCAGTTCATACTTTATTTGTCATGATTCAAATGATTAATAAGTACTTATTAAGTATAGACGAAAGACTAATCCTTCCGATTACAAATTGGGGGATTTTTTTATTCCCGTTTGTCTTAGTTGAAACTTACTAATTGTTAAATGTACTTCACAAATAAAGGAGCGAGAAAAATGAGTACTTCAGATACTATTGTTACACATGTAATGCTCTATATAAGTCGTTAATATCCATCAAACTTATATAGAGGAATTAAAAAATGGATGGATGTTCCGACTTTATATGAAACGTTTCGATATATAAAGGAGGAATTATTATGTCAATGATAAAGGTCCAAGACTTAACTTTTTCATACCCAGGTAGCTTTGATAATATTTTTGAAAGTGTAAACTTCCAAATAGATACGGATTGGAAGCTAGGATTTATTGGTAGAAACGGACGAGGTAAAACGACATTCTTTAATTTATTGTTAGGGAATTATGAGTATAGCGGGAAAATCCTTGCTTCAGTAGAATTCAATTACTTCCCCTACTCTGTTTCAGATAAGAACAAATTCACTCATGAAATCCTTGAAGAAATTTGTCCCCAAGCCGCAGATTGGGAACTTCTACGTGAGATATCCTATTTAAATGTTGATGCTGAGGTCATGTACAGACCATTTAAAACATTATCAAATGGGGAACAAACAAAAGTGTTGCTTGCTGCACTGTTTTTAAATGCGGGTCAATTTCTATTAATTGATGAACCAACAAATCACTTAGATACAGATGCACGAAAGATAGTCTCCGATTATCTAAGGAAGAAAAAAGGATTTATTTTAATTTCACATGACAGAATCTTTTTAGATGGGTGCGTTGACCATATCCTATCTATTAATAGAGCAAATATTGAAGTTCAAAGTGGTAACTATTCTTCTTGGAAGTTAAATTTTGATAGACAGCAAGAACACGAGAAGGCTACAAATGAGCGTCTACAAAAAGACATAGGGCGATTAAAACAGTCTTCCAAACGTTCAGCAAGTTGGTCTAATGACGTGGAAGCTTCAAAAAATGGAACGAGGAATTCAGGCTCTAAGTTGGATAAGGGGTTTGTAGGACATAAAGCAGCCAAGATGATGAAAAGAGCAAAAAACCTTGAATCAAGGCAACAAAAAGCTATTGAGGAAAAATCAAAATTACTAAAAAATGTGGAAAAAACTGAGTCATTAAAATTGGAACAATTGCAATTTAAATCAAATGAATTGGTTACTTTAGTTGACGTGTCCGTTAAGTACAATGATCAAATTGTGAATGAGCCGATTAGCTTCATAGTTGAACAAGGTGACCGAATTGTACTTGATGGAACGAATGGGAGCGGAAAAAGTAGTATCCTAAAACTAATTCTAGGACATCCGATACAGCATACAGGCTTAGTTACTTTAGGTACAGGACTCATCATTTCCTATGTCCAACAAGATACTTCTCATTTGAAAGGATCGCTATCAGGCTTTATTGAAGAGCACAAGATTGATGAAACCTTATTTAAGTCCATCCTAAGTAAGATGGACTTTGACCGAATTCAATTTGAAAAAGATATATCTCATTATTCTGGTGGACAAAAGAAAAAACTGCTTATCGCTAAAAGTTTATGTGAAAAAGCTCATATATATATATGGGATGAACCACTAAATTTTATAGATATCTATTCCCGCATGCAGATTGAAGAACTTATTCAACAATTTAATCCCACAATGGTTATTGTTGAGCATGATAAAATATTTCAACAAACAGTTGCAACGAAAACTATATCTATGTAGCTCAAAACGAATACTTGAAAATATAATCATTAACTTGAGTCCTTGAATTATAAAAAATTTAATGAATTGATAAAAAAAGCCTAATTTCTCTACAATACATTGAGAAATTAGGCTTTAAATAGTAATAATAGAATTCATAAACACTGAATAATTTACACATTAGGTTTATCTGTTAATGCAGTAACAATCCTGTCCACTAAGTCTTCTGGCATCCATTCATGATTTGTATCATTCGTTTCATTTGGCCCTAAAAAATCAATAAACTTTTTAAACTTTGGAAATAAAACAATAGAAGTGATCCAATGTATTGTATGATTTATGGAGAAGAAATGAAAAACTCCTTGCTTTTCACCCTCCTGTAATATTTCTTTTAACTGTTCAAAATTACCTATAAAATATGGTTGCTATTTTAAATGCCATTCACGCTTAAATATAGGAGTCTTCTTGGCTAAAATGATAAAAATAAGCACATCTTGTTATAAAAACAGATGTGCTTATTTTTTAATTTCTATGCATTTTTACGTTTTAAGAAAATCACTCCACCAACAATTAACAGTAATGCTCCTGCAGCCATAGAGATCCAACTTGTAAGATTAGTACCTGTTTGCGGTAACCATCCAATTTTAGATTGAATTTCTTTCTTAAGTTGTGGTTGTTCTTTTACTTGCTCGTTAGGTTGCTCTGGTGTTGGCGTATTTTTACCTGAATTTGGCTGTTCTGGTTTTGGTTGTTCCGATTTTCCCTCTTTAAATTTCACTGTTTGTCCCTTATCTTCAATTTCAGCGTGAATAGCTACTAATATATTATCTTGATACAGTTCTTCAAATACTACTACTTCTTTACCTTGTAATGCAGAAGCATTGAAAGTGAAGTCTAATGTGATAGAACCATTCTTCTCTTTAGCAGTAAACTTAGATTCTACTGTTACTTCTTTACCATCAACTAATAATGGCTTGTTTGTTGCTTTATCCACTAGTTTACCTTTTACTACGTACTCTTTACCCACGATTAAGTCTTTGTATTCCACTTTATCTTGGATTGTTACAGTTTTAGAAGCGTCTAACTCTTTAGAACCATCAGCTTTATTTGTAGCTGTCGTTTTAATAGAAGGCTCTACAAATCGAACTGTTTGACCTACATCGTTAATATCAGCGTGAGTTGCAATTACTTGCCCTTCATGTAATAAGTCTTCGAACACAACTACTTCTCTTCCTTGCTGTTCAGCACCAACAAAAGTAAAGTCTAATGTTACAAAACCGTTCTTTTCTTTTGCAGTAAATTTAGTCTCAGCTGTTACTTCTTTACCATCAATTAGTAATGCTTTGTTAATAGCTTTGTTCATTAATTTTCCTTTTACAGTGTACTCTTTACCAACAACTAAGTTAGTGTACTCCACTTTATCCTGGATTGTGATAGAATCCTTTGAATGAATCTCTTTTCCACCATCAGCTTTGTTTGTTGCTGTCGTTTTTACTGATGGCTTAACGAACTTAACTGTTTGACCTTTATCATTGATATCAGCATGTGTCGTAACAACTTTTCCGTCTTTCAGTAACTCTTCGAATACTACTACTTCTTTTTCTTCTAAACCAGTTGCATCAAAAGTGAAATCTAGTGTAATAGAACCATTTGCTTCTTTTGGTGTAAACTTCGTTTCAACAGTTACTTCTTTACCATTTACAACTAATGGTTTATTAGTCTCTTTATTCATTAATTTACCTTTTAAATTGTACTCTTCACCTACTTGTAGGTCTTTGTATTCCACTTTATCTTGGATTGTTACAGACTTAGACGTGTGCATTTCTTTTGTACCATCTGTTTTATCAGTAGCTGTTGTTTTTATTGAAGGAATCTTTTCATCTTTGACAATGTGTTTAATGATTTGACCATTCTCTTTAATTTCAAAAGAGAACGTTTCTTCATTTAATACATAACCTTTTGGTGCAACAGTTTCTTTATATGTGTATTTTCCAAATGGTAACTTTTCAAATTTAGCGATTCCTTTATCGTCTGTTTTTCCTTTTACTACTTCTTTTCCTGCTTCGTTATAAATCGTAAATTCTGCATTTGGAAGCTTGTTATTTCCATCAGCTACATCTACCTTTGTAATTTCTAGATCACCTTTGATAAGATGATTAACTGCCAATAACTCAATAACCTTTCCATGTTCCTTTATTTCGAACATAATCGGTTCTTTAACAAGAACGTAACCATTTGGAGAAGCCTTTTCTACAAATGAATATTTACCATACGCTAAATCTTTGACGTTAATCTCACCATTTTTATCTGTCTTATATTCCCCAACTACTTTTCCACTTGCATCTTTTAGCTCGAATGCTGCACCTTCTAATTTTTTACTAATATCTTCATTATCTACTTTTAGTAATTTTACACTACCTTTCACTTCGGTATTTTCCACTGTAAAATTAAGTGTTTTATTGTGCTCTTTAATTTCAAAAGGATACTTTGTTTTATTTCCAATATATCCATTAGGTGTTTTTGTCTCTAAGAAATAATATTTACCATACGTAAGATCTTCAACGTTTGCAATTCCATTTTCTTTTGTTACTACTTTTTTCACTTCTTTTCCATCTTCAGTGAAGACTGTGAATTCAACATTTGGTAAAATCTTTCCTGAATCACTAAGCTTTTTAATTTCGATGTTACCTTTTACTTTGTTATTTACTATTTGGACAGCTCCTGTTTCCCCTGTCTTAACTTCAATAGTTTGTGGTTTATCATCTGAAACATAGCCTGTTGGTGCTTTAATTTCTTTTAATGTGTAAGTACCAATTGGTAAGTTGTTTAATTCTGCCATACCATCAGCACCAGTCGTGATTTTTCCGACTGATTCATTATTTGCATTAAAGACCTCAAATACTGCACCAGCTAAAACTTCTCCATTTTCTCCAACCTTTTTAATTTTTAAAGAACCAGCTGCTTCCCAATTTACTGCAAGATCACTACTAAGCTTTTCTTCATTTCTCTCTAATAGTACTGTAGCATTCTGAACAGTATCCGTACCACGATAAGCAATTGCTTGAACTTTAGTTAAATTAGCAGCAACACTTAAATTAAATTCACCCGTTTTTGTATTCTTAGGAATTTGGATACGAAATTTTTCTCCAACTGAAAGCTGATCTTTCACTTCTCCATTTTCACTAACAATTCTAACTCCATTAGGTGCATTTTTCGCTACTACCTTATAAGAACCACTCTTAGCATTTGTTTGTACTGAATATAGATTTGTTTCGAAGAATTCACCCTTTAATTCTGCTTTTTGCTTTTCAGCAGGAATCACATTCATAAAAACATCTTGAGTCTCTTCACTATTGTTAGCATTACTAATAATAGCCTTAGCTGCTTTTTCAACATTTTTATTCTCATGTTTTAATTCATTTACATCGAGTTGACCTAATGCATTCCAAACCGCAAGTTGCGTTGCATAATGCGCTTCATTTTTATTAGCTACTCCCAGCTGTTCAGCACTTTTTTGCGGGAAACCATTTAATAAGACTCTATATACTACATTATCTGTTTTCCCCATTTCAGGAAGATCTTCACCATTTGGTGATTTTAATCCAAGGGTTAAGCAATAAGCAATTTGACCACTTGAATTTTTAATCATTTCAGTGCGAATGTACTTACCTAGACTATTACTATAACTCCAGTCCATTGAATATTTCTCATGCGTCATAACCTCTGCACTAGCCCTAGGTAAAAATACATTAAGGAATAATGCCAGTACTGATAATAATGTAAAAACTCTTATAATGACTCTCTTACCCAATTTTGTAACCTCCCTAGAATAAATTAATCCGAGTATATATCGCAATATCTAAAACATTCACGATCGACCCAATTATCATTATAAAACAATAAATTACAAATATTAAATAATTTTAATAAAATAGTCAAAAAATTTACACATTTTATTATTTATCAAGTTTTTTAACGAATTTACTATATACAAATTCTAAAACACGCCTACAATTTAAAAGACAAATATGTATGTTAAATATATAAATAGCAATTCCTTTACTCCAGTTATTAAGCTTTCCCCTATTAAAAATAGCCTTTTCATTTTCTTGTTAACCTGAGTAATTTATACACCTCTTTTAATCTATTACATTCCTCCATTTAAATATAAAGGTGACTTCTCGTTCAAATAATAAAGCGAAACTTTAATCCGCCCGATTCCCACCTAACTTCTTTGCTTTCATTGAATTTTTGGGCGGGAGTCTTACTGCCCAAAAATAACGGGATATATTATGCAATATTGCATTTGATAATCATTTTCATTGTAACTATAATGATTACAGGATTACTGTTAATCTAATATTCTACATGGAGGTTTTATTATGTTTAAAAAAATTATTGTATCTTCTATGGCGCTTACTATGTTCGGTGGAGCTGCAACTATGCTAGAGGCACCTACTGCTCAAGCAGCTTCTTATAACTCAACGTCATCCTCTTACTTTGATGTCACTCCTGAAGAGGCTGTGGCTTTCTATCAATCTCAAGACTATAAAAAATTAAAAGTATTTTTGGATGACTTTGAAGCTAGAAACCCTTATACTCCAGGTGGAGGCTACGCTCAAGGGAGTGTACGTATGCAAAAATTCAACGATGCTCTTAGAGATGCCAAATTAACAAATGTCTACCAAGAATTTATTAGAATCTCATACTACAATCATTATCCAGAACCAAAATAATAACAACAGATTAAATGTTTATTATTTCTATAACTTAGCCTAATTTTAAATGTATAACCTAAAAATAATTACTAAAAACCACTCATATAAGGGTGGTTTTTCTATTTCCCCATATAATTTAGCGGAATGTTACATCATCTTTATTTTAATATCTTTTATAGTAGACATTCTCTCGTTGACACAATCTAGTAGGTTAGCAATGGGGATATCAAAATATATTTATAATTATTTTCTGTTTAATAGCAAAAAACGAACACCCTCTCACAATTAGATAAGGTGCTCGTTTTCATTTTTATCGGTAATTCTCAATTCATTTTAGCTTCTTTCCAATAAGCAAAGATTAAATTAACTTAAAAACAAAGCTTTTTAAATTTAATTCACAGATCTTACTGAAACTTGGAATTGCCCCTTAGAACCATCATCATTTGAAACGTAAATTTTATATGTTCCATTCGGTAATGGAGATAAAGCATTCCGTACATTTGTAACATTAATTTGTTGTTCTCCAGGTTTTATATAACCACCAACAATTAGCTCTGTATTTGGACCTTTTACACTATATCCCATTGTATTTTGACCATTATTTTTCATAGAGAAGCTTAAGTCAGTACTCCCATCATATACGAAAGAAGTTACAGCCTCGCCACTATAATTCATTGTTTGGGTTAATAATAAGTCTGCAGAAACATGTTCAACTACATGAATTGGATCATTCGTTTTGTGTACTTCTTCAGCATAAGTATTATTCCCTAACACACCAAGTGTTAATGCTGAAACTACTCCACAACTAAGCACTAGTTTATTTAACTTCATTTTAAGTTCCCCCTTGATGTTTGTATTCTATTACCATCATACATCCTTTTTTAAGTGCGTTTTTATGTAATAATTCATATCTATAAACCTATATATTTAAACTTTTCGCCTTAATAGTTATTGAGAAAGCCCCATAGATAAAGCTACAATATTACACTTCATAAAAAACATGTAAATTTTAAAGTCTTTTTCTAACAAAGTTTTATACGAGTAAGTACCAAAATACTCAAATAAATAGCATTTCTATTTCAGATAAAATGTACTAATAAAATTTTTCTAAAATTTCACTTTGTAATTTGATATATTCCATGTTAATATAACGAAGGCTACAAAACAGGAGTCACCACGCATATCTTTTTCACAGAATATTCATACTTAAAAAGACTTATTTTATCAGTAACTCAATCCAAATTTCACCTATACAAAAGTTAGTTTATGATTTCATATGTACATAAATTTAAATAGATTTTTTATCTATTATTTTTTTCTATTTTCCTTATCAATTTTAATACGAGTAATATAACAGCACTTTTCAAGTACCCTTCCTTTTTTAGATAAAAAGTCTACTAATACTAAACATCTATGTCCAACTCATACATAATTCTACTTACAAACTATCGGAGATGCAAAACTATGGGAATTTCTACTCTTTTATTAAATACCTTTATTATAATAATTTGTATCCTTAGCTATCACGTATTTTGGCTAGAGTTTAAAGAAAAAATAACATGTAATAATATGTTATTTTCTATCCTTTCCTCCATTGCTATTATTTTTTGTATGACTTTTCCTTTTCATTTACATGTGGGATTTATTTATGATTTACGTTTTATTCCTATTATATTAGTTTTTCTATATGGAAATACAAAAAACATTGTTTTTATAGGAATTTTATATCTTTCTTACCGGTTTTACTTAGGCGGAAATGGCGTTCTTCCATCATTTATTATCTTTACTATCATTTCTGTTATAACAATGCTCTTTCGTTACTTATTACCTATGTATTTTAAAGAAAAAAAGATATTATTAAGCTTACTTCTTATTTTAGTATGTACAGCTTCCCTTTCTATTTGCGGTATTGTAACTCAAATAAATACAGGAGGTAAAATAGACTCTACTCTCATAGAATTTTTATTAAATTATATAGTCATTAATATTTTCACAGTATTATTATCAGTTTATTTTATAGAGGAAATGATTGAGAAATATAAAATGAAAGAAAAACTGCAACGGGCTGAAAAATTTTATATAGCTAGCGAACTAGCAGCGTCAATTGCACACGAAATCCACAATCCACTAACCACGGTACATGGATTCACTCAATTATTAAATGAAAAACATGCCTCTAAGCTATCTCAGGATCAATACTTAGAAATCATGTTAATTGAAATGCAGCAAATACAATCTACTATTAATAACTATTTATCTTTAACCAAACCACAGAATACCCTAAAAGAAAAAATAGATATTAATCACATTTTAAATCAGGTGAAAGATACTATTTCACCACTCGCTCTATCATACAAAGTTGAAATCAAACAAAATAGTACAGATTCCTTTTATATAAATGGGGACCCCGAAAAATTCAAACTCTGTCTAAACAACATCATCCAAAACGGAATTGAGGCTATGAAAAATGGTGGATTATTACAAATAAATATACAAAAAATAAAAGGAAATATCATAATTGATATTATTGATTCAGGAATTGGGATGTCATCTCAACAAATAAAACGAATTGCTTTGCCATTCTATTCAACAACAGAAAAAGGAACTGGGCTTGGTACTATGATTGCTTATAGTATTATTAGAGAATTAAACGGAGATATAGAAATAGAGAGTGAATTAGGTAAAGGGACACGCTTTTCTATTAGTATCCCTTGCTAATGTGATAACAATTTTCTGTTTAGTTAATTACATAAATGAATTTTAAGAATCCCGCTAGCTAGCTTACTTATTAATTATCTTAAATTCATATGCGTTAATTAAATATAATAAGGATCAGAGCCTATCTATTGTTACAGATACACTCTGATCCTTTAGTTTAATTCAATTAAAAACACTTAATATTTATAACTTTTCTTACATCGTGATGAAATACTAGTTCATCTATTTTATCTTATTTACTGATTAGATTGGTTTAATATAAATATAACATCTCGCGACACTTAATTTGTTATTATCATTAGAGACATTGCCTGCAGTTGTTTTTTCATTAAAGTACAGACCTTTTTCCATTCATTGAACAAGATAACTCCCCTTTTACTACTTCACTTCCACCGTATAATTCCCTGTCCCCCCGCCATACTGATACACATGTAAATAATACTTCCCTGGATACGTATAGTAACTACCTACTAGTTTATTCCCTTGTTGCTGAGCATACGTAACATAATTATTTAAATCTGCTTCAGAATAAAGTACCCAGTTCATTCCAATATTATTTTCATTCGTTACGTTAATTTGAAGGTTTTTAGCAGTCTCCACATTAATTTCAAAGAAATCACTTGTATCGCCATTTCCTAAACTAGCACGTAAAACTTGATTTAACTGCAATTTGTTTGCTGTTTGGAATGAGTTATTCGGTTCTTTTTCTACACTGTTATCTTCTTTCTTTTGAACAGTTACAGTCGCTGTAGCAGTATTAGTTGCTCCTTTATCGTCTGTTACCGTTAATTTCGTCGTATACGTTCCTTCTTTTGTATATACGTGAGTTGGATTTTGCTCATTACTTACTGCTCCATCACCAAACTCCCATTTATACGAAGTAATTTTCCCGTCTTCATCTTTTGATCCGTCGCTTGTAAATGAAATTGCTTCATTTACATTTCCGCTATACGGACCGTTTATAACTGCAACTGGTGCTTTATTCTCTACACCTTCTTCTGTATTAATACCGTGGAACACAACATCATATTCAAATTGTCCTGATGTATTCACGCGATAATTTACAAAGTATGCTGTTACTGTTTTATAGCCTGTCCATTCCTTTGCACTTAAACGTTTTAACGTATCATTAACGTTTTGTGTAATTGTTTTCCAATCTTCATATTCTCCTTTTGCTGCAGTTCCTGTATATGTTCCTTGTAGTGTGAATGTATTAAAGAACTGTGATTTATTTTTCTTCACTGATACATTTTTCAATTTTGCTTCCGCTGTTATTTCTGCTGCAATATCTGAAACTGGCTTCGATGCATGATTCGCTAAATAATCGTCTGATACTAATGGCACATTATATTTCTCACGATTATCAACTAGCATTTGCATATAGTCCTGATATTCTTTATTTAAATTCGCATCTTTACTTAATGTAGAGCGATATGCATCATATGCTGTTACATCATTTTTCCTAATAAGATCATGTATTTTATCGAACATATCATATCTCTTATTGTACATATACGATTGTAAAGCAAAGGAATAATTATAGAAATCCCACGTTCCATACTTTGCATTTAACGTTCGCTCTGCCGTATAACGCTCTGCTGGATTTGAAGATAATCCTCCTATAATACTCTTTCTCGGTACAACATTATCCGTTCTCGTTGCCCCTGCAAAAAATTCAGCATTTCCTTCTTCAAACCAAGATAATCTTTCATTTTCATATATTTTCCCTTGTCCCCATAACCCTGGTACTTCATATCTACCTTGTAAATAATGCGTGAACTCGTGTCTGAATAATTCTTCTAAACTATAAATACTTTCTTCTGGCGTACGCTCATAAGTAAAGAACGTACCTGTTCCTTCTATATAAAGACCACCGTTATTCGTTTCATAACCGTACAATTGACGATTAAATTGATATTCTGCTGGGCTATTATAAATAACCATCGTTAATACATCATCAGGATTTCCTTTTTCTAAAGGTTGATCACTTTCAACCGTACGATGGAATTGTGCCTTTACTTCTTTTGCCGCCCAATATAAACGTTTTACTTTTTCTTCTGTCACTTTATCTCCAGCTTTTAAAACAATTGCCCCATCATCAAACGTATACGTTTTTGGCAAATATTTTTTCTTTCCATCTTCTCTTATTTGATCTAAATTCACCACTTTACCATTTGCATCTTTTCCGCCATAATTCGTTGCAATTTGCTCAGCAGCTACGAAATATTGCTCCCCTAAATACGGATACATTTTCATCGCATCTGTTACAACTTGTAACCCTTTCGTTCCTGTACTATGGAACATACCGAGTCTACCTGTATAATAAATGCCATTATTAATAAGCCAACCGTTTTTTGCTGTAATCGTTCTCATTAATGCAAAACGACTTAATTCATTAATATAACTATCTATTTTCTGATACCATACTGTATCTTTCGGTGCTTTCCTCGTATCGTACAAATACGATTGAATGTCGTAATCAACACCTTGCATAATATCGTAAATAGCATTTCCAGCTGAAAGATTATCTACTAATGTAGAAAAATTATCATTATATTGTTTAAAAATCTTTGCAGCCGATGTTATCGTTTCCACATCGCTCGAAGCGTTTCCTATTAACTTTCCGTATGATGATACCACTCTATTTTGCTCTAATGTACCCAGCTTAAAATTTGAATTGTTAGCCATCGCTTTTAATGCAGGTAAGCATTTATCATGATAACTCCGTTCATTTAATTTACTAAGTTCCGAATTATAAAATCCTAAATAAAATCCTGAACGTAATACCTCTACTAATGTCTCAATCCCTTTTGAATCATCCTTCGTATAGGCTTGTCCTTGCTGCTTCAATTTATCAATAATCGTCTGCATCCTACTATCATTTTGATAGAATGCTAGACTGTCTGTATTAAACTGAAATAGCCCCGTAATTTGCTCCCAATCAATTGTTACAAGTAAATCTACTAACTGCTGATTGCTTAATTGATTTAATTCGGCAATTGTATAAGTTTTCGCTACAGCTAATTGCTTACTTTCTTTTTTCACCTCAGGTGGTCTTTGTGATAAATCGGCAAATTGTAACCTTTTCTCAAAAGACTTGCTTTCGAGCACTTTCGATGAATGAGCTAATTCTTGTACTGGTAGTTGTACACCGACTGGCTCCATTTTGAGCACATTTCGATAAGAAACTTGCTCTCCCTTAGTATCTTCTGTCAAACTTACCCCTTGAAAACTCCCTAACATTAAACTAGCAAAACTTACCCCTACTAACATTTTCTTTGAATAGCCTTTCATGCTCTCCCCTACCTTACATTTTTAGTGTCCCGATCCATTATTTTACTTTTTTTACTTTTTGTCCTGTATTGAGAAAAAATAAGGTAACGTTCACACATGTATCCATTCCATATAAAATTAACGCTTGACTTTCCGTGCATTTTATATCAAAAAAGATAGATAATAGCAAAATTCCTGCTACATCTATCCTCATTTTCAACACTATGATTTTAACTTTATAAATGTAACTTCCGGTAATGTTTGCATGTGCTGAATAAACTCATTCTTTTCTTCTGACGATATATTTTTCAGTTGCATCCCTACCTTATAAACAGTTTCTGTACTTTGCTGTGAAGCTTCCACCTCATATGAGAGTATTGGGATGCCTTTCACTTGTAGTGTTTCTAATATTTGTTGTACCGCTTCATGTTTATTTACAAACATTTGCACTGTTATATTTTGTGGAAATAAAAATTGCACCTTAAAAATACGACTTACAATTTCTAAACCAATTAAAACGAGAATCGTCGCTCCAATACCTACTACATACATTCCCGCTCCAATTGCTAATCCTATGCCGGCAGTAGCCCATAAACCAGCCGCGGTCGTTAATCCTTTCACCGCCTGCTTTTGAATAATAATTGTGCCTGCACCTAAAAAACCAACTCCACTAACGACTTGTGCTGCAATACGACTTGGGTCTAGAGACATATGCTCTTCAAACACAATATCTGAAAAGGCATATTTCGAAACAACCATTATTAACGCACTTCCTACCGCTACGAGGAAATGAGTCTTTAATCCAGCTTCTTTCGATCGAATTTCTCTTTCAATACCAATCATTGCTCCTAACAAGCCAGCAACACCGATTCGTATAATAAAATCAAAATCTACACTCACGGGCACTTCCCCCTTTCATTCATTATAGATAGATAAAACAAAAATTATCACAAACATCCTTTTATTTACATATAGGGGTACCGCTAAAATATACTTAATACTCCGACCGTTTTATGTTAATATTTAAAAGATTAACATGAAATAAATAACTTCTAATTTTAAACCTTCACTAATTTTCTAAAAAATCAAAGATGAATTACGTGAAATTAGGTTGAGAAACTATGGAAAACGCTTTCAATTTGTATCGTAATTTTTTATAAAAACTATATAAATAAAGGAGCTTACTAACAATGAACGTCTCATTACTCACACCTACTACTGATTTACAAGAAGAATACTTAGATTTCTATAACGAATGGAAAGATAGCGGTGAAACAATGATCCCGTGGGTTATCTCAAAAAATCCTGCCAACTTCCCAGCTATAGTTCAAGAACTTCTCGATGCGCATAACGGAATAAATATCCCTGAAACTTGGGTACCAGACTCTACATATTGGCTTGTTACAGATGAAAATAAAATTGTGGGAGCTGTTAATATACGTCATAGTTTAACCAAACATTTATTTAACGCTGGCGGTCACATTGGTTATGGCATTCGCCCTTCTGAAAGAAGAAAAGGTTATGCTACGAAGTTACTAGCATTATCATTAGAAAAAACGAAGAAGTTAGACATCACGAAAGTACTTGTCGTTTGCGATGCTGTGAATACCGCTTCTGAAAAAACGATTTTGCATAACGGCGGGATTCGTGATGATGATTTCACTGAGGAAGATGGGAATATAGTAAGAAGATATTGGATTGAGCTATGAATAATCACAAATAAGCGAGAAAGTGATTATACACTTTCTCGCTTATTTTACACTGCTTCTATTTCAAACTGCACTGTAATACCACTTGGATCTACCACCACAAACCCATTTGTAGTTTCATTTATTTCATGTTGTTTTTCTATTAATCTTTCTTTCACTTCGTCTAACGCTTCTTTATGCGGTAGTACAATAGCATATACCTTTAGTCCAGTTGCATATACTGGTGGGTGTGGATTGTTTACTCCGTTCCACGTATTTGCACCAATATGGTGATGATATCCCCCTGCTGAAATAAATAAGCAATCCTCTTCACGCTGTTGTACTTCAAAACCTACTGTTTCCACATAAAATTCATGTGATTTCTCTACATCAGCTATTCGTAAATGTACGTGCCCAACGACAGTATTAGCAGGCAAACCATCAAAATCATAATCAACGAGTGTCGCCAATTCTTTTAAATCAAGTGGTGTACTTCCTCCTGGCCCTTCTCCCCATTGATCGCGCGGACGGTCTGCATAAATTTCAATACCATTCCCCTCTAAATCTTGCAAATAAAAAGCTTCGCTATATGTATGATCACTTGCACTATTAAACCTTGAAATTGGTAAAATTTCATTTGAATATGTATAACGCCCTTCTTGCTCATCCGGGCTGTCAATTACATTTTTATTACGAAGAACCCCAAATAGCGCAGAAGCAAAAGCTTCACGAGTCGGAACTAAAAAGGCTACATGATATATACCAGTCGTACGCGGTTCTTGCAGTACCCCGTCCTCTAACTTTTCAAGAACAAGTAACGCGTTCTTTCCACCTTTTCCAGATAAATATGCTTTATTCCCCTCTTGCTTAATTACCTCTAATCCTACAACATTTTCATAAAAAGCAATTTGACGCTCTAAATCTTTCACTTTAAATTCAATATGACCAATACGTGTTTTCGGATGAATTTGTACCATGAATAACTCCATCTCCTTATCCCTATATTTTCCCATTACATATAACCGTTACTATGAAGGATACAACTAAAATCATCCTATGTAAATAAGAAAAGTCAGAATTTACATACATTTTTATTTTCATAATAAAAAAGCCACCTTTTCTAAATTTCAGAAAAGGTGGCTTTATAACTCTTATCTCATTTTATGTACTTCAGCAACTAGTTTTCCACCCTGAATGCCCATATAAAGCTTCACAGGTGCATCATTCGTATTTTCAAATACTAAATCTAAATATGGATATGCAATTGTAGCATCTCTTCCTTGTGGAACATAACCTACCGTTTTAGAATGTGTAGTTCTCTCCACCATTTTCAGGCCAGCTTGATCTGCTGCATTGTATAAAGTTGAAGATGTTTGACAAACACCACCACCATATCCATCTACTAATTTACCATCAACTATTTCTTTCCCTAATTGATATCCTTTATCTGGTGTTGTATCACCGATTAATGAATTAAAAGAGAAACGGTCTCCTTTTGCTAACACAACTCCATTTATGCTCGCTGCTGACAAACGAATATTCTCAATACGGCCACCTGTTGAACCACCTAAGTTCGTTTCATATCTACCAATTACCGTACCATTTCCTTGCGCATCACTTAATGTTGCGACTGGTTTTTTCTCCACGATCGGCAACTGATACGTAGCATCCCACATACCAACGTTTAACAATTTATCTACTAATTCTTTTTCCAATAATTCATAAGAAGGTTTTCCTTCTTGCCAACTTCCATCAGGTGCTATACGTGAAGGAACCATTTTTTTGTCGACGCTTTTTCCAACCTCACCAACAACCTTTGTTACAGACTTTTTAAATTTCGCTTCATCTTCAAAATAGCCTAAACCAGATAAATCTAATTTTTTCACTTCAGTACCAGTTCGACCATCAACTAAACTAATAGTATCCTGTACTTCTGCTTTAGCCTCTACAGTGTGCCCACCAATATCACTTACCAATGCAACATCACTTACTTTTGCACCACAGCCACTCATTATAGCTACACATAACACCCCAACTAATATACCCTTTACTTTACGGAACAATATACTCTCTCCCTTTCCCCAACATCACTATTATGTATTTATTTCATTTTTATGTATGTTTTGTTACAATCATTTTACAATATGTTTATAAAATGTTACAAGTTATTTTTCACTCTATATAAATTACTCTTTTCTTTTATAAATGTCTATACATATTTACATAAAAGTTTGAGTTTGATAGAATTGTAACTTTTATGTAAACTCCCCCTTTTATCCAGTATATACCATTAAGCAAAAGAAATACAAATCAAAAACCCTCAAGCTATTTTTTATAAAGTGAAACTTTAATCAGTGGGGGTTTTACGGGCATCCCGACCTTCTTTGTTTCTGCTGAATTTTGACATGGGGGTCTTATTGCCCAGCAAATAGCGGGATAAAGAGAAATCCCGTCAACATAAATAGGTATTTGCCGTGCCACCGCTCCGCTTTTGCACATACATTATGGTGTATTCAACCTATTTTAAAGAAATGGAGGATGTTATTATGTATCCCTACAATCCATATGATCCATATAATCAATATGCGTACCAACAACCACAGTATGACTTACAAACACAATATCAATCTTATATAGATCAAGCAGAGCACACGAATCCATACGACCAAAATAGACAATTCCAACTTCCAATCTCTTTTCCTGGCACTGGAAATCGTCAATTAGAAAGACGCGTAAATGAGCTTGAACAAAGAGTACGTCAACTAGAAAATACAGTTGAGCGCCATACACGTAGACTCAACCGCTTAAACCAACGTTTACGCACAGTAGAAAACAGACTAAACATTCCATTCGCAGCATTAGAAGACGGATTTTAATCGAGAAAATAAAGATTATATAAAGGAAGGGGCTTCCCCTTCCTTATATAAATTGACGAAAGTTTTTTCCATCTCTATACTGATAAGAGTTAATGAAATGAAACAAGGTGATAAATATGGATTTTGAAATAAATTATCTTTCCTTTTATGTTGTACAAGTAGAAGGAAAAGGTGAAGCAGTTGATAAACGCTACAAACATTTTCAAACTTTAGATGCTGAAGAATATGAAGATAGTTCCTTAAAAGAATTTTTGAATGGTGAGTTATTAAAAATATCGAAGCGAAAAGTAGAACGTCATGCAAAAACAGAACAAGCCCCAACAAAAATTGGTCGCTTTATTGTAGAAGAAGGGCACGAACTTGATTCAAACCCTCATTACAACCTTTTTAATCGTATTCGCTTTGCAGAAACAAAAGAAAACTTTAAAGATATGAGCGAACCTCTCGTTTATACATATCTTGACACAAGCGCTGTACGTGGTGGTGTATTTTTAATTGCTCAGGCAAAACTACGCAAATACTTTGATGATCCATTCGTATTCGTAATGAAATGCGACTTTGAACCAAAGGTTGCTTCTATTTCTGATGAATCAACACTGATTCGTAACGTTGAAATGGCCATCACAACAAAGAATATGAAATCTATCCAATATCCGTACATGCCTGAAGAAGGTATGGTTGAAGTAGGCGAACTAAAAATACACCAAGCATCACATGCCCGCTACTTTGAAGACTTCTTAAAATTCGTCGAATATGAACGCTCTATGCCTGAAATTATGAAAACACAAGTAATGGACATGGTATACGACCAAATTGAAGATGTATTTGAAGAAGGTACGGAAGAACGCGAACAATTCGACCAAGCGATGGAAGTATGGGCTGCCAGTCCGAAACGCGAAATTATGGAACAATTTTCAACTGAAGAAGTAATGGAAGCAACCGCTCAAATCGTCGAGCATGCTCCTGAAGTGGAATTAAAACTAAAAGCCGATCATATCTCTGTGAAGGCGTTGCTTGCGGATTTTGGGGATCAAATACATATTGCGAAGGTAAATGATCGATATGTACTTATGATTGAAGCAGACACACTTACATTTGAAAAAGGCTTCTCTCCTATTGAGTTTCTGAAGCCAGATGAGCTGCAAGATGTGATTGAGCGGATTGAGAATAAGCAGCAGTATTCGTTTGATCCGAGCGGTATTGAATAAAGTGAAACTTTAATCAGTGGGGTTTTGTTCATCCCCCACTAATTATTAGCCCTCACCAATCGGGCTTTTACGGGATAAATACTTCCATATAACTGTTGTTACTGGGCGCTTTTAATAAGCGCTCTTTTATTTATATTAAAAATCGATTCTACTAAGAATCGATTTTTCTGCTTTATAATAAAACATGCTTATTTTCAAATTTTTTTGATGCAAGATGACATTTGTTGCAGAATCAAATATATCCCTTCCTTGTTATACAAGCTTATTTCTATTAGAAAATATCTACTTCAATATTTCTAGTTGACCAAGTCCTTCTATAAGTTGTTAAAATGCAAATTTCACTTTACTACCTCAAATTTATTGTACTCGTAAAAAGATAATTGAAAACGATATTCCGGATGTTCTCTCACCCAATCGTAGGCTTCTTCTAAAATTTCCATTTTGTTTTGCAAGTCATTAAGTTCACTACATTCGTCCTTTTTCTGTTTGCACAGAGGGCAGAATCCATTCACTATTTCCGCACTCGTCACCCTAATAGTTTTACTTTCTAAATCAACTACTAGACGAAGAATAAAAGAATGCTCTTCTTTTGTAGTCACCTTCATTTCAGCAATCCGATCCTCATTCCAAAAGACACCGTTTAATTCCATCTTTACTGTGACATCTTTAATATCTAAGTCTACCACTATCACACCTCCCTTGTACAAAACTCAATCTTACTCTTCTATTTTAAACTTTAATACACCACAACTTAAAGAGATATTAAGTTTTTTCCAATCCTTCTTTACTATGAAAGAAAGTGTAGTTAATGCTAATTGTGTGGTAAATATTATCCAAAAAACTAAAACAGTTAAAATGTTAAAGATTGTTTCCATTAAACTACACTCTTTTCTTTATATATATTTTTATTTTATTAATACGGTTTGAAACTCTTATTACGTCTTAACACTCCCAAAGCAATTATAATGCACAATCACAACAACAAGTTGATGCCTATTTAATATCAATACGCTGTTATTACATGTATGTAGTTAGAGATGGAGGAGCAATTCATTTAACCTCTGTATTCTCCTCCATCTCAGCCAAATACCTAATCTGCCGTTCCGCTTTTCTCACTGCTGTACGAAAATGTTTTTTCAGGAGTTCTACTGTATTTTCACTTATATAATATCTTTCCGTTATACTTTCCCACGTGTCACCACTTTCAAATGTACTCCATTCAAAAGGGCGTTCTGTATTTTTCTTTAGTTCTTTAAACACCCATTTTCGCATCTTTTTTTTCGCTTTTTCTGTTAGTTTTCCGTTTTTTACAAGTTCAAGTTCACCATGTCTTTTGTATCGCTTATTAATATCTCTCTCGCTACACACTTTAAGAAGTATATTTGCTGTATTTTCAGCATCTGCTAAAGCACGGTGCTGTTTTCCTTCCCACGTTAAAGCGAGCTGTTCTACCGCAAATTGTAAACTTGGCGTATGTTCAAACAATTCCTCATATGCTTGGAAAACAAATTTTTGCAAATCAATTCTATTTTCTTTTTCTATACTTGGGCATTCAACACCATATAATGTACAATCATGAGATAGAAAGCGATAATCTTCTTTTCCCCATGAAACAAATATAGAACCTTCGCCGATGAACTGAATAAATTTCTCTATAATTTGAGGGAATTTTTCTACACCCATTAAATCTTTTTTCGTAATACCGGTTAATTTTGTTGTATGACGAGTTAATCGTGCACTTGGTTTTACTAACTCCGAAAATTCTTCAATTATCTTCATTGTACCTATTTCTATTTTTACAGCTCCGATATCAACTATTTCTGACGGATCTTCTGATTTATACGGTCTGAAATTCCTCTCAATATCAAACACAATAAAATGTGTAGCGTTTTTCAATTTATTTACCTCTTTCTAAATTCCTTTTCACACAAACACTTTATTTTCAGTATTTATTTATTCATGTACTTTATACAAAAATACTCCGAATAAATAAATGAAAATTCAGTCTCGTTATGATATGTAAGTAGGAGGACATCTATAAAAATGCAAAAAAAAAGAAGGGCGAGCCCTTCTTTTTTCAAAAATTACTTCTTGTTTACGTTAGTAGCTTGAGGTCCACGGTTACCTTGTTCTACTTCGAAAGTAACTTCTTGACCTTCTTCTAAAGTTTTGAAGCCTTCGCCTTGGATAGCTGAGAAATGAACGAATACGTCTTCTCCGCCTTCAACTTCGATGAAACCGAAACCTTTTTCTGAGTTAAACCATTTTACTTTACCGTTTTGCATGAAAAAAATCCTCCTACAATGTACCTATATGTACATATTCATTTTCAACCACCTTACAATAATAAGCCAGATATTAAAAAACTGCAACCCCTGAGGAGATTTAACATTGCTATCCTCCTCGGAAGTTACAGCTCATTTAAATCTCTATATTATTAAAAGTAAAATGGTTTAAATATACTATATCATATCAATATAATAAAAGTAAAGTTTTTTTCTTAAATTATTTTTTGTTCCCACTGCATTGCTTTTAATTCACCTGATCCGGCTACTACATAGCCATCTTTTTGATTAACAATGCGCCATCCGTGCCCTTTAACCGAATCACATACTGTAACAATACCTTCTTCAAGAAGCACACGGCACACACTACTAATACCCGCCTTATTTTGCGTTGAAGTTGTATATAAAATATGTTGATCTACACTTAAGTCTAAATAACTACTTGCTTTCTGCTCACTTTGACATGTGTGCCAATATATTTTTTCACTTGCAATACTTTCATCTATTTTACAATAAGAAATATTCCCGCTAACTCCCTTGCACGATCCACTTGCCGCTACTAAATAAGAATTGTGTAAAGTCAACGCAGAGATCATTTGATTCATCGCAATTTTAATCCTCTTTAATTTACGTGTCTTCAAATCAAAGAGCCAAACACCACCATATTTAGCATGAATTTTCGTACCAATAAATAAGTAATGTTTATATAAAAATAACGATCGAATAGACGGTGCCGCACTGCCATACTCAAGAAACGGATGAATAGTTTCCCATGTCGAACCGAAATTATTAGAAAGATACAGCATTTTTTCTCCATGAGCAACAACAGTTCCTTGTACATTGCTACATACATTCCAACTCGTTGCTTTTGTTGGAAAACGCTGAATTGTCCAATTCTCTCCACCATTCATACTACGAATAAAAATCCCTTCGTCACCTACACCATAAACTACATTATCTTCGCTATGTAAATCCCTAATTCGTTTTTGAAAACCATTTAAAATTCGTTTCCATTCTCCGTCTTGTTCAACAAATAAGCCATTATATGTAGTAGCTAACAACAGTTTTCCATCTCTTAACTTTGTAATAGCAGTTGCACTTAACATTGTCTCCACGTTGACACTCCCATTCTTAGAACTTCTCAGCAAATGCAATTGCAAAATTACTGCATTTTTCAACATCCTCTTCATCTTCTGGAGCTAATTCAATTTTCAGCCCTTCTTGTACAAGCTCTGCACCGCGTTCCACAAGACGTTCTTCAAATATCGTTACCGCTTCACAAAACAGTTCATACGCCGTATCACCCGATCCGAATACCGCTACCTTTCTCCCAGCTAAATCTATATTTTCTAAGTCATCATGAAAATCTTCCGCTTCAAATGGTAATTCACCATCGCCCCACGTATAAGATCCTAAAATGATTCCATCATAAGCTAATAATTCTTCAGCATCCATGCCTTCCATTTCTTGCAATACTACTTCATGATCAAAAGCATCTAAACTAACTTTAATTAAATCAGCAATACTCTCTGTATTTCCTGACATACTTGCATAAGCTATTAAAATCTTTGCCACTTTGGCATCCCCCTCTAACAATAAATGATTCTCATTCTCATTATATTAATAATGAGAATCAATTTCAATTATTTTTTTCTACTTTTATTTACATTTCACATTACTTATTTCAAATAAAGTGAAAGTTTAATGAGACCTCACCAATCAAGCTTTTTCAGACAGCCCACAAAGAGCGGAATAAATAAAAAAGCACAGATGACTATACAATCATCTGTGCTTTTTTATTACTTTTTAAAAATACCAAACGGCTTTCCAACTGGTAAAACAACTTTTCCAAAGTGTGTGTTTAACACTGCTGCTGCTGAACCATAGAAAGATAATAATGAAATAAGAAGTTCAGAATATGCTGCTAAATTATGCATTGCATGCGGCATAACACCTAAAGTACTTAATGAAAGACCGATAAATAAGAAATCAATAAGGACGAAGATCATAAATAATACTTTATGTGTTTCCATTGCACCAATTGTCATAAAGATTGTGAAAATCAAATATCCGATAAAGGCTACACCAAGCTGTTTTGAATCTGCAGCTTGTGCTAATTTTTCGCCAAATACTCCAAGTTGAATTAACCAAGTCATTCCAACACCTAGCCAAAATAGACCGTACGCACCGAATGCTGTTGTACCGAATGTATTGTTATGCTTTGCATCATGAATGCAAGCAAAGATTTGTGCAAATCCTCCTAAAAAGATTGCCCACGGTAATACAAGTGAAACGCCATCTGTTAAGCCTAACTTTTGAGATGATGCTACAAGTGTTACCATCGCTAATCCAAATAGTCCAATTCCAGATGGATCTGCTGTTGTCATTTTCACATGATGTGTAGTAGTTTGATTGCTCATATAAACCTCCTGATTATAAACATACTCGAATACAATACTTAAATCAGAAGCCTATGTCAATGGTTTTTTTTGTATGTTGTCAGACGTTATATTTTATAATGATTAAATATATTTCCGACCACTTCATAAGGTTTTATATTCACTTTTTCCAACTCATTTATCGGTAGCCATAACGGAATATAACTTCCTCTACCTTCCCACTGAAATTCCTCAGCTGTTCCACTTCCGAACACTCCGCCTGTAATATAGGCAGCATAATAATATTCATTTCCTTTATATTTTACCTTTGCAATGAGGTGCTCCACTTTTATATGTACCCCTAATTCTTCGTATACCTCTCTTTTCGTTGCCTCTTCAGGCGTTTCACCTTCCTCAATCCCTCCGCCAGGAAACACATAATATGTTTCCTCTTCTCGAATACGTTTTATAAGAGCGATTTTTCCTTCCTGTACAATGATAGCCGCTCCGCGATTTCTTATCATTTTATTACCTCAATACGAATCGCAACTGTTCCCCACTCTTTTTCTTGTTCTTTCGTATATATTTTGTATGTACTTTCTAACATTTCCTCTAAACTATCATTTTCACAATCCAATAATTTTTTATCGATTTGTTCATACATGGCTTTAAAGCTCTCGTATCGCTTTATTTCCGTTACTTTTACCGTCATCATTTCTTTTGTCGTAAGATTCGTAAATACGATTTCATCGCCTTTGTTTATTAGTTGACGTTTTTCATCGTATAGGCGTACTTCATATACTTTTTTTCCTGATTGAATTGACTGAAACGGTTTATTATATAGACCCATTTCGTATCGCATACATCCCACTTCCTTTTGTTCATTTCACCTATTAATACAGTTCACATTACTACATCTTGCATATAATATTCCATACGTATCACTTAATTGAGAAAGGAGGCTGAAGAAGCATGTTATATTTAAATCAAAAACCTGAATATAATAAATATGATATTGGTGATTATACTTATAGTAAAGTAGGGCCAACCATTTTTTCTTGGAACGATGAAACAAAATTAAAAATAGGTAAGTTTTGTTCATTAGCAGAAGAAGTCGTTTTCATACTTGGCGGTGAACATCGCGCAGACTGGATAACAACTTATCCATTTAATGCACTTTTTGATGAAGGAGCACATATTACTGGTCACCCTTCTTCAAAAGGTGATATCGTAGTCGGCAATGATGTATGGATTGGTTATCAATCCTGCATTTTATCTGGTGTTACAATTGGTAACGGTGCCATTATTGGTGCAAAAAGTGTTGTTACAAAAGACGTCCCTCCATATGCAATTGTGGCTGGTAATCCTGCAAAATTTGTTCGATATCGTTTCCCACAAGAAACGATTGACAAACTAGAGAATCTCGCATGGTGGGACTGGGACATTTCTGTTATAAAAGGAGCCATTCCATTACTACTCTCCGACAAAATCGACGAATTTTTCACCTCACCCGAAAAAGAATCTACATGATAAATACAGAAAGAGCATCCTTTTTTCCGGATGCTCTTTCTGTATTTATTTTTTATTTATTTGCAAATGATTACACGGAGAACATTGAAAAGGAATTTTCCTTAAGCAATTAAGATTCGTTTCACAAATTTGTTCTATCGTTGGAACAAATGGAATGACAACTATGTTACTTTCTACCATTTGTGTAACAGGTGGCAATACTGTGCCTACTTGATGTTCGAAACGAATACTCGCTTGATTTATATAATTTCCTGAACCATTTGGCGCGCTCTGCACTACTACTTGGAACGAAACTGTCCGTGCTTCACCTGGATTTAAATTTCCTATAATAAAACCTGATACTGGGTTTACATTTGGCACTGGCGTATTATCAATCGTTACAGTTCCAAGGACAAATTGAACACTACTATCTAACATATCTTGAAAACGAATATTTTGTATTGCTGTATCCCCCGTATTTGTAATAACTGTCGTAAACGTAATAACATCGCCAATTGTTGCTGCCTGTAAATTTGCCGTTTTTACGACTGTCGTTGAGACATTTTGAGGAATAAACGGGATAACAACTGTATTGCTATCACCTTCAACTACTACTGGCGGCTCATTCGGATTTACAGTTGCGAGCCCATTTGCTATAGCAGTATTTGTAACTAAATTATTTATTTGTCCTCCTGTTATTACGACTTGGAAATTAATAATTGCTGCGTCATTTGGCTGAAAATCACCTAACGGAATACCGGTATTCGGATTAGCAAATGGAAGAGGTACATCATTTACCGTTACCGTGCCATTTATAAATAGCGTATTCGGATCAATGATATCTGTTAACACAATGTTGGTCACAGGAACTGTACTATCATTTATAACAGCGATTCCGTAAGTGACAACATCCCCTATCATTGCTACTTCAAAGTTTGCTCCTTTTGCAACAAATAAGATTGCAGTATTTACCGTCACTATAACTGTATTACTCGTATCCATCACTGTAACTGGCGGCTCCCCTGGTACTAAAATATATTCTGCTAACGCCCCAGCAACGTTCACTACTGTACCACCATCTGGAAAGCTCGTAATCGTAGCTTCATATGTTACAATCGCCGTCTCACCGACTGGAATGTCTACAATCGTAAATCCAACCTGCGGATTCACTCCCGGACGAGCTACTCCATTTACAGTTACACTATTTGGTACAAAAACAGCTTCCGGAGATAGGACATCGATAAATTGAATATTCATCGCATCAGCAGTACCAGTATTTAATATTCGAACCGTATACTTTACTGTTTCTCCTACTCCAACAATTGAATGATCTACTTCTTTTTGCATATCTAAACTGCCTCTATTTACTGGTGTGACTGTCGTATTACTTGAATTTGTAATTGTAGACGGAGGTTCTCCTGGAATCAATTCGAAATCACCCGTTACTCTTGCTGTATTCATAATGCTACTAGAAGGCGGAACTGCGATTATATTTACTTCAAATGTAATTAATACACTATCCCCTACTGCAAGATTAGGCAATGCAAAGCCTATAAATGGATCTAAACCTACTTGCGGAATCCCATTTATTTGTACACTTCCAAGAACGAATTCTAAACTAGGTGATGGAACATCGCTAAACTGAACGTTCGTCGCTGTTACCGTTCCCGTATTTGTAACTTGCACACTATACGTTAACGTATCTCCTAATCGTGTCGCTTCTTTATTTACAGATTTTATAACGCTGAATCGTCCTCTATTCACTCTAGTTATCGTCGTATTACTCGGCTCTGTTACTACAACCGGTGGCTCTCCTGACACTAAAGTAAAGCTTCCTGTTATATTTGCAACGTTCGTAATTGTTCCTGATGACGGGATGTTTGTAACTGTCGCTTGAAACGTCACTATAACTGTTTCACCAACTGGAATATCTCCAACTCCAAATCCAGTAATCGGATTTAAGTTTGGTTGCGGGGCTCCATTTATTGTTACACTATTTGGTAAAAATGACGCACCTGTTGAAATCGTATCAATAAACTGAACATTGTTAGCTGTTACTGTTCCTGTATTCGTTATTTGCACTGTATACGTCAATACATCTCCAACTAGAGTAGCGGCTCTATTTACTTGTTTAATAACATTAAAGCGTCCTCTATTTACAGTTGTGAGTGTTGTATTACTTGGCTGATTTACTATAACTGGTGGTTCTCCTGGTACTAAAATAAAGCTTCCAGTAACATTTGCCGTATTGGCAATTGTTCCGTTTGACGGAACGCTAACAACTGTTACTTGGAATGTGACTTCTACACTTTCACCTGGAGTTATATCGGGAAGTGAGAAGCCAGTGTTAGGGTCTAATCCAGGCTGTAACACACCGTTTATCGTTACACTATTTGGTACGAATGTTATAGAGGATGGTAATACATCACTATATTGAACATTCGTCGCTATCACTGTTCCCGTATTTTGAACTACTGTTGTATATGTGATTGTATCGCCTACTGCAACAACCGGCTGACTTACTGATTTTAAAACATTCAAACCAGATTCATTGATTTCTGTTAATGTCGTATTACTTGTCGTTGTTTCCGTAATAGGCGGTTCTGTTTCACTTACAGCAAATGTAGCTGTAACGTCTACAAAATTAACAATCGTTCCACCTTCTGGTATGCTTGTAACCACTTCCTGATATGTGACAAGTACAAAATCATCGACAGGTATATCTGGAACTGTAAAACCAATGAAAGGATTTAATCCTGGTGCTGGTACCCCGTTTATGCTCACACTTCCTGGTACAAATGCTACACCCGCGGAAGTAGTATCGATAAATTGAACATTCGTCGCTGGCACTGTTCCGAAATTAAAAATCAATACATCATACGTTAATATTTCTCCTACCGTCGCTACTTCTTTATCTACTAGTTTCAATGGAAAAATAAACGCTATATTAATTGTCGTAACGACTAAATTTGTTAATATCGTTTCCGTAATCGGTGGTTCCTGCGGATTTGGTTGTGAAGTAAATGTAACATCTGCATCATTTAATATGACTTCATTATCTGGAATTTCTGTAATCGTCACTTGGAATGTGACCTCAATACTTCCACCAGCGATTAATAATGGAGTAGCTGTAAATCCTATTTCTGGATTTAATCCTGGTTGCTGCACTCCACCTATCGTTACACTATTGTCAACAAACGTCGTCCCTTCTGGAATGACATCTTGGAAGAGTACATCTGTAACAGGGATAATTCCTACATTCGTTATTAGCACTGTATACGTTAATACATCCCCGACAGCCCCAGTTGCAACATCAACTGTTTTTGTTGCTGTTACTTCACCAGGAGGAGGTAACGGTATTGTAACTACCGTTGTATTACTTGAATTTGTTGTTGTTACAGGTGGTTGTAAAGGATTCAATAAGAAAGTGGCTGTAGCAGATGCTGTATTTAATACTGCTCCACGTGTAGACGGTGCAACTACCGTAACTTGGAACGTTACTGTCAATGATGTTCCAGCTGCAATATTAGGAAGCGGGAAACCAATATTTGGATCAAATCCAGGTTGAGGCGTTCCATTTATCGTTACACTATTTGCTACAAATGTTGTTTCTAAAGCAATTGGATCAAGGAAAGAGACATTCGTTGCTGTTACTGTACCGTTATTTCGAATGACAACAGAATACGTGTAAGTTTCTCCAAGTGCTGCTTGTTGTACAGATGAAGATTTTTGTATATTTAACTGTGCTGTGTTTACTTGCGTCACTACAAAATTACTATTTGTAACAGTCGTTATTGGAGGGTTTGCTGGATTTATAAGAAAACTTGCAGTAACGTTCGATTGGTTTCTTATATTTCCACCGCTCGGAATACTCGTCACTGTAACTTGAAACGTAATCGTAGATGTTTGCCCGACCGGAATATTTGGTACTGGGAAACCTACCATAGGATCCGCACCTTGCTGAACGACTCCATTTATCGTCACACTATTTGCTACAAAGGCAGTACCAGACGGAATTGGATCTTGAAAAACAATATTCGTTGCAGGAACAGTTCCTGTATTTTGAATAAGAATCGTATACGTTAACGTATCTCCTACACCGGCTTGTGGTGTATTTACACTCTTCATTACATTAAGTGATCCTACATTCACTCGCGTCACAACAATATTACTAATCGTTACAATTGTAATTGGTGGCTGGAGAGGACTTACTTGGAAATCAGCAGTGACATTCGCATTATTCGGAAGAACTCTATTTGGTGGTATACTCGTGATTGTCACTTGAAAAGTGACCGTCACCATACCTCCTACTGGAATATTAGCAAGTGGAAATCCAGTTGTCGGGTTTAAACCTGGTTGAAGTGTCCCGTTTATTGTTACACTATTCGCTACAAAAGTGGTTCCAACTGGAATCGGATCAAGGAATGATACATTTGTCGCTGCCACCGTTCCACTATTTTGTATACGGACTGTATACGTTAACGTATCTCCTACACCGGCTTCAGTAGCACTTACACTTTTCCTTACATTTAACCCTGAAGAATTCACGACCGTCATAACAGTGTTACTTGGTACTGTTACAGTAATCGGTGGCTCTGTTGGATTTACAAGGAAATCTCCAGTTACATTCGCATTATTTACGACATTATTTCCTTGGGGAATTTCATCAATTAATACTTCAAACGTAACAATAACACTGGCGCCAGTAGGCAAATCATTTAATGGGAATCCAAGTCCTGGATCTGCCCCCTCTTGTAAAACACCATTAACCAATACACTATTTTCAATAAATAATGTCCCTTGTGGAATTGAATCTTGGAAAAATACATTTGTAGCTGGTACACTACCTGCATTTATAACTTCGATTGTATATACTAAAACATCTCCCACCGTCGCAACATCTGTATTCACTGACTTCACAACTTCAAAGTTTCCTGATTGTACTGTCGTATTCACAACATTACTCGGAACATTTATTGTCACTGGTGGTTCACTCGGATTCACTTGAAAGCTTGCTGTTACATTCGCTTGATTTAAAATATCTTCATTTTCTGGATCCTGTACAATTAACACGTCAAATGTGACTACAACTGTTTGAGCCGCAGGAATATTCGGAAGAGAAAATCCTGTATTCGGATTTAGTCCACTTTGCTGTACTCCATTAATTGTTACAGAATTTGCAACAAATGAAACAGCAGAAGAAATAGGGTCTTGGAAAAATACATTTGTTAACGGAACGTTCCCTGTATTTTGGACGGCAATTGTGTATGTTAAAGTATCCCCTACTGCTGCTTGCATTGTATTCACTTCTTTTATTACATTCAAACCACCTGTATTAACTTGTGTCACAACTGTATTCGTTAGTCTATTAATTGTTATCGGTGGCTGATTTGGAATAACGACAAAATTAGCAGACACATTTCCGCGATTCGGAATCGTACCACCTGACGGCGTAGATGTTACTCGTACTTGAAATGTAACAGTCCTACTTCCGCCAGGAGATATATTAGCTACCGTAAACCCACTCGCTGGATTTGCCCCAGGTTGTGAAACCCCGTCCACAGTCACACTATTTGCGATAAAAGTCGTTCCAATTGGGATTGGGTCTTGAAAAATAACGTTCGTTGCAAGTACATTTCCTGTATTTTGAATTGTTACCGTGTACGTAAGAACGTCGTTAACCGTTGCAAAAGCTTTATCCACTGTTTTTCTCGTTGTTATATCAGCTATATTAATTGTCGTAACTACAGTATTACTTGTCGCTTGCCCTGAAACTGGTTGTTGACCAGGCACTGGAGTAAAGGTAAATGTTGCACTTGCACGGTTTGGAATTGGATTGACAAGAGGGTTCGATGTTACTCGAACTTGAAAGCGCACTACAGTCGTTTGCGAAGCATTAATACTTCCTAGATTAATACTACTTGCTGGATTCGCTCCTGGACGTGCTACTCCATTTACCGTAACGCTATTTGCGACAAATGTTGTTCCAGCAGGGATACTATCAACAAAAATAACATTGCTCGCAGTGACATTTCCATTATTTGTGACATTAACTGTGTACGTTAATACATCATTAAGCGTTGCCGTCTGTAAATCTACAGATTTCTGCATACTTATAGTTGCTTGATTCACTGTCGTTTGTACTGTGTTTGAAGAAGACGTACTTGTAATAGGAGGACTACCAACGAAAGGACGAAATTGATATGACACCATTGCACGATTTAAAATAGGATTGGGATTCGGGAATGATGTTATTCGAACTTGAAATGTAACAATTCTTTGCGTGTTATTTGGGATTGTACCTAAATTAATTCCATTAGCAGGGTTTGCATTCGGCTGTGTTACTCCTCCTACCGTAACACTACCTGCAACAAACGTCGTTCCGTTCGGAATACTATCACGTAATACAACGTTTTCTGCACTTCCTGTTCCTGTATTTGGGACCGTAATCGTATAAGTGAGGGTATCCCCTACCCCTGCGACTGTTCTATTAACTGATTTAACAGGATTAATAATTGGACCTGTTGCATCAATTTGAACACCAAAACCAGCTGCAGCGTATCCATCTCCATTTGTAACAAATCGAACCGTTGCTGACGTTTGATTATTTACTAATGATGCAGAGGCATTTACATTCGTAATATCCCACCCTTGTCTTCGGACAGCTAAAGCTATCCCTAACGGCTGATTCAAATCTCCAAATGTCCCGGTTGTATCTAACTCTCCAATGTCATTACAAATTTGAGACTGGAAGAAATTATTCGCAGGGTTTCTCGGTCCGAATAATGCAACTGTAGCATTTGCATTCGGTCCAAAGCGAAGTTGATCTCCAACAATGTTAGAATCGCCTTCTTGAGCAGTTACGAGCACTCTTCCTGTAACAGCTCCTGTTGCCGGCGTAGCAAATCCTGAAATAGTAGCATCAACAGGCGGGGATGAAGCATCAATAATTTCTTGGCCTGCATAAACTGACAAATTCCGAAGAGGTAAACTTGCATTTTGATATACAACCTCAAGCGTCCAGCCAGCTGAACGACTGATTGTTGGATCAGCTGAAGTTCTTGCAGCGGGCACAGCACCTGTTGTATATGTGCCTGCCCCACCTGCACTAACAAGATTCGTTACATTAGCAGAGCGAGCATAATAAAACTGATTTCCTACTGAACCTTGCTGCGCGGTAGCGGGATCTGGCGTAACAGCAAACGTCCCTGATGGTGTTGTAAATGTAATATCATCATTTAAAAATGGTAAAACATCTTCCGTATCAGTCCGAAAAGTACCAGCCCAAACTAACTCTGCATATAGCACACTACTCCCCGCCGGAAGATTTAAAATTGCACTTGAAGAATTCAATTGCCATTCATCCGTCGTTCCTGCTGGGAACCCTGGTACTTGCAGCGCTGTATTTACCGTAGTAAACACAGCAAGTGTACCAAAAATATTACCTGGCGCAGGTGATGTAGGACTAAGCCCTAACGTGTTCCCAGTGAACGTGACGGCACCAGGTACTGTTGTTGTAAAACGGTTTATAAAAGGCACACAATCATCTCATTTCATTTATAGTAAAAAGTGCTCTATACTATGAAATGTAGACAAACTATGCAATGTACGTTGTCCAACAAAATTCCGCACATACGAGAGGAGTTTATAAAACTATGCGCTACGTTATCATAACAGGAACTTCACAAGGTTTAGGTGAGGCTATTGCCACTCAATTGTTAGAAGAAAGTACAACTGTCATCTCTATTTCTAGAAGAGAAAATAGAGAACTTACTAAACTTGCAGAGCAATATAACAGCAATTGCATTTTTCATTCCTTAGATCTTCAAGATGTACATAACTTAGAAACTAACTTTAAAGAAATCATTTCATCCATTAAAGAAGACAATGTATCCTCTATTCATTTAATTAATAATGCAGGTACAGTTGCACCTATGAAGCCGATTGAAAAAGCAGAAAGCGAACAATTCATTACGAACGTTCACATTAATTTACTTGCACCTATGATTCTTACATCTACGTTTATGAAACATACGAAAGAATGGAAAGTAGATAAACGCGTTATAAATATTTCATCTGGTGCAGGAAAAAACCCTTATTTCGGATGGGGCGCTTATTGTACGACGAAAGCTGGTGTAAATATGTTTACACAATGCGTAGCAACTGAAGAATGGGAAAAAGAATATCCAGTAAAAATCGTCGCTTTTGCCCCCGGTGTTGTTGATACAAATATGCAAGCACAAATTCGTGAAACAGCTAAAGAAGACTTCACAAATTTAGACCGCTTCATTGCATTAAAAGAAGAAGGAAAGCTATTATCACCTGAATATGTTGCGAAAGCTATTCGTAACTTACTAGAAACTGAGGAATTCCCTCAAGGCGAGGTTATTAGAATTGATGAATAACAAAAAGGCGTGCTAAAATAGCACGCCTTTTTGTTTTACTTCTCTAAAAATATGAGCACAGATTCCGCAATTTGTTCATAACCAATTTCTTGATAAATTTTATTAGATGTCGGATTCGCTAGATCAGTATATAACGTAGTCGTCTGATAGCCTTCATCTAACATACGTTGACTAAGTGCTGCTACACAATGAGATGCATACCCTTTTTTCCTTGCTTCTTTCGGCGTATATACGAAATTGACTGTTATATTATTTTTAGTTGGTCTCGTTTTTGCAGCTACAGAAACGAGTTTCCCATCTACTTCCAAACCAAACAGTCGATTTGTAATTATTAATGTATACGCAGTTTGTTTTGCTTCTTCTTTCGTAGTAGGAAGCTTTACGTCTTCACAAAATTGATATATCCACTGTTCTATTAATGGTAATTCATCATTATTTACCGCTCGGAAAAGTCCATTCGCATTACACTTCTTCTTTACTCTGTTCAGCTCATACACACCTTGCTCCATTGCAACATTCGTTTTTTTATTTTCTAATACGGCAATCTCTTCCGCTAATTTCTGTACAATTTTCTTATTACCGATCAATCCAGGAATATCCGGATATACTTTCGTTAATTCTTTTGCAAGTTCCTCAATAGTTACTCCCGCAATTTCAGAAGTTGCAACAATGATTTGTTTCTTCTCTTCTGTTTGCAGAAATACAACCGCAATTTCTTCTCCTTGTTTCGCTATCCCCATAAATATCGGTTCTTGGACCATTTGTAATACACCTAATATGAGATTGTTTTCCTGCTCATTCTTTTCTAGAAATGGTGTAACATCTTCTTTAAAATGAAAAATCTCTTCATATACATGTAATTGAATCATCGACAATCTCTTCTCTCTATTCATAGTTTAATTAAGTATTGGCGATTAATTCATCAAATCCCTCTTTTACGATTCAATAATATTCAAAGCTAATGTATTCAAAGCATTTTCAGCTTGTAAAATTCTCTGTTTTTCCTTTTCAAATACATCTTCTTCTTTTTGAAATGACTCTTTTCGATTTTTGATCATGCGCTCCATCTCTTTTTTACTCGGTCCACCGTATACATTTCTTTTTTGAATAAAAGCTTCTGGCGATATAATTTCTTTCCACTCTTTTTCTAATAAATTTATTTTAAAATGTTCTTGCAAGTACATATTTACCTCTTTGAATTGTAATTCATGTAGTTCTTTTTTCTGCTCCAATGACATATTTGCAATAGCACTTGCTGCATGATGAGCATGCCGAAATGGAATTTCATAGTTTTTTGTTAAAACATCGGCGAAATCCGTTATCGTTATTGCATGTTTATAGGAACGACTTTTTAACGTTTCTTCTTCTACTTTCATCGTTCGGATCACTGCATTCATCATACAAAAAACACGAATTGCCTTTTCAATCCCTTTATATAAATATGGCTGCAAGTCATCTTCCGTATCGACAATATCACCAAATGGTGTATTATGAATCATTTGAAATACTGTAAATGCTTCTCCTAAAGCACTACTCGTAATTGCACGAGCATGTTCAATTGAAACCGGGTTTCGTTTTTGCGGCATAATACTACTGATTTGTACATATGACTTTGCAACAGTAATACCGTCATATTCTTTCGTTGCTAACAACAAAAAGTCATGAATCCATCTACTCGTATTCGTCATCATTACCATAAGTAGCGAGCTAACTTCTAATAAATAATCCGCTCCAGCAACAGCATCATATGAGTTCTCAATTACATTTGTAAATCCAAGTAGATGAGCAACTCGTTCTCGTTTAATCGGGAAACTTGTTGTAGAGAGTGCAGCCGCCCCCATTGGAGACTGATTTAAAAGCTGGTACGTTTTTTTCATTCGTTCTAAATCTCTTTGCATCGTATCATAAATTGCTAACGTATAATGACCAAATGTTGTTGGCTGTGCTGGTTGTGTATGTGTATAAGCTGGCATGATCGTTTCCTTATGATCAGCAGCAAGTTGCAGTACACTTTCTTGCAATAACAAATGATGTTCTATTAATCGCAATACATATCGCCTTAAACTCATGCGATACATCGTTACGCCCATATCATTTCTACTTCTACCAATATGCATATTACTTACAAAATCGCATTTCGCTTCTTGAGAAATTAAATGTTCGACTAAAAAAAAGAGATCTTCATGCTGCTCTGTATAGAGCAATTGCTCTTCTGGAATTCCCTCTACCTTTTTTAATGCGTGTAATATAACTTTAGCTTCTTCCTTTTTCATTAAATTTTCTTCCGTCAGCATCGTAATATGTGCTTTATGCACTTGAAACATATCTTTCAATAAGTAATTTCGTTGAAAATCAAATACATGTTGTAATACACAATCCACATATGTTTTCCCAGGGAAATCAGCGCCTTCACTCTTTATAAACTCTTCTTTACTTTGTTTCATCACCTTTTCCCCTCTCACCTAAGTATTACTACCCATCATACCCAGAGATAGAAAAAAAGTGCTTGTACATAAAAATAAACTCGGTGCTCTCTGCACCGAGTTTATTTAATAAAAGTCGCATCATACTTATCACTTTGCAACACTTGGAAATGCAAGTTTGCTAAATGTTTCCGTATTTCTGCACTATCGTCTTCATTTAAATTATTCGCCAAAAACACAATTTCTGTACAGTTTCCACGTTTATCCATAGCATAAACTGCTTTTGTAACCGTCCATGGTGTGTAACCATTCTTTTGCCCCGCATGTCTGAATGTTTTACGGTATTTCTTGGCACTCATGTCTGTTTCAACGATATTTGCCCACACTTTTTCTTCAGCCTCTGTCAAGCCACCTTTATGGTTTGCCTTTTGAAGTAATACCATATAATCATTTGCAGAAGCTGCTGGTAATCTATCTGACCAAATTTTGTCGTAACGTTCCTCTAAATAAAGCGGAATTTCCTTCTGTAATAATGGTCCCTTCTTCTTTAAGCGTTCATGAATAATCATCGCATATTCACGATATTGCTCTTGAGACATTTCTTTTAACTTTTTCTCTATTTTATATTTTGGAACATGTAATTCTTTATGCAAATATCCCGGGATATACAAAGATGAAACGATTGGAAATAGTGGTTGATGTGCAGGAAGTGATAAACTTTGTAAATTTCGATTGATGTTATCTAATCCTAACAATTCCATTAAGTATTCAGCATTTGCATTCGAACTAAACTTAACCATTCCTTTTGCCACTTCTTCTAAAGAAACCGCTCCTTCAGTTATCTTGCCCGTCTTCTCCAAATACTTTTGCCATCTATCTTGTGCACCACCATCTGTATTCGGCACATAATAACGATTCACATCATTAATCGACACGAAACTAGAAGAATCAATTTTCCCTTCAGTAACTTGTTTCGTATATTCAAGCGCCACAATTAATTTCATCGTACTAGCAACTGGCAATACAACATTTGGGTTTACAGAATAAACAACTTTATCATTTCTCTTTACTAGAAGCGCACTATTTTTTTCATCTTTATGTTCTTCAATAAAAGATGCAATATACTGTGCATCATCATTATTTGAACTCCACACTTTTTTCACTAAAAAGTTACCCGATATTAGCAAAACAAAAATACCCACAATTACTGCGCATACTATAGTTTTTTTCAAGTAAAATTCCTCTCCTATTGTGTAACTCTTCTCTATTTATCATTTAAAAACAAAATAATGGAGATGGTCATTTAAATAACCATCTCCATTATTTTAACTTGTATGCTCCTATTATGTCTACGTCATAAATTTCACAAAATCCTCAAGAAACTTTTTATAATGTAACGACCAACCAATTCGCACCCAATTTTTTAATGCTTTTGCATCAGGTTGAGGCCGAAAATCAGCAATACTCTCTCCTTTTGCAATTCCAACTGTATCTACATCGACACGACGATATACATAATCTAAAAGGGATGGATTTGCCGCAACCATCATTGTAACGACGTCATGTACTGGACTTCCTTTTATTTTCGGATTTAACTTTCTATAAGCTTTATAATAGTACGTAAATATCGGCTCGATTAACTTATTAAAACTCGTTTTAGAGTGTTTCGTAATATATTTTACCATTTCCGGTGTAATAATTGCTTCAGATGTAACGTTAAGTGGCACTAATGTTACATTTTTGGCATTTTGCATAACTAATTGTGACGCAATGGGATCACCATGAAAATTCGCCTCTGCGACTGGTGTTACATTGCCAGGCATTAAGAAAGCACCGCCCATTATATAATATTCTTTCACATACTTCATCATCGGCTTTTCTAAAATAAATGCTGTCGCTAATGTTGTTGATCTACCAGCATCGACTATTATTAATTCTCCTTTATATTTTTCAAGAAGATCAAAAAATGTACAAAAAGGCTTTATATTTGGTGAAAAAGTTTTTGGAGGTTTAATTGGCCCTAAACCGTCTGTCCCATGAATTTCTGGATAATACGTCGTAATATCTCCGGATAAAGGAATTTTCGCACCATTAATAACAGGTATATCTTCCCGTCCTGCCATTTGCAATAAATATGCGGCATTACTTGTCGCCTTTTCTTGTGTTACATTTCCATATCCCGTTACTACACCAACAATATCAATATCAGGATGCAACAATCCATACATAATTGCTAAAGAGTCATCAATGCCTGGGTCTCCTAAAAATAATACTTTTTTCATCGACCTCAACTCCATCCCCTCAGTTGTTATTAATTTATGAATAACCGTGGATATACAGAATAAAAAATGAACAAATTCACACAAAAAAACGCAGTCTTATAAGGACTACGTTTCTTCAGCTAACCTATACTGTTTTTTTTACAGCACTCATACTTCCAATGATGTAAGCGATAAACGCAAAACAAATCGGGAAGACAACTGTATGTATACCGAACGGATTTGGATAGAAAAGATGAATACACATATATGAGCCTACCCCAACTAAAATAGACGCAAGCGCTCCTGTAGCATTTCCTTTCCTCCAATATAACCCTAATACGATTGGCCAAATGAATGCTGCTTCTAATCCACCGAAAGAAAATAAATTTAGCCATATTAAAAAATCTGGTGGTTTAATTGCCGCTGCATAAACGAGTAGTCCTACAATACCCGTAATCCACAAACTTCCTTTTTTTATCGTACTGTCTGCTGCATCTTTATTTATGTAATTTACGTATATATCTTTAATAATTGACGAGCTTACAAGTAATAATAAAGAGTTTACTGTAGACATAATCGCTGCCATCGGTGCAGCTAAGAAAACTCCAGCTAACCAAGGTGGCAACACTTCCATCGCAAGTAGCGGCATTACTTTATCTGGTACCGTTATACCTGGAAGTACTACTCTTGCAAATACACCTGTTAAATGCATACCGATCATAATTGTGCCAACGACAACGGTTCCAATTATTAAAGCTTGGTGCATCGCTTTTGAATTTTTATAAGACATGGCACGCACGCTAATTTGCGGTAAACCGACAACGCCAATTCCAATTAAAATCCAAAATGATGTAACATATGATTTCGTTAAACTGCCATCTGCTCCGAATGGTGTAATTAACTTTGGATTAATTTGAACAAGTTCCTGCATAATCTTTTCAATTCCACCACCAGCAATGACAGTAGCAATTAAAATGATTGTTGTTCCAACTAACATAATGATTCCTAATAATGTATCTGATAGAGCAACTGCACGAAATCCACCAATTAATACGTACACAAGTACAGAAAAAGTAAATAAAAATAGTGCTGTTGTATACGATAGCCCCGTTAGTGACTCAATTAATCGTCCACCACCGACCCACTGGGCTACTGTCGCTGAAAATAAAAAGATAATAATACATAACGCAGAAAGTATAACAACTGCTTTATTATTGTATCTCCCTTTTAAATAATCGATAAGAGTAATTGCTTCCATCTTCCTAGCGATAATTGCAAACTTTTTACCGATAACCGTTAAAACGATATACCCTGTTACAACTTGAATCGCAGATAACAGTACCCATCCAAGACCCATATTGTAAGCAATACCAGGGCCACCAATAAAGCTACTTGCACTACCGTACGTAGCAATCATTGTCATCGCTAATAATAAACCGCCTAGCTCACGCCCACCAAGAAAATATTCTTGCAAAAATTTATTATGAGCAGTTGCTTGCACGCGTCTTGAAGCATATACACCAATTAAAAATACAACGATAAACGAAATTATCATTGGAATGATTACATACCAATTCATCTATTATTCCTCACTTTTTTCTTCCTCATCGAGTGAAATATCTTGAAATACAAAACGAACAACTAAACTAAGTAAAATAACCATAACGATAAATCCAACGATACAGCTATAAAAAAACCATGCGGGAAAACCTAATACATATGTATATTCATTCGGATTTTTACTACCAAGCCCATAAGCAAATCCGTACCAAATTATAAAATTAATAATAGCAAGTCCAAGACCAATTAACGCTTCTCTATGGGCTATTCGAAAGCGTGGATCATCATGATAATCTTTCATTTTTACCCCTCCTCTCACGATGTATTATTGTACCATTGTTCTTCTAGTTTTTCCTACTAGAAAGCAAAAACAAGCAGGATTTTTTTATAATCATATAGAAGATTCTCTTACATTACATATTTTTTACAATTGTAACACAAATGAAATTTGAATTTTCAGTATTTCTTAATTATGATTTTAATTAGAGGCTTTCCATCTAGTTTCCACATCCTTGATTTCGGAATAAGCGCCGTCTCGTACTGCGTTTACATTATATTTTCAAGGGGGTTATACAATGAGTCAACTAGCTGTAAATCTTCATGAAAAGGTAGAGAAGTTTCTTCAAGGTACAAAAAAGTTATATGTGAATGGATCTTTCATTGAAAGCGCTTCCGGTAAAACATTTAAAACACCTAACCCAGCAACTGGTGAAACACTTGCCGTCGTTTCTGAAGCTGGTCGCGAAGATATTCATAAAGCTGTAGTCGCAGCTCGTATGGCTTTTGACGAAGGTCCTTGGTCTCGTATGAGCACTGCTGAGCGAAGCCGTCTCATGTACAAGTTAGCTGATTTAATGGAAGAACATAAAGAAGAGCTTGCACAGCTCGAAACATTAGATAACGGAAAGCCAATCCGTGAAACAATGGCAGCAGACATCCCACTTGCAATTGAGCATATGCGCTATTACGCTGGCTGGGCTACGAAAATCGTTGGTCAAACAATTCCTGTTTCCGGTGATTACTTTAACTATACACGCCATGAAGCTGTTGGTGTCGTTGGTCAAATTATTCCTTGGAACTTCCCGCTTCTTATGGCAATGTGGAAAATGGGAGCAGCGCTTGCTACAGGATGTACAATCGTTTTAAAACCTGCAGAACAAACTCCACTATCTGCTCTATACTTAGCTGAATTAATTGAAGAAGCTGGATTCCCGAAAGGTGTTATTAATATCGTACCTGGATTCGGTGAATCAGCTGGACAAGCTCTCGTTAATCATCCACTCGTTGATAAAATTGCATTTACCGGTTCTACTCCTGTCGGTAAACAAATTATGCGACAAGCATCCGAATCATTAAAACGCGTTACACTTGAGTTAGGCGGTAAATCACCAAATATCATCTTGCCGGATGCTGATTTATCTCGCGCGATTCCTGGTGCACTTTCTGGTGTTATGTTTAACCAAGGACAAGTATGCTCTGCTGGATCACGCTTATTTGTTCCGAAGAAAATGTATGATAATGTCATGGCTGATCTCGTCCTCTATTCTAAAAAACTAAATCAAGGTGTCGGTCTTAACCCTGAAACAACAATTGGTCCTCTCGTTTCTGAAGAACAACAAAAACGTGTAATGGGCTACATTGAAAAAGGGATTGAAGAAGGCGCTGAAGTACTTTGCGGAGGAAGTAATCCATTCGATCAAGGCTACTTCGTTTCTCCTACAGTATTCGCTGACGTAAATGATGAAATGACGATCGCAAAAGAAGAAATTTTCGGTCCAGTTATTTCTGCAATACCATTTAACGATATTGATGAAGTAATTGAACGTGCAAATAAATCACAATTCGGCTTAGCGGCTGGTGTGTGGACAGAAAATGTTAAAACAGCACACTATGTTGCAAGTAAAGTACGTGCAGGTACAGTGTGGGTAAACTGTTATAACGTGTTTGATGCAGCATCTCCATTTGGAGGATTTAAACAATCTGGTCTTGGCCGTGAAATGGGATCTTATGCATTAAATAACTATACAGAAGTAAAGAGCGTTTGGCTTAACTTAAATTAATGAAAAGAACCTGACCTATCCGGTCAGGTTCTTTTCATTATGTATTCCTTTAAACTTGCAGTCCTCCGCTCACATTTAGTACTTCACCTGTAATATAAGATGCGTATTCTGATGATAAAAAGGCTGCTGCGTTCGCAATATCTTCTGGCGTTCCAATTCTACCAACTGGAATAGCGCCAACCATCTTTTCTTTCACTTTATCTGGTATCGTTTTGGTCATATCTGTATCCATAAACCCCGGACAAATCGCATTACAAGTAATACCGAAACTTCCAACTTCTTTCGCTGCTGTTTTTGTTAATCCTACAACTCCAGCTTTCGTTGCAGCATAATTTGCCTGTCCAATATTCCCCTCTCTACTTATAGAAGAAATATTAATAATTCTTCCATATCCTTGTTGTCTCATATAAAGAAGTGCTGGTTGCATACAATAAAAAACACCAGTTAAATTCACTTGTAATACTTGTTCCCAAGCAGATTTCTCCATTTTATGTAACATTGCGTCTCTTGTAATTCCAGCATTATTCACCAAAATATGTAATGTACCAAATTTTTGAACCGCATATTCAATTAACGACTTTGCTTCATTTTGATTACTCACATCACATCGATATGAGCACACTTCATATCCTTCATCTGATAACTCACGTGTCGTTTTTTGTAGCGTCTCTTCATTTACATCGCTAATTAATACTTTCGCCCCTAGCTTTGCATAAACCCTTGCAATCTCTTTTCCAATTCCCTGTGCAGCTCCTGTTACAACAGCTGTTTTCCCATTTAAAAACTCCATTCCTATCCCCCATTTCTATTACTTATACTGTATATTTCGGCTTTTTACTTTCCAACTCCTCTTTGTATAAAAAAGTCTATTTGTGTCAAACTAACTTTGCAACGTCGCATAAAGTGAAACTTTAATCAGTGGGAAGTTTGTTCATCCCCCACTGATTATTAGTTGAACCAATCGGGCATTTAATCTCCCACCTAGCTTCTTTGTTCCATCTGAGTTTTAAGGTGGGAGTTTTACTACCCGTTATGCGGGATAAATTGCAAGGAGATTGTGTCGAATGAATAAAAAAAATTTCAAACAAAGCAAAACAACGGATGGCATTGATGTTGAGTTCTCTCGCGAACTCGCTGACCACAATGACTTAGAAGCAAACGCACGTGCAAATGCCGCTGATGCACGTCAAAAGCGCCAATCAACCGAAAAATAAGGTACATCACAACCTTATTCTTTTCAAAAGGGACCTACTACCCAACAAAATAAACCGAGAGACATCTCTCGGTTTATTTTCTATATTTTTTTGCATAATGAGCCAAAGTAAGCAACGGATATATATGAGCATAACTATGATAACGAATATAAAACCCACCTGGTAAACCTGTTCCAGTAGGATATTTTTCATTTATATAAGGGTTGGAGAGCAAATATGAAATACCTTTTCGAATAACTGGCGTTTCTTTATCATAGTAAGAAATGAGGGCATCTAACGCCCATGCTGTTTGGGATGGTGTACTAAATGGCAAAGTAACAAATCTTTTTTCCACACTACTTTGGCAAGATTCTCCCCAGCCACCATCTTCATGCTGTATATGTTCAAGCCATAAAACGGCTCGTTTCAATGATGAATCGCTAGATGGTATTCCTAGTGACCGTAAACCAGTCAACACTGCCCACGTACCATATATATAACAAATTCCCCATTTCCCATACCACGATCCATTTTCTTCCTGTACATTCATTAACCAATTTATCGCACTTTGTTTTTGTTTCTCGGGCAATTCATTTTGCGTATACGTCCCAAAAAATTCTAGCACTCTTCCTGTAATATCTGGTGTAGAAGGGTCTGTAATCATATCACTTGCATTTTCGATTGGTAAATTTGCTAATATACGGCTCGTTACCCCTTTTTCAAAAGCCCCCCAACCACCATCATTATTTTGCAATCCTTTAACCCAATTAACCGCTCGCTTCCAAGCATTATCTACATGTTCGTTCCCTCTACTTCGCGCCAATGCTCTTAACACAGCAGTTGTATCATCAATATCTGGAATCGTCGTATTCACATCCGAAAAGCCCCAACCACCCGGGAAGAGATCCGGTGCATGTACACTCCAATCTACTTTCTTCGTTTGCTGTTTTCTTAGTAAATATGCTGATGCATTTTGAATCACTTTACTTGCTTTCGGAACTTGAGCTTCTTGCAAAGCATAACTGAGTAAAGCTGTATCCCATATAGTTGATGGAGAGTTTTGCAAATGGCTCCCTCTCTCCACCTTCCATATATAAGATGTAATTCCCATTATAGCCTTCTCAATAATTGGTGATTGAATAGAATGTCCTAATGCAAGTAAAGCATAAATCATATAAAACGAGGCAGTTGCGTAGCTATATAATGTTCCATTTTCATCAATACGCTCTTTCATAAAACGTTCTACTTCCTCATATCCTTTATGATGCAAAGAAAGTGGATACGTTATAATTTTCTTCACGTCACTTACTAACGTTTGAAAAACTGGAGACCGATCCTCTCGAAACCATTCTCCGCCCCCGCCTGCAATGTGATTTAAATTTGGCAATAACTTTTTCCCTACTCGAAATCTTTTATTTAAACACAACATCATCGGAATTAAATGAATACGTGCTGAGCTACTCAATTCAAATATACTGAGAGGGGAATCATTCTGCAGAAACATAATTGGTGTTGGCAAATGAAAAAGAGAAGGATATTCATATTCTCCATGAATCGCTAATAAAAACTTCGTCATAAAATGAGCACGTGCTACCCCACCGCGCTCATTTATAAACATTTCCGCTCGCTTCATATTCGCATCTTCTTTTGTGTATTTTTCCGATGCAAGTAAGGCGGCATAAGATTGAATGGTAGCTGATAAATTACCTCCCACCTCATCTTCATACAATTTCCATGTTCCTTCATTTGTTTGAAGTGATGCTAATCTTTTCACAAACGGTTCTATCTCTTTATCTCTACCTAATAATTTTAATAAAAAAATCATATGGCAATCTGTTAATGGAGCTCCTTCAAAACAAAACCGCCACGTACCATCTTGCCGTTGCATTGTTTGAAGTGCAGTTGTTCTTCTCGCTATTTCTTCATGCACTTTTTCATATAATAACAAGTTACTCACCCACCCTTTCGAAATCCGTATAACGATATTCAAAAAGGTAGCTGAATATGTATAAAAACAAAGAAAAGCAGAACATATAAAATGTTCTGCTCATAAACAATACCCTACTCCGACAATAATTCCTAATAAAGCACCGACTACTACTTCATACGGTGTATGCCCAACAAGTTCATTTAACTTCTTATATTCTGTTTCTCTACCGTGAAAAAAGTCATTCAATATTTTTGCTTGTTTACTTACTGCAAGCCTTACTCCTGAAGCATCATACATAACAATAATGGCAAAAATAGTAGCAACCGCAAACATCGAGCTTTCCACACCTTCCACTACTCCAACTCCTGTAGCAAGCGCTGTAACTGTTGAAGCATGAGAACTTGGCATCCCACCTGAAGCAAAAAACTTTGCAAAATCAAATTCACCTGTTTTAACTAATTTAAAGACTACTTTCGTTAATTGTGCTAAAAACCATGAAATTACAGCTGCCATAAGCGGATCATTATGTAAAATTGTTTCCATGTTCTCAGCTCCTTACTAGCTATAATGGAAATCCTATATAGTATCAGTATAAAGAAAAATGCGTAGAAAATACTACGCATTATGATACTTTTGCTGATTTATTTTTTATAAATTTCGGTTGTTTCTGCACTAAAAACTTAGTCTTCGCTACCGAGAATACAAATAATGCAACCCATATACAGAAAAATGCAATCATATGAGTAGATGTGAAATGTTCACCAAATACGAATACACCTAAAATTAAGCTAATTGTTGGTGCAATATATTGTAAAAAACCTACCATATAAAGCGGAATAAGTTGGGCTCCTTTTGCAAAATAAAAAAGTGGTAGAGCTGTAACAATACCCGCTCCTATTAATAGTAATGTCGATAACATTGAGATAGAGCCAAATGAGCCGAAACCATGTACTCCTGTCATTACTAGATAAATAATCGCAAACGGCGTTACTAACATCGTTTCCATCGTAAGTCCAATTGTCGCATCATAGTTTAACAATTTTTTCGTTAATCCGTATAATCCAAATGAAAGGGCAAGTGATAAAGAAACCCACGGGATAGCCCCGAAACGTACTGTTAAAATGATAACCCCCACTCCAGCTAAACCAACTGCAACATATTGCCAGAAGTTTAACTTTTCCTTTAAAACGACTGTACCAAGTAAAATACTAATAAGCGGATTAATATAATAGCCAAGACTCGCTTCAATAACATGATTATGATTAACGGCCCATATGTAAACAAACCAGTTTCCACTAATCAAGACTGAAGCTATTGTTAATGACATTAATAATTTAGGTCGTTTAAAAAGATTCACAAATTCCCCAATAAACTGGCGAAACCTCTTCGTAACACCTAATACGAGTAACATAAAAACAAACGCCCAAACGATGCGGTGTGCTAATATTTCATCTGCTGGAACTTCCTCAACCCATTTCCAATAAATCGGTAGGATTCCCCACATCGTGTAAGCACCAGCCGCATATAGTATCCCTTTTTTTTGCTCTGCTGATTGACTCCCCATCTTCCTTTTTCTCCTCTTCTCATTTTTTCTCCATTATACGGTCTCACATGCTCACTTTACCAATAATCAATCTGCATTTCTTTCGACATTTCTCATACAACGAATAATAAACATACCGTTATTACAACAAGTAACGGTATGCCGAAAACAAATTTCTTTTTATGAGTTTTATGATGAAACATATACATGCCAATCCAAGCTCCAACTGCTCCCCCAGCTGCCGCTGATAAAAACAACGTACTTTCTGGCGTTCTCCACTGTTTCTTCTTCGCTTTTCGTTTATCAAGCCCCATAAGGCTAAAAGCTATAATGTTAATAATAAGAAAATAAATCCATTTCATCGCTTTCTCTCCTTATGAAAAATTCGCTTAATGGTAACACGAAAAAACGACGGAAACAACTGAAGAACTCTTTTTATCCAACTAGTTTCATTCCTTTTTCTTAATTAGTTACCTTCATATTTACATAACCAACTAAAATCGCAGTTAAAGCATTTAATATAGAAAAATGTTATGAGCAGAATCCTATATTTCATTACATTCATCCACTACCATATCATCAAAAAAATTGCTCTCAATCACTTTCTCATCAAAACGAAGAACTACAATTAGCCCTACATATAAAGAAACAAAATTTAGAAACCATTCCCCATTCTCATCTTTCTTAGCTAAGCATTTAAATATCTCTTGAAATTGCATACGCTCATCTGTCGCAACAACCGGTCGCACGCCAAAATATTTCAATACAAGATGTAGGTTGAGCTGCACGGATAATGATAAAATATACTTTAATAACTCGGTATAATGAGCAACATTTTTTTGACTATATAACTTCACAAGTTCTTGATGTAAAGTAGAAATTGATAATTCTTCTTTAGTCACTTTTGTTGCTTCTATCATTTCAATCATCTTTTTCATATCCATTCCATTTACCCCTCCTGTTACAAAACAAAAGCCAAAGTATACTTATTTTATAATCAACAATAATTGATTATTTCTCGTCTCTCTTTCTTCTTCACTTACTAAGTCATACTTTTTTAAAAGATGAAATACATCATTTAATATTTCTTGTGAGTGATTACCTTGTAAAAAATTTTTTAACCCTTTAAAAATCTCTTCTGATAAAAAACTCTTTTGACTTTCAAGCTTATTCATCACATCTTCAATAGAATGATCAATGTTACATGCCATACTAAACTTCCCCCTCTATCCTCTATAAATAATATCCTCAGCTAACGATGTAAACACTTCTCCAACAAGAGAATCTTCATCATATACAGATGAACCATTATTTTCTTCACGTTTCGCAAAAGGTATTTGAGCAATTACTTCTGTTTGCAATTGTTCTGCAAGCATTTCGCCGCCGCCTTTTCCGAAGAGATAATTTTTCGATCCATCTTGTTCTTCATAATAAGCCATATTTTCCACAATACCTAAAATCTCATGCTTCGTATGTTTTGCCATTACACCGACTCTTGAAGCAACGAATGAAGCTACATTGTGCGGAGTTGTAACAATTATTTCTTTCGCTTGCGGAATCATCGCTGCAACATCGATCGCAACATCTCCTGTACCTGGTGGTAAATCAAGTAATAAATAATCTAATTCTCCCCAGTGCGTATTCGCAAGAAAATTTTGAATCCATTTATTTAGCATCGGTCCGCGCCACATAACTGGGTTATTTCCTTCTGTAAAAAATCCCATCGACATGATTTTAACACCGTGACTAATGACTGGAATTGCCGTTTGATCAATCATCGTTGGTTTCTTATTCGTTTCCATCATAGCTGGAATACTAAAACCATATATATCTGCATCTAATATCCCCACCTTTTTGCCCATACGCGCTAGTGCAGTTGCAAGATTAATTGTCACCGTTGATTTTCCAACTCCGCCTTTTCCGCTCGTTACAGTAATAAAACGTACTCCTGAATCCGGGCGAAGCATGCTCGGCATACCAGTTTCTGTTCTAGTATTTTTCTTTAATTTCTCTGTTAAAGCTGTACGTTCTTCTTGCGTCATAGAACCAAATGTTACCTCCACTTTAGAGGCACCAATTGCGTGAAGTGATTCTTCAATATCTTGTTGAATTTTTGCTTTTAACGGACAACCTTGGATTGTTAGTACTACCTCAAGTTTAACCTTTGTTCCGTTCATTTGTATATTTCTAACCATATTTAATTCTACAACACTTTTGTGTAACTCTGGATCCTCTACATGTTTTAATGCATTCATTATTTGTTCTTGAGTAAGCATAGAACTCATCCCTTCTCTTATTCTAATTTATATACAACATTTTCTTGGCGCTTCATCTGGTGAAAAAGCTTATTACCCGCCGCTAACGGGCGGGATTAATGCGACTATATCTCCAGCTTTTATCATCTCTTCATTCATTACAAACTCTTCGTTAACAGCGACCATCACTTTATCCAACGATTGTAAACAATAGCTAGCTTTGAGCCATTCTTTTAATTGTTGCACTGTCATTTCTTGCTTTTCTGAAATCACTAATCGATCCGATCCAACTTCCTCACGCAAATTTGCAAACAATAAAATTATAATCATTTTCTCATTCTTCCTTCTTTGGTTTTCCTTCTGGATATGGTGTATTTTCAAGTTGATCTCCAATCCACATCGTTCCATCTTCCCAAAATTCTTTTTTCCAAATTGGAACAATTCGTTTTATACGTTCAATCGCGTACTCATTCGCTTCATAAGCTACTTTACGATGCGGTGATGAAACTGCAATGACTACCGCAATATCCATTATTTCTAGCCGCCCTACACGGTGCGTAATTGCTACTTTTGTATCCGGCCATCTTTCACTAATTTCTTCTCCAATTCTCATAAGTTGTTTTACTGCCATCGGTTTATATGCTTCATACTCTAAATGTAGCGTTCGTTTTCCTTTTGTTAATTCTCTCACCGTACCAATAAATGTTGTAATCGCACCTGCTTCTCTTCTTGCGACTTTATTCGTTACTTCTTCAACTAAAATCGGATTATCTACAATCTCAAATAGCACTTGTTCCATTAAAACCACCTCTCACTTTATGAAATGTCCAAGGCCATTCACTACCTTCGTTATCTTCTAATAAAAGAACATCGACAAACATATCTTTTTTATATCCTCTTGTCCCGCCCGGCAATACGATAAACGCGTTGGATTTTGCCAATGAAGAAACTGAGCTAGATTTATCAAACCCTGATGGATAAGCGATTAATTTCCCCTCATCATATTGCAATTTTGCTCGTACAAATCTTGTAAATGGATTCGGTTTTAGAAAATCTTCTCCTAATAACGCTTTTTCTCTTTTTAAATGTACTTTTTCACTAAACATATACGTCCGAATACACGGTCTTACGAATAATTCAAACCCTACGTAACAAGCTGATGGATTTCCTGATAAACCAAATAATAACTTGCCATTTAATTGTGCTACAGTCGTAACACTTCCTGGTCGCATTGCAACTTTATTAAAAAGAACAGATGCACCTAACTTTTCGTAAATAGCTGGTAAATAATCATAATCTCCTACTGATACACCGCCCGTTGTAATTAACATATCTACTTGGCCAAGCGCTTCTTTCACAGCTGTAAAACACGTATTAAAATCATCACTAAACTTCCCAAAATATTTTACTCTTCCGCCCGCTCTTCGAATTTGAGCCAATATCATGTACGTATTACTGTTTCGGATTTTCCCTGGCTGTAATGAATCATTGACATCCAGTAATTCACTCCCAGTCGCTAACAGTCCAATTACAGGCTTTCTCGCAACTGGTACTTCACTATAACCGAATGTAGCAAGAAGAGCTGAAATACCTGGATTAATGTACGATCCTTTCTTTGCAAGAACCGTTCCTTTACGAGCATCTTCACCTTGAAAAGAAATATTGTCGCCCTTTTTGAATGATCGCTTCACTTCCATATAATTGTTGCCATTCTTCTCATATTGACGAGTCAGCTCTAACATAACAACGGCATCACACCCATTCGGAATTTGTGCTCCCGTCATAATTCGAACTGCTTGAAACGGAGCTACTTTCTCATGGAATAGCGATCCTGCACCAATTTCACCCACTACTTCAAATACAATTGGCGTTTCATAACTTGCTAAATTAGTATCTTCTGCTCGAATAGCAAATCCGTCATATGGCGAACGATTAAATGACGGTACATCATGGTCAGCTACTAAATCCTCTGCTAATATACGTCCATAAGCTAATTCAATTGGTAATAGCTCCTTTAAGCCTTTATCAGCAAATCCCATCACTTTACGAACAGCTTCTTCAACCGTAATTGGCACTCTTCTTTCCATTGTTGACACCCTCTCTATTAACCGAATACGCGATAATATAGTTGTTTCGCTTTCGAAATATCATTTGTACCATGAATAAAAACACGACCATCTCGAAAAACAACCACGCGGTAATCATCGAATTGGCAAGATAGTAAATACGGATTCCGATCTACTTTCCCCAGTTTTTGTAATACTTTTTCTATATCATCAAAATTGTATTTCCTATTGTCTACTGTTCTAATTTGAACTGTATTTCTTCCGCATAAAACAGCTGCTTTCGTTTGATTTTCGTATGATAAATAAGGATAAGTTCGATTTGAACCGCATGAGAGACAAGCGTCTGTTTTTATTTTCCCTAATTTTATAAAATGATTTTGATTACTCCATATATCAAACATGAAAAATGTTTTTCTAATTGCTGAGAAATCTTCCACTAAAATTTTGAGTGCTTCTGCCACTTGATATGCTGCGACGATTTGAACAGTAGGGCTAATAATTCCAGCGGTATCACATGTCACACCTGTAACAGGAATATTTTTAAGCATACAATGTAAACACGGTGTCTCTTGTGGAATAATTGTATAACTCATACCATACGATCCAACGCAAGAACCATATACCCACGGAATATTATGTTTTTGTGATAAATCATTTATTACAAATCGAATATCAAAATTATCTGTTGCATCAATGATTACATCTACATTTTTTAATAGACCTTCCATATTTTCTGAAGTTGCATCCATTACGAAAGCATGTATTTGTACTTCCGAATTAATTTGTTCTAGCCGATTTTTTGCAGCAATTGCTTTCGGCATTTTCTCTCTCGCATTTTGTTCAGAGTACAATTGTTGCCTTTGTAAATTACTCCATTCAACGTAGTCACGATCAATAATCGTCAACTTGCCAACACCTGCACGTACGAAACTTTCGGCACTTGCACTTCCTAATGCGCCTGCCCCTACAATTAACACATGTTTATTTCGAATTTTTTCTTGTCCTTTACTCCCAATTGGTTTGAACAACTGTTGTCGTGAATACCGATCAGCCATTACATACCCTTCCTCTCAAGAACTCTATTTCATATTAGAATGTTGTTTCTGATAACAAGCAAAGTAAGCAAAACCAACAAACCCAGCTCCTCCAATTACATTTCCGATAAAAACAGGAACAAAATTTTTAGCCAGATCCATCCACGTTAGATGACCAGCAAAAATAACAGCGGAAATGACAAACATATTTGCTACTACTTGCTGAAATCCAATCACTACAAATGCCATAATTGGAATCCAAATTCCGATGATTTTTCCGACAAAATCACTCGTCCCGTAAGCGAGCCAAAGAGCAAGACAAACGAGCCAATTACAACCAATTGCTAAAATCAAAGTTCTCCCAAATGATTCATGTAACTTCCCTTCCGCTATCGCTACCGTTTTATTTAAATACTCTCCCTCTGTTAATCCGCCAAGATGTCCAAAGCAATACGCAACGAAAATTGCCCCAATAAAATTCATAAGAGTAATCCAAACCCAGTTATTCAGTACACTTATCAATGTAATTTTCTTTGCATAAAGCGCCATAGACAGTGACATCATATTTCCCGTAATTAATTCTCCTCCTGCTAATACTACGAGCATGAGTCCAACAGGAAATACTGCTCCTCCTAAAACATTCACTAGACTTCCCCAGCGCTCAGGTAAATTCCCTAAAACTCGAATGTTAAGTAAAAAACCTATCGCAATAAACGCTCCTCCTAAAAAACCGAGAATAAGCATCGCTGGCAATGTCTGTCTTACTTTTTGAACACCGGCCTCAATGACAAGCTCAGCAATTTGTTCCGGCTTATGAAATGCCATTACCCATTCCTCCATTTTCTCCAAATAAAAAAGCAGCTTCAAAAAACCTCCTCAAAATAAAGGTTTTTGAATGCTGCTTAATTTCTCTGCACATCTTTTACAGAGATATCAATCATCACTTTTACTATAAAATAGAAAATCCACAACTCTTGTAAATTTTCCATTTTTCACTATGAAGCTAGCTTTATATATTAACCACCGATATGTGACATTTCAATTTTAGGTATTGTTTTCTTATTTGTATGATTTAAGCGTTCATCTGAATAACGATCTTCCCTATTATTCCATATATCGCGTACTACATCTGTAATGTCCTCATCTGTATGTTCAGAACGAAGCAATTCTCTTAAATCATTTCCTTTAGAAGCAAATAAGCAAGTATATAATTTTCCTTCTGCAGAAATACGAGCTCTCGTACATGATGAGCAAAAAGAATCTGTTACTGATGAAATAATACCTATTTCCTCATCGCTTCCTATATAACGATACCTAGTAGCCACTTCACCAGAATAATTTGCTTCTATCCGTTCTAACGGCATAACTTGATGAATCGTATCTACTATTTCTTGTTTAGAGACGACCTCTTTTAAATCCCAACCATTATAATTTCCAACATCCATATACTCAATAAAACGAAGAATATGCTTATTTTCCTTAAAATATTGCGCCATCTGCAAAATGTCCTGTTCGTTTTTTCCCTTTTGAACGACCATGTTTATTTTAATTTTCATTCCAACTTCAGCTGCAGCCTGTATTCCTTCCAGAACCCTTTGCACTTTGCTCCTATTACCATTTAAATAGAAAAACCGCTCTTCTTCTAAGGAATCTAAGCTAACTGTTACACGTGATAGTCCCGCCTTATATAAATCAGGAGCAAACTTTTTAAGTAACGATCCATTGGTTGTTAAACCGATATCTTCTACACCATCAATTTTATTAAGGCGCTCAATAAGCTTTGGAAGCCCTCTTCGAAGTAACGGTTCTCCGCCCGTAATCCGTAATTTTCTCACACCTAAAGAAACGAAAATACGTGTTATCCTTTCAATTTCATCAAAAGATAAAATTTTATCATTAGACAAAAACGAGTAATCAGGACCAAATATTTCTTCTGGCATACAATATCGACAGCGAAAATTACAGCGATCAGTAACTGAAATACGTAAATCCTTTAACGGACGTTGCAACTTGTCTAATGTAACTGATTTCATCTTCATTGCCTCACTTTTATTTTATATTTAAAACACGTTCTGGATGGGTATATACATTTAAGGAGTGATTACGAATAAATCCTATTGTCGTAATACCTAAATCTTCCGCTAGTTGCAAAGCTAACTCAGTTGGAGCTGATTTTGATAGTATAATTTCACAACCGATTTTTGCAACTTTCAATAATATTTCCGAAGAAATACGACCACTAAAAACAATGATTTTATCTTTTATAGAAATATCGTTTCTTAAACAATAACCGTAAATTTTGTCTAATGCATTATGCCTACCAATATCCATTCGACTTAAAATAATACCATTCACATCACATAAAGCTGCATTATGAACCCCACCAGTATGATGAAACGTATCCGCAGATTGCTGCATTTCTTTCATTAACCGAAAACAATCCTCTGCAGCAACCTGTACATGGACACCCTTCATTTTTTTTGCACTTAGTGCATCATTTGCAAAAACAAACCCTTGCCTACTCATACCACAACAAGACGTAATATAGCGTTTATTTTGCATTTGTTCATAATACGGATTTACTTTTGTCGTTGTTACATGCACAAATCCTTCTTTCTCCTGCACCCATACACTATCAATATCTTCATACTTCCGAATGATTCCTTCAGACGCTAAGAAGCCTATTACCATATCTTCTATATATTCTGGAGTACTAACCATTGTAACAAACTCCTGTCCGTTCATTTTAATGGTGACAGGAAACTCTGTTACAATGCTGTCCTCTATATGTTTAAATGCTCCTTGTTCATAACGAAAGATTTCTCTTTCTACCTGTATCGGTTTCACGATCAGTATCCTTCTCTCACGTTATATTTTTATCAAAAACAAATACAGAAACTGCAATATCTTCTTCTACTTTCATATCTGAAAACAAATTCACTAATTTCGCTCCAACAAGTTCCTCCAAATGTTCACGTGAATTCACAGCATACACTTCTTGAATCATTTTCGTTCTAGCCATATGAACCATTTCCGCACCGTCCATCGTACTTGAAATAAATTTTTCAGTAGGTGTTAAGTTTCCATAAAGAGTCGCTATAGCCATATTTTCCGCAAAAACAGTATGAATTCGTTCTGGTCCTTTTCCGAAAAGTTCCTTTCGAAGTTTTCGTATCATATCATTAAATTCATGTACTTTTTTTGACATACAATTATACCTCCCAAAAGCCTCATTTTACTTTATTATATATTTTACCAAAATGAGCCTTCCGCCCAAACTATTTCGTACAAATATTTGGGCAGAAAGGTTCACTTCATGAAGTTTATTCGTCTTTTAACCCTTTCCCCATACCTTTTAAGAAATGAAGCCCAAACCCGATAGCACGGTTAATATCTGGGTCTTTCAATACTTTCATAAGATCGAATACCCCTACTTTTTTATTACTTTCTAGATGTTCATTACCTTCTTCTAGTCCGACTAATAAACTACCTATAAGCTTTTTCGTAAGTTCTGGGTCAAGTTCAGTTAACGCACCTGCAGCACCCATCATATTATTAATTAAATTTGTAACAGGCTCACGAGTTACTTGACCTAGAACAATTTTCGCAATTGGTTCTTTCGCTTTTAGCATTGAATTTGCAGCTTCTAGCATTCCAATGTCATTTAATTCTCCTACTATATTAAACATCTGATTTAGAGCTTCCTCATTATTAGTTAGAAGCTCTTTTAAATCATCTAACTTTTGCTGTTTTATTTCTTCCTCAGTTAATTCTTGTTTTTGAATCATTTTTATAGGTGCAGCCATAGTTTTCTCCTCCTACTTATCCGTTAAATGCACATACCCTGGACGTGCCCACTTACGATGTACCTCAATGCCAGCTTGAGGGTGACGTTTTTTATTGCGTGGGTTCGCTTTTGGCATCGGATTTTCGCCGTCAACTTCTAACACTTCCATACGTACTTTCGTTTGTTTATACGCAGGTGTATTCGTACGTACATCCACAGCAGGACCTGTTAAGAAATTAATTGCCGTTTCGTTATCTGTAGAGTTCATCGGTAAATATAACTCATTCGCTTTTACACGATCTGTAACGAGTGCACGTAATTTTAATGCTCCAAAAGGAGAGACAAGACGAACTAACGAACCTGTTTTTACGCCACGTTCTTTTGCAAGGTCTGGAGAGATTTCAACGAAAACACCAGGTACTTTCGTTTGAATACCTGTTGATTTATTTGTCATATTCCCTTCATGGAAATGCTCAAGCATACGACCGTTGTTAATGTGAAGGTCGAACTCAGCTGGAAATTCAGCTGGACGTACCCAGTCAGCAATCGCAAAACGAGCTTTTTTATCTGGGAAGTTAAATCCATCTTGGAACAGAAGTGGTGTATTTGTTCCATCAAAACTTCCCCAATGGAAACTGTTCCATCCTTCAAGCACTTCATAGTTCGCTTGCGAGAATAATGGTGATAAACTTGCCATTTCAGCAAAGATTTCACTTGGGTGGCTATAATTCCAGTTTGCCCCTAGTTTATTCGCAACCTCCTGGACGATCCACCAGTCTGGTTTCGCATCTCCTAGCGTAGGAAGCACTTGATATAATCTTTGGACACGGCGCTCTGTATTTGTGAAAGTACCTTCTTTCTCAAGAGATGGCGCTGCTGGTAATACAACATCTGCATATTGAGCAGTTTTAGAAAGGAAAACATCTTGCACAACGAAGAAATCAAGGCTAGATAACACTTCATGTACATGATTTGCATTAGAATCTACAAGAGCCATATCTTCTCCGACAAGATACATTGCTTTCATTTTTCCTTCGTCAATTGCGTGAAGCATTTCAATATTATTAAGACCTGGTTCACTATCAATTTTCACTCCGTAAGCAGTTTCAAATTTCACACGTTCCATTTCGTTAGTAACGTGCTGATATCCTGGAAGCCATCCTGGTAAAGTACCCATATCACAAGCACCTTGTACGTTATTGTGACCTCGAAGTGGGTATGCACCTGCTCCTGGACGACGATAGTTCCCTGTTGCAAGAAGTAAGTTTGAAATTGCAGCGGAAGTATCAGAACCACCTGTATTTTGCGTTACCCCCATACCCCAAAGGATACATGTACCATCTGCATCACGAATCATTTCAGCCATTTGAATAAGTGTTTCTTTTGAAATACCTGTTACTTCTTCTGCATATTCAAGTGTATATTCTTCTAGGCTCTCTTTGAAATCTTCAAAGAAGTTTACATTCTCATTAATAAATTCCTGATCATGCCAACCTTGATCGATCATATATTTCGTAACAGCCATTAACCATACTTGATCTGTTCCTTGTTTTGGACTAATAAAGACATCTGATCGCTCTGCCATTTCGGTTTTACGAAGATCAGCTACAATTAACTTTTGTCCGTGTAATTTATGTGCACGTTTAATACGTGTAGCTAGAACAGGATGACCTTCTGTCGGATTACATCCCACAATAATAACAAGACCAGATTGCGCAATATCTTTAATCGTTCCGGCATCACCGCCCATACCAATTGTACGGAACAAACCATCCGTTGCTGGTGATTGGCAATAACGTGAGCAGTTATCAATATTATTCGTTCCAAATACTTGTCGAGCTAATTTTTGAATTACATAATTGTCTTCATTTGTAATTTTAGAGGAAGAAATAAATCCAATAGAACCTTTACCGTACTCTTCTTTAATAGCGCCTAATTTATTTGCAACTACATTCAGTGCTTCTTCCCATGTAGATTCAACAAACGTTCCATTTTTACGAATTAAAGGTTTTGTTATTCGTTCTTTAGAATTTACGAAATCCCAACCAAATTTCCCTTTTACACAAGTGGAAATTGCATTAACTGGTGCATCTGAAGATGGCTGTACTTTAAGGATTTTACGCCCCTTCGTCCACACTTCAAACGAACAACCTACACCACAAAATGTACATACTGTTTTCGTTTTCTTCGTACGAGTATCACGCATGGCCGCTTCCACTTCTGATACCGCAAAAATACCGCTATACCCAGGCTCAACTTCTTTAATTAAATCTACCATCGGTTCAAGAATATCTGGTTTTAATCCCGTCATAAATCCAGCTTCACCGAGCATCGTTTTCTCCATTAAAGCGTTACAAGGACAAATCGTTACACATTGACCACAGCTAACGCATGAAGAATCATTAATATTTACTCCTTTATCCCAAATAACTCGTGGGCGTTCCGCTTCCCAGTCTATCGATAACGTTTCATTTACTTGTAAGTTTTGACACACCTCAACGCATTGACCGCATGCAATACATTGATTAGGATCATAGCGATAAAACGGATGCGTCATATCAACTTCACTTACATCTACTTTCGGTTCATACGGATATTTTTGATGTTCGATTTCCATTAATTCTGCTGTATTATGCAGTTTACAGTTCCCATTGTTGTTGTCACATACTGTACAGTATAATAAATGATTTTCTAGTAACCGATCCATCGCCTCTGTTTGTGCTTCTTTTGCGCGAACAGAAGCACGTTCAATGTTCATACCTTCCGTTGCTATCGTCGAACAAGAACGCATTAACTTTCCGTCAACTTCTACAATACAAGTGTCACATGTTTGAATAGGATCTACTTCTGGCACGTAACAAATTTGCGGATGTTCAATCCCGTTCTCATTAATAACACCCAATATCGTTGAACCGGGCTCCGCTGTATACTTTTTTCCGTCAATTGTAATATGAACCATGTTGTTATTCATGGTCTTTCCCCCTTTTTGAGAATAAAAAAACTCCACCACGAAAATATACGCACCACATTTCGGCACGTTATTATCATGGTGGAGTAGTTTATTAGCACATCTTGCTAAAATACCAATCCATTTATTCATAAATAAAACGATAGAGTCATAACAGGTCATATCACGATTCCATCTTTAACACTATAATTATAGCGTTAAAGTTAAAAATATACAATATAAAATTTAAACTACGCATATGTCAGCTTGTAACTATCCATAATAATCCATATAAAACATAACAAGGAGTAAGCGAACAAATGGGGTCTTTTAATAAATGGATTCGTGGTGAAAAATCTTTTTCTACCCAAGAGCAAGCTAATCACACATTAAATAAATCTATCTCTTCTTCCCTTTCCCTTAATTTAAAGCACTTGTCCAAACTGTTTAGCGGTATTCCAGAATTAATAACACGCACTTTTCCATTAAAAAACGGACAGGAAGCTGCACTTATATATATGGAAGGACTTGTAGACAAAACTGTTATTAACGTAAACATTCTTCGTCCTCTCTTATTTAAAGAGTGGAATGAAGACGATTTTTGGGAAGCCTCTGTTTCTATCGGAAATATTAAAAAAGTTCAACAGTGGACAGACATTGAACAATCTCTTTTACACGGCAAAAGTATTTTATTTATAAACGGGCAACTATCCGCTTTAGAGCTTGATACGCAAGCGGCACCAAAAAGGAGCATTGAAGAACCTACAACAGAGCGCTCCATAAAAAGCTCACACGAAGGATTTAATGAGGTAGCGAGCGACAGCCTTGCACTTATTCGTCGATATATTCCAAATCGCGAATTGAAAGTGAAGGAATTCACTGTTGGTGAACGAGCTACTTCAAAGGTTTTTTTGCTTTATCTAGCAGATGTTGCGAACGAAAATGTCGTAAAAGAAATGGCATCCCGTATCGAGTCAGTAAAAGTTGATGCGATTCTTACTACTGGTGAATTAGAAGGATTTGTTGAAGATAATTCCTTTACTCTCTTTCCACAATTATCAATAACTGAACGTCCTGACACAACAGCACATCATATTCTAGATGGGCGAATTGCCGTTATTGTAGATCGCTCACCAGGCGTATTAATAGGACCTATGACCTTTTCATCCTTTTTTCAGACGATAGATGATTACAGCTTCAGACCTATGATTCCATCTTTTATACGACTCCTTCGTTTCACTGGACTATTTATTGCAATATTTGCTCCTGCTCTTTATATTGCTATGATTTCCTTTCATTATGAAGTAATTCCACTTAAATTATTGTTAACAATTGGAGAATCTCGAGCCAAAATTCCTTTTCCGCCTATATTAGAAGCACTTTTGATGGAATTAGTACTTGAAATGCTACGCGAAGCTGCAGTTCGACTTCCCGGTCCCGTCGGACAAACAATTGGCGTCGTAGGAGGGATTGTCATTGGACAAGCTGCAGTTCAAGCAGGAATCGTAAGTAATGTTATGGTTATCGTCGTATCTATTACCGCAGTCGCTTCTTTTATCATTCCCAATCTGGAAATGTCAGCAGGAGTTCGGATTCTTCGCTTTCCAATGATGATAATCGCTTCTTTATTCGGAGTCATTGGAATTATGGTTGGAATGTCAGTTATCATCATCCATATTCTTTCTATGGACTCACTTGGTGTTCCTTACGGTAGTCCTTTTTCTCCATCATTTGCTACGGATTTAAAAGACGTTCTTGTGCGTTTGCCATGGAAACTAATGAAGAAACGACCACTATCCCTTAACTTAAAACAAGAAAATCGACAACCGGATATAGAAGAAAAGGAGGAAGATAAGTGACAAAGCGTGTAAAGAGGGAGATTAGTTTATTTCAATACATTTTAACGATTAGTGGTGTTCAAGTAGGATTCGGTGTACTTACACTGCCACGTGAAGTGGCCCAAGGGGCGAATACAGATGGCTGGATGTCTATTATTATAGGATGCGCTATCACTACTTTAGTCAGTCTATGTATTGTAAAAATCATGGAGAAGCATCCTGGTTACCATTTACTTGATGTGCTAACTCGTTATCTTGGAAAATGGTTAGGAAGAGTAGGAATGATTTTTTGGATTTTATATGCTGTTCTTGCAGCGGTTTCTTTAATTTTTTCCCTCTTATACGTTATTCACATTTGGATTTTGCCTAGATCTCCAATGTTTTTAATCATGATGCTATTATCTATTCCAATGGTAATGCTCGCATGTAAAGGTGTTCTTATTATTAGCCGCTATGCTGTTTTTACTGTCTTATTTACACTCTGGATGCCATTACTATTATTTATCCCACTTAAAGATGGGCATTGGATCTATCTTCTTCCTCTCCTTAAAGAAGGATGGATACCAGTTTTCAACACAGTAAAATCAACTATTATTGCCTTTCTCGGATTTGAGTTTGCATTCGTCCTTTATCCTTACCTCAGTAATAAATCATCTGCAAAAAAAGGGATTGTTATTGCAAATATGATTACTTTATTCGTTTACCTGCAAGTGACGTTCGTTTCTTTCCTTTATTTTAGCCCAGATGGTATAACTAAGTTTTTATGGCCTACCCTTTCTCTCGTTACACCATTTCACTTTTCTTTTCTGGAACGATTTGAAATTATCTTTTTGTCATTTTATCTCTTTATCATTTTTGATTCTTGCATTCCTTATATTTTTACTGCTTCAGATGGAATCAATCAATTACTTAACAAAAAAGGGAGTTCATTACCTATTTGGTTTTTATTATTCGGTTGTACTTTCATTCTGTTCTTTTATATCCCTTCCTCTTATCAAATAAGTGCGTTGCGAGAATTTTGGGGAACTGCAAGTTATTTTATCGTTTTTCTATTCCCAGTCGTATTTCTCTTATACATGACACTTTATCAGCATTGGAAAAGGAGAAGAGTTTAAATGAGGCGCTTTATTCATTTCACTATACTTTACTTTCTCATAACCTTTTTAACAGGCTGTGGAGATCGACTCGACTTAGAAAAACAATCGATTTCATTAATTTACGGCTTTGACGCAAAAGCAAAAGGAAAATTAATTGTGTACCACGTAAATCCTATTTTTAATGAAGACGTAGAAAAAAAGTACGAAACACATGAAGCGAAAGTACGTACACCTCGAGAAGCAAAAGCAACGTTTAATAGTTCAAGTGGCGGTTTAGTATCTACAGAAAAGTTACAGCTCATTTTATTTAGCACAAATTTTTTAAAACAAGAAGGGGCTATGCCTTACCTTGATGTTTGGTATCGTGATCCTAAAAACACTGGAAACATGCGCATGGTTGCAGTAGACGGTCCAATTTCTTCAGTTATATATAATAACTTTAAAGATAAGCCTGCCCTTCCCGAGTATTTAACAGATTTAATTAATACGAACAAACTGTACAATCGGACCGTTTTTACGACATTCCATGAATTTCACAGGCAAACGTTTAATAAAGGTATAACACCTGCTATTTCAGAAATAAAAAAAGGTAAAAAGGATGTTATCGTTACCGGTTCCGCGCTATTAACTTCTCGCGGAATTTATAAAATGTCATTAAATCGTTATGAAAGCGCCCTTCTTCTTTTGTTACAAAAGAAAGCGAATACACCGGTTTCGCTTACATTGAAAATCCCTTCTACTTCAGTTGAAAGTAATAGTGATTTAAAAGATACCGATGGCGGCGATTTCGTAACAATAAATGTTCTTAGCATGGATCGTGATATCCATACAGATTATAGCGATAACCACTTCAAATTTCATGTTAAAATGGATTTGAAAATTGCTGTCTCTGAACTTACATTCAATATGGATATAGACAAAGATAGAAAGAAATTAACTTCTCTTATTACAAAACAACTAAACAAAGATTTGAACGATTTAATCCACAACATTCAAAAACAGCAACTTGATCCATTCGGATTTGGTGATTATGCGAGAGCGTTTCAATATAAAGAATGGAAACAAGTCGAAGATGATTGGCCGAGTGCCTTTTCAAAAGCTAATGTGAAAGTGGCACCAACTATTAAAATTTTAGAAAATGGGATTATTAAATAGAAAAAACACGCTACTTGTTCTTATATGAATAAGTAGCGTGTTTTCATTTCCATTACAAGTATTATTTCAATGGACTATACTTTATTTCTATTTCTAACATTACTATGTTTTTTAGCATATACAAAATATATGAAAACCCCTATTATAATCCATGCCACAAAACTAATTAAAGTAAGCTTAGAAAGGTTCAATGCCAAATATATACAACTTACTATTGAAACGATAGGTAAAAAAGGTACTAGAGGGGCACGGAATGGCCTCTTCATATTAGGATGTGTCTTTCTTAATACAATGACAGCTATAGATACAAACACAAATGCTGTTATCGTTCCCATATTCACTAAATTAGCTAATAAATTCAAATCCACTAATCCCGCTAATAAAGCTGCTAGTATACCTGTAACCCACGTACTAAAAAATGGAGTTTGTAAACGTTTATGGACACTTGAAAGTCTTTTTGGTAACAGTCCATCTCGACTCATCGAGTAAGATACACGAACAAATGCAAACATAGCTACTAACAGAACTGTTGTTAGCCCTGCTATCGCTCCCACCGATAACAACCCAGCAATTCTATCTTCTCCTACAGTGCGCAACGCATATGCAACCGGATCAGCAACATTTAATTCCATAAACGGAACCATTCCAGTTAGCACGAATGAAACACCTACATATAGAACGGTACAAATGAACAAGGAAACAAGTAGCCCAATTGGCACGTTACGTTGTGGACGCTTCACTTCCTCTGCGGCTGTTGCAACTGCATCAAATCCTAAAAAAGCAAAAAATACAGTAGCAGCACCCCCTACCACACCGTGAAAACCGAACGGTAGAAATGGTTGCCAATTCTCTGGTCTTACATATTGTGTCCCTACAACAATAAATCCTACAATAACAGCCAGTTTAATAATAACCATTATATTATTAATTCGTGCACTTTCTTTTGCACCACGGCTTAATAAAAATGTAACAACTAAAATAATAAGAACTGCTGGTAAATCAATGATTCCACCCTTCCCCATTCCTGGTGCCGAAGCAAAAACCGTAGGAATGTGAATATTAAAACCTAGTAGCAATGACTGAAAATATGCTGACCAGCCTGCTGCAACCGCAGAAGTCGCTAATAAATACTCCAGCATAACACACCAGCCAACTATAAATGCAAAAATCTCACCTAGTGTCATATATGTATATGAATATACACTTCCCGAAACTGGAACTGTAGATGCAAATTCAGCATAACAGAAAGCTACACATGCACATATAATTGCCGCTAATACAAAAGATAATACAATCGCCGGACCAGCATGTTTCGCTGCTACAATACCAGTTAATACGAAAATACCTGTACCAATAATTGCTCCAATACCTAAAAGAGTTAAATCAATCGCTCCTAAAGTTTGATTCAATACTTTTTTCTTTTCTTCATCCATTGCTTTCTTTATGAAAAGACTCATTCTTTGAAACCTCTTTTTCAAGTTTATCTCTTACTTGTTACATTCTTTATTACTGTTCTATTTTAAAAATAAAAATATACATAGTTCACTTCCCCTATAGACTTAGTAACCCGTCTAAATAAAAACAGAAAAATCAATCTCTTTATACCGTATTGAATTTTCAAAATATTAACCATACCAAAAAACCATTAAGAATGCTGATTGAATTTATCATACAATTAATTATATTGTCAATAATAAATCACTCAAAAATAATCGGCTGATTATGTATCAAATGTTATTTTTATACATAATTATTTTCTCAAAAACATTGTTGTTTTCCACCTTAATATTCATATGCATTTTATTACATTGATTTTCATACAATTTTCATTACATACAATGTAATGAAAATCATAATAACCTCAAATGAATTATTATTCAAAAATAATAATTCATTTGAGGTTATTTCACCATTTTAATACTAACAAAAAAGTGCAGATTTTCATCTGCACTTTTTTTTATTCTTCCACTTCAGCTTCTGCACTACTATTTTCAAGATGCTCCTTCTGAGCTTCCTCTTGCAGCTCCGCTGAAATCATCCCATAATAAAGTTCCGGATATAACCCAAATATTTGATATACACTTCCTAAAAACGGCATCAGAATCCCTCTTTTCTAAAGTTATATTGCCACTTTTAAGGATTCCCTTTTCATTCATTATACATTCGTTTTTGGCGTTTCTTCTTCATCTTGAACACTTAATAAATTTTGCCATTTTTTATACGGAGCGCTATTTGGATCTACATATCCTTTTGCATGCGAGCGATCCCACAATTGTTTAATAAACATTTCTTTCTCTTTCTTTGCCACCATATCGGCACCTGTACCGTAATAGTTCTGGAAATACAACTCGATTTCATCGAGGAATAGTCTTAATAATTCATCTGATGTTTCTTCTAATGTCGGATCATACTTCGCTTCACGGTCATACATTAAAATCATATCTAAAAGATTGTGGACATGTTCTTTTCTAAGCCATCTTACATCTTGGGCTCCTAATACGAACGGATGTGTATATAAATGTCCACCTTGTATCATCGCCTTTTCTTGCTCTTCTTCAAATCGTGACAAGATGTTTTCATAAATAAAAGGATTATGAAGCAATGCTCTGTGTAATTTATAACTTTCGCTTGAAATATTTTTCCCCATCGACTGAATTAAAAAGCTACGTCCTACACCGTTATATTGATACACAAATTGTCCATCAACAGCAACTAAACTAATCCAGCGATACATATATGCGTATAGTAATGCACGATTACATTTATCATAATCTAATTTTGTTTGAGTCGCGTTTAAATCTGGCATAAAGGCTGGTAAGTGCCAATACTTATCTAAATGCGGCGTTAAACTAGATTTTTTACTATTTAATTTATTTACACGGCGATAATACGATTGGAAATAGTCACCTTTATCATTCATAAATCCGTTTGAAATATGTCCTGATGATAATTTAGGAAAATCTTGCAGCGATAAGCCGTAATGCGCTCGATAACAGATTACTTCAAATGGCGAAAAGGCTTCATGTACTGTATCTTTTTCTTTAAACATTTCTTGAATTAATTCCTCTTGCAGCTCTTTCTTTAAAGAAGGATGTATACCCCAATATTGTAATTCCCTATGATGAGCAACTTTCGGAACGAATGGACTCGCTAAATGGAACAGGTCTTCAATTTTTTCACGAACGTATTCATCGCGATCACGTTTCTTATAATCTGCTTCTTTTCGCAACGCTTCAATGATATTCAGTTCTAATTTATCACGATAGCGTACTTGCAGTTCGTCATAACAATAGCTCAGTATATGTTCGCGATAGAAATCCTCTACCTTTTTCGACTGAATCTCTTCTGTTTTCGCATCACGACAATATTCCCCATACAAACTCATATAAATTTCCGCTGATATATCTTTCGGTAGTACACCTAAATTTAAATGTTGCTGCATATCTTGCCATATCTTTTCTTGCAGCTGTTCCTCAGCTAATACATATACATTCGTCGGGTTTGTTTTCCCTTCAAATTCCTTACTGCGCTTTTGGATTTCAAACAGTAAATTTTCACGTGTTTCATGTAAATTATCAAAAAATCTTTCCCAATATTGAATCATTTTATTAACTGCTTGATATAGCGATTGATATACAAGTTCTAATAGCATTTCTTTTCGATATTCATTTAATTTGTGTACATATTGCGTTATGATGTCTTCAAATTCTCTTTTGAATAAACGTTGCTGATTATTAATCATTTTTCCAAACCAGCCTTGTTGTTGAGCAATTTCTACTCGGCGTACAGCCGTTACCGTTCCATCGATATTACCCACATTAAATTTTTTATCGTAGTTTTGAATTACATTACGCTTTTGTTCATTATTTTCATGTAGTCGATTCATTTTTTCCACTAACTGCTTTCGAATTTCATATAACATAAAACGTGCTGCTACTGGGTGAACTGGATCTGTTTTCTTTAAAAACCATGTATTTAATTGATAGGACTGCCCTTCAGAACCACTTGGTGAAAAGCGGTCTGATTCAATCATGTCATATAAAAGTGTCGTTACATGTTCATGTACACGGCTCGGAATCGCATACGCATATAAACGAACCGCATGATCCACTCTTGCCACTTCACCTTTCATTTGTTCCATCATTTTCAGTTTCGCAGCTGAAATTTTACACTCATGTTGCAGACGATTTAATTCCTCATCTTTTTGCACCGTTCGTTGTACATAACTTTCTACAGCTTCTAAAAACAGTTTTGATTTCGCAACTCCGAGCTTACCCCCCTCTGCTCCTTCACGTGTTTCATTGTACATTTGTCTATAGAAAATATGAGCTTGCTCTGGACGGGTAGCAAGATGTTCCAAGTCCTCTAAATAACTTTTACCTCTCTCCGGCTTTTCACGCTGCATCCCACGTTTTACATCTTGGTCATATCTTTGCTTCTTCTCTTGAAACAGTTGATCTAAATGAAGCCACGATTCATCTAAACCTTGCACAGCCCATTTTAAAGCACAATATTTTAACACATGCTCATACGGATAAATGAGTTTTGCCGTTCCTGCCCCGCAATATCGTCCTTTTCCGCTTGATTCTGCTAATTGCTGAATTTGATTGTCTTCTTGTGCAAAATGACTTGTGGACATCGGGCTAAATAACTGTAAATAAATTGTATTTGCCATCTGTTCCATATAATCTGATAAATTGTGTAAATGGTGTCCATGTAGGTTTTCATAATCGTATAAGAAACAATAATTGTACGGTAAATGATGTTGTTTAATTGTATGATTCGTTCTTCCGTCTTCATCTACTTGATCAGGGCGATACTCTAATTCAATTGTTACACCGCCGCGTTTTGATAATTCTCCAGTAGAACCGAGCGTAATAGCATGTAATTCTTTTAACGATGCATAGCCGTTCGCTTGCACCGTTTCAAACTCTTTCGCACTAACTGTTCTCGTCTTTACTAAAACATCCGGCATTAAAAACGCACCGCGTATTAAAATGTTATGATGCTGCAATTTTTTCCGAAGCATTTCACGTAAATATAATGCAATTTGCAGAAACATCCCCGAACCTGTTCCGCCTGCTAGTGATGTTACTATAATGACACGCACACCATATTCTGTTTGATCACTTGTAACCGGAAAAATTTTCTCAATTTCTTGCCAAAAGGACGTTAATTTATCTTCTTTCATCGCAGCACGTAACGCTAAACGTGAAATGACGCGTAACTGTCCTGCTCCTTCTGTTAATGGTTTATCAAGTATAGTCGGATCCATCGGAAACCACTCTGGGATTGTTGGATCTCCTGCAATATACTCCCTGGGCGTTTTACTAGAACTCGTTTGTGTCTTAAACTTTCGAATATGATCAAATTTACTCAATGTATTCACATCTGTATCAAATACGTGCATTGCTACCTTTTTCCGGCGCTCTTCAGGTAATTTTTCATATATTTGATGCGTCACAGTACTACCGATTCCACCTAAACCAATTAATATTGTTGGAACTTGTAATGTCATGTGAACCACCTTCCTATTCTTGCTTGTTTGAAAAAAGGGAAAGAGAATCCATACTCCATCCCCTTCTTATCTCTACCTACTATTCACATTCGTACTTGTAAATCTCTTTACCATATCCTCTATCAATTAGTAAAAGTTCATTTGGATATAGTGTCTTATGTTCCATTCCTACTTCATCCTCTGTTATAAACATTCCATCAATAATCATTCCAACTACTTGTGATTCTTTCGCTACAAAGACAGATTTTGAACCTTTCTTCGCTATAAACGTAACGGATTGCACTGTTTTTCTTTCTGCTCTAAATGGGATACCAAAATAATGGTTCCACCATTTATTTCGAAGTAATTCTGGTTCAGATTGATATAGCCAATCTTTCGCTACCTCTTGATCCCATTCATAATACAGTAGTGCTTTCCGGTGAAATCTTGGCCGAACAATCCATCCTAAAACAATGATTCCTACTACTAGTAGTAATAAAGTGATAGGAATGACAAACTTAAAAATAAGCGCATATTTTTCATAAAACGGAGCATCTTGAATATGGAATGTTATGTTTTTCTTTACTTCTTGTAATTTTGAATCCTGCATTACGATGGTAGCTTCTACGGTGCCGGTATCTGTAAAATTAAATGTGTCGGAGTAATAGGGACGAGGATAAACATAGATTTGATTTCCATGTTGCTTTATTTCATAATTGATTGATTGTTTAGATGTGACACCAGTAGATTTTAATAGTTTTTTTACAGCTTCTTCTGTCATTGACTTGCCATCTAACTGTGGTTGTAAAACAAATGGTTTACTATTCTCTAAATTTGTCACTTTTTCTTCATAATCTTTTGTAACAGTTTGAAGTGATAATTTCGGTTTCTCAGCTGTTTCAATTTTAAATTCTTTCGTCTGTCTATAAAACCCCTTTATATTCATATGAACTTTCCCGCGTACTAACCCTTTACCAAGCTTCGTTTCGTAATAAAACACATGCCTCTTATCGTTCCACTTCATTGCATATTGTTTTCCGTCTATTTCTACTTCTGCCTGAAAGTAAGAAGACTGAACTGGCAACTCCGTAGCCCTTGCTTCAATAACAGCAGTAACACCTTCGTACATTTTCTCTACATTTTTTTGACTACTATCATCTTTGTCATAAGTAGAAACCGTATAATTAAGCGCTGGTTCAACTAGTACTTGTAGTCCTTCTTTCTCAATGTCCTGGTCCACTTCTATCGTATAAGTTCCTGGTTTAATAACTTCCTCATTTTCCGTACTTATATGAACTATATTTCCGAACAATTTTGCTTCTCCTGGTGCATGTATGGAAAAAGAAGATTGCAATTGTAATGGTTTAGAAATTTGTGTGACCTGATAATCGGGCAGAGAAGGCGATTGTCGTACAAGCGTCATACGCTTTAATGGAAACGGTGTTGTAATCTCTACTCTTTTCCCCACTACTTTCGTTTTTACAATCGATTCAACAGAGGAGAATGGATCACGATTTGCAACTAATGCTGCCACTTGATTTACACTTTTTACAATGCCATCTTCTCCGCTTGACGGCATCGTAACACCATTTATCTCTTTCTTCCATATTTCCTTGAACGTATTTAGTTGTTCTTTTTCTTGTTGTCCTAAATCTTCTTCCATCGTAATTAAGACTGGATGTAACGATATCTTTTTTGCATCCATTTCTTTCTTAAACTGGGCTAATTTCTGCAAAATTTGTTCTTTTCCGCCAACCTTATCTTTCTCTAAATCATTAAATGCCCCGTCAGTTAATACAATAAGCCAAAATTCACGTTTTCCATCTATATCTGCTTCCTTTTTTATAGATTGCATCGCCGTTTCTACCGCGCTAAATGGAGTATTTAAATACGTTTTCCATGCTCCAATTCCCTCAATTTCTGTTTGCCTTTTATCTTTCGTTAACGAAATGTTTAATGGCTCATTCGGCTTACTCATTGGAACGTAAGAAAATTTATCTTTTTCATCCAATAGCGCAACTAAACTTTGCAAAGCATAATTGGCATATTTCCAGCGATCGTTATTTCTCATGCTGCCCGAATCGTCATATACAAGTGAAACGACCCTTTCCTTTGCCTCCTCTCCTTTTGCAAAAGCTGATAAAGGTAAACATATAAATAGAAACAACATGAACGTGGCACAAATTCGGATTTTCATGATGAGGCTTCGCCACCTTTGTAGACAAATTCCTATGTTTAAATTTATGAGAGGAAACAAGATATATGACTTGTATTTTAGGACAACGAACCCAGCATAATTTTATTATGTAAACAGTTATAAGAACTGAATATTATTCCTTCTAGCGTTTTCTATCCGATACTATAAGTAAAAAAGCCTGTTTAAGCTCCACACTTAAAACAGACTTTTCCTACTTTTTATTTTAAAAACACATAACAAAAAGTTTGATTTTTGACTTAACACATCACTTCTATTGTAAATCCACCAGGTGCTTCAACATAAAACGTATACGCATGGACATGCTTAGGAGGCTCGACCAAAAATCCATCTTCCTTCAATCTTTCATTTATCTTATCTACTTGTTCTTCACTTTCTTGTGGAAATCCTACGTGAAATGTTTTTGGATACTGAACTTCTTTTCCTTTCATTAAAGTTAGTATAAATCCATCATTATCACGCATAACTGCAAAGCCATTTCCCCTTGTTCCACTACAAATTAGACCAAAATACTTCTCTAAAAACTCTCTAGCTGCTGTTACATCTGTAACTGTTAAATTAAGATGTTTAATTCCCAATCCTTCACCTTCTTTCTCAATTTTCTAACATTTTATCATACAAATAAAAAACACGCCTTCCACAGCGTGTTTCATTGCTTTACATACACTTCAACAATCGGATTCTCTTTATTATCCGCATGCAAGCGTATATTCTCTTCACTTGTATTATAAATACTAGCTAATAACATTATCGTTAACACATTAGGTGTCTTCGCATCACTTCCGTATTTTCTCTCAAGCGCTTCCTTATATTCAAAATCTAAATCCCCCTGCACATATGTATACACTTCAAAACCATCTTCTAAATTGCAAACTACTGTATCAATAATATCTGTCCCTACTTGCTTCTTCATTTCCTCTCGTAACGCTTCAATAAAATCTTTCCATGGTACTTCGTATGTCTGAAACTGATCTGTAGATTTCATGCCTTTTCCTCCTTATATATCCTCTTCTTATATTTCCCCTTTCCTATAACAATTATGATAGATAGGGCATTCGTACAAGCCGCACTTGTCCCCCTTACATATCGTATTACTGTAATGCGGAAGGAGGAAAGAATATGCATAGAAAAAAATGTTATGATACATGCCAACGTTATTTCGGAAAAGTTGTTCGGATTGAAGACCGTGATGGCCGTATACATTTAGGTAAAATAATCGATGTGACACAAAACTCTGTATGGATCGAACCGGTGCAACAGCGCTCATCTTTTGATTCAGGGTTCGGATACTACGACGCTTATGCAAACGGTGGTTGTGACCTTTGTGGAGGCCTTAGCAGGTGTGATAGTTGTGGATTCGGATGCGGTGGTGGATTCAGCAGCTGCGGATGTGGTGGTCGTGGTTGTAGTAGTTGTGGTTGCGGCGGCTGGGGAGGCGGCGGTTGTGGCTGGGGTGTTGAACTCGGATTTGGTTTCATCTTCGGAATTACATTAGCTGCATTATTTTTCATTTAACATAGTAAAGAGTTGGCTACCTTTAGCCAACTCTTTTTCTTTATTTTTCACATATAAAAATACGATGCCCTAAAATGTGTTGGTACATAAGCCGTACATTTTCATGCTGTGCCCACGCCTCATATAACTCATTCGGAATATGTGAGGATACATTCCATTCTGGCTCTTCTACATAGCCAGAGATTGTTTCTGCAATCGTGCCACCACCCGCAATTGTAATTCTTTTAAAATTTGCTTTCTGAAATAATTGTACCCACTCATTCTCAGTTAACAGTTCTTTCATGCCATATAATTGGGCGATTTTTTCTTCCTCACCCTTATCAATGTGCCTATCAATAATCATTTCAATGACAACAAGCTTACCGTCCTGCTGTAATACACGATAACACTCCGAGATAACCCTTTCTTTGTCTGTAAAAGCGATGATTGATTCTCCAAGTACGAACTCAAATGAGTTATTCAAACACGGTAAATGCTCTACATTTCCTTCAATTAATTGTATATCTAACCCTTCAAACAACCATCTATCTTTTGCCTTTTGAATCATAATTTCATTCTTTTCAACCGTTGTTACTTTATAGCCAAATTCCCTTGTCATATACGCCGCTGTTTTCCCCGTACCACAACCTATCTCAAGGACATTCGCTCCATATTTAAAAGGCAGTTGTGCTAACAATTGTTTTGTTAACGTAAAGCCACCAGGATGAGCACTTCCTATTCCGTAATAAGCTAGGAAATCGATGTATGTGTTTCGTTTCATGGGATTCTCCCTTTTTTATTTTATATATTCGAGCACGGAAGAAAAGTGCATAGAAAAAAGGGCGTATTGTACGCCCCTCATCTTACTTATCCTCTGTAATATATGCCCATTTATAGCTGTAGTCTCCACCAACCGGATGGTGAACAATACCTTTTACTTTCTGTCTTTGAACGATAGCATCACCACGTTGATATAATGGTGCAATTACAGCATCATCAAGTAATATTTTCTCAGCTTTTAGTAAGCTATCCCAACGTTCTTTCGTTTTCGTTAATAGCTCGCCTTTACCTTTTTCTACAATTTCATCATATTTTGGATTTGAATATCCAGTTTGGTTATGAGGACCATTTGTAACGAACATATCAATGAATGTCATTGGATCTAAGTAGTCAGGGCCCCAACCAGCGTAAGATAAATCATAATCTAAATCTGATTCTAATTTTAATTTTTGTTTAAACGGTTGATTTTTCAAGTTCACTGTTAACCCTGGTAAGTTTTTCTCAAGTTCTCCTTTTAAGAATTCTCCTACTTTCTTCGCATTATCGCTATCGTAGTTTAATAGCTCAATCGTTACTTGCTCTTTTCCAAGTTCTTTTTTCGCTTTTTCCCAATGCTCTTTTGCTTTTTTCACATCTGTTTTTAAAATATCTCCATTTTCTTTACGGAAGTCTTTTCCATCTGGACTCTTAGCAAATTCTTTTGGTACTAAGTAATCTGCTGGTGTAGATCCGTCATTTAAAATAACGTTCGTTAAGCCTTTTTTATCATATGCCTTTGCAATCGCTAAACGTAAATCTTTGTTCTTTAATACTGTATCTTGCCCACCACGTTTTTGGTTTAAACGTAAGAAGAACGTTGATGGTGTTTTTTGTGTATAAAAGTCTGGATTTGATTTATATTTGTCAACCATTTCAGATGTAAGTCCCGCACGATCGATTTGTCCGCTTTCATATAAGTTTACACGTGTACCGCTATCTTTTACTACGTTAAAGTTGATTTCATCTAACTTAACTGTTTTATTATCCCAATATTGTGCATTTTTCTTTAATTTCCATCCTTCTTCATGTTTCCAGTCTGTTAATGTAAATGGTCCGTTGTATAACGTTGTATCTGCTTCTAAACCAAATTTTTCACCTTTTTCTTTTACGAATTTTTCATTTAACGGATAGAATGTTCCGAATGAAGTTAATTCTACAAAGTAAGGAACTGGATTTTCTAATTCTACCTCTAATGTGTAATCATCTACAGCTTTTACACCTAACGTATCAAGTGGTGCTTTCCCATCATTAATTGCTTTTGCGTTCTTTAAATCAAACATAATGTATGCATATTCCGCTGCTGTATTTTTATCTACCGCACGTTTCCAAGCAAACACGAAATCCTTCGCTGTTACAGGGTCTCCATTTGACCATTTTGCATTTTTATTTAATGTAAATGTATACTTTTTACCATCATCACTCTTTTTATATGATTCAGCAACCCCTGGAGCTGCCTTATTATCTTTATCAAGTCGATATAAACCTTCCATTACGTTATTTAAAGCAAGAAACGATACTTGGTCTGTCGCTTTAGCAGAGTCCATAGATGGAATCTCTTGAGACTCTGTTAAATTAAGCACTTGCTTCGCCGCTAGCTTTCCGCCTTCTTTTTCACCACTTTTCGGTGTTGTGCTTGCCTTCTCTTTATCTCCTGATCCAGAGCAAGCTGTTAATGCCATACTCATTACTAAAACTGGTGCTACGACCGCTGTCAATTTTTTCATCTTTTTTCTCTTCATTTTTTGTACCCTCCCCAATTATATGTACGATATTAACATTTAGAATTTCTCTACTAACTTTCGTTATCAGAAAATTCTTATTAATTAATATTCTACTATTTTTTAAAATTTTGTAAAGTATTTTTGTAAATTTTCTAAATATTTATTTTTTTATTATAGTAACTTGTTGTTTTAACTACTATATGAATTATCCCCGTCTACTATATGTAAACATCCCTCCCCTTATTCCACTCTATTACTACGTTCTATATTTTTCTTATTAGCATGAGGTCTCTTACTATCATCTGTCTTACTACTTACTGACCTCTCTAAATCCCTCCGATAGAACCTTCCTAATTACCTACCCGATTCTCAATAGGCTAACGAGATTTATTCCCTTATACATACTAAAAAGCATTTCAAAAGCAGCTCAGCCACTTTTGAAATGCTTTCACTTTATTTTTTTCCGCCATCCTCAGTTACATACGCCCACTTAAAGCTATATTCTGGACTGATGTTATGTTTCACAATTCCTTTTACATTCGGTTTCATTACATACGATCTTCCTGTTTGATATAAAGGAACTAACCCTGCATCTTCTTCAAGGAATAATTTTTCAGCTTTCCCTAACGTTTCCCAGCGTTTTTTCGCATCACTCATTAATTCATTACCTGCTTTTCCTACCATTTCATCGTATTTTGGATTTGAATAACTCATTTGGTTGTACGGGCTCTTCGATTCAAACATATCAATAAATGTCATTGGATCCGCATAGTCTGGACTCCAACCCGCATAAGAAATTTCATAATCTTGCGCAGTTTCTAATTTTAATTTTTGTTTGAACGGCTGAATTTTCGTATTAATCGTTACACCTTTTAAATTTTTCTCAATTTGATCTTTTACATAGTCAGCAATCTTTTTCGCAGTTCCATCATCATAGCTTAGCAATTCAATTGTAACTTGATCTTTTCCAAGTTCTTTTTTCGCTTCTTCCCACGCTGCTGCTCCTTTTTTCGGATTATATTTCAGACCATTTTTAAATGTATCTTGATAATCTTTACCATCTGGCCCTGTCGCAAGTCCTTTTGGAACCAATTGATCTGTTGCTTTTGATCCATTATTTAAAATTACATTCGCCAATCCTTTTTTATCAACTGATAATGCAATTGCTTCACGAAGTTTTTTGCTCTTTAAAGGCGTATCTTGTCCGTTACGTTTTTGATTTAAACGTAAGAAGAATGTACTTGATTCCGCATACTCACCATATTCTTCTTTGTTCGATTTATATTTATCTACAAACTCTCCTGATAGTAATGTAAAATCAATTGATCCTGTATCATATAAGTTTACTTTCGTTGCAACCTCTTTTACTACACTATAGTTAATTTCTTCTAATTTCACAGTCTTTTTATCCCAGTACTTATCATTTTTCTTCAGCTGCCAACCTTGTTCATGTTTCCATGAAGACATAACGAATGGACCGTTATACACAGTTGTATCTGCTTCTAAACCGTACTTATCACCTTTTTCTTTTACGAATTTTTCATTTAATGGATAGTATGATGGGAATGCTAATAAATTTAAGAAATACGGTACCGGTTTTTCTAATTCTACTTCTAGCGTGTAATCATCTACCGCCTTCGCTCCTAATTCAGTTACAGGTTTTTCTCCTTTATTAATCGCTTCTGCATTTTTAATATAGTAAGCAATAAATGCATATTCTGCCGCAGTATTCTTATCAAGTAAGCGCTTCCATGCAAAAACGAAATCTTTCGCTGTTACAGGATCACCATTTGACCATTTTGCATCTTTTCGCAGTTTAAACGTATACTTTTTACCATCTTCACTTTTCGTACTAGACTCTGCCGCAGCAGGAATTGGCTTATTATCTTTATCAAGGCGATATAGGCCTTCCATCGTGTTCCCTAAAATTTGCGAACCTAATGTATCAGTAGATTTAGAAGTATCCATCGTCGGAATTTCTTGGTTTTCCGTACGATTTAATACTTGTTTCGCTGCATATTTAATATCAGATTTTTTTTCTTCCCCACTATTTGATGTAGTAGTCGTTTTCTTTTCCCCACCTGACCCAGAACATGCTGCCAATGCAACACTCATCGCTAAAACTGGTACTACAACTGCCGTTAACTTTTTCATCTTTTTTCTCTTCATTTTTATACCCTCCCTAATTATATGTACATTACCAATCCTTGAGAGACCCCTTACTAAAGATTTATTTTTCAGAAAATTACAACTAATGTTATTCTACTCTTTTTTTCGCATTTGTAAATAGTTTTATTTTAAATATTCTGTTTTTTATTTTAGTAGGATTTATCCCCCATCTACTATATGTACCATACTATACACCTTATTCGCCTCTATTTAACCACACTAAAAATTAGTATTTTAAGCTCACAAAAAAAGCATTTAAAAGTAGCTAAGCCACTTTTAAATGCTTTTTCAACTCTATTATTTTTCAGTCACATATGCCCACTTAAAGCTAAATTCTGGACTGATATTATGTTTTACTACTCCCTTTACATTTGGTTGTAAAACATAAGAATCTCCTCGTTGATATAAAGGTACAATCGCTACATCTTCTTCAAGTAATGTTTTTTCAGCTTTTCCTAACTCTTCCCAACGTTTTTTCGCATCGCTCATTAATTCCGTTCCAGCTTTTTTCACCATGCCGTCATATTTAGGATCAGAGAAGCTCATTTGGTTATGAGAATGTCCAGTCTCAAACATATCTAAGAACGTCATTGGATCTGCATAATCCGGATTCCATCCGCCATACGAAATATCATATTGTTGTTCAGTTTCTAATTTTAGTTTTTGCTTAAATGGCTGAAGTTTAATATTAACTGTTACACCTTTTAAGTTCTTCTCAATTTGGTCCTTAATATATTCTCCAACTTTTTTCGCATTACCAGTATCATAGTTTAAGAATTCAATTGTAACTTGGTCTTTACCTAGCTCTTTTTTCGCTTCTTCCCAAGCTGCAGCAGCTTTTTTAGCATTTGGTTTTAAACCATTTTTAAACGTTTCTTGGAAGTCTTTACCGTCTGGTCCAGTTGCTAAACCTTTTGGTACTAAGAAGTCAGCTTCTTTTGATCCATCATTTAAAATTACGTTTGCTAAATTCTTTTTATCAACTGATAGTGCAATTGCTTCACGTAACTTTTTACTCTTTAATGGTGTATCTTGTCCATCACGTTTTTGGTTCATACGAATGAAATACGTACTCACTTGTGAATATGTTCCGAATTCATCTTTCTTATTTCTGTATTTATCTACGAACTCTCCAGTTAATAAAGCAAAGTCAACTTGACCGCTATCATATAAATTGATAAGAGTTGCTGGTTCTTTAACAACACTGAAGTTAACTTCTTCAAGTTTTACAGTCTTTTTATCCCAATATTGATCATTTTTCTTTAATTGCCATCCTTGTTCATGCTTCCAATCTTTAAGAACGAACGGTCCATTATAAACTGTTGTATCAGACTCTATACCGAACTTCTCCCCTTTTTCTTTTACGAATTTTTCATTTAATGGGTAGTACGATGGGAATGCTACTAAGTTTAAGAAGTACGGTACCGCTTGCTCTAATTCAACTTCAAGCGTAAGATCATCTACTGCTTTTACTCCTAATTCAGTTACAGGTTTTTCTCCTTTATTTACTACTTCTGCATTTTTAATCGGGAATGCGATAAATGCATACTCAGCAGCTGTTTTTGGATCTAATAGACGTTGCCAAGCGTATACGAAATCTTTCGCCGTTACTGGATCTCCATTTGACCATTTTGCATCTTTACGTAGTTTAAATGTATATTTTTTACCATCTTCACTTTTCGTGCTAGATTCTGCTGCAGCTGGAATAGGCTTATTATCTTTATCAAGACGATATAATCCTTCCATCGTATTCCCTAGCATTTGTGAAGATACTGTATCTGTTGATTTAGAAGAATCCATCGTTGGAATCTCTTGGTTTACTGTTCGATTCAACACTTGTTTTGCCGCTAATTTTTCCTCTGACTTGCTATCTCCACTTGAGTTTGTGCTTGTCTTTTTATCTCCACCTGATGTAGAACATGCTGTTAACGCCATGCTCATTGCTAAAACCGGTGCTACAACTGCTGTTAGTTTTTTCATTTGTTTCTTTTTCATTTTGTACCCTCCCTAATTCTTAACGATAGCTATTAAAGAATTTTCTGACAATTCTGTTTTTCTCTATATATTTATCAGACGATTCTTACTAATTCTTATTCTACTAATTTTTTAATTTTTGTAAAGTATTATTATTGAAAATTTTTAAAAAATTATTTTTTTACAGTAATATTCATAAAAATTCCATATGTTGTTCAAACCTTATTTTGCATTCATACACATTCGTTGTTTTAATCACTTCGATCTCATTTACCGCTTGAATACTTGTTAATTATTTCTAATAAATAATGCATATATCTAAAAACATCTTTTCTACAAAAATAAAAAAGCAGACATTTCGTCTGCTTTAATTCTCCTCAATTTGCTTTTCACTTAATCCTAGATGTGTTCTAAGAGTATTACTCAAACTCTGTAGATCTTTTTTATTAGGATTATAATAATATACACGTTGCCCGTTTGGGCCATTAGGTAAGTATAAATCATCACCAGCTAATTGTATTTTTTCAACTGAACCGTTTAAACCGTATTTATAAAAAGATAAAATATCATCCATTACTAAATTTGTTTTAAAATCACCATCAACCGCCTCAACTATTTTTTCTAACTTCGTAATCGATCCTACACTTTTTAATTTACTTAAAATCGCTTCAATAACAAGTTGTTGGCGTTGTCCTCTCATTGCATCACTATCAATATGGCGCGTTCTTGCTAGTGCAAGTGCTTCTTCCCCATTTAATTTTTGTAATCCTTTTTTCAAATGAATCGCATCAGGTTCATCTTTACTATTTTGCTCCGTAAATTCAACTGGGACATCCACTTCAATACCATCTAACCCATCAACAATTTTAGTAAAGGAACCAAAATTAAATTTCACAAAATAATCAACAGGCACCTGTAACAATTTTTCTACCGCTTCCACAGAAGCTTGCGGTCCTCCATCTTTACCATTTTTAACGAAACCACTTCCATATGCATGGGTTATTTTATCTTTTTTCTTTTCAACTGGAACATATGTATATGTATCACGCGGTATGCTCGTTAATTTCACTGTTTTATCGTCTTTATTAAAAGTCGCTAACAATAATGCATCTGTATGAAATGCACCATTATATTCCTTTTGTCGTTCTTGATTTTCATCAATTCCCATAATTAAAAGTGAAACATGATTTGCAATTGGCTTTACAGATTTCTCACGTAAATTGGATTTTTCGCCTCGTGCTAAATTCAAATTAGATTTTTGTACGAGACTAGAAGTTTTCATATATACATAGGCTCCATAGCCAATTCCACCAAATAGTAATACCGCCAGTAGTAAACTTACTATCGTTTTCTTTTTATATTTTTGCTTATTTTTCTCTTCTCTTAAAGATGAATGATTCCCCATTTACTCTCCTCCTGTTTCTATTCACCCAATATGTTTTTCATTTTTTCATATTTAGCGCTATCCTTTTGAAACATACTTTCTTTCAATCCCTTATCTATTTGTATCCATTCAGTCGTAACTGAATATTGAATCAAGCCTTCTTGAAAACTAAGAAATTTCAACATAATCCCTGTATTTTTCTCCACAACCATTTCGAATTTCCCTCTTAAATCTTCAGAGGTGCTAACAGGCACCTCTATGTTGATAACTCCTTCAATTTTGTAACAATCTAATCCAAGATATTTCGTTTCTTTATAATTCCAATCTTTATATCGAATTAACAAATCTGCGAATTCTGATTGAATACTATATTTAGCTAGCCCTACATATTCATCATCATATCTCTTTTTCTCATCTGATTTTCTCACTAACCTTTCCGTAGGATTTAATTTTAATAGTTCATTGTTTCTTCCTTTCGGGTTCCATTTTGTCTCTTTATAGGTATACTTCTCATCATCAAACTCTTTTTTCTTGCCCTCGTTATATATAATTGTTCGTTTTTTCGCTAGTTTATCTTCTTTCGAAGAGATACCTCTTTGTTTCTCCGTATCAATCGCATACTTATATGTTGTAGCAATTCTTGATGAGCTAGAATATTCCTCAAATTGTCCTGAAATATTTTTAAAATAATCAATAGAATCTAGCATTTTTTGATGAATCTTTTCTTTATCTGGATAATGTACATTCGATTTTATTTCTTCTTCATTTTCATAATCAGAAAACGCTTTTTTCTTTACATATTCAAATACTCCACCATTTTGCGCAAAACTTTGTATAGAAAACTCAGATATAGATACCACTGAAAGTATACAAACCGCTGCACTAATTATCATCATATGAATTTTGTAACTCTTCTTTTTTACCTTAAGATTATGTAGCGTGCCATTAATTTTTTCATTTAACTCTGGAGGTACTATAACATTTTCATCTTTTATTCTCTTTTTTAATTTCTCATCAAATAATTTTTCATTATCCATCCTTTACACCCCCTATTCCATCTTTAATCGTTTTTGTAGTTGTTCCCTCGCGCGTGACAATCTTGATTTCACTGTTCCTTTCGGTATTTCTAACAGCTTTGCTATACTCTCTTGATTCATGTCTTCATAGTAATAAAGCACCGTAACAGCTCTTAATTCTTCATGTAACGATTGAATCGCATTACACAAATCTATATCTTCATACTGATCACACGCACTCATATTGTAATCATTCTCTTCTGTCACAATTACATTTTTATACGCTCTAATAATATTGTTACACTCATTTATTAGTATTCGAATTAACCAAGTTTGAAAAAATTCTTCTTTTTTTAATTTTTTTATATTTTCATAGGCTTTTAAAATTGTTGTCTGTATCGCATCCTCTATATTTGTCTCATCACGTAACATCGCCTTTGCTATTCGATACATCTTCACTTTTTCTGTATGTATAAGCGCTATAAAGGCTTCATGATCACCTTTTTTCGCTAAAGAAACATCCGTTTCTTCTTTTATAATCATTTTATATAAAGGGATTACTTTCACAATCGCTCCTCCTGTTTCATCCTCACTTCATCACTTCCAATTTAACTTTACATATATTAGACGTATGAACCTAGAAAAAGGTTCACTTTTTTGAATATTTTTTTAATTAAAAAGATAAATATCCTTTATAAGGATGCAATAAACATACTAGTTTAAATTTACAAATAAAAAAAGCCCACTTTCTCAGTGGACTTTCTACTCTATAACGGTAAATCCCTCTTCCTAAATACTACAATCGCTACGATAAAAATACAAAGCGCTACAGCAGTTAAACTTATACTTACCGGCCATATATTATATGATCCTTCAGCAATTTCTTTCGGACGAAACAGCGTGAATAATGATAGGTTTTTCATCCATTCTAACTTATCACTTAACTTCCCTACCATATCCAATACGAAAAATAAGATAGTTAAACTCGCTGAATAACTTAGTGCTTTTCTTTCGTCATTACATATACAAGAAAAGAAAAATGAATAGGCACTAACGACTAAAAATATGAGCCCTCCGACTACATTTATCTTCAAAAATAATTCTTTATTTAAGTTATTATCCTCTAAAAACCATTCAGCACCTACTATACCCGCTACATACGTAACAAATACAATAATTAGAAGTCCCAATATGAGAACAGTAGCCTGTGTAATAGCAATTTGCACTCTAGATACAGGTGTTGCTAGCAAGTATGCCATTGCTCCTTTATCTACATGACGAGCAATTAAATGTGTCGCAACTGTTACGCAAAAAATTGTTAAAATGATAATAAATAATAGACTATAGTATTCGCCCGCTAGAAAATCCATTACGTTTTGAATCGGACTTTCCATACCAACGATTTTTTTCACACTATCAGGCATGGCACCTATTAATTCATTTAGCCCTTTCGCTGATACCATTGACGGGAATATCCAAATTAATAACCACAGATATAAAGCTGCACCAGACGCATAACTCAAAATACTTTTTTGTGTTTCTTTCAAACTAGCTAAAAATAATTGCTTATTCATGCGTTATCCCTTCTTTCTTATCGTAATAATGCATAAATAAATGTTCTAAATCCATCGCTCTCGTTTGAAGTGCCGTTACATTGTAGTTTGAAAGTGTTTGTAAAACAGTTTGATAGTTTCCTTGTACAATGATAGATGCCTCTCTGCCTTTTACCGCTTCAAATTGCAAATTACACTTTGTAAGAGACTCAATCTCTTCTTGTGATGATACTGTTACATCTATCACCTGTCTTCTCATACTTTGTAAATCGTGAATATTTTCAACCGTTACGAGTCGACCATCTTTAATAATAGCTACTCTGTCACAAGTTCTCTCAATTTCAGTGAAAATATGCGAAGACATAAGAATTGTTTTTCCTCTTTGCTTTTCCTCTAATATTAAATCTATAAACACTTGCTGCATAAGTGGATCAAGTCCAGATGTTGGTTCATCTAAAATTAACACCTCTGGATCGTGCATAAATGCAGCGACTATCCCTACTTTTTGCTTCATTCCTTTAGACATTTTGCGAATCGGTGTTTTCACATCAAATTGCAGACGTTCTATCAGTTCATCTCGTCTTTTCGTATCCTTTAATCCACGCATTCCTTGCATTAATTTTAAAAACTCTAATCCGTTCATTCCTTCAATAAAAGAAATTTCACCCGGTAGATAACCAACTTCCCTTTGAATTTTCGCTGCTTCATTCCAACAATCTAATCCAAAAATTGTCGCTTTACCAGCTGTCGGTTTTATAAATCCCATTAAATTACGAATCGTCGTTGATTTTCCGGCACCATTCGGTCCTAAATAACCAAATACTTCTCCCTCTTTTACATCAAATGTAATATGAAACAAACCTTTTCCATTCGAAAACTGTTTTGTGACATCTTGAACTGAAATCATAATTCCACCTCATTTTTTGAAATATTTAATATGTGATATTTCAAAATTATTGTACTCCTCATCTTTCATATTCGCAACAACTTTTTGAAATATTTATCAGTCCATATTTCAAAATTATTGTTTTCCATTATTTTTTCTTGTATATTTTAAGTGAGGTGATTGCATTGAACGGCTTTGAAAGAGTAAAAGAAAAGAAAAAGCGTGCCATTAAAGAAGCAGCATTCTTATTATTTTCAGAACGTGGATTTAATGAAGTGAAAATAGAACATATCGCAAAAGAAGCAAACGTTTCTCAAGTTACAATTTATAATCATTTCGGAAGTAAAGATGCGTTATTTAGGGAGCTTATACAAGAATTTATCATATCTGAATTTCAATATTATAAAGAGCTTGCAGAAGAAAAATTACCTTTTCATGATATGATGCAAAAAATGATTGTAAGAAAAATGAATACTGGCGGATTATTTCAACCTGATATGTTACTACAAATGATGCAAAGGGACGAAGAACTCCGTAAGTTTATTTATAGTTATCAAAATGAAAAAATCCTACCCTGGTATTTAGAAATATTAGAACGAGCTCAGCGCAAAAACGAAATTAATCCACACCTTACTAAAGAAATGATGTTACTTTACATTCAAATGTTTACAAAATTAGGTGATGAATTTGGAGCACAACTTCTTGAAGGAAATCGCGAAAAACATATACAAGATATAGTCACTATGTTCTTCTATGGTCTTTCTGTTCCACAAAAATAAAAAGACACGAATTTCGTGTCTTTTTATTTTATAGAAATGACTCTACCTTTTTCACTGCTTTCAATCGCTAATTGAATCAGTTTAATAACATCTAAACCTTCTTTTGCTGTTACAGGTAGTTTCTCACCATTTAATATACTATCTCGCACACCTTTATAATAATTGTCATAACAACCGACTTCTGTTGGAATACGCTCTAAGCTTTCTTCTGTTTCTAAAGTAGCAAAATTCTCTTCATCGTCTACTCCATAACCGTTATCACCTGGCTTCATTCCATTTTTTAATTGCTCTTCCTGCGAATCCATACCGTACTTCACGATAGAACCTTTCTCTCCATGCACTATAAAATGCGGTCCAGCTTTTTTCACATAACTGCTACTACGTAAAATGACACGTTTAACTCCGTAATGAAGTACTATGTGGAAATAATCATCCACCTCTGCACCTGGTCTTTGTTTTATTACATCTGCACTTATCGCATCGGGTTTCCCGAATATTGATAACGCTTGGTCAATTAAATGCGATCCTAAATCGTATAATATACCGGAGCCTGGTAGATTTTTTTCTCTCCATCGATCACGTACATGTGGACGGAAACGATCAAAATTCGATTCATATGCGTATACATTCCCTACTCTGTTTTCTCCTAACAATTTCTTAATTGTTAAGAAATCATTATCAAAACGACGATTATGATATACGCTTAACATTATATTATGCTGCTCTGCTAATGAAATAAGCTTTTCCCCTTCTTCAATTGAGACAACAAATGGTTTTTCTACAACAACATGCTTACCGTTTAAAATTGCTTCTTTTACATATGGAAAATGAGTTGTATTAGGTGATGTAATAACAACTAAGTCAACATCAGCTCGCTTAACCAATTCATCAATTGTACTAACAACATTAGCATTTGGTAATGTTTCTTTTACTACCTCTTCTTTTGAGGATAATACAGCACGAATATCATATTCTTCTATCGTTTGTAATAGTGGGATATGAAATGTCGTACTAGAAAAACCAAATCCTACAATCCCTACACCTATTTTTTTCATGTTGCCCCTCCATTTGTCCCGCTTTAACAGGCAGTAAGATTCCTAACCAAAAATTCAGCGAAAGCTAAGGAATTAGGTGAGAAATCAACTGCTTGTTAAAGCCCGATTGGTTCAACTAATAATCAGTGTGGATAAAGAAAATCCCCATTGATTAAAGTTTCACTTTATGAGAACGATTTCATTCAGTTATTATAACAAGATTATTATTATTTACATAATAAATTGCCTAGAAAAAAGCATCTTGCTATTATTCATAGCAAGATGCCCTCTTTATTCTGGTCTTTTCTTCGTCCACGTTTCTACTACTTCACCAGTATCATTAACATCTAGCACTAGGCTACCATTACTATACCGGTCTTTATTTCGATACGCTTTCGGATCAATCTCTTCTACAATGTTTTTCTCTGTCTTCATGTAAACTAATTCATCGTCCCGAACAATTTCAATACCGACAATGCGGTACGGATTACGTTTTAATTCTTTGAAAATAACAAGACCTCGTTTCGCCCTCGTTGATTTTTCAATTTCTGATGCTTTTAGACGTTTTACAGCACCGCGCTGTGTTACGAGAATAAGTTGATCTTTGTCACCATTTAACGGTTTACCAGAAGCGACATAGTCATCTTCTTTTAAATTAATTGCTTTCACGCCAGCAGCTCTTACACCGACTGGACTTACTTCATCTTCATGGAAAATAAGTGCATATGCACCGTGTGTAGCAAGAACGATATCACTCGTTCCATCTGTCGCAAATATATCGACAACTTCATCATCTTTTTTCAAGTTTACAGCAACGAATGCCCTTGAATAACGCTGAACTTTATATTGATTTAATTCTGTTTTCTTTATCATACCATTTCTTGTTACAAATACGATAAATCGTTTTTCTTCCTCAAAGTTCGGTACAACCGTTGCCCAAATGATTGTTTCATCCCGGTCGAGTGAAACGATATTAGCAACGTGCTGACCTAAATCTTTCCAACGAATATCTGGCATTTCGTATACTGGCAGATATATATAGTTTCCTTTATTCGTAAATAAGAGGACTGTCTCTGTCGTATTCGTATCGAATCGTTCAAGTAAGATGTCACCCTCTTTCATACCGAAGTCTTTGCCGTTTGAGGCATTGTGTGAGCGCCATCCAGTACGTTTCACATACCCTTCTTTCGTTACAGTAACGATGACATCTTCTTGTGGGATCATCACTTCTACATCGATTTTAATTTCCTCGATTTGATCTTCAATAATTGCGCGTCGATCATCACTATATGTTTTCTTAACTCTCTTTAAATCTGTTTTAATTACTTGAAGTAATCTTTTTTCACTTTGTAAAATTGCCTGTAGCTCAATAATTTTCTTATTAAGCTCATCTGCTTCTTCTTGTAACGCCGTAATGTCTGTATTCGTTAAGCGATATAATTGCAAGGAAACAATTGCTTCTGCCTGTGCTTCTGTAAAGCCAAATTTTGCACTTAAATTATCTTTCGCGTTACGTTTATCTTTTGAAGCTCGAATTGTTTCAATTACTTGGTCTAAAATCGATAATGCTTTCTTTAAACCTTCTACAATATGTTGACGATTTTCTGCTTTTCTTAATTCATATTGCGAACGTCTCGTAATAACCTCTTTTTGATGTCCAATATAAGCATCTAAAATTTTCGGTAATGTCATAAGTGTTGGACGACGATTATTGATCGCTACCATATTAAAGTTATATGGAATTTGCAAATCTGTATTTTTATATAAATAATTTAAAATACCTTCGGCGTTTGCTTCTTTCTTTAATTCAACAACAATTCGTAAACCAGTACGATCTGTCTCATCACGCACTTCAGCAATACCATCTAACTTTTTATCTAGACGTAATTCATCCATTTTCTTTACAAGATTTGCCTTATTCACTTCGTAAGGAATTTCAGTGATTACAATTTGTTGTTTCCCACCGCGCACTGTTTCAACTTCTGCTTTTCCGCGAATAATAATTTTACCTTTACCTGTTTCATACGCCTTTTTAATACCATCAATCCCCTGAATAATACCGCCTGTTGGGAAATCTGGTCCTTTCATAACTGTTAATAAATCATCAACAGTACTATTTGGCTTATCAATACGCATCATTGTAGCATCAATAACTTCTCCAAGATGATGCGGAGGAATTTCTGTTGCATAACCAGCGGAAATCCCTGTAGATCCGTTCACTAATAAATTCGGGAACGCTGCTGGTAATACAACCGGTTCTTCACTCGTATCATCAAAGTTTGACACGAATTCAACTGTTTCTTTATCAAGATCACGTAATAATTCAGATGCGATTGGTGATAAACGAGCTTCCGTATAACGCATCGCTGCCGCTGGGTCCCCATCAACACTACCGTTATTACCATGCATTTCAACTAAAACATTACGTACTTTCCAAGTTTGGCTTAAGCGTACCATTGCTTCATATACAGAGGAATCTCCATGTGGATGATAATTACCGATAACATTACCTACTGTTTTAGCTGATTTACGAAACGCTTTATCATGTACATTACCTTCTACATACATAGAATATAAAATACGTCTTTGTACTGGCTTTAAGCCATCACGTGCATCTGGAAGTGCACGATCTTGAATAATATATTTACTATAACGTGCAAAGCGATCACCTAACACGTCTTCAAGCGGGAGGTCATGAAACTTCTCTGCTTGCATGTTATTCCACCTCCGTCTCCATAATCATTTCATTTTCTAAAATATTTCCTTCTTCTTGCATACCAAACTGTACATTACGTTCAATCCATTTACGGCGCGGTTCTACTTTATCGCCCATTAATGTTGTAACGCGACGCTCTGCTCTTGCTGCATCATCAATTTTCACGCGAATTAATGTACGCGTTTCAGGATTCATTGTTGTTTCCCATAATTGATCCGCATTCATTTCACCAAGTCCTTTATAACGTTGTAGCATATAGCCTTTTCCAACTTTTTTCGTTACACCGTCTAATTCCTCGTCTGACCAAGCGTATTCAATTACCTCACTCTTACCTTTTCCTTTACTTACTTTGTATAAAGGAGGAAGCGCGATAAACACTTTACCAGCTTCGATAAGTGGCTTCATATATCTGTAGAAGAACGTTAATAACAATACTTGAATATGAGCCCCATCCGTATCGGCATCGGTCATAATTACAACTTTATCGTAGTTAATATCTTCAACATCAAATTCATTTCCTACACCGCCGCCAATCGCATAAATGATTGTATTAATCTCTTCATTTTTAAAGATATCAGCAAGCTTTGCTTTTTCTGTATTAATTACTTTACCACGTAACGGTAATACGGCCTGGAAACGTCGGTCTCGTCCTTGTTTCGCAGAACCACCGGCAGAGTCACCCTCTACTAGGTACAGTTCATTTTTTTGCGGGTTACGTGATTGTGCAGGTGTTAATTTCCCGCTTAACGTACCTTCTGATTTTTTCTTTTTCTTACCACTACGCGCTTCTTCTCTTGCTTTACGGGCTGCTTCACGGGCTTGTGCTGCTTTAATTGCTTTTCTCACAAGAAGTGTAGCTACATCAGGATTTTCTTCTAAAAAGTATGCTAAATGCTCAGATACAATGGCATCAATTGAAGAACGCGCTTCACTTGTACCTAGTTTCCCTTTCGTTTGCCCTTCAAACTGAAGCACTTCTTCTGGTACACGTACCGAAACGATAGCCGCTACACCTTCACGAATATCTGTGCCTTCTAAGTTTTTATCTTTTTCTTTTAATAGTGCTACTTTACGAGCATACTCGTTAAACACACGCGTCATCGCTGTTTTAAATCCAGCTTCGTGTGTTCCACCATCTTTTGTACGTACGTTATTTACAAACGATAAAATGTTTTCTGAGTAGCCATCGTTAAATTGAAATGCTAGTTCTGCTTCAATTCCATTTTGTTCACCAGTGAAATATACAACTGGATGAATGGAATCTTTTTCTTCGTTTAAATATGAAACGAAAGCTTCAATTCCCGTTTCATAATGAAATACATCCTCTAAATCATTTCGTTCATCTTTTATTGAGATTTTCATTCCTTTTAATAAGAATGCAGATTCACGTAATCTCTCACATAATGTTTCATAATTATAATTTGTTGTGCTGAAAATCGTTGTATCTGGTTTGAAATGCATCGTAGTACCAGACTCTTTCGTCTTCCCGATTTTCTCAAGCGTCGTTACAGGAACACCGCCATTTTCAAAGCGTTGTTCGTAAATATTTCCGTCACGCTTAATCGTTACGACTAACCATTCTGATAAGGCATTTACAACCGATGCCCCAACACCGTGCAAACCACCACTCGTTTTGTAACCACCTTGACCAAACTTACCACCGGCATGAAGTACAGTTAAAATAACTTCAGGTGTAGGTTTCCCAAGTTTATGCATTCCCGTAGGCATTCCTCGCCCTTTATCTATAACGCTAATACTATTATCTTTATGTATTACGACTGAAATTTCGTCGCCAAATCCCGCTAACGCTTCGTCAACGGAGTTATCTACTATTTCATATACTAAATGATGCAATCCACGGCTGTCCGTGCTCCCGATATACATACCCGGGCGTTTTCGAACGGCTTCAAGTCCTTCTAACACTTGAATCGCATCTTCATTATATTGGAACTGATGCTTCGCCAAACTCCTTGCCCCTTTCCTAATCCAAAATCAGAACATATGTTTCTATTATAGAATAACGCCTCGACTATAGTTTTGGCAAGTTATCTTATCTCTTTTATATACCATTTTCAATAGAAAAATCCTTGTTTTCTCACAAGGATTCCTCTAGGCTACTATTTCAGAAAAATAATCGTTTGTCAACGAGAAATGGATATGTATTCCAAGATTACACATTCCAAACCTTTATTATGATCCAAATGATCAAGATCCAAAATGGGATTACAAATAACAACCCCCAAAAACAGCCTTTAAAAAATCTCATGATGAACACCTCGTTCATCGGCCCTACTTATCTATAATGAGGGCTGAATCAATCTTTCTACCTTTAAATCTATACTATTTTGTCATCGCATGTTCTACTTTAATACAACGATCCATTATTACAGTATAGTCTTTTTCTTTTAAAAATTTGTATGTATCCTCATCTTGTACTCCTAATTGTGCCCAAAAAACATCTGCATCAATCTCTACAAATTCTTTTGCAACATCCATTAAAAACTCTGAGCGACGAAATACATTTACTATGTCAACGTGTTCCTTAATATCCTTTAGTGAAGAAACTGCCTTTTCTCCAAGCACCTCATCTACTGTTGGATTAACTGGAATAATGCGGTATCCAGCATCTTGCATTGCTTTTGAAACCATATACGATGTACGTTCTGGCTTATCTGATAATCCAACAACCGCAATTGTTTTGCTTTTCTTTAACACTTCACCAATTTCCGTACGAGTTGGGTTTTCAATTGTCATAATTAATCCCTCCTATTCCTTTAGTATAGCCGATAAAGAAAGTCTCTTTCAATATGAAAGAGACTTTCTTTTATTTCGATTATTGATTCTTTGTAGCTGAATTATCTGCTAAAGTAGCCGATTTCGTCATTTTTTGACCGTTACGGTAGAATGTAACTTCTACTTTCTCGCCTACTTTTTTCTTTTCATATAAATATTTACGGAATTGAAGCGCATTCTCTACTTTTTGATTATCTAATGCTACTACAATATCATATTGCTCTAAACCAGCTTTTTCAGCCGGTGATATTGGGTAAATTTTACCTAATACAACACCATTCGTTACTTCTTTCGGTACTTTCAATTGATTGACTGCATAAGCTTGCACATCTTCTAATGAAACGACACCTACTCCAAGCGCTGGACGTTTCACTACTCCGTCTTTTTCAAGTGATTCAATAACTGGCTTTGCGATATTAATTGGAATAGCAAATCCAATTCCTTCAACTTCTTGTTGTGCAATTTTACTTGAATTAATCCCAATTATTTCACCATTTTGGTTAAATAATGCACCACCACTGTTACCAGGGTTAATCGCTGCATCTGTTTGAATAACTTGTGCTTGCCAATCTGGTCGTTTATCGCCATCAATATCAACTGGAATTTCACGTTCTTTACTACTGATTATACCTTCCGTTACACTTCCATCAAAACCTAGTGGGTTACCGATTGCAATTGCTTTTTCACCCGCGCGGATTTTACTTGAGTCACCTAAAGTTGCAACTTTATTCACATTAGCCCCGTCAATTTCAACAACAGCTAAGTCTAACCAAGGATCTTTCCCTACTAACTTTGCATCTACCTTTTTACCATCACTTAGTTTTACAGCAAGTTTATTTGCACCATCTACTACGTGGTTGTTTGTTACGATATATGCTTTATTCCCTGCTTTTTTATAAATAACACCTGATCCTGAACCAGCTTGTTGTTCTTGACCTGTCGGTTGCATTGCAAATGGATCAACACTTTGTTGCATATTAATAACACCTACAACAACATCTTTCGCCCCTTCAATCATACCAGGTAAATCAGTTTCATTTTTCGCTTTATTTACAACAGGAACTACAGTACCTTCTACTTTTGAATCCGAACTAAATGATGATACTGGCGCTCCATTATTTTGAGCCCATGGCATATATGGTGCTGCAAAACTAATCGAAACCGCTCCGACTACAGCCCCCACTAAACCTGTGAAGAAATAGCCTTTTTTACTACCTGATTTTCTCACTTCTCTCGTTTCACTATGCTCTTCATTTAAATTTGGTCCGTCGTAATATCCCATGTTTTATTTCCCCTCTCTGGTGAATTCGTATTTTCAGTATAGTCACGTTTTGTGTCCTTCTTGTGAACTCATCGTGAAATCTAATTAAAAAAATACTCCTATCTAACATTGTAGACAAAAAAAGTATTTTTTGTACATTCTACCTTCAAAAGAGAGTATAAAATCGCCATTTCCCTAGGCTAAATTACACAAATCGTTCTAGATTATTCTTCAAATTTATAACCAACTCGAATAACAGTACCGATATGCTTCGCTTTATCTCCTAGCTTATTTCGAAGTTTTTTAATATGGGTATCAACCGTTCTGTCATCACCGTAATAGTCATATCCCCATAACTGATCTAATAAATGTTGACGTGATAACACGATTCCTTTGTTCTCCATTAAATACACAAGAAGTTCAAATTCTTTATGTGTCAATATAATTTCTTCTCCATCTACTAAAACAGTTCTAGATAGACGATTTACTTCTATTCCAGCTAAAGACATAGCATTTTCTTCCGCTACTCCTACCGCACCATCCGCACGTTTCAATAACGTCTTTGCGCGAGCTACTAATACTTTCGGGCTAAATGGTTTCGTTACATACTCGTCTGCACCTAATTCGAAACCTAGCAATGTATCATCCTCATCCGAACGTGCTGTCAACATAATAATTGGTACTGCTGATTCTTTTCTAATTCTTCTACAAACAGACCATCCATCTATTTCCGGTAACATAATATCTAACATAATTAAATCAATTTCATGCTCTGCAAATAACTCTAACGCTTTTTTTCCATCTTCTGCTTCGATTACTTCAAAGCCTTCATTACGAAAATAATCACTAACAATTTCACGTAATCTTCTTTCATCTTCAACAAGCAATACTGTTTTATTCATATAATCTATCCCGCCTTTTTACTCTTTCAATCGAATAATACGTTGATTGGAGCTTCCGCGAAATGGAAGTGTTAAATCTTTTTTCTCAATTTCAAACCTTCCATCGACTAAAACATCCCCATAATGTAACAACTCTATCATATCATTATTTTGAGAACTCTGTATCTCTTCTAACGTATAACCTGTATACATCCATAGGTTTTTTTTCAAATCTTTCACGATTTTTGCTACCTTTTTCACTTCAGCAGCTTGAAAAAATGGATCTCCACCTGAAAATGTTACATCAGTTAATGGATTACTTGCAATCTCTTTCACAATTTCTTCTACTGTCATTTCCGTTCCATTGCAAATATTCCACGATTTCGGATTATGGCAACCAACGCAACGATGCGGACAGCCCGCAAAAAACACGACTGTCCGCAATCCTTCTCCATCTACTACACTATCATGAATAATATTCATCACTTTCATTTATGTTTCACCCGATCTATCTCTTCACTACGTTTCGCACTATTCCACTTCGACATATCTCCTACAAGATAGCCTGTTATACGGCGAATTCTTTCTATATTAGCCTCATCTTTATTCCCGCAACTTGGACATTCATTCCCAATAACCCCGTGATAACTACAGCACTTACAACGGTCAACAGGATGATTAATTGAACCGTATCCAACGCCATGTTCTGCCATGGCTTGTACAATTTGTTTTAATGCCTTTTTGTTATGCATTGCTGCTCCATCTAGTTCAATATAAGTAATGTGTCCTCCATTACAGAGAGCGTGGAAAGGGCCTTCTAAACGGATTTTATTTATCGCTTGAATGTTATAATAAACTGGAATATGGAATGAATTCGTATAGTAATTATGGTTCGTTATACCGTTAATTTCACCAAATTCTTCTCTATCTTTTTTCACAAACTTCCCTGATAATCCTTCTGCTGGAGTTGCAATTACTGAGAAATTCAGTTGATGTTCTTCTGTCGCTTTATCCATTCTATCTCTCATAAAGGAAATAATTTCATACCCAAGTTTCCATGATTCTCCATCTTCCCCATGATGCTTTCCTGTTAAAGCTACTAAACATTCCGCAAGACCGATAAAACCAATACTTAACGTCCCTTGTTTTAAAATCGAGGCTACGGAGTCTTCAGGCTGCAACGTTTCTCCACCACGCCATACACCTTGTGAATATAAAAACTGAAAATCTCTTGCTCGCTTCGTACATTGATACGCATATCTTTCTAATAGCTGCTTAATTCCTAAATCTAAATAATAGTTTAGCGCTTCAAAAAACGCTTCTTTTGAACCACTAATTAACGCTAATTTCACTAAATTAATAGACGTAAATGATAAATTCCCTCTACCAATCGCTGTTTCTTCTCCATGTATATTAGACATAACACGGGTACGACATCCCATGTAACATACTTCACTTTCTGGTCTTCCATCATAATGTACTGCATTAAACGGAGCATCTAAAAATGAAAAGTTAGGGAACAATCGTTCAGCCGTTGTCTCTAATGCTAATTCAAATAAATCGTAGTTCGGATCACTTTCTTCAAAATTCACACCTTTTTTCATCTTGAAAATTTGAATCGGAAAAATCGGTGTCTCTCCTTTACCAAGTCCAGCTTGTGTCGCTTTTAAAAGTTGTTTAATTAACATTCTTCCTTCTTTTGATGTATCTGTTCCGTAATTAATAGAAATAAACGGTACTTGTCCTCCGCCCCTACTATGCATACTATTCGAATTATGAACGAAAGCCTCACACGCTTGATACGTATCATTTTCCGTTTCTTTCCATGCGAATTCTTCTATTTGTTCTTTCGTAAGCGGATATGATTGTAATCGTTTTTTATGTCTCTCAATTGTTTTTCGTACATAAGGTGCTAAATCAATATCAAAGAGTGCAAACGATTGACCACCATGCTGCATATTTTGATTCGCTTGAAAAATAATAGACGAAAGAGCCAATGCACTTTTAATGTCTTGCGGTTGTCTCATATGTCCATGTCCAGTATGAAAACCGTTAGCAAGCATTTGCGCTAACGGAATTTGTGAACAAGTCGTCGTTCCTGTTGCATAAAAATCTAAATCATGTGGATATAATATATTTTCATTTATCGCTTTTTTCACTTGATCTGACAATAAATTCTCAACAGCATAATATTTTGCACTCTCAGATGCGAACGTTCCCATTACGCCCATTGGAGAGCGGCCGTCTACATTTGCATTTTCTTGCATCAAATCTTGTTCATTGCCGTGGACTATTGTCTCAAACACTTTCATTAATTCTTCTTCTCCACGTGTATTATTTTGTAACATTTATAACCCTCCACCAATATGTTGTTATCTTTTGATTAAAATGTTACTACATATAGTCTTACTGTTTCTGTGAGAAATGTAACATTACTGTGAAATTTTTTTCACGAAATAATGAATTTTTCATTTACAAAAAAGAAATGTGCTCTTTACAAATGTATGGTACAATATACGGGAAAAACTCTTTTTACCCTTTATCAACACATTTGAATAAAGGAGACTGAACTTATGGTTACTACATATCTTTTATTTATCGTTGCCTACTTACTTGGCTCGATTCCATTTGCACTAGTTGTTGGAAAAATCGGCTACGGAATCGATATTCGTGAGCACGGGAGCGGTAATCTAGGCGGAACAAACACATTCCGCACATTAGGGAAAAAAGCAGGTTTTACCGTTACAATTGCTGACATTTTAAAAGGGACATTAGCAACAAGTCTACCAATGATTTTCGGATTAGATATTCATCCACTATGGTTCGGGTTAGCGGCTGTTCTTGGACATGTCTATCCAATCTTCGCGAAATTCCGCGGTGGTAAAGCAGTTGCAACTTCTGCTGGGGTGCTATTATGCTATTCACCAGTTGTTTTTGCAATATTGGCTGTTGTATTTTTCACCCTTTTATTTACAACAAGATACGTATCACTTTCTTCTATGGTAACAGCAGTTGTTGCTGTTATTGCATCCATTGTTAGCGGGGATAAAATCTTCATTATTGCGATGTGTTTATTAGCAGGTATGGTTATTTATAAACACCGTGCAAATATCGGACGAATTATAAATAAAACTGAACCAAAAGCAAACTTTTCAAAAAAGCAAAAATAAGATCGTAACCCACATAACGCAAAAAGAAAACGTGAAGCATATTAATAGCGTCTTTTTGCGTTATTTTTTATACTAAAGAAAAAGCAACATAATTTGGAGGAACTATACATGAATCTTTCCGTAACAAAAGAAGCAGCACAATGGTATAAAAATGAATTAAACTTACAATCAAATGAAACACTACGCTTTTTCGTACAATACGGTGGTTGCAGTACTGTGCAAAAAGGACTTTCTTTAGGGATTCGTAAAGATGATCCTGCACATCCTGCTGTTCAAATTCAAGAAGAAGGTATTAACTTCTTTATTGAAGGCGATGATGAATGGTTCTTCGATGGACATAATTTATCTGTTACACTTAACGAAGGTGACGACTTCCCACAATTTAATTATGAAAAATAAAAAAACGTGGCTTCTGCCACGCTTTTTTATTTTTTCTTAATTTCCTCATATTTCGCATACCAATCAGGATATAACTTTTTAAATGATACAGGGCGGAACCCTTCTTTTTTCGCACAAATATTCGTCGTACTTGCAGTAATACAAAGTTCACCATCACCATTATATATTTCATATCCATATACAACGCGAAGTGGGCTCACAGTATCTACCCATGTTTTTACGATTGCTTTTTCTCCGTAACGCATCGCTTTACGGTATGAAATTTGTAAATCTAACACAGGAGAAATAATTCCTTCTTTCTCCATTTCAACATATGAAAAACCTAAATCTTGTATAAGTTTCGTGCGACCTAACTCAAGCCACACTAAGTAGTTTGAATGGTAAACAACACCCATTTGATCTGTTTCCGCATAACGGATTTCAACTTCATGTTCTGCTACAAACATATGTATTCGCCTTCTTTCACTTCTGCTACCTTGCATACATTTAATCATAATACAGTGACATCAAAAATAAAATAAAAATAGTGAATCTTTTCCCGAAAGGAGCAAGCATATGATTCAAATTGTAACGGTTCGTAGCGGTGATAGCGTATATAGCTTGGCATCAAAATATGGATCAACACCTGACGAAATAGTAAAAGACAATGGACTAAATCCCGCTGAAACGCTCGTTGTTGGTCAGGCACTTATCGTTAATACGAAAGGAAATAATTATTATGTACAGCCTGGTGACAGCCTCTATCGGATTTCTCAAACATATAATGTCCCCCTCGCTAGTTTAGCTAAAGTTAATAATTTATCTTTAAAATCTATTCTCCATGTCGGACAACAATTATATGTACCAAAAGGCACAAAACGAGCTGTAGAATCCATCGCTTATTTACAACCTTCCACTATACCGATTAAAGAGAGTTTAGTTAATGCTACACGTGCCATCAATCCATTTTTAACATATTTAGCTTATTTTAGTTTTGAGGCAAAAAGAGATGGCACATTAAAAGAACCTACTGAAACAGCTAAAATTGCTAATATTGCAACGCAAGGGCAAACAATCCCTATGCTCGTTATTACAAATATTGAAAATGGTAATTTCAGTGCCGATCTAACATCGGTTATTTTACGCGACGCAACGATTCAAAACAAATTTATTACTAACATTTTGCAAACAGCTGAAAAATATGGCATGCGAGACATTCATTTCGATTTCGAGAGTGTAGCACCCGAAGACCGCGAGGCCTATAATCGCTTTTTACGAAATGTAAAAACACGCTTACCTAGCGGGTACACATTAAGCACAACTCTCGTACCGAAAACAAGTTCAAATCAAAAGGGAAAATTTTTCGAAGCCCATGATTATAAAGCGCAAGGGCAAATTGTTGATTTCGTCGTCATTATGACATATGACTGGGGTTGGCAGGGCGGGCCACCAATGGCAATCTCTCCTATTGGTCCTGTAAAAGAAGTACTTCAATACGCAAAATCTCAAATGCCTCCCCAAAAAATTATGATGGGGCAAAACTTATACGGATTCGATTGGAAACTTCCGTTCAAACAAGGGAATCCACCAGCAAAAGCAGTTAGCTCTGTCGCAGCTGTTGCACTTGCTCGTAAATATAATGTTCCTATCCGCTATGATTTCACAGCTCAAGCTCCACATTTTAATTACTTTGACGAAAATGGCGTACAACATGAAGTTTGGTTTGAAGATGCGAGGTCTATTCAAAGTAAATTCAATTTAATGAAAGAGCAGGGCATTGGCGGTATTAGTTATTGGAAGATTGGCTTGCCATTTCCACAAAATTGGCGTTTACTTGTTGAAAACTTTACGATTACGAAAAAGGGCTGACAAAAGTCAGCCCTTTTTGTACATTTTGTTAAGATTCATCTTTGATTTCACTTTTTAATGAGTCAATACTTTCTAAACGTCTTTGATTTTTTGCTTCAATAGCAGCACGATCTTTTTCATTAGAAAGTTCCGCTGTTTCTTTTGCTTCATTAAAGTTATCAACTGTATTTTGCACCATTTCTTGTAACTTTTCAGCGTTGTCACTTCGATTATCTGGATTTGGCATGTATTTCCCTCCTAATATTGTATATACACACCATCTTAAATTACCTATCTTTCCTCAAATTTATACATAAAAAAGGAGAATGTAATATTCTCCTTTTCTTTAACCATTATCAACAATCGGTTGTTTACCTGTTTGATCTTGCATTTGCTTTCCTTTATTTCCACCAGCTTTTTTTGATTGTGTTCCAATATGATTCGGTGCAAAGTCTTTTGAATTTTTTTTCGGATTACCCATTACTATCGCCTCCTTAACACTAGTATCGTACTAGTGTTAAGAATTATTCAGCTTGCTTAAAAAGTTTCATTTCATAACGTTTTTCAATGCGCTCTTCAATGCGATCAATTGCCTCACGATCGCTTAATAATTGTTGTTTATTTTCATTTACAAGTTCTTCAAACGATTTACGGCGACTTCTTCTCATGTTGTTCACCCTCTCTCCTTCGCTTTCTTATTACATAGTATGAGCAAACAAAAAACTCTTTAATCAGATTTGCAAGAAAATTTTATGTTTTAGTACTCCTAAAAAAACTCCGTGTACAATATATTGCACACGGAGTTTTTTATACCATAATATTTAAATACTCTTTCAACTTTTCATCTGCATTCATTTCATTTTCTTTATAATCATGAAGCGCCTGTAATACAAAATCATACTGCTCTAAAATATAACTTTCTAATTTCATAACATCCTCTAAGCTATTAAGCATAATTCTCGTATTACCAACTTCACTTTTTAACGCCGGTTCACATTTTAAACTTGTACATATTTCTTTCACATCTTCTTCTAATATCTCTGTTAATACATATTTCTTTCGCCCTTTTACCTTTAATCTCATAACTGGATAAAAAGCTTTTATATCTAAATAACTTCCTACGTTCATACAACGTAGCCATTCTACATTACGTTTATTACATGCAAGTATTTCTTTCACCGCTTCATATACCGCAGTTTCATCAAGCATAGCCTTATTTACTTTTCGTTTCCCTTCTTCTTCAATAGCTGCACACTTTTGATAAACAGCAGCACACGTAATGCAATCGTCAAATGCATTATGAGAGCTTAAACGAATTCCAAGCATTCGTTTTAACGTTTCAAGTTTATGATTAGGCGCATGCTTCATGTATTTCTTTGCTAAAAATACAGTATCAATTACTTTATTTTTAGGTTCAGGCAACCCAAGCATATTTACATTACTTTTCAAAAAGCGCATATCAAAAGAAGCATTATGGGCCACAATAACATTTGTATGTAAAAATGCTAAAAATAAAGGTAACACTTCTTCAATCGTCGGTGCATCTGAAACGCGATAATTAGTAATACCTGTTAAACTCGTTATTCGGTCCGGAATTGGCCGCTCTGGATTCACGTATGAAACAAATTGATCTACTAATTCATGATTACGATATTTCACTGCTGCAACTTGAATAATTTTATCATTATAAGGGTTAAATCCTGTTGTTTCAAAATCAATTACAACATAATCTAACGGTAAGGATACATTCCCCACTCCATACACTCCTTTATCTCTAAACGGTTATATTTCTTACATCATATCATGAAGTGATTACTACTTGAAAAAGAAAAGGCAGAAATGGGAACTCTCCATCTCTACCTTTTCACCATTATTTTAATTTAGCAACTCTTTTCTCCATCTCTTTTTGTGTCATCGGCCCAATAAACTTATCTTGAATGACACCTTTTGTATCTATAAAATACGAAGTTGGAATCGTAATTACTTTATAAGCTGTTGTCACATCAATGTTCTTGTCCAATAAAATAGGAAAAGTAATTCCTTTTTCTTTAGCAAAATTGCTTACCTTCTCTTCCCCCCCACCTTTTTCTGAAGGCGTATAATTGACCGCTAAAATTTCTACGTTCTCTTTATGTTCTTTATAGAAAGCCTCCATATCAGGCATTTCTTGCTGACATGGTCCACACCACGTAGCCCAAAAGTTTAAAATTACTTTCTTTCCTTTTAAATCCGATAACTTTACATTTGTCCCATCTAACTTCGTTAATGTAAAGTCCGGTGCACTCTTCCCTATCTCAATACCATTCCTTGCGATAATCTCTTTCATCGCAGCTTCACTTTTTTCTTGCTTCACTTTTACCGCCTGCTCTTTATGACCAAACTGTTCATAAGCTGCATATCCCGCTAAACAAAGTAACACTACAATAATCGTAAGCTTTCGCCACATTTTATATCACCCTAACGTATTATCTTCTTTTAACACATTCATCAAAATACTATATACCTTATTTTAGCTTATACGGACAAGCTTGGAAATATTCACATTCTAAATAATCAGAATTTTTATAACCAAGATGAAATATTTACCTTTTAATCATATAATTAGAAATACATAGAACATTTTACAATGAAAGGAGCTCTCATGAATTTATTTAAAAAAATACTTCTATATATTCTTAGTTTTATATTTTCCCCAATCGGAATTATCACATGGATTATCTCACTATTTAGTAAAGATCCTGAAAAAAAACAAGTTGGACATATTTGTCTCTATATCGCATTAATCTCATTTATCCTTTTGGCAGGCCTCGGCATTATTACTTTTTTCACGATGACTACCATTACTACTATAGAATAGCTATAGAAAGGATGATTGTTTTGGGAGAACACCCTATCACCAAAGAGCTACGCTATATACGAATATGCTTAGTTATTTTAATAATCGTTCTTTTATTTTTCAACAGTGAAAAAGTCGTTGAAATTTCTACAAATCATGATTCCATAGAAAATGTTCCCACCAGTAATATGACACAAATCGCGGAAAATACATTCGCTATTCAAGAATATAATCCATTACTAAGTAGCGAACATACAATTAAGATTTTCAAATATAATCCAGATACAAATCAACTTACTCTCGTCAAAGAAGTTAATTCTAGTGATTCGAATTCTTATACTTATCAACTTAATGAGACCGAATAAAGTGAAACTTTAATCAGCCCTCACCAATCGGGCTGCCCGGCAAATAGCGGAATAAAGATAAGAGCATTACATATCTCTTATCTTTTTGTTTGCAACTCTTTGTACAATGAGTTGCAATTTAATAATTCTCTAGGATTCCCACATTCCACAATAGTCCCATTCTTTATGACAACAACACAATCTGCTATCATCGCTCTCTCTACATCATGTGTTGCCACAATTCTCGTTACATCTCTTCCTATCCCTTCAATCATATTCCAAACCAGTTCTTGATTGCCCGGATCTAGCCCAGCCGTCGGTTCATCTAAAATAATAAGAGTTGGATTTGATACAATCGCCCACATAACGGACAGGGAAAAAGAGCATCTCAATTGTCGCTAACACTGCAATGAGTGAACCAACTTCTATTTCTCCCCTCATTATTTTTTGTGCACCTATAATGAGAACAACAATATATGCTCCTGTTTCAATCACCGTTCCAACTACTCCAATGCAATGTTGCATCATCGTCTTCTTTACTTCTGATTTATACGATTGTGCCGTTACTTCTTTAAATAAGCGAATTGCCCATTTTTCTTTTTGTAAACTCCGCAAATCTTGTATCCCCTTTACAAACTGTGACACCATCTCTACAACACTTGAGTGATTTTTTTGAGAAACGCTTGCAATATCTCTTACCTTTTCTCCCATCAGTATTGGAACAATTGTACTTAAAAATAAAAACGGAGTTACCCACAATATAAACTGTATATCTATATGTTGTAGTGCTATGAAAGCTCCAATAAATTGGGCAATAGCGTGTATATATTCTATTAATATAGAGCCATATAATCTGACCCAGTTCGGAATATCAGACACGACCAAAGTTTCTAACTCTCCTTGCTTAATCTTCTCACTCTCTTCAAACGGTAATGAGAAATAGTGACGCAATAATTCTATACGTTTCGTTTGTAATATACGTTGACTCGCTTTTGAACTTATATAATCAAATAAAAGATTGTTCGCCCACATTAAAAAGTGACTACCCGCAAACAAAGCTATATATACATACGCACCTTTTAGCTCCCTTTGAATAAGATTGTCTACAATTAATCCCATGAAAATTGGGCGAGATAAATTTAAAATGGCAGCAATTATCCCACTACATACAGCTGCTATTACTAATATTTTTTCTTTCTGTAACGGTAACAGAATTCTTTTATATTCTTTCATGACGTTTCCTCCATTTTTCGTAGTAAAAAAGAAAGGGATGAAACCATATGGTTTCATCCCTTTCCATAAAATAAGGAAGCTAACTATTGTTAGCTTCCTTATTATTCATTTCAATTATTTAGTTCGACACTTTAGACTCTTCAATTTTCTCACGAAGAACCATTTGCAGAATACCACCGTGACGGTAGTAGTCAATTTCTACTTCACTATCGAAACGAGCTACTACTTCAAATTGTTTTTCATTGCCATCTGCATCAGTTGCAACTACTTTCACAAGATCGCGTGGTCTAACTGTTTTGTCGATTTGAATTTCAAATGACTCGTTACCAACAAGACCTAACGTTTCAGCACTTTCGCCATCTTTAAATTGAAGTGGTAGTACACCCATTAACACTAAGTTACTGCGGTGAATACGCTCAAAGCTTTCTGCAATTACTGCTTTAATACCTAGTAAGTTTGTTCCTTTCGCAGCCCAGTCACGAGAACTTCCCATACCGTAATCTTTACCAGCAACAACTAGAAGGCCTGTGCCATCTTCTTTATATTTCATAGCAGCATCATAGATAGACGTTACTTCACCTGTTGGCCAATATGTTGTATATCCGCCTTCTGTTCCTGGTGCGATTTGGTTTTTAATACGGATGTTCGCGAATGTACCACGCATCATAACTTCATGGTTACCACGACGAGAACCGTAAGAATTGAAGTCAACTGGTTGTACGCCGTTTTCTAATAAGTAGCGTCCAGCTGGTGTATGCTTACCGATTGAACCTGCTGGTGAAATGTGGTCTGTCGTTACAGAGTCACCAAATTTACCAACTACGCGTAGGCCTGATAATGTTTCAACTTCACCTGGCTCTTTAGATAATCCTTCAAAGAATGGTGGGTTTTGAATGTATGTTGAATCATTATCCCAAGTATATAACGCTTCATTTGAAGTTTGGATTTCATTCCAACGCTCATTGCTGTTAAATACTTGTGCATATTCTTTCTTGAACAGTTCAGATGTAACAACACTTTGAACTACATCTTCAATTTCTTTAGCTGATGGCCAAATATCGTTGAAGTAAACAGCATTGCCATTTGCATCTTTACCGATTTCATCATTTTTCAGGTCAATATCAACAGTACCTGCAAGTGCATATGCCACAACTAGTGGTGGTGATGCTAAGTAGTTTGCTTTTACAAGTGGGTGGATACGCCCTTCAAAGTTACGGTTACCAGATAAAACAGATGTTACTAATAAGTCGTTTGCTGCGATTGCTTCTTCTAATTCTGGCGCTAATGGACCAGAGTTACCGATACAAGTCGTACAACCGTAACCAACTGTTTGGAAACCTAATTGATCTAAATATGTTGTTAAACCAGACTTATCTAAGTACTCAGTAACAACTTTAGATCCTGGTGCTAATGATGTTTTTACATACTCAGGTACTACAAGTCCTTTTTCAATTGCTTTCTTCGCAACTAGACCTGCTCCAATTAATACGTATGGGTTTGATGTATTTGTACAGCTTGTAATTGCAGCGATTGCAATTGCACCTGTTTTCATCGTTACTTCTTTATCTTCTAATGTAACCTTCACTTCTTTATCGAACTCTTGCTCATTAAATCCAAGTCCTTGTGTTCCAACTGGTGCTAAAACAGCTTTGTGGAACGCATCTTTCATATCTGAAAGTGGAATTAAATCTTGTGGGCGTTTCGGTCCAGAAAGGTTAGATTCGATTGTATTTAAATCAATTTCTACAAGATCAGTGTAGATTGGATCTTTACTGTCTGCTGTATAGAATAAACCGTTCGCTTTACAGTATTCTTCAACAACGCGAATTTGTTCTTCATCTCTACCTGTTAAACGTAAGTATTCTAATGAAATATCATCGATTGGGAAGAATCCACAAGTTGCGCCGTATTCTGGTGCCATATTTGAAATTGTTGCACGGTCAGCTAAAGGCATGCTCTTTAGTCCATTACCGAAGAACTCAACGAATTTACCAACTACACCTTTTTGACGTAATACTTGCGTTACTTTTAAGGCAACGTCAGTTGCTGTAGTACCACTTGGAAGTGTACCTGTTAATTTCACACCGATTACTTCAGGTACTGGGAAGTATGAAGGCTGTCCAAGCATTCCTGCTTCTGCTTCAATACCACCAACACCCCATCCAAGAACGCCGATACCATTAATCATTGTTGTATGTGAGTCTGTTCCAACTAATGAATCTGGGTATGCAACTAAGTCACCTTCAGCATTTTTCACAGCATGAACAACTGGTGCTAAATATTCAAGGTTTACTTGGTGTACAATACCTGTAGCTGGTGGAACTGCACGATAGTTATCAAATGATTTTTGTGCCCAGCTTAAAAATTTATAACGTTCTTCATTACGTTTAAACTCTAAGTCCATGTTGAATGCAAGCGCGTCTGCCGTACCCGCTCTATCAACCTGTACAGAGTGATCAATTACAAGGTCTACAGTAATTTCTGGATTGATTTTATCAGGATCTCCACCCATGTCTGCCATTGCTTTACGAAGCGAAGCCAAATCAACAACAGCTGGTACACCAGTGAAATCTTGTAAAATTACACGAGATGGTTTAAATGGAACATCGATATCTTGCACATCTTTCGTTCCCCATTTCGCTAAATTTTTAACATGCTCTTCTGTAATTACACGTCCGTCTACTTGACGAAGTACTGATTCAAGTAAAACTTTCACGGAATATGGTAATTGAGATACGTTGCCAACCCCTGCATTTTCAAGCGCTTTCAAATCATAATAATGATACGTTTTTCCATCTACTTCAAAAGTTGCACGTGATTGAAATGGATTATGTTTGACCATTATGTTTCCCCCCTGTTAAACGTGACTAAGTTGTCTGAATATAAAATGTAGACAAACTTTTCAATACCTTACGATAATATCTTATTACAACTTTCTAAATAAGTAAATAATAAGAAACTTATAGATTATCATAAGTTTTCTTTATGTTTCTAAATTTGAATAGTGTTCATGCTCCTTATGAATACTATTACCATAAAGTAAAGTGCTCTATTAGCGCTTTACTTATAGTTCATACACACTATGAACTGCTCATCATTCAACATACAAAAAAATGTTATAGAGGTGAAATAAAATGGGTAAAAGAAAAGCAAATCATACTATTTCAGGAATGAATGCAGCATCCGCACAAGGACAAGGTACTGGTTATAACGAAGAGTTTGCAAATGAAAACTTAACTCCTGCAGAAAGACAAAATAATAAGAAACGCAAAAAGAACCAGTAACGAAAAATCCCAAAAGGAACATTCACCTTTTGGGATTTTTTCTAATGTTTATAACGTAACAATTCTGAAACCGTTACAAATCGATAGCCTTGTTTTTTTAGCTCAGGTAAAATTTTTGCTAGTGCTGCTACCGTTTGACTACGATCATTTCCTCCATCATGTAACAATACAATATCGCCACTTTTAGCATTTTTCACTACATGATTTACGATAGATTCCACCCCTGGATTTGCCCAATCACGTGGGTCTTGATGCCACGACCATAGAACGGTTTGATAACCTGCTTCTTTTGCTGTTTTAAATACAGCATCGTTAATATATCCACCAGGAGGACGGAATAGCAACGGTTCTTTCACCCATTTTTCGAAAAATTTCTTTCCATCCAAAATATCTTTTTTTAATTTTTCATCTGATGAACTATTTGCATATAAATGATTCATCGTATGATTTCCAATCTCATGTCCCTCTTTTAACACTTGTTTCACTAAATATGGATTGCGCTGAACTCGAAATCCAATCATAAAAAATGTCGCTTCAGCCTTATATTGACGTAATAAATGTAAAACTTGTGGTGTATACGTTGGATCTGGTCCATCATCAAATGTAATGGCAATAATTTTTTCATTATTAGGTACTTCCCACGTTACATAGCCAGTTGGTTCTAGCTCTTTTCTGAGCAACATTTTCGCTTCCACTTTTTCAACTTGAAATATATGTACTGCGCATAATAAAGAAAAAACGAATAGAAAAATTTTCTGTTTTCGCATAATGTTCATTAAAGTAAGAGGTTGTCAAATACACAACAACCTAATTTACTTTTCTAATTGATCTACATTTCGCATTATATTTTGGAGATTATTTTCATATTGCTCAAGTTGTGGACGTTGTGTTTCTGAAGCTACCTCTAGTGCATTTTGAATTTGTTCATATGCTTCCTGAACCTCTTGGCGTAATTCTTTTAAATCATGACCGTAGTTTGGATCATTTTTCACAATGTTGTTAAATGCATTTTCTGCTTGTGTAACGCCTTGCTGCGCTGCTTGAAACGCTTGTTGTTTATCTTTATGATATGGCATTATATAATCCCCTTTCTGTAATAGTTAGTCCCAATTATCTTTACCTTTTTTTCTAAAAACATTCTCGTATAAATTTGCAAACTTCTCTCATTCTAAAAAGGAAGAGGAGGTGTCACATACAATGGGAAAAAACAATCGTGAAGCGAAAGAAAAAAAAGGACAACCTGAACCATTAAGCGGATCTCATAAAGTAAAAAACCGTAACCATTCACGCCAAAAACATCATGCGCATCATGATATGTAAAACAAAAAGTGCACACTAGCTATCTTTTCCACATACAATGTTTATATTTTTCCATTTATTCTTCACCCCTAATTCATTCATGCATAACATAGTATGAATTGAGATTTTACGGAGGGTGTCTTACATGGGCAAGAAAAAGAAGGATTGTCTTTTTCATGTTGATGGTTTCGAAGAATGGATGGATCAGTTTTGTTCTGACTCTTGTAGTAACTTTAGTTTCCCAAATCAAATTCATATTGACCTTTGCGAAACTGAACAAGAATACATTTTGGAAACAGATGTACCAAATGCCAATGAACAAAATGTAGTCATTAAAAAGATGGAGACAGGCCTAACCATTTGCATACTTCATAAAAACATTTCTTTGCAGCGAACTATCCCTTTACCCGCTAATGTTATTTATAAGAAGATGCTAGCCTGCTTAGAGAATGGTTTTTTGGCCATTCATATTTCCAAAAATGAAGTTGCTGATAAACATGAAAAGAAAGTTCTTTTTTCAAATTAAGAGTTAATATAATACAAACATAAGCCCCAGTTGGTACTGGGGCTTATGTTATTTCGCATGCATTTCTATATTAGAATTTCTATCATATCTTTTTTTCAATAAACCTTTTGTAACTACAAGCACAGGAAATGCCACAGTTGAGAATATAGCTAATGCTGAAAATACTGCAAACCCATTTTGGTACCCGTAGTAATCGAGAAGTACTCCTCCAAACCACGGACCTATTACTGCTCCAATTCCCGAAAAGCCCATCGCACCGAAGTATGTTCCTTTTAGATACGCAACAGCAATATCATCAATAAATACATCCGTCATCGAAAACATTAAGACTTCTCCAATTGTAAAAATAATTGTACAAACGGCAGCACCTAGCATGGATTCTACTATTCCAAAGCCAAATAATCCCCCACTCACAAATAAAGCCCCCACCATAATTGATGTTAACGGTGTATACTTTTTACAAATTTGAATAACAGGGTATTGAATAATCACTACAACAATCGCATTTAAAGCGAGCATATATGAGAATAGCTTCACTCCATCCTCAAATATATGTGCATTTGCAAAATATTGAGATACTGTCGTCGTCAAATGTGAAAAACCACAATTACTCAAAATAATACCGACTAAAGCAACTAAAAATACTATATCTTTTCGTAATATACGCATTGCATTTAGCATTGTAACAGGTTTTTCTGTACTTACTTTCTTTTTTTTCATTGGATACTTCTTAAATTGGAACGCTAATATAGCTGTATATAGAATATATACCCCAGCTGCTACTAAAAAAGGAATTGTTGATTTTGCACTTCCAATCTGTAATCCAACAATTGGTCCAATTGCAACTCCAACATTTATTGCACCGTATCGTAAGTTATAGACGAGTAACCGATACTCAGGCTTTGTTAAATCTGATAATAATGCTCTTGATGTTGGCTCAAAAAACGACCTACATAATCCATTTAAAGCGTTTAATAAAAAGAAACTTAAAACATGATCCGCAAGTGAAAAACCTATAAACACAAAAATCCAAACGATCATGGACCAGAGCATAATCGTTTTCCGGCCAAATCGATCTGATAAATTCCCTCCGATAAAACTAGCAAAAACACCAACAAGTGCACTCGTTCCAATAATAGCACCAGTCATTCCAGCTGATACACCTTTAACAGTCGTTAAATAAATCGCTAAAAAAGGAATACTCATTGACGTGGCGAACCTCGCAAATAAAGTCCCTATTATAATTGTCATTCCTAACGGATGAATATTTTGCAACTTCCCCTTCATCTTAAAAACCTACTCTCCCTGTTCTTACATAAAAAAAGAAAGCAAAGGATCTGCTTTCTTTTCCTTTTCTATACTTGAGCTGTTGATACTCGAGCTGTTCTTGTGATATCCATATCTATGCCATATGTAAACTGTAATTCTTTACAAACATCTTTAATTAATATTGCAACATTATACTTCTCATTAAATTGTAAAACGATGTTCTCCACTTCTTCATATGTATACTTATATTCGCCTGTAATGACACTTTTTAGATCAAAGCATTCGTTAATACAAAGTTGTACAAGTAGCTGGTCATATTTCTCTATTACATCTTCTTTCTTCCAAAGTAACTCTTTTACATATAATCGATCAAGCTTCACACTTTCTCGATTACAATCCGTTAAAATCCGGGTCATTTCATTTAATTCTCGATATAATTCAGAAATATTTCTGCTTAAACTAAGCAGTTTATCTACGCCGTTTTCATATAACATATTCATTCCACCCCCGCATTTTCTTTTTCTTATTATAGCAAGAAAATTCTAAAAATAGTTTCTTTCTTCTGAAATATTAGGAAACTAATTTCAATTGCTTTACAATGAAACTAGTTAATGCGAGAGGAGAAAGAAAATTGGAGCACAAATTATATTACACTGACGCTTATAAGCAAGACTTTACTACTAAAATTATAAAGCAAGATTATGATAAAGACGGTAACTTATACGTTGTTTTGAATGAAACAGCATTTTATCCGACAGGTGGCGGACAACCATATGATACTGGTACATTAAATGATATCAATGTAATCAATGTAGAAGAGATAAACGGAGAAATTCGTCACTACATCGCAGAACAATTACATACAGAAGACGTAGAAGGTAAAATTAATTGGGAGCGCCGTTTTGATCATATGCAGCAACATGCGGCTCAGCACATTTTATCTGCTGCTTTTTGGGACTATTTCAACATACCTACGATTGGATTCCATCTTGGTAAAGAAACGGTAACAATCGATTTAGAAACAGAAAATCTGCATACAGAAACAGTTGAAAAAGCAGTACAAATTGCAAACAAAATTGTTTTTGAAAACCATCCAATCCGTATAGAGTGGATGAACTTAGAAGAAGCGAAAACATTACCTCTTCGTAAAGAACCGAATATGACAGAAAATATACGTGTTGTTATTATCGAAAATTACGACTACAACGGCTGTGGTGGAACCCATCCGAAACGCACTGGTGAAGTCGGGCCTATTCAAGTACTAGGATGGGAGCGCAATAAAGGTGGTATACGCTTAACCTTTATCGCTGGTTGGCGTACACTTAAATTAATGGGGCAACAGCAACAAATTATGAAAGATGTTTCCAAACAATTAAACAGTAGCGAAACTGATATCCCAGCAAAAGTGGCACAGCTTCTTACCTCTCAAAAGGAAAACGAAAAAACAATACAAACAATGAATGAAAAATTATTATTTGCAGAGGCAAATGAATTACTGCAACAGCCCACCGAAATACATGCTGGGTTACTTATTTCTAAAGCATTTACAGATCGTTCTATGCAAGAAGTTGCAAAAATATCAGCTATCATTACAGAACAACAAGAGCATGCAATTACGTATTTCGTTATTGAAAATGATGACAAACTACAATGTATTCTCGCTTGCGGAAAAACAGTAACGCTCGATATGAATGCTCTTTTAAAAGATGCTCTTCCTGCAATTGAAGGAAAAGGTGGCGGAAATAAAAAGAGTGCACGCGGCGGCGGAAAAGCGGTTATGAACGGGGACGAGTTTTTAAATCAGCTTGTTTCTTCTTTACAGTCAGCAGTGTAAAACATGTTTATGAAGGATAGCTAACGGCTATCCTTCAACTATATTTACAGGCCTATATGTTGTTTCAACCCATGATAACTCCCTGAATTTGCAAAACCGCCACTTATAAGATTGATAAAAGTTTCCGAAAAACCATAATAACTTAATTCGTTAATCGGTACCATTTGCACATCATGAATCGGATTATGATCGAACTCGTTAGAAGATAGTGTAATTTCACCTTCAATCCTTTCAAGCAGAAACGTAATATGTAACAAAGATGGACTAGCATCTGGTTTATCACAAACATAGAGTAGCTTCTTAATTTTAACTTCTAATCCTGTTTCTTCTCTCATTTCTCAAATCATCGCTTCTTCTAACGTTTCACCATTCTCTATCCTTCCTCCAGGTAAAGACCAATCGCGATTAGCCACTTTTTGCTTTACTAGCAATACTTTTTCATCTTCAATTAAAATTCCCGTAACACGAACTTGCATTATATTTTCTATATATAACCTCCTCTTCCCATTATATTTACACATTAATCCTTCCATAAAAAGAACGTATGTTTTATAATTAAAGAAAATTATGGAAGAAAGTAGTTGTTACATTCATGCGACCATCTTTAACAAAAACTATATCTCTTACAGATTTCCAAAATTATTATTGGTTAAAAGCAGAACTGCAAACATTTTGTCGCGAGCATGGTTTGCCAGTTAGTGGCTCTAAGATCGAAATAACCGAGCGTATCTCACATTATTTAACTACGGGGAAAGTCTTAAAAAACAGCTCTGTGCAAAAAGTGAGCAAAGCTCCCCTCTCTTATAAAGACCTTTCTCTTCAAACGATTATTACTAAAAATCACCGCTGTAGCGAAGAGGTTCGTGCTTTTTTCAAAGAAAAAATCGGAACAAACTTCCGCTTTACAGTAGCTCTTCAAAAATTTTTCAAAGAGAATGTTGGAAAAACATATGAAGACGCGGTAGCTTTTTGGCATGAAGAAAACGAACGAAAAAAAGACCCTACATACAAAACAACTATCGGTGCACAATTTGAATACAATCGCTTTACTCGTGACTTTTTCGAAGATCCAAATAATAAAGGGAAAGCAAAAGCTGATGCGATTGCTGCTTGGAACGAAATGAAAGCGAAGCCTGGCAGCAATGTTTATGTTCCTCAAAAAGTAGAAAACTAGTTACCTCACTAGTCTTCTACTTTCTCAAATAATAGCGCAATCCCTATCCCGCCTCCAATTCCTAATGTAGCAATTCCATATTTCATAGACTCTCTTTGAGCCTGATAAAACAAACGTGTTACAAGCATAGCTCCAGATGCACCGTACGGATGACCGAGCGCAATTGCCCCACCATTTACATTTAATTTTTCATACGGAATTTGTAACTCTTTTGCGCAAGCAACAACTTTTGAGGCGAATGCTTCATTTATTTCAAAATAATCGATGTCCTCTACTTTTACATTCATTTCGTTTAATAATCTGTTCACCGCAAATATCGGACCAGTCCCTGGAAGATTGGGATCCACTCCCACTACAGTACTACGAACGAAACGAAGGACAGGTTTATAACCGAACTTTAAGGCTTGTCCCTCTTCCATTACAAGAACAGCACATGCCCCATCATTTACACCACATGAATTACCTGCCGTCACTGTTCCATTTTGTAAAAATGCGGGCTTTGTTCTTTTAATGATTCGTTCATAATTCATTTCTGGCTTTATAGATTCATCTAATAATCCATTAAAAGAAAATATTTCATCATGTATATATCCTTTTTCTAACGCTTGCAGTGTCCGCTTATAACTAAGACAAGCGTACTCGTCTTGCATTTCTCTCGTTATGTTATAACGCTCCGCAACATATTCAGCAGCTACTCCCATGTCAGGATCACCAATTGTTTCAGGTGAAAATCTTGCTCTTTTTTGAAAAGGTGACGTACTTGTACTCTCTACTCCTCCGGCGATATAGCAATTACCTGCCTCGCCTTGAATGAGATGACACGCAGTTCGAATTGCTTCTAAACCAGCACCACATTGCCGATCAATCGTTACACCAGGAATATGATAGCCAAGTCCTGCCTCTAAAGCAGATAATCTTGCAACATTCCCTCCTGGCCCAACAACATTTCCTAATATAACATCGTCTATCTCTCTCTTAATTCCTTTACTTAAAAACGTAAGAAGCGGCGTTGCTAATTGCTGAACTTCATACTCTTTTAATATCCCATCCTTCTTACCGATAGGTGTTCTTTTCGCCTCTACAATAACTGCCTTATTCATATGTTTTCTCCCGATTTTCAATCATACTTTTTGCTTCCATACGAGCGATTTTCCCACTATTTGTATAAGGTATTCCATCTACAAAATGCCATTCTTTCGGTATTTTAAACGAGGATAATCGTTGTAAGCAAAAACTCTTTAATTGTTGTTTCGTAGCACTTCCTTTTACGATCGCGACGGGCTTTTCACCCCAGTAACTATCTTTCACACCAATTACAACTATTTCATCAACAGCTGGGTGTTCATGTAATACACTTTCTATTTCTTCTGGATAAATATTGATTCCTCCAAATAAAATCATATTCTTCTCTCTACCAACAATATATATAAAGCCTTCTTCATCTTCATAGCCTACATCTCGCACTGTCATCCAGCCATCTGCATTCAACTCCCGTGTTAAAACCCCATCTATTATGTATCCCATAAAAAACTGATCACTTTTCACATAAACAGTTCCTATCTCGCCTTTTTGTACTTCTTCGCCTGCTTCATTACATATTCGAACTTGCACATTGTGACAAGGTTTTCCTACTGAATTTGGCCTTCTTCCGCTTTCTGCATCGACTAGTGCTGTTACAAAACTTAACTCTGATGCACCATAAAATTCATATCTTTTCGCATAAGGAAATATATTCTTTATTTTTTCTTTCGCTTCAGCTTCCCATTTCGCTCCTGATGAAATAATTTTCATTTTATTTTCTATTAATCTATTTTCTTTATATAAAGATTCAAGCATTGTCGGAACTGTATACATAACCGATATATTTTCAGTTTCTAACTTATCTAATACTTGATTCGGAATGAACTTTCTCATAATGTGCACCGTTTGTCCTACATATAATGCACTTATTGCCCCGTATAAGAAAAGAGAATGAACGAGCGTCCCAGCTATTAAAATTGAATCCTCCATTTTCATATGAAAGTCATGTACATTACAATCAAAACTATGAACCCACGATTGCTGTGCACGTAAAAATGCTTTTGCTTTTCCAGTTGATCCTGATGTAAATCCCATATAAAAGGGAGCATTTCGTAAACTTTCTACAGTGGAATGTGTAGGAAGATATTTCTCTATCATTCTTTTCCACTCATCAATTTCAATTACTCTTCCTTCTTCATCAGGTAGATCATTTACCTTATATCGTTCTGTCACAATCATATCCGGATTACTGATTTCAATTCTTTCTCTGAGCTCATCTTGTTTCCACTTTATATCTAACGGAACACAAACCCACCCGGCCATAGCCGCACCAGCGCATAGTTGTAAAAACTCTATACGATTTTCTAATAGGATTGCTATTGTTTTATTCTTTGATTCTGTTGCGTGCAACCAGTTTGCTACTTTACAAACTGATTCGAACCACTCTTTATATGTTAAAACTCTATCATTTTCCTTTATCGCTATTTTATTTGGTTGTAAAGAGGCATGCTTTTTGTATTCTTTTGTAATACCCATATGAGACGTCCTTTCTTTACAAAAATAATAAAAAGAAACACGGAATTAACGTGTTTCTTCCCTTTATCATCCCGCATTTGTATATTTTCCATTCTTTAAAGCGGGCGTAATAATATGTTTCAATGAACGATGTAATTTTGTTACGAGAATCGCCGCGATAATTGCTTTTATACAATCCCCTGGTAAAAACACAGCACTCACTTTCATTGTCTCCCATACAGAAACATCCATTAAAAACGCTTGTACAGTAATACCAAATACATAAACTACGAAAATACCACCAATTATATTAATACATAATACTTTTATAATAGAAACTTCACGTAAACGCTCAATTAAATAACCAATAACAAACGCTCCAATGATGTAACCAAGTAAATATCCTGCACTTGGCCCAACAAATACACCAAGGCCACCGCGTCCACCAGCAAGTAATGGTGCTCCAACTCCTACAATAAGTAAGAAAATAAGCTGACTTAATGCACCAAGGCGTGACCCTAACAATCCACCCGCAAGCATAACACCGAGTGATTGCAATGTAATCGGAACTGGTGTAATAGAAAGAGCAATCGGAGGTATTAACCCTAACACTCCCATAATAGAACTAAATAAAGCGACGAAAACTAATTTTTTTGTATGCATATTTTCTTCTCCTGTTTGTAAACTTAAAAGTGGTTTTAGATAACATATCACGAAAATTATATTATCTTTCCACCCTTCTTTTGTCAACTTTTATTTCATTTAAGTTTACAAATAAGAATTCACTTATTTCTCTCTATGCAAATGCTCCAGTTCTTTCCGAAGCGCCTGTTTTAAAAACTTCCCAACAGATGTTTTCGGTATTTCTTCCATAAAGACAATATCGTCTGGCAACCACCACTTCGCAAACTGTGGTTTTAAAAACTCATATATTTCTTCTTTTGTAACCGTACTATTTTTCTTTTGAACGACGCAGGCAATTGGTCGCTCTTGCCACTGAGGGTGAGGAACTGCAACGACAGCCGCTTCAAATATAGCATCATGTGCCATTAAAGCATTTTCAAGATCGACCGAAGAAATCCATTCTCCCCCGCTTTTAATAACATCCTTCGTACGGTCAACAATTTTCACGCAGCCTTCCTCATCAACCGTAACGACATCTCCTGTATATAACCAACCATCACGAAAACCTTCGACAGTACGATTATCGTTATAATAGCTTTCAGCGATCCATGGCGCTCGTAAACATAGTTCTCCCATCTCCGTACCATCCCACTTCACTTCACCATTTGTACCGACTACTTTCATCTCTACACCAGGGACAAGATACCCTTGTTTTGATCTAATTTCTAATTGCTCTTCATACGATAATTCTGTTTCATAACTTTTTAAACGTGCAAGTGTTACGAGTGGGCTCGTTTCAGTCATACCATATGCATGTATGAATGGAACATTATGTTTCTGTTCAAATGCTTTAATAACGCTTTTCGGCGCAGCTGCACCTCCGCATAGTATTCTCGTCATACTAGATAAATCGTAACTATTATTTTCTAACTCTTGTAATACGCCGAGCCAAATTGTCGGCACACCCGCAGCTAACGTCACTTTTTCTGATTGAATCATCTCTAATAAAATTTTCGGGGTAAACATCGGTCCAGGAAGAACTTGTTTTGATCCAAACCAAGTAGCCGCAAAAGGAAGTCCCCAAGCGTTCACATGAAACATCGGGACAATTGCCATTGCTGCGTCACTTTCCGATAAAGCAGCTGTATCAGCTAAACCGAGTGCTATACAATGCAATACAGTACTACGATGCGTATATACAACACCTTTTGGGTTTCCTGTAGTCGCTGACGTATAACACATACCAGCAGGTGTATTTTCATCAATATCTTTTACAAATTGGAAATTGGGATCGCCTTCTTCTAATAGCTTTTCATAATGATATACAGGCTCCAGCATAGTATTTGGAAGTTCATCTTTATCAGTCATAATAATGTAAGCTTGTACAGTTGATAATTGTGATTGAATATTTTCAACGAGCGGTACGAGATCTTCATCTATAAGTAGAATTCGGTCTTCTGCGTGCTGAATAATGTATGAAATATGTTGAGGAGATAAACGAATATTAATCGTGTGCAAAACAGAAGCAATACCTGGAATAGCAAAATACGCTTCTACATGTCGATGATGGTTCCACGCTAACGTTCCTACACGTTCACCTTCTTTAATTCCAAGCTTTTTCAACGCACTGGAAAGTCTTCTCGTCCTTTCCCCTAACTGCTTATACGTTAACGTTGTAACTGTATCATGTGTCCGTGAAACAATTTCTTTCTTCGAAAACAGTTTCTCTGCTCTTTCCATCATAGAACTAATTGTTAGCGGTACATTCATCATCATATTGGTTATATCCCCCTTTAAAGCGTTTTCATTTTTCGTTTATTATAACAGAATTCCGCAAATGGTTACGACATTTTTCTGTTTTTTCTGAATTATTTCTTTGGAAATAATTCAGAACGATAAAAAACATGTTTTGAATACATGGATTCGAAACATGTTTTTTATCTTTTATAAACTATCTACCTTTTTTCTTACTTTCTTTTTCAGTTTAAAAATAAAACGATTACTGTATTCCTTATTTTCTACTAAAATTCGATATATCTCCCATACTCCTAACACACGAACAAAAAGATAAACTCCGATAGCAATAAGTACAACACAGTACGGATAATACTGAACTAATTCCCCTGAAGTGATATGCTTTTTCTCAAACAAAAACGGGATCGCGCCTGCTGCTATAAAACAAAATCCAACGATCATTACCGCAGCATACTTCTTCTTAATAATCACATATCTTTTTGTCAATTCTTTTAGAAAGTTTTGATCAAATAGTAGTTCTTCCTTTTTCAATACATTGTATCGACTCTCTTCTATCGTTACAGGTGCCATCATTGCTCCAATTCCAAGAACAGCAATGATAATGACAAGAAATGTCGACATTGTTGCATTTTCTTTAAATAATAGATACGGTATTGTAGACAAAATAAGCAAACTAAACCCTAACGCTATATATTTTGAAATCTTTTGTCCGTACACTATATACCCTTCTGCCATTTCCTGACTTACGTAATAGCCATCCACATTTTCATTACTTTGCTCTGCAGTTTCTTTTAATAAATAGTCGAGTGATACTTCAAAAACATTTCCAATCATTATTAACTTCTCAGTTTCAGGAAAACCTTGACCGTTTTCCCATTTACTAACCGCTTGCCTTGTTGTGTTTAATTTTTCAGCTAATGCTTCTTGAGAAAGGCCCTTTTCCTTTCTTAATTTAAAAAGCTTTTCACCAAATCCCATATGTGTGCCCCCCTTTGTTTTCTTACCTAAATTGTATGTAGACATTGCCCTTATCTCTATCTTCCCGGGGTTGCACTTTGTCAACTTACGGTTGCGATTGTGTTATTTAATGGTTTTATAGACGATTTAGCTATTTTCCTTCTATGATTATGGCGTTAATAAACCAAGACCCCTTAACAACCAATTATAATAATTAAAGGTAATTATTGTTATAAAAAATAAAAAAACTCCTTTATTCATTTAAAGGAGTTTTTTATATGAAATATTTCATTTATCCATATATCTTTCTCGAGATATACAATATCTTTTCGTGTCACGATACTTACCTTTAATGAACATATCCTTTTGAATCGTGCACTCGTACTCCATATTCAAACGTTTCATTAATTTTTCAGATGCTTCATTTTCTGAATCACATCCCGCTTCAATACTATTAAGATGCAACTCATGAAAACCATAGTAGAAAAAAGCTAATGCAGCCTCCGTAGCTAATCCTCTTCCCCAATATTTTCGAGATAAGGCGTATGCAATTTCTGCTGTATGTGTGACCAAATCATATTTTATAAATCCACACGTGCCTATAAGTTTCTTCCCCTCTTTTAATACAATTCCAAGAGGTGCTACTTGCCCTTCATTATATTGCCCCACAATTTCTTCTACATAGTTATATGTGTCACATAACGATCGATGAGCATCCCATACAGTAAAAGTTGTCATCTCTTTATCTGTAGCATACTCATATATATGTAAACTATCACTCATATTCATTTTCCTTAACATAAGTCGTTTCGTATACAAAGTTGGATATGACCACTTCTCAATAATCATAAAGGTTTCTGTTTAAACCTTTCATAATTCCTTACCTTTAATAAAAGGATATTCCCACAATCTGTACAAATATAAGCATCCACCGGTGAAGATGTGAACATCGTTTCCTTTTTCCGTATTTGTGCATATCCGACAAACTCACCTTCTCCTATATTTTGAGAACCACAATTAGAGCATGTCTGCACGTCTTTCTGTTTCATGAGAGCACCACCTTTAATCTGTTTCTACTCCCTTCGACAGTTCAATTCCATTTCCCTTCCAAAAAACTTCTTATTCTCCTACATTACAACAGGAATCTCAAAACAAAAATCGTATATATACTATGAAATATATTTATTAACGGAGGAATTTTATGACTACTGTTATGACACTCGATATAGCAACAGAAATTGAAAATGCAGAAATTGATATGCTCTCTTCTAGATTAGAGGGACTACAAACAATAAGCGGAAACCCCATGCAAGTGCAAATGAAAAAATTCGGTAGCGCCACTGCCTTTTCATCAAAAATAATTGCTGGTCCTGCTTTTAATACGGTAAAAGGTATTACAAATGCAGATGCGATTGATGCAATCATTTCTTATTATGAATCACTACAAATCCCTTGTCGTTTTGAAATTACCCCAGCACAAGGTACAACTGAATTATTTCAATACTTATCTCAAAAAGGGTTTTATCAATCTAGCTTCCATACCGCTTTGTATAGTATACCGAGAGAGGGTTCATCACTTCTTCCTTCTAATATTACAATACGAAAACTAAAAGAAAATGAGTTTGATATTTTTGCAGACATTTATGTATGTGGATTTAATATGCCATCCTTTACAAAAGATAGCGTGCGCCAAAATAATGAAATTCTTTACAATGAACCAGGATGGCATTTTTTCATAGCTGAAGTTCAAAATATCCCTGCTGGTATTGGTGTCCTGTATATAAATAAGGGTGTCGCATCATTAGCTGCTTCTGCTACTTTGCCAGAATTTCAGCGTAAAGGCTGTCATACTGCATTAATTCAAAAACGAATTAAGACAGCTATTGAATCCAATTGTACTTTAATAGTTGGACAAGCAAGGTTCGGTAGCGGCAGTCAAAATAACATGGAACGTGCCCATATGAAAATCGCTTATACAAAATCAATATGGACTGCAAAAGACATATAATTTACTTTCTTTCTCCTTCCGTTACATTTTTAAACATTTTATGACAATTCCTTTTCTATCCCGTTAATCATTTGAATATTCAAACTAAATTTGTTACGATATTACTAGATACATCATTCAACTTGCAATATGAAAAGAAAATTCTAATCAAACTACAAGGAGGAGAAATGTATGACTAAGCACGAACACGGTTTAAAAGAAAAAGTAGAAGGTGCCATCGATAAGGTAAAGGGCGAAGTAAAAGAAGTTGTCGGGAAAGTAACTGACAATAAGAAATTACAAGCTGAAGGAAAATGGGATAAGGTGAAAGGCACTGCTAAAGATACAGTTGGTAATGTGAAAGAAAAAGTACATGAATATAAAGAACATAAGAAAGAAAAATAAAAAAGAGCTCATCGGCTCTTTTTTTATTTTCCTTCATTCTTCTCTAACACGTATAAATCTTCTTCGATATTCGTTAATTTCTCACTTACAAGCTTTCTTGCATCTCCAATTGCTTGATTGTATGCAAATGGTCCAACTAATTTAACCATTTCTTCTATTAAACGCTCTGCTTGGAAACGTCCAATTTCATCTAAATCTTCTTCAACGAAAAATTGCTGAATTTGCGCTACAAGCTCTTCTTTTTTATCATTTGGTATTTTTATATTCATCATCGTTGTTACTCCTCTATATTTAAGATAATATCTTCCTTAACTCTACCATAGAAAAACGATTACCAGGACAGCTTTTTGTAACTCCTTCTAACTCTCTATGACCTAGTATATTTTCTTTCTTTATAGCAAATTGCTTCATAAACATTTTGCATAAAGAATATAATGCATTCACTTGTGCAGGAGTTGGATCGTATTTATCGAAATTTCCCGTCATACATATTCCAATTGTATGACGGTTATGGTCTTTCGCGTGCGCTCCAATATGTAAACCTCGCCCTTCCACTACAGTTCCGTCCTTTTCGATAAAATAGTTGTAACCAATCCCGCTCCACCCTCTTACAGTTTGATGAAATTCATGTGTTTTATACACGTCCCATCCATCTTCAGCTGTATGGTGGATAATCAGTTGATTTACTTTTTCTAAAGGAACTAATTCATCTTGAAATGTTAGATTGACATATTTAATTTCCATTTGAACTGCCTCCTCTTAAAAATCAATCATAATAATCGTTTTATCATCTGGTTTTATTCTCTTTTCCCCTTCCAGCTTTTCAATGATTGCTACATATTCGTTTATACTATTCTTTCTTATATATGCAACAGTTTGTTCTAATGACCAATCTGGGTGGAATAACCCGTCTGAACAAATAAAAATTCCACTCACTTCATCTATATGTAATTCACCATGTTGTAAATAATGTATCGCTTCTTTCATTCCATTTGCAACTGAATAACCATTTGGCATATTTGCAAGATAACGATTGTATTTTAACTGTTCTCGCACATCTTGAAAAACATATTCTTCTGGTACAGATAACCCTTTTTTACGATCTTCTTCCCTCTTCCTTTTTGCTCGTTTACTAATTCCTTCAACTGTGTCTTTCGTTAATACTTGCATCGTTCCATTTTGAAAAGTTGCGACAATCATACAGTCCCCAAGCTGCGCATATTCAATTTTCTCACCAACTATTTGAACTGCCGCGATACATGTGCACCACAAATGCTCTTTTTTTCTCGTGTCTACTTCATATTCTAACATTTTGCTTTGTAATGCTTCATTTGCTTTGGCAACTGCAAATTGTAAACTATGATTCTCTCGTAATGCAGTAAAATAATTTGCAAATAAATGCGAAGCGATGTATGCTCCATTATGTCCATTTTCATCACGAAACGGGACAAGTGGTGTTGCACCGTCACATACACCATAAATCTTTTTATCTTTATTACAAAAATAAGAATCCTCACATTCTTGCTTCAACGGGCTTTTCTGTTGATATGTTTTTATCTTCACAACTGTATCCCCTTTCAAATGATAAAATACTCAAATTCTTTCGATTAATCTAATTTACCAAAATAAACTGTTTTTACCCAAAACTTTCAATATCATATATAATCTTGAAATAATATGAATTTTTCAGTGAAGGACGGGAAAGAAATGGTCAGATTCCTTGGTGTTATTATCGGTTCTATTATTATTGCGGTTGCCTTTAATCTTTTCCTTATCCCCCACAAAATTTTAAGTAGTGGAATTGGCGGAATTGCTATTATTTTAGGGATTGTAACCCCTGTAAACACAGGCATTATTAACTTTGTATTAAACTTACCTATCCTTATTTTAGGGTACATAGGTCTTGGAAAAAAAGTAATTTTTAACACAGTTGTCTCTGTAGTTGTATTATCTGTTGCATTATACTACGTTCCAGTAAAAGTCGTAGCAACAGATCCATTGTTATCTTCTATCTTCGGAGGTGTCATCGCCGGAGCTGGTATTGGTCTTGTTTTTAACTGTAATGGATCCACTGGTGGATTTGATATTATCGGTATGCTTTTATCCCGCAAGCGAGACATTAAACTTGGCGGATTCCTTATTATTTTAAATGCAGTCGTTGTAATAATCGCAGGATTCTTCTTCACCTGGGATGTTGCACTTACAAGCTTACTTTCAATTTATGTAACTGGTAAAGTAATTGATGCTGTTCATACAAAACATCGTAAAGTTACACTTATGATTGTAACAAATGAAGCAGAAAAAATGAAAAAACAGCTTCTTTCAACTGTTGTACGTGGAATAACGTTACTTGATGGCGAAGGCGCTTATTCAAGCGAGAAAAAGCGTGTACTTATGACGGTCGTTTCTCGTGAAGAATTAGCAAGTATGAAACTTACAATTTCTGAAATTGACCCGAATGCATTCGTTAATATTACAGAAACTGTAGAAGTGTTAGGACTTTTCAGAAGAAGTTAAAGACTAGGTGGGAATACACCTAGTCTTTATTTTGCATAAATTCAATTCTGTTTCCAAACGGGTCTGATACGTAAAATCGAATTACATCTGGCCGTGCATAATCATCAATCACTTTTACACCTTGCTCTATAAGTGTTTGCTTAAATTCATTAATTTCATTCACATAAAAAGCTGGATGAGCCTTTTTAGCTGGTGTAAAGTTCCGCTCGACACCAATATGGATTTCTTGATTTCCACATTTAAACCAACATCCACCTCGTTTTTTCAACTCTTCTGGCTTTGGAATTTCTACCATACCAATTTTATTCCCATAAAAATCACGCGCCTCTTCTTCACACTCTACAGGTGCAGCTACTTGCACGTGATCAATCCCTTGAATATAATTTTTCATTTTCTCTCCCCCTCCTCTACCCTAATGTTATACGGAAAACAGCCGTCTGTAACTTACAAAAGGTTTATAAAACAATATAAGCTCCCCTTATTACCATCCTGCATTCACTTTGCAAAAAAAATAAAAAAACAAAATTTATTCTATAACTTCCATTTTTTATAGAAATACACATCACATCTATATTATAGTTATGAATAGACAAATCTTTTTAGATGCTATTTGTACGGAGGAACTATTATGAGTCGTAAAAAATATTCACCAACTCAAAAAAAACGTCATCCGAACATTTCTAGACGTTTGCGAAACCATATACAAGATCGTTCATTAACAGAAATGTACGCATCTCTGTTCGAACATAATCCTGATAGTATTATTTCATTAAACTTAGAAGGAGTTATTCTACATATAAATCCTTCTGCCGAAAGAATATTAGGTTACACTTCTTTAGAATTAGAACAGAAAAATATTACCTCTATTTTAGGAGCCCATATTTCTGAGCAAGTATTACAAAATATAAAGAATACTGAAGCGGATAATCAACAAGAGTATATCTTATCTATTTATCATAAAAATGGATTCTTATTAGATGTTGTGACAAAACTAGTTCCTATTTTTGTTCAAAATCGTCTTACTGGTGTATACGCTATTATGAAGCCACTTGAAAAATCAGAAAGAATTGAGAATATGCTAAAAGAAAGTGAGAAGAGATTACGTACATTAGTAAACTCCATGCCTGCGTTTGTTATATTTAAAGATCATGAAGGGCGCTGGCTTGAGGCAAATGACTACGCACTTTCTTGCTTCAACTTCCATCATGTACCTTACCACGGGAAAAAAGATAGCGAACTCATTCAATATAATGAAGCATACCGAGAAGCTTTTTTACATTGTGAAGAAGTCGATGAACTAGCATGGCAACAAAGACAAATTCTTCATGGCGAGGAATTTATTATACATAGAGATGATTTCGATTTAATCTTAAGTATATCAAAAGTTCCGCTTTATCATCCTGATGGTTCTCGCAAAGGTCTTATCGTGATGGGGAGAGATGTTACTGAGCTAAAAGAAACTGAAAAGTTACTACGAAAATCTGAGAAGCTCGCAGTAGTCGGACAACTGACAGCTGGAATTGCCCATGAAATTCGAAATCCACTCACTTCCCTAAAGGGTTTTCTAACATTGCTCCTCCCTGAAATAAATGAGGAGCAAAAATGGTATATCGATGTTATGTTAAGTGAGATTTCACAAATGGAATCCATCACGAGTCAATTTATGGCGATGTCTAAGCCACAAGTATTATCTATCCAAACTTGTAACATACAAACTTTAATTGAAGAGGTAGTTACATTTATTTTACCGACTGCAATTATGCATAGCGTTCATATCATCATGGATCATTTTGATTACGTATATGATATTCAATGTGACGGTAACCAATTAAAACAAGTTTTTATAAACATATTAAAAAATGCGATAGAAGCGATGCAAAATGGCGGAAATATTTTCATCCAAACAAAACCATTAGAGGATAATTTCATCTTAATACGAATTATCGATGAAGGTTGTGGCATTCCAGAAGATCGTATCTCCCGTCTAGGCGAACCTTTTTATAGTTTAAAAGAAAAAGGCACAGGACTAGGATTAATGATGTGTTACAAAATAATTGAAGAACATCATGGTAAATTACACATTTCAAGCGAATTAAATAAAGGTACAATTGTTGATATTGAGCTACCACTTTCTTCATCTCATCTTGCAATCCAGTCTTAAATAAAAAAGAAGCATCTGCTAATGGTTAGCAGATGCTTCTTTTTTAAAATACTTTGTCATACCACTCTTTTGCTTTTTCTACTTCACCCATCGTTAATTGATGCCCTCGATTTTCCCAATGCATTGTTACATTCGCGTTTGCATTTTCTAATAGTATCTTCAATTCCTCTGACTCTGCTGATGAACAAATTGGGTCATTTGTCCCAGCAACAATAAACACAGATTTCCCTGCTAAATTTGCTAATTGCATTCCTCTTCTTGGTACCATTGGGTGATGAAGCACAGCACCTTTCAATGCATTTTCGTAATGGAATAATAAGCTTGCTGCGATATTTGCCCCATTCGAATAACCGATAGCTACAATGTTATTTCTATCGAATTTATATTCTTTAGCCGCTTCATCTAAAAATTCATTTAATTCCTTCGTACGGAAAATTAAATCCTCTTCATCAAAAATGCCCTCTGCTAATCGGCGGAAGAAACGCGGCATCCCATTCTCTAACACATTTCCCCTAACGCTTAATACCGACGCTTCCGGATCAACTATTTCTGCAAGTGGTAGTAAATCTAATTCATTACCACCTGTGCCATGAAGTAATAACAACACTGGTTTTGACGTATCTTTTCCTTTTTGAAAAACATGTTTCATCATAATCCTGTTCCCCCTTCAATCACTTTAATCTAAATTTCTCACTTCAAATGGTAAAAGCGTTTGTTCAATCTGTTTTCTATGTTGTTCATATTGTTCCGGTAACTTTAATTCCTCACCCATCGTCTCTAACGATTCATCATGAGCGAAACCAGGAGGATCTGTTGCAATTTCAAATAAGATTTCACCATGTTCTCTAAAATAAATCGCGTTAAAATAATTTCGATCTTGTACAGGAGTTACGTGATATCCAAAACGCGACACATGCTCTTTCCAGTCTAGCTGATCAGCATCGTCACTCGCTCTCCAGGCAATATGATGAACTGTGCCAACGCCCATTTGGCCACGACCGATTGTTGATAATTTCAAATCAATAATATTTCCAATGTCAGCAGAAGAACGGAATCGAACAAATTCACCCTCTTCTCCAATTTTCTCAAGACCCATAATATGTTCTAACAATTCAGCTGTTTTTTGAGGCTGTGTAGATAAAAGAACAGCACCTCCAAACCCTTTAATTGCTACTTCTGGTGTAACTTCTCCAAAACTCCAATTATTTAATTCGCCTTTTTCTCTTTCAACTAATTCTATATGCAAACCATGCGGATCATCAAATTCTAAATACTGCTCTCCAAAACGAGTCATTTTTGTATACGAAACATCGAATTTTTCTAATCTATTTTCCCAAAACTCCATTGCACCTTTTGGTACAACGTAAGACGTAATTCCTACTTGACCATCTCCAATAATACCTTGACGAGCACCTGCCCATGGGAAAAACGTAATAATTGTTCCAGGCTTTCCTCCTTCATTTCCAAAATAAAGATGGTACGTACCTGGATCATCAAAATTCACTGTTTGTTTCACTAAACGTAACCCCAATACACCAGCATAAAAGTCTACATTTTCTTGTGGATGCCCTACAATCGCTGTAATATGATGGATTCCCATTGTTTTCTTTTCCATTTCTTCCACTCCTTTTTTATTTCATTATAAAAATTCTTTTACATTTAAATTCATTATTCATTTTGTCCATGCTACAAAGTAAAATCCGTCATTATAATTTTATCTCGAATTCGAGATATTAATCACAAAATTACGTATCGGCGTCTAACCTATTGGATTATCTCGAATTCAAGATAATTCACAAAAAATATTTGTTCGATTTATAACCATAATAAATTTTCATTATGAACATTATTTATCTCGAACTCAAGATTTATTATAAGTTACTTATTTTTTATTGTCAATAAATCCTTACTTTCATTTTTCTTGTTTTCACTTATGGTTCCCTACCTTAACAAACATTTTTTGTTCTTTCAAGTGAACGAGCACTTTTCATTACATGTGAAAACCTTTATAAACGCCTTTATCCCAGTGGATTACAATGATTTTTCAAGAAATTAAAGTAATAATATTCAGAAAATTAAAGAGGGTTTTTTCACACCTTATTTTCATTCCATTACCCGATAAATTTTAAAAACTAAAAGCCATACAAATGTATGACTTTTAGCTTATTGATGTCTCAAATTTCGCTTTCTCTACATATACTTTACGAAATTTCATATAGCATCCAATACGCCAAGGTACTATATAACAAACCGCAAGAGTGTAGAAAAGAATGCCGATTGACTTTGGATCTAGACCTTGTAAATGTCTTCTAAAATAAGCACGTAAAAGAACGATAACTAAAAATGTAGCAATAAAAGCGATACTTTTTTTTGCATAAATTTGACCATCTTCTCTGACTTCATACCCACTTAAAATAATAAGTGGAATTGATAATAACAGTCCGATCCCAGCAGCTATACCAATTTGCCAACCAGCAAGTTGTATCGGTGCTGCGTATAAAGAAAAACCTGGTAATAAAAAGAATAATGGCAATAGTAGTCGTCTTCCTTTATTATTAATTGGTCGATTCATAGAGCGCATGCGTCTAAATATAACGAGCCCTATGACGAGTAAAAAAATTGTAATACTGTACGAACCTTGCTGCAAGTGAATCTCTCCCTAAAAATAGTCATTTTCAAAAATACTTCCCTATTATACTCCTAATTTTTCCAAAAATATGATTATTCCTCTAAAAAATCTTACATATCAAATATACTTTTAGGTTTGATTTACTATAGGAAACAATTCCGAAAGTGGAACTACTCTCCCCACCTCGTCTTTAAACACAATATGCTCTCTAGTTAAATGGCGCGGGCTCTTCACTCCCGCCGCTGCCGCTAATGAAAATAAACTATATCTCATACTAATAATATAATTCATGACTCGCCACTTCTTCTCATACGGATCTAACGCTTTTTGATAATGCGGATTCGTCGTGGCTACACCAGATGGACATTGGCCAGAATTACATTGAAGGGCCATAATACAGCCGCTTGCCATCATAAATCCGCGGGCTGAACTTACAGCATCCGCCCCAATCGCTAAAGCAATCGCCACTTTATCTGGTGTGATTAATTTACCCGATGCAAATACTTTAAACTTGTTACGGACACCATAATGGTTTGCTGTATCAATAAATGTAAGTAATGCTGGAATAAGCGGCAGTCCCATACAATCTGCCATCGATTTATACGTTGCCCCTGACCCGCCTTCTGAACCGTCGATTGTAATAAAATCTGGGTAAATGTTTAGTTCTTTCATTGTTTTTATTAAATCTTCCAAAGGCTCCTGCTGACCAATTACAATTTTCATTCCAACTGGTTTACCGCTGTTTTCTTGCAACTGTTGAATAAAACAAAGTGTATCCGCTGCATTCTTTAAAAATGAAAATCGATTCGGTGAATTAATCGTCTCTCCCTTTCGGACGTTGCGAACAAAAGCAATTTTCTCATTTACTTTTTGTCCCTCTAAATGACCACCACGTATTTTAGCACCTTGCCCAAATTTCAATTCGAATGCTCTAATATTACTTTCTTTCGCTTTCTCCATGAATTTTCCCATTGAAAAATTACCGTCTTCATCACGGTATCCAAATAACCCTGGACCAATTTGCGCAACGATATTCGCTCCTGTATGTAAATGTTCTGGAATAACGCCACCTTCACCCGTATTAATCCACGATCCGCCTGCCATTTTTGCTCCAAAACCACTCGCTAAAATATAATTTTCTCCAATCGCACCGTAAGAAGTCGCAGATGCACCAAACATGCCATGTAGCTTCCACGGATATTTACGGTTCTCACCGACTATAATTGCATCATCTTCTTCGTACAGCCAAAGATTCGTTGTATCCGCTGTCAATTTTTCTCTTCTTGAAAATAACCCTTCTTTATGAATCACGTACTTTTTACCTTCCCGCTCTTGCGTGAGATTCACACTTAATTCCTCAGTTAATATCGGAAATAATGTATTAGCAATATAATATCCAGAAGCTTCAAAATCTCGTTTTGATCCAAAACCAAGTATTTCAGAGCGATATTTCGCTAAAAACATAACACTTTGAAAATCATAACGTGAGAAAGGCTTTCCATCCGTATCATGATCAAACCAATATTGTCGAAATTCAGGCCCTATCTTTTCCAGTAAGTAGCGCATTCTTCCTAAGTACGGATGTAATTTTAAAATAGAATGGTGTGTTCGTTTTTTTATAAAAAATGTAATGATAAAAAAGACGATTAAAAGCAACATTAAAAATAGTAATATACTAATAATAACGAGTAGCGTTTCACTCATCCCGCTTCCCCCTATGAAGTTCCATAATAAAAGGAGAACACTCGACGTGCTCTCCTTTTATCTTTATTCATACTAACGTAGCAAGATGCTCTTTCGCGTCATATTCAACTAAACTTTCAGCGTGTTTAATTCGATGAACAAAGTCTGGATTAGCAATTAACGGTCTTCCGAATGCCGCTACATCAATCGTTCCTTCTTGCAACGCTTCTTCGGCCTCTTTCGGATTTAAATTACCAACCCCAACAATCGTACCATCCCAATATTTTCTTACTAGTTGATGAAAATTCTTTCCATCAGCAATCTCTTGCGTATAATTCATCGTTGAAGGATGGATCATCGTTAGCCCAACCTCTTTAAACATATTTATGAACGTTTCAATTGCAAACTCAGGGTTTTCCCACATATAAGTAGGATTATCACCTTTGAAAGCAGAGAAACGAAGAAGTGTTTTATTAGCTCCAACAGCTTCTATTACAGCCGCCGTTACTTCTTTCATAAACGTTAACCTTTGTTTTAAATCACCGCCATATTTATCTGTTCGCTTATTCGCAAACTCATACGTAAATTGATCGATTAAATATCCGTGTGCACCGTGAATTTCTACTCCATCAAATCCAGCTTCGATCGCATTTTTCGCAGCTTGTGCGTATTGACCGATCACTTCTTGTATTTCTTCTAACGTCATTGCTTCTGGCGTATCAAACGGTTTACGAAAGCGTGGAACATTCCCCTCTGCAGCGATAGCCGACGGTGCTTGTGGCATTTGACCACCAATTATTTCATGATGACTCATACGCCCAACATGCCATATTTGAGCAATAATCGTCCCGCCTTCTTTATGTACTGCCTCTGTAACAGGTTTCCAAGAATCGATTTGTTCTTGTGTATAAATACCTGGTACTCCTGGGTTTCCTTTTGCTCTCGGACTAATGACAATTCCTTCTGTAATAATTAGTCCAATTCCATCCGCAGCACGTTTTCTGTAGTACTCCACTACATCAGCACCAACTGCTCCAGTCTCATTATCTGCAAAGCATCTTGTCATCGGTGCCATCGCTATACGATTACGAAGAGACCAAGTTCCAACTTGAATTGGATCAAACAACTTTGTTTCTTCAACGTTTTCAAAAAATCCCCCAGCATTTACATTTGTTCCTTCATAAATACTCGCTGCTTTATTACTTGAACTTGTCATTTTTCTTCCCCCTAAAAAATCTTACTATAATCGCATCATACTTACTTTTAGATAGTAACGTCAATTTTTACGACTTTACAATAAAAAATTCGAATATCCAAAAAACAAAATGCTATAAATAATATTAAAAAGGTTTCCTTAGGAGGAAACCTTTTTTGTTGACCATATATGGCTGTCAATTCGTTTATCTCTTTAATAAAAAACACCTTATCAATAGAAGTGAAAATGGTTCGGTATTCTTCTAAAAATAATAACTTATATACCTAAAACAATGAAAGCCCTACCTCTCTTTCATCCTTACGGCTCCTCGTCCGTGCCAGTGTGAATCAGGATTGCAAAAATCAAGTAACTATTTTATCGAAGTATTCAATTAAACTTCGAACATTCATAAATGAAATTAAAAAATAAAAATGGATTTGATTGTAGTAATAACAATAGAGGTAATGCTCTAAAAGTGGTTTGAAAGAGTTGAATGTCTTTGAAATGATAAATTTTCTATAATTATGTTCCCAAAAAATTCAAGATCTTTTTTGGGATATAATACATTATTTGTAATGAACCTTAACAAAAGCTTTTTATCTGATTTTCTGTGATACCTTCAATTAATCCCAGTTCACTAATCAAAAATTCATATGCGTTATCTAACATCTTCTTTTCGCTTGCATTAAGTGCTTTTTCTTTCTGTATACGCATTAAATCACGTACAACTTCAGCACCTTCTTGCATTTTACCCGTCTTTATTTTATCAGTGTTCAATTTATACCTTTGTTTCCACGTAAGTAATCTATCTGATTCCCCATGTTGAAAAATATCCATTATGTGTGCTAATGCGGTTATATCCGTAACTGGTCGTATATTCGAATTCAATATTCTCCCTGCTGGAATCATTAGTTCCATATTACTAGCCGACATTTTTATAACATAATACTGTTGTTTTTCTCCTGAGATTTCCTTCTCTTCTATGGCTTTAATTATACCTGCTCCCTGCATTGGATAAACAATGTTATCGCCAATTTGAAACAAATAATCCACCTCCATATATGGTAACCTTCTCAAGCTTAACACACTTTTAGTTTTTTAGCAAAATTTTTATTTTATCATAAAATTATTTTACGCGTCAATACTTAAGAAGCAAGAAATTAAATTTACACAATACACTATAAAAATCGCAATTCCATTAACGGTTCCACATACATTCATTCTCCTTTAACACAAAAACACATCACTACATTTCAGTAGTGATGTGTTTTTGATAAAGCATAAATATCTACTTTTCCGTCTATATACTAACCTGCTTACTAACCGTTTCCCTCGCTAAAAGAAAACTCATAATCACTTGCGCTGCTACTCTACTCGTCATATCTCTGAAATCAAGAGTTGGATCAATCTCTACTATATCCATCCCTTGAACGAGCAGTTCTTTACCAAGGAATTCAATCGCATCTAGTAAAGTCGTACTATCCATCCCACCAGGCCCAATTGCTGGACAACCTGGTGCAAACGCTTGGTCTAGCACATCCATATCAAGAGAAATATAAATAGAAGTCACACCTTGATTTCTTAATATTTCAATACTTTCCGTGATAATATCTTTTATTTCTCGCTCTCGTACGTCTTTCATTGTATACACTGTTACACCATGCTCTATTGCATATTCATGGTACGCACGTGCATTAGAAAAATTACGAATTCCAATTTGAACAAGTTGTTTCCCTGCAATGACATCATTTTCTAGTAAACTACGGAATGGTGTACCATTTGATGGGCCTCCATCATCTAAATTACGTAAATCATGATGAGCATCAAATTGAATAATTCCGACCTTTCCTTTACTGTTTGCAAAACCTGTTATACTCGGAAAACTAATCGAGTGGTCACCGCCAAGAACGATTGGTATCATGTTCGGGTTTACTTTCGTTACATGCCCAACTGTTTTCGCAATTCGTTTATGACTTTCTTTTATATCCGTCACATGCATCGTAATATCGCCGCAATCATATAAGACACTTTCTTTCATATCGTGTTCTTCTGTAATTGCATATGTGCTATATGCATCTAACATCGCACGAATTGTCTTTGGAGCAAAACTTGCTCCTGAATGACTAATAGATGGTTTAGAAAGGGGTGCTCCAATTAAGGCAGCACCGAATATTTCTACGCCTTCCTCCCAATCTTTAATCATCTCACTCCACTTTGTCACTTCACGATCAATAAACTTTGCATTTTTCTTTAAATAGTGGCCGTGCTCCACGATTGTTCACCTCTTGTATATGCAATATTACCATTCTTCCATACTGTATTCACATGACTTACGCCGTAATGATACGGTACGTAAGCATAATTGTAAGCATCCCATAAAACTAAATCTGCCTTACGACCAACTCTAATTTTCCCAGCTACATCACCGCGGTTAATGGCATATGATGAGTTAACTGTTACGGCATTCCAAACTTCTTCTGGTGTCATTTTCAGTTTTAGCATCGCAATGCTCATAATAAGCTGAATATTTTCAGTTGGACAGCTACCTGGGTTAAAGTCTGTAGCCAACGCAACTGCAACACCTTCATCAATCATTTTACGACCACGAGCAAAGCTTTCTTTATTTAAATAGAAAGTTGTTCCTGGTAATAAAGTTGCTACTGTATTAGAATTTGCAAGCATTTCAATTCCTTTATCAGAAGCACCAACTAAATGGTCCGCTGATGCTGCACCGATTTCTGCCGCTGCTTCCGCACCACCAAGAGGGTCGATTTCATCTGCATGAATTTTCACATCAAAGCCAAGCTCTTTCGCTTTTAATAAAAATTCTTTTGATTCTTCTACAGAGAACACACCTGTTTCACAGAAAATATCAACGAACTCCGCTAATTGCTTCTCTTTCATTTCTGGTAGTAGGTCTAACATCCATTGTAAAAATTCTTTCGATCTACCTTTATACTCTTTCGGAACTGCATGAGCACCTAAAAATGTTGAAACTAAATCGATCGGATGCTCTTTTTGTAATTGTGCTGTTGCCTCTAATTGTTTCCATTCCGTCTCATCATCTAATCCGTAACCACTCTTCGCTTCTACAGTAGTAACTCCGAAAGATAGCATACGGTCTAAATGGAATTTCGCTTTTTGAACAAGTTCTTCTTTCGACGCCTGTTTCGTTGCATTTACAGTTGAAAGTATGCCTCCGCCTTGTTCTAAAATTTCTAAGTACGGAACTCCTTGTAGTTTTAGTGCGATTTCATTTTCACGAGATCCACCAAATACAAGATGAGTATGCGGGTCAACAAGACCAGGAGAAACCATTTTCCCGCCGCAATCAATAACTTCTCTCGCTTGTAATCCTTTCGCTTCTTCCGCTGTTCCAACGAAAGTAATTACACCATTTTCAATTCCAACCGCACCGTTTTCGATAACAGGAAGCGTGTTCATCGCTTCCCGTCTTAACAAGCCATCTTCTTGATCCATTGTTAGTAATTGACCGATATTTATTAGTAAAGTGTCCAGCATGTTTTCTCCTCCTTATTTCATCATCGGAATGTTAACGCCTTTTTCTTTCGCAGTTTCCACAGCTAAGTCATACCCTGCATCCACGTGACGAACAACACCCATACCAGGGTCAGAAGTTAATACGCGCTCAATTCGTTTTGCTGCTGCTTCTGTTCCATCTGCAACGATAACCATTCCCGCATGAAGTGAATAACCCATACCAACGCCACCACCGTGGTGAACAGATACCCAGCTTGCACCGTTTACACTATTAATTAATGCATTTAAAATTGGCCAGTCAGCTACTGCATCACTACCATCTTTCATCGCTTCTGTTTCACGGTTTGGAGATGCTACTGATCCACAATCTAAATGGTCACGACCGATAACGATTGGTGCTGATAATTCACCATTTGCAACCATTTCATTAATGATGCGACCAAATTTCGCACGCTCACCGTAACCAAGCCAACAAATACGTGATGGAAGCCCTTGGAATTCAACTTGTTGACGTGCCATACGAATCCAGTTACATAAATGTTCATTATCAGCGAACTCACGTAAAATTACTTCGTCTGTTTTATAAATATCTTCTGGATCACCAGAAAGTGCTACCCAGCGGAATGGTCCTTTTCCTTCGCAGAATAATGGACGGATAAATGCTGGAACGAATCCTGGGAAATCGAATGCATTTTTCAAACCTTCATCGAAAGCAACTTGGCGAATGTTATTTCCGTAATCAAATGTAATTGCGCCTTTTTCTTGCATAGCAAGCATTGCTTCCACATGTTTTGTCATACTTTCTTTTGATAATTGTACGTAGCGTTCTGGATCTTCTTCACGAAGTTTCGCTGCTTCTTCTAATGTGTAGCCTACTGGAATATAACCGTTTAATGGATCATGAGCAGATGTTTGATCTGTAACTAAGTCTGGTGTAATATTGCGCTTCACTAGTTCTGGTAAAATTTCTGCCGCATTTCCTAATAAACCAATAGAAATCGGTTCTTTCTTCTCTTTATACTCGTTCGCAACCGTTAACGCTTCTTCTAATGATTCTGTATACATATCACAGTATCTCTTTTCAATACGACGATCGATGCTGCGCTTATCAACATCAATAGCAATGACAACACCGCCGTTCATCGTTACAGCAAGAGGTTGTGCACCACCCATACCACCTAAACCAGCAGTAAGTGTTAATGTACCTTTTAATGAACCATCGAAATGTTGACGAGCTGCTTCACCAAATGTTTCATATGTTCCTTGTAGAATCCCTTGCGTTCCAATGTAAATCCAGCTACCAGCTGTCATTTGTCCGTACATCATAAGACCTTTTTTCTCTAGTTCTCGGAAGTGATCCCAGTTTGCCCATTTCGGTACTAAGTTTGAGTTCGCTAACAGAACGCGAGGTGCATCTTCATGTGATTTAAAAATGGCAACTGGCTTTCCTGATTGAACAAGTAACGTTTCATCGCTTTCTAACGTTTTTAATGAATCTACAATCGCCTGATAACTTTCCCAGTTACGAGCTGCACGGCCAATTCCGCCATATACAACTAATTCTTCTGGTTTTTCAGCAACTTCAGGATCTAAATTGTTCATTAACATACGAAGTGCAGCTTCTTGCACCCACCCTTTCGTTTGTAACTCTGTACCTCTTGGCGCGCGAATTGTTTGTTGTACTTTTTCCATTTCAATCTCTCCCTTTTCTCATTTTATAGTGCTGCGTTTACATCTAATCTTTCTTTTATCGAATAATTCGTTTTTAACCAATGCGCAATATTTTCAATATCTGTTGAGAATATACGGTCATTTTTAATAGATGGCACCTGCTGACGACCTTGATGGTAGAAGCTCTTCGTCACTGTACTCATGTTTTCAATTCCGCGATATTCTGCTGCTTGCATCGCACAAATCATCTCAATAGAAAGAACACGTCTTGCATTTTGAATAATCTGATGTGCATGGCGTGAAGCAATTGTTCCCATACTTACATGATCTTCTTGGTTAGCAGAAGACGGAATTGAATCTACACTCGCCGGATGTGCCAACGTTTTATTTTCAGAAACTAGTGACGCTGCAGCATATTGCATAATCATTGCACCAGACTGAAGTCCTGGTTCTGGACTTAAAAATGGTGGTAAATCATTTAATTGCGGATTCACTAAACGCTCAATACGGCGCTCCGAAATATTTGCAAGTTCTGCCATTCCTACTTTTAAGAAGTCCATCGCAAACGCAATCGGTTGACCATGGAAATTCCCGCCCGAAATTACTTTTTCCCCACCATCAAAGATAAGCGGATTATCTGTTGCTGCATTCATTTCAATTTCTAATTTTTCTTTCACATAATTTAAAACTTGCCAAGAAGCACCGTGTACTTGCGGGATACAGCGAAGTGAATAGGCATCCTGTACACGTAGTTCTCCTTGTTTTGTTGTTAATTTACTATCATGAAGAATGTCACGAATTCTGCTCGCTACTTCCACTTGCTCTTTATAACCACGTGCTTTATGAACATTTTCATCAAATGCATCAATAATGCCTTGTAACCCTTCAATTGTCATCGAAGCAATTAGTTCAGCTTGATACGCCGTTGCTTCTGCTTCTATATAAGAAAGAACTCCTTGTGCTGTCATCGCCTGCGTACCATTAATTAACGCAAGACCTTCTTTTGCTTCAAGTTCAATTGGCTCAAGCCCTTCTTCTGTAAGAGCAACCATTGCATGAACGCGTTTCCCCTTATAGAACACTTCACCTTCGCCTAATAATACGAGCGCAAGATGAGATAAAGGTGCTAAATCGCCACTTGCACCAAGTGAACCTTGTTGCGGAACGACTGGATGAATTTTACGGTTTACAAACTCAAGAAGCATATTTACAACAAGCGGCCTAACACCAGATACTCCTTTAAGCATCGTGTTCGCTCGTAAAATTAACATTCCACGCGATACTTCTTCCGGGAATGGATCACCAATCCCACATGCATGTGACTGAATTAAATTATGTTGAAGTGCCTTTACATCATCTTTTTGGATAAGCACATCACTAAACTTTCCAAATCCAGTTGTAATTCCGTAAACGACTTTTCCGTCCTCTACAATTTTCTCAACTACTTCGCGGCACTCCGCTACCTTTTGCATACTAGTTGGACAAGCTGTTACACCTTCTCCTTCCAGTAATAACCTCTTCATTTCTTCAACTGTCAATGTATGTCCTGTTAACGTAATCATCATTTTTCCTCCTTAAAAAGGCAAAAGGGGACCTTATCTTTTTAAGACAGACTTCTGTCCTAAAAAAGTAAGGCCCCCTTCTAACTAATAGACTATGGGCAAATCATATGTGATTAATTCCTAAACCAATCGCCTCATGCTCAGATCCTTTTACAGGTGCACCAATCGTTCCATATAATGCAACAGCAACCCATTCGCCTTCTTTTTTTCCGTCGTATGGTGTACCGCGCACAATCGCAAAACGAAGTCCTACTGTACGAAGAACGTCTGCTAACTGAATTTGACCTCTCGTCACTCCGTACAAAGCTTCCATAATTGCATGATAAAGTGCATGTGTTTCTCTGTAAACGTCTGTTTCAATAACTTGGTTGCTTTTAGCCGCTGTTTCCATTGCTGCGACAACCTTTTGCGAATTCATCGAACCCACTTTCCCCGTACAATACTTCCAACCTTTTGGAATGGATAATACAGGACTTTCATTCTCATCCGCAAGTGCCAACAGCATGGCCATACGACCAATTCGATGTGTTCCTTGAAGAAGCATGTGACTCTCTCATTTCTTTTGAATTATTTGAATATTACTTAATTTAAGAATATATGAAAACGTTTAAATCGTCAATAGTTTAAACTCACATTCAAACAATTTTTTCATCCCCTCCATTTGTGTACACAAATTATTTACACAATTTTTCCAAGCATGCTATAGTCTCATTAACAGATGCAAAGGGGCGAAATTTCAGTGACAAAACGAAAAGATATTCATTTTCGAATTGAAGAGAAATTACTTAAAAGGTTTGAATCAGCACTCCATTACGAAGGTTTAAAGAAAACAGATGTATTAACACATGCAATCCAACAATTTTGCACAAAGGTGGAATGTGACAAAATGAATGATGTAAAACGTCAGTATAACGTTAGCAACCATTTACAAACACGCATCGACACACATACACATTACGAAGAAAAACACGTAGATTTAGATAAGATCGTCATTGAACATTTACAACTTCAAGGGGAAGAAAACATATTAGAGGTTGGGTGCGCTAGTGGAAAATTCCTTTCCCTTTTACAAACAAATGGTCATAAAGGCCCATTAACCGGGTTTGATCAATCCGAAGCTATGCTTGCTGAAGCTGCTAAAACAAATAACTTAATAGAATGGAAACGAGGGGATGCTAGTAAACTTCCTTTCGAAACAAATTGTTATGACCTAATAATTGCAAGACATATGTTATACCATGTGAAAGATGTTGAAAAAACGATTCAAGGATTCCATAAAGTAATTCGTCCTGGCGGAACACTTTTAGCTACAACAAATTCTAGCGTTACACTACCTCGTATAGTTGAAATGTGTAACCGTATGTTAGACGCATTTGATTTACCGAAAACAACATCATCAGTCACTCCATTTTGTTTAGAAAACGGTAAAGAGATATTACAATCTATTTTTCCAACTGTTGAAGAAACAGTTATTCATAATGCTCTCGTTTTTCATCATGCTACTCCGATTGTAAACTATATTTCTAGCATGTTTCCGTCGCTAAATATACCTGATAATACATACCTTCACGCGGAAATGAAGGTATGGCTAAAAGAAGAAGTAGAAAATGAATTGTCACTTCATAACGGTATATGGCGTGACCCAAAAACGTTAGCCATTTATCGATGTCAAAAAGAAAAAAGCTAGCATTTGCTAGCTTCTACACGTTTTCTCGTAAAAGTTTCTCCATTACTACATTGCCTTTACCACAATAAAAATCTGTATTATGTTCGTCTGCCACTCCAAAATAAGAGGCAATTACTATTCCAAATGGTACAAATGCATGCCCTTGTGCTGTAATGATATTTGAGTGTTTCACAACTTCTTCATACACGAAATTTTCTACTGGAAAACAATCAAATTTTTGATAATCTATAGTCGCAGTATAAGAAATCCCTTTAAATAACCCTGCTTTTGCTAGTGCATACGGTCCAGCACAAATTGCCGCCACTAATTTTTCTTGTTCATGAAATTGACGAATGATTGAAAAAAGAGGTTTTGCATCTTCCAACTGTCCTTCTTCTCCACCTGGAATAAGTATCCCCTCATACTCATCTACACGTACTTCACTTACTTCTATATGCGGCTGCACTTGCAATCCAGTTTCACTTATAACCAATTCTTTAGTTAAGCCCGCTGTAATGATTTCATATTTATTTTTCAGCAATGCCGTTGCTACTGTTATTTCAAACTCTGCAAATGTTGGGTATACAAATAAAAGTATTTTTTTCATAGCTCTCTCTCCTTTAACCAGTCCATAAAATATACCTCTAAATCGTCCACTGTTAATCTATTCGTGTCCACATAAGTTACAGGAAATTGTTTATACCAGTCTTTTTCAGTTTCTACTAATTTAAATTGCTCCGCAAACGTACTTCTGTTTCTTGTTCTATCATTATTTTTTCTATCATATACATTCTTTTTCGTAACATCTAAGTAAAAAATCACATCCGAACGGCATGCTCTTAATTTATATAATTCATCTTTCAATTCAGTTTCTATATCCCACTCTTCTCCTATAATCGTTGGATAAAAGAGTGTAAAAAACTCAATGTCTTCTGGTCCGCGATCAAAAATTACGACTGAATCTTTCACATTTTGAAACTCCTTTATTTTTGCTTCCATAAACATTTTTTGATTCATAATAAACCCTACTTTTGAATTCATATCTAAATTCAATTTTTTTCGCTTCTCTACAATTGGATATGGATTTTCATATATAACTCGAAACCCTCTCTTTTCTAACCTTTTTGCTAATGTTGTTTTTCCGCTAGCCATCGGCCCTTGCAGTGAAATTACGTATGCCACACCTCTCATTCCCTTACACTTTAGTACACCTATAATATACAGAATCTTGAAAACTCTCAACATTATATATATCATCTTGTTTCTTATTCATATCTAACTTATAATGAAAAATAGAGATTATGACGGACGCATCAATAATGTAAGCTTGGAAATCCAAGCTTACATTATTTTTTGCTTTCTCTTTTCTAATAAAAAGAGTATACTAGATTAGAACGTATGTTCTTAATAATTACATACAGTAAGGAGATAGAACAATGGTATACGACACAAAAGCAATTTCTTGGAATGAATCTTTAAAACAACTTCAACGCCGCTATACACACAAACAAGTTGACCGAAAAGAATTTGAGGATATTGAACTGATGGAATTCTTCCGCGATAACGACTACATTTCTTTACCTACACATATAAGCGGCCTATCAAAAACACGTTTTACTTCTTACTCTATTTTCACAACTGAAGATAAAGATCGTAAAGTTGGCACACTTATTATTGAGTATGTTGAAGACGATAATAATAATTTATGTGTTGAACAACTATACTTCGTTTAAACTATAACGCTTGGTCAAAATGACCAAGCGTTCTTGCTTTCTATGAATCTCACTGTATATAATATGAATAAAAGAAAACCGCTATCATTAAGGGGGGATATGCTTGCTCGAAGGATGGTTCAGTTGGTTCATTGTATTATGGACGGTTATTTTGTTAGGGCTTATGTCTATCGGTGGATACTTTATGTTCAGAAAATTCCTGAAACGATTACCAAAAGAAGACGGCATGTCCATTTTGGATTGGGAAGAACACTACATAAATAAAACGAGACATTTATGGGCTGATGAACAAAAACAATTGTTAGAAGAGCTTGTAAGTCCTGTTCCAGAACTATTTCGTGATGTTGCAAAATCAAAGATTGCTGGAAAAATCGGGGAACTTGCATTACAAGAGAATGCCTCTCAAATTACACAAGACTTAATTATTAAGGGATATATCATTGCCACACCAAAGCGTGATCATAAATTTTTAATAAAAAAACTACAAGAAAAAAAGATTGATTATTCTAACTATCAATCTTTACTAACAAAATACCCCTCATGAAAAAAAGATTGCTAACTTATAGCAATCTTTTTTAACTTACAGTTACAGATTTTACGGCTGTTAATCTAGCTTCTGCTAAATCTATTTGCAAACCGACCGCACTCGTATAAATCGTATCGCCTGTACCTGTAATGTTGACTTGTGTAGATGTCGTATTTGGTGCAATTGATCCTGTTGCATTTACATTTGTAATATCAAATTCAGCTCTCGCATTTGCATTTGTAGTTGTCCCCGAAAAATTCCGATCTGCAAAACTACCAATTGTATTTAAATTCCCGTTAATATCATTCACTTGCCCTCTAAAAAAGTTCCCCGATGGATTATTCGGTCCCGTTAATGTCACAGAGTTCAATTGAAAGTTATCACCTGTAAAATTTGGATCACCATTCACCGCCATTACAAAAGCTCTTGCTGTCACCGTCCCTGTAGCCGGTGTGAAAAATCCAGAAAGTATTTGTGGTGTACCTGATAATAAAAAACCTGGGAATAAACTCACATTTCTCATCGGGTATGAGGAATCACGATATACAACAATCAACGACCATCCTGCACCATAACCAACTGGCTGACGCGTAGGTAATCTTGTTACGCTATATCTACCTGCTGCTCGATTAGGTAACCCTTGTAGTAAAGATGTAACGTCTGCCGCTCTGTTATATACATTGGCTATAAAAGGTAAATTCGTCCCTTCTGATGACCATGCCGAATTAATTGTCACTTGTGTACTCGTTCCATCAGGCGTAACTAGATTTGGAGGATTCGCATCAACAACAGCAGTTGTAACAGCCGTATCCAATCCACCTGACCAAACAAGTAATGCAAAATCCACAACCGCCGTAGCTGGAACAATAGTAGTTGACGGATTTAATTCAGCCCATGATCCATCTAATGTCCAATCATTTGTCGTACCTCCAAATGTATTTGGATCAGTTGATGAGGGTACTCCTCCAAAAGTTAAGTCAGTATTTAATGTAATAAGTGCATTGTAAGCAAAATTTGTATTTGCAGTACCACGCATTCCTATCGTATTGCCTGTGTGCATCATAAATAAGTTATCATTTTTACCGTAAGCTTGAACAAAAGCCAATAGAACTCACTCCTATTAGGATAAAAATTTTTATTAACTTTTCCTATTATTTCAACTTACAGTTACTGATTTTGTAGCTGTTAAACGTGCCTCTGCTAAATCTATTTGCAAACCAACAGCACCAGCGTAAATATAATCGAATGTATTTGGGATATTAACCGTAGTAGAAGTGGATGCAGCTGTTAATACGCCATTTGCAGGTACATTTGTCACATCAAATTCCGCACGACGGTTAGTCGCAGAAGTACCAATTGGCATATTTCTATCCCCAAAACTTCCAACTGTATCTAAATTTCCTAAATAATTATTTACCTGTGAAGCAAAAAAGTTGTTTATTAAATTATTAGGTCCTGAAAGTCCAGTACCATTTAAGTTAAATCTATCACCTGTCGCATCTGTATCACCATTAATTGCCATTGTAAATACACGAGCAGTAACCGGCGATACAGCTGGAGTGATGAAATTTGAAATCGTCGCTGTCTCACCCAATGTAGAAATAAGTAAACCAGTATATAAACTAACATTCCTGACAGGATATAAATTATCACGATACACAACAACTAATGCCCATCCTACTCCTGTCCCTTGCGCTGGTGGATTTGCCGTTGGTATTCTCTCTACAAAATAATCTCCTGTTGCTCGGTTCGAAAGTCCCTGTAAAATACTTGTTACATTTGCAGCACGTGTATAAATGGTACCTTGAAATGTGCCGCTCGATCTAGTCTCTCCCCATGTTGGAACACTTGTAATTGTATGGATAACTCCATCTGGCGTTTGAAGAGTAGGCATATTATTATTTACCACTGTCTCTGTCACAGTTGCACTCAATGTTCCTTGCCATACTAGCATTGCAAAGTCTACAGTTGCTGTTGCTGGTACATCTGTTAATGAAGGATTAAGCCTTGCCCAAGAACCATTTAATGTCCAATCATTTGTCGTTCCTGCAAAAGTTAATGGATCTGCCGAAGAAGGAACTCCTGCAAAACTTAAACTTGTATCTCTTGTTATTAATGCATTGTACTGATAAGCCGTCGCTGTTGTAATACCACGCATACCAACTGTATTCCCTGTGTGTGCCATAAATAAAGAGTCCGTTTTCGTATATGTTTGTACAAAAGCCAATAATTCCACTTCCCTTCCATATAAAATAAATATTTATTCGCTATTTCATTTAATGCGAACAAGGAAAAAAAGTTACATTTGTATACGTAACGCAAAGAATAATTTAGGCAAAAAAAAAGCCTTTGCCTATTCCTATCCATATAAATTTGAATAGGATGCAATGACGAATTTATTTTATACTAATATTTTCACATAGTATTGTTTCTGGATGATTAAAATAATACTGTTTGTAAATATTCTATTCCTTGACCGGATTGAAATTTATACAGAAAGGACGAATCTAATGGCAATAGCAACAATAGGAAGTCGTTTAACTTATACAATCGTTGTCCAAAATACCGGAACACTCCCTGCCCAAAACGTTACATTTACAGACCCTATACCTGCTGGCACCACTTTCGTTCCAAACAGTGTAACTGTTAATGGTACTCCAACAGCCGGCAATCCTTCAACTGGAATTCCTATTAATAATATTCCTGCTGGTGGCTCTGTTACAATTACTTTTCAAGTAGATGTAACAAGTATTCCTACCCCACCTGTCGCCAGTAACGTAGCATCATTTGGATACGAATTTCAACCTGCACCTAACGCACCCACTATCACACGTACAACAACAAGCAATATAGTTAATACAGATATTTTCACAGCTAATGTCGCATTAACAAAAGCAGTAGATAAAACAATTGCTACGATCGGTGATACGATTACGTATACAATTACTGCTACAAATGAGGCTCCATTAGCTGCTAATAATGTTATCATTACAGACACGCCTCCTGCCGGCACATCGTTCGTACCGGGTAGCGTTACAGTTAATGGTACTTCTACTACAGATAATCCTGCTACTGGAATAAATGTAGGAACGATTGCTGCAAACGGGAATGCTACAATTACGTTTCAAGTTCAAGTTAATACTCTCCCTACACCAAACCCTATTCCAAATAGTGCAACTTCAAGCTTTCAATATAATCCACCAAACCAACCACCAATTAACAGAAACTCTACAAGTAATATAGTTGAAACACAAATTAATGCTACTATTATTAATCCGACTAAAAATGCAAACCAACAAATTGTGAATATTGGTGACATCATTACGTATACGATTACTGTTCCAAATAACGGTAATATTTCAGGAACAAACGTTTCTATCACCGATCCTATCCCTACTGGCACTACTTTTATTCCAAACAGTGTTACAGTTAATGGAGCGGCACAAGCTGGCGTAACACCAACAAATATTCCGCTAGGTACGATTCCTGCTGGTCAAACTACAACTGTCACTTTTCAAGTTCAAGTCACTTCTCTTCCGGCCAATGGAACGATTACTAACGAAGCAAATATAACATTTACATCGCAACCGAATCCATCTGAACCCCCAACGACAACTACGACAACACCACCTCCAACAACTACTTCTGTACGAACTGCAATTGTAAATCCAACAAAAACTGCTAGTCCACAAATTGCTGATATTGGTGATATTATTACGTATACAATTACTGTACCGAATACAGGAAACATCGACGCGACGAACGTTATTGTAACTGATCCAATTCCAAGTGGCACTACATTTATTCCGAATAGCGTCACAATTAACGGTACTTCACAACCTGGCGTAAATCCTTCTGGTGGTATACAAATTGGAACAATCGCAGCTGGTAATACTGTCACTGTCACTTTCCAAGTTCAAGTTACCTCTCTCCCAGAGAATGGCTTAATCCGAAATATCGGAACCACAACATTTACGTATGAACCAGATCCAACAAAACCACCTATTACAACAACAAACCCTACACCACCTACTACTACTCCTGTTAATACCGCTATTACAAATCCTGTTAAAACGGCGGATAAAACTGCTGTTGATATCGGTGATGTTATTACGTATACGATTACATTTACTAATGATGGTACAATCCCTGCTACGAATGTAGTTTTTAACGATACAATTCCTGCTGGGACAACATTCATTCCGAATAGCGTAGTCTTAAATAATGCTCCCGTTCCAAATTCAAATCCAGCACTCGGAATTCCAGTTGGAACAATTAATCCTGGTGAAACGAAAACACTCTCATTCCAAGTTCTTGTTACACAAGTACCTGCTGACGGTCTTATTACAAACGAAGCTTCAACGACATATACGTATCAGCCAGATCCAACAAGGCCTCCTGTTACAACAACTGAACCGACAGCACCTACTACAGTCTCTGTTAATACCGCTACAGTTAACCCTACAAAATCTGCTAATCGTACTTTAGTTGATATTGGTGATGTTATTACGTATACAATTAGTTTACAAAATAACGGCACTGTTCCCTCAACAAATATTGTACTAACAGATCCAATTCCAAACGGTACAACATTTATTCCAAATAGCGTTACGATTGATGGTGTCTCACAACCTAACAGTAATCCTGAAAACGGTATATCAATCGGCACTTTAAATCCAAATCAAGCAAAAACAATTACATTCCAAGTCCAAGTTACAAGTGTGCCACCAAATGGGCTTATAGAAAATCAGGGTATTGTATCATTTAATCATATTGTTAATCCAAATGAACCTCCTGTTACAAAGACAACCCCAACTCCGAAAACAGAAACTCAAGTTGGGACTGTTGTTACTGCACCTACAAAATCTGCAGACAAACAAGTTGCTGATATAGGAGATACAATTACCTATACGGTCACTTTTACAAATAATGGGACAGTTCCAGCTACAAATATAGTCGTTACAGACCCTACACCTAACGGGACTATTTTCGTTCCAAATAGCGTTACGATTGATGGCGTTTCGAATCCTGGTTCCGATCCAGAACTCGGAATACAACTTGGTACTATTTCTGTGGGGGAAACAAAAACAATCACCTACCAAGTTGTCGTTACAAATTTACCACCTGACGGGATAATTAGAAACCAAGCATCCTTCACTTATCAATATCAACCGAATCCAAGTGAGCCTCCCGTTACAACAACTACTACGACACCAAGTGTGAACATCCCAATTAACAATCCAAATCCGACGACTACAAAATCTGCCAATCGACAAATTGCTGATATAGGAGATACGATTACTTTTACCGTAACATTTCAAAATAGAGGAACCGTCCCCGCTACAAATGTTATTGTGAAAGATACACTCCCATCTGGTGTTTCTTTCGTTCCAGGTAGCGTTGTTGTGAATGGAACATCACAGCTTGGAGAAAATCCCGAAATTGGTATACCAGTAGGCACTGTAAATCCTGGTCAAAGTATTACAGTTACGTTCCAAGGTGTAGTAAATAGCATCCCGCCCGGGGGAATCATTAGAAATCAAGCAAATATAACATTCACATATGAGCCAAATCCGAATGAACCTCCTGTTACGACAACTATTACAACTCCTGAAACAGAAACGGCAGTTAATACTGCAACACTAAATCCACAAAAAACAGCAGATCTTTCCTTTGTTGCATTAAATGATATCATTACCTATACGCTCTCATTTCAAAACACCGGTACTGTCCCTGCTACGAATATAACAGTAGTGGATTCTATCCCTGCTGGTACTATATTAGTTCCAGACAGTGTTACGATTAATGGTATTCCTCAACCAGGATCGAATCCAGCATCTGGAATTTTACTTGGAACTTTAGCACCATCCGAACGAGCGACCATTACTTTCCAAGTACGAGTAGTAAACATCCCTGCTAGTGGAGAAATACGCAATCAAGGAAGTGCAACATTTAATTATCAACCAGATCCAAACTTACCTCCAGTCACAAAAACAGAAACGACTCCCGAAACAACGACTCCTATTCAAACTGTAGTCATAAGCCCTACTAAAACCGCAAATCTTATGTTTGCAGAAATTGGTGATATCGTAACTTATACTGTCACTTTTACAAACCAAGGAACTATACCTGCTACAGGTGTAACAGTTACAGACTCTTTGCCACCTGGTACAACTTTTATTACTGATAGTGTTACAGTAAATACTATCCCTCAACCTGGTGTAAGCCCCCTTACAGGCGTTTCTGTCGGTACTGTTAACCCTGGGGAAACCGTCACAGTTACGTTCCAAGTACAAATAAATGCTATTCCACCTAACGGGAAAATAGAAAATACGGCAGTTGTAACCTATATTTCTCAACCTAATCCTAGTGAACCACCTATTACAACGACGGAAACAACTCCTACTGTTACTTTACCGGTTCATACCGCTAACCCGAATCCGCAAAAAACAGTAGACCGTGAGTTTGCAAGTATTGGTGATACGCTCACTTATACGATAACCCTTCAAAATACTGGAAACATCCCTGCAACCAATGTTATTATTACTGATTCTATCCCTACTGGAACTACATTTATCCTTGGTAGCGTTACGATTAATGGTATTCCACAACCTAATTTGAACCCTGAAACAGGAATCCCGATTGGCACATTAAACCCTAGACAAATAGTGACTGTTACTTTAGAAGTACAAGTAACTACTCTACCACCAAATGGAATTATCTCAAATGAAGCAAATGTCACTTACACATCTCAACCAGATCCTACTCTTCCGCCTATTACAACAACCACACCTACTCCAATTGCAGAAACAATTGTACAAAATGCAGAGTTAGAGTCAACTAAAACAGTAGATTTATCAGTTGCTAACATTGGAGATGCACTCACGTATACAATCACTCTTGAAAACATCGGAAATATTCCTATGACAAATGTATCTGTCATTGATCCACCACCAGTAGGTACACAATTTATTGTGGATTCCGTTACAGTAAATGGTATTTCACAACCAGGTATTGATCCAAGTATTGGAATATCTATCGTTACAATACAACCGAATCAAATAGTAACCATCACATTCCAAGTAACGATTACAAATATACCGCCTAACGGGGTTGTTACAAATGTTGGTTCAGTCAACTTTACATCTCAACCTAATCCAAATGAACCTCCTATTACAGAAACAGAGACAACACCACCAGTTAATACTGAAATCATTAATAGTATTATTAATCCATCGAAAACAGCTGATCGAAACAACGTTGATATAGGTGATATTATTACGTACACCGTTACCTTCCAAAACTTACAAACTGTACAACTGACAGACATCGTTTTTACAGACCCCATCCCAACAGGAACTACTTTCATTCCAAATAGCGTTACAATTAATAGTGTACCAACTAGTAATCTTGACCCAGCTCTTGGCATCCCTCTGGGCACATTAAACCCTAGTCAATCAGTTGTTTTAACATTCCAAGTTCGCGTTGTTTCCATACCACCTAACGGAATTATTGTAAATGAAGCTACTATCACCTACACATTCCAACCTAATCCTGGAGAACCACCAGTAACAGTAACTACTCCAACGCCCCCTACTACTACAAATGTCAACACAGCAACAACGAATCCTACAAAATCCGCTGATAAAGTATTTGCTTTATTAGGTGACACAATCACTTATACAATCTCCTTACAAAATACAGGAACTGTCCCTGCCACGAATGTACTTGTAACCGATCCTATTCCAGCTGGTACTACTTTCATTCCAAATAGTGTAATGATTAATGACGTGCCACAACCAGGTACCGTCCCTAGTTCTGGAATTCTTATCGGTACATTAGAACCTAACACCTCGGCCGTCGTAACTTTCCAAGTTCAAGTAACTTCGATACCGCCGACAGGTTTTATTGAAAATGAAGGGACCGTTTCATTCCAATATCAACCAGATCCTACTAGACCACCTGTATCTGTTACTACGCCTACACCTACTACAAAGACCCAAGTAAGTGAAGTTACCACTAATCCTAACAAACAAGCTAGCCCTCAAGTTATTAATCTTGGTGATACTGTCACATATACAATTACATTCCAAAATGTCGGGAATATTAATGCGACAGATGTTATTATTACAGACCCTAATCCTGCAGGTACTACTTTCATTCCGAATAGCGTTACGATTAATGGCGTCTCTTCGCCTGGAGAAAATCCAAATAATGGTGTCAATGTCGGAACTGTTACTCCAGGACAAATTATTACGTTAACTTATCAAGTTACTGTAACTGCACTCCCGCCAGACGGTATTATTAAAAACACAGCAACTGTCACTTACACATTCCAGCCAAACCCTAGCGAACCCCCTATTACCATTACAGATCCTACTCCAACTGTTGAAGTATCCGTTATTACACCTACACCTAACCCAAATAAACTAGCAGACAAACAAATTGTAGATATAAATGAAATCATAACGTATACCGTAACCTTCCAAAATCGTGGATCAGTCCCTGCAACTTCCGTTATCATTACCGATCCATTAGTAAATGGGCTAACATTTATTCCAGGTACCGTTATAATAAATGGTATTCTGGATCTTGGAGCAAATCCTGTAGCGGGTATACCTGTAGGTACAGTCAATCCGAACGATACAATTACGGTTCAATTCCAAGCAAGAGTAACAAGTGTACCACCTGGTGGTATCATTCGAAATCAAGCAACTGTTACTTTCACATATGAACCATTTCCTGGTGAACCTCCTATTACCATTACAGACCCTACTCCAATTAACACAACGAATGTAAAGACAGCTATATTAAATCCACAAAAAAGAGCTACGCCGGAAACAGTTACACTAGGTGATATTATTACGTATACGATTTCACTCCAAAATACAGGTACCATTCCTGCTAATAATATTGTTGTAACTGATACAATTCCTGTCGGTACTTCGTTCATTGAAGATAGTGTTACTATTAACAATGTGCAGCAACCAACCGCAAATCCGTCCACAGGCATCCCGATTTCAACACTTGCTCCTTCTGAATCCGCAACGATTTCTTTCCGTGTCCTAGTTACTTCAATTCCACCAAGCGGAGAAATTCAAAACCAAGGTAACGTTTCCTTCCAGTATCAACCTGATCCTACTAAGCCACCTGTATCCGTTACTACACCTACTCCTACTACAATTACCCCTGTAAACGTTGGGACTATCAATCCGATAAAAACCGCTGATAAATCCATCGTTTCAGTAGGTGATACGATTACATTTACTATCACATTCCAAAATGAAGGTACGATTCCTGTTACTGACATTTCTGTTACAGACTCACTTCCTGTCGGCACATCATTCATTCCAAATAGTGTCACAATTAATAACATTCCCGTTCCAAACACAAATCCATCCACAGGCATCCCAGTCGGAACTCTTAATCCAACAGAATCAGTAACTATTTCATTCCAAGTACAGGTTATTACACTTCCAGCTAATAGAATGATTACAAATATCGCTTCCATTACGTACACTTCTCAACCTGATCCGACTAGACCACCTATCACAACAACGACAACAACACCACCAATTACGATAGAAGTAAACCCTAATGAGCCAAACACATTTATTAAGACTGCGAATGTAAATCGTGTAGAACTCGGTGACTTCATCACATATACACTTACCTTTACTAACAATGGCGCTACTCCTGCAAATAATGTACTCATTACTGATTCACTGCCTCCCGAAGTTACTTTCTATCCGAATTCAGTAACAGTAAACGGAGTAATACGTCCTGGAACTAACCCAACTATCGGTATTATTATTGGAACTGTTAATCCAGGTGAATCCGTTGTTGTTCGGTTTATCGTTCAAGTAACAGCAGAACCACGAGACGGTCTCATTCGCAATACCGCTCGCATTCGCTATACACTACGACCTGACCCTACTAAACCACCAATTTCCGTTGACGAAACTTCAGACCCAAACATCATTACGTTTATCGGTCCATTCGTATCACCAAATTTAAATTGTTTTTTTGATGGCACACGGTTTATACGCCGAGGCTGGGACAGTGAGTGTTAGCACTATAAATAAAAAGACAGCGTCAAAAACGCTGTCTTTTTATTTGGTACATATACAGTTTTTAAGTTAGCTTCATATCTTTTTCATTATAAAAACCATCTTCTTTTTCCATTTCCTTCTGTAATTTCGTAAAGGAACGATACATTGCAATTCTCCATGACACAATCATCGCAAACGCAAGTAAGAAGAACATGCCACTAAGTTGTCCTAAATCAAGAGATTGACTTAAGTAGGTTTTAAATACAATCCGCACTACAAGTAATCCAATTAATATGAAAACAAAGGCTTTTGAACGCTTCAAATAAATCTCTTGTCCTCTAATTTCAAATTTAGATGTTTTAATAAGAAAAATAGAGAAAATCAAACCGACACCAATTGCTTCTAACATTTCTGCTGGAGTTAATCGAAATTCAGGAAAAACATACATCAATGCACCCGTACTCATAAAAAATGGTGGAAGTATAATTTTTTTCAATGTTGCAGGTTTCTTAGCTGCTTTTAAACGAATAAACATCGCACCGACAGCCATACAAACAGCAACGATACTTGATAAAAGAACTATGTTCATATTTTCTCATCCTTTTTTGTGGCTATATGCAAAATATACTTTCATTATATGCTTTTCCGTTAGTATTTCCAACATTTTCGCAGAATAATACTAAAAACCAGTAAAACCACCAAATAAACTTGAGAAATATACGATAATTTTCGTCATCCAGTTAAAGTATAGGAAGACACCCATAACAATCATAATATATCCTCCGACTTTCATGAAGGCCATACTATTTCTTTTAATCCAAGACATTTTCGTAATAAAGAATGACAGTACGAAAAACGGGATTGCAAATCCAAGTATGTAAGCAATCATATATATCATTGCTGATTCTGGATTTGTTGCTGCTAATCCAATTACAGACACTAGAATTGGTCCGGTACATGGCGTCCACCCTGCTGCAAAAGCTAATCCGATTAGTACTGATCCAAAATAGCCACTTGGACGATTTTTAAATGTAAATTTACGGTCTTGCATTAAAAATTTCGGCTTAAACACCCCGACAATAATTAAGCCGAACACGATGATAAATATACCACCCAACTGTCTGATTAAATCTTTATAGTCAGTAAAGATTCCTCCAATAAAACTTGTACCAAATCCAATTGCAATAAATATAATTGAAAATCCAAGTAAGAAAAACGCTGTATGTATCATACTTCTTTTGCGAAGCATTGCATTTTCTTCTTTCAATTCAGAAACCGACATACCTGTTATGTACGATAAAAATGCCGGATAAAGCGGTAAGCAACATGGGGAAATAAATGATAAGAACCCGGCGCCAAACGCTAAAAAAATACTAATATCTTGCATCATTCCACTCCTCTCCCTAAATATTGTAACAAAAACACATAAAAATACTATGAACAATTCGTGAAATCACTTTTACAACGTGGCAATAAGAAAAACCGCACTTCCTCACAGTTTCTAATAAAACGTTTTCATTTCCTTCTATTATATAGAAAAAACCCAAATGGATTATAAAACTCCTTTAATTGTTATTACCATAACAAAGGTAACATAGTTTCTCAAATAATTAGCACGTTACTAGTACGTCTATATACATATTGGTTTAAAAAATATTTTTTTCAAATGCTATCTCTATACAATGCAAAGTTTATTTTATAATACTTCTACTATTAAAAATTTCAAGATTATGCATAAATATCATACTTTTATTATTATTCTATAAAATGTCATACTTTTCTTTCATTTGACCCTTTATTTCTAATTTTGTATACTTCCCTCTAGTTATATATTTTCGATACGGAACAACTTCATATAGATGGGAGGAATTTTTCATGCTTCGTTATTCTCTTTTAGTTTTATTAGGAGCGTGTAGTTATGGAATTTTAGCTATTTTTGTTAAGCTTGCATATGCAGAAGGATTTTCACTTGGAGAGGTAATTGGCAGCCAATATTTGTTCGGTTGGATTATTTTGCTTGCTATTACACTTCTATTTTCTAGACATCGCGTTCCTTTAAAGCAAGCATTACTTTTATTCGTTGCAGGAACATCTGCAAGTTTTACCGGAATTTTTTATTATGCTTCATTAAAAACTGTACCAGCTTCTATTGCAATTATTCTTTTATTCCAATTCGTTTGGGTCGGAATTATCATTGAAGCAGTCGCAACAAAAACATTACCTTCAAGAGAAAAAGTTATTTCTGTTATTTTCTTACTTGTAGGGACATTTTTATCAAGTGGTTTACTTGAACAATCAGTAGGTGCTTTCGATACGACTGGGGTCATTTTAGGTTTATTATCTGCTGTTACATTCGCAACATACATTTTCGTAAGCGGAAAAGTTGCTGTTGAAGTACCTTCATTACCGCGCGGTGTTCTCTTAATGACTGGTGCTTTAACTTTAGTCATGATTGTATTCCCACCAACATTTATTTTTAATGGTGCCATTTCTCAAGGTCTTTGGAAATACGGTTTAGGATTAGGAACATTTAGTATCGTTATTCCATCTATTGCCTTTACAATCGGGATTCCAAAAATCGGTTCTGGCTTAGCGACTATTCTTGGTGCAGCGGAACTACCAGTTACAACAATTATGTCAGTATTCGTTTTAAAAGAGGCTGTACTATCTTCACAATGGTTCGGTGTATCACTTATATTAATTGGGATTGCAATCCCGCAAATTGCATACGCAATGCGTGGACGTTATCGTAAACATCATACGCATAAAAAAGTCGCAGCATAAAGTGAAACTTTAATTAGTTGAACCAATCGGGATTTTATGGGATAAACGAGAGAGGATTTTCATTTGAGAATCCTCTCTTTTATTGTTGTATACTTATGATAAATATTTTGCTGAAGAAAGAAGGCATACTACATGGTATCTATTTCAAATCAACTAAAAGAAAAACTTATTTCCATCCGTCGACATTTACATGAGTATCCAGAACTATCATATGAAGAGTTCGAAACAACAAAAGCAATAAAAAATTGGTTAGAAGAAAAAAACATTACTATCATTGATTCCAATTTAGAAACAGGAATTATCGCTGAAGTGTCTGGTAATAAAAACGGACCAATTGTAGCAGTTCGTGCTGATATTGATGCCCTTCCTATTCAAGAAGAAACACATTTGTCCTATGCATCTAAAGTACGAGGGAAAATGCATGCTTGTGGACACGATTTTCATACAGCTGCTATTTTAGGTACTGCTTTCTTATTAAAAGAAAGAGAATCTTCCCTAAATGGAACGGTTCGCTTCATATTCCAACCAGCTGAAGAAAGTAGTAATGGCGCTTGCAAAGTTATTGATGCTGGACATTTACGTAATGTGCAAGCGATTTTCGGCATGCATAATAAACCTGATTTACCAGTAGGTACAATTGGCATTAAAGATGGTCCACTGATGGCCGGAGTTGATCGATTTGAAATTGAAATTCACGGAGTTGGTACACACGCGGCTGTACCAGATGCTGGAGTAGATCCTATTGTCGCATCCTCTCAAATTGTGATGGCACTGCAAACAATTGTAAGCCGAAATATAAGTTCATCTCATAATGCAGTTGTTAGTGTTACAAATATTCATGCAGGAAATACGTGGAACGTGATTCCTGAAAAAGCTACGTTAGAAGGAACGATTCGCACATTCCAAGCTGAAACACGTGAAAAGATTCCAGCACTCATGGAGCGTATTATTAAAGGTGTATCTGATGCATTAGGTGTAAAAACGAAATTCTGTTTTTATTCAGGTCCTCCTGCTGTTCACAACGATAAAGCTCTTACAGACTTATCTACTCAAGTTGCCACAAAGATGAATCTTAATATCATCTCGCCTAGTCCGTCAATGGCTGGAGAAGATTTCTCATTTTACCAACAGGAAATACCAGGTTCATTCGTCTTTATGGGAACGAGCGGTACACATGAATGGCATCATCCTGCTTTTACAATTAATGAAGAGGCACTGCCTATAAGTGCAGAATACTTTGCTTTACTAGCCGAAAGAGCACTTAAACAATTCTCATAAAAAAAGCCGTTCAAAGTGCATCTCAGCACCCTGAACGGCTTTTCTTATTAAGTTAAATCACGTTTTAAAAACACAGTATATGAAATACATAAAAATACGAACAAATAAAGTAACAACATACATGATGCAAACGGGAATGTTACTCCATCAATAAAACTTCCATTCTTTGAAATACTATATAAATCTGTGTTTGCTGGCAATAAATATTTCGCCCAGTTATATCTAGTGGCTGCTAATAGCGCAATATTGCCTGATAAAGCAAGGAATAGTGAAATACCAATTGCACCTCCACTAGATCTTGTTAACACAGAAATCATAAATGCAAACGATGCGTACACAACCGTTGGTAACCACGATAAAACATAATATTTACTTGCTTCTACAAAAATGTTTTGTTTTATTATATTTCCATCTTGGAAAATAAACTCACTCCATGCAGGCTGTTGGAATTTATAAATAACAAGTCCACATAAAGCGGAGAAGATCATATTAAATATAAATAATAAAGCTGCAAATATAACAATTGCTAAAAATTTTGCTGTTAAAATTTTAAAGCGACTCGCTGGTCGTATCGTTAAAAATTTATATGTTCCCCAGCTATATTCATTCGCAAAAATTGTACTTGCATACACGAGGATAAATGGGAGCAAAATTGGAAATACGATAAAACCTGTATCTCTCATGAAAGAAAGTGGAGAACTGCTTGCCGGTGCTGTATCCGTATCTAAATGCTTCATCTTAAGCTGGTATTCTTTTACAAGCTCATCCCCTGATTTTTCTGCTAAAATAGCTTCTTTTTTCATGCCAAGCTTTTTCTCAATTTCTACAGTTCGTTCTGTATAATCTACTTTCCATCCTTTTGTTTCCGGTTCAAAATACTTTACCGTAACCCATCCTAATCCGATTATTAATACTGCAATAACTGCAAATGGAATAATCGTTCGCTTCCGCTTAAATATTTTATACAGTTCGTTATATACTAAATTAAACAATATCTTTTCCCCCTGTTAATTCTAAAAATTGCTCTTCTAACGTTTTTCTTTCTTCATATACACGATACACTTGAATATTTTTCTCAAGCAATGTACGAATAACATTTGGGATTTCTTCATCTTTTACATTAATAAGTAATTCATTATCTTTTACTAAAACATCATGCCCTAATATTTCTGCTGCTTTATTCGCATCATCTACACGTATACGGATCGTCTCCATCTCTTCGCTTTGGCTATGCTGAATATTTTGCGTAGCCACATATTCCCCGTGCTGAATAATGATAACTCTGTCACACATTAATTCAACTTCTGAAAGTAAGTGACTTGATACAAGTACAGCTTTTCCTTGTTCATGTGCAATTTTTTTTATGTACATTCTCATTTCATGTATTCCACTAGGGTCTAATCCATTTGTCGGTTCATCTAGTATCAACACGTCTGGATCGTGAATAAGTGCCTGAGCGATTCCTAAACGTTGTCTCATGCCGAGTGAATACGCTTTTACTTTGCGATCAATTACTTGTCCCATCCCTAACAATTTCACTACTTCATCGATGCGTTCTTCGGTCACATTACCATTCATTCGTCCGAAATATGTTAAATTTTCATAGCCGCTCAAAAAAGGATAAAATTCAGGTGTCTCAATTACCGCTCCAATTTTCGCAGCTGTTTTTTCGAATTGCTGTTTCACAGATTGACCATCAATCCATACTTCACCTTCTGTCATACGGATCATACCAACCATCATTCTCATTAAAGTCGTTTTTCCAGCACCGTTTGGTCCGAGTAAACCGACAACCTCGCCTTTTTTCACTTCAAAACTAATATTTTGTACAAGTGTCTTTGATCCGATTCGCTTCGTTAACCGATCGACTTTTACAATTGATTGTTCATTTGTCATTCTATACAACCTTTCCTTCCCATTCTTTGTCAGGTCTTTTCACTGTAACATGATTATTTTTATGTGTAAAATAGAAAAAAGCATGATTTCTCATGCCCTTTCTTTAAACCGCAACGAATTTTCATCTTTTAAATTTCGAACAAATCGATAACATTGCATCATCGATATTAAAACGACAGTCATCATAATTACACTAATAATTACAACTGCATATATTGTAATTGGCGCACTATTTATTCCTTGTATCCCTGCGATTTTCATAAAGATAACCGTGAATAATTTCAAAAATAGCATCCCATTAATTAATCCAAAAACAAACGCTGCTCCATAAATGAATAATTGCTCCTGACATAATACACATAGTACCTCTTTTCTTTTTATATTTTCTGCTACATAAGATATAAACTCCTCCCTCCTCACATGCAAAAGGGAGTACATCATTTTATATGTAGTAAAAATACATATGAAAATTAGTACAATAAAAAGTGTGTAAAAGTACATTTGAAATACAAATGCATTCCCTACTTTCAAAATAGCTCCTTCATTAAATTGTAACGATATCATAAAAAACAAAATCATAGTACTCATAGCAATCCACATAAATTGCTTCATCCTTTTGGTAGCAAATGTTATAATATTTTTTCTCGCTAACCGACATAAAGACATAAAATTCTTCCCCTACCTTATTACATACGCATTCTATACTACTAGTGTATAAAAATATGACATTTTAAACATCGCACTACAATCGGAATTTCTTCTAAGTCTTTAGTCCTAGAAAACGAAATGATAAAAAATCACATTTAGAATATAATTGTAAAAAGGAGGAGATTGCATGCGTATAAAATTACTATCAATCTTGTGTTTATTATTACTCACAAGTTGTAGCCAAATAAAAAACAATGAAGTTGCCATTGTTGAGCCATACAAATTAACAAAAGAGCAAGCTTCTATTTTACAAATGACTCCTTTTCAAGAAGGAAATAGCATGTTTTATAACGTTACTCTTAAAAATGATAAAGATGAAATAAATGCTACAATTGATTATTATAACAATGGTAAAAAAACAAAAGAAATTGCTAATATAGCTACCTCACATTTTTCAAAAAAGAAAGTAAAGCTTTCTTTTTCACCACCACATTTCCAATTCGATAAAGATATACAAGAAAAAAGGCAGTGGTATCTGAATATTGAAGGTGGTTCAACACTTGTTCCTGAAGAAGCGCCACCAAGCGTAAATAGCTCTGCAACTACTACAATCCAATCTATAAAAAATTTAAAATACAATCAAAAAACAACTTTAGCTGCTGTAATCCAAACCAGTAAAGAAACTGTAAGCGTTCCTACCATTGATGAAGAAACAGGTATTGATCTACTCTTAAAAGAAAATGAACACGTTTATCTATTTAGTATCGAGCTAAAAAAAGAACAATAAAGCGGAAATGCAACTTAAGTTGCATTTCCGCTTTATTGTTTAACAAGGTGTACTTTTATAAATCTGAATTAAATCCATTTTCTGTTACTACTATTATTCATCTTCTACTTCTATTCTTTTCTTCTCTCTTGCAATTTTTAAAAACTCTAGCAGCTCTGGATTACTATTCATTTTTTTGTAAGCCACTGACATTTCTGCAACGAAATTAGAATCATATAACTCTTTATATACAACTTCTGTTTTATATAACTTATTTGCCGACACGGGTATTACTGTAATTCCAATCCCTGCTGCTACAAGCCCCATAACTGTTTGGTACTCTGTTGCTTCTTGTACAATACGTGGACTAAATCCAACTTCTCTACAAAGAGATAAAATTGTATCATACAAAGCTGGCCATACTGGTCTCGTAATAAATACAAACGGCTCATCTCGTAAATCTTCTATATGTATTTCATCTTTCTCTGCAAGTGGATGTGCCTTTGGTAAACATAAGGTGCAAGATAACCTTTGAATTGGCTCTAATTCTAATAATTGCGTTGGAATTGGTGGACGTAAAAAGCCAATATCGATACGGTTATCATGAAGTGCATGAACTTGATCTGGTGTTGACAATTCATGTAATGCAACAGACACTCTCGGAAATTTTTTTCTATATTCCCTAACAATTGATGGTAAAATATCATATATCGCCGCACCTACAAAACCAATTGAAAGTGATCCTACTTCTCCCCTTTGCGCACTTTGTGCAACTTCTACTGCTTTTTCAATTTGTTCAAACGCCTTTTTTACTTCTTTTAAAAACATTTCTCCTGCTTCTGTTAGTTCAACCTTTCTTTTCGTTCTTGAAAATAATGTAACTCCCATTTCTTTTTCTAATTGCTGTATTTGTTGACTAAGTGGTGGTTGTGTCATTTGTAAACGAGCAGCCGCCCGTCCAAAGTGTAACTCTTCTGCCACAACAACAAAATATTGCAAATGCCGTAATTCCATTTTTGGACACCCTTTTCACTTTCGATTAATATGTCTAATATATTAATAACATATAATTTATATATTAGACAAATATTTTGAATGAACGTATAGTAGAAATTGTTAATTCTTTTTTACAATTTTTATGTAAAAAAAGAAAGAGGTGGTTACTGTATGAAATGGTGGAAGTTAAGCGGACAAATTTTATTACTATTTTGTTTCGCTTGGACAGGTGAATGGATTGCAAAACAGGCACACCTCCCAGTTCCAGGAAGTATAATCGGTATTTTTTTATTATTAATTTCATTAAAATTTAACCTAGTTAAAAAAGAATGGATACAGGACGGAGCAGATTTTTTATTAAAAGAACTTATTTTATTTTTCATCCCTTCTGCAGTCGCTGTCATACGTTACAGAGATACACTAACACAATATGGAATCGATCTCATTTTAATTATTATGATTAGCACTCTTTGCGTTACCTTAGTTACAGGACTTTTAACAGAATTGCTACTAAAGCGGAAAGGATCAACGCAATGATCGGATTTCTTTGTTTACTATTAACACTATTCACATATTGGCTATCAAAAAAAATGTATCAACGTTGGAATTGGAGTCTACTTTCTCCTCTTCTCGTCTGTCCCATTATTTTAATTGCTTTATTGCTCGGATTAGATACACCTTATGAAACATATGAATCTGGTGGTCACTGGTTAACTGAATTATTAAAGCCCGCAACAGTTGCTTTTGCATGGCCAATCTATAAATACTTTGATTTATTAAAGAAACATGGAATGGCTATCTTACTTAATGTCATTGTCGGTTCGTTTTTATCAGTCATTACTTCAGCACTACTAGCAAATTATTTTCAAATTGATTCATCACTAGAACATAGTTTAGCGCCACATATCGTAACAACACCAATCGCAATGGCTATTTCAGAAATGATTGGTGGTATGTCACAATTAACTGCTGTATTTGTCGTTTTAACTGCCTTAACAGGAGCATTGCTCGGTCCTTCTCTCATACGTATTTGCCGTATTAAAACAGCAATCGCAAAAGGTATTATGTTAGGAACGAGCGCAAATGGAACCGGTACATCAAAAGCATTCGAAATCGGTCCTGTGGAAGGAACAATTGCAAGTTTATCTATGCTTTTAACAGCAGGCGCTAGTTTAGTTATCGTTCCGCTTTTCTTGTCTTGGATACATTAAAGAAGCAAGTATTTACATACTTGCTTCTTTATCTATATATTGGCACAGCAATTCATAATCCTCTGGAAAAGCTAAACACAATTGTTCAACTTCATGTATCCCTTTCCAAGCAATTTCATGTATTAACTCATCAGGATCTTGGATTTTCATATTACCGCCTATTTGTTTAACAAAATAATAATGGACATACACTGGAACACCGTATGTAATACCCTCTTTTTCATATATTTTATTTACAACTTCCACATTGTAACCTGTTTCTTCCCAAACTTCCCTGATACAACATTCTTCTAGTGTCTCTCCCTTTTCAAGTCCTCCACTTGGGACAGACCACCTTTTTTCTTCTCCCTCTTTGCCCTGCAGTACCATTAAAACTTCATTTTTTTCATTTACACATACCGCTGCACTACCTATCCATCTCTCCATAAACATCCCTCCCCTACTAAAATTCGCCTTCTTTATTATTTTTCCCTTGAAAAAAAGAGGAAAATAATAAAACAATGACGAAAAGTTACATCAACTTCATAGACAATCCCTTCTTAGAAATTAAAACTGGAAGGATGAAAATATGATTTCTAATTATGTTGTGGAATGTGTCTTTTGTGAAGAAAATCGAAAACCTCGCCAAGCTATTGTCACAGTTCCCGCCACTACTCAGCTACTAGCCCTTGAAAAAGTGCGCGCGGAATGCAAACGTCGCTTCGGAAAAACTGTATTATTGCAAACAGAAATTAAAGAAGAAATAATTTTCGAACAAAAAGAAAGCTGACCATAAATTGGTCAGCTTTCATATCCGATCATATTTTCACATGAAGATTAGGGGCATCCTCTTTAAGGATCGGGATTTTCCCATTATGTACGTTCCATAATGGTCATCGAACAATATATTTCTATGCAATTAACTATTGAATAGAATAGGGCAAAACTTGTTCGCATTTTTAGAAAAGGGATAGGGATATAATTCAAGTAGTACTTCGAATACTCGAACTTTACACTCATAATATTAAAACAAATCCTTTTATATGGGAAATATGAATTACCTATATAATTCATTCGTAAAATATATTAATAGTTTGCTATATTAATTTTATCCCGCTATTTGTAAGCATTAACCCCCTACTGATTATAATTTCACTTTATTCCATCAATAGCATACAACCAGCTAAAACCGGTGTCATAATCATCGAAAACCTCAAAAGCATTCGCGGTGCATAATTTGTAAACTTCGCGCCAATGTATGCCCCTAACATGGTCCCAATTAATACTTGTAATAACAATATATAATCTAAATATCCTTCCGAACTATATCCTATCCCGCCTCCAATTGCAATCGGTAATATAACAAGCATTGTTGTCCCTACAGATTGCTGAATCGTAAGTCCCAATAGAACCATTAATCCAAGTTGAATAAACGGTGCAGAACCAATCCCAAATGAACCAGCCATCATTCCAGTAACTAATCCAAGGCATACACATTTCAACAAGTAGTTCACGGAAAACTCTTTATGTTTATATAAAGACGACTTTTCTTTGTTTTGGAACATAATTAATTTAATAAACATAAAAATTGCCGATAAAAATAACATCCCAGCTGTAAACCAATGAAGAAGATGTGCTGGTATAAGTGAACCAAATTTAGAACCAATATAAGAGCCAATTGCGCCAAATCCCCCAACAATCCCGCCTATAATAAGTGCAACATTGCCTTCACGGTAATGACTTACAACACCTGATAATGTCGTAAATGCCATTGCAGTTAAAGATGTTGCAAGAGCAACATGAATAGGAATATGAAATACTAAAGTGAGTATCGCGATAATAAACCCAGCTCCTCCAGCTCCAACAAATCCTAATAAAATACCCATTACTAACATTGTTATAATAATTGCCACAGACTTTCCCTCCAGTAACACAATTATCCATCATATTTATCCTTACATACAAATAAAAAGCATCCTAGACGGATGCTTTTTATTTCAAAAATATGTACTTAATCTTGATTAATCAAAATAACCGCTGGACCAGCGACCACTACTCCAGCTACTTCTATTTTTTCAAATTCCTTTACTGTAATAGATATAACTCCTTCTCTTTCCATCAATTCTTTACTCAGGACATCAGTCGGGATTGCTTTCACCGTCTTACCTCCTTTTCATTTATACAATATGATAAAGTAAAACTTTAATGAGTGGGGTTTTTGTCCGTACTTATTAATTATTACCCCTCACCAATCGGACTAATAATCACCCAATGCATCTATATATATGCATCACCTCCGCTTTCATTCCTTATTCCACTCAAAAACCTTCTCCCCCTTCCGTGACATATTGAAAAATAAAAAAGAAGCTATAACATATAGCTTCCCTCTACGTTTCTTTAATCTTTATGCACCGTATATTCCATGACTTTTCCATCTCTATCAAATTGGAAAACAAGCTGTTCGCTATCTATTGGAATAAAGCCACGTTCAGTCCCAAGATAATACAAAGTGGTAACTCCTTCTTCCCCACTTCTCGTTTCCGTTGGAGCTCCTAACAATTGTATAATTTCTTCATTTGATTTCCCTATTAATTTATATTTTTGTAATAGATCATCTACCATATATACCCGCTTATCTGCATGATTTAACCATCTATTTTGATTAAACTTTGATGTATATTCATTTACACTTAGTTGTACAGTGCACACTATTAATGGTATGAGTGCTACTATTAAAACCCCCAACATTTGCTTCTTTTCTTCATTACGATTTTTAGAAACATATAAAATAGCCCTTTGAATCATGACTAATAAAACAAATGGTATGAATACTACAAAAATGCTCCTTACACTTAAGGGTATATGGACCATATCAATGACGAATATAAATAGAATGTACATTACTATATACAAACAAAAATAGACATACAAAATGCCACGTAGCATAGCGTTCAGAAAGATCTCCCCTTTTAACTCACTATATAATTCATCCGGCTAATCATTTCTCGAATCTGTTCTAATTCTTGCACTGTATATACTACTTTCCCTGTTAAGATTTCATTTCTGAAGAACGTTACAATTTGCTCCCGATCTTTTAACCTAGGTGTTTCCTCACTAGAAAGGTCTACTATTGCTTTTCCATTTTTATTATAAAAATATACAACTGGTTTTACCTTTTCTTTTATACTATTAGCCTGTATTTCATTCAAACAATTGTATAAAATTTTAGATAGTTTCTTCGCCTTATATACTGGATTCCCTTCATTTTCCACTTGTATAGTTGAGGAATCTTTACCTACTATATATTCAAATGTCTCTTCTTTATCAACTTCTTGTTGATACTTACCCATTTCATCAATCATAAATGAATATATACCAGCATTTTCTTTCGTTAAACCATGAATTAATTTCTCGTTCCATTCTTTCGTCTCCAGTAGATAAATACCAGTTTTGCACAAGATGAGATGATGGATTCTATTATCGTTTATTTCACTATTATTTTTAATAAAAACATTCGGCATGACTTGAAATTCAGCATCTAATATGATGCCTTGCTCTATGAATCCTCGCTTCATATAATGTAATGTTTCGTACGTATTCATTTCAGCACCGTTTTTAGTATATTCTCGTAAATTTGCAATTAATTTTTGAAACATATGTATTTCTTTATTATGTTTATTTTGCATTTCACTACGTTCTTTACTATGCTGCATAGCTAATTGATTTTTCATCATACGCATATTTTCAATTTCTCTATTTGCACTTACTTGTAAATCATTGTATTTTTTCTGTTCCATATTTTTTAAATTATTTTGTTGTTCTTTATGCTCTATCACCGTAGCTGCAATTTCATTTTTATACGTTTCAATTGCTTGTTTCTTTTCAAATTCTACTTGCTGACTCTCTGATTCTAACTGTTTATTTTTATAAAACAGCACAAATGCTACAGCTAATAATATTAAAATCGCACCTATTAGCACATAATTCATATTTTTACTCCTTTATTTCATTTTCGATTATTTTTTATAAATATATCTACTATAGTATACTATGGTTTCGATATAGACTTTGTAAAAGTTGTATATTTTTAATAAAAGGCACCTCTGACGGGGCACCTTTTATTTTCACTCTATTGTACACCATACTGAATATAACTCGGATCGTAGTATATCCATTGATTTGTCCCTAAGCAAAGCCATCCATCTTGCTTACTCCATACTCGATACGCTTCACCCTGATGTAACTGTCTTATAACATTTCCATTTAATGATGGAGCATCACGCAAATTTACATTATCACCAGTAATAGTCGCCACATAATGTTTATACTGAATATAACTCGGATCATTATATACCCACTGATTTGTCCCTAAACAAAGCCATCCATCTTGTTCTCCCCAAACTTCATATGTTTCGCCACGATTCAATTGGCGAATTACACTAGACTGTAAAGATGGTCCACTTCTCAAATTCACATTATCTCCATTAATTATAGCAACCCCGTACACTGGAGTTGCATTATTAGGCGGGGAAACATTACCTCCACCACTTGCTCCATTCCCTTTTAAAGCTTCTAATGAAACTGCAGCTGATACATCACAATTTCCTACGCCTGAAATTTGTCCAGAATCTGTGTACTGCCACGCTGTCCACGCTGTCCATCCACCAGCATCAGCAGGCGGTGTACTCGAGTATTTAGCAATCCAAAGCGGTATATCACTTAATCCGCTAATTCCGAACTCATTAATATACCAAACTCCTGTATATAACATTACATCTTTTCCAGTAGCCTGTTTCACATAATTTATAAAGCTTCTTGCCCAATTTGATATAGCGTTACCAGTTAAATTACTGTTGCTCGGATCTGTTGGTGATTCTAAATCCAGAACTGGCATTAAGTCTGTCTGGTTACTTTGTAATATACTCACAAAATATTTCGCCTCTGAAATTGCATCATTTTGTTCTGGACGTGCAAAATGGTATGCACCAATTAATACATTCGCACTTCGGGCTCCTTGTACATTTTTAGTAAAAGTAGGATCAATGTAGTTTACACCTTCTGTCGCTTTTGCATACGCTGCTGGAATTCCAGATGCCTTCACTGCATTCCAATCAATATTCCCTTCCCAATGAGACACATCAATAAACGTAACATTTGAACTTGATCTGTTTTGCATATAAAATCTCCTATCAATTTTTTTACTTCGTATACATACAATATGTACAAGTTTCATAAGAGGACACGACATTTATGCTATAGAAACAAAGAGTAAACATATTTTGTATACAAAATAAAAAAGACCTTGTATTACAAGGCCTTTTGCAAACTCACTTTATTTTGTAGCAAGTACATATTATAATACAAACCTTGCTCACTTAGTAATTCTTGATGTGTTCCTCTTTCTACTATCTCTCCATCATGCATCACAAAAATTTGATCTGCATCTTGAATTGTAGATAACCTATGCGCAATGGCTATCGTCGTTCTACCTTTTCGCATTTGTTGCAACGCTGTTTGAATAGCCTCTTCTGTTTCTGTATCGATATTAGCTGTTGCTTCATCTAATACTAATACTTTCGGATTCGTTGCTATCGTTCTAGCAAAAGCAATTAATTGTCGTTGACCGCTTGAAAATGCTGCACCTCTTTCTACTACTTCTGTTTCATACTGTTTTGGTAACTTTTCAATAAACGTATTCGCTTGCACAAATCGAGCAGCTTCTTTTACTTCTTCATCCGTAATTTCTTCATTATACATACGAATATTTTGCTTTACATTTCCAGCAAATAAAAATGCATCTTGCAATACGAGTCCTATTTTCTTTCTAATTTCTCGTTCTTCAAATTTTTCTAAATCTACACCGTCTATTACAATATTTCCTGACTTAATATTATAAAATCGCATTAACAAATTCATAATCGTACTTTTTCCGCTACCAGTATGCCCAACAAAAGCAACCGTTTGCCCTTGTTTCACGTGAAATGATACATTTTTTAAAACGTCACGCTTTCCATCATATGAAAAAGTAACATTTTTAAATTCAATATCCCCATCCACGACTTGAGGATTCTCATTGCCTTTTTGAACCGGTGCTAAATCTTTCTCGTCCATTAAATGAAATACACGTGATGACGAAACAAGTGCCTGTTGGAAAAAGGACAATTTCATCATCATCTCATTTACAGGTTGGAAGAAACGATGTATATAGTTAACAAAAGCATATAAAACTCCTACTTCAACAGGGCTCTTTAAAGCATCAATCCCAAATAAACCTAGTACTAACGCAATAGCTACAATATGCACTAAATCCGTAGCTGGTCGTAAAAGTAATGCGTCTAACTTCAAAGTACGTCGCCCTGCACTATAATGTTTATTATTCACTTCTTCAAACTCTTTTCTCATACGTTTTTCTTGTCTGAACACTTGAACAATATTCATTCCTTGTATGGACTCGTTCAACTTTGCATTTAACACGCTTAGTTGATTACGTACTTCTAAATAAAAAGCTGCACTTTTCCGGCGATATAATACCATAATCGCAAACATTATCGGAATTAATACGAGAGAAAATAGCGCTAATTTTACATCTAATAAAAACATCGCTACTAAAATACCTACTAAAAAGACTACATTTTTCACAAATGTTGATAATACACTAACATAAAAATCTTTAATCGCTTCCGTATCATTTGTTATACGCGATACAAGTGTACCAATCGGCGTACGATCAAAGAAACTTAATGACAGCTTTTGAACATGTTCATATACTTCAACTCGCATATCTTGAACAATCTTAAAAGCAATGTTCTGAAAGTACAATAGATTTAAATACGTAAATAATACTTTTAATAAATGAGCAACTATGTAAATTACAAATAAAGTAACGAGCGCTGATCGTTCAAAATCCCGCGGTACTAGGTGTTCATCGAGGAATTGTTTAATTAAAAAAGGACCCATCATTTCCGTTACTGTCGCACCAACTAAAAAGATAAATGCTAAAGATAGCAACCCTTTATATGGCTTCATATAGGAAAGTAATCTACTTAAATCACTTCGCTTCTTCTCTACCATCATACGCCTCCTTTCTCGACTAAAGCTTCTAATTGCTGGCTTTCATACATTTCCTTATACCAGCCGTTTTCCTTCATTAATTCCTCATGTGTACCTCTTTGTACAATTCTACCTTCATCAACAACAAGAATAAGATTGGCATGCTGAATTGCACTTAATCGGTGTGCAGTAATAATCGTCGTTTTCCCTGCTCTTTCCCTCTTTAAGGCACTTAAAATCGTCTCTTCTGTTTTTGCATCTACTGCTGATAAACAATCATCCAAAATTAAAATTTCAGCATTTGTTAATAAAGCACGAGCAATAGAGATTCGCTGTTTTTGACCACCAGATAACGAAACACCTCTTTCCCCTACTACTGTTTCATATCCTTCTGAAAATTGGAGGATGTCATTATGAATACAAGCAATCTCTGCAGCTTCGGTAATTTCATTATATGTAGCATCCGCCTTTCCAAAGGCAATATTCTCACCAATACTTGCTGAGAATAAAAAATGATCTTGCGGCACGTATGAAATGGCAGAACGGACACCATGAAGTGTTATATCTCGAATATCTCGCTCCCCAATTTTTAATTCACCATTAAAATGATCATACTCACGGATTAAACATTTTAATAAAGTTGTTTTCCCTGCGCCTGTACGTCCTACAACTCCTAGCGTTTCGCCCTTCTTCAAATCAAAGTGAATATCGTTTAAATGTAACAATTCACTTTTCTTATACGAAAATGAATCAACGGCAAACGAAACATTACCGCTCGCTATTGTCTGTACAGCATTTTCGCTATTTACTACATCTGATTTTTGTGAAAGAATTTTTTCTACACGGTCATATGAAGCACGCCCACGCTCCATAATATTGAATAACCATCCAAACGCTAACATTGGCCAAACAAGGGTACCTAAATATGTCGTAAATGTAACGAGATCACCTACTGTTAATTCACCTCTTACAACTAATACCGATCCATAACATACTGCGATTAAAAAAGAAAATCCAACGATAAGAGAGATTGTCGGATCAAATAACGAATCAATACGTGCAACTAACACATTTTTATGTACAACATCTTCTGATTTTCTTCGAAACGCCTGCAAATCTTCTTTCTCTTGTCCAAGCGAGCGAATCACTTTCATTCCACTCATACTCTCTTGCACTTTATCATTGATTTCCGAAAACGATTGCTGTGCTTTATGAAACCTTTTATGTAATAAAGTTCCATAATAATTTGTCGAAATAGCTACAATCGGCATTGGAATTAAACTTAATAATGTTAACTTCCAGCTAATTGTAAAACCCATCGCTACGAGTACACATCCTCCGACAGCTAATGAGTCAACAAGCGTCAAAACACCTGCTCCAGCAGTTTGCTGGATCGCTTGAATATCATTGGTCGCATGTGCCATTAAATCACCTGTTCGATTTGACTGATAGAAAGATGGACTCATCTTTGTAAAATGTTCATATAAATTTTTTCGTAATTGGCGAGCTAATTTTAATGAAGACCCGAAAATCATAATACGCCATATGTAACGTAATATGTACATCGTAATGCCTACAATTACTAATAGTACAACCCATTTTAGTAACTTATCGGTCGTCAATGTTCCATCATTAATTTCATCTACAACGATTCCAATTACTTTTGGTGCTACAAGTTCTAAAAGTGCAACGCCAAACAATAAAATAATTCCAGTTATGTACGCTCGTTTTTCTTGTTTAAAAAACCACGCTAAATTCATAAACACTTTCATTTTTTTCCTCCTCCCTTAAAATGAGCGATGTTTTCAGTTTACCAAAAATACAGAATTTTTAAAAGTTTTAAAAACTATAACTAACAAAAAGAAAGACACTCTTAGCGAGTGTCTTTTAGCGCTTATTTCATTTGTTGCTTGTTCATTGCGCTCATCATTTGATTGATTTTCTTTTGGGAAGGTTTTTGTCCCATTTGCATCATCATCATTTTTAACATTTGTTCGTTAATTGGTGGATTTTTTTGTAAGTAATTCATCATATATTTGCGGGCAATGAAAAATCCTAACGCCACGCCTGCTACTAGTGCTACTACGCCCACTAGAATACCTAACCAAATTGGCATATATTTTCCTCCTTCATGTTGTCTACCTTACAGTGTACTAAAACCTTTTCAATAAGACAAGATACAATTCGACATTTTTTACACATATGTTCGTACTTGTTTTAGAGGATTCAGCCATCCGTACTTTGTATTTTCATAATCCATAGCTAAAAATGTTAATTCACACTTTCTTAACACCTCAAAGAATGTTGTTTCCATAGAGACATTTCCAGAGGTATTCATACGAATATAGTGCGGTTTCACCATTATTTCGCCGTACTCCGCTCCCGTATAAAGTGTATGTGTATGATGTGTTCTATCATATTTACCAAGAACGCGCAAAGCTTGTTCTAATTTATGATGAATTTTCATTACTTGCAATGGCATCGTTATATACATCATTTGCTTATATAACACTTTTTTCTCCGAAAGGGACCCAGATTCTGAAAATCGAGCAAATAAATCAAAAAACAAATATTCACGACCAAAATAAGCTTTCGCAATATCCTCTTGAATTAAATACAATTCATACGTTTTCATTTTTCCACTCCCAATCTGGACAACCTTTTCTCTTCATTATATATAAGAAAATTTGCAATGATTGTCTGACTGCGGAGAGATAAAAAACTTTTTCTGTCGAAAAAACTCATTTACATAGAAAAACCTCTCCATGCCGGAGAGATTTTTCTGAAATCATTAAAGCATTTCTTTTACTTTACGAACAACGTTCTCTACAGTAAATCCATACTCTTCCATAATCTTCTCACCAGGAGCAGAAGCACCGAACGTATCGATACCTAACACATCTCCTTCAAGACCTACGTAACGGTGCCATCCGAATGTAGCACCCATTTCGATTGCGAAACGTTTTGTTACTGCTTTTGGTAATACAGATTCTTTGTACTCTGCAGTTTGAGCTTCGAAGCGATCCATAGATGGCATGCTGACAACAGCTGCGTCAACGCCGTCTACTGCTAATGCTTTTTGAGCTTCAACAGCTAGGCTTACTTCAGATCCAGTTGCAAGTAAGATTACATCAGCCGTTTCTTTCTTGCTTGCAGAAACTACATATGCACCTTTTGCTACTTTTTCATACGTATCATCTTTTGCACCTTCTAATGTTGGAAGGTCTTGACGAGTTAATACTAAAGCAGTTGGTTTGTTTGTAGATTCTAAAGCAAGTCTCCAAGCTGCAACAGATTCGTTACCATCAGCAGGACGGATAACAGAAACGTTTGGCATTGCACGAAGCGCTGCTAATTGCTCGATTGGTTCATGTGTTGGACCATCTTCACCAACAGCGATACTGTCATGTGTGAATACATACGTTACTGGCAATTGCATTAATGCTGCAAGGCGAATTGCTGGACGTAAGTAATCAGAGAATACGAAGAACGTACCACCATAAGTTTTTAAACCACCATGTAGTGCAATACCGTTCATTGCTGCACCCATTGCGAACTCACGTACACCGTACCAAATGTTTTTACCGCTGTAATCATCTCTTGTAAAGTCTTTTTCGTTATTCATGTATGTTTTGTTAGAACCAGCAAGGTCAGCAGATCCACCGAAGAATGATGGTACAGACTCTGCAATTGCATTAATTACAGCACCAGAAGAATTACGAGTTGCTGCTTTTGATCCTAATTCATAAGTTGGTAGGTTTTGCTCCCAACCTTCTGGAAGTTGACCGTTCATTGCTGCTTGGAATTCGTTTGCTAATTCTGGGTATGCTTGTGCATATTCACCTAGCATCGTGTTCCACTCAGCTTGCGCAGTTTCACCAACATCTTGTACTGTTTTACGGAAGTTGTCATATACTTCTTCTGCTACGTGGAAGTCTTGCTCAGCAGTCCAAGCATATGCTTCTTTCGTTAATTTCGTTTCTTCTACACCAAGTGGAGAACCATGTGAAGCTGATTTTCCTGATTTGTTTGGAGAACCGAAACCAATTGTCGTTCTTACTTCAATTAGCGTTGGGCGTTTTTCGTCAGCTTTCGCTTCTTCAATTGCTTTCGCGATTGCTTCAATATCGTTTCCATCCTCAACACGGATTACTTGCCATCCGTATGCTTTGTAACGATCTTCTACACTTTCAGAGAATGAACGATTTAAATCGCCATCTAATGAAATATCGTTTGAATCATAAAGCACAACAAGACGACCTAATTGTAAATGAGCAGCTAATGAAGATGCTTCAGCAGAAACGCCCTCCATTAAATCTCCATCACCACAAATAGCGTATGTATAATGATCTACTACACTATACGCATCACGGTTATATTTAGCAGCTAAATGTCTTTCAGCCATTGCCATACCTACAGCAGTTGCAATACCTTGTCCAAGTGGACCAGTCGTTGCATCTACACCAGCTGTATGACCGTACTCAGGATGTCCTGGAGTTTTGCTTCCCCATTGACGGAAGTTCTTTAAGTCATCCATTGTTACATCATAACCAGATAGGTGAAGTAGGCTGTATAATAACATTGAACCATGACCTGCAGATAATACGAAACGATCACGGTTAAACCACGTTGGGTTATTTGGATTGTGTTTCATAAATTGAGTCCATAATGTATAAGCCATTGGTGCTGCACCCATTGGCATTCCTGGGTGACCAGAGTTTGCTTTTTCAATCGCATCGATGGATAATGTGCGAATCGTGTTGATAGAAAGTTGTTCGATTGAATGTGACATGCTATTCTTCCCTTCGCTTATATTAGTAAACGTTTTATACATTTATATGATAGCTTCCCACGCAAGATTATACAACATGTATCGACAAATATGTTGATATTTTTTTGATTTTTTATAAAAAAATCAATGTTTCCGTGAATGTATGGGCATTCAATATGACATACTTTTTCATTATTTTTATTTTGAAAAGAAAGGGAATTATCTGCATATTTATACAAACTTCTTCTATACTTACTTTTTTTAATACGTTTTTAAAAACACAAAAAGCATCTAACTTCGATGCTTTTCAAATAAGTTAAACAATCCGTTTCCGAATCGAACTTGAAATCCAATCAATTATAATTACCATTAAAATGATACCTAATAAAATAATACCAACACGAGACCAATTCCGTGAACTCAGCGCAAAAATTAAAGGTGTACCAATCCCTCCTGCTCCAATAACCCCTAAAATCGCAGCGGATCGTACATTAATTTCAAATCTGTATAACGTATACGATAGAAAATCCGGTAACACTTGTGGTAACACTGCATACCAAAGTATTTGAAAACGGTTTGCTCCTGTTGCTAGTAACGCTTCCGTCGGTCCTTTATCTATGTTTTCAATTCCTTCTGAATATAGTTTCCCTAACATTCCAATAGAATGTAATCCTAAGGCCAATACTCCTGCAAAAGAGCCTGGACCAACAGCTTTTATAAATAAAAGAGCCATAACTAATTCAGGAAACGTACGAACAAAACTAAGTACAAATTTCCCAGATCCTGAAGTTAATTTTCCACTACTCATATTCGTTGCCGCCCAAAAGGCAAACGGAACAGATAAAAATGCAGAAATAAATGTACCTAATATTGCAATTGCCAACGTATCAATTAATCCATGTAATAAATCTTCACCATCTGGCAAAGATACATACGACCAGTCTGGATTCAATATCCCTGTCATAATTGCTTTCGTGATTTCACCTGCTGTGTCCTTTATCCCCTCTAATGGTACTCCTGAAAAGGCCCATACATATACAACTGTAAGTGCTATTAAAATAATCCAGCGATATATACTCGGTTTCTTCGGTTTTGGCACAATCATCGTCGTTCTATTCATTATAGTTTCTCCCGTAACAATGTACTAATGTAGTCAATTAACAAAACAACAATAAGGGTATAAATAATTATAGAAGCAGTTTGTTTATATTGTAAAAATCCAAGTGTACGATCATAATATAGTCCAATACCACCTGCTCCTACTAAACCTAAAACAGCTGCTGCACGTACGTTCACCTCAAATGTATAAAGAACATAGGAGACAAAATGTGCTTTCACTTGCGGAATTACCCCATAAACAATCCATTGCACCTTATTAGCTCCTACCGCTGTCATCGCCTCTAACGGACCTGGATCAATTGATTCAATTGACTCATACAACAATTTCGCTACAAGTCCAATTGAAAAAAAAGTAAGAGCCAAAATACCTGGAAGTGGCCCAATTCCAAAAATCGCTACGAAAATTGCCGCTAATAATAAATCTGGTATCGTTCGTATCAAATTTAAAATCATTCGAGCTAGACTGTATAAAAATGTGTTAGTAAACACATTACTTGCTGCAAACAGTGCAAGTGGAATAGCTAAAATCGCTCCTAAGGTCGTCCCAATAATCGCCATACGTATTGTATCTAACATCGCTGTTGTAATAACTTGAAAATAACTCCAATCTGGCGGCACCATTTCTTTTAACAAATCCATCATATTAGGAAAACCAACTACTAGCTTTGAAAATGATGCGTCGACCTGTATACTACTTCCCCACAACAGTAAAATGACTAGAATAAACGTTAACATATGTTTTAACTTACTCGGCGGCTTCGGTATCGATTTCGAATATATCGTTACGTCACTCATTTAACTGCCACCTCTAACAATTCATTTTTCTGTGCTACATCTCCATAAATTTCAGCAAATTTTTCATCTGTCGCCTCTTCTACTGAACCATCAAAAACAATTTCTCCTGCATGTAATCCAATAATACGTGTCGCATATTGCCTAGCTAAATCAATAGAATGCAAATTCACAATTGTTGTAATTCCAAAATCTTCATTGATTTTTTTCAAATCATTTAATACTTGCTTTGTCGTAAGTGGATCTAACGATGCAACAGGCTCATCTGCCAATATGATTTTTGCTTCTTGTGCCAATGCTCTAGCTATTGATACACGTTGCTGTTGTCCTCCTGATAATTCATCAGCACGTGCATATGCTTTTTCTAAAATATTCACTCTTTTTAACGCTTGAAATGCGAGCTCCACATCTTCTTTCGGAAACAAACCTAACGTTGTACGTAATGTGGAATGATATCCAATACGACCAGCTAATACATTTTTTAATACTGTTGATCGCTTTACAAGATTAAAACTTTGGAAGATCATACCGATATCCCGGCGCATACGCCTTAATTCTTTTCCTTTCGCAGCAGTAATAGACTCACCTTCAATAATGATTTCTCCTTCGGTAATCTCATGAAGACGATTTACGGATCTGAGAAGTGTAGATTTTCCAGCTCCAGACAGCCCTACCATTACAACAAACTCACCTTTTTGAATTTTCAAGTTTATATTATTCAATCCTTTTGTACCATTTGGATACACTTTGGAGACATTTCGAAACTCTATCACACATCTTACCTACCTTCTATGTATTCAAAACGGCAAACTAACTGAAAACATCCCCTTTCAGCTAGCTGCCATTTCCATATGTATTATTGCGTTTTTACTTTCTTCCCATATTCACGAACGATATCAAATTTACTATCATCAGATTTAACATATCCTTCATGTGAATATACTTCTTTAATGATTTTGTGACCTTCCTCATTCTTTCCAATTTCAATGAAAGCATCTTGTAATTTCTTGCTCCACTCTGCTTCTAAATCAGATCGTACAGAAATTGTATCGTTCGGAATTTTCTCAGTAAATTTCACTATTTTCGTTTGATCAAATATATTCGGATAATCTTTTTTTACAATATTACGAGCATCTTGGAATACAACAGCCGCATCTACGTCACCATTTAAAAGAGCAATAAGCGACTGATCGTGACCTTTTAATGTAACAGGTTTCACATCTTTTAACGGATCAATTCCCTCTTTTAATAGAACAGCTGCAGGCCATACATACCCTGCTGATGATGTTACATCTTGATAACCAATCTTTTTACCTTTTAAATCTTTTACACTATTTATATTAGAGTCTTTTTTAACAACAAACTCAGATTTATAAAAATCTACTAAATCCTTTGTAGGGGCTCCCGTTTCATCATCTACTCCAAAACGTTGTGCTTGTAAAATTACATTTGCAGCCTTCTTTTCATGTGCTAATACGTACGCTGTTGGCGGTAAAAATCCTACATCTACTTGTTTAGATGCCATCGCTTCTACAATTGTATTGTAGTTCGTTGAAATACTAACTTTTACTGGAATATTTAACTTATCACTTAATAGCTTCTCAAGCGGTTTTGCCTTCGCCTCTAACGTATCCGCATTTTGAGAAGGAACAAATTGAACATTTAAAGTCTTCGGTACATACCCTTTTTTCGTATCTTCATTTTTACTTGCACTTGACTCTTTCGTCCCGCAGCCACTTAATAATCCCGCTGCTAGTACAACTGTTGTGCTCATTGCAAAAACTTTTTTCAACATATTAATGCCTCCATTTTTCATTGTTATAAAATAACCTTTCATAAACATGAAGAAATATATCACATATTTTTACAAATAATTGATTATTTACATAATCTTTACACATTCTATACACTCACATTAAAATTCTCTTCACATATTTGATATGATGAATTGGAAGATAACAATAGAAAAGGTGAGTCATATTGGAACAAAATCAAACTGTAACTTTAAACATCTTATTAACAAGCGATATACATGGCACTGTTTATCCTATTCACTACCAAGATAACTCCCCAGCAGAACTTGGTTTAGCTAAAATTTCTACTCTTATAAAAAAAGAACGTTCCAAAAATAGAAACGTTCTTTTAATTGATAATGGCGACTTTATTCAAGGCACACCATTTACTTATCATTATGTTACATACGAAAAAAACAAAAAAAACCCAATGTCCTTATTAGCGAATTACTTACAGTATGACGCTGCAATTATCGGCAATCATGAATTTAATTACGGGATGGATATATTAAATAATGCTGTGACTACTGCGAACTTCCCGTACCTATCAGCAAACATTTTAGATAAAAACAGTAAAAAACCTTATTTCGGGAAACCATATGTAATAAAACATATTGAATCAAATATAAAAATTGCTATTTTAGGGGTGACAACGCATTACATTCCCAATTGGGAACAACCCCATCACATTAAAGATTTACTATTTGAAGATGCATTAAAGACTACAAAAGAATGGGTTTCTTATATTCGCGAACATGAGAAACCAGATTTACTAGTCGTAGCGTATCACGGGGGAGTTGAACGAGATTTACAAACCGGGGTACCGACTGAAGTGTTAACAGGAGAAAACCAAGGATATGCAATGTGCCATGAAATTGAAGGCATAGATATCTTATTAACAGGCCACCAACACCGGGAAATTTCTCACACAATGGCTAACGGTGTAACAATTTTACAGACCGGATGCAATGGACACTCATTTGGAAAAGTAAAAGTAACATTCGAAAAAACGAAACATAAATGGGTGAAAAAAGAGAGTTCTTCTGAATTATTATCTGTACAAGGATTTGAGGCGGACCAAGATGTACTTTCATTGGTAGCCGATTACGAAGAGAAAACACAAAAGTGGCTTGATCAACCTATTGGAATCATTCAAGGGGGCATGCAAATTTCAGATGCTATGCAAACTCGTTTGCATGATCATCCTTTTATCGAATTCATAAATAAAATACAGATGGATATAGCTAATGTATCAATTTCTTGTACAAGTTTGTTCCATAATACATCTCCAGGTTTCCCGGAACATGTAACAATGCGTGACATCGTTTCTAATTATATTTATCCAAACACATTAAAAGTAATTAAAATAACTGGAACAGATATAAAAAATGCTCTTGAACTCTCTGCTTCTTATTTCACATTAAAAACAGATAGATCAATCACCGTAAGTCCTACCTACATAGAACCAAAGCCACAACATTATAATTATGATATGTGGGAAGGGATTTCATACGTATTAAACATTTCAAAACCAATTGGTGAAAGAGTAGAATCTTTACAGCATAACAGTGCTCCTCTTAATATGATTGAAGAATATGACGTTGTAATGAATAATTATCGTGCAAGTGGCGGGGGGAATTTCTTTATGTTTCAAAATAAACCAGTAGTAAAAGATATACCCACAGATATGTCTGAACTTATCGCTAATTATATATTGGAACATAAAACGATAGAAGCAACAGTTAATAACAACTGGAAAGTTATTAAATAACGATTTTTACAAATAAAAAAGATGGGCTTCGCCCATCTTTTAATTTAATTTTGCATTATCTTGCTTTTTTAAAGCTTTTAATTTCGTCGGTGTAACATCTGTACCTTCTTCGTTAACAACTTTAATACCTTTAAGTTCGTTTAACATATTTTGACGAAATCCTTTTAAATATTGTTCACGTAGCGATTGACGCTCACGTTGCTCTTCTTCAGTTAAACCTTCAGCTTTTGCTTTTTTCGCTAAGAAGTTAATGCGTTCAACGAGTTCGTGATTAATCATCTCGAATCCCCCTTCTAATCAAAACTGATTATTATCATACAATAGTTACTCTTCTTTATCAAGCAATTGCTTCGTATACTCTACATATCTACGATGTACAGTCGCCTTTGAAACATTATGACCAAATCCACGTAATGTTGCTGCAATTTCTTCAAACGTGAGTTCACTTTTTCGCAAACGTACAATTTCCTCAATTGGCACTTCTTTTTTCTCTCTTCCTACACTTAAATGACGATTTTTTAAATTTTTTTCTGGACGATAACCTTTTTCTACTGCACGTTGCATACCTCGTTTAATTTTCATATTATGAATCTTTCTTTGATATTCTTCAACAATACCAATAATATCTAATACCATCGAATCAGAATCCGACAATTGTAATTCACCATTATGTGTATGCGTATATACTTTTATGCCTTCTTTATGTAAACAATGCATTAACGCGATCTTCGCATTTCCTCTACCAAGACGCGTTTCATCTTGTATAAGTAACACATCAATTTGTTCGTCTCGAATTGTATCCAACACCTCTAATATACCGTCACGTTCAATTGTATATCCACTAGCCTGCTCTTCAATCACCTTAGTAACATTCATTTGATAGCGCTCAGCTAAATGCAATAATTCATCTTTTTGACGTAATAATGATGTTTCTTGCGCTTCTTTCGTTGTACTCACACGTGCATAAATAATTGCATTCATTTTGAACCCCTCTTTCTCCCTATTATTTCCCTATAGTGTAACATAAATCCGCCATTTGTTCGAACTTATGTTTGTAGAATGTTTTTTCACATGTTATACTTATTAATAAGAAAAATGAAAGAAAACGAGGTGTTAGAAAACATGGAAAAGTTAACGAAACGCCAGCAAGACATTCTCGACTTTATTAAGCTAAAAGTACAAGAAAAAGGATATCCACCTTCCGTACGTGAAATTGGTCAAGCAGTCGGCCTCGCTTCTAGTTCTACAGTGCACGGACATTTATCACGATTAGAAGAAAAAGGATACATTCGACGCGATCCAACAAAACCACGTGCCATTGAAATTTTAGGTGAAGACCGAATGGATACGGAAACACAATCTGTTATTCAAGTTCCAATTGTCGGAAAAGTTACTGCTGGTTTACCAATTACAGCAGTCGAAAGCGTAGAGGAACATTTCCCACTTCCAGCTAGTATTGTTGCTGGAGCAGACCAAGTGTTCATGTTACGTATTTCTGGAGATAGTATGATTGAAGCTGGTATTTTCGATGGAGATTTAGTTGTTGTTCGCCAACAACAGTCTGCATATAATGGTGAAATTGTAGTCGCTTTAACAGAAGATAATGAAGCAACTGTTAAACGTTTCTATAAAGAAAAAGACCATTTCCGTTTACAACCAGAAAATTCTTCATTAGAACCTATCATTTTAAAACAAGTGTCAGTTATCGGGAAAGTAATTGGCGTATATCGTGATTTACATTAAAAAATAATAAAAAGAAGATAATTACCTTATTTATATACGGTAATTATCTTCTTTTTTGTATTTTGATAGATTTCCATGCATTCTATTTCTTATTAACGAGTTTTAATCGTCACATCTCCAGCAGCCGTTTTACCACTAATCTTTTTACTACCATTTCCAATTGTTACGTTTTTATTTTCTTCATTAAAAATTGTTACATCTCCGGCAGCACTTTGCCCAGTAATTACCGCATCTTGTGGTTTTTCCGATAAAGTAATATCTATATCTCCCGCAGTTGAACTTGCTTCTAGATTATACTTAGAATCATGATCTTGAATATTTATTTCCCCACTTGTTGTTTTTGCGGTCACCTTCCCTAATACCTTCTTAAAATTCACCTCACCAGCTTTTGTCGATCCCTCCACATTCTTAGCCGTTATTTGTTTCAACTCTACTTCTCCAGCAAGTGTTCTAACACTTACGCTATCACTTTTCACATCACTCATTTCGATTTGTCCAGCAGATGAATTTACTTTTACATCTTGGTAAGAGCGTTCGGGCACAAGGAGAGTCAATTTAGACGTTTGAAACCTAAAATCGTAAAAAGAAAAATCAAATGAAGCACCTTTTTCTCTTTCCCCAATAACTTTTAATGTGTCACCATCTTCTGCGATACGAATCTCTTGTTTACGTACATCTCCTGATTGCTTGATATAAAAAGAAGAGTCAGGAGATTTTTGGACAATAATATCCCCGGCATCTAACTTAACTTCTATATTTTTTAATGTTTCGTTTTTAATTACATTTTCTTTATCGCCTTTTTTAGCAGTTTGTACTGCTTTTTCATATGTTTGGGAAATTCCTATTACTCCAATAATGATACAAGCAATAGCGATTAAAAATAGTTTTTTCATCATTTACTCTCCTTTTATCATTTTGAAGTTCCATATTACATATCGTACACACAATCTCTTAAACCACTTTGTACTATAAAAAGCGATAATACATAACAATAAACCTACTCCAACAAACGTTATACTAACGAAAAGATCCAACCATATAAAAGTACCCATAAATACTTTTCCAATAACGAAAAATGGTGTTACTACACTAGCAATACCACCGATCCAAAAAGAAAATATAAAAGCAATAATTGCGACTAACGGTCCTAACACAATAATAAAATTAAACAAACTAAGTCCAATCGCTGCCATAACAGCTCTTGTCACATTTGAAGTCGATGGATTTTTTTTCATTTCATCGAAGCGATACATCGCAAGTAATTCTTTCGCTATTACTTTCGGAGAACCAAGGCCTTGTATTATTTCTGATTCAGTTTTCCCCTCTTCTAGTCCAAACTGAAAGTGCTCTTCATAATCCAATAAAATATCTTGCCTCTCTTCCTCTGGTAACTTTCTAAGATAACTTGATAATTCTTTAAGAAACCCTTCTTTACTCATCCCATTCCACCCCTTCAATAATTTCTTGTACCCCTTTCGCAAAATCACACCATTCTGTTACTAACAAATGAAATTGCGTCTCCCCTTGCTCTGTTAATTGATAATATTTACGAGGTGGCCCTTCCGTAGATTCCTTTAAATACGTTTGAAAATACCCTTCTTTCGTCAAACGACGTAATAAAGGGTATACTGACCCTTCCGATATTAAAAATTTATTAGAAATTTGCTGAACAAGTTCATAACCGTAACTATCTTTACGTTTTACAAGTGCTAATACACAAAGTTCAAGCACACCTTTTTTAAACTGAACGTTCAAGTGCCATCCTCCTTTCCTATCTTAGTACTGTTCAATGCACAGTACCTATCTTATCCATAATATACCACTTAGTATTGTTTATTGCAAGGTACTCAACTATATGTATTCCTTAAATTTAGAAAATGAATAAACGAACTCCTGAATAAGAACGTATTATCACTAAACATCATTCAAGGTTTCATTTCATTTACATTAATATTGGAATTCATTCACTCTTTCCTCTTGAAGAATCAAACATAACCGTATTCACTATAGATTAATGAGAAAAAGCCCCAATACTTAGCGGTATTAGGGCTTTTTCTCATTAGTATATATTAGTCGAATTTTTACTGGGAAACCTGCATACGCGACAAATAATTTAATATTATATTTTTATTTCTCATCCCCGTTTCCCAAGATTTTTTGTTTAACATCCGATAAATCTCTCGACAACGAACTAAATGCTTTTGCTTGTTCTTCAATGACCTGTTGATTTTTTTCAATAACTTTTTGATATTGTTCTTCACGCTGTTCATTCTTTTTTTGCGTAGTAAACAGCATCCACACAAATAAAGCTGCGAATGCTCCTTGTTGAATCATTGAATTTAAGATCTGCTCTTCTATTATTCTCACTCCTTTTCTAATCTAAATAATTACTCATTCGAGTGACTCTAATCTTTTATCATCTTTTAACACCAATATGTCCTTATCGCTATCTCTCTGTCTTATAATTCTTACTAAAGCTATCTTTTATGTCATAACTTTATAGAATACAAAAACAGTTACTACTGGAGTTTTTATCGCATATCTACAATGTCAAAGTGTTTCTCTGGTGCCCAACGATTCCCACCAATATCAATCCAGCCTTCTTTACGGAAGAATACTGTAAGTGGTTCTTTTGAGTTAATACTGCCTTTGTATGCGCCATTAATTCCATCACAATAGCTTACTTCATATCCTTCTGGGAATTTTGATATTGCTTTGAAAGTTCTCCAATAATAATGCTCTGCTTTTACCCAACGGCTTCTACCTAAATCTAACCATACATCATTATCTTCTCCCCAGTACGCATCCCAATATAATACTTCTGCTGCTGTCGTAAAGTCCCCCAGATAATTACCGTGTGGTCCATCGTAATAGTTAATGCCATATCCTTCCCAGTATATTGATTTTGCGAACCCAATCCCTTCTGGTTGCGGTGCACCAACAACGCCACCCTTACCTGTAAACCATTCAAGAGATTTTTTACTGTTTAAATAATTTAAATCTACATTACCAGTTACGCCTGCAAGACTACCTGTTTCTGTATACTGCCATAAATCACAACTATAAGCTGGTTTATTTCCATAACGTGGAATCCAAAGGAAATCCGCATTCACAGTATTAAGTCCATAGCTTGTATACATGTGGTGTGATACATATAGACCCACTTTCCAACCTGCTGCACGGCACGTATCAATAAATGCCTGCGAAGCTTTTGCTAAGTTAGCCGCTCCACAACTTGCTAAGGTATCATCTTCTACATCTAATACTAAAAATTTTGCTTCTTTATCAGCGCGCGCCATAAAATCATTTGCTTCTACAATAGCATCCTGAACACTTACATAACATCCATAAGCATAGTGCCCAAATGGGACACCATATTCTTTACAACCTTGTACATACTCTTTATAACGTGTATCAATTGTCCTTGATCCATATTGTACACGTATAATAGCAAGTTCAAGCTCTTTACTAGCTGCCGCCCAATTTATTGAACCATTGTGATGAGATAAATCTGCAATTTTCTTCATTTCCATTCGCCTTCTTTCTCCTATAAAAATTTTAGACTAAAAAAACAACTCTTAGCAGAGCTGTTTTTTTATCGAATATCTACAATGTCAAAGTGTTTCTCTGGTGTCCAACGATTCCCACCAATATCAATCCAGCCTTCTTTACGGAAGAATACTGTAAGTGGTTCTTTTGAGTTAATACTGCCTTTGTATGCGCCGTCAATTCCATCACAATAGCTTACTTCATATCCTTCTGGGAATTTTGATATTGCTTTGAAGGGTCTCCAATAATAATGCTCTGCTTTTACCCAACGGCTTCTACCTAAATCTAACCATACATCATTATCTTCTCCCCAGTACGCATCCCAATATAATACTTCTGCTGCTGTTGTAAAGTCCCCAAGATAGTTACCGTGTGGTCCATCGTAATAGTTAATGCCATATCCTTCCCAGTATATTGATTTTGCGAACCCAATCCCCTCTGGTTGCGGCGTACCACCAATGCCACCTTTTCCCAAGTAGTCTAACGGATTCACAGCATTACTCTTATTCATATTCCAGCTGCCTTTATGCATTTCAAAATGTAAATGCTGACCATAGGCTTGTCCTGTTTCTCCCATAACCCCGATTGTTTGTCCTTGTGTAACATAATCACCTTGTTTAACTGTACGAGAACCACTTCGCATATGAGCATATACGGTTTCCCATGTAACTCCATTAATATTATGGACAATCATAATACACTCACCGTAACTAGTTGAAAAATACGAACGACTAACTTGCCCTCCTGCTGCTGCATAAATTGGATGATAGCCTGCTTCGGCAAGGTCTATCCCATGATGATCTGGTCTGTCACCCCTAAAACCACTCGTTACTCTCGTTGTATCTGTTGGATAAATAAATGTTGCCATATAAATCTTCCTTTCTATTTCTATATTTATTATTTTTAAATATATTGTAGGTTTTCCAACCTTAAAATGAACAAGACAGAACATTTCCCTATTGTTATCTACTATTAAAATATCTATCTTGTAACCATAAGTTAAATGTCACTGAAATTAGTCAAAAATATCGAAAGCTATTATTCTATATAACTAACTTTTCTTGCCTAAAACACCGTTTAAAGATAAAAAAACAACTCTTAACAGAGCTGTTTTTTTATCGAATATCTACAATGTCAAAGTGTTTCTCTGGTGCCCAACTATTCCCACCAATATCGATCCAGCCTTCTTTACGGAAGAATACTGTAAGAGGTTTTTTTGAGTTAATACTGCCTTTGTATGCGCCGTCAATTCCATCACAATAGCTTACTTCATATCCTTCTGGGAATTTTGATATTGCTTTGAAGGGTCTCCAATAATAATGCTCTGCCTTTACCCAACGACTTCTACCTAAATCTAACCAAACATCATTATCTTCTCCCCAGTACGCATCCCAGTATAATACTTCTGCTGCTGTCGTAAAGTCCCCCAGATAGTTACCGTGTGGTCCATCGTAATAGTTAATACCATATCCTTCCCAGTATATTGATTTTGCGAACCCAATTCCTTCTGGTTGCGGAACACCGCCTGCGGTAAAATCTACATATTGTTTTACAATTTCAGCGTAGAAAAAATTCCCGCCATTTTTATATCGATAACCGCCATTGTACGCCACTGCGATAGGATGACTATATCGAACCATTGTACCATTTGTATTACCAAGAGATGGTGCAACGACGGTTTTAGAATACAAGTCCGCCACAGATAATGAATGCTGTTTATTATTATTTGCTAACCATCGAATGTACGCACGTCCAAAATTATACGATTGCACAATAGCACTTAAATCAGTAATGCCGTAATTCTTTGCATCTGCAAACGCTCCTTTTAGATGCATTACTCCGTAGTGAATGGATTCCTTCGGATTGTTAATTGAATTCGCAGGTCTCCCTTGGGATTCACTTGACTGCATAATATCGGGAGTCGTTTCAGAATCCCCACCACTCTCCACCATAATAATTCCAAGAACATAAGGCACTAACTCTGATACACCTTGTGCATTACATTCTTCTTCTACCATTGTCTTCCATCTCAAAACCTTTTGCGGCAGATTCACTGTTGTAGCTAAAGCGACTAATTGATCCATTACTAAACATCTCCTTATTTTTCTATTATTTTCATCTAAAAAAGTACTACTTTACGAAATATGACTATCAGCCAAATACCAATTAATCTATAAAATCACTACATGTTGCTCACCTTCTTTCACAACAAAAAGAGCAACCATAAAAATAGTTGCCCTTTCGTCGAAATCTTATATTACTACTATAAATCACTTTTTCAATACTTTCTGTACACTGCATGTATCCTACAAAAAGGTAACACTAAAATCCATCTAAAAACTTGACAATCTTCCTTATTTCAGCATGTTTTCGGCGTATATAGCCTGTACTATAATGTAATTCAAACGCAATTTGCTCTAAAGTCATTCCATCAACATATTTCATTTTAAGTATTTGATGATCCAGTCCTGTAAACTTATTAATTAAAAGCTTTAAATCACACTCTTCATTCATTTTATGAGCTAATTCATATTCAATTGCTTCAATACGCCCTTCTACCTTAGCCCCTTCCGATTCAGCGGTTAATCTTACATTTTGCAAATCACCGCTAATCCAACGCTTCAATTCGGCTTTTGATTTATCTAAGTTGTATTCTAAATAAGCAATTTCTTCTTCTAACTTCTTATAATCTTTGAGCCATTCGAACACTTACTGATTCACCCACTTCCATTCTTTTTACAAAGTCTCTTAATACTAATTTAATAGAATGAATATGCTTATTAGCCTTTTCAATCTTTATTACCTGTAAATTATCTTTCATTTTATAAACACAACCCTTTCCTAACATTTTTGACCCTCTATTGATAAGTTCATTACATCTTTAGAATTCCGATATCGTAATTAATTCCTGAATCCTTTTGAAAAAACTTCTAACAGTCCCCATAGAACCTTAAGAAAGAAAATGAAATTACAAATGGTTCATACTTGATCCAAACATTCACTACTACCTTTATAATACTGTTCACTATGCATTGGGAATCTTTAAAGAATATAATTGTATTATTATTTTATTAACATAATATATTTTAAAATAACAAAATCACCTAACATTTTTTCTTATGACTTATATTTATTTAACACTTCTTGTAATCTCTCACGCTCTTCATCAATAGACTGCACGGTTTTTCTTTCCCCTTCTGGATTTGTTGATTCATCATCTTTATATAACCAATCGGGTACAATCTCTTTTCTATTTGAATACTTCCTACCTGTCCCGTTATATTTCTTTTTCTTGCTCATTTCGAAACGTCTATCTAGTGTAGCCACATCAACTAATGTTTTAACTTCTTGCTCCTTCCAATTCCTCAATATAGCCTTAATGTAGTTCCATCTTGGTGCATTCTCATCAACGGCTTTATTAATTGCATGCTGAATTAACTCATCACTAAACAAATTACAAAAATCCCCCAACTCTGCAATTGCAATTTCACTTAACGGAATGCCCATCCCCTTAATAAAGTTACAACTTACTTTAACCCTCTCATTGATGAATACACGAGATTCTAATTTATCCATATCATCATAATGATTAGTATTTTGTATATTAGTATTTCGTTTATTAGTAGTTAGTCTATTAGTATTTAGTAGTTTCTGATTTTCCTCATATGGCTTTACCACATCTTGGTTTTCCACTTGTGGCATGTTCCTTTGTGGCGTTTCGTAAATTTCCGTATCCCACCTTGTAATTTTTTTCGTATTCCCATCACGAACAGGATAACGTTTTACATAACCTAATTCTTTTAATTCCTTAAAACCTGTACGGAGTGAATCTTCTCCATCCTTAGCATGTCGAGCTAACTCGCTAATATGAAAAGTCCAATCGTCTGGTAATGTAAGCGCATAGGCTAAGATCCCTTTCGCTTTCCATGACAACCTTTCATCTTTTAAACCAGTATTATTTATAACGGAATAATTACTATCTTTTTTCACTCGAATAATCCCCATACTAGCCACCTCATAAATTCTCAAAAACGGTATTCAATGTTATACTTATCTAGAGATATTTTTTCTTATAGAATCCGCTGCAACGGATTCTTTTCTTATGCATTCATTCAAAACAATCATGCTATCCATATCTATTTTCTTCTAAACCTCTCTTATTCCTCAAATTCAACATCCACTTGAATTTCGATATTCATTGGAATTTCTTGTGTTATACGAATCACATTTTGACTCATTCCTTTTTGAATAAGCTTTCTAACCTGCTCTTTTGCATCTTCTTTTGTTTTAAATTCACTGACAGTTGGTAACCCTGCTAAACTGCTAGTAATCACTAAAATCTTTCTTTGCATGTTCTTTCCTCCTACTGAATGTCTGCCATATTTATTTGTGAGTTTTTAACTGTAATTTCTTCATTTAAAACAGTTGGAATTGAATATTCTTCATTAATAATTTGTATTGCTCTATCCAAATGATGACGCTTAATAGCTTTATAACTATTCACACCAAATTCCCGATGTAACTGACTGTAAATGTCTCTATATAACTTCCTTCTAAGGCCGATATCCTGATAAGAATTTGAATTTTTACCTCCCAATAATATAACGCCTAACCTTTTTACAGCCCTTGTTATTTCTTCACACTCGATAGCATAAAGCGGCATATTTTCTCGCAATCCCTTCACCTCAGACTTAATCTCTTGTATCTCCTGAGTATGTCCTTCTAACGCAGCAAATGTTAACTTTAAAACCCCCATTGGATCCTTTGGCACATTTTGTTGATTTTGTATATACTGCTTCATTCGTTTGAACTCTTTCATAAATTTAATTTTCATTCCAACCGCTTCTCTACTGGTATATCCCATAACAAGTAACGTGAATGCTTCTTCTGTTAAATCATATTTAGAGATTCGCCTGTTCTTTGAATTAACATAAGTGGACTCGTGAAAATTTTCTCCTCCAAACTCTTCACCTACATATACAATTTGTTTTCGAACTTCCTTCAAAACGTCCAAGTGATTTTTTTTGAATATCTTCGCAATTACCAAACTATCCGTTACTACTTTGCCATTAACTTCAAATACTAATGAACTATGTACTGATGAGTCAGTTAATTGCCTCATCCTCATCTCCTCCTCACTACTAATTTTGGGCTATCTTTATTGCATTGAGATAATTTCGCACTACCCATAATTCGTTACTTTCTTTTTACAAATTAACTAGTTATCGGAATTTAAATTAAATACTTTGATATGAACCCTCTTATTAAATCATCATTTAATAATTCGATTATAGCGTTACATTTTAAGTAAATCTCCTCCGATTTCAATTCGCTTCATTTTCTTCAAATTCAAAAAGATATTCCAAACTATGTTCTGGAAAAAAAGTTTTCTTAATTTCAAAAGCTTCATCATAATAAAAACGAAATTTACCATTTATTTTGTCGCTCACTGTTGCGTGGCGAAGTTTCAGATGCGAAGAAATTTGTGTAATCATAATTCTTTTTCTCGCCATCTCTGCACGCAAATTCGGATACATTGACTCACCACCTGTTTTCCTTGTACGATATTGCGTTCATTTCCATTTAAATATAAACTCAATTTCGTATTTAGTCAACAAAAAAACGTATTTAAATACTCAATTTCGTATATACTTCTATTTACTAACAATTTTAGTTAGGTTATGATATATACAGAAATACGCAATATCGTATACATTTTAATAAGAAAGATGGTGAAAGTAATGAAAAAAGCAGAGGTTGTAACACGCTTAATAAAAGAAGCTGGCTATAGCAAAAGAGCCTTCGCCGAAAAAATAGGTCTCCCCCCCACAACACTGCAATCCATGTTATCAAGAGGGATTGGTAAAGCGTCTGTTGATAATGTCATAAAAGTTTGTAAGGGATTAGGAATCACTACTGATGATTTAGAAAGACTCGCAACTCAAGAGGACAATACTGTTAAAGAAGAAGTTTCTATTTATGAAACCATCCAAAATGATCAATCAAACATTATTCATATTCCTATCATTGGTTCTGTAGCAGCTGGTACACCTATATTCGCCGAAGAAAATATTGAAGGCTATTTACCCATGCTGAGTACATTTTTAAACAAGCGTAAAAAGTATTTTTATCTTACTGTAAAAGGCACTAGCATGAATCTCGAATTCCCTGATGGTTCTTATGTTTTAGTAGAGGAAACTCCTTATGTTGAAAACGGACAAATTGCTGTTGTAAAAGTCAATGGTTATGATGCTACCGTGAAAAAGATTTCAAAATCCGGAAGCATCATTACTTTAATACCATTGAGTAATGACCCTATCCACGAACCAAAAACTTACGACCTTTCAGCTGAAGATGTAAAAATAATTGGTCGCGTTGTACAGGCAGTAAAGAATTATTAAGTTATAGCACAAGTGATTTAAAAAAAGATAAAATCCCTTCTTTTGAAAAGATTTTCTTAGTAACATGATTCAAAATAACCAAAAATAATCCATTACCTAGTAGTTAATATATCCAATAACTTCACTAAAAAAGCCCTGATACCGTAGTATCAAGGCTTTTTCATTTCACAAATTATATAAAACTTACGTTTATCTGATAATGTTTTTCTATGATATCACTACTTGTTATTAATTCGTGGCTTTTATGTGGCTTTTTTCATTTTGCAACCACATAAAAGTGTAATAATTGGGAATTAAAAAATCCTTGATACGAGTTGTATCAAGGGTTCAAGCCTCTTAGTATAGAGACATATATTGATCGCGTTCCCATTGGTGAACTTGTGTTCTAAATATATCCCACTCAATCTCTTTCGCTTCGATGAAGTGCTCAAGTAAGTGTTCTCCTAGTGCACCGCATACTACTTCATTAGATTGTAATGTAACTAATGCTTGCGCTAATGTTGCTGGTAAGTCAACGATACCTGCTTCTTCGCGCTCTTCTTTTGTCATTACATAGATGTTACGATCTACTGCTGCTGGTGGAGTTAATTTGTTTTTAATTCCATCAAGACCTGCAGCTAATAATGTAGCCATTACTAAATATGGGTTTGCAGCTGGGTCAACACTACGTACTTCTACGCGTGTACTAATACCACGAGATGCAGGGATACGTACTAACGGACTACGGTTTTGTGCAGACCATGCTACGTAACAAGGCGCTTCATATCCAGGCACTAGACGTTTGTATGAGTTTACAGTTGGGTTTGCTATCGCTGTAAATGCTGGTGCATGTTTTAAAATACCTGCGATGAAGTGACGAGCATCATCACTTAATTGTAAGTCACCGTTTGCATCAAAGAATACGTTCTCACCATTTTTAAATAATGATAAGTTACAGTGCATACCTGAACCGTTCACACCGTATAGTGGTTTTGGCATAAACGTTGCGTGTAAACCATGTTTACGAGCAATTGTTTTTACAACAAGTTTGAATGTTTGAATGTCATCACATGAGCGAATTGCATTTGCATATTTAAAGTCAATTTCGTGCTGCCCTGGAGCAACCTCATGGTGAGATGCTTCAATTTCAAATCCCATTTCTTCAAGTTCAAGAACGATATCACGACGACAGTTTTCCCCTAGATCCATCGGCGCAAGGTCGAAGTATCCACCGTTATCGTTTAGTTCTAATGTTGGATTTCCTTTTTCATCAACCTTAAATAGGAAGAATTCTGGCTCTGGTCCAAGATTGAAGTCTGAAAATCCTAAAGCTTCCATTTCTTTTAACACACGTTTTAAGTTGTTACGTGGGTCTCCATCAAATGGAGTGCCATCTGCATTGTAAATATCACAGATTAGTCGAGCTACTTTACCTTTTTCAGCTGTCCAAGGGAAAATTACCCAAGTGTCTAAATCAGGATATAAATACATATCAGATTCTTCAATACGTACGAAACCTTCAATCGAAGATCCATCAAACATCATTTTGTTATCAAGAGCTTTCGTTAATTGTCTCACTGGAATCTCTACGTTTTTAATTACCCCTAAAAGGTCCGTAAATTGTAAACGGATATACTTTACATTCTCTTCTTTCGCCAAACGGAAAATATCTTCTTTTGTGTATCTAGACATTATAAATTCCTCCTTAGTCCCTCTAATCGCCTTCAGAATCAGTTATCTTTAGTGAAAAAATCTTGAAATGTCACCTTGTCGCAATGAAGTTCGATTGAATCTACCTGTATGTTGTAGTTCATCTCGAAGTATTTTGCGAAGCTCAGTTTTTGAAATTTCTTTCGTTTCTTCTTTTACTTTCACTGCTTCTGTTTGATTTTCTTTCATTAGTAACACTTGTTTAATACCAGCCATATTCAAGCCTTGATCTAACAAATCTTTAATTTCTAACAACTTATCTACATCGTTAAATGAAAATAATCTACGATTCCCCTTTGTACGGGTTGGAGAAACAAGATTATGCTCTTCATAGTAGCGAATTTGACGTGCAGACAATTGTGTTAAATCCATAACAATACCAATAGGAAACAGCGGGGCAGAACGTCTATCTTCTTTCATTTTTCAGTTCCTCCTTCGCCTTAACTGCTTCTCATTTTATACTATGTTATGTTTAGTGTCAATAGATGTTAGCTTTTCTTACATGATTTTTTATAATTTTTTTTATGAATTTTTTCATTCTTTTTTCTAATCGCATAAATCATTACTTTTATACGAAAAAAGCTGCCGAAATCGACAGCTTCCCCTTAAGAAATTGTTAATAATTCTTTTTCAATTAATGCATCAATTGCAGAACAAATCGCAATCTTCACATGTGAATAAGTTAACCCACCTTGGACGTAAGCAACATAAGGCGGACGAATTGGACCATCAGCAGACAATTCAATACTTGCACCTTGAATAAATGTTCCCGCAGCCATAATTACATCATCTTCATAGCCTGGCATATAGTTTGCATACGGAGTAAAATGCGAATTAATTGGAGATGCATATTGAATCGCTTGGCAGAAGGCAATCATACGGTCTTTATCATCAAATTGAACAGATTGAATTAAGTCTGTTCTTGGTGCATTCCACGCTGGTGACGTGTTCATTCCTAACTTTTCTAAAAACGCAGCTGTAAAAATTGCACCTTTCAGCGCTTGTCCTGCAACATGTGGCGCTAAGAAGAACCCTTGATACATTTCTTGCAGACTGTATAAAGACGCTCCAGCTTCCGCGCCAATTCCCGGAGATGTTAAACGATATGCACACGCTTCAACATACTGTTCTTTCCCGACAATATAACCACCAGTTTTAACAATTCCGCCGCCCGGGTTTTTAATAAGCGAACCCGCCATTAAATCTGCACCAACATGACATGGCTCTTGCTCTTCAATAAACTCGCCATAACAGTTATCTACAAACACAACAACATCAGGTTTAATTTCTTTAACAAACGCGATCATCTCTTTAATTTGAGAAATAGTAAACGATGGACGAGTAGCATAACCTTTCGAGCGCTGAATACCGATCATTTTCGTATTATTATGAATCGCTGCTGCAACAGCCTCAAAATCAACAAGCCCAGCTTCAGTTAGCGGAACTGCATTGTAACCGATATTATATTCTTTAAATGAACCTACACCTTTCCCACGCACACCAACAATTTCCTCTAACGTATCATACGGTTTCCCAGTGATATACAATAACTCATCTCCCGGGCGTAAAATACCAAATAACGCTGTAGAGATAGCGTGAGTACCTGAAATAATTTGCGGACGAACAAGTCCAGCTTCCGCCCCAAATACATCAGCATACACTTTTTCTAACGTATCACGGCCAATATCATCATAACCATAACCTGTTGTCGGGATAAAATGCGAGTCACTAATTTTATGTTTACGAAAACTTTCTAATACACGAAACTGATTGCTTTCAATTACTTCATCCGCACGTTTATGTACTTCTGTAATCTGACTCTCTACTTCTTTTACGATTGGAGCAATTTTTTCTCCATTTTTCAAACGATCAAACATTTTTATTTTCTCCTTCTTCCACTAAAAATCTCTTTAATTGCACATTAAGCGATGAATGAGTAAAAATATACCCTGCACAATCATATACAAATTTATCTTCTAGAAACTCCATCTTTGCTAATAGAGTTTCCGTCTTTAAAAGCGTTAACAACTTACCTTCACTCGGAGGGATTTCCACTCGATAACGATCCATTTCTTTCTTCATCTTCGTTTCTATCGCTTCTTTTATACGCAATAAATCACTTTCTTCAAAAGCACTAGTCATTAAGAAATCACTTTTCGGAAACGGAATAAAGTTTTGATGTAATTCATCTTTTTTATTATATAACGTAATAACAGGAATATGGTTAATTTCAAGTTCTGATAATAATCTTTTTACTGTTTTTTCATGCCCTATGTAGTTAGGATCCGCGGAATCAACTACATGTAAAATGACATCTGCTTCCCCCGCTTCTTCCAGTGTTGAACGAAAAGCAGCGATTAATGAAGTAGGTAAATCTTGTATAAAACCAACAGTATCAGTTAGTAATACTGTATAACCAGAAGGTAACGGCATCTTCCTTGTCGTTGGGTCTAATGTTGCAAACAGAAGGTTTTCTTCAAACGTATCAGCTTCCGTTAATCTATTAAACAGTGTCGATTTCCCTGCATTTGTATACCCTATTAATGACACTTGAAATACTTTATTATCTTTTCTTCTCTCACGATATCTTTTTCGATGTTCCACAACAACTGCAAGTTGTTTCTTTATTTCATCAATACGCGATCGAATATGACGACGATCCGTCTCTAATTTCGTCTCACCCGGTCCCCTTGTTCCAATACCACCACCAAGACGCGATAAGGACAATCCTTGCCCCATAAGACGCGGCATTGTATATTGCAACTGAGCTAATTCTACTTGAAGCTTACCTTCCCTCGACTTCGCACGTTGCGCAAAAATATCCAGTATTAGTTGCGTTCGATCAATTACTCTCGCATCTAATACTGAGGATAAATTCCGAATTTGACTCGGCGTTAATTCATTATTAAATACAATAACATCCGGCTCTAACTCTTCAGTTAACATTGTAAGCTCTTCTAATTTCCCTTTACCTATGTAAGTTGCCGGATGAAACTTTGGTCGTTTTTGCGTTGTTGACACTAACAATTCTGCTCGTGCAGTCTTCGCTAGTGATGCAAGCTCTTTCATGGAATGCATAAATTTTTCATCATCATCTTGTGGCAATTGACAGCCTACTAATATGACTTTTTCTTTTTCTTCCATCAAATATGTTCACTCATCCTTTTCGAAATTTAAACCTTCTAATATAATAGCAGAGGAAGCACATTTCATCTAGTTAGCGGGGGAGAAAATTCATGGCATGGGAGATTTTTAGCATCATAGGCACAATCGCTTTCGCACTAAGCGGAGCCATTGTTGCAATGGAAGAGGATTATGATATTTTCGGGGTGTATATTTTAGGAATGGCAACCGCATTTGGGGGAGGTGCCCTTCGTAATTTATTAATCGGTTATCCGATTGTCGCGTTTTGGCAACAAGACATGTTATTCCAAATCGCACTTTTATCAATGACTATTATTTTTCTTTTTCCAAATAAGTTAATTAGACATTGGAAAAAGTGGGAAAATATCACTGACGCTATCGGCTTATCGGCATTTGCTGTACAAGGAGCATTATATGCCCAAAAATTAAATTTACCAATTAGCGCCACAATTGTAGCAGCTGTTTTAACTGGTATCGGCGGCGGTATCATTCGCGATCTTTTAGCCCGCAGAAAACCTCTCGTTCTTCGAGCTGAAGTATATGCCTTTTGGACAATTTTAGCAGGTTTCTTAATTGGAGCTCAAATTATTGTTAGCGATTGGGCTCTTTACATTCTATTCATTTTAATTGTTTGCTTCCGCATGGTTTCTATTCATTACAAATGGCATTTACCGCACAGACGTATCGAAACGAAAGAACGTTCAATGCATAAATAGCAATCTAACCTCTTTACATATCGTAAAGAGGTTTTTCTTTTCTAACGATTTTTTCTTTATATAATGTTTATACTAATTTTTAAAGTGAGGTGAATACAAATGACAAACCACGTTAATAAAGGAGCTCAAAAAAGCTCAGTAAATCAATTTGGACACGATCCTAATTCAGCACACGAAAAGAGCGCTAAAATGGAACACTTCCATAAAACACACCAAGAAAAAGCAAAAAAAGAGTAAACGAACTTATACACAAAAATTGACGCACAGTTTATGTACTGTGCGTCTCCTCTTCGAGCATCAAATCCACACTCGATATTCCAATTAAATCATTTTTATCATACGCATCTTCTTGCAACAACCGCATCGCCTGTGTACGAATTGATTTTTCAACAATATTCCGTACATATCGCCCATTACTAAACGATGTAATTTGCGACGAATACTTCACCGCATGTAAATGATCCCTAAATTTCCATTCAGCTTCTTTTGATAACTGATATTCACGATCTTCATACATTCTCTTCCCAATTTCCAATAGCTGATTTACCGAGTAATCCGCAAACTCAATAATAAATGGAAAACGAGATTGAAGCCCTGGATTTAATGAAAGAAAGTGATTCATCTCTCTTGAATATCCAGCTAAAATCAATACAAAACCATGTTGTTTATCTTCCATATGTTTTACAAGCGTATCAATTGCTTCTTTTCCAAAGTCCTTCTCTCCTCCTCGAGCTAAAGAATACGCCTCATCAATAAACAAAATACCTCCCATTGCTTTTTTTATTAAATCTCTTGTTTTTTGGGCTGTATGGCCGATGTACTCTCCTACAAGATCAGCACGTTCAGCTTCAACCAAGTGGCCTTTCGATAGAATATTCATCTCAAACAGCAATTTTCCTATCATTCTAGCAACAGTTGTCTTCCCTGTACCTGGATTCCCTTTAAACAGCATATGAAGTACTTGCTTCTCTGACTTCAATCCCTTTTCTTGTCTTTTTTTATTCACATAAATCCAAGCATATATTTCTTTTATTATCTTTTTTATATCCTCCATCCCAACAAGCTTCCCCATCTCTTCTTCAATTCTCTGCAGCATTTCATGTTTAATTGCAGTTTCATTTGAAATTACCGTTTTATTTTCTGCGGCTGGCAAAGAAATTTTCTTTCGATGGTTTAACACAATATTAATTTGATTGTTGTTTTTCTTTCGCATCGATTGTTCCATACAATCACCTCATTTTATCCACTCACCAAATATTATTATTCCTGTCCCCCTTGTAAATGCCTATTTTCAGAAAAGTTTGCTATAATATAAGAAATAATTAAGGTGGTGGGACTATGGAGACAACGGAATTCCATGATACAATACAAGCCTTTTCTATTTTTTTATTGAATAAAGGCCGAAAACCCTCAACTATTAAACGTTATGTTTATGACATTGAAGACTTCGGACATTGGTTAGAAAAAAACAAAAAGCTCCCTTCCAGTAATATATGGGCTACACTTTGTACAAAAGACTACGAAGATTACTTTTCCGATTTAAAAACGAATCGACATTACTCAGAAAAAACGATGCATCGTGTATTTATTGTACTAAATAGAATGCATCATTTTCTAAACATTCCTAATCCATTGAAGAATATGGAAATATCTATTCAACCAGACCGTACACTTCGTAACGAAGATTTCATTTCACCTGATGAAGAAAAAAGGTTAAAGTATATAGTCACTTCATTAGAAGGACTTTCAGAAAAACAACTTCCTGTGCGCCCCTTATTAATGGATCGCAATATTGCTATTTTAAATCTATTGATTGACTACGGTTTATCCTTACAGGAACTTACAGCATTAACAATGCATCACGTTCACTTTGAAACTAATACATTATCAATCCCAGCAACCGCAGGTGTAGAAAGAACAATTACATTAGCAAAAGAAGACAAAAAACAACTATATAATTATTACAAAAGCATCCCAGAACCAGTTCGTCCTAAATACCATAGTGATGATCCATTATTTGTCGCATTCGATTTTAACCGTGGAACATACAGGTGGGTATATGAAAATGATGCACCAAAGGCATTAACGGAAATTGCTATACAAAAAATGATTCGCCTCGAAGTGGCTAGAGCCAATTTACGTAAAGGAATTTCAGGACAACATTTTCGTAACACCTATATTTTAAACTTAATAAAAAAAGAAACTCCTGAATCAGAAATTATAAAACTCGCTGGATTCAAATCAAAAATTTCCTTAAAGCGATATTATCAATACGCAGAAAATAGAAAAAACGCCTTATTGTAAGGCGTTTTTTCTATTTTTTCTTTAAACAAACGATTTTACTATGACCATTTAACTAATTTCTGCATCTACTATGATGAGTTTCGTTCACATTTTCGTGAGAAAGGAGAGATTTAATGTCTCGTTATAACGACAATCAAAACAAATTCTCCAAACCATGCTTTCCAAGTAGCGCCGGACGAATCCCGAATACTCCATCAATCCCAATTACTAAAGCTCAACTTAGAACATTTCGTGCGATTATTATTGATTTAACAAAAATAATCCCAAAACTTTTCGCAAATCCATCTCCCCAAAATATTGAAGACCTAATCGATACATTGAACCTACTGAGTAAATTTATTTGTTCACTAGACGCTACTTCCTCCCTGAAAGCACAAGGGTTAGCTATTATTAAAAACTTAATAACTATATTAAGAAATCCAACCTTTGTAGCAAGCGCTGTATTTATTGAGCTTCAAAATCTCATTAACTATTTACTATACATTACAAAATTATTCCGAATTGACCCTTGCACACTTCAAGAGCTCCTTAAATTAATAGCAGCATTACAAACTGCTCTAGTTAATTCTGCTTCGTTCATTCAAGGACCTACCGGACCTACTGGACCAGCAGGCGCTACTGGTGCCACTGGGCCTCGAGGTAACACGGGCGCTACTGGCGCCACTGGACCTCAAGGTAACACGGGCGCTACTGGCGCTACCGGTGCCACTGGGCCTCGAGGTAACACGGGCGCTACCGGCGCTACTGGGCCTCGAGGTAACACGGGCGCTACTGGCGCTACCGGTGCCACTGGGCCTCGAGGTAACACAGGCGCTACTGGTGCCACTGGACCTCAAGGTAACACGGGCGCTACTGGCGCTACCGGTGCCACTGGGCCTCGAGGTAACACAGGCGCTACCGGTGCCACTGGGCCTCGAGGTAATACGGGCGCTACTGGCGCTACTGGGCCTCAAGGTAACACGGGCGCTACTGGCGCCACTGGACCTCGAGGTAATACGGGCGCTACCGGTGCCACTGGGCCTCAAGGTAACACGGGCGCTACTGGCGCTACTGGCGCCACTGGACCTCGAGGTAATACGGGCGCTACCGGTGCCACTGGGCCTCGAGGTAATACGGGCGCTACGGGCGCTACCGGTGCCACTGGGCCTCAAGGTAACACGGGCGCTACTGGCGCTACCGGTGCCACTGGGCCTCAAGGTAACACGGGTGCTACTGGTATAGGAGTTACCGGACCTACTGGACCTTCTGGCGGGCCTCCTGGACCTACTGGACCTCAGGGACCTCAAGGTAACACAGGTGCTACTGGTGCCACTGGACCTCAAGGTGTTCAAGGTAACACAGGCGCTACTGGACCTCAAGGTGTTCAAGGTAACACGGGTGCTACTGGTGCCACTGGACCTCAAGGTGCTCAAGGTAACACGGGTGCTACTGGTGCCACTGGACCTCAAGGTGTTCAAGGTAACACAGGTGCTACTGGCGCTACTGGACCTCAAGGTGTTCAAGGTAACACAGGCGCTACCGGGCCTCAAGGCATTCAAGGACCAACGGGTGCTACCGGCGCTACTGGCATAGGAGTTACTGGACCTACTGGACCTTCTGGTGGACCTACCGGACCTACTGGGCCTACTGGACCTAGCTTCCCTATAGCAACAATTGTTGTAACAAACAATATTCAGCAAACAGTACTGCAATTTAATAATTTTATTTTTAGTACTGCAATTAACGTAAACAATATTATCTTCAACGGCACAGATACAGTTACTGTTATTAACGGTGGTATTTATGTAATTAGCGTATCCATTTCTACAACTGCGCCAGGATGCGCTCCACTCGGAGTAGGAATTTCAATTAATGGAGCAGTCGCAACTGATAATTTCTCTTCAAATTTAATAGGCGACTCACTTTCATTTACTACAATAGAAACATTAGCAGCTGGTGCAAGAATCTCTGTCCAATCTACACTTAATGAGATTACGATCCCTGCAACAGGAAATACTAACATCCGCCTTACTGTATTTAGAATCGCTTAAATTTCACTATATATTGTTTATGACAAATAAAAAAAGAGCGAGGAAACTCGCTCTTTTTTGTTATGTACAATAATTCATTACTATTCTAATTCAATTGAAACATTTTTTTGTGGTACAAATGTAGAAATTGCATGTTTATAAATAAGCTGTTGCTTACCTTCTGTTTCCAGCAGGACTGTAAAATTATCAAATCCTTTAATTAGTCCACGAAGCTGGAAACCATTTAATAAGTACAGCGTAACAAACGTATTTTCTTTACGGAGTTGATTTAAAAACTGATCTTGAATATTGATTGATTGCTTCATGTCGAATCCTCCTCTTTTTCTCTACTTACTATTATTCGACTTTACTTGTAACTTTCCTTCTATGTATCGTAAAATTTCTGACGTTTTTTCACCGTTTGTAACATCAAACCACGTGACATCCATTTTATTACGGAACCACGTTAATTGACGCTTTGCATAACGACGCGAATTCGTCTTTAATTGTGATACCGCATCTTCTAAAGAAACTCGATTCTCAAAATAATCATAGATTTCTTTATATCCAATCGCTTGAATAGATTGACAATCTCGTATCCCTCTATTATACAGCCCTTCTACTTCCTCTAATAGGCCTTGTTCCATCATCAAATCCACTCGTAAGTTAATGCGATCGTATAGCATTTCTCGATCCATTGTCAAGCCAATTAATGAAACATCATAGAGTAACTCTTTTTCTTGTTTCTCAATTTGTTCACTCATTTTTTCACCCGTTGTGCGAAAAATTTCTAAAGCCCGAATGACACGTCGTACATTATTTGCATGAATACGCTCCGCACTTTCTGGATCTACTTCTTGCAATTTTTTATGTACATATTCCACACCGCGTTCTAAAGCTAACTTTTCCATTTGCTCTCGGTATATCACATCACCAGCATCATCTGTAAACTGATAATCGAATAAAACAGATTGTATATAAAGACCGGTCCCACCAACTATAATTGGTAATTTACCACGTTCTGTAATTTCTCGAATATGCTTGCGAACACGTTCTTGAAATTCCGCGACAGAAAATGAATCTTCCGGATTTTTTATATCGATCATATAATGTGGAATTCCGTCCATCTCTGCTTTTGTTACCTTTGCAGTTCCAATATCCATCGTTCGATAGATCTGCATGGAATCACCACTAATAATTTCACCGTTCAACGCTTTGGCAAGATTGATACTTAACTTCGTCTTTCCAACAGCAGTTGGTCCAATGATGACAGCAACTTTTTCACGTTGCACTTCTCCCATATCATTCAACTCTCTTTATGTAATATACTCCATCTATTGATTATACCCAATCTTACCAATTTTAACGGCATGATTGCAAGTTCTTTCATTTCGGTACATGAAATTATACAGAAAAAAGAACATAGTTTGTCCAATTCTGCATATACATGATAAAAATAGTTTCGAGAGGATGAGTTAACTATGAAACAATCCACCATCAATTTTTCATCTTTGACAAAAGACCTCATTTTAGCTACTTCTATAAAAGAACAAAATTGTTCACAAGAGGAATTATACTTCGCCCTAAATTGTTTACTACGGGCTTTTCATTCTACCCTTCATGAAACAACATTACATCCAGAAAATAAAAATACAGAATATATACAAACGCAATTTTGCAGTGCATATAAAATTATTACAGGTAAAACTATTTATCCATTTCAATAATCCATAAAAAGCGGCTGCTTACATAATTTCAAGCAACCGCTTTTTATATTAATATCGATAACCTATTGTATAACTTTCACTTTTACAGATTTGCGCCCCCAGCTATTAGCACTACCATCTGAACCGACTAATACATCAATACGATTTCCTTTAATCGCACCACCAGTGTCTCCAGCAATCGCTTCTCCATATCCTTCTACCCATACTTTTGATCCAAGCGGAATTACTTTCGGATCAACAGCAATTACTTTCATATTTGGATTTGCTGTTAAATCATGCCCCATTGCAGTTAATACACGACCACCATACGAACCATTCTCACTCGGATCTGCTGTATATGCCGTCGCTTCTACTGTAATTTCACGACCACCAGTAGGCGCACTTGTTTCAGTAGATTTTGCAACTGGTTTTGCAGCCGGTTTTTCTTTTACCACAGGTTTACTTGATTCTACATTCTTAATAGAATCGTTACTCTTAACAGACTCTTTATTCTTAACTACTGTATTATTTTTAACCGGCGTATTTGTTCTAGCTGGCGCTTCTTCTTGAGCTACAACCTCTTTCTTTTCGATTACAGGTGCTGTTCCTGTTAAAAATGGCACGTGAACATATCCAACTTTTCCATTGTAGTCAAATTGTAACCATTCATTTTGAACTTGATTCGTCGTTTCAATCACATCATTTTTATTAAGTTTACCTAAAATTTCAGAATCAGTATTCGCTCCAGCACGAACATTTAATACGCCCGCCGTTACATAATATGTGCTCTTTGTAAAATCGGCACTTACAAACGCTTCCTTACCGTTCAACTTAATTTTTGTCCATCCATTTTCTGTATTTATAACATCTAGTGTATTCCCACTTAACACTTTACCTACAAGCTTTGACTCTACATTTGGGTTTTCTCTAACATTTAATACGTCTGTTGTTACAATTGTTTCCGCTTTAGCAGAACCCGCAAAAATCCCAAGACCAAAAACTGCTGCTGTTGCTATACCTAATAATTTTTTCATGAATAGCCTCCATTTGCTTTGTTTTCGTATTTTCATTATAGCAACAGATTTTTAGAATTTTTAGAAATCACACAATTACAAAGCATTCGTAATATACGATTAACGAGTTGTAACATAAATTTCCATATTAATAAAATGTATTTCTCATACAATCTCCAGTGGTTTTCATATATTTTTCATATACGAGCACAAGAACTTTTTTCCAGAAAAAATTACAGTGTTACTTTTTTGTTACAAAAAATTCACAATTCGTTACATCTTTTACCAAAAAACATCAATATTTAATTGTTAACCTATTTTTTTGTAATAAAAAGAGAGCAGCTACTAAAAGCTGCTCTCTTTTCATTTGTTATTGAACTTTCTTTTTCCAAACACCTAGCATAATAGCCGAGACAATCGTTCCAATTAATATAGAGAAAATATATAGTAACGGTTTATTTACTAACGCTATTACAAATAATCCACCATGCGGTGCTGGTAATGTAATTTGGAATAACATAGATAACGCACCTGCAATACTTGAACCAACAACACAACTTACAATTACTCGAACCGGATCTGCAGCTGCAAACGGAATCGCACCTTCTGTAATGAACGATGCTCCCATAATATAATTTGTTAAACCAGATTTACGTTCCGCTTCTGTAAACTTTGATTTAAAGAATGTAGTTGCAAATGCAATCGCAAGTGGCGGTACCATACCACCAGCCATAACTGCTGAGTGCACTCCAAAATTCTGTGCTTCTATTGCAGCAATACCAAACGTAAACGCCGCTTTATTAATTGGACCACCCATATCAATTGCCATCATACCACCTAAAATAAGACCTAGTAATATAGCATTCGTACCGTTTAAACCATTTAACCACCCTGTCAACATTTCATTTAATGCTACTACAGGCGGAATCACTGCTTTTTGCATTACAACTCCTGTAATCAATAATCCAAAGACTGGATATAACAAAACAGGTTTAATTCCTTCTAATTGTACTGGTAGTCCTGAAAATAATCTTTTCAACCCTAAAACAACATATCCAGCTAAGAAACCAGCAATTAATCCACCTAAAAAGCCAGCATTCGCATTCGCCGCTAAAAATCCACCTACAACACCAGGCATAAAACCAGGACGATCAGCAATAGAACTTGCAATAAATCCAGCTAAAATTGGTACAAGGAATAAAAACGCACCTGTTTTTCCTCCACCAATTGACATGAACAATTCAGCTAAAGGACCTTCCGCCTTTATACCACCAAACGAAAACGCTAGCGCTATTAAAATCCCGCCGCCAACAACGAACGGAAGCATATTACTTACGCCATTCATTAAATGCTTATAAATTCCTAATCCTTTTTCTTTTTCCGTACTTTCTGCCTTTCCATCTTCTTTTACACCTTTAAAGATTGGTGCATCTTGCTTTACAGCTCGATTAAGAAGTGTTTCCGTTTTTCTAATCCCATCAGCGACTGGTACTTGAATGACATGTTTACCAGCAAAACGATTCATTTCTACTTGTTTATCCGCCGCAACAATAATAGCTGTTGCACGTTCAATATCCTCTTTCGTTAAACCGTTTTTAATACCTGTCGATCCGTTTGTTTCAACTTTAATCGCTATTCCTAACTCTGTCGCTTTTGCTTTTAAGCTATCCGCTGCCATATATGTGTGAGCGATTCCAGTTGGACAAGCTGTAACAGCAAGTACGTACGGTTCATTTACTTCTGGTTTTGCGACTTCAATCTCTTCTTCTTTTTCATTCTCTTTTTCATCAAATAGTTGAAGAAGCTCACTTTCATCCTTTGCTTCTAATAGTTGCTTGCGAAATCCTTCATCCATTAATAATGTCGATAAACGAGACAACGTTTCTAAATGAGTATTATTCGCTCCTTCACTTGCAGCAATCATAAAGAATAAGTGTGCTGGCTGTCCGTCAAGCGACTCATAATTGATACCGCTTACACTTCTACCAAAACAAATCGATGGTTGTTTAACAGCCTTTGTCTTCGCATGAGGTATTGCAATACCTTCCCCTATTCCAGTCGTACTTTGGGACTCCCGCTTTAAAATAGCTTCTTTAAATTCCATTTTACTATTTAAACGATTTGCCCCATTTAATTTCTCAACTAATTCATCTATGACAGCTTCTTTATTTGAAGCTGTCAAATCCATAATGACTGTATCTCTTTTTAATAGTTCTGTAATTTTCATATGTTGCTTCCCCCTATCGCTTAGCTACAATTACTTGCGACAATAATTCTTCTACTTTTTCCTTCTGACATAAATCAGCTGAAAATGCTGTTGCACTCCCTGTTGCAACGCCGTATTGAAATGCCTTTTCAATATCTTTTGTCTGTTCATATTTGCCTACAAACCCTGCAACAAGAGAATCTCCGGCCCCAACTGAATTAATTACAACACCTTTTGGAACAGTCGCTTCATATATACCTTCTGCCGTAAATAATAAAGCTCCCTCTCCAGCCATCGATACGATAACGTGTTTTATACCTTGTTCAATTAATTTTCTTCCATAAGGTAAAACGTCCTCTACTGTTGAAAGCTCCACTCCAAACAACTCACCAAGTTCATGATGGTTTGGCTTAATTAAAAATGGCTTATTTTTAATTACATGCTGCAGTGCACTTCCACTCGCATCGACTACTACTCGAATACCTTTTTCAGCTCCGAGCGCTGCGATTGATTCATAAAAGGTAGTTGGGATAGATGCAGGTACACTTCCAGCTAGCACAACGCAATCTCCCTGCTTCATACTTTCGATTTGTTTCATTAATTGTTCAAATTGCTCATTTGTCACATTAGGACCTTGCCCATTTAATTCTGTCTCTTCTTGCCCTTTTATTTTCACATTAATTCGGGAATCTCCGTCTACTTGGATGAAGTTTGTCATTACGCCTTCCGCCTGTAATACACCTTTAATAAATTGACCGGTGAATCCACCAGTAAATCCAAGTGCTATATTTTCCACACCTAAACGATGGAGAACGCGAGAAACATTAATCCCTTTTCCTCCAGGAAACTTCATATCTTTCTCTGCTCGATTGACTGCGCCTAAATCAAAGGAATTAACTTGTACTACATAATCAATAGATGGGTTTAAAGTAACTGTATAGATCATTGTTTATCAGCCTCAATTACATTGGTTTGTCTTTTATATTTTTCTAAATCAATTTCTAAATGGTTTGTAATAATATTTGCTTCTTCAACATTTGCAATTTTCGCAAATGCAACTTCTGAAAACTTACTTTCATCAATTAAGAAATATCCTTCGTTTGCTAATGTTAATGCCATTTGTTTTAAGAACGCTTCTTCTGGATCTGGCGTTGTAAAGCCAAGCTGTTCATGTACACCATTTGCACCTAAAAAACATTTATCAAAACGATACTTCTGCATACTTTCCTGTGCCATAGCACCGATTAAAGCTTTCGTCCTACTCTTCATCATTCCACCTAGTAAATACGCACGAATATTATTTTCAACTAAAGCTTCAATATGCATAAGTCCATTCGTAACGACAGTCACATCTTTATTTATTAAAAATGGAATCATTTCAAATGTTGTACTTCCTGCATCTAAATAAATACAATCACCTTGTTCAATAACGCTAGCCGCATAATTAGCAATTTGTTGTTTTATTTGAATGTTTTTGGATGATTTTTCAACCATCGTTGGTTCTTGCCCTTTTCCTGTTAAAACAGCGGCACCACCATGAACTCTTTTTAATAACCTTTGCTTTTCCAATTGTGCTAAATCACGGCGAATTGTCGACTCAGAGCTTTCTGTTCTTTCAACTAATTGCTGTAATTTTACAACTTTCTGTTCTTTTACAAGTTGCAATATCATTTGATGACGTTCAGGAGTTAACATTTTATTCACCTCTTCTTTGATTACAGTATAATGAAAACGGTCACAAAAATCAACCACAAACAATCAAAAATAATCAAAAACACCCATAAACATTTATAAACAGCAAAAAGAAACCTATTCGATTAAACAATCAAATAGGTTTCTTTTCTAAATTCACTTATAAAGAAGCTTTATATATACTTAAAACATCATCTTTATTTAATTTTTTAAAGTTACCAAATTCACCATACGCCATCGCTTTATTAGCCATTATATCAATTTCATTTTCTCCAATACCGTAATCAGCTAATGTTGCTGGCGCTTCAATTGAAGTCCAAAATTGACGCAGTGCCTTAATTCCTTCTAAAGCCACTTCTTTATCTGTTTTGCCATCTGTTTCTATATCAAATACACGAATAGCGAACTGTTTAAAACGACTTACATTTTCCTCTACAACATGTTTCATCCAGTTCGGGAATAAAATCGCAAGGCCACCCCCGTGTGGTATATCATGAACAGCAGAAACTGCATGCTCAATATTATGAGTCGCCCAATCTCCTTTTACTCCCATCGCTAAAATGCCGTTTAACGCCATAGTACCACAATATAAAATAGTTTCTCTATGCTCATAATTTTCTAAATCACTTAAAAGCTTAGGTGCTGTCTCAATTACTGTTTTTAAAACAGCTTCACAATAACGATCTTGTAGTTCTGTATTCGTTCCATGATGGAAATATTGTTCTAATACGTGCGACATAATATCTACCATACCGTAAATTGTTTGATCTTTCGGTACAGAAGTAGTATGAACTGGATCTAAAATTGAAAACTGCGGGAAAGTAACTGGGCTACCCCATCCATACTTTTCATTCGTTTCCCAGTTTGTAATTACCGAGCCTGCATTCATTTCAGATCCTGTTGCTGCAAGAGTAAGTACAGTACCAAATGGTAATGCCTCATTAGCAAATGTGTTTTTCGTTACAATATCCCATACATCTCCATCGTACTTACTACCAGCTGCAATTGCCTTCGTACAGTCGATCACACTTCCTCCACCAACTGCTAAAATAAATTCAACACCATTTTCTTTACAAATTTGAATCCCTTTCTTTACAGTTGATACACGTGGATTCGGTTCAACACCTGTCAATTCAAATACTTCTGCATTTATATCCTTTAAAATAGAAATTACATTATCATAAATACCGTTTCTTTTAATGCTGCCTCCCCCGTATACGAGAAGAACTTTTTTACCGAACTGTGGAATTTCAGTTTTTAACTGCTCTAATTGACCTTTACCGAAAATAAGTTTCGTTGGATTACGAAATACAAAATTTTGCATATTCCTTTACCATCCCTTCTATATGAAAAGCAACTATACTTTTGTATACCATATTTTTTTCATTTCACAAAAATATTTGCTTAATAAAAAAATCCCAGCCTACAGGCTGAGATTTTTTATTGGTAATAAGGTGAGATCATTAAGTAAACAATAACACCAGATAAACTTACATATAACCAAATCGGCATCGTCCAACGTACAATTTTACGATGACGTGTTAATTGATTTGTAAAACCAAATACAAGTGCAAACAATGCAAGCGGTACAATAATTGCCGCCAGGATAATATGTGTAATTAAAATGATGAAATACACATATTTAATGAATCCTTCTCCGCCAAAATGTGTTGCTGGCGCTAAGTAATGATAAGATAAATAAGAAACACAAAATAGCAACGTCGTTGTAAATGCTGCCAGGATGAAACCACGGTGCATTTTCACATTCTTCTTAATAATAGAGTATAGAGCTGCTAATAAGAATACGAACGTAAAGCTATTAAAAATTGCATTTAACATTGGCAAAATTGTTACATCAAAATGTAATTCTCCTTCATAGCCAACAGGTCCAAAGAACAAAAATAAAATAATCGCATTTACAATTACAGAAAGCGTTATCACAATAGGAGCATAGCTTTTCTGATTTGTTGATTGATCCACCAAAATGGTCACTCCCTCTTCCTTCAAATATGTATACGTAACCTCACTATTTTAACATACTATTCACAGTGTAAATGTGACAATAGTTTGACACAGCAAGATAAGACAAAGAAAAAATCCTTCTTAATAAAACTTCTTAAGAAGGATTTTATCGCTTTATTATTCAAATAGCAACGCGATTAGTTTTTGTTAAAAAATGTATCGCTATATGCTTGAAAAATTTCAGACACTTGATATCCCATTAAAGAAATTGCTGTTAATGAAAAGAAACCAATCATAAGAAATCGAAACCACATATAAATCTCCTCCTTGTATTTAGCTTAAAAAACATTCGCTATATTACAAGTTGAGTGGCACTCTTCATCGTCACTTTCCTTTTTCCTTACAATTGCTGTAATAAATCGAATCATAAAGAAAATAACAAAAGGAATTTGTTCGTAATTCACATTGGCATAGTTTAGCAACGGCTCGCGCTGCATATCGAACGGGGATGAGAAGGAATAGAACATACCTTGCTCTTCCATATATACAATTACAATTTTCATGCAAAATACGATTCCTAGAAACGAAACAATATCTTGCCATTCTGTCGTATATAACAGGTTATACAGCTCTAATACGTACTCTTCCATTATCATCCCCCCTTCCTTTTTTACCATTTTGCTCGCCTTCGTATAAAAAGTCAAGAAAAAAGTTTATATCCACTATGACAATAGTAATTACTTGTTTCTATGATTATATATGATTCTTTTATAGCAATGACTGGGTGTAACTCTCTTCGAAAATTAGAAAATTAGAATCGAACAGATTCCTCATTCTTACTTTTAGGATTCAAAACTGTGCTATTTTTATTTCTATTAAAAATAAAATAAGAAAGTATGATAAGAACAGTAACAAACATTGTTAAAAGTGCTTGTGAACGTAAAGTATCAATTGCGAACATCGCAACTAAAACTGCTATAATAGCAGCAATTGTAACATACGTTACATACGGAAAAAGCCACATTTTCACTTTCAAATTTTGTTGTTCTACTTTTCCCATTTTTTTACGCATCTTTAAATGCGAAACTGCAATAACGAGATAAACTAGTAACGCAATCCCGCCAGATGCATTCACTAAAAACAAAAAGACTTTATCTGGAGAAATGTAACTAAAAACAACGCCAATATAAGCGAAGAACGTTCCGAATAAAACGGCCCGAACTGGAACACCACTACTGTTCAATTTCAAAAACGCCTTTGGAGCATCTCCTCTTTCTGCCATCGAAAAAAGCATTCTTGAGTTTGTATATAAACCCGAATTTAAACAAGAGAGTACAGCTGTTAAAACGATAAAATTCATAATTTGTGCCGCAGCTGGTATTCCTATATGTTCCAGTACAGCTACAAATGGACTTTTTAATATGTTTGCTGAATTCCATGGCAGTAGCGTAACAACTACCGCTATAGACCCAATAAAAAATACAAGAATACGCCAAATCACACTGTTTGTTGCTGTTTTTACTGCTTTTACAGGTTCTGCAGATTCACCTGCGGCTACTGCTACAATCTCTGATCCCATAAATGAAAATATAACGACAGTAATTCCAAGCAGTACCGAACTTATACCGTTTGGCATAAATCCACCTTGTCCAATTAAATTCGAAGTGCCGGGTGCTTCTGTTCCTGGAACAAATCCTAAAATAACAGCAAGACCTAGACAAAGGAACAAAACAATACTTATTACTTTAATAAAAGAAAACCAATATTCAAACTCTCCAAATGATTTCACCGAAAAAACGTTCGTCAGTGTTAATAAAATTGTTAATATTAAACTTAATAACCAAAGCGGTATTTGTGGAATCCAATATTGGATAATACCAGCACCTGCTGTGGCTTCTATTGCAATAACAATTACCCAAAAAAACCAGTATAACCAGCCTATTGTATAACCCGCCCAAGGACCAATCGCTTCTCTTGCATACGTTGCAAATGAACCACTTGTCGGATTAACAGCTGCCATTTCTCCTAGCATTCTCATGACGAAAATGACTAGAAGTCCTGCTAATGCATATGAAACGATAGAACCTGGTCCTGCCGAATGTACAACTGCACCACTTCCAACAAACAAACCAGCCCCTATTACACCGCCAATTGAAATCATTGTAATGTGGCGTATTTTGAGGTCTTTCTTTAGATTTTTATCCAAATCTTGTACATCCCCTTCCAAACTAAATTTTGAAATTTATGTAAGAGTACTGTGCGAAAGATTTTGTCCTATACTTTAAAATATATCAAAATATTCTGAATTCAACAATTAAAATTCAACCTCCTTCAAAAATTATTACATTAGGTTTAATACTTTCTCATACACAATTGTTGAGAAAATTATAGTCCTCTTACAAAAGAAAGAATTTTCAGATATCATTAAATAAACAAGATTATACATCTAGACAACTTTTTGTATAGGAGTGTTGATATGTTAAACAAGTTCAAATTTTTTTGTTGTATTTTAGTAATGTTCTTACTTCTACCGCTATCCCCTTTCCAATCACAAGCAGCAAACAATTTAGGTTCAAAATTACTCGTTGGATACTGGCATAATTTTGATAACGGTACTGGCATTATTAAATTAAAAGACGTTTCACCAAAATGGGATGTAATCAATGTATCTTTTGGTGAAACTGGTGGTGATCGTTCCACTGTTGAATTTTCTCCTGTGTATGGTACAGATGCAGAATTCAAATCAGATATTTCTTATTTAAAAAGTAAAGGAAAGAAAGTAGTTCTTTCAATAGGTGGACAAAATGGAGTCGTTTTACTTCCTGACAATGCCTCTAAGCAACGTTTTATTAATTCCATACAATCTCTAATCGATAAATACGGTTTTGACGGAATAGATATTGACCTTGAATCAGGTATTTACTTAAACGGAAATGACACTAATTTCAAAAACCCAACTACTCCCCAAATCGTAAATCTTATATCAGCTATTCGAACAATCTCAGATCATTATGGTCCAGATTTTCTATTAAGCATGGCTCCTGAAACAGCTTATGTTCAAGGCGGTTATAGCGCATACGGAAGCATCTGGGGTGCATATTTACCAATTATTTACGGAGTGAAAGATAAACTAACATACATTCACGTTCAACACTACAATGCTGGTAGCGGGATTGGAATGGACGGTAATAACTACAATCAAGGTACTGCAGACTACGAAGTCGCTATGGCAGATATGCTCTTACATGGTTTTCCTGTAGGTGGTAATACAAATAACATTTTCCCAGCTCTTCGTTCAGATCAGGTAATGATTGGACTTCCTGCAGCACCAGCGGCAGCTCCAAGTGGCGGATATATTTCTCCGACTGAAATGAAAAAAGCTTTAAATTATATTATTAAAGGAGTTCCGTTCGGAGGAAAGTATAAAATTTCTAACCAGAGTGGCTATCCTGCATTCCGCGGCCTAATGTCTTGGTCTATTAATTGGGATGCAAAAAACAACTTTGAATTCTCAAATAACTATAGAACATATTTTGATGGTCTTTCCTTGCAAAAATAACAAAGTAAAACTATAATTAGCCCTCATCAATCGGACATTTATGGGCAATCAATGCAGGATAAAAACAACAATAGGTCCCTTTATAGGTCCTATTGTTGTTTTTTATTTATGAAAATTACTTTGTCACATCTAAAGTTTTAAGAAACTCTTTTCCATCGACCAACATCGTACGTTCCTTGGAATCATATTGTTAAATATTCTAGTTACTATTTTGCTTCAACACAAAAATTGAAAGTTCAGGTACACTACAAAATCTAACAGGCATCCTAGTAGTCCCAATGCCACGATTTACATATAAATATAACGGCTTACTCTTCCCCTCTACTTCATACATACCTTCAACGTAGTGCTCAGCTAGTTTGGTAGTAATTAACGGACCTACAAAAGGAATTTGGACTTGTCCTCCGTGACTATGTCCTGACAGTTGAAGATCAACTGGGTAACGATTTATTTTGGTTACAACATCCGGCTCATGTACTAATAACATGTTGAAATCATTTTGTTTCAAGTTTTTTAAAGTTGAATCTATTTTCGGCTTCCCTAATAGAAAATCATCCAAACCTGATATTATAATATATTTGCCGTTTTCCACTTTAATTTTCTGCACTTCATTTACTAATACAGAAAAACCAGCTTCTTCCATATATTTTTTGTAAAATAAACTACCGCCCCCGCCCCTATCATGATTCCCAAACACAGCATATTTCCCTAAGGGAGCGTAAATTTTCTGCAAAATAACCTTCGCTTCTTCTCTTTCCGCACTATAAGACCCAAATTTATCTATTAAATCTCCGGTAAAAACTACTATATCCGGATGTAATTCATTCATCTTCTCCACTAAATGTTCAAGTTGTTTCAATGTAAACTCTGGCCCTAAATGTACATCTGAAAACTGCAATATTTTTTTATTATTAAACTCTTTAGGAATTGTAGAAGCTTCTATTTCATTCCACGTAACTGTTACTAGTTTTCGTTCTATTTCTGTCGCATAATAATACAAACTTACTGGTATCATTAATATACTTATAAAACTAATAATAAATATCTTTATGATTGATTTTTTTCGTTCTTTTTTTACATGATTCGTATTCATGTTTTCACCTCTACAAACACTTTAAATCCTTATTGTTACATTCATGTGACAACATGAACAATGTTATCAATTTTTAATTCCCTCTCTATTCACTTTGACAATTTTATACAGAAGTCATAACATATTTTTATAATACATAGATTTTTGAAATTTTTTCTATTCATTCCATCATTTTATTACGGAGGGATTATTCATGTCTGTATTTACACCAGAAGAAATTACGGAACTTGCTGCGAATTCAGGAAGGAAAAAAGCTCATTTATCATTGCTCCCTATGCTAATTCTTGGTTTTTTTGGTGGTGCTTTTATCGCATTAGGGTATTTACTCGATATTCATGTTATTGGGACAATGCCAAAATATTGGGGATCATTTTCTAGTTTTCTAGGCGCTGCTGTATTCCCTGTTGGTCTTATTCTCGTTATTCTTGCAGGCGGTGAACTAGTAACTGGTAACATGATGACAGTTTCTATGGCCTGGCTCCAAAAGAAAATTACTTTATTTTATTTCATACGAAATTTAGTTATTGTTACATTTAGCAATTTCATAGGAGCTGTATTCGTAGCCTATTTTTTCGGTCATATCGTCGGCTTAACTGAAGGAGCTTTTTTAGCGAAAACTATTTCTATCGCTCAAGCGAAACTACAAGATACACCATTGCAAGCATTTATTTCTGCAATCGGATGTAATTGGCTCGTTTGTTTAGCTGTTTGGCTCAGTATGGGAAGTAAAGAATTTATCGGAAAGATTATCGGTATTTGGTTCCCAGTTATGACTTTTGTTGCAATTGGATTTCAACACGTTGTAGCCAATATGTTTGTCATCCCAGCTGCAATTTTTGCCGGTCATTTAACTTGGATCGAATATTTTCCAAACTTCATTTTTGTTTTCTTCGGAAATTTAGTAGGAGGTATGTTATTTGTAGCACTACCTTACTTCATATCTTATAATAAGAAACTACCTTCTCATCAAGAGAAGACTGAAATGAAGAACAAATCTCTGTCCGCTTAAATGGAATGTCTATAAAATGTCCTAAAAAATATTACAAATTTCATTTTTTTTGCGAATATATGTACGTACACTTGTTCTCGAATGTTTTATACGTTATAATAACAACTTAAATAGCATTATTTACATATGAGGTGAAAAACATGAACAAAACAGAATTAATTAAAAACGTAGCACAAAATGCTGAGATTTCTCAAAAAGAAGCTACTGTAGTTGTACAAACTGTAGTAGAATCAATCACTAACACTTTAGCTGCTGGTGAAAAAGTACAACTTATCGGATTCGGTACATTCGAAGTTCGTGAAAGAGCTGCTCGTACAGGCCGTAACCCACAAACTGGTGAAGAAATGCAAATCGCAGCTTCTAAAGTACCTGCTTTCAAAGCTGGTAAAGAACTAAAAGAAGCTGTAAAATAATGAAAAATATCCTTCTCATTTATGAGAAGGATATTTTTTTCATAACATAATTAATAAAAATCTGACCATTATGCTGTTTCTTTTGTTCCTTTATGCAAATAAAACTTTTACTTTCAAAGAAAGGTTTTGCTGTAATACTCGCTTCTGTATAGATTTCCCTATGCCCTAGGTTCACTGCTTCTTTTTCTAACTTCTGTAATATGGATGAGGCTATCCTTTTCCCTTGATAATATTTATGTGTAAATAAACGATCTACGTAATGATCCTCATTATAATCTCCAAATCCGACTATCACACCATTATGATCCGCTACATAACTAATATTCTTTTCTAAAGACTTTAACCAGCTTTCTCTATCTAGTCGATCTGGTGCCCATGCCTGTAGCTGTAACTCATTATAATCTTTTGCATTAACCGTATGAACTGTTTCATAGAACAATTGTAATACTTGATTTAAATCTTCTTTCTGAAATGTTCTAATTATAATATCTTTTAACATATATAAGTCTCCTTACCAAACTACCTCTTAACTTTTCTACTACATACGTTTCAATCATTCTTCTTTATTATATCGTTTTAATTTCTATACGAACAAAAAAACAATACTTATTCAAAGTATTGTTCTTTAATTCTATTCAATTACTTAATGTAACTTTTTAAGATTTTAATTTAACTCTTTGTAATCGTAATGCATTTAATACAACGGATACAGAACTAAATGCCATCGCTGCTCCAGCAACCCAAGGGGCTAAGAAGCCTAATGCCGCAATTGGAATTCCTAACGCGTTATAAGCTAATGCCCAGAATAAATTTTGTTTAATATTTCTTATCGTCATTTTACTCATAAAGATCGCATCAGCAATACTATTTAAATCACCGCGGATTAACGTTATATCCGCTGCTTCCATCGCTACATCCGTTCCCGTTCCAATTGCCATACCAATGTTCGCTGTAGCAAGAGCAGGAGCATCATTTATCCCATCTCCAACCATCGCTACTTTCTTACCATTTGCTTGCAGTTTTTTCACTTCTTCTGCTTTTCCTTCTGGCAATACTTCTGCAATTACGTGATCAATACCAACTTGCTTTGCAATCGCCTGAGCAGTTTGTGTATTATCTCCTGTAATCATCACAACGTCTAGACCCATTTTCTTAAGTCTTGCGATAGCTGCTTTTGAAGTATCTTTCACAGTATCTGCAACGGCAACTATACCAGCATATTCTTTATCGATTGCAATAAGCATTGCTGTTTTTCCTTCTCGTTCTAGCTCTTCCATTGATTTTGAAACTTCTTCAATATCAATATTGAATTTCTTCATTAATCGACGTGTGCCAATTAATAATTGTTTTCCTTCTACGACTGATTCGATACCGAATCCAGGAATCGCTTCAAACGTCTCTGAACTTGGAATATCAATTTTCTTTTCTTTAATTCCTTCCACAATCGCTTCTGCAAGTGGGTGTTCAGAATTTTTTTCTGCCGCACCTACTAAACGTAGTATTTCTTCTTCATGGAATCCATCTGCTACAATTATATCTGTTAACACAGGCTTTCCGTTTGTCACAGTACCTGTTTTATCTAGAATAACTGTATCTAATCGGTGCGTTGCTTCTAAATGCTCTCCACCTTTAAATAAAATACCATACTCAGCCGATCTTCCTGATCCTGCCATAATAGATGTAGGCGTTGCAAGACCTAATGCACATGGACAAGCGATAACAAGTACTGCTATCATTTTCTCAAGTGCTCCGCCAAAATCACCAGGTGTAACAAATATCATCCATACTGCAAATGTGATAATCGCAATCACAACTACAACCGGTACAAAAATACCTGAAATTTGATCCGCTACCCTTTGAATAGGAGCTTTTGAACCTTGTGCCTCTTCTACTACTTTAATGATTTGAGCTAATGCAGTATCTCTGCCTACTTTAGTTGCTTTCACTTTTAAAAAACCATTTTTATTTATTGTCGAACCTATTACTACATCCCCAATTGACTTATCAACAGGAATACTTTCACCCGTTAACATCGATTCATCAATCGCTGATTTTCCTTCTACAATCTCACCATCTACTGGTATTTTTTCACCAGGCTTTACATAGACGATATCACCAGCTACTACTTCTTCAATCAAAATTTTTATTTCTGTTCCATCTCGCACAACTGTAGCTGTCTTCGCTTGTAAACCCATCAATTTTTTAATTGCTTCTGATGAGCGCCCTTTTGCTTTCGCTTCAAATAATTTACCTAAAATAATTAATGTAATAAGTACCGCACTCGTTTCAAAATATAAATCTGTCATATGTTCCGAAGAACCAATAGATTGAATACTTAAATATACACTATAGAAGTACGCGGCCGACGTTCCAAGCGCCACGAGAACATCCATATTAGCACTTTTATTGCGTAACGCTTTATAAGCCCCAACATAAAACTGTCCACCAATGATAAATTGAACAGGAGTTGCAAGTGCTAGTTGCACCCAAGGGTTCATTAACATATCCGGTAAATAAATAAATGACGTAAATGAGAAATGACTAACCATTGCCCACAATAATGGGAAAGATAAAATAAACGAAATAATAAACTTCTTCTTTTGTCTTTCAATTTCTTGTAATCGATGATCAGTTGATGCATCTTGATCATCTGGTTTCACTTCTAATTTATATCCTAGCTTCGTAATCGCGCTCTTCATTTCATTTACATTAACTTCATCAGGATTAAAGTCTACTGTGGCTGATTCTAAAGCAAAATTTACTGTCGCCTTGTTCACACCATCTAACTTATTTAAACGCTTTTCAACTCTATTTGCACATGCTGCACATGTCATTCCTGAAACAGTAAATTCAGCTTTATCACTTACAATTCCATATCCTAATGATTCAACTTTTTCTTTAAATTGTTGCGGATTTGTTTTAGTTGGATCGTACATTATTTTTGTTTTTTCAAGCGCAAAATTTACATTTGCCTCATGAACACCTTCTACTTTTTTTAGACCTTTTTCAATTCTATTTGCACATGCCGCACATGTCATTCCTGATATTTGAAGATTGGCCTCTTTTTTTTCATTCATGTCTCTCACCTCTATATACCCTTATGAGGTATAATTATTAGCAAAATAAATCGTACTTCATTTAAAGTACGATTTATTTCCATATCTAAAAATAATTATTGAACATCGTATCCTTGATCTTCGATTACAGCAACGATATCTTTTAATGTTACAGCAGACGAGTCGATAGTAACTTCAACAGTTCCTTCTGCTAATTGAACCTTCACTTGTTCAACACCGTTTAGCTCTTTCACACTGCTTTCGATAGCATTTACACAATGTCCACAAGACATACCTTCAACTTGTAATGTTAACTGTTCCATTTAAAATCCTCCTCTTGTTTCTTCATTCTTTGTTAATTACAATTACATCTTACCATACCCCCCTAAGGTAATCAATGGTTTTGTATCATGATTTTTCAATTATTTTCTAAAAGTTTATTTTACACACACTTTTTCACATCAATACCCCGAAATCTTATTATGAAGGTAAACAAAAAAACAAGCCAGTGACATACTAGCTTGTTTTTACGCTTTTGAAAAACGTTCAAATACAGTCATTAATTCTTCAATTGCTTCGTCACCATTGCCATCTTTAATAGCACCTGAAACACAATGACTTGTATGGTTTTTTAATACACCCATTCCTACTTTTTTCATCGCTGCATTAATCGCTGAAATTTGCACTAAAATATCCACACAATAGCGATCATTTTCAATCATATTTTGAATACCGCGGACCTGTCCTTCAATCCTCTTTAATCTATTTATAATTTGTTCTTTTTCTTTTTCTGATCTATGTGTTACCGCTTCATGCTCTTTATGCCCCATATTATCACCTTCTTAAAGTTTCTCTTCATCCAATAAAACAATTGCTTTTACGAGTATACCAATTATAGCATTAATTATCTATGTATGATACCCCATATGAGTATATTTCCGCTCTAAGCTTATTCTTAACAATTTATTAGCTTCTCAGTCTCAATTTTCATGATACCCTTTCTTTTTTCAAAAAAACATTACATTCTCCATCAGAACTTAATAAAGTAAAATGTTTAATCACTTTTGTGCTATGTTCTTCAACTAAAGCCTCCATTAATGTACATTCCCTAACCATTTCTCGTTGCAAATATAAAAGGGCTACCTTAGTAGCCCTTAATAAAATAATTAATTTTCATCAGTTATAAAATACGTAGTTGTAAAGAGTACAATTTCTTAGTTTTCAAAGTTATTCTTTTACAGGAATAACAGCACCGTTATATTCCTTATTAATAAAATCTTCAATTTCTTTCGAATGTAATACTTCTACAAGTGCTTTAATTTCTTTCTTATCTTTGTCACCTTTACGAACTGCAACTACGTTTACATATGGCGAATCCTTACCTTCAATCGCAATTGCATCTTTTCTTGGATTTAATTTTGCATCAATTGCATAGTTAGCATTAATTAAAATAGCATCACCTTCTTTATTTTTATACATTTGTGTTAATAAACCAGGTTCAATGTCTGTTTTGAATTTTAAATTTTTCGGATTTTCTGTAATATCTTTTACGGTTGCTTTTACAGGATCTATACCATCTTTAATTTTTAAAATACCTTCTTTTTGTAAAATTGCTAAACCACGTCCATGATCAGTAATTGCATTACTCATAATAATTGTTGCACCATCTGGAAGCTCTTTTAGATTTTTATATTTTTGAGAATATAAACCGATTGGTTCAATGTGTATTTTTCCAGCTACTTCAAAATCATATTTTTTGTCTTTCATTTCTTTCTCTAAGAATGGAATACCTTGGAAATAATTTGCATCTAATTCTTTATTCGCCAATGATTTATTTGGTAATACGTAGTCTTGGAATTTTTTAATTTCTAGTTCTACACCTTTTTTCTCAAGTAATGGTTTTGCTTTTTCCAAAATAACTGCATGAGGTACATTAGAAGCACCGACAACAAGCTTATCTTCACTTTTACCTCCACAAGCAGTTAAACCAAAAATTGCCGTTGTAATAAGTCCTGATAGTAATAGTTTTTTCATGTTGTAAACACCCTTCTTCTTTTATGTATTTATTTATTAATTCACGCTGTAACAAATCAATAATCCATTTTATTAGAACAACACTAGGACATGCACAAATTGGTTCATTGATTTTCACATCGTTATTCCTCCTGCACACGGACTGTATAAATCTCTCTATTTTCCTCCAGAATAGTCTTTACTCACAGTCGAGAACAATAAAAAAACCTTTCTGCCCTTAGAATGAGCAGAAAGGTTTGTATGCATATATCGATACTATCCCTTTCTCTCATCTCTCAAAGCATTTGCTTTGCAGGAATTAGCACCATTTCAATGTAAAAATTGATGGTTGCTGGGTTTCACAGGGCACAGTCCCTCCACCTCTCTAGATAAGAGAAATCAGATTTAATTTTCATCTGATTCGAAATCTATTAAATTTTTTATATTTTATGAATTGAATTCTATCAATATAAAATCGTTATGTCAATAATTGTTTATGAAAAAACTTCAATCACAAATATAAAAGTCTCAATTCACATGTGTAAATTGAGACTTTTTTCTTCCTATATATAGTTATTGCTGATCGCATACTTTTGTATCATTCACTACTGAAGTTCCTTCAACGGTTACCGTATGAAAACAGTCATTTACTCGAACTGTTACAACATTATCTTGCCGATCAATGATATGATATTCATTAAAATTTTTATTCAGAGCACTGCGAATTTGTTCTCCTTCATAAATTGGGATGCCATGCGATAGAACCCAAATAAGTCCAGCGATAGCAAGAATAGTTTTCATACGATCTACCTCCTTGGGAATATAGTGAACTTTTAATCCATACTTTTTCAGCTCTACAAATCATGATCGGAATAAACCAAGCCTTTTTGGAAATAAGTTCATTTCGTCTATTTTATGTTTATGCTAATTGTGACCGTTTTGTGACAACTTTTTGTCTCTTTAGACGAAAAGTTGAAACAAAACTTTCAAAAAGGACAATTCTACATATCAAAAAAGGTTATGGAATGTTTCATCCATAACCTTTTTTCCTATACGTAACTAATAAATCTCAATCCTTTACTTAAAGAAGTCGGCACAACAGATGCATGATTCTCCCCTTCAGCTTCATAAAACTTAAATTTAAGTTTATCGTGGTTTACTTGGAGAAGGCGCTCTGATAATTCATTTGCGCCTACAACCATATGCTCTCGTTCTAGTGACCCAACTGTAAGGAACACTCCTGTTTCAAACTTAGCATTGTTTAATTCATGTATAAGGTTCTCTTCTTTTTCAAGTACGGATTGGTTATTCCACCATATAGATGGACTACTAATAAAATAATTTTGAAAACCATTTAAGTTTGTAAATAGTATATAAAGAGCAAATAGTCCACCTAAAGAATGTCCAAATAACGTTTGCTTACTTTTATCGATCTCAAAATTCTTTTCAATTTGTGGTTTCAGTTCTTCTTCAATAAAAGTAAAGAAATTATGTGCTCCTCCTGTTTTAGGCCACGGTTTACCGTCTGGTTTTAAAGGGGCATCTTTTGAAATTACGCTAGGCGTAAAATCATAACATCTTTCTTCCCCTGAAAATGCGCCTTCAATTGGATAACCCAATCCTACTATAACAGCTGGTGAAACACCAGTTTTTTCCGCTCTTACTGATTGTATTTTAACTGCTTCATGAAATGTTTGAAAAAAGGCATTGCCATCTAATACATAAATGACAGGATATCCTGAATCTGGTGCTGGCTGCCTCGGCTTTGAAATATGAATTTGATATTCCTTACCTTCTAATTTTGAATACATTTTCCACTGTTCTGTATTAGATGTTATAATCTGCTGTTTTTCAACTGTAGTATTCACCCTATCCCCCCCTTTTTAACTTGTTACATATATTTCGATTTTTTCTTCTTGAGATACAACGCTATCATAACCGAAACAAACAGGAGCCCCGTTATACGGATCTATCATGACACGTGCATCAATATGAAATACTTCTTTTAATACTTCATTTGTAATGATTTCTTCTGGGCTACCAGTTGTAACAATTTCTCCTTCCTTCATTGCAATAATTTCATCTGAAAACCTTGCTGCATGGTTAATATCATGTAATACCATAACAACCGTACAATTATGTTCTTTATTTAACTTCTCCACAATTTGTAATACATCTAATTGATGAGACATATCAAGGTATGTAGTTGGCTCATCTAATAGCAACACTTCTGTCTCTTGTGCTAATGCCATCGCTAGCCATACCTTTTGTCTTTGACCACCTGATAAATTTGCAATTTGTCTCGTTCGAAATTCAGAAGTTTTCGTTATATTTAATGCCCAATCAATCATTTCTTTGTCTTTTGTCGTTAACTTATTTACGTTATTTCGATGTGGATAGCGTCCATAAGAAATTAATTCTTCCACTTTAAGTTCACCTGGTGCAATTGGAGTTTGCGGTAGTAAAGCTAACTGCTTCGCAATTTCTTTCGTTGAAATTGTATGTAAATCTTGCCCTTGCAAATATACTTTTCCGCTTTTTTGTTTTAAAATTCTTCCCATTGTTTTTAACAATGTTGATTTACCGCAACCGTTCGGACCTATAATTGTCGTTACTTTTCCTTCTTGTATTTCCACATTTAAATCGCGAAACACTGTAAGCTTTTCATAACTTGTTTCTAAATTTTTTGCACTTAAAATACTCACTTTTATTCCTCCTCTTACGCTTTCGCCTTATAAAGTAAATATAAGAAATACGGTACACCGACAATAGAAATAACGATTCCAACTGGTAACTCTACAGGTGTGAAAACTGTTTTTGCAATAAAGTCTGAGGCAATTACAAGAAACATTCCGATTACGCCGCACGTGGGAATTATATACTTATGTTGAATACCGACAAGTCTTTTCGCTATATGCGGTGCCATTAAGCCAATAAAACCGATACTCCCTGAAACAGCAACACATGCACTCACAAGTCCGATACTGCTTAATAATAAAATCGATTTCTCTCTTTCTACTGAAACACCTAAACTTGTAATACTCGTTTCTTCCAATTGAAATAAATCTAGTAAATATGCTTTCTTTTGTATAAGTGGAATTAAAATAATAAGCCATGGTAACATAGCCACAATATACTTCCAGTTCGCACTATATATGCTTCCAGAAACCCACACTGCAGCCATCTCGAAATCAGTTGACTTCATTTTGAGTGATAAGTACATAGAAAAGGCCCCAAATCCTGATCCAATTGCAATTCCTGTTAATAAAAGTCGCTGCGAATCTAACTTACCGTTTTTCCAAGAAAAAAGATAGATGATAATAGCAGCACATAATCCGCCGACTAAACCAAACATTGGCATCATCATAATAGAAACCCAGTCTGTGCTTTTTAATTGTCCTTGAAAGAAAAACATAAAAATGACGATCGCTGTTCCCGCACCGGCATTTACTCCTAAAATACCTGGGTCTGCCAATCCATTTCTCGTAATCCCTTGAATAACGGCACCCGCAACACCAAGGCCTAATCCTACTAATCCAGCAATTACGATACGCGGAAGACGAAACTCAAAAATAACTAAATCATGTTCTGGTACTGGATCAATTCTAAAAAGTGTTTTAAACACATCTGTAATCGTAATGTCGAACGTACCATTTGTTAAACTAATATAGATAGCACATAGTATTAAAAATATAATAATCCCCATCGTCATTCCGAAACGTTGACTTGAATTTTTAAGCATGTCTCTCTCCTCCTCTAGTACGGATTAAATAAAGGAAGAAAGGAATTCCAATTAAGGAGGTAACGACTCCAATAGGTGTTTCAAATGGGTAGTTTACAAATCTACTCAAAACGTCACATAACGCTAAGAAAACGCCACCAATAACACCTGCACATGGCAAAATCCACTTATAATCTACCCCAATTATAAAGCGGGTAATGTGCGGAATAATTAAACCTACAAAACCAACTTTTCCCACTAAAGCTACTGCTGTTCCTGTTAAAAAAATTACCGATAAAATTGCCATCGCTTTAACTAGTTTTGTACGCTGTCCTAAATTAATAGAAACCTCTTCGCCTAATGAAAGAATGGTAATAGATTTTGATATTAACAGTGCTAAAATTATTCCAATTATCCCAAACGGTATCGTGATTTTAATTATATTAGGATCTACTTGATCTAACTTTGCATTAAACCAAAAACTAACATTTTGAGAAATTTGGAAATACGAAGCCATTGCAGCCGATACACTGCTTAAAAATGTTCCAATAACTGTTCCTATAATCGCTAACCTAACTGGTGATAAGCCATTTTGAAGGAGCGAACCAAAACCAAACACGATACCGGCTCCTAGTGCAGAACCAATCATTGAACATACCACCATACCAATTGATGACATTCCCGGAAGAAAAATCATACAAAGTGTAATAACAAAGGCAGCACCATCCGTCACACCCATAATAGAAGGGGATGCAAGATAGTTTCTTGTCATCCCCTGCATAAGTGCTCCTGATATGGCTAGAAATGCTCCGACTAAAAGAGCTGCAACTACTCTTGGTAAACGTGAAGTAATAATAATATTATGATTTACATCGCTTGAATCAAAATGAAATAATGCGTTCCACACTGTTTCAGCGTCAATACTTTTCGCCCCATACAAAATCGAAAGTATAACTGTAAATAAGATGAGTATGGGTGCTATACATAATATAGTTACTGGTACTGCATTTGTTTTCTGCATATCATTCAACGCACCTTACTTATTGTATTATTTAGATAAATTTTTCACTGCTTCTTTTAAGAAGGCAGTTTTACTCCAAGCAGTACCACCTTGCGCCATTGGATCTACAACGTTTACAAATACTTTCTTTTCCTTCGCAGCATTCATACTTTGCCAAATTGGATTACTTTCAATTTCTTCTAACACTTTTGGATTTTTATTTTCACTTGCCTCATATTGTAAGAAAATATAATCTGGGTTAAGTTCAGCAAGTTTTTCAAATGAAATTTTCTCTTGTGCTTTTACAGTTTTCAATTGTTCTGGAGCAGTTAGTCCAAGATCTTTATAAATTACAGGGTTGAAGTATACTCCTTCTGGATATAGGAATAATTCGTTTGCTCTTAGTCTAATGACAAGTACTTTTTTATCTTTTAACTTATCTCCTAGTTTTGCTTTTGCTTTTTCAGCGTCTGAATTGTAGTCTTTAATAATTTTTTCTGCTTTATCTTTTTTACCAGTTAATTCTCCCATTAACTTTAAGTTATCTTCCCAATTTGTTGAAACGTGTGATACCGGGAATGTAGGAGCTACTTTCGTAAACTTTTCAGCTGTTTCTGCTGGGAATTTCGTACTTGATGTAATCACATCTGGTTTTAATTGTAGTAATGTTTCGAAATTGGGTTGCATTTTCTCACCAACAGATTTCGCACCTTCTAACTCTTTTTCCAGGTATTTTGGTAGTTTACCACCTACAGTAATGGCACCAACTGGTTTAATTCCAAGTACTGCCGCATCTTCCATTGACTCTAAACTAGCTGTCGCAATTTTATCTACTTTTGCTGGCACTGTATATTCTTTACCTAAATATGTAATTTTTCGTTTTTCATCTTTTTTCGTTTCCGTAGCTTTTGTCTGTTGTTTTTGCTCGCCTGAAGTTTTATCCGCACTATTACATGCCGCTAAACCTACACTTAAAACGGTAACCATCCCTAAAGTAAATAATTTCTTGTTCATCTTTATATGTCTCCTCTCAAATTTTCAAACTATATTCTCAATAGAATTTAACTATATGAATCTTATTCCATATATATATTTCATTAGATTAATAATTTTATCCAGAACTCATTCACGTTCACTTCCCCTAGACTATAATTCTTTTACGTCTTCACCACTTGATAATCATTTTCACTGATAATGATTATCGTTACTAAGTATATATTTAATATGAAATTATTTCAAGAATGATTTGAAAAATTTTAACAAACTGAATTAAAAAAAGAAGTATCTCCCTAATATTAGGGAGATACTTCTTTTTTTAGAAATTTATATGTAATTCAACTGGACAATGGTCTGATCCCATCACTTCACTATTAATTTTCGCTTCTGTTATCTGGTCTTTCATTCTTTCCGAAACAACAAAATAATCTAAACGCCATCCGATATTTTCACCTTTGTAATCTTGCTCTTACATTTATGAATACATACATACGCACTTTATTCAGGTTATACTAATTTCAGAGGTGATGTTCTTTGCACAATGAAGGAGTTACATTAACAAATGAGTATTGGCAAGCAATTATTCATAACGATTCTTCCTATGATAGCAAATTCTTTTATGCTGTGAAATCAACTGGAATTTTTTGCAGGCCATCATGCAAATCAAGAATACCGAATAGAAACAATGTACGAATTTTTCATCATGCAGAGCAAGCATTAAGCGAAAACTTTCGCCCGTGCAAACGTTGTAAGCCAAATGGGATCACTTTACCTAATGAAGAGTGGGTAGAACAAATTAAAGACTATATCGAAAAGCATTATGACGAATCCTTAACTCTCGACATGCTTGCGGAAATGTGTCACGGTAGCCCTTTTCATTTACAGCGTACTTTCAAAAGAATAATAGGGCTAACTCCTATAGAATATATACAACAATTCAGGGTTCTTAAAGCAACCAAATACCTTTTACACACAAATCAATCTATTAAAGAAATTAGTACTGCTGTCGGGATAGAAAACCCAGAGTATTTCGCAACTTTATTTAAAAAGAAAACCGGATTTACTCCTACTGAATATCGAAAAAAGAACGAAATGAAAGAGGGATACGATAATGAATTCCTACAAAAATAATTATATATATTGGACGCTACTTACACATAAAAATTGGCGATTTCATATTGCTGCAACTGAAAATGGACTATGTTTCATTGGATCACAAGACGAAAACTTTGAAGAATTAAATATATGGGCTAGAAAAAAACTGCCCCAACATATATTGATTCATAGTCCAGATTACTTGCAAATATATACGCAAGAAGTTATCGAGTATTTAGAAAACAAGCGAGAAACTTTTACATTTCCTATCGATGCTTATGGAACTAATTTTCAATTATCTGTTTGGAATACGGTACGTGAAATTCCTTATGGAAAGACATATTCTTATACAGAAATTGCTGAAAGAATTCAAAAACCTCAAGCTGTGCGCGCCGTTGCTTCTGCTATTGCTGCTAACCCTCTCCTTATTACTATTCCTTGTCACCGTGTTATTGGGAAGAATGGAAAACTAACCGGATTTAGGGGTGGATTAGAAATGAAGAAAAAATTGCTTACATTAGAAAAGTTACAGGTGGAATTCATATGACAGCAAAATATAATAGCGCATTATCTATAGCAGTTCCAAAAGAATTTTGTTTCCAAGAAAATTTACGTTATCTATCACGTTCTAACAATGAATGTATGTTTCATATTGAAGATAACAAAATTTATAAAGTTATCCCTGTTCAAGATGTAAATCCTTTAGTTGAAATTAGTGTGAATATAGATGACAATATTCAAATACATTGTTTAGAAGAATCATATACATCTGAAAAATCGATACGTGAAGCTGTAGCTAACTATGTAAAAGAATGGTTTGATTTAACTACTGATTTAGCTCCCTTTTATACATTAGCTAAACATGATTTACTCCTTCAAGGACCAATTGAACAATATTATGGCCTTCGTACTTTAGGTATTCCAGACTTATTTGAGGCACTTTCCTGGGGAATTATCGGTCAACAAATTAACTTAACATATGCTTATACGCTAAAAAGAAGATTAGTTGAGCAATTTGGCAGTTATGTAGAACGGGACGGTAGAAAGCATTGGATATTCCCATCACCTGAAACAATTGCAAATCTACATGTAGAAGATCTCCAACAATTAAAAATGACGACTAGAAAATGTGAATATTTAATCGGTATTGCGAAGCTTATTACAGAGAGAAAACTATCAAAAGAGGATTTACTGCAAACACAAGATGTAAAGGTTGCTGAGAAACAATTAACTGCTATCCATGGTATAGGGCCATGGACTGCCAACTATGTTTTAATGCGTTGTTTAAGATTTCCTTCAGCTTTTCCAATTGATGATGTTGGTCTGCATAATGCAATTAAATTTATAACAGGTTCCAAAAATAAACCGACTAAAAATGAAATAAAAGATTTCGCGGCAAACTGGGCTAATTGGGAGTCTTATGCGACTTTTTATTTGTGGCGAGTACTATATTAAAAGAACCAAGTAGCACATTCGTACTACTTGGTTCTTTTTTAAGCTTGCTCCTCAAAACGTCTTGCAATTTCCACAATAACTTGAACAGCTTTTTCCATAGTATCTACCGAAACATACTCAAATTTACCGTGATAGTTTTCACCACCAGTGAAAATATTCGGCGTCGGTAATCCCATATATGATAATTGTGATCCATCTGTGCCTCCACGAATCGGATGAATATTTGGTTCAATGTCTAAACTTTTCATTGCTTCATATGCAATATCAACAATTTCTCTTACCGGTTCAATTTTTTCAAGCATGTTATAGTATTGATCATTCATTTCTAAAACGACTGCATCTTCGCCATATTTTTCTTGCATAGTCTTCACAATATTTTTAACGTTATTTTTACGCGCCTCGAAATTTTCACGATCAAAGTCTCGAATAATATAATACGCTTTACTTTGCTCAACATCACCATTTAAAGAAAGTAAATGATAGAATCCCTCATAGCCTTCTGTATATTCTGGCGCCTCTTCTACTGGTAAATACCCGTTAAACTCCATAGCTAGTTTAGTAGCATTGCGCATTTTATTTTTCGCTGTTCCAGGATGTGTATTCGTTCCGTTAAACGTTAACTTAGCACCTGCAGCATTAAAACTTTCATACTCTAAACCACCTAATGGACCTCCATCCATCGTATAAGCGAATGATGCACCAAACGCTTCTACATCAAAATGCGCTGGCCCACGACCAATTTCTTCATCCGGTGTAAATGCTACTCTTATTTTCCCGTGCTTAATTTGCGGATTATGTATTAAATGGTTCATTGCAACCATAATTTCTGTAAGACCAGCTTTATCATCTGCTCCTAGAAGTGTTGTACCATCAGTTGTAATAATGGTATGTCCTTTATATGATGGTAATTCCGGGAACTGCTCTGGTGTTAACACAACATTTAGCTCTTCATTTAACGTAATTGCATTACCATCAAAATTTTCATGAATTTGTGGTTTGACGTTTTTCCCTGTAAAGTCTGTTGCCGTATCTAAGTGGGCTAAAAATCCGATTACAGGAACATCCTTGTCCGTATTAACTGGAAGTGTTGCCATTACATAGCCATTATCATCCATCGTTACTTCTGTTAAACCAATTTCTTTTAGCTCTTCCACTAATAACTTACCAAACTCAATTTGTCCTGGTGTTGTTGGTACTGTATGGCTTTCTTCATTTGATTGCGTATCAATTTTTACATATCTCGTAAATCTTTCAATAAGTTCTTGTTTCAAGTTCATTCACTCCCTTTTATGTTTCTCCCCCCATTATAATCCTTAAAACGAAATATTTTAACTTTTTTGACTGTGAAGATGTATATTTCATTTACATTGTTAACACTTTTACATACTTTACATAACAAAAAGAAAATTAGTGAACATATTTAAAGTACAGCTTAATACAAATAAATTCACCCTATTTACGACTCTCATCGCAAATAGGGTGTTTCTGTTTTTATCTCGCAATTTAAGAATATATACTACTCATTTACAATAAAAGTATATACATCATCATAAATACAGCCATTTACTTTAATCACATACTTCCCAGGTTTATTAAAACTAATTGTGTATTTATTTAACTGAATTGCTTCTTTATCTCCAGAAAGAATATCAATACTTCTGCCACTTAATACATACAATTCATTTAGATTCATCGTTACATCAATTGTATTGAAATTTTCCACTCTCACTTGCTGTGCTTCCGCAACGCTTACACTTGGTTCTAAAAACAGTAGTCCACTTAATCCAATCGTCCCCGCTAAAGCAACTCCCGCAAACTTTTTAATCTGTTTCATTACAATGACCTCCTTATAGATTTTGTGTAAAGGCAATGTCCCCCTTACACCACAAAGCCTATATGTAATGAAATGAAAAGTAAACGGGGACTGTAAGACAAAATTCTACATCTTTTTCTCCTATTGAATATAAATCCAACGTTTGGAGTTTTGACAAATTTAAAATTGTTTCCCTAAACCAATTTTTCCATAATTTATTCAAAGACTGAATAATTACTTATTTATTTAACATTCTAAAAATAGTTGATAAAGATGCTTTCTATTCAAAAAAAAAGACTTTGCTATAAAAGTAACTTTTACAACAAAATCCATGCAACTAATTTTATTCCTCTTTCCATAATCTCTCCACATTCATTAATTGTTCTTCTTTAAACTCCATCTTATATATATCCGGTTTTGACGTATTCATTAAAAATTCAAAACCATATTGTTTATCAAAATAATTTATCATTAATGTCATGACAAGCCCATGTGTACCAATTACAATTTTGCGTCCTTGAAAATCCAATAAGATTTCTTTTAATACTTTCACTACTCTTCTCTGGCAATCTGCATATGACTCTCCTTCCGTTCGTGCAAAGTCCGGATTAGAGAACATCTTCTGTACAAGTGGATACACCTCTTTGTCTGATATAACCTGATCCTCACTTGAAAACATACACTCTTTAAGATTTTCATATACTACTATTTCTTTTTCATGGAAATTAGCTGACTCCTCTATCGTTAGCATAGCCCGATTATAAGGACTTGAAATAAAAGTATCAATCCTCTCCGCTTTTAATATGTCAGTTACTCTACGGGCATCCATATGTCCCCTCTCAGTTAACCCGCGCATTCTTTCATTTCCTTCTAGTTTTGGTGATTCACCATGTCTAACCATATAAATATATGTTCTCATAATTTCTCCTTAAAATTTTTTATAAAGTGAAACTTTAATTAGCCCTTACTAATCGGGCTTTTACAGGAAAATAGCGAGATAAGTTAATAAATCACGTTCATTTATCCCATTTCAACACTTAGGCGTAATACTAAAATACTTTATAAACTGTGCTGATTTGTTCGTCTAATCCATTCTCCTACTAAACTCTCAAATAATTCAGGCTGCTCAATTTACAAATTATGCCCTGCCATATCTAACACTGCTAATGTTGCCCTTGGATATTCTTCAATAATTTCTATAATATTTTGATAACCTACTGATATATCTTGTCTTCCAGTCAGTAAAAGAACGGGATTTTCATATTTTTCACGCTGAAAATCCATAGTAAGAGAGTAATTCTTTTGCAACCTTTCAATAAATTCATCATTAGCAACATCTAACCCAGGCTTAATTTCTTCTTTAAATCGCTTATATGTATATTCATTTGCTATTACAGCTAACTCACAAAATTCCTCTCTTTCTGTGGAAGTGAGCGTATTTAAAAATTCCTCATCTTGTACAATTACCTGTTTATCTGGAAGAATCCTTTTTTCTGGCTCCGCTACAACAACAGGACATACTAATAGTAATCCGCTAACTCTCTCAAACATCTTTGCAAGTATACCTTTAGCTAAATAGCCTCCATATGATTCTCCTACCAATAAAAATTTTTCAGTAGAAATGATTTCCTCAATAAATGTGATAAGCACTTCTACTATACGATCTGAACTATTTATCCAATTTGGAGCATTCGATTTTCCCATTCCAGGTAAATCAATATATATTCGCTTATAACCTTCATACTTCTGAAATACTGATTCCATACATTTCATCATTAACCTATGGTCAGGGGCGCAGCCATGTATGATAATGACCGGTTTACCCTCTCCCACAATTTCATAGTATATTTCTGCATCTTTAATTCGATATATCATAAAAAAGCCTCCCTATTTAGTGGCAATACTATTCCACTCTGTAAGAATACACGTTCTTATTTTATATCCTTTCTCAACATTTTCACAAATGTTAATTTTCAGATTAAAAATAAAAAGCTCCCCAAAAAAGGATACTCATCATTTTATATGCAATTTTGCATCTCCACTTACAAATCACTAAAAAAACTTTACAATTCAAAGGATGACTAAATATACAATTTCTATTTAAAGTCTTGATGCAGTCTATACTATCAACCGCAATATTTTTTAAACCTTAAGAATACTTACACTCTTTAACACTTTCCTTATAAACATGATTTTTATAAGGAAATCTGATACAATTCTTAAATAATATTATTATGTATAGATATAACGAACATAGTGCATAATTAAAGAAGGTGATTTCATTGAAATTAAATAAAAATTTACAATTATGTATATTAATCGGAACATTAATATGCTATTCAATCTATTTTATGTTTTTCTATCTGTTCCCTACTCATTTTTCAAATTCAGATGTACGCTTCGCTTCACTTGTCGTTGAAGCCATTACATTTGTATCACTGATTTACTCTATATATTCTAAAAAAGTCAGTTCAAATCCGTTTTGGATATGTATTACAATAGCAATTGGTAGTTTTTTATTAGGGAAAATAGTATATACATATCAAGATAGCTTCTTCGAAATTCCAATACATCGTTTTACGGTTTCTGATGTATTTTATATGTTTTTTCTATTTTTCTGTCTTATCGCTTTCTGCTATAAAATCTTAAAGGAATGCAATAAATGGGAAAAAGCGTTCTTTATTTGTGATATATGCATAGTGCTTACTTCCATATTTACATTAGAATGGTATTTATTTAATCAACCAAATTTAAATATATTCGCTCTTTCACTAGGAGATGTTTTCCTTTCATTTTTATACCCAATTGCAGATTTATTATTTCTACTGCTAGGTGTTAGTCTCTTTTTCCGTCCAACAATTTTTAATTCCAAACGGAAAATTTATATCTTTATTTTTGTATTAATAAGTTCTGCAACTTTTAACTATATTTATTTTTACTTAAATAACCACTTATCAACTGAAACGATAATATTATTACGTCTTTTATATAGAATACCTATATTACTTATTGCAATAGCTGGCTCTATTTCAGAAGATCATAATAGCCATAAAAATTATTTCCTTGTAAACCCTATAATAGGAAAAAAAGCTTTAGTTGTATTTCCCTATCTTGCTGTTGCAATACTAATCGGGTTTACATTAAAAGAACAAACATCATCTTCAACTCTCATTACAGGAAATTGTATTACTTTTATTTTCGTACTCATTCGTCATTCTATCGTACGTATGCAAAACAATTCCTTAACAAAACGTTTGCAGGCATTTAATGCCCAATTAGAAGAAAAAGTTACTTTACGGACGTCTGATTTAGTTCATAAATCAGAGGCTCTTTCTCAAAAACAGCAAAAGTTTAAATCATTATATGAATATCATCCTGACCCTATCTTCACCATTGATTTAAATGGAATATTCTTAAATGTAAATAAGGCTGGGAGTGTACTACTTGGGGCACCAACAGATGAGTTACTAGGTGAAACTTGTTTTTCAATCATTTTAGATGAAGATAAGCATAAGCTAGCAATGGCATTAGAAAAAGTGAAACAACAAGAATCGGCATTCTTACAACTTAGTTCTCAATATAAAGATGGCTTTACTTATTTTTTATACGTTACAATCATTCCTATTATAATAGACGGACAAATTTCAGGAAGCTATATTATGGTGAAAGATATTACTGCACTAAAAAAACAGCAAGAAGAAATAAAATATTTAGCATTCCATGACACTGTAACGAAAATTGGGAACCGTGCCTTTTTCCATAAGAAATTAAAGAGAGTTATAAAAAATGCTAAAATAACAGAAAGCGAGTTTGCATTATTATATTTAGATTTAGATCGCTTTAAAGCAATTAACGATACACTTGGACATTCATCAGGAGATTACATATTAGAAGAAGTAGCAAAGCGATTCCAATCATGTCTTCCATCACATACTCATCTTTCAAGAATCGGTGGCGATGAATTTACAATCATAATTGAAAACTATACTGACGAAGATTACTTATTCCAATTATGTAACCAATTATTTGAATGCATGAAAAAGTCATTTATCATACATGAGCATAAATTAACTTTATCACTGAGTATCGGCATCGCTATTTATCCACATTCTGGAATCGATACCGCTACACTTCTGAAAAACGCTAATGTTGCAATGTATGATGCAAAAGCAAAAGAGCTTAACTCTGTCTCTATTTATGACGATGTAATCGCTAAAAAAATTGAAAGACGATTACGATTAGAAAAAGATTTACCAAACGCACTACAAAATGAAGAATTGTTCCTTTTGTATCAACCTCAAGTTGATAGTGAATCTAATAAAATTATCGGTGCAGAAGCTTTAATTAGGTGGAATCATCCTGAATTAGGTATTATTTCTCCATACGAGTTTATTCCGATTGCAGAAGAAACACTACAAATTATTTCAATAGGTAAATGGACATTAGAGCAGGCTTGCAAGCAAATGAAACGTTGGCACGCACTCGGATATTCACATTTAAAAATAGGTGTAAATTTATCTGCTAAGGAATTTGAACAAGAGGATTTTGTAAAGTCTATTTCTTCTACTTTAACAAATACAGGTTTACCAGCAAGCTCTCTTGATCTTGAATTAACAGAGCGAATTGCAATGATGGATGAGCGAGAAACATTGATAAAACTGCGTACACTAAAAAGTTTAGGGATTCACATTTCTATCGACGATTTTGGTACAGGTTATTCTTCGCTAGCCTACTTACCTTTGTATCCAATTGATACGTTAAAAATCCCGAGAGAATTTATTACAATGTCTGAAACATGTGATGATGGAATGGAAATTATTAAAACGATCATCACATTAGCAAATACATTAGGAATGTCTGTCATTGCTGAAGGTGTAGAAACGAAAGAGCACGTAAATTTCCTTCAAAAAAATAAATGTCAGTTTATTCAAGGTTATTATTACAGTAAACCTATTCATATTCATGCATTTACTGAGCTATTAGAAAACGGCATTCACCGATAGTACATAACTAATTAGAATAAATAATAATGAATTTGAACAAATATAGTAAAAAGGAAAGAAGATACCTTCTTTCCTTTTGTTTTTCTATTTACATTTCTATTACTTCACCACTTCATTTATTATATCTATTATTTGATGAATTCCCTCATCATTTGTTTTCTTATATCCATTCATGTTTTGAATATATTTCTCCTTATTTGTATACAACTTATTTACTGCATGTATAAATGTATTCCTACTTACTCTATCTTGGAGTATAACTTCAGCATATCCTTGCCGTGAAAAATATTCAGCATTTAAAACTTGATCTCCCCTACTGGAACTGTTAGTTAACGGGATAAGCAACATCGGTTTCTTCAAAAATAACAATTCAGAAATAGCAGTAGAACCCGCTCTAGAAACTACAACACTTGCCATATTTAGTATATGCGGCAACTCGTCGCCTATATATTCAAATTGCATATACCCCTCCATGCCAATAGATGGGTCTACCTTCCCTTTACCACATATATGAATAATATTAAAGTTTAATAGTATTGTATCTAAACATTCCCTTACCATATCATTTATCCACTTAGCACCTTGACTCCCACCCATAATTAATAATACTGGTTTATCTTGCTGAAATTCACAATATCTTCTTCCTCGTAATACGTTACCCTTCTCAATTTCTTCCCTTACAATTGGTCCTACATAAACCTTCTTCTCATTCCTTACATTTTCTCCTGTCTGAGGAAATGTTGTGCATAGCTTTGTAGCAAAAGGTAATGCTATTTTATTGGCAAGTCCTAATGTGCTATCTGGTTCACGTATAATTATAGGCACACGATTTAACCATGCTCCTATAGCTACAGGAACTGAAACAAATCCTCCTGCTGAAAAGATAACGTCAGGCTTTGTTTTCTTAATTAATTTATAACTTTGTAAACAACCTCGTATAATTTTAAAAGGATCTTTAAAATTTTCCCAATCCCAATATCTCCTAAGCTTGCCCGTTGAAACACTATTGTATTTAACATTTTGCACTAATGATTTTTCAATTCCATTTTTGGATCCAATATACTCGACTCTCCAGCCTTTCTCTATAAATTTAGGAATTAATACAATATTAATCATAACGTGTCCGGCTGTACCGCCCCCAGTAAAAAGAATCGTTTTGCTCATAACTTATACCCACCTTTATTATTAAAAATCTAGCTCTATATTTACCTTTTAAATGTAAATAAAATTATTATTTTTTATATAAATCTTTAACTCCACCTCTATATCTTGTAAAAGATCTTTAATGAGTTCATAAAAATCATTTCCATACTCACTACACTCGTATTGAGCAAAGATTTGAATCACATATCTAGTTTCCGTCTCTAATGCTGACTTTATTTGATTAACCCTTTTTTCTTCTACATACGCTTGATATTTATGTATTGCCTCATAAAGACGCAATACATGCGCTTCTTCATCTCTCCAATCCAACGTATCAACAATTGAAAGAAATAGCGTATTTTGATTATCTATTATTTCATAATCATTCATATATTTCTTACACCCTTTTTTGTTTTTCATTGCATGCAGATGTCACTACACTTCGCATACTCAAGTACATCTTTTAATGATTGATGAAATTCAATTTCTGGGATCCAACCTAACCTTTTTATTTCCTCTATTGCTAAACTCTCATTTGAGTCGCTCCCACTCTTCTCTGTTTCCTCTATAAAAAAATTTAGCTGTGTTAATTCTTTATATTGTTCTAGTACATTTAATAAAGATCGTTTTACTCCTGATCCGATATTATATTGTTTTCCATTTATTCCATCTCGTAATAACACATGATACGCTTTGACCGCATCACGTACATCTAGAAAATCTCTACTATCTTTCAAACTGTTTACTTCAATAATGGCTTTACTTCTACCTGATTCTATATCTATCATTTTCTTTGCGAGAATCGAACAAATGCCATTCGATTCCCCTGGACCAATTAAGTTTGAGGGCTTTGCAATGATAATATTTGAATCCATTAATCCTCCCCAAGCCTCTGCAATAATGACTTGCATCGTTTTACTTAAACTATATGGATTTGAAATTTTTATTTCGTTCATACTATTTACTTGCAAAGCAGATCCTATAACTAATGTTCTACAATGCGAGGCTTCTTGCTTAATTGCTTCTAATAAATATAATGTTCCTATTACATTAATCTCTATATATTCAAGGGCAGCTGTCCAAGATTCTATAACCGAATTCCTTCCTGCTAAATGCAATACGTAGTCTGGCTTTATTTGTTTCATTACCTTCATTACTTCGCTCTTATTAGTTAAATTACAAGTAATACCATTTCTAATTTTTTCTCCATATGCACGATTTTGAAACATAGGAATTACATGAAAGCCCTGCTGTAAAAAATATTGGCAAGCATGGCGTCCTGTGAAACCATTTGCACCAGTTATTAAAAGGCTCGCATTTTTTTTCATCGCAAAAACCCTCCATTTAATAGCATTTGTTTCACCTCATGTTTTCCAAGTAAGTCTTGTTGAGAACTAAAACTCTTCACATCCACTAGCGGATAGCTAGAATAATATTCTTGAAGTCCTTCTATAGGAATAGTCGGTAGTACCACAAAATAATTTTGATCAAAACTTATACTTGTTTTACTCTCTACCTCAGATAGAAGCATTTCACTTAATTTTTCACCCGGTCTTATCCCTATCTCTTTTACCTTAACTTTTTCTTTTCCGGAATATTCAATTAATACTTCTGCTAAATCTGTTATTTTACATGCCGGCATTTTCATAACAAAAATTTCCCCGCCTCTACCTTGAGATACGGCTTTAAATAACAACCCAACAGCATCTTCAACTGTTAAGAAAAATCTAGTCATATTCGCATCGGTAATCCCTACTTCTGAAGATTTTTTAATTTGTTGTTTAAAAAGTGGTACTACACTTCCACTCGTTCCTAAAACATTTCCACCACGAACACAAATGAATTTTGTTTTCTTCGTTTGTATATTCGCATGAACCATTAATTTTTCACCAATTGCTTTTGTCATCCCATACGTATTTGATGGATCAGCTGCTTTATCCGTTGAAACATATATAACTTTTTCAACTTGCATCTGTATAGAGGCTTCAATTACATTTTGCGTACCATGTATATTGGTTTTTATAGCTTCATAAGGATAATACTCACATACTGGAACATGTTTTAAAGCTGCAAGATGGAACACATAATGTACACCTTGGCAAGCATAGACTAGTTGATCTTTATCACGAATATCTCCAATAATAAATTTTAACCTATCATCATTTATAAACTGTTGCTGCATTTCAAACTGAACCGTTTCATTTCTTGAAAAAATTCTAATTTCTTTCGGTGATTTTTCTAATAGTTGTTTTATAAGTTCATGCCCCCACGAACCTGTCCCACCAGTAATTAAAATTATTTTATTTAACATTCTTTTTCCTCCTACGAAACATCTCAATTTAAATAATATTTATTGAATTATTTTCAATTGATTCAAATCATAATCGTCGTTTGTTACATTTAATTGACAAAATAAAAAAACAGAAACTATTAAACATAGTTTCTGTTTTTCATTTCACCTCACAACAGTAAGATTTTTTATACTGTTTGCATGATAAATAAATTCCTTGTAAAAAAACACCGCTCATTTATTTCTTATACTCGTAATAAAATAAATAGAATGATTCATAGCCAATAATCATGTTTAAATTTATGAAAAAGGGAGGTAACGGAATGGACCGAAGCAATTCAAATTATACATATAACGGACCTTCCAAAGCACTGCCTCTCTCCCTATTCGACGTAAAAAATGAATTAAAACAAAAAAGCAAGCTTATTCCTTCTGACACCATGTATAAATTAACGAAAGAAGAACAACTCATCATCAACAAAATAAAAATACAAACAGAACAACTAAATAAAAATAATGTTACAAGAACACGCGCATACTACCAATTTTACATTCAATATCCAGAAATACATTGGGCACTACTTGGACATATGGTATCACGTAACGGCGGTTGGAATATGACTGATTTAAAGGGGGATTTATATACGAGAATTTTATCAGAGAAAGATCAATTCATATTTTTTTCTTTTTTAGAAAGAGGGAATTGGCTTATTTTCCAAGATGTATACCCTCAATTTTTACTTTACGAACAAAGTGTAAAGAGATCACAAAAGTTATTTCACCTTCTTTCTCACCTAAATGTTTCTACATTTATGGAAACGATGTGGAACCATTTTTGGAAAACAGGTAACAAAAAAACTTTAGCGATTGCAACTATTATTAATGAACAAAACTACTTAGAAAAAAGAGTGATTCAAAATGTACAATTTAAAAAGACTGTACTAAATAGTATTGGATTTAAACTCTTTGATTTCTTTCAGTTTAATCATATCCTTTTCCCATTCTACGAAAATGATAAGAAACAAAAAGTATTACTATTTGGTGATACAATGAAACATTTCACTTCCTTACATGAACGGATATTAATTGGAAAAAGATTGTATTCATTATTATTTCGAGATACACATGTTTTATCTCAAATAATAAGTTGGGCTCAACACCATCCGCATACAGGATCTAGGAAAGATTACTGGCCCCATTTATTTTCAAGTGTAAATGAATCTTTTTCCCGTGAGTTTTATAAGCGCCGAATAAAGAAATGCCAGTTACGAAATGATGCTTATCGCATATACAGCCCTGCACTCATCTATGCATGGCGAGATATGAAGCATGAAGAAGTTGACAGTGCAGATTGGTTTACTGATTGGCAAGTTGTAAATTACTTAGTTGATAAGGAGGAAAATATAAATGGAAAAATTACAGAAGACTACTGCAAAACACTCGAAAAAATTGAACTCGCCATTCTCGCAAAGAAAAATGTCCTCCTCCGAGAAGAAGAATGAGTTTCTAGCATTAGTAGTTACAATCTTTCTCTCTTCTATTATTGCAACTTGCTTAGATGCCTTTTTTGTTCATAAACAAATATATTCCTTTCCGGCTAGGCCCTTCTCATCCACATTTTCGGTTAATATAGCTTTTACATTGTTCGTACTGCCGATTTTAACAGTTATCTTTATACACATTTCAAAAAAATTATCTAAAGTTTCTATAATTTTATTTATTATTTCAATCGGTATTTGTGCTAGCCTTTTTGAACAGATTGCTGAAAGTTTAGGTTTATTTGTACATAGTGCGAATTGGAACCATACATATTCTTTATTTGGTTATATGATTTTTCATTCTTTTATTTGGAACGTATATAATTGGATAAAAAAATAAAGAGACCATTATAGGTCTCTTCTTAAGCATACTCTTCCGTTATTACTAATGGTGCCAATGTTTGAAGGCTTTTAGAGCGTAAACGATAGGCAACGACTTTCTTCTTATATTGCTTAATGACATCAACATGTTCCTCATAGCTATATAGCGAAAATCTAATCTCTTTACTCCCTTTCTTCGTATCAATGACTATTGGTGTTCCTTCTCCGTGCGGCGGGAAATAATGTTTATCTAAAAACAACGCCTCATTAAATTCATGAATAACTTGTAGTTTCATTTCTCCCTCTATATTTTTTCCATCTATCGATATAGAAGTATTTTCCACCTCAAGCTTTTGATGCAATTCAAATTTACTAATAATTGATTCTACAACAGAAGTGGGCATGCTAGAAACTAATACTTTAATAGCTCCAAAAACAAATAATGTAACTATAAACCATGTTGTCATTGTTATCATCTCCATTACATTTAAAAAATAAATTTCGTTCCATACGGTATTAGTATACTAATAAGTATTCCAGTTACAATCATCGTTACCGAACCGATAGTCGCTTCTTTCTCGCCTTCTTTCACTAAACGACTCACACCGATAATATGTGATGCACAGCCCATTCCAACTCCTTTTCCAATCGTACTTGTTATACGGAAAAACTTAAGTACTGTTGGTCCCATAATAGCGCCTGTTATTCCTGCAACAACTACAAAACTAGAAGTCATAGATGGAATACCACCAATTTGATCCGCTATTGAAAGGGCAATTGGCATTGTCGCTACCTGTGGTAAAGTAGTTAATATAAGTTCCTTATCTATATTTAAAATTCCGCCAATCACTACATTCATGCTCGTTACAGCCACTATACCTATCACTACTCCGATTAGTATCGATGAAAAATTTTTCATCAGTATCTTTCGCTCTTTAAATAGAGGTATGGCCAATGCTACAATTGCAGGGCTTAATAAGCTTGAAAGAATGTTTCCCCCATTTTCCCTATACTCATGATGAGAAATACCAAAAATCAAAAATAAACAAATCATAATTGCCGTAACTGTTAACACTGGTAACGTAAATGCAAACGTAAATTTTTTATATAGCTTTGTCGCCAAGAAATAAATTGCTACAGTAATAATAATTAAGACCATTTGAATCGTGCACCTTGTCGATTTTATTTTTTTGATGTGACTAATAATTGACTTATATACCCTGAAACAATCAAAGTTACTACAGTACTTGCAACTACTAAAAGGAATATAATACTTCCCTTACTGAAAAGAAAAGACCCGTATTCCATGAGCCCTGTTGTCGAAGGGATTAAAAATAACGGTAAAAATACGATTAACTTTTCCGAACCTAACTCAAACCATTTTAACGGTAAAACGCGAGTGGAAAGGAGCAGGAACAGTATTAACATCCCTATTAAATTCCCCGGTATTGATAGATGGAATATTTCCTGAATCCACGTACCCACTAGGCTAAATACATATAGCACGCCTACTTGAAGTAAAAGCGTCACGTACTTCATTTCTTTCCCTCATTTCACTATCACACATCCATATTATGAAATCTCATTTAGCGTGTCGGCAAACCGTTTAATTCCAAGTTGAATTTGTTCTATATTCGCTCTACCAAACGTAAATCGTATATATTCATTTTTCGAACCTAAAACACTGCCCGGAACAAATGCGACACCATTCCGTATAGATTCACCTAATAAGTGATATTCATCAAATTTTCCTGTTACTTTACACCATACATGTATTCCACCCTCTGGCACGAAACATTCAACTCGTTCTCCCAATGTTCCTTCAAGCTCTGCAATTAATTCATCTCTTCTTTGCTTCAATTGTCCACGAAGTATCGTAATATGTGTATGGAAATCCTTTGATTCTAAAAATTGATTTGCTACCCACTGCGTAAATACACTATGGCCAAAATCAACTTGTTGCTTTGCATCTGCTAAACGCTCAATTACGCGTGTAGGACCAATTATCCATCCAATACGTAATCCTGATGCAACAATTTTTGATAATGAACTTATATAAAGAACATTTCCATTTTGGTCCATTGATTTTAATGTCGGGTTCACTTCTCCATTAAAAGAAATTAAACTATACGGATCATCTTCTACAATTGGTATACCGAACTCAGAAGACAGTTCTAAAATTTTTTTACGTCTCACTAATGAAAGCACAGTACCCGTTGGATTTTGATAATCTGGATTCAAAAACACCATACGAATGCGATGCTTTTTGTGCAAATCGATTAAGTCATCTGGATTCATTCCATCCTTATCAATAGGTAAATGAAATATGTTTAAACCGGCCGATTTAAACATTGGGAGCGAAAAACAATACGAAGGATCTTCAATCGCAATCGCATCACCAGGTTTTAATAAACATTGAACGATAAGATTAAGCGCCTGTTGTGCTCCTGACGTAATAAGAATAGAGCTTGAATCTGCTTCAATTTGTTTATATTGCTGAACATGTGCTGCAATTGTTTTTCTCAACATCTCATTTCCAAGTGGATGGTCATAACCGAGGTTTTCCATAAATGTTTTCTCCGACAAAATTGTTCGAAATCTATCACTTGGAATTAATTCTGGTGACAGTTCACCGCTTGCTAAATTAATTAAATCATCTTTTTGTGTTTCCGTTCGAATTTGTTGAACGAGTGGTACGTTAGGTAAGAACGATCCATCCTCCACGTACCTACCCCAGTTCGGTATTCGTTTATGTGAGACACCCCATATGTCCGTATTGACCCGTGTTCCGCTTCCCTTTTGTCGTTCTACTACTCCAAGTGATTTTAATTCTTCATACGCAGCTACTATTGTACTCCGGTTCACCTGTAATTCCTTTGCTAACATACGCTCAGAAGGTAACTTACTATCAGAAGGTAATTCTCCTGAAGAAATGCCTCTTTCAATATAATCCGCGATTTGTTTATATACAGGTGTCTTATCTGCACGATTTGGTTTCCATTCCATATAGTTGCTCCCTCTCAAAACAAACTAATCTCAATTTATTACTAACAGTATTTACTCTAAAAATAGTATTAATTAGTCACATCTTCTTATCCGCAAATAGATATATCCAAAATGGCTCTCTTTCTGATTACTCGATACCTTCTAAAATTCCAACTTCATACTCTCATTTCAGTTCTTTTACAAACTATCAGATCATTACCGCATACCATGTTACCCCAAGCAGTAGAACAAAAAGAAGAAGAATATAGATTGCAGATAAGTTTTTCACATTTCTTTTTGTAGACTTACCATAATTATCCTCCACGTTTCTTGCAACTAGTACAGTCCCAAATAGCGATACAATTACAATAATAACGACTAGTGAAATTGCAAAACTCATTGTCTTTTCACCTCTCTAAGCCCCATCTATTTTAATTAAAGAACTTACATAAAAACCTTCCTCTTTAAAACGTTGATAACATACTACCTTTCTTCTCTTATCATAATAGATGTTTGTAAAAAGCGGACCAACCACTTTCGTGTTTTTTTGCTCATCCACTTTAAAAATAAAAAGAAGCGATATATTTTATCGCTTCTTACTCTCATCATCTTTATTCTTTTATTAATGACTTATTCGCTCTTATAACTTCTTGATACAATAATGGTGACCACTTTTCATTTATATAGTCTTGAATTACCCAGCCTATTCTCGCAGGATTCTTTTGTTTTATATGGTTTGCAATTTCAGGATTTATATAAGAGGCATAGTAATATGGACTATTCCATGCTGTACCACCAGAAGACAAGCTTGTAAAATTAATATATAGATGATTTAAATCCTCGCTATTGTTCATCGTTTCATCCATCGTATCTTTAATAGATTTTACTTTCTCATCATAGCTCACTTTATATTTATCTTGTACTGTTACATTTGCATTTTGGTTTACAGTTGTGGTAAACGTCTCATTATCTGGCCAATAAAAATTATTATATCCTCCAGGTTCATTACTACCACTATATCTTTTTAGTAGTACAATTTTCCCACGAGCATCTCCAAGCTTTATATTTCCTTCTGTTTTTAAAAAAATAGGATCAACAAAATATTTTTTTTCAAACGTGCTACTAAATGAATCTTCTGCCCCTTTCATATCCTCATACTCTTTTTTTAAAGACATAATAATTGTTTCACTCGGGTTATCTTTTAAAAATTGTTTCGCTTCATTTATGAATTCATGCAGTGTTACGTAAAGATATAATGGCCCATGATGAAGAACTATCGTATTATCATCTGTTAAACGTCCTCTTATATCAAAAATGCGAGCTCCATGGTCCATTTGATAGCGAAAATCATATTCTTGCGTCATTCCCCATACTTGCTTAATCGGATTTTGCAACTTGAACGTCCCACTATCGTGTGTTCCTGGAATTGAAATTCGTGCTAACGGGATATTATCAGGTATAGGTTGCATCCATTTTGACAAATTTTCAAGCTCATTAACAGAGCTAGCTGCAACTACTCTCTTATCATGTAAAGCAAATACAAATGTGATAAATATTGTACTACATATGAATAATTTCAAAATTAACTTCTTATTGCTCATTATTATCCCTCTCTCTTTCTGTTTTTATATCAAACTTATTGAATATAATATAAGCTAGCTCAGAAAAAATAAATAACATTTCATCAATATGAAATATTGCATAGAAGTAAAGTTAAAAAATCATTCACATATACTAAATTAGAAAAATTTAAAGGAACTTCATCTGAAGTTCCTTTTACTTATTTTATGTTCAATACGTATGAACCATTTTTATTCTCATATTTATAGACGTATAAATAATATTTACCTGGCTTTGCATTATAAGTTCCTTTAACTACATTGCCTTCATTTTCACCATATGCTACATAGTTATTTAAATCTGATTCATGATGAAGTACCCATGTCATTCCAATATTTTGTTCATTTAGTAAAGAAATATTAATATTTTCCGGCGAATCAATTTGGAAAGTAAATACATCTACTCTATCACTATTATGTAGCGTTCCTTTCACCGGTGTATGAAAGTTAACTTTATTTGCCTGTCTAGGCTCATTATTTGGTTCATTTTCTGTTACTTGTAATTCATTCCCACCGTTTGGTTTTCTTTGTTCATAGCCTAAGTTTGCTAGTATAGACTTCAAATCTGGTAAAACACCAATTTTATCTGCATATGGATCTTTAGATTTTGTTCCTGTGCTCTGGTTACTTAATATTGCTCTTAGTTCACTTGGTCTATATGGTTGTCCTAAATTTTCTTTAGCAATGCTTTGTACTAAAGTCGCTGCCCCAGCAATAATTGGCGAAGCACTAGATGTTCCGCTAAAGCTTGAAGTATAAAGATTTACAGCACTTCTACTTTGCTCGGCTGTAGTTGTATCTACATTTTCTCCCCATCCGTACACATCAATACGGCTTCCATAATTCGAAAACCACATACGTTCATGAGGGAAAGATGAAGAGCCAGCTCCTACCATAATTGCACCCGAATCTTTAAAATCTTTACTATTACGATTTAAGACTTGCTTACCTTTTCTATCTTTGAACTGGTCTAAATCATTCCACCCATTTGCTCCGGCCTCTATAATTACAATCCCTTTATCTGTACCAGCACGAATTGCATCAAAGATATCTGGTTGTACTTCAACAGGTAAATATTTATCACCATATCCATCGAAAGATGCTTGTGCCTCTAACAATAAAACATCCCCAGCTTCTAACTGATTTACAGCGCTTAATATTGCATCAGCCGTATTATACTGTCCATTATCTCTTATTTGAGAGATAACCTTTGCTTTCGCTTTTGGCGCAATCCCAATATTCCCAACTTCATTGTCCTCAGAGGATACAATTCCTAGTACAGACGTCCCATGACCGACATGCTGATCTATATTTCTTCCAGACATTAACTCAATTTTTTGATGTAATAAATCCTCATGATTTAATAACCATCCGTATTCCATATCAACAAAAGTGATACCATTTCCATTACCGCCTTGAATTCCCCAGGCGAAAGGCGCATTAATACCGTATGGGGCCGCTTCAAGATAACCTTGTTTTTTAAATCTAGGATTGTTACTAGGATTAAGAGCTACACTTGATGATTGCACTTCAGGTGGCATTATTTTCTCTTGTTTCTTCATATACGCATCTTCTATTAAAGAAGATGCCTTTAACTTATCTACTATTTCTTCTTCATACCCACTATTTTGATTTTGCAGAATATAGTAGTTTAATAAACTTGTAGATACATGATTAGGTGCTTTCACTTCAAGGTTTTGTATTTGTTCCGGGCTTACAGATGTGAATAAACGAGTAAATGTTACATCTGGATATTCTGTCAAAAGATCTTTTATTACTTTATCATTCGTTTGAGATTGTATTTGTTTTTCAATACCATCTTCATATGGCAAATCCAAATCCGCTTTAAATTTTACAATGATTTGCTTATCTGTTTCTTGTTCTATCCCTGATTTAATCTGCTGTTCTATAGAATCAGCATGTACACTATTGATAGTACCTCCTGTTCCTAAAAGTGTTGTAATGATTACAGTTGACGCACACATTTTTTGAAATATTTTCATTACATTAATCCTCCTATTAATAATTAATCATTATATTAATCTATAATGATTTTATTTCTATAACGTATTCCCTTTCTACTAAATAGATTATAGTAATCAGAAATATGAACTTCAATGTATTTTCATATGCAATATTTCATATTCGGACTCTACACTACACGAAGATGAAACTTATAGTGATTATTTATTTTATATGTGCTAATATACTTACATTAATATATTACACATATATACATTTCAAACTACATTACTTAATAGTTTCACCTTAATTTTTTCTTAGGAGGATTTACAATGAAATTACTAAAACTAAAACATATAATCCCTTTATCTGCAGCTGCAATTACATTCGTATGTAGTCAAAGCACAGCTGAAGCTTCTACCATTCATACAGTAAAAAAGAACGATACACTTTGGGGCATTAGTAAACAATACGGAGTTTCAATACAATCCATTAAACAGGCTAATAATAAAGGAAACGATCAAACCTTTATTGGCGAACAGTTACATATTCCAGGGTCCGTGAAATCAAATGAAATCACTGTTCCTCAAAACACCAAGCCAGCCAACATTTCTGGACAAATTATTTATCAAGTACAACCGGGAGATTCATTAGAAACGATAGCAAGGCGTTACAATGTCACTGTCCAATCTATAAAACAAATGAACAATACAGTCGGAAACAAGCTTTATACAGGACAACATTTAAAAATCAACTCAAGCATTTCACAAAAAGAAAAAGACTTAATGGCACGCTTAGTTACCGCTGAAGCAGGTGGCGAATCCTATAAAGGAAAAGTAGCAGTAGCGAAAGTTATACTAAATCGTGTAAATGCAAAAGGTTTTCCAAATACAATAACAGGCGTTATTTATGAACCTATTAAATACGGATATGCATTTACTCCTGTTACAGATGGAAGAATTAATCAGCCTGCAAGCGCAGAAGCAAAAATGGCTGTAGAAGAGGCTATCTCCACAAATGGAGTACATTCTGACTGGCTTTATTTCTACAATCCAAAAACATCAACAGACAAGTGGATTACGACACGTCAAACAGTAGCAGTAATTGGTAACCATGTATTTGCTAAATAAGATTTAAAATCATTAACAGACCTCTTCACTTAAAAGGTCTGTTTTTTTCTATGTAAGATGTTATTAATCATATGACATAGTTATTTTTTAAACTGTTTCTTCTTTCAAATAAAAATTTTTGTATTTACTCCACCACTCGTAGAAATTAATAAAGCATCAAGTTCAAAAACTCCCACTTTATTAATAAAAGCTATTTCTTAACTTCATAAAATTGTTATACACTAGAAAAATAAAAACAAACTATTCGTTAGCAGGTGGAAGAATATGTATGATGTTACAATTATCGGCGCTGGAGTAAGTAGCATTTTTATGGCTTATTCACTAGCTAAAAGTAACAAAAAAGTTTTAATCCTTGATAAAGGTAAAGCGCTAGAAGATCGCCATTGTCCTTTAGACGAAGGAAAAGTGTGTAATTGTACTACATGTGATAAATATTTCGGGTTTGGTGGTTTAGGAAAATCTGAAGGGAAATTTAATTATACAAACGGATTTGGCGGAGAACTTGAGAAAAAAGTCGGTAAAGAGGGTTTTATACAACTCATGGCTGAAGTAGATGAAATTCTATGTCAGTTTGGTGGAAGTTCGGTTTCAAAATATTCTACTGAAAATTCAAGTCTCACTAAGAGAGCTGAAGCGTGTGGTTTACAAATGCTAACAACAGAAGTAAGACATCTTGGTACTACACTTTCCAGTAACATTTTTCAGCAGCTCTATGAATTTTTACTGACGAAAATAAAGATCCAATTTCATATAGATGTACAACATATTCTGAAACAGGAAGATCATTTTACAATAGAGACAAATCAAGGAACAGTTCAAACTAAGCAACTTGTATTTGCAACTGGGCGCTCTGGGGCCGATTGGTTAAAAGAAATATGCAGTTCCCTAAATATTTCTCAGGAGCAAACACGTGTAGATTTAGGAATTAGAGTAGAAATGAAAGAACATCAATTACGTTCTATATTAAAAGATACTTTTGAAACAAAACTTTCTTATCAAGGTGAGCATTTCACAGCAACTACTTACTGTATGAATCCACAAGGCCGCATCATTCGAAAGTACGAAGAAGGTTTAGTTATGCCTGACGGTCAAAATTTTCGAGAACAAGGAACTGGCACTTCTAACTTAAATTTCACTTTATTTATTCCTTGCTATTTTCCTACTCTCAAAGAAGCAAATGTATACGCAAGTTCAATTATTGAAGGCATTAACCAAGGGCGAGATCGGATTGTTATACAGCGCTTAGAGGACTTACTAAAGAAACAACCTACGGTGGAAAACAGCATGGAGCATAATCGTATACACCCTACACTACAGGGGGATTATGGAGATTTGAATCAAGAAATCCCTCAATTATATATTGAAGGGCTCAAAGAGTTTTTATTACGCTTAGAACAATTTATACAAGAACCGATTGATAAAGATACTTTGTTATATGGAATTGACGGAAAGTTCTATGCTCCTACGATAAAACTCAATAACTATTTTGAAACAAGTGTGCATGGGCTATTTTTAATTGGAGATTGTTCAGGCGTTACGCATTCATTATCTCAAGCAGCTGCAAGTGGTCTGTATGTTGGAAAGTACTTATCTGACATTTAATTTCTATCATTAAGATTCTAGTCAAATATTCCTAATTTCAAAACACTTTACTTATATAGTAAAAATATATTAATAAGCCCCCTATCCTTCCCGGCTAATGATTAACCGACAAAAAATCGGAATTTTACAAAATACATATGTAATATAACTACATATTTAAAACTGTTGGTATTCAATTCTAATAAATTGAATGTCAACAGTTTTAAAAGTCTCTATCCATTTTCACTTTCATTTGTTCGATATTTTGTAACATCATCATAGTGTTTAATATGGTAGGATGTCTATAAGTCAATTTCACTACAACTATGACTTTTTCTGCCTGTTTCTCAAAAAAGAGTTATATTTATGCTACTACGCTTTAAAAATCCCTATTGTATATATATGAATACTTCAAATTATTCCCTTTAGAAAACAAAGTCTAAATGGTTCATTACACTCTAATAGTTATAAAAACATAATATATAACTTCAGTTAAATAAATTGTATAAAGAAGGTGTAAAAATGAAGAATAAAATAAATTTACAAATGCAAAATATAAGCTTTGTTATAATAATGGCTTTAGCAGTATGGTTAAAAACATATCTTATTACGCGATTCAGTTTTGATTTAAAAATCGAGTCTTCAACGCAAGAGCTTATTTTGTTTATTAGTCCTCTAGCCGCATCATTAGCATTTGTTGGATTAGCATTATTTTCAACTGGTGAAAAGCGAAATTATATAGCGCTATGTATTAATTTCTTGTTAACAATCGTACTCGTTGGAAATGTAATGTTCTATGATTTTTATAGTGATTTCGTTACATTACCAGTACTTGGACAAACCTCAAACTTTGGACAATTAGGCGGCAGTATTATAGAAATATTAAACTACAAAATTATACTCGCATTCGTAGACATTGTTTTCTTCTTTATTTTATTAAAAAAGAAATCATTGGTCTTTAAAACCGAACGTGTAACTCATTCTACACGCTTGTTATACTTTCTTTTAACAATTGGTGTATTCTTTGCGAATCTACATCTTGCAGAAAAAGAGCGCCCCGAATTATTAACGAGATCATTCGACCGAGTCATGCTTGTCAAAAATTTAGGCTTATATACTCACCAAGTATATGACTTAACACTGCAAGTAAAAGCCGGTTCACAAAAAGCGCTTGCTGATAGTAGTAAATTACAAGAAACTGAAAACTACGTAAAAGCAAACCAAAGCGAGCCAAACCCTAATATGTTTGGTGCAGCGAAAGGAAAAAACGTAATTGTCGTCACTCTTGAATCCTTGCAAACCTTCTTAATAGGCGCATCAGTCAATGGGCAAGAAGTTACACCATTCCTAAATGAATTCATAAATGAAAGTTATTACTTTGATAACTTTTTCCATCAAACTGGTCAAGGGAAAACATCCGATTCTGAATTTCTAATTGATACGTCGTTGTATCCATTAAGTCGAGGGGCTGTATTCTTCACACACGGTAACAATGATTATACTGCGACTCCAGAAATTTTACGTCAGCAAGGTTATTTCACTTCTGTATTCCATGCGAATAACGCAACATTTTGGAATCGTAATATCATGTACTCTGCTCTTGGTTATGATCGTTACTATAATGAGCTTGATTACAAAATTACACCAGAAACAAATTTAAATTGGGGATTAAAAGATATCGAATACTTTGATCAATCAGTAGATATATTAAAAACTGTTAATCAACCATTCTATGCTCGTTTCCTCACTTTAACAAACCATTATCCATTTACGTATGATGAAGATACAAAATTCATTGAACCATACAACTCTGGTAATGGCGTATTTGATCGTTACATCGTAACAGCACGTTACTTAGACGAATCAATTAAAAAATTTATTGAACGTCTAAAGGCCGAGGGGCTTTACGATAATTCTATTATTATGTTATACGGTGATCATTATGGTATTTCCGAAAAACATAATCGTGCAATGGCACAGTTTTTAGAAAAAGATCAAATAACAGAATTTGATACTTTAAATTTACAACGTACGCCTTTATATATTCATATTCCTGGACAAACAGAAGGTCAAACTATTTCAAAGCCTACGGGACAAATCGATATGAAACCTACGATTCTAAATTTATTAGGTGTTGATTCTACGAATGATATCCGTTTTGGCCATGATATGTTTTCAGATGAATATACTGGCTTTGTTGTTTTACGTGATGGTAGCTTCGTTACAGATAAGTATGCATACAAAAACAACACTTTCTACGACCGTATAACAGGTGAAATTGTAGATTTACCAAAAAAAGAAGCTCAAGCCCTCATTAAACGTGCACAAAATGAATTACGAATGTCTGACAAAATTATTGAAGGCGATTTATTACGTTTCTCAGAAAGCAATAAAATTAAAACTGGCGAAGTACAAACTAAAATTAAAGAAACAGAAAAATAATCTATATGAAAAAGGAGCAACTTATTACAGTTGCTCCCTTTTACTTTTATTCTACACTTGTTTCTAAAGCTACATCTGTATAGGTATTATCATTACCTATATTTAAAATTACTTCACATTGACGCAATCTCAATTCAAAGAGCATGATAGAATCATGATAAACTTCAGGATTTGATTTCATTTTATGTAACATCTCTTGTTTTTCTTGTATTTCTAATTGCGTATTTTCTACAGCTTGCTTTAAGGAGTTAAATGGATTCCTAAAGAATATATGAATATCCCTCTCTTGTGTGTTTTCAAACAGCTCAAATTGCAAGAAAAATTTCTTCATAATAGAAGCCGTTACTTCAGTATAATCTTCATTTTCTACATACTGTTTATATTTGTTATATAGCATAGATTTATTTTTAGGAAGAACTCCAAATAATTTACCGGCACTTTTTAGTAAAAATTGTGCTGGCGTAAATCGACGTAAAATATTTACTTCATCCATTTGTATTCTAGTCGTCATCCTGTCAGTATCTCTGCGCCAGTCATCAAGCACTTTAAAGTCACATTCTAACTGTATTTTATTTTCTCCAAATAGTGAATTAAGCCCTTCACTAAGTTCTTCTAAATACGTTTGACTTTGAAGAAGCTCATTATTAGAAGTTGCAATCCAATTTTGCATAGAAAGAGCAAGATTAGGTAATACAGTTTGTTCTAAATATTTATGCACTCTTTCATTCATTGCTTTATTTAGTTCCGTATCCATGTGCCCGAAATCACTTTCTTCACTAATTAAATTAGAACAGCTCTTTAATATCTTCGGAATATTTTCGGTAAGATCATTTGTAATTTCAGTCTTCATTGAACGATATGATTGTGTAATGAAATGAATTTTTTCCCTTTCAAATGCAGTAAGGTTATTAATGCTACCGTTTAGTTTCACTAGCATATCTTCATTCCAATTAATAGCATCCACCAGGTTATTTTCTTTCTCAACACGTTTCTCCAAAAGATATGTAATTGTTTTTCGAATGAAAAATAATAACTTTTCAGTACGTTCTGCATCGATATTTTTATGATTAAAGTTAAAATGAATAAACTCGATTAAACCATTTAATTGTTGACTACTTGTATATAACGAGGAATAAGGGAAAATTCTCGCATACGGGAAATATGTATTTATTCTCGTTGCCGTATCATGTAATACCCTTTTCACTTCTGCTTCACTGTAAATGTTATCGATTTTATTTAATAAGAAATGAATTTGTAAATTTGGCGTATGTTCTTGAATACTTAATAGAATGTCACGTTCTTTATCAGTAAAAGGTGAATCCGCATTCAATACGAACAGTAATTCGTCTACAGAATTTAAATATTCGAATATCTCATCTCTAGTGTCGTTATTTCTATTAAAGCCAGGTGTCACTACAAATGTAAGTTTATTTTCATTTAAAAATCTGCATGGTAATTTAAATTCAACACACGCTCTATCTCTATATGTTTGATGGTGCTGAGACATCATATTATGGTAATCAGTGATATCTTCCGTTGTTGTAATTGCTGAGTCTGTTATAGCGTTTATTTCTATATGAGCATCATTTTTTAAAACTACTACATTTGAAATTGATTTTTCTAATATATTCTCTCCTAATATAGAGTTAATAAATGTAGTTTTTCCGTTCCCTGAAGTTCCCGTTACTAAAATACGATTTGTTCTTAAATCTGCGAGCTCGTCAACTAACCATTTAAATCGGTGACCTATTTCTATATTCTGCTTTTGTGCCCACTGTGTAATAGATTCAAAAAGGTGTAAGCTGTACTCTAAGCCATTTACATGATTAATAGAATGTGACAGTAAGTTTTCCGCATGTTCTATATTTGCTGAATCTATTTTGGAAGGGAAAATCTCATCCCATGCCAATACAGCTGCAGATGGAAATACAGCATAAGATGGATTGACTACCTTTAACCAGTTTGCTAACAGATTTGGTATGATATCGTCTAATTGTCTAAGCGTATATTGACCTTGAATTAATGTAAAGTACGTTTCTTCGTAAAGAGCAGAAACTTTGTTCCATATATCGGACGAATGTATTTCAATATGTAAGAAAAATTCATTTATTGTATTAAGCCATAATAAATAATTTGGTTCATCTTTATAACTGTTCCAAAGTGATGAAACCATTTGTGTAAATTGTACTTGATCTACATTATTTAATGTAGCTAATGCATCATAAAAATAGTCTGGTGAAATATGTTTAGTAAACCCTTTATCGATATATCCTTTTAACACCTCAAACCACGGATACGACTCTATTCGAATTAACTCATTCACAGCAAGCTCTACTGCACTATCAAAATCTTGCTGTTCCTCATAAAAGGAACGGGCAATTTTTGTGACGTTCGGATAATCAGGATTTAAAGAAACTGCTTCTTTAATAACACCGAAAGCTGAATCAAAATTATTTTGCTCAATGTAAAGAGAAAGTAATTGTAACCTAATTTCGGTCATCAATATTTTATTATCAGTAGTAATGGAAGTATAAATATTTTCAGCATATGGTAATTGATTAAGTTCGAAATAAGCATCCGCAATATTTTTTTGTGCCCATGGTGCTAATTCATTACTAACCTTCTCCCATTTAAAAATAGCTGCTTCAAAATCTTGATGACGATAATAAAATTCACCTTGTGCAAAACGAATATAAGACCCATCAGAAATCTCATTTCGTTCTTCGTTTACATAAGCTTGTCCAAGTACGTCAAGAATTGACTTTGTTTCATTCTCCATTAGGAATGTTTCATAATACATCTTTTTTATTAATTGTTTTTCTAATCTCATCTTTTCCCCCACTATATCTTGAAAATACATTTTTAAGATATGTCAATGCTTTTTGTATGTATGCTTTTTATCTTAACAAAGAATATCTTTTAGAAAATTTCATTTTCCTTTCATTTTTCAAGTTAGATTGAATTTTTATGAGAAAAGTTTCAGTTTTTTTTCAATTCCCTTTCAGTTATGAAACAGCATTAGATGTTCCTAATAACCTAATAACACTATAATATTCCACATTATATTATCAGGAAAACCCCATATAAACCATATTATAAAAACAATCTATAATGAATTTATATGCACAATTCACTGTGCTGTTAAACAAAAAAATAACAATAGGAGCCAACATCTATTCATACCATTTCTTTCTCAAATTGTTTTCCTTTAAAATGTTTCATTAGTTATGTAATTAAATTCCATTAACCTATATAAATAACTAGTCCAAAAAATATCTATATGCATATCATGTTATAGTAAAGAATTTAGGAGATCCTAAAAGGAGGCATTTTCATGTTTGAAGATAAATCTAAAATAAATTACCCATATGAATTTACTGAAACTACAACAGTTCCTCTAAAGAACCCCATTGACAAAAAATTCAAGAACGGCACAGGTACACATAACTTCCCAATTAAGAAGCACTATAAAGAGCAAGTTCTATACACTGAAAAAATTAATAATAATAAAAAGAAGTAATTGTATAGATCCTTATGACAATTGGCTAAATAAGAAGCAACATTTGGCCATGCATAGTTATTTAGTTAGTAATGATACAATTCATGCACCTTTTAAAAAGTGCTGTATACAGCGCTTTTTTATACATAGATAAATTTAAGTTAACGCAACCAAGAAATACAATACAAAATTACTCCACCATATTCTCGTTTACAATTAAATCTACATATGAAAAGGGAGCAACAGTAAATGTTACTCCCTTTTCATATGTAATCTATTCACTCTACATAACCCTCTTAAACATCTTCTCCAACTCATAAGTAGAATGATGCACAAGAATTGGTCTTCCGTGCGGGCATGTGTACGGGTTTGTTGTTGTACGTAGTTCTTCCAGTAAAGCAAATATTTGATCGTTCGTTAAATATTGATTCGCTTTAATGGATGCTTTACAGCTCATCATGATGGCTGCTTCTTCACGTAACTTTTTAATATCAACTTTTTTTAGTTTAACAACTTGCTCCATCATTTCATCGATGATTTCTGTTTCTTGTCCTTTCGGGAACCATGTTGGATGCGAGCGGACGATAAAGGATTGATGGCCGAATTGTTCTAAAAATAGCCCGACTTTTTTTAGTTCTTCTAACTGTTCTTCGACACGTAAAAATTCAGTAAGAGATAGATCAATACGGTACGGTACAAGTAACTCTTGTACTTCTTGCGCTACTCTTCCTACTTTATCACGGAAGTATTCATAATTAATACGTTCCTGCGCGGCATGCTGGTCAATCATATATAATCCTTTATCATTTTGAGCGAAAATATATGTTCCATGCATTTGTCCAATTGGATAAAGCGGTGGTAAGTCATTCCCGTTCATCTCAATCTCTTTTATTTCCCGAACTTCTTCTTCTAATTCCTCTAGTTCAAAGTCCTCTTCATTACTGTCCCACGATTTCTCTTCTTGAATTGGCTCTTCGATTATCGGTTTAGTGGATGGTTGCCAACTTTGTTCTTCTCTCACGAGCGACTGTGGTGGTTGCCATTCTTGCTTCGGTGGTTGCCAAAGCTGCGCAGGCTGTTTCACAGCCCGCGGTTCTTCTTGTTTTGCATCCATGCCAGTCGGTAAAACGATGTCCGGCATAGATGGTTCTTTTGGCTTCGCATGCTCAAACTGGAACTGTTCTTGCACACTTTCGTCTTTTTCTTTTTTCTTCGTTGTTACACCTGCATCTGGAATAAGCTGTATTTTTTTAAATGCAGCTTGCAATGTTTCTTCGATCAGCTTTAGCAATTCTTGTTCTTTACTAAAACGAACTTCTAATTTCGCTGGATGTACGTTAACGTCAACTAGCATTGGATCCATTTCAATCGATAAGAAACCAATTGGATACCGGCCAACTGGCAGTAATGTATGGTATCCTTGCTGAATTGCTTTCATTAATACAAAGTTTCGAACGTAACGACCATTTACAATCGTTGACATATAATTACGAGATGCTCTCGTTACTTCTGGTAATGTTACATAACCTTTAATTGTAAAGTCTAAAGATTCAGCTTCAATTGGAACAAGCTTCTTAGCAACTTGAATACTGTAAATCGATGCAAGTACTTGTCTTACATCACCGTTACCTGACGTATGAAGCAATTTCTTTTCATTATGAAATAGTTTTAACGATACTTCTGGATGTGACATTGCAATACGATACACGATATCTGTAATATTTCCGAGCTCTGTATGAATGGTTTTCATATATTTAAGACGTGCTGGTGTATTAAAGAATAAGTTTTGTACTGTAATATCTGTTCCTTTTCGGCTCGCAGTCTTCTCTTGCTTTATAATGTCTCCACCTTTAATAATAAGGTGTGTACCAGGCGCATCACCTGTGCTAGTAATTAATTCTAATTCACTAACTGAGGCAATACTTGGCAATGCCTCACCGCGGAAACCGAGTGTTCTTATGCGGAACAGATCGTTTTCATCTTTAATTTTACTCGTTGCATGGCGTTCAAAAGCGACGATACAGTCTTCTTCTGCAATACCATCACCATTATCAATGATACGAATTTTCGATAACCCAGCTTCTTCTAAGTGGATTTCAATAGATGTACTATTCGCATCGATAGAATTTTCCACAAGTTCTTTTACGACTGAAGCAGGGCGCTCTACTACTTCCCCTGCCGCAATTAAGTTAGAGAGTTGGTCATCGAGTTTGCGAATTTTCCCCATCTACTTACTCATCCTTTCTTTAACTTTTTCTGTAAGCGATACAATTCGTTCATCGCTTCTAAAGGTGTCATATCAAGTAAATCGATTTTTTTAATTTGCGCCAGTACTGCTGTTTCTTTTTGATCTAGCAGAGGCTTTTCTTGTTTCTTCGAAGACTGTTCTCCTCCAAAGAAAGATAGTTGCGATTCTTCTTCAGTCTCTACTTTCGTTTCCTGTATTTCTGCTATTTCTTCTTTTACAACTACAGGTTCTGGAGTAGCTTCTTGTACTTTCACTTCTACTCGCTTTGGAATAATAATTTCTTCCTGTCCTTCTAGCTGTGCTAACACTTCTTTCGCACGAGCGATTAGGCTATCTGGAAGCTCCGCAAGTTGCGCAACGTGAATTCCGTAACTTTTATCAGCTGCTCCATCTTGAATTTTATGAAGGAATACTACTTTTCCATTCTCTTCAATTGCTGAAACGTGTACATTTTTCAGTTGATTTAAACTCTCTTCTAACACCGTCAATTCGTGATAATGCGTAGAGAATAACGTTTTTGCACCAATTTGGTCATGAATATGTTCAATAATCGCTTGTGCAAGTGCCATACCATCATACGTAGATGTACCGCGTCCAATTTCATCGAATAAAATTAAACTTCTTTCTGATGCGTTTGCAATTGCATTTTTCGCTTCTAACATTTCGACCATAAATGTACTTTGACCTGAAATTAAATCATCCGCTGCACCAATTCTCGTAAAGATTTGGTCAAATACAGGTAATACTGCTTCTGTTGCTGGTACGAAACAACCGATTTGCGACATAACCGTTACAAGTGCTAATTGTCTCATATACGTACTTTTACCAGACATGTTCGGCCCTGTAATTAAAAAGACATCCATATTCTCTGGCATAATACAATCATTCGGTACATACAATTTCCCGTTCAATACTTTTTCAACAACAGGATGACGACCATCTTTAATAAAGATTTCGCGCTTCGTTGTCAGTACAGGTTTTACAAACTGTTCTTCTTCACTAACTGTTGCAAAACTTTGCAGTACGTCTAATTCACTAATTACTTTCGCTAAATGTTGTAATTTCGGAATAAATACTTTTACTTCTTCACGAAGTGCTGTAAATAAATCGTATTCTAGCTGTACAATTTTTTCTTCAGCTTCTAAGATTAACGTTTCTTTTTCTTTCAGTTCATCTGTAATGAAACGTTCAGCATTAGCAAGCGTCTGTTTACGCTCATAGCGACCTTCTGGAAGTGCTGCAAGATTCGCTTTCGTTACTTCAATGTAGTAACCGAAAATACGGTTGTATCCGATTTTTAATGATTTAATTCCGGTAATATCACGTTCTCTTTTTTCAAGCTCAGCAATCCACGTTTTCCCGTTTTTACTAACGTAACGATATTGATCAAGCTTGTCATTATAACCATCTTTAATAATATCTCCATCTTTAATCGAAAGCGGTGGGTTTTCTTGAATACTTCTTCCTAGTAATTCTGTTAAGCTTTCACATGGATCTGCACCTTGAATTAATCTCGATGCATAAGCGTTATCTAACAAACTAATTGCTTCTAAAATAGCTGGTACTTGAAGCAATGAACGTCTTAATTGTAATAAGTCTCTTGCATTTACGTTACCAAATGCAACTTTTCCTGCTAAGCGTTCTAAATCATATACTTCTTTTAACTTTTCCTTTAAATCTTCACGTAAGAAGTAATCATTTACAAACGTTTCAACCATTTCTAAACGCTCTTCAATTCTTTCTTTCTGTATAAGTGGACGTTCCATCCACTGTTTTAACATACGACCACCCATAGCTGTTTTCGTCTTGTCCAATAACCATAATAGTGATCCTGTTTTTTCTTTCGTTCGAAGTGTTTCTGTCAGTTCTAAATTCCGCTTTGAATGTACATCAATTTTCATAAATTGATTCGTATAATAAATTTCTACTGGTTGCAAATGATCTAAAGAACGTTTTTGCGTTCTTATTACATAGTTAAATAAACGTCCAACTGCTTTAATTAATTTTGCTTGTGAAACATTTTTCACAAGATGTTCTAATCCTTCCGGAATTGCCGTTGCATCTTCATACGAAATCGTCATTTTCAATGTTTCAGTTAACTTGTTTAGTTCATCTTTAGAAAATGAAGAATCAACAACAATTTCTTTCGAACCAGTTGCATACACTTCTAATAAAATATCTTCTACTGAACCAGTCAATAACGTTACTGTATTTTGTCCAGTCGTTAAGTCGTTACAAGCTAATGCATATGATCCATCTTCAAAATGTGTTAATGCGGCTAAGAAGTTATTTTCTTTCTCATCAATTGTACGCCCTTCCATCATCGTTCCTGGCGTAATTAATTGTACTACTTCACGACGTACTACACCTTTAGCTGTTTTCGGATCTTCTACTTGCTCACAAACAGCTACTTTATATCCTTTTTCAACAAGTTGTTCAATATAGTTTTTAGCCGCATGATACGGTACACCGCACATTGGTATACGTTCACTACTACCGCCATCTCGGCTCGTTAATGTAATTTCAAGTTCATGAGCTGCTTTTACAGCATCCTCAAAGAACATTTCATAAAAATCGCCTAAGCGAAAAAATAAAAAGGCATCTTGATAATCTGCCTTAACCTTTAAATATTGCTGTATCATAGGCGTATATTGAGTCATACTTTTCCTCCATAATTCTTACATGATAATCTATTTTCATATATGTCGCATTTCACGGACACTCTTATCTCCTATTTCAGGAGTCTTTCTTCATTATAACATATTTCATAAAGAATCATGTTCATTCAGCCCCACTTATGTAAAGTAAAAAGCTAGGAAGAACTTCTCCCTAGCTTTCTATTACTCTTCTTCTGCATCAACTATAAAGTTCGGATCTAATTCTTCAAATTCATCATCAGCAATTTGGAAATCATCATCTGATTCTACGCAGCCTTCAGGATTTACACTTACACAAATTTTCGTTTCTCCAACTACTTCTGTTACAAATTCACGTTCTACAGTTACAACAATTTTATTACCATTTGGTGATACAAGTGCTTCTAAACAATTTGGCGGCTGAATAACACGAGCAATAATTTCTAAATCGTCACCAGAAAAGTTTTTATCACGATAACCAATACTTACTTCGTCCGTGTAGTTCACACGTTCTGTTACAACTTCAGTCTTTGTATTTCCATCAAATGAATACCAAGTGTTCACATCATAGAAACCTTCAATTTCCACATGTTTTCCATTCTTTCTTGCTTCGTACGAGTGGTTAATTACCCAGCACCCTAAAATACTTGTTGGCTCATTATTCGATTCACATGTATGCGTTGACTTTGTATACTTACGTCCTTTTCCAACCACTGCTTTTGTAATAATCTCTCTAAATTCGGACATTCGTAACCCTCCTCAATCACTATTCACTTAATCATATGCGTGACAATAGCGGAATGTGTCATTCTTTTTTTGAGAAGAACTTACGTTTAATCCACAAAAAAAAAGAGATGTCAATATGACATCTCTTTAACAACCACAATTTCCTTTTTTACTTTCTACCGCTGCGCCAGTTTCACCCTTTAGTACATCGCCACCAGTTGAAATTAATATTTCATCTGTTACGTTGTTAGAAATTGTACTAGCAACTAACTGTAATAAGTCATTTACGTATGTTTGTGAAGATTTAAATTGTTGTACGACTGGAATACTGTCTAACTTATCTTGCAATGCATCAATTTCAGCTTCTACCTTTTTTAAAGCTTCCCATTTCCCGTAATGTTGCAAGTTTACTGCTTGTTTTTGCAGTGCTTTAATTTCATCGATTGCGCGCTTTACATTTTCATTTTTATGAATTTGCGCCTCTGCTTTCTTAAAAAAATCAACTTCTTCTGTTTCAGAAATCATTTTTGCTAATTCTTTCGCTTGTTCAACAATGTCATCTTTCGAATATACTTTCATCTATTATTTCACCTCAATCGGCTCTTCAACTAATTCCCCGTTAAGAGACCAAGTTTTTGCTTCCGTTATTTTCACTTTCACAAGCTGACCAATTAAAGATTTTGAAGCGACGAAGTTTACAAGTTTATTCGTACGAGTATAACCTGCAAGTACTTCCGGATTATTTTTACTTTCCCCATCAACTAACACTTCTACAATTTGACCTTTGTAACGACTATTCTTTTCAATTGCCAACGTATTTACTAGTGTATTTAAGCGCTGAAGACGTTCTTTCTTTACTTCCATCGGTACATTATCTTTCATTTTTGCAGCTGGTGTACCTTCGCGAGGAGAATAAATGAATGTAAAGGCAGTATCAAACCCTACTTCACGATATAACGACATCGTTTCTTCAAATTGCTCATCTGTTTCATTTGGAAAACCAACGATAATATCTGTTGTTAATACTACATCTGGAATTGCTTCTTTAATTTTTCTTACAAGTTCTAAATAATGCTCACGCGAATATTTACGTGCCATAATTTTCAGCATATCTGTACTTCCAGATTGAACTGGTAAATGGATATGTTCTACTAGGTTGCCACCTTTTCCAAGCACTTCAATTAAGTGATCATCGAAATCACGTGGATGGCTCGTTGTAAAACGAATACGGGCAATATCAACTTTACGAAGTTCGTCCATTAAATCGCCAAGACCGTATTCTATATCTTCAAAGTCTTTACCATATGCATTTACGTTTTGTCCAAGTAACGTAATTTCTTTATAACCATTTGCAGCTAAATGACGAATCTCTTGGATAATATCTTCTGGACGTCTACTTCGCTCTTTTCCGCGTGTATACGGTACAATACAATACGTACAGAATTTATCACAGCCATACATAATATTTACCCAAGCTTTAATATCACCACGACGTACTTTCGGAAGGTTTTCAATTACGTCACCTTCTTTTGACCATACTTCAACTACCGTCTCTTTCGAGAACATCGCATCTTTTAGAATGTACGGTAGTCTATGAATATTATGCGTTCCAAATACCATATCTACATGCTGATTTTTTTGCATAATTTTATTTACAACAGATTCCTCTTGAGACATACAACCACATACACCAATTAAAAGGTCTGGATTTCTTCGTTTGAGTGACTTTAAATGGCCTAGCTCACCAAACACCTTATTTTCAGCATTTTCACGAATTGCACAAGTGTTTAATAAAACTACATCTGCATCCTCAGTTGAAAAAGTTGGTTCATATCCAAGTGCTGTGAAAATACCTGCCATTACTTCCGTATCATGCTCATTCATTTGACAACCATATGTACGAATATAGAACTTTCTTCCTGTACCAAAATTGCGAAACTCTTCAGGTAAGCCAAAATCCCGTTCAATTTTAACTTCTTCTTTCCCACGCTTTTTCGCATCCTTTAAGGAAGGTGGTTGATATACACTTTCAAAGTATTTACTATAATCTTTCTCTTCTTTTTTCATAGAGGAATTTGCTTGTTGACTTGCTAATCGTTGTTGCTCGTTCATCGGTAATCTCCTTTCACCCTTAACTATACACACTCTATAGTCCATTTTAATGCGCTTAGACTCACCTCAAAAATGGTTAGATAGCTGGAGAGATAACTTGTCCTTTGAAACTTGAGTAATCAATCTAATCATTCATAAGAATGAAGTCTTCCCCACGCAAATAGACATTCCCTTTTTATCATTTCTTGTTGTCCTACCCAAAAGCATATTGCTTTATCCCTATAAACATTACCATAGTATGACGTGTTTCGCCAATCTTAACAATACAAAGGCCTTTTATTACCTTACATTTCATAAGCAATGAACTTGCCATTTTCATACAACGATTTATATATTATTTTATCATTCTGAATTTTCTAAGTAAATAAGGCTACCCTATATTTTGTACATAAAAAAAGGTTGCCAAATCGGCAACCTTTTTTTCTTACATTACATAAATTCAGCAACAAGCTCATCAAACATTTTCTGATCCATATTTAAATCAGATTTCACTAAAGGCTCTTCACTATAGCCTTTAACAAGTTCTTGATATGATGGTTGCTTAGTATTTTGATAAATTAACCCTGTTACTAAACCGTTATTTTCCATTAAAGTTTGCATAGCCATCATGCGATTAGATGGATCATATCCCTCTACTGTGCTTAGTTTCGTTAAGTTCTCTTTAAACCAATCGTAAGTATTTACTTTATTGTAAGTAACACATGGGCTAAATACGTTAATTAATGAAAATCCTTTATGGTTAATACCAGCTTCAATAATTTGTGTTAATTCTTTTAAATCACTCGAAAAGCTTTGCGCCACAAATGTCGCACCAGCTGTTAAGGCCATTTCCATTACATTTAGTGATGGTTCAATTGAACCTTGTGGTGTGCTTTTCGTTTTAAATCCAGCTTCACTACGTGGTGAAGTTTGCCCTTTTGTTAATCCATAAATTTGGTTATCCATTACGATGTACGTAATGTCGATATTACGACGAATAGAATGGATTGTATGTCCCATACCAATCGCAAATCCATCACCGTCACCACCTGAAGCGATAACTGTTAAATCACGATTTGCCATTTTCACACCTTGTGCAATCGGAAGGGCACGACCATGAATACTATGCACACCATATGAATTAATATAACCTGAAATACGGCCTGAACAGCCGATACCAGAAATAACAGCAAGTTCATCTGGATTTAGGCCAACGTTAGCTGCCGCACGTTGAATTGCAGCTTGCACTGAGAAGTCTCCGCAACCTGGGCACCAGTTTGGCTTTACACTGTTACGAAAGTCCTTAAATGTTGCCATTTAATACAACCCCTTTTTTGCATTCGTTGTAAATCTCTTTCGGCAAGAATGGGTTTCCATCATATTTTAAAAGACTAGAAATTTTCTCACCATTACCAAGATTCATTTTCATAATGTTAGCAAGCTGACCTGTTGCATTGTTTTCTACTACTACAACACGCTTCGCCTTTTTCACAAGTGGATCGATTTCAGCTGTTGGGAACGGGTGAATTAAACGCACATGAGCATGGTTTACTTTCATACCCTCTTGTTCTAAACGCGTCATTGCCTCTTCGATCGCACCACGAGTTGAGTTAAATCCAACAAGCAATACGTCTGCTTCTTCATGCTTAACATTTTTATAAACAGGGGTATTAAACTTCAAGTTCTCCATTTTACGGAAACGTTTGTCCATTTGATCTTTACGGTTTATTGCTGATTCCGACGGTTTTCCAGTTTCATCATGTTCTACACCTGTAACATGGTGAACACCATTTTTCATACCAGGTAAAACACGTGGTGAAACGCCGTCTTCTGTTACTTCATAACGCTTGAAGTATGCTTTATTTTCACGTTCTGGTAATTCTGCTTCTAAATCAAGCTTACCACGACGAATTTCCACTTTATCTAATTTAAGTGGTTCTACTGTTTGTTTTCCTAACGAAAGCTGTAAATCTGTTAAGAAAATAACAGGAACTTGATATTCTTCAGATAAGTTAAATGCTTCTACAATGTCATAGAAAGCTTCTTCAACTGTACTTGGCGCCATTACGATTTTTGGAATTTCACCATGCGTACCGTAAATCATCGCCATTAAGTCAGACTGTTCTTGTTTCGTTGGTAATCCTGTACTTGGGCCGCCACGTTGTGTATCAACAATTACTAATGGGGTTTCTGTAATACCCGCTAAACCGATTGCTTCCATCATTAATGAAAGACCAGGACCAGCAGATGCCGTTAATGTACGAACACCAGCATAGTTTGCACCGATTGCCATTGTACAAGCTGCGATTTCATCCTCAGTTTGGATTACTGTTCCGCCGACTTTCGGTAATTTTTTAATTAAGTATTCCATAATTTCTGATGCAGGTGTGATTGGGTATGCTGACATAAAACGAGCACCACCAGCTACCGCACCAAATGCGATTGCATCGTTTCCAATCATAAACATGCGTTTTTTACCATCAGCTTTTTCAAGCTGCATCATGTTTACTTTCTCGCCTAGTAATTCTTTCATATATTGAGAGCCGCGTTTAATTGCGTCCATATTCTTTTGAACGACTTGCTCTCCTTTACGACCAAAGATTTCTTCAACAACATCTAAATAAGCTGTTTCATCTAATCCTAATACTGCACTTGATGCTCCAACAGCAACCATGTTTTTCATTAATGATGTGCCTAATTCTGAAGCAATATCTGTAAACGGTATCACATATAGATTTACATCTGTATTGTCAGGTATTGTTGGATTAAATTTCGCATCCGCAACTACAATTCCACCTGGACGTAGTTCGTGGAAATTAAAATCAATTGTTTCTTGGTCAAAAGCAATTAAAATATCTAAATCATCTGAGATCGCTCGTACTTCTGTTGTACTTACACGAATTTTATTATTTGTATGGCCGCCTTTTATACGTGATGAGAAGTGGCGGTAACCGTATAGGTAATATCCTAATCGGTTTAATGCAATACAGAAGATTTCTCCTGTACTTTCAATTCCTTCACCTTGTTGGCCTCCAACTTTCCATGAAAGTTGACTAATCATCTCCTACACCCCTTTTGGCTGCATTCATTGTAGTGTATTTTTTTACAGTAATAGTTTAGCATTTTTTATGCAAATAAACTACAACGGACGCAAATTATGCCTCTTCTGATTTCCCTGAATCTTTAGTATAAAGCTATTTTGTTTTTCATTCTAGTATTAGGTCTTAAAAAAAGCAATAAAATCAAATGAATTAATTTTAATTTTTCTGAATTTTAAATCGGGATTTAAAAACTCATATGTTCTACAAAATTATCATATAAAAATCGTTCTACAGTAGATGCAGCATAGTGTTTACAAAGCTCATTCATTACATTTTCATAATCTCGATACGCTGATACATTTACAACTGTTTCTAAAATCCCATCAAAATCGGAACCAAATCCTATATTGCGCTCTCCACCTAATGAACAAATATATTCGATATGTCTTACTATATCTGCTACATTCGCTTGTTTTTCATTTGTTAGAAACTGCGGTACAAAAGTGACACCAATCATGCCATTTCGCTTTATAAGAGCTTTAAGTTGTTCATCGTTTAAATTACGTGGGTGCTCGCAAAGTTTCATACAATTTGAGTGGGAAGCAATAGGATTTTTTGCAATCTCTATAACATCCCAAAAACTTCTTTCATTCAAATGAGACACATCAGTCCATACATGTAACGTATTCAGTTCTTGTACAACATGTTTACCAAAAGTCGTTAAACCCGCCCCACGTGTCTCTAGCGCACCATCAGCTAAGAGATTGGCATAATTCCATGTTAGTCCAAAAGAACGTACTCCTAGGCGATACAACAACCGTAATTTCATTGCATCTTTTCCAATTGCTTCGCATCCTTCTATTGTTAATATCGCTCCAATCTCGTCCTGTTTTAATATGTTAATATCATCTTTTGTCTGAATAAACTTCACACCTGGTAGGGATAAAATCTCATTATAAAAAATATCTACCATTTGTAATGCTACTTCAAATCGGTTTTCATATGCCACTGTTTCTGGTACATATATAGCAAAACATTGTATACTTCCTTTTCTTCTCTTTAACTGTTCAAATGTAATATGTAATTGTGAATCATCTTTAAAATCCCTTTTCCCTTGTGCACTCCATAACTGAAGAAGCACGTCACAATGAGCATCAAAAATTTTCATTTTCATTCCTCCATTATAAAAACAACCTGTTTGCATACTGCAAACAGGTTGTTTAAACTTAACGAGGTTCTACAATTAATTTTATTGCTGTACGCTCTTCGCCATCAATCATAATATCTGTAAACGCTGGGATACAAATCAGGTCCAAACCACTAGGCGCTACAAATCCTCTTGCGATTGCTACTGCCTTTACAGCTTGGTTCAATGCACCTGCACCAATAGCTTGAATTTCTGCTGTTCCGCGTTCGCGAATAACACCTGCAAGTGCACCAGCTACAGAATTAGGGACCGACGTTGCTTTAACTTTTAATATTTCCATTCCGCGTTTCCTCCTCGTTTCTTTAAAAAGTATTAGCAATTATTTCACTTTAACTTATATTCACGAGGAATGGCGCGTATTCCTGCTAAATTTTCGTAATTTTTCTAAAAAATTAAAATATAATAACTTATCTAAAATTTAACGAAAATTTACTCAAAAAATGGTTGATCATCATTAATTAAAATACGTTCAATTTTCTTTGCTCTTCCTGTATTTGGATCCACATCAATTAACACTGCACTTAATTGCGTTCTACCATTTGTTACTTCAAATCGTACTGGTAAGTTTGTTAAAAACTTCTTCAATACTGCTTCTCTGTCCATACCTAATATTCCGTCATACGGCCCTGTCATCCCAACATCTGTAATGTATGCCGTTCCGCTTGGTAAAATACGGTTATCCGCTGTAGGGACATGCGTATGCGTACCTACTACTGCTGTAGCACGTCCATCTACATACCAACCTAGCGCTTGTTTTTCACTTGTAGTCTCCGCATGGAAATCAACAAATATAATATTCGTACGTTTTTTCGCAATATTAATTAATTCATCCACTTTACGGAATGGACAATCAATTGGAGGAAGGAAAGTACGTCCTTGTAAATTAATAACTGCAACTTCTGTTCCATTACAGTTCACAAAGATAAGTCCTTTTCCTGGAGTTCCTTCTGGGAAGTTAGCTGGTCTTGCAAGATATTTTGCATCATCGATGAATTCAAATACTTCACGATTATCCCAAGCGTGGTTTCCAAGTGTAACTGCCTGCGCCCCACACTCTAAAAAGTTTCGATATATTTTTTCTGTAATCCCACGGCCACCTGCTGCATTTTCTCCATTAATGATTGTTACTGTAGGTGTATATTTTTTCTTTAATGCCGGTACGTATTGTTGAATCATACCTCTACCAGGAGATCCTACTACATCCCCAACAAATAATATTCTCATATGTCTTACCCTTTCTATGTACTGCATTTTTTATTGCTATAGCATCAAGTAAATTCCTTATAATATCTTTATTATAAGTTTGTTTCACTTTTATGCTATATAACTAACTGTCTTTATTTTATCCAATTCCAACACAAAAAAATAAAGTGGTGTTTCACCACTTTATTTTGCGTATTCCACTGCACGTGTTTCACGAATAACAGTTACTTTAATATGTCCTGGGTAATCCAGTTCATTTTCAATACGTTTTCGGATATCACGAGCTAAACGATGAGCTTCTAAGTCATCGATTGTATCTGGTTTTACCAAAATACGAACTTCACGTCCTGCTTGAATTGCAAATGATTTTTCAACGCCTTCATAAGACTCTGAAATCTCTTCTAACTTTTCAAGACGACGAATATAGTTTTCAAGTGTTTCACTACGAGCTCCCGGTCTTGCAGCTGATAAAGCATCTGCTGCTGCAACTAAAACTGCAATGATAGAAGTTGGTTCTGTGTCACCATGGTGAGATGCGATACTGTTTATAACTACAGGATGCTCTTTATATTTCGTTGCAAGTTCAACACCAATTTCAACGTGGCTTCCTTCTACTTCATGGTCAATCGCTTTTCCGATATCATGTAATAGACCTGCACGTCTTGCTAGTTTTTCATCCTCGCCAAGCTCTGCCGCCATAAGTCCAGTTAAATATGCAACTTCCATAGAGTGTTTTAAGACGTTTTGACCATAACTTGTACGGTATTTTAAACGACCTAAAATTTTAATTAAATCTGGATGTAATCCATGAACACCCACTTCAAACGTTGTTTGCTCTCCGACTTCGCGAATATACTCGTCCACTTCACGTCTTGATTTTTCGACCATCTCTTCAATACGCGCTGGGTGAATACGTCCGTCCTGTACTAGTTTATCAAGAGCGATACGAGCTGTTTCACGACGAATTGGGTCGAATCCAGAAAGGATTACCGCCTCTGGTGTATCATCGATAATTAAGTCAATACCCGTTAGCGTTTCTAACGTACGAATATTACGACCTTCACGCCCGATAATACGTCCCTTCATTTCGTCATTTGGAAGATTTACAACCGAAACGGTTGTTTCAGCAACATGATCAGCTGCACATCTTTGCATTGCAAGAGATAAAATCTCTTTTGCTTTCTTATCCGCTTCTTCTTTCGCGCGAACTTCACTTTCTTTTACCATAACAGCGATTTCATGAGAAACTTCATTTTCTACTTTACCAAGAATAATTGCTTTCGCTTGTTCGCGTGTCAGATTGGAAATGCGCTCTAATTCTGTTTGTTGCTTTTGAACTAACTCTCCCACTTTGCTTTCCAACTCTTCAATCTGTTGTTGTCTCGCTACAAGAGATTCCTCTTTCTTCTCTAACTGTTGCTCGCGTTTATCGAGCGTTTCGTCTTTACGATCAAGGTTCTCTTCTTTTTGCATTAAACGATTTTCTTGTTTTTGTAATTCGCTTCTACGGTCACGAATTTCTAATTCAGCTTCTGTACGAAGTGTATGAATTTCATCCTTTGCTTCTAAAAGCGCTTCTTTCTTAAGTGCTTCAGCCTCACGATTCGCTTCGTCTAGAATACGTTTTGCTTCATTAGCCGCACCATTAATCTTCGCTTCAGCAATAGACTTTCGAACAAAAAAGCCAACAACTGCACCGACTGTTGTTGCAAGCAAAATGGAGATGAGTATCCAAACTGTACTACTCATGATTTCACCTCCCCTTGCTATGAATGAAAAAAGACTGTCGGCATGTACATTGAATTACAACATACAGCAAAGACCGTCGTCCCGCTTTTTTAAGGGACTTTCTTCATTTCACAATTAAAATGTCATATTATTATTTCGGTAAGATTTAAACCTTACTCCGAATATTACTTCTCTTCTTGAGAAGAGTATATCGTATATAAGAAAAAATATACATTCTCATTGTATCTATCGTAATTTTCATTGTCAAGCGTTGTCTACTTTTACTTTCTTTACCTTCAGCCTTGAATGTGACCTAAATTTGAAAAGTAAGGAGCCTATTATACTGGAAAACCTTAGTAATTCCCATTTCTTTACTTAAAATATTTACATATCCTTCTTTACACAACCCATTTGAAGTCAAAAAATATTTTTATCTATAGTATTATGCTCCTTAATAGTAGATAAAAAAATAAAAGACACGAGACCGTGTCTTTTATTTTTTTAATCAAGAAGAGTTGAATCTTCTGCGCCCTCAGCACCAGAATCTTCACTAATTCCGTGATGCTCACGAATAAAGAAGGCAATTTCTTCTCTTAAATCTGTATTTTCTTTTAAGAACTGCTTCGAATTTTCACGACCTTGTCCTAGGCGTTCTTCATTATAAGAATACCAAGCACCGCTCTTTTGAACGATATCAAGCTCAGAAGCCATATCCAAGATTTCACCTTCTCTTGAAATACCTTCTCCGTACATAATATCAACTTCCGCAACACGGAATGGTGGTGCTACTTTATTTTTCACTACTTTTACTTTTGTTTTATTACCAACGATGTCGTTACCTTGCTTTAATTGCTCCGCACGACGCACTTCAAGACGGACAGTTGAATAGAATTTCAACGCACGACCACCTGGAGTTGTTTCTGGCACTATCTATAGATTTTCCATCTCTATAGTCTGGACTATCTCTTCATCTCTTTACAGAGAGCCTTGCACTTCCAGCAGTAGCCTATCATCTGCCGTACCCTACTCAGTTAACTAAAAGTCCTTTTCGGTAGTCTCTACACCTTCCCCATATCACTATGGAGCTTGGCACGGTATTACCCTAAATAATGGTGGGCTTCACCGTTAGCAACTATATGGATAGTTACACCCTTAGGCAATAAGGTTCACAAGGTTTTTTAACATGCTATCACTAGCAAGGGAAACCCATGGTAAACTCCTTAATCTTTTCGATTAAGCAACTTGTAGTTGATTTCCGAACATAACCCCAACTTTTTCACGAATTTGGTTAATAAAGATTGCAATTGTTTTTGATTTGTTAATTGCTCCTGAAAGCTTACGAAGTGCTTGTGACATTAAACGTGCTTGTAAACCTACGTGTGAGTCACCCATATCGCCTTCAATCTCTGCTTTCGGTACAAGAGCTGCTACAGAGTCAATTACGATAATGTCAACCGCACCACTTCGTACAAGTGCTTCCGCGATTTCCAATCCTTGCTCCCCTGTATCAGGCTGTGATAATAGTAATTCATCTATGTTAACACCTAATTTTTGTGCATATACAGGATCCATTGCGTGCTCCGCATCAATGAATGCTGCTTGTCCACCTTGACGTTGTACTTCTGCAATTGCATGTAATGAAACTGTCGTTTTACCTGAACTTTCAGGTCCGTAAATTTCGATAATACGGCCACGTGGATATCCGCCTACTCCTAGTGCCACATCAAGTGCTAAAGAACCACTAGAAACCGTAGAAACTCTACGCTCCGCTTGTTCTCCTAATTTCATAATTGAACCTTTACCGAATTGCTTCTCTATTTGTTTTAACGCCATATCTAACGCTGCTTGACGATCACTCATTCAAAATTCCTCCTTAACTGAATTGCTAATCTTATTATACCTATTTTCAATTCAATTTGCCAACAAAAATCGAACATTTATTCGATTTTTTTATTTTCTATCAAATAATATCTAAATTTAACCGTAAAAAAAACTAGAAGAAACTTATATCTCTTCTAGCTTTTTATATAAATGATAAAATCCATATTTTGCTGTTCGTTCTCTAATTTGTTGACGACTTCCGCTTAAATTAAGAGGAAAGACTACAGTTGGTTCTTCCTTAATCGAAAGCCCAACAAATACTGTTCCTGGTTCTTTCTGCTCTGAAGCATCTGGCCCTGCTACCCCAGTGAAACTAATTCCGATATCCGCTTTTAATACATCCTTAACATTTTCAGCAAGATAACGAGCACATTCTTTACTAACTGCACCATCAGTATGCAACACTTCTTCAGGCACACGTAAAACATGTTGCTTCACATCATTATGATAACAAATGACACCGCCTTTAAACACAGAAGAAACACCAGCGTTTTCAGTTACTTGATTTCCAAAAAGACCACCTGTTAAACTTTCTGCACACGCTAAAGTTAACCCTTTTCTCTTCAATAACTCGATTGCCTTATAATGCAAAAATTCTTGGTCATATCCGTAGAAAAATTCTCCTACTCTTTCTAAAATCAAATCTTCCACATGTTGAATTAATTTCTCCGCTTCGCTAACATTTTGATGCTTAGCGGTTAAACGTAATGTCACTTCTCCATCATTTGCTAACGGGGCGATTGTTGGGTTTGTTTGTCCATCAATTAAATCTTGCACTTTCACCTCTAATTGGGACTCCCCAATACCGAAGAAACGAAGCACACGAGAATAAATGTTTTCTCCTGTTGTAAAATTACGTAAAAAAGGCTCTACGTAACTTACATACATTGGTTTCATTTCTTTTGGCGGCCCTGGTAATAAAATATAAACTTTTCCGTTCTTATTTACCCCCATACCAGGCGCCATACCGTGGTCATTTGCAAATACTGTTGCTCCATTTAAAACGAGCGCTTGCTTTTTATTATTCTCCGTAAATTCACGGCCTGTACGCTTAAAGTAATTACTTATTAAGGCTAATGCCTTTTCATCATACACAAGCTCTTCATCTAAACTAGCAGCTATCGTTTCTTTCGTTAAATCATCTTTTGTCGGTCCTAATCCACCTGTAAAAATAAGTATATCAGCACGTTCTTCCGCAGCTTCAATCGCCTTTTGCAATCGCTTATTATTATCACCAACAACAGTATGATAGTACACGTTAATTCCGATTGAAGCTAACTTTTCAGATAAAAACTGGGCATTTGTATTTGCAATTTGTCCAAGTAATAATTCAGTTCCAACCGCAATAATCTCAGCATTCATCCCAATTCCCCCATAAACTTCTATTTTGAGTTTACAAAAGCAGCTCTATTTTTCCAGAAATAATCCCATCCTGAAATAACAGTAAAGATTAATGCAATCCATATGAAGATATCTGCAACTGGAATATGGATTAAATTTAAAGGTACATCGTGTAATAAATATGCTGCAATTGCAATAATTTGTGTCCACGTCTTAATTTTCCCTAGCTGGTTTGCTGCAACTACTTCCCCTGTTCCAGCAAGTACAAGACGTAAACCTGTTACCGCAAACTCACGACTGATAATTACAATAACAATCCAAGCCGGTACATATTGCATCTCTACCAATGTAATAAGTGCTGCCGAAACAAGCAATTTATCAGCTAACGGGTCAAGAAACTTCCCTAAATTCGTTACAAGATTATACTTTCTTGCGTAATGTCCATCAATCCAATCTGTAGCTGAAGCAATGATAAAGATAAGTGCCCCCACTAAATGTTGAATTGGCAAATCAACATCACCAACTTTGTATGAACCCCAATCAAAGGGCGCTAACATAATTACCATAAAAATTGGAATTAAGAAGATTCTAGATATTGTAATTTTATTTGGTAAATTCACAGCTATTCCTCCATCATATCAAAAACATTTGTTCATCGAAAAAAAGTCATCGAAGCGATGACTGTTATTGTGCTGGTTGCTCTATCCCTTGGTTTTTAATCACCAATCTTTGGTGATATTCTTTTTGTGGATCTAACGGGAAAGCAAGCACTTGGCCATTCAGTTTAATTTCAACATTCGGTGCACTTCCAATATTAAGTCGTACTTCTTTTAATGTTGATACATCGCGTTTCTCTGTTTGACCGCTTTGTACTGTAGTGTTTAGAATTTCGTTACCCGCATCATCCTTAACATCTACATAACTTGTACCCTTAGCTGAAATTTCCAGTTCTAATGTTTTATTATTATGAATTTCCAAAGTAGATACCTTTCCAGTTGTTCCAACTACTTTCACTTCTTGCTGTCCAGTTGGTTGTGCTGGTTGCTCCTCTTTCTTTGGTTCTTCTTTCTTTGGTTCCTCTTTTTTTGGCTCTTCCGCTTTCACTTCATCTTTCTTCGTATCTAACGGAGAATCTTTCGCTTTTTGAACTTCAATTTTCTCACTTTGAGCGCTTGGAACTTTTTCATCATCTTTTCCAGTTAACGCTTGAAACACAAACCAGATTACCACTCCAACTGCGATGACTAACAGCGCAACTAAGATTTTCGGCATGTGATCTGCAATTGGCCATGATGAAGATTTTTGCATTGTTTCTTGTGTTTTTTGTCCCGTTGATACTTGTGGAACTTCACGCTTTTCAGATTGTGGTATCGTACTCTGATGTTCTACGAGCAGTTCCTCTCCATTTAATCCAACCGCATCTGCGTATTGTTTAATGAATGCACGCGCATAAAAAGCTCCTGGCAATACATCATAATTGCCTTCTTCAATTGCCACTAAATGGCGTTTTTGAATTTTTGTAATCTCATGCAGCTGATCAATAGTCAAGCCTTTCGCTTCTCTTGCTTCTTTCAGCTTTTGTCCCAATTCCGTCACTACTAACACCTCAATATTTCTTTAAAAGTCAAACATAGAGAAATTATTTTGCGTACCTTGCTCAATTTCATCTACTAAATTATATTGAATTTCTTCATCATAATCGTTACGCAACTCGATAATATAATCAAAATCATCCAATGTGTATTCTGACTGACTCACAAATACATCAGGATGTTCCACAACTTTCGTTGCAGGCAATCTCATAATTTCACGAACGAGCTGCCAATGTCTTTCGTTAGCACGCTTCGTTGACACAATTCCATCTAGGATGAAAATATTGTCATCGCTATACTCATCTTCAATTAATTGACTGCGAACAGTTTGCTTAATAAGAGTAGATGATACAAATAACCATCTTTTATTTGCACAAACACTTGCAGCAACAATGGATTCTGTTTTTCCGACACGAGGCATTCCGCGTATCCCAATTAGTTTATGGCCTTCTTTTTTCATGATTTCTGCCATAAAGTCTACAAGTAAGCCTAATTCATCACGCACAAATCGAAATGTTTTCTTATCATCTGCATCTCGTTGTATGTACCTACCATGCCTAACCGCTAGCTTATCTCTTAGCTTGGGCGGACGATATTTCGTTACCGTTATGTTATCCATCGTATTTAAAATTGATTCAAGTCTAGAGATTTGCTCTTGATTATCACACATAAGAAGTAACCCACGTCGTGCATTATCTACACCATTAATTGTGACAATATTAATGCCGAGCATACCGATTAACGAAGAAACGTCACCAAGCAAGCCAGGTCGGTTTTTATGTATTTCATATTCAAAATACCATTCAATCATCCAAGATCACTCCCCTTGCTTACTTTACACCTACGTACTATATTATATGATTTCACCCTAATAGGGAAGCTAAATGTATAATCTATCCTGTGTAATTATTATACAAAAAAAGTAGAGAGGAGAATCTCCTCTCTACTTTTACTTATGTTGTACGAACTTAACCATTAAATTTGCAATTGTATGTTGCTCCTGTTCATCAGCAACTTTCCAAAGCTCAGCTAATAATTTCTCTTGGTCATTGCGTCCTTCTACTTCATTAGCAAGATAGTCGCCAACACGAAATGCCATATCTGATACCGCACCGCCATCTAAACCTTTGTCTTGCGCTTGCTCTAAACGTTCTCCTAAAAAGCTCTTCCACTGATCAAAATTATCTAATACTGACATAATTAAGCACCTCACTATTGAGTAATAAAATCATCCTTAATTTGTGCAACTATTCATTTTTTATGTAAGAATTTTTTAGCAGTGCCAACCGCCATTCACTCCGATAATTTGTCCAGTTATGTAAGACGCTCCTGGTGATACGAGAAATGAAACTGTTTTCGCTACTTCTTCTGGTAATCCTATTCTACCTAATGGTATATCTTCAGCAATTCCCATTTTATCTTCTTCAGAAAAAACACTTAACATTTCCGTTTCAATTGCTCCTGGTGCTACTGCATTCACACGTAATCCACTTAAAGAAACTTCTTTCGCTAAAGCTTTCACATATGAATTTTGCGCCCCTTTTACCATTGAATAAAGCACTTCACAAGAAGCCCCTATTTGTCCCCATATAGATGAAACAATTACAATATTACCACTTCTTCTCTCAATCATAGGCGGAAGTGCCATTGAAAGTAATTTATATACGTTCTTCACTTGAAGTTCTACCATATAATCTAATTCATCGTTTGTTACATCTGTTACTAATCCAAAAATACTCTTCCCCGCTGCGTATACAATAACATCAATAGGATGTTCAATTTGTCCCCACAATCGTTCTGCTCCATCACTAGAAGCTAAATTAGCTTGAACAGGGATAACTTCTCCCCATGCCTTCTGCAATTCCAATACCTTTTCTTCACTGTTATTGTAATGAACATAAACTGTATATCCATCTTGAATTAATTGTTTCGAAATAGCAGAGCCAATCCCTCCGCTCCCTCCAGTTACTAACGCATACTTTTTCATAAATTCCCTCTCTTATCTCTACAACTTCAATTTTCACACAACTAAATAATACCCTCATCTTACAATTTTTCAATGATAAGATGAGGGTATCTTTAAAATTTTATTTTTTCGGTAACACCTGACAAACACTCATTTTTTCTTCTGATAACAATAATCCCGCTACTTCTTGTAAGTCTTGAACGGTTAGTCCTTCTAATACAGTCAATGCATCAAATAGGCTAGATTCATTAAACGCGTATCGTGTAAATTGATTTGCAATATATTCTGGTGAATTTAACGAGCGTAAAAAACCACCAATTTTCTTTTTCTTCACTCGTTCTAATGCCGTCGCATCTAATTGATCATAATCTGTTTTTAATAAAATATCTTTTAAACGATCTGCCAATTCATCAGGTTGTTTCGTATCACCACCAACCATTGCAAAACCGAAGTTATTTTCTTCTGTATAGTCATACGAGAATGAATCATCAATAAGTCCTTCATTATATAAAGCTTCGTAATGAACAGAACTTTTTCCAAATAAATAATCTAAAAGTAACGTAAGCGCAATTTCTTGTTTTAAAAGCGCTTGCCCCTTTTCTTTTAAATTAGTCGCTTTAATACCAACTAAACATTTCGGTGTTTGCACAGGCATTGAAATAATTTTTTTCTTTTCATTTACCTCATTTGGTTCTTCTTCAAATGAACGCACAATTTCTGGCTGGTTTTTATAATCTTTTTTCGCTTGATTTTCACGTACTAAATCCATTGTTTTCTCTGGATCAATTGCACCCACAACAAATAATAACATATTGCTCGGATGATAAAATGTTTCATAACATTCATATAATAAATCTTTCGTAATTTTACTAATAGATTCGATTGTCCCCGCAATATCAATTTTAATTGGGTGTTTTACAAATAAGCTATCAATTAACCCAAAGTACAAACGCCAATCTGGGTTATCTTGATACATTTGAATTTCTTGCCCAATAATCCCCTTCTCTTTTTCAACCGTTTTTTCAGAGAAATAGGGCTCTTGTACGAAGTTTAGCAATGTATTTAAATTTTGTTCTACGTTTGAAGTACCTGAAAAAAGGTAAGCTGTTCGTGTGAAGGATGTAAAAGCATTTGCCGATGCTCCTTGTTTACTAAACAATTGGAAAGCATCGTGATCTTCTTTTTCAAATAATTTATGCTCAAGAAAATGTGCAATCCCATCTGGCACACGAATCATTTCTTCTTTCCCTAATGGTACAAATGTATTATCTACAGAACCATATTTAGTCGTAAACGTTGCAAATGTTTTATTAAATCCTTGTTTCGGTAAAACATATACATCTAATCCATTAGGAAGTTTTTCATAATAGAGTGTTTCTTTTAATTGCTCATAAACAATTTTCTCCACTTACTCTCCCTCCGTTCCTTGTAAAAAGTAAATTGTATCTAGTTCAATATTTTTAGCAACTTTTACAATTTCTTCTTTTGTCACACTTTCTATACCTGTAAGCCATTCTTCAACTGGACGTGTACGATCTGAAATAATGCCATGATATAGCATTTCTACAAAACCACGTGGTGTATCAATTGCCTCTAATATTTGATTTTGGATGACACTTTTTGTTTGATGTATTTCTTCTTCAGAAAACTCTCCGTTTTGCATCGCAAGCATTTGTTCTTTAATAATCTCAACTGCTTTTTCATAATTTTTCGCTTCAATTCCTGACATAACAAATAATAAACCTTTATGACTTTCAAAGCGCGATGCTGCATAGTACGCTAAACTATTTTTTTCACGCACATTTACGAATAACTTCGAATGAGAAAAGCCACCAAACAATCCATTGAACAATTGCAATGCAAAATAATCTTCATCTTTATATGTGACAAATGTACGATAACCGATGTGTAATTTACTTTGTTTTAATTCTTGTTTTTCAACAACTTCTTTTTCTTCATTATTTCGTCTATGAAGGAGTACATTTCTTTCTCTCACTGGACGAGCTGAAATAGAAAAATACTTACTTACAAGATCAACGGCGTTTTCTGAAATATCACCAATAATATATAGATCCATTTCATCTTCCGCTAACACCTTTTGATAATATTGATACAGACTTTCATTTGTAATAGACATAACACTCTCTTTTTTTCCATTTGCACTTAAACGATACGGTTCTACTTTGCACATTTCTTCAATTAAACGCTCGTTTGCATAACGCATTTTATCGTCATAAGTAGCTTCAATTCTCTGTAACAGTGCTCTTTTTTCACTTTCTACGATAGAAGATAGGAAACCGTTGCCCTCCGTTGCTGGATGTAACACAATATCTGACAACATAGAAAGCGCTTTTTCAAATAACGGTGGTGCATCATGTAAGTAAACTTCATTTGCAATGTCTACATAAATAGAGATAATATGGTCTTCCCCTTTTTTACTTACATCTACCGCTAAAGAAGATCCGTATAATTCTTCTAAATATTGACGAAGACGAATTACAGAAGGTAATTTTTCTGTCGCACTTTGCAATACGTATGGCAATAAGGCACGCTCTGTCACCGTCTCCTCATTTAAAGGTGCTTTAAAACGAAATACAAAGGTATTCGTTTTATATTTATCAGTCGGAATAATATGTACGCGCAAACCATCTAACTCATGTAGTTGTTGTTCCATTAGTTTCATTTATAGCCCTCCTTTACGTATATAGGAATATTCCTCTTCAATATACAGTTTTTAGAAATAAAAAATCAACTTTTCTCCCTTATTATGCTTACATATGATTCTTTCTAAAAACTTTAATATGTAAGGAACATAGTAAAATTCCGTATTAAATATATTCTATGTAAAAAAGCCCACACTAATGTGCGAGCTTTTTTATACTTATAAAATACTTATCGTTTTCCTTTTTCATAAGGAGTTCCTAATGCTTTCGGAGCTTCAGAACGACCTACAAAACCAACAAGCGCTAATATTGTGAATACATATGGTAATATCGTTAACAAAACACTTGGAATTTGATCTAATACAGGAATTGTTCCGCCCGTTACACTTAGAGATTGCGCAAAACCAAAGAATAGAGCTGCACCTAATGCACCTAGTGGATTCCACTTCCCAAAAATCATAGCAGCTAAAGCTAAGAAACCTTGTCCTGTAATAGTTGCCCCTGAGAAGTTATTAGAAATTGACATTGCAAAAATCGCTCCACCAATTCCAGCAAACACTCCTGAAATACAGACTCCAATATAACGCATTTTATATACATTAATCCCCATCGTATCCGCTGCCATTGGGTGTTCACCAACAGCACGTAGACGAAGACCGAACGGTGTTTTATAAATAACATACCAAACAACGAATGCTAAAATAATGGCAATATACGACGTTATTGGTACGTTCGAGAAAAATATTTTCCCTAAAACCGGAATATCCGAAAGGCCTGGAATATCAATCTTTTCAATACGATACTGAATAAAGTCAGTCTGCCCTTTATCAAAAATCTTCTTAATTGCAAATACTGTTAAACCAAGAGATAAGAAGTTAATGGCTACACCACTTACAACTTGATCTGCTCGGAATGTAATAGAAGCTACCGCATGAAGTAATGCAAATAATCCACTACCAATTGCCGCAAATAATAACGCAATCCATGGAGTCATCGTTCCCCAAGTATCACCCATTAATAAGTTTGTAACAACTCCAATAAATGCACCAAATAGCATTAGTCCTTCTAATCCGATATTTACAACACCCGATCGTTCACTAAATACACCACCTAGTGCTGTGAAAATGATAGGTGCCGATGTATATAACGTACCCGTCACAAGAATGGCTAATATATCTAAAAAGCTCATTTATTTCCCCTCCTTGCTCATGCGTGTAAGCGCCCATCTTAACACATAACTACATGCAACAAAGAAGATGATACATGCAATAATTACATTAATAAGCTCTGACGGTACATCTGCCTCAAAGTTCATTTGAGGGGAAGCACTTTTCAAACCACCAAATAATAAAGCTGAAAGGATTATACCAAACGGATTATTCCCTCCAAGTAATGCTACGGCAATCCCATCAAATCCTACTCCTGTAAACGAAGACATCGCTGTCATACTCTGGAATGTCCCTAATCCTTCCATCGCTCCACCAATCCCCGCAAATGCACCAGCAATTGTCATAGAGAATACTACATTACGAGAAACTTTCATACCTGCATATTGAGAAGCATGCTGATTAAATCCTACAGACTTTAATTCGTAACCTAAAGTTGTTCGATCTAATAAGAACCACATTAAAATAGCGATTAAAATTGCTACAATAATTCCCCAGTGTAGACGTGAACCGTCAGTAATAGAAGCAAGCCAGTCTGAAGATAGTGACGCACTCTCTTTAATATCATACGTTTTGTCATTACCCGCATGTAAGAAACGCTTAATGATGTCATACGTTACATACAACGCAATATAGTTCATCATAATAGTTACAATAACTTCATTCACTTGAAACTTCCCTTTTAAATATCCCGGAATGAAGCCCCAAATTCCGCCCACCAATGCGGCAAATAAAATCGATAATGGAATATGAAGGAACGCTGGTAGTGAGACTGCATAACCGAACCAAACCGCTGCAAGCCAACCAACTAACAATTGACCCTCTACCCCGATATTAAATAAACCTGTACGAAATGCAAACGCGACCGATAAGCCAGCAAGAATAAGCGGTATCATTGTACGGAGCGTTTCACCAATCGCACTTGCGCTGCCGAACATTCCTGTCCAAAGTGCACTATAACCAACAATTGGATCATAGCCACTAACTAGCATTACAACCGCTCCTACAAGTAAGCCGAAAATAACGGATAGTACTGGGACTAAAATATTTATCGTTCGTTCTGTTAAAAGTTTTTTAGCCATTTGTACCCACCTGCTCCTTCTTTGTTCCTCCAGCCATTAACAATCCAAGCTGTTGTTCATTCGTTTCTTTCGCATCAACTATTGCTACAATTTCCCCTTCATAAATAACAGCAATTCGATCGCTAACATTTAAGATTTCATCTAACTCTAATGATAAAAGTAATACACCTTTTCCTTTATCCCTTTGCTCTATTAATCTCTTATGAATAAATTCAATTGCTCCTACATCTAAACCACGTGTTGGCTGTGCCGCAATTAATAAATCTGGATTTCGGTCTACTTCACGTGCAATAATTGCTTTTTGTTGATTCCCCCCAGATAGAGCGCGTGCTAACGTTTGCTCACTAGGTGTACGTACATCAAACTGTTCAATAAGAGCCTTTGCTTTTTCTGTAATTTTGCTAAAATTTAAAATCCCTTTCTTTGAAAACGGATTTTTATAGTACGTTTGAAGAACTATATTATCTCTAACAGAAAAATCAAGAACGAGTCCGTGTTTATGACGATCTTCTGGAATATGACCAATTCCTTCTTCTGTTATTCTTCTAACAGGCCAATTTGTTATTTCTTTTCCTTTAATTGCAATAGAACCTGACTCAACTTTTCGTAAACCAGTAATCGCTTCTATTAATTCACTTTGTCCGTTCCCATCAATCCCTGCAATCCCAACAATTTCCCCCGCACGAACAGTTAAGTCAAGGCCTTTTACAGCAGGTAGTTGACGTGCATCGTGAACAACAAGGTTTGCAATTGAAAGTACATCTTCTTTTGGCTTCGCGTCTATTTTTTCTGTTTTAAAATTCACTTGACGTCCGACCATTAATTCTGCAAGTTTATTTTCATCCGTATTTGCAACGTCAACCGTTCCAATCCCTTTTCCTTTACGAATAATCGTACAACGATCGCAAACTTCCATAATTTCTTTCAACTTATGTGTAATAAGAACAATAGATTTTCCTTCTTGTACAAGCTTTTTCATAATTTGAATTAGCTCATGAATTTCTTGTGGTGTTAACACAGCTGTCGGTTCATCAAATATTAAAATTTCTGCACCGCGGTAAAGAGTTTTCAAAATCTCAACACGCTGTTGCATACCCACTGAAATATCCTGTATTTTCGCATATGGATCTACAGCCAAACCGTATTGTTCAGACAGTTTTTGAATTTCTTTAGCAGCATCCTCAACAGCAATTTTCCCTTTTTTCTTCGGTTCATTTCCGAGAATAATATTCTCTGTAACTGTAAAATTATGAACAAGCATAAAGTGTTGATGGACCATTCCAATACCAAGGTCATTTGCTATATTCGGATTTGTAATTTTTACAGGTTTACCTTTAATTTTAATTTCACCCTGCTCTGGTTGGTACAAACCAAATAGTACATTCATCAATGTGGATTTCCCTGCACCATTTTCTCCAAGTAAAGCATGTATCTCACCCTGCTTTACTTGCAGCGTAATATCATCATTCGCTACAATGCCTGGGAATACTTTCGTAATGTTATTCATCTCAATTACGTATTCCATTGTGTTCCTCCTTTTAACAGGGAACATTCCCTATTACACTATTAACTTATTAAGCAATTCGGAAGTTTTATACATACAAAGGTTAGTTCTATGAACTAACCTTTGCTATTTCTCTATTTATTTTTTTAGAGAAGCTTCGTATTCTTTATACTCTTTATCTGTAGCTGGCACTTTAATTTCACCGGCTGTAATTTTCTTTTCAAGCTCTTCTACTTTTGTTAAAATTTCAGGGTTAACTTTTTTCACGTTATCAGTTGTTTTTGAAATACCAATACCGTCATCTTTTAAGCCAAACTCTTCAATTTTCCCACCTTTTAAATTCCCATCTTTTGCTTCTTTAGCTACTTTTTCTACAGCTACATCAACACGTTTAATCATTGAAGTTAATGTTACATTTTCAGGCATACCTTCTTGATGTTGGTCACGGTCAACACCGATTACCCAAACATTTTCACCTTTTTTCTTACGGTTTTTCGCTTCTGTGAACACACCGTTACCTGTACCACCAGCAGCATGATAAATTACGTCTACGCCTTGACCATACATTGCTGAGGCAAGAACTGTACCTTTTTCAGGCTTATCGAATGCTTCTGCATATTCAGATACGATTTCAATGTTTGGATTTACTGCCTTTGCACCAGCTTTAAATCCATTTTCAAATTTACTAATTAAATCACTTTTCATTCCACCAACAAATCCTACTTTATTCGATTTTGTTGACATAGCTGCTACCGCACCTACAAGGAATGATCCTTCATGATCTTTAAACGTAATGCTCGTTACGTTCGGTGCATCTACAACAGTATCTACGATTGCAAATTGTTGTTTTGACGATTCTTTTGCTACTTCTTTAATTGCACCTTCTAATTTATAACCAATTCCGAATGTTAAATCATATTTATCTTTTGAGAATTTTTTTAAATTCGGAATATAATCAGCTTCTTTTTCAGACTGAAGGTAACGATAATTTGTCTTTTCTTTTAAACCATTATCTTTACCAAACTTTTGTAACCCTTCCCAAGAAGATTGGTTAAATGACTTATCATCAACGCCCCCAACATCCGTTACGAGACCAACCTTGAAGTCTTTATTGTCTTTCGTGTCTTTCTTGTCACTGCTCGCCTTATCCGAGTTACCACATGCACCTAAAACTGTACTTGCTGCTAATGTTAATGATAATAAAAGGCCTGCTTTTTTCTTCATACTAGAAACCCCTCCAAAAATGATATATATTTATTTATTCTTACGCTGCTGTTCCTTACTTCTTGCTGTCACCTCCCTAAAAAGGAATTTACCTACATACGCTTTCTTAATACGTGGAAGCTAAATTTATCAGCTCTAAAGTAATTGATAGAATATAAGATTGGCTCATCATTTTGATCATAGTGCATTTGTTTTAATACAAGCAGTGCTGTTTCAGGCTCACATTCTAAAATCGGTGAGATTTTAGGGTGATAGCCAATTGGCTCAATGTGGGCAACCGCATATGTTATGCGCTTATGTGTGTTATTATGTATCACCGTTAATAATGATTCCTCATTGTAACCCGATAAATCTGGCAATATTTCTTTTGCAAGTTTATCGATACAATACACAACAGGTTCCCCATCTGCTGTACGTACGCGTTCAATCATCACTGCATTAAAACCATCTTCACTATTAAACTTCTCTTTTTCCTCTTCTGTTAAAGTTGTAGTAGATGATGATAAAAAGATTGTTCCTGGTGTTTTCCCCACACTAGAAATCATATCTGTAATACTAGAAAGTTGTTCTATTCCAGAAGAAAATAATGGCTTTGCATTTACAAATGTCCCTACACCATGTCTACGAATGACAACATTTTCTTCTTCTAAAATACGCAACGCTTCCCTTAAAGTCGCTCTACTTACGCCAAGTTCTTTCGCTAAATCAAACTCTGATGGTAACTTTTGTCGTTCTTTATAAGCCCCATCTTTAATTTTTTCTTTGATGTGATCAATCACCCGTAGATATAGGTGACGACTATCGGATTTTACTGACATAAGACTCCCCCGCATTTCAATTATTCGACCTCTGATGTAAGACTTCTTTTCTCTTTTTTCAACTTACAACATAGTACAAATGACTAAACACCAAAATAAGCGTAATTGTCGAATAAATAATAATAATTTTTTTTAATGAAATTTTCACTCTTTATTGCATAAAAAAAACTTTGCACCATAAACATTCCTCATTTCGAGAAAAAGTTCGGCACAAAGATCCTTTACATCCTTTGTTACACACTTTTCCCCTCATAGTCTAGCAATTCATGGTTGCCAGGTAGAAACTTATGGACCTTATCTCCAAGATTATATGAGGCAGTGATTCTTTTCGAAGTAATCTTACCACTTGCTCTCATACGTGTCAACAAAATCTAACATTTTTCTGCATTAAATATCGAACATTTACATAAAACATACTCAAAGTATTCGTATTCTAAAGAGCACTCCTGAATGTAAGCCCTTTCTTTATTACTGAGTATAGTATATAACAAAAACACTATATAAAAAAGCCTAATTGTAAAAACAATTAGGCTTTTTTTAAGAACTTTTTTCTTGTACATCATTAATGAGCACTTCTCTCGGTTTACTACCTTCATATGGACCTACTACACCATTCATTTCCATTGCATCAATTAGGCGAGCAGCTCGCGTATAACCTACTCTAAACCTACGTTGTAACATAGAAACAGATGCTGTTTGCATTTCCACTACAAGTTGAACCGCTTCATCATATAATTCATCTTCTACTTCCTGCTTCGTATCAGGAACATCTTGCGGAATCATATCTTCTTGATATTGTGCTTTTTGCTGTCCAATAACATATTCTACAACTCTCTCAACTTCATCATCTGATAAAAATGCGCCTTGTACACGTACAGGTTTCGATGCACCAATTGGTATAAACAGCATGTCTCCACGACCTAGTAGCTTCTCTGCACCACCACCGTCAAGAATTGTACGAGAATCTGTTTGAGAAGATACAGCGAATGCAATACGTGATGGAATATTTGCTTTAATAACACCCGTAATAACGTCAACTGACGGACGTTGCGTTGCAATAATTAAATGAATACCAGCAGCACGAGCCATTTGCGCTAGACGCATAATCGCATCCTCTACATCAGACGAAGCAACCATCATTAAATCTGCTAACTCGTCCACAATTACTACAATATAAGGTAATTCGGGTTGTTTCGCTTCTGATTGACTATTATGCTCTTTTATATAATCGTTGTATCCTTCAATGTTACGTGTACCACTATGAGCAAACAATTCATAACGACGTTCCATTTCACTCACAACTTTTTTCAATGCTTGCGATGCTTTTTTCGGATCAGTTACAACTGGCGTTAACAAATGAGGCACACCGTTATATACATTTAACTCTACCATTTTCGGGTCAATCATCATTAATTTTACCTCATGTGGTTTTGCACGCATTAAAATACTAACAATAATACCGTTAATACATACACTTTTCCCGCTACCTGTCGCACCAGCTACGAGTAAATGGGGCATTTTATTTAGACGGGCTAATACAGCTTCACCTGTAATATCTCGGCCAAGACCAATTAACAACTTCTCTTCCGGATGGTTATTAGCCTTAGAATCAAGCACTTCCCTCAGTGTTACCATCGAAACTTCTGAGTTCGGAACTTCGATCCCTACAGCTGATTTCCCGGGAATTGGCGCTTCAATACGAATGTCCTTTGCAGCTAAAGCAAGGGCTAAATCATCACTTAAACTGACAATTTTGCTTACCTTTACCCCCATATCAGGATACACTTCATATTTTGTAACTGCAGGACCTCTATGTACTTTTGTTACTTTCGCTTTCACTCCGAAACTTTGGAATGTACGTTCTAATTTACGAGCATTCTCATAAATTTCCGCATTTTCATTTGTAACTTGCTTATTCTTTGGAAATTTTAATATATCAAGTGAAGGAAGCTTGTAATCTTTATTTTCTACATTTGAAAATTGCATAGGAGGTGCTTGCGCTTCACTCTCTAACGATTCAACAATTTTTTCTCCACGCTTTTTCTTTGGTTCTTCAATTGGCGGAGTCTCTTCAATAAACGGTGAAGTGATCAAATCTTCTTCCTCTACTTCGATTCGTTTATCCTCTTCTTCATTTACAGGATAATTCTCAGTGAAATTCGAAATAATCGGAGGATCAATTGAGATTTCTTCCATCGGCTCAATAATTTCTTCTTGTTCTGCAGCACGTTTGCTTCTTGTGCTTCTTGTTGTTTTTTTCTTTTCTGTTTGTTCAGCCGTTCTTTTAGCTCTCCAATCTTTATAATCCCCTTGCATCACTTGAAATTGACTTCTAAGAATTCTACCAACTGGCGCTAACACTTCTCCAATATGCTTATTTGTTATACAAAGTATACCGAGAATAACTAGAATAATACCAATGATATAAGCTCCTACTTCGTCAAATAAGAAGTAACATGTTGCGAACATAAGCGCACCAAACATACCACCACCTAAATGAACGCTATCTGGCCCCTTTTTCATTTCAAGAAAGAAGTTATCTTTCGTACTCACAATAACAGAAGTATTTTGCACTGCTCCATCTTTTGTAAGAAGGTTAAATAATGTAATATGACTAAACATTAATATCGCCAATACAATTAAATAAAATCCAATTAATCGTTTATTTAAAAGGTTCGGCCATCCGCGTTTTATAACAAAGGAAACCGATAAAGCTATTACACCTAACACACCAATTATGTACCACTCACCAAAGAAGAAGCGAAAAAATAACACAAACGATTTTCCTACAACGCCTAGCTGTAAAATCGTAATGATTGAAAGTGCAAAAAGAGTTAAACCGACAATTTCATAATACAAAGTTGGCTTTATCGTACGCCTTGCCTTTGCCTTCGTCCCTCTTTGCTTTTGTTTTGCCATTTCTTCACCTCGCGTTCTACATATAAATAAAGCTCCCCTCAAAATGCTCTATTTATATGTCTGTTTTCTCTATTTTTCAGGTCTTTATATCTTCTATTTTTACACTTCTTGTAAAATGCTAAATAAACAGAAGAAAGCAGCCTACTCATGGCTGCTCAACCGTCTTGTTTTTTATATTATACCATAGCTTCTAAACAAAATCCTTCTTTTTGCTAAAAGGTTATTTTCTGACCGGGCTCAAACTCTAAATAGTGAAGTGGGTCCGTACTTAGCACACGTACAATAGAATAACATCCATGTCCCTCTTCAGAAACCATTAATTCCACACCATTTATATTTACAACTTTTTGACTTTCACATTGTGAATAATCGGCCGGATACACAAGTTGCTCTGGCATAATTGTATATAAAATCATTGTAGCATTGTCCCTTCTGTACTATCTTCTGCGCGAACATCTATTAATTCGTTTAATTTTCGAATTGCATTTCCAATACCGCCGACATCATCTATAAGACCGTACTTTACTGCATCCCCACCAATTACATTCGTCCCAATATCTCGCGTTAAATTTCCTTTCGCAAACATAAGCTCTTTAAAACGATCTTCTGTTACTTTCGAGTGCTTCGTCACAAAACGAATGACTCTTTCTTGCATCTTATCCAAATACTCAAATGTTTGTGGCACACCTATGACAAGACCTGTTAAACGAATTGGATGAATTGTCATCGTCGCAGTTTCCGCAATAAACGAATAGTCAGTAGAAACAGCAATCGGTACACCGATGGAATGTCCCCCACCTAAAACTAGAGATACTGTTGGTTTTGAAAGTGAAGCTACCATTTCAGAAATTGCTAGCCCAGCTTCAACGTCACCTCCAACCGTATTTAATATTAAAAGCAAACCTTCAATTTTCGGATTTTGTTCAATCGCAACAATTTGCGGAATGATATGCTCATATTTTGTTGTTTTATTTTGCGGTGGTAATTGAACATGACCTTCCACTTGTCCGATAATCGTTAAACAATGAATACGTGATTCATTCATCTGTGGTACATTTGTCTGTCCAAGCTGTTGAATTTTTTCAACTATTGAAGCCTCTTTTCCAGCTTCTTTTGGCTCAGCTTCTTTTTCTTCATTTGTATATCGATCACGCTCTGTCATTTCGCATCCCCTTTCACTCGTATATAACTATTATTTCTTAAGTTATAAATTTCATTCGATAGGGTTAAAAAGAAAAAAGATCACCCATAAGGGTGATCTTTTTATACTTCCATAATAATCGGTAAAATCATAGGTTTTCTCTTTGTCTCTTCGTACAAGAACTGTCCTAATAATTCACGAATATTTTGTTTTAACATTGACCATTCAATTGAATATTCTTTAATTGACTGCTCAACAATCATACGTACAATCTCTGTAGATCGTTCAATTAACGCTTCTGATTCACGAACATATACGAAACCACGTGAAATGATTTCTGGACCAGAGATAATTTTCTTTTCATCTTTACCAAGCGTTACAACAACTACTAGTATTCCATCTTGAGATAACATCTTTCTATCTCGAAGAACGATATTACCAACGTCACCTACACCTAATCCATCAATTAAAACATTACCAGCTTGTACTTTACCGACTAAGTTCGCTTCATCGTCACCAAAAGCAATTACATCGCCTTTTTCTACGATAAAGATATTTTCTCTTGTAATACCTACATCTTCAGCTAAATATGCATGTGCTTTTTGCATACGGAACTCACCATGTACGGGTACAAAGTACTTTGGTTTCATTAAATTTAACATTAATTTTAATTCTTCTTGGCTACCGTGACCTGACACGTGAACTTTTCGTTCGCCGTAATAAACAACTTCAGCTCCAGCTCTAAATAACAAATCAATAATTTTTGATACAGATATTTCATTACCCGGAATTGGCGAAGCAGCAATGATAACAGTATCACCTTTACGAATTGAAATTTGTTTATGTGCTTGTTTTGCCATTCTAGATAGAGCAGCCATCGGTTCACCTTGACTACCTGTCGTTAAAATAGCTACCTTCTTCTCTGGAAAGTTGTCTACTTCTTGTAATGAAATAACCATACCTTCTGGAACATCTAAATAACCAAGACGTCTTGCAATGTCTACTACTTTCACCATACTACGTCCTACTACCGCTACTTTTCGCCCTGTTTCAGCAGCTGCATCAAATACTTGTTGAATACGATGTACATTCGATGCAAATGAAGCAACGATAATACGACCTTCTGCGCCGTAGAACACTTTAGAGATTTCTACACCAACTTCTTTTTCTGAACCTGTATAGCCTGGGCGCTCTGCGTTTGTACTATCAGATAATAAGCAAAGTACGCCTTCATTTCCGATTTGCGCCATTTTCCCAAGGTCTGCTCCACTATTTCCAATTGGAGTTTGATCGAATTTAAAGTCTCCCGTATATACGACTGCACCTTTTGATGTATGGAAACAAACGCCAACAGAATCCGGAATACTATGTGTCGTTCCGAAGAATGACACCGTTGTAGTGTTAAATTCTACTGTTGAATTTGAATCGATTGTTTTTAGGTCTACACGGCCTAACATGCCCGCTTCACCAAGTTTTTCTTGTATAAGTCCTACTGTTAATTTCGTTGCATAGACTGGAATAGATAATTTACGAAGTACATACACAATTCCACCAATATGATCTTCATGACCGTGAGTAATAAATAAACCTTTTACTCGCTCTTGATTTTCCACTAAATATGTAATATCAGGAATAACGATATCAATTCCAAACATTTCATCTCCCGGGAACATTAACCCTGCATCTACGATAAAGATTTCAGAATCAATTTCAACACAGTACATGTTTTTCCCGATTTCACCTACTCCACCAAGAGCAAATACTTTAACAGACTCATTCTCTTTTCTCTTCATGTTGTTGCCTGGTTTAAAAATCTTGCAAACACTGATTTCACTAAAATTGCAGAGACACCAGGGGAAACTCTACAACCACCATATTTTCACCGTCCAAGACGAATGTCCTTACCGTTATGCGATATCATGTCCTTGTTTATTTTTTAAACCAGGTTTCACCTCTCTTTCATTATATAAATCAAATATCTTATTCGATATGATATGAAAATTTAATTAAATTATAATTTTTCCCAATTTTGCTAAGCATACCCGTACTAAGCTACTTAGCCATATTATACCTGATACAAGAAATAGAACACAAGTTAAATCGTGCGAAAGAAAGAGTAAAAGAACGGAATGACAACAAAAGTATCGAACGTATTTCCTTTATATTTACTTCGATTTTATACTCCATATTATTTTGAAGAACTAGCCATACATACGCTAAATTCATTTCATAATAGGGAGTTTCAAGATTTATTTTTCTAGAATCCAACAAAAACACTTACAAAATGGAGTTTTTTTATGAATTACGTCAAATTTGAGGGGATTTCTCTAAAAACAAACACCGTAGTTTATTACGTTTATTCCATAATATCTATCATTTTTCGACTCAGTTAAAGGGGTACGATTATTTTCTTATACACATAATGAAGAAGCGATTAATATTCTTATAAGAACACATATAAGTGAGAAAAAGAGGAAAAGATTTGCATATAATAAAAAATGACCTAGTTCTACACTAGGTCATTTTTTATTAACGAGGGATAGATTGCATTACAGATTGTAACGTTACTCTTTCTTCTTCTGTTAATGGAAGAAGTGGTAAACGTACAGAACCTACATCTAATCCAACCATTTGTAACGCTGTTTTTACTGGAGTTGGACTTGGCGCCATAAATAATGAATCAGTTACTCTTACAAGTAATTGATGTAATTTTTGTGCCTTCTTAAATTCTCCTGCTTGAAATGCTGTAATCATTTCTTGCATTTCGTTTCCGATAACATGAGATGCTACCGAAACGATACCTTTCGCTCCAACTGCCATAGCTGGTAACGTTAAACCGTCATCACCGCTGTATACCGCAAAGTCGTCCGCTGTTTTTTCAATGATTTCTGTCATTGTTAACACATCGCCGCCGGCATCTTTAATAGCAACAATGTTTTCTATTTCTGATAAACGAACAACTGTATCAACGGAGATTTGTACAATAGATCGTCCCGGAACGTTATATAGCATAACCGGAAGCGGCGTACTTTCAGCAATTGCTTTAAAATGCTGATACATTCCTTCTTGACTCGGTTTGTTATAATACGGTGCTACTAGCATTACTGCATCCACACCAACTTCTGTTGCCTTTTTAGTTAAGTCAATAGAAGCATGCGTATTATTGCTACCTGTTCCAGCGATTACGGGCACTCTTTTATCGACAACAGATACGACATGGCGATATAACGCTACTTTCTCTTCTGAAGTTAATGTAGGAGATTCTCCTGTCGTTCCTCCTACCACGATTGCTGTTGTACCGTTATCAATTAAATAATTTACCAATTTCGTTGTCTTTGCAAAATCGATATTCCCGTTTATATCAAACGGTGTTACCATCGCGGTTGCAATTGTCCCAAAATCTATCATGGTCTCACTCCTTATTGTTCCAGTTGCTTTTCTTTTGAAAGCTCAAACGCACTATGTAATGCATTTACAGCCTCCACCAAATCAATTTCTTTTACAAGAACCCAAATTGTTGTATGACTATCTGCCGATTGCAGGATTTGAATACCTTTTTCTGCTAAAGCTGTAACGATTTTTGCAGTAACCCCTGGGATGCCTGCCATTCCAGCTCCAACGATAGATACTTTCGCACAATGTTCTGTCACAATTGGCTCATATCCAAGTTGTTTTAGCACTTCGACAGCACGAGCTGATACATTATCATTTACTGTGTAAGCTACACCAGTAGGAGAAATGTTAATTAAATCAACACTAATGCCTTCGTTTGCCATTTCTTTAAATACATGCTGCTGTATGTCGTATGCCGTTTCTTTTGCAAGTACTTTAATTTGCGTTACGTTCGATACGTGGGCAATACCTGTAACAGGACGTTCTTCTACATCCTGCCCTTTTGTAGCACCATCGTATGCTGCAATAAGAGTACCTTCACTTTCAGAATACGTAGAACGTACACGAAGTGGCACTTTTGCATGCATCGCAATTTCAACTGCACGTGGATGAACGACTTTCGCACCTTGATAAGCCATGTTACAAATTTCGTTATACGTTACAGTTTGAAGATGACGTGCATCTTTTACAATACGAGGATCCGCAGTCATAACACCTTCTACATCAGTGAATATATCGATATATTCAGCATGAAGTGCAACACCTAATGCTGAAGCTGAAGTATCACTACCTCCGCGTCCAAGTGTTGTCGTATCACCTTTTTTCGTTTGCCCTTGAAATCCTGTAACGACGATTACATCTACATTTTCTAACTCTTCATGTATACGATCGCAATTCATTTCAATAATCTTTGCATTCGTAAAGTCATCATTCGTTACAAAACCAGCTTGTGCACCATTTAATGCTGCTGCTTTTATACCGTTCTCATTCAACATATTAGAGAAAACAATTGCAGAGATTAACTCTCCGCATGATAATAATAAATCTTGCTCACGTTTAGAAATAGTAGATTCCTCTTGATTTACAAGACTTAATAACGTATCCGTTGCATATGGTTCACCTTTACGGCCCATAGCAGATACGACAGTAACTACTTTATAACCAGCAGCTAATGATTTTTTTATATGATGAAGCGCATGCTTACGTCCATTGTCATCACGTACTGATGTGCCACCAAATTTTTGAACAATTATTTTCATATTTTGCACCTTCTCTTAGCCGTTTACACTAATTGTAATTTTACTAAGCGCTCTGCAATTTGAACAGAATTCCATGCAGCGCCTTTTAATAAGTTATCAGATACGACCCAAAGATGGAATCCTTTATCGTTATTTAAATCTTTACGGATTCTTCCAACGAATACTTCGTTTTTACCTACTGCAGTAGCTGGCATTGGATATAACTGCTCTTCTGGATTATCTTGCAGAACAATACCTTCCGCATTTGCAAGTAAGCTCTTTAATTCTGCTACTGTTACGCCTTCTTTTTCTACTTCGATGTAAACAGACTCAGAGTGTCCTGATACAACTGGTAAACGTACACATGTTGCCGCTACTTCTAATTCAGGCATATGCATAATTTTTTTCGTTTCGTTAATCATTTTCATTTCTTCAAACGTAAATCCATTATCTTGGAATTTATCAATCTGTGGAATCGCATTAAAAGCAATTGGGAAATGCTTCTTATCACCTGATACAGGAAGAACATTTGCCTTAACTTCTTCGCCATTTAAGATTGCTTGTGATTGTTCATGCAGTTCTTCAATAGCTGCCGCACCAGCACCTGATACAGCTTGATATGTGGAAACGATTACTCGTTTTAAACCATATTGCTGACGAACTGGCTCAAGAGCTACTACCATTTGAATTGTAGAACAGTTTGGATTTGCAATAATACCATTATGTTCTTTTAAGTCGTTTTCATTTACTTCAGGTACAACAAGTGGCACGTTTTCTGTCATACGGAATGCACTTGTATTATCAACAACAATCGCACCGCGTTTTGCTGCTTCTGGCGCTAATTGTTTCGATACAGATCCACCAGCACTAAATAGTGCGATATCTACTCCTTCAAAGCTTTCAGGAGTTGCCTCTTGAACTGTAAATTCTTCGCCTTTAAATACAAGTTTCTTACCTGCAGATCGTTTAGATGAAAGTAACGTTAATTTCCCGATTGGAAATTCTCGTTTCTCTAAAGTATTTAACATTTGTTCACCAACTGCGCCGGTTGCTCCAACTACAGCGACATGAAAAGTTTTTTGCTTTTCCATCACTATGCCCCTTTCTAGATACCAATCCTTCTATAACTTAGAATCAGAAGGAGTATACAATACCCCTTCTGATCTTAATAACGTTAATTTTATCATATTCTACAGTAAGAATGATGGTTTCATCAAAAATTGTCCGTTTTTTTTCGTTTTTTAATTCATATATCTGAATTTTTCTACGACCACCGGTTGCAATTGCTTCCCTTGCAGCGCTTCTAACACTGTATCTTCCAGCAGCTCCATGCGAGCTACCATTGAGTTCGGTTTTTTCTCTGGTGCATCTTGGCCGAATGGGACGAAGTAGATGTTTTTTGTTGCCATTAGGCGCATGAGATTTACTCCATTAAGCCCTAGAGCATCATTCGTCGAAACAGCCAATACGACAGGCTTGCCATTTCTTAACGTCGCTTTCGCTGCCATTAATACTGGAGAGTCTGTCATTGCATTTGCAAATTTACTCATAGAATTCCCTGTTAGTGGTGCAATTACCATACAATCTAGTGGAATTTTAGGTCCTAGTGGTTCTGCACCAACGATTGAATTAATTGCTTTAAAACCTGTTATTTCTTCAATCTTCTTAATCCACTCTGCTCCTTCTCCAAATCTAGTATTTGTTGATTGAACAGTGTAAGAAACAACAGGACGTACTTCTGCTCCCTCAGCAATTAATTTTTCTAAATGAGGCATTACTTCTTCGTACGTACAATGTGAACCTGTAAATCCGAAACCAATTCGTTTCCCCTTCAAACTCATTTCTTTTCCTCCTCCTTTGCAATTGCATCTGCTGCTAATAACTGAGAAAGAACATTTGCTAAAATTTGCCCAGCCGTTTTTGGGGCAACAATACCTGGTAATCCAGGTGCTAGCAATGCTTTGACTCCTCTTTTTTCCGCATATCTAAAGTCAGTACCGCCTGGTTTAGAAGCTAAATCAATCACTAACGTATGAGCTGGCATTTTTGCAATAACATTCGCTGTTACAACGAGATGCGGAATCGTATTAATTACAATATCGATATTTCCTACTTCTTTCTCTATGTCTTGCATATGAAAAGGAGAAAACATCATTTCTGTAATACGTGCAATATGTTCAGATCGTCTTGCTCCAACTTTGACATGGGCTCCTAATGATTGAAATGCTCTCGCAACACTCATTCCTGTTCTCCCAAATCCTAGAACCATTACATTGGACCCATGAATTGTATAGTCGGTATGTTGAATTACCATCATTAATGTACCTTCTACCGTTGGAATAGAATTGTATATTGCTACATCATCACGATCAAATAATTTAACAAGTTTTCGATTCGTAGTAGATACGAGATTTTCCAAGTAAGGTGTACCAATACCTGAATATATAGTAAAGTGTTCTGGTGTATTTTCAATTTGTTCTTTCGTTATTGAAACTTTTTCATTTGAAAAAATAGTATCTACTTCTCCTTTGGCATTTGTACCGGCAACCGGCAAAATAATTGCGTCTACAGAAGTGAAATCTAAATTTTGTATACTTTCTTTTGCTGCCCCTGTGAAACCATGATCTAACTGATCAAAACCTATCAAAGAAAGTTTCGCATCCAATTCAACTAGCTTACGAATTACTTCTAGCTGCCTTGCATCTCCTCCTATGACAGCAATATGCATCTCAGTCAACATTCCCTAATTCACCTTCTTTTTCTGTCATTTATAAGAAAAGTGCCTACTTTTTCTTTTTCCTCCACATCATATGTAATGTACGAGTTTATGGTGATTGAAAATCCAAATGCACATATGATTTATCAGGTTTCTATGTAGATACAAAAAAAGATGACCAAAATGGCCATCCTTCACTCCGAATTTGAACGATCTATACTATCACAAAGAAGCATATCGTGTCCGACTTTCTTTATTTGACTCCATGCCACTCTTACTTCTTGTGGTTCCTTTTTAAAACCTCCCCACTTCCCTACAGGTATTATAAGTGTTTGTATTTGTCCGTCTTTCTCATTAATCTCTAAATCCATATAACCTAAGGCTCCCATTTTTTCCGCTTTTTCTATATCTACAACCTCTTTACCGCTTAATTCACTTAATCGCATACTCACTCCACTCCCCTACTAAATTTTTCATTTGCATTGTCTATAATTAGTACCTATTCTATATGTATAAAAAAAATAACCTTCTCTCATTTAAAAAGAGAGAAGGTTATTTTCAGATACATCGTAAAAGTTGATTATAGTTTTATTCCTTTTGGAAGTTTTCCATCTGGACTAATTAATGCTGCAGAGAATTCATCTGTAAACATGTTACGAATTAACCCATCTACATTTTCTTTTGTTACAGTGTTTACACTTTCGATAATCTCATCAAGTGAACGATGCTTACGAAGTAGCAATTCATTTTTACCATTACGGCTCATACGACTATTCGTACTTTCTAAACTTAACATTAAGTTTCCTTTTAATTGCTCTTTACTATTAATAAGCTCTTTTTCTGTAATACCTGTATTTTTCAATGTTTCTAATGTTTCTTGCATTGTTTCATACAGTGTATCTAATTGTTGACTACCTGTTCCACCATACAGTGTTAACATACCTGTATCTTCATAAGAAGAATGGTAAGAAAATACTGAGTAAGCTAACCCACGTTGCTCACGTACTTCTTGGAATAAACGGCTACTCATACTACCGCCTAAAACGTTATTTAATACAATTAAGTTATAAATATCTTCGTGTCCCATTTGTAAGCCTTTATATCCTAAACATAAATGAGCTTGTTCTGTTTCCTTTTTACGTGCTACTTTGTTAAAATGGAAAATTGGACTATGTACTTGTTCACGGTTTGTTGTTCCTTCATAACTACCGAAATATTGCTCTACCGTTTGTAAGAAGGCTTCATCAATATTTCCTGCAACTGAAACAACTACATTTTCAGGTGTATAATGATCCTTAATATATTGGCGTAGCGTATCACCTGTAAACGTATCAAGTGTTTCTTCTGTTCCTAAAATAGGATATCCAAGCGGATGCGTTTCATATGTTGCTTTCGTTAACATATCATGCACAATATCGTCTGGAGCATCTTCGTACATTTTAATTTCTTCACATACGACATTCTTCTCTTTTTTCAATTCTTCTTCATCAAATGTTGAATTAAAGAACATGTCAGCTAATACATCTAAAGCATATTTAGCATGTTCATCTAGCACTTTTGCATAGTAACAAGTGTACTCTTTTGAAGTAAAAGCATTCACTTGCCCACCAATACTATCAAATGATTCTGCAATTTCGCGTGCACTACGTGTTTCTGTCCCTTTAAAGAACATATGCTCTAAAAAGTGAGAAATCCCGTTATTTTTTTCATTTTCATTTCTTGATCCCGCATGGATCCAAATACCAATCGCAACCGATCTTACAGTTGGTATATTCTCCATAACTATTCTTACACCATTTTTACAAGTATATTTTTTAATCAAAAACTTTCCTCCTACTGCCAGTTTCTCTAAATAAGTGCTATTATTTAATGATAACAAGTTTAAGGATGAATGTCATGCAAATGTATTTAATCCACACGTTTTTCATCCAGTAATTCTGTTATATTCCCTACTTTATATCCTTGTTCCTTCAATTTTTTAATCATTGTATCTAATGCTTCTGCCGTTGACGAAGTAGGATGCATTAATACGATAGCACCTGGGTGTATTTTTCTCATTACTCTCTGCAATAGTACATCTGGCTCAGGTCGCTTCCAATCGATTGTATCGACAGTCCACATAATCGTTCCCATTTGGAAATCATCAGCGATTTTCACGACTTCATCCCGAAAACTTCCACTCGGCGGGGCAAACCATCTCACCTTTTGATTCGTAGCAGCTTCAATCATTCGATTTGTTTTTTGTAACTGCTCTCGTATTTCATCAGACGATAGCGTTTTCATATTAGGGTGCGTATAAGAATGATTTCCGACTTCTTGATTTGCATCGACAATCATTTTTGCAAATCGTAAATTTTCTTTCACCCAACGTCCTTCTAAAAAGAAAGTCGCCTTCACATCATGCTTTTTCAATATTTCTAATATACGAGGCAAATACTCGTTTCCCCATGCCACATTTATTGTTAATCCCACCATCTTTTTATTCGGATGCCCCCTATAAATTGGAGCAGGTGATAAATCTTCTAAGTGGACACTCGGTGATACTTCCTTAAATTCAAGGTGTTTTTGATCAAATTCCTTTAGCTTCTTCATATTGTTATAGGATGCTTCCATATCAACTTGTCTTCCATTATATCCTGGTGTTGCTTTCCATATCTTATCAATCATCGCATTTTGAGGTGCAATCTCATATTGTTTTGCATGCTTTTGAATTTCTTCATATAAGTTATCCTGTGCAAAAACAGAATAAGAGCCTAAACTGACATATAAAGAAAATATACATATGTATGCCAATATACGAACTTTCATATAAACCCTCCCAAATTAACTATATAAAAAAACATTTTTCTTCTTATCTTTGTTAATTTGAGCGTTATAATGAAAACTATACCTATACTGACATAAAAATATATATAAATCATATTTTTACATAACAAAAAAAGCCAGTTAAACTGGCTTTCGCTTATTGCTGCTCTTGTTTGTTTTCTTCTTTAGCAGCTTCTTTTTCTTGCTCTTCTTTTAGCAATACTTTTCTAGATAGATTAACACGACCTTGCTTGTCAATCTCGATAACTTTAACCGTAATTACGTCACCGATTTTTACAACGTCTTCTACTTTACCTACACGCTCAAGTGCAAGTTCAGAAATGTGAACTAATCCATCTTTACCGCTGAATAATTCAACGAAAGCACCGAATTTCTCAACACGTTTCACTTTTCCTTCGTAGATTTCACCTACTTGTACTTCGCGAACGATATCTTCGATAATTTTCTTAGCTTTGTCGTTCATTTCTTGGTTTATTGAAGAAATGAATACTGTGCCATCTTGCTCGATGTCAATTTTAACGCCAGTTTCTTCAATAATTTTATTGATTTGTTTACCGCTCGGTCCGATAACGTCACGGATTTTATCTGGATTAATTGTCATTGTAATAATCTTTGGAGCGTACGCTGATAATTCAGTGCGTGGCTCTGGAATAACAGATAACATATGATTTAGAATGTGCACACGACCAACTTTCGCTTGTTGTAATGCCTCTTCTAAAATCTCACGAGATAGACCATCGATTTTAATGTCCATTTGTAGTGCAGTTACACCTTGTGCTGTACCTGCTACTTTAAAGTCCATATCACCTAAATGATCTTCCATACCTTGAATATCAGATAAAATTGTGTAATGCTCACCAGTTTTAACTAGACCCATTGCAATACCTGCAACTGGAGCTTTAAGTGGAACACCAGCATCCATCATTGCTAAAGTACTACCACAAATACTTGCTTGTGAAGTAGAACCATTTGATTCTAAAACTTCAGATACAAGACGTACTGTGTATGGGAAATCTTTTTCAGATGGAATTACAGGCTCAAGTGCGCGTTCTCCTAGTGCACCGTGACCGATTTCACGACGACCTGGTCCACGCATTGGTCTAGTTTCACCAACACTAAATGATGGGAAATTGTAATGGTGCATAAAGCGTTTTGATTCTTCTACACCAAGACCATCTAAAATTTGCACATCGCCTAATGCACCTAATGTACAAATACTTAATGCTTGTGTTTGTCCACGAGTGAACAAACCAGAACCGTGTGTACGAGATAAAATGCCAACCTCTGATGCTAATGGACGGATTTCGTCACCTTTACGGCCATCTGGGCGGATTTTTTCAACTGTAATAAGACGACGTACTTCTTCTTTTACAATTTTATATAAAATCTCATTTACTTGTCCTAATGTATCAGCGTCAGCTTCCTGCGCTTCGTAATGCTCAATAACACGCTTTTTCACTTCGTTAATTGCATCTTCACGTGCATGCTTCTCATGTACTTGAATTGCTGAATGCATATCTTCTTCAGCCATTTCACGTACAGCTTGGTTAAGATCAGCGTCAACTTCATAAAGTTTCACTTCTGTTTTCTCTTTACCTACAGCTTGTACAATCTCTTCTTGGAATGCAATTAGACGTTTAATTTCGTCATGACCAAACATAATTGCTTCTAACATTGTTTCCTCAGGCACTTGATCTGCTCCTGCTTCAACCATGTTAATTGCATCTTTCGTACCAGCTACAACAAGGTGAATATCACTTTGTTCTTGCTGTTCTACTGTTGGGTTGATAACGAATTCGCCGTTAATACGACCAACTGTTGCACCCGCGATTGGACCTTCAAATGGAATATCTGAAATCGATAACGCTAATGAAGAACCAAGCATAGCTGCCATTTCAGAAGAACAATCTTGATCAACACTCATTACGATGCTGACAACTTGTACTTCGTTACGGAAACCATCTGCGAAAAGTGGACGGATTGGACGGTCGATTAAACGACTTGCCAAAATTGCTTTTTCACTTGGACGACCTTCACGTTTAATGAAACCGCCAGGAATTTTTCCGACTGCATATAAACGCTCTTCATAGTTTACTGTAAGTGGGAAGAAATCTACATTTTTTGCTTCTTTTGATGCAGTTGCTGTAGATAGAACCGCTGTATCGCCATATCTTACTAATACTGCTCCGTTCGCTTGTTTTGCAAGCTGACCAGTTTCAACTGTTAGCTGGCGACCAGCTAAATCTATCGAGAAGACTTGCTTTTCTTGACTCATTTAAGTACCCCTCTCAATTTAAAGTATTCAATTCTTCTATGTAAATGGATAGTATATCACAATATTCTACCTCTAGTATTGCCTAAAATTAAGTAAGCTATAAAGCGTAGAAGATATATTTTTACCTAACAAAAAAGCGGGAATATTCCCGCTTCTTTGACTATCGACGTAAGCCAAGCTTTGTGATTAATTCACGGTAACGTGTGATATCGCTATTACGAAGGTAAGTTAGTAAGTTACGACGTTTACCAACCATCTTTAATAGACCACGACGTGAATGATGATCTTTCTTGTGAGTACGTAAGTGCTCGTTTAGAGTGTTAATTTGCTCCGTTAGGACAGCAATTTGAACCTCTGGAGAACCAGTATCAGTCTCATGAGTTCTAAATTGTGCAATGATTTCATTTTTACGCTCTTGTGTTAAAGCCATCCTATTTCACCTCCTATTAATTAAACCCCCAATTACCTAGCAAGCGTCGGTGAGTCGCAATGCCAAGCAATGGTTGTCATAAAGTACATAACATAGAATACTACTTTTCATTTGAAAAAGCAAGTATATTCTTTTCGCTCACAAAATATTCTTGGGCTGTTTTCTTATCTTTTGCGATTTGTTCAACTAACTCATCAATACCGTTGAATTTCTTTTCTGCTCTTATACGCATATGCCACTCTACTGTAACATTTTGATCGTATATATCTTTGTTAAATTCAAATAAATGCACTTCAATTGATAATTGACGCTCATCTTCTTTAAAAGTCGGTTTATATCCAATATTACATACACCATCGTACCATTCACCGTGAACTTTTAATCTCACTGCATAAACACCTACAGGTGGCAATAAATACTCATCACTTAAACCTACATTAGCTGTTGGAAAACCAATTTGACGTCCACGTTTGTCGCCGTGTATAACTGTTCCCGCTACAGTATAGGCTCTACCTAAAATAGATGGAATTTGCTCCATTTCGCCATTTCGAATTAACTTTCGTAATGCTGTAGAACTTACTTTCTCTTCTTGAAATTCAACTTTTTCAATCACAGTCTGTGTAAACTCCCCTCTTGCATGAAATGGTAAAGTCTCCATCTTTCCTTTTCCTAAACGTCCATATGAATAATCAAACCCTGCTACTACATGCTTTACATTTAAACCAATAATATAATCATCTACAAATTGTTGCGGTAATAACCCTGCAAATGATTCATCAAATTTAATTACATATAATATATCGATTCCTAAGCTTTCGACTATTTTTTCTTTATCGCGCATCGGTGTAATATACTCCACATGCGCATCCTTTTTTCCTAAAACAACAGATGGATGAGGATGAAATGTCATAACTGCACTTTTATATCCTCGGTCGTCCGCTATTTTTTTCGCAGTTCGAATTACACATTGATGTCCTAAATGAATGCCATCAAAAAATCCTAATGCCATTACAGTAGGTGGTAATTCTAATTTATTTTGTTCATGTGGATGAGTTAAATGAATAAGTTTCACGCTTGAATTCACCTTTTTCTGTAATAATCCTTCCAATAATTCATTATAGCTTTAGTTCTTGATTATTCACAAGTACTTTCATCGGCTTTAACATACCAGGATGTTTCGGATGATGTTCATAAATTGCTAAGCAACGATCATTTTTATCAAACACTGTAATAAATGGTGCTGTTATTTCTAATTCATTTTTTAAGAACATACCATTCTTTATTTTCTCTGCTTGCTTTTCATCTACAACCATTTTTGGAAACTTACTTAATGCTTCATCAATTGAAATGAAGATAGACTCTACTGTTCCATTTTGCACGTTTTCTTCAATTTCTTCAAATGATATGCAATCTTCTAATAAAAATTCACCAGATGCCGTTCTTATAAGGTGCGACATATGTGATGGGAAACCAAGTTTTTCCCCGATCATTACAGCTAACGTTCTTACATATGTTCCTTTACTACACGTTACACGGAAACGGAATGAAATATTTTCTCCTTCAAAAACTTCACGATCATCAAGTAATATGAATTCATGAATTGTAATTGTACGAACTGGACGTTCCACCTCTTGCCCTGCTCTTGCATATTCGTATAATTTTTTCCCGTTTACTTTTACAGCCGAGAACATTGGTGGCATTTGTTCAATCGTGCCTGTTAATTCCGCAAGGACTTTCTCTACTTCCTTACGAGTAATAGTACGATCTACATTTTTCGTTTCAACAACCTCACCAGAAGCATCTTCAGTTGTCGTTGAAAACCCTAATGTTACTTCACCTTCATATGTTTTCGTTTCACTTGTTAAAAATTGTGCAATTTTCGTTGCTCTTCCAACGCAAATTGGTAATACTCCTGTTACATCAGGGTCTAATGTTCCCGTATGACCAATTCTCTTTTCTCGCAATATCTTTCTTAATTTAAATACACAATCATGTGATGTCATGCCTTTTGGCTTATGTAATAATACTACACCTTCCATATATGTTCACCTCATCATAATTCTCTCGTAGTAAATATCCAAAACTTATTTTGCATTGAAAAAATGGATAGACAAATGTCTATCCATTATTCTTCACGTTTACCGTCTTTATTAATTTCATGTAAAAGTGTATCAATTCGATGACCATATCCGATAGACTCATCAAACTCAAAGGTAATTTCTGGTGTTTTACGAAGACGAATACGTTGGCCAATTTCTGAACGAATAAAGCCTTTTGCCTTCGCTAAACCTTTTAAAGTATTTTCTTTCTGTTCTTCATCACCTAAAACAGAAATATATACTTTAGCAATTTGTAAATCACCACTCACTTGTACATCAGTTACTGTAACAAATCCAATACGTGGGTCTTTAATTTTACGACTGATAATGTCGCCTAATTCTTTTTTCATTTGCTCGCCCACACGGTTCGCACGTAATTTCATAACTCTTCACCTCATTCAATACCATTCCAAATGTGTTATTGTACGTTCAATTTCAGGAAATGAATCGATGTACTCAAGTACACGATTCATTTCTTTCTCACAGATAACACGATTTGAGGATACGGAAACAATTGCAATTTCTGTACGTTGCCATACATCTTGGTGCCCAACTTCAGAAACAGCTACATTATAGCGCTGTTTTACACGAGTTAACACACGTTGTAAAATTGCACGTTTCTCTTTTAAAGAATGCACATCGTAAATCATACACTCGAATGAGAGTGAAGCGATAATCATCGCTTCACTTCTTCCATAATGTACGCTTCAATGATGTCCCCTTCTTTAAGATCATTATATCTCTCAATTGTAATACCACACTCATAGTTTTGTGCAACTTCTTTTACGTCGTCTTTGAAACGTTTTAACGTATCAAGTTGTCCTTCGAAAATTACTACGCCGTCACGGATAATACGTACGCCACTATCACGCGTAATTTTACCGTCTGTTACGTAGCAACCTGCGATTGTTCCAACTTTTGTTACTTTAAACGTTTGACGAACTTCTGCTTGACCGATTACTTTTTCTTCGAATTCTGGATCAAGCATACCTTGCATAGCTGCTTCAATCTCTTCGATTACTTTATAAATAATACGGTGTAAACGAATATCAACGTTCTCTAATTCAGCTGTACGCTTCGCGTTCACATCTGGACGTACGTTAAATCCAATTACAATTGCATTAGATGCAGAAGCTAAAATGATATCAGATTCTGTAATCGCACCTACACCAGTGTGAATGATTTTAACTTTTACGCCTTCAACATCAATTTTACGAAGTGATGCTGCCATCGCTTCAACAGAACCTTGTACGTCTGCTTTTACGATTAAGTTAATTTCTTTTACATCGCCCTCTTGGATTTGTTGGAATAAATCTTCAAGGCTTAATTTAGATTTCTCACCACGTTGTGCAACTAACGCTTCTTGTGCACGTGATTCACCAATTTGACGAGCTTTCTTCTCATCAGCAAATGCCATGAAACGATCTCCAGCCTGTGGTACTTCGTTTAAACCAGTAATTTCAACAGGAGTTGATGGACCAGCAACTTTTACACGACGACCAATATCACTTACCATTGCACGAACACGTCCGAATGAAGTTCCAACAACGATTGGATCTCCAACTCGAAGCGTACCATTTTGAACAAGTAATGTCGCGATAGTTCCTTTACCTTTATCAAGCTGTGCTTCGATTACTGTACCAGTTGCATAGCGGTTTGGATTTGCTTTATATTCTTCTACTTCACTTACAAGAAGGATCATTTCTAGTAAGTTGTCAATGCCTTCGCCTTGAATTGCAGAAATTGGTACGAAAATAGTATCTCCGCCCCAAGCTTCTGGAACTAATTCATATTCAGTTAGTTCTTGCATTACGCGATCAGGGTTTGCAGCTGGTTTATCCATTTTATTCACAGCAACAATAATTGGTACTCCTGCTGCCTTCGCATGGTTAATTGCTTCAACCGTTTGTGGCATAACACCGTCATCCGCTGCAACAACAAGGATTGTAATATCCGTTACTTGTGCCCCACGAGCACGCATCGTTGTAAATGCTGCGTGACCAGGTGTATCTAAGAATGTAATCTTCTTATCGTTTACTTCAACTTGATATGCACCGATATGCTGAGTAATTCCACCCGCTTCGCCTGCAGTTACTTTTGAGTTACGAATAGAATCCAGTAATGTTGTTTTACCATGGTCAACGTGTCCCATGATTGTAACTACAGCTGGACGTTCTTTTAAGTTCTCTTCATCATCTTGCTCATCAATGAATGTTTCAAACTCAGTCTCGCTTACAATTACTTCTTCTTCTACTTCAATACCGTAGTCGTTAGCAATTAACTCAATTGTATCTTTATCCAAGTCTTGGTTAATTGTTGCCATAATTCCAAGCATGAAGAGCTTCTTAATAATTTCAGATGGCTCTTTGCTTAATTTTTTAGCAAGATCTCCTACTGTAAGGCTTCCAGAGAAAGTAATTTTATCTGGTGTTTCTACAATTTGAGTTTGTTGTCTACCAGCAAAGTTCTCTTGACGTTTGTCTTCGTTTCCTTTGCCTTTTTTCTTTTTCTTATTGCTGTTCTTTTTACTGCGAACAACTTTTTCTTCTACTTCAAACTCATCTGCAACAGAAGGTTTTTCAGTTTGATATTCATTATCTAATTTATTTACTACTTCATCGTCTAACATTGTCATATGATTCGAAACCTCGATATTCATTTCTTTTAGTTTTGTCATAAGATCTTTACTTGAGATATTATGTTTTTTTGCATATTCATGCACTCGAATTTTACTCATACCTTCACCCCCGGTAATTTGTATCGAGCATGCTACGCAGCTTTTTCGCAAAGCCTACATCTAACACAGCTACAACGACTCGCTCATCTCTCCCAATCGCATGCCCTAATTGTTGTCGATTTTCGACCTTTCTCATTGGTACGTTGTAGTACGTAGTTTTATCTGTGATGCGTTTTGTAGTATTTACTGACGCATCTTCAGATAGCAATACAAGTTTTGCTTTGCCACTTCGTACTTCTTTTAAAACGAGTTCTTCACCCGAAATAATTTTCCGAGCCCGGTTTGCTAGTCCTAAAAACGATTTCCAATCGGACACTTATTTCGACTCCTTCTCAACAAGCTCAAGAAGCTCTTCATATAAAGAACCGTCGATTTTCGCTTTTAGATGATGTTCCAAAACATTTTTCTTTTGAGCTTGAAGAATGCTCTCCTTGTCCTTCGACAAGTAAGCACCTCGTCCTGATTTTTTCCCAGTTAAATCAATGGACACTTCTCCCTCTTTGGAACGAACAATGCGAACGAGCTCTCGTTTTGATTTCATTTCTTGCGTTGCAACACATTTTCGTAACGGAACTTTTCGATTGCTCATACTCATCACCTCTATTCGATTTCGTCTTCCACTGAATCGAATCCAAATGCGATTACGCTATCTTCTTCTGTTACAATACCAAGTTGTTTCGCATCAGACTCACTCTTAATATCAATTTTCCAGCCTGTTAATTTAGCTGCAAGACGTGCATTTTGTCCACGCTTACCGATAGCTAATGATAACTGGTGGTCTGGAACAACTACTGTTGTCGCTTTTTCTTCTTCATCTACAAGTACTTTAACAACTTGTGATGGGCTTAATGCATTTGCAACATATTCAACTGGATCATTTGACCAGCGGACGATGTCAATTTTTTCACCTTTTAATTCGTCTACAATGCGTTGTACACGTTGCCCTTTTGGTCCTACACAAGAACCAACTGGATCAACATCAGTGTTCTCTGCATATACAGAGATCTTAGAGCGATCGCCAGCTTCACGTGCTACAGAACGAATTTCTACAGTTCCATCATAGATTTCAGGAACTTCCATTTCGAATAAACGTTTTAAAAGACCAGGATGTGTACGTGATACGTAAATTTGTGGTCCTTTTGTCGTTTTTTCTACTTTCGTAATGAATACGCGAATACGATCATGTGGTTTGTATTGCTCATTAGGCATTTGCTCACTTACAGGTAATAAAGCTTCTACTTTTCCTAAGCTTACATAGATGAAACGAGCATCTTGACGTTGTACAATACCTACCATAATATCTTCTTCACGGTCACTAAACTCAGAGTAAATAACACCGCGCTCTGCTTCACGCACTCGTTGTGTGACAACTTGTTTTGCAGTTTGTGCTGCAATACGACCAAAGTCTTTTGGTGTTACTTCAATTTCTAGTACGTCACCATCTTGGTAGTTTGGATTAATTTGTCTTGCTTCCTCTACAGAAATTTCAAGACGTGGATCAAACACATTGTCTACTACGTCTTTACGTGCTAAAACTTGAATTGTTCCCACTTCTGGGTTAAAGCTCACACGAACGTTTTGTGCTTGATTAAAATTGCGCTTATAAGCAGAGATTAAAGCTGCTTCAATCGCATCAATAATAATGTCTTTGCTAATGCCTTTTTCAGATTCTAATACGAGCAAAGCATCTAATAACTCAGTGCTCATGAAGATCCCCCTTCTAACTAAAACGTAACAGCAAGTCGCGCATTTGCGACTTTATCCATCGAAATTTGGATTTCTTTTTTACGTGTTTTAATTGTTAATAATAATGTTATTGTTGTACCATCGTAAGAAAGCAGTTTTCCTTCAAACATCTTTTCACCATCAATCGGCTCATATGTTTTAATTGCCACTTGTTTTCCTACCGCTTGCTGGAAGTCTTTTTCTTTCTTTAATGGGCGTTCCGCTCCAGGAGATGATACATCCAAAAAGTAAAGATGAGGAATTGGATCCTCTTTATCTAAAGCTTCGCTTAAACGTTCACTTACCGCACCGCATTCTTCAATGTCGACTCCCTTTTCAGAATCGATGAATACGCGTAAGAACCAGTCTTGTCCTTCTTTCACATACTCTACATCTACAAGTTCAAGATTTAACTCTTCAACGATCGGCTGCGCAAATGCTTCTACAACTTCTGTGACTTTCTTATCCATAAACAGCCTCCTTCCTGCCGTCATGTACCATTTAAAAGAAGAAGACCCCGCCACTTTAAAAACGGTCTATCTTATTCTTTCTCGTTAGCTAACAAAAGCCCCTGCTGTTCAGCAGGGATTATCTGTCTTAGTATTACCAAATTTAAGAAGTAAAACTTGTAACAAAATATGTATATACGACAGAAATCTTTTACCTATCTACGTAGAGAAAACATAGATAGTAACACGAAAGAGTGGGTTTCCCCACTCTTTTCTTTACACAATATACATGACATGGTTATCTCGGTTAATAGTATATCATAGGAAATGTTGATTTGCAAAGACTTTTCCTACCTACTAGAACAGTGATAACTGGTTTTGATCCGGTAAATCTCCTAAACAACCTTGACTATCTAAATACTCAATAATTGTTTTCGAAACCTTACTACGCTGCTGCAAGTCCTCTTTTGATAAGAAGTCTCCATTTTTACGTGCTTCCACAATACTTAAAGCTGCGTTTGTACCAAGACCAGGTACCGCATTAAATGGAGGAATTAATGTGTCTCCATCAATAATAAATTCTGTTGCATGTGAGCGGTATAAATCCACCTTTTGGAATGAGTATCCACGCTCACACATTTCAAGTGTCATTTCTAGTACTGTTAATAAACTTTTCTCTTTCGGCGCAGCATCTAGTCCCTTTTGAGCAATTTCATCAATTCTTGCACGTATAGATGCTGAACCTTTCGCCATTGCCTCTACATCAAAATCATCTGCACGAACTGTAAAATATGCGGCATAGAATAACAGTGCAAAATGTACTTTAAAGTATGCGATACGTACAGCCATAAGTACGTAAGCAGCCGCATGGGCTTTAGGGAACATGTATTTAATCTTCTTACATGAATCAATATACCAACCTGGTACATTATTATTTTTCATGTCTTCTTCCCATTCTTCCGGTACACCTTTACCTTTACGAACCGACTCCATGATTTTGAAGGCTAATGATGGATCTAGACCTTGATAGATTAAATATACCATGATGTCATCACGACAACCGATAACTTCGCTCAGCGTACATGTACCGTTATAAATTAACTCGTTTGCATTACCAAGCCATACGTCAGTACCATGTGATAGTCCAGAAATTTGGACTAACTCTGAGAATGTCGTCGGTTTCGTCTCTTCTAACATCTGTCTTACGAATTTTGTACCAAACTCTGGTATACCAAGTGTACCTGTTTTACAGTTAATTTGCTCTTCCGTTACCCCTAACGATTCTGGACCAGAGAAAATTTTCATTACTTCTGGATCATCCGTTGGGATTGTTTTCGGATCAATACCACTTAAATCTTGTAACATACGAATAACGGTCGGATCATCGTGTCCTAGTATATCAAGTTTTAATAAATTATCATGAATCGAGTGGAAATCAAAATGCGTTGTTCTCCATTCAGCACCAATTGAATCAGCTGGGTACTGTATTGGTGAGAAATCAAAGATATCCATGTAATCTGGCACAACGATAATACCGCCTGGATGCTGTCCTGTTGTACGTTTTACACCGGTACACCCTGCTACTAAGCGATCAATCTCTGCATTTCGAATCGTTAAGTTATGATCATTTGCATAACCTTTTACATATCCGTAAGCAGTTTTTTCCGCAACTGTACCAATCGTTCCTGCACGATATACATAGTCTTCACCGAACAGTACTTTCGTATAGTTATGGGCACGTGGTTGGTATTCCCCGGAGAAGTTCAAATCGATATCGGGCACCTTATCTCCTTTAAATCCAAGGAACGTTTCGAAAGGAATGTCATGTCCATCTTTTACATATGGAATATTACAAGCAGGACATTCTTTATCTGGTAAGTCAAAACCAGAACCTACAGAACCATCATTAAAGAATTCTGATTGCTTACACTTCGGACATACATAGTGTGGTGGTAATGGGTTTACTTCTGTAATTTCCATCATCGTTGCAACAAATGATGACCCTACCGATCCACGCGAACCTACTAGATATCCGTCTACTAACGATTTTTTCACAAGCTTATGTGAAATTAAATAAATTACGGCGAATCCATGCCCAATAATACTTTTTAATTCTTTTTCTAAACGTGCTTCTACAATTTCCGGTAGCTCTTCACCATAAATGCTACGCGCCATTTTATAACTCATATCACGCGTTTCATCATCAGCACCTTCAATTTTCGGTGTGTATAGATCGTCTTTTACTGGATGCACATCACCAATTAATGACGCAATCTTTTGTGTATTTGTTACAACAACTTCTTTCGCTTTGTCTTCACCTAAGAATGAAAAACATTCTAACATCTCATCAGTTGTACGGAAATGTACTGGCGGTAATGAATGTCGATTTAACGGATTGGCTCCGCCCTGCGAACTGACTAAAATTTTACGATACATCGCATCCTCAGGGTCTAAATAATGCACGTTTCCTGTAGCAACAACTGGTTTATCTAACGTCTCACCTAGTTTTACTAAGTTAGAAATAATTGTTTTTAATTGACCTTCGTCTCGAACAAGCTCACGTTCTACTAAATGACGCAACACCTCTGGAGGCATTACTTCAATGTAATCATAGAACTGGGCAATTTCTTCTACCTCTTCAGGTGCCTTTTGCATCATTGCCTCGAACACTTCACCTTTATCACAAGCCGTTCCTACTAAAATTCCTTCACGATATTTTTTTAATAGTGACCTCGGCACACGTGGTACACGGTAAAAGTAATTAAGGTGAGAATATGAAACAAGTTTATATAAATTTTTCAATCCAACATCCGATGTGGCAAGTAACGTCATATGACTTGGACGGCCACGCTTATACGCATCCCCTTGTCCCATGCTATCATTTAATTGATCGTGATATTCAAATCCCTTTTCAATTACGTCTTTCAACATTTTCACAAGTAAATATCCCGTCGCTTCTGTATCATAAATCGCACGGTGATGTTGTGTTAATTCAATATCAAGTTTTTTACACATCGTATTTAATCGATGATTTTTCATTTCTGGGAATAAGAATCGTGCAAGTTCTAACGTATCAATAACTGGATTATTCGTTTTTTCTAGTCCAGCCTTTTTAAAACCTACGTTAATAAAGCCCATATCAAAGCTCGCGTTATGGGCAACAAGTGTATGGTCGCCCATCCATTCCTCAAACTTTTTAAACACTTCGTCCACTTCAGGTGCATCAGTTAACATATCATCCGTAATACCTGTCAATTCAATAATCGTCGCTGATAATGGTTGATGTGGATTTGCGAAAGATTCAAAGCGGTCAATAATTTCGCCACCCTTTACTTTTACGGCAGCCAACTCAATGACTGTATCGTATACAGCTGATAAACCTGTCGTCTCAACGTCGAAAACAACATACGTTTCCTCTGCAAGTAAACGATGCGCTTCGTTATACGCTATCGGTACACCATCATTAACTAGATTTGCTTCTACACCATATATAACTTTAACTCCAGCCTTCTTCCCTGCAGAATACGCCTCTGGGAAAGACTGAGCCACGGCATGATCTGTAACCGCAATAGCCTCATGTCCCCATTTACCAGCTTGAGCAACAAGCTTAGAAACTGGAGTGACAGCGTCCATTTGACTCATCGGAGTATGGAGATGCAGCTCTACTCGTTTTTCGCCTTCTGGTGCTTTATCTTTACGAGACGGTCCTGTTATTTCATTAATATCATTTGCAATCATTACTAAATCTCGAACGAATGTATCGTTTTGAACAGAACCACGTGCTTTCACCCACATTCCTTTTTTCAAGGATTGCAGCATCGGAATATCTTCTTTGTCACGCGAGAACATTTTGATCATAATAGAATCCGTATAATCCGTTATTTTTAAAGTTAATAACGTACGCCCACTACGAAGCTCTTTTGTTTCTACATGGAAGACATATCCTTGAACCGTTTTTCTTCTTTCTTCATCTTGAATTTCTCGCATCGGTGTAATCTCTTCATCTGGCTTAATAAGATACCCGAGTGTAATCGGTCCTTCATACACAACGCTGCTTTCTTCAGCTTGCTTCTTCGCCATTTCTTCCATAGCTTGTATAACACGCTCACGGTCTTCTTGCTGCGTTTGTTCACGAAACTTTTGCATTTCTTCTGTATTTTGCTGTATATGTGTGTCTAACTGAAAACGCGGGAATCCAAAAACTTCGTATTGATCCCCTACTGGTTTCGCAACGTTTTTCTTTAAAGCCGTAGACTCTAGCTCGTTATTTACATTTATTAACAACTTCACTCCATTCACCTGTGGAAGCTGCTTCTTTAAGTATGCGAACATAGGTGAAAATGTAATTCGTTCCGTACAAAGCGGCCAATACGCCCTCACTTCTTCTTCTGTAAATTGTTTATTCTCTGTTTCTAATGCAAATGTTGTTCTTGCAATATGAGAAAATGATTGCTTAAGCTTTGTTTCTAGCAATTCATATAATTCTGTAGGCAAAATACGTGGCACTTGTAAATCAAAATGCCAACTTTTATTCGCTTTATCAATAACGAGCCTTTCAATACCACCGCCTTGTAAATATTGATTTATAAGGTCGTCTGGTATTTGCAACTGCTGGAGCAAAATTTGAAATCGCTCTTGTTGTTCATTTGTTAAAGACATAAGCACTCTCCTTCCATTTGCTATTATAAATTGAAACGTACCACAAAGAAAGATTTCTCACCTCTTCTTTTACAAAATACGTTTACAAAGAAAGAGAAGGTACCCCATTACGAGGTACCTCTTCTTATTTTAAAATATTTGCAATATATGTTTGAAGTTCTTCTACTTTTACTTCTTCAGACTCACCTGTAGCACGTACTTTCACTTCTACAATACCTTCGTCTGCTTTTTTACCAACTGTAACACGAACTGGAAGACCGAATAAATCTGCATCTGCAAATTTAACACCTGCACGTTCTGCACGATCGTCTAATAACACTTCATAGCCTTGTTCTTGTAATGAGTTGTAAATATTTTCACCCATTTCACGTTGTGCATCAGATTTCATATTTACTGGAATTACATGCACATGGAACGGTGCTACCGCTTTTGGCCAAACTAAGCCGTTCTCATCGTTAAATTGCTCTGCAATTGCTGCTACTGTACGAGATACACCGATACCGTAACAACCCATAATAAGTGGTTGTGTTTTTCCGTTTTCATCTAGGAATGTTGCGTTCATTGCTTCACTATAACGAGTTCCTAATTTGAATACATGACCAACTTCAATTCCGCGTGCGAAAAGAATTGTTCCGTTTCCATCTGGAGATTGGTCTCCTTCTTGAATGAAGCGTAAATCTGTATATTGACTTACTTTAAAGTCACGTTCTGGATTTACATTTACATAATGGAATCCTTCTTCATTCGCTCCTGAACATCCGTTAACAATTGATGCTACAGCATGATCAGCAATAATTTCGATATCACCTGTTACATTAATCGGTCCTAATGAACCCACTTCACAATTTAATAATGCTTTTACTTCTTCATGAGAAGCAAGCTCAACAACTGAAGCGCCGTATACATTTTTCACTTTCACATCGTTTACTTCGTGATCACCACGAACAAGTACAACTACTAATTTCTCATCTACTTTAAACACCATAGACTTAATGCACTTGTCAGCTGCAATGTTTAAGAATGCAGATACTTCTTCAATTGCTTTTTGGTCTGGTGTTGCTACTTTTTCAAGTGCTTTTTCTGCTTCGTCACTCTTCTTATACGTAGCTACAACAGGAGCCATTTCGATGTTTGCTGCATAATCAGATGTGTCAGAGTATGCAATTGTATCTTCACCAACATCAGATAATACCATAAATTCATGTGTATCTTTTCCGCCCATTGCTCCAGAATCAGCAATAACTGCACGGAAATTCAAACCACAGCGAGCAAAAATGTTAGAGTATGCTTTATATAAGCGATCGTATACTTCATCTAAGCTCTCTTGTGTAGCATGGAAAGAGTATGCATCTTTCATTAGAAACTCTCTTCCACGTAATAAGCCGAAACGAGGTCTTTGCTCATCACGGAATTTTGTTTGAATTTGGTATAATGTTAACGGTAATTTTTTATATGATTTCACTTCATCACGCACAAGATCCGTAATTACTTCCTCATGTGTCGCTCCTAATGCGAATTCACGAGCATTACGATCTTTCATACGCATTAATTCAGATCCGTAAGAATACCAACGACCTGATTCTTGCCATAATTCCGCAGCTTGCATAGCTGGCATTAATAATTCTACAGCTCCTGCGCGCTCCATTTCTTCTCGAACGATACGTTCTACTTTGTGTAATACTTTTAATCCAAATGGTAGAAAGCTATAAATACCAGAAGCATTTTGACGCATAAAACCTGCACGAAGTAATAGCTGATGACTCTTAATTTCAGCATCAGCTGGAACTTCACGTAATGTAGGACTGAATACCATACTTTGTTTCATTTATTTGCACCTCTTCATTTTACTCTTACACGCAGTAAAACCCCTCACCTCGAGTTAGGTGAGGGATTTTATTCTACGAGCTCTATTTCATTATAAGTTTCACTTTATTTTACAAGAAAAACTTACGAATGTCATTCCAAGTTACAACTAACATAAGTAACATTAATAATGCAAAACCAATAAAGTGAACCATTCCTTCTTTTTGGCGATCAATTGGTTTTCCTCGTAACGCTTCAATTAAGAAGAAGAATAAACGGCCACCATCTAAAGCAGGAACTGGTAATAAATTAAATAAACCAAGATTAATGCTTAGAACTGCAGCTAAACTTAGTACACGCGTAAACCCATAATCTACAACTTGATCTGTTAGATTATAAATTCCTACTGGACCTGATAACTCATTAATAGAAAATTGACCAGTTACTAATTTAACAAGAGATTCAAAAATTAGTTTCGTCCATTGGTACGTTTGTTCAAATCCTGATTTAATAGAACCCATTACTGTTTTCTCTACAGGAGAATAAACACCGATTCTACCAACTTCGTCTTTTCCTTCTTTATCAAGTGTTGGCGTTACTTTCACATTAAACTGTTCATTATCACGCTTTACTTGTAACGTAATTTCTTTATTTGGGTTTTCACGTACAATAGTAACAACATCTTTCCATGTACTTGTGTTTTTCCCATCAATAGCTTGAATTGTATCATTCTCTTTCAATCCAGCTTCCTGTGCTGCACTGTTATCCATCACTTTTCCGACCATTGGTTTGTCAATAGGGACCCCTTGTACAAATCCAAGAATCACAAAAATAACAAATGCTAAAATGAAGTTCATTGCAGGACCCGCAAAGATTGTTAAAGCGCGTTGCCCTAGTTTTTTCGAGCCAAATTGTCTATTATACGGGGCAATTTGAATTTCTTCCCCCGCAGTAATAATACGAGCCTTTTCATTCACTCGGAATGTTTGAAGCTCTTCCTCGTACTCTTCATAGCCCGAAATTGTTAAATTATGCTCCAAATCAGCTTGTTCGACTTCAATAACACGAACATTTGGATACTTTTCATATCCATCAAAAACTAATTTCACAACTTCGTCTTTTTCATTTAATACAAGGCCAACCTTTTTCCCAGGCTTTAACTCAACTGTGTCCGCATCCTCGCCAGCCATTCTTACATAGCCACCAAGGGGCAGTAATCGAATCGTATACACCGTTTCATTCTTTTCAAATGAGAATATTTTCGGACCAAAACCAATCGCAAACTCGCGGCATAAAATACCTGCTCTTTTTGCGAAATATAGATGCCCTAGCTCATGGAAAAATACGAGTGCACCGAAAATTAATATAAAGGCAATCGCTGTATTCAATTCCATAACCACCTTTGCTAAATTTGTTCCATCACAAACCGTCTTGTGGCCGCATCAATTTCCAAAATTTCCTCTAAGCTCGGTCGTGCAATGACATTGTGATGGTTCATTGCTTTTTCAATGAGGTCTTCCACTGTTAAGAAATCAATTCTCTTTTGTAAAAAGGCTTCAACAGCTACTTCATTCGCTGCGTTCATTACAGCTGGCATACTTCCACCTGCTTTTCCAGCTTCATACGCAAAACGTAAACAACGGAATCGTTCTTGGTCCATTTTCTCAAAATGCAACGTCCCTATTTCCCATAAGTTTAACTGTTTTGTGTCTGAAAGAGGCAATCTATCAGGATATGTAAGTGCGTATTGAATTGGTACTCGCATATCAGGTGAACCAAGCTGCGCCATTACACTACGATCTTCAAATTCAACCATAGAATGGATAATACTTTCTTTATGTAAAACAACATCGATTTGCTCATAAGGGATACCAAAAAGCCAATGTGCTTCAATTACTTCTAGTCCCTTATTCATCATTGTAGCAGAATCAATTGTAATTTTCGAACCCATTGACCAGTTTGGATGTCGAAGCGCATCTTCTACGGTCACACGATGCAATTCATCCCTCGTTTTATCGCGGAAACTTCCACCAGAAGCCGTTATAATAAGACGAGAAATTCTTTTTTCATTTTCACCATTCAAGCATTGAAAAATAGCCGAATGTTCACTATCAACTGGAAGTAACGAAACATTATGTTTTCGTGCTGCTTCCATTACAAGATGTCCTGCAGTTACTAACGTTTCTTTATTTGCAATTCCAATTGTTTTTTTCGCCTCAATTGCACGAAGTGTTGGTAACAACCCTACGCTACCTACAACAGCATTTACTACAATCTCCGCATCTGGATGTAATGCTACTTCTAAAAGTCCTTCACTACCATATACAATTTTTGTATTACCAGAAACAGATTGTAATTTTAAAACATCTTCCTCTCTTTGCACAGAGACGATTTGCGGAGAAAATTCTTGAATTACCTTTACTGCGTAGTCAATATTTTTCCCTACAGAAAAAGCAACGAGACGGAATTGGTCTGGGTGCGAGCGTAATACATCTAAAGTTTGTGTACCAATTGATCCGCTTGCACCTAATAAACTAATGTTTTTCATGACTCCAACCCCTCGTTCATTTATTAATTGTATTGTAATAAGAAGTAGAGAATTGGTAAAACGAATAACCAACTATCTGTTCGGTCTAATATACCACCATGCCCAGGTAAAATTGTACCTGAATCCTTTACGCCATAATGACGTTTAAAAGCAGATTGTACTAAATCACCAATTTGTCCAAAAATAGAAATGATAATTGTCAGCACAATTAAAATTACTACATTCGATTCGACTGGGAAGAACACGTTGTAAACAAGTGCCACAATAATTCCACAAACGATGCCCCCTAATGAACCTTCAATCGTTTTATTTGGACTGATTTCTGGCCACAATTTTCTCTTGCCCAATGCTTTTCCTACGAAATATGCGCCTGAATCAGTAGCCCATATAACAAATAATGCGCAAAATACATATTTAATTCCTAATATTCTCGTTTCATTTAAATATAAGAATCCCATTGCCACATATGTCGTTGCCATCAGTAAAAATGAAGCATTATCAAAAGTAAATGTATTCTTAGAAAGGACTGTATATGATAAAAGTAATAAAACAATCACAAATGTGATTTCCAATTTACCTAATCCAATCCATGTAAACAGTTCTGATGCACTACTTGGAATTAAAAGAATCCACAATAATACTGCAGCTAAAACTGTCGGTACTGAAATAAGCGTAAGCTTATTCATACGAATTAATTCATATAAACCTATAGAAGCAAGTGCATACACTAAAACCGTAAAAGGCACGCCACCGTATATTACGATGGGAATGAATAGCGCGGCAGCAACCACTCCAGTAATAATTCTCTGTTTCACTACCAAACCCTCTCTTTCTACACGCCTCCGAATCTGCGCCCTCTATGTTGAAAGTCAGTAATCGCATTTAGCAAATGTTCTTCTTTGAAGTCTGGCCAATACACGTCTGTAAACCAAAACTCCGAATATGCAATTTGCCATAACATGAAATTACTAATACGTAGCTCTCCGCTTGTTCGGATTAACAACTCTGGATCAGGTAAAGAACTCGTCATTAAGTAGGAGGAAAGCATTTCTTCACTTACCTCTTCAGAACGAATTTTTCCTTCCTCATTATCTTTCATCATATGTTGCACAGCAGAAACGATTTCATCTCGACTTCCATAGTTTAACGCGAAATTAAGAATTAATCCCGTATTCTCTTTCGTATCTTCCATGGCTTTCTCCATCGCTCTGCGTGTATGCGTAGGAAGACGATCTTTTTGCCCTATTACTCGGACTTGTACGTTTTCTTCAATCAATTCTGGTAAAAATGTACCTAGAAATTCTTCTGGAAGCTTCATTAAATAATCAACTTCCTTTTTCGGTCTTTTCCAGTTCTCAGTTGAAAAAGCATAAAGAGTTAACACTTTCACATTAAGTTTACTTGCAAATTTTGTAATTTTCTTTACAACTTGCATACCTTCATGATGTCCCGCAATACGAGGCATTGCTCTCCTCTTTGCCCATCTTCCATTCCCATCCATAATGATGGCAATATGTTCTGGGATATATCCTTTTTTCACTTCTTCAACGAGATGATCAAACGATGTGTCCTTTTTACCTTTAAAAAAAGGAAAGTTTTTAAACATCATTCATACCCTCCAGCAAGCAGACGTATGCCTAAAAGTGTAAAAAGACCCCCTTAAGAAGAGGGTCATAATTGCGAAGTTATCGCTATTACACTTCCATGATTTCTTTTTCTTTGTTTTTTGCGATTTCGTCAACTTTTGCAATATATTTATCTGTTTCTTTTTGGATATCTTCAGTATATCCTCTTAAATCATCTTCTGTAATCTCGCCAGCTTTTTCAAGCTTCTTAAGATCATCATTTCCGTCACGACGTACGTTACGAACAGCAACTTTAGCTTCTTCAGCATATTTTTTCACAACTTTTACAAGATCACGACGACGTTCTTCTGTTAATGCAGGGAATGCAATACGAATTACAGTTCCATCATTAGAAGGATTTAAGCCTAAATCTGCTTTTAAAATTGCTTTTTCAATATCACCGATAGAAGTTTTATCATAAGGTTGAATTACTAGTAAACGCGCTTCTGGAACTGTAATGTTCGCTAATTGCACAACTGGTGTTGGTGCACCATAGTAATCAACTTGTACCTTATCTAATACAGACGCGTTTGCACGGCCAGCACGAACTGTTGCTAATTCACGAGAATAAGCAGCAACTGCTTTTTCCATTTTTTCATTTGAAGACTTCAATACTTGTTGTCCCATATTTATTTCCCCCTTACCACTGTTCCGATATTTTCGCCTAAAACGGCACGTTTAATATTACCTTTTTCCATAACTGAGAATACAATTAATGGAATATCATTATCCATACATAGAGAAGAAGCTGTAGAATCCATTACACCTAAACCTTCTTTTAATACGTCTAAGTAAGTAAGCGTTTCATATTTCGTAGCTGTTGGATCAATAGATGGATCCGCATTATATACACCATCTACATTGTTTTTTGCCATTAAAATTACATCTGCTTCAATTTCTGCCGCACGTAATGCTGCTGTTGTATCTGTAGAGAAGTATGGGTTACCTGTACCTGCTGCAAAGATAACAACACGTTTTTTCTCTAAGTGACGAACTGCTTTACGACGAATGTAAGGTTCTGCAACTTGACGCATCTCAATTGAAGTTTGTACACGAGTTTGAATTCCGATATTCTCCAAGCTATCTTGAAGAGCTAATGAATTCATAACTGTCGCTAACATGCCCATGTAATCTGCCCCTGCACGATCCATGCCCATTTCACTTCCAATTTTCCCACGCCAAATGTTACCGCCACCAACAACAACAGCAACCTCTACATCAAGTTCTGCAATTTCTTTTACTTGTTCCGCAACTGACTTAATAACAGTTGGGTTAATTCCAAATCCTTGCTCTCCAGCTAAAGCTTCTCCACTTAGCTTTAAAACGACACGATTATATTTCGGTTTACTCATAATGAACCTCCAATTGCTTACATCTTTATTTTAAAAAAGGGAACACAATGTGTTCCCTAATCTGTATTAGTTGCTACCTTTTACTTGGTTCATTACTTCTTCAGCAAAGTTGTCTTCGCGTTTTTCGATACCTTCACCAACAGCGTAGCGAACGAATCCTTTTAATGTTCCGCCTTTAGACTCAACGAACTGACGAACTTTCATATCAGGGTTTTTAACGAATGCTTGGTCAAGTAAGCAAATCTCTTCGAAGAATTTGCCTAAACGGCCTTCAACCATTTTTGCAACGATTTTCTCAGGCTTGCCTTCGTTTAATGCTTGTTGTGTTAATACTTGACGCTCATGCTCAACTTCTTCAGCTGTTACAGCATCGCGGTCGATGTATTTAGGGTTAACTGCAGCGATGTGCATTGCAACATCTTTAGCAGCAGCTTCATCAGTAGAACCTTCAAGAACTGTTAATACACCAATGCGTCCACCCATGTGTAGGTAAGCGCCGAATGCATCTGCATCAGTTTTTGATACGATTTCGAAACGACGAAGTGTAAGTTTTTCACCAATTTTAGCGATTGCTTCGTTGATGTGCTCTTCAACTTTTTTACCGTTTTCCATTGTTTGAGCCATAGCTTCTTCAACGTTAGCTGGTTTGTTAGTTAATAAGTGAGCAGCTAATTCTTTAATTAGTGTTTGGAAACCTTCGTTTTTCGCAACGAAATCAGTTTCAGAGTTTAATTCTAAGATTAAAGCATCGTTACCGTTTGTTTCGATGAAAGTTAAACCTTCAGCAGCAATGCGGTCAGCTTTTTTAGCAGCTTTCGCAATACCTTTTTCACGTAAGAAGTCAATTGCCTTCTCCATGTCGCCGTTAGTTTCTGTTAAAGCTTTTTTGCAGTCCATCATACCTGCGCCAGTTTTTTCACGTAATTCTTTTACCATTTGAGCAGTGATTGCCATACTTTTCATCCTCCTAAAATATGTATTTATACCTTTTATAAAGGTGTTTATACCTTAAAAAAGGTGATAAAAGGCCGAACCCCTTATCACCTTTCCAACTTTGTTACGCAGTAACAGTTTCTTCACCTTGTTTTGCTTCAAGGATCGCGTCTGCCATTTTAGATGTAAGAAGTTTTACAGCACGAATTGCATCATCGTTTGCTGGGATAACGTGATCGATTTCGTCTGGATCACAGTTTGTATCAACGATACCGATGATTGGAATGTGTAATTTGCGTGCTTCAGCAACTGCAATACGCTCTTTACGAGGGTCTACTACGAATAATGCACTTGGAAGACCTTTCATATCTTTAATACCGCCTAAGAATTTCTCAAGACGCTCTAACTCTTTTTTAAGTTGAACAACTTCTTTCTTAGGAAGTACTTCGAAAGTACCATCTTCTTGCATTCTTTCGATGTCTTTAAGACGCTTGATACGCTTTTGGATTGTTTGGAAGTTTGTTAAAGTTCCGCCTAACCAACGTTGGTTAACGAAGTACATACCAGCACGAGTTGCTTCTTCTTTAATAGCTTCTTGTGCTTGTTTTTTAGTACCTACGAATAAGATGTCTCCGCCTTCAGCAGCGATGTCGCGCATCGTTCTGTAAGCTTCCTCAACTTTTTTCACAGTTTTTTGTAAGTCGATGATGTAGATACCGTTACGCTCTGTGAAAATGTAACGCTTCATTTTTGGGTTCCAACGACGAGTTTGATGTCCGAAATGAACACCAGCTTCAAGCAATTGCTTCATAGAAATTACTGACATAATATAGTTCCTCCTAAATGGTTTTTGATATCCTCCGTTTACTTCATCTCTAAGCGAAACTACAAACGTAGCACCAACACTTAAATCAGTAAACGTGTGTACTTTGTACTGACACCACTGCTTACTATATCATACTGAAATATTACAATCAAGTCGAAAATGCGAACAATGTAAAACTTTCTTTGTGCATACTCGAATTCTAGTATTACCAACCTTCATTTCTTTTAAGCAAAAAAATAAATACAATTAATAGTTTTCTCAGAAAACACGCTTATGACACTTTTCACAAGCACCATCTATCCATTGCACATAAAAAACTCTCCTCGATTGAGGAGAGTTTTTTACAAATTAGTTTGTTTTTAATTTAGCAAGTTCCTGTAGAAACTTGTCGTTTAGCACTTTAATGTATGTTCCTTTCATACCTAAAGAACGAGACTCAATAACACCAGCACTTTCTAATTTACGTAGTGCATTTACGATTACAGAACGAGTAATTCCTACGCGATCAGCAATTTTACTTGCAACAAGTAAACCTTCTGTTCCATTTAATTCTTCGAAGATGTGCTCAATCGCTTCTAACTCACTGTAAGATAATGAGCTGATTGCCATTTGAACAACAGCTTTACTACGTGCTTCCTCTTCGATTTCTTCTGCTTTTTCACGTAAGATTTCCATACCTACAACAGTTGAGCTGTACTCAGCAAGGATTAAATCATCATCTAAGAACTCTTGACCAAGACGAGCTAATACTAATGTACCTAGACGCTCACCGCCACCAACGATTGGTACGATTGTAGTTAAACCTTGACCAAATAATTCTCTGTTTTCTACTGGGAATGCTGTGTAAGCACTGTTCACATCTAAGTTTGAAGATGTTTCTGTAATGTTGAATAAGCTTTGTGTATATTCTTCTGGGAATTGACGTTCTGCAAGCATTTGCTTCATGCGTTCGTTTTCGATTTGTTGGTGAATTGCATAACCTAGTAATTTACCACGACGGCTAACTACGAATACGTTTGCTTCGATTACTTCACACATTGTGTCAGACATTTCTCTAAAGTTTACAGGCTTCCCTGCTGCGCTCTGTAATAACGCATTTAATTTTCTCGTTTTTGCTAATAATTCCATTTCAAAAGTTCCTCCTACATGTTACTCACATATTTTTTCATCACTTGGAAACTAGGGCGAGTCACCTGATGACACTATTACAAAATAAACTGGCTCACATCTTTATTTTTAGCAATTGTTGCTAATTTCTCCTCAACGTATTGAGGTGTTATCGTTATTTTCTCTAACGTAATTTCAGATGCTTCAAACGATAAATCTTCAAGGAGCTTCTCCATAATCGTATGAAGTCTTCTTGCTCCAATATTATCTGTATCCTGATTAACTTGATAAGCAATCTCAGCAATCTTACGAATAGCTTCGTCTGAAAATTCAATTTCTATACCTTCAGTCGCTAATAATGCCATATATTGTTTAATTAACGCATTGTCAGGCTCGATTAGTATTTTAACAAAATCGTCTGTCGATAATTTTGTTAATTCTACTCGAATCGGAAATCTCCCTTGCAATTCCGGAATTAAATCCGACGGTTTAGACATATGGAACGCTCCAGCTGCAACGAATAAAATATAATCCGTTTTTACTGATCCGTATTTTGTCGCAACATTCGACCCTTCTACAATCGGCAAAATGTCACGTTGCACACCTTCACGTGATACATCTACGCTATTCGACTGCTTACCAGCAATTTTGTCAATTTCATCGATAAAAATAATCCCGAGCTGTTCAGCACGATAAACAGCCTCTTGTGTAACTTCATCCATATCAATTAAGCGCTGTGCCTCTTCATTTGTCAAGAGTTTTCTTGCTTCTTTTACAGAAAGTTTACGTTTTTTCGTTTTTTTCGGCATAAAACTTCCTAGCGCATCTTGGAAATTCATTCCCATTTGCTCCATGCCAGTTCCTTGTAACATATCAAACATGGAAGACTGTTGTTCAGTCACTTCAATCGATACAATTTCGTCTTCAAGAAGCCCTGCAGCAAGCTTTCTCTCCACATCTTGACGCTTCTTTTCGATTTCAACATCTTCTTGTGTATCAGACGTTTGATTCGAATTTTGAGTGCCTCCAAAAAGCATCTCTAATGGATTTTTGAATCCAGATTGTTTCTCTGGACTCGGCACTAAAATTTCAACAAGACGTTGATTCGCTTGCTCTTCGGCTTTATCTTGAACTTTCACTACCATTTCTTCTTTTACGATACGAACCGATGTTTCCACTAGGTCACGTACCATCGACTCTACATCTCTACCCACATATCCAACTTCTGTGAATTTTGTAGCCTCAACCTTAATAAAAGGTGCTCCAACGAGTTTCGCCATTCGTCGTGCTACCTCTGTTTTCCCAACACCTGTCGGTCCAATCATTAAGATATTTTTAGGTGCAATTTCGTCACGTAAATTTTCAGCTAATTTACTGCGACGATATCGATTTCTCAACGCTACAGCAACCGCTTTCTTTGCGTCTTTTTGACCGATGATGTATTGATCTAATTTTTCCACAATTTGGCGCGGAGTAAAATGTAAATGCATATAAAATGCCTCCCTTACGATTCTACAATTCTTCAACAATTATGTTGTGATTCGTATAAACACAAATATCGCCAGCAATCTCTAAACTCGCTTTCGCAATTTGCTTCGCTGTTAAGTGTTCACTTGCATATTGCTTTAAAGCACGACCTGCAGAAAGTGCATAATTCCCACCAGATCCAATTGCTAAAATACCATCATCCGGTTCAATTACTTCTCCTGTACCTGAAACAAGGAGCATAGTTGTTTTATCCATGACAATGAGCATTGCTTCTAGCTGACGTAACATTTTATCGCCACGCCATTGTTTGGCCATTTCAACAGCAGCACGCTGCAAGTTGCCATTATACTCTTCTAATTTCCCTTCAAACATTTCAAAAAGAGTAAATGCGTCAGCAACTGATCCTGCGAAACCAGCCAAAACTTTACCTTGGAAAAGTTTACGAACTTTACGAGCTGTATGTTTCATTACAACAGCATTTCCCATTGTCACTTGGCCATCTCCAGCCATTGCACATTCTCCATTATGATGAACTGCAAATATCGTTGTAGCGTGGAAATTTCCCATAGAAAAAACTCCTTTATTTGTTTTTATAGCTTTTAAAGCAATTTATGCCCGCGGGTGATGCTTCATGTAAACAGAACGCAATCTTTCTTTAGAGACATGCGTATAAATTTGTGTCGTCGACAAATTTTCATGGCCTAATAACTCCTGTACAGTACGTAAATCCGCCCCTTCATCTAGCATATGTGTAGCAAATGTATGCCTTAACATATGGGGACTTATCCGCATTGTCAGCGAAGCCTTTTTAATGAGTTCATTTAAAACATAACGAACTCCACGACTTGTTAGCGGTTTACCTTTCGCATTTAAAAATACCATATGAGAGTCTTCGTCAGTCTTATTAACTAACTGTTTTCTCCCATTCTCTATATAAGTAATTAAAGAATCTTGCGCATAGCTTCCGAACGGAATATACCTTTGTTTTTTTCCTTTTCCCATTACTAAAATTGTTCCCACCGCAAAGTCAATATCGGTAAGTTGTAAATTGACACATTCACTCACACGGATCCCAGTCGCATACATCAACTCTAACAAAGCTTGATTCCTTTGACCTAATGGTGTTTCTGTGTCAGAAACTTCAAATAATTCCTCTAACTCTTCAGCATATAAAAACTTTGGGATTGACAATTCTTTTTTGGGGAGTGACGCAAGTGCAAACGGATTATCCTTTCGATAACCTTCACGCATCAAAAAACGATATAAACTTCGTAAGCTTGATACTTTTCTTGCGACAGATTTACGGGCTAACTTCTCATCGTGCAACGTCGTTAAGTACAAACGAACATCCGCGTATGTAACGTCTAAAAAAGAGGATATGCCTTCTCGTTCCATAAATTGCACAAAATGTTCTAAATCATTTTGATAACTTGCAATTGTATATTTTGAATAATTTCTTTCAATTTGTAAATATCCAACGAATAATTGTAACAATTTCTTCACATTCACACAACTCACCTCAATAAAGGCTACTAAATCGTATCACAACTTAGTAGCCTTTGCAAGAAATTTAACTAAATATTTACAAAATTTCGAATCGTTTCTAAAGCGCGTGCTGCGTACGCTTCATTTCGTTCTGCTTTCTTTTTAATCTTCTTCTCTAACGGTGCAAATAGACCGAAGTTCGCATTCATCGGTTGGAAGTTTTTAGCGTTCGTTGCCGTAATGTAATTTGCCATGCTACCCATCGCAGTTACTGGCGGTAATACAACTGGCTCTTCACCTTGCACAAGACGCGCAGCATTAATTCCTGCTAATAATCCTGATGCTGCCGATTCAACATATCCCTCTACTCCAGTCATTTGACCAGCGAAGAATAAATCATCCCGTTGTTTATATTGATACGTTGGACGAAGCAAATTAGGTGAATTAATAAACGTATTACGATGCATTACACCATAACGTACAATCTCTGCATTTTCCAATCCTGGAATTAACTGTAGCACTTCTTTTTGCGGTCCCCACTTTAAATGTGTTTGGAAACCTACGATATTGTATAAAGTTCCCGCTGCATCATCTTGACGTAACTGAACAACAGCATATGGCGTTTTCCCTGTTTTTGGATCTTCCAATCCAACAGGTTTCATAGGTCCAAATACTAACGTCTGTCTCCCTCTACTTGCCATAACCTCTACTGGCATACAACCTTCAAAGAAAATTTCTTTTTCAAACTCTTTTAAAGGCACTGTCTCAGCAGCAATTAGAGCCTCATAAAAACGATCAAACTCTTCTTCTGTCATTGGGCAATTTAAATATGCAGCTTCACCTTTGTCATAACGCGATTTTAAATATACTTTATTCATGTCAATGCTGTCTTTTTCTACGATTGGGGCTGCAGCATCATAGAAGTAGAAATAATCTTCTCCTGTTAATTCTTTCAATTTTGCAGAAAGATCAGGAGATGTTAATGGACCTGTAGCAATAATTGTCGGTCCCTCTGGAATATCTGTAATTTCTTCATTCATTACAGTTACATTTGGATGGTTCTTTACGTATTCTGTTACTTTAGCTGCGAACTCATGACGGTCTACAGCTAAAGCGCCTCCAGCTGGTACAGAGCACTCATCCGCCGCACGAATAATTACAGAATCCATTAAGCGCATTTCCTCTTTAATAACTCCAACTGCATTTGTTAAAGTGTTTGCACGAAGTGAGTTACTACATACTAATTCAGCGAATTTATCTGTGTGATGAGCTGGCGTTTGCCTTACCGGTCTCATTTCATATAATCTAACTTGGACACCACGTTTTGCAATTTGGTAAGCTGCTTCACTTCCTGCAAGACCTGCGCCAATGACGTTTACTACTTGTGTTGTCATTTATATCACCTTTCCTTTTCTTCCCGAAAAAAATGTGAGCAGTTACGCTCACATTTGTTGTTCTTCTTCATAATCGCACGAAATACATTGTACTTGCACGCCTTTTTTCAACTTTTTCTCTACAAGCATGCCTTCGCACTTCGGACACTTACGACCAATTGGCTTATCCCAAGATACAAAGTCGCATTCCGGATACGTACCGCACCCATAGAAAAGACGTTTCTTTTTATTACTACGGCGTTCAATAATTTGACCCTTATCACACTTTGGACAAGTAACACCGATTTCTTTCACAATCGGCTTTGTATTACGACAATCTGGGAAATTCGAGCAAGCCATAAATTTCCCGTATTTACCCATTTTAAAGACCATTGGGTGATTACATAATTCACAATCTTCCCCAGCTGGTTCATCTTTAATTTCCACTTCACGCATTTCTTTTTCCGCTTTTTCTAAACGCGGTTCAAAACCTACGTAGAAATCATCAACAATTTTTACCCAATTCGCATTTCCTTCTTCTACTTCATCAAGGCTTTGCTCCATATTGGCAGTAAATTCAATGTTAATAATTTCTGGGAAAAACTCTAAAATAAGTTCAATTACTATTTCACCAAGTTCAGTCGGAACGAAGCGTTTATTATCCAAGCCTACATACCCACGCTTTTGAATCGTTTCAAGTGTAGGTACATATGTCGACGGTCTTCCAATTCCAAGTTCTTCAAGTGTTCTTACTAGGCGAGCCTCTGTATAGCGCGGAGGAGGTTGTGTAAAATGTTGCTTTGGTTCTAAATCCTTTGAAAATACAGTTTCCCCTACTTCTAAAGGCGGCAACATCTTATCCTTTTCTTCAGCACCATCATCTTTTGACTCTACATACACTTTCATAAATCCTGGGAACTTTACAACCGATCCACTTGCACGGAACTGAACATTGTTATTAATGAGTCTCGCTGTCACAGTATCCATTATAGCAGACGCCATTTGACTTGCAACAAATCGCTCCCAAATCAATTTATATAATCGAAGTTGATCACGACCTAAGAAACTTTTTAGTTCCTCTGGCTTTCTCATTACCGAAGTAGGACGAATTGCCTCATGCGCATCTTGTGCATTTGACTTTTTCGTTTCTTTCTTCTTTTCTGTTCCTATGTATTCCGTACCATACGCTTCAGTGATGTAAGTACGAGCCTCTGTTTGAGCTGTTTCTGAGATACGTGTTGAATCAGTTCTCATATACGTAATAAGACCTACAGTTCCTTGTTTTCCAAGATCTATCCCTTCATACAATTGCTGTGCAAGCATCATTGTTTTCTTTGCTCGCATGTTTAACTTACGGGCTGCTTCTTGTTGCAAGGAAGATGTTGTAAACGGTAATGCAGGGTTACGTTTTCGCTCTTTGCGCGTTACATTGTCAACTGAAAACGCATTGTCTTTCATCTGTTCAATTATTTCATTCACTTGCGTTTCATTTGTTAATTGAACTTTTTCACCATCTACACCGTAAAAGCTTGCTTCAAATGTGTCTTTTCCTTTTACAAATTCTGTTTTAATTGTCCAGAATTCTTCAGGTTCAAAGTTTTGAATTTCCCTTTCACGCTCGATGATTAAACGAACTGCTACAGATTGTACACGTCCTGCACTTAATCCTTTTTTTACTTTCTTCCATAATAAAGGACTAATATTGTAACCAACAAGACGATCAAGTATACGTCTTGCTTGTTGTGCATCCACTAAATCCATATTAATTGCACGAGGATGTTTAAATGATTCTTTGATTGCATCTTTCGTAATCTCATTAAACACAACCCGACAATCTGATTCAACGTCCACATTTAACGTATTCGCTAAATGCCAAGCAATCGCTTCCCCTTCACGATCTGGATCGGCCGCGAGATAGACTTTCTTTGCTTTTTTGGCCGCTGATTTTAAATCTTTTAAGACGGGACCTTTACCACGAATGGTAATATACTTCGGGGTGAAGTTGTTCTTTACTTCTATCCCCATTTGACTTTTTGGCAAATCGCGAACATGTCCCATAGACGCGACAACTTTGTATTTTTTCCCTAAATATTTCTCAATGGTCTTCGCCTTAGAAGGCGACTCCACGATTACGAGGTAATCTGACATGCTAGTGCCTCCTTAAGAGGTGGATTCAAGTCTTCATTAATCTTATTGATTTCTCTTGTTTTTGTCAATCAAGAATGAATATACCATACAGTGCCAATCTACCATTTGTCAATAATTGTTTAATAAAAACATAAAAATATAAAGTTAATTTAAAATCTCTTCCAAGATATCTTCTGCATTTCTTACTAGTTTTGCTCCTTGCTGAATAAGATGATTCGTTCCCGATGCCCCCTCTATAAATATAGGTCCAGGAAGCGCAAATACCTCTCTACTTTGCTCTAACGCAAGGTCCGCAGTAATAAGTGTTCCACTTCTCGATTTCGCTTCTACAACTAAAACACCTTTACTTATACCACTAATAATCCGGTTTCTTTTTGGAAAATACCATTTTTTCGGTGCATAGTGCGGCGGATACTCTGTCAATAACAATATATATTCCTTCCACATTTCATATAAAGGTCTATTTTCTTTCGGATACATAAAAGACAATCCATGCCCTAATATCGCAATAGTCGGGCAATGATGCCTTACTGTAATCTCATGAGACATTGTATCTATCCCTTTTGCAAACCCACTGACAATAAGCCACTCTCTTTCTAATAAAGGGTGTAAAATAAACTTCAAACTCTCATGACCATATAATGATGGTTCTCTCGTTCCAACAACTGCTAATTTATTTACTTTATTCAGGAAATCTTTCTCTCCTTTTCCATATAAAACGAAGGGAGGATCTTGTATTTCACGTAATAATTGCGGATAATTTTCATCCCATATCGTTATATAAAAAATACGATTTTTCTCTAAATAAGATATATATTGCGGAAGATTTGAACTTTGAAGAAATTTTACTAGTTCTGAAGATTTTTTCGAGGATATTCCAGTGTAGTGTTCCATTTGTTTTTCGTTAAAATTATATATGTTCTCTAATTCTGGATCGACATATAGTAGCCTCTCCATCGCTTTCCAATAATCTGCTAGCAAGTAATGAAGATGTAATAATCTCTCTCTTTTCATCTTGGTTCTCCTTACCCATAATTTTTATTATGTAAACAGAAAAAGTCTAAAAAGACACCCTCAAGTAAGAAGGTGTCTTTCAACAGATTAATAGTTTTTACAAGTCTCAAATAAACCTTTTTCTTTTAAAACAGAGATTAGCGTTTCTCCCATAACTGCTGGAGTTTCAGCTACTTTAATGCCACAAGCTTCCATTGTTTTAATCTTTTCAGCAGCAGTTCCTTTACCGCCAGAAATGATTGCACCAGCATGGCCCATACGTTTGCCAGCAGGCGCTGTTTGACCACCAATGAAGCCTACAACAGGTTTTGTCATATTAGCTTTTACCCATTCAGCTGCCTCTTCTTCTGCTGTACCGCCGATTTCACCAATCATAATTACAGCATGTGTTTCTTCATCTTCATTAAATGCTTTTAAAGCATCAATAAAGTCTGTACCGTTAACAGGGTCTCCGCCGATACCTACAGCAGTAGATTGGCCAATACCTTCTTGTGTTAACTGATGTACAGCTTCATACGTTAATGTACCAGAGCGAGATACGATACCAACATGACCTTTTTTATGAATATATCCTGGCATAATACCAATCTTACATTCATCCGGTGTGATTACACCTGGGCAGTTTGGTCCAAGTAAACGTGTATGTTTACCCGCCATATATCTCTTTACGTTTACCATATCTAATACAGGAATCCCTTCAGTAATACATACTACTAAATCAATTTCTGCATCAACAGCTTCCATAATTGCATCTGCCGCAAAAGCGGGTGGAACGTATACAACTGAAGCGTTTGCGCCTGTTGCTTTCACTGCATCTTCTACTGTATCAAATACTGGTACACCTTCAATATCAGTGCCGCCCTTACCTGGTGTTACACCACCGACAATTTTCGTACCGTATTCAATCATTTGTTTTGTATGGAATAAACCTTGAGAACCTGTAATACCTTGAACAATAACTTTTGTATCTTTATTAACTAATACGCTCATTTTTCTCCCCCGCTTTCTATTAGCCCACTAGTGAAACAATTTTTTGTGCACCGTCTGCCATAGATTCTGCTGCAACAATATTTAAGCCAGACTCATTTAAAATTTTCTTACCTAGTTCTACGTTTGTACCTTCAAGACGTACAACTAAAGGTAACTCAAGACCTACTTGTTTCGTTGCTTCAATAACACCTTCTGCAATAACATCACACTTCATAATGCCACCAAAAATGTTAACAAAGATACCTTTTACATTTTTGTCAGAAAGGATAATTTTGAATGCTTCTGTAACTTTTTCTGCAGTTGCACCGCCACCAACATCTAAGAAGTTAGCTGGGTCACCGTGGTAATGTTTAATGATATCCATTGTAGCCATCGCTAAACCTGCACCATTAACCATACAACCGATATTTCCATCTAAAGGAATGTAGTTTAAGTCGTATTTTGAAGCTTCAATTTCTTTTGAATCCTCTTCATCAAGATCACGAAGCTCTAAAATGTCTTTATGGCGATATAATGCATTAGAATCAAAGTTTAATTTTGCATCTAATGCCATAACTTTACCTTCACCTGTTGTAACAAGTGGGTTAATCTCAGCGATAGAGCAATCTTTTTCGATAAACGCACGGTATAAGCCCATCATAAACTTCACAGCTTGTCCTACAAGCTCTTTTGGAATATTGATGTTAAATGCGATTCGGCGCGCTTGGAAACCTTGTAAGCCTACTGCTGGATCAATATATTCTTTAAAGATTTTTTCAGGTGTTTTTTCTGCTACTTCTTCAATTTCTGTTCCGCCTTCTTCAGACGCCATTAAAACAACTTGAGAAGTTGCACGATCTAAAACTAGACCTACATAATATTCTTTTTTAATATCGCAACCTTCTTCGATAAGTAAGCGTTTTACTTCCTTACCTTCAGGACCTGTTTGATGTGTCACAAGTGTAGTTCCTAAAATGCTTTCTGCATATGTACGAACTTCATCTAAATTTTTTGCAACTTTTACTCCGCCAGCTTTGCCGCGTCCACCAGCGTGAATTTGTGCTTTCACTACACATACATCTGTTCCTAATTCTTTCGCCGCTTCTACAGCTTCTTCTACTGTAAATGCAACCTTCCCGTTCGGAACGCTAACCCCATAGCTTCTAAGGACTGCCTTACCTTGGTACTCATGGATATTCATGGTCCCATCCTCCCCTGTTTTCCTGTTTTACTCGAAAAGTTTTTTAATGTTTAAAAAACATTACATTGCCATTGTATAAGATGATTGGCACGCTGTCTACAATAAAGTGTCAGAAAACTGAAATCGCTTTATTCTTTTTCGGAAATAGTAATGTTTATATGCCAAAATAAAAAAATAAGCTGTATATTTACAGCTTATTTTTGAATCATATCTTTAATTGGTGCGAATGACTTGCGGTGTTCATCTAGTACTCCATGCACTTGAATTGCCTCTAAATGTTGCTTTGTGCCATATCCCATATGTTGCTCAAATCCATATTGAGGATACTTCTCTCCCAGTTCTTTCATCATACGATCTCTCGTTACTTTTGCGATAATGGATGCTGCTGAAATCGAAACACTTTTCGCATCACCTTTAATAATTGATGTTTGCGGAATTGGTGTAGGAAGCTTCATCGCATCAATTAATAAATGTTGGGGTGTACAAGATAAATTTGCAACTGCATCTAACATCGCTTGTTTCGTTGCTTGGTAAATATTAATGTCATCAATAACTTCTGGTGATACAATTCCTACTCCAATTGCAATTGCTTGTACTTTTATTTCATCATAAAAACGCTCACGTTTCGCTTCACTCAACTTTTTCGAGTCATTTAACCCTGGAATATAAAAATCCTCAGGAAGAACGACAGCTGCCGTCACAACAGGCCCAGCCAATGGCCCGCGCCCTACTTCATCAATACCCGCGATATATGTGACCCCTTTTTCACGCAAAGCATTTTCATACTTGGACATTTCAAAAAACTTCTCTTTTTCTTTCTGTTCTAACTCTTTTTGTTTATACCACTTCAAAACGAGCTTTTGAACACCTTTTCGATCATCTTTCATTAACAGTTGAAAGCGATCATCTTCTTCATTCATAATTTCTTTCAATACATTTTCTGCTTCTTTTATCGTCATAGTTTGCATTTATACAAGCTCCTTTTTAAACATATCCAAAAAGAAAAGACGCACAAACGCACGTCTTATACTTCTTCTATTTTTTCCACATCTTCTACTTGCTCTGCAAACTCTTCCGGTGTTTCAAACGTCATTTTTCCCAGTTTGCCACCACGAAGCTCACGAAGCACAAGCTCAGATGTCTTATCATAATCAATCATTCCGCCGCCCATTAAGCAGCCTCTATTTTTTCCAATTGCATCGAATAATTCCACAATATCTTCTGGAATCTCATTTAAATTATAGCGTTCTTTCAAGCGTTCTGGATAATGTTTCTCCATAAAACGTAATGCGTAAACAGCTACATCTTGTAAATTTAAAATTGAATCTTTAATTGCACCCGTTGTCGCTAAGCGAAGACCCACTAATTGATCTTCAAATTTAGGCCACAGAATACCTGGTGTATCTAACAATTCCATTTCCTTCCCAACTTTAATCCATTGTTGAGCTGTTGTCACACCTGGACGATCTCCTGTTTTAGCAATATTTTTCTTTGCCAATTTATTAATCAATGTAGATTTACCAACATTTGGTATGCCTACAATTAATGCACGAATCGCTCTCGGTCTAATACCTTTTGCAACCATTTTATCAAATTTTTCTTTAACAAGCACTTTACAAGCTGCTGCAATTTCCTTCATACCTTGTCCAGCTTGCGCGTTAATTGAAATTGCCATATGGCCTTTTTCTTTAAAATATGCGATCCATTGTTTTGTTAAACGATCATCTGCCATATCCGCTTTATTTAAAACAACAAGCCTTGGCTTATGTGTAATGATTTCATCAATCATTGGGTTTCGAGATGATAATGGTAATCGAGCATCTACAAGTTCAATTACAACATCAATTAATTTTAATTTCTCCGTTACTTGGCGTCTAGCCTTCGCCATATGCCCTGGAAACCATTGAATTACCATGTTGCCACCTTCTTTTTCATTTATTTCACAATACGTGCGTCTTCTAACGGCCAATATAACATATTAGCTTTACCAATTACTTGATCCATTGAAATCGTACCGATTGAACGGCTATCTTTACTAAAACGACGATTATCACCTAAAACAAATAATTGATCTTTTGGAACGGTTTTCTTGCCTGTCATTTCTTCAAGATTAAAATCATATGTAAGCGGTCCGTCAGCAATTTGCTTTTTCTGCTTGTCTAAATACGGCTCCTCATAAGCCTTTCCGTTAACATACAGTTTATCATTACGATACTCTATTTCATCGCCTGGCAGGCCTATAATGCGCTTAATGTAATCTTTATCTTCTGTTGCTCGAAATACGATAATATCAAAGCGTTTTGGATCTCCAATGTGATAACCAATTTTATTCACAATCATTCGATCACGATCATGTAAAGTAGGTGCCATCGATACCCCGTCTACGAGAATTGGCGCAAAGAAAAACTGTCTAATAACACCAGCTAATACAACAGCAATCAAAATTGCTTTAATCCATTCCCAAAGTGAACTCTTCTCTTTTTTCATGCATTTCCCCTCCACGGTTATGTAAACTGCTCGTATTATACCAAAATTTCATATAGATTGGAAAAAGGGAGCTTGTGCATTTACAAGCTCCCATACATGTCTTATCGAATTTCTTTAATACGTGCTTTTTTACCGCGAAGGTTACGTAAGTAGTATAACTTAGCACGACGTACTTTACCACGGCGAAGTACTTCGATTTTCGCGATTCTTGGCGTGTGAACTGGGAATGTACGCTCAACACCTACACCGTAAGAAATCTTACGAACTGTGAATGTTTCACTGATTCCGCCACCACGACGTTTAATTACAACACCTTCGAAAAGCTGAATTCTTTCACGAGTTCCCTCAACAACTTTTACGTGTACACGTAAAGTGTCACCAGGACGGAATGAAGGAAGGTCAGTTTTTAATTGGCCTTTTGTAATTTCTGCGATTAATTGTTGCATATTAAATTCTCTCCTTTAAACAGATGCTCTTATAAAGTCTTAATAAATTACAGCGGAACATCGTTAATACGGCTACTGATTTCAGTAGCACAAATGTTATAATAGCATATTACTAGGCCTGTTGCAATAGCAAATATATGAAGTTATTACTGCTCTCGCTTTATTTCCTCAAGCCATTTTTTCTCTTGTTTAGATAGCTCTCTCTCATCTAATAAATCAGGTCTACGCGTATACGTTCGGCGCAAAGATTCCTTATGTCGCCATTCATCAATGTTTTTATGATTCCCTGACATTAATACATCCGGTACCTTCATACCACGAAAATCAGCTGGACGTGTATAATGAGGATGCTCTAATAAACCTGTACTAAACGAATCCTCTACTTGTGAAGCATGATTTCCTAGCACACCTGGCAAGAGACGTACCACACTATCAGTAATAACCATAGAGGCTAATTCTCCGCCCGTTAATACATAGTCACCAATAGAAATCTCATCCGTTACGAGATGCTCACGAATTCGTTCGTCATATCCTTCATAATGCCCACATACGAAGATTAAATGTTCTTCCCCTGCAAGCTCTTCCGCTTTCTTCTGCGTAAATCTTTCGCCCTGCGGACACATTAAGACAACTCTCGGCTTACGCTCTGTCTCTTTCGTCAAATCTTCTACAGCATCAAAAATAGGCTGAGGAGTAAGCACCATACCAGCTCCTCCGCCGTAAGGATAATCGTCTACGCTATTATGCTTACTTGTTGTATAATCACGAAAGTTAACAACACGAAGGTTTACCGCTTCTTTTTCTTGCGCCTTCTTTAATATAGAAGATCCAAATACACCGGTAAACATGTCTGGGAACAACGTTAAAATATCAATTTTCATTATAGCAGCCCTTCCATTACATGAATGGTTACTAATTTATTTTCAATATTAACTTGAAGTACAACATCATCGATATAAGGAATTAAGAGATCTTGACCCTTCGGGCGTTTAATTACCCAAACATCATTTGCACCAGGAGATAGAATCTCTTTGATTGTCCCTAGCGCTTCTCCTTCTTCCGTTACAACACTGCAACCAATAATTTCATGATAGTAGTATTCACCTTCAGCAAGTTCGCCTAACTGCTCTTCTGGTACTTTTATTAAAGAACCTTTAAACTTCTCTACTTCATCTACATTGTTATATCCTTCAAATGTTAATAAATCGAATGTCTTATGTTGGCGATGAGAAGTTACCTTCACCGGAAGATAGTCTGTGCCTTTCTCATTCGATATGTATAGCGTGTTTCCTACTTTATATCGCTCTTCTGGAAAATCAGTACGAGAAATAACACGGATTTCTCCTCTTACGCCATGAGTATTTACAATTTTCCCTACGTTAAACCATTTTGTCATAAATAGTATGTCACCCCTGGTTTCTATATAAATTAAGCATCTCCATTTCGCAGATGGAACATGCAATCTCTATTTAAATGTTAAAAAAGGGAGAGGAATAACTCCTCGCCCTTTTTACGTTTATTGAATTTCCAGTGTTACTTTTTCATCATTATGATGTCCCACTGAATACAAGAGCATTCGAATCGCTTTCGCAACTCTCCCTTGCTTTCCAATGACTTTTCCAACATCCTCAGGATGTACAGTTAATCGATACTTTATCTCTCCGTTGCAAAGTTCCTGTGTAACTTTTACATCTTCAGGATAATCGACAAGAGGCTTGACAATCGTCTCGACTAACTTCTTCATAGTCATTGCCTCAATTACTTACCTTGTTTAGATAAGTGGAATTTCTCCATGATACCTTGGTTAGAGAATAAGTTACGAACTGTATCAGATGGTTTAGCACCATTTCCTAACCATTTTAATGCTGCTTCTTCGTTGATCTTAACTTCAGCTGGTTGAGCAACTGGATTGTAAGTTCCGATTTCCTCAATGAAACGTCCGTCACGAGGAGAACGAGAATCTGCAACAACTACACGATAGAAAGGAGTTTTTTTAGCTCCCATACGTTTTAAACGAATTTTAACTGCCATTTATAAAGCACCTCCGAATTTATTTCACACAGATAATTATATTAGCAAAAAGACTATTGCTTTGTAAAGTATTTTTTCTTAACAGAGCCATCTTTTTTTCCTTACATGAATGGAAACTTCAATCCACCTAGTCCTTTTTTCTTACCTTTTTGCATTCCCGTCATCGTCTTCATCATTTTTTTCATGTCATCGAATTGCTTAATTAGACGATTGATTTCTTGTACAGTTGTACCGCTACCTTTGGCAATGCGCTTTTTGCGACTAGCATTGATTATTTCCGGTTGTTCTCGTTCTAATTTAGTCATAGAACGAATAATTGCCTCAATATGCCCAATTTGTTTTTCATCAACTTGCGCATTTTTCAGCCCTTTAATTTTATTTGCACCAGGAAGCATTCCTAACAATTCATCAAGCGGCCCAAGTTGGCGCACTTGTCCAAGTTGTTCTAGGAAATCGTCAAGCGTAAACGAAAGCGTACGCATTTTTTGCTCAAGTTCTTTTGCTTTCTCTTCATCAACTGTAGCTTGCGCTTTTTCAATTAACGTTAAGACATCGCCCATCCCTAAAATACGGGATGCCATACGCTCTGGATGGAACGCTTCAATTGCATCTAGTTTTTCACCCATACCAGCAAATTTAATCGGCGTGTTTGTTACAGCCTTAATAGATAATGCAGCACCACCGCGCGTATCACCATCTAATTTCGTTAATACAACACCTGTTAAACCTAACTGTTCATGGAAACTTTGTGCAACATTTACCGCGTCTTGCCCCGTCATCGCATCGACAACAAGGAAAATTTCATCCGGTTTCGCAACTTCTTTCACTTTCGCTAATTCATCCATTAATTCTTCATCAATATGCAGGCGACCCGCTGTATCGATTAAAACATAATCGTGATGATCTTCTTTTGCTTTTGCAATCGCTTGTTTCGCAATTTCAACAGGACTTACTTGATCTCCTAAAGAAAATACAGGCATGTCCAATTGCTTCCCTAATGTTTCAAGCTGTTTAATCGCTGCTGGACGGTAAATATCCGCTGCAACAAGCATCGGTTTACGATTATGCTTTTTACGAAGCAAATTCGCAAGCTTACCTGTCGTCGTTGTTTTACCCGCACCTTGCAGACCAACCATCATAATAACAGTCGGTGGCTTATTAGCAACAGCAATTTTGCTTTGCTCTCCGCCCATAAGTTCTGTAAGTTCTTCCTGTACAACTTTAATTACTTGTTGTCCAGGTGTCAAACTTTTCATTACATCTTGTCCGACAGCACGTTCAGACACACGCTTCACAAAATCTTTTACTACTTTAAAGTTAACATCCGCTTCTAAAAGAGCTAGACGAACTTCTCTCATCATTTCTTTCACATCGGCTTCAGAAACTTTTCCTTTGCCGCGGATTTTTTGCATTGTCTGTTGAAGTCGGTCGGCTAATCCTTCAAATGCCATATTGCCGCCCTCCTAATCTAATTTTTCGATAGCTTCAACAACTTGTTTCATTTCTTCATTCACATGCTCTTCTTCGCTGATTAGCTGTTTTAGCTTTGCAACAAGTCGCTGTCGCTCTTGAAACTTTTGAAGTAATACTAATTTTTCTTCATATTCTTCAAGCATCGCTTCAGTCCGTTTAATGTTATCATACACGGCTTGGCGACTTACATCAAATTCTTCCGCAATTTCACCAAGAGATAAATCATCTAGATAATAAAGCGACATATAACTTCTTTGTTTTTGCGTTAACAACGATTGATAAAAATCAAATAAATAGTTCATTCTCGTTGTTTTTTCGAGCATGTTGGATCATCCTTTGTTAAGTGATTTCCCTTTACATGAATTAGTTTACATGTAGTCCAAAAGAGTGTCAAGTTTTTTTCTTAACATCATATATTTTTTATAGAAAAAGAAGCGGAAATACCGCTTCTTTCGCTTATACTTCTTCTGTTTCTACTAAGTTCGCAAATAAACCATACACATATTGTTCTGGATCAAACTGCTGCAAGTCATCCATTTGCTCTCCTAATCCAACAAACTTCACCGGTACATCCATTTCGTTACGAATCGCTAATACAATACCACCTTTAGCAGTTCCATCTAACTTCGTTAAAACAATACCAGTTACATTCGTTGCTTCACGGAATGTTTTCGCTTGGCTTAAACCGTTTTGTCCTGTTGTTGCATCAATAACAAGCAATACTTCATGAGGAGCACCTGGTACTTCACGCTCAATTACACGCTTCACCTTCTCTAACTCTTTCATTAAGTTCACTTTATTTTGCAAGCGTCCTGCTGTGTCACATAGTAATACATCTACCTTACGTGCTTTCGCTGCTTGTACAGCGTCATACATAACCGCCGCTGGATCAGATCCAGATCCTTGTTTAATCACTTCTACACCAACGCGATCGCCCCATACTTCTAATTGTTCAATCGCTCCAGCACGGAATGTGTCTCCTGCCGCCAATAGGACTGACTTACCTTCTGATTTAAACTTATGCGCCAGTTTACCAATTGTCGTCGTTTTTCCTACACCATTAACACCAACAAATAAAACAACCGTTAATTGGTCCTCTTGCATATTAATTTCGTTACTAAAATCGCTGTCACCTTTGTAAATTCCTACTAGTTTTTCTGAAATAACAGCTTGTACTTCTTTTGGATCTTGAATGTTACGACGTTGTACTTCTTCTTTCAATTGGTCAATTAATTCCATTACCGTCGCAACGCCAACGTCTGCACCGATTAAAATTTCTTCTAACTCTTCGAAGAAATCTTCGTCCACTTTACGGTAACGATACACTAAATCATTCACTTTATCCGCAAATGAATTTCTCGTTTTTTCTAATCCTTGTTTAAATTTCTCTGTAACTGTATCCGTTTGTTTTGAAATTTTTTCTTTTAGTTTTTTAAAAAAACTCATACTTTCCCATCCTTCCTATTCACTTGCAATAAGTTCTTCTCCGGCGTCTAAACGAACCGAAACAAGTTTAGATACCCCCGATTCTTGCATTGTTACACCGTACAACACATTAGACTCTTCCATTGTACCTTTTCTATGTGTAATTACAATAAACTGCGTCTCATCACTGAATTTCTTTAAATACTGTGCAAAACGAGCTACATTCGCCTCATCAAGGGCTGCCTCTACCTCATCTAGTACACAGAACGGTACTGGGCGTACTTTTAAAATACCAAATAAAAGCGCAATTGCTGTTAAAGCACGCTCTCCACCTGAAAGTAAACCTAAGTTCTGCAATTTCTTCCCTGGCGGTTGTGCTACAATATCAATACCCGTATTTAGTAAATCCTCTGGATTAGTCATTACTAAATCCGCTCTACCGCCTCCAAATAATTCAGAGAATACCGATTGAAACTCCATTCTAATGCCTTCAAACGTAGTAGAAAAGCGTTTTTTCATTTCTTCATCCATTTCGGTAATAAGCTGGTGCAATGTCGCTTTCGCTTCTTCTAGGTCGTCTCTCTGCTCTAGTAAGAATGTATGACGCTCCGCTACACGTTCATATTCATCAATTGCCCCTAGGTTCACTGTACCTAACTCTTCTATGGATAATTTGATTAATTTTACTTTCTTACGCGCATCTTCTGCAGGCATTGTCATTGTATATTTTAGTTTTGCCGCTTCAAATGAAATCGTATATGTTTCACGTAAATGTTGTAATCTATTTTCCAACTCTACATCCAGTCGATTTATTCTCACTTCTTGATCTTTCAACATTTCAAGAACATATTTATGTTTACCTGTCGTTTCTTTCAAATTGCGCTCTAAATGTTCTACTCTCTCTTGCAACGATACACGTTGTTCACGACGAGAGCGAATTAATTCTGAAGTTTGATTACGATCATATGCTTTCTTCTCAATCATATTCGTAATTTGCTCTTCACCACTTGAATTAGATGTCATTTCTTGTTTTAAGAACGCTAAATCCTCTTTCGTTTTTACAAGTGTCGCATCCGTTTCTTTTTTTTCCTTCGTCAATCGTTCAACTTTTTCTTTTTGATTAGATAAGCGTTGTTGCTTTTCAGCTGCCAGCACTTTTAACTCAGTCATTTCTTTTTGAACTTTTTCTTTCGAAGAATGTTGCTCACTTTTTTGTTTTGTTAAAGCTACAATTTTACTATCTAACTTAGTGATTTCAGCTTGAAGATTCGTTAAAACCCCTTCTAACTCCTCTTTACGCCCTTGCATTTTTACTCGATCTTGTAAAAACCCTTCAATCTCTAAATCATAAATAGACAACCGATCATTAATACGATGTTCTTCTAATTCTAAACGATTAATCTCTTCTCTTAATTTCTGCTCATCTACACGATCTGCTTCTACAGTTTGCCTTAGTTCGCGTATTTTCACTTCTTTTTCTTGAATCTCTTGTTTTACTGCTTTAACAAAGTTTTCTAACTTCGTTGTTTTTTCTTCCATATCAGTTAACTTGCGAGTCCACTCTTCCAGTTCACGTTGGCGTCCTAATAAAGAAGATTTCGCTTGCTTTACCGCCCCACCAGTCATAGAACCGCCAGGATTCACTACGTCACCTTCGATTGTTACAATGCGATAACGGTATTGCAGTTGTTTCGCCAACTCATTTGCTCCACGTAAATCTTTCGCAACAATAACAGTACCTAATAAATTTGAAACTACATTTTCATATTTATTGTTGTACTGCACAAGTTCTGCCGCCACACCTACAAACGATGGGTGTTGATTTGCAATGCGTAATTGCTCAAATGATAACGATCTGCTTTTAATAACAGCTTGCGGTAAAAACGTTGCACGTCCATGTTTATTTTGCTTTAGAAATGCAATCGCATTACGAGCATGTTCCTCTGTTTGTACAACAATATGCTGCATCGCTGCACCTAGAGCGATTTCCATTGCAACTTCGTATTCTTTCGGTACCGTTAACAGTTCCGCAACAGCACCCTCGATACCTTGCAACCTATTTTCTCTAGCTTTCAATACTTCACGTACACCTTGATAGAATCCAGAATAATCTTCTTGCATCTCTTCAAGCATTTCTTTTCGAGAACGTGCCTGTTGCACAAATTGATATGCTTGATACAGTTTTGTTTCATTTTCACTATACTGCGTCTTACATTTCCCAAGCGCCGCCTCTGTCTTCTGTATATTTGAGAGAATGCCAGCTACTTTTTCTTTCGCTTGTTCGTAACTTTCTACAAGTTTCGTCTTTTTCGCTGTAATTCCCATACGCATTTCTACATATTTCGCATTCTCTTCATCTAGACGCTCGTTTTTAGACGTTTGCTGTTTCGATTGTTCTTCAATCATAGATAATTCATTACGATGACTAGCTTGTTGATTTAAAAGCTCAATATAGTCACCTTTTAAATTCTCAATCTGTTCCTCTAAATTGTCAGCAAAAGTAGCAAGCAGTTGCTCATTATCATGCAATTTTTGCTCCAACTCTTTTACTTCATTCACAAATTGCATTAAAGATTCTGTACTTGACTCAATCTCACCATCGTAACTTTTAGCTTTCTCAGTTAATTCAACAATTAACTGCTCAAGTTGCGCACAATGCGTCGTAGCATTTTGCTTTCTTTCTTTTAACAACTCACGCTGCCCTTCTAGTTTTTCTAGCTCTTTACTAGAAAGAAGAAGTACTTCTTGCAACGAGTCTACAGACTCGTCTACCGCTTGTAATTGTCCTCGTAATTCCTCAAGCTCTTCTTCACTTTTTTGTAAATCCGTTGACATTTTAGCTTCTTCGTTTTTATTATGCCCAAACTGATTTCGAAGCGCTTCCCATTTCTCATGCAATTCTTCAATTTCATGAACAATAAGCGCAGCTTCTACTTTCTCTAATTCTTCTTTATTCTCAAGATAATCTTTCGCAATAGAAGCTTGTCTTTCTAAAGGTTCTACTTGACTACTTAATTCATGAATTATATCTTGTACACGATTTAAGTTTTCTTGTGTTTCTGCTAGTTTCCCTTCAGCTTTCTTTTTGCGAAGTTTGTATTTTAGTACGCCTGCCGCTTCTTCAAATACACCTCGACGCTCTTCTGACTTACTACTTAAAATCTCTTCCACTTTCCCCTGGCTAATAATTGAAAAAGCTTCTCTTCCCATACCAGAGTCCATAAATAAATCGATAATATCTTTCAATCTACATGATTGTTTATTAATATAAAAATCACTATCACCTGAACGAGATACACGACGTGTTACACACACCTCATTGTATTCAATTGGTAAACGTTGATCTTCATTATTTAAAGTTAATGTTACTTCAGCAACATTAACCGCTCTCCTCGTATCACTGCCTGCAAAAATAATATCCTCCATCTTTGCACCACGTAATGATTTTGCAGATTGTTCACCAAGTACCCAGCGAATTGCATCAGTAATATTACTTTTCCCGCTTCCATTAGGTCCTACTACAGAAGTTACACCTGGGACAAAATCAACAGATACACGCTCAGCAAAAGACTTAAACCCTGCTATTTCTAATCTTTTTAAAAACACGAAAGGCCTTCCTCCTATTCTCCGTCGTTATAAATGTTCTCTATACAAAAACAAGTATTATACGGATTTACCTTCTTTTTCTTTATAAACAAAAAGAAAGTTTCATTCTATGCATAAGGAATCCCCCTCATTCAAAGGGGGATTCCTTATAGTTGTTCTTTTAATTTTTTCAATGCTTCTGCAGCAGCTTGTTGCTCTGCTTCTTTTTTCGACTTACCACTACCAAGACCTAAAGCTACGTTATTTAACGTAACACGTGACACAAATTCTCGATTGTGAGCTGGTCCTTTTTCTTGCAAAATTTGATACTCAACATTGCCACTGCCATCACGCTGAATCAATTCTTGCAACTGACTCTTATAATCCATCACATGAGAAAAAGCACCCTCATTAATTTTCGGATATACAATTTCTTTTAAGAATTCCCAAACTGTTTCTAGCCCTTGATCAAGATAAAGGGCACCAATAAACGCTTCAAAGACATCCGCTAATAAAGCTGGTCGTTCACGTCCACCTGTCATTTCTTCACCTTTTCCTAATAAAACGAGGCTGCCAAATGACAATTCGTTCGCAAAACGAACAAGAGATGGCTCACATACAATAGCTGCACGTAGTTTTGTTAACTCTCCTTCGCTCATTGTCGGATATTTTTGAAACAGATACTGTGATACAGTCAGTTCCAATACTGCATCTCCAAGAAATTCAAGACGCTCATTATCTTCATGCGGTTTTTTTCGATGCTCATTCACATACGATGAATGCGTAAATGCTTGAATCAATAATTTTTCATCTGTAAACGTAATACCTATCTTTTCTTGAAACACTTTAAATGCTTCACGATATTTTGTTTCGTATTTTTTTTCTCTATATTTTCGGTACGGCATAGGTCCCTCCAGATATAAGCCAGAAAGCCCCGCTAAAAAACGGGACTTCACTTAAGCATTATAGATGACTCTCTATGTAAGTCACAGCATCGCCAACAGTAGCAATCTTTTCAGCATCTTCATCAGAAATTTCCATTTCGAATTCATCTTCTAATTGCATTACAAGTTCTACTACATCTAGGGAGTCTGCTCCTAAATCTTCCTTGAAGCTTGCAGCTGGTACTACCTCAGTCTCTTCTACTCCTAAACGATCAACGATGATTTTTGTTACGCGCTCTAAAACATCTGCCATTCCATTCACCTCCCCTCAAATATTATATTAAATATTGACCAAAAAAACTAGGTGAAATCGATTCTTTTATTACATTACCATACCGCCATCAACATTTAACGTTTGACCTGTAACATATTTGCTTTGATCAGAAGCAAAAAACGTTACAGCATTCGCGATATCTTGCGCTTCACCAAATTGAGCAGCTGGAATAACTTTTAACATTTCGGCTTTAATATTCTCATCTAGTACATCCGTCATATCAGTCGCAATAAAGCCTGGCGCAATTGCATTCACAGTAATATTTCGACTTGCTAACTCTTTTGCAGATGTTTTTGTTAATCCAATAACACCCGCTTTAGCAGCAACATAATTAGCTTGCCCTGGGTTTCCTATAACACCCACAACAGAAGCGATATTTATAATTCTACCGTGACGTTGACGCATCATATAACGAGATACTGCTTTTGTACATAAGAATACACCTTTTAAGTTTGTATTAATAACTGTATCCCATTCTTCTTCTTTCATACGCATTAATAAATTATCTTTTGTTACACCAGCATTATTTACAAGAATATCAACTTGTCCAAATGTATCTACTGTTTGTTTCACCATATTTGTAACATCATCAGCATTTGCAACATCTGCTTTTACCGCAATTGCATCAGAACCTAATTTCTTAATTTCATCTACTACTTCATTTGCTTTTTGTTCATTACCTGCATAATTTACTACTACATTTGCCCCTTGTTTCGCTAAATCGATCGCAATCGCGCGACCAATTCCACGTGAAGCGCCAGTTACTAATGCTACCTTCCCTTTTAACATCAGTTTTCTCCTCTCAAATTTGAAATGGTATCTTTTAATGTCTCTTCATCGTATATCGCATATGCTTTCACTGATGAATCAATTGACTTCATAAGTCCAGCAAGTACTTTTCCAGGCCCAATTTCAATAAATGTATCTACTCCCTGCTTCACCATACATTCAATAGACGGGTACCATAATACAGGCGAATAAAGCTGTTCGATTAACTTTTCTTGAATGTCGGCACCACGCGTAATAACATCCGCCGTAACATTTGCAATAACAGGAATATTCGTATCATGAATTGTAATTTCATTTAAAACACTTTGGAACTTCTCAGCTGCCGGCTTCATAAGTGAAGAATGGAATGGCCCACTTACTTTTAGTGGAATTGCTCTCTTTGCACCATTTTCTTTCGCTCTTTGAGAAGCAACCTCTACGCCTTGCTTCGTTCCAGAAATTACAATTTGCTTCGTACTATTCATATTAGCGATTTGCACTGCATATCCTTCACTTGTTACTTCTTCTGTAACTTGTTTCAGCATATGTGGGTCAGCACCTAATATAGCTGCCATTGCACCTTCCCCGCCCGGAACAGCTTCTTCCATATATTCCCCGCGTTTCCTTACAGCATATACCGCATCTTCAAAAGTTAATGCACCAGCTGCTACAAGAGCGCTATATTCACCTAAACTATGACCAGCGACAAAGTCAGGTGTAATGTCATACTCTTTCAAAGCTGTCAAAATAGCAAAACTCGTTGTTAATAATGCAGGCTGCGCATTTGTTGTTAATGTAAGCTTTTCCTGCGGGCCTTCAAAAATCACTTCTGAAAGTGACTCTTGTAACACCTCATCTGCTTTTGCAAACACTTTTGCAACCTCTTTATTATTCTCTGCTAATTGTTTACCCATTCCAACTGCCTGTGAACCTTGGCCCGGAAAAAGAAATGCTATTTTTCCCATTTCAAATCCTCCTCTTATTGGAGTGACTCTTTCTCCATTACGCTTGAAATTGTAGGAATTACTTCTTTCGCTACCATTTCTCTCGTTTGACGAATCGCACTAAATATCGACTGGTCATTAGAAGAACCGTGAGCCTTAATGACAGGTGCTTTCAATCCAAATAATGCAGCTCCCCCATACTCCGAATAATCCATTTTATCTTTTAATACCATAAGTTTTGGCTTTAATACCGCCGCTGCTAATTTGCTCGTAAACGAACTCATTAGTTGTTCTTTCAACATAGAGAATAGCGCAAGTGCTGTTCCTTCTAATGATTTCAACGCTACATTCCCTGTAAAACCATCACATACAACAACATCTGCTACACCTTGCAATAAATCTCTCGATTCAACGTTCCCAACGAAATTAATTGGCGCATCTTTAAGCATTGCAAATACTTGCTTTGAAAGCTCGTTTCCTTTTCCATCCTCTGTTCCAACGTTTAATAGTCCAACACGAGGATTTTCAATTCCTCTTACCTTCTCAGCATAAACAGATCCCATTACTGCATATTGATATAAATGAATTGGTTTTGCATCAACATTTGCTCCAACATCTAACATAACAAAACCTTTTCCATCTACAGTCGGCATTGTAGGCGATAAAGCTGGTCGCTCAATTCCTTCCATACGACCGACAACAAATAATCCAGCTGCCATTAAAGCTCCTGTACTACCTGCGGATATACAAGCGTCTGCTTCTCCATCCTTTACTTGTTGTGCCGCAAGCACCATTGAAGCTTGTTTTTTTCGACGAACCGCTCTTACTGGTTCCTCCGTTGATTCTATTTTTTCGTCTGTATGAAGAATAGTAATTCGTTCATCACTCGTTAAGTATTGACGAATTTCCTCTTCTTTCCCTACTAACGTAATATGTAAATCAGAATATTCCTTAATAGCTTTCATTGCCCCTAATACTACAGCCTTTGGAGCGTGATCTCCGCCCATTGCATCTATTGCGATTTTCATAAGTTGTTACCTTCCTCACTATAATTACTAGATCGATACATTTCAAAAGTGCCTGTAAAAACAAGTTCTTCTCCAACGAAGCTACGCACTTTGACAACCGTCCGTCCCTTATCATTCTCTACATCTTCAACGCGCGCTTTTGCAACAACACGCTCTCCTAATTTTACAGGGCGAATGTATCGAATGGTAGACTTTGCAGTTAAAGCTAATTCTTCATCAATAACCGCAACAGCTAGTGAGTTTGCTTGCGCAAACAGATGATGCCCACGGGCAATTTGATTTCTTTTAAATACATGTTCTACCTTTACTTCAAAGATAGAGATTGCATGTCTATCTAATTCAATATCAATAATTTCTCCAACAACCTCTTCTAACGGTAAAGATTTCACATCTTCTTCATGTTGCTTTGTAGCTACATGTTTAATTCTCTCTCTTAATTCAGGAATAGACAATTCCATACGATCAAGTCGTACTGTCTGTATACTCACTTGAAATTTTTCCGCTAAATCTTCATCCGTAATAAAAGGATTTGATTCGATTGTTTGTTGTAATAACTCTTGTCTTTCTTTTTTACTTCTTCTTTTTTTCATACCGCACCATCCATTTTTATGACTAGGTACTAACAGTAGTATATAATCATTAAAAGTAGAATGCAACAAAAACTTTTGTTGACTCCCTTTAATCGAGCTTCTCTCCTTGGAACACACCTGTCCCATCAAGATACGTACGCAAGGCAGCGTACTGATCATTGTGCCAAAACGCTTCTGAATCTACTAGTATCGCCGCATCTTGCCTTGCTGTTTCTAACGCTCGATAATCATGTACCATGTCAGCAACCTTAAATTCTGGTAAGCCACTTTGCTTACTCCCAAAGAAATCTCCAGGACCTCGTAATTCTAAATCTTTTTCTGACAATACAAATCCATCATTTGTTTCAGTCATTATGCGCATTCTTTCTTTCCCTGTTTCTGATTTAGGGTCTGCTATTAATAAACAATATGATTGTTCACTACCACGGCCGACACGCCCTCTAAGCTGATGAAGCTGCGATAAACCGAAACGTTCTGCATCATAAATAACCATTACAGTCGCATTCGGTACGTTCACACCTACTTCAACAACTGTTGTCGATACAAGAATTTGCACTTTATTTTCACTAAACTGTCCCATTATCTCTTCTTTTTCCTGAGACGATAATCTCCCATGCATCAATCCAACTTGGCATTTCCCTTGGTAATGATGCGTCAGCATACTATGTAAGTCGATAGCATTTTGCACATCAAGTTTCTCAGATTCTTCAATTAGAGGACAAATAACGTATGCCTGTCTTCCTTTTTTTATCTCCTTTTCAACAAAACCGAGAACGCGATCTAACATATCATGTTTTGCCCAATATGTTTCAATCACCTTTCTACCTGCTGGCATCTCATCGATTATCGAAACATCCATCTCTCCAAATGCAGTAATTGCAAGCGTACGCGGAATTGGTGTCGCTGTCATAAATAATACATCTGGACTTTCACCTTTCTCCCGTAAAACTCGGCGCTGCGCTACACCAAATCGATGCTGTTCATCTGTAATAACGAGACCCAATCTATGAAATATAACTTCATCTTGAATTAAGGCATGCGTTCCAACAAGAATATCTATTTCTCCTTGTTCTAACTTCGCTAAAATTTCTCGACGTCTCGCACCTTTAACAGAACTTGTTAACAGTTCCACCTTCATACCAAAATGCGAAAACGTTTCAGCAAGCGACTGATAATGTTGCTCAGCTAAAATTTCTGTAGGAACCATTAAAGCACCTTGATAATGAGCTAATTTCGATGCATAAAGGCTAATCGCAGCAACAACTGTTTTCCCAGAACCAACGTCACCTTGCAATAGTCGGTTCATCCGATAAGGAGATGTCATATCTTTCAAAATTTCATCTACAACTCGGCGCTGCGCACCCGTTAATGGAAACGGCAGTGCATCGATAAATTCTTGTAATTCTACTGACGGAATCTCTTTCTTCGTCCCTTTTGAATTTTCCCTCTCCATTTTCCGGAGCGTTTGCATTTTCAGCTGAAATAAGAAAAATTCTTCATATACAAAACGGCGACGCGCTTGCTTCAAATCTTCCTGTCCTACCGGAAAATGCAATGCCCTAAGCGCTTCATATCTTGGTAATAATTTATATCGCCCTAACAAACCATCCGGTAACACTTCGACTATAGAATCTCCATATTCCTTTAACGCTTGAGCAATAAAACGACGCATCTGTTTTACTGTAAGTTTCCCCTTTACTGAATAAACAGGTTCCACTTCTTGTTGACGTACAACCGGCCCAAAATGAAGTTCTGATACAGCAATTGTTTGACGATGTTGATCCCATTTACCAGTAATCGTTACCGTTTCATCTAACTTTAATTTTTGCTTATAGTAAGGCCTATTAAAACATACCGCCGTAATTAAATAACGACCAACGAGAACACGAACTGTTAAACGCGATTTCTTCTTACCATAATATTGCAGCAAAGGAGCACTATGAATCTTCCCTTCAACCGTTACACGTTCATCATGCTTTACTTCAGCAAGATCTTTCATCGCATAATCTTCATAACGGTACGGAAAATGTTCTAATAGATGAGAAACTGTATAAATACCCATCTCATGTAGTAACTCAGATGTTTCTCCTCCTATCCCCTTTACATCCGTAACAGGAACTTGTACAACATCATTCAAGATTCTCACACCCCGTCACATTATTTTCTTTATTGCATTTTATTTGAGTACCAATTAGCATCTGTAATCGCTCTCTTTCACCTTATATATTCTATCATAGGCATTCTAAGAGAAACTACTCAAATCCCTTATATAAAACAAGTAAAAAAGAGCCTCACTATTAGCAGCAAGGCTCTTTTCTCTCTTCAATATGCTAGCCTTTTGAATAAAAACTAGTAATAAACTTCATATTACTACTTCTTATCCATTAGCAAGTAAGTAATCCATTTATTTTCAAAACGAATCTTATCTTATTCTACAGAGAAGATGAAAGAATACACTGGTTGGTTTCCAGCATGCACTTCTACTTCTGCATCTTCAAATTTCTCTTCTACAAATTCAACTAACTCCGCTACTTCTTCGTCAGTTGCATCTTCACCTTGTAGAATCGTTACGATTTCAGAATCTTCATCAATAAGCGCTTCTAGCAATTGCTTCGCAGCTCCTACTTTTTCAGCATTTGTAGATACAATTTTCCCATCTGCAATACACATGAAATCATCTTTTTGAATTGCTACACCATCAATTTCCGTATCACGTACAGCATACGTAATTTGACCTGTTTTCACATGAGATAAAGCTTCTTGCATGTTTTCTTCATTCTCTTCTAACGTTCCAACTGGGTTAAATGCTAACATTGCTGCCATACCTTGAGGAACTGTTTTCGAACGAACAACAATAACTTCTTGATCTACAACTGATGCCGCTTGTTCTGCTGCCATTACAATATTTCCGTTATTCGGTAAAATAATGATTTTTTCAGCATTTGCTTCTTCAATTGCCTTCACGATATCCTCCGTACTTGGATTCATCGTTTGACCACCTTCGATAACTTTCGTTGCGCCGATGCTCTCAAATAAAGTTTTAATACCAGACCCCATAGCTACAGTTACGATACCATATGGTTGTTTTTCTTTCGATTGAGCTGGTTGTTCAGGAACCATAGTAGGTTCATCTAATAAAGCAGTATGCTGTTCACGCATATTTTCTACTTTAATCTTAATTAAACTACCGTATTTTTGCCCGTAGTTCATAGCGTCTCCAGGATGTTCTGCATGGATATGAACTTTTACAATTTCATCATCAGACACAACTAGTAGAGAATCACCATATACACTAATATCTTCACGGAATTTTTGTTCAGAGAAATTATGCTCTTTCACCTTTTCAGCCTCTAATTTCACCATGAATTCCGTACAATATCCATACTTAATATCTTCTGTACTCAATTGGCTTTGTACACTACGGTGATGTTCTGCGCGTACCATTTCATTCATAGATGGTTGCGTCGGTGCATCAGAAGAAATCGTTTCTCCTTTTAAGTCAGCTAAAAATCCTTCGTATACCACTACAAGACCTTTACCACCGCTATCTACAACGCCAACTTGTTTTAATACAGGTAATAAATCTGGCGTACGATTTAACGATGCGTTTGCTTCTTTCACAACGTCTTCCATAAACAAAACAAAGTCGCGCTGTTTTTTCGCAACTGTTACTGCATATTTACCCGTTTCTCTTGCAACCGTTAAAATCGTTCCTTCAATCGGTTTCATAACCGCTTTATAAGCCGCCTCTACTCCAGCTTCTAGTGCTGCAGCAAAATCAACTGTTGTTAATTCTTCTTTTTGTTCAATGGATTTAGAGAAACCACGGAACAACTGAGATAAAATAACTCCAGAGTTACCACGAGCTCCCATTAATAATCCTTTGGCTAAACTTACGCCGACTTTACCAGCATGCTGTGAAGAGTTTGCTTTCACTTCACGCGCACCTGAAGTCATAGATAAGTTCATGTTTGTACCGGTATCGCCATCTGGAACTGGAAATACGTTTAATGCATCAACAAGCTGAACATTGTTTGTTAAATTATTCGCTCCTTGCATGATCATTTGTGATAAACGTTTTCCATCAATTTTTTGAATTGACACAGATTTTCCTCCTTAATGCACATTACAAGTTTATTACTTTAACTCCTTGTACGTAGATGTTTACAGAATCTACTGCTAGTCCTACAGTTTGATCTAATGTATATTTCACTTTCGTCTGCACATTATGTGCCACTTCTGAAATTTTCGTACCATAGCTCACAATAATATACATATCAATATGTACTTCATCTTCATCTTTACGAACAATAACACCTCTAGTGAAGTTTTCTTTTCGTAAAATGTCTGTTAATCCATCTTTTAACTGATTTTTTGATGCCATACCTACGATACCGTAGCAATCTACCGCGGCACCTCCAGCAATTGTTGCAATTACATCTGTACTAATATCAATTTGACCGTACTTCGTTTTAATTTCAATTGACATCTCGTTTCCCCCTTCATAAATGGTGAAAGTGAGCTAGACTACTTTAGTTACTATCATATAATCTTTTTAAAGAAAATTCCATCGTTCTTTCTTTTCACTCTCATATTTTATGTTTTAAATTACACTTTTTTATGATGAGCAAAATAGTCCATTGTTATTATACAACATGTACCACTATAATATGTCAAGCAATTTTTATGGATTTCAACTTTTCTTCATTGACATATAGTGTCAAGTAAATTTTCTTGATTTCTTTTTTCTACGGTGTTGCATTCTCTTTTTAGTTGTGTTAAATTATAGTAGTGTTTTTAGCATCGCATAAAAGACTAACATTGAAAAATTACGTATGGTAAGGTATCAAGGGAGGGAAATATAAATGGCTCGTGTTTGTGCTATTACTGGAAGAAAAGCTCGTTCTGGTAACTCTCGTTCTCACGCAATGAACGCTACAAAACGTAAGTGGGGCGCTAACCTTCAAAAAGTTCGCGTACGCATCGACGGAAAAGTTCAACGTGTTTACGTTTCTGCTAGAGCATTAAAATCTGGCAAAATCGAACGTGTTTAATAATAAAAAAAAGAGCCGATAGGCTCTTTTTTTACTATAACAATGGAAAAAGCACCGGTGATAGGTGCTTTTTTTAATCTTTTTTGAAGGTATTTAACATTGCACGAACTATTCCACCAAGAAATTTAGGTAACTTAATTGTATAAAATCTCATGGTTTCCCTCCTAATCCCCATTACTCCACTTGGTCACTATATGATGTAAGGAGCAAAATTGTTTCTTCAATCAGTGCTTCTTATCAACATTAATATGCCAGAAGTAAATGAAAAAGTACCTTTTTCCTCAACGAGTTCGTTACTAATACAAAGTGTTGATCCCCACTCTATTGTTTTATTAGTAAGAGGGTACTTAAAACCAAACAATGTAATCCCTTCCACTATTTCAGTAACTGGTACAAAAGATACATAAGGAAAATTTTTATTTTCTTCAATTATATGTGTACCCATTTTTTTAACTGTTATTTCATTTTTATTGTCCACAATACACATTTCTATCTCTACTTCTAACCCTTTTAAAAGCATCTGTATATTTGCCAAACCGTGATCAAGCCTTCCACCAGTAGCACCAAAAATACGAATTAGTGCCGGCTTCTGTTCTAATGCCCAGTTGATTGCAATTTCTAAATCCGTTTGATCTTTTTCCCGCGGAACAATATGTAATTCGTTCGTTTGCTGTCCCATCCATACTAATTCTTCTTCAGTAACTGAATCGTAATCTCCAAACGCAACAGCCGGGATAATTCCTTTCTTTAATAGACGGTATACTCCCCTATCAACCGCTGCCCACACTACTTCCTCATTCTCGTATCGAGCAAAATCTGCGCAATATTCCGAAGGTCCTCCTGCCAAAATATGAATAATCATTTTTTCTTCTCCTTCCATTGTAAAAAGGCAATCTGCCATTCGGTAGATTGCCTTTTTACATATTTTTATCCTATCCTATAAATGCCTTACTAGGATAAAAGTTCATCACTACCCACGAATTACGCGAATTGCTTCACCGCGGTCTTTTTGATTGTATACTGCTGACCCAGCTACAAGTACATTTGCTCCTGCTTCCACACAAAGTCTTGCTGTTTCAGCATTTACACCACCATCAACTTCAATTTCCACTTCTAGATTGCGCTCTTTCACCATGTCTGCAACTTGTTTAATTTTCGGTAATACAGAATGGATAAACTTCTGTCCACCAAATCCAGGGTTTACTGTCATAAGTAATACCATATCTATATCTTCTAATACATGCTCAATCACTGAAACTGGCGTATGTGGATTTAATACAACGCCCGCTTTAATACCATGAGATTTAATTAACTGAATTGTACGATGTAGATGCGGACACGCCTCTACGTGAACAGTAATAATATCCGCTCCCGCTTGTGCAAAAGTCGGGATATAGTTATCAGGATTTTCAATCATTAAATGTACATCTAATGGTAATGATGTAATCGGACGGATTGCTTCTACAATTAACGGTCCAATCGTAATATTTGGTACGAAATGTCCATCCATTACGTCAACGTGAATGTAATCCGCTCCGCCCTTTTCTACATCTTTAATCTCTTCCCCTAATTTTGAAAAATCTGCTGATAAAATCGATGGTGCAATTTTAATCATAACTAATACCTCGGCTTTCTCTCTCTAATTTCTTCTACGAATTGTTTATAGTTCTTATAGCGATATTCTGTAATCTTCCCTTCTTCAACCGCAGCTTTCACCGCACATTTCGGTTCAGAAAGATGTGTACACCCTCTAAATTTACAGTATTGGCTCGCTTCTTTCAACTCTGGAAAACAATATGTAAGATCTTCTACTTCTATATCAATGAAATCTAGTGAACTAAAACCCGGTGTATCTGCTACAAGTCCACTCCCAATTGCAATTAATTCTACGTGTCTTGTCGTATGCTTCCCGCGTCCTAAATGGGAGGAAATATCATTTGTTTTCAGCTCTAATTCTGGACGTAGCACATTAAGCATTGAAGATTTCCCAACACCAGATTGACCCGCAACGACAGAAACACAATTTTCTAAGTATGGTTTTAATATATCAATACTTTCTGACGTATTAATAGAAGTAAATAAAACATCATAACCCATCTCACGATAATCATTCGCATAAGCTTCAACAGTTGCTTTCATCTTTTCATCTACTAAATCCATCTTGCTAATACAAATAATTGGCTTAATGTTATGATATTCAATCAGCACTAAAAATCGATCTAACAGTCCAGGATTAAAATCTGGTTCTACTGCAGAGAACACAAGGATCGCTTGATCGACATTAGCAATAGGAGGTCTAACAAGTTCATTTTTTCGATCAAACACTTCAAGCACATAACCTTCAGTTGGATTATCTGCCTGAAAAACAACTTGGTCTCCTACAAGTGGTGTAATTTTATTTTTTCTAAATACACCTCGCCCACGACATTGCGTAACCCCTTCTTCATGCTGCACGTAATAAAACCCACTTAAAGCTTTTATAATTTTTCCTTCTGGCATAGAATTCTCCTTTTTTGTATAAGGTGATGCTGAATTTAAAAATGAATGGATTTAAATTTTCCAAATAACGATTTCAAAACCTACCATATATACTTTCGCTAATATACATTGAATTTCCCATTAAATGCAAAAAAATATTTACAGCTGCATCACTTTACTAGCTTTTTGAATCATATATTTTTGCCTGCTATACCGTCCACTTTGTAGACAGCATAACAGGCAATAATAATAAGTAGACTTTCACTATTATTGAGTTGGATATGGTACTTCTTTATCAATAATCGTTACTCCATCCCGTACAATTTTATAGTGTCCCTTTGAACCTTCTTGAATTACAAATTCTAAAGAAATAGTCGCTGATTCAGTAATTGTTCTCGTTTCAACCGGTCTATCCATTTTTTGCTGCATGTCTTCTTTATAAATTTCTATTGTTTGCGGCTTTTTTTCACCTGTTACAGCAGGCTCATATGGGATAGAGATATTGTCCACTTTTACCGTTTTAGTCACTTTAGGCTTTTGACCATCAGAGATAATAATAGTTACTTTATCTCCCTCTTTTAATGGTGTACCTGGTTTTGGAAATTGCGAAATTACAAGTCCTTTTTCGACTGTATCTGAATACTCTCGTTTTATATCTGACGTTAGTTTTCTCTCATTCAAATAACCAGTTACACTATTTTCAGTCCACCCCGAAAAGTCACCTGGTCTAATTTGATAAGGCCCTTTACTTACCCAGATTTTCAGTTCTTGCTCCGCTTCTATAACCATCTGATCAGGCGTCGGAATTTGTTCTACAATTTCACCTTTCGGCTTATCATTTTCAATATAATTTACCGTAACTTGTTTATATTTTTCTTCTAACTCAGCTTTTACACTCTCAAAGTTTTGACCTGTGAAATTTGCCATCTTACTTTTCTTTTTTCCACCTGATTGATAGATAGTAATTTTAGCGTTTTCTTTTACGACTCTTCCTGCTACAGGGTCCGTTTTTATTACATCCCCAACTTCAACATCATCTGTATATACAATATTAGGCTCCGTCACCTCAAAGCCCTTTTCTACTAATGTATTTACAGCTGTCGTGTATTTCATACCAGCCACATCAGGAACTTTCACATCTTTCGGAATAAATAATCCTGGAATAACCGTAAGTGCTAATGTTATTCCTATTGCTAAAAATAAAAATGTTGAAATTAAAACTTTAAGCCACTTGTTACTCCGTTTTTTCTTCTTATCTAACTCAGCTGCTTCTGCTCTTATCGGTTCTTCCACCTTACTCCCTTTTAAAACAATCGTTTCATCACTTACATTTTCAAATAATTGTTCTTGTTGAATAATCGGAATCGCTTTCGTCGCTTCCATATCTTCCGGTATGTAAAATGGTTGCTCATTTATCCTCTCTGGATATAGCGCAGTTTCAATATCTCGCTTCATCGCATTGGCAGATTGATATCGGTGAAACGGATCTTTTGCAGTTGCCTTTAATATAATATTTTCAACACTTTGCGGAATATTTTCATTCCATCTTTTTGGTGATGGGATTTCACTTTGTAAATGTTTTAAAGCTATAGCAACAGCAGATTCGCCAGAAAACGGTTGTCTTCCTGTTAACAATTCAAACATAACTATTCCAAGAGAATAGATATCTGATTGTTTATTTGCTATCCCGCCACGTGCCTGTTCTGGTGATAAATAATGGACTGAACCGAGCACTGAATTTGTATGTGTAATTGTTGTTGCACTTGTAGCTGTCGCAATTCCAAAATCTGTTACTTTTATTATTCCATCAGCTCGAATTAAAATATTGTGCGGCTTTATATCACGATGCACAATTTCAAAATGATGGGCATGTGCCATAGCGGATGTTAACTGCTCCATAATATCAAGAGCTTCTCCTATAGGTAACATCCCTCGCTCAATTATGTATTGCTTCAATGTTTGCCCTGGTACATATTCCATGACAAGATAGTATATACCATCTTCTTCTCCGACATCATACATATTCACAATATTTGGATGCGACAACGTTGTAACAGACTGCGCTTCTCGATGGAAACGTTTAATAAACTCTTCGTTATTTGAGTAGTCGAGTCTTAATATTTTTACCGCTACATCTCGGCCAAGTATATCATCATGAGCTAAATATACATTGGCCATTCCGCCACCACCAATCATTTTCAGCAGCTTATAACGGTCATTTAAGCGTTTTCCAATCAGCACGTTGCACTTCACCTACTTTCGTTTGTCGAACCCGCATAATCAATAAGAACAAGTGTGATATTATCTTCTCCACCGCGATCATTTGCCAATTGAATGAGACACTGCCCTTTACCTTCAAGCTGTTCATTTAACTGTAAAATTTGTCGCATATCATCAATAGAAACTTTGTTTGATAACCCATCAGAGCAAAGAAGTAATTGATCATCTTCCTCAACCACCAACGTTTTAACATCTAACCCAACTTTTTCTTCTGTTCCTAATGCTCTTAATAACACATTCTTTTTCGGATGATACTCTGCGTCTTCCTTTGAAATTTCACCATGTTTCACAAGCTCATTTACAAGTGAATGATCTTCCGTTACTAGCGTCATTTCTCCTTCTGATACCATATAGCAACGACTATCTCCTATATGCCCTATTGTCACAAAGCTTGGTGTACAAACAGCTATTATAAGCGTTGTTCCCATACCATTACATTCTGCATTTTGCTGAGCGTATTCATATATACGCTCATTAATAATCCCAACACTAGTATGTAACCATTGTTCTACTTTTTTCGGCTCATTCATATTATGTGTTTGCTTCCAATAATCATGGAATAATTGAATGGCCATCGAGCTAGCTACATCACCAGCTCGATGACCTCCCATTCCATCTGCTACTACCGCTAATACATTTCCATCTAAATTGTGAAAAACTCCTGCACTATCTTCATTATGTTGACGAACTTTTCCTTTATCCGATAGAAATACGGCTTTCATCTCGTCACCTCGTCTCTTCTTTGCGCTCCTTCGCACGCAACTGACCGCAGGCTGCATCAATATCATGACCTTGTTCACGGCGAATCGTTACATTCACTCCACGATCTTTTAACGTTTTCTCGAACAAGAAAATTTGTTCACGTGGCGTACGTACATAATCACGTTCAGGTACGTAGTTTACCGGAATCAAGTTCACATGACATTTTACACCTTTTAAGAGCGCAGCAAGCTCTTCAGCATGCTCTACTTGGTCATTTTCTCCTCCAAATAATCCATATTCAAAAGTAATACGACGCCCTGTTCTATTTACATAGTATTTAATAGCTTCCATTAAATCTGGTAATTTATAAGCACGGTTAATCGGCATTAATTTTGAACGTAATTCTGAGTTTGGAGCATGCAATGAAATCGCAAAATTAATTTGTAGATCTTCTTCAGCAAACTTATAAATTTTCGGGATAATTCCACTCGTCGAAACAGTCATATGTCTCGCACCAATATGAAGTCCTTTTTCATGGTTAATGATGCGTAAGAATCCCATTAAATTATCATAGTTATCAAATGGTTCTCCAATCCCCATAACAACAAGAGAACTTACACGTTCTTCTGTTTCATCAAGCGCGCGCTGAACTTCTACTACTTGCGCTACGATTTCTCCAGCTTCTAGGTTTCGCTTTAATCCACCAAGTGTCGAAGCACAGAACGTACACCCAATACGACAACCAACTTGCGTTGTTACACAAATGGAATTTCCATATTCGTGTCGCATTAATACCGTTTCAATAGAATATCCGTCATATAATTGGAATAAGAATTTAATTGTTCCATCCGAAGACGTTTGTTTTACTAACGTGTTTAAAGTAGTAATATCAAAGGAATTCGACAATTTATCACGCAATCCTTTAGAAAGGTTTGACATATCCTCATAATTTTTTACACGTTTTTTATATAACCAATCAAAAATTTGTCCAGCACGGAACTTCGGTTCTCCTTGTTCCTTTAACCAATCTTGCATTTCATGAAGTTGTAAAGAGTAAATTGATGGTTTCTTCGTTTCTAAATTTTTCTTTTGTTTTCTTACAGTCGTTTCCATGATGCTACACCTTCTTCCTTAAACAAGCAATATAAAAGCCATCCGTCGCAAAATAATGCGGTAAAATTTGTACTTGACCTTCATCAATATACGGAGTTAATTTTTCTGGCATACGCTCTTTAAGCGTAGTATCCCATTCAAATTCAGGATGTTCTTGTAAAAATTTCTCTATTACTTGTTCATTTTCTATTTTCTCAATTGTGCACGTACTATAAACAAGACGACCGCCTTGTTTTAATAATGGTGCTATTTTTTCTAGTATTGCAATTTGAATCGTCGATAATCTTTCACTATCACCTTTATCTTTTCCTAACTTAATATCAGGTTTACGTCTAATTACACCAAATCCAGAACACGGTGCATCTACCAATATTTTATCAAACGTTTCATTTGCAAAGTGCTCTTGCACTTTTCTAGCATCTAGCGCTTTTGTTTCGACATTTTCTAGACCAAGTCGCTCTGCTTGCTGTTTAATTAAACGTACTTTGTGTGCATGTAAATCAAGGGACATGACCTTACCAGTTCCCTTTAATCGTTCCGCGATATGCGCTGTTTTTCCGCCTGGAGCAGCACAACTATCAAGAACTGCATCTCCCGTATTCGGTTCTAAAGCGCGTGCTACAAGCATAGAACTTTCATCTTGAATAGAAAGAAATCCTTTTTTAAACGCTTCTGTATGCGCTACATTTCCTCTTTCAATCTGAATTGCATCATCTGACAAGTCACCACGTTTTGCTTCTATACCTTCACTTGCCAACAACTCAATCGCTTCTTCTACCGTTACCTTATCAACATTCACACGTGCTGTTGGTACAGGTGGTAACATGTTTACTTCGCACATTTTCTCTGCAGTTTCTAAGCCATATGCAGAAGTCCACTCTTGTACAAGCCAAACTGGATGACTCGTCGCAATTGCAAGACGTTCTACTGGATCCTTGATTTCATCTACAGAAGGTACACCTTCTCTCTGAATCGAACGTAATACACCGTTCACCATACCAGCAATTCCTTTATGCCCGCGACGCTTTGCAATCTCAACCGCTTCATGAATAGCCGCTCTTTCTGGCACTCGGTCTAAATAAATCATTTGATATAAAGATAAGCGAAGCAATACTCTTACCCACGCCTCAACCTTCTTTTTTAAAAAAGGCTGTAAATAATAATCTAATGTGTCACGACGTTGAATCGTTCCATATACAATTTCAGTTAATAAACCAATATCTTTTCTATCAATTGTACTTTTTTCAATTAGATTATTTAAAAGTAAGTTGCTATATGCACCACTTTTTTCCACTTGAATTAAACCATCAAGAGCTAATTCACGAACATTTTGTCTCATGCATTTTCTCCTAACTTCGTTCCAATTTCAGGTTTTGTTCCACGTAAAAATTGTGAACAACTCATACGCTTTTTACCAGAAGGTTGCAATTCAGTAATTTTAACACCTGTTTCATTACTAGTTGCTACAACAAAACCATCTTCTTCGATTGCAACAATCGTACCTGCTTCAGCCGGTTCAGTTACAGGCACTTTTTCTCCCCACCATACTTTAACAACTTGTCCTGCTAAAGTTGTATAAGCAACTGGCCATGGATTCAATCCGCGAATGTGATTGTATACTTCTTCACCTGTTTTTGTCCAATCAATTTTCTCTTGCTCACGTTTTATATTGTACGCAAACGTTACTTCTTCTTCGTTTTGTTTAATCGGTTCTAACTTACCTTGGATTAATAAAGGTACTGTTTTAGATAGAAGGTGTGCTCCTGCTTCACTTAATTTATCAAATAATGAGCCTGTCGTTTCACGCTCTTCAATTTCAACTTCCACTTGCGTTAAGATATCACCAGCATCCAATTTTTCTACCATATACATAATTGTAATACCTGTTTTTTCTTTACCTTCCATAATTGCATAATGAATTGGTGCACCACCACGAAGTTCAGGAAGTAAAGAAGCGTGAACATTAATACATCCATACTTCGGTGCTTCTAAAATTTCATTTGGTACAATCTGCCCAAATGCAGCTGTTACAATTAAATCTGGCTCTAATGCCAATACTTTTTCATATTCATCTTTTTCACGAATTTTTAACGGCTGTAACACAGGGATACCATGTTTTTCCGCTTCAACTTTAACAGGTGTAGGTGTTAATACTTTTTTTCTACCTACTGGACGATCAGGTTGCGTCACAACACCTACTACCTCATAGCCATCTTCAATAAGACGACGAAGCACCGGCACTGAAAAGTCCGGTGTTCCCATAAACACTACTTTTATCATTTAAAAACCGCTCCTTTTAACACCTATTCTAGTTCGTTTTCTTCATAATATCTTGTCACTTTCGATGTAAATAAAACACCGTGTAAATGATCGATTTCATGTTGAATTGCACGCGCTAAAAATCCTTCCGCTTCTAATAAGAATACTTTCCCACGGCGATTTTGTGCTCTTACTTTAATATAATCGGCACGTTCTACTTCACCATAAAGTCCCGGGAAGCTTAAACAGCCTTCGGGACCTACTTGTTCACCACGTTTTTCTAATATTGATGGATTGATTAACTCGATTTTCCCAGTATCATCATCGACATCAACAACCGCTACTTGCAAGCTTACACCTACTTGAGGCGCAGCTAAACCGACTCCGTCCGCAATTAACATTGTTTCATGCATATCTTTCAACAATTTCACTAACTTTTTATCAAAGTTAATTACTCTTTCGCATGGTGTTTCTAACACTTCATTTGGATGCTTTATTATTTCTAAAACTGCCATATTTCCCTCCGCTACATTAACATTGTTGGATTAAAATCAATTGAGATTTGTAGCTCTTTTTGCATTTCTGCTTGATAATGTTCATTTACCATTTTGAGCACGTTCTTTAAGTTTGGTTCCCGTTTGTATTTTATCATGCATTGATAACGATATCTATCTTTTATCCTTGGAATCGCTGAAGCAACTGGTCCTAGCACCATTGTTTGCTGTGAGCAATGCGTTCGTAAATACGAGGCAATTTTTTCCGTCACTTGTACCGCTTTTAATAATTCAGGATGAGATACAGTTACGAGTACAACATAGTAATATGGGGGATATTGTCTTGTTCGTCTCATTTGCATTTCTTGGTCAAAAAACACATCATATTGTTGGTTCTTCGCTAACTCTATACTGTAATGTTCTGGCGTATACGTTTGAATCACAACTTCCCCTGGCAATTCATGTCTACCCGCTCGTCCACTTACTTGCGTCAATAGCTGATATGTCTTTTCACTCGCCCGAAAATCAGGTAAGTGAAGCATCGTATCTGCAGTTAACACCCCAACAAGCGTTACTTTCGGAAAATCTAATCCTTTAGCAATCATTTGTGTTCCGAGTAATATATCTGCTTTTTCTTCCCCGAACGCCTTTAATAATTTTTCATGCATTCCTTTTCGACTTGTCGTATCTACATCCATTCGAATGACTCGTGCCTCTGGAAATAGTTTTGTAATTTCTTCTTCTACCTTTTGTGTACCTGTACCAAAGAAACGAATGTATGTACTTTGACAAGCTGGACACTCAGTTGGCATATTCTCTTCGTAACTACAATAATGACATTTTAAACGATGATTCATTTTATGATATGTCAATGAAATATCACAATGCGGACATTGAACAACATACCCACAATCACGGCACATAACAAATGTAGAATGACCTCTTCTATTTAAAAAGAGTACCATTTGTTCTTTCTTTTCTAATCGATCTGCTATTTTTTCATGCAGCGCCTTAGAAAACATTGATCGATTCCCGTCACGAAGTTCTTCTCGCATGTCAACAATCTCTACCGTTGGTAAAGCTTGTTCATTCATACGTTTTTCCATTGTTAATAGTTCATAAACACCTTTTTTCGCCCTTGCAAACGATTCAAGTGTTGGTGTCGCACTACCAAGAACGATAGGACATTTATGATATTGTCCTCTCCAGACAGCTACATCTCTTGCATGATACCTCGGATTATCTTCTTGTTTGTAACTTGATTCATGCTCTTCATCAATAATAATAATCCCTAAATTCTCAAAAGGCGCAAAAACAGCTGAACGCGCACCAACTACAACTTTCACTTCTTTTCTTAAAATCTTACGCCACTCGTCATACTTTTCTCCAACAGACAACGCACTATGAAGAACTGCAACTTGTGAGCCAAACCTACCTTTAAAACGATCCACCATTTGGGGCGTTAGTGCAATTTCAGGAACAAGAACGATAGCTTCTTTTCCTTTCTTGAGCACTGCTGCTATAGATTGTAAATATACTTCTGTCTTTCCACTTCCTGTAACACCATATAGTAAAAATGGATTATAAGTTTCATTTGTAATTGATGATAAAATCGGTGTAATAACTTGTTTTTGTTCCTCCGTAAGCGGAAATGGTTTTGTTTGTTCAAAATCATCATCGTCATACGGATTTCGGTATACTTCCACATACTTTTCTGAAATGAATCCCTTTTTAACAAGTGCTTTTATTGGAGCATCTGTTATTTGTAACTCTTCTGTAATTACTTTCAACGGTGCACTTTTATAATTTTCCACAAAATAATAAAGTACATCTTGTTGTTTTTTACTTTTCAGTTCAAATGCCGCTAATTCCAATTTATCTTCTGGCAACTCCGGCTGAACCACTCTTTGCTTCTTCTTTTGTACTTTATCTTTCACTTGATAAACGACTTCAACCGTACCATTTTTAATTTCTTGTTGAATAGTTCGGTATAAATGTGGCTGTTGCTCGATTACTTCAAAATCAATTGCTTCTTTATCCTGAAATAAATATAGTATTTCAGGTGCTATTTCTTCCTGTTTACAAAGTTGTAGACGTTTTTTATACGTTGCTTTTATCGCAGTTGGAAGCATCACTTGAAAAGCTGAAATCATGTAGCATAACGTTTCACTTGTAAGCCAATATCCAAGCTTTAATAATTCATCATTTAAAACCGGTGTTACATCTAATATTTCATGGATTGTCTTTAACTTCTTACTTTCTACATCCACCGAATCTTTAATCCCAATAATAAAACCTTGCAATTTTCTTGGGCCAAACGGAACTACTACACGCATTCCTGTCTGTACAATATCTTCCCATTTTTTAGGGATAATGTAATCAAATGGTCGATCTGTCTGACGAGCAGGTACATCAACAATTACACTTGCAAATTTCATAAACGATCATCTTCTAACATCATTTCAATTTGCTTCAATATTTCACGAGCTACCTCTTTTTTCATTAAAAGTGGCAACTCAATAACTTTTCCATCTTTTCTATACATTGTTACAATATTCGTATCCGTGCCAAATCCAGCTCCTTGCGCTTTTACATCATTCGCGACAATCATATCTGCATTTTTCTCACGTAGTTTTTTCGTTGCATATTCCTCTACATTTGTCGTTTCAGCAGCAAAACCGATAAGTAACTGTTTATCCTTTTTCTGACCTAACGTTTTTAAAATATCCACCGTTCTTTCAAGTTCAATGACAGCATCACCATTTTGCTTTTTCATTTTATTCTCATGAACATATTTCGGACGATAATCTGCAACTGCTGCTGTTTTAATGACAACGTCTACGTTTTTATAATGTTGAAGAACCACTTCTAACATATCTTGTGCAGATTCCACTTGCACTGTCGTTACATGTAACGGTGGATTTAATGCTGTCGGTCCTGAAACGAGTATAACATCAGCGCCTAAATTCGCTGCCACTTCCGCAATCGCATACCCCATTTTTCCAGAAGAAAAATTTGTCATAAAACGAACTGGATCAACCTTTTCACGTGTTGGGCCAGCAGTTATTAATATTCTTTTTCCCTGCAATGGTTTGTGTTCTGAGAAAGCTTCCTCTAACCGTGCAATAATTGCTTCAGGTTCTTCTAGTCGTCCCTTCGCTACATATCCACATGCTAAAAAGCCTTCCCCAGGCTCAATAAATGTATATCCTAGCGTTTTCAATGTCATCATATTTTTTTGAACTATTTTATTTTCATACATATGCACATTCATAGCAGGCGCAATCCATACCGGAGCTGTAGTAGCTAACAAAGTAGTTGTAATCATATCATCTGCAATACCACCAGCTAACTTTCCAATACAATTGGCAGTAGCAGGTGCGACAAGTACAACATCCGCCCAATCTGCTAAATCAATATGAGCAATAACAGCTGAGTCTTTCTCATCAAATGTATCCGTATATACATCATGGCGAGAAAGCGCTTGGAATGTAAGAGGCGTAACAAACTTCATTGCCGACTCACTCATCATTACTTTTACAATCGCGCCAGATTGTGTCAATTTACTCGTTAACGCAGCTGCTTTAAAAACCGCAATGCCTCCTGTTACACATAGAAGTATCTTTTTCCCTTTTAGCATATGACTCGTCCTCTTTCTTTTTCAAACTTATAATACTGAAATAGAATTCTCAGCTCGTCAGTACCAATATTTCATTCCTTTCGTAAAAAAATAACAACCTACTTGTAAATAGGTTGTTACCGTTACATAGAAAATTATAAAGTCTATGTTTTATTTTGTCGAAGGCAAAGGCTTATTCAGCTACTTTATCTTCACTTGGTACGTAGCTTAATGCTTCTGCATCGATTTCTTCTAATGCTTTACCTACACATTTATGAGAAACAGGTTTTTCTACAACACAGTTATTAGCAAGTTGCATTTCACGCGCGCGTTTTGCAGCTACTGTTACTAATGTGTACTTAGAATCGATTTTTTGTAGTAATGAGTCAATTGATGGATTTAACATAATTATAGACCCTCCGTCATTTCTTTATAATATTTTGCTACCCTTTCGCGGCGGCAATGTTCGCCAACCACAATTGCTTTAATTCTATCACAAGCTAATTCAACTTGATCGTTTTCTACTACATAGTCGTAAGCGTCCATCATCTCGATTTCTTCTTTCGCTACAGTTAAACGATTTTCAATAACATCTTCAGTCTCTGTACCACGTCCGACAATACGGCTTTTTAGTTCAGATAAACTTGGAGGTGCTAAGAAAATAAATACACCTTCTGGGAAAGCTTTCTTAACTTGAATTGCTCCTTGCACTTCAATTTCTAAGAATACATCTTTTCCTTCTTGTAATGTTTTTTCAACATAGTCAATCGGTGTTCCGTAATAATTACCTACGAACTCAGCCCACTCAAGTAATTTTTCATTACGAATCATTTCCTCGAATTCTTCTCTTTCTTTAAAGAAATAATCCACACCATCTACTTCACCTTCACGCGGCTTACGTGTCGTTACTGAAATAGAGTACTGAAAACGTGTATCCTCATGGCTAAACAGCTCTTTACGAACCGTCCCTTTTCCAACCCCAGAAGGCCCTGAAAGAACGATGAGCAATCCTCTTCTACTTCTCATAAATATGTAAAACCTACCCTTCCTCACTTAAATCTTCTTTATTATTCAAACGATGTGCAATCGTCTCTGGTTGAATTGGACTTAATACAACATGCCCATCATCCATAACAATAACCGCCCTTGTTTTTCTCCCATACGTAGCATCAAGCAAAGCATTATGTTCGCGTGCTTCCTGTACTGTTCGTTTAATAGGAGCTGACTCCGGACTTACAATAGCAATAATTCGATGAGCAGATACAATATTTCCGTATCCAATATTTAAAAACCGCATGGCCATAGTTTGCGCCTCCTAGTAAGTCTATCCGATTTCTCCACCACGTATAACTTTATATATTTTTTGAAAGCTACTCAATATTTTGTACTTGTTCACGAATTTTTTCAAGGTTATTTTTCATTTCTACAACATATTTTGAAATTGTTAAGTCATTTGCCTTAGAACCAATCGTATTAATTTCTCTATGCATCTCTTGCACGATGAAATCCATTTTCCTTCCAACAGGCTCTTCAATCTGCAATGTTTCACGAAATTGCTCTAAATGACTTTGCAAACGAACTAACTCTTCATGAATATCACAACGCTCTGCAAAGATTGCGACTTCTGTTAGCAATCTTTGTTCATCTAGATCTTGATTATGTAATTCTTTTAAGCGATTTTCTAATCGTTCACGATATTTTTGTGTAACAATTGGTGCATGTGGAATAATTGCATTTACACAATTGCTAATCTCTTGTAAACGATACGCTATATCTTTATGTAATCGTTCTCCTTCGCCATCTCTCATCGTTTTCAACATATGAGCAGCTTGACGAACAGCCTCATATAAACTGTTCTCAAAATGTTCATTTACATTTTCTATTTCTTCAATTGCTGTTACTTCTGGCATTGCCATTAATTGCTGAAGTGTAATAGAATCTTGTAATTGAAATTTCCCTTTTATATCTTCCATCATCGATTGGTACTGCTCAAGAAGTGACCAATTCACACTTAATTTTCTTTCAACAAGTCCTTCACCCGCTATACTAATAGACACTTCAATGCGTCCACGTCGAACTTGCTGTGCAATTATTTTACGAATTTTGTCCTCAAATACCATCATTTGCTTAGGAAGTCGAATACTCATCTCTAAAAAACGGTGGTTCACCGATTTCATTTCTACTGTAATTTGAAAAGTATCACTTTCTACTTTCGATCTTCCAAACCCTGTCATACTAGAAATCATTTTTATCACATCCAAGCCATAAAATAACTCAATGAAAAAGGTAATAGAGACAAGGCTCTACTACCTTCTGTAAATTATATCACATTTTCATAACATTGACTATTTCAAGTTTAATCCCTTCTTATATAATATCGGCTTTTTCTTCTTAGTCTTTTTCCCTGTTAATAAAGAACCTACTAGTAAGAAAGTCGGAATTGATGATAAACCTCCAATTAATAACCAATCTCTTGCTTGTATCGGCATTGTGCTAAAGATTGGTTGTAACGGTGGATAATATATAACCACTAGCATGAGTAGTAACGAAATAATAACCGCCCCTACTAAATACACGTTCCCAAATGGATTACGGTGAAAGACAGAATGCTCACTACGACAATCAAATACATGAATAAGCTGAGCAAGTACCAACGTCGCGAACGCTACAGTTTGTGCATATTTCAGTTCATTTGGATGTTGGTTATACGCAATAATAAACGCCACTAACGTCACTGCTCCAATTAAAAACCCTCGACTTATTATTTTCCACGCAAGCCCTCTAGCGAATACCCCTTCTTTCGGGTGACGCGGTGTTCTCTTCATCACATCTCCTTCAGCCTTATCCAAACCTAATGCCATCGCTGGTAAACCATCAGTAACTAAGTTCACCCATAAAATTTGAATAGGAACCATCGGCAGTGGTAATGCAAGTAACATCGCAAATAACATAACTAAAATTTCTCCAACATTTGACGCCAATAAGTAGCGAATGAACTTACGTATGTTCTCATATATATTTCTTCCTTCTTTAATTGCTGATTTAATTGTAGCAAAATTATCGTCTAGTAAAACAAGTGAAGAGGCTTCTTTCGCAACATCTGTCCCTGTAATTCCCATCGCTATCCCAATATCCGCTGTTTTTATCGCTGGAGCATCGTTCACTCCATCACCTGTCATCGCTACTATATGTCCTTGATTTTGCAGTGCCTTAACAATTTTCAATTTATGCTCAGGTGATACACGAGCGAATACATACGTATCTTCTACAACATTTTCTAATTCCTCCACATCCATATTCGCGAGTTCTACTCCTTCAACAACGCGTCCATCTGGTGGTAAAACTCCTAATTGTTCAGCAATCGCCATTGCTGTCACTTTATGATCACCTGTAATCATTACTGTTCGAATACCAGCTTCTTTACACTCTTTTACCGCCTGCGCCACTTCTGGCCTTGGCGGGTCAATCATACCTTGTATTCCAACCAACATAAAATCTTTTTCAACGTCTCTTTCATGTTCAATAGAATCCGTGACTTTTAAAGGTTTAAACGCAACTGCAATTGTTCGAAGCGCTTGACTACCTAAGCTATGAATAGCCGCCTGTACTTCTTTTCTATATAGCTCACTTAACGGCTGCTGCTTATCCCCCCATAAGATTGTTTGACTCAGTTGCAAAAGAACATCCGGTGCTCCTTTCGTAACAATAAACTTTTTCCCCTCTCGATCTCGTACAATAACACTCATCATTTTTCGAGTTGAATCAAAGGGGAATTCACGAATAATTTCAAATTTCCCTTTTAATGCCTCACGTGTTATCCCAGCTTTCATTGCTGCAGCTACAAGCGCTCCCTCTGTCGGATCTCCATCTAATACGTACGCCTTTTTCTTTTGAATAATATTTGCATTGTTACATAGTGAACCAAATGTAAGTAGCTGATAAAGTGATTTTGTCTTAGCTGGATTCACTTCTTTTTCACCTTTCATAAAAGAGCCATTAGGTTCATATCCTTGCCCTGTCACTTTCCACAATTCTCCGCCTGACCACATATGTGTTACCATCATTTTGTTTTGCGTCATTGTTCCCGTTTTATCAGAGCATATAACAGAAGCGCAGCCTAACGTTTCTACGGCCGGTAACTTCCTTACAATTGCTCTCTTTTTTATCATACGCTGTACACCAAGTGATAAAGCTACTGTAACAATTGCTGGCAATCCTTCTGGAATAGCCGCAACAGCTAGCGATACGCCAGCTAAAAACATATGATATACTTCATTCCCTTGATACACACCAGCCAATACAACGAGCGCTGTCAAAATAAGAGCTACAATAATTAATATTTTTCCGAGCTGTTCTAACCTTCTTTGCAGTGGTGTTTCCATTTGCTCTGCATTTTGCAACATATTTGCAATTTGCCCCATCGCTGTATTCATACCAGTTGCTACAACGACTCCTGTACCAGATCCTCGCGTAATCATTGTCCCCATAAAAGCCATATTTTTTTGATCCCCAATTGCAACATCTTGCCCTTGCAATGCTTCTACCTTCTTTTGTACAGGTACGGACTCCCCTGTCAAAGCAGACTCTTCAATATATAAACTTGATGCCTCAACAAGACGCACATCAGCCCCAATACGATCACCACTGGAAAACTTAATAATATCACCTAAAACAAGTGCTTTAGATGGTGCTTTTACCCACTTTCCATTCCGCATTACAGTAACTTGCGGAGCGGCTAGTTCCTTTAAAGCTTCCAATGATTTTTCAGCTTTTCTTTCTTGAAAAAAGCCGAGAATACCATTGATAATAACAATGGCAACAATAGCAATAGAATCAATGTATTCACCTAAAAACGCAGAAACAATTGTTGCTCCAAACAAAACGAGTACCATGAAATCTTTAAACTGTGCTAAAAATACCATTAGTGCAGAAGGCCTTTTTGCTTCTTCTAATTCATTAGTACCAAATTTCTTTACTCGCCCTTCTGCTTCTTTCTCTGTAAGTCCAACCTTTACATTCGTATTCGTTCTTTCTTCCACTTCATGTGCTCGCATTCCATACCAGTTCATCCTGCTATCGACCTCCTGATTCCAGACATACTCTATTGAAAGCTTATTCAGCCTCGTCCAAAAAAATGCTATAATTAACATTTAGTTAGAAAGGAGTGTTCATTTATGGCATTCGATGGATTATTTACAAGAGCGATTACACATGAAATTGAAAATTCTCTTTACACAGGAAGAATTTCCAAAATATATCAACCTTCAAAATACGAGATTTTATTACATATTCGAGCGAATGGAAAGAACCAAAAACTAATTCTTTCATCTCATCCTACATATGCGCGTATGCACTTAACGAATCAAAACTACGATTCGCCAGCAATACCGCCGATGTTCTGTATGCTTCTTCGCAAACATTTAGAAGGTGGATTTATTGAAAAAATTGAACAAATCGACTTAGAACGCATTATTCAAATTACTGTTCGCAGTCGTAATGAAATCGGAGACGAATCATTAAAAACATTAGTAATTGAAATAATGGGACGACATAGTAACATTATCTTATTAGATACGAAAACAAACGTGATTTTAGATAGCTTAAAACACGTTTCATTAGCCGTAAACCGTCACCGAACTGTATATGCTGGTGCTGAGTACGTCGCGCCACCAGCCCAACATAAAATCAATCCTCTGCAAATTGAAACCGCAGATGATTTTATTAGACCGCTAGACTTTCTATCTGGAAATATGGATAAACAACTGGTCGGTGCTTTCATGGGAATATCCCCATTATTTGCAAAAGAAATAGTAAAGAAAGCCGGTATGGTAAACGAGAAAGCATTATCAGAAGCATTTTTCTCTATACAAACACCATTACTATCTCATGCATATACACCTACAATGATTACTGCAAATGGAAAAGAATTCTTTTATCTTTTCCCTCTTACACACTTGCAAGGAGAAGAAAAAACATTCTCATCAGTAAGCGAATTGTTAGATCGTTTCTTCTTTGGCAAAGCAGAACGTGATCGTGTAAAACAACAAGCTCATGATTTAGAACGCTTTATGCAAAACGAAAAAAATAAAAACGAGAAAAAACTCATTAAACTCCAAAAAACACTGCAAGATGCTGGAAAAGCAGATAAATATCAACTATTTGGAGAGCTACTTACAGCCAATATGTACGCTTTAAAAAAGGGCGATAAAGATATTGAGGTCGTTAATTATTACGATGAGAATGGTGGAACTGTAAAAATTACATTAGATCCTTTAAAAACACCATCTGAAAATGCACAACGCTATTTCCAAAAGTATCAAAAAGCAAAAAATTCAGTTGTTGTTGTAGAAGAACAAATCGAAAAAACAAATGAAGAAATTCTTTATTTTGATAGCTTACTTCAACAAATGGAAGCTGCTTCTTCAAAAGATATTGAAGAAATTCGTGAGGAATTAGCTGAAGAAGGTTATGTGCGCAATCGTAAAACGAAAAACGCAAAGAAAAAGCCTACTAAACCAGTATTAGATAAATATGTAGCAAGTGATGGCACAGAGATTTTCGTTGGTAAAAACAATAAACAAAATGATTATTTAACAACGAAGTTTGCCCGCCGTGATGAAATTTGGTTACATACGAAAGACATACCTGGCTCTCACGTTGTCATTCGTTCTTTAGAACCTGCTGAAGAAACTTTACTAGAAGCTGCCAAAATTGCTGCCTATTACAGTAAAGCGAAAGAGTCTAGCTCTGTACCTGTTGATTTCACCAAAATACGCCATGTCAAAAAACCGAGTGGTGCAAAACTTGGTTTTGTTACGTACGACAATCAGCAAACCGTATATGTAACACCAGATGCTGATATTGTAATGAAATTAAAAGCGTAAATAAAAAATGCGTTGCTTATAAGCAACGCATTTTTTTATATTCGTTCACACTAATTCATATACCCATTTACTAATTCATAACACCTTGCTTTTGTCATCTTATATTTCTCTTCTGAGGCTTCGATACGCCTCATCGTTCCGTTATTTGTATCAGTACCAATTGCTTTAACTTTACTTTCTTTTTCTTTAACCCACGCAATTTGTTTCGTTTTTAACGACTGGAACGCATCAGCTGACATCGTACTTTTTAATGTACTGTAAATTTCATTTAGTTTATTATCCCACAGTTCATAATTTCCTTCTATTTCATTTACTATATCATTGGTTGACATAGCATTCGTATGTTTTTCTTGTTTATCTATAGCAGCTAATTCGCTTAAAACATTTGCTCTATCTATCTTTGAAGAAGATTCTTTTTGCGATTGTTTCTCGTCTTTTGAGCCTGTATACGCACTGGAATCCTTTCTCTGTACTTGTTCTGTTTCTTGAATATTTCTTTCTTTCGTTACTTTTTCATACCTATTTTCATCTACATTGTATGAAATAAGAGATGTTTTCGCATTTACAGTAATTAATCCGTTACTATCTTTGAATATATATTTCTTATCGCCACTATTTTCTTCACTTACAAATGACACATTCTTATCGTCTGGCATTTGTAAAATTCTATTTGCTTCTTCTTTTGTAAGTTTTAAATCTTCAGGAAAAACGAATGACCATTTATCCATTAACCATTCCCCTTCTTTATACACCAAATGAAATTCCCATTCTTGGGCCGCATGACCTATTTCATCTTCTAAACTTAATGTATGTACCGTTAAATTTTCTTTATCTTGTGAAGAAGAAAATCTTATTTCAGATTGAAAATAATTTGGGAATGGTAACATATCAGTCTCTCTCGATCTATTAAAGTTATTAAGCAATTCAGGAAGCTGATTCTCTACAAACTTTTTTGAAACTAATCCCTTAACTCCTTTTTTAACTGTCTCTAAATCCCCAGGATTATTTCGGCTCCATCCATTTTCTTTTTCCATCTCACTAAACGCGTTTGCTATTCCATCTACACTCTTTCTTACAATCTTTTTTGCTTCTTTTTCTGTCACTTCTGGCGCTTCATCAAGCTGGTCAATCATTTTATTCACTTGAACTTTGTTTTCACTTGTTTCACACCCCGTTATAACAAGCATACTAGCGGCCAAACAAAATGACATTACTTTACTTAATTTCTTCATACATTCACATTCCTTAACTCAATTTTTTCGTTACATCTCTTTACCTACAAAAAAACGTAACAATCCCTCATTATACCAATCTTTTAATTTGTTTATATAAAAAATATAATATTTAAATTAAAAAGATTTTGTTTGCAAGTTTACATTATTGTTCATTCACATAAAAACTTACTGTAAAAATTATATATATATTTATTTTACATCCGTCTAGTTTTTTTGACACACAGCTACCCTCTTCTCTTTTATTCTAAATAAATATATTGGCACAATTCTTGCTTTATTAATATAAAAAGGAGGAATTAAAATGAATATAAGAATAACTAACATCCAAAAACAACTACATAATTACGGAATCGACGGGTTACTTATTACAAAGAAAGAAAACCGTCAATATGCAACAGGCTTTACAGGTAGCGCTGGCGTCGTCTTAATCTCTGCCGATCAAGCTGTTTTTATCACTGATTTCCGCTATGTAGATCAAGCGAAATCACAAATAAAAGATGCTGAAATTATTATGCATAAAGGAAATTTAGAAAAAGAAATTGCACATCAAGTATCGAAATTAAACATTCAAAAACTTGGAATTGAAGAAAACAACATGACATTGCAACAATATAAAAACTTGCAAAAATACGTACAGGCGGAAATGATTCAAGTGTGCGAAATTATCGAAAATATTCGTATCATTAAAGACACGCCTGAAATAGAAACAATGAAAATTGCAGCTAATATCGCGGACGAAGCATTTCACCACATTCTTACGTTTCTAAAACCAGGAATAAGTGAAAATGCTGTACGAGATGAATTAGAATTTTTCATGCGAAAAAAAGGGGCTACATCTTCTTCATTCCAAATCATTGTAGCCTCAGGCGTTCGTTCTTCACTTCCCCATGGAGTTGCATCAAATAAAATAATCGAACGAGGGGATATCGTTACATTAGACTTCGGTGCACTTTACGACGGATATTGTTCCGATATAACACGTACTGTAGCAATAGGGGAACCATCGGAAGAATTCAAAAAAATATACAATGTTGTACGAGAAGCGTTAAAACGTGGGACTGAAGCGATTAAGCCTGGAGAAACTGCGAAAAGTATCGATGATATAACGAGGGATTACATTACAGAACATGGATACGGTCAATACTTTGGCCACTCTACTGGGCACGGTCTTGGGTTAGAAATACATGAACCGCTTCGCCTATCCCAAGAAAGTAAGGTAACTTTACAAGAAGGTATGGTTGTTACAGTTGAGCCGGGCATTTACATACCGAACTGGGGCGGTTGTAGAATTGAAGACGATATCGTCATTACAAAAGAAGGCTATGAAGTTATTACAAAATCAAATCGGGAACTAATTGTAATCCCTTGTTAATAACAAAACTTTTTCTTTGCACATAGAATTCCTTCTCTGGAGTATTCATTTAAAGAGGGGGAATTTTAATTGAATTTTATAATTGAGAAAATAGAGGGTTTACAAGGAGAATTTTCAAATCTTGTTTCCATGATGAATTACGCTCGCTATACAACAATGCAAGCAGTGGAAGGTTTAACAATTGAAGAACTTGATTATTTATATGATAAGGACGCAAATTCAATTGGTATGTTATTGTACCATATGGCTGCTATTGAATTTTACTACCAAATTCATACCTTTGAAGACCGTGAACCGACGGAAGCTGAATTAGAACATTGGTTACCTGCTATTGAGTTAGGGAACCTTGGACGCGAGAAAATAAAAGGAAAATCTATAAAATTTTACATCAATACATTACAAGAAGTACGTTCCAAAACGATTGCAACATTTCAATCATTACCTGATGAATGGCTGTTTAAAACAACAGACTTTTGGTATGACAAACCAGCTAACAACTACTTTAAATGGTTTCACGTTTTTGAAGATGAAATCAATCATCGCGGACAAATTCGTTTAATTAAAAAAATGCAAAAATCTCATTCAGTAAAATGAGAAAATGCCACCGAATAAGGTGGCATTTTCTTTTATTCATTAACGAATAACTTTTCGTTTACTTTTTTAACGATTACCACTACCGACATTAATATACATATTAAATACAGCATTTTCGCAATAAATAACCACCTTGAAACATTACAATTCCATCTAGTATCTCATTTCCTTTCAATAGCAAAAACGGAATTGTGCTGATTATAATGACAAACTCAATGCTGAAAACAATTTTCTTCTTTCGACTATATACTTTCCATTCCTTCCAGCGATACATAGGTGCAAAAATCAATGCTCCTATACATAATATAATCGGTATCCATTCACTTTTAAGAAATTGCCCTGAAATAACTGATAATAGTAAACAAACGAGCACACCATAATACCCTATTTTCTCTCTCATTCATACTCCCCATTCTACTTCTCCTTTAATATGTAACTTGCTATGCTTATAACAATTTTCAGAAAAATAACAACGACAATTACAATATAAAGACCTTTTGCAGACGACATCCATTCTTGAAAAATAGAGATTTTTTCCATTCGTTTCTGCCCTTCTATTAAAATAACTCCTATAAAAAATGAGCAAACAACAATGACACCTATCATAATTCCGATACTTTTCTTACTATATTGTTTCATATCATTCCAGTTATATAACAGTACAAAAACAAAGCCGAAAACAGGTATGATACTGATCCATTCATTGTTTGTAAACAAATTTAAAGTGATTAATAGACTACAAGATATAGTAAATCCCCAAAACCCAATTTTTTTGCGCATAAGCCCTCCTCGAATTCCATTTTTAGGATTATTTGTATTGTAACATCCATTTATCGTTCTTACCATTACAGTACATGAAATTTTACTTTTTTCTTTTTCCTATACTCACATACTTTCATTGCTTTCATACAATAAACTACACGAATGCCTAAAGGATGTGAATGTTATGGGAGTTGAATTAACGCTATTACACGCTCTCTACATTATTTGTTTACTCACTATTATTACCTTTTTTATTCTCCGAAAAGATACGACTATCATTTGTATTGTTTTTATCTTTTTATTAGCATTAACTGCAACAAGTTCTATCCCTCTTGCCATTAGCGGAATTTTTCAAAGTTTCATTTACGCCATTACTGAGCTATTACCAACTATATTAATCATCTCCATTATCGTATCAATGAGCAATTTACTCGTTCATACTGGCATAAATGATACGATGATTTCACCATTTACAAAAATGATTCGTACACCTACACTCGCCTACTGGATTATCGGCCTTTTAATGATGACCATTTCTTTCTTCTTTTGGCCTTCTCCAGCTGTCGCCTTAATGGGAGCTATTTTATTACCGGTTGCTGTACGTGTCGGCCTTCCTCCAATTGGGGTTGCAATTGCTATGAACTTATTTGGACACGGCATCGCCTTATCTGGAGACTTCGTTATTCAAGGTGCACCGAAATTAACTGCAGACGCGGCTGGTCTCCCTGTTTCCAGCGTCGTATCTGCAAGTGTTCCACTCGTTATCGTTATGGGCATTGTGACAACTTCTGTCGCTTTTTTCTTCTTACGAAAAGAGTTTCATACAGGCTTATCTATACAAGAAGCTATTCCATCAACTGAGTTTTCTAAAACGCTCACTTCATTATCTCCTCGCATAAAAAAATGGCTCGCTATTTGTATCCCTATCATATATATCATTGATATCCTTTGCATGATTCAATTTAAATTACAAGGAAGCGACGCAACTGCACTTATCGGCGGAACGACTGTTATTATGATTATCATCATTTCCCTCATCGCCTACAAAGGAAATGGACTGAATAAAACGACCGATTATTTCATAGAAGGGCTCCAATTTGGCTTTAAAATTTTCGGACCAGTTATTCCTATCGCTGCACTCTTTTATTTAGGAGATAGTGGATTTGTAAAAATTATCGGTGACTATTTACCGAAAGGTTCACACGGAATCATTAACGACTTAGGCATCGCTTTATCTCAAACTGTTCCTTTAAATCAATATGTATCGGCAGGGACATTAACCATCGTTGGTGTCATTACCGGCTTAGATGGATCAGGTTTTTCAGGTATATCACTTGCTGGTTCCATTGCCAATCTTTTTGGAACAGCACTTGGCCATGGAACAGCTACATTAACAGCACTCGGGCAAATTGCAGCTATATGGACCGGGGGCGGGACGTTAATTCCTTGGGCGCTTATTCCTGCTGCTGCAATTTGCAAGGTAGATCCATTTGAACTTGCACGCCGAAACTTTTTACCTGTTATTATCGGTTTAATTGTCACCACTATCTTTGCGATGTTTATTTTATAACGTAAGCAAGTGTTCTCTTGCTTACGTTTTTTCTTGTAAAATTCATCATGAATTACTGGTTTTCAACAGGGATTCGTTATCCCTTAGCGAAATTATATTAGGAGAGTAATTTTTTCAAAACGTTTACGAGAAACAGATTACTTCAATTAGAAAAGGGGACATAACTATGAATGAATTGATTTTCGTCTTATTAATTTGTCCGTTACTTATCTTTATCGTTTCTGTTATTGGAACGCGCAAGACGAAAACGTATTACGTAATGCCGATTGTAACGTTTGCTAGTTTTTTAATAATAGGTGTTATCGCCTTTACTCCAAAATTTTTCTTTTGGGTCGGCATGTATAGCATTTTCTCATTTATTGTTTCTTATGTGACTCTATTGTTTGTAAGAGGATATAAGCTTGCAGAAAGCGCTAAGTAGTTAAGGAGATTGTAATATGATTTTCTTTGATATTGATGGAACTTTACTTGAAATTATAACAATGATATAAAAAAACGACCGCGTTCCCCCGCGGTCGTCTTTTTTCGTGTTACGCTGTGATCCAAGCTTCGTTAGCTGGATTTTTACGCCACTCTTGTAATTTCTTCGTTTCAGCTTGTCCAATCATACCTTTTTCTGCTGCAACTTCAGTTAATGCACTGTAATCACTTAAAGAATATGATGCTACGTTCGCTGCTTCTAACTTTTCTTTTCCTGCTTCTAGCTCGTATGTGAAGATTGATACGATCCCTAATACTTCACAGCCAGCTTCGCGAAGTGCTTCTACACATGTAATTGCACTACCGCCAGTTGAAATTAGGTCCTCTACTACTACTACTTTTTGACCTTTTTCAGCTTTTCCTTCGATTTGGTTCCCTTTACCGTGACCTTTTGCTTTACTACGTACGTAGCACATTGGTAAATCCATACGATCGCTTACCCATGCAGCGTGCGCAATACCAGCAGTTGCTGTTCCTGCAATAACTTCTACAGTTGGGAAGTGCTCTTTAATTAACTCTTCTAATCCAGCTGCAATCGCTTGACGTACTTTTGGATAAGATAAAGTTAAACGGTTATCACAATAAATTGGTGATTTCATACCTGAAGACCATGTGAATGGATCGTTTGGTTGTAAAAATACTGCTCCAATTTCTAATAAATGCGATGCGATTTCTTTTTTCATACTGTTACACCTTCCCACTGTTGTTTTACTGTTTTATACGCTTCAAGCGGATTTTCTGCTTTTGTAATACTACGTCCAACTACGATGTAGCTTGAGCCAAGTTCCCTCGCACGTTTCGGTGTTGCTACGCGCACCTGGTCATTTACATCATCGCTTGCAAGACGAATCCCCGGTGTTACTGTTACAAATTCATTTCCGCATACTTCACGTAATTTTGGAACTTCAAGTGTTGAACAAACAACGCCATCAAGTCCACTTTCTTTCGTTAGTTTTGCATAATGAGCAACTGCTTCTTCTAACGTTTTCTCAATGCCGATCTCTTTTTTCATCATAGCTTCCGAAGTGCTTGTTAGTTGTGTAACTGCAATACAAATCGGTCTCTCTTTTCCTTCTTGCTTACCTTCCTCTAATCCCTCAATCGCAGCTTTCATCATACTGCTTCCCCCAGCAGCATGAACATTTACCATATCAACATCTAGACTAGCTAGGCTACGCATAGCGCTTTTTACTGTATTCGGAATATCATGAAGTTTTAAATCCAGAAAAATCTTATGTCCTTTTTCTTTTAAGTACGTAATAATCGCAGGGCCTTCTTTGTAAAATAACTCCATACCAACTTTGACAAATAACTTTTCCCCTTCAAAGTGGCGCAAGAATTGTTCTACATCTTGTTTCCCTGGAAAATCTAATGCAACGATTAACGACTGTGACATGTTTGCTTCCAGCTCCTTCCTTGACATTCCGAAATGTGATCAAATCCTAATTCATCTAGTAATGCTGGTAACTCTTCAATAATTGTCGGACATACGAACGGATCAATAAAGTTCGCTGTACCTACTGCAACTGCGCTTGCGCCAGCATAGAAGAATTCAATTACATCTTCCGCTGTCTCAATACCACCCATTCCGATAATCGGAATGTTTACCGCTTGGCTTACTTCATGTACCATACGAATTGCTACTGGCTTAATCGCAGGACCTGATAATCCACCTGTACGGTTTGCTAAAATTGGTTTAGCTGTTTTTAAATCTAGACGCATACCAAGCAATGTATTAATCATCGTTAAACCATCTGCACCTGCATTTTCAATCGCTTTTGCAATTTCCACAATGTTTGCCACATTCGGTGACAACTTCACGTATACAGGTACTTCAGAAACCTCTTTTACTCGCTTCGTTAAATCAGCAGCAATTTCAGGATTTGTACCAAAGGCGATACCACCTGTTTTTACGTTCGGACAAGAAATATTTAATTCTAGTGCATGGACATTAGGCGCTTTAGAAATTTCCTTCGCAACCGCTACGTAATCCTCAGCTTGTGAGCCTGCAACGTTCGCAATAATTGGAAGGTCAAATTGTTCTAACCATGGTAATTCAGAATTCATTACTTTGTCTAATCCCGGGTTTTGAAGTCCGATTGCATTTAACATACCGCCCGGTGTTTCAGCAACACGAGGCGTTGGATTTCCATAACGTGGTTGTTCTGTCGTCGCTTTAATCATGATTGATCCTAGTACACTTAAATCGTAAAACTGTGCATATTCACGACCAAACCCAAAGCATCCAGATGCCGGTATAATTGGATTTTTTAATGATAATCCTGGTAATTCAACTTGCAATCTGTTCATAGTACAACCTCCCCGATTGGAAATACTGGTCCGTCGCTACACACCTTCTTGTAAGAATGTCCACTTGGATCTTCTTGTAAGTGGCATACACATGCGAAACAAGCTCCAATACCACAGCCCATACGTTCTTCTAAAGAAATATAAGCTTTTTTCTCTTTGTAACGTCCTTCTAATGCACGAAGCATCGCTAACGGACCACATGAATAAAGAATATCAAAGTCAATTCCGTAATTATCAATTACATCTGTGACAAATCCTTTTGTACCGTGTGTACCGTCTACTGTCGCAACGTACGTATCACCAAGTTCTGCAAATTTTTCTTCATAGAAAACTACATCTTTCGTTTGAAAACCTAAGATGTGAATTACGCGTACCCCTTTTGCAACGAGGCGCTGTGATAATTCATAAAGTGGTGGTACACCAATTCCCCCGCCTACTAGTAAAGCTGTTTGACCAGCTTCTGCTTCTTCTACAGGAAAACCATGTCCTAGCGGTCCTAGTACGTCTACCATTTCACCTTGTTTTCTAGTTGCTAATGTTTTTGTCCCTTGTCCTTCTGCACGATATAGCATTGTAAATTCGTTCTTCTCTTGATCTACATTACAAATACTAATTGGGCGGCGCAGAAGGGGCGCAATGCCCTCTGCTACCTTAATGTGTACAAACTGCCCTGGTTCGTTCATTTGCTGTACTAACGTTCCTTGAAGCACTAATTCGTAAATATTTTTTGCGATTTCTTTTTGATTAACGACGATCATATTTTGCTTTTGCATCATGCATGTACCACCTCGTGACGCTTTGTTTGCGTAATTTCTTTCATTGAATGAGCTGAGAATGTCATAGATTCTAATACTCGTAAGATTGCTCTCGTTGTATCAAGTGATGTTAAGCAAGCCACACCATTTTCTACTGATTCACGGCGAATGCGGAAACCATCACGCGCTGGTTGTTTACCTTTTGTTAATGTGTTAATTACAAACTGTGCTTTTCCTTGACGGATAATATCTAGTAAGTTGTAGTCTTCAGAATCAATTTTGTTTACAACTTGTACTGGGGTATTTTGCTCTGCTAACGATTGTGCTGTTCCAGCTGTTGCTAATAAGTTATAGCCGATTTCGTGGAAACGTTTTGCAATTTCCATTGCCTCTTCTTTATCTTTATCCGCTACAGTAATGATTACTGAGCCGTGCGTTGGGATGTTAATTCCAGAAGCAACTAATCCTTTATATAATGCTTTTTCAAGCGTTAAGTCTTTACCCATTACTTCCCCTGTTGATTTCATTTCAGGTCCTAATGTTGTATCAACTGAGCGTAGTTTCGCGAATGAGAATACCGGAGCTTTTACATATACTTCTTTCTCTTCTGGGTGATAGCCAGTTCCGTATCCTTGCTCTACTAGGTCTTGCCCTAAAATAACTTTCGTTGCAACATTCGCCATCGGTACGCCTGTAATTTTACTTAAGAACGGTACTGTACGGCTTGCACGTGGATTTACTTCAATTACGTACACTTGATCTTTGAATACTACAAACTGGATATTTAGTAATCCAACAATGTTTAATCCTTTTCCAAGTGCAATTGTATGTTCAATGATTTGTTCTTTTAGTTTTTCAGATAAACTTTGTGGTGGATATACTCCAATTGAGTCACCAGAGTGAACTCCAGCGCGTTCAATATGTTCCATAATACCTGGAATGAATACATTCTCACCATCCGAAATTGCATCTACTTCAATTTCTTTACCAACCATGTAACGGTCGATTAATACTGGGTGATCTGCATGAACTTTAACTGCATTTTTCATGTAGTGCAGCAGTTCTTCTTGACGATATACGATTTCCATTGCACGTCCACCTAGTACGTAAGATGGTCTTACTAATACTGGGTAACCAATTTCTTCTGCGATTGCTACCGCTTGTTCTACAGTCGTTGCTGTTTTACCAACTGGTTGCGGGATGCCAAGTTTTGTTAAAGCAGCTTCGAATTTATCACGATCTTCTGCACGGTCTAAGTCTTCAAGTGATGTTCCTAAAATTTTCACACCGTGTTCTTCTAGTTTCGCTGCTAAGTTAATTGCCGTTTGTCCACCGAACTGAACGATAACACCTTCTGGTTTTTCTAAATCGATAATGTGCATTACATCTTCAATCGTTAATGGTTCAAAGTATAATTTGTCAGAAATACTGAAGTCTGTTGAAACTGTTTCTGGGTTGTTGTTAATGATAATTGCTTCATATCCAGCTTCTTTAATTGCCCATACTGAGTGAACTGTTGCGTAATCAAACTCAACACCTTGACCAATGCGGATCGGACCAGATCCTAGAACTACTACACTCTTACGATCTGTTACAATCGATTCATTTTCGTCCGCATATGTGCTGTAGTAATATGGCGTTGCAGATTCAAACTCTGCCGCACAAGTATCTACCATTTTGAATACTGGCATCATATTATTTTCTTTACGCATATCGTAAATTTCGCGCTCCGTTTTGTTCCAAGCTGCTGCAATGTAGTGATCGCTGAAGCCCATTTCTTTTGCAGTTTGTAGTACTTCCATATTTCCTACGTTCGCTTTTACTTCACGTTCCATATTTACGATGTTTTCAACTTTTTGTAAGAAGAAGAAGTCCATTTCACACCATTCATTGATTTCTTCTTTCGTTACACCTTGGCGAATTGCTTCTGCTACAATAAACAGTCGTTCATCATCCGCTTTAATGATACGTTTTTTCATCGTTTCTTTATCAAGTTCTTTTAAGTGGTCTAATTCTAAGTGATAAATGCCAAGCTCTAAAGAACGAACTGCTTTTAGTAATGATTCTTCTAAGTTACGTCCGATTGACATAACTTCACCAGTTGCTTTCATTTGTGTTCCAAGCGTTCTGTTCGCTGATTCAAACTTATCAAACGGCCAACGTGGAATTTTTGAAACAACATAGTCTAACGCTGGCTCGAAACAAGCGTAAGTTTTTTGTGTTACTGGGTTTACAATTTCATCTAACGTTAAGCCGACTGCAATTTTTGCTGCTAATTTCGCAATTGGATATCCAGTTGCTTTAGATGCTAGTGCAGATGAACGACTTACACGTGGATTTACTTCGATTACATAGTATTGGAAGCTATATGGATCAAGCGCAAGCTGAACGTTACATCCGCCTTCAATTCCTAGTGCACGAATAATTCGTAATGAAGTGTTACGTAACATTTGATATTCACGGTCGCTTAGCGTTTGGCTCGGTGCTACTACAATCGAATCACCTGTGTGAACACCAACTGGATCGATGTTTTCCATGTTACATACTACAATCGCGTTATCATTTGAATCACGCATTACTTCATATTCAATTTCCTTACAGCCAGCAATACTTTTCTCTAATAAACATTGTGTTACTGGACTATGTTTTAAACCACTTGTTACGATTTCAATTAGCTCTTCTTCGTTATGGCAAATTCCGCCGCCCGTTCCTCCTAATGTGAACGCTGGTCGAACGATTACTGGGTAACCAATTTCATTTACAAATCCATATGCTTCATCAAGGTTATGAATAATTTCACTTGGTGGTGTTGGTTCATTTAAATCTTGCATTAATGTACGGAATAAATCACGATCTTCCGCTTGCTCGATTGCTGATAATTTTGTTCCTAAAATTTCAACTCCGCACTCGTCAAGTACGCCTGATTTTGCAAGTTCAACAGCCATGTTTAAACCTGTTTGACCACCTAATGTTGGTAGGATTGCATCAGGACGTTCTTTACGAATAATACGGCTTACGAATTCTAATGTTAATGGCTCGATGTATACTTTATCTGCTGTTGCAGTATCCGTCATAATTGTTGCTGGGTTAGAGTTAACAAGGATTACTTTGTAACCTTCCTCTTTAAGAGATTGACAAGCTTGTGTACCAGAGTAGTCAAACTCCGCTGCTTGCCCAATTACAATTGGTCCTGATCCGATTACTAAAATTGTGTTAATGTCTAGGCGTTTTGGCATAACTCTTCCCCTTCTTTCTTGAAGTTTTCAATCATTGTTAAGAAATCTTCGAATAAATCATTTGCATCTTCTGGTCCCGCTGAAGCTTCTGGATGGTATTGTACTGTAAATGCTGGGAACTTCTTATGACGAAGACCTTCTACCGTTCCATCGTTTAAAGCAACATGTGTAATTTCAAGATCTGTATTTTCAACTGATTCTTCTTCTACTGCGTATCCGTGGTTTTGAGATGTAATTGCTACTTTTCCAGTTGCAAGATTTTTTACTGGATGGTTTAAACCACGGTGACCAAATTTCAACTTACTTGTATTTGCACCTGATGCTAGAGCGAACAATTGATGTCCTAGGCAAATTCCGAATAAAGGAACTTTACCGATAATGTCTTTTAACATTTCAATTGCTTCTGGTACATCTTTCGGATCTCCAGGTCCATTACTTAACATAATTCCATCTGGGCTAAGGCGTAAAATTTCTTCTGCTGTTGTGTTGTAAGGAACTACAATTACATCACAGTCACGCTTATTTAATTCTCGTAAAATACCATGTTTCATACCGAAGTCTACTAGTACAACTCGGTGACCACGACCTGGGCTTGGGTATGGATCTTTCGTTGATACGCGTTTTACATGATCTGTAAATACTGTCGCTTTTAATTGACTTACAATGTACTCTACATCTGCATCCATATTACAAAGGCGTCCGCGTAATGTACCGTATTGACGAATTTTTCTCGTTAATTTTCTCGTATCAATCCCTGCTAATCCTGGGATATTTCTTTCTTTCAAGTAATCATTTAACGAAATTTCATTACGGAAGTTTGATGGATAATCACAAATTTCGTTTACGATTAAACCATTTACAGATGGGTGAATGGATTCAAAATCGTCACGGTTAATGCCGTAGTTTCCGATTAATGGGTACGTGAATGTTACGATTTGACCGCAATATGATGGATCAGATAATGTTTCTTGATATCCAGTCATTCCTGTTGTAAATACAACCTCACCTGACTTTTCGATTTCGCCTCCGAAACCTGTTCCAATTAATACTGTTCCATCTTCTAAGATAAGTTGTCTTTTCATACTAATGCACTCTCCTTTTGCCATGCGATCTTACCACCAACGATTGTCATTACCGGCCATCCTTGGCATTTCCAACCTGCGAATGGTGTATTTTTTCCTTTTGATAAGAATGTTGTTGGGTCAATCTCTTCTTCTTGTTCTAAATCAATGATTGTAATATCAGCTGTTCTACCTTCTTTCAGGCGACCTGCTTCTAAGCCGAATGTATCAGCTGGCTTTTCTGTTAAGAATTGAATTAATTGTTCTAATGTAATAATTCCTTTTTTCACAAGGTTTGTGTATAGAAGTGGGAATGCTGTTTCAAAACCAGTAATTCCAAACGGTGCTCTTTCAATTCCTTGTGCTTTCTCTTCCGCTGTATGCGGTGCATGGTCAGTTGCAATCATATCGATCGTTCCATCTAATAAACCTTCAATTAATGCTGCATGGTCTTCTTTTCCACGAAGCGGTGGGTTCATTTTAAAGTTAGGATCAGCTGATGGGATATCATCTTCACATAACACTAGGTGATGCGGTGTTACTTCTGCTGTTACTTTAATTCCAGCGCGTTTCGCATCACGGATTACACGTACCGAACCTTTCGTACTTACATGACATACGTGATAGTGGCAATCTGCTGCTTCAGCAAGCAGTATATCCCTTGCAATATGTACAGATTCACATACTGATGGGATACCGTTTAATCCGTGTTTCTCAGAAAACTTCCCTTCATGTACACAACCTTTATTAATAAGCGTATTCTCTTCACAGTGCGCAACTACTGCCATATCTAATTTTGCTGCACGTTTCATAGCCGCTAACATCATGCTCGCATCTTGTACGCCTACGCCGTCATCTGTGAAAGCAAATGCTCCAAGTTCTTTTAATGTTTCGAAATCTGTCATTTCAGAACCAGCTTGACGTACTGTAATTGCTCCGTATGGTAGTACGTTAACATGAGCTTTTTCTTCAATACGTTTTTGCAAGTCTTCCATATGTTCTCTGCAATCTGGTACCGGACGTGTATTTGGCATTGCGCAAATTGTAGTGAATCCACCTTTTGCCGCTGCTAGTGTACCTGTTTCAATTGTTTCTTTATGTTCACCACCTGGTTCACGAAGATGTACGTGTACATCTACTAATCCAGGTGCGATTAACTTTCCGTTCACATCGATTACTTCAGCATTATCTGCCGTAATATTTTCTGCTACCTTAGCGATTTTACCGTCTTGTACGAGAAGATCCGTTGCTACGATTTTTCCTTCTTCATTCATATAACGACCATTTTTAAACAAATAATTCATGTTTCATTCCTCCTAATACATTTGGTAAGGCGCGTTTTAGTACAGCCATTCTTACGTAAACTCCATTTTCCATTTGTTTAAATATGCGTGAACGCTCACACTCAACAAGTTCACTTGCAATTTCAACATCACGGTTTACAGGAGCTGGATGCATAATAATGCTTCCTTCTTTCATACGCTTTTCTCTTTCTACTGTTAATCCGTGTTTCTCATGATATTCTTTCATAATGTCTGTTTCATAATGATCATGACGCTCATGTTGTACACGGAGTAACATCATTACATCAACTTCTGGAACAAGTTCATCTAATGGTTTGTATGTTCCAAATGTGTTGTCTTCATCTTTCCACTCTTCTGGACTTGCAAAGTAAATTGTTGCACCAAGCTTCGTTAATGCTTCTGCATTAGAACGTGCTACTCGGCTATGACGAACATCTCCTACTATTGCAATCTTCAAACCTTCAAATCTTCCAAACTCTTGTTTAATTGTAAGAAGATCGAGTAGGCACTGCGTTGGGTGGTTTCCGCATCCATCTCCAGCGTTTAAGATTGGAATATTCACCTGATCTTTTAGTTCATCGAAGTAGCGATCTTGCTCGTGGCGGATGACCACTGCTTTTGTTCCGATTGATTCTAGTGTTCTTATCGTATCGTATAAAGTTTCTCCTTTTTGTACGCTAGATGCATCAGCTGAAAAGTTTAAAACATCAAGTCCTAATCTCTTCTCAGCAACTTCAAAGCTAAATCTCGTTCTCGTACTATTCTCAAAAAACAAGTTCGCAACAAAAGTTTGCTCTGTCGTTTTGCTCTCTTTTCCATTCGCAAAATCTTCTGCATCTTTTAGGATTTCTGAAATTTCTACTTTCGATAATTCACTCATCGTTAACAAATGGCTCATCGTCATCCCTCATCTTTCTGATTTTTATGTTACCACTTTTGAATTTTTATAACAACCTTTGCATAAAAATACCCTAGTCATGTGAGACTAGGGTGCAAGAAAGAAGCCACCCTTTCCGGTCTCACAGGACTGAATTAAAAGGTTATTATTATGAAGCAATCTGCTTAGATTGTTTTATTTGTTTCGTTTCCGGTAGTAGTAGATTTAACAGTACACCTACAATTGCTGCTAGTGCCATTCCTTCTACTTGGAATGATTCTCCTACGTGAAGTACCGCTCCACCAATACCGATTACTAATATTACTGATGCAATCATTAAGTTTCGTTTGTCACTTAAATCTGTTTTATCATCTACCATCATGCGTAATCCGCTTGATGCGATTACACCGAATAGTAAGATTGATACACCACCCATAACTGGTGTTGGGATCGAATGAATCAGTGCAGAAATCTTACCGATAAACCCGAACATGATTGCGAATACTGCTGAACCGATGAATAAGTATACACTGTATGCTCTCGTAATTGCTAGCACGCCGATGTTTTCACCATACGTTGTATTCGGTGGCCCACCGATTAGTGACGCAATTAATGTTGCTACTCCGTCACCGAAGATTGAACGGTGTAAACCTGGTTTTTCAATTAAATCTCTTTTAATAACATTTCCAAGAACAATTTGATGTCCGATATGTTCTGATATTGTTACTAGTGCAACTGGTACCATCAAGAGTACAATCTTCCATGAAAACTCTGGTGTATATGTTACAAATGGTACTGTGAAATCTGGTACCACAAACCATTTTGCCTCAGCTACCGGCTTTAAGTCTACTAGCCCTTGGAAGTAAGCGAAGATATATCCGCCGATAATGCCAAGTAACACTGGTATGATACTGAAAAATCCTCTTCCAAATATCGAGCATATAATTGTAATTGCTAATGTTACTAACGCTACTGAAAAGTGTGTAAAGCTATATTTGCCATCCGCACCGTTCATCGCCATATTAACTGCTGTATGTGCTAAAGCTAGACCGATTACCATTACTACTGGACCAACTACGATTGGTGGTAGTAATTTCATAATCCACTCTGATCCTGATTTCTTAATTCCTAGTGAGATTAAGATGTACACAAGTCCTGCTAGCAAACCACCAAGCATTGCTGCTCCCGGTCCACCTGCCGTTTTCGCTGTTATAATCGGTGCGATAAAGGCGAATGATGATCCTAGATAGGCAGGTACTTGACCTTTCGTTATAAGAAGGAACGCTAACGTTCCTAATCCACTTGATATTAATGCTACTGATGGATTCAATCCTGTTAAAAACGGAACAAGCACTGTTGATCCAAACATCGCGAACAAATGTTGTATACTTAAAAATAACCATTTTCCCGGTTTCGGTACTTCATTAACGTCTAACACTGGCTTTTGTTCCATTGTTACATCCTCCTTCAGTTTAAATCTTTGCAATAAAAAAACTCTTTGTGCCTGTGCACAAAGAGTCCTACACTTTCGTATGCCAAATTTGACATATGAAAGCCAAGACCCTTTGGCAGCCTCACAGGACTACATTTAAAAGGGCTTTACTTATCGTATATGCTTACTCGATCTTGTTGATCTGTCTCTTGCAAATCAACTTCGATACGCTCTTCACTTGATGTTGGAATGTTCTTCCCTACATAATCAGCGCGAATTGGTAATTCGCGATGACCTCTATCAACAAGAACCGCCAATTGGATTTGAGATGGTCTACCTAAATCCATAAGAGCATCCATTGCTGCTCGAACTGTTCTTCCTGTATATAATACGTCATCCACAAGGATAACTTTCTTCTTCGTAATATCTACAGGGATATCAGAACCTTTTACAAGTGGTTCTTTATTTTTCGATTGTAGTGTTAAATCATCACGATATAACGTAATGTCTAACTCTCCAACTTCCATTTCTTTTCCTTCAATTTGACCAATTCGTTCTGCCAAACGTTGTGCAATAAAAATTCCACGAGTTTTAATTCCGACAAGAACACAATTATCGACACCTTTATTTCGTTCCACGATTTCATGACTAATTCGTGTTAAAGCGCGGCGAATCATTTGGTCATCTAAAACGACAGCTTTCTCTTGCATGCTCTACACCTCCAAGCTTTTTTCTTGCGTGAGAGTAATGGTATAAAAAAAGTCCTCTCAGCGTGTGCGAGAGGACTTTTGAAAAAAGGGTACAACATACCCTAAGTATTTCAAACCGTTACCTTCTCAACCTCACGGGGCTGTGTTAAAGGATCATTATTTAACTGTTGTCAGTATCTCAGTTTTCTTATGATTTGTCAATACTATTTTCGTAAAATATTTAATACGTCTTCAAACACTTCTGGAATCGGTGCCTCAAACTGAATATATTCACCAGTACGAGGATGATCAAAGCCTAAAATACCCGCATGAAGTGCTTGTCCATTCATATCTAACGTTTTCTTCGGACCATACTTCGGATCTCCTGCAAGTGGATAGCCAATATATTTCATATGAACACGAATTTGGTGCGTACGTCCCGTTTCTAAGCGACATTCTACAAGCGTAAAGTCTTTAAAGCGTTCTAACACTTGGAAGTGCGTAACAGCGTTCTTACCATTTTCATCAACTGTCATACTTTGACGCTCTTTCTTATCACGAGCAATCGGAGCATCAATCGTTCCCTTATCATGCGGAATCACACCGTGTACAATCGCTTTGTAACGTCTCGTTACTGTTTTTGCTACAAGCTGATTTACAAGCGATTCATGTGCCATATCATTTTTAGCAACCATTAATAGTCCAGATGTATCTTTATCGATACGATGCACGATACCTGGACGCATTACACCGTTAATGCCTGATAAGTCTGTACAATGGTGCATAAGGCCGTTTACAAGTGTACCACTTGTATGCCCTGGTGCTGGATGTACAACCATACCACGTGGCTTATTTACAACAAGCACATCTGCATCTTCATAATAAATTTCTAAATTTAAATCCTCTGGTTGAATATCTAACTCTTCTGGTTCAGGAATTGTTACTGTAATTTCATCTTCTTCTTTTACTTTATAATTCCCTTTTACCGCTTTTCCGTTTACTGTCACAACGTCATCTTTAATCCATTGCTGCACTTGCGTACGTGACCATTCGTTATTTATCCCTGCAACGAATTTATCAATTCGCTCGTTTTTTTGCTCTGCTGCAACTGTTACTTGTACTACTTCACTCATTCAATTACTCCTTCGCTTTCTTGCCTTCTAATAATGTTTGAATAATAATTAATACAACACCAATACATAATGCTGAATCAGCTATATTGAATACTGGATAGTTGTACGAGAAAATATACACGTGAATGAAATCCACTACTTCTTGTCTAAATACACGATCAATAAAGTTACCAATTGCCCCGCCCAAAATTAGGCTTAACGAAATACCTAGAAGCTTGTCTGTTTTCGCATACTTTTTCATATAAAATACAATAAACACTACAAAAACAACTGTAATAATGTAGAAGAACCACATTTTATTTTCTAAAATACCCCAAGCAGCGCCTCTATTTCGATGTGATGTTATGTATAATACATTGTCGATAATCGGAATACTCGTACCCAATTCCATGTTCTTTACAATTAACCACTTCGATATTTGATCGATAGCAATGACGAATAACGCTATTACATAATATATCATTTTCATTTCCCCCACAAAGACAGTGTACCTCAAAATTTTAGCATAGCTGCTACCTTTTCACAATGAACCTTTATAGAAGAATAAAATAAATTTAAAAAGGTAATATAATATCGTTGTGCGTATTCATACATTTACCTTTTCGTAGAAGAATTCATGAATCGTACGGGCAGTCGGCATTGTCTTCATTTGCTTTGTCGAAATTAATCTCCCCGTCTCTTCACAAATACCATACATGTCTATTTCCATTTTAAATAATGCGCGTTCTACATCCTTTAAATCCTCTTTTATATCATGTAATAGCAATTTTTTCTTTATCTCTTCCTTAATTTCATATCCAAGCTCTTGGCTGAACTCGACATCATATTTGTGCATTACTTCTTTAGCTAGTCTCTCTTGCAACTCTTTTCTCATCAATTGCAATTCTTCTTTTATTTCCATGTAAATTTCATTCACGTGTACATTCCTCCTAGCTGTAATGTACAGTTAGTGTGTCCGAAATTTATTTGCTTACCTCACACACATTTTTCCTTCACAGGAAAGAGTCTGAAAGTGATCTTGATATGCCATCAACAAAAAAACTGACCGCATCAATAGCAGTCAGTTTTTTATTATTTTACATAGTTTTCTTTAACAACTGTTGCACAACGCTCACATAATGTTTCATGTTCAGCATCTTTACCAATTGTTTCTGAAACTACCCAACAACGTTCACATGTTTCACCAGTTGCTTGAACAACAACAACCGCTGTATGTTCATACTTCGGTGCATCTGCTGGCGCTTCATCCATCATACCACCAAGTTTATACTCAGAAACGATGAATAATTGCTTTAAGTCTTCGCTAATAGACTCTAACATAGCTTTCATTTCTGCAGTTGGATATAGCGTAATGCTTGCATTTAATGACTTACCGATTACTTTTTCATTACGAGCTACTTCTAGTGCTTTTAACACGTCATCACGTAATGTCATAAATGCATCCCATTTTGTTTTTAACGCTTCCGCGTCATCTAATTGTACAGCTTCTGGCATATCAGTTAATTGTACACTTTCTTCTGTTACGCCTGGAATATATGGCCATACTTCATCAGCTGTGTGCGGTAAGATTGGTGTTACAAGTTTCGTTAACGCAACAAGAACATCATATAATACAGTTTGAATTGCACGACGATCTTCGTGGTTTGCACCTTCAATGTATAAAATGTCTTTTGCAAAGTCTAAGTAGAATGAACTTAAATCAATTGTACAGAAGTTATGAATTGCATGATACACAGCAGCGAAGTCGTATGTCTCATATGCTTCTTTAACTTTTGTAATCAAGTCATTTAATTTTACTAACATGTAACGATCTACTTCACGAAGTTCAGCTACAGCTACTGCATTTTCACTTGGCTTAAAGTCGTCTAAGTTTCCTAATAAGAAACGGAATGTGTTACGGATTTTACGATACACTTCTGCTACTTGTTTTAAAATATCATCTGAAATACGTACGTCAGATTGATAGTCAACAGAAGATACCCATAAGCGTAAAATGTCTCCGCCTAATTGATCCATGATTTTCTTCGGTACGACGATGTTTCCAATCGACTTACTCATTTTACGTCCTTCACCATCTAGTACGAAACCGTGGCTTAGTACGCCTTTATATGGAGCTTTACCTGTTACAGCAACTGCTGTTGATAATGAAGAGTTAAACCAACCACGATACTGGTCAGATCCTTCTAAATATAAATCAGCTGGACGCTGTAAATCTTCGCGCTCTTCTAATACCGCTTGGTGAGAAGAACCTGAATCGAACCATACATCCATGATGTCTGTTTCTTTACGGAATTCACCATTTGGGCTACCTGGATGTGTAAATCCTTCTGGTAATAGATCTTTCGCTTCACGCTCGAACCATACGTTAGAACCGTTTTCACGGAATAAATCTGCTACATGGTTAATTGTTTCATCCGTAATAATTGGATCACCATTCTCAGCATAGAATACCGGAATTGGCACACCCCATGCACGCTGACGAGAAATACACCAGTCACCACGGTCACGAACCATATTATGAAGACGAGTTTCTCCCCATGCTGGTACCCATTTTGTTTCTGCTACAGCTTCTATTAATTCTTTACGGAATGCTTCAATAGATGCAAACCACTGTGCTGTCGCACGGAAAATAATTGGTTTTTTCGTTCTCCAATCATGTGGGTATGAATGTGTAATGAATGTTAGTTTCAGTAACGCGCCTACTTCTTCTAATTTTTCTGTAATTGGTTTGTTAGCTTTATCATAGAATAAGCCTTCAAATCCAGGTGCCTCATTTGTTAATACACCTTTATCATCGACTGGGCAAAGTACTTCTAATCCATACTTTTTACCAACAACGAAGTCATCTTCCCCGTGTCCTGGTGCTGTATGAACACAACCTGTACCTGCATCTGTTGTTACGTGATCTCCTAGCATAACTAATGAATCACGATCGTAGAATGGATGTTTTGCAACTGTATACTCAAGTTCGCTACCTTTTACTGTTTTCATAACTTCAGCATTTTCCCACTCTAACGTTTTTGCAACTGTCTCAAACAGCTCAGAAGCAATGATATATTTCTCATCATTTACTTTTACAATGCTATATTCAAGCTCTGGATGAACAGAAATACCTAAGTTTGCAGGTAATGTCCAAGGTGTTGTTGTCCAAATGATGTACTTTTCATCACCTTCTAATACGTTCTTTCCATCTTTTACAGGAAATGCTACGTAAATAGAAGCTGATTTTTTATCTTGATATTCAATTTCAGCTTCCGCTAAAGCAGATTCACTCGTTGGAGACCAGTAAACTGGTTTTTGACCTTTATAGATATAACCTTTTTTCGCCATGTCACCAAACACTTTAATTTGTTGTGCTTCATAAGCTGGCTCTAAAGTAATATATGGATTATCCCAATCTGCACGTACACCTAGACGCTTAAATTGTTCACGTTGACGTTCTACTTGTTCATATGCATACTCTGCACATAACTTACGGAACTCAGCAACTGTCATTTCTTTACGTTTTACACCTTTATTTGTTAAAGCTTGTTCAATTGGTAAACCGTGCGTATCCCATCCCGGAACATATGGCGCACTAAAACCAGTCATTGATTTATAACGAACAATAAAGTCTTTTAATACTTTATTTAATGCATGTCCCATATGAATGTCACCATTCGCATATGGAGGTCCATCATGCAATACAAATAAAGGACGACCTTTTGTATGTTCTTGTACTTTTTCGTAAATATTCATTTCAGCCCATTTTTCTTGCATTGCAGGCTCACGTTTTGGTAAATTCCCACGCATTGGGAACTCTGTTTTTGGCATCAGTAATGTATTTTTGTACTCCATGCTCAATTCCTCCTTACATGTATAAAAGAAATACTTAAAAAACGGAATAAAAAAGAGACCTTCTCATCCCAAAAAGGGACGAGAAAGTCTCCCGCGGTACCACCCTAGTAGATCATATACATATGTATAGAATCCTCTTTATATTCTTAACGCGAATACACGCCTACGCTTACTCTATTTGTTCAGCGCGGAACTCCAGGGTGATATTCCCACTATCTCCTTATCCTGAGCTTACACCATCCTCAGTTCGCTATATAAGGTTTGAAAAGGTACTTATCCCTATCTTCGTTTTTCTTAATAAATATGTTGTTTAAAATTATATGTAATAATGAGAAAAACGTCAAGCTTACACTGTTTCTTCTTTTTTCAACAGTTCATCTACTTCGTCTTCTAATTCAATTAGTTTATCCCAATCATCGTTGTTTAACATCTCAAGCTGTGTTTCTAATAACATACGGAAACGAGTTCGGAATACTTTCGCTTGTTTCTTTAGCTCTTCAATATCAAAAGCAACTTTTCTTGATTTTACTAATGCTTCGTTAATAATACGATCAGCATTCTTTTCAGCTTCACGCACAATTAATTTCGCTTCTTTTTGCGCATTACGTTTTACTTCTTCCGCTGCTTCTTGTGCAACAACGATAGATTTGTTTAACGTATCTTCAATATTAGAGAAATGATCTAACTTCCCTTCTAACTGCGCAACTTTTTCTTCTAAAGCTTTTTTCTCACGAATGACCAATTCATAATCTTTGATAATTTGATCAAGAAACTCATTTACTTGATCTTCATCATAGCCACGGAATCCGCGACCAAATTCTTTGTTATGAATATCTAATGGTGTTAACGGCACAACGCCACCTCCAAGTAGTTATCTAAATTTCCTCTTTCAATTATATCTTTTCTTCGACAAAATAGGAGGATTTCCTTCTAAAAAACCAATCATTTTAGTATACCATACAAAATTCTCCATTTGTCGCGTTTTGTTCTACCTTCTACAGAAAATAATTTACTTCGGCCATATCCTCTAACAGAAAAAACATCTCCTGGATAACATTCATAAGAAGTTTGCTCCACTGTTTTCCAATTGACTTTTACTAAACCATTTTTTATGAAAGGTTGTACTTTCTGTCTAGATAAATGTAACATTTCAGCTAACATAACATCTAAACGAAGTGAAGAAACCGTTCCAGATTTCTCTCCCCACGTTTCATGTATCTGTAGAATTTGTTCTCCTTGCACTGACGCTAAAGAGACTTTTACTTTCCCTATTGATTGTAAGTTCATCTCAATATACGATACAATTTCTTTCGCAACTACAATTTGGGCACGATTTTCTTGCAGCAAAATATCACCACATTTTTCTCTTGTTAAACCAAGAGACATAAATGTACCTAATATTTGCCTATGTTCTAGCGTATAAAACTTGGAAGGATAGTCAATTTCTAATACTTCTACTTGAAATTCTTCTTCATTTAATTCTAGATAGTCTGGATAAATAAGTGCTCTTTTACGCTCTGCATTAGGCGTTGCACCACCAAATTGCACAGCAACATCACCTTGTCCTATTACCATAGAAACAATTTGTTGTTGCCTAGGATCGAGAAAATCCGTTAACTTCACTTGATGGTACTCCGCCGCTCGCTTCCACTCTAGCACTTTATCCACAAAGACCTCCTCATCAGGCCTAAAATGTTCGTAGATGCTCATGTATTTACCTTCTTACTATAAGAAATAGCTTAATAAACTGAACAAACCAGTTTTAGCAAGTTTCAACGCAAAGATCGCAACGATTGGAGAAATATCAATCATTCCAAGCGGCGGAATAAAGCGGCGGAATGGTTCTAAATACGGTTCACAAATACGTGCCAGGAACTCTCCAAAAGATGATTCCTTTGCACCAGGAAACCATGATAGGAGAATGTAAATAATAAGTGCCCACGAGTAAATCTCGATAGCATAACTTAACACTATAAAAACTGTTGTCATGGCGTATTACCACCTCTTTATATTTGTTTCTTCTTCTTCACCGAATAACTCTGAAATCGCACCAACAATATCTACATTTTCAGGTGTACACATAAATGTTTTCGGCCCTATTTTTTGAATATCCCCGCCTATAGCGTATACAGTACCACTTAAAAAGTCAACGATACGTACCGCTTGATCAGTAGACATTCTCTGCAAATTAATTACAACAGCTCGTCTACCTTTTAAGTGGTCCGCAATCCCTTGTGCTTCCGAATATGTGCGTGGTTCTAATAAAACAACTTTTGAAGATTGTTTTGCTGTTTCAATACTCACAACGTTTTGCTTCGGTTGCGCTTTCGGAAACGTAACGTCTTGTTGTTCTGGTGGATCTTGCTGCTTTTTCATGTCTGTTTGCTCCTTTTCATAACCATATTGAGCTGCTTCTTTTTCTTCCGGTGTATCAAAAAAGAAGTATTTTACTTTTGACCAACTCATAATAAGATTCTCCTTCCTTTTACGCTTTTCCTACTAAAATCGTTCCCAAACGAATATATGTAGCCCCTTCTTCAATTGCAATCTTGTAATCGTTGGACATTCCCATTGATAATTCTTTACATGGCGCATGTAATAACTCTAGCTCCTGCACCTCTGTTTGCAGCATACGTAATTCCTTAAAACAGCGTCTGATTTCTTCCTCTTCTTCTGTAAATGGAGCCATCGTCATTAGTCCAACCACTTCAATTTTATCGAATTCTTGCAAACTTTGAATAAAAGAAACAACCTCTTCTATTGCCAATCCTTGCTTCGATTCTTCAGATGAGGTTTTCACTTGAATAAAGCATTTCACTTTCTTATCAGCACGTTTCTGAATTTCTTTCGCCAGTGAAAGACGATCTAACGAATGTAAATAATCAATTTCATTAATGATTTCTTTTACTTTTCTCGTTTGTAATGAGCCAATAAAGTGCCAATTAACTTTTGAACCGAAATGCTCGTATTTCTGTAAGAAACCTTCATTTCTATTTTCACCTAAATCGATAACTCCAGCTTCAATTACTTCGTTTGTTTTTTCAATCCCTACAGTTTTTGTAACTGCAACAAGTTTAATATCTTGCAACGAACGTCCAGCTCGAGCGCAAGATTCTTTAATAGCTTCGTTTACAATTACTAAATTTTCTTGTACTGTCACTTGCTTTCTCCCTCCTTAAAACCTATGAAACTCAACATTCTTCCTGTCTTACCTTGATCACGACGATGAGAGAAAAATAGTTGCTCTTCACAGCTTGTACAAAGAGATGACATTACAATATGCTCTTCTTTTATGCCTGCTTGTACACATAATATACGATTAATTTCTTTTAAATTAATTGCGTACTGCCCGTCAGAAATTTTTTGATGAGGAACAGCACCCCTAACTACTTCCTGTGCTGCTGTTAATACACGATCATCCACAACATAACAACAAGATCCGATCGACGGCCCAATTGCAACATGAATTTCATCACTTGAAATACCTTCTGCATTCCACTTTTGAATCATTTCCTTTGCAATCTCTTGTACAGTGCCTTTCCATCCAGCATGCGCAAGTCCTATCATACCATGCGATGGTGCATAAAAATAGAGCGGAACACAATCCGCGTAACAAGACGTTAACAGAACATCTTCATTACTCGTATAAATGCCATCTGTTTTTGAAATGCCGTCCTCATATGAATAGACACCACTTCCCTTTTCCTGTTGCCCTACTTTTTTAACATGATGAGCATGAACTTGTTCAGAGCAAATCCAATTTTCTAATGGTTTTTGTAACTTATTTGCTAAAATGCGTCTGTTTTCATGAACGTTCTCCACGATATCATTCACATGTAATCCTAAATTCATCGCATGAAAGGAGCCCGTACTTATCCCACCATCTTTTGTCGTAAATCCAGCAGTAATGTTTCCAAGTTCTTTCCACGCTTGTAAATACAGTATACCGTCCACATATTTAAATGGTTCTCTCATAATAAAGCGGCTCCTTTTAATTAAAATAACAGAAAAAAGCATGGTACTTCCTGTCTATTTTACCATACTTTTATTTTTTCATAATCCTAACAGAAAAAAAAGAGGAATTTGTAATATTCTTTATGAAATTGTCGGTGTTTGTATTGATTCTGTTACAGAATTAACAGGATTTACTCTTACAAGTATGACATCTTCCCCAATTTTCACAATTTCCTTCCAAGGAATTACAATCTCAACATCTTTTCCAAAAATACCTAGCATACGTGTCTGTTTGGAAATAATAACAGAACAAATTTTCCCTGTGTTCATATCAATTTCAATATCTCCAATATTCCCAATCCTTTTTCCATCTGAAATATTTATAACATCCTTCATCTGTAACTCTGAAATTCGTATCACCATTTTCATCCTCTCCCTTATATGACAAATTGGAAACTGTTTCTCATATTTACAGGAAGCCACCTATACGAAATTATATGAACACTAATCCCCTACTATGAGCACAAACCATATTACATATAAAAAGGTCTCACCATAATTGGTGAGACCTTATCCTTGAATCGTTTTATTCATTTGTTTAATGGCTGACTTCTCTAAACGTGATACTTGCGCTTGGGAAATCCCAATTTCTTCTGCAACTTCCATCTGTGTCTTTCCTTGGAAGAAACGTTTTCTAATAATCATTTTCTCTCTATCATTTAAACGCTTCATTCCTTCTTTCAATGCTAATTCTTCAACCCACTGCTCGTCCTTTTGTTTTTCATCACTTAACTGATCCATAACAAAGATAGGATCTCCCCCATCATTATAAATCGGTTCAAATAATGAAACTGGATCTTGAATTGCATCTAAAGCAAATACTATCTCTTCATGAGTTACTTCTAGCACTTTTGCAATATCCATTGCTGTTGGTTCTTTTGAATTTTCTGCAATCAACTTTTCTCTTACTTGCAAAGCTTTATACGCAATATCTCGCAATGAGCGCGATACGCGAATCGGATTATTATCACGCAAATATCTGCGTATTTCCCCAATAATCATCGGCACAGCATACGTTGAAAATTTTACATTTTGGCCTAAATCAAAATTATCAATTGATTTCATAAGTCCGATGCAACCAACTTGAAATAAATCGTCAACATATTCTCCTCTGTTATTAAATCTTTGGATGACGCTCAGTACAAGACGTAAGTTTCCATTCACTAATTTTTCTCTTGCGCTTATCTCTCCACTTTGCATTTCACGAAATAATTTACGCATCTCTTCATTTTTTAATACTGGAAGTTTAGCTGTATCAACACCGCAAATTTCTACTTTGTTTCTCGTCAAAGTGTTCCCTCCTATCGGGAGTTGCTGTACAGTGTAAAGTATTTCCTTTGAAGGGGATTTTATGCATGTGGTTTTTTCACGATTTGTTATTTAAATTATCTTTCCTGATACAACTAAATAGAATAAGACCAGCCTACATAACGGCTGGTCTTATTCTTTACACCATTTTATTAAATTCTTTTCGTAATCTTTTTATAATTCTTTTTTCTAAACGCGAAATGTATGACTGTGAAATCCCAAGCATATCAGCCACATCTTTTTGCGTCTTTTCCTCTCCTCCAGCAAGCCCAAACCGAAGTTCCATAATTTGTTTTTCACGATCATTTAATTGGTGTAATGCTTTCATTAAAAGGTGACGATCTACAGTAGCTTCTAAATCTTTTGTAATAATATCATCATCTGTACCTAACACGTCAGACAATAACAGTTCATTCCCATCCCAATCAATGTTTAGTGGTTCATCAAAAGAAACCTCCGAACGATTTTTGTTATTTCGACGTAAATGCATTAAAATTTCATTTTCTATACAACGCGATGCATATGTTGCTAATTTTATTTTCTTTTCTGGATTAAATGTATTTACCGCTTTAATAAGGCCGATTGTTCCTATACTAATCAAATCTTCAATATTTATCCCTGTATTTTCAAACTTTCTTGCTATATATACAACAAGCCTTAAGTTACGTTCAATAAGTAATGACCTTGCTGCCTGATCTCCTTTTGGCAATTTATTCAAAAGAACTTCCTCTTCTTCTTTTGTTAACGGTGGTGGCAACGCTTCACTTCCACCAATATAATAAATTTCATCGGTCTTAATTCCTAATTTCAGCAATACTTTATACCAAAGGTATACTAAATAAAATTTTAATTTCATCATATTATCCCGCCTCTCATTATTAAGCGATTACCATTTTTTGTGAAATCAACATTTTTGGATGCACAATACATTGATACTCCCCATTAGTAGAAAGCTGTTGTGTATTTAATCCAATTAATACTTTGTTTACAACAATAGAACTACCTTCATGGTCAACTTGCACACTATCAGGCTTAATTGCCCACAAAAATTGACTCTCTACTCCTACTGCACGGAAAGGAATTAAGCGTAATTTTGTCGCCCAACCAGAATCATTTTCTGGTATTTGAGGAATTTCTGTTTTGGAATAAATTTGTTCTGTTAACCAAGATGGTAAGCAATGTTCTAATGATGAAACATGCATAATCATAACGGGTGTTTTTGTTAATGGGTCATAAAGTTGGTTCCCACTGTCAATAAGACCTGCCAGTTCTAGTTCTTCTTCTGCTAATTGAATTTTTACTTTCACAATTTGATCATAGTGTATTTTCGTGACCTCTACGCTTTCAATACGCTTTTTAGAAAAATAATAAATTACTGGAAAACCAAAAATAACAAATAACCAACTAATTGGATCACCGTAAGAAATTGACTGAGATTGAACCAATCCATTTACCATTTCATTCGTTTGCAAAAAGAAATGAGTTCCAATTAATCCTCCGCCAACCATAAAGGTTACAAAGTAAAAAGTAAAAACAGTTTGTGCATAATTTCTAAATGTTGTAAACCCAAATGCTGTATACACAATAAGTAACGAGTACAGTAGTTTCATAATTGGATGTGTCATCATAGAAGCAAAAGGAGTAAAGGCAAAAATAACAATAGTTGAACCTATAAATGCCCCTAACACAAGCCTCCATTTTTTGATTTTCTTTTTTAACACGGTAGCTGTTAATAAAAGCAAAAGAAAATCAATGCAGGCGTTTAACAACCAAACAACGTCGGCGTAAACAACCAAACAATTCACCTCTTTTTTCAAGTTGAGACTAGTATAATGCATATCCAATAGGAAAGTGTGTCAATTTGCGGAGGTGTTTTTTTGTTATTTTGTGATTTCTAGACATAATCTGTCGGTAAAAAATAAAAGTACAAATTCATAGAATGATATACTCTTATTTTCACCAACAAAATATACCAAATAAAAAAAAGACCTGCTTAGCAGGTCTTTTCCATTTAAAAAACAAAAAAGGAGCATGAAAGCTCCTTTTTTTATCGTCTACGACGGTTACGTAAAAATGCTGGAATATCGATATCATCTGAATCTGAATGACGCTCATGTACAACTGGCTCTTCACGCTTCATTTCACGTTTTACTTCACGTTGTTTTGAAGGTTGAGCTACTGGTTGTTGCTGTTGTTGCGTGTGGTTCGCATTCGGACGAATAATTGGTTTTGGTGGTTGAGTTGCAATGCTATCATCAAAACCAGTTGCAATTACAGTTACAACGATATCATCTTTTAATCCTTCGTTAATAACAGAACCGAAGATCATATTTACTTCTGGATCTGAAGCTGAAGCTACGATATCTGCCGCTTCTTGTACTTCATATAAGCTTAAGTTAGCGCCACCCGTAATGTTCATGATAACACCTTGAGCTCCATCAATAGATGTTTCTAGTAATGGACTAGAAATCGCTTTTTTCGCAGCTTCTGCAGCACGATTTTCCCCGTTACCAGAACCAATACCCATTAAAGCAGAACCTCTATTAGACATAATTGTCTTTACGTCTGCAAAGTCTAAGTTAATTAAACCTGGCGTTGCAATTAAATCCGAAATACCTTGAACACCTTGACGTAATACGTTATCAGCTTCACGGAATGCTTCTAACATTGGCGTATTTTTATCAACAATCTCTAATAAGCGATCGTTTGGAATTACAATAAGAGTATCTACATTTTCTTTAAATGCTGCAATACCAGATGCTGCTTGCGTCGCACGCTTACGTCCTTCAAAAGTAAATGGACGTGTTACAACACCAACTGTTAAAGCACCTAATTCTTTTGCAACTTGAGCAACAACTGGAGCTGCACCAGTTCCAGTTCCACCGCCCATACCGGCAGTTACGAAGACCATATCCGCACCACGAAGTGCTTCTTGGATCTGTTCTTTACTTTCTTCTGCAGCTTTTTTCCCTACTTCAGGGTTTGCGCCTGCACCAAGTCCACGCGTTAATTTTCCACCAATTTGCATTTTTGTTTCAGCTTTTGATAGATTTAATGCTTGTGCATCAGTGTTCACAGCGATAAAGTCTACACCTTGTACACCGTGTTCAATCATACGGTTTACAGCATTGTTTCCGCCACCGCCGACACCGATAACTTTTATATTCGCTAATTGATCTTGAGTAGTATCAAACTCTAACATGTCGAAATCCCCCTAGAACCTCATTTTTCGTGTCCAATTTTAATCCCATAAATAACGGAATACACGTTTTACTTTTGACATCATGCGGTCATCATTTTGATTATTATTGTTTTGATTACGAGTTTTTTGTTTCGCGGGTTGCTGTTGTACCGGCGTTGGTGCTGGTGCTGGTACTGGTTCAAAATGCTCTTGCTTTTCCTGCACATTTTTCCCACGTAATTTAGCTTTTTGATAAGAATGTTTAATTAATCCAACTCCACTTGTATATTGAGGCTCACGCACACCAATATAATCAGGAGTTGCTACACGAACATTTTCATGTAAAATATCATATGCAAGATCAAGAACACCTGGCATAGAAGCAATTCCGCCAGTTAGTACATAACCAGAAGCCACTTGCTTTACTCCTAACTTACGCACTTCATCTTGAACAAACATTAAAATTTCCTCTACACGAGCCTCTATTATATCCGATAATTCCAACTGAGAATATTGTTCTGTTTGATCACTTCCCATAATAGGAACCGTAAACATCTCTTCTTCAGATGCTGTATCATAAAAAGCATGTCCATATTTCAACTTAATTTGATCTGCATTTTCTGTTGAAGTTTTCAACCCAATCGCAATATCTTTCGTTATATGGTCTCCACCTAATGGTAATACGCTCGTCGCTTGTAACTCTCCATCTTTAAAAATAGATAAAGTTGTAGATCCTCCCCCCATATCAACAAGGGCTACTCCTCTATTTTTTTCATCTGAAGATATAGCAACTGTTGCAGCCGCTAAAGGTTGAAGACAAATATCAACAATTTCAAGACCTGCTTTTTCTACACAACGAAGTAGGTTATGTAGTAAAGTTCTCGAGCCTGTAATAAGTGTACCTTCCATTTCTAATCTTACACCGATCATCCCGCGTGGATCGTTAATCTCGTCAAGACCGTCTACGATGAACTGTCGAGGTACCACATCAATAAACTCACGTTCTGGAGCAATTGACACAACTTGTGCTGCATCTAGAACGCGTAAGACATCTTCATTCCCGATTTCACGATCCTCATTTGAAACAGCGACTACTCCGTGACAAGGAAGTAGCTGTACCTGGTTTGCATTGACACCTACTACAACTTGCTCAATGTGGATTCCCACCATGCGCTCAGCTTGTTCAATTGCTTTTTTAATTGATCGAACAGTCTCGTCTATATCAACTATCGATCCCTTCTTTAAACCATTTGATTTTACATTTCCAACACCAATAATGTTTAAGCTGTCATTAACCATTTCACCAATGATGACTTTAACATTGGATGTACCGATGTCAAGACTAACATATATTTCATTGCTGTTCATTCTTTGGCACCTCCTTCTTTATTTATACCATACAACTCAATATATGGAACAACAATCGCAACTTTACTATTTATAAGAAAAATATTCAACGTCTTTATACGTTTCCCTTTTTTAACCCTATATTTTTCTTATTTTTATTTAGCATTCAATTAAGAATATCGCAGTAAACTATGAATAACTGCTTATCTTGAAATAATTCTATTTCGAGTGTAAAGTTTACCGCCAAGTATAAGTCTACACTAAGATGTACTCATAGAAAAGTGAAACTTGTACCAATACTAGTATGAATCTAAGAATTTTTACATATTTTTCATCAAATGAACCATTCTTCTAAATTCGTATACATATAATAGAACATTCGTTTCGTTTTTTCTGCTATAAGCAACGAAAACTACCATTCTATTCTTTTTTTTCTTCCGCACCTAATTCTTTCGTATATGCACCTACTTCTAAGTCAATTAATACCTTCTTACCTGGCTCAATTGTTTTTAAAATAAGTGGATAGGCTTCCATACGTTTTGCGAAATTTTGAATCGTAGTGCTCACTTCATAACCTTCATTCATATATAAAGTAAGATGATCTTCATTCGCATTCGTTGGTGAATAGCGAATCTCCGAAATAGATTTTAAAATAGCTGGTGTTAATTTTTCTAGTTCAGCGATTAACTCCTTCATTTTCTCTTCTTTAAAAGGTTCAAAAATCGGTGCTGCAACAGGAAGTTTTCCATTAGGTAGTACATCAAGCGTTTTTCCATTTTCTAATAACGGTTGTAATTTTCCCTCTTTATTTATATAACCAATCGTTAAATATTCTTCGATATGAATATCAATCTTGTTTGGAAAACGTTTTTTTACATTTACTGCTTTAATTTCTTTTCGCTTCGTTAAGTTTTCTTCAGCTTTATGTGCTGTCACTCGGAAATAACTTGTATCATATGTCACGCCTGAATCCTTCATTACTTGCTCATCCGTCATATAGTGATTTCCAAACACACTAATCTTTTTTATATTACTAAGCGGAGACCGAAAATAAATTAAAAAGAGCACTAATAAAAATAAAATTGATATGTATAAAATCAATCGATGATTAACATTTTTTTTGTTTTTTTTCTTTTGATTTTTCAATTTTGGTACACGATCTTGTAGTTTAATCACTTTACTATTATTCATGTACGATCCCCCTATGTAACATAAAGAACGGCATGTTCCTCATGCCGTTCTTATCTTCTTATTATAACATAAATGATAATGAGCGGAACGAATAACCGTTATCTTCCAATGATTTCTACTTCTGTGTGCATATCTACATCAAATTTATCCTTAATTGTATGTTTTATTAATTCAATTAAAGACAATACATCTTGCGCTGAAGCTCCCCCGGTATTAACAATAAAATTGCCATGCATTTCAGAAATTTGAGCTCCACCAATCCTATAACCACGAAGCCCTGCTTTTTCTACTAAATCTCCTGCAAAATGTGGGATTGGATTCCGAAATATACTTCCTGCACACGGATGATTCCATGGTTGCGTTTCACGGCGGTAGTCTTTATTATTTTGCATGCTACGTACAATTTCTTCACGTTTTCCCGCCTGTAATTGAAACTCCGCCTCTAAAACAATACCAGGACGTTTCGTTTGCAATACAGATGACCGATAAGAAAACTCCAGTTCTTTATTCGTTAACCAGGCAATTGTACCGTCTTCAAACAGAATGAGAGCCTTCGATAATACACTCGATATATCCGATTTATGTGCACCTGCATTCATGTATACTGCACCACCGACACTTCCTGGAATACCGCTCGCAAACTCCAATCCAGCTAACCCTTGACGACTAAGTAAAGTTGACAATTTAATAAGAGGATATCCACTACCAACTCTTACCTTATGTTTTTCGACCTCTAAGTGATCTAATCCTTCTCCTAAACGAATAACAACACCTTCTATGCCTTGATCAGATACAAGAAGGTTTGAACCGCGACCAATTACAGTCCACTTCGTTTTGTATTGCTTTACTAACTGTAATGTTTTTTCAATACCGGCTACATGCTTTGGCACAATTAAAATATCCGCTGGTCCACCTATTTTCATAGTTGTATAACGTGCTAACGGCTCGTTAACTAAAACACGACCAACGTCTGCTTCTATAAGCTCATTTACTAATTGTTCCATAGACAATCTCCCCCATATTAAGTCTCCTTATGACAATAATATGCAGGGCGTTCACCTAACGTTATCCCCCTATTTACGGGCAGTACAGCTCCTAAATCAAAATTCGGCGATAACAAAGAAATTAGGCGGAATCAGGATGTCAGTAAACATCCGATTAGTGAAAGATAATAATCAACGAGAGAGAATCACTCCCCACTAATTAAAGCCTCACTTTATTTTTTTACAAGCTTATTCATTACTTCATACAGCTTATTTGCTGCATCTGGAATACCTAGTTGCTTAGCCGCTAGCTTCATATTTTGTAATGTTTGTGCATTCAATAAAATCTCATCAATATCACGAATAAGCGTTTCAGCTGTTAAATCTTTTTCAAGTAACATTTTTGCCGCTCCTTTATCAACAACTGAACGTGCATTCTTTTCCTGATGATTATTTGTTACATACGGACTCGGTATTAACACACTTGGTTTTCCTAACGCTGTTAATTCTGCAAGTGTTGTTGCCCCAGCCCTTGAAACAACAAGGTCTACACCAGTTAGTACCTCTGGCATATTATGAATGAACGGCTTAATAATAACATTGCTTGGGTTCCCTTTTTGCTTCACGGCTTCCATCACTTTATCATAATGTACTTCACCCGTTACATATAGTATTTCGTAGCTTTTGTTCCCAAACTGTTCAATTGCTTCAACGAAGGCATCGTTAATCGGTCTAGCCCCACGACTTCCACCAAATATAAGTACAGACTTTTTAGGAAGAGAAAGCCCAACTGAACGTTTCCCCTTCATTCCATTTTGATCCATTACCTCTGATGCTCGTGGATTACCTGTCATTACCACTTTTGACTCTGGAAAATGCTCTATAGCTGCTTCAAAACAAACAGCAACTTTATCAACATAACGGCTTAAAAACTTGTTCGTTACACCTGGTACACTATTTTGTTCATGTACAATAGTTGGAATACCTAATTTGGCTGCAGCGTATACAACTGGTCCACATACATATCCACCCGTTCCAATTACGATATCCGGATTAAAACGACGAATGTATCGTTTACTATCCTGTACACCTTTTAGAAAACGCATTACTGTTTTCACATTATCTAATGATATTTTTCGTTTAAATCCACTTATAACAATAGATTGAAATGGTATACCTGCTTTTGGAACGATTGTACTCTCTAGTCCATTTTCCGTACCAATATATAAAAATCTCGCTTCTGGATTTAACTTTTTTATTTCTCTAATTAAAGCAAGAGCTGGATAAATATGACCACCAGTACCCCCACCACTCACTAATACACGCACTACTAACTCCTCCGCTTCTCTTTTCTTATTTCCATTATACTTATTTCTATATACATATTGCATTTTTACACACATACGAAAAACCCTGTCTTATAAACAGGGTTTAGTAGCGAGAATGGCGACTTATATTTAATAATACACCTACTGCCATTAACATTAATGTCAAACTTGATCCACCATAACTTAAAAACGGCAAGGTAATACCCGTAACAGGCATCAGTCCTGTTACAACACCAACATTAATCATTACTTGAATCGCAATCATCGCCACAATACCTACTGCTAAAAACGTACCATATAAATCTGGCGCTCCTAATGCGATACGAATCCCGCGCCATAATAATAGACTAAATAATAATAACACAAATGAACCACCAATAAAACCTAATTCCTCGGATAAGATCGCAAATATAAAGTCAGTTTGTGGTTCAGGTAAATAAAGAAATTTTTGTCTACTTTGTCCAAGTCCAAGCCCAAATAATCCACCAGGTCCAATTGCAAGTAATGATTGGATAATTTGAAATCCACTCCCGAGCGGATCTGACCACGGATCTAAATATGATGTAATGCGTTTCATTCGATACGGTGCTGATGCAATTAACCCTACAAATCCTGCTACACCAATCAAACCAAACATTGCAAAGTGAAAGACTCTCGCTCCCGAAATGAATATCATAATGATACATGTCCCAACCATTACCGTTCCTGTCCCAAGGTCTGGCTGTAACATAATCATCCCAAAAGCAAGAAACACAAAACTAAGGGCCGGTAATAAACCACGTTTAAAAGATGTAATCAATTTTTGCCGTTCTGCTAAAAACTTTGCCAAGAAAATAATCATCGCAAACTTCATAAATTCTGACGGTTGAATCGAAAATGCTCCGATTCCAATCCAACTTCGTGCTCCTCCTCGAACAAGACCTACTCCAGGAATAAGAACGAGAATAAGAAGAATGAAGCAAACTAGCAAAATCACTTTTGAATACGTACGCCACACCCAATAATCAATTTTCATAATAAAAAACATAGCTACTACACCAAGACCCGCAAACAGTAATTGTCTTTTTGCAAAAAAGAATGAGTCCCCCATTTTATAAGAGGCCCAAACTGCACTCGCACTATAAACCATAATCATTCCGATTGTCAACAATGAAAGTGTTACGATGATGAGAATAAAATCAGGCGTTTTCTTCATTACCCACAAACACCACCTCTTTAGGCAGAACCTTTTGCCCTATGTAACAAAACATCAGTAGGTGTTAGCCTACTGATGTTTTGATTTACTTTATATAAGTTTATGCACAGCTTGTATAAAAATGTCTCCTCTTTCTTCAAATGTTTTAAATTGATCCCAGCTTGCACACGCTGGAGAAAGAAGAACAACATCGCCATCTTTAGAATGAGCATAAGCTTTCACCACTGCTTCATCTAAAGTATCGACACTTTCAATTATATCTAATCCCGCTTTTTCTGCCGCTCTTACTAGTTTGGGAGCTGTTTGTCCAAATGTTACAATCGCTTTTACATTTTTGAAATACGGAATTAAATCATCGAATTCATTTCCGCGATCAAGCCCACCTGCTAGTAACACAATCGGTTGTGTAAACGCAGATAGTGCTTTCTCAGTCGCTAACATATTCGTTGCTTTTGAATCGTTATAAAACTTACGGTTGTTAATCGTTGTTACATATTCTAAACGATGTTTTACACCCGTAAAACGTTTTAACACGACCGTAATTGCTTCATTAGAAGTACCTAATAATTTCGCAATACTCATCGCAGCTAAAATATTTTCTAGATTATGTTGACCAGGTAAAACGATATCGCTTACTTCAACAACTTTTTCACCTTTGAAATAAAGAGCGTTATCTTTTATACACGCGCCATCTTCAATTTCTTTCGTTGTCGAAAACAGGATTTTTTGACCTTTAGAATACGCAGACAAAGCCATCACATCTGCATCATCCGCATTTATTACACTATAATCATTTTCTGTTTGGTTTTTAAAAATATTTGCTTTCGCTAAACCATATTCTTTCTTCGTCCCATGATAATCTAAGTGGGCCTCAAATAAATTTAAAAACGCAGCAATTTTAGGTTGGAACAATTCTACTCCCATCAATTGAAACGATGAAAGTTCTGTAACTACAACTTCATTTTCTTTTGCATCCTGTGCTACTTCACACGCTACAGTTCCAATGTTCCCTGCAATTACAGGATGCTTTTGTCCTTCTTTTAGCATTTCAAATGTCAGCATTGTCGTCGTCGTTTTACCGTTAGACCCCGTAATCCCAACAAATGGTGCTTCTGAAATACGATATGCTAATTCAACTTCCGTAACAATCGGAATTTGCTTTTCTTTCGCAGCAACTAATATTGGATTAGAATACGGGATTCCTGGATTTTTTACTACAAGAGAAATATTTCTCTCTAATAATTCTAAAGGATGACCACCGCATACAACGTCCATTCCTTTTGTTTGTAATTCTGCAGCAAGTACATTCTCTGCTAAAGGCTTTCCGTCATTTACAATAACATTTGCCCCTAACTTTTGTAACAATGTAGCTGCTGCATAACCACTTTTTGCAATGCCTAATACAAGAATATTCTTATTTTGAAATTCAGTTACAGTTTTCAATTACATCCACACCCCGATATAAATTCCTAACACAGCTAATAAAAATCCTGCAGACCAAAACGTCACAACAACACGCCACTCTGACCAACCACATAATTCATAATGATGGTGTAATGGACTCATTTTAAAGACACGTTTTCCTGTTGTTTTAAATGAAATGACCTGAATGATAACCGATAAAGTTTCCATTACGAATACTCCGCCGATAATTACAAGTAGCAATTCTTGTTTTAATAAAATCGCTACAGCTGCAATGGCTCCACCTAAAGCTAATGAACCTGTATCTCCCATAAACACTTTTGCTGGATTCGCATTGAATACTAAAAATCCAAGTACAGCTCCTACAACTGCCATACAGAATATCGCCACTCCAAATTGCTCTTGTGCCACAGCAATAATACTAAATGCTCCAAATGCAATAGCAGCTGTTCCTGATAATAAACCATCTAAACCGTCAGTTAAGTTAACTGCATTTGATCCACCAATAAGCATAAATAGTACAAGTACGAAATACGCCCAACCTAATTCAAACTTAACATCCGTTCCCGGAATCATGATGTATGTGTGGAACGCTTGCCCTTTTCCAATTAAAAAGAATGCAATAGCAATAACAAGCTGACCTACTAATTTTTGTTTTGATGTTAAACCAAGATTTCTCTTCTTAACTACCTTTATGTAGTCATCTAAAAATCCAATCAAGCCGTAACCAAACGTCACTAATAGTAATAACGAAACCTCTGCACCTAAATAATTAAACTTAATCGCCATAATAAGTGAAGTTACCATCATAGATACGTATATGACGATACCACCCATTGTCGGTGTCCCTGATTTTTTTTGATGTGACTTTGGTCCCTCATCACGAATACTCTGTCCGAACTTTAATTTTCTTAAAAATGGAATAAACAATGGCGAAAGGGCAACAGAAATTAAGAATGCTACCCCAGCCGTTACTAATAAACCTTGCTCAAGCACATGTAGTCCTCCTCTCACGTTGTTACTCTTCGTTGCTTAAACGCCCTTTAATTGCTTCTTTAGCAACTTCACGATCATCAAAATGATGAACTTCTTTACCAATAATTTGATACGTTTCATGACCCTTACCAGCAATAATAATGATATCATCTGCTTTCGCTTTAGTGATTGCATGGTGTATCGCTTCTTTTCTATCAATAATCACTTCATAATTTTTCCCACTTGCACCATGTACCATATCATCTAAAATAGCCGCTGGATCTTCACTTCTTGGATTATCTGATGTGTAAATTGCATGAGTTGCATATTTTGTTGCAACACTTGCCATTATCGGTCTCTTCGTTCGGTCCCTATCGCCGCCACAACCAACGATACAATACACATCACCTTTTGCAAATTGTTTTGCAGTTTTTAATACATTTTCTAAACTATCCGGCGTATGTGCGTAATCAACAATAACTGTATAATTTTGTCCTCCATCAACAACTTCAAAACGCCCTGGAACCCCAGCTAGTTCTTTTATAACAGCAATGATTGTTTCTAATTTCACACCCGAAACAAGTCCTGCTGCTGTTGCTGCAAGTACGTTATATACATTAAATTTACCTATTAATTTCATCGTAACATTTACACTTTCATATGGTGTGACAAGCGTAAATGTAGTCCCGCCACTCGTCATAACGATATTTTTTGCCATAATGTCACTTGTTGTATCAATACCATATGTTACAACTGTTGCTGCAGTACTTCTCATATACTCTTCTGTTACATTATCATCGCTATTCAGCACAGCGTACTTTTCGCCATTATGATTATAACTATTGCCAAGCTGTGCAAATAGTAACCCTTTTGCATGTTTATATTCTTCCATCGTTTGATGATAGTCTAAATGATCTTGTGTTAAATTCGTAAACACCGCTACATCGTAATCACATCCGTGTACACGACCAAGATCTAACGCATGTGACGAAACTTCCATTACCGTGCTGTCCACACCTTGTTCAACCATTTTTGAAAACGTCTGTTGAAGTGTTAGTGCATCTGGTGTTGTATTTTTCACCTCAAATGTTTCATCACCGATTTTCATATTAATCGTTCCAATTAGCCCTGTTTTATGACCATGTGCTCGCATAATCTCATCCATAATATGCGATGTTGTTGTCTTTCCATTTGTACCTGTAATTCCGATTAAATGTAACTTGTGTGTCGGTTGACCATAAAAATAATCAGCTAAAACCGCTAACGAACGAAAAGTATTTTTCACAAGTACAACTGGAACGTCAACATCAATTGGTCTTTCCGCAACAATAGCAGCCGCTCCTTGTGCCGCTGCTTGCTTAGCAAAATCATGGCTATCAACCGTATATCCTTTCATACATACAAATAAGCTTCCCTCTTTCACTTTACGTGAATCAGCTTCTATAGATGTGATTTCTGGATTTTCTTTTGGAACAACTGGAAAATCATGCAAACATGATACAAGTGTATGCAACTTCATTTCACTAAACCCTCTCTACATTGTTTATTTATCTTTTTTCAGTAAGCAACACATTACCTCCTATATAAGGAGGTAAGTGCTACTGACCTATTTATGAATGAGACACTTACTGTCTCAAATTAAGTAACTGTTCTATAAAGAACTCACTTCCACCAATTGTACCATAAAACGTACTATGTTACCTTTAATTCCCGAAGTAAATTCTAATTTTTGAGCCTTCTTTTACTTTAGCTCCCGCTTCTGGTGATTGTTTAATTACTTTCTCTCCATCTCCACTTATATCAAGCTTCAAATCGACGAGTTGTGTTTGTAAGTCTTTCTTTTTCATTCCAATTAAATTCGGAACTTCCACAGTTGGTGTATCGCCCCATTTATATTCTTTCTCAACTTGTTCTTTTCTCGGTTTCACTCCCATAACAGGAAGCGCATCTCGAAGGATATTCCCGACAATCGGAGCTGCTACCACTCCACCAAACTGTGTAACCCCTTTTGGATTATCAACAGCTACATACACAACAATCTCTGGATCATCCGCTGGAGCAAATCCGATAAAAGATACTATATAATTATTCTCTAAATATTTACCATCCTTCACCTTTTGAGCAGTACCCGTTTTTCCACCTACGCGATATCCATCAATATAAGCACCTTTACCAGAACCTTTCGCTACAACATTCTCTAATGCATAACGAACTTTTTCTGAAGTTTCCTTGGAAATAACTTTTCTTTTCTCAACAGGTGTCTTTTTACTAACAACTTGATTATTTTTCGGATCAATAAACTCCTTAGCTATATACGGCTGATACAATGTTCCACCATTTACAGCCGCCGCTACAGCTGCTACTTGTTGAATCGGTGTAACAGAAACCCCTTGGCCGAATGAAGTTGTTGCTTGCTCTACTGGACCAACTTTATCTAAATTAAATAAAATCCCACTGCCTTCACCTTGCAAGTCAATTCCAGTCTTCTGCCCAAAACCAAAATTACGAATGTATTTAAATAATCGGTCTTTACCAAGGCGATCACCAAGTTCAATAAATCCCGGGTTACATGAGTTTTGAACGACTTCTAAAAACGTTTGACTGCCATGACCTCCTGCTTTCCAGCATTTCAATCTAGCTCCACCTACTTCAGCTGCTCCATCATCATAAAACGTATCCTTCTCTAAGTCTACTAAATTTTCATTCAATGCTGCAGCTAATGTAATGATCTTAAATGTTGAACCAGGCTCATACGTACTCCATACAGGTAGATTTCTGTTATACACTTCTGGAGAGACACTTTGAAAATCCGCTGGGTCAAAACTCGGTCGACTAGACATCCCTAAAACTTCACCATTTTTAGGGTTCATTGCAATCGCAATCATACCGTCAGGATTATAAGTTGACTCCGCAATATTCATTTCTCTTTCCATAATCCTTGTAATACGCGCATCGATTGTTAATCCTAAATTTAAACCGGCTTCTGGCTTTTTGAAATCATCACCAACATTAGGCATCCTTTGTCCTTTCGCATCTGCAAAAAAACGCACATGACCTTTGTCCCCATTTAGCTCTTTATCATAATATTTTTCTAGTCCCATAAGACCTTGGTTATCGCTACCTGCAAAACCTAATACATGTGATAAAAAGTTTCCAAATGGATAGTACCGGATAGAATCCTCTGCGATATACACGCCCTTCAGACTTAATCCTCGTACTTCTTTCGCTTTGTCATGTGATATTTTCCTTCCGCCTTTATCTAACCTTACAATCGATTCTTTTTTTGTAATCCTTTTATAAATCTCATCTTTTTCCACACCTAATACTGCAGCTAACTTCTCTGCAGTCTCTGCTGGTTTTTCAATTTGCCTCGGTACAACAAAGACAGTTGGAGCACTTTTATTCGTGGCAAGTTCCACACCATTTCGGTCTAAAATTTTCCCACGTTCGGGTTCAAAAGTAATATTACGACTCCATGAATCTTTCGCACGATCCGTTAACATATTCCCAAGAAAAAATTGCACATATCCAAGACGAATATCGATAATCGTGAAAATAAGTATACCTGATATAAGTATAAAAATAAGTCGTTTTCTAACTGTTACATTTGATACACGCATATCGGAACAAGCCTCCCTTACGCCTAGCTTGTTCCAATATATGCTTGTACTTATTTAATTAGAACTTATTCTCTTTTACCATTACGGCTTTTCTGCTTCTTGCTGTGGTTCGAGTGGCGGTACGAGTGTGACACCTAATTCTGTACCAGGTTGTAATAATGTTCCTTCCGCCACACTTTGTTCTGTTACGTATCCTGTACCAGAAGGTTTCAAGTTAAGCTGTAATGTCTTCGCTAAATTCATAACATCACGCAGTGCCCATCCTTGTATATTTGGCATTGTAGGCTTATCTCCTACCAAGAAGACTCGGTCGCCTTTTAATGTTTGTTCAGTCGCTTTTGGTACTTGTTGCTGTACTTTCCCTTCACCTAGTACGATTGGACGAAGTTTTGCTTTATCAATCGCTTTCCCCGCTTCAGCCATCGTTTTACCATTTACATCCGGAACAGTAGTTTGTTGTTCTTTCAGATGTTTTTTCGGATCTTTCACTTCATTTGGCTTAATCTTTAAATACTCTAAACTATTTTTTGTTACATATTTAAAAATATCAGCTAACGGTTGTGCACCGTTCTCATCATCTTTTAATTTCGGCTGTTTAACAGCTACATACACAACAAGTTGTGGATCGTCCATTGGTGCCATACCTAAGAATGAGAATATATAATTCTGTCTCCCTGTCATATAGCCGCCTTTTCCATCCGGAATTTGCGCTGTACCTGTTTTACCACCAACTGAATATCCATCAATTTTATAAGCTGTCCCTGTACCTTTCGGAGATGTAACAACACGTTCTAATAATTGTCTTACTTGCGCTGCTGTTTCCTTTGTAACAGGTTTTCCTACTTCTTCTGGCTTATGTTCTAATTTTACTTTGTCTGTTATCGGATCTACAATTTTATCAATTGCATAAGGTTTCATCATTTTCCCATCATTTGCAATGGCCGTTGCAGCTTGTACAAGCTGAATTGGTGTTACAGTGGAACCTTGTCCAAAAGCTGTTGTCACTTGTTGTATTTGCTGATCAAATAAAATTGTATTCGATCCTTCACCTGATAAATCAATGTTCGTTTTTTCATCTAATCCAAAACTATGAATATATTTTCGGAAACGTTCTGGACCAAGTTTTTGATCTCCTAAAATTGCAAACGCTACGTTTGAAGAACGCTCTACCCCTTCATCAAACGTGATAGAGCCCCAACCAGCACCACCGTTATGATCTTTTATTTTCCTATTTCCGACTTGATATGTCCCGGACTGATAATAATCTTGGCCTTTGTACACACCTTCATTAATAGCTGCCGCTAACGTGAAAATTTTCATTGTTGATCCAGGTTCAAATGCATTGGCAATTGCGTCATTATAAAAGTATTTATTATTCTCTATGTTCGGATCATAACTAGGTTTACTAGACATTGCTAATATTTTCCCCGTTTTCGGATCCGCCACAATTCCAATTAAACTTTCCGGCTCATAATGTTGACTCGCCGATTTCATCGCGTCTTCTAAATAACTTTGAATACGTTGATCCATTGTCAAATATACATTATCTCCATTTTTAGGTGCCTTCACATTCACTTTCCCACCGTCAAGAGATACCCCCCTACGATCACCTGTATAAGCTACCTCTCCATTTGAAGCTCCTAAATATTTATCCAAACTTTTTTCTAATCCAAATTGACCTACTGCAATTCCATCTTCATTCGGTTTCGCATGCCCTATAACATAAGATGCGAAATCACCATTTGGATAAACTCTCGCATTTTCCGTAATAAAAGAAACCCCTGGCAATTTCAATGCTTCTATTTGTTCTTTCTTTTCTTTCGTCAAGCCCTTACCTATCTTCCCAAATTCCACTTGACTTTTATCTTTATTTAACGTCGCTAAAATATCCTCTTCGCCTTTTCCAAGTACTCCTGCAATTTTCTTTGCATTATCTTCTTTATTCTCAACTGAGTTAGCACCTTTTAGTGCAGCTACCATTTTGTAAGAGTTTGCGTCTTGCGCTAACACATGACCGTTTTGATCATAAATGGTTCCTCGGTTCGCTTCAAGAACTCCTTTTTTACTATGCTTTTGTTTAGCAAGTGCATCTAAATCCTGATTATGAACTGTTCCTGTTGATTGTATGTAAAAAAATCGGGCTAATAACAGCAAAAAGAGCAGGAGGAAAAATATCATAAAATAACCTGCTCCCTTATTGGTATGAAATTTAGTCATATTCTTCTTCATCGTTCCTTCACACCTATTGCCTTATTTGAGGCCTTTCACATTATTCGCATTAATTTCTAGCCCGTGTTTTTTTGCAACTTCAGCGATTCGTTCATAGCGACTTAACTTCTCTACTTCAGCTTGTAATTCTTGATTTTCTTTTTGCTGCTGTACAATTTTTTCTTCTATCGTCGCTGCTTCTACATTAACTTGATAAAGGCCTGCTTTATTTCCAATAAACGCGACACAGGCATACAATAAAAAGCCAATAAACGCTACATACAACAGTTTTTCGATTCTTGTAATTTTCGCTTTAACCTTCGGCTTAGCCATCTGCTGTGGGGGCGTTTGAATTTGCACCTCTTCTTGCGCTTGTTGTTTGTACTTTACAGCTAAATTAGTCATACCTCTCTCTCCCTTTTATCGTTTTTCAGCGATTCTCAACTTCGCAGAACGCGCACGATTATTTTCTTCTAGCTCTATATCAGAAGGTAAAATCGGTTTTCTTGTAATAAGCTTTAATTTCGGCTTAAATTCATCAGGAATAATCGGTAATCCTGGCGGCAATTGTGGCGTTGTACTATTTCGCTTAAACGTTGTTTTACAAATACGATCTTCTAATGAATGGAATGTTATAACACTAACCCTTCCACCTGGCTTAACCATCTCAATAGCAGATTCCAATGCTTCTTCAAATACTTTTAATTCATCATTTACAGCTATACGAATTGCCTGAAACACTCGCTTAGCAGGATGCCCACCCGTTCTACGAGCTGGAGCCGGAATACCTTCTTTAATTAGCTCTACTAATTCTCCTGTCGTTTCAATAGCTTTATTCTCACGATAAGCTTCAATTTTTCTTGCAATTTGTTTTGAAAATTTCTCTTCACCGTATTGGAAGAAAATCCTTACAAGTTGTTCATATGACCAGCTATTTACAACATCATACGCTGTTAATGGGGCATCTTGATCCATCCGCATATCTAGCGGTGCATCATGATGATAACTAAAGCCTCGTTCTGGTGTATCTAATTGTGGGGATGAAACACCTAAATCAAATAAAATACCATCTACTTCTGTTATACCTATTTCCTGCAGTTTTTCAGCTAAATAACGGAAGTTACTCTTTACTGTTATAAACTGTTCACCGTATGAAGAGAACTTTTCTTTCGCGTTTTGAATCGCTATCTCATCTTGATCAAACGCTATTAATTTTCCACCTTCAGTTAATTGGGATAATAAATAAGAACTATGTCCTCCTCCCCCCAGTGTACAATCTACATATGTACCATCTGGCTTTATATCTAAGCCGTCTACTGTTTCCTTTAAAAGCACTGTTACGTGTTTAAACATTGTTGCACCTACTCTTTTTCCAATTAATTATGTTGAATGTATCCCTTCCTCTAAACACATATTTCACGCTTAGAGAATGAAATAATACGAAAGAACGACTCATTTAACTTACCAACAAAGGCAACATACTATACAAATCGCTATTTTCTTTTATTATATACTAAATTTTATCATCTTTTGCGGGAATTTAAATAAAAAACTGTCGAAAAAGCGAATAATACGTTTACATTTTGTGCTATTTTGTCATATATTTAAGTATCCAATACAATTGCCATATCTAACATTTTTTGATTGATAATTCAGAAAAAAATCACTTCACAGTAAATTCAACGGAATAAAAATAAAATCCTGCTCCAAAGAGCAAGATTTTATAGTTTTATAACATGATGTTTTCCATCCCAAGAAAAAGGGTTTTCCATTACACGATCAACGAAATCCAAACCAAACTGATTTAAATAATAACATACATTCCACACACGTTCTTGCGGTGCACCTAATGGACGAAGTGCGAATTGTATACGGCGGAATTTATTTAGCTGAACCTCATACTTTTTCTCAACATTTCTTTTCAACATTCTTTCCAACAGTTCAATTTGTTCATTAATTTTCAATTCGTTTTTCCCTGCAAACGCACCTAACCCTGGCTCTATTTTCTTTACAAATTGCTGTAAAGATGTATGAATATCGGCAATTTCTTTTTTCGCCTTTTCAAAATGATCATCAATCGGTTCCTCTATTTGATTAGACAACCAGTTTTCACGCAGTTTATCGACATCATTTAAAAACGGATCAATTTCTCTCAATTGCAGATCGAATAAATCTGTCGCTATATCTCTCTCCACATAAGTAATTGTAAGACGAGGAACGACAGGTGGCATTTGAAAACCGACAGTATGGAATACTTGTTGTAATTCACTCCAATAAGCTAATTCCCCTGGACCTCCAATAAATGCGAGCGTAGGAAATACATACTCTTGCATAAGAGGACGTGTTACAACATTATTACTAAAACGTGCCGGATTTCTCTCCATCTCTTCAATCAACTCTTCGTATGAAAAGGAATGCGCCCCATCCTTTCCAACAAACTTACCTTGATGCTCTTCAAGCAATACTCGTTCATTATCTATTTCCATGAATATATGCACTGCATGAGACTTCGTTTCAATAATCGGTTTGTATCCTAGTTCTTTAATTACTTCCTGCTGATTACGAAGGCCCTCTTGTACCTCTTTATACTTACTTATAATTCGCTTGAAAAATGGAATTTCTAACTTTCTTAATTCAGGATGATGTGAATCAACAAGGATTAAACCAGAATTAGCAAAGATTTTCGTAATAAGATGAGCAAAGAAATCTACATACGTATTCGATTTTTTCAAGGCATCATCAACAAATTTTAATACATCTTTTGTAAAATTTGTTTCTGGGTATGTTTTAAAAATCTCTTCAATCCAATTTCTACAATCTTCAACAGAAAGTTCAGACTCAGAAGCACTTGCCTTTTTCGGATTACGGTCATAAAAAATAGTTTTTTTCATCTTTTTATTTTTCGCTACAAAAGTATGATTAATCTCATCCATATCATGGTCTTCACCCGCAATCCAGAAGACAGGGACAACTTTAACTCCTAAACTTTCTTCCTTTTCCTTTGCAAGCTGTAAAATTGAAATAACTTTATGAATTGTATAAAGCGGTCCAGTTAATAACCCCGCTTGTTGTCCAGCTATAACAACATATGTATTTTCATCTCCAAGCGCTTTTACATTTTGAAGTGTAGATTCTCCCGCTTGTAATTTTGTATTATATTCTAATAAATGCGCTACTAAATCTTGGCGGAAAAACTCCCTTTCACGCAAATCATGTAAACGTTGTTTAAAAGCATCTTCTGTTAACATATAATCAAAACATGACTGTATCTCTTTTTTACCGTTCATATAGTCCGCTACAATACCTTGTTGCGGAACAGAGATTTCTTTTATCTCCATATAATTCTTCCTTTCGTATCCAGTTCTCTCACCAATCCACATTGTAGTCAATGTTTCACGTAAAAGCAAAGAATAACACTTATACTCTTGTTTCTAAACCTTTTATTGCATCGAACAAAAATTGAAGTGTCGGAACTGGTCGTTGCTGTTTCTTAGCTTCTTCTAATACATATCCAACAATCGCATTAATTTCCGTCTGTCTACTCGCTCTTACATCCGCTAGCATAGAAGATGTATTACGAGACGTTCCTTCACACACATTTCGTACCATTTGCCATACCATTTCTTTTTCTCCTCTAATAAGAAATGCTGCCTCCTGAAACACTTGCTCCATCATTTGATAAAAAAAACGATTCGTGATTAATTCACCATTCTTAACTCCCAATAGTGCTGTCAACGGATTGATACATACATTTACTACTAATTTTTTATGCATAATCTCTTCCCAATCCGTTTCTATTTGAACTGGAAAATAAGCAAAAGGAAAATAATTGAATATTTTTTTCAAATGTATAGATTGACCACAAACCACTCCAAATTTTGTTATCCCTATCCCAGTATGATGAACGATATGCCCTCCCTCTTTTTTCGCACCATGTTCTACAATACCAACAGCTATATTTTTACTCCCTATGTTCAGCATCTTTTGAAGATGCGACATTCCGTTTTGCAAAAAGATTAATGATGATGCCCCTTCCACAAACGGTAGTACGTCATCTATATGATATTGCTTCACAGCAATAAATATATAATCTAAATTTTGCGCTACCATACTTTCTATCGGTAAAACAGATGGATATACTGTTTCACATCTTCCATCTCTAATACAAGTTACACCTGTTTCATTTAATTCTTCAGCTTGCTTAGCTGTTCTTGTAAACAACGTAACATCTTGGTTATTTTTTTGTAAATAAAATGTATACAATAGACCAATAGCACCTGGTCCGACAATTCCAATTTTCATTTTTACACAAGGAATTCACACTAAGTGCCCTTGCCTTCCCCCCTTTATATCTTTTTAAAGCACCTGAGTACGCCCTATAATTCCGCTGTCCTCTGCCCAACAAATATACTCTCATTTTTCACTATGTATGTACCACCTATTAATACGCTTCTACTCTTAGTTTAGCAAATCCTCAAAAAAATAAAAAAAGAAATATACTATCTTCTTCATAAAAATAAAAAAATGAGTTATACTATTATTGTAAATATTTTTACTTTTCTGCATTCAACGAGACAAGAAAAGGATGTGATGTAATGGGATTCCCAAAAGTTGAGCGCTTGCTCATCAATTATAAAACGTTAGATGAATTCAAAAAATTTAAAGGGTGCGGAGCCCAGGAACTATCTATGCTGGAAGAATTACAAGCAAACATTATTGAAAACGACAGTGAATCTCCATTTTACGGTATTTATTATGGCGGATCACTAATCGCACGTATGAGTCTATATATGAAAAGAAACGGTGGAGAACCATTCGAAATTACAGGTCCCTACCTAGAACTTTATAAACTTGAAGTATTACCAACTTTTCAAAAACAAGGATTCGGGCAAATGCTTGTAAATCATGCGAAACAAATGCAATTTCCTATTAAAACGATAGCACGTATTCATTCAGCTGGTTTTTGGGATAAATTAAATTTCAACCCCGTATCAGTAACTGATGGAGATTTTTATATTTGGCAGCCAGAAGCAAATTTGAATGCGGTTACAAACGAAGAATCGGCTTAAGAAATAAAAAAACAGCTGTATAACAGCTGTTTTTTATTTCTTAAGCTTCTCTAACTTCTCATTCGAGCGAGCATTGTTTCTTTCCGCTACCATTACACTTCTTTTTTGATCGATATAATCAAGTAGTGTTCTATACTCTTCTTCATATACTGATAATCGCTCCAGAAGACGCTCTCTTTCTGTTTGTAATGATTCAACTTGTTGTTGCAACACCGTTAAAGAGTTTTCATCTTTATAATTTTGCAAGAAATCAATAACATCATTCAACGTAATTGACGTAGGTTCTAACACCTTTGTCTCTTTCACTTCATAATTTTCTACTTTACGAAGTTGCTTTGCTTCCTCAATACGTTCTTTATATTGCTTTCTTACGTAAGAATTCCATCTAAACCCACATGCTGCTGGTGTACGAGATAAATTTTTCCCCACTTCCTTAAAGGCAGAAAGTTGTGTTCCACCTTCTCGAATATGCCGGAGTACTACTTCTGCCAGAAGCAAATCTTCATCATCAGTCCAAGCATCTTGTCTTGTTGTCGCCATCTCTCTAGTCCTCCCTATGCATTTTTTATTAAGCATATGCAGTTACTAGAAAAGATAGAATACAACAACTAAAGATTAAGACAAAAAAAATAAACGCAGAAGATATCTTCTGCGTTTATTTTCCCGCAATTACTTGCTGATTACTTCTTTACCTTTGTAAGTACCGCATGCTTTACATACACGGTGAGCTAATTTCGCTTCACCACAGCTTGGGCACTCTACCATACCAGGTACTGATAATTTGAAATGCGTACGACGCTTTCTTTTTACTGTTTTAGAAGTTCTTCTAAAAGGTACAGCCATTCTTCCCACCTCCTTAAAAGAAATAGTTATTTTCATATGAAGGCCTGAACCAGTCTTCCGATTATTTGTCAAAAAACTTTGCAAGTCCTGCCAATCTTGGATCAACAGTCTTTTCTTTGTCTTCTTCCGAAATCACTTGCCAGTCTTGACCTTGCGTCGGTGCTCCACCAGAAACATCATCACTGAAAATTTGCATTGGAATCTCCAAAAGTATATTTTCCTTGATTACGGGCAGTAAGTCAAGTACTTCTCCTTCTAAAGAATGAATTTCAGCTTCAGTTTCAAATTCTTCTTGTGAAGTTTGGAACACCTCAGTTGTTTTAATGTCAAATGGTAATGTCACATCTACTAAAGAGCGAGAACATGGTAAAACCATGCTTCCAGTTATATGTAGATGAAACGTAAACTTACCGGAGCCAAAATCAACTCTTCCCGTTACATGAACAGGATTAATTTCACGAATATCTTTCTCGACCTCTTTTAGCTCACTTACATCTACCATCTCATCCAATGTCAATCCTTTATTTCTCAATTTATTCAATTGATGGATGGACCATTTCATATCATATCACCTCAAGGCAACAAACAAAATTATAGCTAGCCATTTTATATTTGTCAATGTTTTTTCTTTACACTATAATGAAGTCATCATAGTAAATAATATATAGAGTATCACGTTTTTCAAAAAGATGCTACATCGAAAGGAGAGATTACCATAAAAGCTGGTGGTATTGTTGTTGAATATAACCCTTTTCATAACGGTCATCTTTATCATGTGCAACAGACAAAAAAGTTAACACAATCTGATATAATAATTGCCGTTATGAGTGGTCCTTTTTTACAGCGTGGTGAGCCCGCACTCATTTCCAAATGGTATCGCACTAAAATGGCCTTAGCAAACGGCGTAGACCTTGTTGTAGAGCTTCCATACGTCTTTGCAACACAAAAGGCTGAAACCTTCGCAAATGGTGCTATTTCCATTTTAAATGCCCTACGTGTTTCTGAAATTTGTTTCGGTAGTGAGGATGGACAAATCGAAAATTTTTATAATACCATCTCCGTACAAAAAAACGAAGAAGAGACTTTTAACTACCTTGTAAAACAATTCATGGACGCTGGTAATAGTTATGCAAAAGCAACATCGGATGCTTTCTCACACATTTTAACATCTGAAAAAAACATAGATATGTCACAACCAAATAATATTTTAGGCTTCCAATATATGAAAGCAATTCTGTCACAAAATAGCTCTATACAAGCTCAAACTATAAAAAGATTTGCCTCTCATTATCATGATGAAACATTTAATGACCAACATATTGCAAGCGCAACAAGCATCCGAAAACAACTCTTTAGCGAAGAAGGATCATTTACAACAATTAAACCTTTTCTCCCACAGGCAACCACTTCGCTTTTAGCAAATTACAAACAAAACTACGGGATATTACATAATTGGGAACAATACTTTTCATTTTTTAAATATAGACTCATGACGATGTCTCCAGGGGACTTACGACATATATATGAAATAGAAGAAGGTTTAGAGCATCGTATTTTATCAAAAATACAAAATAGTTCCTCCTTCTATTCATTCATGGAAGCATTAAAAACAAAACGTTATACATGGACTAGATTACAAAGAGCTTGTACACACATTTTAACAAACACAACAAAAGAAGAAATACGTAGCGCAAATATAGAACAACACGCACCATATATTCGCCTGCTAGGCATGTCACAAAAAGGACAAACTTACCTTTCAAAAAACAAGAAAAAAATCGAACTTCCAATCCTTACTCATACAAAAACATTCGACCATGCCGCTTTAGATATAGAGAAAAAAGCAAACTCTGTATATTTCTCCATCATGCACGAACCGTTACGCACACAACTATTAAAACAGGATATAACACACCATCCTGTTCGCTATGATGAAACAACTACAAAATTCCTATAAAAAACCTCTCTATTTCAGAGAGGTTTTTTCCTTATCCATCTTTTCTAAATATGTTAACGCATCATCCAGCGTATCTACTGGTACAATTTTCATTTTTGTTTTAATATCCTTTGCAGTCTCAAGTGCATCTTTATAGTTCGATTTCTCCGCACCTTTTTCATTTGGCGCAAAGAACACTTCAGCCCCCGCATCGCTAGCAGCCACCACTTTTTGATTTATACCACCAATTGGGCCCACTTCTCCTTTTTCATTAATTGTACCTGTTCCAGCTATTTCATGTCCTTTCGTTAAGTCTTCTTCCACAAGTTGATTGTATATTTCTAATGTGAACATTAAACCTGCGGACGGTCCACCAATTTCATGAGAATTAATTTTCACTTTCGGATCGACCACTAATTCTCTTTCCGTAACGATAGAAACACCTATACCGACACGTCCATTCCCATTAGGAATCGTCTTTACATTTAAATTCTCTTTCAATTGTTTTCCATTTCTCATGTACTCAATACTTACAGCATCGTTTTCTTTTTTCCCTGTCATATATTCAATAAATTGCTCCGTCTTTTCAAATGTTTTTCCGTCAACAGCTATAATAACATCACCAAGCTTAAGCTTTCCTTCTGACGGCATTCCTTTTGCCACACCAGCAACTAATACACCTTTATTTTCAAAAGATACTGAACGATTTGCACGTTTATATGCATTATAAATTGCTGCATTTTGCGAATCTTTCATCGCATAATTTTGGCGAAATTGATATTCTTCATCACTCTCACCTTTTTGCAATATTTCTTCCGCTTTCGAAATATGTGTATATTTATTAAACTGTGCCGCTATTAAATTCACCACATTTGCTGGTCCCATTGAAACCGTAACAAGCATAAAATCACCAGATTCTTTCGTTCCACCCTCAACTTGAACATAAGGCTCTAATTTGGCAGCCATTCCTGGTTTTGTTATATAATACGGTAAACGTACGTAAACAAGTAACATCGCCAATATAACCCCTATTAAGATTGCATATATAAACCGAAAACGCTTAAACATTATGTTTCTCCTTCCACTGCTCAATTAATAAATAAATATTTGCAACATGTTTTTCTGCTTCTACTTCTCCAACTCGAATAATGTCTTCAATGTTTGTAAAAGCACGTGAACTAAATTGCTCTACAGCTGGTCGCATCATTAAATCCGATGCAATTTGCCGATTCATTACAAGCTCATGCTGCATAATTTCAATACTTTGCATGATTACGTCATAAATGGACGTAACATCGCCATTCACCTTAATTGGAGATACATCAACAGCGATAACAATATCGGCCCCTAACTCTTTCACAACCGATACTGGGATGCGATCAATGACTCCACCATCCACTAATAATCTTCCATCTATTTTTTCTGGTACAAACACTCCAGGAACAGATATGCTAGCCCTCACCGCATCTGCAACTGGCCCACTTGTAAAAACCACTTTTTCCCCCTTCAATATGTCAGTAGCCACAACAGCCGTCGGGATATCTAACTCTTCTAATTTTTTATTATATGTAAACATTTTAATCATATCTTTGACACGTTTTCCAGCAATAAATCCCATTTTCGGTACCGTGAAATCTAAATAATACTTCCGCTTAAAAACAGATGCCAATTTATACAATCTTTCAACGTTACTACTTGCCGCATAAAACGTACCTATTAGCGCCCCCATACTACTTCCTGCAATCATGTGAATAGGGATACCAGCTTCCCTTAAAACCTTTATTACACCAATATGAGCAAACCCTTTGGCTCCTCCAGACCCAAGTGCTAAACCAATCTTTGGTTCTTTCATTTTTCTCACCCTTTAATTTTTTTCATTCCTTTTTCATACTTATGGTCTAAATTCACTACGTATCCACGTATACTGAAATGAACGTTTTTTGGGACAAAGGGGGATTTACTTACATGTATGAAAAATGGAAAACCGCTTTCCTTACCATATCAACGCTATTTTTAACCTATTCTCTTGTACTCCACCCCCAAGCCGCTTTGCAAGCTTCTATTCGCGGGTTAAATATATGGTGGGAAGTTGTATTCCCTTCACTACTACCGTTTTTCATCATTGCGGAACTTCTAATTAGTATCGGTGTTGTAAAATTTATTGGCGTTATATTAGAACCACTCATGCGCCCACTTTTTCGCGTTCCAGGGATAGGCGGATTTGTTTGGGCGATGGGAATGGCTTCTGGTTTCCCTGCAGGCGCCAAATTAAGCGCTAGACTACGAAAAAGCAATCTTTTAACTCAGATTGAAGCGGAGCGCCTCGTTTCTTTCACAAATTCTTCTAATCCACTTTTTATTTTCGGTGCTGTGTCTATCGGTTTTTTTAATAATCCGAAATTAGGAATTATATTAGCCGCTGCCCATTATTTCAGTAATTTTGCTGTCGGATTAATTATGCGTTTTTACGGCGATAATACCGCTTACAAAAATAATACACACACTACAAAAAAACGTCGCTTTCAAAACCCTTTTTTAATTCTTCACGAGACACGCTTACAAGAAAAAAGACCAATTGGTAAATTACTTGGGGATGCCATTGTTTCTTCTATTCAAACATTACTTATGATTGGCGGATTTATTATTTTATTCTCTGTGTTAAATAAAATGATTACTGTATTCCACATTACAGCAGCTCTTTCTTTTATTATGCAACATATTTTATCATTCTTCCAACTAAGTACAGATTTTAGTATACCTATATTATCAGGTATTTTCGAAATGACACTCGGAAGCCAAATGATTAGTCAAATAAATGAAACACCGCTCTTACAACAAGCTATGGTAACAAGCTTCATTTTAGCATTTAGCGGTCTTTCTATTCAGGCACAAGTTGCTAGCATATTAGCTGAAACAGATATCCGATTTAAACCCTATTTTTTCGCACGAATTATTCAAAGTATTCTTGCCCCTATTTTTACATTTGTATTTTGGAAACCATTTTATGAGAAAGTGAGTTCTTTCTCACCTATGCCAAAAGATATTCCTGTATTTTTATCCGAGCATCCTTCTATACTACATGAAATTTGGACATCTTTTATACATTATGGACCAATTTTTACATTATTTTGTCTATACTTATATGTTATTTTATTATTTTTGCGCACGTATAAAGAAAAACCCCGTTCACTTTAACGGGGTTTGAAACTTTTCTTTTAAAGCACGCTCTACAATAGGAGGTACAAGATCCACTACACTTCCTCCATACCTCGCAACTTCTTTTACAATACTCGAGCTTAAAAATGAATATTGGTTGTTTGTCATAATAAAAAATGTTTCAATATTTTCATCTAATTTTCGATTCATAGAAGTAATTTGCATCTCATATTCAAAATCAGAAACTGCTCGTAAACCACGTAATATTGCATTTGCATTACGCATTTTTGCATACTCTACTAATAGCCCACTATGCGAATCTACCTTTACATTCGGGATATCCTTTGTCGCTTCTCGAATTAGTTCTAATCGCTCTTCAACTGAAAAAAATGGTTTTTTTGATGAATTGTTTAAAACGACTACGTACACCTCATCAAATACTTTTGCTCCCCTTTTAATAATATCCAGATGCCCAAGGGTAATTGGATCAAAACTTCCTGAAGAAATAGCTATACTTGTCATTCTGTCCCCTCACCTTCATACTTATAAATCGATATTGCAGTAATCCCATAATTCTCAGCTCGTACTTTTACAAGCCTTCCTATAGAATTAGGTAAAACTACATCATTACCATGCTCTGCCATAATTAATCCATCACTATGTAGCAATCCATGTTGATCCATTACACTAATTAAAGATACAATTTTTTGCTCTTTATATGGAGGATCTATTAATATAAGATCGAATGACATTTCACGTTTTATTAACGCCTTTACTGCACGTTCAGCATCATTTCGATATACTTCAGCTTGTTCCTGTACTCTACAACTTTCTAAATTTTGATGAATTACTTTTATTGCTTTACTATCCCGATCAACAAAAATTACTTTATCGATCCCTCTGCTCAAAGCCTCAATTCCAAGACCACCACTACCACCAAATAAATCAAGGGCGATACCACCATCAAAATAAGGACCTATCATATTAAAAATAGATTCTTTTACTTTATCTGTCGTTGGACGTGTTGTATTACCAGGAACCGCTTTAAGTGGGTGTCCTTTACATTTTCCTGAAACTACTCTCATCTGTTGTCACTACCTTTATTTCAATCTATCGAGCGATTATAGAAAGCCATTCCCACTTCGGTAACAGTTAACAAACCACATTCACCTAACTATAGAAAAACTCGGCCTCAAATAACCTCTCGTTATTTTTATGTATTCATCTCATCATTCACTAATATGAACCCAATATGTATATTAGTTCCACTTTATCTTTTTTATCCTATCACAAAATAAAAAAAAGAAAAATAAAAAGCCCAACATAAAATTTAATTTCATTATGTATATCTTCATTTAGATTGGACATAAATAATTATAACAACATCACCTTCGATGTTGTTGCCAACCGCGGAGAAGACTTACGTTTCCCCATAAGTTCTTCCTCCGGTTTCTCCTCTCCCTTTGCCTTCTTACTAGTACATGCTAGTATAAGAAGGGCCCTGCTATGCAGGGTTTTTTTTTCTTTGTGTGCTTTTCATTTAAAAAGTGAAATGGTACAGTAAAAGAAAGAGGAGGAAAAGATATGATTCAACGCTTTATAGAACTTGGAGAAGGCTACTCTGATTTATATGAATTACTTGAAATTGCCAAAACAAATCAAGAACGTATAGCACATATGTTACAATTTGAAACGATAAAAAACGATAAAAAAGTGTGTTCGCTTGTTGTAATATTAAAACCAACTACTACTGGTGATTTCCAACCATTATACATATGTCGTGAAGGCATTCCTGTATTTGAAAATAAAAAAAGTAAACGTGTCATTTTATTTGAAGAAACGGCAGAACAACTCGGGAAAAAAGTGGCTACCTTTACTGTAAAACCATCTACAACTTTCCCAGAAAAAGAACTATTTTTTAATCATTTAATTGGTATTTTACGAATGAACAATTTCATTCCTCCGATGAAATAACACGTTATTTCAAGTGAAAAATCCCCGGCTAAATTTAGCAGGGGATTTTTTCTATTAGCTATAATCGTATTCTTTTGCTCGATCAGGACGGGAATTTTCAAATTCCGTTTTTAAATACGGGCGATACGACTGTTCTATCTTTTTCACAAAAGGAAGTTTGTTCAACTTATGCATCATATGCTCAATTTGTTCCATATCACAATATACTACAGCATATTTTAATCGTTTTGATATGTAATGTATGTTACCATATTTCCTTAAAATCTTGGCATGTTTCAATGAATGTAAATAAACAATCATACTTTGTCGTTGCCCGAACATAATCTTCTCCATCTTCTCCTTTTAAAAACATATATTTTATATTCTATGAAAACCAATCAGAAATTTATAACATTACAGGACAAACTCTGTATACGTTTTCTTCCAACTTCTAAAAAACGGGGCACATCACCCCGTTTTTTTACAACCACAACCTCCGCCAGTACCACAACCTCCACCACAGCCACCAGCATCAAAGAACGGATTTCCTGTTGGCACTTTAATGGAAGAAGACACTTCCGAACCGATTGCTACACTAACTTCGTCTAATAACTTCTGCAAAGCAGTTTCTGCTCTTTTAAAAGCTGCAACCTTATCATGTAAGTCCACAGAACGCTTTAATTCTCTCATTTTCATCGACACGGTAGTATAGTCAGGATGGTATTTTCCAAAACGCTGTACTTCCTCATACCTTTCTTTCATCGCTGTAAATTGCTGAATTAGCGTCTGAAGTTCCATATCTTCATGTAATTCTCTATAATACTTACGATAATCTTCTGCTATATCTGAACAGATAATCGCTTTTGCAAGCTGCTCTGCCTTATCTAATATTAATACGCTTTCTAGCGTCGCTACAATCATGAGAGACACCTCCGAGTATCCATCATACCACATTTAGATTAGAACTACTAATTGAAGTGACTTACTCAAAAGAAAGATATAACGTAACTATTTTTACACTATATCCGTACACACTTATACATTAATATGTTCCGCTATATTATATTTAAGAACATCCCATTTTCCACTATTTTGTTTCACATAACTAATACACGCATTTTTTAATGGTGTCTTAAATGTAATTTCATCTGGTTCAATGGCATGTAAAATCGCTTTTATCGCGTGTGAGTGAGCAACAATAATAATACGTTTGCCAAAATGAGTTGTCGCAACATCTTCTAAAGCAGCAAAGCAACGAGCTACAATCTCTTCATCTCGCTCCATACCTTCTACTTTTCCCTCAGCAATCAACTCTCTAACAGCCGCAACCGGCTTCCCTGAAGCTTCTCCAAAATTCCGTTCAACAAATCGCTCATCTAATAAAATCGATTGTAATCCAACTGCCGTTGCGATTTCATTAGCCGTTTCTTGCGCTCTAATTAACGGGCTACTTATAATGATATCCCACGTTTCTTCTTGTAAAGCAGCTGCACTTTGACTCGCTTGCTTCTTACCAACTTCATTAAGCGGAATATCTTCTCGCCCCTGAATAATTTCTTGAAAATTCCAATCAGTTTGTCCATGTCGTACTAAACAAATTTCCGTCATGCTGCAACTCCTTTTTAAATAATCAACTTCTATTGTAACAAAAGTTCTGCATGACGGACATATTTTTCACTTCCAATTAGGTTGCATTTTGTTGCTTCATATACTGAAACATATCAATCATGATCGAAGCAACGGCCAATTGATTTTGAAACTTTTCCACTTTATCTGGTATCGTTTTTTTGAAATGTTGCATCGCCGCTAACTCAAAAGCCTCTTTTTCTTCAGGATTTCGTGTTAATTTTCTATACCAGTACGGTTGCTCTCTAATATAGCGAGATAAATCCTCATCAGCCTTTATAAACTCCATAATTTCTGCTCTCATCATCTTTCCCCCTAATCCTTTTGAAAGAAAAACGGGTTATTTTCTGAAGTACTTTGCTCTTGCTGCGTACGGTTACCTTGAAATTGCTGAATAACTTGTTGCACGCTCCCAATTGCACTCGTCACATTGGCTAAATGGTTCTGCATTTGTTCCACGTCCAACTTTTTAAAAAAAGAAAGCATTTGCCCCATCACATCAGCAGTTTTTTCCTCTTCAGTTCGATTATCTTTTTCTTTTTTATTTTCTTTTACCGAAGAAAACGCAGGCGCTCCATCCGGTCTATAAGTTGCCCATATTGGATCTTCTTCACCGAGTAAGTACCATTCTTCATAAAATTGTTGCCATGTTTTATGACCACTTCTAACCTCATGAACCATTTTAGGGTGATGGTTTACAAATTCTTTAAACTGTTGAACCGATGGATGTAACGGTCCTTTTGTTGTTGGCATAATCCTCACCTCTCCATGTATATCTACTATATAGTAAGAAAAAAAAGGCGCATGGTTCGCCTATTTTTAGACGATTCATGCACCTTTTTTTCTGCTATTTGCATACGGTCAGATTCCCACCTACAATTCAGTGAATACGAAGTAACTAATTTGGTAATGTAACACCCCACCGCTTACAGTTTCGCTTTATTTTCGAATAAAGTTTTGTGTATAAAATTTATCGTATACACCAACACCTAATCCTGTAAATTGTTCATTTAATAAATTCTTTCTATGCCCCTCACTATTTAACCAACCTTGCACTGCCGCAATTCCATCACTATGTTGCGCCGCTATGTTCTCGCCAGCAAGTTGAAATCCTACTTTCCCGCGCTGCAAACGATCTCCTAGCGTACCTAATGTAGGTGAGTCATGAGAAAAATAATTATTGTCTTTCATATCTTTACTGTGACCAACAGCAACATCTGCTGTTTCCTGATCCCATGTTAATAACGGTAATTTATGACGACTTCGAATGATATTTGTTAAATCAAAAATTTGTTGCATATTCCCATTTTCTACTTGTTTTATTTTTTCTGGAGTCAATGGTTGTTCTGCTATTAATTCACCTGAATAAACGAGCTGATACGGTCTTTGGCGTAATAAAGTTTCATCATCCATATAACGAACACCAACAAGCTCATGTGTAAATTGATCAAAATACAATTGCGCCCATCCATCTTCTACAGGTATTAACGGTTGTTCCATGACTTCGGTATCAGATAGCTCAAATTGATAACTATTTTTCCCTCTTTTTAATGAAATTTCATGCGAAAGTGGACTTTTTTTATATACTTCTTCATATTTTTCATTTATATAATAAGGTGGAACCTTAACTTGTTCACCAGCTGCGTATGCTGTTACAACTTTACGTTCAGAAACTCCAAATTGAACATACTGAGTTAAATCCTGGTTGTATACCCACCATTCATATCCGTATGCAGATGGCTCTATTCGAGAGGGTTCTCCCCACTTCGCTAATAGGTTTTCAGAGTCTTCACCAATCATATTTAAAACAGTGTCTGAGGAGTCTTCCTTAATTTGCTTTTTCTTTTTCACAATTTTATTTTCTTGCTTTGATTGAGATGGGGTTAATATATATTGTGAAACGAGTAATTTCCCGTATAAATCAACAGCTAAAATTAAAAATGTAATCATTACGATACGCAATAATTTCTTCAAACGATATACCTCCTGAACAAAACATAAAATTGAGATATACACAAATCCTTTTCTTTCTTTTTGTGTGTACCGTACTCTTTTCACTATATCATATTTTTGTGAAAAAAGTCTGGATTATCCCTTTTCTCTCAATATGAATTGCACTTTCTTATTATTCATACTATTATAAAAATAATGATGTAACATTAAAAAAGGAGGTATTATATGCAATTTACAAATACGAAATTTAATGGAGCCGTCGTTGAATTAACTCTTTTAACTGAAATCATGGAAAACAACCACTTCGTACTTGCCGGACAGTGGGATTATGAACGAGTTACATACGATTATAAATTTGAAATATTAAAGGATGTTTATTATTTACGAGTGCAAGGAGTTGCTGTTGAAGGTGACATTGGCAGTAGACACGCTGAAGTAAAACTACTCCCCCCCTTATTAGGAAAACATTATTATCCTCACGGCGTTGAATATGGTGATGATGAGACTTTCCCAACGAATGTACTTCAAAAAAGCGAACAACTCCTACAAAATGTCGAAAAAGAGTTAAAAGAATTTCAAATTATTGATTAACAAAAACAAGCGCATCAATATGATGCGCTTGTTTTATTTCCCTTCCCTAAGAATGAATCGTTTTTTTTACTGGATATCCATAAATAGATCCATCTTTTACTTTAATCTCATCTTCCCAAGGAACCTTATATTTACCTTCAGCTAAATCTTTTACAAACGTATATGGATTTTCTTTCACCCCACCAGGAGTTGCTACATATCCTCTTGAACCTAGATTATATATATTATTTTCCAATCCCCATCCTAATCTAGCCTGATCTGCTAGTTCTGGATATACTTCAGCAGTAACAATCTCCCACGGATTTCGATGACCCTGTACTAAAGTAGTCCCATCAAAGTTACATACTTGTCCTTCACCAAAGTAATAAAATACACCATCATAACCCGCTAAGTTTACCGATAATGTATACATTAAATTTTGCCATGCATTTGAACGATTGGTTAGCATCCATTGTTCACTAACTTGTGTACTATATCCAGAAATACGAATTAAGACATTTGCACCTTTATAGGCTGCTTCACGAGCTACTTCAGGGAACATGCCATCATGACAAATACAAACAGCTAATTTACTTCCTCCAGGTCCATCACAAACAGGTAAGCCTAAATCTCCAGCTTTCCAAGGCTCGACTGGCACCCAAGGATTTAGCTTACGATACTTCAAAATCATTTCACCTTGTGGATCAATAATAACTGCTGTATTATATGGCTCTCCACCATCAGGATTTTTCTCCATTATTGAAAAAACACCATATACTTTAGATTCTTTACATGCCTCAGCAAATAAGTCTGTTTCTGGCCCAGGCACTGTGCATAAAAATTCTTCTGTAGTCCATTTTTTTGTATTGAGCCCTTGTGTACTATATTCAGGAAATACTATCAATTCTAAACCAGGGTAACCTGATTTGGTCGAATGAATTGTTTTTATGATTTGTTGAATTTGTTTATCAATGTCTGCACGCGATTCTACTACTGGTACTGGATATTGAATTAGTGCTGTCAAAAAACCACTAATCGGCTTTACCATACTTCCACTACTACCCATTTAAACTCCCCCTTAAAATAGTTCGTGTTTATTAAAGATAACAATATATATTTGCAACTCTCTAAAAAACTTGCACTACATATGGAATTATTACGCATGAAAGCTAGTAGTAAATTTCATCTCCACTTTTAGTACACGCCTACACTAACTTAACATAAAAAGTTAGAAAATTCAATCTTTTTAAGGTAACTAAGACTAAAAAGAAAAAGCGCATGGAATCCCATACACTTTTTTACTTAGTCTGTAAATACGGCGGCAATTGTTGCAACTGCTCCTTATCCTTTTCACGTTCTCTACGTGCCCATCTAAAGAATACATAGCCTATAATTGTACCGTACACTATTTCCTGGACAATTTTCATTATGATACCACCAGTTTGCTGGTCTTGTACGACTGGCATCCAGTGCAAAAATTCTGGTCCCGTTATATTTAAATCCGATAAAGTGCCCGCTGGTACACATAGTTCCATCGCTTTCATCCAAGCAGCCGGATCCGTATACGTTGCAAATAACGGCGCTGTCGCAAAAATGATTAACGCACAAGCAGGCGTTAATAATATACCGTTAGCAAACATATATCCAAGTTTCTTTATATCACTTAACGTTTGATATTCTGGTAATGGATTTAACATCGGCCACCACATCATGATTGCTGTAAAAAACAATATAGCGAGACAAATAGGATGAGCTATTTGACTTTGTTTTACTGTATCAAAAACAACTGGTAAATGATAAAAAGAAAACAGGCCGTTAAATACAAACAACGCAATAAGTGGTTTAGCAAATGCATTTAATATAATTTGAACGAACTTAAAAGAAGTAATGTAACGATATAACCAAATTGGTATACCAAGCAACAGTAACGGCGGAACTGCAATATACATGACTGCCATTTCAAACATATGAGCACTAAATATAATATGGCCAATTAAATCAATAGGCCCTCCCTTTACAAAATACAAAAGAACAATACCAGTCGTAAAATAAAAAATTTGCTTCTTACTTACCTTCGTCGCATTTTCAAATCGCATTCTATATGGCCCAATAATTAAGAAGTACCCAATAAGAATCGAAAGCATAAATAATAAAAAGATTGGACTCCATAAAGCCTGAAAACCAAATATCCACAAGTTACTCATTTTCACACCTGCCTTCGTAAGATTATCTCATAATATGAAGAGGGAGCTGTGACAACACAAGCTCCCTTATTTTTCACTTTTCAAATCCACACGATTGTCATAAAAGCTAAAATTGTAATTAACCCTATTAGCAGACCAGAGTAAAGAAAGAAACTTGCTGCTTCATGTCCTTTATGACTCATATGCATAAAATAATACAATTGAAAAATTACTTGTACCACTGCTAATAGTAAAATAAACGGTACAGAGAAAATCGGACTAAAAGTTTTTGGATACGCCACTGCTACAAATGCAACTAATGTTAAAAAAATCATTAATGCAAACGTAATAACTTGATGCCTCATTTCCTCCGCACTTTTTCTCTTCCGATAAACAAGATCAACTTTAGGATTATTCGTTTGCTTTATCGCCATTGTTTATCCCACCATTCCCATTAAATATACTACAGTGAAAATAAACACCCAAACTACGTCAATAAAGTGCCAATAAATCGATGCAACATAAAACTTCGGTGCATTGTATAAATTTAGACCTCTCTTCGCATTTCTAAAGATTAATGTTAAAATCCAACATAACCCAAACAATACGTGGAGTCCATGTGTACCAACAAGAGCATAAAACGCAGAGCCAAAGGCACTACTTCTCATAGTATGCTTAAATTCATGTGTATAATGATAAAACTCATATATCTCAAATCCTAAAAACCCTAAACCTAGCAATACTGTTACTAGTAACCAAAGCTGCATTTTCTTAAAGTTAAAGTTTTTCATGTGATACATCGCATATACACTCGTTAAGCTACTCGTTAATAAAAGCATCGTCATAATGAAAACGAGTGGCATTTGGAACATCTCTTGAGATGTTGGTCCACCATTTGTAGAATTCTTTAACGCTAAATATGTTCCGAATAAGGAAGCGAACAACACTGTTTCGCCTCCAAGAAATAACCAAAAACCGACAAACTTATTTTTCCCTTCAAGGGTTGCTTTTTCAGGCTCTGCTGGAAATGTTTCATTCGTTAATTTTTCATCTACATGCATTATGCCTTGCCCCCCTTATCCTCTAAATCTTCTTTATGAATATGATACCCATGATCATCAATTACTGAACGTAGGAACATTGTGCCAAATGTAATGATTAAACCAATAATTGCTACTAATAACCAGAACTTATCTTTTCCGCCCTGCATATACATCGCACCAAATGCCGCTATAAACAATCCGAAAGAAATGACAAATGGTGAAAACGAAGGATTTGGCATATGAATATCACCAACTGGTTCCGCTGCTGTCATTTCTTTATTACCTTCACGTTTTTCAATCCAAAACGGATCTAATCCGCGAACAAATGGTAATTGTTTAAAGTTATATTCTGGTGTCGGTGCTGGCATTGTCCATTCTAATGTACGTGCATCCCACGGATCACGACCAGCTTTTTCTTTTGATACTGTTGTTTTAATTACATTGAATAGAAGAACAATCGTTCCAAGAGCCATAAACACCGCTCCGATGGAACTAATCATATTCCCCATTTCCAACCCTTGCCCTTCAAGATATGTGTAGTAACGGCGTGGCATACCAATCAAGCCAAGGAAATGCTGAATAAAGAAAGTTAAATGGAAGCCGATAAAGAATAGCCAAAACGTTATCTTTCCTAATGTTTCATTTAATACTTTATTAAACATCAGTGGCCAATAATAATGAGCTCCTGCAAGTAAACCAAATACAACACCGCCAACGATTACATAATGAAAATGTGCTACTACGAAATAGTTATCATGAAATTGATAATCAGCTGGTGCAGATGCTAGCATAACCCCTGTAACTCCACCCATTACGAATGATGGAATGAAAGCTACTGCCCACATCATTGGTGTAGTAAAACGAATACTTCCGCCCCACATTGTAAAGAGCCAGTTGAATATTTTGATACCAGTCGGAACCGCAATCGCCATTGTTGCAACTGAGAAAATAGCATTAGCAACTGGACCAAGTCCAACAGTAAACATATGGTGCGCCCATACCATAAATCCTAAAAATCCAATTAATACAGTCGCAAACACCATCGATGAATAACCAAACAATCGTTTTTTCGAAAATGTTGCGAAGATTTCTGAGAATATTCCGAAAGCTGGGAGTATAAGAATGTATACTTCTGGATGACCGAAAATCCAGAATAAATGCTCCCATATAATTGTATTCCCGCCCAATGCCGGATTAAAGAAACTTGTTCCAAATAAACGATCTAACATTAAAAGTCCTAATCCTACAGTTAACGGCGGAAAAGCGAATAATATAAGCGAAGATGTTACAAATGTTGTCCATGTAAACATCGGCATACGCATATACGTCATTCCTGGAGCGCGCATATTAATAATGGTTACAAGGAAGTTAATTCCTCCAATTAATGTACCAATACCTGAGATTTGCAAGCCGAGTACATAGAAATCAACACCATGACCTTTAGAGGCTAAAGCTAAAGATGCATAAGATGTCCATCCTGCATCAGGTGCTCCACCTAAAAACCAACTTAAATTTAAAAATACTCCACCAAAGAAAAATAACCAAAATCCGAGTGAATTCAAAAACGGGAACGCTACATCACGTGCACCAATTTGAAGTGGTACAGCGGCGTTCATAAATGCAAACACGAGTGGCATAGCTGCGAGGAAAATCATTGTTGTACCGTGCATCGTTAATACTTGATTATAAGCATCCCCAACAAGAAAAGCGTTGTTAGGAATCGCTAATTGAAGGCGAATAAATAGAGCTTCTATTCCGCCTATTACAAAAAACAATCCACCTGCAATTAAATAGAGAATGGCAATCTTTTTATGGTCTACTGTCGTTAAATAATCCCATATGACAGCACCCATCCCCTGTTTTTTTGCTACAGAACTCACGTTTTCAACCTCCCCTTCGCGAATAGTCCCTCTTTACTTTTCAACTTTTAACGTTTGTAAGTATGCATTTAATGCATCAATTTGATCATCCGTTAAGTTGCCATATTTGCCAGTCATTTTGTTTCCTGGCTTCATATTTTCAGGATCTTTCAGCCATTTTTTTAAGTTTTCTTCATTGTTTTCGGCAATACCGGCAACCATATCGCGATCCGCAAAGTTTGCTAAGTTTGGTGCAATACGAGCGGAAGGTGGTCTACTATCATTAGATCCAACTGCGTGACAACCAATACAGCTTTTATTAAATATTTCTTGGCCCTCTTGCGCCTTTGTTGAAGCTACTTCTTTCTTCCCATCAATCTTCTTCATATCAGCAAGCCATTTTTTGTACTCGCTTTCATCTAAAGCTTTCACTTTAAATTGCATTAAAGAATGTGATGGGCCGCAAAATTCTGTACAAAAACCATTATAAGTGCCCGACTTATCTGCCTTTAACCACATTTTGTTCACATTGTCTGTATTTGTATCCATTTTCCCTGCTAAAGATGGAACCCAAAATGAGTGTTTAATATCGGCACCCTTCAAATTTAAATACACTTTCTTACCTGTGGGGATGACCAAATCTTGCGAAGTTACTATCTTTTCTGATTTATAAGAAAATTCCCACCAATAAAGATTCGCTGTTACATCAACAACGATAGTATCTTTATCAATATTCTTTTTCTCCATCGCACTTACATCAGCAAGTTTGAATGTATATGTAACTGTTGGAACAGCTAAGATTAGTAAAAGAATAATCGGAATAACTGTCCATATAATTTCTAGCTTGTGATTCCCTTCAACTTGCTCTGGAATATAATCTTCCTGACCTCTCTTTTGTCGGAAACGCACAATTACATATAAGAAAATAATAGTAACTACTAGTACTACTCCTACCATGATTGCACTTGCCAGTAGAAGTAAATCATATTGCATTTTTGCTACTTCTCCTTGCGGAATTAAAGTAGATTGAAAGGCTTTACCGCATCCCCCTAACAGTAAAGCCAGCAGTGAAACGAACGAAAGCAGTCGCCACTGTTTCTTCATACAAACAACCCCCACTTTCCTTGTGAATTAGATTGTACTTTATAGTTAAGTAAAGTAAATCTCAACGTAAAGAAATCCAATTATGTCGTTGTCTTAGAAGAATGTAACTACAATCATTGATACAAATAAGATTGTTAAATAATTTAGGGAATAAACAAACATTTGCACGGACCATTTGATGTCATCTTTCTTACGGAAGCCATAAAATCCTAAAACGATCCATCCGATGTTAAGCAGTGTTGCAATTACCATAAATGTTATCCCTAGTCCACTCATATAAAATGGTAGTGGTAATAAACATACTGTCCAAATCATAATTTGGCGTTTCGTAATTTCAAATCCATGAACTACAGGAAGCATTGGAATTCCTGCATTTCGATATTCATCAACACGTTTCATTGCTAATGCAAGGAAATGTGGGATTTGCCAAATAAACATAATTAAAAATAACATCCAAGCAATTGGATGGCCTAAAGATGGATCGATTGCTGCCCATCCAATTAAAGGAGGAACTGCACCAGATATACTCCCTACAACAGTATTTAGTGTATACTTTCTCTTTGTCCATAAACTATATAGAACAACATATGTGAAAGCACCAATAAATCCCATTAAGACTGCCATTGGTGTTGTTAATAATAAAAATACAAAACCAAGAAGTAATATGACTAGTCCAAATGTAAGTGCAAATCCTGGTTTATACTTTCCAGTAACCGTTGGACGGGTCTTTGTTCTTTCCATTAATGGATCGATGTCTCGATCAATGTAGTTGTTTAAACAACATACCCCTGCCATAACTAATCCAGAACCAACGATTGTAAAGAATAACTTATCCAGATTGTCCATTACACTTAATCCATTAAAGTGTAATGCCAACCAAAATCCTGTAAATACAGTAAGTGTATTTGAGTTTACAATCCCCATTTTAACGAGTGCTTTTAAATCTTGTAACCGAGTTGTTTCCGGTACACTTGTAACAGCGGACTCATCATGCAGCTCACTTGTTGCATGGTTCATCACTCTAACCCCCTCTTAAAACTTTCATCTTTCTTTTTGCGCATATTTCAAATGAAATAATTCGCTTCTATATAGCAATATTATTACAGTAGAAACATTGTTAACCCATTCTACTACTAATCTACGCCCATACTCCAATATATTAAATCATATTTCCCGAACATTTTGTGAAGAAAACATGAACTTTTTGTGTCGAATATAAAAAACTTCATTCTGACTTGTCCTTATCATAACATGATGTTACCTTCTATAATAAACTATTTTGTCCTATTTAACACGTATTCTCCCCATTTCTTTTCAAAATAGCCTATTTTTCACCCAAAATTTTCCTTGCGAACCCTGTTTTTACACCTATTTTCTCTCCCTTTCCTTCCCCCTCCATTTCTTTGCTATTTTATTATTTTTTATATATCATAGGAACTAGCGCGTTTTATTCTATACATAATGGAATGAAAATATTTCGCAATAACTTCATAGCAGAAAGATGGTGAAAGAGATTGCAACGCTTTATTAAATGGTTAGCAGTCATTACAAGCCTTGATTTATTAATAGTTTTATTAGGAGGCGCTTTAGTTACAAAAACAGGTTCTGGTCAAGGTTGTGGTAAATCATGGCCACTTTGTAACGGTGAATTTGTTCCATCTAATTTATCAATGGAAACTATTATTGAACTTAGCCACCGATTAACATCAGGATCAGCTGGAATTCTTGTCACTCTACTTTGTATTTTGTCCTGGAAATATTATAAACATGTGCGTGAAACAAAAACGTTAGCAATTTTATCCTTCGTATTTTTAGTTGCACAAGCATTAATGGGAGCAGCAGCAGTTGTTTGGGGACAAATGCCAGCTGTACTTGCTATCCATTTCGGTATTTCCTTAATTTCATTTGCTTCTGTCATCTTATTAACGTGTCTTATCTTTGAAATTGACCAAAAATTTGATGCACGTTCACTTATTATGGACAAAAAAATGAAATTTCATATTTATGGTGTAACAATTTACAGTTATATCGTCGTCTACACAGGTGCTTTAGTACGTCACGAACGAGCTAGCTTAGCCTGTCCAGACTTTCCTTTATGTAGCAAAAACAGACCTATGCCAACTCAACTACATGAATGGGTTCAAATGGGCCATAGAGTTGCAGCGATGTTAATTTTCGCCTGGATACTATACGCGATGATTCTCGCTATTCGCCATTACAAGCAGCAACCTGTAGTATATTGGGGATGGATTATTTCATTTATCCTTGTTACACTTCAAGCTGTAGTAGGAGTTTTAGTTGTATTTACAAACGCTAGTTTAGCGATGGCATTGTTACATTCTCTATTCATTTCTTGCTTGTTTGCCGTACTATGCTATTTAGTTATGCTAGGAACAAGAAGTAAAGTGAATGCAAAAGAAGCCAAATCAACTTCTAAACAAACAAAATAATTTAAAACTAAAATCCCTTGCCAATTCGGCAAGGGATTTTTTGCAATAAAAAAGAGCTGTATTTACACAGCTCTTTTTTATTTTAGTGATCTAATTCAATAAGTAAATCACCCGTTTGAATTGCATCACCATCGTTAACATATACTTTCTTCACTTTACCATTGAACGGCGCTTGAACTGTCGTTTCCATTTTCATCGCTTCTGTAATTGCCATAGAATCGCCTTTTTTCACTTCGTCGCCTTCTTTTACAACTACTTTAATTACCGTTCCTGGCATCGTTGCACTAATATGATTTGGATTCTCACGGTTTCCTTTCACACGTTGTGCAACTGTTGCTTTTACACTCTCGTCTTTCACGATAATTTCACGTGGTTGACCGTTAAATTCCAAGTAAAGAACACGGTTTCCATCCGGCTGAGGTTCTCCAATTGATACTAGTTTAACCATCAATGTTTTACCCTGTTCAATTTCTACATCAATTTCTTCACCTAGTCTCATACCATAGAAGAACGTCGGTGTATCAAGTACAGATACATTTCCATAAAGCTCAGCAACTTTTTCATAATCCATAAATACTTTTGGATATAAAGCATATGCTACTACATCAAAAATCGTTACTTCGCGTCCAAGTTTATGGAATAATTCTTCTTTTAACGCTTCGAAATCTACTGGCTCTAGTAATTCACCTGGTCTTACTGTTAATGGCTCTTTCCCTTTTAAAATAATCTTTTGTAATTCTTTCGGGAAACCACCGTACGGTTGACCTAAATCACCAGAGAACATTTCAACAACAGACCCTGGGAAGTCCATCGCATGTCCACGCTCTAAAACATCTTGTTCTGTCAGATGGTTTTGAACCATAAATAATGCCATATCACCAACAACTTTTGATGATGGTGTTACTTTTACAATATCTCCAAACATGTCATTCACACGGCGGTACATTACTTTCACTTCATCGAAGCGATCTCCTAAACCAACCGCCTTCGCTTGTTGCTGAAGATTACTATACTGCCCACCCGGCATTTCATGCATATATACCTCTGTATGAGGGGCATTCATACCACTTTCAAACGGTGCATAGTATTTGCGTACATCTTCCCAATAGTGAGATAGTTTTTCTAAAGAATCTATATTAACATCTGGTTGTCTTTCGTTTCCGCCTAACGCATAGTATAGCGTGTTCGCACTTGGTTGTGACGTTTGACCAGCCATAGAACTCACTGCTACATCGACGATATCAACACCTGCTTCAATTGCCTTCGTATACGTTAATATACCATTTCCACTCGTATCGTGCGTGTGCAGATGAATTGGAATCGACACTGTCTCTTTTAATGCAGAAACTAAATCATATGCTGCATTTGGTTTTAGTAAGCCCGCCATATCTTTAATACCTAAAATGTGAGCTCCTGATGCTTCTAACTCTTTTGCTAAATTTTTATAATAATTTAAATCATATTTACTACGCAGTGGATCATGAATATCCCCTGTGTAGCACATTGTTGCTTCTGCAATTTTACCAGTGTCTCGTACAGCGTCAATTGCAACTCTCATGCCTTCCACCCAGTTTAAACTATCAAAAATACGGAATACATCAATGCCTGCTTGAGCAGAACATTCCACAAATTTTTGAATTAAATTATCTGGATAGTTTTTGTATCCAACTGCGTTTGAAGAACGAAGTAACATTTGGAATAACACGTTCGGCATTTTTTCACGAAGATCTAGTAATCGTTCCCATGGATCTTCTTTTAAGAAACGATACGCAACGTCAAACGTTGCACCGCCCCACATTTCCGCTGAGAATAGGTTCGGTAACATTCTCGCTGTTGGCTCCGCAATTTGATGTAAATCTTTTGTACGAATACGAGTTGCAAGTAATGACTGGTGTGCATCACGGAATGTTGTATCCGTTAAAAGTACACGTTTTTGATCCTGTACCCATTTTACTAATCCGTCCGCTCCACGCTCGTCCAAAATTTGTTTCGTTCCATTTTGGATTGGCTCTGAATGTTTTAAACATGGAATACGAGCATCTGGGAATATTGGTTTTTCTTTTTTCCCTACTCCTGGGAAACCATTTACTGTTACTGTACCAATGTAATTTAACATTTTCGTTCCACGGTCTTTACGTTTCGGGAACAAGAACAATTCAGGTGACGCATCGATAAATGAAGTATCATATTCTCCTGATAAGAAGTTTTTATGCTTTACTACATTCTCTAGGAATGGAATATTTGTTTTAATACCACGAATACGGAATTCTTTTAAGTTACGTTCCATTTTTGCAGCAGCTTGCTCAAAAGTAAGTGCCCAAGTTGTAACTTTTACAAGTAAAGAATCGTAGTACGGTGTAATAACTGCACCTTGGAAGCTATTCCCTGTATCAAGACGCACACCAAAACCACCACCTGATCGATACGCCATAATTTTTCCTGTATCCGGCATAAAATTATTTAGCGGATCTTCAGTTGTTACACGAGATTGAATTGCAAATCCATGTACAACTACTTCCTCTTGCTTCGGAACACCTACCATTTTGCTATGTAATGAATGTCCATCCGCTATTAAAATTTGTGATTGAACAATATCTACTCCCGTAATCATTTCTGTAATCGTATGTTCTACTTGAACACGTGGATTTACTTCAATAAAGTAAAACTCATCATCTTTTACAAGGAATTCTACTGTTCCTGCATTTAAATAGTTTACATTTTTCGTTAACTTCACAGCAGCATCACAAATACGCTGACGCAGATCATCTGAAAGTGATACACTCGGTGCAATTTCTACAACTTTTTGATGACGACGTTGTACAGAACAGTCACGCTCGTATAAATGAACAACATTGCCTTCTTCATCTGCTAAAATTTGTACTTCTATATGTTTAGGTTTTTCAACGAATTTTTCGACGTAAACTTCATCATTACCAAAAGCTGCTTTCGCTTCTGATTTCGCTCGATTATATGATTCTCCTAATTCCTCACTAGTACGCACAATACGCATACCACGACCGCCACCCCCAAGGGATGCTTTAATAATAATCGGGTAATCATACTTTTCAGCAAATTTTTCGACTTCTTCTAATGAATTTACTGGACCATCACTACCAGGTATAACTGGAATTTGTGCTAGCTGCGCTTGTGTTCTTGCTTTCACTTTATCTCCAAACATATCTAAATGCTTACTTTTCGGACCGATAAAGATAATTCCTTCTTCTTCACAACGTTTAGCGAATTGAATATTTTCTGATAAGAAACCATATCCAGGGTGGATTGCATCTACATGATTACTTTTTGCAATCTCAATAATGCCTTCAATATCTAGATAAGCATCAATTGGTTTTTTTCCTTCCCCAACTAAATAGGACTCATCGGCTTTATAGCGATGATAAGAACCACTATCCTCTTTAGAATAGATTGCAACTGTTTTTAATCCAAGTTCCGAACAAGCTCGAAACACACGAATTGCAATCTCTCCACGGTTAGCTACCAATACTTTTTGAATACGTTGCAGCTTTGTCATGATTTTCCCCCTCTACTTTCCTACCACTCTAGAGATAAAATATATACACACCTTAAAAAGCGTGAAGTTCTTCACTTTCCACATTATATTATACTTAGAAAGCTTCACTTTATTTTTATCCATCATACCTTATTTTCTAACAAATGATAAGTTTTCTGTGCAATTTGTTTCACAAAAATAGTATAGCATACCTCTTCCTTTTCTAACAACTTAATTGTATATCACATTTAACTTAATGTGATATATCTTTTAACTGAAAGAGAAATTAGTACATCATATTTAAAACTACTTAAAAATAAAAAACACATCATGCTCTAAAGCACAATGTGTTTTTATTTTACAACTACAAGATGTGGTCCATTTTGTTCTCTTTCTTTCATTACACCATTCTGTTGTTTCTCTTGTCGTTTCACGTGACTAGCAATATTAAGTAGTATTCCCATTGCAAGTAGATTAGCTATTAAGGAACTTCCACCATAACTAATAAACGGTAAAGGCACTCCAGTAAGCGGTATTAATCCAGACATACCACCAACATTAACAAAAGTTTGTACTCCTATTAAACTTGCAATTCCGATTGCAATTAAACTTCCAAAAGGATCGTTACATTTTTGAGCAATCCTGAATGAACGAATAATAATAAGTAGCAAGCAAATTAAAATAATAGCTACACCAATAAAACCTAATTCTTCAGATATAATAGCCATAATAAAATCTGTTTGAGGTTCTGGTAAATAACCATATTTTTGCACACTATTTCCTAATCCTCGACCATTTAGCCCTCCTGAAGCAATTCCAATAAAAGAATTTACTAATTGGAATCCATCATTCTGAGGATCATTGAATGGATCAAGAAAAACTGAAAAACGTGCCTTTTGATATCCACTTAATTTATAATTAGCCAAAAAATATAGAGCTGGAATCCATACTATAGAAGTTAAAACAATTCGTTTAATCCATAAATTAATCCTTACTCCTGAACAAAGAAACATAATCCCTACTGTTCCTGCAATTAACAAATCGGTACCTAAATCATTTTGCTTTAAAATTAAAAACATTGCCATTCCAACAAAACCAAGTGTAAGTCCCGACCCTTTAAAAACAGGTGTATTTGTTTCTTGTCTCCTTGCAAAAAAGCGAGCTAATATAATAATAATCGATAATTTAACAAATTCAGCGGGCTGTATACCTAATATCCAACCTTTTGCACCATTTATTTCCTTACCAAAAATCAAGGCTGCTGCTAGTAAAGCAATACTCCCTAGCCCCATCGCCGATAAAATTATTCGTTTTCTCCAAAACTTATAAGGTAACGAAGCTACAATTACTAACAATACCGTTCCAATAGCTAAAGTTATTAATTGTTTTTTAAAAAAGTAATTTGCCGGCCAGTTATGCCTCGAAATCGCAACAATGGAACTAGAACTATATACCATTATTACTCCCAGCACACATAAGATAACAAGAGGAAGTAATAATGAATAATCCATTGATTTCCATACTTTTTTCATTTCATTTCCTCTTTCTGTTTCAATTTAATTATTGTTGTATTCCATATGTACATTGATTCTTCCTGCTTTATTATACAAATAAAAAGCTCAAACTAATTTAGTTTGAGCCCCCTTATTTGAACCCGTTATTGTTGTTTGTTTGTAAATGCTTCATGAAGTGCAGATAACTCACGTTCGAGCTCACCTAACATTGCTTTCCCTTGTTCTTCTGCAATAAGACCAAGGCGAACCGCAAAATCGACCTCGCGGGATAGTCCAAACATTTGTGTGTCTAACACTTCTTCATATAATGGACATTGCGGCATTGTAAGATGGTCCATTTGCACCTTAATAAGTCTTAAAATCTTCTCTGCATCCGCTTGTAGAAGGGCTAGTGCCTTTTCCTGATGATTTGCTACTGTCTCAGACGCCAAATTGATTCCCTCCGTTTCCGTCCTACTCTCCTCTATCCTATCTATTAATATTAGCGATAGTTTTAATAAATTGCAATAGAAACATTTTTTGTGACAACAGTGTCTAATACTATTATACTGAAAAGTGGGAGTATAACACAAATGGGGGAACAACAATGAGCGAAATTTTATTTATTAACGGAAAAGTACGTTTTCCAATCACTATTGATCCAACTGTTTGGATCTTTGATGATCGAAAAGTAGATTTGACAACTTACTTTGATGAAACTAGAGAAAACACGTCTGAACTAGAAACTTATTTAAAAAACACTTCAGAACATTGGGATCGCGAAATCCGTGATGGTGCCGCTTTTCCTCCAATACAACAAAGTGTGAAGAAATATAAAAAAGAACAGCTGATTACTGGAACATTTGGTATACCATTTCATCCATTTCTTGCTAACGCTGAAATTTTAGAGGACGCTACGCAAGTTGAAATTGAAACGGTAGATCATACAATGACACTTCCATTAGAAACTGTCAAAAATGCTATACTAGGCTTTTCAAAAGAAGGAAAACCATTAAAAGAAGACGGACCTGTTCATCTCTATTTCAATGATGGATCTAATCAACAAAATCCAATCCGTAACATCCGTAAATTTACAATTATTTAAAGAAAAGGAGTGAGCTTAAGCTCACTCCTTTTTACAATAAATCTGCTGCTAGTTGAGCTAAATTAGATCGCTCACCTTTAACAAACTTCACATGACCACTAATACGCTGTTCTTTAAACTTCTCTACAACATATGTTAAGCCATTATTATATTCATCTAAATATGGGTGATCAATTTGCTGAGGATCTCCCATCAATACAATCTTACTCTTTTCCCCTACCCTAGTTAATATCGTTTTCACTTCATGCTTTGTTAAATTTTGTGCTTCGTCAATGATAATGAACTGATCTGGAATACTTCTCCCGCGTATATAAGTAAGGGCTTCTACTTCAATCGAACCCATTCCAGCTAAAATAGCATCTAACTCTCCTGGCTTTTTCGTATTAAATAAATACTCTAGGTTATCAAAAATTGGCTGCATCCATGGTCTTAACTTTTCTTCTTTTTCTCCTGGTAAATAACCGATATCTTTTCCGACTGGAACAATTGGTCTTGCCACAAGTAATTTTTTATATAACCCTAAGTCTTCTGTTTGCATAAGTCCCGAAGCTAACGCAAGTAACGTTTTTCCTGTGCCGGCTTTCCCCGTTAACGTTACAAGCGGAATATCTTCACGAAGCAACAATTCTAATCCCATAATTTGCTGCACATTTCGTGGTCGTATCCCCCATACTTGTTCATTGTGAAAAATAAGTTTCTTTACCTTCTTACCTAAGTGATCCACAATGCCAAGAGCAGAACTAGAGCCCCCTAATGCATCTTTCATCACTACAAACTGATTTGGGTAAAAAGGATGATTCGCAATTTCAGATAGAGGCAATTCACCTTTCTCATAAAAATAATCCAATTGTTCTTTTGATATATATCCTTCTAAAAAACCAGAATATATATTTTCTACTTCAATTACGCGATCACTTAAATAATCTTCAGCCTTCAAACCAATTGCATCAGCTTTTACCCTTACGAGTACATCTTTACTTACTAAAATAACAGACTTCCCGTCCTCTTTTTCCTGTTCTTCTAAAGATAGATTTTTTGCTACAGCTAAAATTCGATTATCATTTGTTTTTTCTACAAAAATATCTTGTAGTTGAACAAATGAACGATGGTTCAATTCAATACGAAATGTTCCGCCGTTTTCTAGCGGGATACTTTCATGCAGCTTTCCTATTTCACGAAATTTATCTATTAACTTAGATACATAACGAGCGTTTCGTCCTACTTCATCCATATAACGTTTTTTCGAATCAACCTCTTCTAATACAACTGCTGGAATCACTACTTCATTGGTTTCAAATGAAAAAATAGATAAAGGATCCTGCAAAAGTACATTCGTATCTAACACATAAATTTTATCCAACCTGTTACCCCCTGACTCCACTTTTAAATTTGTAGAACAAGGGTTTCATCCATACAATATGGACGAACCATTGTTATAATTATATGTACCGTGTAAACGAGGTAGAATCGAAAATCATAGTCATTAAACCTTTTATTTATTCTTTATTCATTTCTATTCAATATATTACTTTTTATTATAATTATTAACGTTAAATCACAATAACCGATTACAAAAGTGAATAAACGAATTTCCTATTTAGCATCTTTATAATTCTCTTATCCCTACTAACACTTCATTATCCAGCTTTTTCGCTGCCCGAAGATCATATGTTTTTTCATATGTTGGTTCAATTGCAAGTTTCGCTCCATAAAACATAACATCACGCACTTCTTGCACATTTACTTCTATTACAGTTAATTTTAGAGAAATACCTTCCATTCTATCTGTCAAAATTTCACCTGCACCACTTATAGAAAATACGGATTCATTCGCCATTATAGTCAATACCACACCTGTATTATGCCGTATATTTTCCACAATACGTGAACGTTGATCTACTGCAAATCGAATACTAGTTTTACTCACTGCATACACCCAAGAAATAGCACTTACGTTAGGAACTTGCTTTTCGAAATCTGTCGTTGCTATCATAACAATACACTCTTTACGCAACGTTTGTACTAAATCCTCTGTTAAGGTAGGCTCTACTACATTCGCCATATTTTCACCTCCAAACATACTTGGTATATCCTTATCATAACTTATTTTTTGAATTGCGAAAATATTATTTTTTCCCACTATTATTCAAAAACATTATACTTCCATGATATACTTATACTGATAGAATTCGTATTGAGGTGACGAAATGAGAGTCAAATGTATGATTTGTGATAAAAAAGATATGTTAGATGATGAAAATCCTATGGCAAAAAAACTGCGTAATCGCCCTATTCATACATATATGTGCATGGAATGTTCGGAACGAATTGCAGAGCGTACAATGGAACGTCATGCAAGTGGTAATTTCCGATTATATCGTGATAAAAAAATCGAAGATGATTGGTAAAATGTAAATAAGTCCTTACTCATATAGATAAGGACTTATTTATATTTTTCTGGTTCACGATTCATCTGATCCAAAAAACAATCAATGGCTTCTAACGGAAACCTTGCAGATTTCCGTTCTCCATTCATTTCATATGTAATTAAATACATTTCCTCGTTCTTTTCGACTTCCACATTTCTTAATTTATGTTCTTCATATATCATATTTTGAAATAACAAATATGTTTCTTTTGCAGCACTATCATCTGGGCGTGCTTCCGCAACTGTTTTAATTGTTAACCAATTATATAGTGCATCTTGTACTGAACGCATGAAAACTCCCCTTCCTTATCCTGCTTTTTGTTGTTTCGCTTGACGCAAACGCAATCTATAAATTCCAAGTACAATTGCCGCTACAACAAGTCCTTCTCCAACAGGTAAAAACACAGCAAAAAAGGTTAATACTGTGCATCCAATTGCTAATGATATGTATATCACAATATTTTTTAGTACAGACAACTTTCTAGCAAACCCTAAATTATAAACGAGAGCACTTAATATAATAATCGTCCCATAAAGTAACCACATTCCTAACTCTGGATTTTCATCTACCTTACACAATTTTGCAAAAAAAGACATCCTTTCTAACACACTCTTCCCCCCTAGCAGTAAAATGCAATTTTCTTTATACACTTAATACAAGAGTAACTCGCAAAAAAAATACTGTCCACAAAAATGAGTAAATATTCTAAAAAATAAACAAAATAAAAAAACAACGCCCTTTATAAAGGGCGTTGTTTTTTTATTTTTACGCTTCAACAGATTTCTTTTTCTTAGCAGCTCTTTCGCGCTCACTCTTATCAAGAATCTTTTTACGTAGACGAATTGATTCTGGAGTTACTTCACAGAACTCGTCATCGTTTAAGTACTCTAATGATTCTTCTAAAGTCATTAGGCGTGGTTTCTTCATTGTTGAAGTTTGATCTTTCGTCGCAGAACGAATGTTAGTTTGTTGTTTCATTTTCACAACGTTAACTGTTAAGTCGTTCTCACGAGTGTGTTCTCCTACAATCATACCAGCATATACTTCTGTACCTGGTTCAACGAAGATTACACCACGGTCTTCAACTTGCATAATACCGTATTGTGATGCTTTTCCTGTTTCAAGTGAAACTAGAACACCTTGACGACGTCCACCAACTTGTCCAGCGTGTACTGGTTGGTAGCAATCGAATGTATGGTTTAAAATACCGTAACCACGAGTTAATGTTAAGAATTCTGTTGTGTAACCAATTAAACCACGTGCTGGAACCATGAAAGTAAGGCGAACTTGACCGTTTCCGTTATTCACCATATCTAACATTTCACCTTTACGTGCACCCATAGATTCCATAATAGAACCAGTGTATTCTTCAGGTACATCGATTTGTACACGCTCTACAGGCTCACATCTTACGCCATCAACTTCTTTAATGATTACTTCTGGCTTAGATACTTGTAATTCATAACCTTCACGACGCATGTTTTCAATTAAGATAGATAAATGTAGTTCCCCACGTCCAGATACGATCCACGCATCAGGAGAATCTGTATTATCTACACGTAAACTTACATCTGTTTCTAATTGTGAACGAAGACGCTCTTCAATTTTACGAGATGTAATGTATTTACCTTCACGACCTGCAAATGGGCTGTTATTTACAAGGAACGTCATTTGTAGTGTTGGCTCATCAATACGTAATAATGGTAACGCATCTTGATGTTCAACTGGACATACTGTTTCACCTACGTTAATGTCTTCCATACCAGAAACGGCTACTAAGTCCCCTGCTTTTGCTTCTTCAATTTCTTGACGTTTTAATCCCATGTAACCGAATAATTTCGTTACGCGGAATTGCTTCACGCTTCCGTCTACTTTCATTAAAGCAACTTGTTGTCCAACCTTCATTGTACCGCGGAATACGCGACCAACTCCAATACGTCCAACGTAGTCGTTGTAATCAAGAAGTGCTACTTGGAATTGAAGTGGCTCTTCGCTGTTATCAATTGGTGCTGGAATATGTTCGATAATTGTATCGAATAATGATTTCATATTCTCTTCTTGATTTGCTGGGTTTGAATCTAAGCTTGCTGTTCCGTTCATTGCTGATGCAAATACAACTGGGAACTCTAATTGATCTTCGTTTGCACCAAGCTCAATGAATAAGTCGATTACTTCATCAACTACTTCATCTGGACGAGCGAAGTCACGGTCAATTTTGTTTACAACTACGATTGGAGTTAAGTTTTGCTCAAGAGCTTTCTTTAAAACAAATCGTGTTTGTGGCATACAACCTTCATATGCATCAACAACAAGTAAAACACCATCAACCATTTTCATGATACGTTCTACTTCTCCACCGAAGTCAGCGTGACCAGGTGTATCTAAAATGTTAATTCTTTTATCTTCATAGTGAATCGCTGTATTTTTCGCTAAAATTGTAATACCGCGTTCTCTTTCTAGATCATTTGAATCCATTGCGCGTTCTTCAACGTGTTCGTTCGCACGGAAAGTCCCCGCTTGACGTAATAACTGGTCAACAAGTGTTGTTTTACCATGGTCAACGTGGGCAATAATTGCTATATTACGTAAATCTTGTCGTTTTTTCAACATGTCCAACTCCTAATGTCTTTTTAATCCTTCTCTATTATAAGAGCGAAGGGGATACAATAGCAATTAAAATAAAAGCAAGAATGAAAATATAGTTGTATTCTTACTTTTGTGAAAGTAAAATGAGATTGGAGGGTGAAGAAATGGAACACATTCAATATCGCTTTTTATTAACTGCAATTATCGGTGTTATTTTCTTAATCGGTATCGGCATTATGATTGCTGAAAATAGTCCAATCGGTATTATTATTTGCATTATCGGCACATTTGTTACAGTTGGATACGGTTTTGTAACAAAAAGAAAAATGCGCAAATCACAATAACGCTAAAAAGTAAGAAGCTTATACACAGCCTCTTACTTTTTTTGTTGCTCTCATATAAACGATAACACTTCTTCATACACTCCTGGTTTTGCAACTAACACACTGCTCTTCTCTATGATAGAAAGTGGCGCTCCAGAGAATGTCGTCACCTTACCTCCAACTTCTTCTACAATTATCTGTCCTCCGCCAAAATCCCATGGTGATAATCTCGGCGTTACATATGCATCTATTCTTCCTGTTGCAACGTATACCATCTCTAACGCTGCACAGCCATATGATCTTGTGCCTCTTGCTTTCTTAACAAGTGCCATCATACTTTCCATATTAAGCAATGGATTATCTGTAAGCCATATCGCATTTAAAGCTACAATACCTTGCTCTACAGTTCCTTTTTTCAGTGGAGGAATTGATATATCATTACAAAAAGCTCCAGATCCCTTGACTGCATGATATAGTTCATCATGCACTGGATCATATATAAGTCCAATCTTTCCGATACCGTTCTCATAAATCCCAATTGAAATCGCAAAATTTCTTTTTTGATGAACAAAGTTCATCGTGCCGTCAATTGGATCAATTAACCAAACAACCCCGTCAGAAGACGTTATCTCGTCTCCATAACCCTCTTCTCCTAAAATATTATGATTCGGGAATGTTTCTTTAATTTTCCCAATTAAAAACTGTTCTATCTCTCGGTCCATATTTGTAACTAAGTCAGCTGCATTTGATTTTGTTTCTATAATAAGTGCTTTTTTCATTGATGCCATTAAATGCTCTCCTGCATCCCGAATCCACCGTTTGGCGTGTGCATCAATGTCTTTCCATACTTCTTGCATGTTTAAACACTCCGATCTATACTGTTCACAGAAAAAACGAACCCTTTATAAGGTTCGCACCAACTAATTTTTTATACATATACTATTATTACGCTTCTAAACGAATCATTTCAAGTCTTAACACTTCTAACTTTTGTACACACTCTTCTTTTTTCTGTTTATCATCTTCCATCATCGCATCATATAAAGTTGCTAATTCATAATCTAGCTCCAAACGTAGCACCGGTATTCTCTTTTCAGCATCTGTTCTCTTTAACGCATTAATCACCTGTCTCATATTATTTGCCTCCTCCCAATATTCGTCTGCCCTCGGACTAGAATTAATTCAATTTTCTGATTTTTTGTTTTATACTATACTATGTTGGATAAATCATCTATGCAACAAAATTATATTTTTTTATTTAAATTTTTTTGTGCTGTTTTTTTTATGAATAGTACAAGCTATGCTAAAATAAAAGCAAAATAGGAGTTGGAGGAACAATCATGACAATACAAACATTCAAGTCAACTGATTTTGATGTCTTTACAGTTGATGGTCTCGAAGAACGAATGAGTGCAATTAAAACGAACATTCATCCTAAGCTAGAAGCTTTAGGGGAACAATTTGCAGAATACTTATCCAAACAAACTGATGAGAACTTTTTTTATCATGTTGCAAAACACGCACGCCGCAAAGTCAATCCACCAAACGATACTTGGGTTGCTTTTTCAACAAATAAACGAGGATATAAAATGCTACCGCATTTCCAAATCGGCTTATGGGGTACTCATGCCTTCATATACTTTGGTTTAATCTATGAGTGTCCACAAAAAGTTGAGACGGCTCATGCCTTCTTAGAACATTTAAATGATTTAAAAACAAATATTCCAAATGACTTCGTTTGGTCCATTGACCATACTAAACCAAGTGTGAAATTACATAAAACACTTGAAACCGAAGACTTACAAAAGATGATTGAACGATTAGCTACTGTAAAAAAAGCAGAATTATTAGTTGGTATTCATATATCACCAGAGGAGTTTTCAGCAATGACCAACGAACAATTCCTTGCTAAGATTGAATCTACGATGCAATCACTCCTTCCTTTATATGCACTTTGTAATCGATAGTAGAAAACGGACAATTTATATTGTCCGTTTTTAGTTGTTATCACATTATATCACTTCAGTTTTTATTTTTCAAAATATTTTTTACATTTTTACAAGCTTTTGTTCTTCGACTTCTTTTGCCCTTTGAATAGCACGATATATAGAGTATCCACTTACTTCTTCAAATTCTTTATCAATTTTCTTTTCTTCTGCTTTCGATGGAACAATCTCTTTAAAACGACGATATAAACCCATTAATTCTTCTCTTATAATCCCTTTTTCATAAGCTTTCTCAATCGCTTCATAAAACTTAACAATTGTAACCATTTCCTCATTTGACCAATCATAATCTAACGGATATTGATATTCCATTTCGCACCTCATTTATCATTTCTTCTTGTTTCATTATGCTATCTTAAAGAGAATATTTTATTCTTCATTATAGCCACTCTGCATTATACACTATTTATTCATTTTAATGGAATTGTCTTCCTCTATTCATTAATTGAGGCTAACTATTAAACATACTCACCTTAAAAACATTTTTTTCTATACATCTATAATTATTGGTGATATAATGCTTTTGTTTTATAGAAAGTAAAGTGAAGCTACCATCTCAAAAACGATTTTTTGAATGGCAGAAAAACAAGCCTTATTCTAAAAAGACTAAACTTTTTAGAGCAGGATTATATAAAACAAATTACACTAAATATTATGAAGAAGAAGGGGTGTATAGATTGTCCCAATACGAAACACCATTGTTTACCGCTTTAGTTGAGCACAGTAAGCGAAATCCAATTCAATTCCATATTCCTGGTCATAAAAAAGGACAGGGCATGGATCCTACATTTCGCGAATTTATTGGGCATAATGCATTAGCAATTGATTTAATTAATATTGCGCCACTCGATGATTTACATCATCCAAAAGGTATGATTAAAGAAGCACAGGATTTAGCAGCCGCTGCATTCGGTGCAGATCATACTTTCTTTTCTATTCAAGGTACAAGTGGTGCTATTATGACAATGGTGATGAGCGTTTGCGGTCCTGGTGACAAAATCCTAGTACCACGAAACGTGCATAAGTCAGTAATGTCAGCTATTATTTTCTCAGGCGCAAAACCGATTTTCATGCATCCTGAAATCGATCCGAAGCTCGGTATTTCTCATGGAATCACAATTCAATCTGTCAAAAAAGCACTTGAAGAGCACTCAGATGCAAAGGGCTTACTTGTTATTAACCCAACGTACTTTGGGTTTGCTGCAGACTTAGAACAGATTGTACAATTAGCACATTCTTATGACATCCCTGTACTAGTCGACGAGGCTCATGGTGTTCATATTCATTTTCACGATGAATTACCCATGTCAGCGATGCAAGCTGGTGCAGATATGGCAGCAACAAGTGTTCACAAATTAGGAGGCTCTTTAACTCAAAGTTCTATTCTTAATGTGAAAGAAGGCTTAGTGAATGTAAAGCATGTCCAATCTATTATTAGCATGCTTACGACTACATCAACTTCTTACATCTTGTTAGCATCCCTTGATGTTGCGAGAAAGCGTCTTGCTACAGAAGGAACAGCACTCATAGAACAAACAATACAATTAGCTGAACATGTTCGTGATGCTATAAATTCTATTGAGCATCTTTACTGTCCTGGAAAAGAAATGTTAGGTACAGATGCTACCTTTAACTATGATCCAACAAAGATAATTGTATCTGTAAAAGATTTAGGTATTACCGGCCACCAAGCTGAAGTATGGCTTAGAGAGCAATATAACATTGAAGTAGAACTCTCAGATCTATACAACATACTATGTCTTATCACTTTGGGAGATACAGAAAGTGATACAAATACACTTATTGCAGCTTTACACGATTTAGCAGCAACATTTAGAAATAGGGCAGATAAAGGTGTTCAAATACAAGTAGAGATTCCAGAAATTCCAGTGCTAGCACTTTCTCCTCGAGATGCTTTTTATTCGGAAACAGAAGTCATTCCATTTGAAAATGCAGCGGGTCGTATTATAGCTGATTTTGTTATGGTTTATCCGCCAGGGATTCCAATCTTTACTCCGGGGGAAATTATTACACAAGAAAACTTAGAGTATATTAGGAAAAACTTAGAAGCAGGTTTACCTGTACAAGGTCCTGAAGATATGACCTTACAAACATTACGTGTTATTAAAGAGTACAAGCCTATCAGTTGATAGGCTTTTTTTTTCACCTTTTTTCCTTTTCTTCATACGATACTTAAGAATGTAACGTATAGGTGGGGATACTATTATGATTGTAATAGGCCGTTCTATTGTACATCCTTATATTACAAATGAATATGAGCCATTTGCAGCAGAGAAACAACAAATTTTATCAATAATGGCAGGAAATCAAGAAGTTTATTCCTTCCGAACAGCTGATGAACTCAGCTTTGATCTCAATTTACGAGTTAATATTATTATCTCTGCACTAGAGCTTTTTCAAAGTGGATTTCAGTTTCGCACATTTCAACAATCCTTTTGCAACCCCCAGTATTGGAAAAGAACATCCCTTGGAGGATTCGAGCTTCTTCCAAACATACCATCTTCTATTGCCATACAAGATATTTTTAAAAATGGAAAACTATATGGAACTGAATGCGCAACCGCTATGATCATTATTTTTTATAAAGCTTTACTATCATTGTATGAGGAAGAAACTTTCAATCGTCTATTTGCAAATCTTTTACTTTATACATGGGACTACGATCAAGATCTAAGGCTCATAACAAAAAACGGTGGCGATCTTGTTCCAGGTGACCTCGTTTACTTTAAAAACCCACAAGTGAATCCAGCTACGATTGAGTGGCAAGGAGAAAACACAATCTATTTAGGAAATTTCTTTTTTTACGGACATGGCGTGGGTGTAAAAACAAAAGAAGAAATTATTTATTCATTAAATGAACGAAGAGTCCCTTACGCTTTTATTTCAGCTTTCTTGACTGATACTATTACCCGTATCGATAGCCGTATAATGAGCCAATATGCTTCTTCTAGTACACCACAGACATCCATAAGCTTTATTCCAATTAGAGATGATGCAATCGTTGCAACAGTTGGTCATACAACTACAATTTATTAAAAAAGCGCCTACACATGTAGGCGCTTTTTCTTATTATTAAGCTTTTGTATGTTCTTTATGGTCACATTCGCAATGAGATCCACATTTCCCGTATAGTACTGTTGATTTTTCATCTTCAAAATGTCCAATTGTTCCTTCACATACTTGGCATACGATTGTTCCCATTTTCATTTCCCCCTGAGTTTTAATAGTAATCTATTTATTTATCATTAAGCTTTCGCATTATCTTTTCTAGCACAGTCACAATTTGTTCCACATTTTCCGTAAAGTACCGTCGTTTTCTCATCTTCAAAATGTCCGATTGTTCCTTCACATACTTGGCATACGATTGTTCCCATTTTTCATTTCCCCCTAAGTTTATGGTCCTAAAAACTTTTAGCTGTCCATTTCCTATCAATTATTGGGCTTTTGTATGCTCTGTGTGATCACATCCGCAAGATCCACATTTCCCGTAAAGTACCGTTACTTTCTCATCTTCGAAGTGTGCAATTGTACCTTCACAATCTTGACATACGATTGTTCCCATTTTTCATTTCCCCCTAAGTTTATAATCCCAAAAACTTTTTTGTAACCGCTTAACTTTCTGTCTTTATTTTAATATGTTATACTTTTTACGTCAATAGGTTTTTAGTATAACACATTAAATATTTTTAATTTAAATTAGTATGCGATATTAAAATAAAAAACAGCCATATTTATAAGTACGACTGTTTCACATTAATTATTCTTCATATTCCGCATGTAAAGAAGTTGACGGAACTAGAAATTTGAAAAACTGAGCTAACTCCTTTGCTTCCTCTTCTGATCCTAATTTAAAAATCTCCTGTATATATTGAACATTCTCTACATCATCTCGTCCGAGTAAAGTAGACCTTCCTGTTTGCATACAAACAATGAGCGGCTTTCCAAAAAACATATTTGTATAAATAACACCAAAATCATAACGTGTATCATGTGTCATAAACCCTAAAAATCGTACCTTCACACTTTCATGCTCATCATACAATTTTTCAAACATTAGTTTCCACCTTTCTACATCACGTTTCATTAATAGTATATTAAACAAAACATGTAATACTCCTTTTAATTGTCAAAAAATTCAGTAGGATGTAGAATGATAGTATTCTACTAAGCTAGGGGGAACTTATATGCAACACGCCTTTATTACGCTTGTACCGAAATCCAACCAACAATCAGTTTCAATAGATGATATAAAACAACTTTTTCATTATTATAAAACAGTTACTTCTAAAACTGGTGCCCAAATTAATTACACGTATACAAATACCGCTTTTCCTTATGAAATTTTAGATATATCTACAACAACATTAAAACTTCAATCCACTCACGACCGGTATGACTCAATTTATATTGGTGTTGGTATAGAAAATGAACAATCTTTCATCCAAGTTTCTTTACCACCTAATGCAACATTTGGTGACAAAGGGAAAGCAAATGAATTTTGCCGTTTTTTAGCGAAGAAATTAGAAGGAGAGTTACAATTATTTAATGGAAGAACAATGTATTTTTATAAACGCTAATTTAAAAAATAGATAATATGATTAAAAATAATATACAATTCGAACATGTAAGAAATAAAGCTTGCTTTCTTACGTGCAATACAAAATATGCTATTACATAGGCTAAATATAGAAATACGAAAAAAAGAATAACTTTATAATGAAACTTATCACCATTCGATAATGTTAATACAGTGGAAAAGCCACTCCATAGTAGTAAATGATAAAATATAACATGTAATATTTTCATGGAACCTTCTCCTTTGACATGCTCTATTTTATTAATATATGGGGTTAAGTTTGAATCAATTACATATTATAGGATGATATATATTACCTTTGAAGTAAGTTAAGCCTGAATCATTTGTTAAAGTATTATATATTCATTCGACAAGTACGTTTAAAGACCTTGCAAGTCATTTGATGAAAATAAAAATAGCCCTTCTCTTATTGTAAGAGAAGGGCTATTTACATTACTTAAATTATTTTACAATGTGAATTGGCATTCCAAGAGCAACTTCAGCTGCCTCCATTGTGATTTCACCTAATGTTGGGTGAGCATGGATTGTTTGAGCGATATCTTCAGCTGTCATTCCAGCTTCGATAGCTAAACCAATCTCAGAAATAATATCAGAAGCACCTGCACCTGCAACTTGAGCACCTACAAGAAGACCATCTTCTTTACGTGTTACAAGTTGTAGGAAACCGTCAGTGCTGTTTAATGATAATGCACGACCGTTAGCAGCGAATGGGAACTTAGATACAGTTACAGTCATTCCAGCTTCTTCAGCTTGTTTTTTAGTGTAACCAACAGATGCTAGTTCTGGATCAGTGAAGCATACTGCAGGAATTCCGATGTAATCGATAGCTGATGCATGGCCACTAATTGCTTCTACAGCTACTTTACCTTCGTAAGAAGCTTTGTGAGCTAATGGTGGTCCAGGAACGATATCACCGATTGCATAGATGTTTGGTACATTTGTACGACATTGCTCATCGATTTCGATGATGCCGCGGTCAGTCATTTTAACTCCAACTTGCTCAAGACCGATTTCTTGAGTGTTTGGACGACGACCTACAGTTACTAATACGTAGTCTGCTTCTACAGTTTGGATTTCACCTTTAACTTCAAAGCTAACTTTTACGCCAGTTTCTGTTTCTTCAACGCCTTTAGCCATAGCTTTTGTATGGATATTTACGTTACCTTTTTTCTGTAGAGCACGTTTAACAACAGAGCTCATAGCTTTTTCGAAACCAGCTAAGATTTCGTCGCCAGCTTCTACTACAGTAACTTCTGTACCGAAGTTAGCATATGCAGTACCTAATTCCATACCGATGTAACCGCCGCCGATTACAACAAGTTTTTTAGGAATTTCAGGTAAGCTTAAAGCACCTGTAGAGTTGATAACACGTTTAGAGTATTTGAATCCTGGAATTTCGATTGGTGTAGAACCAGTTGCAAGAACAGCATTTTTAAACGTATAAGTTTGAGCTGCATCTTCAGTCATAACGCGTAATGTATTAGCATCTACGAAGTAAGCTTCACCGCGAATGATTTCAACTTTGTTACCTTTAAGAAGGCCTTCAACACCGCCAGTTAATTTCTTAACTACGCCGTTTTTCCATTCTTGAACTTTTGTAAAGTCAACTTTTACGTTTTCTGCAGTAATACCCATGTCATCAGAATGCATTGCATTCTCATAACGATGACCTGCATTGATTAACGCTTTTGAAGGAATACATCCAACGTTTAAGCATACGCCACCAAGGTTAGCTTTTTCAATGATTGCTACCTTTTGACCTAATTGTGCTGCACGAATTGCCGCAACGTATCCACCAGGACCTGCACCAACAACGACTGTATCTAATTCAATTGGGAAATCTCCTACTACCATTGTTATTACGCCTCCATTACTAATAATTGTGGGTCATTCAATAGACGTTTAATTTGGTTTAACGCTTTTTGAGCAGTTGCACCGTCAATTAAACGATGGTCAAAGCTTAGAGATAATGCTAATACTGGAGCTGCAACGATCTCACCGTTTTTCACAACTGGTTTTTCAGCGATACGGCCGATACCAAGGATTGCTACTTCTGGGTGGTTGATAACTGGAGTGAACCATTGTCCACCTGCAGAACCAATGTTTGTAATTGTGCAAGAAGCACCTTTCATTTCAGCTGGAGCTAGACGACCTTCACGTGCTTTACCAGCAAGATCATTGATCTCGTTAGAGATTGTGAAGATAGACTTACGATCTGTATCTTTAACAACTGGTACTAATAGACCTTTGTCTGTATCAGCTGCGATACCGATGTTGAAGTAATGTTTATGAACTACTTCTTGAGATGCATCGTCTAAAGAAGTGTTTAACATTGGGTATTCACGTAATGCAGATGTTAAAGCTTTAACAACGTACGGAAGGTAAGTTAATTTAATACCTTTGTCAGCTGCTACTGCTTTGAACTTCTTACGGTGAGCAACAAGTTCTGTTACATCTACTTCATCCATTAATGTTACGTGAGGAGCTGTGTGTTTAGAGTTAACCATTGCTTTCGCAATCGCTTTACGGATACCACTCATTTTCTCACGAGTTTCTGGATATTCACCAGCTGGGATTGGTTGTGCTTTTGGTGCTTCTTCTTTCGCTGCTGCTGGAGTAGCTTCTACTGCTGCTGGAGCCTCAGTTGCTGCTACAGTTTGTCCACCATTTGCAAATGCATCGATGTCAGCTTTTACGATACGGCCATTCTTACCAGTACCAGCTACTTTATGAATGTCTACACCTTTTTCACGAGCGTATTTACGAACAGATGGCATAGCAATTACGCGCTCATTTACTACTTCTGCAGTTGCTGCTGGAGTAGCTTCCGCTGCTGGAGCTTCTACTGCTGCTTCTTCAGCTTTTGGAGCTTCATCATGATCGTCACCTTTAAATTTAAGGTTTTCGTATCCAGGAGCATCAAATTTAATTAATGTATCTCCTACGATTGCAACTGTTCCTTCTTCTACAAGTACTTCAAGTACTTTACCTTTAACAGGAGAAGGGATTTCTACTACTGCTTTATCATTTTGTACTTCAAGAAGTACATCGTCTTCGTTTACTTCATCGCCTGGTTTAATAAACCATTTTACGATTTCACCTTCGTGGATACCTTCACCGATATCTGGTAGTTTAAATTCAAATGCCACGGAATTCAGCCCCCTGATTCATTTCATTATTATGGAATATGTACAAAAGAAACCAGCATGTGCTGATTTCTTTTGCACATGAAAAGCTAAAAATTAGAAGTTCATTACTTTGTTTACAGCTTCAACAATATCTTTGTGGTTTGGTAACCATACGCTCTCTGCTTGAGAGAATGGGAATACTGTATCAGCAGCTGCAACACGTACAACTGGAGCTTCTAAGTTTAAGATTGCACGGTCGTTAATTTCCGCTACAACGTTAGCTGCAATACCAGCTTGTTTTTGAGCTTCTTGAACTACAACTACGCGACCTGTTTTTTCAACAGAAGCGATGATTGTTTCGATATCTAATGGTTGAACTGTACGTAAGTCAACAACCTCTAAAGAGATACCTTCTTTTTCAAGTTCTTCAGCAGCTTTTAATGCAGCGTGAACCATAGCACCGTAAGCGATAACAGATACATCTGTACCTTCACGTTTGATATCAGCTTTACCTAAATCAATTGTGTAATCACCTTCTGGTACCTCTTGACGGAATGAACGGTACAATTTCATATGCTCTAAGTAGATAACTGGATCGTTGTCACGAATCGCAGAGATTAAAAGACCTTTAGCATCGTATGGAGTAGATGGAATAACAACTTTTAGACCAGGTTGTTGAGCCACTAATCCTTCTAAGCTATCAGCATGTAGTTCAGGAGTATGAACACCACCACCGAATGGAGAACGAACTGTTACTGGAGCAGTCCAACGTCCACCAGAACGGTAACGCATACGAGCTAATTGACCAGAAATTGAATCCATTACTTCATAAACGAAACCGAAGAATTGGATTTCTGGAACTGGACGGAATCCTTCAAGTGCAAGACCAACTGCAAGTCCACCAATACCAGACTCTGCAAGTGGAGTATCCATTACACGATCTTCACCAAATTCAGCTTGTAAACCTTCAGTAGCACGGAATACACCGCCGTTTACACCAACGTCTTCACCAAATACAAGTACGTTAGGGTCATTTTTCATTTCAACGCGTAAAGCATCAGTGATTGCTTGAATCATTGTCATTTGAGCCATGGCTTACTTCGACTCCTTTTCTTTGTAGATTTCATATTGTTCAGCTAAGTTGTAAGGCATTTTTTCGTACATGATTTCCATTAAATCAGTTACTTTTTGTTTTGGAGCTTGGTCAGCCTTAGCAATTGCTTGTTTGATATCTTCTTTTGCTTCTTCGATTACTGTCTCTTCAACTTCTTGAGACCATAGGCCTTTAGCTTCTAAGAACTTACGGAAGCGTACGATTGGGTCTTTTTGTTCCCATTCGTTTTCGATATCTTTTGTACGGTAACGAGTTGGGTCATCACCAGCCATTGTATGTGGACCGTAACGGAATGTTAAAGTCTCGATTAAAGTAGGGCCTTCGCCATTTACTGCGCGCTCACGAGCAAAAGCAGTTGCTGCGTATACAGCTAATGGATCCATACCGTCTACTTGAATTCCGTAAATACCTGCTGCTACTGCTTTTTGTGCTACAGTTTTAGCTGCAGATTGCTTTTCTACTGGAGTAGAGATTGCATAACGGTTGTTTTGAACAACGAAGATTGCTGGAGCTTTGAATGCACCTGCAAAGTTCATACCTTCGTAGAAGTCACCTTGTGAAGCACCACCGTCACCAGTATAAGTAATTGCAACAGATTTTTTACCACGTAGTTTCATACCTAACGCAACACCAGCAGTTTGGATGATTTGCGCACCGATAATGATCTGTGGAGCTAATGCATTTACATTCTCAGGCATTTGGTTACCCATGAAGTGTCCACGAGAGAATAAGAATGCTTGGTATAATGGTAATCCGTGCCATACTAATTGTGGTACATCACGGTATCCTGGTAAGATGAAGTCTTCTGCTTCAAGTGCGAAATGACTTGCTAATTGAGAAGCTTCTTGTCCAGCTGTAGGTGCGTAGAAACCTAAACGTCCTTGACGGTTTAAAGAAATAGAACGTTGATCTAATACGCGAGTATACACCATACGACGCATTAATTCTTTTAATTGATCATCAGATAATTCAGGCATAGCTGCTTCATTCACAACTTCACCGTTTTCATTTAAAATTTGTAATGTTTCAAATTGAGCTGCGATAGCTTTCATTTGCTCATCAACATTAAATAGGGTCTTTTTTGTTTTAGTACCCATTCCGTTCACCTCTTCCTCTCTTGAACCATATTCTGAAACGCTTTCACTGGCTATTTTCCAGTTTAAAAAGCGCAACGATGTAAACCAACATGTTTGTATGTCGGTTGAGAATAATTTTGTGTACCTAACAATCTGTACTAATGTTTTTTCAGAAACATATTAATACAATCTTGATCACGTTTTTTAGTTTACAACTATTCTAATTACGATGTCAATTACTTTGAATACGTTTTTTTATAAATAATATGCAGGTTTCTACTACACAAACGTGTTTTTATTTTTTACATCTGTATTAGTAAGCATTGACCTACTGTTATATTATTCCCTTTTTCACTTATTTTTTCTCTTAGAATAATATGTAAACGATTTAATTCTCTTTAGTTTTTCTCTCTTCGTAACAAAAATATACAAACTACTCTTCCTTTTTTAGGTAAATACCTATACATTTCTACCCTCTCTTCCATACATTATAGTAACCGCAGTATTAGCGGGAAATGATAAAGGAGGTCATCTCATGTACGGATACTCATATTGCTATCCAACTTGTTCATATCCTTCCTACGGTTATGGCGGTTCTTGTGGCGGGTCTGGACGCGGCTTCGCCTTAATCGTTGTGTTGTTTATTCTTTTAATTATCGTTGGTGCTGCTTGCATTCGCTAATGTAAAACGAAACAACTATGGAAAGAAAAAGACGGCTTTGCCGTCTTTTTCTTTTTATCACATACATAACTACTCTATAATAGAACAATTTCCAAAATGCCTTCCCTTTCTTGCCGATGACTTTTTCCATCTCCTTTGGTAGACTAAAGAGGAAAGGAGAGATTACATATGCTTACAATGAAAGATGTTATTCGCGAAGGAGATCCTATTTTGCGCAACGTTGCAGAAGAGGTGTCATTACCGGCAAGCGAAGAAGATACAACTACCTTAAAAGAAATGATTGAATTCGTAATAAATAGCCAAGATCCTGAAATGGCTGAAAAATATAGTTTACGCCCTGGAATCGGATTAGCGGCTCCGCAAATCGGTGTTTCAAAAAAAATGATTGCAGTTCATGTAACCGATGCGGATGGTACATTATATAGCCATGCATTATTCAATCCAAAAATCATTAGCCATTCTGTTGAACGTACATATTTACAGGGTGGTGAAGGCTGTCTGTCTGTAGACCGCGAAGTACCTGGTTATGTTCCTCGTTATACAAGAATTACAGTAAAAGCAACTTCTATTAACGGAGAAGAAGTAAAATTACGTTTAAAAGGTTTACCAGCAATCGTATTCCAACACGAGATTGATCATTTAAATGGCGTTATGTTCTATGACCATATCAATAAAGAAAATCCTTTTGCCGCTCCTGATGATTCCAAACCTCTAGAGCGATAATAATAAAAAGGCGGAAGTTAATCTTCCGCCTTTTTATTATGAAATGGGTTCCATATTCACTTATAGCAATCCAGCCCACTTTAGTCCATGATATATACCGTCTTCATTAACATCCTTTGTCACATGATTTGCAAGTTTTTTCAAGTCTTCATGGCCATTTCCCATCACAATACCTGTGCCAACGGCTTCGATCATTTCTAAATCATTTAAGCCATCTCCAAATGCATACACTTGATCACGATTAAAACCTAACTTTTCAATGTATTTCTCAATTCCTTTTGCCTTAGAACCACCATTCGGAATGATATCCATTGAATATGCATGCCAACGAATAAAATGAAAATCTGGATAATGATTAATAAACTTTTCCTCTTCATTTACTTCACAAAAAAGTAGTGTTTGATAAATATTACGTTCCTCATAAAAATTAGGCTCATATGCTGGATGCTCAAAGTTTAAGCTTCCAAAGCCTTCTTTCACATAATCATGATATTCCACTGATGCTCTCATATCTTGATGGTCAAGATATACAAGTGGATATCCTTCTTGTTTTGCAAACTGAGTAAACCTATGTAAAGCATCTGGATGTAACGGATTATTAAATATTACCTCATCTTCAAAGACAACATATTGTCCATTAAAACTAACATAATTATGTATATTAAGTTCCCTGCGAATATCTTCGAACATAAATGGCGCGCGCCCTGTCGCAATTGCTACATGTACACCTTTTTCTTGTAACTGTTTTACTGCATCTCGTGTAGATTGCGGAATTTTTTTATCATGATCTAATAATGTTCCATCAATATCAAAAAAGACAATTTTATCATTCATTTGTCAAAATCCTTTCTGGGACTCTATATTCCTATTTTGAATATCACTTTTCAAATTCTAAAAAAAAGTATAACATATTAAACATCTGTGAAGAAAGCGTTCCCTTTCTGACCTTATTTGTAAACTTTGCATATATATATTAGTAAAACATGTAGATACTTGTTCGGATGAATTTTCTTTTCCATTCTTCCTCATACTATACCTATAACTAACGGCTACTGATCGTTACTATAGAATAACTTTCACTGTATGGGAAAGGACAAGATTCACCATTCACTTTTGTCCTATCTCTTATATCAGAGATAGAGTTTTCACTAGTAATAGGCATGTTTAAAATAAGGAAAGGAAGGAGTAATCATGCTGAAGAAGCTGAAGAAAAAGCTCAAGCGTTATTTAAACGGTCTAGTCCGTAAAAAGACAATCGCTTAAATTGTGCCCATTTCGGGCTTTTTCTTCATTCTCATTCGAAAAAACATGAAAATCGTGACTGTTTGCTTTATAATAAGTAACAGATAATGCAAAACATAGACAAGGAGAGGTTTTCCAAATGATTTTTAAAGTATTTTATCAAGAAAAATTAACTGAGGTTCCAGTACGTGAAAATACAAAAGTTTTATATTTAGAGGCTACGTCTGAAAAGGATGTTCGTACAAAGTTAAATAAGTTCGCATATAATATCGAGTTTGTTCAGTCTGTTACTGGCGCTCATCTTGAATATGAAAAAGAAAACGCTGATTTAACATTAGCGGAAATCGTATAGCGATATGAAATTTCTAAAAAACGACCAAGTTGCTGTATTTGCTCTCGGTGGGCTTGGTGAAATCGGTAAAAATACATACGCTGTTCAATTTCAAGATGAAATTATTATAATTGATGCTGGAATTAAATTTCCAGAGGACGAACTTCTCGGAATCGATTATGTAATACCAGACTACACTTATTTTGTGCGAAACGAAGATAAAATTAAAGGGTTATTCATTACACATGGTCACGAAGATCATATCGGCGGAATCCCTTACCTATTACGTCAAGTGAACATTCCAATTTACGGCGGAAAATTAGCAATTGCACTCATCAAAAATAAATTAGAAGAACACGGCTTACTTCGTAAAGCAAAACTTTACGAGATTCAAGAAGATGACGTTATTAAATTCAAAAAAACGTCTGTATCCTTCTTCCGTACAACTCACAGTATTCCAGATTCGTACGGCGTTGTTGTGAAAACACCTCAAGGTCAAGTTGTTCATACTGGTGACTTCAAATTTGACTTCACACCAGTTGGTGAACCAGCTGATTTAACAAAAATGGCTGAAATCGGTAAAGATGGCGTACTATGTCTATTATCTGATAGTACGAACAGTGAAGTTCCAAACTTTACTATGTCTGAGCGTCGCGTTGGTGATAGCATTCAAGACATTTTCCGTAAAGTAGAAGGACGGATTATATTTGCAACCTTTGCATCAAATATCCACCGCTTACAACAAGTTGTTGAAGCTGCTGTTGAAAACAACCGTAAAGTAGCTGTGTTTGGTCGAAGTATGGAAGCAGCGATTGAAATTGGACAAAACCTTGGTTATATTCGTTGCCCGAAAGATACATTCATAGATGCATCTCAACTAAACCGCTTACCAGCTAATAAAGTTGTTATTTTATGTACAGGTAGTCAAGGTGAACCGATGGCAGCACTTTCACGTATTGCAAATGGTACACACCGCCAAATTCAAATTATTCCTGGAGATACAGTTGTTTTCTCTTCTTCACCAATTCCAGGAAATACAATTAGCGTAAGTCGTACAATTAACATGTTGTACCGCGCTGGCGCTGATGTAATTCACGGGAAACTTTCAAATATCCATACAAGTGGACACGGTGGACAAGAAGAACAAAAGTTAATGTTACGTCTAATTAAACCGAAGTACTTCATGCCAATTCATGGTGAATATCGTATGCAGCGTATGCACATGAACATAGCAAATGATTGTGGCATCCCTGAAGAAAATTGCTTCATTATGGATAATGGCGATGTTCTTGCTTTACGTTCGGATGAAGCTAGCGTAGCTGGAAAAATCCCATCTGGTTCGGTCTACATTGATGGAAACGGTATTGGAGATATTGGCAATATCGTATTACGCGATCGTCGTATCCTTTCTGAAGAAGGACTTGTAATTGTAGTTGTAAGCATTGATATGAAAGAATTTAAAGTTGCAGCAGGACCTGATATCATCTCACGCGGTTTCGTTTACATGCGTGAAAGCAGCGATTTAATCAATGATGCACAAACATTAATTACAACTCATTTAGAAAAAGTAATGGAGCGTAAAACAACACAATGGTCTGAAATTAAAAATGAAATTACAGACACATTAGCCCCATTCCTATATGAGAAAACGAAACGTCGTCCAATGATTTTACCAATCATTATGGAAATATAAGAAAAAGGACAATGCCATGAAGGTATTGTCCTTTTCTTTTCTCTTATCTTAAAAAGTGTTTAAATCGATCCACTTCATCGTCATGACCAATGACAATTAATATATCTCCTGCTTGAATATTCTCCGTAGCTCGAGGGGATACGATAACTTCTTTACCTCGTTTAATTGCTACAATATTCAATCCAAACTTCGCACGAATATCTAATTCAATTAAAGAGTGCCCATCAATTTTTTTATTCGCAATAATCTCTACAATACTATGCTCATCTGAAAGCTCAAGGTAGTCTAGCACATTGCTTGATGCAATATTATTAGCAATCCTTTTTCCCATATCACGTTCTGGATGCACAATATGATCTGCACCTATTTTACTTAACACTTTTTCATGATAATCATTTTGAGCTTTTACAGTAATATTTTTTACACCCAACTCTTTCAAAATCAAAGTCGTTAAAATACTTGAATTTAAATTATCTCCAATAGCAACGACTACGTGATCAAAATTTCGAATACCAAGGCTTTTTAATACCATCTCATCTGTTGAATCTGCAATTACAGCATGCGAAGCTATATTTGCAAATTCATTAATTTTATCCTCATCTGAATCGATTGCCATTACTTCCATGCCTAATTGAGCTAGTTCTCGGCAAATACTTCCACCAAAGCGACCAAGTCCAATGACAGCAAATTCTTTTTCTTTCTCACCCACAAGAATTCCTCCAATAACTTCAAGTACTATTTATTTTCAGTGTAACACACTTTATATGCGTCACAAAAACTATGATTAGCTCTTATTTTTGTTTTTGTATATAAAAATATTGTTGCAAGTAAAAAGCGATACCAACAAGTAGCATAGCAAATACAAATATATTTCCAAAAGAACTAAATGTTTCAAAAACGAATAATAATGTTTCTTGACCAAAAAAGGCAAATAGAAGCTGTGTGAATGCAAATAACAACGCCCATATGTAATGATGTTGATGGAATAAATAATGCGTTGCACCTAAAAAAGCAATAAACGAAAAGATAAAGATCCACCAATTTTCTAAAAATAGTTGCCAATTAGAAAATTGATATCCATTTACTAATATCGCAATAAGCGCGATAACTGCCATCGTCGGCACACTCCAAAATAATGCCCGTCCTCTAAAGAAACGAGTGCCTTTAACATCTCCTTTTTCATGTGCAATATATGTTAGTACTACTGTGCTTATATACAAAACAGAAAGAATTGTTAAAACGATAATAAGCCAAAAATGTAATTGATAATATTCATGCTCTATATTTGTCACGATTGCAGCTAACATGCACGGAATTAACATTCCCGTCCAACCATCTACTTTTCTTTCATTCCAAAAGACCGTATTACCAATCCTTATTCCTAACAACATAAAAATAATGATACCCAATACAAATAACGTAGTTTTATTCCCTACTAAACTCGTTGAGAAAGCAATTAATCCAATAAATAAAAAGAGCACAAACCCATTCATAATTTCTAGTACAGGTGATAAATATCTCTTCACCCATTTGTATGTTTCGTCATATTCATTATTATCTACTAGACGATAGGCATAAAAACTTATCCCAAAATAAACCGCCGCAATAATAACATACGCATATAAGACGAAACATAAAATCGCACTGCTAATTTGCACGTAATTCCCCACCCTTTTTTCTATGTTTCACATTGATTTTACACACTTTTCATACTAAAAGTAAACATATATAAGTTAGTCAAATAATTAATAATGAGCAGTGGCTAAACCCCCTGCTCATTATTAAAACAGTACAATTAACTTTAATTCTTCCATTTGTATGTAAATGTCTAAAATCAATCTATACGAGCGTTACTTACACCTCAGAACAAAAAGTTTTTTGGAACCTTCAAGAGAGCGGAAGTTTTATTTTCTATTCCCTTTCCACTTTACATATTGGCTTAAAAATGTGATTGCCTTTTCAATCACTTCTTCGTCTGGTTTTAATTTTGCATGATGTAAACCATATTCTGAATTTACTCCAAGCCAAAACATAAATCCAGGGATTTCTCGAAGCATATAACCAAAATCTTCACCCGTCATTGCCTCAGTACATGTAATAACATTCATATCAGTTTGTTTATGTACAAATTCCATAAACTCTCTCGTTAACTCTTCATGGTTATATACTTGATGATACATTGCTCCGTAATCTATAATCGCCTCACACTGGAAAGAAGCTTCGATACCTGCAACAATTGACTCAATTCTGCTTTTCACACGCTTCATTGATTCCACTGATAATGTTCGAATCGTTCCTTCTAAACGAGATTTTTCTGCAATAATATTTTGAACCGTACCACCTGTAATTTTCCCGATTGTAATTACTGCACTATCAAGAGGATTTACATTGCGACTAATAACGGATTGAAGCTGTGTAACAAGGTGACTCGCTGCAACAATCATGTCATTTGCAGTATGCGGATAGGCAGCATGGCCACCTTTCCCTTTTAAATCAATATATAATTCTGAAGTATTGGCAAATAACAGTCCTTCTTTCGTTGCAATTGTCCCCACAGCGTATTCTGGTGCAATATGAAGACCAAGAATTATATTTGGTTTCCATTCTTTTAACTCTTCACTTTCTAACATAGGAAGAGCACCGCCTGGTCCTTCTTCTGCTGGCTGGAATAGAAATACAAGGTCATCATCTATTCTTTCGCTCACAGCTTTCGTTAGAAGGCCTAAACCGATTGTTGTATGTACATCATGGCCACATGCATGCATCATTCCTTCATGAATAGAAGCAAACTCGTATCCAGTTTCCTCTGTAATTGGTAAACCGTCTATATCTGCACGATAACCTATTATTTTTTGGGGGTTTTTTCCATTCACTTTAACGATTACACCCGTTTTCCATGTCTTCACTTCCACAAATTCATGAGAAAGTGTTCCTATATAATCTAAAATATACTGTTGTGTTTTCCATTCCTTAAATCCGATTTCTGGAATTCTATGTAAATCTCTACGAATTTGGATAAATTTGCTTACTGTCATTTTTGCACCTCTATCTATAAAAAGCGTAAGAGCCCATTTACGCTCTTACGCTTTTTTTACTTTTTATTTCTCTGGGTTTAATTGACGAAGCTCTTGTTTAATTTCTGTTTTTGCTTTTGTCTTCTCATCAATTTCTTTAATTACACGTGCTGGAGTACCTGCAACAACTGTGTATGGAGGCACATCTTCTGTTACAACAGCTCCTGCTGCTACGACTGCACCTTTCCCTACTGTAACACCCTCTAAAACAACCACGTTTGCACCGATTACTACATCATCTTCAACGATAACTGGTTTTGCAGAAGGTGGCTCAATAACACCTGCAAGTACAGCACCTGCACCTACGTGACAGTTTTTACCGACTGTTGCACGTCCACCAAGTACTGCGTTCATGTCGATCATAGAACCTTCACCAATTACAGCACCAATGTTAATTGTTGCATTCATCATAATTACAGCGTTGTCACCAATTTCAACATGGTCACGAATAATAGCACCTGGCTCGATGCGAGCTTTAATACCTTTTAAATCAAGCATCGGGATTGCAGAATTACGACGATCGTTTTCTACAACGTAGTCAACGATGTGCTTATTATTCTCATCAAGAATTGTCTTAATTTCAGACCATTCTCCGAATAATACACCTGACTTTTTATTCACAAATGCTTGTACTGTTTCAGGGAATGTTACTTCTTTTAAATCCCCTTTTATGTATACCTTTACAGGAGTTTTCTTTTCACTTTTTTGAATAAACGAAATAATTTCGTTAGCGTCCATCATTTTCATTCTTGTTGCCTCCTAAATCCATTTATAATGTTACTCTACCAAACGAAAGAGCGAGTAGCAAGATAATAATCTTATTTTTCCCTTTGAATTTCTTCTATAATTTCTAAAAATGCTTGTACTTGCTTCAACTGCCTTGCCGAGTCACTTGTTAACAACCATGTTTCTCTCGTCAGTTGAACAGGTGTTTTATACATATTTTCCTGTACTTCCTTTAAAACAGTAGAAGGTAAAAGGGCATAACCTATACCATTTAAAACAAGTTGTTTACATGTTTCAATTTGGTCAACTACAATCGTTCGCTTAGGCGGATTAGAAAATAAACCATACCACCAATTTTGTATTTGTCCATAATAAGTCGAATCACTTTTAAATTGAATGAACGGCCTATTTGTTTCTTTTAACATCGAAATATCTTTTATTTCTTTATCAACTAAATACAGTTCATCTTCAAATAATTGTTGCTTCTGACCTTTATATTCTTGTGTTCCCCTCAGTATAGCAACATGAACGTCTCCTTCATAAAACTGCTTTTGCACTTCACTACTCCATCCAGTAAACAGCGATATCTTGACAGAAGGATATTTATGCACAAACTTTTTCAAAACAGGAGGGAGCCAATATTGACCAATAACTGATGCAACAGCTATTTTTAACGTTCCATGAGTTTCCGTTCTGAAAACAGCTAGCTCACTTTTTATATCTTCTTCCCTTTGCAACATTTCTTTAGCATAATTTGCAACTTTTTCCCCTTCAGGTGTAATTGTCAATCCTTTTTGTGAGCGAATAAAAAACTTCATTCCCCATTGTTTCTCCATAGATTGTAATCGTTGACTCAGCGCAGGTTGGGAAACAAATAAACGTTCCGCCGCTTTTCTCATATTTGATTCCTGAGCTAACACAACCATCATTTGAAAATCATCAATTTGCAACTTTCTCCCTCTTTCCTTAGCTTCCATACACCTTATTTCAATAAGCTTTTCATCCTTAATTTACCCGAATGCTTTCATTCAGAAAATACAATTGTCCAGTGCAAACTTTCCTTATGTTTTATGTCTTTTTAAATATAATACATACACAAGTGATATGCACGAAAAAAAAGTGACTTCTTCGTTTCTATGAAGTCACTTTTCTTACGTTATCGATTATGTTGCCTTACTTTCTTATTCAACAATTTTAAAATAGCCCGACGTGTTAAAATCCCCTCAAAATAGCCTTCTTCATTAACAGCGCAAATAAAAGGATGATCAATTGTCATTTCTAAAGCTTTTGCAAATGAATCGTCTAATTTAAGAACAGGTATATCTTCTTTCATCACCTGCTCTACTTTCATATCATCGAGTCTTTCAAACTCAATACGTTCTAATCCTAACATACCATCTAATATCATGGCAGTACTAATCAAACCATGTAGTTTATACATTGGATCTAAGACAGGTATCGCCGAATATCCAGATTTCACAAGAACGAGTAAAGCATGTTCTAAACTATTTCCAATTTGGACATGAGCTACTTTTTCCGATGAAATCATTAAATCCTTCACAAGAATTTGTTGAAATTCGTCTTTCGGAATACTAATCATATTACATCCCCCATTTTCCCTTTTTCCTGCTTATGTTCACAACTCTATTCACATTTTATGACAGCGTTTTCATATTATTATTTTGTCCTAAATTTATTTCAATAAAAATACAATCACACAGCTATTTTAGCATACAGCACAAAAAAAAGACTACCATTCCGGTAGCGCTTAATACCCTTTATTTTTTAATCTGTAAAATAACCTTGTGATTTTTTTATATTGCATCACATCTGTCTGTTTCAAACCATTCTCAATATCTGTAAGTTCCACAGCTAAAATTTCACTTGCGTAATTTTGCTGAAATAAAATATCTAGTAGTAAACTTTCTTCTTCCTTCGTTAAAACAACTTCCCTTTGCATATACCCCTCTCCTTACACTCGCATCGTTACTCTTATTATATAAAAAATTCAACCTATTTAATAGATGTAATATTCAGTTTTTATTAAAAGATATGTAGCAATCGTATACATACAAAAAAATCATTTCGTATATCGATTTGCATAGCTAAACGCCGCATAAGCATCTGGCTTAATTTTTGCAGTTAATCCCATCGCTCGAATTTTTTCTGTCATATCTAAAATAAATTCTTTTGTTAAACCATCATTCCCAATGTCTAAATGAATTTCCATTATGAATCCAGCCCCATCTTGAGCATAAGGATGCAATAACTCCCATATTGTTTGTATATGAGTAGGCGTAAATAGACATGCGATTTCTTGACTAAACTGCGTTTCTAAATATATTTTCTCACGTAAGGTTGCCGGCTTATCTTTTACTGATCTATGGTGTAAACAGCCCCAGGCACCTTTTCCAACACGATGAATATGGATTGCTGTAATAAACCTCGTATCCTTTTGATGCGCTTGTGAGTCTGTCCCAATGGATAATCGATATAAATTTCGCGGATCCTTTTCAATGAAACTACAAATACGGTTAAAGACCATATCAAAATTTAAATGTCTCTCTGAAACATTGTAAAATTTATGTGCACCGTCCACAGAGTCACGTCCTTTCAATTAGACAGACTTTTCGTATTCTCATTGTATGGGACAAAAACTAAAATTATAACTTCCTATCCTTTATTCGTTTCAATATTTCGAATTACAAAGTGACAAACTTGGCACGTATAAATTACATTTTGATTAGATTGAGCCGTTAATACATGAATAATCTCAGCAGAACTTTGACAATTAGGACAAATCACAACTGGTAAACGTTCCATACGATAACCTCCTAGTTATATTTCTCCCGCTATTTGCAGAACCCAGCGATTGTGAGAAGTTTAGCTTCACATATTCACCCGGTTGACGGGACTCATTTTCCACATGGATAAGCAAACTTGCACGGATTAAAATTTCATTTTAATACCATTGTAGGAAAAATAAAAAACTTCTATACATTCCACTAGAAAGTAATAGAACTAAAAAAGGTACTGCCACATGGCAGTACCTTTTTTATATGTATCAAGAAATGATATCGTAAATCTCAATTGCAACCATGTCGATATTATCGAATTGATACACTTGAGGTTTTTCACCTTGTTGATACACTTCTAACTCATACATTTCACTTTTATCGAAAAATTTCACGCTACATTTGCGCTCACCGTTCACTTCAAAATAGCGTTGTGCTACTTCACCGCTTTCAGCTTGTTCTTGTAGACTAACAAGTCGAGTTAAAATTCCTTGGAGTAGAGACATGAAATCTCTCCTTTCTCTGATCTTCCTACCAATAGGTTTTACAGCTATACTCATTCTATCCGTCATAACAGAAAAAATGTTCCACACTCTAGGATAAAGGTTATTGGCCAGAAACTCAACTAAAAATTTGTCGAAATGCGAAGGAAAAAACAGAAAGAACATATTTCCCCTTCTTTATTGCGGTTTTTATACTGGAAGAATATAATAAAAAACAGAAAAAAGGAGGAATAACAATGAAAAAAATTGAGGTTTATACACAACCCGATTGTCCGCCCTGTGTTATTGTGAAAGAATTTTTGAAGCATAATAACGTTGCATATGAAGAATTTGACGTAAAAAAAGACGCTGCTGCTCGCAATCGTCTTTTATACGACTATGATTCTTATTCAACTCCAACAGTCGTAATTGATGGCGAAGTAGTTGCAGGGTTTCAAATTGAAAAGTTACAACAACTACTCAATATAGAATAGGAATAGGTAAATACCTATTCCTATCCTTATCCCGCTATTTGTAGGTAGTAAAACTCCTACCCTAAATTTAGCTACAGCAAAGAAGTTAGATGGAAGAGTAATCCCTCCCACTGATTAAAAGTTTCACTTTATAATTGTTGCAACCTTTTTATTTCAGTTAAAAGTTCCTGACTTTCATGATATCCTGCTAGCTTCCATTTATCTTGATCCCTTTTCAATGTTACAATTTGATACTGTCCACTTTTTGTCCGCTCATATACATATAAATTTTTATGTTCTTCATCATACGACATTTTTGTTTCTGAATTAAAAGAAAACGGTGCTTCTTTTGCCGGAAGTAAATATTCACCACTTTGTTTATCACTTCTGCTATTTTCATCTGTAAATACTTGAAGGAAATTATCTGTAAAATACGGTGATAACGTCTCTATCATCTTATTCATCGGCAAATGCTTCCCACGAATTGAAAACTGGGTTTCATAGCCTTTTTGTATCGTTGTAAATACTTCTTTCCGATCGACTTCCACTTCCTCTTTTCCTAAAACAGTCGTAACACTATAACCAACTAGAAAGGCAACACATACAAATAGAACAAGCCATATTCCATATTTCCTCATTTTTTCACCTTCCTTTTAAAAGAACTTGTCTTTGTAGTATTCATTGTAACAATGATTATGCAAAGAAAGGACAGATTTCGTTCGTAAAATCTTTACAACGATAGACAGCATTTTCATCACCATTTTCACTATTACCAATTTATGATAAAAACAAACAAAAAATGCACGAATCTCTTCGTGCATTAAAATAAAACATCTTCTTCATATAAATATTCATAAGATAAATCTATAAATAAAAAGTTGTCATCATCAATCGGGAAAGAAAATGTTCGTACCATTTCTCCCGTTTCAATATCTGCATATAAATCTGAAAGCCTCGCCTTATTCTCAAAACGCATTTTCATGATATTCTCGAGAAAATACGGGCGCCAACTCCAGTTCTTCATATAATAATCCGGCATCACAATCCATTCTCCATCTTTTTTCATAACATTTCCTGATTGTTGGAAACCATCTTCATTACAAATAAATATACGAAAACTACACTGTGATACACTTTGACTAAATTGTAATAACCAATCATTTATATCTTCATTCTTTTTTTGTTTTGATAAAACATCGCCAATGCGATCGCGTAACATCTCTGTTAAATTATAAATTTTTTGTAACTTCTTCTTTTCATGCTGAATAAACTGATGACATTCATTACCTAGTCGCTCTTTCAAAACATTCGTTTCAATAAAATCAGGTAAACATTCTTTCAAATAATTACCTTGATAATATCTTCCGCCGTTCTTCCAAGCATATTGCAGTTGATAAAAAGCATCTATTTCTTCATATAACAAAGTTGCACCAATTCTTCTAGCAAGTAATGATAAAGAATATAAAATATCTTGATAAGATTGTAAAAGTGCTGTTTGCCTTAAGTTCGTTAAATCTACTTTTAAAATATCAGGTGCTAACACGCTAATACGCTCTAAATTACTTGTGCCCGTTCCGACTTTATTAATCGAAATTTGAATACCATATGTACGATAATACATAAGCAAATGATTAAATTGCTCTATATCTTCTTTACATTCATGCTCTGTAATCTCTAAAACAATTTGTTTTAAATTTAAACCTTGTTCTTCATACCTCAATAAAAGTTGAAGCAAGCTTTCATCATCATCATTCATTAATACATTAGCATTCCGATGTATAAATAATAATAATTTTTGATCGCTTTCTAAATAACGATTTAAAGCTTTTTCTACTATAATATTATCCGCTTCCAGTTGAAATTCACTTGGAATCGAATCATCGTGAAAGAAAGAAGCTAAACTTTGTATGCCCTCTTCTGTTTGAATACGTCCTACTACTTCGTATCCAATTACAGTATGCTCATCAGCACTAAAAATAGCTTGATAATAAGGAAGGACTTTATCCAAGTTACTCATTACATCTAATGCATCTATCAACGTGCTTCCCTCCCTTTACTTTTCAAAAATTATAACATGATATTTACGGAAAAATAATAAAAAATCCCTTCAGTTTTCCTGAAGGGATTAGAGGGGTAAAATGCTAAGGGGAATTAGCAATTCTACTATGAAGAAAAAAGAGGTCTTAAATATAACGTATATATGACCTCTTGTAAACACTTTTCTTTCATATGTCACAATTCCGTCACATTTAGCCATAAAAAAATGAATCAAATATTCATTTTTTTATCCCTTTTAAAATGGATATTGATGTAAATGTTGTCCTCCATCCATTGTCATGCAAGTTCCATTTATGTACGCAGCTTCATCTGAACATAAATAATAAGCTAGACCAGCGATTTCTTCTGGCGTACCCAGCCTTCCAAGCGGAACACTTTGTATCGTACGTTTAGCCATTTCTTCTGAAATCCATAATTTATCAGCACCGCCCGTACGTTCAATTGGTCCTGGCGCGATAGCGTTAACTCGTATTCCATATTTACGTCCCCACTCAACAGCGAGCGTCTTCGTCATCGCTAATACTCCTGCCTTCGCTGCAGCCGAATGAATAACTCCTGGACCAGCATCCCATGCATATGTTGCTACCATGTTAATGATATTCCCTTTTATACCTTTTTCAATCCAATATTTTCCGACAGCATGACTACAGTAAAACGTACCGTTTAATACAATATTAATGACTGAATTCCAGCCATTCACAGATAAATCTTCTGCTGGACAAATAAAGTTTCCAGCTGCATTATTTATTAAAACATCAATTCTACCAAACTTCTCATCAATCTGTTCAATCATTTTCTGAATGTCATCCGTATTTCTTACATCCATTTGTACAGGTAATACTTGCCCTGGAAATTGTTCAATTTCCAACTTTGTTTCCTCTAGTTTTTCCTTTGTACGTCCTGTAATAACAACTCGTGCCCCTTCTTTTGCAAAACGAGTCGCCATTCCTTTTCCCATTCCACTCGATCCACCTGTTATAATAACTACCTTTTCTTTCACATACATCCCCTCCAAAAAATGAATACACATTCATTTTATCACTTTATTTAATAGAAATCTTTATATTTTTAAACTTTTCTGATATTTTAGCGTAAAGAACTTTCTTTTTATTCATTTTTTTTCGTAATCTATACTACTTTTTATTATGTAAAGTATATTTTAAATAAACTGAAAGGAGATTTGAGTAGCCTATAAATGGAATGAAAACATTGAGGTATACTCATATTTTTATGAAGCACATTACAAGAAGAAATTTTTTAAAAATTGGTATGCGCACTTGTCTCTATTCATTTATAACCAGTAGCATCGGATACTACTATGCTAAATATATAGAGCCCCATTTCATTTCTTTTACACAGCACACATTAAAATCACAACTCATCCCAAAAAGTTTTCATGGTATGAAAATTCTTCAATTCAGCGATTTACATCTCGGATACTATTTCTCGCTTCAACATTTATCTAAAGTTGTTTCTAAAATTAATGCTGTAAATCCAGATATTGTCCTTTTTACCGGAGATCTCATTGATAATTATCAAACGTATACTGACACTCCTTTCGTTGCATCCATTTTAAAAAATATACAAGCCCCCTTTGGTAAATTCGCTATTTATGGTAACCATGATCACGGTGGATATGGAACTGAATACTATGAGCACATCATGCGTGAATCAGGATTTGAGCTATTGCTCAATAGTGAAAAAAGAATTCGCTTAATGGATAATAGTGAAATTTCTATTTTCGGTCTCGATGATATACTATTAGGCAAACCAAAAATAGAGAAAACATTAGAGCATGCACGGCAAAGTACTTATAACATTGTTCTTGTTCACGAACCAGATATCGCGCCCAAAGTTTCTAGATATCCAATCAACTTGCAACTTTCTGGTCATAGTCACGGCGGACAAGTACAAATTCCTTTTTTAGGAGCTATTATTACACCTTCACTCGCCAAAGACTATATTGAAGGCTTCTATACAATTCAGGATTTAACTCTCTATGTCAATCGAGGCCTGGGAAGAACACGTGTCCCATTTCGTTTTATGTCAAAACCTGAAATCACAATTTTCACACTCCAACATTCGTAATAATTCGCCTATTTTCTTACATATCCTTTCTTGTACGCGCTCATCCACGTTTTGTTTACCATATGATAAAAGTGAGTCCAATAAAGGAGGTATGTTCATGTATCCATATTATCAACCAATTCCAGTCCGTTCAGCACCTATTGGTCCAGTAGGCGACTCACGCTTCTTCCCGTTTTTTGGCGTTCCCTTTCTAGCTGGAATTGCTGGTGGATTGCTCGGCGGAGCATTAGCTTTCGGCCCTCGACCATTTTATCCACCTTATCCACCACCTTTCCCGCCGCCAGCACCTTATCCTTGTTACGGTGGACCATGTCAGCAACCATACTATTACTAAGTTAAAATAACGATTCTTTCAACGAGCCATCTCATTACACGCTTATAATAAAACTATTGTTTCTACTCATCCTTCCATTTTTGGAGCATATGAGTAGAAAAAAGTAAAAACCTCTTATTGACATAAGAGGTTTTTACTTTTTTCATTATTCAGCGTCTGTATTTTGATATGCCATCTTAAACAACTTCACTTGGCTATCAATTTCTTCTGTACTACTATTAATAACATAATAGTAATCACCATCTTTATTTTGTTCACGTGTTTTCACATTATCAGCTAATGTAAGCTGTAAAATCGCCTTAATTCGTGCCTTCATTTCAATATCTAATATCGGGAAAGATATTTCCACTCGCTTCTCCATATTTCGCGTCATCAAATCAGCTGAAGATAAATATATTTTCTCCTCCCCATTATGATGGAAATAATAAATACGGCTATGCTCTAAGTATCTTCCAACAACACTAACTACACGAATATTTTCACTTACATTTGGAATGCCAGGTCTTAAACAACATGTCCCTCGAACAATGAGCTCTACCTTTACTCCAGCTTGTGATGCTTCGTACATTTTTTTAATTAATGGTTTATCTGTTAATGAATTCATCTTAGCGATAATATATCCATTTCCATATTGCCTATGATAACGGATTTCTTCATCTATTAAATCTATAAATTGCTCTCTTATATCAAATGGAGCAACCGATAAATGATGAAAATGTGGCTTTGTTGTATAACCACTTAAATAATTAAAGAAATTGGTTGCATCAACCCCAAAGTCTTTTCTTGATGTAATATATCCAAAATCAGTATATAACTTCGCTGTTGCATCATTATAGTTTCCAGTTCCGAGATGTACGAACCTTTCGATTTTTCCGTTTTTTCTTCTTACAACTAATGTAATTTTACTATGTGTTTTCAAGTGACTTACACCGTAAATAACATGACAGCCTGCCTGTTCCAATTCTTTAGCCCAATGAACATTGTTTTCTTCATCAAATCTTGCCTTTAATTCAACTAATACTGTCACTTGTTTTCCCTTTTCAGCCGCTATCTTTAACGCCTGAATAATCGGTGAATCACCACTTACACGATATAACGTTTGTTTAATCGCAAGTACATTCGGATCGTCCGCCGCATCACGGACAAAATCAACTACCGGCTGAAATGATTCAAAAGGATGATGTAATAAAATATCATGCTCAATTGCTTTTTCAAATACATCTTCTTCATCACCTAAATCTTGAGGTGGTTGCGGAATAAGAGCCGGATATACAAGATGTTCATATAAAGGAGCTAATTTTTTATATAAAGAAAACAAACATGTTAAATCTAATGGACCATCCATTATATATACATCTTCATCTTTTACTTCCAGAACCTCATATAATAACGCTAGTACTCTTTCATCAATGTGTTCTTTCCCAACTTCTAAACGAACAGCAGCCCCCCACTTACGCTTTTTTAATTCTTTTTCAATTACCTTTAATAAATCTCTCGCACCTTCTTCATGAATCGTTAAATCTGCATTGCGTGTAATACGGAAACGAGTAACAGATGATACTGTATATCCCGTAAATAATTTATGAGTAAAGCTACTAATTACGTCTTCTAATAAAATAAATTTATGCTTTTGCCCTTCGCTCGGTAAAATTATGAAGCGCTCAAGTAATGAAGGAACTTGCACAATTCCTAACTTCGTCCTGTTTTCTTCTTCCGCTTGCTTCTCATCATATAAAAGAGTAGCCAAATTCAAACTTTTGTTTAATAACATTGGAAATGGGCGATATGCATCAATAGCTACAGGAGTTAACACTGGAAAAATTTGCTCATCAAAATACTCTTCTATAAATTCTCGTTGCTCTTTCGTCAAATCATTGAATGTTAAACGTTCAATTCCCTCTAACTCAAGCGCTGGTAATACATAATTTTTAAATGTATCATATTGTACTGTCATTAGTGCATGGGCTTTTATCGCAATTTTATTTAATTGCTTTTTTGGTGTTAAGCCAGCTTTATTTTCTGGCTGATTAAATCCAGCACTCACTTGATCCTTTAATCCCGCTACACGTACCATAAAAAATTCATCTAAATTCGAACTAAAAATACTAATAAATTTCAATCTTTCCAAAAGTGGATTATTTGCATCTTGCGCTTCTTGTAAGACACGTTCATTAAATGCTAACCAACTTAACTCTCGATTATTGTAATAAGCTGTATCATTTAAATTTACTGCATTCCCCTTCAATAATTCCATTCTCTTCACACTTCCCCTTGAAACTTTTTCACTATAATTTAGTTACTTTTATTTTAGCAAATTACAATATTATAAAGTGTAAATTTTTTGTAAAGACATCCGTACAACCTAATGTTTTAGTTCAAATAACAAGTTAATATTCGTTTTTAATACTCTTTCTAACTGTTTTTTTTGTTTTTCAGCCTGCACTTTTTCCGCTAATGCCGATTTTTCACATAAAGCTTTAAATGTTAATCCTTCTTCGTTTTCTGTTATAGATATGGTATCAATAAGCGATCGTTGCCTTACATTTAAAGTAGCTGAAAATTGTAAAACAGCTCCTAACAGGCGGATTTTTTTTTGTTCGCTTTTATCAAACCAACCTTCAAATGGAGATAAATGTTGTTTAAATAACATTTTTGATTTATACGATGCAATAAGCGCTAGCCTTACTCGATCTTTATGCATCATGCCATCAATTGTCTTATTCGCTAATAAATAAAACGTATGTAAACGACTTGCTTCTTCGTCTATATATTTGCCTATATTAAATACTTTCGCTGCTTGATGGAACACTTCCCAGTCTTTTACTGACATAGAAATAAGCCCTATTTCCTCAAGTTGTTTGCAAATTAGTCTTCCATGTTTAATAAGCTGAATAACAAATTCCATGTCCATTTCGTATTCATGTGATAGTAAATGCAGACTTTCTTCAACTACGTTCGGATAATATGAAATCCCCAAATCTTTTGTCAACTCTTCATAGAAAACACCTTCTCTTAACCCTTTTCTACTTAATACAAATGCCGTTGCCTCTATAACATTAACAAGTGTATGAAATACTTCAACCGCTGGAATAATCGTATCTGCTCGATCTTTTGCCAACCCTTCCAATTTCTGAAGTTCTATGTACGACAATTTTTCCAATTCATCTTTTACACTTTCAATATCTTCTTCTTTCATCTTGTATAAATGTAATCCTGCTATAGGATAGCATATTAAATTTTGATGGATTTTCACTAAGTTCCTAGCACTACCACCAATTGCAATAAGAGGCAATTTCTTATTGATTAACCATGGTAACGTTCGAAATTGAAACTCTAAATACTGTTGCATTCCCTCTAACTCATCTTTAGTAGGAATATCCCCTTTAATAAATTGTTGCTTTAAAGAAAGTGCCCCAAATGGAAAACTATGGTACTCTAAAATCTCTCTATTTCTAAAGTATGTAACTTCTGTACTTCCCCCGCCGATATCTACCGTTATTCCTTCTGAAAACGATGTAGAATTCATAACCGCCAAGTATCCGTAACGCGCTTCCTCATACTCTGATAATACTCTAAGAGTAAAGTCCGTTTGTCCTTCAACAAGCTTTTTAATTTCCTCTTGATTCTCCGACTGTCTAATTGTTGCTGTTGCAACACAAAGTACATGATGCAACTGATGGAATCTTGTACTTTCTTGAAATTGAAATAATGTCTGTAATAATACTTCTATTCCCTCTTCATTCAACACACCATCAATTAAGTAATTCCTTAACCTAGCAACAACTTTCGTATTTTCAATCTCTTTATAAAAACCTCCATTTTGCTTTTCATAAATAACTAAACGCATTGTATTAGATCCAATATCTATAATGGCATACTGTTGTTTTAATATTTCTTTCAAACTTCTCACTCTTTCATTATCAAATTTCAAAAACATATTCTATTACTATTATACAAAATAGTTGTTTTTTGTAACAATATTGCTTTAATATTGAAAATATATACAATCACTTTTTGCGTATAATAAATACCTATTTTATTTATGGTATAATAATGAAAAATTGAAAGGAGATTCAATATGAAACCTTCACAACCACAATCTCAATTACAAAACCAACATTCTATTAATCGACTAGCTCAATCTATTTTCGTTGTGAATCGTCATGCTAAAGCAGCTACTAATCCTAAATATTTATACTGGTTAAAAAAGACAGCTTTAGAACGTTTGATTGCTGAAAAAAAAGCAATTAAAGAAGGATTACATTTTTCTAGAAACCCACGTTTTAGCCAACAACAATCTGATGTCCTTATACGTTTAGGCGATTATTTTTTCCACATCCCTCCTACGAAAGAAGATTTTCGAATTCTACCGCATCTTGGTCATCTTGAATCCTCCTATCGAAATCCGAAAACAACCTTATCTTTAACAGTGGCAAAAAAAACAATTCAAGATTATATTGGTCCTGAAGCATTAAAACAAGAAAAAAAATTAAGTGAACCTGTTCCATGGTATAGTCGTACTTATACAAAAAAATAAAACAGTTTGGCCAAGTGTAGGCCAAACTGTTTTATTTTTTCTCTTCTTTAATTTTAATATTTGCTTGTTTATAAAAAGCTACTTTTTCTGTATTATAAGACTTTGTGAATTCATTAAATTTATCTTTTTCTGACTCAATATCCTTATAAGATTGATTTACTACTTTTACTTTTTCACTAATATCTTTTAATTTAGTACCTTTATCTTGTAACATTGTATATAACTCTTTTTCTTGTTTTAAAGATTTGTCATAGCTGTCATACATTTTATTAAATGAATCGTGTCGTTTCTCATACGTGCTTTTCACTTTATCAGCTTGATCTTTCAATTTCTTATCTTCAATTTTCTTCACATACTTATCAGCTGACTTCACTTCTTCTTGCGCTTTATTTAAAACTTCTTTTTCTTTTGCAAGCACTTTTTCTCGTTCAGTTGTATTTTTCACTGCTTGATTCAGTTTTTCTTTAACAGTTTGATTATTATCTTTTCCTTCTTGAACAATCTGGTTATATAATTCTTGTCCTTCTTTCTCTAAAGTCTCAAGTTTTTTTGCATCTTCAAACATTGTTTTTTCTTGTTTAGCAGCGTTTTCAAACGCTACATATAATTCTTCTTCTGGTTTCGGACCGAAACAACCGGCTAATAAAATCATTGATAATGCAGTTACAATTGCTAATTTACTATATTTCAACATCTCTTCCTCCTACTTATAAACGACCATCGTGTAATATAAAAAAGTTATAAAATATGTAATTGTTCTATACACTCGCATCTTTTTTACGAAGATCATTAATATTGTTTGTACAAATTATTACTTGATATTACATTATTCTTTTTGAATTATTTAGCAATTCCATATCCATCTTTAAGTATACTACTTCGTGTTTTTTAAGGCCTGTTCACACTATGTATTACTTTAATATCCACGGAATTTCACCTCAGTCTTAATAAGACTATAATAGTTCACCTGATAAAAGGTGATCGCTCCGCTCTCACGTCTATCATTCCCTTTCCAGCTTTCTATCAATTAATCTCTTTGTTCATTTTACACAGTACAATCGATATCTCGCAACAACTTACAAATATTCTTTTCATTTCCTAAAAAGGAAAAGTGTAGAGCTTGCTTTCCTCTACACTTTTAAAATAAAACACACTGTGCAAATTGCATTGACACTACCATCATAATTATATGCTTATTTCATATATTTTTAAAGACTTTTATTACAAACGTGGCGTTTTTTTGTAATAAAAGTCAAAAAAATGTTACAAACAAAACATCTTCCTATCATATATCTTCAAATCAAAGCTTCACTCATTTTCTTGCAAATTTCTATACTGGTACAATTGATTTTGCGACTTTCTCAACAGTTCTTCAAACGTTTTTCCTTCTACTGGATAGCTAGCTGCTCCAAATAAAAGAGTGACACTGAGTAAATCACCTTCTATTTCACTTTCAATATTTTTCATTAATCGTTTTGTTATTGTTGATGTTTCATGACCATTATCAATTGCTACAATAACGTACTTATTTTCATCCCACTTTGTAACAACATCTCCCTTCCGAATTGTCTTTACAATGGTACTCTCTAATTTTTGTACTAACACTCCCAACTTTTTTTCTTGCAACGTGTCTTTTAATCCTTCCCATTCTTTTACAGAAAGAATGTACACTGTAATATTACGAGAATCTCTTTCAGATAAAGCAGCTACTTTCCCAAAAAAATCAACAACAAAATCATTGCTTGCCATTCCTCCTACTTCCATACCCATACGCTCGTTCGCTCTTTTATCGTACCAATGTCCAAAATAATAACTTAGTATCATTTGCAATATATAAATAATAAAGACGGTATAAAATGATCGTGAATCCAGTTTTGCAATTACATCCTGAAGTGCAATCCATTCTGTAACTGCCACAGTATTGCCAAGCAATAATCCACTAATTTTCCCTTTATGTTTCATACTTTTCCCCCTTTTATACCAATATATGTTTCTATATCAATAATGTTTTTCTACAAAATAAAAAATGTACATATGCAATGTACATTTCTGCTTAAGCTTGTATACCTTTTCTACTCTATTTCATATATATATAATATAACTTTTATAGAAAGGAGTAATCTATATGCTACAAAAAGAGAATCTATCAGATGCTATGCGTTTACTAGCTGGTTTTCTATTATCATTAAAATTATTATTTACCTCTTTCGGCATACACTTTATTACAAACGATCAAATCGACGCTATTGTTAATGTTGTTTCATTTTTATTTATTCTATACTTTGGCTACAAAAATAACTATGTAGGAAAAAAAGGAATGGAGCAAAAGAAAATACTCAAAAAACACAACCTTCACTAAAAAAGGAACCTTTTGTACAGGTTCCTTTTTATCATTGACGCACAACAACTTCATTTGTTTGCAGTGGGCCATATGATATCTCTTTATCTTGAAATGTATATGTAGCCTGAAAGAATGTTTGTTTAAGAGCTTTATCTTTATTAGCTTTTATTTTACAACGTAGTTCCACCTTCTCATTCGGTAACAAATCATCAATTCGCCATCTAACAAGCTGGAATAAAAACTCACTTATCCCCTTATCAACTTTTAAAGAATTAGGAATATAAGCAAAGTAATCTCGAATCATATGACTTACAACAACTCTCGAAATCATTTCTACTCCTTTATTTTCCACTTCAATTCGCATAATAAGTATGTCGTTTACATCGTAGGTCAATTCATACGAAAACTGTTCTGTATACATACTACCAATTTGTAATGTAACGGCTACTTGAGGAAATTCGTTTTCCTTTTTCGATCCGTCAATCCACAATACTGGTTGTAGCGGTATTGAATACTTTCCTGTATCCGAAATTCGTCCCCATATTTTCATAATATATATTCACCTCATTTCAGATGTAACATACACACAATGAATTCCCCAAATTACTAAAGCTTGCTACAAGCAATGTTTAATATTTCTCTTCCTTTTATCCTATTCGACAATATGAAGAAAAAACCATTTTTCATCTATTAACAGAAGGTGTTCTTTATGAAATTTTTTTACAATTTACTTCATTTCCTTTATAGCAATATTCAGTATGGCTCACTCGTTTTCTACTCATACGAAAGAATATTTTGACGGAAGAAAAAGTTTGCCTTATAGTCAAATTTGACTATAATATTCTTTATGGCATATCAGTGCACTTATGGAAAAGAAATTAAAATCAACTATACATTAAAATTTTTTATCCACTGCACTCAAAACTTAATATAGTTTACTTATTTCTAAAGGAGGGTTATATTTGGAAACTCAACCATTAAAAAAAGACGCCAACAAGACAAAATTTGTTGTTGCTGGTTTACTGCTTGGTATATTAATGGCCGCAATGGATAATACAATCGTTGCAACCGCAATGGCAACAATCGTTGGAGACCTAGGAGGATTTGATAAGTTTGTTTGGGTCACATCAGCTTATATGGTAGCAACAATGGCAGGGATGCCTATCTTCGGGAAACTTTCTGATATGTACGGACGGAAACGTTTTTATATTGGTGGCCTCATTCTTTTCTTATTCGGTTCTGCGCTCTGCGGAACAGCTTCAAGTATTGAGCAATTAAGTATTTATAGAGCTATTCAAGGTATCGGTGGTGGTGCCCTTATGCCTATCGCCTTCACAATTATGTACGATATCTTCCCACCAGAAAAACGCGGAAAGATGACAGGACTATTCGGTGCTGTTTTCGGGACATCTAGTGTATTCGGTCCTTTATTAGGTGCTTATATTACAGACTATATAAGTTGGCATTGGGTCTTCTATATTAATATTCCATTAGGACTTATCTCCTTTTTCTTCATTACTAAATACTACAGTGAGTCTCTAGAATTTAGAAAACAAAAAATTGATTGGGCTGGTGCTATTACACTTGTCATAAGTATCGTTTGCTTAATGTTCGCATTAGAACTTGGTGGTAAAGAATATGCCTGGAATTCTACTGTAATTATTGGCTTATTTACAACAGTAGTTATTACGCTTATTATTTTCTTCTTTGTAGAACGAAAAGCAACCGAGCCTATTATTTCGTTCCATCTATTTAAAAAACCTTTATTCGCAGCTAGTCAAGGAGTTGCCTTTTTCTATGGTGCCGCTTTTATTATCTGTACAGTTTATATTCCAATCTTCATTCAAGGCGTTCTTGGAGGTTCCGCCTCTAATGCTGGATTAATTTTAACACCAATGATGGTTGGTTCTGTAATTGGAAGTCAAACAGGAGGACAATTAGCGTCTCGAACAAGCTATCGTAACATTATGATGGTATCTGGTGTCTTCTTCGTTCTTGGTATTTATTTATTAAGTACTTTAACAATGGACACACCTCGTTTACTCGTAACACTATTTATGATTCTCGCTGGGCTTGGTGTCGGTTTCTCATTCTCAGTATTAAGTATGTCTTCTATTCACAAGTTGGAAATGCGAGACCGTGGTTCGGCGACATCAACAAACTCATTCTTCCGATCACTCGGTATGACTCTTGGTGTAACGATTTTCGGTACAATTCAAAATCATATTTTTACAGATAAACTAAACTCTGTATTCCCCCCTGAACTAGCAAAATTAGCTCCAAAAGGCGGAGACACAAGTTTCTTATTATCACCAGGCGCTACCGCAAAAATTCCTGCTGAAATATTAGCGGGTATTAAAGAAGCTCTCGCTACATCTATTGCGAATACATTCTTCTGGGCACTCATCCCGGCTGTACTAAGTATTATTTGTATTTTACTTATGGGAAATGAACGCCTCTTTACTGGCCCTAAAAAGAAAGAAAAACAAAAGCAAGTTAGTTAATATAAAAAAGAAGCGGCATATTCCTTTATGAAAAAGGATATGCCGTTTATAATATGTATAAAGTGAAACTTTAATCAGTGGGGGTTGTTCATCTCCCACTGATTATTAGCCCTCACCAATCTGGTTTTTACGGGCAGTTAATCCCCACCTAACTTCTTTGCTTCCACTGAATTTTTGGGTGGGGTCTTACTGCCCGTTAATGCGGGATAAAGTTTTTGTATACAGGAGTTGAGACAGCATGAGCATGAAATTAGTCATTCTCGGCTTGCTACTCGAAGGAGATAAACATCCATATGAAGTGCAGCATATTATGAAAGAACGACAAATGGATTGTTACATTAAATATGCTAAAGGATCACTTTATTACGCCTTCGAGCAATTAGAAAAGCAAGGTGCAATTCATATTACAAATGTAATTAGAGACACAAATCGACCGGACAAAACGATTTTTCATATAACAGAAGAAGGCAAAAAACTATTCCATACTTTACTATTAAAACAATTTGAAGCCAAAAACCAAATATATAAACCTATTTATTCAGCATTATCTTTCGCTCACTTTAGCAATGATCACGAATTAGTTCCTATTTTAGAAAAAAAGAAAAACGATACTCTTCAATATTTACATACTATGCAAACGATATATGATTGTAATAAAGGAAAGGTTCCACGTGCACAACTATATATTTTGCAAAGTGTAATTGAGCATATTACAGTTGAATTACAATGGTTAAACACCCTCCTTAAAGATGCTATAGCAGGCCGACTTTCAGAAGTTGCTATAGATGAAAATTGAGCTATGAAAGAAGACATCCCTACTTCTTTCATAGCTCAATTTCTCTTTTTATACAGTACTATTATTAATTAATTCAGAATAAAAATTCAGAATAATAAGAAATAAAAACTTTAGAATTTTCTTATTTCAAAACAGTAGACAAAATTCCAAAAATTGTGTTAGAATTTGTTTCAATATCATATCGCTTGTTAAATTCCTTTCAAAAGGAAAATAGGTACACGAAAGTTTCGTTTCGTGTTTAAAAGGGAAGCTTGGTGAAACTCCAACACGGTCCCGCCACTGTAAATGCTGAGATTTCTTTTTAGTACCACTGTGAAAACGGGAAGGTGAAAGAAATTATATGAAGCATAAGTCAGGAGACCTGCCTGTTTTAACAACACTGATAGATTCACGGATGATGATGAGGTGTTAAAACAAAAAGGAAGGCTTATTTTCTATGTCTTTGTACTTTTTGTTATAGGTATTTCCTAGTAAACGGAAATGCTTACTTTCAATTAGGGAGGAATTTAAAATGGCAATTCAAACAAGTAACTTAGGTTATCCACGTATCGGACTACAACGAGAGTGGAAAAAAACATTGGAAGCATTTTGGTCCAATAAAATCGATGAAGAACAATTTTTAACAACAATGAAAGAAATTCGCCTTCAACACGTAAAAGTACAGCAAGAAAAAGGGATTGAACTCATTCCAATTGGCGACTTTACATATTATGATCACGTTTTGGATACTGCCTATATGCTAGGATTTATTCCATCACGTTTTTCTGAGTTTACATCTTACCTTGATGTATATTTCGCAATGGCGCGTGGCTCTAAAGATCACGTAGCTTCCGAAATGACAAAATGGTTTAACACAAACTATCACTATATCGTTCCTGAATATGAAGAGGGATTACAAATCTCTTTAAAAGATAATCGTCCACTTCGCTTATACGAAGAGGCAAAACAAGAATTAGGAGTAGATGGAAAGCCTGTTATTTTAGGACCATATACTTTCTTAAAATTAGCTAAAGGCTATACACAAGAACAATTTTCTACCATTTTAAAACAGTTAGTTGTACCTTACGTACAACTGCTTTCAGAACTACATGCAGCTGGGGCACAAGCCATTCAAGTTGATGAACCGATTTTCGCTTCTTTAACGAAAGAAGAAGTTCAACAAGCAAAAGAAATTTATGAAGCTATTCGTAAAGAAGTTCCAAATGCGACTCTTCTTTTACAAACATATTTTGATAGCGTAGAAGAAAACTATGAAGAAATTATTACATTCCCGGTATCCGGTATTGGATTAGATTTCATTCATGGTAAAGAAGGCAATTTAAATGCTATTTCAAAATATGGGTTCCCAGCTGATAAAACTTTAGCTGTCGGTTGTATAGACGGCCGTAACATTTGGAGAGCTGACCTTGATGAAGTACTTACGTTATTTACAACGTTACAAAAACAAGTCCAAACGAAAGATATCATCGTTCAGCCTTCTTGTAGCTTATTGCATACACCAATCGATAAAACAGAAGAAACTCACTTATCGACTGAGCTGTTTGATGCGTTAGCATTTGCAAATCAAAAATTAGAAGAGTTAGTTCTTATTCATTCCGCTCTCACTCAAGGTACAGAAAGCATTAGTAATGAGCTGGAAACATATCGAAACGTACATCATACAATTCGTTCATCTGCTGCACGTAACCGAGAAGATGTCAAAGCAGCACGAACAGCACTAAAAGAAGAAGATTTTTCACGTCCTCTTACATTTGAAAAACGATACGAATTACAACAAGTTGCCCTGGAGTTACCGCTATTACCAACAACGACTATTGGTAGCTTCCCGCAAACAACTGAAGTTCGTCAAACGCGAAAAGAATGGCGTAACGGTGTTATTTCAAATGAACAATATGAACAATTTATTGAAAAAGAGACAGAAAAATGGATTCGTTACCAAGAAGAAATTGGGCTTGATGTACTTGTACATGGTGAATTTGAAAGAACTGACATGGTTGAATATTTTGGTGAGCGCCTTGCTGGTTTCTCATTCACTAAAAACGGTTGGGTACAATCTTACGGTTCCCGCTGCGTAAAACCACCTGTTATTTATGGTGATGTAGCCTTTATTAACGGCATGACTATTAAGGAAACAGTTTATGCACAAAGCTTAACGGAAAAAGTTGTAAAAGGAATGTTAACCGGACCTGTTACAATTTTAAATTGGTCCTTCGTTCGAAATGATATTCCAAGAAAAGAAGTTTCGTATCAAATTGCACTAGCTCTTCGTCACGAAATTGAACTACTTGAATCTTCCGGAATTAGAGTAATCCAAGTCGATGAGCCCGCACTTCGTGAAGGAATGCCACTAAAAGAAAAAGATTGGGATGCTTATATTACATGGGCAGTACAATCCTTCCTTTTAGCAACTTCTTCTGTAGCAAATGAAACACAAATTCATACTCATATGTGTTACAGTAACTTCGAAGATATTGTTGACGCGATTCGCGCATTAGATGCAGATGTAATTTCTATCGAAACATCAAGAAGTCACGGAGAATTTATTGATACATTAAAACATACAACATATGAAAAAGGCATTGGCCTAGGTGTATATGATATTCATAGCCCACGTGTACCGAGTAAAGATGAAATGTATAAAATCGTAGAACAATCTTTAGAAGTATGTGATCCTAAATATTTCTGGATTAATCCCGATTGTGGTTTAAAAACGAGAAGAACAGAAGAAGTTATTCCAGCTTTAGAACATATGGTGCAAGCAGCGAAAGATGCTCGTTCCCTTTTAAAAACAAACGCATAACAAAAATGGGTTATCCTTTTCTCAGGATAACCCATTTTTTATTCTTTACTTTCAAAAAAGAATTCATATTGTATTTTATATAATTCATCATCCGTTGGCTCTTCAAGAGGAATTGCTTGTAATACAACTGTATACTCACCATTTGGAATAGGTATTTGAAATTTATTAGAAAGAATACTCGTTATAACGATACTTTCATTTTCAACTGTAAAAGGAACCGTAATCGTTCTAACTACTTCTTCTTTTTCAATATGTTTCCCTGGGGTCACTTTCACTTCACAAGTATAATCAGAAAGTGCTTCAAAAATAACAGTTCCATCTGCCTTAGCATAACCTCTTTCAAAATCTTCATCAGTCCAATCTACATAAGGCTGCTCACCGTCATAGTTCATCAACATTAATTGCGAATAAGAAATCGTTAACTCCATAGTTCCCCTTCTCCTTCATTATGAAATATACAACTACTACTTCACTTCAAATTTTACTCGCGTACCATCTGGGTATTTATCTAACTTATTCCCTACCCAAGAGCCTGCTCCACGGTTATCCGCCGGACTTATATATTCAATATGTGCTCCTTTTCCGCCTTCCTTGCACATCGCCATTGGCCATTCATCACGATCATACCCTTTTTTTGATGGATATGGTGCTAACGACAATTTCCTTCTATCTGCAGCACCACCACGATCGATTGTACAAACTTCTGAATGCCCTTCTTTTATAGCATCCGTAATATGTTTTCCTGTCTCTGGATAACGTTCTTTCGGAAATTCTAACACTTGATCATACGTATTCGTTTTCTTTACACTTGTTTCCTCTGGCACAAGTACTTCATAAACTGCTACTAAAATAGACAGAATTGCGATAATTGAAATGATAATACCTTTTAATTGCTTCATGTATACCTCCATGTTTCTACCAGTTTCTTTTCCTCCGTTATTATAACAAACTTCTCCTGTATATGTTTTCAGACATTATTTTAGTTATTCCTTGCCATTCCGCCAAAAATTTTCATTTTTTCACTAATGCTGTAGAAAACTAATAGCCTTCCGACATTCTTTTTCAAAGGAAGTCCTCATAAAAGATTGAAATGATATATACGATACTTTTTGGGGAGGAAATATGATGGAAGCTACCTATAAAACGAAAGATGTCACGAATAAAACAGGCATCCCAAAACATATAGTTCGCAAATATAGTCAACTGTTAGAGGAACATGGTTATATGATTTCCAAAACAGCTGATGCTCGTATTTATAAACTTGATGATTTAAAATTATTGAAATCTATACACGAAAGAGCTGCTACATTACAAGAAGATATTTCAGAAACGATACCGATTATTTTAAAAGAAAAAGAGGCCCCACCTGTACCAGTTATACAAGATAAGCAAGAGATACAAACGAAAGAAAAAGAAGATGGGCGTAACTTTGAGGAGTTCATGTTAAAACTTGAAATGCTAGCTCAATTAAATGAAGCAATTATTCATCAAAATTCTACTCTAATTACACAAAATCGTTTAAAGGATGAGAAACTAGACGAATTGATGCAACAAGTTTATGTAAAAGAAGGCTCTCAAGAAAAAATGCTTCAAGAGTTAGTCGATCACGCCGCTCAAACAGATGCACTGCAAAAAGAAAAGATGGACTTATTAATGAATCATATGTATAAACGAGAATCCAAACAGGAAGAAAAAATGAATAAACTTGTTAGTCAAATTTATAACAAAGACAGTAACCGTGATGCACAGCTTATGCAAGTTATTCGAGAAATTCAAGAAACAAAAAGAATGGTTGCTGCCTCAAAAGAGCAAAGCTTCTTTCAATCATTTAAAAGTTTATTTAGCCGAGCAAAACAAGAAAAAACAAATGAATAAACAATATAAAATAAAAAGTTACCTTTCATCGGTAACTTTTATTCCTTATTTTGTACAGCTGGTAATATAATAATTGCTTCAGTGCCTTTTCCGCTCTCACTCTTATATTCCAATGTACCATTATGCGCTTGTAAAATACTAAATGTTACCATAAGTCCTAATCCTGTCCCTTTTTCTTTTAAAGAATAATATGGTTGCCCAAGCCTTGCTAACTGTTCTTTCGTCATACCAACACCACTATCTTTAACTCTTATTATGATTGTTTCATCTTTTTGAATAGCTGTTACTTTTAAATATCCTTTATTTCCTTGAATTGCTTCAATACCATTTTTAACAACATTCATAATAGCTTGCTTCAATTTTGTCTTATCACCAATCGTATAAAGACTTTCTGAAATTTCAACTTGTAAATATACACCTTGCATCGCTGCAAATGACGACATAAGAGTGGTCATTTCTATTAATTGGGCTGATAAACAAATGTGTTCTTTTTTCTCAATTTGCGGCCTTGCTAAATTTAAGTAATCTGAAATAATTTGTTCCGCCCGATCCAATTCAGCTAATACGAGACGCATATAATCCTTATTCTTCACATCTTCCGTACTTTCTAGCAATTGGATAAATCCACGAACAACAGTTAGTGGATTTCGAACTTCATGTGCCACACTTGCTGCTAACTCACTTACAATATTAAGCTTTTCTGATTTTTGCATCTCTGTACGTAGCAATGCATTTTCATTTAAATATTCAGTTAAATACACCTGGAATACCATTGTCATGACCATGATAAGCGAGGCAAATATAAATCCGCTATATATTTGCGAAATATACGGTGTAAATCCTGTTTCCAAAAGAACATTAATCATGCCTAATACTAAAGAAACAAGCACATAAAATGATGAAATCATAAATGCTAAAATTAATTTCTTATCCCTTGAAAAAAGAGACCATTTCTTTGATAAAAATAGCGGAACTATCAATAAAAATATTACTTCTAAAACTGGAAGAAAGCTCATTCCCTTTAGTAACCATTCATATGCAACAAAAATAACCGCTGGGATTAAACCAACAATCCCACCATATAAAAAACCACTGACAATTGGAATGGGGTGAAAGTTATACCCACACACATTGCCAAAACAAATAGAGTATGTCATGGAGAGAACGAGCGTAACGCTAGATAAAAACATAATAAAGTAACGATTTGGCTTCGGAGGCATTTCTTGATAGCGATTTAAACGAATCGCTTCATATAAAAATAGTGGCAAAATTATGATGGCAATTTGAATCAATAAATCACGGATAAGCTCCATAACCTCTCATCCCCTATATGTATTTTGATATGATTATATCATTTTATAGGTGTATTTGTTTTAAAATTTTGATTTTTCTTAACATATTTGTTAATTCTTTGTTAACAACTCATAATAATTGTTACAGATTTTCGAAATGATTGTAAACCCTGTACCAAATTTCCTTCGTGCAGTATACAATGAATACGGATTACAAGGAAAATATAAAAATACTTTTTTAGACGGACAACTATAGCAAAATACAGCATATAATCCATACTATCTATGTTTACAAATAAGTGATCATTACTTTAGTAGGAGGAAGATAAATATGGCGGGTACTACGCTTGTTTTAAAAGAAGAAAATTTGGTTGTTCTAGAAAATGTTGAAAAATCAGTATATGAAGAGTTGCAGCATAAAGCGGGAGAAGAAAACTGCACATGTGCTGTGAACGAATCAGTTGTTCACCTTGGCAAGGTATCCTCTGTACTCTGGAATGAAGATGAAATAGATTGGGAATACGGATATTAAAAAGTCGCTTATAGCGGCTTTTTTTCTCTTTTCTCTCTCTTTCTAAATAACATATACAAAGCGTAATCATAGAAAATATGATAAAATGAACTTAATTTTCAAACGGAAGAAAGGGAGATACAATGGAACAATTCATTAACCCTAGAGTGAAGGATATCCAAATTTCTGGAATCCGTCAATTCTCTAACATGATTCAAAACTATGGTAATTTGATTTCTTTAACAATTGGACAACCCGATTTCCCTACACCTTCTCTCGTGAAAGAAGCGGCAAAACGGGCTATTACAGAAAACTATACAAGCTATACACATAACGCTGGTTTACTAGAATTACGTAAGGCAGCTTGTAACTTCGTAAAAGATAACTACGATTTACATTACTCACCTGAAAACGAAACCATCGTTACAATCGGTGCTAGCGAAGCAATTGATGTTGCATTCCGAACGATTTTAGAGCCAGGAACAGAAGTAATTTTACCTGCTCCTATTTATCCAGGCTACGAACCTATTATTCGATTATGCGGTGCAACGCCTATTTTTGTAGATGTTCGTGAAACTGGATTTCGTTTAACAGCTGAAGCGCTTAAAAATGCTATTACAGAAAAAACAAGATGTATCGTACTACCGTATCCTTCTAACCCAACCGGTGTAACTTTATCAACAGAAGAGCTAAAAGATATTGTAGATGTTTTAAAAGATAAAAATATTTTCGTCCTTTCAGATGAAATTTATAGCGAGCTTGTATATGAACAAAAGCATACATCTATCGCTCATTTCCCAGAAATGCGTGAAAAAACAATTGTCATTAACGGTTTATCTAAATCACATTCTATGACTGGCTGGCGTGTTGGACTTTTATTTGCACCAAGTTATTTAGCAGGACACATATTAAAAGTTCATCAATACAATGTAACGTGTGCTACTTCAATCGCTCAATACGCTGCAATTGAAGCATTAACAGCAGCTAAAGACGCACCAAAAATGATGCGCCACCAATATAAAAAACGCCGTGATTACGTATATAATAGACTCACTCAAATGGGATTAACAGTTGAAAAGCCAACAGGTGCATTTTACTTATTCCCATATGTTGGTCATTTGACATCTTCATCATTTGATTTTGCACTTGATCTTGTCAAAGAAGCGGGACTAGCTGTAGTTCCTGGAACAGCATTCTCTGAATACGGTGAAGGCTACCTTCGCTTGTCCTATGCGTATAGTATCGAAACTTTAAAAGAAGGCTGCGACCGATTAGAAGCCTTTCTAATGAAAAAAGCTAAGAGTTAAACTCTTAGCTTTTTTATGCATAATGATCACAAGTTTGACGTTTTAGTAATTTATGAGGAATAATGATACACTTTGCAGTGGATTCTGCATTCTCTACTTTATCAACTAAAGCTTTTGCTGCCTCATATCCTAGCTGATAAATATTCACATCAACTGTCGAAAGTGGAGGGCTCGCAATTTCTGATAATAAAGCATTATTAAAGCTTACAATAGAAACATCTTTCGGTACAACGAATCCTTTTTTAGAAAGAGCACTTAACACACCAAGTCCAATTAAGTCATCCGTTGCCATAATTGCCGTTGGCGGTTGCTGCAGTCCCATTAATTCCTCAACAGCTTGTTGACCACTTTCCCTCGAAAAATCAAAATGTAAAATATATTCTTTTGGTAATACAATGTCTGCTAATTTCAAGGCATCACTCATACCAGCTAAACGATCTCTCGTTACAAGTAAATCTGATCCACCACCAATGAACGCGATTTGCTTATGCCCTAATGAAATTAAATATTCTGCCACTTCTCTTGCAGCTGTATAATTGTCATTATCTACATATGTAATTTCATCTTTTCGATTATATGGTTTTCCTATTAAAACAAACGGGAAATTTTGTTCATGTAAATATTGAATAATCCGATCATTCTCCCTTGAATATAAAAGAATAATGCCACCAATTTGGCGTCCCTGTACCATCTTTACGACACCATTAAAAATTTCTTCTTCCGTTTCACCTGTCGACATGTAAAGCGCATAACCTTCTACGTGTGCAAATGAACTAATCCCTCTTATAACTTCTGGGAAAAATGGATTTTGAAAAGCTTTACTTGCAGAACTTGGCATAACAAGACCAAGTGTTTTCGTCGTTTGGTTCGCAAGATTTCTCGCATTTAAATTGGGATGATACCCTAATTCACTCATCACTTTCCTAACACGGCGCTTTGTCTTTTCACTTATACTTGGATTATCAGCAATTACACGAGAAACTGTTGATGGTGCAACATTTGCTTGCTTCGCCACATCTTTAATTGTAACTGTCATAAAAATCCCCCTCCTCTCATTTCTCTGCCATTTTTCATATATTTTATCTCGCACTCATTGCAAGTCATAAACTTTCATTTCTTATATCTTGCAAAACTAATCCTATTCTCCCTCTTCATGTATTGTAAGGGATATAGCTATTTTTTCCTATACTATAATATACTATTTATTTCACTTCTTTTCACATGTGATGTCAAATCTCTTTTCATCTCCCTATAAACTTATTTATAGGGAGATGAAAAGAAAAATGGGACGTAATGTCCCATTTTTCATCCTTTTGTACCTCCAGCTGTTAAACCAGAAATAAAGTATTTTTGTAGTGATAGGAATAAAATTGAAATTGGGATCGCAATTAACACAGAACCCGCTGCAAACGTTGTAAATTCATTACCGAATTTCTTCGCAACCATTTCATATAATCCAACTGCTAAAGTATAATTTTCTGGTGTTCGCAAAATAATACTCGCTAAAATGAAATCTGTAAATGGACCAATGAAAGTAAATAACGCTACAACCGCTACGATTGGCTTTGCAAGTGGCATAATGATTTGCCAAAAAATACGAAAATGTCCTGCTCCATCCATTCGAGCTGATTCATCCAGTTCTTTCGGAATCGTATCAAAATACCCTTTCATAAGCCATGTATTCATCGGAATAGCCCCGCCTACATAAATTAAAATTAATGCAAGGTGTGTATCAATTAATCCTGTTAATTGAGCTAATACGTATAAAGCAATTAACGCTGCAAAGTTTGGAATCATTTGCAGAATTAAAAATGTTAATAAACCATTTTTTCTTCCAACAAAACGATATCTCGAAAATGCATAAGCGGTAAAACTAATTGCTAACACTGAGAAAATCATCGTTAAAACACTTACTTTTAATGTGTTTTTATACCATAGTAAGTAATTACTATTCTCTAGATCTAATAACTTACGATAATGATCTAACGTTGCATTTTGTGGAATAATACTTGATCCAGATAAACTATCACCTGGATTAAACGATGAGCCAATAATCCATAATAACGGATAGAAAATGATGGCACACATTACGAAAATAACTAAATAACTTAATGAGAGACGTAACATCTTCTGTCTTTTAATATTCATTTACATCATATCCTCTTCTTGGAATGATTTTGTTCTCTTAAATTGCCATAACGCAACTGTAATAACAATTAACGATAATATCATTGTAAGAGCTGCTGCTTTTCCGTACTGCGCTGAAGTCATCGTTAACTTATAAATCCATGAAATTAAAATATCCGTTCCACCTGCGTCTTGTCCAGCTACAGCAGGACCTCCACCATTAAATAGATAGATGATACTAAAGTTATTAAAGTTAAACGTATATTGCGTAATTAATATTGGTGCTGTTGCATATAACACAAGTGGCAATGTAATTTTACGAAACTGTTGCCAAGCTGTCGCTCCATCTACTGTAGCCGCTTCATATAATTCTCCCGGAATCGATTGCAGTATACCTGTTGTCATCGCAAAGATAAACGGGAACCCAAGCCACGTTTGAATCATAATTAAAGCAATCTTCGCCCAAAATGGATCTGTCATCCAAGCAATCTTTTCAATTCCGAATAAAGCTAATACTTGATTGTTAATCGCTCCGAATGTTTCATTAAACATACCAGAGAAAACAAGAATAGATACGAATGCTGGAACCGCCCACGGTAAAATGAAGATTGTTCGAATAATCGCCTTTCCTTTAATACCAGGCTGATTTACGATAATCGCTAAGAAAATACCAAGTGCAACTTGTAATGTTGTTGCAACGAATGTCCAAATGACAGTCCAAGAGAATACACTTACAAATGTCTCTCTCCACATCGGTAAAGTGAAAATATCAATAAAGTTTTTAAAGCCCACCCAATCTACTAATTTAGCTGGAGGAGAATGATATAAATCATAGTTTGTAAATCCAATTAAAATTACGAAGATGATTGGAAATACGACAACAAAGATAAGTAGTAGAAAACCTGGTGAAACCATTAAATAAGGAAAACCTTGATCTAACAAATTACGATATTGCTCTTTTACAGAATTTAACGCTGTTCCGCTATCACGTTTCTTTCCATTTTGGTATGCATCATATAAGTTAAATGCATATATGCCTAGCCCAAAAGCGATAACGATAAGGGCCAAGATTCCTTCTACTAATAGAAAGACAGAATGGTCACGTGGAACTTCTGTACCAAGCGTTACAATACCCCATAATCCCATATTTAATAAATCAGCAAAGGCTACAATAAAAGAACCTGTTAATACTAGAAAAATAAGACCTTTTACAAATTGTTTATTATACATTTGGCCCACGCCTGGAATGATTGATAACATGGTTGCCATTTTCCTATGCTTTGAACGGTTTAACCCATTTGCTGGTTCCATAGATGTTTGCATGTTCCTTCCCCCTTTTTTCTTCCTACATGGAAGGGAGAGAATTCGTGCCTCTCATATTAGAGGCACGAATTTCACCTTATTTTTTCTTGTTATGATTTGCCTCAATATTACCTTTAATTTGTTTCACTGCACTATCAAGCGCCGCTTTTGGTGCCTCTTTATCTGTAACAACTAATTGAAGCGCATCTCCAGCTGGTTTCCAAACTTCTTGCATTTCTGGAATGTTTGGCATTGGAATTCCATTTTCAGATTGCGTTGCAACTGCTTTTGCAGCTTCGTTATCTTTAATAATTGGATCTTCCATTACTGATTTTACTGGAGGAATTTCTTTTGTTTTCTCAAATCGAATTTTTGCGTTTTCTTCATTTGTTACCCACTCAGTGAATTTTGTAGCTAAATCATTTTGTTTAGAGAAACTTGTTACATGCCATCCTTTAACCCCAACAAACGTTTTCATTGGTTGACCATTTGGTAATTTCGGCATTGGAGCAACGCCATAATCAATCCCGTTCTTTTCCATTGCTTGGAACGCCCATGGGCCATTCATGATAGAAGCTGCTTTTCCTTCATTGAATAGTCCATCAGCAGCAGGCCCACCTGATTCACCGATAATACCTTTTGGGAATAATTTTTCCTTGTACCATTTTTGAAGATATTCAGCACCTTGTACTGCTCCACTATTATTTAATCCAACATCACTTGCATTTGGCTTTCCATCTTTTTCACCAAATACATAACCGCCCATACCTGCCATGAATGCATTAGCAAAGTAGAAGTTATCTCCTAATGCTAAAAATCCGTACTTGCCATCTTTCGTAAATTCTTTTGAGAAGTTAAACAGCTCGTCCATCGTTTCTGGCGCTTTTGGCATTAGTTTTTTATTGTAAATAAAGACTGGTGTCTCAATTGCTTTTGGTAAACCATATAATTTTCCGTTATATGTCTGTGCTTCTATTGATGAATTAGTAAATTTACTCTTTACAGCATCATCTGCTTTCACTTCAGAAAGTAAACCTTCTGTTACTGCATTTCCGATTTGATCGTGTGGCAATGTTACAACATCTGGTCCAGTCCCCGCTGGCCCATCAAGGCGTAACTTCTTCACTTGATCTGTCATTTGCATTTCAACAACTTTTACTTTTACTTTATATTTTTCCTCAAAGCTTTTCACTGCTGGTTCTAAACCAACACCTTTTTTATCATCTTCCCAAACAAGAAGATCATAGTCTTTTTTCGCTTTACTTTCCTCTTTTTTCCCTGAATCTTTCGGTCCACATGCAGATAACATACCAATAGATAATGCTGAAACCGTTAATAATGATAATGCTTTCTTCATCCCAAAAACCTCCCTAAATTGTCTATGTACCTCAGTAACTGAAAACGTTTGCATTTGATAGTTTAATTGAAGCGCAAACAATATCTCAATCTATGAAAACGTTTGCGCTATTTGTCTATCATTATACATTCTTTTATTCATTTTGCAAATATTAATTTAAAAATTATGTCATTATACTCTTTATACATTGACTTTATATAAAATGAATACTACTCTTATAAGCAATATTAAAGCTACGAGAAAGGCAATCGTTTGCAATACAGGCTTTATTATTACACTTAAGGGAATACTATGTATAGAGATATTGAAGGGGGATTTTCTATATGTTTAAAGAAGCCATTTATCATAGGCCGAAAGATAATTATGCATACGCTTATGATGAACAAACAATTCACATCCGAGTACGTACTAAGAGAGATGATATTCAAAGCGCCGATCTTATTTACGGTGATCCTTACGAATGGAAAGACGGGAAATGGATATCAGCAAGTACACCCATGAAAAAAACGGGTTCTACTGCATTATTTGATTATTGGTCCATTGCAATCGAACCAAAATTTAAGCGCTTACGTTATGGGTTTGAATTAAAATCTGAAACAGACACTCTTATTTATGCAGAGCGAGGATTCTTTTCTAGCATTCCAAATGATGATGTTGGTAACTTTTTCTGTTTTCCATTTATTCATGCAGATGATGTATTCAAAGCACCATCTTGGATTAAAGACACCATTTGGTATCAGATTTTCCCTGAGCGATTCGCTAATGGCGATAGTACGCTGAATCCAGAAAACACCCTTCCTTGGGGAAGTGCGAATCCAACTCCAACTAATTTTTTCGGCGGAGATTTTTCTGGTGTTATTCAAAACCTTGATTACCTTGTTAAGCTTGGCATTTCCGGAATATATTTCACACCTATTTTCAAAGCTCATTCAAACCATAAATATGACACAATTGACTATATGGAAATTGACCCACAATTTGGGACGAAAGAAACTTTTAAAGAGCTCGTTGAAGAATGTCATAAGCACGGTATAAAAGTAATGCTCGATGCTGTGTTTAATCATAGTGGATACTTTTTCGAGAAATTTCAAGACGTACTAGAGAATGGTGAGAAGTCCGCATATAAAGAGTGGTTCCACATTCATGAATTTCCGATTATAACCGAACCACTTCCAAATTATGATACTTTCGCCTTTACACCGTATATGCCTAAATTAAATACAGCTCATCCAGATGTAAAAGAATACTTACTTGAAGTAGGACGTTATTGGGTACGAGAATTCAATATAGATGGCTGGCGCCTTGATGTCGCCAATGAAGTCGATCACAACTTTTGGAGAGAATTCCGAACTGAAATAAAGACACTAAATCCTGAAGTATATATTTTGGGAGAAATTTGGCACGATGCCCTTCCGTGGCTACAAGGCGATCAATTTGATGCTGTCATGAGCTATCCTGTTACAAATGCTCTACTTTCTTACTTTGCTAACGATTCCATTAAAGCAAGTGAATTCATGAAACAAATTACAGAATCTCTACATTCCTACTCTATGAATGTAAATGAAGCAGCATTTCATTTATTAGACAGCCATGATACTCCAAGAATTTTAACAACATGCAACGGAGATAAAAATAAGTTGAAATTGCTCTATGTATTCCATCTTTCTTTCATCGGCTCTCCTTGTATTTATTACGGGGATGAAATTGGTATGGATGGCGGCATGGACCCTGATTGCCGTAAATGTATGATTTGGGATACTAAAGAACAAGATCATGCATTATTTACCCATATACAAACATTGATTTTATTACGTAAACAACATAAAGCATTTGGAGGACATGGTACTTTTCAATTCATCGAAGCAAATGATGAACATAATTATATTTCTTATACGAAAACATATGAGGATGAAACTATCTTTTTCGTTTTAAACCCTACTAATAGTGAAGTTACAGTTTCACTCCCTCTTCATGTTACTGGTAAGAAAATAATTAACATTTATACAAACGAAGAATTTTCAGCGGAAGCAAGTGTATTACAAGTTACACTTCCTCCATATGGATTCTCCATATTAAAATGGTAATCCAAAAAAGCCTTATGCCAAGTTCGAAATGGCATAAGGCTTTTTCTTATTTCAATTTGAACACTATCGCTTCATACGGACGTAATGGAATGTTATCTATTGATCCGATTTCTACATCGTAATTGTGTATAAATAACTCTGATTCACTATAACTAATATCCTTAGGCATTTCAAATACACTTTCATCCGCAGTAAAGTTTGCAATGACAAGTAGTTTTTCATCTCCATATGTTCTTACATAAGCAAAAATAGAAGGGTCATTATCTAATATTAAATCATATGATCCATACACAACTATTTCATTATTTTTGCGTAGTTCAATTAATTTCTTATAGTAATAAAAAATTGAACCTTCATCTTGGATTGCTTGTTTCACATTAATCTCTTTATAGTTAGGATTTACAGTAATCCAAGGTTCACCTTTTGTAAATCCAGCGTGATTCTGATCATTCCACTGCATCGGAGTTCTAGCATTATCACGACCCTTTATATAAATAGATTCCATTACTTTTTCTATATCTTCACCATGGTCTATCACTTTTTCTTTATACATATTTAACGTTTCAATATCTCGATATTCATCAATTGATTGGAATCGAACGTTCGTCATTCCAATTTCCTCTCCTTGATAAATATATGGCGTTCCTTTCATCATATGAAGAACTGTCGCTAACATTTTTGCTGATTCAATGCGATACATTCCATCATTACCAAAACGAGATACAACGCGAGGCTGATCATGATTATTCCAATAAAGGCTATTCCATCCGGTATGCTCTAATGCTTTTTGCCACTTTGTTAAATTCTCTTTTAAAGTAAGAAGTGAGCATGGTTTTACATCCCACTTTCCACCTTCTCCTGAATCTAAATCCATATGTTCAAATTGGAATACCATTTGCAACTCTTTTCGTTCTTCTCCAGTATACAATTTCGCTTCTTCTGTCGTTACACCAGGCATTTCACCAACCGTCATAATATCATAATGCGATAATACTTCCTCATTCATTTCATGTAAATATTTATGAATGTTTGGACCGTTCATAAAATGCTTATGACCTGAAACATACCCCTCTTCTTCTGTTTCAACAGCTGGTAATCCCTCTTCTTTAGAAATAAAATTAATAACATCCATACGGAAGCCATCAATTCCTTTTTCTAACCAAAACTTCATCATTTCATAAACATCTTGTCTTACCTTTTCATTATCCCAATTTAAATCTGGCTGTTTTTTAGAAAACAGATGTAAATAATATTCATCCGTCATTTCATCATACTGCCATGCAGATCCACTAAAAGCAGCTCCCCAGTTGTTCGGTTCTTTCCCTTCTTTTCCAGGGCGCCATATATAGTAATCTCTATATTTATTATCTTTTGATTTACGTGATTCAATAAACCAATTATGTTCATCCGAAGTATGATTAACAACTAAGTCCATCATAAGTTTCATATTACGTTCATGCATTTCATATAATAGCTCATCCCAATCTTCCATTGTTCCGAACTCGTTCATAATTTTACAATAATCGCTTATATCATAACCATTATCATCATTTGGAGATTCATAGACTGGTGATAACCAAATCACATCAATCCCTAACTCTTTTAAGTAATCTAGCTTTGAAATAATCCCTTGAAGATCTCCTATACCATCACCATTACTATCCATAAAGCTACGAGGATAAATTTGATATACTACACTTTCTTTCCACCATTGTTTTTCCATTATGCTACCCCATTTCATTCATCATTCATTTTTCTCTTTTTTAAGGCGCAAACGTTTTCATTAATGAATGATAACAGATTCTATCTCAATTTAAAATAGCGCTTACAATTTTTATTGTTCTTTTTCTAAGAAAACATATGAAAACCACTAATAAATCTCCAATAAATGAAAACGTTTTATTTTTTTATTTATTTTTTGAATCTATTCGTTTATAATGAACTCAAAGAAAACGTTTGCATAATTATTTCTAGGGGGAAATACCATGGCAGAACTTAAATTAGAAAACATTTATAAAATATATGATAATAACGTAACAGCTGTAACTGATTTTAATTTACACATTCAAGATAAAGAATTTATTGTATTTGTCGGTCCTTCTGGATGCGGAAAATCTACAACATTACGAATGGTAGCTGGACTTGAAGATATTTCAAAAGGCGAGTTTTCAATTGATGGTAAACTAATGAATGATGTTCCTCCAAAAGATCGAGATATCGCTATGGTATTCCAAAACTACGCTCTTTATCCACATATGAGTGTATATGATAATATGGCATTTGGATTAAAACTTCGAAAAATACCAAAAGATGAAATCGATCGTCGTGTGAAAGATGCAGCAAAAATTTTAGGACTTGAACAATATTTAGATAGAAAACCGAAAGCATTATCAGGTGGACAGCGCCAACGTGTTGCGTTAGGTAGAGCAATCGTTCGAGATGCAAAAGTTTTCTTAATGGATGAACCATTATCAAACTTAGATGCTAAACTCCGTGTTGCAATGCGCTCAGAAATTTCTAAGCTACATCATCGCCTTGGAACAACAACAATTTATGTAACACATGACCAAACAGAAGCAATGACTATGGCTTCGCGTCTTGTCGTTATGAAGGATGGAAAAATCCAACAAATTGGAACTCCAAAAGAAGTATACGAAACGCCAGAAAACATTTTCGTGGGTGGATTTATCGGCTCACCAGCGATGAATTTCTTCCGTGGTAAATTGACTGAAACCGATTTCGTTATAGACAATACTATAAAAATTAAAGTATCTGAAGGAAAAATGAAGATGCTACGTGAACAAGGCTATGTAAATAAGGAAATTGTTTTAGGTATTCGCCCCGAAGACATTCATGATGAACTACTATTTTTAGAAGCTTCGCAATCTACTGCCTTCACAACAAAAATTGAAGTCGCTGAATTATTAGGTGCTGAATCCATTTTATATATGAAACTTGGAAATCAAGATTTTGCAGCACGTGTAGATGCAAGACATACATTTTCACCTGGTGATCAAATTAAATTAGCATTTGATATGAATAAAGCACATTTCTTTGATAACCAAACTGAACAACGTATTCGCTAAAAAATTTATCTTTACTATACACATACAAAAAAACCGTCCACATATATTGAGGGCGGTTTTTATTATTATACTAGGGCTTCTACTGTATGAAATGATTGTCCTTTTGTGCTAATAATACCGAAAATCGGTAAATCACTAAGCACCACTTCTTCTTGCTGTTTCATAAAAGATGACGTTAATTGTTTTATCTCTATCCAAACGTCATTAATACAAAGTACATTGGAATCGTTCTCTTGTTGGCGAGAAAAAATAGAATCTATTTTATATAAACCTGCATTTTGAAAAAGCATATCAATGCGACTGAATGCATTCAAAGTAATGCTAATAACGCGTTGCCAATCTCCTTGCTTTCCCATATCATAGGATACAAAAAGTGCCTCTCCGCCTAGATTCATAATTTCCTCCACTGTTGCTTGTCCACTCTCTTGATCAATGTCCGTCACAATAACTTTTGCGCCTTGTTTAGCCAACAAAAGAGCTGTATTACGTCCAATACCGATGCCACCGCCAGTTACGATAGCAACTTTTCCTGCAAGCTTCATTTTCATTACCCCTTCTATAAGTCTTACCGTCATTCAGTATACTCCTTTATAAGATTAATCTGCAAGCAAGAAAATTGCTATCTCATTTGTAAACGTTTACTTTTTATCCTTCTTTTTTCTTATTATTACGCTGGTCGAAAACTAAACCGATGAAAATTAAAATCCCCCAAAAGATTACACTACCTCCAGTCATTTTAATCTCCCCCTTATTATATAAAGTGAAATTTTAATCAGCCCCAATATGGCGGAATAAAGATATTATTTTTAATCATTATATAATTTTCTTAATTTTCAATCTATTATAAATAGAATTAACACATTTTAGCTTTTCCTTACTGTAAACATTCCCCATATACTTATAAAATCAAAAAGACCCTTTTATATATAAAAAGGTCTTTTTTTCATTATACAAGACTTATTACTTTCGTTTTTGTAATTAAATCCTGAAAACCACAATTATCTTTGCGGAACAACATCATATATATATTACATATTAATGGAATTCCTAATAGCAATACGTTCGGTAATAACACTACAAAAAATCTTATAATTAATGTTTGCAACGTTAGCTTTTCACTCTTCAATGAAATTAATTTTATTCTCGTTACCTTTTTTCCAAGTGTAACACCGTTCCAAATAAAGGGTAACACAATAAAATATATCGCCATTAATATAAAAACTACTGCGAAATCATATCTAAAATCACCTAAGCTTATATTAAAGCGCTTAAACATAGCACTATAGTTTCCGGTCATAACAGCTACTACTGCACCATACATAACCGAGATTAAAAACATGTCAATTAGGGAAGCACCTATGCGATTCATTACAAGCGCTGGACGATGCATCTTTAACTTCATTTTATGTCGACTCCTTCATATCCTTCTTTACCCGTCTCATCGTACCACTTCTAAAAAACATTGTAAACTAGCGTTTCTCTTACTTTTCTTGTACAATTTGTTACAATAGCATTATAAAGGAGGTTCCCATATTGAAAAAATGGATAATCCTATTCGTCGCCTTCCTATTAACTGGTTGTGCAGGAAACACAGGTCACTTAACTTATACGGTTAACGATGAATACGAACTCATACGTACTTCTGGAAATGCATTTGAACTTTTCCCCTCGCAAGATGCTGTATATGCCACACAATACATCCCTGCAAAAATTACAGACATTGCTTGGGATGATAAATACATTATTGCAAAACAAACCGAGGAAAAATCAGATCCGAATAACCCTGACGCAGCAATTGCAAATAAAAAAAGTGAACATTATTGGATTATTGACGTAAAGCACAATAAACGTTTCGGTCCCTACAATGAAAAGCAATTTAATGAACAAAAAGATGCGTTTAAAATTAAGGTACCTTTTCAAAATGTAGATTCATACATAAAAGAAATAAAAAAACAGTCAGCATAATATTTGAATGCTGACTGTTTTGTCTTACATTATTTTAGTGAGATGTTAAACGTTTGTGGCTCTTTTACAACATCTTGTGTTTCTGAATCCCCTGCAAGTAAATCATCAGTTGTAAACTGAATATCCTTTACCTTGTCTTTTCCATCGTCAAGTATTAAACCAATAATACCATCTCTTGTTTCACCAGGCTTATAGTCTTCTCTTGATACATTTTTTGTACCAACTAACGTATCTTCGTCATATAAAAAGTTTTGAGTGGCTACTTTAAAATGTTGCTTACCATTAATCATAACATCATTCATAGAGAAAAATTGCATATTTTTATTTCCGGTATTCTCCACTTTATATGTAATCTCAACGTAACGAATTGTATTACTAATCTCTGTTCCACTTAGCGATGCATATAATTCTGCATCTTCTTGGCTTACTTTATCCCCTAATCTCCGTTTTACTTCTTCAGGGGTTAGTGCCGTGTATACTTTCAATGTTTTTTTTGCCTTTTCACTCATCTGTGATAAAGAAATTACTTTCACATCTTGTACGTGAATTTTCATTGGCGCTACTTCAAATGTTTGATTCACAGAATGCATCTGCTCTAACTTGAAAGTACCCCATCCTGTTTCTTTCACTTTTTGTCCTACTTTTTTCAGCTCACGCCCACCATATTCTTTTGTTTCAGGAATAGATTCTTTCTTCTTTGGTTCAGCTTTCTTTTCTTCTTGATGGAAGCAACCACTTAACATAAGAAGAAAACTACATAAAACAAAAATACTTTTCCATGCTTTCATCATTTCATTTCTCCTAACGCTATCATTCATGAATATAAAATTAGTCCCTGGCTTTGTAAACTATAGAAACAATGACAAGTCCACAAAATGAACTTGTCAGTCCAGATACTATTATACCTCCAATTTGGAAAATATGAAAATAGGGATCTAGGAACGCGTGCACGATAAATATAATAGTTGCTACAACAATTACTGAAACCCAATACTTTCTTTTTTCTGAAGCTAAAATAAGATCTTTACCCATTTCATTTCTATACTTCCATAAAACGTATACTAATAGTAGAACACCAATACATGTACTTCCATGTTGCATATATTTATAAACAGAGATACCGTACCATTCTCTTTGTAATAATGGTATTTTCATAACAAAATAGCCTGTATTATGAGTAAATGCATCCCAAACGACATGCGTGAGCATACCGAATAATGCAGAATAGCAAAATACAAAGAATTCTTTCCATGTATATAGCCCCCACCTCTCATCTATTGCATATGAATAATAACCAGCAAACGGTTTAGGCAAATGCGTTATAAACGGCTTTTTTAAAATGTAATGATATATGTATGCTAACAAAAAGACAAGTGGTAAATTGAAATATAAGAATCCAAGCCACGTATGCCCAATTACACCATACGGTCTAAAGTGTAAGAAATATTCAAAGTCAGGCGCCATACTACCTAATATAAGAGCCGTTACTGAAATATGTTTAGAATGCTTTTTCGCAAAAGGAAGAACTGCTGCTGGATGTGCAAATGTAAACGGCATACTTTAACTCCTTCTCACATTTTCAATAGAATACCATATATCATAACGAGAGAATGGATCTTCATGCAATATTTATTTTCACATTGGAATATGATAGTTTAAATGATATAATCCACATAAAATATTCAGAAAATAAGGAAGGGATTCAGGTGTCATTAACACTTGTATTTTCTGCCTTTTTAAATTCAAAATCCGTTATGAATTGAGGTTTATATATTGATTGACGTACCTTTTTTACAAAATGTCACATTAAAAAAAGAAAATATCCCTAGTTTTTCCGCATATCCTTACTGCTTACCTGCTATCCGAACATTACAATCACTAGCTTTCCATCCAAATGTAACATTCATTATTGGAGAAAACGGAACAGGTAAATCAACATTACTTGAAGGAATTGCAATTGCGTTAGGTTTTAATGCAGAAGGTGGAACGAAGAACTTCCGCTTTAGCACAAACGATTCCCATTCATCTTTACATGAATACCTTCGAATTTCAAAAAGTTTCAATACACCAAACGACGGTTTCTTTCTTCGCGCTGAATCATTTTATAACGTTGCTTCTTATATTGATGAAATAGATGCTATAAAATCTTACGGCGGCGTTTCACTACACGAACAATCACACGGCGAATCGTTCTTCTCATTATTTATGAATCGTTTTTCAGGACAAGGTTTATACATTTTAGATGAGCCTGAGGCAGCTTTATCACCAATGAGACAACTTTCCATGCTCATTCGAATGCACGAGCTAGCGGAACAAGGTTCACAATTTGTTATTGCGACGCATTCTCCTATTTTAATGGCCTACCCTGAATCCACTATATATTCTTTAACACAAGAAGGGATTCACGAATCCACATTAGAAGAAACTGAGCATTACCAAACGACGAAACTTTTCTTTGAAAATCGTGATCGATTATTTCATCATCTATTTGAGCCGTAAAAAAAGAAGCAGCAATAGCTGCTTCTTTTTTATAGTGCTTCTATAAATAAGGCAACCCCGATACCGCCACCGACGCATAAAGAGGCAATTCCTTTTTCTAACCCACGTCTTTTTAATTCGTGAATTAAACTTACTGTAATACGAGCCCCTGTACAACCAATTGGATGCCCAAGTCCTACGCCACTACCGTTTACGTTCACTTTTTCACGGTCTAAGCCTAACTCTTTCTCTACAGCTAAATATTGAGCCGCGAAAGCTTCATTAATTTCAAGTAAATCTGCATCTTCCAATGACCAATCTACTTTTTCTAAACCTTTACGAATTGCTGGTGCTGGTCCAATACCCATAATTTTTGGATCTACTCCAGCTACTGAATATCCAACAATTCTAGCTAACGGTTGTAAACCTTTTTCTTTCGCTTTTTCTTCGCTCATTAATACTAGAACTGCACTCCCGTCATTAAGGCCAGATGCATTCCCCGCAGTCACTGATCCATCTTTACGGAATGCCGGCTTCAATCCAGCTAATTTTTCAGCTGTAATATCTGCACGTGGATGTTCATCCTTCGAAAATATAACTTCTTTTCTACGCTCTTTTATTGTAATAGGAACAATTTGATCGTCAAAGTATCCAGACTCGATTGCCTTCAGTGCCAATGTATGACTGCGAAGAGCAACTTCATCTTGTTCCTCTCTTGTAATTTCATATTGTTCAACTAAATTTTCCGCTGTTTCACCCATCATAATATGGTGAATCGGATCTTCTAACACTTCCCACACCGTATCACGAATTTCTCCGTGCTGTAGACGTTGTCCCCAGCGGTGCTGTTTCAATGCATAAGGGCTCGAACTCATCGCTTCTACTCCACCTGCAACAACAACATCACTTACACCTAATTGGATTTGCATTGCAGCTGACATAATTGCTTGCATACCTGAAGAACATTGGCGTTGGATTGTATATCCCGTAACTGTGTCAGGAAATCCTGCCGCTAATGCAGCTGTTCTCGCCGTATTTGCTTCATCAGTTCTTTGAATACAATGACCTAAAATTACTTCATCAACTTCATGTGGTTCTACCCCGCCTCGTTTTACAGCTTCCTGAAGTACAGGAACAGCTAATTCTACTGGCGTTACATTTTTTAGCGCTCCTCCAAAAGTTCCAATTGGCGAACGAACTGCAGCTGTAATAACAACATTATGCATTTTGCACTTGCCCCTCTCTTATGTACCCTAGTAAGTTTTTAGGTGAAATTCCATAAGATGTATATCTATAACTATCATACTATAAACATACTAAAAAATCAAAATATTTGATATAATAAAAATAGAAGGAATTAACCTTCTATTCTGTTAGTGCATATAAAAACTTTTGTAAAATTTTCTCTGTTGTTTCATTCAATTTTGGCAACTTATCTACTGGAAAATATTGAAGTTTCAACCCTTCATGATCGAGCTTTAATTCCCCGCTCACATGATGTGCCTGATACAGATGAATGACATTGAAAATTTCATCGCCATTCGGATAACGGAAATATACTTCTTTTCCTGATAGAACACCAAGAAATTGCATTATTTTTGCAGTTAACCCCGTTTCTTCAAATAACTCTCTACGTGCAGTTTCTTCTGTCGTTTCGCCCAGTTCCATCGCCCCACCAGGTACACCCCAATCATATGTATCTGAACGATATTGAAGCAATACTTCTTGATTATCGTTTAATATAATAATTGCTGATCCTACGAGAATAAGCGGCCTTGTACCAACGACTTTTCGTAACTCTTCAATATACCCCATATGTAAATTCCCCTTTCCCTAACCTCCCTTATCATAACAAAATTTTGCTCTTTTTGTTCATGTAATTTTAAAGAAAAAAGGAAGCTTTCGCCTCCTTTTTTTCACCTTTATTTCTTAAAACTTTCATATTTTACAGCTTCAAAAGCTTCCTCAATTTCATCATTACGATAATGGACATATGTAAAACGACCCAACTCTACTAATCTTGCTATTTCCTGTAACGCTTTATGCTGCTCATATATTTCTTTCAGCTTAATATGTACATAAAACTTCATTAAAGGATGTTCATATAAAGGTTCTCCCACCTCTACATATACATCTTCAACCCCTTGTACAACTCTTACATAACTCGCAAATTGATAAAGTGCTTCTCTGTCTGAAACGATTTTTAATGTATACATATATTCTCCCCCTTTCCTTTACTATATCAAAAAGACGACCACACCATGTTATAGAACTATGAAATTTTTTCGACTTGTCATCTATATATTCAATAAAGAAGGCGTTTATCCATACATGACATCTTTTTCCCACATATATTATAGGAAGAACTTTTTTTCATTTGAGGTGTTCCTTATGGATCCATACGTCAATATATGTATTTGCATTACTCCCGGCGCCGATATTTCTGATGACCGCATCGCAAAAGATTTAGCTGTTGCAGAATCAATTTGGCACCCCATTACATTTCAAATTCAAGAAGTAATTGTATTAAATGAACTTTTCCGTTTTTCCGATCGTGAAATCAGTTATAAAAATTCCATTCAAAGTCAAGAAAAGCTGGCATCCTTTTTCCAAACATGTGTAAATGAAGCTCCTGAATGCGACCTTTATATTTGTTATATTGGCAGTGATTATTTCAAAGAAACAGCAGTAATTGCCTGCGCTTATTCTTTAGCAAAACAACAGCAACTTACCGGTTATATCGTTTTAACAAATTCGGCTGCTCCTATGAAAAATATATATACGCTCGCTCACGAAATTGGTCATATTTTATTTACAAGACGTATTCATGGAAAACTTACTCATGCAGATCCTCATTCTCCAACCGGCTCGGAGCACCACCCTTCTCCAACAAATCTTATGTATCCGATAGTCCCTCGTCCAGAAAACGTTCATATTCATTCCTTATTAACAGCAGAACAAAAAACACTCTCTTTACAAAGCTCTTTATTGCAAAGAAAAAAACAGTAACCCTCATGTTACTGTTTAAAACAACTTATTCCAATCAACAAAACAAATCCCGGCTGCTAGAAATAAAAATAGACAACTAAATGTAAATGTAATCCCTCTAAAAATCCCTATATAATATTTCTTTGGAAATAATTTTTGGTATATCCAGAGCAGCCGCTTTTTATTGAATTTCTAGTTCATACTTTTTCTTTCTTCAATTTTTAAAGACCATTTCATTAATCCATATATACTTCCATACATAAGTAAGACCTTTGCAATTCCCCAAAATACATTACTTTCTTCTAAGTCTTTAAATAAGAACATAATCATAAGAGGAACAATTAGTACAAAAACACCCATCCAGCCAAGAACATATACTTCACCAATAAGAAGTAATAAAAAGATAATTGCTGCTAATATATATGTTTGCATTGTCGCCAATTGCAATACAGGTGTCCCATACCATTTATTCATAAACATCAATAACACCAATAATAAAATAGGAACCATTACTATTACATAAATTATTCCAAATTCTACTAATTTACTTTTAAAAGAAGACATTCTAAATGCAACAATCGTTCCAATAATCGTAATGATTAAAACGATAGGATAACCAATTAACTGTATATTTGTTAACGTAAATTGTTGATCTGGACTTCCAAATAAAATATTTGTCAGTAACCAATATCCACCAATACCAATAATCATCCCTAAAATACTTTTTATGCTCCCACTTTTATCCTTCTCCATCTCTTTCGCTAATTCTTCCGCATACTCTTTTGGTGAGTCACCAAATATGTCACTTACTGTCTTTCCCTTTTTTTCACCTTCTATTAAATGAAGCTCTGCATCTTCTAGAAAAGCGTCCACATCTTCTTCTTTAATACCTTTTGTTATTAAATATACTTTCGTATCGATTAAAAACTTTTCACCTTCTTTAGAAATCTTCATTATAACCCCTCCCTTATTTAATCATTTCTCTTCTATTCGTCTTTATCATAATTTCAACAAAAATTAAAATGAATAAACTTCCATATAAACATATAATTTGAAATAAAATTGGCACGAGATCTTCCGATGTAAATGTTTTAAACACTAACATAATTGAAAGTGGAATAATTAAATATAAGTTTTTAAACCATCCATTAAAATACATATTTACCGCTACTGTAATAATAAAAATACCACCAGCCAATAAATAACTTTGCATTTGAGTGAATATAAACATTTTTGTAGGATATATCACATCTAGTACCATAATAACTCCCATTAAAAACATTGGCGCTATCATTACTAAAAACCACATAGAAAACCACGTTTTTGAAAAACTTGTTACAAAAGTCATTTTGCGAAGTAGAAAATTAGGACCTATAACAACTAAAATAAATGAAAAACTATAACCGATACACTGAATAAGTGAAATCTGTAACATTCCATGATTCACTATTAAGATAGAAGCAATAATCCAAAACGATACGATATTCATTACTGTAAAACCAATTTGCTTCCACGTTTCCTGTCTATCTCTTTCCATCACTTTTACAAGTTCATTTGCATATTCTTTCGGTGAGCTTCCGAAAATATCTTCTACACTTTTCCCATCACTCTCACCATCAATTAAATGGAGTTCCGCATCTTCTATAAAATTTTCAATATCGCTTTCTTTCACACTCTTTGCCGTCAAAAATAATCTCATATCTAACAAAAACTTTCGCGCTTCACTTGATAGCATTATTTTCTCCTTCCCTTCCCTTCAAGTAGACGTTCTACACTACTTTGCATCGTTTCCCAGCGATCCATAAATTCATCAAGTGCTTCCTCGCCTTTTTCTGTTAATGTATAATATTTTCTCTTTGGACCAGATGGAGATTCCTTCATTACGCTTGTTATTAGTCCTTCTTTTTGCATTCGTATTAATAACGGATAAATACTTCCCTCACTCGCCATTGTAAAACCATACTTCGCTAGCTTTTCACTCATTTCATAACCGTATATTTCGCCTTCAGAAATAATAGCAAGTAAGCATCCTTCTAAAATCCCTTTCAGCATTTGACTTGTCGACATAATTCAAATCCTCCTACTATCTTGCTTTACAAAATAGTATAGCAAAGACTATTTTGCAAAACAAGATAGCTAACAATATTTTTTTCCAAATGTTTGCAGGAATTTCATTATAGCTTCTCTAAATAGAGCACTATGAAAACTTTATTATGAAGGGATGTTTTTCATCATGGTTACAAATCGAGTTGTCTTTTTAACAGGTGCTGCAAGTGGTATTGGTTATGAAATGGGAAAGGCTTTTGCAAAAGAAGGTGCAAAAGTTGTGATTACCGATCGACTTGAAGAACGTGCAAAAGAAGCTGCTGAACAATTACAAAATGAAGGTTTTCAAGCTATCGGTTTAAAATGTGACGTTACATCTGAAGAGGAAATTACAGCAGCAATTTCTCAAACAGTTGATCATTTCGGTTCATTACATATATTAATTAACAACGCAGGAATGCAACACGTTTCACCCATTGAAGACTTTCCAACTGAAAAGTTCGAGCTACTAATTCAAATTATGCAAATTGCTCCGTTTATTGCAATTAAGCATGCCTTTCCGATTATGAAACAACAAAAATATGGTCGTATTATTAATGTCGCTTCTATTAACGGCCTTGTCGGGTTTGCTGGAAAAGCTGCCTACAATAGTGCAAAACATGGCGTAATTGGATTAACAAAAGTTGCTGCTTTAGAAGGTGCTACGCATGGTATTACTGTTAATGCCCTTTGCCCTGGTTATGTCGATACCCCTCTTGTACGTAATCAACTACAAGACTTAGCTACTACACGAAATGTACCACTTGAAAATGTTTTAGAAGATGTTATTTATCCACTCGTCCCACAAAAGCGCTTATTACAAGTACAAGAAATCGCTGATTATGCGATGTTTTTAGCGAGTGAAAAAGCTAAAGGTATAACGGGACAAGCTGTTGTTATAGATGGTGGTTATACCGCTCAATAAAAATAAAGTTTGCTCAAGAAGAGCAAACTTTATTTTTATTCCCGAGGATCTTCGTACTTTAGTAATTGCCGCGGGAGCTTCTCAATTGCAACAATTACCCCCTCTAGTTTACTTTCAATACGGTGGAGTAAATATAATGTTACAACAATCGGAAACCCTACATTACCTATCATCTTGATCCACTCTTCCATCCTCTTCCCCTCCTTTCATTATATAAGTAAGAGAAAACACTGCATTTAGGCATAAAAAAACAAGCTATTATGTATTAGCTTGTTTTTCAAATAATGATGCAATTTCTCGTTTATAGTCCCCGCGTATAATACCTTTCTCAGTAATAATTCCTGTAATTAATTCATTCGGCGTTATGTCAAATGCTGGATTATAAACATCCGTTCCAATTGGTGCTACTTGTTTTCCAAAGATTTTCGTAACTTCTGTTTCATCTCTTTCTTCAATAATAATTTCAGCTCCAGTTTCTTTCGTAACATCAAATGTTGACAGTGGAGCAGCAACGTAAAATGGGATATTAAAGTGCTTTGCTAAAATAGCTAAATTCATTGTCCCTATTTTATTTGCCGTATCTCCATTTGCGACAATTCGATCCGCCCCTACAATAATTGCATTTATTTCTTTCGTTTGAATAGCATGAGCTGCAGTATTATCTGTAATAAGGGTCACATCAATATTTGCTTGCTTCAATTCCCAGGTCGTTAAGCGACCACCTTGTAAAACTGGTCTCGTTTCACACGCATATGCATGTAAACGCACACCTTCCTCTTTTCCAATATAAAAGGGAGCTAATGCAGTTCCATATCTGGCAGTTGCGATACTTCCAGCGTTACAGATTGTTAAAATATTATCGCCATCTTTAAAACATGTTAACGCATATTCCCCAATATTTCGGCACACCTCTTCATCTTCCTGCTGAATGCGAAGCGCTTCTTCTTCTAATGTTTTTTGTGCTTCTTTTATTGTAGTAATCTCTCGAATAGATTCTCTCATACGATCAATTGCCCAAAATAAATTTACTGCTGTCGGGCGTGACGTTCCTAAATAATTACAATCTCTATTAAACTTCTTTTGAAATTCTTCAATATGTACAGTGTTATATTTTTTTGATGCAAGCGCCAAGCCAAATGCAGCTACAATTCCAATTGCAGGCGCTCCTCGTACTTCTAACATTACGATGCTTTTCCAAACCTCTTCAATAGTCGTCAATGTTTTGTATTCTGTGCTATGCGGCAATTTCGTTTGATTTAATACCGCAATTGCATCACCTTTCCAGCTTACAGATCTCGGAACAGTAACAATTGTACTCACGCTTTTACGCCCCCTGAAACTGTCTGTTGAAATAATGTTCGAAACAGTTGAATATCAGCACTTTTAGATTCATATTTTATTAGTTCTTTACCTAAGGATAGCACTTGTTTCTTAGCTTGAATTCTTGTTTCTTTATTTTCTATTTCATCTAAATCTGCTACATGAGCTAAACCAATTGTTCTACGAATCAGTTCACATCCGGCAAACCCAACTGCATCAGTAAAGATATTTTGCAAAATAATTGGTAACCATTGTTTTTCTTTCGTATATGCTTCTACACCTTCTCCAATCCATAACTTTGTAAAAGTTTCTACAAAATAACTCCACGTCTTTTCTATATGGAAAAATAGTACACTTCTTTTTTCTTCTTCTCTAGATAAAGCATTTAATAATAGATTTGCAATAAATTGACCTATGTCAAATCCAAATGGGCCATATGTCGCAAATTCTGGATCAATCACCTTCGTTTCAGAAGGTGACGAAAAAATACTACCAGTATGTAAATCACCATGAATAAGAGTTTCTTTTCTTGTTAAGAACTTATATTTATATTGTGCTACTTTTAGTTTTAAAGTTTTATCACTCCAAAGTTCATCAACCACGAGCTGTAAATCTGGCTCATAATCATTTGTATCATAATGTCCAAACGGATCTGTAAACACTAAATCCTCTGTAATTTTACAAAGGTCCGGATTTACAAAGGTACCTTCTAGTACCCTCTTCTCTTCTGACTGTAAACCAAAATCTGAAGTATAAAATAAAACATGTGCTAGAAAATGGCCGATATGCTGGGATAAAAGCGGATATTCTTCTCCGTCTATTAATCCTTTTCTTGTAATTGTTAGTCTTGATAAGTCTTCTATTACCGTTATCGCTAACTCTTCATCATGACTGTACACTACTGGAACATAATCCGGTACATACTGCGCAAAAATTTGTAATGCCTTGCTTTCAATCGTTGCTCTTTTTATAGACAATGGCCAGCTTTCACCAACTACTTTCGCATAAGGCAGTGCTTGTTTTATTATAATTGATTTCTCTCCATCATCTAATTTGAACACGTAATTTAAGTTTCCGTCTCCAATTTCATGACAAACGACATTTGCCTTCGCTTCAAAATAGCCATGATCTTTCGCATATTGTACAGCTGTTATTTCTGTTAATGAATAATATCCCATCGTCTTCTCCCCCTTTTTAAATTCAGAGGTTTTTCTAACATAGAAAAACCTCTTTCCACTAAGAAAGAGGTTTGAAGTTTATCTTCTCCCCTCTTATCTGCCAGAAAGTTTTACTTTCTGCTGGAATTAGCACCGTGCCTTTTGGCGTAATAAACGCCCCATTTCACAATGGTATTACGGTCGGTTGCTGGGCTTCATCGGGCCAAATCCCTCCACCTGCTCTTGATAAGAGTTGTATAATTTTTTGAATTTTTAACTTTATGTTGAAGACTATACCAAGAATAAAAATCACTTGTCAACATTTTATTTGTATAATTCTGGACGGCGATCCGCAAAAACCGGAATTCCTTTACGTACTTCTTTAATTTTCTCGAATTCAAGCTCTCCAAATAAAATTGATTCCTCTTCATTCGCCTCTACTACAACTTCACCCCAAGGGTCCACAATTAAAGAATGACCCGCAAATACATTATTTGGATCTTTTCCTGCTCTATTACACGCAACAACATAACACTGATTTTCAACTGCTCTTGCTTGCAATAGCAAACGCCAATGTGCTAAACGAACTAATGGCCATTCTGCTACAACAAATAATACTTTTGCCCCTTTAGCAGTATGGACACGCATCCACTCTGGAAAACGAATATCATAACAAATTGTTCCAGCGCATTCGACATCATCTAGCTTAAATTCGCCCGTACCATTACCGGCTATTAAATATTTATGTTCATCCATAAGCTGAAATAAATGTACTTTACTATATTCGTTGACTAGCTGTCCTTCATTATTTACAACATACATCGTATTTGTAACACCTTGCTCTGTTTGCTTTGCTATAGAACCACCAACAATATGTATATCATATTGCTTCGCCCATTCTATTAACTTTTCTTTCGTTTCCACTCCATCACTATCTGCAATTTCAGAAAGTCTCGTTAAATCATATCCTGTTGTCCATAGTTCTGGTAAGACGATAACATCTGGCCTTTCCTTCATAGCTTCGCTTATTTTATTTTTAGCATTCTCAATATTTTTTTCTACATCTCCAAAAACAATATCCATTTGAATACATGCGACTTTCATTTTTTCAGCCCCATTCTTATTTTTTTCTTTACAAAATACTGGAAAGATTATATCATTTGTCACTAGAATTGTAACAACTTTCAAAAGAGGTGGAAAGTATGAAATTATTTCAACCTTCTGAGATAGTAACATCATTGCCAACACAATTTTTCGCTTCACTTGTTGCAAAAGTTAACAAAGTCGTTGCAGCTGGTCACGATGTTATTAATCTAGGTCAAGGTAATCCAGATCAACCAACACCGCAGCATATCGTAAAAGCTTTACAAGATGCTGCCGAAAAGACCATTCATCATAAATATCCGCCATTTCGCGGACATGAAAGCTTAAAGGAAGCCGTGGCTACATTCTATAAACGTGAATACGGCGTCGAATTAAACCCAAAAACTGAAGTTGCTATTTTGTTTGGCGGGAAGGCTGGACTAGTAGAATTACCGATTTGTTTTACAAATCCTGGTGATACGATTCTCGTTCCGGATCCAGGTTATCCAGATTATTTATCCGGGGTTGCTTTAGCAAAAGCACACTTTGAAACAATGCCGCTTATTGCAGAAAATAACTTTTTACCAGATTATACAAACATTGATGACTCTATTGCAGAGCGTGCAAAATTAATGTTTTTAAACTATCCAAATAATCCTACCGGTGCTACTGCATCAAAAGATTTTTTTGATGCAACCATTCACTTTGCTAATAAACATAATATATTAGTTGTTCACGATTTTGCTTATGGCGCTATCGGATTTGATGGTCAAAAACCTGTTAGTTTCTTGCAAGCAGATGGTGCGAAAGATATAGGAATTGAAATTTACACATTATCAAAAACTTTCAATATGGCTGGCTGGCGCATCGCTTTTGCTGTAGGGAATGAAAGTGTGATTGAAACAATTAACCTATTACAAGATCATATGTATGTTAGTATATTCGGTGCAGTTCAAGATGCTGCTCGAGAAGCGCTATTAAGTTCACAGTCTTGCGTAATAGACCTTGTAAATAGTTACGAATCTCGAAGAAACGCTCTTATTTCAGCCTGTCACTCAATTGGTTGGAATGTAGACATTCCAAAAGGATCATTCTTTGCATGGCTTCCCGTTCCAAAAGGATATACCTCTGAGCAATTTTCTGATATTTTACTAGAAAAAGCACATGTCGCAGTTGCTCCTGGTGTTGGATTTGGTGAGCATGGGGAAGGGTATGTCCGTGTTGGTCTCTTGCATGCAGAAGATAGATTACGGGAAGCCATTAATCGAATTGATAAATTAAATTTTTTCAAAAAGTAATTGACAACACGAAAAATATCTGACAAAATTCAGTTATCTTAAAAATTTAAACATTTCTAAATACTTCTTATCAAGAGCAGGTGGAGGGACGAGCCCGACGAAACCCGGCAACCGATCTACAATTGTAGACACGGTGCTAATTCTCGCAGCATTACGCTGACAGATAAGGAGCTGGTTGTAAAAAAACCTCTCCTTAGCTGAGAGGTTTTTTTATTTAACTAGGAGGTTATAACAATGAGCGGAATTATAGCGACGTATTTAATCCATGATGATTCACATAACTTAGAAAAAAAAGCTGAGCAAATTGCACTCGGTTTAACAATTGGCTCTTGGACTCATTTGCCACACTTATTGCAAGAACAATTAAAGCAGCATAAAGGCAACGTCATTCATGTTGAGGAATTAGCTGAACATGAATATACCAATTCGTATTTACGTAAAAAAGTAAAACGCGGAATTATTAAAATCGAATATCCGCTATTAAACTTCAGTCCAGATTTACCAGCGATTTTAACGACTACATTTGGAAAGCTATCACTTGATGGCGAAGTAAAACTAATTGACTTAACTTTTTCAGACGAGTTAAAAAAACATTTTCCTGGTCCAAAATTCGGGATAGATGGTATTCGAAATCTTTTACAAGTGCATGATCGTCCCCTTTTAATGAGTATTTTTAAAGGAATGATTGGACGAAACATTGGGTATTTAAAAACGCAATTACGCGATCAAGCAATTGGTGGTGTAGATATAGTAAAAGATGATGAAATATTATTTGAAAATGCATTAACACCACTTACGAAACGCATTGTATCTGGAAAAGAAGTTTTACAATCTGTCTACGAAACATACGGTCATAAAACGTTATATGCCTTAAATTTAACAGGACGAACTTTTGATTTAAAAGAAAATGCTAAACGTGCAGTGCAAGCTGGAGCTGATATTCTATTATTTAACGTATTTGCTTACGGACTAGATGTACTACAATCACTTGCAGAAGATGATGAAATCCCAGTTCCTATTATGGCACATCCTGCTGTAAGTGGTGCTTATTCAGCATCCAAGTTATATGGAGTTTCATCACCATTATTACTTGGAAAGCTACTACGTTATGCTGGGGCTGACTTTTCATTATTCCCATCTCCATACGGAAGTGTTGCGCTAGAAAAAGAGGAGGCTCTTGCTATCTCAAAATATTTAACTGAAGACGATGCATTTTTCAAGAAGAGCTTTTCTGTTCCGTCTGCTGGTATTCATCCTGGTTTCGTTCCCTTTATTGTACGAGATTTCGGTAAAGATGTTGTTATTAATGCTGGCGGCGGGATACACGGACATCCAAATGGAGCGCAAGGCGGCGGTAAAGCTTTCCGTACTGCAATTGATGCTACTTTGCAAAATAAACCACTCCATGAAGTAGACGACATAAATTTGCATAGTGCACTACAAATATGGGGAAATCCCTCTTATGAGGTGAAATTATGAGTATTCAAGTATTTTGTGATTTCGATGGCACGATTACAAATAATGATAACATTATGTCCATTATGGAAAAATTCGCACCACCAGAAGCCGAAGAAGTAAAGAATAAAATTTTATCACAAGAACTATCCATTCAAGAAGGTGTTTCTCAATTATTTCAATTCATACCTACTAATCTGCACGATGATATTATTCAATTTTTAATAGAAACTGCTGAAATCCGTAGTGGTTTTCATGAGTTTATACAATTCGTAAAGAAAAATAACATTTCTTTTTACGTGATATCAGGTGGAATGGATTTCTTCGTCTATCCACTCTTACAAGGAATCATTCCAAAAGAGCAAATTTATTGTAATGAAACAGACTTTTCAGCAGAGTTTATTACAGTTAAATGGCCTCATTCTTGTGATGATCATTGTCAAAATCATTGCGGATTATGTAAATCATCATTAATCCGTAAATTAAGTGATACAAATGACTTTCATATTGTAATTGGAGATTCTATTACCGATTTACAAGCCGCGAAACAAGCTGATAAAGTATTCGCTCGCGATTTTCTTATTACAAAGTGTGAAGAAAATCATATTGCTTATACACCGTTTGAAACATTTCAAGATGTGCAAGCTGAATTAAAACTTTTGTTGGAGGTGAAGGCATGAAACAACTTTTTCGTCAATGGTATGACTTAAGCGAGTTAAAAAAAGAGTTAACAACACGAAATTGGTTTCCAGCAACAAGTGGTAATATTTCTATAAAGGTTAGCCATGAACCACTTACTTTTCTTATTACAGCAAGCGGTAAAGATAAAACAAAAACCACTCCAGATGATTTTCTATTAGTAGATCATGTAGGAGTTCCCGTTTTAGAGACTGAATTACGCCCTTCAGCAGAAACAATATTGCATACACACATTTATAACAATACGAATGCCGGGTGCGTACTTCATGTTCATACAACTGATAATAATGTCATCACAAATTTATATAGTGATGCAGTCACCCTTCAAAATCAAGAAATTATTAAAGCTCTCGATATTTGGGAAGAAGGTGCAACAATTCAAATTCCTATTATTGAAAACCATGCCCATATCCCAACGCTTGGAGAAAACTTCCGAAAGCATATACAAGGAGATTCGGGTGCAGTATTAATCCGTAACCACGGTATTACCGTATGGGGTCGAGATAGCTTTGATGCAAAGAAGAGATTAGAAGCTTATGAGTTTTTATTCCAATTTCATATAAAACTATTATCAATTCAAGGAGGCGTTTCTAATGGCGCAAATTCGTATTCATGAAGTAAATACTCGTATTGAAAATGAAGTGGAAGTATCTAAATTTCTACAAGAGGAAGGCGTTTTATATGAGAAATGGAATATTTCTAAACTTCCTACTCATTTAAATGAAAATTATTCTTTAACAGATGAAAACAAAGCTGAAATATTAGCTGTGTTTTCAAAAGAAATCGCTGATGTTTCAGCACGCCGTGGTTATAAAGCACATGATGTAATTTCACTTTCAAATAGCACCCCTAACCTTGACGAATTATTAATTAATTTCCAAAAGGAACACCATCATACAGATGACGAAGTTCGTTTTATCGTCAGTGGTCATGGCATTTTCGCTATTGAAGGTAAAGATGGGAAATTCTTTGATGTTGAACTTGAGCCAGGCGATTTAATATCTGTTCCTGAAAATGCAAGACATTATTTTACCTTGCAAGATGATCGCCAAGTTGTAGCTATTCGTATTTTTGTGACAACTGAAGGCTGGGTTCCAATCTATTAAGGTAGTTAGTTGAATAAAAGGACTTGGACCCCCTTTTCCAAACTTTTATTCACTCTACATATATACATCCTCCTATGGAACAGGCTTATTTCATTTTGAAATAAGCCTGATTTTTTATTTACTTGAAAGTACCATTTCATCACAAGTTTAACACCTTGATTTTTCAAGTGCATTTTTTGAACATTTTTTGAATTTTTTCTGAAAATTCTGTTTTATATGTGATATACTACAATTAACTAAGAAGGAAAATAATATCGCAAACAGAGGGGGATAATCATGAGCTTACTTATCGCACTTATACTTGGAGTTACATGTGGAGCATTTCCTGTTATTTTAGGAGCTATTATGGAAGAGTTAGAAATTGGTGTTTTAGGATTTGTCGCATCTTGTGTAAGCGCTTTATTATTTGGTTTATTCGGCGCTATTCCTGTTTCAATTCTGTGTGCTTTTTATATAATACGCCATGCTCGTACAAAACAATTTGGCCCTAATCACATCGCACAAATTATCCCGTTCCCGGTTGAACGATGCCGCCGGGCTTCTAACTTATAATTATAAAAATTAAAGATGACTAAATAAATAAAAGTCCTCATTTGAGGACTTTTATTTATTTTCTTCTAGAAATTGAAACAATTCTTGTAGATGTAGGGCATCTTCACCATAGCTAATAGATACATAAAATATGCCGTCAATCTCAGCTTGCATATAAAGATCCACTCCATCACGATCATATTTCAATGCTAAATAAAACTCCATTTCTTCTAACATCTTTTTTGAGGTTCGAATTACATAATGCCCCTTCTCATCTCTTCCATATTCAAATTCTGGTTCAAAATCATATTTTTGTTTAAAAGCTTCTTTTTGTCTTTCATTAATTTGCATACAAGTAGCTCGCTGTACAGTATCAATCATCTCATCAAACTTTTGAAGGTCCACCTCGTTTACCCCCTTATATATTTTTTATATAATACTTGTGTTCCACTATTTTCTTCGCCATCCTTAATTAACTCTTCATACAATTCTTTCGCCAAACTTAAGCCTGGGACTGGTAATTGTAATTTTTCTGCTTCCTCTAAAGCAATTTTCATATCTTTCATAAAATGCTTTACATAAAATCCTGGCTCAAAGTCTCCTTTTAACATTCGAGGAGCTAAATTACTTAATGACCAGCTACCTGCTGCTCCTGTTGAAATACTCTCTAACACTTTATCTGGATTCAGTCCAGCCTTCTTCGCGTAAGCAACAGCTTCACATACTCCAATCATATTGGAAGCAATGGCAATTTGATTGCACATTTTTGTATGTTGTCCACTCCCAGCTGGTCCTTGTAATTGAATGTTTGTTCCTAACTTTTCAAGTAAAGGTAAGCATCTATCATATATTTCTTTCTCTCCACCTACCATAATTGTGAGTTTTGCTTCTTTCGCGCCAACATCTCCTCCTGAGACAGGTGCATCTAACGTATATATTTTTTTGCTTTTTGCAACTTCATTAATACGTTTTGCTAAAGTAGGTGTAGATGTCGTAAAGTCAATTGCTATCGTACCTTCTTTTGCATGTTCTATAATTCCTTCTATACCAAAATACACTTCTTCTACATCATGTGGATATCCAACCATTGTCATTACAATATCAACTTGCTTCACTAACTCTTTTGGCGTATTACACCAATTTGCACCAGCTTGCACTAAAGAATCTGTTTTTGCTTTCGTTCTATTATATACATATACTTTATGACCATCTTGCATTAAGTGATAAACCATACTTTTTCCCATTACGCCAATACCAATGAAACCTATTGATACAGTTTTATGTTCCATTTTCTCATCCCCTTTGTTCTAATAAATCATTTACCATCTTTCGGAACTCTTTATTAAAGTCATCATCCATACTATTTTTCACATTTGAAAATAACATAACAAAAATTCCTTTTTCTTTATTAAAATTATTGAAAGTGTTCCAACCAGATAATACACCATGATTATGAAAATAATCTGGATATATATAAAAACTAAATGCATATTTCCGTTCTGCTGAAGGTGAAAACATTGCTTGTATACTTTGTTCAGAAAGAAGTTTTCCATTTATAATTGCTTCGTCTAACTTCTTCATATCTCCAACTGTCGTATACATCTCACCACAACCATATAGCCAATCCATGCCTAACTTCTGCGCTGGTACAAGCTCTTTATCTTTTTTCACATAACCCTTTGTAAAATTTTTATCTCCAGGTACCATATTTCCCATACCGGATTCATGCATATCTGCTTTTACAAATATGTTTTCTTTTATGTAATCTCCTAAAGGTTTTTTCGATATATGTTCTATTATATAAGCAAGAACCATATAATTATAATCTGTATATCTCCAACCTGTTCCTGCAGGAAATTCTAAATTTTGACGTCCAATCCAATTAATTAACTGTAAACGGGAAGCAGCATTCACATTTCCTTTCGCATGTTCAGGTAAACCAGAGGTATGCGTTAATAAATGATATAGTGTAATATTTTTATTCTCCGGAAATGAAGGAATATATTTATTTACATTATCTTGAATATTCAATTTACCTTGTTCTTGCAACTGTAAAATAGATGTGGCAACAACTGTTTTCGTAATAGAACCGATACGATATTTTGTTTGAGGGGTATTTTCTATTTTATTTTGAACATCAGCATACCCATATCCTTTATTCAATATAACACGCTCTTTATCTGTTACCAAAACTGTTCCATTAAATTGCTTTCCGACTAAATATTGATCTAATTTTTGAGATATACTAGCATAATCAATTTGTTGCTCTTCTTTTTCTTCTATATTCCCTTGTACTTCCGATTCAATAGTAGGATTCACTTTAGTTGTTAATACAGTGTTTTCCTTTATATTGGGGCTAACAAGAAAATAGTATACTCCGCTGCCAACTATAGCAGACAGTGAAGCCATCACCATTACTTTTTTTATCATATTGATCCTCCATAATTCCTTCGCTAAAAATTATCCCCCCTATTCTATTATCAAACAATAAAAAAAAATCGCAACAATTTGTTGCGAAAAATTACATTTTTTCTTTTCTATACACACATACTTGATTCTTTCCATTTTTTTTCGCTTCATATAATGCAATGTCCGCTCGTTGCATTAATTCTTCTCTTGTAGTTCCTTGTTCATATAACGCAACTCCAAAGCTAGCTGTTAACTTCGAAATTCCAGTAAATTGCTTTGTTTCAATAAAGAATCGTAATGACTCCGCAACTTGAAATGCTTCCTTTTCTACTGTATTTGTCACTAATATAATGAATTCTTCTCCTCCCCATCTTGCAAATACATGTTGCTGCTCCACTTTAGATTTCATAAGCTCTGCAAGTTGTATTAATGCTAAATCGCCAAAATCATGACCATATGTGTCATTAACTGTTTTAAAATTATCTATATCAAATAAAATGATTGCTATTTTCTCATCACTACGTATTACCTTTTCCCATTCTACCTCTAGTATTTGTTGAAACTTTAAACGATTATAAATCTCTGTCAATGAATCTATCATAGCAAGTCTTTCTTGTTCTTGATAGATTTCATCTAATTCTGTAATTTCCGTGCACTTTACAATAAATCTTGATAAATCTTCTGGCAATGGTGTCGCACGTAATAGAAAAGTAGATACTGCCCCTTCATAATTTAACATCTTAATTCTTCTACCACTAGATAAAGTATCGTCTAGCCATGTTATATCATGCGTCGTCGAGTAGTATCCATTTTCTCTAATAAAATGTTCAGCAAATACTAAATGTTGCTCACGATAGGCAAACAAATTTTCATATCCGAAAAAAGCTAAAAAATTTGTATTACAATCAACTATTTCATCATCTTCTACTATAAATAATAGATCATTTTGAAAATCAAACATCGTTTGAAGCAATTCCTGCTGCAAACTAACTTGCCTTACTAAAGAAAGTTGATACAAACTCTTATTCACTTCCTCTAACACTGCTTGCGGAGTTACAGGAGCTATTACAATATTACGTATTCCTAATGCAAGTACATCTGTGAATTCTTTTGTTATTTGTTGATCCCAAATGACAATGAATGTACTGTGCGGAGTATACATATTCTTTATATATTTTATTTGAGAATAATCTGTTACATACGTAATGATAATGTGTGGTTTCGTTCTTTGAAATAATAGTTCGCCCTCTTCAAAACTATTTGCTATAAACATACATTTGGGATGGATATTTTCTACCGTTTGTTGATGCTTACATCCATTTTCTATATAAAGGACATTTAACTGCAGATCTTGTAACACATTTTGGAAAACCGTATTCTCTAATAAAAAATGTAGTATGTTCATCACTAGTCTTCACTCACTTCATATATCTTGTTCTACTGAATTCCTCACAAACTTTTTTAAAAGACTGGTCTCCAATAAACTTTAATTTGTGAGAGATACATATTAACAAGCTAATTGAGAATGTTATCTTCGCTTTTCACTCTATAAATTCCTTTTTTAGTGTATGATTGTAGGAATTGTATCGTTTGTATGAATGCCCTAGCTAATTTTTAAAACTTGACAATTAAAATAAAGATATTATATTCTTAAATTCGATAACTTACAAAATGTAAGTAGTGTATATTATTTTTTTGAAGATAATTCGATATACAATTTGGAGGATATACAATGACAAACGACAACTTTTTTGATGTTCTATATGAACGCACATCTACACGTGCATTCAACCCAAATAAAGAAATCTCATCTACAGAATTACATGAGATTTTAAAAGCCGCAGCACAAGCACCTTCCGCTTGGAACTTACAACACTGGAAATTCCTTGTTTTTCAAGGTGAAGATGTACAAAAACGATTACACCCAATAGCTTATAACCAACAACAAATTCTTGATGCTTCTGCAGTAGTCGCTATTTTAGGCGATTTAGAAGCTTATAAAAATGTTGAGCCGGTATATGGTCCAATTGTAGAACAAGGATTTATGAAAGAAGAAGCAAAAGAACGCTTAGCTAAAAATATTGAATCTGCATATGCTCGTGAACAATTCCCAAGAGATGCTGCCTTTTCAAATGCATCTTTAGCAGCAATGCAACTTATGCTTGCAGCTAAAGCAACTGGTTGGGATACTTGTGCTATTGGTGGCTTCAATCCACAAGCACTGACAGACGAATTTAACGTTTCATCTCGTTACGTTCCAATTATGCTTATTACAATTGGTGAATCAACTTTAAAAGGCCACCCTGCACCTCGCATGAGCGTAGAGCAAGTGAGTGAGTGGGCAAAATAATAAAAAACGAAGGTAACTACGTTGCCTTCGTTTTTTTATTTCCTGTCATACTTTTGTAATATTACTACAAATCATTCGACATTTATACTTATGGAAAAGTATATTCTATTCCCTCCTCATAAATAAACGTGACGTTTCGTGTCGAATTTTGTTAAGGTGTTGAAATATACCCGTGTATTTTTGTTACAATTGTGATACAATGATAACAAATAGATAACAAGAGAGGGATTTTCATTGAGTTCATACGGAAGCTTTATCGCACTTTTATGTTACATAGTAACTGTACTGCTTCTATATTTTATTGGTGATGCCGCAAACATCTCCATTTTACAATTTCCAAAAGAAGAAGCATTCCAATTAGAATCAGAAAAACATACTGCACGATCCATTGTGCCACTACTCCTAGCTCTTCCTGTATATATCATCGTTTTATATAAAAGTAAAAAAGTGTAAAGGCTACCCATTTCATTTATTTCGGTGGTTTTTACATTTTTTTGTTATATTCCTCCTATTTTAAACATCATTCCATACTAAACACCCAGCTAGTCATTTAAAATGAGAAAATCCCCTAGAAAAAATTCCACTCTCTGTCCAGTCACTAACTACCGAACTTACATAGATTATAAGTGTGAAGGGGGTGATGAGGATTATGTTTGGATCATTTGGATGCTGTGATAACTTTAGAGACTGTCATCATCGTGAAAGAGAGTGTGACCATCGCGAACATCGCGAGAAAGAGAGAGAAGTAGTTAGACCACAACAACCAGCTGTATGTAACGTACTTGCTAGCATTTCAGTTGGAACAGAGCTTTCTCTTTTAAGCATTAGAGGTAATGGCACTTTCAATAATGTAATTTTTGAAGGTTTCGCTAACGGTGTTGCTCTTTTCTCTGCTTTAGCTCGTAATAACAAAGACGACAAAGATAACAATAAAGACGATAAGAACAATCAAAATCGAAATACTTTTACTGGTATTTTACGTGTATGCCCAACTGATATCGTTGCAATCGCTATCTAATTCTGTCTCTTATCCTCAATAGTAAGCAAATAAGATTTACTTTTCTCATAGAAAAAACCTGAGACCGATTTCAAATCGGCTCAGGTTTTTTTATTGTTTATATGCTTTTAACTAGTTCAACAACTTCTTCAGCAGTTGACATCATTAATGCTTTTTCTGCTAATGTTTCCATTTCTGCTTTTGACAACTTGCTTAGCTGTGTTCTTGCAGGAAGAATAGATGTTGCACTCATACTGAACTCATCTAAACCTAATCCTAATAATAATGGGATAGCAAGTGAATCGCCCGCCATCTCACCACACATACCAGCCCATTTGCCTTCTTTATGAGCAGCATCGATAACCATTTTTACAAGACGTAAAATAGATGGGTTATATGGTTGGTATAAGTAAGATACTTGTTCGTTCATACGGTCTGCAGCCATTGTGTATTGGATTAAATCATTTGTTCCGATAGAGAAGAAGTCAACTTCTTTCGCGAATTGATCTGCTAATACTGCTGAAGCTGGGATTTCAACCATCATACCAACTTCAATAGAATCAGAAACAGTTGTACCCGCTTCTACAAGTTTCGCTTTCTCTTCTAATAAAATCGCTTTCGCTTGACGGAACTCATCAAGAGTTGCAATCATTGGGAACATAATTTTTAAGTTACCGTATACGCTAGCACGAAGTAATGCACGAAGTTGTGTACGGAACACATCTTGCTCATCAAGACATAAGCGAATTGCACGGTATCCTAAGAATGGGTTCATTTCTTTTGGTAAATGTAAGTATGGAAGCTCTTTATCTCCACCGATGTCAAGTGTACGAACAACGACTGGTTGACCTTCTTTTACACCTTCAAGAACTGCTTTATACGCTTCGAACTGCTCTTCTTCTGTTGGAAGATTATCACGGCCCATGTATAAGAATTCTGTACGGTATAAGCCAACGCCTTCTCCGCCATTATCGATAATACCTTGTACATCATTTGGTGTTCCGATATTTGCAACAAGCTCAACGTGATGTCCGTCACTTGTTACAGTAGCTTGGTCTTTTAATTTAGCCCATTCAGCTTTTTGCTCTTCAAATTTCGCTTTCTTTTCTTCAAACGAACGAAGAGTTTCTTCTGATGGATTTACAATTACTTCTCCATCTAAACCGTCAATGATAACGATATCGCCGTTTTGGATTTTCTCCATAACAACTTTCGTACCAACAACAGCTGGAATTTCCATAGAACGAGCCATAATTGCAGAGTGAGATGTACGTCCACCGATATCAGTAGTGAAACCTTTTGCATACTTACGGTTTAACTGAGCTGTATCAGATGGTGTTAAATCTTCAGCAATGATGATTACCTCTTCAGAAATTGTACCAGGATTTGAGAAGTTAATTCCTAGTAAATGTGCAAGAACGCGTTTTGTTACGTCACGAATGTCCGCAGCACGTTCTTTCATATATTCGTTATCCATGTTTTCAAACATAGAAATAAACATTGATGCAACTTCATCCATTGCAAATTCAGCATTTACTTTTTCGCTATTTACTTTATCTTTTACTGGGTTTACTAGTTCTGGATCATTTAACACTAATAAATGTGCTTCAAAGATCGCAGCTTTGTCAGCACCTAGTTCAGCAAATGCGTGGTCCTTAATAGCTTCTAATTCAGTTTTTGCTTTCTCAAGCGCAGCGTCTAAGCGTGCAATTTCTGCAGCTTCGTTTGTAATTGATTTCTTTTCGATGTTAAATTCAGGATTTTCAAGTCTGAAAGCCTTTGCAATAGCAATCCCACTTGATGCAGCGATCCCTTGAATGTTAAGAGTCATTATTCTCCTAATCCTTCATTTTTCATAGTTTCTTCGATAGCTGCTAGTGCTTGAGCTGCATCATCACCATTTGCAGTGATTTTAATTTCTGCGTTTTGTTGAATGCCTAAAGACATAACGCCCATGATTGATTTTAAGTTAACGTTCTTTCCGTTATACTCTAAGTTAATGTCAGAACCGAATTTGCTTGCAGTGTTTACAAGTAGAGTTGCTGGACGAGCATGAATTCCTGAGTCGCTAGTTACTTTAAAGATTTTTTCCATGATAATTTATCTCCTTTAAATTACAGTATTTTTTAGTTGTATAGACGTGAGTACTACACCATCTATTGTATATAATAGGCGATGTTCGGTCAACCACATCGCCTATTATAATTATAAACATTTTGCGTCAAATTCCTACTGAATGTCAATAATAGCGGTTTCGCCCTTCTTAACATTTCCATCTTTTTTCAATTCGACTTGTTGCCCTTGTTGTAAGTTTGTAAAGACAATTGGTGTAATGATAGATGGTGCATTTTCTTTTACAAATGCAAGATCTACTTTTAATAGTGGTTGGCCTTGTTTCACCTTGTCGCCTTGTGCTACAAGCGCTTCAAAACCTTCACCATTTAATTTTACAGTATCAATACCGAAGTGGATTAAAATTTCTTTTCCGCCTTCAGATTGAATGCCAATCGCATGTTTTGTAGGGAATACATTGACAATCTCACCGTTCACTGGAGAAACTACTGTTCCTTCAGTTGGTTCAATTGCAAATCCGTCTCCCATCATTTTTCCTGAGAATACTTGGTCAGGTACTTCTGTAATTGGTAAGATTTTTCCTTCGATTGGTGATACAATTGTTTCATTTTCATCAACTTTTTGAGGAGTTTCTTCCACTTTTACAGGTTCTTCTTTTTCAACATGAGGTGTACGCCCTGACATAATATCATGAATTTGTGATTTTAATGTGTCAGATTTCGGCCCGAAAATAGCTTGAATGTTATTTCCAACTTCAAGTACACCAGCTGCTCCAAGTTCTTTTAAGCGGTCTTTGTTTACATTCTTTTGTTCGTTAACTTGAACACGTAAACGAGTAATACAAGCATCTAAAGAAGCAATGTTTTCTTTACCACCAAGTGCTACTAATACTTCACGAGGAAGTTCGCCTGCTTCTGCTTTTCCTGCGCCGTCATTTGCATTTGCCACTTCACGACCAGGTGTTTTTAGATTCCATTTGCGAATTGCAAAGCGGAATCCGAAGTAGTAAATAACTGCTAGTACAAGACCAACAATAATTACCCACCACCATGCTGTGCGGCCTGGTAATACACCGAATAATAGGAAGTCAATTAAACCACCAGAGAATGTCATACCAATTTTAACACCTAAAATTTGCATTGTCATAAATGATAGACCAGCAAATACAGCGTGAATTCCGAATAATACTGGCGCTACGAATAAGAATGAAAATTCAAGTGGCTCTGTAATACCTGTTAAGAAAGATGTTAATGCTGCAGAACCTAAAATACCTGCTGCTAATTTTTTATTTTCTGGACGTGCTTCATGGTACATTGCTAAAGCTGCTGCTGGAAGACCAAACATCATGAACGGATACTTACCAGTTGTAAATGTACCTGCTGTTAATTCTACACCGTCTTTTAACTGTGCCATAAAGATTTTTTGGTCACCACGGATTAATTCGCCAGCTGCATTTGTATACTGACCGAATTCGAACCAGAACGGTGAATAGAAAATGTGATGTAATCCAAATGGAATTAATGAACGTTCAATTAAACCGAATATAAATGCTGCGATTGTTCTATTTGCATCAATCATTTGATGTGAGAACGTGTTTAAGCCACCTTGAATGTATGGCCAAATGAAGCACATGATAATACCTACTATTAAAGAGAATGTTGCAGTTGCGATCGGTACGAAGCGCTTACCTGCAAAGAAACCTAAGTATGATGGTAATTCAATGTTGAAGTATTTATTATAGCAATATGCCGCTACTATACCGACGATAATACCACCAAATACTCCTGTTTGTAGCGTTGGAATACCTAATACGTTTGCATACGCTGGATCTGCAAATCCAATTTTTACTGGGTCTGCTCCAGAACTTGTTACTTTCACTAGCTTATCTACTTCTAAGAACACACTCATCGTTTTGTTCATAATTAAGTAGCCGACGAATGCTGCTAAACCAGCTACTCCGTCTCCACCAGCTAAACCAATTGCTACCCCAACTGCGAATAATAATGCAAGGTTAGCGAAAATAATATCACCAGATTGTTCCATAATTTTTGCAACCATTACGAACCAATCTGCTTTTAAAGCAGGAATAACATTTGTTAACTGTGGATTTTGAAATGCATTACCAAATCCAAGTAAAATACCTGCCGCCGGTAAAATCGCTACTGGAAGCATTAACGCTTTTCCGACTTTTTGAAGAACACCAAAGATCTTCTTAAACATGGAAACCCTTCCTCTCTTATCTATATTGATACCTTCCGACAAACGCCAAAAAGACATGAGGAAAAAAAGATAGAACGATAGCTATACAAAGGGTAGTATATCCCTTTCTCTAGCTTACATTCCTTACTTTTCTCCACTCATGCCTGATCGAATCAGTAACACGTGTCAAAAATAGGTTTACGTATAAGTTCACTATAATTAAGGCAAACGTTTTCGTTACTCACCTTAATGTGTTTGTCGAAATTTGTATAACTTTGCAATAGTTATTATACATAACTATTGTAAGCGATTCAATCATTTTTTTTAACGTTTTCATTTTAGACAAAAATATATGACTTTTTACACATGCTCTGCCTTCACTAAGCGTTGCAAGTGCATCGTTAAATAAATACTTTCAGCTTCATATACAGGTAGTTGCAACTCTTTTTGCATGACCTTAACTAGCTTCCAAGCCAAGTTATAGCAAACTGGATACTCCGCCTTTAATAAATCAGCAAAACTTTGCGATTCTTCTACTTTTTCTCCTTTTTTCACCCTCTCAATAGCATATTGAAGATGACGAATAAGGCGTAAATAATGAATGCTCTCTTGGTCTAATGTAATTTGTAAGTTTGTCTCAATTAAAGATACAAGTTGTGCAATGAGACGGGAGTTTTGATTAACTGAAGATAAATCAGAATTTGTAAGCGAACTGTAAATGTGAAGTGCAATAAAACCAATTTCTCCTTCTGGCAATGTAATTTGCAAACGAGAATTTAAAAGTTGTACAACACCTTCCGCAATTGCATATTCCTCTGGATAGAGCATTTTTGTTTCAACTAAAAAAGGGTTATCAATTGTAAGTCCTTGTTTTAACCTTTTAATCGCAAATGAAATATGATCCGTTAACGCAATATGAATATGTTCATTTAGTGGAGATTTCGCTTTTTCTTGAATGTACAGCATAATATCGTTCATCAATTCAATTAATTTTTCACTAATATGCGGCACTAATAATTTATATTGTTCACGATCACGTTCATTTTTTAAGACAAACATTTTTTCGATTTGTTCTTGCTCCAATACATCTTTCGCTTTTTTCCCAAATCCAATTCCTTTTCCAATCACTACTACTTCCTCGTGTTCAGGATGGCTAGCAATGATGACATTATTATTTAAAACTTTTTTAATTTCTAGATAATTATTCATATAACACCACCCTCGTACTTAAATAGCCTACTTTCATGTTACAGAATATTCTTCTTTGTCGTCAATGTAAAACATCTGCCATTTAATAAAAATTCATTTTTTAGACATGTTTATATATGATGCGTATAATGTAAGAGCAACTGTACATAGAAAGGAGATAACAGCATGATTAAAATGTTTGTAAGTGATATCGATGGTACAATGATGCAACACGGAGGTCTTATTGATGAACAAGATGTTGCGGCACTACGCAGCCTTGCCGAACAAAATGTTATTCTTTGCTTCGCTTCCGGAAGACTTGATAATGAAATTGCAGACTTAATGAAAGCTGTAAATACAAATTTTCATCGCATTAGTGTAAATGGTGTTTTTGTATATACACATGAAAATAAACAACTATTATCTGCAACTTTTGATTCCAGCATACTTCCCGATTTGTTAGCTATGACGAATGAAGATCCTTATTTCCGTTATGTAAGTGATGAGCATAATTATTACATTGAAGAGAAAACACCTTTTATTCAAGAACTTGAACAACAAGTAACTATGACTTCTGTTGAAGAACCAAACTTACTACAGAAGATTGATGATACAATTTTCCCAAATAAAATTTCTGTCGGTGGAACAAAGGAGAGCTTGCAACTCCTTCAGAAAAAAATTGATGAAAAATTCCACGGGAAAGTTAGTACTTTCATCTCAGCAGAACAATGTTTAGATGTAATGCCACCGAATGTTAGTAAAGGCTCTGCCATTTCTGTTTTATTAAATGAGTTTCAAATAAAACCTGAGGAAATTGCTTGTATAGGGGATTCTTACAATGATATTCCTATGTTTTCTTTAACTCCTCACAGTTTTGCTATGTCACAAGCAGATGATGCAGTAAAAAATCACGCTCACTATGTAGTAAATCACGTCAAAGATGCTGTTAACCACGTAATTGCTCATAATAAAAATACGACTCATTCCTTATAAGGATGAGTCGTATTTTTATTTCTTTACATGTTAACCATTTTCAATTCCACTGTACTTCACAAACTGAAATATACTATTTGTTACGTGCGATATTCGTAATAAATTTATAACGATCTCCACGATAAATACATTTCACATACTCTAGCGGTATCTCACCTTCTGAATATGACCATTGACGCATTACAAGTACAGGCGCCTTTTTAGGAATATGCAGATGTTCAGCTTCATTTTCCGTCGCAACGGAAGCTTCAATTGACTGAGTAGCGCTAACAAGTTTAAAGCCCAGTTTTTTCTCTAAATGTTCATATAAAGATTGTTGCAATATCTCTTCGTTAATATCTTTTACAAGAGCTGGCGACAAATATGTCGTCTCAAAAGCAATCGGTTCATCATCAGCTAAGCGAATACGCCTCACTTCATAAACCGATTCCCCCTCCTGTATTCTCAACCGGTCTGCTATTTTCGCAGTAGCTGGAACTAGGCGGAAACTAAGTAATTGACTACTTGGGTTCATCCCACGAGAAATCATGTCTTCTGTGAATCCCGTCATTCCTTGCAATTTTTGTTCCACTTTCGGAAGTTGGACAAATGTTCCAATTCCACGCTTCCGATATAAATAGCCTTGTTCCACTAAATTATTAATCGCCTGTCTGATTGTCATTCGACTCACTTCGAACTTATCACAAAGTTCATTCTCAGATGGGATTTTATCTCCCGGCTTCCATTCGCCGTCCTCAATTAGCTGTTTCACCCACTCTTGAATCTGATAATAGATCGGAAATGGTGAATACTTGTCGATGTTCATCAGCAATCGCCTCACTGCATAAAGATAGAGCTTCTTGATCAGCGATTACGGTTACATTCGGATGACGTTGTAAAACTGTAGCCGGACACTCTTCACTATATTCACCTTGCAATAATTCTTTAACAGCTTCTGCCTTTTTAGAACCCATAGCAACTAGTAGAACTTGTTTCGCTTTCATAATGCTTCCAATTCCCATTGTAATCGCATGAGTTGGCACATCTTCTTCTTTTTCGAAGAAGCGAAGGTTTGCTTGGCGTGTAGATTCTGTTAATTCAACAATGTTTGTTGGAGAATTAAACGGTGTTCCTGGCTCATTAAATCCGATGTGACCGTTTTCACCGATTCCAAGAATCTGTAGGTCAACTGGGTTAGCAGCTAGAATGCTCTCGTAACGTTTGCATTCTTCCTCTAAATCACTTGCCATCCCGTTTGGTACATAAGTTTGTTTAAATGGAAGATGATCAAACAACTGTTCTTGCATGAAATAGTGATAGCTGTTTTTATCTTCATGTGGTAAATTTACGTACTCATCTAAGTTTACAGTGGTTACACGGCTTGTATCAAGTTTATTTTTTCGCATTTCTGCATAAATACCTAATGGAGAGCTTCCTGTAGCCATTCCTAACGTTGGATTTTCTTTTGTTTTTACAACTTCTTCAATTAATTTATAACCTGCTTCTGCTAGTTCTTCTGGAGTTTTTACAACAAGAATATTCATTTAATTACTTCCCTTCCTTCATATGAATTCCTAAACGAACCGTATCATATACATGTAAATCTTCATTCATCACAACAAAGTCTGCATCTTTTCCTACCGCTAATGCACCTTTATTATTTAATCCAAACTCTTCTGCTTGGTTAACTGATGTCATCAGTACTGCATCTTCGATTGAACAACCTGTAAATTCAATTACATTTCGGAAAGCTTGATCCATTTTTAAAATACTACCAGCTAATGTTCCATCTTCTAATCGAGCACTACCATCTTTTACATGTACTGGCTGTCCGCCAAGCTCATATAATCCATCTTCAAGACCCTTTGCACGCATTGCGTCAGTGATAACACTTACTTTTTTTGGTCCTTTTAACTTATATGCTAATTTCACCATATCAGGGTGAATATGAATGCCATCTGTAATTACTTCAACCATTACATCTGGATTTAATAACACATGACCAACAACTCCTGGTTCACGGTGATGTAATCCACGCATTTGATTGTATAAATGTGTCGCATGTGTAATCTTTCTATTTTTTAGTTGCGCATCAATTGCATCTGTATGCCCCATTGTGCCAACTACACCAGTTTCAGCAAGATATTGTTCAAACTCTAACGCTCCCTCTTCTTCTGGTGCATATGTTACTAATTTAATTAAATTCCCACTTGCTTCTTGCCATTGTTTAAATTGCTCAATATTTGCAGGAACGATATGTTCAAGTGGTTGTGCACCTGCACGTTTCTTTGAAACATAAGGTCCTTCTAAGTGAATATATTCGAAATGCGCTCCTTTTTCTTTTGCTTCTTTTGCAGCAGTTAACGCTGCTTCAATTGCCTCTGGAGCTTGTGTCATTGTTGTTGGGAAGTAAGTTGTAACCCCTTCTTTTAACATTTCTTTACCTAGAGTTACTAACCCATCGCTATTTGCATCCATCGCATCAATATCGTATCCACCATGAATATGAACATCGATCATACCTGGAATTACAATCTTCCCTGTAGCATCAAAAACAGTTTCATTTTCTTGTGGTACATATTGAGCCATCAAACCAATTTCTTTAATGGTTTCTGCGTAACGAATAAATCCGTTTTCCACTATTTCTTGACCTGTGTAAATTTTGGCATTGATGACAATTTGCGTTTTCATTTTCATCGATCCTTTCCCATGAATTACCTACTTGTTATTATTACCTTATTCGCCTAGTTCCATCTTAATATACGCACGAGTAGTTGTCTATACATTCTAATGAAATTTCCTTTTTATTCAACAGAAAAGGAAATTTCTTACGTCTCTTATAATTATAATATATATTATTCATTTTTCCAAAAAGGGACAGTATCGCCCCCTAATCTAGAAATCACTTCAATAATGGCATTAACCCGCTAGATTCTAACATAATATGTTCACCATCTGTTTCCATTTCTACTGTACGTTTATTCGTTCTATATACCATTATACCGTGCCTTTTTAAGCGTTTCACTACACTTTGGTGAGGATGTCCATACGGATTACTACTCCCGTACGACAAAATAGCAAACTGCGGTTCCACTTTTTTTATAAACGTTTCACTTGTTGAAGTATATGAGCCGTGATGCCCCACTTTTAACACATCTGCATGGACATCAAATTGTTTTAATATTTCATGTTCTGTCCGTACATCCGCGTCACCCATTAATAAAAAATCCGCTTTTCCATATCGCACCTTTAAAACAATTGAGGATTCATTATTTTCATCTTTTGATTTCCCGTTGTTTAATACTTGTATAGAAACATGTGGATCCAGCGGTATATATTGTCCTTCCTTTACTGAAACGAAAGGTATCCCTCTTTTTTTAATATTATTCCGATACGTATGATAAGTAAGAGAACTATATGTTTTTCCGCTATCTAATATAAGCGATACCGGCATTTGCTCTACAATTGGAATTAACCCCCCTATGTGATCCATATCGGGATGCGTACTGACAATTACATCTAAATGATTAATCCCTTTCTCAATTAATTTCTGAATAATAACCTCTCCTGCTTCATAAGGTCCTCCATCAATTAACATTGTTTGTCCATTTGGCATTATAATAAGTGTTGCGTCACCTTGCCCCACTTTTAAAAAGCTCACTTTCATTTTACTAAGATGTTGCCGATGCATATGTAAAGGAGACGTAGTATGAATGGACATCATATACCTTTTAGCTGATGCGCTATTTAAAGAAAAACATAATAAAACAGAAACTAATAATAAAATAATCCGCATACCTCTCATAACTCGTCTCCTTTTTTCATTTAGTATGGCACTGTAAATAATTGATATACAAAAAAAGCTTAGCAAAATGCTAAGCTTTTATTTCGATATCTCTTGTAAGGAACCGAAGAATAAATCTGCTTCATTCATTTGTTCATTCTCTTCAGAAAGCAGTGGTAAATCATCTAATGTTTTCAATCCAAATGTGTCCAAAAATTCTTTTGTTGTTCCGTATAAAATAGGACGCCCTGGTCCTTCTGCTCTTCCCATTTCTTTTATAAGTAAATGTGAAACCAACGTTTGTAACGCCTTATCGGTTTTAACTCCTCTAATCTCTTCCATTTCAGTCCTTGTGATTGGTTGGCGATATGCAACAATCGCTAAAGTTTCGAGGGCAGCTTGTGAGAGTGAAGCAGCTGTTGGTGTATCTATTAATTTTTGATAATATGAAGCATGTTCTTTCTTTGTAGCAAAACGATATACTTTTGCATACTGTACAATTTGCAAACCACGGTTTGCACCTTCACATTCTTGTTGCATTTCTTCTAAAATATTAATTACTTCATTCATTTCAATTTCAAGAACTTTTGCTATTTGTTCTGGATAAATCCCTTCATCACCAGAAACAAATAAAAGGCCTTCAATAATTGACTTTTGTTCTTTCCTATCCATTTCACGAGCTCCTTCCTTCTATTTTCCCATAAAAATACACATCAAAAAACCGAATCACAATTAATGCGTTCGGTTCAATATTTTTTCTCTTGTTCCAAACGATACATTAAAACATAGCATGAGATAAAATGTTTCTATCCCATTTTCACATACTTGCTCTATGCAGATTTATTAGAGCTTGATACGAAAATTTCATCAAAATTATGTTCTTGCTCAATTATGATTTGTTGATTTTTCATAAGTTCCAGAACTGCTAAAAATGTTACAACCATTATTTCACGTTCATCATCAACAAACAAATCATAAAAACTTTGGCGACCACCCTTTATTTTTAACTGCTTTAAAATATCAGTCATTCGCTGTTCAATTGGTATTTCTTGACGAGTAATACGTGTTGTTACAGGTTTTTTTGCCTTTTTACGGCGCATTAATTTTTGAAATGCTGCTAGCATATCATATAACGTAACATCAAGAGGTAAGCTTGTCTCCTCTTCTTGTTGCAACGATGTAAAGTCAATTGGTGGACGTGTATATAGCTGTGCTCTTTCTTGTTCTCTTTCTTTTAACTCAGTAGCAACTTGCTTATATTTCTTATATTCAATTAACCTCTCCATCAATTCTTGACGAGGATCATCTATAAAATCATCACCGTTATCAAGTACATCTTCTTCATGTTTCGGCAACAACATCTTACTTTTAATTTGTAATAACGTTGCAGCCATTACTAAATACTCACTTGCAACATCTAATTGAAGTTCTTTCATCGTATGCACATAAGATAAATATTGCTCTGTAATATCTGCTACAGGAATATTATATATATCAATTTCATAACGATGTATTAAATGTAACAATAGATCTAACGGCCCTTCAAAAGCCTCTACTTTAAAATTATATTGCACAAAGCATCCCACCACATTTTTTCTATAACAACATAAGTATAGAGCATACTCATGTTCTATCCAACCTTTTTAAGAAATTTAATTAAAAATAGACCGATGCCTATGTCATCATGCCCACCACTTCATATGATAACAGTGTAGTAAGAACAATGTAGGAGGTCAAAAAACTATGGGTCACGTTGATTGTGGTTTTAGCGGTGGGTTCGCATTACTTGTTGTACTGTTTATTTTACTAATTATTGTAGGAGCAGCTTGCTTCTGCTAATATGAACAATAACGGCTAGGGGGAAACCTCCTAGTCGTTTATTGTTCATATTTCTATGATACACTTATATGTATAACCGTTAGATAGGAGCGAGAAAACATGTATCCTACCGAATACATACAATTTTTAATTCATTTCCATGGAGATTATGACTATTTTGAATGCCACGAAATACTAGAAGAGTATTGGAAAACAAAACCAAGAGGTAATCGTGATCATTACTTAGTTGGTCTCATTCAAATCGCAGTTTCTTTATACCACCAAAGACGTGCTAATTGGAATGGTTCCACAAAAATGATGAAAAGCGCAATCACAATTTTAGAAAAAAGCGGTGTGCCTTTACAACGTTTAGGAATTAATCAAGTACAACTTCTTTCCTTGCTCAATGAAAGATTGCAATCTATCCATAAAAAAGAACGTTTTGTACCTTTATTTTTACCCTTATCAGATCCATCGTTAGAGAAGCAGTGCATAAAGTTATGTCAAAAACAAAACCTCTCTTGGAAAGACTTGAATGCTATCCCAGGTGAATATATTATAAACAAGCACACTATGCGTGATCGCACAGAGGTCATTACTGAACGAAACGAACAATTACAAAAAAGAAAGCAGAGATAATAAACTACTTATCTCTGCTTTCACGAATGTATATTTTGTTCTAGCCCTTTACATTTTTCGCAAAAACTTGCCGTTTGCTCATTTCCGCAAATTGTAAACTCAAGAAATTTACTCTTTAACTCTTGAACCATCTTCGTCCCAATCCCCACATGACGGTGAGACGGGTTCACACTCAAATGCTGAATTTCTAATACTTGATTCTCTTTTTTTACAATCCCCATTATTCCAACAAAATCTTCATTTTCTTTCCACAAATACAATTGCCAATCATCTTTTGCTTCATATTCTTTCATTGTCAATTGTAATGTTTTCACATCTTTTTCAGTTGGCATAAACGAAAGAAGCCCCATTGCAATTTTTTCATAACTTTTTTTAAAACGAATTAACATAACCCTTATCCCTTCTTACAAAAGTTACAAACTAGTAATCCCCTCAATCACTCTTTTCATATCACATTCATTTTACAATATTTTCAACAGAGTGAGAAGAGTCTAAAACAACTTGATAATCATACAAAGCGAAAAGAAGAAAGTCAAATCTATGTTTCAGCACTATTCCTTTAATAAATAGAGTTAAAAAAAGAAAATTTTATATGGAATGGAAAGAAACATATCATTCAACAGCACTTCATTTATAGTTACCCTAAAGCAGCACAATTCTAGCAAAATTAATATAACAAAAAATATTTATTGAAACATATAATGTAATGTATTGTATGTAATTGGTTAAAGGTTTGTTCTCACAAGCAATATATTTTAGCAACAATACTACTTGTATGATGAGCTGTAGAAGAAGTACTCAATCTCATTAAAAATAAAAAAGAGAGCAAAAGCTCTCTTTTTCCTTACCTTATTCTTCCCAAACTTTAACTTCTTTCATTACATCGCCTTGACGCATTTTTAATACTGTTTCAATACCGCTTGTTGCTTTACCAAATACAGTATGAACACCATCTAAATGCGGTTGTGGCTCATGAACGATAAAGAATTGGCTACCGCCTGTGTTACGGCCAGCGTGAGCCATAGAAAGTGATCCTACAAGGTGTCTATGAGGGTTTCCATCAGTTTCACATGGAATAGAGTAACCTGGGCCACCTGCACCTGTACCTGTTGGGTCTCCACCTTGGCTTACGAAGCCAGGAATAACACGGTGGAATGTAACACCGTCATAAAATCCTTGCTCTGCTAATTTTTTAAAGTTTTCTACTGTTTTCGGTGCTTCTTCTGGGAAAAATTCCAAGTCGATTTTTTCACCGTTTTCCATTAATATGTATCCTAAAGTTTTCATGCGTATATGTCTCCTTTCAATTATCTCAGCACTATATTACCACATTCATGACTAGAAACAAAAAGAATCCGACAATCTAGATACTTCTTTTTTGAAATGTGGAAAAAGCTAGGTGACAAATAAGAAATATATACTATAATAACTTTGTTGCCCGAAAATTTTAGAAAGAGAAAGGGAGCGATTTTTCGTGAAAACGAAATTATTAGCTCTGCTATTAGCTGTAACGGTATTTATGATGCCAACAGCTTCATTTGCAGACATCATCGAGGGAGAATCAATTGTTACATTAGGAGAGAACTTATCCGAACAACAAAAACAAGATCTGTTAAAAGAAATGAAAGCACCAAAAGATGCTACAATTATCACTGTATCTAATGCGGAAGAACATAAATTTCTAGAAGGCATTGTTCCAAAAGCACAAATTGGTACGAGAGCAATTTCTTCTTCTATGATTACATACACAAAACCAGGATCTGGTCTTATTGTACGATCAAAGAACATTAACTGGGTAACAGATGCAATGTACACTAACGCTTTGATTACAGCAGGTGTAAAAGATGCAGAAATTCAAATTACTGCACCTTTTAAAGTTTCAGGAACTGCAGCTTTAACTGGATTAATGAAAGCATACGAAACTGCGTCCAATAAACAAATTCCTGAAGAAGTTAAAAAAGTAGCGAATGAAGAAATGGTACAAACAGCCCAGCTTGGTGATAAAATTGGTGAAGAAAAAGCAGTTCAACTTGTTGCAAAAATTAAAGAAGAAATTGCAAAAGAACAGCCAAAAACAACAGAAGATTTACGTTCATTAATTAAAAAAATTGCTGACCAACTCGGCATTACATTAACAGATGAACAGTTAGATAACTTAGTATCGTTATTTGATAAAATGAAGAATCTTAATATCGATTGGAATCAAGTTGGTAGTCAATTAAACAAAGCAAAAGAACATGTTTCTGCCTTTTTAGGATCTGAAGAAGGGCAAAGCTTTCTAGATAAAGTGAAAGATTTCTTCTCAAGTATCATTGATTTTGTTAAATCTTTATTCAAGTAAAAAAGAAGCCCGCCAATGACGGGCTTCTTTTTTATACAAGTAACGGTAATTTCATAACAGCCTCTTCAACCGAACGCACTATATGATTTGCTTTCTCCTTTACATATGGATGGGCATGATGAAGAGTAAATGAATGCGGGGTTACTTCAAACATAGAAATATCATTGAAAGAATCTCCAATACAAGCAACTTCATTTGCTTCAATTTGCAAATGATCCATTAGTCGCTTTAGAGCACTCCCCTTACTCACGCCTCTTGGCATAATATCAACATAGCGTTTACCTGATATAAAAACTTCCGCTTCGCCTTGAAACGTATCTCGTAGCTCTTGATCTAACGTCACAATTTTCTCTTCTTCTCCAAAAACAAACAATTTTGCAGGGTGTACAGTCTTACCAAACTCTTCTTCTAACGCTTCAATTTCAGCGATATGCACGCCCATATATGCTTCAAAATTATGGTGATGTTCATTCTTCCTTTTTGTATATCGCTGCTCATTTGCACAAACAATATCCGCTAGTCCTTTTTTATGTATATATCGATATATTTCCTGGGCAACCACATTTTCAAAACTCGATTCATGAAATAAATTTCCATCTGGAAGTAACATTGTCGCTCCATTTAAGCCAGTTGTGTAATATGGGAATGCAAACCTTTTTACAACTTCATCAATTCTGTGTGTAAAGCGGCCAGAGGCAAAACAAATATTTGTCCCTTTCTCAGCTAACCAACACAGCGCACGTTCATCTTCTTTTTGCATATGATTCACATCGTAAACGAGCGTGTCATCTAAATCACTTACAAATAATTTAATCATGTCCTCTTCCCCTTTCATACACAATATCTACTCTAAGTGTACACAAAAAATGTTTGATTTTTGTTAAAAAATAATAAATTTTTGCTAAAAAAAATAAACGGGTGTATAATCCCGTTTATTTTTGTCTTTTTACATTTTGAGGTCTTACAATACTTGGTCGTACTTTTAAACTAGACATCGTTGGACGGAGTAAAATTTTTGTTAACGCGCCCCAATCAAATGGTAAAAACGGCCATAAATAAGGTGTTTGTAAACTTTTTATAGACGTTAAAAATAAAATTAATATCGTCATACCAATTACAAATCCCATCTCATGGAAGAGACCTGTTAAAATAATAACAAACAATTTCCCAACCTTATTCCCTAATCCTAGTTCATAACTCGGTGTTGCATATGCACCAACCATCGAAACTGCTACATACAAAATTACTTCTGGCACAAACAAACCTACATCAATTGCAATTTGACCAATTAATATAGCGGAAATTAACCCTGCTGCAGACGATAACGGCGTTGGAGTATGAATGGCTGCCATCCTTAAAAACTCAAGTCCGACCTCTGCCATTAACACCTGTAATAAAATTGGTAAATGCGTCATCTTAGTCGGTCCAATAAAAGCAAGATTTGCTGGCAAAAGAGTTGGATCAAATACAAACACTAACCAAAATGGTAATAAAAATAACGAGAATATAACACCTAAAAAGCGCACCCAGCGTAAAAATGTACCGACAGCTGGATTTTGTCTAAACTCTTCCGCGTGCTGTAAATGATGAAAATATGTTGTCGGTGTAATCATAGCACTTGGCGATGTGTCAACAAGTACTAACACATGTCCTTCTAGTAGATGATTTGCTGCTACATCTGGCCTTTCTGTATATCGAATAAGTGGGAATGGGTTATAGCTTTGCTTTACAACAAATTCTTCTACTGTTTTATCCGCCATCGTAATTCCATCTACATCGATGTTATTTAATTCTTGTTTTATAATCTTTACTAAATCTGGATTTGCAACATCTTGAACGTATGTAATACAAATATCCGTTTGCGATCTATCTCCTACTCGAACCATTTCATTTCGAAGACGTGGATCTCGAATTCTCCTACGAATTAACGCTGTATTTACAACGATATTTTCAACAAATCCATCCCTCGCACCTCGTACTACCTTTTCGGTATCCGGTTCTGTCGGTGTTCGCCCTGGATAACTACGAACATCGATCGCGAACGCTTCCGTTTCACCTTCCACAAATATCACGATCAGTCCTGATAATACTTGGAGCATTACCTCATCCATCGTTTTCACTTTACTTACTTGTTGATGGATTAAGCGATTCTCTAAAAGCTTCACTGTATCTTCTTCTACATCCCTTATCTCATTTGTATCCACCGCTTCTTCTAAAATAGGGATAATATAATTTGTATCACAAAGTCCGTTTACAAATAACACACCAATTTCTTTATTCAAAATTTGAAATTTACGAATGCCGACATCGTATGTAACGCCTAGTCCAACTGTCTGCTTTAAATAATTTTCATTGTCACTTATGAAAGTTGATATAGGGATATCCACTTTTTTAGGCTTCGTCATAAAAACCACTCCTTTCCAAAATTAATTGAATTGCTTTCTTCGTAATAGGTGATCCCCTCTCCCATTCATCATTTCCACACATCTTACCAATGTCACCGACTCCAACAATGACAGGAACATTTAAATCGTCTAAACAATATATTGTATCTCCGCTAATCCTGCCAATTTCACCATCTGGAAGTCCAAATTTATCAACACCGTATTCGGTTAAATTCCCGTTCCGATCTACACTTACATCTACACGTGCCCATTCCCAATGATGCGTATTAGACGCTACTGCTAAAATACCGAGCACATCAATTTGTTTATGGGTAGCCACATATTTTAATGCCTTTTCACCAGATCCTTCTCCAATAAATCCACTGTCATCAAACATGACAAATACAGGGTCATATGGCGTTTGCATAATAAGCTCAACAACTTTTTTCCCTGTCAATTTGGTTGGATTACTTTGTGATGCTGAAATACACCTTCCCCCAAATTCCTTCGTTAAAAGCTCAATTGTCCGCTTTGCATATTCATCTCCATCTGTGACCAAAACAACCCTTCGTCTCATTTGATTTATCCTTTCGGTTTACATATAAGTGCTATAAAAAATGAAAACAATATCGCTGCGGAAATGCCCGCAGACGTTAAACTAAACATGCCAATACCAATTCCTAAATATCCATGTTTTTCTGCTGCATGCATTGCTCCGTGCAATAGTGAATGTCCAAAACTTGTGATAGGGACTGTCGCTCCAGCACCTGCAAATTTTATTAGTTTATCGTACAATCCAAATCCATCTAAAATTGCTCCGATGACTACAAAAGTTGCCATTAAATGAGCTGGTGTTAACTTTACGAAATCTAACAATAGTTGCCCAATTAAACAAATAGCTCCACCTACAAGAAATGCATATATAAAATCCACAATTCACTCTCCTTTAACTCTCTCAAATACGACACCATGTGCAATTGTTGGAATCGTTTCCTTCTGTTGCATCATCATCGGGCTTAATAATGCACCAGTCGCAACGACAAAAATTCGTTGTAAATTCCCTTTTTGCATCTCGTGTAATAAATGGCCATACGTAACAACTGCTGAACAAGCGCAACCACTACCACCTGCAAACACTTCTTCTTGACTTGATTCATAAATCATCAATCCACAATCATTGTATATATGCCCAAGATCATAACCTTCCTCAAGTAAAAGTTGTTTCGCAATCGGCGTCCCAACAGCTGATAAATCACCCGTAACAATCAAATCATAATCATCGGCACTTCTTCTTAAATCTTCAAAATGTTGTTGAATTGTATGAGCTGCTGCTGGAGCCATCGCTGCCCCCATATCCAAAGGATTTGTAATTCCTAAATCTTGCACTTTTCCGATTGTAGCTGACGTAATTTTAATTGCACTTTTTTCATTGCTAATTAATATAGATCCTGCACCAGTCACAGTTGAATTTGCTGTCCCTGGTTTTTGCCCACCGTACTCTGTTGGATAGCGAAATTGTCTTTCAGCCGTTGCATTATGACTGCTTACTGTAGCTAAGACACGATTTGCAAATCCACCGTCTATAAAAGCTGAGCCAACTGCTAAAGTCTCCATAGACGTTGCACAAGCGCTAAACATTCCTAAAAAAGGAATGCCCCACTTACGCGCAACATAATTTGCTGTCACTGTTTGATTTAATAAATCTCCCGCTAAAAAGAAATCAATTTGCGATGTTTTTATATTCCCTTTTTGCACTGCTTGTTGAATTGAGTCTGACATTAATCTTCGTTCGGCGAGCTCCCAATTTTCTTCTCCACAATGCAAGTCATCATATGAAATATCAAATTTTTTCCCAAGAGGGCCCTCAGCTTCTTTCGGACCGACAGCAGTACCCGTTGCATTCACATATATATCATTTTGAAATACCCACGTTTGTTTTCCGGTCAACCTCATACTAGCCCCTCCTTTAAGACATAAAAATTTTAAAGGTATACCTTATTAACCCAATGATATATGCACCAACAACCCCAAATACAATCACACTTCCTGCCAGTTTAAACATATTTGTAGCAATCCCTAGAACAACCCCTTCGCTCTTATGTTCTAAGGCAGCGCTCGCCATAGAATTTGCAAATCCTGTTACCGGTACCGCTGATCCTGCTCCAGCAAATTGACCGATTTTATCATATACACCACACCCTGTTAAAATCGCGGATAATAAAACAAGGGTTGCAACAGTTGGGTTTCCTGCCTCTTGTTCACTGAAGTGAAAATAATGTATATAAAATTTCATCAATACTTCCCCAACTGTGCAAATGAGTCCACCTACAAGAAATGCTTTGATACAATTTAGTAAATAGTTTGGCTTTGGATGATACTCCTTCACTTTATTTATGTAATCATCCTTCAATTTCTGACTTGTCATTTATATACTGCCTCCTACTTTACGAAATAAATCCAGTGAAACAACGATCCTATTACTTTCCCAAGTACAAGAGCAACGAGTAAAACAATAATCTTCCCCTCTACCCCTACTCGTTTCGCTAAAATAGGTAGAACATTTAACACCTCTGTTAATGCCGCAGCAAGCATTCCAATGAACGTGCCACAAAATATCCCTAATATAACGAGCCAATATTGCGACGTTTGAAATGTAATGTTTTTCAAACTGCACCAAGCCCCTGTTAAAGTACCTGCAATGACTGCCCACTCAAAATATTGAATATGCTTTCCACTTCTCGTTAATTGGGCTAAACGGGGGATTATACCAAGTACAGCTAAAAATGCGACATATCCGCTACCTACCGCAATCCCTCCAGCTAAACCAATTAAAATAACAAATCCAGACTCAATCATCGGTAAGTTGTTTCATATTATCCTTGTTTTCATTAACGATTACATACTGATCAAGTGACTGTTGGTATTGAAACATCTCAACTTCTAGCGGACTTGGCTCTTCATTAATTCGCTTTTGAAATACATGATTAAAGAATAAAACCATCCCTAAACCAAGACCTAAAGAATAAGGAATTTGAAATAAAAGTGGTTGCGCATTAAATTCTCCAGTAATCATGTAATATAACCGTTGATGTACTTGTTGCATACTTACATCTTCATGGAAATAAATGATCGCAAGGGCCGCTCCAATGAAAAGTAACAGCCATACAAGCCCGAAAAAAATTGGGTGCGCCTTCTTTTTTTCGTATATAATTTCAACAAGAGTTTGTCCAGAACCGAGTAAATTAATTTGTAGATGAGATGCTTTCTGTTGAATAATCTCAATTACTTTCATAACATCAATTACAACATGCGTCTTATCATGCGCTGTTATTTTGTAAACTATCTCATTTTGTAACAACTCAACTACGGAAGAATCTCCGGCAAGTTGAGCAACATCGCCCAGCTTTACTTCATAAGTAGGAGAAACTTTTAAACGATTGCGCATTTTAATATAAATCGTTTGTTCCAACTTTCATTCACCCCTTCACTCTTCCTCGTAGTTGTAGTATGGTTATTGAATTTTTTTCTAATACAATTTTTTCATAAAAAAAACATCTGCACCATTTCGGTACAGATGTTTTTTACTTATGCCTTTTTCTTAAATAAGTTTGCAATACTTAATGCAAGCCCTCCCCAAATGACTACTATTCCAATAACCATCATCATAATTGCTGATCCACTCATTATGAAACACCTCGATCTTTCCATTCTTTTTCAAGCTTGGCAGAATCCGAATGTATTTGTGCATTCCATTTCTTTAGACTAATAATTAGCGCAACGATAAGGAAGGCTGCTGCTATCGACCAACCATACGTTACAACAAACTCAGTCGGATAATCTCCATAATTCTTTTTAATGTTTTGGATTGTACCATCAATTAGCATATACCCTAACATAAGCGGAGTAATAACGAGTAAACTTACTCTCCAAAACGTTCCTAATTTAATATCAGATACAAAGTTTGCATGATTTTGATAAACTGGTAAACGACGTAAAATGAGCCCTATCGTCACTACTTCCGCAAGTGCAATTGTAATTAATCCGAAATTATTAGCGAAATAGTCGACAACATCTAAGAACATAAGCCCACCACGTGTTGCAAATACAAGAGAAACTAACACGAGAAGGGTTCCCATAATTCCAATGGTTTTTTCCCGACTTAAACTGAATTTTTCAGATACAGCGGCAAAACATACTTCCGCGAGTGAAATAAGTGATGTGATTCCAGCAACCGTTAACGATAAGAAAAATAATACACCAAACAACGGTGACATCGGCAATTCATTAATAATTTGCGGAAATACTACGAACGCAAGCCCAACGCCAGCACTTGCTACTTTATCAACCGGTACTCCCATATTATTCGCCATAAATCCAAGAGCTGCAAAGACCCCAATACCTGCTAATAATTCAAATCCTGAGTTTGCAAATCCAGTAATAAAGGCATTATTTGTTGTATCCGAGTTTTTCGGTAAATAACTAGAATACGTAATCATAATTCCAAATGCTAAAGATAAACTAAAGAATATTTGACCATAAGCAGCAAGCCATACTTTCCCATCAAAAATACGACTCCAATCTGGTTTAAAGAATGCATCTAGTCCTTGCATAGCACCTTCCATCGTCACTGCACGAACGACGATAATAAGGAACATAACAACTAATAAAGGAATAAATATACGGTTAACAACTTCTATTCCTTTTTTAACTCCTTTAAATGCAACGCCAAGCACAATAATCCAAACGAGAGCTAATGGAATTAATACTTCCGGTACAAGTCCTCCAAATTGCCCTGGCTTATCTGCAACATGTAAGTACTCTTTAAATAAAAATGATTGCGTGTCTTTTCCCCATGCTCCAGTAATTGCAAAGTATGTATACGATATAGACCAAGCAATAATCACTGCATAATATGTTGAAACGATAAATGTTACGCACATTTGCCACCATCCAATAAATTCGGCACGCGGGCTAATACGGAAAAATGTAAGTGGTGCTGAACCACGATGACGATGACCAAGGGCAAACTCAAACGCTAACAATGAAATACCAGTCGTTAATAATGCAAATAAGTACGGTAAAAAGAATGCTCCTCCTCCATTTTCATACGCTGTATAAGGAAAACGCCATATGTTTCCTAATCCAACGGCAGATCCGACCGCTGCAAAAATAAATCCAGCTCTCGTTCCCCATTGTTGCCTCGTTTCCATGTTTCCTTCCCCCTTTATGACAAGTTCATACTTGGATTATATTTTAAATTGACTAAATTATCAATAAATTCTGTTAATTTTTGCGAAAATTAACATCTCTCTCCTATTAACGGCATAAAAAAATCGAATAGACAATTATTCGTCTATTCGATCTTTCATCTGTTTTAATATTTTCTTTTCAAGTCTTGAAACTTGTACTTGCGAAATGCCTATGCGCTCTGCTACTTCTGACTGTGTTTGATCTTTATAGTAACGCAAGTATACAATTAAGCGCTCTCGTTCATCTAGTTCTCTAATCGCTTCTTTTAAAGCAATTTTATCGAACCATTTCGCTTCAGATTGATCTGCAATTTGATCTAAAATAGTGATTGGATCTCCATCGTTTTCATATACAGTTTCATGTATAGACGAAGGGGCCCGGCTCGCTTCTTGTGCTAGAACAACTTCCTCTGGCGTTAGTTCTAGTGCCTCTGCCACTTCATTAATCGTTGGAGCCCTTCCGAATTCTTTCGAAAGCTCATCTCTCATCTTTCGAATTTTGTTTCCTGTTTCTTTTAAAGACCTACTAACTTTCACTGATCCATCATCACGTAAGAAACGTTGTATTTCACCAATAATCATTGGAACTGCATATGTTGAAAATTTCACGTCGAAAGATAAATCAAATTTATCTACCGATTTCAAGAGCCCAATACATCCAATTTGAAATAGGTCGTCTGGTTCGTATCCTCGATTAAGAAACCGCTGTACAACCGACCAAACGAGGCGCATATTACTTTGAACGATTGTATCTCTCGCTTGTTGATCTCCATCTTGACTTTTTTGAATTAACGCTTTTAGCTCGTGGTCCTTTAACTGAGGTTTCTTCTTCTCATTTTTGACCTCTATGTCCATAGGCTATTCTCCTTAATTGCATAGAGCGTTACTATTTGATAAGTATTTTGTCAAATGGATTGTTGTCCCGAAAGATTCGTTTGAAATAACTTCTACTTCATCCATAAAATTTTCCATGATAGTAAATCCCATTCCGGAACGCTCTAATTCAGGTTTAGTTGTAAAAAGGGGTTGTCTCGCTTCATCTAAGTTAAAGATTCCAATCCCTTCATCTCGAATCGTGAGTTTCACCATTGCTTCTTCCAAAATTACAGAAATATAAACAATACCTTCTGCATTTCCTTCGTATCCATGAATAATTGCATTTGTAACCGCTTCTGACACAACTGTTTTAATCTCCGTTAATTCTTCCATCGTTGGATCTAGTTGTGCAATGAAAGCCGCTACTGTAACGCGAGCGAACGATTCATTTTGACTTAATGCTGAAAATTGAAGGTTCATTTCATTTCTCATCTATGCCACCCCCAACGTCGCGAGCGCGTGCGCTTCACTTTCTTCTAAGCGAACGATTTTGAATAAGCCCGACATTTCAAATAAACGCTTAACAGGCGGTGAAATTGCACAAACAACCATTTCTCCACCTAATCCCTTTACGTGTTTATATCGGCCTAATATAACACCTAGACCAGAACTATCCATAAAAGATAAGTTCTCTAGGCTCAAAACAATATGATGAACACCATGTGTCTCAATCATATCTGTTACTTTCGTTCGCAACTCTTCAGCCGTATGATGATCTAATTCACCCTCTAGTCTCACACATAGGACGTCACGTTTTACTTCTAATTGCATGGAAAGACTCACACGATTTCCTCCTTATGCTCAAACTTTACTTATTCACATACATAAAGATTTTCGTGATACAAAATAAGAATCCTTCCTGCTGACAAAAGAAGAACTATTTCGTCATAAAGTGAAACCTTTCAGCATTATTCACTTACATACGAATAGAAAAGCGGCAAAATATTTGCCGCTATTTTGATGTTGAAAACATCCCAAAACTTCTTTTAAATAACTCCCACCAGCTCGCTGCAGCAACATCTTCTTTTGCTACAATTGTTTGTTTTAATAAAACATCTTTATCTTTTTTAATAACAAGTGTACCAAGCGCGTCACCTTTTTTAATCGGTGCTTTTACTTTCTTTTCAGCAATTACTTCTTGTTTTACCTTGTCCATATTCTCGCCCTTCTTCATAAGAAGAGAAACATTATCTGATGCAACTAAATCTACTTTTTCTTTTTTCCCTTTCCCTACTTGAACTGTCTTAATTTTTTCGCCGCGCGTATACAATTTCTTTGTCATATATTGACCAAATGCGTAGTCAAGAAGCTTCGTCACTTGGTTGTTCCGTTCTTTTGATGTTGGTGCTCCCATGACAACTGAAATGACACGCATGCCATTTTTTTCAGCCGATGCTGTTAAACAATATTTCGCTTCTGTCGTAAAACCTGTTTTTACTCCATCTACGCCAGGATAAAAACGTACTAGCTTATTCGTATTAACGAGCCAAAACTTTTTATCCGTATCTTCACGTAAATAATCTTCGTACTTACCTGTGTATTTACGAATAAGTGGATACTTCATCAATTCTCTCGCCATTATAGCCATATCATTTGCTGTCGAATAATGGTCTTTGGCCGGAAGACCTGTTGGGTTTTGAAAATGTGTATTTTTCAGCCCTAGATCTTTCGCCTTTTTGTTCATCATATTTACAAATCCTTCTTCTGAACCTGCGATATGCTCGGCTACTGCAACAGATGCGTCATTTCCAGATGCAATTGCAATACCCTTTAACATCTCGTTTACAGTCATCTCTTCCCCAGGTTCTAAAAAGATTTGCGATCCACCCATTGAAGCTGCATGTTCGCTCGCTCTAACTTTATCGGTCAGTTTTAGTTTTCCTTTTTCAACTTGTTCCATAATTAAAAGCATTGTCATAATCTTTGTCATACTAGCAGGTGGTAATTTTTCATTTGGGTTTTTATCAAATAAAACTTTACCTGTATCTTGCTCAATTACGATTGCTGACGACGCTTGTTCCGCTAACTTCGGTGTTGTTTCTTCTGTTTTCTCCTGCTTCGTTTTCTCAGATTGTGCGAAACTCACTGAAGTTCCAGAAAGCAATAACATGAAACAAACAAGTATTCCAAAAACTCGCTTCATGACTAACCCTCCATTCTATATCAGACCTATTTTTTCCAATTTACCTTTTTTTAATACCAAATTTTTCTAACATTTTCAGTTGACAAATACATTCGTCCCCTATATTGTATTAAGTGTATTACATACAGTAGTACACTTAATACATATGAGGAAGGAGACATTGCTCTTGCATATTCAACTTGACCCAAGAAGCAACACTCCGATATGGGAACAAATTGTTCAAAATATAAAAGAACTCGTATTGAAAAACATGTTGGCTCCAAGTGATAAACTTCCTTCTGTACGCGAACTCGCTTCTTTACTCGTTATAAATCCAAATACAGTGAGTAAAGCGTATCAAGAGTTAGAGCGACAAGGAATTATTGAAACGTTACGAGGAAAAGGAACATTTGTATCCCAATCGATTACCCCAACATTAGACGAAAGGAAAATCGCTATGGTTGAAAAGCAATTTCATCAATTACTATTAGAAGCCTCTTATCTTGGTATTACGAAAGATAAAATTCATGATTGGATAGATTCATACTATAAAGAGATTGGAGGGAATACGGATGTTGAAAGTGACAAACTTGAAGAAAACAATTGATAATCAAACAATTTTAGACGATGTTTCTTTCACATTGCAAAGAGGGAGTATCATCGGATTACTCGGAAGAAACGGTGCGGGGAAAACAACTTTATTGCGAACGATGGTCGGTATTTTAGACCCAGACGAGGGAACTGTTACATATGAAGATACAAACATTCATCAGTTTCCTGAAATAAAGCAAAGAATTGTATATGTTCCTGATTCTACTAATATACTGAACGGCTATACGATAAAAGAAATCGTAAAGTTTTATAAAGAAGTTTATACCGCATTTGATGAAACACATTTCTATGAACTGTTAGAACGTTTTAACTTACCAAATAAACGAATTCGTAGTTATTCAAAAGGAATGAAAGCACTGCTCGCCATCATTTTAGCCGTTTCTACAAAGGCAGAATATATCATTTTAGATGAACCGACAAATGGACTTGATCCTATCGTGAAAAGGAAAATTTTACAGTTTCTCGTTGGAGAAGTTGCAGAAAAAGAGATTACCATTTTCATCTCCACTCACCATTTAGATGAAGTAGAACAAATTGCAGATACAATTATTATATTAAAAGGCCATACTATCTCGTCTATTACATCACTAGACGATGCAAAATCACGATTTGCTAAAATACAAGTTGCTTATGAACGTTCACTACCTCAAAAACTAGAAAACTTAAGCAATATTAAAATATTAAATCAAACAGGAAAAGTATATACAATCTTAATTGAGGGAAATGTGGCAGCTACATTAGAAAAGTTTCATAAAGAACAGCCACTGCTCATTGAAGAATTAGCCATGTCGCTCGAAGATATTTTTATCACAACGTTTGAGGAGGATTCGCATGTTTCATAAAGCTTTATGGATAAGGCAATGGAAGCAAGGAAAATATATAATTCTATTATTTTGGTTAACTAGTTTATATCAACTACCTTATAAATATTATCAAGAAGCGCAAATGCAACTAAAACTATCAAAAATGAAGTTTGGTGACTATGCATATTACTACTCCTACTATTTTCAGACATCTGATGGTGCCGTCTTCTTTCAAGGAGCTACTCTAATTGCACTCGCTTGTCTTTTAATTGGATGGGAACGTAATAATCAATCAACTGATTTTCTATTCTCGATGCCTTTTAAACGAAAGGATATTTTTTTAACAAAATGGTGGCTTGGTGTTTTGAATATTATTACAGTACAAATTGTTTGCTGGATTAGCATGTACGGAATAAAGAACATGTCGTTTCACAATGAGTATCAAACCTTCGCTCCGTTCTATAGTTACTTTCTATATGCTACCGTTGTACTTATCGCTATTTATACATTCGCCTTATTTATCGGGACTCTTACTGGACATATATTTTCTCAAAGTATTTTAACTATCATTCTATTATTTTTACCATACGGTTTTGGATTGTTAATTTCCGGATTCATTTATTCACACACACAATGGTCTGTAGATGCAATGGGAGAAATAGAGCACCATACTCATGAGTACTTACAACATATAGGTATCATTTCACCATTAGAATATTTTTCTATTACTTATGATTACCACCCGATAGAAACATTTGATGACTATGGCAATAAACTTCCCAGTGTATCACAGGACAATCCTACGGAGCGTATTTCTGTACCTTCTCCTTGGACACTATTAACACCATTTGCTTACATCATTACCTTTTTATCAATAGCAACCTTTCTATACACACGTACACCGAACGAACAAAGTGGAAAAATACTATTGTTTCCTAACTTGCAAAAATGGTTCATAATTTGCACTGTTCTATGCTTCGGACTACTTGGTGGTAGAATATTAGGCGGACGAGATGCACTTCTGTCTTATTATGTTGGATTTTTCCTATTCGCTACCATAAGTTACTTCATTTTTACACGTCTATTAAAATTGAAGTTTGCTTTTGTAGGGAAATAAATATGCATTAAGGTGGTGGATACATGTTTCCAAAAGCATCATAGATGTGAAACTATAAACACGGAACAATGGCATTAATAGAAGCTGACAAAAGAAAGATGTTATGAATTATTTAACTCTTATATGAACTAAATAAAAAGGCATTGCACAAGAGCAATGCTTTTTATTATATATGTCCCTATCTAAATAAAGAGGTTATTTCACATTCTCTCTCCTATCCCCATACACCATCTCTTCTTTCATCCCAAATCCATCACCATTTTGCACAATTTGCTCTGTCGGTGCAACTACACTTTCAGCAATTTTCCATTCCCCACGCTCTTTCACAAATACTTGTAGAAAATAGTTCATGCCATCTAGTTGATATGCATTTTCTTTTTTCACATTATAGTGAATCGCAATGTAGTATACTTGAATGTTTTCTTTTCCTGCTTTTGATACGTATTGCGATAATCTCGGTATATAGAGGGCCGCTTTCTGAAAAGGTAGTTGTTTCGCTTTAACAAGCGATGAACTTGTTACATTACGTAATGTGTCCTGATTACGAATATTATCGCTATGGTGGAATAATACTGCGTTTTGCATAGAACGAACCCATAATTTCGAATATAAGACTGTATTATCGTTTTCAATGTACTTCACTTCTTTTCGTACCACTTGGATAGGTGTATCTGCGTACGTGAATGTTTGAAAATAGAAAAAACCACCAAATAAAATGGTAAGTGCAGCAATATATTTCATAATCTTTCCTCCGATCTTTTAATTAAAGTATCGGAGTTTCAAAATATTTTTATTCAAAAGAAAAAGGATAGGAATGCTTTCGCTTCCTATCCTCATTTATTATAATACGCGGCCAAATAGTTCTAAGACCATTTCTATTTCTTGGTCGCTCCAACCTTTAAATCTCTCTTTATAATATTCTTTACGCACAGCTTCAAGTTTTTCAGTTACTTCTCTTCCGTGCTCTGTAATTTCTAAGTACACGATTCGACGATCTGAATTAGAACGTTTTCTTTCTACTAATCCTTTTCGTACGAGACGATCTGTAACAGCTGTAATATGACTGGAGGTTACGTTTACTTCACTCGCAATTTGCGAAGCCATCTGTGGACTCTTTAAAAATAACGCACGTAATACAGAAAATTCATTATATGGCATATGTTCTGCAAAACGTGTATTAATATCATTTTGTAATAAACGTATCATTTTTCGAAATGATGCAGATAAATCTAAAATCAGCGTTTCTCTTTTTTCGTTCAATAGCCTCGTCCCTTTTTTATCATATTTACACATATTATAATCTATAAATACCTATGTTGTACATGCTTTCTTTCCTCAACATTCTCATTTCTGTAACTTTTTTCATATAAATTTCTTTTTTGTTCACACATATACATATAAAAAGGATGGTGATGGAAAATGCAGGGTGGAATGAATCCTTATTTACACAACGTACGCACAACTAATACTGGTAAAGAAGCTACTATTACTGTACAAGGCGAAGGCGTTGTCAAAGCAAAACCGAATGTTGTCATATTAACGCTTGGCATTCGAACAGATGATAAAAATGTAAAACAGGCTCAAGAAGAAAATGCAGTGCAATCCAAACAATTGCTGGATGCACTTAAACAGCTTGGTATTGCCGATAAAGATATAGAAACGATTTCTTATACGATTACTCCTCAATACGAATATGTAAATGATAAAGCATTGCTACAAGGATACCGTGTGGAGCATTTGTATGAAATTACCGTTTTAAATGTACAAAAAGCTGGGGAAGTATATGATATAGCCGTTTCAAATGGCGCAAATGTAGCAAAAGGGTTACGTTTCCGAGTATCTCATCCAAATAAATATTATGAGCAAGCTCTCATTCAAGCTCTGCACCAAGCAGTAGAAAAAGCTCGTGCTATTGCGAGTACATATAATTTAAATATTAATCCTGTTCCCCTCTCATTCGTTGAAGAATCTGCCCAATTACCACGGGAGGTTACGTCTTATGCTACTTTACATGCGCAAGCGGCCCCACCCATTCAATCGGGTGAATTAGAAATCATTTCATCCATACGGGCTATTTTTACGTATTTATAACGAATTCTCTTTACAAGTAAACGTTATCATTTTACTTGTTGTAAAAACATGATGTTCTGATATAATAAAGAACGGTGAGCTCTTACAAAAGAGATATCACGGGTGGGAGAGGGATATGAAAAAGAAGGTTTAACATGAAAGGAATACTTGAAAGAACATTTAAATTAGGTTTACACGAAACATCACCAAAACAAGAAGTTTTAGCTGGAGTTACGTCATTTTTCACAATCGTATATATTATGATTGTAAATGCGTCAATCTTATCAGATGCTGGCATTCCTCTTGAAGCTGGAATTTTAGCAACTGTTTTTAGTTCATTTGTCGGATGTCTACTCATGGCATTTTGGGCAAATGCACCTGCTATTCTTGTCCCGGGTATGGGTGTAAATGCATTCTTCACGTACACAGCTGTGCATACGCTTGGACTAACTTGGCAAGAAGCATTGGCTGCTGTCTTTATCTCTGGTATTATTTTTGCAATTGCCGCTTTTACACCAATCGCTCGCGTGCTATCAGTATCAATTCCAAAGTCATTAAAGGAAGCGATTACTGTCGGCATCGGATTATTTTTAGCGTTTATCGGATTGCAAAAAGGTGGTTTAGTCGTTTCGAACCCAAATACTGCTGTGGCAATGGGGAAATTAAGTAATCCTGTCGTTCTTGCGACATTACTTACTCTTATCATTGCACTTGTATTATTTATTCGTAACGTACGTGGAAACTTTTTATGGACGATTGCAATAGGAACTGGTATCGCATGGCTATTTGGTCTTGTGGATACGAGTCAAGTGGGAAATAGTTCATTCTCATTCGCTAATTACGGTGATGTGTTTGGAGCTATGTCATTTGGGAAACTTTCTTCCTTACCATTTTGGATTGCAACATTCTCTTTAAGCATGGTGCTTATTTTTGAGAACATGGGACTTCTGCACGGTTTATTAGAAGATGATCGTAAATTCCCACGTGCTTACCAAGCCAATGCAATTTCAGCAATGACATGTGGTCTATTTGGCACAAGTCCTACCGTTTCAACAGTAGAAAGTGCCGCAGGTATTACTGCAGGTGGTAAGACAGGTCTGACGTCTATCGTTACTGGGTTGCTATTCTTTGCATCACTGTTTGCTCTTCCATTTGTCAAATTAATTCCTGATAGTGCCATTGCACCAATCTTAATTATTATTGGCGGTCTGATGATTACAAGCATTCAACAAATTCCTCTGAATGACTTTTCAGAAGGATTTCCAGCATTCTTAATTATCGTTATGATCCCGCTCACATATAGTATCGCTGATGGCATTGCGTTCGGATTTATTGCTTACCCTATCTTAAAAGTTGCTCTTGGAAAGCGTAAAGAAGTCGCACCATCTATGTATATCATTACATGCTTATTCTTAGCTATGTTTGTATTACATGCTATTGGTTAAAAAAACACCGAGGAAATCCTCGGTGTTTTTTTACTTAAACCATCCTTTTTTATAAAACCAGGCCATCATTCCGCCGCCAATTAGTGCCATAATAAGTAGACAAATAAAATAACTATATTGTCCACCAAGCTCTGGCATATGCGTAAAGTTCATTCCATATACTCCCGCAATAAATGTTAATGGCATGAAAATAGTCGAGAATACAGTTAATGTTTTCATAATGTTATTCATATGATGTGAGTTTAATGAAAAATAACTATCCCGAATATCTGCTGTTAACTCTCGGCTTGCCTCAATCATTTCTGTTAGTTTAAGCAAATGATCATGTATATCTTTAAAGTAAATTTCATGATCGCTTATACCGTAAAAACGAGTCGAATTTAAAATACGATATAATAAATCACGCATCGGAATGATTGTACGCCTTAGCTTTGATAAATCTGTACGTATATCAAATACCTCTTCTAATACACTTCCTGCTGTCTCCCCCGTTAAATTATCATCAATTGCATTTAAATGATCCTCAATGTAATATACAGGCGCAAAATAGTCATCTACAATTTGGTCGATAATTGTATGAGCTACGTGTAAAGGACTATTTTTAATACGCTTCTTTTCTCCAAGTGTTTTCCATACTCTTTCGATTGCATTGTTATGAGAAAAGTGGAAAGAAACAATATAACGATCACTAATAAATAAATCGATTTCGTGCGGTTCTAGTCCATCTTCCCCAAATGCATGAAGTACTAAAAAGTTATATCCATCATAAAAATCAACTTTTGGCCTCTGTACATATTCTATACAGTCTTCAATTGCAAGGGGATGGAACTTAAAATGGTCTTGCAGAATATATGTATACTCTTCTTTCGTTGGCTTATATAAATCTAGCCAATACCATACAATATGGTCTTTCTTTGTTTCTTCTAGAGAAACATCATATAATACTTCATCTGTTTTTGTTACTGCACAAATTCTAATCATAATTTCACCCATTATTATTATAAACAAAAAATAGTAAAAAAAGCCAAGGAGAAATCTCCTCAGCTTTTTTATTACTTCGTTACGATACCGTGTACTAAAGTTGGTGCATCTACATGTTCTTTAGAAATCTTCATGTTCTCATAAATTTTCGCTTTTACATCTTCAACATTTTCGCGGTTTGCGTAAATTGTAACAAGGGATTCACCTTGCTTCACGCTATCGCCTACTTTTTTGCGCAGCATTAGACCAACTGCTAAATCAATTTCAGACTCTTTCGTTGCACGTCCTGCTCCTAAAAGCATTGCTGCTGTTCCGATTTCGTCTGCAACGATTTCTGATACATATCCGTCTTCTTTCGCTTCCACTTCAATTTTAAATTGTGCTTGTGGCAATTTAGAAGGATCATCAACAACAGATGCGTCGCCGCCTTGCGCTGATAAGAACGTTTTAAATGATTCTAGCGCTTTTCCGTTGTTCATTACTTCAATTAGCTTTTCACGTGCATCTTCTAAAGATGAAGCTTGTCCGGCAAGGTACACCATTTGACTTCCAAGTGTTAAACATAACTCTTCTAAATCTTTCGGCCCTTTACCTTGTAATGTATCAATTGCTTCTTGTACTTCTAGTGCATTACCAATAGCTTCACCAAGTGGTTGACTCATATCCGAAATAACTGCCATCGTGTTACGACCAACGTTATTACCGATACGTACCATTGCTTCTGCTAAACGTTTTGCATCTTCATCCGTTTTCATAAATGCACCTGCTCCAGTTTTTACATCAAGAACAATTGCATCTGCACCAGCAGCAATTTTTTTACTCATAATCGAACTTGCAATAAGCGGAATTGAGTTTACTGTTGCTGTTACATCACGAAGTGCATATAACTTTTTATCAGCAGGCGTTAAGTTACCACTTTGGCCGATAACTGCGATTTTGTTTTCATTTACAAGACGCATGAATTCATCGTTTTCAATTTCCACATGGAATCCTGGGACTGCTTCTAATTTATCAATTGTACCACCAGTATGTCCTAAACCGCGTCCAGACATTTTCGCTACTGGTACATCTAAAGCAGCTACTAATGGACCTAATACAAGTGTCGTTGTATCACCAACACCACCTGTTGAATGCTTATCTACTTTTACACCTTCAATAGCTGATAAGTCGATTGTATCACCGCTATTTACCATTGCCATCGTTAAATCAGCACGCTCTTGATCGTTCATATCTTGGAAGAAAATTGCCATTGCAAGTGAACTTACTTGATAATCAGGAATATCACCATTTGTATATCCTTCAACAATAAAATTAATTTCTTCTGTCGTTAATGCATGTCCGTCACGTTTTTTTGCAATTAGGTCCACCATTCTCATTGTGAGGTCACCCCTTCATTTGTTTTACGATTGCTTTTACTAATGCTAAGAAGTTCGCTTTAACACGTTCTGTCGTTTCAATTACTTCATCGTGGTGAAGTGGCTGATCTAAAATACCAGCTGCCATATTTGAAATACAAGAAATACCTAATACTTTCATACCAGCATGACGCGCTACAATTACTTCAGGTACTGTTGACATACCAACTGCATCTCCGCCAAGTGTACGAAGCATACGAATTTCAGCAGGTGTTTCATATACAGGACCTGTCATTCCTACGTATACACCTTCTTGTACTTTAATATTTAAGTCTGCTGCAACTTGTTTCGCCATTTCGCGAAGTTCTACTGTATATGATGTAGACATATCAGGGAAACGTACGCCCATTTCAGAATCATTTGGTCCGATTAATGGATTCGTACCCATGAAGTTAATGTGGTCTGAAATTAACATAAGATCGCCTGGCTCAAATGATGTATTTACACCACCAGCTGCGTTTGTTACAACTACTGTTTCTACACCTAGTTCTTTCATAACACGAACTGGGAATGTTACTTTTTGCATGTCGTATCCTTCATAGAAGTGGAAACGTCCTTGCATTGCTACTACTGTTACACCTTGAAGTGTACCAAATACTAGTTGACCTGCATGGCCTTCTACAGTTGATACTGGGAATTCAGGGATTTCACTGTAAGGTACTGTTACTGCGTTCTCAATTTCGTCTGCTAATACACCTAGTCCTGATCCAAGGATTAGTCCTACTTGTGGTGTCTCTTGAAATTTCTCTTTTAAGTATGAAGCTGATTTTGTAATAAGTTCACGATTCATTTGTTTATCCCCCTATTTCTTTAGCTCGTTTAAGAAGCTTGTTCCGTATTCTGGCATTTTCACACCGAAGTTTTCTGCTACTGTTGCACCAATATCAGCAAATGTTTGACGAAGTGGTAATTCTTGTCCGCCTTCTTTCATGCTTGGGCTATATGCCAATAATGGTACATATTCACGTGTATGGTCAGTACCAGGGTGAATTGGATCATTACCGTGGTCTGCTGTAATTAATAATAGATCATCTTCTTTTAGTTTTGCGAATACTTCTGGAAGACGTGCATCATATTCTTGCAGAGCTTCTCCGTATCCTTGTGGATCACGGCGGTGGCCGAATAATGCATCAAAGTCAACTAAGTTTAAGAAGCTAAGACCTGTAAAGTCCATATTTAATGTATCTACAAGCTTATCCATTCCATCCATGTTAGACTTCGTACGAAGTGATTCAGTTACCCCTTCACCATCATAAATATCAGAGATTTTACCGATAGCAATTACATCGTAGTCACTATCTTTTAATTCATTCATTACTGTACGGCCGAATGGTTTTAATGCATAGTCATGACGGTTTGGTGTACGTGTAAAGTTTCCAGGTTCACCAACGAATGGACGAGCAATAACACGACCTACCATGTATTTCTCATCTAATGTTAATTCACGTGCAATTTTACAGATTTTATATAACTCATCAAGTGGCACTACTTCTTCGTGTGCTGCAATTTGCAATACGCTATCAGCAGAAGTATAAACGATTAAAGAGCCTGTTTCCATTTGCTCTTGACCAAGTTCATCAAGAATCTCAGTTCCAGAAGCTGGCTTATTACCGATAATTTTACGGCCTGTTTTTTCTTCTAATTCATCAAGTAATTCTTTCGGGAATCCTTCCGGGAACACTTGGAATGGTGTATCAATGTAAAGGCCCATGATTTCCCAGTGACCTGTCATTGTATCTTTACCAGTAGATTTCTCTTGCATTTTTGTGTAATATCCAAGTGGTTTCTCTACTTTAGAGATACCTTTCATTTCTCGAATGTTACCAAGACCTAATTTCACCATGTTAGGCATTTGTAACCCATTCATATGTTCAGCAATGTGACCAATTGTGTCAGATCCTAAATCACCAAATTGCTCAGCATCTGGTGCTTCACCGATTCCCACAGAGTCCATTACGACTAGGAATATACGTTTATATTTATTCATAACTGCGACCTCCTATAAGTTCAGTTCTACTTCTTGTAGTATGTTCAAAACGCTATAAAGTGAAACTGTTATCAAAAAGAATTCTCATTGTCAAACAGTACTTCTTTAAATCATTTTCTAACCTATTTCGTTTACTTGAAACGATTCAAAAACATTTCTAGTTTTTTCTAAGTCAGATGTCAGACATCTGATACTGATATCATAACATGTTTACGCTTTCTTTTTAATACATTTTCGTAGAATTTCTCATTTTCTTCACACTTCTATTGTAATCCATTCTGCAACGAAGTGCTAATTTTTTTATGATTTATTTCTTCATATTAAAAATAAAAAGTAGCTCTAAAGAGCTACTTTTTATTTTACTTCTATTGTTTCTTCTTTATGTTCATGCAATTCGCCTTTTCTTACATGTACTTTCACTTTGTAAGCACCGTTCTCTTTGAAAGTATGTTTCGTTTCATACTCTCCTTTATTTCCTTCTTTCGCTGGAATAAATTCGTGTTTTTCAACACCATCTTTCCAAATCTCTAGTTGTACTTCAGCACCAGTTAATGCTTCTTCTTTTTGCTTTAAATGAACTTTCATTGTAGATTCAGCATTTGCCTTTATGTCTCCAGCCATAAGATGGATCATTGTGTCACTTTTATGATCTCCATGTCCTGCACTGTGGTCACTATTTTCTTTTTTCGCATCTTCTACTTTCGCATTTCCTACAGCAACTTTTACTTCTGGCATAACGTGCATTTCACGTGCATTTGTGTGAGCGATAATATGGTATACTCCATCCGTTTCGAATGTTTTCTCTACTGCATAAACACCTTTTCCTTTATGCTTACCATCTAACATCTCGTGTTTTTCGTCGCCATCTTTCCAAATTTCAAACTTTACATCATCGGCATCCGTTACTTTTTCTTTCCCTTGTGTAACAAGTGCTTGTACTTCTGTTTTTTCACCTGGTTTAATTTCTTTCGGATTTGTTTGTACTGCTACTTTTACAGCTTCAAGTTTCTGTTCTTTTTTCGGTTCTTCTTTGTTTGTATTACAGCCAGCCAACGCTAGCATCGCGATAAATAAAGTTATAATCAGTTTTTTCATCATCATTTCCTCCTTTATACTTTATTTAGTATAGAGGAAATACATTGTAATATTCCAGTCTTCTGCTGAAAACAATATACGAAATGTTTGTGAAGTTTCTGTGAAGCGGTCTTCCCCTCTTAATCTATGAAAAAAGAGCATAGTAACTATGCTCTCGGATGAAACTGTTTATATACATCTTTTAATCTAGTTTTTGAAACGTGCGTATAGATTTGAGTCGTTGAAATATCTGCATGTCCAAGCATTTCTTGTACAGCACGTAAATCTGCTCCATTTTCTAATAAGTGCGTAGCAAACGAGTGACGCAACGTATGAGGTGTAAGCTCTTTTTCAATATTTGCTTCTTTCGCTAATCGTTTTAATATTTTCCAAAATCCTTGTCTTGATAAACGATTACCATGATGGTTTAAAAAGAGTGCATCTACTACTTTTTTCCCCATTAATTCTCTTCTTCCTTTTTCAATATACTTTTGAATCGCTTCCGTTGCTAAACTTCCTAGTGGAATAATTCTTTCTTTATTCCCTTTCCCTATGCAACGAACAAATCCCATCGTTAAATGTACATCTTCTAAATTGAGTGCAATCAATTCTGAAACACGAAGTCCTGTCGCATACAGTAACTCTAGCATCGCCTTATCACGAATCCCAAAAGCACTTGTCATTTTTGGTGTTTGAAGTAACGCCTCTACTTCATCAACTGATAATACTTTTGGTAATTTCCGTTCCCCTTGTGGCGTTTCAATATGTACGGATGGATCGTGTTCTACCGCTCGTTCACGAAGTAAAAATTGGTGGAACGAACGAATTGATGCGATATGACGCGCTAATGTTTTCGAAGATTTTCCGTTCTCTTTTAAATACTGCAAAAAATTAACAATATGTAAACGGGTCACTTCATGAAAAGTTTTCGTCTGTTCCACATTTTGCAAATACTTTACGTAGCTTTTTAAATCCCGTTCATAAGATACTACTGTATTCTTTGCTAATCCTTTTTCGACAACCATATAATGAATAAAATCTTTTAATTGATCTTCCACTCTACACTACTCCCCATTTTCATAGAAAAACATCATTCTATTTACGAAAGCATCCTTTGCCGGTTCTTCATTCCCTGATACTTTTTCTACAGTCTCTTCTTTAGGTTTTTCATAACGATGATAGCTTTCATATTCTTCATTTATCCATAGTATAGCGAAATAAAACAAAATCGTACAACTTGTAAATAATAAAAATACTTTTATTCCATCAAAAGTTAATTTTAAAGCTCGGCGCATTGTAAATTCCTCCAAAATATAAGTTATTACAACATATGCCAAGCTTTCACCAATTTATACCTTATTCAAATAAAAAACCTCTTCCTAGATAAATAGGAAAAGGTTATTTTTCATCCGTTTCATTTTCTTGACAATTTTTACAAATCCCATGGAATGTTAAACGATGATCTTTCACCTTAAAGCTCCAGTCTCGTTCTACTTTCCTTTCCACTTCACCAAGTAAATCTTCTTGTATTTCTTGTACAGCACCACATTGTGTACAAATCAAATGATGGTGGAAACGCTGCGCACCTTCTTGGCGTAAGTCATAGCGTGAAACACCGTCTCCGAAGTTAATCTTATCGACAACTTTTAACTCAGATAATAGTTCTAAAGTTCGATAGACGGTTGCTAATCCGATCTCTGGCGACTTTTCTTTTACAAGGAGGTAAACATCTTCTGCGCTTAAATGATCTTCTTCATTTTCTAGCAGCACACGAACTGTTGCTTCACGTTGCGGTGTTAATTTGTAGCTCGCTGCATGTAATTGCTTCTTAATTCGTTCAATTCTTTCTTCCATTCGGTACTACTCCCTCCTCGCCACTCTTACACCATTATATCAGAAGAAGGGCTTCTGTCAAAAGAAAAAAACAATAAAAACAAATTGATAATTATTCTCAAAAAGTATTTATTTTTTATTAATAGCCTCAACGACTTCTTTCATTAAAACTGGTGATGCGTAAGCCTCCACACTAGAAGCAAGTGCTAACACCACTCCAATTACGAGAAAGAAGCATGTATAACGGATTAATAATGGTAATAGTGGCTCGGTTATTTTTCTAATAAATTGATGCCTAATCATCCGTAAAGAAAAACTTGCAGCAATAGTTGTCATAACGAGAAAGACTGGAATGATAATTAAATTTTGTGGCAAAACAGATACAAATGCTAATAATAGTCCATTCCATCCATGCTGACTTACTAAAAAACCAACTGTAAATCCAACGACAACTCCTTTTACAAATAATAAAATAAAAATAAGTGGTAATCCAATAATCGAAATCCCTAAAATCCAAATAAACCCGATGTATTTTAATTGCGAAAAGTAACTTTCTCGAAACATTTCGCCCGCAATAGCAAATTCTCCTTTAGAGACTTGTCCAAAAAAACGTTGTAAATAAAATGATAAATCTTGTTTTTGATTGATTTGTAAACTATTCACCAGAATGGCTCCGAATATTACTCCCATCAATAATAAAACGGCGTTAAATATATATAATGAAGAGTTTTCCTGTATGTGAGACATTACACGGTCTTGCCAATTTTTTCGCCACATTTTTCTTCCCTCCGTTCACACTCTTATTAAAAATGTATGAAAGAAAGAAAAAAGTATGACGAATTAACATTGAAATTCCGCTCTACTTTGCTAAACTAAAAAGTAGAGAATAGGAGGGATTTCTCTTGAAACCATTATTATTAGATTTTCCAACATTATTTCAAACTGAACGCTTGCAAGTTCGTAAACCATTTCCAGGTGATGGTGCAGAAGTATATGAAGCAATCCAAGCTTCTCTAGAAGACTTAGTACCGTGGATACCAATTAACGCTGAAACAGAAGAGAGTGCTGAAGAAATTGTTCGCGAAGCTCACGGACAGTTTTTACTTCGTGAAACACTTGATTTTCACTTATACGATAAAGTATCTGGTACATTCATCGGAGCAATTACACTAAAGCCTGAAAACTGGGATATTCCAAAGTTTTCACTTCACTTCTGGCTACATAGTGCCTATACAAAACAAGGCTATATGACCGAAGCTGTTAAAGGTGCAATTCAGTTCGCCTTTGATAAACTAGGCGCTAGAAGAATTGAAATTCGTACTGATGCAACAAATATAAATGCATGTAGCTTAGCAGAACGTCTAGAATTCATTCTAGAAGGTACAATGGAAAATGATTTCCTAGCACCAGATGGTAGCTTACGTGATGCACGTGTATATGCAAAAATCAATTAAAAAACACTCGCCTTTGGCGAGTGTTTATTTTTGTAGTTGTAAATATTGTACTGCAAACATCGTCTTCGCATCATGAATACGAAGATCTTTCATAAGAGTAATCGCTTCTTCTAACGATACTTCCATTAATTCCACAAACTCATCTTCATCTAACTCAGCTTTATTTTCTTTTTTTGTCAAACCTGTCGCTTTATATACATATAAAATTTCATCTGCGAATCCTGGAGATGTATAGAAAGAAGTAATGAGCTCCATATTTTCACATACATATCCTGTTTCCTCTTCTAATTCACGAACTGCTGTTACCTCAGGTTTTTCACCAGGTTCTAACTTGCCAGCCGGAATTTCTATAATCGCCTTTTCAAGTGCTTTACGATACTGCTCAACAAGCACAATTTTCCCCTCATCAGTAATAGCAATAATAGCAACTGCACTAGGGTGATTTACAATTTCACGTTTACTCATTGCTCCATTTGGTAATACTACATCATCAACACGAACTTTTATAACTCTACCATCAAAAATCGGCTCAGTTTTTACTGTTCTCTCTGCAAGATTACTCACACTACTTCATCTCCCTGTTCTATTTCCTATTCTTTCCTCATACATTTTACCACATTGAAAGGAGCGTGATAGAAATGAAAGTTTATATTTTACCAAATCGCGTCACTTTAGTCGGAAAAGCATGGCAAATTCGCCATAAGCTAAAGCAATATAGCAAAGAGTATACAACTGTACAAGAGTGGATTACAGCAAATAAAGTGAAACATTAATCATGCTTTTACGGGCAGTTAATGCGCAGCGAAAAGTAAACGTTTGTCAACCTCTTTTCCCTCTCGTACAATAAAGGTAAGGAGGTTGACCTATGAAAAAACGTCAATTAGGAAACTCAGATTTGTTTGTTACAGAAATGGGCCTTGGCTGTATGTCTCTCGGTACATCTGAAACAGAAGCTATGCATATTATCGATGAAGCGATCGATTTAGGAATTAATTTTTTTGATACAGCAGATTTATATGATTACGGATTAAATGAAGAATTTGTTGGAAAAGCCTTGAAGGGAAGAAGAGACCAAATTGTACTTACAACGAAGGTTGGAAATCGTTGGACAGAAGAAAAAAATGGCTGGTCTTGGGATCCTTCTAAAGCTTACATAAAGACTGAAGTAAAGGAAAGTTTACGTAGACTTCAAACTGATTATATTGACCTTTACCAACTTCATGGCGGAACGATTGAAGATCCAATAGATGAAACAATTGAAGCTTTTGAAGAATTGAAAAAGGAAGGTATTATTCGCCATTACGGTATTTCTTCTATACGCCCAAATGTCGTTCGTGAGTATGCAAAACGCTCAAACATCGTTAGTGTACTAATGGAATATAGCCTTTTAAATCGTCGCCCTGAAGAATGGTTCCCACTTCTGAATGAACACCAAATTAGCGTCATTGCCCGCGGGCCACTTGCAAAAGGAATTTTAACTGACAACAATGCAAGAAAAATAGAAAGAGTAAAGGAAAAGGATTATCTTTCTTATTCTTACGATGAATTACATACAACTCTAGCGAGTGTAAAAGAAACGATTGGAGAACGCTCTTTAACAGGAACAGCTATTCAATATTGCTTACATAATAAGACTGTTGCAGCTGTTATACCTGGTGCAAGCTCGCTTCAACAATTACAGGAAAATATACGAGCTAGCCAACAGTTACCTTTAACGAAAGAAGAATATATACAACTTCAAAAGATTGTTAAATATGACACATATGCTTTGCATCGTTAAAAATATCGAATTACCGATAAATAGAAGACTGTCTCCAGTATCAGGAGACAGTCTTTTTTATAACGTATCATATTTATCAGGATTCGTTCCTACATGTAAATCACGATTCAACGTGTTAATTTGACGTATCTCTTCTTCAGTTAGTGCAAAATCAAAAATAGTAAAGTTTTCTTTAATACGAGATGGTGTAACAGATTTAGGAATTGTAACAATCCCGCTTTGAATATCCCACCTTAATATAACTTGTGCAGGTGTTTTTTCATATTTGTTAGCAATAGCCTGAATGATTGGATGCTGGAATACTTCTCCGCCCCTCATTAACGGACTCCATGCTTCCATTTGAATTTGCTCATCTTGACAATAATTGCGCAACTCAAATTGCGTCAACATCGGATGAAGTTCCACTTGGTTTACCATCGGCTTCACTTTGCAATTTGGTAATAATAGTTCTAAATGATGTTTATGAAAATTAGAAACACCAATCGCGCGCACTTTACCTTCTTCATACAATTTTTCCAAAGCTCGGTACGTATCAACATACTTCCCTCTTACCGGCCAATGTATTAAATATAAATCTACATAGTCCATTTGTAATTTTTTTAAACTCTTTTCAAATGCCTCGAGTGTCTCCTCATATCCTTGATCGTCGTTCCATACTTTTGTTGTAATAAATAGATCTTCTCTTGGAATTCCTGATTCACGTATCGCCTCTCCGACACCGCTTTCATTTTCATATACAGTTGCTGTATCAATCGAACGGTATCCAACTTCTAACGCTGTTTTTACTGCTTGCTTTACTTCGTCTCCTTCTTTCGCTTTATATACGCCTAGACCAATCATCGGCATTTTCACGCCATTATGAAGTGTAGTTGTTGGAATATGCACAGTCGTCTCCCTTTCATTGTTACATTTTTTATAAGCCACAACTTTATTTCAACAAGATTCATCCCAAAAGTCAAAACATACGTACAGTTTACATAACACTTTTATATAGTTAAAAAATAACGTGAATTCATTCATTCACGTTATTTTTTCTCCATTCTTTCGCTTTTTCATCCACATTGCGCACAAACTCATTTTTTCCTTCCGTATATAACGCGCCATCATATGTATACTTTTCGGCTAATTCTTTCTTTAAGGTTGCATATGTCTCTGCTTCTTCACAATGAGCCATCATATAATCACGAAATGCTAAATGCCTTACTATCTCTGGATTTCCTTTTTCAAACACGTGTAAATGATACGAACGTTTTTCTTCAGTTCCATGAATAAAATATCGGCGTCTTGAAATACCATTTTCCCCTTTTACGATGTAACCAAGCTCTATAAATCGTTCATTCCACCCATCTACTCTTTCGATATTTTCTACTTCCATGATCATATCAATAATAGGTTTAGCTGCCAGTCCAGGAACTGACGTACTTCCAATATGATGAATTTTTACCGTTTCTGGCATCGCTGATTTTAATCTTTTAGCCTCCATTTGAAATTTTTCACTCCAATGGTTTTCATGTGGAACAACGACAATTTTTCTCATTCTAACTCCCCTTTTCTTACAAGCTCGTCAAAAAATGATCAGTGGTATTTCACTGATCATTTTTTATTATTTAAAGTCTTTCCAAGTAAGGTTACTTTCACTTAGCAGTTCTTCAAATGATTTATTCTTTTCACGTTCTTTTTGTTCTTGGCGCTTTCTTTCCAGTTCAGCTGCCTCTTTTTCCTCTTCTCTCACTTGCAACTCTTTCTTCTTACTCTTTAATTGTTGCATGAGTGAATCATTTAATTGATCGCCTAATGTAAGTGTTTCTTTCTTTGGTTGATTCACTTGCGATTGTCTTTGCATTTGTCTTTGTTTCTTTTTCTTCATGCTACTCACCTTTTACTTTTTTCTCCATTATAGTAGATACACGATGAAATCGACAATAAAAAAGGGTCTTTACTCTATTATTCACTTTTTGTAAATATGTTAATTTTTCGAAAAGACTAAATTTTTGTGTAGCTATAATCCTATGAATCTATTAAAATTATGTCGTATGATGTCAGATTATAAAAAAAGGAGAATTATATTATGTGGAAAAAAATTATTCCTGCCGTTGCTGTTTTAAGCACCATTACTTTTTCAAGCGTATTTGCCGCTCCCCCATCTCAGAATCCAGCTGAACAAAACCGCTACATAGACGTACAAATGCTTGGTATTAATGATTTCCATGGACAACTAGATACTGTTAAAAAAATCAATAATAAAGAAGCTGGTGGCGCTGATTACTTAGCTACTTATTTAAAAGAACGTAAAAAACAAAACCCTAATACACTTCTCGTACATGCTGGTGATATCGTCGGAGCTAGTCCACCAGTTTCAGCATTATTACAAGATGAACCGACAATTGAATTTTTAAATGACTTAAAATTTGATGTTGGTACAATCGGAAACCATGAATTTGATGAAGGTATTGATGAAATGCAACGCCTCATTTACGGTGGATATCATGAAAAAACAGGAAATTTCAAAGGAGCTAACTTCCCCTATGTAGCTGCTAACTTCTACAACAAATCAACTGGCCGCTTATTTTTACCACCGTTTACTGTAAAAATGGTAGATGGTGTTCCTGTAGGATTCATTGGGGTTGTTACAACTGATACACCAAATGTCGTTATGCCTACGATGCTTAACAATGTACAAATTACTGATGAAGTAGAAGCAATTAATAAATCAACACAACAATTAAAACGTCTCGGCGTTAAATCTATCGTCGTTCTTGCTCATGTCGGTGGAACAACCGATGAGTCTGGGGTAACAAATGGCGATCTTACTCGAATTGCAAATGAAACAGACCCAGAAGTTGATGTTATTTTCGGTGGACATAGTCATACGTATGTAAATGGTACAGTAAATAATAAACTAATTGTCCAAGCAAATTCATACGGAACGGCTTTCTCAGACGTGGATGTAACAATTGATCGTAAAACAAAGGATATTGTAAAGAAAAAAGCTGAAGTTGTTACAACGTATCATGAAGGTGTAGAACCTGATAAACAAGTAAAGAAAAAACTAGATCAATATAAAGAAAAAATTGCACCACTTGTAAATGAAGTAGTCGGAAAATCTACAGCACCTATCGACCGTAAACAAAATGATGCTGGTGAGTCCACTCTTGGAAATTTAGTTGCCGATGCTCAGCGTCAAACAATGCAAACTCAAATCGCCCTCATGAATCCTGGTGGCATTCGTAATGACTTAGATGCTGGTGATATTACGTGGGGTGAGTTATACGGCATTCAACCTTTTGGAAATCAATTAATTAAAGTAGATTTAACAGGTCAAGACATTCGCGATATTTTAAATCAGCAATGGCAAAAAGGAACAACAAGAATGCTTCAAATTTCAGGTATTCAATATACGTGGGATGCAAATAAACCAAACGGTGAAAAAGTTACAAATATACGTTTAACAAACGGTGAAGAATTATCTCCATCTAAAATGTATAGCGTAGTTGCAAATGCCTTCTTAGCTTCTGGCGGTGACGGATTCGTATCATTTAAAAATGGTAAAAATGCAGAAACTGGTCCAAACGACTTTGAAGCGTTAGTCGATTACGTAAAACAATTAAAAGAACCAATTCAGCCAGTTATTGATGGAAGAATTCAAAAAGTAAATTAAGTGTTTCTCTAATAATAAATTTCATTTTTCACGCCATAAAGGATTTATACTGATCCTCTATTTTATATGTAATATACATCATAAAAAGGATACTCGTTCTTCCAATGAACATAGTATCCTTTTCTTTAGTTATCAAAATGTGATGTTTTGTCAACTTCATATTGCTGTAAAAATTGGTGCAACGCCTCTTCTACAAGTTTAGATTTTTGAACTCCTTTCGATTCTGATATAAGGTCCAATTGTGATAATATTTCTGTATTAATAGAAAAGGTTCGTCTCTTCTTCTCTGTACTTTTACTCATAATTGGTACAATTACTTCTTCTCTTTTTCTTAATAATTCATAAATGCTTTGTAATTGCTCATAAATTAACAATTGATAATCTGTTTTCTCATATTGAAGGGCGGTCGCTTCTTGGAGTTGTAAGTGACGTGGTTCTTCTCCATCTCCTACAAAAATACGTTTCTTCTGCTCTCCATCATATTCGTATCCAATCAATCTTAATTTCTTCGATAATGTATACGGGCTAATTTCAAGACGTTTTGCTATAATAGCGATGGGTTCACGTCTATTTAAACCATCTATAATTTCTCCAATCGTCACAATTTCCCTCCTCCCGTGTTGAAATGACACTAGTATGGTATGTTACAATGATTTTCTAACAGTATATGCAAAATGAATAGCCTGTGCGATTCATACGATTTCACAAAAGGAGGTTTTCAATATGCTTTTTCGTAGCTACACCCCTCAGTTCTATAATGAAAACAAACAACTCATTCCTAATAGTATCGCTACGATAGAAAGCGTTATGATTAATAATCGAAAACAAACTCTCCTTATGCGTGGACAAAACGTAGAGCAACCTATTTTATTATGCTGTCACGGTGGACCTGGGATGGCACAAATCGGATTTATTCGCCATTTTCAAAAAGAATTAGAGAAGCAATTTATTGTTATTAATTGGGATCAGCGCGGGGCTGGTAAATCCTTTTCACTGAAAGATTTCGGAGCAAATTTCACAATCGAACAATTCGTTTCCGATGCAAAAGAAGTGATTCAATATGTACTTAAAAGGTTCAACAAACAAAAACTATTTCTCGCTGGTCATTCTTGGGGAAGTATTATTGGGCTTAACATAGCACATCAATATCCAAAGTATATCGAGGCTTACATCGGTATTGGGCAAATTGTACATATGAAACAAAATGAAGAATTGCTATATCAACATTTAATTCATTCTGCAAAAAAACATGATCATAAAAAGGCATTAGCTTCCCTTTTAAAATTAGGCAAACCACCATTTTTAGATACGAGACGTCTCATTATTCAAAGAAAGTGGCTTGGCACATTTGGAGGCGCAATCCAAAACGGATCTTCCTTTTCTTTCATACGAAAAGGTTTCTTTTCTCCTGAGTATACGCTATTAGATTGGTTCAAGTTTCTCGCAGGAAATTTAAAATCTGGAGTTTTATGGGAAGAAATGCTGACAATCGATTTCTTTTCTTCTATCTCAAGTTTATCTATTCCAGTTTATTTTTGTTCTGGTCGCTATGATTATCAAACTCCTTATGCACTCGTTCAAGAATATTGCGATATTATTGAAGCGCCTATAAAAAAGATGATTTGGTTCCCAAATTCAGCACATTCTCCTGATTTAGAAGAACCAGAATTATTCGCTAATTCTTTGCAATCAATTAAACAAGAGCTAGCTTTTCAGCATTAGTAACAAAAGGCTCTTTTACATTTCATAGAAAACATTTTATAATAATATGTCGCAAGTATGTATAAACATAGCAAAACATTTCATATTTACTTGTCTTAACAGAATAAATATTTAGGGAGATTACATTTATTATGAACGCTGTACTCGTCGCAGTAGCAATTATGCTATTGCTTAGTTTGTTACGTGTCCAGGTCATTGTCGCCATCATTGTTGGAGCTTTAACAGGCGGAATTATCGGCGGACTCGGTATTTCAGAAACGATTAACACTTTTACAACTGGTCTTGGAAATAGTGCTCCAATCGCTTTAAGTTATGCAATGCTTGGTGGTTTCGCTATTTCCCTTTCCAAAACAGGACTTCCAGATGCTATGATTCAAACTGCATTAAAATGGATTGGCAATGAACAAGACACGAAAAAACAAGTTTATTCTAAAATACTTATTTTATTCATTATTTTAACGATGGCTTGTTTCTCACAAAATTTGATTCCTGTTCACATTGCTTTCATCCCCATCTTAATTCCAGCACTTTTAAAAGTATTAAATGAGCTGAAAGTGGATCGCAGACTTGTCACATGTATTATTACATTTGGATTGATTACTCCTTATATGTGGATCCCTGCAGGATTCGGAAAAATTTATCATGACGTATTACAAACCAACGCTGCGCAAAGCGGCCTTACATTTGATGTCACACTTATTCCAAAAGCAATGACTATTCCAGCAATTGGTATGATTATTGGATTATGTGTAGCGGTATTCATTACGTACCGAAAACCTCGTACGTATGAAACAGAACAAATTCATACTACCGAAAATGAAATCGTTCCCTATACAAAACGTAGCATTACTTTCGGGTTATTATCTATTATTGCTACATTAACTGTTCAATTAACAACCGAATCAATGATTTTCGGTGCTTTAGCAGGTATTATCGTCTTATCAGTTAGTGGCAGTCTACCACTTAAAGAAGCAGATGCGATATTAACAAGCGGAATGCGTATGATGTCCTTCATTGGCTTTGTTATGATTGCTGCCGCTGGATTCGGCGCTGTTCTTCGAAAAACAGGACATGTTGAATCTCTGGTGCAAACGAGTGCACATATAATCGGAAATAACAAACCACTCGCTGCATTTCTTATGCTCGTTATTGGACTTCTCGTTACGATGGGAATTGGTTCATCCTTTTCAACCATCCCTATCTTAACAACCATTTTTGTACCTCTTTGCATTCAGCTTGGATTTAGTCCAATGGCCACAATTGCAATTATCGGTACAGCCGGAGCACTAGGTGACGCAGGATCTCCAGCATCGGATAGTACCCTTGGACCAACATCCGGTTTAAATGCTGATGGTCAGCACCATCATATATGGGATACATGTGTACCCACTTTTCTACATTACAATATACCGTTACTTATATTTGGCTTTATTGCCGCAATTACATTATAAAAAGGTGCGTATAAAACGCACCTTTTACTTTTTTATTTTTCCTTTTAATTGTTGAAAAGCTACTTTTCCGTTATCTTTGACATAGCTTTCAATTGTCGGTAGTGATGAACCTATCCATTCACACTCTATACTCCCGTTCGGTCCAACAATTTTTAATTTATCTGGTATATGTATATTTAGAAATCTCGCTGACCGAATTAACTCAATAGCAATCTGATCACTTGAGGCTACAATTCCATCTACATACGGATTGTTTTGCAATAATGTAATAAATTGTTTATTTGTATACCCTTGTACACATTCTTCTCGATAAGAGATTCCTTCATCCCAAACAGCGTCTAAAAACCCTGCTATATGATCTTCCATTTCTTCACTTTCTTCTCCCTCACCGAAATATGCAAGAAAGTGACACCCTTTCTCTTTTAATAAAGAAACAGCTCTCTGTCCACTTTCATAATAATTTCCATGTGATTGTTGCTCATCGATCACAACAAACGGAAATGGAATTTTTCCTACACTTTTAAAAACTGCTCTTGTCAAAATAACACCTGCAATGTTATTTTGCTTCAGCATATGTATGTATCTATCTTTATTCTCTATATTACAAATAATGATTTGATAACCTTCTTTATATGCTAGTTCCTCAATACAATGTAGCAAAGTGATGTTTGATTGGTTACATAAATTATCTACAAGTAATGCAATTATCGTTGAATTCTCTTTAAATAGTGGCTTCGCTGCACTGTTTGGCCTATAACGTAATTCTTCAATTGCTTCCTTTACTTGTTTTACTGTGTCCTCATGAACGTATCCTTTTTCATTAATAACTCGTGAAACGGTTGCGACTGAAACACCTGCCAATTTTGCAACATCACGTATAGTTGCCACATCGTCACCCCTTAATATGGTAATAGATTACAAATTTACGGTAACCTAAATTACACTATCCGTCAAGATTAATAACTCACATTTCTGAAAATTGTTACATCATTTCACTAAACGATACTCCAACTGAATTTCATGTAAAATTGGGATATTATCATATCCAATACGTGGAATTTCTTTCTTTATTTTTCGTGCCTCCTCTACCGCATTCACATATAAATTAGTCATTACAAAATTACGTTTTTGGTAAAATCGTAACGCATTCATATTATCATTTGTTGTAATAAGCCAAACCTGTCTGCACCGTTCTTCTTCTGCAACTTGTAATACACAATCCACAAGTTTCGTCCCTATTCCTTTTCTTTCTTCAAAGCTATCTAGCGATACAATTTCGCACATATTCCCGATCACTTCATACGTTATAATTCCGATTATTCTGTCATCTAAGAGCGCAACAAATCCTGGCAACTCTTCTAACTGATGTCCCTTACCACGTGAAACCATCAATGAACTTCCCCAGTTCTCACACATGAACATTCGGATTGTTTCTTTCATCGCTGGCGTAATTTTTTGTATATGCAGCATTTCCTATTTCTCCCCTTTTATATCATTGTGATACAATATAAGTGTATCACATGTAACGGTATTTGGAGGATGAGGTAAAGTATGAAACGTTTTTTTGCAGCATTGTTTACTATACTAGGTGCAATAACTGCCCTTGGGATTTTCTTTACAAATAAAGTGATGTACTTAAAGAAAAAAACAGAGGAAGAAGTACTCGAAAGAGAAACGAAAAAACATTTTCGTATAGAGGATTTTGATGCTCTTCATAAAGAAGAAATTCATATCCCTTCACAATTCGGATACGACCTTCACGGATATTACATTCCTGCTGGTCATTCCACCAATAAGTTTATGGTTTTTTGCCACGGTGTAACTGTAAATAAAATAAACTCTGTAAAATATGCAAACTTATTCTTAAAAAGGGGATATAACGTCCTCATTTACGATCATCGTCGTCATGGTAAAACTGGCGGAAAAACAACAAGCTATGGATACTATGAAAAACATGATTTAAAATCCGTAGTTGACTGGCTAAAAAACCGTTTTGGCACCAATATTACACTTGGTATTCATGGTGAATCTATGGGAGCTGCAACACTTCTTCAATACGCAGGACTTGTAGAAGATGGTGCTGATTTCTATATTGCAGATTGTCCTTTCTCTGATTTTCACGGACAATTACAGCACCGTTTAAAGGTTGAATTCCATTTACCAAAATGGCCTTTATTACCTTTAGCAAATGCATTTTTGAAAGTTCGTGACGGTTATACAATTCGTGAAGTTTCACCAATCGACTGTATAAAAAACATTAACAATCCCGTTCTCTTTATTCATAGTAAAGATGACGACTATATTTTAGCTGATATGACAAAAGCGTTATATGAAGCGAAAGAAAATAATAAGCAGCTTTATATTGCAGAACACGGTGCACACGCTTGCTCTTATAACGAAAATAAAGAAGAGTACGAAGCAGCCGTCGATCAATTTTTAAACACATATGTGAAAGAAACAAAAAACAGGCTTGCATAAGCCTGTTTTTTATTGCGCTAAAACGTCTGTAACTTGTTCCATATTTTCAGAAATCCATTGCATTGCATCATCTAACGTTGGGAATTCTGTCGTTTGAAATGTTACTTCATCTTGAAGTAACCAAACATCCTTTGCCTCTTGCCCTACACCTGCAATGGACCAATGTAACAAACTATATGGATGATTATCATTCAAAAATGATGCCCACGTGCGCTCATTTGCAATGTTTCGTAATGTATGTAATTGTTTATCCATCTCTCGTCACCTTACTCTAGTCAGTTATGAAAACTATTATAACACTCTCTTCTTTCTCAAACAAAGTGCTCTTTTTTCTCCGCTATTTGCGGGCAGTAAAACTCCCACCTCAAAATTCGGCTGAAACAAAGAAGTTAGGTAAGAGATTAACTGCCCCTAAAAGCCCGATTGGTTCAACTAATAATTAGTGGGGGATGCCTCCCTCACTAATTAAAGTTTCACTTTATATTGCCAAGCACTTCCCTTGATTATATGATGAAATTAAGCGTTTGGGAAGGAGGGATAACGTTGGCAAAAGTACAAATTAAAGTAAATGATAATGGCTCTTTTCGCGTTACAGGGGACGTGGAATTAGTCGACTCACAAGGGAATGCATTCCCAGCAAAACCGGCATTTTCTTTATGCCGTTGTGGTTTATCAAAAAATATGCCTTATTGCGACGCTTCGCATAAAGGTAAATTCGAGTCTGTTGTTAGAGCACCAGAGGCAGAATAATGTGACATGCACATTTTTTTGTGCATGTTTTTTCTTTTTAGCAACTCCGTTATATCCCTTCTCTTTACAACATTTCTAATACTTTTATTTCCATTCCAGCCTGCATATATTTTCACACAATTCTTCACATTCGAATATTTTTTACTAGCCTTTTATTTTTTTTGTGCTATAATTTGAGCAAACAGCATCCTTCGGGGTCGGGTGAAATTCCCAACCGGCGGTGATGAAGTGAAAACTTCTAAGTCCGTGACCCGTTTTCAACTCGAAAACGGTGGATCTAGTGAAACTCTAGGGCCGACAGTATAGTCTGGATGGGAGAAGGATATGTTTCTAGTTTTTTATATAGTGAATACACTTTTATTTCAGTATGCATATTTTTAAAGATTCATTTTGATTCTTTATATATGTTTAATTTTCTATACTTATTTTTTATACTGAAATAAAAAGAGACAACTAGCGTTTAAAAATTCGATATTTTGCTAGGTTTTTTCCTTATGCAGAAATATCAATTATCGTTAGGTTTCTTTCCTATGCTTTCGTATTCAAACTATATTTCTAGAAATCACGTCTCCCAAACCCCAAGGATATTAAATCCTTGGGGTTTTTTGATTTTTTTAGGAGAGGTGAAGAAAATGACAGATCAAGAATATATGAGGATTGCCCTGCAGTTAGCAGAAGGAACATCAGGACAAACAAGTCCAAATCCTATGGTTGGTGCTGTTGTTGTAAAAGATGGAAACATCGTTGGTATGGGGGCTCATTTACGGGCTGGTGAAGAACACGCAGAAGTTCATGCCCTTCAAATGGCTGGTCAGAACGCCAAAGACGCTACCGTTTATGTAACACTGGAACCGTGTAGCCACTTTGGAAAAACACCACCTTGTTGTGAATTGCTCATCGAAAAAGGAGTTAAGCGTGTTGTAATTGCTACTCTCGATTGTAATCCGCTCGTTTCTGGTAACGGAAAAAGAAGATTAGAGGAAGCTAGAATTGAAGTAACTACCGGTGTTCTTGAAGCAGAAGCAGTTTTATTAAATCGCTACTTTTTTCACTACATGAAAACGAAACGCCCTTTTGTAACAATCAAAACAGCGATGAGCTTAGATGGAAAAACAGCAACTGTAACTGGTGAAAGTAAGTGGATTACAGGTGAAGAAGCACGTGCTGATGTTCACCAATATCGCCATATACATGATGCAATTCTTGTTGGAGTGAATACAGTTATAGCTGATAATCCTCATTTAACAACAAGAATTCCAAATGGTGGGAAACATCCTATTCGCGTTGTTTTAGATACCCATTTACGAACACCACCATCTTCTCATGTTATAACAGATGGTTTAGCACCGACATGGATTATTGTCGGTAAGGATGTAAAGAAAGAGAAGATATCTTCTTATGAATCTAAAAATATAGCTATATTCCAAATGGAAACGAAGCATATAGAAATTGAGGACCTTCTTTCCTTTCTTGGAGAAAAACAAATTCTTTCTCTATTCGTTGAAGGTGGCCAATCGATTCATGCAAGTTTCTTAAAAACAAACAATTTTAATGAAATTGTAACCTATATAAGCCCGAAATTAATTGGTGGGAAAGATGCTCCTACTTTATTTGGAGGAAATGGTTTTTCAAAATTACAAGATGCGCTTTCCTTGAAAATTCAAGAGATGAAACAAATTGGTGATGATATAAAAATTGTTGCGAATGCCCGAAACGAGGTGACGGAATGTTTACAGGAATTGTAGACGAATTAGGAACGATAGCAAACATGCAACAAAGCGGAGAAGCGATGAAATTAACGATTCATGCAAAGAAAATTTTATCAGATGTTCACTTAGGTGATAGTATCGCGGTGAACGGTATTTGCTTAACTGTAACAAGCTTTACAACTAATTCATTTACAGTTGATGCAATGCCTGAAACGATGCAGTCGACATCACTTCGCATGCTTAAACCGCACTCTAAAGTAAATTTAGAGCGAGCAATGGCTGCAAACGGACGATTCGGTGGACATTTCGTTTCAGGACATATTGATGGCATCGGAACGATTTTAAATAAAAAACAACATTACAATGCCGTCTATTACAAAATAGCAATTTCTGATGAACTGCTGCGCTATTGTTTGCATAAAGGATCCATTGCTGTTGATGGAACGAGTTTAACGATATTTGATATAGACGAATCTTCCATAACGATTTCACTCATCCCGCACACAGTAAGCGAATCTGTCATTGGAGAAAAAAATGCCGGAGATATCGTAAACATTGAGTGTGACATGATTGGTAAATATATCGAACGCTTTATTACTAAACCTACAAAACGAGTAGGTTCAATGACTGAAAGCTTTTTACAAGAAAACGGATTTCTATAAGGGGGAAGCATAATGTTTCATCGTATTGAAGAAGCTCTAGAAGATTTAAAACAAGGTAAAGTCGTTATCGTATGTGATGATGAAAACCGAGAAAATGAAGGCGATTTTATTGCTTTAGCAGAGTACATTACACCAGAAACAATTAATTTTATGATTACACATGGCCGTGGTCTCGTTTGTGTACCGATTACAGCAGGGTACGCAGAACGTCTACAATTAGAACCAATGGTATCTCATAATACAGATTCACATCATACTGCGTTTACAGTGAGCATTGACCATGTTTCTACAACAACAGGGATTAGCGCTCACGAACGTGCAACTACGATACAAGAATTGTTAAACCCCGCATCAAAAGGCGCTGATTTCAATCGACCTGGACATATCTTTCCATTAATTGCGAAAGAAGGCGGTGTCCTGCGTCGTGCAGGTCATACAGAAGCTGCTGTTGATTTAGCAAAGCTATGCGGTGCCGAACCAGCTGGAGTTATTTGCGAAATTATAAATGAGGACGGCACGATGGCACGTGTACCTGATTTAATAGAATGCGCAAAACAATTTGATATAAAAATGATTACAATAGAAGATTTAATTGCTTATCGCCGCCATCATGAAACACTTGTGACGAGAGAAGTGGAAATTACATTACCTACAGATTTCGGTACTTTCCACGCAATTGGCTATTCTAACTCATTAGATACGAAAGAACATATCGCACTTGTAAAAGGTGATATTTCAACAGGTGAACCGGTACTTGTACGTGTTCATTCTGAATGCTTAACAGGAGATGTATTCGGTTCACATCGCTGCGATTGCGGACCACAACTCCATGCAGCACTTGCTCAAATTGAGCGTGAAGGAAAAGGTGTTCTTCTTTATATGAGACAAGAAGGAAGAGGCATTGGGCTTCTTAATAAGCTTCGCGCTTATAAATTACAAGAAGAAGGATTCGATACTGTAGAAGCAAATGAAAAACTCGGCTTCCCTGCTGATCTTCGTGATTACGGTATCGGTGCTCAAATATTAAAAGATTTAGGTTTACAAAGCTTACGATTATTAACGAATAACCCAAGAAAAATTGCTGGCTTACAAGGTTACGATTTAGAAGTAGTCGAGCGTGTACCGTTGCAAATGCCGGCAAAAGAAGAAAATAAATCGTATTTACAAACGAAAGTAAATAAATTAGGACACTTACTAAACTTATAATTAAAGGAGAGATTTATTATGGTATTCGAAGGTCATTTAGTTGGTACAGGATTAAAAGTTGGAGTTGTTGTTGGACGTTTTAACGAATTTATTACAAGTAAGTTACTTGGCGGCGCTTTAGACGGATTAAAGCGTCACGGTGTAGAAGAAAATGATATTGATGTTGCTTGGGTTCCTGGTGCATTTGAAATTCCTTTAATCGCTAAAAAGATGGCTAGTAGCGGAAAGTATGATGCTGTTATTACACTAGGTACTGTAATCCGAGGTGCTACAACTCACTACGATTACGTTTGTAATGAAGTAGCAAAAGGTGTTGCGTCTTTATCACTACAAATGGACATCCCAGTTATTTTCGGCGTATTAACGACAGAAACAATTGAACAAGCGATTGAACGCGCAGGTACGAAAGCTGGTAATAAAGGATATGAATCAGCTGTTGCTGCAATTGAAATGGCTCACTTATCAAAACAATGGGCATAAAAAAAAGAGGCTGCGGCCTCTTTTTATTTTTTCACCTTTTTTTGTACATCTTTTATTAATTCATTCATCGTTTTTCCTTCTGTTTTTATATGAAGAGCTTGTGCTGTTCTCCATACATTCTCTCTTTTTTTCGCTTCTTCTATAATAGTAATTTCTTTTCTAACTTCCTTTAAATCTTTTCCTTCCGTTTTCAATCCAAAATGTTCAGCTTTCGTTCGAAAGTGTTGTTCGATTCTTTGTTGCATCTCTTTTTGTTCAGGATTTTCAGCAGCCTTAACTGGATCAGAACTTATTGCTTTTATTAAAATTAAACAAGTCATAATCGCTAATATGTATTTGTACATGTAAAATCCTCCAACCCAATATAAATTACATATTTACTATGTACAACTAGGGCTTGGAAAATTCGTCCACAAAAATTCTTTTTTTCGCTCAAAAACCAATAATATCAAGCGTTCACAACTATTTATTACATTTTATTTACAAAAAAAGCAAACCCTTTTACAAGTTTGCTTTTTCATCTATCTTATAATGCACATTCTTCAATCTCAAATCCTAAATCTGCAATCATACCCCAGTCCGCAGTCGGCTCTTGCCCAGCTGTCGTTAAGTAGTCCCCGACAAAAATAGAATTTGCTGCAAATAAACCGATTGGCTGTACAGAACGTAAATTGATTTCACGTCCTCCTGAAATACGAATTTCTTTTGTTGGGTTTACAAAACGCATCATTGCAAGTACTTTTAAACATTCTACTGGCGTTAACTCTTTTTGCCCTTCAAGAGGTGTCCCCTTTACAGCAACAAGGAAATTACAAGGGATAGAATCTGCATCTATACGTTGTAATTCAAATGCAATTTCAGCACGCTCTTCAATTGTTTCTCCCATGCCAAAAATTGCTCCAGAGCATGGTGAAATACCAGCTTGTTTTGCTTTTTGAACTGTATCAACACGATCATCATACGTATGAGTTGAACAAATACTATCGTAATTATTTGCATGTGTATTTAAGTTGTGATTATAACGGTGCACGCCTGCTTCCGCTAAACGTCCTGCTTGATCTTCATTTAAGAAACCTAAACAACAACAAATCTTCAAGTCTGTCGTTTCACGAATTTCCTTAACTGCTCCAATTACGTGATTTACCTCTTTATCCGTCGGACGACGACCAGACGCTACAATACAATATGTACCTGCTTTACGGCGTATTGCTTCATGTGCACCTTCTACAATCTTCTCCTGCGTTAACCATGCATATTTATCAATCGGTGCTTCTGAAATAATAGACTGTGAGCAATATCCACAATCTTCAGGACATAATCCAGATTTCGTATTAATAATCATATTCAATTTTACTTTCTTACCAAAGTGATGATGGCGAATAATGTAAGCTGCATTCATAATTTCTAAAACTTCTGTATCATCAGCTTCTAATATCGCTATTGCATCTTCTTTCGTAATCATTTTCTCTTCCACTACGTCGTATGCAAGTTTTTTCCAATCCCTTTTTGTTTGTACTTGTTTCATTTCATCTCTTCCCCTTTTTTGTTATATGTATAAATAAAGCATGATACGTTGCCATTATCCCTTCATTTCCCGTGAAGTCTCTTTCGTATATGCGTAGCATCGCACGAAAGAGTGAGGGACTTTGACAATATGATCCTTCATTGCTATTAGTTGCTCCTACTTTTCGAATAGAATGCAGAAACTCCTTAACTTCTGTAAAACTCTCTATGTAACATGTTTCAGAAACATGCACATCCCCTGTTTCTATCTTACATATATGAAGCAACTGATCTTTTGAATAAAAACGTTGACCAATCGATATTTCATTTTTTATATTTCTTTCTTCTTTCGCACGTTGGAACGAAGCATGCAATTCTTGAAATGTTTCATGTCCAAACGTTGAAAAGAGTAATATCCCATCTATAGACAAATGTTGAAATAAATTTCTTAACACTTGTTGTAAATTATTTAACCATTGAAATGTAGCATTTGAAATAATGACATCATATGATTCTTCTAATCGTAATTGCTCAATATCTTCACAGTGAAACGTTACATTTTTTACATTTTGTCTAGTTTGCGCAATCGCAATCATACTTTCAGCAAAATCAACTGCTGTAATATGTGCTTTCGGAAATAACTTTGATAATTGTTCTGTTACATACCCCGTCCCGCATCCCAGTTCTAAAATACGTATTGATGCCGTTTCACTATATCGTTCCTTTAAGATTGAAAGTAATGAATGTGCCATCTTTTTTTGTACATTTGCATATCGATCGTAAGATACGGCTGCCCCATTAAACCGTTTTTGTAGTAACGTTTTGTTGATCATGTCGTATCCCCTCTACAAATTGAATTATCTCATTTGCACAATATTCAAAATTCGTTACACATAATGCATGCCCTGCTTCACTTACTACTTTCAGCTCGCTGCTGCTATTCTCCGTCATACTACGTGCCGCAGACAATGGGCATATTACATCCTGTTCTCCGTGAATAAGTAGTATAGGTACTTTAATTTCTTTTAGTTCTTCTCTCATATCTGTTTCTATTAAATAATCCAAACCTAGTTGTAAAGACTGAATAGAATCACCTTTAAAACGGTCTACAATGTCTTCAAAGTTTTTATTCCCTTTTAGCTCATCTTTCGTAAACATATTTTCATAAAAACGCTTGAGCGTATCCTCTCTCCTTCTCGCCAAATTCCTTTTCAGCCGTTCTATATGCAAAGCATTCCATCCATTACTATAGTCGCTCGTATTTGTAAATTTAGCAGTCCCACCAATTAATACGATGCCTTTTGCCTGAATCTTTTTATAAGCTTCAACTGCTGCTAACGCTCCTAGTGACCATCCAACTAAAATTACGTTGTCGTTATGCGCTACATCTATAATTCGTTCCGCAAATTCACTTCGTTCTTTCACATTACGCCAATCTACGCATTCAACAGGATATCCTTTAAAATACGGAAGTACTAAATCCCAAATATTCTCTTCCATTCCCCATCCGGGGATAAAAATAATCTTTAGCTCGTTCATACGAAAATCTCCTCTTCTTTCGCAATGTGAATAATTCGGTCAATAGCCCATTTTAAATCAGCTATTGTATGTTGCGATGTAACTGCAAAGCGAATTCGAGAACTATGAACCGGCACAGTTGGCGGACGAATTGCAATGGCCGCAATCCCTGCCTCTTGCAACCTTTTACTAAATCGTAAAGCATGTTCATTTGAACCGACTACAATCGGTACAATATGAGTTGAACTATTCCCAATATCAAAACCAGCATCCCTTAATTTAGTTCTGAAGTATTCTCCGTTTGCTATAAGGTTCTCTCTTCTTTCATTATCTTCTTTTACAATTTCAATTGCTTTTTGCACTGCTCCTAACGTACTTGGTGGTAAAGCTGTAGTAAAAATAAAGCTTCTCATCATATTTTGTAAATACTCTATATAAATTTCATCACCTGTCAAATACGCACCATAACACCCTAAAGCCTTGCTAAACGTCCCCATATGTATATCAATTTTTTGAGCAAGATTTTTTTCTATATGAGATAACCCAGCTCCGCCGATTCCATATATTCCACTCGCATGTGCTTCATCGACTATAATGATTGCCCCGTATTTCTCTTTCAGCTGTACTAAATCTCTCAAATACGCAGTATCACCATCCATACTAAAAACGGTATCTGTTACGATTAATTTTCTGCTTTCAGGCGAAGCCATTTTCAACAGCTTCTCTAAATGATCCAAATCATTATGACGATACCTTTTATGCTCTGCCCCGCTTAATATGATTCCATCAACAATACTTGCGTGATTTAACTTGTCACTAAAAACAATATCGTGCCGAGAGGCCAAAGAAGATATGGCACCTATATTTGCCGTATACCCACTATTTACAATTAAAGCTCTTTCAGTACCTTTCCAGTCACATATGCTTCTCTCAACCTCTTCATATAATGGATGATTTCCTACAACGAGACGAGAGGCAGTCGCTCCAGTTCCATATCTTTTTGTACAGGCAATAGCAGCTTCTTTTAACCTTTCATCTCCAGCTAACCCTAAATAATTATTTGACGCTAAATTTAACATCCTTTTTTTATCTCGAATAAGCCAAGTCTCTTCTGCCTTCTCTGTTACATGCAAATCACGATACTGCCCTTGCTCATGTAATTGTTGTAATTTACATTGAAGGTGCGCCCGCCACGTTTGATTCATTTTGGATAAACTCCTCTAATTTTGAAATCATAATATGTTCTTTTGCAGATTCTAATACTTCTTCTTTCGTAAACTCACCTTCAAAGAATGGTAATAATCCTAAAACTGGTACCCCGCTCAGCTCTTCAATCATCTCTTTATTTTCTTGCACTCTTTCCATTTCACATTCTTTGCAACCTGATAAAATGACACCCGCTACGGTTAAGCCATGCGCCTTTGCATAAGCAATCGTTAACACTGTATGATTTACTGTTCCTAATGTAGGACGAGCTACTACAATAAGAGGCAACTGTAATTCTTTTGCAAAATCAATTACTAAAGCATCTTCTGTATATGGGACAGCAAGCCCACCTGCCCCTTCTACAAATAAGCTATTAAACTCTTTTAATAGTTCATTATAGTAATCAGTAATTTCTTTTAACTTTACTACTCTTCCAGCTCTTTTCATGGCAAGTCTCGGAGCAAGTGGTTCTTCAATAGAATAAGGGCAAATTTCATTTTCTTGTGTCGGCACACCTGATAATGCTTTTAACCTTGCCGCATCTCCCTCAGGGTTTGATGCAACATGCCCACTTTGCAACGGTTTATATACTCCGATGTTATATCCCAATTCTCTAAATACACCGGCTAATGCACCGGCAACGACAGTTTTCCCCACTTCAGTATCTGTTGCTGTTATAAAAAAACCGCTCATTATTCTCCCTCCGTAACATCCGAGATTGCTTTATACAAAATACGTAACATATCATCAATCTCCTCAATTGTAGAAGCAAGAGGTGGCATAAATACAATCGTATTACCGAGCGGTCGTAAGATCATACCCAGCTCTCTTGCGCGTTTACATACTTGAACACCGACTCTTTCTGTCCAGTCAAACGCTTCTTTCGTTTCCTTATTCTTCACAAGCTCAATACCAACCATTAATCCGCACTGACGAATATCACCTACATGTTTATACGCAAAGAGCTTTTCTAATTGCGCTGCCACATAATCCGTTTTATGTGCCACTTCTTCTATTAAATTTGTTTTTTCATATAGCTCTAAATTCGCGATTGCTACGGCACACCCTAACGGATTACCTGTGTAGCTATGTCCATGGAAAAATGTTTTTTGTTCTTCATATTCTCCTAAGAAGGCATTATATATTTCATCTGTCGTTACCGTAACTGCAATTGGTAAATATCCACCTGTTAAACCTTTCCCAGCAGTTAAAATGTCTGGCGTCACATTTTCATGTTCACACGCAAACATTTTCCCTGTACGCCCAAATCCAGTCGCTACCTCATCTGTAATAAATAATACATTGTACTTTGTACATAAATCGCGCAGTCCTTTTAAATATCCTTTTGGCATTGTAATCATTCCGCCAGCACCTTGCATTAATGGCTCTACAATGATGGCAGCTACTTCTTCATGCTTTTCTTTCAACAATTCTTCCATTTCTTCTAAATGGCTTTTTACAATTTCCTCCTTATTATTTCCGTAAGGAGAACGATATGTATATGGATACGGCATTTTAATCGCATCAAATAAGAGCGAACTATACACTTGGTGAAACAAGTCTATTGCTCCTACCGAAACAGCTCCAATTGTATCACCGTGATATGCTTCTTTTAATGTAACGAATCTTTGTTTCTTTGTTTTCCCTTTATGCTGCCAATATTGGAAAGCCATCTTAATTGCAATTTCAACAGCGGTAGAACCTGAATCAGAATAGAATACCTTCTTCAATCCATCTGGTACAACCTCAATAATTTTTTCTGCTAATAAAATAGATGGAACGTTAGCAAGTCCTAACATAGTAGAATGAGCAATTTTATTTAATTGCTCACGAATTGCTTCATCTAATTCCGGTACTTGATGTCCGTGAACATTTAACCATATAGATGAAACACCATCCCAATATTCATTACCATTTACATCGTATAGTTTTCTTCCCTCTCCACGTTCAATAATGACAGGATCTTCTTCTAAATAATCTTTCATTTGTGTAAATGGGTGCCATACGTAAGCTTTATTTTTCTCTGCTAATTCTTCATATGTATAAGATGATTTTTCAATCGTTTTACTATTTATTGTCACAATTGTCACCCCTAATGTTAACTCGTTTATAAATATAGTTAACATTAAATCCGAATGACTGTCAATTATTTTAAAATCAAATAGTTCTTAAAAAAGAACAACTTATCATACGATAAGTTGTTCTACTTTCCATGCTGTATCTTTCCAATTTCTAAAATAATTTCTTCATCTTTTTTCCCCTCTGTATCAATTCCAAGTTGCTTAGCGTGCTCAATTAATAAATCATGACGCTTCTCAAATCTAGCGGTATTTACTTCTTTCGTAACCTCTTCTTTTGTTTTCCCCTCAGTAGAAACTCCTAGTTTTTCTGCTGCTTTTTCCATTGATTTCTTCTCTTCTATTTCTTTTACTTTCTTCACTTCTGACTGTTGTATTTGCTTTTGTTTCAACTGCTCTGATTCAGCCGCAAAAGCTGTGTAAATTCCAGCACTTCCTCCAATAACTAATAAAGTGGTAAAAAGAATTATTTTTTTCTTCACTCTTTCCTCCCCCTTTCAAATTCATTATAACGTACATTTTTACAGCGTTAAAAACAATTATCCTTTATTTCCCTAAAAAAACATTTAATATTTTTATTGACATGTAAGATGAAAATATGATAAAAATTTAACTAACATCATATGAATCGGCGTTGATAGGATTTAGTAGTATTTCGATTTCTGATTTCAGAGAGCTGGTGGTCGGTGCGAACCAGTACAGAGCGAATTATGAATTACCCCCTGGAGCTTCTTTTACGAAACGTGAGGAGTAGTGAAAGACGGTTATAGACCGTTATGTCTAAAGAGTGGTGAAACGACACTGTTTCACAATTTAGGGTGGTACCGCGAATTTTTCGTCCCTGCATATATTGCAGGGGCGTTTTTTATTTTATAAGCGCATATCATATGACCCTTTATTTTGTGATACATTCATTTCACAAGCTAGGGTGGTACCGCGATTTCTTCGTCCCTGCATAATTATATGCAGGGACGTTTTTTTATCCAATCTTTTCCGTATCATATAGAAGAACAAACAATTACCAGTAATTTGTCACAAAATTCTAAATTTTAGAAGGAAATATACAATATTGGCGAATTTTATATAAAAAAGAGCTATTTCACATTACTTAGGAGGGGAAAACAATGGTTTCAAAAATTGAGTCTGTTCTTTTAACAATTTTTATCTTTTTCTGCATTGGCTTTAGTGTTATCAAATTAGAAGTTTCACCACACATCCCGATTTTATTTGGCATCGTTCTTTTATTAGCGTTTGGATTTATGAAAAAAATTGATTGGTCTACTATGGAAAAAGGAATGATAAGTAGTATTTCAGCTGGTATTCCATCTATATTTATTTTCTTACTTGTAGGCGTATTAATTAGCATTTGGATCGCAGCTGGAACTATTCCAACTTTAATGGTATACGGCTTCCAACTTGTATCTCCAAAAATTTTCGTTCCAACTGTTTTTGTTGTTTGTGCAATTGTTGGAACGAGTATCGGTAGTGCATTTACAACTGCTGCAACTGTAGGACTTGCCTTTATGGGAATGGGTGCTGCCCTTGGATACGATCCAGCTCTTATTGCTGGGGCAATTATTTCTGGGGCATTCTTCGGAGATAAAATGTCTCCTTTATCTGATACAACAAACTTAGCGCCTGCTGTAACGGGTGTAGATTTATTTGAACATATTCGTAACATGCTTTGGACAACAGTGCCAGCTTTCATTATTGCTTTTATCGCATTTTTCATTTTAGGAAGCGGATCTGGTGGAAACGTTGATTTCTCAGCATTTATTAACACATTAGAAAAAAATGCAACGATTTCTATCGTTACACTGATTCCTATTTTATTACTGTTCCTATTCGCATTTAAAAAGGTACCCGCAGTTCCAACATTACTTGCAGGAATTGTGGTAGGGATTATTATTCTCTTTATTTTTAAACCTAGCACTTCTTTAGCTGATTTAATAAAAATTATGCAAGACGGTTACGTTTCTAAAACTGGTATCAAAGATATTGATAGCTTATTATCTCGCGGTGGCCTGCAAAGTATGATGATGTCAATTGCTCTTATTTTCCTAGCTCTTTGTATGGGAGGATTATTACAAGGAATGGGTATTATAGCGCAGCTGATGAATATTATCTCTAGCTTCGTAAAAACTAGTACACGCTTAATTATTTCTACTGCTTCAACTGCAATTGGTGTAAACTTCTTACTCGGTGAGCAGTACTTATCCATCGTTTTAACAGGACAAGCATTTGCTAATAAATACGATGAAGTCGGTTTAGAACGTCGTAATTTATCACGAGTATTAGAAGATGCTGGTACAGTAATTAATCCACTCGTACCATGGGGTGTAAGTGGCGTATTCTTAACAAACGTTCTTAGCGTTCCAACATTCGATTACCTGCCATACGCAATCTTCTGTTTAGCATGTCCAGTCGTAACCATTATCGTCGGCTTTACTGGATTCGGCCTTTCATGGAAAAAAGAAAAAGCAGTACCAGTTTCATAATATAATAAAAAGGATTACCAAATCGGTAATCCTTTTTATATTTCTCGACTATCTATTCGCTTTCTTTCTTCTAAATAACATAAGTAATCCCGCTCCAACAAACGCAAGACCCGCTCCAATTGTAGAAGCAATACTTGCACCTGTTTTCGGTAAATCACGTTCATCTTTTTCAGCTTCTTTATTTTCACTTACAGTTGTTGTTGTTTCTTTTGTATTTTGATCATCTGTTGTAGTTTGTCCAGATCCAGTATTGTTTCCATCTTGTTTTGGTTCATTACCATTATTACCTTCTTCTGTTGGTGGTGTTGGGTTTTCTCCATTACCTGTTGGCGGTGTTGTTGGATTTTCTCCCCCACCTGTTGGCGGTGTCGTTGGATTTCCTTCACCAGTTTCTTTATCATCATTTTTCTTCGTTATATCAATTGCATATTTAGCAAATTCATTTTCAGATGGTCCAACATATGATATGTTCCCATCTTTCTTTATATACTTTTGTGCATTTGGTGAAGAATCAAATGTTGTATTTAATTTATCTGCAACAATCGGTTTAAACGTCCAATTTTGATCAGCTGCTGGATCAATATTTTTTATTTTTTGCATATACTTCACAATGATTTGACGTGTTTCATCTTGTGATTGGTATACAACCTCCCCTTTACTTACACCTGGGAACGTTTGACTACTTCCACGATAGTTATTTGTAGCGACGATGAACTCTTGATCATCAGCTACTGGCTTACCTTCATATGTCATATTTACAATACGATTCGTATTTGCATTTACAACTTTTCCATCTTTATCGTATTTCGCCGGTTGTGTTACATCAATTTCGTATTTTAAGCCATCTAAAATATCGAAGTTATATGTAGGATAGCCTATATTTACTAACGGCTGTTCTTCTGTTTTCTTTGGATCAATTGTATTAAACTGACCTGCAGACATTTCAAGCCATTCTTTCACTTGTGCCCCATTTACTTTTACAGCATATAACGTATTTGGATACACGTATAAATCTGCAACGTTTTTAATCGCTAACGTTCCAGCTGGAATATCCGTATAATATGTTGCACCGTTTCGGCCACCTGCTTTAAATGGTGCTCCTGCAGATAAAACTGGAATATCTTTAATCTTTTCGTATTCTGGTTTTTTAAGTTCTTGTTCTACGTACCATTTTTGCGCATTTGTCACAATTTGTACGGAAGGATCATCTTGTACTAATGAAAAATAACTATTAATTGGTGCTTTCGTTTCACCTACATGTGTATTTACATATTCGATTGTCTTTTCATGTTCATCTTTAATTTCATTAACTAATTTTTGATCAGATTCTACTAATGGATTACCTTTACTATCAGCAATCGGACGAAGTTGCGGCTTAGACTGATCTTTTTGCACTTCCCATTTTCCGTTTACCTTTTTCAATTGCATATCAATAATACCTAAGTTACTACCAAAAACACCCGGCATTACAACTGGAACACCATTAAATACATCCTTCACTTCAGTATGTGAATGTCCCATTAATACTGCATTTACGCCAGGAACCTCTGTTAAATAATACGACGCGTTTTCCATACCAACGTTGTATCCACTTTTATCAACACCGGAATGAGCTAGTGCAACGATAACATCTGCACCTTCTGCTTTCATTTTTGGTACCATTTTCTTCGCTGTTTCAACTATATCTTTCGCTTTAACTTGTCCTTCTAAATTCGCTTTATCCCAATTCATAATTTGTGGTGGAACAAATCCCATTACACCAATTTTCACTATTTGTTTTTGGCCTGCTTCATCCACTACTTCTTTCTCTAAAATATGATATGGTCTATCAAAGTAATGCTCGTCATTCTCATCATTACCATCATGGTCATCTCTGTAGACATTCGAGTTAATAACCGGAATTTTTGTTTTACTAGTCACTTTCTTTAAATAATCTAAACCGTAGTTAAATTCATGATTCCCAAGAGAGATGACGTCATACTTCATTAAATTCATTACACGATATAATGGGTGTGTATAACTAGGATCCACACGATTCTTCTGATCTTTTATTTTATTTGCTACATAATCTCCAAGCGGTGTCCCTTGTAATGCATCCCCATCATCAAATAGGACAGAGTTTTTCACTTCTTCACGTGCTTTATTAACGAGTGTTGCAGTTTGTACGAGACCTACTTTATTATCTGTTTTCGTTTGATAATAATCGTAATTCATTAAGTTAACGTGAATATCTGATGTTTCTAGAATTCGTAAGTTAACTGTACTCTCCCTAGTTTGCTCATCCGCATGAGCTGTTGCTGGCAATACTTGCGGCGCTATAACACCAATAGCAAGAGTTGCTCCAGCTAGCATTTTTTTTGACTTTTTCACAAAAAATCCCCCTTATACAATTACCAGAAATAATGAAATGAATCCCTATCTGTCTCTAACCACATACCTTTTTTCTTCTATTAGAGACACAATTTTCATTTCACCCTGCGCTAACGAGTAGTCCCCTTAAACGCCCGATTGATGAAGACTATTAATTAATAGGAAATAAAGCTCCCACTCATTAAAGTTTCACCTTATCTGACATTATCATATATAAAGTTCTTTCCTATCGTCAATATTTTTTGACAAACTTCAACAAATTTTCTGTAAAGTTATTATAAACTTTTCATAAACATATAATATGCCCTTACATTGCTAATACTGCTGAATATGATACAATTACCAATTACAAGGAGGATGAATTTATGAAAAAAGTCATCTTAACAATTGTTTGTCTCCTCCTTCTGATCATTTCTTATTCTTATTTTGAAAAGAACGACGAGACAAAACAAAATGAATCTGAAGAAAAAACAGAAAAAACATCTGCCCCAAATTGGATTGATAAGCAAACAAACGAATCTTTTTATCATCTTGTATTAGGTGATTCACTCGCTAAAGGATATGGATCGACACAAGGTGGATTTGCTGAATTAGCTTCTAAGCAAATAGAAGCACAAATTCATAAACCAATTACAGTAGAAAACCTTGGGGTAAACGGTCTTACAACAGATCGTCTCGCTAAAAAAGTTCAATCAGAAGATGTAAAGGAAAAAATTAGAGCAGCAAATATAATTACAATTAATATTGGAGGAAATAATTTATTTCGTTTAAATCGTGATGTTGGTGTTATAGATGGTATAAAAATGTTAAATAAAGAAAAAGCCCATTTTGAAGCGGATATAAAAAGTATTGTAAAGACAGTTCGAGATCAAAATCCGGACGCTTTACTCATTCTCTCAGAACTCTATAACCCGTTACAACTCGATGACTCCATCGCAAGTTATGCAGATATGTTTTTAGATGGCTGGAATGAATCTGTTTATTCCATTTCCAAAGCAAATCAACCATCTATCGTTTTACCAATTCGCAAATTAATATCGAATGATAAAAAAGAGTTATTATTTGACCAAGTACACCCAAATGATAACGGCTATGCAATTATTGCCAATACATTTACAAAGCAAGTATTATCCTACAAATATTAAAGCGACCATGAAACAATTCTATTTTTATAACATGTCTTTTTTGTTACAATGATAGTGGAAGGGGGCCTTTATATGGAATCACGCGAGTGGGAACGTATTGTTGATCATCTTCTTTCGCTAGTGCCTCTTTTTTATCGCAAATTTATGCTTCCTGGAGAATTTTCTTCTCAAAGACATATGCCGCCATCACATACACAAGTATTACTGCTTTTGCATGAAAACGGCACATTAGCAGTTTCCGAAATCGGCAAGCGGCTAGCGATTTCACGGCCTAACATGACACCTCTATTAAACAAACTTATTCAAGAAGAACTAATAGAGCGTCATTATAGCGAAAAAGATCGACGGGTCATTTTAATTTCCCTAACAGCTGAAGGGAAATTATTAGTAAATCAGTATCAGCAATTCATTTTAGACAAACTAAAAGAAAATTTCCAAACATTATCTGAGGAAGAGCGCGAAAAGCTCATTCATTCTCTTCAAACCATTCAAAATTTAATTTTGAAAACAAACGTATAAAGCTGCTTCTAAATAGAAGCAGCTTTATGATTCGTAATAATTACCATAGTATACATTGGAATATGGCCATGTTGTTAAATATGGTTTTTTTTCCTGTGTAGGCTGTTGTGTTGGTAATTGTGGTATTTGTGATAATTGCTGTAATTGTTGTTGCCGATATAATTCGTATTGTCTACTCGTATCATAAACCGGATAATAATTTACATATGGATATACTTGAGGTACGTAATAATAATACATTATCCTCTCCTCCTTTTTCTTAAACATATTCAAAGGAGAAAATGAATGTGACATTGTTTATAATTGTACAAGTGGTTCTCTCACTCGTTTCTTCCTTTTCTTCAAACGTAACTTACGGTTCTTTTCGTATAAATAATGCACAACGAAATATGAAATGAGACCAAACACAACTCCTAAAATCGTCATTCCAATTAATACATACACTTCACTTTGTAATAAGCTCTTTAATATCGTAAAAATGTGACTTGAAAACAAGTCCGATATGGTAAATGGTTCATGATGAATTTTCTGTACATGAAATGGATAAATCATTTTTCCTAGCGCATACGCAAGCGGAAATAAAAATACTGGGAGAAACGATATTTTCCCAATAATATTGCCAATAACTGCCGCAGGAAAAGATCCCTTTGCTAACCTGACGATTGGATAAAATATTACATATACGAGCGATGCCGTATAAATGACTAACATTTCTAAGCCGAATCCTATAGCAAACCCTAACGATACTTTCTTTGCGCCTTCTGGCGATCGAAGCAACTTATAATATTGAAACTTTAATATTCTCCACATCCGCTGGAAAAACGAATATGTTTTCTTAGTTGTTTTCACCCTCATCATCTCTTTAACTATATTTTTATATGTAGTATGTCCTTACACACTCTGAAAAACAAATTTAGTTTTCTCTTTTATTATAAATGATATCGAAATGGTTAACCAAATATACATCCGACATTTTAATATAAAAAAACCTCCCTTTTAGGAAGGCTCTTCTACATTTTTAAATAAACTCACTAATAACGCTTTTTGAGCATGCAATCGATTACCAGCTTGCTCAAAGACGATAGACTGCGGTCCATCTATAATTTCTCCTGTTACTTCTTCTTCACGATGGGCAGGTAAACAGTGTAAGAAACGATATGTTTGCTTCGCATGCTTAACAAGTTCGTTATTGATTTGGTAAGGTTGAAATAAAGTATACTTCTCTTCTTCGCCCTCTTGCCCCATGCTCATCCAAACGTCAGTATAAATGAAATCTGCTTCATTCACTGCTAATTCAGGATCATGCAAAACTTCAATTTCAGCTCCTGTTTCCTTGGCAATTGCTAACGCTTTTTTTACAATCTCTTCATTCGGTTCATACCCTACAGGCGTTGCCACAGTCATATGCATTCCGACTTTTGCACTCGCTAGCAACAATGAATGACATACATTATTTCCGTCACCTACGTAAGCCAATTTTATTCCTTTAAATGTATTTGTTTCTTCGTATATCGTCATAAGGTCTGCCAATGCTTGACAAGGATGATGATCATCCGTTAAACCGTTAATAACAGGAATACTCGATTCTTTTGCAAGCTCTTCTACATCCGCGTGTGAGAATGTACGTATCATGATCCCGTCAATATACTGCGATAATACTTTCGCAGTATCTGAAACGCTTTCTCCTCTTCCCATTTGCATCTCTTTCCCACTTAAAAACATACCATGTCCCCCGAGCTGTACCATTCCTGCTTCAAAAGATACACGAGTACGAGTGGAATGCTTATCAAAAATAAGCCCTAATATTTTGCCTTGTAATAAAAGCTCTTGCTTATTCTTTTTTAAATATATAGCGAACTCAATTAAAGAAATAATTTCTTCTTTCGTTAATTCTTCTAGTGTTAAAAGATCTTTCGTATTTAATTTCGGTACTTGTACAGTTGACATGAAACTTCCCCCTTATATGATTGATACGTTTTTTGTACAAACTACTTTTTTTATTATATATACTGCCTGTTCTAACTCTTCATTCGTGACAATGAGTGGCGGTAATAGTCTTATCACATTAGGACCTGCTTGTAATACGAGAAGTCCTTCGTTTTCTAGTTGTTCTATAAAACTTGCAACTTCATGCTTACACTCAATCCCAATCATAAGCCCCTTACCACGTATATTTTGAATACATTCGACATGCTGTAATTCCTCTTGCAACTTCTCTAATACGTACTCGCCTTTTTCTTGTACTTCTTTTAAAAACGATGGTTTTTTACTTACTTGCAATACTTCTTTCGCTGCAGCCATCGCGATGTAATTCCCGCCAAAAGTTGAACCGTGTGATCCTGCAGGAAACGACGCTCCGAGCTCTTTCCGGCCAATCATCGCTCCGACAGGAATCCCATTCCCAAGCGCCTTTGCAACGGTAACGATATCAGGCTCTATTCCCACTTGTTCATAAGCGAATAGTGTTCCAGTTCTTCCTATCCCCGTTTGTACTTCGTCTATAATAAATAAGGAACCGAACTTATTACATAATGTTTCAATCTCTTTCAAAAAAGATAGATCAGCAGGTATTACTCCTCCCTCTCCTTGAACAACTTCTACCATTACCGCCGCAACTTCTTCATTCATTACTTCCTCTAATGCTTTAATATCGTTAAAAGGGATATGTAAAAAAGATGGAAGTAATGGACCAAATCCTTCTTTTACCTTATCTTGGCCCGTTGCACTCATCGTTCCAAATGTTCTACCGTGAAAAGACTGCTGGCATGTTACGACGAGAGATTTTCCAGTATGCTTACGTGCTAACTTTAAAGCCGCTTCATTTGCCTCTGCCCCACTATTACAGAAAAACACATAATCTAATGCTCTATTTTCTGTTAATAATGACGCAACTTCTTCTTGCAAGCTGTTTGTAAACAGGTTAGATATATGCCATATATCATCAAGTTGCTCTTGTACACCTTTGAGAACAGTAGGGTGACAATGTCCTAGATTACATACGCCAATTCCTGATGTAAAATCTAAATATTCCTTACCGTTATTATCAATAACTTTCGTTCCAGTTCCCTTTACAAACTCAATAGTTCTTCTGCCATACGTTTGAAAAAGATGACTCGTCATGCAATACTCACACCTTTCGTTACCGTCGTTCCAATACACTCTCCCGTAACCTCAGTAAAATCTTTTGTACCGTTCACAATACTTATCTTTTGCACTCCCATTTTTAATGATGCTAGTGCCGCCTGTACTTTCGGAATCATCCCACCTGTAATAACACCTGTTTCTATAAAAGTAGCAATTTCCGATTCATCCGTTTCCTTTACCAAATTCCCTTCATGTAATATTCCATCTACATCCGTAATAAAAATAAGCTCTTTTGCCCCTAACGCAGCCGCAATCCCAGCTGCAGCATTGTCCGCATTTATGTTATAAATTTCATTACCATTTATCCCGATTGGAGCAATAACAGGAATATACTCCATATTTATTAATCCTTTTAATAAGGCTGTTTCTACATAACTTACTTCCCCCACATATCCTATCTCTTCGCTGACAGGTTGAACTTGAAGTAAATTGCCGTCACACCCTGAACAACCTACCGCAAGTAAATTATGCTTTTGTAAATTCATTACGAGTTTTTTATTCGTACTTCCGCATAGCACCATTTGAACAACATCCATAACTTCTTTTGGTGTTACGCGTAATCCATCTCTTTTTTCTACGTTGATGTTACAATCTTTTAATTTGGCATCAATTTCTGGCCCACCACCATGGACAATCACTACTTTATACTTCTGCTGTAATTTCTTTATACAATCAAAAAACACATCATTTAATTGATTCAACATACTACCGCCGCATTTCACTACAATATATTCGCTCATCTTCTCTCTCCTTATGTACGATAACAAGCGTTTATTTTCACATATTCATAGCTTAAGTCACAGCCCCAAGCTGATCCTGTCTCTTCTCCTAAGTGTAAGTACACATTAATGACTATTTCATCTTCTTGTAATCTCTCTTTCATTTCTTCTTCAGAAAATGTTTGAGGCTCACTATTTTTTAATACCAATATAGATTGAAGAGTAATGTCAATTGTATTCGGATTAATAGCTACTTCACTTTGTCCAATACTGCTAATAATTCGCCCCCAGTTTGGATCTTCACCATGTATTGCTGTTTTCACAAGACTCGAACCGACTATTTGCTTTGCAATTTTTTTTGCCTCTTCATTCGTTTGAGCTCCTAGCACATTTACTTCGATTAACTTTGTAGCGCCTTCACCATCTTGCGCAATTTTCTTTGCTAAATCTTCACATACCTTCTGTAAAGCACATACGAAAGTTTCCCAATCTGTATGTTCCATATTTATCGGCCTTGTTTCTGATAATCCACTTGCCATAACGATGACCATATCATTCGTAGAAGTATCTCCATCTACCGTAATTTGATTAAATGTATGATTCGTAATTTGGGATAATGCCGTTTGCAATACGTCATGCTCTATATGAGCATCTGTCGTAATAAAACTAAGCATCGTTGCCATATTCGGATGAATCATCCCTGAACCTTTTGCAACACCCGCAATCGCCACTTTCTTCCCATCAATAATCATTTCATAGCAAGTTTCTTTCGTTATAAGATCCGTCGTTAAAATTGCTTCAGAAAAAGAATATGCTTCACTTTCTTCCTTCGTCGGTATAAGAGTTGCAACTCCCTTTCGGATTATATCCATCGGCAGCGGAACACCAATTACACCTGTTGAAGCTACTGCAACGTAATTTTCTTTCAATCCAAAATGTTCCGCCCCTAATGCGCGCATCTCGTATGCGTCTTGTAATCCTTTCATTCCAGTACAAGCATTTGCATTTCCACTATTAACGATAATTGCTTGTAACTTCCCTTCTGCCGTTATACTATCCTTCGTTACTTGTAAAGGGGCTGCTTGTATTTGATTCGTTGTATACACAGCGGCACATGATGCTGGTACGTCACAAACGATTGCCCCTAAATCCTTTTTCTCCTTTTTCAGACCATTTGCAGTACCAATTGCCGAAAAGCCTTTCGGCGTTACAATCGAACCATTTTCTAATTTTGTAATAGACGCTACTTTAATCATCATGTCCCCCTTATAGATAAAGCGGCATATGTTGTAAACCTGTTGTCTCTTCTAGTCCCGCTATTATGTTTGCATTTTGAATCGCTTGCCCAGCCGCGCCTTTCATCATATTGTCTATAACAGAAACGACCGTAACTCTTTCTGTTCTTTCATCGTAAGCTATGCCAATATCACAATAATTTGAGCCTCTCACTTCTTTTGGACTTGGAAATTTCCCTTGCGTACAAATTCGGATGAAAGGCGATTGTTCATACGTTTCTTCATACAATTTTTGAAGTTGCTTTATTTCCATCTTTTGTTTTACTTTTGCATAAAGTGTAATCATGATTCCTCGTGATATCGGTATTAAATGTGTGCTAAATGTAATTGGCTGTAATTCACTATTCCATTCTGTAAGCATTTGCTCAATCTCTGGAACGTGCTGATGCTGGTTTACTTTATAGATGTGTAAGTTATCGTATAGCTCAGGAAAATGAGTCATTGTTGTTGGTGTTTTACCTGCTCCTGTTACCCCTGATTTCGCGTCAATAATAATCGAATCTTCTTCAATCATGCTACTACGTACTAACGGTGCTATCGCTAGCAATGTGGCTGTAGCAAAACATCCTGGGTTTGCAATTAAATTTGCCTTTTGAATCTCAGTCCTTTTCCATTCACTTAACCCATACACTGCTTTTCTAAGAATTTCTTCTTTCGCTGCTGGCCTTTTATACCACAATTCATATGACGAAGGATCTATCATACGAAAGTCTCCAGATAGGTCAATTACTTTTAAACCTTCAGCTAATAACTTGGGAGTTAACTCCGCCGATACTCCTGCTGGTGTTGCTAGAAATACGATTTCTGCTTCTTTCCCTATTGTCTCCACATCAATTTCTTGTAACGTATGAACGAGGACATTTCGAAGATGCGGATATACATTTGTTATACACTCACCAACTTGTGAAAAAGAATGAAGAGATGCTATAGAAAAATATGGATGTTGTTCTAATAAACGAATTAACTCAATGCCCCCATATCCAGTGGCTCCAATAATTGCGACTTTCATAAGTTCCTCCTCAAATCGATTCTTTAAATTAAGTATGATTATAATATTGTATATTTATAGAGTCAATTAAATATTTATAAATTTTGCAAACTTAAAAAACTTAATTTTACTAGAAAAACAATATACACAACCGAATTTTTATACAAAAATAGTGCATGGTAGTTTTTTTATTTCACTTCAAGTACAATAAAACAATACATACGTACATACAGGCGGGAAAAAATATGAACGAAAAATTAATTGAGAAAATGATTATAAAAAGTTTTCAGCAATATCAATGCAGTCCAATATCAAAAGAAGATCAGGAAATGCTAGTGAAACATATTCAAACGGTGACTCATTCAAATATTGAAATTGATTTATACGAGGAGATTGAGGATATTGTTTATGATTATGTGACTGGAAAACAATAAAAATAGGAGATTTCCATGTGGAAATCTCCTATTTTTTACTTAATGATTTACCTGCTACACGTTCAAATAAACCTGGGAATAAAGCATAAAGTTTCGGGCCAATTCCCATCCACTTCGGTAAGTTTACTTCACGTTTTTTCGTGTGCATCGACTTTACGATTTGTTCTGCTACGTATGTTGGTTTTAACATGTAACGTCCCATATTCTTTACATATGTACCAGATTGATCCGCTATTTCAAAAAAGTTTGTATCTATCGGACCTGGATTAATTGCTGTAACATAAATATCTGTATTCGCTAATTCCATGCGTAAACTATTCGTAAATCCTAATACAGCATGTTTCGTTGCTGCATACGCACTTGATTTCGGAGTTGCAATTTTTCCGGCAAGGGAAGCAATATTAATAATATGTCCTTCGTTCTTGTTTACCATATAAGGTAGTACCGCTTTCGTACATGCTACTAATCCAAATACATTTACTTGGAACATATCTTTCACTTCATCCATTGACGCATCTTCAAACGTTTTAAAAATACCAAATCCCGCATTGTTTACTAATATATCAATACGTCCCACTTCTTGTAATACCTTTGAAAAAACAGACTGTACTTCCATCTCTTCACTTACATCTAATACATAATAATAGCAAGGCGTATTATAAGTTTCTTTAATTTTGTCTACTAACGCTTGTAGTTTCTCTTCTGTTCGAGCCATTAATACTGGAGTCGCTCCCTGTGCTGCAACTTGCATTGCAACTTGCTCACCAATCCCACTAGAAGCACCTGTAATGACGATTACTTTATTTTGTAAACGTCCTGTCATTGCTGTCACCTACTTTGCATAATAAATCAATTGTTGCGATGACTCATCAATCATCACTTGTTGATTATATGCTAAATAGTCCAATTGTCCAACCGTTTCTGAAATAGTAAGTGGTAATTGTTCTTTATATAATACCGGAAATAGTTTTACACATACTTCAAATGCTGTCATTGGTTTTTCCTTTAATAACTCAAGCACTTTAAAAGCACGTGTTTCTTGCTTTTGTAATCTCGTTTCAATAAGTTGTTTCACATTTAGAACATCTTCCCCATGCCCTGATAAAATACGTGAAATATTCATTTCGCTTAAACGCTGTAATGTTTGATTATATTGTAGTAATGGGCGTGCCCGTTCTGTTTGCCCTTCATATGGTGGTTCTAGTATTGGATTCGAAGAAATATGACTGATGAGAGCATCCCCACCAATTAATATTCCATCAGATTCTCTATATAAAGAAATATGAGTAGAAGCATGACCTGGTGTTTCAAGTACTATAAATCCAGGCAAAGAATCAATACGATCTCCTTCTCTCACAGTATGCGTTAACGATCTATTACAAGAATATTTAAGTGTCCTCGTCGTCAATAACGACTCGTCTTTCAAAAATGCTGCTGGCACACCAAACTGTAAGGCCGTCTCTCTAAAAAATTCATGATACCGCTTTAAAAATTCTGGATTTTGTGTGATCCAAGGCTCATTCCAAGGATGTCCAATAATATTCGTCTTCTCAGAAAATATATTTAAAAGTCCACAATGATCTGCATGATGATGCGTAATGACTACTGTTTCAATATCTTCTAGCGTATGTCCTAATGCACCTAATTGACTTTCTAACGCATTCCTTGCCTCTTCTGTATTCGTCCCTGTATCAATTAATGTTAATGTCTCCCCCTCAACTAAAAACACATTCACAGTTTCCACTGCAAATGGTACAGGAATCTCCATTCGGTGAATCGCCGTCATGCTTAGCCCCCCTGTCTCTTTCCGGTTCAAAAATGAATACTTCTTCAGTTTACAACTTCTATATATATTTGTCATTATTTTCAGATAAAAAGAGGTGTTTCCTATAAAAAAACGAATGTATGTACATTTATAAGAATTTCTAACCAAAATTAAAGGAGGAACATCATGTCTATTCAAAACATTTCCTTTCTCGGTGCAGGCTCCATTGCCGAAGCTATTATTGGTGGCTTGTTACATGCAAATGTTGTTAAAGGTGAACAAATTACTGTAAGTAATCGTTCTAACGAGACAAGATTACAAGAGCTACATAAAAAATACGGTGTCAAAGGTACTCATAATAAAAAAGAATTGCTTACTGATGCAAATATTCTTTTTCTAGCAATGAAACCAAAGGATGTTGCAGAGGCGCTTACCCCTTTTAAAGAATACATAAATAATAACGTGCTTATTATTTCATTACTAGCAGGTGTTTCTACTGACTCAATTAGAAAACTACTTCAAAAAGACGTTCCAATTATTCGTGCAATGCCAAATACATCCGCAGCCATTTTAAAATCAGCTACCGCTATCTCCCCTTCAAAACATGCAACAGCGGAACATATTCGCACTGCAACATCTTTATTTGAAACGATTGGTCTCGTCTCTGTTGTAGAGGAAGAAGATATGCATGCTGTCACTGCATTATCCGGAAGTGGACCTGCTTATATTTATTACGTAGTGGAAGCTATGGAAGAAGCTGCAACAAAAATTGGTTTAAAAGAAGATGTTGCAAAATCACTTATTCTTCAAACGATGATTGGTGCTGCTGAAATGTTAAAAGCAAGTGACAAACATCCTTCTATTTTGCGAAAGGAAATTACTTCTCCTGGTGGAACTACCGAGGCAGGTATTGAAGTATTACAAGAACATAAATTTCACCAAGCACTTGTTTCTTGTATTACACAGGCAACGAAACGATCACATAATCTTGGAAAAACATTAGAACAACTAACAAAAGAAAAATAGAAAAAGGAGCTCAAGTTTATTTGAGCTCCTTTTTCTATAATTACACTTAGTTATTGTTCTTCCCAAAAATCTCTTCTTGCAGGCGACGACCAGTCGGCGTTGCTGCAAGTCCACCTTCTGCTGTTTCACGAAGTGCTACTGGCATCGTTTGTCCGATTCTAAACATTGCCTCAATTACTTCATCACATGGAATTGTACTCGTTACACCAGCTAATGCTAAATCTGCTGAGATCATCGCATTTGCAGCTCCTGCTGCATTACGTTTTACACAAGGTACTTCTACAAGTCCTGCAACAGGATCACACACTAAACCAAGCATGTTCTTTAATGAAATTGCCATCGCTGTAGCTGCTTGATCTTGTGTTCCACCAGCCATCTCAACTGCAGCTGCAGCCGCCATTCCACTTGCTGAACCAACTTCAGCTTGGCATCCTCCTGCCGCACCAGAAATACAAGCGTTATTCGCAACAACCATACCGAAAGCTCCTGCTGTAAATAAGAATTCAATCATTTCTTCACGTGTAGGCTGCAATTTTTCTCTTAGTGCAAATAGTACACCTGGCACTGTTCCAGCAGACCCTGCTGTTGGTGTTGCACAAATAATTCCCATCGCTGCGTTTACTTCATTTGTTGCAACAGCTTTGCTTACTGCATCCAAAATCGTATCTCCAGATAAGCCTTTTCCACTCTTCATATACGCTTGAACTTTTACAGCATCTCCACCAGTTAAACCAGTTGGTGATTTCACGCCGCGAATACCACGTTCTACTGCTTGCTCCATCACGACTAAGTTCTTTTCCATACCAGCAATTACTTCTTCACGTGAAATACTTCTTGTTTCCATTTCACATTGAATCATAATTTCTGCGATTTTTACATTTTGTTCTTTAGCTTGCGCCACTAGTTCCGCTGCGTTCCGAAACATGGTGTGTCCCCCCTGCAATTATTCCATAATAGTTACTTGACAAATATTTTGTTGCGCTTTTATTTCTTCAATTACTTCATCTGCTAATAATTCATCTGTTTCGATGACCATAAGCGCTCTTCTTCCTTTTTCTTTACGAGATACACTCATTGTACTAATGTTAATCTCATGTTTCGCAAGGATTGAAGCTACCGCTGCAATAGCACCGAAGCGATCGTTATTTACAATAAGTAGTGCTGGGCTCGTGCCTGATAATTGAAGATCGAATCCGTTTAATTCTACAACTTCAATTTTACCGCCACCAATTGAGCAAGCAACAACTTCAATTTCATCTTCACCTTTATACAAACGAATTCTCGCTGTATTTGGGTGAGGTGCATTGGCATCTTCTTCAATGAATTCTACTTCAATTTCGCGCTCTTTTGCTATTTCTAGCGCCTCTGGAATACGTAAGTCATCTGTTTCAAATCCTAATATCCCACCTATTAGCGCTACATCCGTACCATGCCCACGATACGTCTTTGCAAATGATCCATATAATGAAATGCTTACTCTTTCTGGTTCATGACGAAACAGCTGGCGAGCAACTTGCCCCATTCTTGCCGCGCCTGCTGTATGTGAACTTGATGGTCCAATCATAACTGGACCGATAATATCAAATACTGAGCGATACTTCATCATAACTCCCCCTAAACCTCTATGAAAAAATTTATTCTACTATTCTATTAAGCTGCTACATCTGTCGCTTTTCCAGTTGTACCACGAATTTGTTCTGCTGTACGAATTGGATAGTTTTTGAATAAAAGTAATCCAATATAACCTGAAATAATGCCAGTTATCATAATACATAAAATTCTTAGTATTATTTTTATTAAAAAATGATATAAGATAATCCACAATAAAGTCTGGTAGCAATCCAAAGTTTAACACAGAAGCCATTGCAAGCATAGCATAAACAAGTGATATAACCATTGCTAATGCAACTAAATTTGCACCCGCTATTCCGCCTAGACTACCTGCTGATGTTCTGAACTCTTTTAAAGAGTGGTGTACCAATTAAATCTCCACCACCTTATTAATAAAAAGCTTCTACTAAGGAACTTGCAATAGATACACTCGCTAATCATATCGTTTAGCTAAAAAGTGAAAAAGACTTATGACAAATAATAGTAATATCTTTCCTATTATAATTCTCGTGTTACTCTCTCATGATTTAGTCAACTTCACTTGTTACGATAATGACTAAACTACATGTGACTTATCATAAATTATAATCTGCCCTCATTATAGCTTGTTTTTTATAAAACGCTTACTTTTGTTGAATTTTAAAAGTTCTGAATAAAAGTCCATTTCTGCTATTTGTATCACTTGTATGTCATCTGACTTATATAACAGTTTTTCTAAATAATCATTATTTCGTATTTTTATCCTATATATTCAAACCATCCTAATTTTCTGTATCATCCAAGTATAAGTATAAAATAATAACAGTTTTATTTTTAAATTTTTTTAGACATAAAAAAATGGTAACCCGCCGTTACCATTTTTTATAAAATTATCATTTTTCTACTGGGAATGATTTCAAATCCGTCGCTATTTCTGTATTAGAAAACAACTCTCTAGCCTCTTTCAATAATTCCTTATATGTATCTCCTTGATAGCGAGAACTAATGTGAGTTAATATTAGTCGCTTCGCATTTGCCTGAAGTGCAATGCTCGCAGCTTGCTTAGATGTAGAATGAAAATAATCATACGCTTGTTGCTCATCTTCTGCTGCGAAAGTCGCTTCATGGACAAGTACATCTGCATCTTGCGCAAGCTCCCTACTCGCTTCGCAATATCGCGTATCACCTAAGATAGTAATAATTCTTCCTTTTTGAGGTGGGCCGATAAACTCATTTCCATTTAATATCGTGCCATCCTCTAATTCAACTGCTTCACCATCTTTTAAACGTTTAAAGATTGGACCTGGTTTCACACCCATCTCAAGCAACTTATCAACTAAAAGAGCACCTTGTATATCTTTCTCTACAATACGATATCCAAAACATTCTATACCGTGTGACAATCTTTTCGTTTCTACATAAAATTCATTATCTTCAAATACGGTACCTTCTTCTGTTATCTCCACAACTTCAAGTGGATATTTCACATGTGTCGTACTTACCGATAATGCCACTTCAATAAATTGTTTAATTCCTTTCGGTCCATACACCGTTAAAGGCGTAGTTCCTCCTTGAAATGAACGACTACCTAATAAACCAGGCAATCCAAAAATATGATCGCCATGTAAATGCGTAATAAATATTTTTTCAATGCGGCGCGGACGTACAGATGTATGTAATATTTGATGTTGCGTGGCCTCGCCACAATCAAATAACCAAGTTTGTCCTCGTTCTTCTAACAATTGTAAAGCAATTGCTGAAACGTTCCTTCCTTTTGAAGGAACACCTGCACCAGTTCCTAAAAATACAAATTCCACTTTCTTTCCTCCAGCTCTAAATATACTCTATCTCTCATCTTACGGAATGTTATTTCAAATGGCAAATTGAATTTACATAACCAATCATCTAGACAACTATATAACACGAACATTATACTTAAAAAATTTAGCTATCGTTCGTGTTTTATGGTAAAATGATTATACTACATTTTAAGGGAGCGTTTTATTATGAAAGAAGTATTTCGTTTACAAACTGATTTTTCATCTTCATTTGATCGCTGGGTAAGTTCTTTCGTGTCTGATCACCCAGCACAATTAGAATGGACAACTTTAAAGGAATTAATCCATGAATATACAACATCACATACAAATGATACGTTACCAGCATATATTTCTTCAGCTTTAACATATTACGCCCAACGTGTTTCAACTACAAACAGTTCAGAGATTGTTATTTTTGAAAACCCTACAATCTCGTAATCTATAAATAAAAAAGCACTGGTTACAGTGCTTTTTTATTTATACTTATTTAGTAAATCGTCATATTCCGTCCAAAAGTTTGTATACATCCTTTGATCAAACTCATCTAAAATTATCTTGTCACTTGATTTATTAAATAATTCTTTTGCTTGTAGTGCAAAAGAAACAATTTGTCTTCTATATTCATTTTCATTCAATTCTATATGAAGTCCTTCATAGTATATAGCCTTTTGATCAGTAGAAATAACTTTGACAAAGTCCTTTAAAATCACGTTTTTACCTATATGGTTTATAGTCCAATGAATTGAAATTGGGCATCCTAACATTAGCATAGTGCCACATCCGTGCAAAATAAGCCCCTCTTCATTTTCAATATCACAAATATATTCTTTATCTAAAGTTCGTAACAAAGCTAAAGCTGATTCACTTATTCCCCATTCCTCATCCATACCTGCCTGCGTAATAATCGTTCCAGCCATATTTAAATATATTTCTCCATGAGAACATAAATCTTCCTGCTCATTAAACAACCATTTTTGATTCTCAATATTTATAATAAAATTTTGTGGTACCATTACAAATTCCCCTTTTATAAAAATATTTATTTTCCATATTATTTATAATCAATATCATGCATTTCATCCCATATATCTATTATAAATCCATTTAATATTTTAAAAACACAGATAAAAAAGATATTGACACTAAGATTTTACAGTGCTAACATCAACATGTAATTGAATATGGTCTCTGTTAGGTGAGGCTCCTGTATAGAGAAACGCTGCTGCCCAAAAATGTCGAGAGACGCCAATGGGTCAACAGGAAAGGTCGGAATGAAGGCCTTTTTTAACGTAGCTGGTTTCAGTACCTATGCTATACAGTGCTAAAACTCAACGAGGGAGAGGTGCATGTATTTTGTCATACACAAAAACTGTTTTTATTTATATCTACTAACAGTCTTTGTTGTGGACTCTTTTAACTGCGAATTCAGACCTTTACTCGTTTTGAGTAAAGGTCTTTTTACGTCTATATGCACCTTACTATGAAACAAACATAGCATATTCAGAAACTACTAAATTGTACGGAGGTGAGGAACAGTTGGCAATTGATGATTCGGCCCAGATACCCATACGTTTTACATTCATATTTCATCATGTAGGTAGGAAAGAAACTGTTCCTCACCATTTCAAATAGTTAGGTAACAGATTGTTTCCTCCTTCATGACAGAGGAGGAACTACCGATGTTTAATTTACAAAGACAAGAAACAAAGCATGCTTATGAGCAAGATAGCATGAAAACAAATAACGAATTATTAGTGGAGGTTGCAACACAAGATGTAAGCTCTGCGTTAAAACTTTTAGAAACAACACAAGATGGATTATCTAAACAAGAAGCGTCTCGTAGACTTTCTTTATATGGTCCGAATGAAATAGCTCATAATAAAATGGCGCCGTGGTACATTCAATTTCTATTGGCATTTAAAAATCCATTTATTTTCGTTTTATTAGCTCTTGGAGCACTCTCCTTTTTCACAGATGATATGCAAGGAACGATTGTCGTATCTGTAATGGTCCTACTTAGTGCAACGATTCGGTTCTCCCAAGAATTTCGTTCTCAAAAAGCTGCCGATAAGTTAAAAGCTATGGTTCGAACAACTGCGAGCGTATTTAGAATAAATGGATTTGTACATGAAACAAAAAATGTAAAGAATTTAAACCGAAATTACACAACAGAAATTCCAATTGAGGAACTTGTACCTGGCGATATTATTTCCCTTTCAGCTGGTGATATCGTTCCAGCTGATGTGCGTGTTGTATCCGCTAAAGATTTATTTGTTAATCAATCTTCTTTGACAGGGGAAGCACTTCCTGTAGAAAAATACGAACACTGCTACCATACAGAAAATAAGCATATCTTACCGAAAAACATGAAAAAAAATTACAATCCACTCGATATGGAAAACCTTTGTTTCATGGGAACAAATATTGTAAGTGGCAGCGCAAAAGCTGTTGTCATCTCAACAAGTACCGATACGTATTTCGGCTCTTTAGCAAATAAGGTAATTGGAAAGCGTGTAGAAACAAGCTTTGATAAAGGTGTAAACAAAGTAAGCTGGCTCTTAATTACATTCATGCTTATTATGGCACCTATTGTCCTTCTCATTAATGGATTCACAAAAGGAGATTGGCAAGAAGCTTTCTTCTTCGCTATTGCCGTTGCTGTTGGCCTTACACCTGAAATGTTACCAATGATTGTAACTGCTAATTTAGCTAAAGGTGCCGTTAACATGTCTAAACAAAAAGTAATTGTAAAACAGCTAAATTCTATTCAAAACTTAGGTGCTATGAACATTCTTTGTACAGATAAAACCGGAACTTTAACAGAAGATAAAGTGGTCCTTGTTCGTCACTTAGATCCCAAGGGAAATGAATGCAATCGCGTCTTGCAATTTGCCTATTTAAATAGTTTCTATCAAACTGGATTGAAAAATTTAATAGATAAAGCTGTTATTAAGCATACAGAGGAAAACAATAAATTTAATCCATCAGCTTTTCAAAAGCTAGATGAAATTCCATTCGATTTCGCCCGCCGGCGTATGTCAGTTATCGTAAAGGATATTTCAGGTGAACATACAATGGTTTGTAAAGGTGCCGTAGAAGAAATTTTATCAATTTGTAACTACACTGAAGTGGATGAAAAAATCGTTCCACTCACCGAGGAAATACGTTCAAATGTCAAAAAACTAAGTGAGACACTAAATAGTGAAGGTATGCGAGTTATTGCTGTGGCTTATAAAAAAGATAGAAGAATAAATGATACAGAGTACGCAGTAAAAGACGAAACTGATATGATTCTCAGTGGATATATCGGCTTTTTAGATCCACCGAAACCATCTGCAGCAGCTGCAATTCAAGCATTACAAAAACATGGTGTACAAGTGAAAATTTTAACTGGCGATAACGAAATTGTTACAAGAAAGGTTTGTAAAGAAGTTGGATTAGATATCGGCGAACCAATCCTCGGTTACGAGATTGATTCTTTACCAGATAAAGCATTAGCAAAACTTGCTGAAGAAACGACTGTATTTGCGAAGCTTAATCCAATGCAAAAATCTCGTATTATACACGCATTACAAGGAAATGGACACACTGTAGGTTACATGGGAGACGGCATTAACGATGCTGTAGCATTACGTGAAGCTGATGTCGGAATATCTGTTAATACTGCTACTGATATTGCGAAAGAAGCTTCCGATATTATTCTACTCGAAAAAAGTTTAACTATATTAGAAGCAGGTATTTTAGAAGGACGTACTACATTCGGAAATATTTTAAAATATATTAAGATGACAGCTAGCTCTAACTTCGGTAATGTGTTTAGCGTGTTAGTAGCAAGTGCTTTCATTCCTTTTTTACCGATGCTTGCCATTCATCTTTTAATTCAAAACTTACTTTATGATATTTCACAACTTTCTATTCCATGGGACAAAATGGATAAAGAGTTTCTAGAAAAACCACGAAAATGGGATACTGCAAACTTACGAAGCTTCATTATTTCTATCGGCCCAATTAGTTCCGTATTTGATATTATCACATACGTAGTCATGTGGAATGTATTTGGTGCAAATACACCGAGCGAGCAATCATTATTCCAGTCCGGTTGGTTTGTCGTTGGATTGTTAACACAAACTTTAATTGTTCACATGATAAGAACACAAAAGATTCCATTTATTCAAAGCACTGCATCAACACCAGTCGTTTTATTAACCGCTCTTATTATGGCAATCGGGATTTATATTCCATTCTCACCACTTGGTGCAGCCGTTGGTTTGCAAGCATTGCCACTTAACTACTTCCCTTGGTTAGTAGGAATACTATTAGGCTACGCTTTTTTAACACAGTTCCTAAAAAAGCTTTATATTAAAAAGTTTCATAGCTGGTTGTAAAAATAAGAATGAGTGGGTATTCCCCGCTCATTCTAAAAAACATAACACATATTTATATATGGAGGTGACCATGATGGTATGGTACGACATTGTATTCAGATTAGTTATCGCAATTATTGTAGGAGCTTGCATTGGAATGGAAAGACAATGGAGACACCGAATGGCTGGGTTACGGACAAATGCTCTCGTATCACTTGGTACCTGTATAATAGGAAAGGTGTCATGATTTTACTACTTCATGACACCTTCTACATAAATTTATTTTCTAACTTTTGTTGAAACGACTTCTCTTGCTTACGTAGTAGTTGACTACCTCGTTGTAAAATCGGTGTTCCATACTTATCATTAATTTGATCAATGACAGCAAGTAGTGGTTCTTTTTTCGCATCCTCTTCAAATGAAAACAAATCTAATTGTTTCACCGATTCTGTCTTCCACTCTATTTCAGTAGCTGTAACACCTAGTAAACGAACGGAATCACCATCCCAATGTTGCTTCCATAAACGGGATGCTGCTTGAAAAATATCGCGTTCTTCCCAAATTGCATTTTTCAATTGCTTACTCCGTGTTACTGTTCGCCTATCATGGTATTTAATCATAATTTGAATATTATAGCTGACAAGGGTTCGCTTTTGTAATCTTTTACTCACTGATTTTGATAAACGTTCTAACATATCAAGCAATTCTTTCTCTTCATCCATATCCTTTGAAAAAGTCATCGAGTTACCGACACTTTTATGTTGGCCCATTTGACTCGGATCCACTTCCCTATCATCCGTACCTTTTGCACGCTTTTGTAAATCAATACCGTGCTTCCCAATTTTAGCGCGAATGATATGCTCGTCTCCCTTCGCTAACTGTTCAATTGTATGTATATGAATTTCATTTAATTTTTCAGCTGTTTTTTCTCCAATCCCATGCATTGCTTCAACTGGAAGTGTCCAAATCATTTCTGGAATATCACGTTTTCGAAGTACGGTAATACCGAGAGGTTTTTTCATATCAGAAGCTGTTTTTGCTAGGAAAAGATTTGGAGCAATTCCGATACTACACGGAAGCTGCAACTCTGTTAATAGTGCTTGTTGAATCATCTTTGCTATTTCAAGAGGCGAACCAAGTGCGTAGCAATCTGTAATATCTAAATATCCTTCATCTATTGAGACTGGTTGTATCTTTTCTGTAAAACGGGAAAGGACTTGAAACATTTGAAATGAAGCTTCGCGATATAATGTGAAATTAGGACGCCTTACAACTAATTGCGGGCATAACCTTTTCGCTTCCCAAAGGGGCATCGTCGTACGTATTCCGTATTCTCTCGCCTCATAACTACATGTTATAATAATTCCTTTTCTCTCTTTTTCATTTCCAGCAACCGCTAATGGCTTTCCTTGTAATGATGGATCATGAGCAATTTCAACAGATGCGAAAAAGCAATTCATATCTACATGTAAAATAACACGACCATTTTTCGGATACATTTCTCGCATAGTACTCACTCCCTAATCAGAACGTTCGTTCTTTCATTATATCAAATTTTGCACAATAGTTATAATAATTACTTGTTCTTTTTTATAATCGATATAAAGAGGATATATATGTGAAAGGGTCTGATTATGATGAGATCAACTAATAAAGTGAAACTTTAATCAGCCTCACCAATCGGGTTTTTGCGGGCAGCAGGGCCCCCACTTAACTTCTTTACTTTCGCAGAATTTTGAGGTAGGGAGCTTACTGTCCGGCAAATAGCGGGATAAACTCAACTATACATTCCTTGTAGTTATATTAATCATTGCAATTAATTATTTACTACTTCCGATTTTCAATATGAATACGTTAGGATTATTCCTTCGTCTAGTACATGTAGCAACAACGTATATACTTCCATAGGTTTTCTTATATTGGCTTATACGTCTTGTCAACGCAATCGAATCAAAATAAAAAGCGTGTAAATCACAATTGATTTACACGCTTTTTCTATTTCATTACTTCGCTACTTCTTCAATAATTGCAACAACTAATTCTGCTGTTTTTGCTAATTCTTCAACAGGAATCTTCTCGTTTGTTGTATGAATTTCTTCATAACCAACTGCTAAGTTAACTGTTGGGATACCATGTCCTGCAATTACGTTTGCATCACTTCCGCCACCACTTTGGTGAAGAGAAGGTGTACGACCAATTTTTTCAGCTGCACGTTTTGCAACTTCTACAACGTGATCGCCATCAGCAAATTTAAATCCTGGGTACATAACGTTTACTTCAACGTCTGCATGCCCGCCCATTTCTTTTGCAGTTGTTTCAAATGCTTCTTTCATTTTCGCAACTTGTGCTTCCATTTTCTCATTGATTAAAGAACGAGCTTCTGCAAAGATTTGTACATGATCGCAAACGATATTCGTTTGTGTACCACCTTCAAAACGTCCAATATTTGCAGTCGTTTCAGAGTCAATGCGACCAAGTGGCATCTTCGCAATTGCTTTCGCTGCGATAGTAATTGCAGATACACCTTTCTCCGGCGCTACACCAGCGTGAGCTGTTTTTCCGCGAATAATTGCGTTCACTTTCGCTTGTGTTGGAGCTGCAACAACGATTTCACCAACTTTTCCATCGCTATCTAATGCGTAGCCATATTTCGCTGTAATACGCTCACGGTCTAATGCTTTTGCACCAACAAGACCTGATTCTTCTCCGACTGTAATAATAAATTCAATTTTACCATGAGGGATATTTTTCTCTTTTAAAACACGGATTGCTTCGAACATTGATGCTAATCCAGCTTTATCATCCGCACCTAAAATTGTTGTACCATCTGATACGATATATCCATCTTTAATAGAAGGCTTAATTCCATTACCAGGAACTACTGTATCCATATGAGAAGTAAAGTAAATTGTATCAACACCATCTTTTGTTGCTGGTAAAGTACAAATTAAGTTACCTGCACCATGACCAGTTACAGCCATTGTGTCATCTTCAAATACTTCTACACCTAAATCTGTGAATTTCTTCGTTAATACTTTGCAGATTTCTGCTTCAAATTTCGTTTCAGAATCTACTTGTACTAATTCCATAAATTCATTTACTAAACGTTCTTGATTAATCATAAGACTGCGCCTCCTGCACTACCATTATGTATGTAACACTATTAATTATAACAGAATTTCGCAAAAGTTTCGAAATACAAGACAAAAAACAGATGGTTTACATGTCTAGATAACCATCTGCTTTCTATTACTCATTTAACAATACCCAGCGCATATGATCTTCCCACACGCCATTTACCATTAACATCTTCCTAGACACGCCTTCATATTGAAAACCTATCTTCGTTACTACTTGTATAGATGCTAAATTACGAGGCATAATCGGAGCTTCTATACGATGTAACTGAAATTCCCCAAAAGCAACTTGAATTGCTTTTCTAAGCGCTTCTGTCGTATACCCTTTGTTTAACTCTGCTTTATCTAATTTATAACTGAGTACACAAGATTGATAAATGCCACGAACGATTAAATTAAATGAAATACACCCAATTATTTTCGTATCATCACCCTTTTTAAAAATCCATAGTCTGATGATTTTCCCTTCTTCGAACTCTTTTCTATCCTTTTGCAACTTTTTCTTTTGATAATCTAGCGTAAAAAAATCATCCGGTCTATACTCTTCCCAAGCTTTTAAAAATTCACGATTTCTGTCGTAATATTGAAGAACTGTTTCAGCATACGACTCATCAATTTCCCTTAAGTATAAACGATCTGTTTCGTATATTTTCATCATCGTATCTCCATTCTTCAGCTTGCCCAACTAAAAATTAACAATATACCCTTTTACTATATTCTCTACACACTCTCAAATTTCCTGTTATATTTTGCAATCCCCTCCCGAATTTTGTCCTCACTCTCCCCTTGTCCATAATTTCATTTCTCGTTACAATGAAATTGTACTGATTTGCAAGGAGGTATAACGATGCATAAAAAAGCTCAAAAAGTTATGGTTTATGTGATGCTAATTTCTATGCTTGTAACAACATTACTTGCTGGCGCGAGTATGTTTTGGTAAAAAGGGCGATGTGTTCGTCCTTTTTTTACTTTTTACACATAACAAAATAAACCATCTCGACATCGAGATGGTTTATTTTATATAAAACACAATCGCTACAATACTAAAGGAAAATGACATTACAAGCGCTATTACAAAACTTGTATATTGTTTCTGCTGAAATGCCCCAATAACAAAAGTGAGATTAAGTAATGCCATACATACAATTGCTACAAGATAAGAACATATATTAAAAGTTGCCAATATGAATGTAATAACAAATAGAAATCCCATAAAAAACTGCATATACGAAAGTTTTGGATTCAAGTACATATGAGCAACCCCTTTATCTAATTTTATCTTTCTATACTCTCATTAACGCACGGTTATGTACACATGTCAAGACAACTTATTATAATAGAAAAAGCCACCCTTTTCGTTGGCTTTTTCATATGCAACGGCTCCTTTTTCTTTTGCCAATTGCTGAAATGATTTTTTCGATTTCACAATCCATACTTTCGTTCCAATTGGAATGCGATCAAACAAATATTCCACATCGTTTTTCTTCATTCTTATACACCCTTGTGAAATATACTTTCCAATTGAACTCGGTTGGTTTGTTCCATGTATTCCATATTTACTTCCATCAGTTCCTCTTGCATTAAATCCAATCCACCTTGACCCAAGTGGATTTTTTGGCGATCCACCTGGAATATCCTTCGCAATGTAATACGGATCCTTTGCTTTCATTACAACATCAAAAGTTCCTTCTGGAGTTAATTCATTCGTTTTCCCTGTCGCTACTGGAAAAACCTTTTGAATCTTTCCATCGTCAATGTAAGCTAATTTATTCGTTGCTTTATTTACAATAATAAAAGGATCTCCGGCACGTGGATTATCCCCAAGAGGCCAAATCGGTGATAAAGAAAGACATAATATGATAGAGAGAAGATACGGCATAGATAATTCCTACCTTCTATATAAGTTCTTTTATATTATCCTTTCCCTTAAAGCGACTTTTAATGAGTAAATATTGTTCCATTTCATACACAAGTTGAACAAGTTTCGCACGTATCTCAAATTCTTCGCGTGTAGCTGGCAATGGCATGTCTCTAAATAATTCCCTCATTTCTTGAAGCTGCCTTAAGGAAATAACGCCAGTACTCTCAGGGCTAATAGCATTACCAATGTTTTCAACAACATCTGCAATCATGTCAGCTTGTTCATATGTCCACGATAAAGAAGCTGCTAGTGGTATCATTCGCTCTAAAATTTCGAATTGTTGCATACGCATATTAAAATAACGATAGTAATAATCATCTTCTCGCATAAATGCATTCTCAAGTTTTTTAAACGATAAATCTCTTGCTTCATTTAACATATTCTCGGTTTCAATGAGTTCTGCTCCACTCCAACTACTTTCTCGATTTCGTAAATACACAACCATTTCAAACAAAATCGTTTTAAAATTATTCTCTATTTTATCCTGATACTCTTTTAGCTTATTTTCACTACTCGGCATATACATATTTACTAATAACGCCACGCTAATCCCTATCGTTAATATAGCAATTTCATTTCCAACTATAAGCCATGTAATTTGCTTCAATGAATATAGATGCATAACAATAACTGAACTCGTGACAATACCTTCTTGAATTTTAAGCATTACTGCAGTCGGAATAAATGTAAGTAACAATATGCTAATTGCAAGTGGTGTATAGCCAATCGTTTCAAAAATACAAAACGCGAATGCCATTGATAATACACACGCTAGAAAACGATGTAACGACACTTGAAGTGATTTGCGCTTCGTATTTTGTACACATAAAATAACTAAAATGCCTGCTGAACTATAAAATTCTAACCCTAATAACTGAGCAATAAAAACTGCCGCACCTGTCCCTATTGCTGTTTTTACTGTACGATATCCAATTTTAAACATATCATTACTCCTATATGTATAAACGTATTTACAGCTAGTATAAAAAAAGGATGACACAATGTCATCCTTTTCTACTTATTATTCACATAACCTTTTCATATTACAATATTTTTTGTAAAAATTGTTGCGCACGTTCACTTTTCGGCGCTGCAAAAAATTCTTCTGGCGCACTATCTTCTACAAGCTTTCCTCCGTCCAAGAAAAGAACACGATCTGCCACTTCTTTTGCAAAGCCCATTTCATGTGTAACGATAGCCATCGTCATTCCTGTCGTAACTAACGATTTCATAACTTCTAACACTTCTTTCACCATCTCTGGATCTAGCGCCGATGTCGGTTCATCAAATAACATAACTTCCGGTTTCATCGCTAACGCTCTTGCAATTGCTACACGTTGCTTTTGTCCTCCCGAAAGACGATTTGGATACGTATCTTTTTTATCTACTAATCCAACCTTTTCTAAAAGTTTCTCAGCTTTCTTTTCAGCTTCTTGCTTCGTTACCCCTTTTACATTGATAGGAGCATACGTAATATTTTCTAATACAGTCATATGAGGAAATAAGTGAAAATGTTGAAATACCATACCGACATTTTCACGAACATGCATAACATTCGTTTTCGGATTCGTTACTTCTTCCGTCCCAATCCAAATGTGACCATCCGTTGGTGCTTCTAACATATTCATACAACGTAAAAATGTTGATTTTCCTGATCCAGAAGGCCCTATAATTGCGACTACTTCCCCTTTTTCAATTGTTGTTGTAATTCCTTTTAATACTTCGTTTTTACCAAATGATTTATGAAGGTTTTCAATTTTAATCACTTTTCTTCATTCTCCCTTCAATTGCCTTCCCGACTAATGTAAGAATAATGACTAACATATAATAAATCAGTCCAACAAAAAGTAATGGTTCAAGATATTTAAATGTCTCACCGCCTACAATGTAAGCACGACGCATTAAATCAGTCGCGCCTATTACTGTTACTACAGCCGATTCTTTCGTAAGTGTCGCAAATTCGTTCACAAGCGCTGGTAATATATTTTTTAATGCTTGAGGGAAAATAATATTTCTCATCATTTTTCCGTACGGTATCCCTAAAGCCATTGCTGCTTCTGTTTGTCCTTTATCAACCGCTTGAATACCAGCACGAATTACTTCTGACATGTATGCACCTGAATTCAAGCTAAATGCAAGTACAGCAGCTAAGAATGCTGGTATTTCATAACCAATTATTTGTGGGACGCCGAAATAAATAATCATTAATTGCAATACAAGGGGTGTACCACGAAAAATTGATGTATAAAAATCTGCTGCTATATTTAATGCTCGTATTCTAGCAATTTTACAAAGTGCTAATAGCGTTCCTAAAATAAATCCTGCTAAAGCTGATACTGCTACAATTTTCAAAGTAACTTCTAAACCTTTTAGTATATATGGTATCGAAGGCGTAATCGCCGAAAAATCTAAGTTCATTCTTTTCATTCCCCTCACAGAAAAGTGAAAGGCAGCTTATTTTCCGCTGCCAAACCATTTCTTCACTAATTTATCCATTTCTCCATTTTCTTGCATTTTTTTAATTACTTTATTAAATTCAGCTGTTTTATCACTGTTTTTCGGAAGGGCAATTGCTGCTCCAACTTCTTCTGGTGCTTCTTTAATTTCAATTCCTTGTAAATCTTTCATTTTCTCTAAATAATTTTTAGCAACTGTATCTTCTATAATTGCAGCGTCAAAACGACCAGCTTTAATTTCTTGTACGATTTCTGGTATACGGTCACGTCCCTCAACTTGGAAATCTACTTGTTTTTTAAATTCTGAAGCTTTCTCTTCTTGAATAGACCCTGTTTGTACCCCTACTTTTTTCCCTTTTAAATCCTCTACAGATTTAATGTTAGAATCCTTTTTAGAAACGACCATATTTTTCGCAACAAAATAAATATCTGTAAAATCAACATTATTTTTACGCTCTGCAGTTGGCGTCATACCTGCCATTACGAAATCAACTTTTCCTGAACTAAGAGATGCTAATAAACCACCAAAATCCATATCTTTCACTTTCACTTCATACCCAAGTTCTTTTCCGATATATTTAGCAACATCAACATCAAAGCCAATAATTTCATCGCTCTTTGACGCATCTACATATTCATAAGGTTTATAATCTGCTGAAGTTCCCATTACGAGTACTTTTTTATTTCCTTTTGTTTCTTTCGATTCCCCATTACTACAAGCGCTGAATATACTTACCATTAAAATAAGTGCAAACGATATTGATACTAACTTCTTCATCTTTCTTCCCCCTAATAATGTATATTTAAAAGTTTAATAGAATATTTATTCGATGTTTGTATTGTATCAGCACTTTTATTTTTATGCAATATATAAAATAAAAATAAATAATTAAACAATATAAATGCTGTTTGTTATGTATAAAATGATGCATAAAATAACACAACTATGCATATCTCAGAAATTTTAATAATAAATAAAAAAGGCGGCACATCCACTTGATTGTGGACGTGCCGCCTTTTCTCTTATTTTTTATAGTTCTTCACAATTCTCTTCGAAATATGATTGTAGTTTCGCAATAACTTGCATCGGTTCATGACCTTCAATTTCATGACGCTCTACCATCGTTACAATTTTTCCATCTTTTAATAAAGCAAATGATGGAGAAGAAGGTGGGTACCCTTCGAAATATTCACGCGCTCTTGCTGTCGCTTCTTTATCTTGACCTGCAAACACCGTTACAAGGTGGTTAGGACGTTTATCATAATGTACGGAATGCGCAGCAGCAGGACGAGCAATACCACCTGCACAACCACATACAGAGTTTACCATTACAAGTGTTGTTCCATTTCTTTTAAACGCTTCTTCTACCGCTTCCGGCGTCGTCAATTCTGTATATCCAGCAGAGACAATCTCTTCACGCGCTTGGCGGACAACATCATTCATAAAAAAGTTAAAATTAATCACTCTTTTCCCTCCTCTAAAACTACCTATTTGTATCTTACCAGTTAATGTTTATGAAATACAAGTAAGTTTACTTGTATTTAAGTATATAAAAGGTGTTAGAGCTCTTGCTCTAACACCTTTTCTTTAATGACCACGATGTTTTTGCTTTGCTTTTTGTACTTTCATTAAACGTCTTCTTTCTTTTTCAGCTTCTCGCTTCTCTTTAGACTGCAGTTTCTTTTCTTGTTTATGCAATTCATAAGATAAACTAATCGCCTCTTGCGCCTTAGTAAAACGTTTAATAGTTGTTTCTTTTGCTGCTTGTCGTATGATACGCTTTATGTTTTTAGGACGCTGTTTTTCTTTAACTTCTACACCACATTTTGCAAAGTGCTGAAAATGCTCTAAAAGTGAACCATTCACAAACATAAGCACTTCTTCATCTGACGGTTCCGCCCCAAAAATATACCTCGCCCCATACAATTTCCCTTTTTCTTTACATGTAATGATTCCAACAAAAAATTGGCCATCGTGATATACTGTCAAATCCATTGACAGCCCCTCCTTTAAAAGATTAGAAATACGGGACATCCCGGAGGGGAAGGTTACTGACATGAAATCATGCGTCTGGACTACCAACCAGAGCTGTGTTTTTGTATTTCTTTCACTATTATTATATCTTTTTTTCCATAATCTTCATATATTCAGCAATCATTTTTTTATGCGATCCTACAATATAGTCAGGTAGTTCTGTTACTGAAAAGAATTTAAGCTGAACTGCTTCTTCTTTATTCATAACAAAATCCCCTTCGTATTCATCCGTATAATAGGCGGTTGTTACAGATTGAAATTCATCACCGTTTTCTAATTTTGTAAAGTAGTTCGCTCCAGAAAATACATTGATTAGTCGCAAGTTCTTCACTTTTATTCCTGTCTCTTCATATACTTCACGATAAGCTGTTTCTTCTGGTGATTCACTAAGCTCCATTAGCCCGCCAGGTAGCCCCCATTTTCCGTACGGCTCTGTCCGCTGCTGCAATAAAACATATCCATTTTCATTTATAACAAGTACAACAGCACCAACTAAAATTAAAGGGCGATGACCAACTATTTTTCGTAATTCTTCTACATATCCCACCGTATCGCCTCCTTTTTCGTTGTCCACACTATTGTATCATATGTTCGAAACGACAAAATGCGTATATTTTTCATTTTTTTAACAAAATATTTATTTTATGTGATTCATCTACTGTAGCTAACATAATAGATTCCACTTCTGTACTCTCCTCTAGAAATTCTCTCGCCCACGCTTCTGTTTTTCCTAATAATGCAAGAACATCTTTCTGTATCCTCCCATCCTTTACTAATACAAAAGAAACTGGAGATTTTTTTCCCGCCACTTTAAGATCAAGCCGCGAAACTGCTTCATATTCTGGATACCGAAATATAGAAACGACACCGTTTGCTTCCCATAATGCTAATTTAATCGTTTGAATATCGCTCACATTTCGCATACGAAGTTCCGAAAACAAATATTCCAAGGTAATTCTCGCCTTTTTCAAATTGCTAAAATTAATGGAACCATTGTGTATAAGAATAATAGGTGCAGGCTCTAAAAAACGTCTCCATCTATCCCATTTCAGCATTAAAACTGAGCTTATAATATGAAGTACAACAAGTATGAACGTTGTAATCATCGATCCCAGTAACCCTACTTTTTCATCAGACAATGCGTTAGAAATATTCCCACCAAGCAATAACACTAATACAACATCTAAAAAACGAAGTTGTGCGATAGACCTTTGCCCCATCGCTTTCGCAACTAATATTAAAAATATGTATGCTATAATAGCCCGAATAACCCATTCACTATTAGAAAGATGTCGTGCTCCTTCAAAAATATGCATATGCATCACTTTGCACTCCTTACCCGTCTCAAACTGCTATCCTGTTTTAGTTTGCAACGTTTATGAGCATATATGTAAAAAAGCTGGTTCGTTTAAAAACGAACCAGCTTTTTTTACTTAACTGAAAACATATATTTTTTATACGTTTTCCGTACCGATAATATGAGCCCCATCATAATCATATTTGAGAATAAGGAACTTCCCCCATACGATAAGAAAGGTAATGCAATACCTTTTACAGGCATTAATCCAACGATCATACCGATGTTTTGGAATATTTGAACTGTTAATATACCGATTGATCCAGCGCATAATAATGTACCAAATAAATTATCAGCGGAATAACCAATAATAATTGTTCGATATAGTAGTAATAGGAACAAGAAGACAACTAAGGCTGCTACGATAAATCCACCTTCTTCGGCAATTGTAGCGAAAATAAAGTCAGTATGCTTCTCTGGGATATAGACGCTTCCTCCACCGTATCCTTTACCTTCCATTCCTCCACTACCTACAGCTAAAATCGATTGTTGCGTTTGATAACCTTGATCTGCATTTTCAAATGGATTTAACCAACCTACAATACGCGACTGTTGGTGAGGTTTTAGTAAAGTAACTAACTTATTATAGAAAAAATCTGGATACTTAAAGAAAATAAATATTAAAGCAGATAATATGGTCAACGGAATAACTGTACATAATGCTATCAATTTCTTTTGAATACCTGACATAAATAAAATACATGCAATAGCAGCAGCATATAAGAACACCATACCTGTATCCGGTTGGCTATATACAACAGCCATAGGCGGAAGAGAAACTAGCATAATTTTACCTACTAATTTTAAATCCGTTTGGAATGTCCTCGCCATATACTGCGCATTATGTTTCACAGCTATGCTTGCTACTACAAGAAGCAATGCAATTTTGAAAAACTCAGACGGCTGAATTTGTCCAAGTACTGGAAAAACAAACCATCTTTTTGCACCTAATTTTTCAGGTGTGAAGGTGGAAACCGGTAGTATTTTCAAAAGAATAAGTGAACCAAACCCGGCAATATAAAGTGGCCAAGATAATTTTTGCAATTGATCTAAGTCGATGCTTGCAACAAGAAGTAACAATACAACCCCAATTATGTAGTTAACACCTTGTTTCATAGCAAAGTTTGCAGCTCCATACTGTCCCGTTTGCTGACTGCTATATATAGCAGCTATACTCGTCACACATAGTGCACACAAAATTAAAATTAATTTTACATCTAAACTTTTTAGAAACTCGGTACTTCTTTTCATGACATCCTCCTGAAACATTGTTACGGCAAAAATAAAAAACCAGGAGTCAACATTCTTCATGTTTTGACGACTGATTACACATTATCTATAAAACACTTATATAGAATAACTCTCTTTTTCATACAATACAATATATTATACTACAGTTTCGTCAGTAAGATTTGCCAAAAAAATTATTCTTTTCTTATTTTATATCCATATACCATATATCAGCAATGTATTTTCGTAAATTCCTAATACATAATCGTTTATTGTAAGATTACTGGGAAAGATATTTATACATATAGTAGGATGTAGATGAAGAAATAAGATAATAAAAAGCTCGCATAAGCGAGCTTTTTATTAATATACAGATGTATTATTTTCTGACATGTTTTCTAAAATTTCTTTAACACGTCCTAAGAACTTACCACAAATTAAACCATCAAGTACTCGGTGATCAAGTGATAAACATAAGTTAACCATATCACGAGCACCGAACATACCGTTATCCATAATTACTGGGCGTTTTACAATTGATTCAACTTGTAAAATAGCTGCTTGCGGGTAATTAATAATACCCATAGATTGAACAGAACCGAATGATCCTGTGTTATTAATTGTAAATGTTCCACCTTGCATTTCGTCTGCTTTTAACGATTTCGTACGTACTTTTCCTGCAAGTTCTGTAATTTCACGAGCGATGCCTTTAATTGTTTTCTCGTCCGCTTGCTTAATTACTGGTACAAATAGTTCTTCCTCTGTTGCAACAGCGATAGAAAGGTTAATATCTTTCTTCTGAACAATTTTATCGCCAGCCCACATTGAATTAATTTGAGGATACTCTTTTAACGCTTGTGCTACTGCTTTTACGAAGAAAGCAAAGAACGTTAAGTTAAAGCCTTCACGCTTCTTAAAGTCACCTTTAATTGAGTTACGGTATGACACAAGGTTTGTCACATCTACTTCAATCATCATCCAAGCATGTGGTGCTTCGTGTTTACTACGTAACATGTTTGCTGCGATTGCTTTACGCACACCTGTTACTGGAATTTCGATATCTCCAGGCATTGTAGGTACAGAAACTGGTTTCGCAGCTTCTACTTTTTGCGCTACTGGTGCTGCTTTTGGTGCTTCTGGGCGAGCTTCTACTACTGCCGCTACAGCTTCCTCTTTCTTCGCCGCACCTGCTTGTGGGATATTTCCAGATTCCACTAGCTTTAAAATATCTTTACGAGTGATACGGCCGTTTGCTCCCGTACCTTCTACTAGATCTAAATCAACGTTATGCTCACCCGCAAGCTTTAACACAGCTGGTGAAAAACGTGGTTTTCCATCAGTTGGTTGTTTTACTTTCGGTGCTTTTTCAGACGTAGCTACTTCTGCCTTTGATTCTTCTTTAGTTTTTTCCTCAACAGCTGTTGCTGCTACTTCATCTGCGCCTTCTACTTGAATAACACAAACTACTTCACCTACAGCTAACGTATCACCTTCACCAGCGATTAACTCTTTCACAACACCCGTGAAAGAAGATGGTACTTCAGCATTTACTTTATCAGTCATTACTTCTGCAAGCGGATCATACTTATTTACGTGATCGCCAACATTAACGAGCCATTTACTAATTGTGCCCTCTGTAACGCTCTCCCCGAGCTGAGGCATTGTAATATTTTCTACAGCCATGTATAGTCCCCCCGATTAAAATTCCGCAAGTTCACGCATTGCTTTTTCAACTTTATCTGGATTTACCATAAAGAATTTTTCCATTGTTGGTGCATATGGCATTGCTGGAACGTCTGGACCTGCAAGACGTGCGATTGGCGCATCTAAATCAAATAGACAGTTTTCAGCGATAATTGCTGCCACTTCACTCATAATGCTTCCTTCTTTATTGTCTTCTGTTACAAGAAGAACTTTACCTGTTTTAGAAGCTGCTTCAATGATTGCTTCTTTATCTAATGGATATACAGTACGTAAATCAAGAATGTGTGCAGAGATGCCATCTTGTGCTAACTTTTCAGCCGCTTGAAGAGCAAAATGAACACATAATCCGTACGTGATAACTGTAATATCATCACCTTCACGTTTTACATCTGCTTTTCCGATTGGTAATACGTAGTCATCCTCTGGTACTTCACCTTTAATTAAACGATATGCACGTTTATGTTCGAAGAATAATACTGGATCTTCATCACGAATGGCTGCTTTTAATAAGCCTTTTGCATCATATGGTGTAGAAGGGATAACGATTTTTAAACCTGGTTGGTTTGCAAACATCGCTTCTACAGATTGTGAATGATACAATGCACCGTGAACCCCCCCGCCAAATGGTGCACGGATTGTAACTGGACAAGTCCAATCATTATTAGAACGATAACGAATTTTTGCCGCCTCAGAAACAATTTGGTTTACTGCTGGCATGATGAAATCAGCAAACTGCATTTCAGCGATTGGACGCATACCATACATTGCTGCACCAATTGCTACCCCAGCAATTGCAGATTCTGCAAGCGGTGCATCAAGCGCACGATCTTCACCAAATTGATCATACAAACCGTGTGTCGCTTTAAACACGCCACCTTTTTTACCAACATCTTCTCCTAAAACGAATACTTTCTCATCGCGTTCCATTTCTTCGCGCATTGCTAATGTAATAGCATCAATATAAGACATTACAGCCATGAAACGTTCCCCCCTATTCTGCGTATACGTGCTTCAATGCATCTTCAGGTGCTGCATACGGAGCATTTTCTGCATATTCTGTTGCTTCATTTACGATATGCATAATTTCGTCTAACATTTGTTTTTCGGATTCCTCAGTTAACACACCAGCTTCTTTTAAATAAGCTGCGAATGTTATAATTGAATCTTTTTTCTTTGCTTCTTCTACTTCTTCTTTATCACGATAAACACGATCATCATCGTCACTAGAATGTGCTGTTAAACGATATGATACTGTTTCAATTAAAGTTGGTCCTTCACCACGACGACCGCGATCTGCTGCTTCTTTTACAGCTTTATATACTGCAAGTGGATCGTTTCCGTCTATTGTATATCCAGGCATACCGTAACCAATCGCACGATCTGATACGTTTTTACATGCTAATTGTTTTTCAACTGGAATAGAGATTGCATATTTGTTATTTTCACACATAAAAATAACAGGTAGTTTGTGTACACCAGCAAAGTTTGCCCCTTCATGGAAGTCACCTTGGTTTGAAGAACCTTCTCCAAATGTAACGAACGTTACTAAATCTTTCTTCTCCATTTTTCCAGCTAGTGCAATACCAACTGCATGTGGTACTTGTGTTGTTACTGGAGATGAACCTGTAACAATACGATTTTTCTTTTGACCGAAGTGACCAGGCATTTGACGACCACCAGAGTTTGGATCTCCAGCTTTCGCAAAAGCAGACAACATAAGCTCTTTAGCTGTCATACCAAATGCTAGTACAACACCCATATCACGGTAGTATGGTAATGCATAATCTTTCTCTCTATCAAGAGCGAACGCCGCTCCAACTTGTGCAGCCTCTTGTCCTTGACAAGAAATTACGAATGGAATTTTACCAGCGCGGTTTAATAACCACATACGTTCGTCAATTTTACGTGCAAGTAACATCGTACGGAACATTTCTAATACTTGCTCATCACTTAAGCCAAGCTCTTCATGGCGCTTTTCTTTTACTTCTGCCATTTTTCATAACCTCCTAAATCCACATTTTTATGCGTGTAACGCTCTTCCATCTACAGCAAGTGCTGCTTCACCAATCGCCTCAGATAATGATGGATGCGGATGAATTGTATGTGCTACTTCCCAAGGTGTTGCATCAAGTACTCTTGCAAGACCCGCTTCAGAAATCATATCTGTTACATGTGGTCCAATCATATGAACACCAAGAATGTCATTTGTCTCTTCATCAACTACAAGTTTTACGAAACCATCTGATTCTCCGTATACAAGTGCTTTTCCGATTGCGCGGAATGAGAACTTACCTACTTTTAACTTATAGCCTTTTTCTTTCGCTTCTTGTTCTGTTAAACCGACAGAAGCAACTTCTGGACTGCTATATACGCATTTTGATACCATAGAGTAATCAATTGGTGTAACTTCTTTCCCTGCAATATGTTCTACTGCAGCAATTCCTTCATGAGAAGCAACGTGAGCAAGTTGCAGGCCACCGATTACATCTCCAATTGCGTAAATATGCGATTCTTTCGTTTGATAAAACTCATTTGTTTGAATGTATCCTTTTTCCACAACGATATCTGTGTTCTCTAGGCCAATATTTTGCGTATTCGCTTGTCTTCCTACAGATACAAGCATTTTTTCTGCTTTAAATTCTTTATTTTCACCGTTGTGTTCAGCTTGGATTGTTACTCCATTATCTTTTACCAATGTTTCTGGTAATACTTTTGCACCAGTTACCACTTTAATACCTTTTTTCTTGAATAGACGTTGCATTTCTTTTGAAACGTCTTGATCTTCTAGTGGTAATATTGTTTTTGCATACTCTAATACTGTAACTTCTACACCGAAGTCAGCAAGCATAGATGCCCACTCAATACCGATTACACCGCCACCAACGATAATAATCGAACTAGGAAGCGTTTCCATTTTTAGGGCATGATCTGAAGACATTACGTACTCTCCGTCTAATTCTAAACCTGGTAATGAATTTGGACGAGAACCTGTTGCAATAAGTACATTTTTTGGAATTAACATTTCATTCTCTTCTCCACTTGCAAGTTCAACTGAAATTGTCCCTGGCATCGGAGAGAAAATAGATGGGCCAAGAATACGGCCAATACCTTCAAACACATCAATTTTACCTTGTTTCATTAAGTGTTGAACGCCTTTATGAAGCTGCGTTACAATCTTCTCTTTACGCTCTTGTACTTTCGCAAAGTTTAGTTCTACATTGCTTGCAATAACTCCGAACTCTTCGCTTTTTTTAGCAGTTGCATATACTTCCGCACTACGTAAAAGAGCTTTACTAGGGATACATCCTTTGTGTAAACAAGTACCACCAAGATTTTCTTTTTCGACTAGTGCAGTTTTTAACCCTAGTTGTGATGCACGAATTGCAGCAACATATCCACCAGTACCGCCGCCAACGATGACTAAATCATATTCTTTTGCCATTATCTCAACCCCTAGCTACCGTTTCTTTTTCACGTACAACATATTCTTTTGGAGCTTCTTCTTCACGTAATACACGAAGTGCTCCTTCTGCTAACGCTTCTAACTCATCTTCGCCTGGATGTACGATAACATCTGCAATCCAGTCCACTCGCTCTTTTATTTCATCGACAAGAATTTTACTGTATGCCAGTCCACCAGTTAATACGATTGCATCGATTTTCCCGTGAAGTACAGCGCTAGCTCCGCCAATCTCTTTTGCAACTTGATATGCCATTGCTTTATAAATAAGAGTTGCTTCAGGATCACCTTTTTCAACCATTTTCTCTACTTTAATCGCATCATTTGTACCGATTAAACTTACAAGTCCACCTTGTCCGACAAGCTTTTTAATCATTTCATCTCGGTAATACTCACCAGAGAAACACATTTCTACTAGTTGCCCTACTGGTACTGTACCAGCACGCTCTGGACTAAATGGTCCTTCTCCGTTTAAACCGTTATTCACATCGATTACTCTTCCTTTTTTATGAGCACCAACTGTAATACCACCGCCCATATGTGTAACTAATAAATTTAAATCCTCATATTTGTGGTTTAACTGTTCGGCTACTTTACGAGCAACTGCTTTTTGATTTAATGCATGGAAGATACTTTTACGTTCCATACCAGCAATACCACTTATACGAGCAACTGGCTCCATCTCATCTACAACGACAGGATCCACAATAAATGCAGGAATGTTTAATCCAGAAGCAATTTCATATGCTAAAATGCCTCCAAGGTTTGAAGCGTGATGACCGCTAAACCCATTTTTTAAATCTTCTAACATCGCATCGTTTACTGTATACGTACCGCCTTCGATTGGACGAAGTAATCCACCACGTCCACAAACAGCGTTTAATTTTGAAATGTTAATACCATGAGAATGTAGAACTTCTAAAATCGTTTCTTTTCGAAACTCATATTGGTCGATAATTCGCTTGTATTTCCCAATCTGTTCTACGTCATGACGAATCGTTTCTTCTAAAACGGGTCTTTCATTATCAAAAACACCAATTTTTGTGGATGTACTACCTGGGTTAATAACAAGAATTCGATTTACAGACAATGTTGCTACCTCCACTAATAAATTCAAAAGGAAGTGGAAACCTCATAAGAGGTAACCACGCCTTTTGTAAAAGTTATATATGAATGATTAGCGACGGCTAATAATATCGTGACCGTTGCGTAAGTAAGTGCTACGAGAATTTTTCAAGCTTGCAATGCGCTCTTCAGCTAGACGATCTGCCGCTACATAAGTTGCTATGCCATCGCGTTTTGAAATTTCGATTACTTTTGCAATTGTGTCATAAATAGACTCAACACGTTTTAGTGCACGTTCTCTATTGTATCCATATAATTCGTCTGCTACGTTAATTACGCCACCTGCATTAATTACATAATCTGGTGCGTATACAATACCCATTTCATGAATGATGTCACCGTGACGATTTTCTTTTAATTGGTTATTTGCAGAACCTGCGATTACTTTTGCTTTAAGTTGTGGAATAGTTTCATCATTAACTGTTGCGCCTAATGCACATGGTGCGTAAATATCGCATTCAACACCGTAAATTTCATTTGGTTCAACTGCTGATGCACCGAATTCTTCTACAGCACGTTGTACAGCTTCTTTATTAATATCTGTAACGATTAATTTTGCTCCTTCAGCGTGTAAATGTTTGCATAGGTGATATGCTACGTTACCAACGCCTTGAACAGCAATTACTTTTCCTTCTAAATTGTCAGTACCGAAAGCTTCTTTTGCAGCTGCTTTCATACCACGGTAAACACCGTATGCAGTTACTGGAGATGGGTTACCAGAAGAACCGAATGATGGTGAGATACCTGTTACAAAGTCAGTTTCTTCATGGATAATATCCATATCATCTACTGTTGTACCAACATCTTCAGCTGTAATGTAACGTCCGTTTAGTCCTTGGATATAACGTCCTAGTGCACGGAACATTGCTTCGCTCTTATCTTTACGAGGATCACCGATAATTACTGTTTTCGCACCACCTAAGTTTAAACCAGCTGCTGCGTTTTTGTATGTCATCCCTTTTGCAAGACGCAATGCATCTTCAATCGCCGCTTCTTCAGAATCATATGTCCACATTCTTGTTCCACCAAGAGCCGGTCCAAGTGTTGTATCATGAATTGCAATAATTGCTTTTAAACCAGATTCTTTATCTTGACAAAATACTACTTGCTCATAATCATATTTTTCTAAGTATTCGAAGATTTCTAATGTCATTGTCGTTTCCCCCTAATGTTTTACCCTTTTTGGTTTATTTTGAAGCAGTCGCAACTGCCAATGCTAATGAATATACTTTTGTTTCTGCTGAATCAGCACGAGATGTTAAAACAATCGGTGCTTTTGCGCCAGCAATCATTGCTCCTACTTTTGCATCCGCAAAGTATACGAGTGATTTATATAGCACATTTCCAGCTTCAATCGTTGGGACGAGTAAAATATCTGCCTTACCTGCTACATCACTTACTATGCCTTTATGCTCTGCTGCAATTTGTGATACTGCATTATCTAAAGCAAGTGGTCCATCAACGATACAATCTTTAATTTGTCCGCGGCGATTCATTTGTGTTAACATCGCTGCATCAATTGTCGCCTGCATCGCTGGATTCACAACTTCTACTGCTGCGATTGGTGCCACTTTGGGCAAGTCGATTCCTATTGCCTGGGCAACTTCTACAGTATTTTGTATAATAGCAGCTTTTTGTGTTACGTCAGGTGCGATGTTCATCGCTGCATCTGTAACGAAAATAAGACGGTCGTAATTTTGAACTTCAAATGCTGCTACATGTGAAAGTACGCTACCTTTACGTAGGCCCCACTCTTTGTTTAACACAGCCTTCAAAATATTCGCTGTTGGGATGTTCCCCTTCATAAGCACATCTGCTTCACCATTTCTCACAGCTTTAACAGAAAGTTCTGCAGCTTCAGCACTAGACATTGCTGCAATCACTTCAACATGTTCTGAAGTTTGTAAACCATGTTCTTGTAGCATCCCCATTATTTTTTCTTGATTTCCATATAGACGAAATTGAGCTAGCTGTAATTTAATTGCTTTCGCTACAGCTTCAATTACTTCATGATCTTCAGCTACTGCTACAGCCACAGTTTTTTTAGGCTTTCCTGCTGCTTGATCAATTAAGTATTCTAACTTCATATTTTGTAATCAACCCTTTCCGTCGTCCCTCGTCTATTTATAAAGCAAATACCGTGCCAACTTTTAAAAGTGGTCTTACCAATAATGAAAACGCATTCAAAATGCAGTAAAATCAATACTTTGGAAAATAACGAAAGATTCTGTCTTATTTTGTCGCTTTTTGTATACCATGCAATAAATTGCACGGTACGCAATTTATTGCATGCTATTTTTTGCATGGTCATACTTTTCTAGCTTGTAATATAAATTTCGAACGGAAATTCCTAACGCTTTTGCAGTTTGTGTTTTATTCCCATCAAATCTCTCCAAATATTCATAAATAATATTCCCTTCAAACTCTGTCACTAAATGTTCAAGTGGCTTTTCTTCTAATTCAGGTAATAAATGAGATTGCTTTGACTCCACCTGCTCTTCGTTATGTAATGGCGGTAAATGGTGTACATCAATATAGGTCTCGTTATAATTCATAAAGATAATAGCTCTCCCCAAAATATTTTCAAGTTCCCTCACATTTCCTGGCCATTCGTATGATTGTAAATATAAAACGGCTGAATCAGTGAGCCCTTCTACATTACGACCGTAATCTTGATTAATTTTTTGAATCAATCTGTCCGCAATTGTCGGTATATCTCCTTTACGTTGACGAAGAGATGGAATTTGAATTGGAATTTTATTTAATCGATAATATAAATCCTCCCTAAACTTCCCTTCTAGAATAGCCTTTTCTAAATTCACATGTGTCGCTGCAATTACTCGAACATTAATAGGTATCGCTTTCGTTCCACCAACTTTTACAATTTCTTTTTCCTGCAATACACGAAGGAGTTTCGCTTGTGTATTTGCAGACAACTCCCCTATTTCATCTAAAAAAATACTACCGTTATTCGCTTCCTCAAAGAACCCACGTTTCCCACCTCTTTTCGCTCCAGAAAACGCCCCTTCCTCATAACCAAATAATTCACTTTCTAACAACGTCTCCGAAATGGCCGCACAGTTTACACGGACGAACTTATTGTATTTTCGATTACTTCCATTATGGATTGCATGTGCAAACAATTCTTTACCAGTCCCAGATTCCCCGCGTAACAGTACTGTTGCTGGTGTATTCGCTCCTAGCTTCGCCTGTTCGATAGCTGCCGTTGTTTCATCTGAATTTCCGACAATATCATCAAATGAATATTTCGCTTCTAATGTACGAATAATTTGCCTTGCTCTATTCAATTCATTTGTTAATTTTTGAATTTCCGACACGTCACGGATAACACCGACGCTTCCTTTCAATATTCCATCCACAATAACTGGTGCTACGTTTACAATTACATCTCGCTTTTTTTGCCCAATCTTCATATGTATTCCGCGCACCGCACGACGCGTTCGAAGTACTTTCATATGCATACTTTCGCCTTCTACAATATCAGTTGTAGCAGGCTTCCCAATAATATCTTCTTCTGTTAAACCCGTTAATTTCGTATATGCTGGGTTAATGACTAAACCTCTTCCTTTTTCATCCACAACCGAAATCGCTTCTTCAGATGAGTTAATAATTGCCTCTAATAGTGTTTGAATTTCTTTTAAGTCTGTAACTTCTTCCGCAAGATCTACAACTTCTGTTATATCTTTAAAAATTGCAAATGCCCCTTGTACCTCTCCTCCTTCTTTTAATATTGGAATACGCGTTGTAATAATTTTCTTTCCATTCTCTAATGTCAGTTCATAATTTACTTCTATTTGTTTCGTACGTATAATGCGAAGTAATTTACTAGTTGGAATGACTTCTAAAATATACTTTCCTATCGCCTCTTCTTTTTTATATCCGATAATACGCTCTGCACTTTTATTAAAAAGACGAACTTGTCCCTCTCGATCAATTACAATCATGCCGTCATGTGTAGAATTTAAAATTAATTCTCCTTGTTGCGTCTGTTCCTCTAACCGCCCAATTAGCCCTTCCTTCTCATGCGCTAATCCTGTAACAATTTTTGCGATATCACCTGGTATAAGAAGAGTGTCTTTTTTCTTTTTTTCTAATAAAACTTTATGTACATCATCTTCACCTGTCATATCAAATATTACATCGATATGCATAGAAAGAAATGGAGTTACACTTTCTCCAATTGCAATCCCGTATTCCTTAGCAATTTGTAGTCCTTTTGCCAACGGATTTATATCAATAATCCCTATAATTTGAAATATATTCGAACTTTGTAACAGATTCAGCAGCGCGCTCCCGCCTTCACCTGCACCAACAATTAATACTTTTTGTTTCATATATTACACTTCCTCTCGAAGTAACTCTGCAAATTTTTTCACACCCTTATCTTACTCGTTCAGCACCCTCTTGACAAACCCCCTTTCCGTATAACATCATTAAAATATACGAAATAATCTGAAAAGGAGCGTTATGTATGCAGCGTTACGTTGCTCTACTATTAGCACTCATCCCTATTTCATTAGCTGTGTTTGGTATAAAGTTAATGAGAGATACTGTATTCGGGATTCAATTTCCACCAATTTCCATACTGTGGTTACAATTTTTAATCGGCGCTCTCTGCTTCGCGCTCGGGTTTTATATCTTTGGTGGCTTCGTCTTGCACCGAGATCGCAAACGAAATAAAGTACAAGCTCGCTTTAGAAGATAGGAATGCCCCACTATTTATAAATAAAAAAATGAGACCGTTACACGCGGTCTCATTTTTTTATTGGCAATAAGGTTCTTGCCGTTTCAGGGTAATCAGTAATAATCGCCGATATATTCATATCAAAATATTTACGCATAAGCGTTTCTTCATTAATTGTATAAGGGCGAACTTCTACACCACTTTCCATCGTTAGTTCGGCAATAGCATCTTGAAGATAACGATAATTCGGATGTACTGCTGTAGCCCCCATTTTTTTCGCGTATGCCCACGGACTATGCAAACCTTCGCGATATAAAATTGCTGTTTGAATATCAGGAGCCATCATATGGCACCGTTTCATACTGTAGTGATTAAACGAAGAAAATATAACACGATCCTCTAGACTAAATTTCCGTACAAGCGTTATAACTTCTTCCTCTAAACCTCTGTATGGAATTTTATTATTTTTAAGTTCAATATTAAGTAGCAAACTCGTTTGTTCAAGCCATTCTAATACCTCTTCTAAAATTGGTATTTTACAAAAACCTACTTTATCACCAAATTTATAACTTGCATCTAACTTGCATAAGTCCTCATATACATAATTCCGAACCGCACCTTTTCCATTTGTTGTCCGGTCCACCTTTTCATCGTGAATGACGACAACTTTTCCATCTTTCGTTAATTGAACATCAAGTTCAATTCCATCCGCTCTAAAAGACTCAGCTGCTTCAAATGAAATCATTGTATTTTCTGGGTACGTTCCAGCCGCACCACGATGTGCAAATATAAGAGTCATCCTCACTCCCCCAATCTTATGCTATACTATACGAAAAAGGAGGTACTTCTATGAGACCATTACAAATCTCTCCAGATACTGCAGTCCGCTTATCAAAAGCACTAGGTGTTCCACTTGAACAACTCATGCATATGCCGCAGCACATTTTAATTCAAAAACTAGTTGAATTAGAAAAACAAAATAAAGACGAAGAATAATACAGTCCTGTTTTTTGCAGGACTTTTTATTATTTTCTATTATATCACGGATGCCTTTCCTACTAAAATCCTTTAACAGATGTACTACGATGTGATTTAGCCGTTCCTTCATCATTTAATAATGAATCACATCTTTTCTTTTTTGTTACACGTCATAAAGAAAGCAGACCATTTATTTATAAGTCCCAATTGCGTCCTAAAAACACAATCATAAAAAACTAGAAGCCCTTTATATTGTTTTTTATTGAACGTGCGGAGCATCCCCTGATTCGTATAGTTCTTTCGCTTTTTCCTCCCCGAATGTAGTTAAAATATAATGTTGCTCTTCTAACGCATCCATTGCTCTAGTTGCTTTACAAACGCTATCTTCTTGAGCATCTGAGAAATAATTGTGATCTTCTACAATTTTACTAAAATCTTTTTTCGCCCATCTATCAGCAATTGCTAAAAGTTCATTTTTCTTCGCAAAGCTACTCTTATTTATAATTTCTTTTAATTTTTTAGTATTACTTTGAATCATTGGGATAGAGCCCGATTTTCGTTCTGCCACCACTTTTTGATGAGTCATGCGATGCATCGCTGTAATGACTTCGCTTTCAGTAGAATTTTCAGTAACATACACATCAACAAAGACCCCATCTACCTCTCTACCTACTATTGTTTGGTCTTCTTTTTTATCTATTTGAGCACTCACTTCTTTATCTACGGGATTATCTGCAAGTTCTAACATTCCAAATGTAACTGCAATAGCAAGAACTCCCATAGCTGCTACTATTCCTAGCCAAGTTGAAATTTTATTTTCCATTCCCCTTCTCCCTATCTATATCTATTTTATTGCCTTATAAAAAACTCAATTACATGTAATATTACTAAAAATAGGTTTTATTTTCCATGCTATCAAATAATCTCTTTTTCTCAACAAAATAAAAAGACCAACGAATTATAACATTCATTGGTCTTTAAATAAAAAGTTCATTGGCTTTAAATTTGATATCGAGTATCAATTTCAAGAATTATTAAGCTTTACTAAAGCTTAAATCCCTTACTACTTTTACTCTCAACTAGCTTTATGTTCAAGTCTCAGCTTATCCGCAACCATTGCGATAAACTCAGAATTCGTAGGTTTTGCTTTTGACATGGATACTGTATAACCGAATAAGGACGAAATAGAATCAATATTCCCACGGCTCCAAGCTACTTCAATTGCGTGACGAATTGCGCGCTCCACACGGCTTGCTGTTGTATTATATTTCTTTGCGATATCTGGATACAATACTTTCGTAATCGATCCTAATAATTCAATATCATTGTATACCATGGAGATTGCTTCTCGTAAATACATATATCCTTTAATATGAGCGGGTACACCAATTTCATGAATGATACTCGTAATACTCGCATCTAAGTTTTTCGGTTTTCCATCTACTGTTGTGGCTGATCGGAATGATGGTAGTGGACGCTTAATCATAGTGTTTGCTTTACCACTCACTTGACGAATATGACTCGTTAAATTCTCCATATCAAATGGTTTTAATATGAAATATGAGGCACCTAAGTCAACTGCTTTTTTCGTCACATCTTCTTGGCCAAATGCTCTCAACATAATTACGCTAGGCTGTTTTAACCTTTCAATATGTCGCATTTTCTCCAATACAGCTAAACCATCTAAGTGTGGCATAATAATGTCTAAAACGAGTACATCAGGTTGCTTATCTGTTAATAAGTTTAAACACTCTTGACCATTATAAGCAGTACCGATTACTTCCATATCATCTTGAGCGGCTACATAGCTCTCTAACATTGATACTAGTTCTTTATTATCATCCACAAGACATACTTTAATTTTCTCCACAGCTTTTCCTCCCTTACCGAATCGATTCTCCGACATGTGTATCCTTCTAGGCTACATGAATTGTTCGACAATTGTGTGAAAATTCCCTTTTAAAGTTTCTTACTTTCCGATAAAATCACAAAAAAATATGTTTATCGTTCATTTATTCCCTTTCGCAACACATTCCATCATAGAAATACAACGAAACGTTCAACCCTTTCCTTTTATTTTACAACAAAAAACACCTCTTGCGGAGCTTTTACAAAATTTCAACGAATTTTTCAACAGAAAAAGCGAGCTAATAATATATATTAGCTCGCTTTTTTCTCTTGATCATAAATATTAATTCCAGCTTGATGTAACATCCATTCAATATGAACACCATATCCTGATGTTGGATCATTTACAAATACATGTGTAACAGCACCAATTACTTTTCCATTTTGTACAATTGGACTTCCGCTCATTCCTTGTACGATGCCGCCCGTTTTCTCTAATAGACGTTTATCTGTTACTTTTATTACCATACCCTTTGTAGCTGGGAATTTTTGCTGCACTGTACTAACAACTTCAATATCAAACGCTTCTACTTTATCTTGATCAATAACTGTTAATATTTTTGCCGGTCCTTCTTTTACTTGATGAGATAATGCGATAGGCATTGCTTTATCCATTATACCGTTTTTCATATTCGTATTTAATTTTCCAAAAATACCATATGGACTATTAATTGTAATATTGCCAATCACTTCACGGTCTGGTGAGAATCTTGCTAATTTCTCCCCTGGATTCCCATGACTACCTCTTTCAATTGATGTAACTGTCGAGCGCATAATTTGTCCATCTTCGACTTGAATCGGCTTTTTCGTATCATTATCAGAAATAACATGACCAAGTGCCCCATATTTCATAGAATCTGGATGAACAAATGTCATCGTTCCAATTCCAGCTGCCGAATCACGGATATACAAGCCAATTCGATAAGATGATTCACCGTTGTCTTTTTGTGGAGTTAGCTTCGTACGAATATATTTTCCATCTCTTAACAATACAAGATTAAGCGGTTCACCTGTTTCTCCACTATTATGAATAAACGGTGCTACATCACTCATTCTTTCAATTGTTTTACCATTAATTTCAGTAATCATATCTCCAATTTGTACACCTGCTGTTTCACCAGGAGATATTTTACCTTTTTCAGTTTGAATTAAATGATGGCCTACAACAAGTACACCTTTTGTATTTAATTTCACACCAATTGATTGTCCACCTGGAATCACTTTAAAATCTTTTAACACTTTCACATTTACTTTTTTCACTGGAAAACCAGCAAGCTGAAATACCATATCAGCTTCACCATTTTGATGAGAATTTACCATAAGTCCTTGTTTTTGTTCATTCGAACTCACTGTAAATACATGACGATTTGTGGATGAAGCTTTGAAAACTGGTAATGATGATATTTCTGATTGTTGCCCTTCAAAAACAACAAGTTGTTTCGGTGATGAAATAAACGTTCGAAGCGGTTTAAAACATCCAATAAAAACTAAAGAAACAAGGAGACAAAGACCTATTATTTTTCGAAATTTTTCTAATTTCAACTTGTTCACTCTCCTCGCTCCTACCCCACATTCAGCCTCTTGGCTTCACTTTTTAATCTCTCCTTGCAGTGCTTTATTTATAACCGGAAGAATTAAGAAATCGTCATTTGAGAAAAAAAGCTATCCATTACTGGATAGCCTCTGCTGTCTGTTTAAAATGATGCGCTTGCGTAAGTAATTCTTTCGCATGCTCTGTCGTTAAATCTGTGATTTCCACACCAGAAATCATTCGAGCTATTTCTGTTACTTTATCCTCCATAGTTAAAACAGTCACTGATGTAATTGTCCGATCATTCGCTACTTGTTTTCGAATAAATAAATGTGAATCCGCCATTGAAGCTACTTGAGGTAAGTGCGTAATACAAAGTACTTGCGAGTTTACTGATACTCGATAAATTTTTTCCGCAATAGCCTGTGCGACCCGGCCACTTACACCCGTATCCACTTCATCAAAAATAACAGATGCAACCCCTTGATGCTTAGAAAAAATGCTTTTTAAAGCTAAAATGATACGAGATAACTCTCCGCCAGAAGCAACCTTTGAAAGTGGTTTTAGCGGCTCTCCTGGGTTCGTTGAAATATAAAATTCCACATGATCGTAACCATCCGCCGTAAGTCTTACCGGCGCACCTTCCACAAGGGGCTCTTCTGCATTTCCTTCTCTCTTCATAATTCTCACTTCAAATTTCGTTTTTTCCATATATAATTCTTTTAATTCCTGATGAATTGCATTTGTAAGGTGTTCTGCAAGCTCATGACGCATATTACTTAACAACGTTGCTTCTTTCATAATAACACTTTCTAATTCCTTCAACTGTTTCTTCGTCGTTTCAATATGAACGTCTTTATTTTCAATCGTAAAAATTTCCTGTTCAATTTTATCAGCATACGCTAAAATCTCTTCTACATTATTTCCATATTTTCTCTTTAGCATACGAATTTCATTCAAACGTGTTTCAATTTCATCTAAACGATTTGGATCATATTCCATCATATCGAGCTTTTCCCTCAGTTGATAGGCAACCTCTTCTAATAAGTAATAGCTATTTGCAATTGAATCATGATTCTCTTGATACACTTCATCTAAATGTGTAATACTTTCCATTTGCCCCATTGCACTTCTTACATTATCTAATCCTTGTCCGTCGGCACTTAAAGAACGATATGCATCACCTAACGCTTTATAAATCTTTTCAAAATTAGAAATTTGCAATCGTTCCTCAGTTAATTCATTTTCTTCATCCATCTTTAAATCCGCCTTGCGAATTTCCTCGTGCTGAAATTGAATTAAATCTAAGCGATGTGCCATTTGTTGCTCATTTTCACTTAACGATTTCAATTGTTTTTTTAATTTTTCATAGTCAGCGTATACGTTTTGATATATGTCTAATTGTTTAACGATTCGATCACCATCAAAGTGATCAAGCATAAACAGATGTCGTTCTTCATTCATTAAATCTTGCGTTTCGTGTTGTCCATGAATATCAACAAGTGTTTTCCCAATTTCTTTTAATATGCTAAGTGTAACAAGCTTCCCATTTACACGACATACACTCTTCCCGTTCGCAGCAATATCACGCTTTAAAATAATCATACCATCTTCTATTTCTATATCTAACTCTTCTGCCTTTTCAATACATGGATGCTTCTCATCTTCAACATAAAATAGCCCTTCAATCTCAGCCTTTTCTGTTCCATATCGAACAAATTCTGCTGACCCACGGCCACCTACAAGTAAACTAATTGCATCAATAATAATCGATTTTCCGGCCCCTGTTTCACCGCTTAAAACCGTTAAACCTTTTTGAAAAGAAATATTTAATGCTTCAATAATAGCAAAGTTTCTAATCGATAATTCCGATAACAATGCCCCATTCACCTCGTTATAAAATAATCCCTTACTAAAGGATTTTCTCAGTTCTTCATTCAAATAATCATGCTATATATTTGTATGTATATACTCTTCTAACCCGCTTCATTGTACCAAACATTTGTTTTACGGGTCAATCCATCTATTTTTTAACTTTATGCAAACAAAATATTATATTACAATTGAAAATTCATATTTTTAACCAATAAAAATATCTTGTTCACTTTCCACTTTACGATGGAAAGCAAACAAGATTTTTTGTTACAACATATTTAAGAAACGATCAGAGACAACACCTGTATCGTCAGGTGTACGGCAAATAATTAAGCAAGTATCATCACCACAGATGGTTCCGATGATCTCATCCCACTCTAAATGATCAATAAGTGCTCCAAGTGAATGAGCGTTACCAGGCAATGTTTTTAGCACAAGCATATGTCCTGCCGTGTCTAATTTTACAAATGAATCCACTAGATTTCGTTTTAATTTTTGTAACGGGTTAAATCGTTGATCTGCTGGCAAGCTATATTTATAGCGCCCATCATGTAATGGCACCTTCACTAAGTGCAGTTCTTTAATATCGCGCGATACTGTTGCTTGCGTTACATTAAATCCCTCATTACGTAAAATATCAACTAATTCATCTTGTGTTTCAATTTCTTTGTTTGCAATAATTTCCCTGATTTTAATATGGCGCTGACCTTTATTCATACATTTGCACCTCACACTATCTCTTACCATAGTTTAAACATTGGTATACTTCACTTATTTATGTTAACTTATAATTCGTTTCTTGTACACAATTGTTTTTACAATCATTATACAATTACAGCAAAAAGAGGAACAACATATGTTATTCCCCTTTCCCTTTTTGTTTTAGAACGTCATGCGCTTCTGTAACAACTTGCTCTATAGAAATCGGAGAATGATTTTCGCCATTCTCACGTTCACCATGCCATTTCAGATGAATTAAAAATTCAATATTACCATCCCCACCCGTAATTGGTGAGAATGTTAAACCTTCCACATCATAGCCTTCTTTTAAAGCAAACTCGACAATCATTTCTACAACAGCTTCATGTACTTTTCTATCACGAACGATACCTTTTTTCCCAACTTGCTCTCTTCCAGCTTCAAACTGCGGTTTAATTAACGCTGCTACGTCTCCGTTAGGCATAAGCATTGTTTTTAAAACTGGCAGTATAAGCTTTAATGATATAAATGAAACATCAATACTTGCAAATTGAGGTAAACCACGTTCTAAGTCTGCTGGTGTCACGTAACGGAAGTTTGTTCGTTCCATTACAACAACACGCTCATCTTGACGTAATTTCCACGCTAGTTGATTGTATCCTACATCTAATGCATAAGATAATTTCGCTCCATTTTGAAGCGCGCAATCTGTAAAGCCACCAGTTGATGAACCAATATCTATCATAACTTTATCTTGTAAATCAAGATGAAATGTCTCTAATGCCTTTTCAAGTTTATAACCACCACGACTTACATACGGCATAACTTGTCCCTTCACCGTAATCTCAGTATCTTGCGAGATTTTCTCTCCTGGCTTATCAAGTCTCATCTCATTTGCATATACGAGTCCGGCCATAATGGCGCGCTTTGCTTTCTCACGCGTTTCTATAAGTCCTCGCTCTACTAATAGTACATCTACTCTTTCTTTTTTTACGCTCATTTGTTACGCCCTTTTTTGTTTTGATGGAATCATTGTATGAATACGGTCTACAACAGCATCTGTCGTTAAACCAATTTCTTCTAATAATTTTGTTACACTTCCGTGCTCTATGAAGCGGTCTGGAATACCCATTCGTTCAACTAATGCACTATGGTAACCATTTTCAGATGCAAATTCAACTACCCCTGTTCCAAAACCACCGATTAAACAAGCTTCTTCAATCGTTAAAATCGGTATATTCTTTCCTAGAAGATCATGTAAATATGCTTCATCCATTGGTTTAATAAAGCGAGCATTCACTACTTTCACTGAAACCCCAGCTTTTTCAAGACGCTCAGCTGCTTCCATTGCCATTGGTATTGTCGTACCAAACGTTAAAATAGCTGCTTGTGTACCCTCTTTTAACGTCTCCCACGTACCGATTGGAATCGCCTTTAATTCTTTATCCATATGAACGCCAAGTCCATTACCGCGAGCATAACGCAATGCGATTGGTCCATCTTCATATTGCATCGCCGTATAAACTAAATGTTGCCCTTCATTTTCATCTTTCGGCATCATAAGCACCATATTCGGCAAGTGACGTAAGAATGAGATATCAAATACGCCTTGATGCGTTTCACCATCTGCTCCTACTAATCCCGAGCGATCTATTCCGATGAAAACATTTAAATTTTGGCGGCATATATCATGAACAACTTGGTCATATGCTCTTTGTAAAAATGTTGAATAAATCGCTAAGAATGGCTTCATTCCTTGCGTTGCCATACCTGCTGCCATTGTTGTAGCATGCTGTTCTGCAATACCTACATCAATCATACGATCTGGGAATTCTTTTTGGAATTTCTCAAGTTTTGATCCAACAGGCATTGCAGGTGTAATTGCTACGATACGCTCATCCGCTCTCGCTAGCTTAAGTACTGTTTCACTAACAACAGCACTCCATGCTGGTGCAACTTCTTTCGGCTTAACGAAGTCACCTGATTCAATTTTATAAGGTCCTGTTCCATGCCAAGTTCCAATAACGTCACTCTCAGCCGGTTTATAACCTTTTCCTTTTTTCGTAATAACGTGAACAAGCACTGGGCCTTTTGTTTTCTTTGCATATTGCAACGTTTCGAATAACTTTTCATAATCATGCCCATCGACTGGACCTAAATATGTAAAGCCTAACTCTTCGAAAAAGACACCAGATACTAGTAAATATTTAAGACTATCTTTTATTTTCTCTGCTGTCGCAGCCACTTTCCCGCCAACTGCTGGGATTTTCTTTAATATATACTCTAATTCATCTTTTACCCAGTGATATTTTCCTGCGGTACGTAAACGACCGAGCACATTATGAAGCGCACCAACGTTTGGTGCAATTGACATTTCATTATCATTCAAAATAACAATCATGTCTGTTTTTTCATGTCCAATATGGTTCAATGCCTCTAAAGCCATTCCGCCTGTTAAAGCACCATCTCCAATAATTGGTATAACATATTCTTTCGTTTTCTTTAAATCACGTGCCAGAGCCATTCCCATTGCAGCCGATAACGAAGTCGAGCTATGACCAGTTTCCCATACATCGTGCTCACTCTCGCAACGTTTCGGGAAACCACATAGACCTTGATATTGCCTTAATGTACCAAACTCTTTCGCACGTCCAGTTAAAATTTTATGTACATAGGATTGATGTCCTACATCCCATAAAAATTTATCTTGCGGGCTATCAAATAATTTGTGCAGAGCAATTGTGAGTTCTACTACACCTAAATTAGGTGCAATATGTCCACCTGTTTGAGAGAGCTCTTCAATTAAAAACTTACGAATATCCTCACTCAATCCCTCTAGTTCACTGATAGACATATCTTTCAAAAAACTAGGGTTTTGAATTTGCGTTAGATCCACATGGATCACTCACTTTCATTTCATAATCTGTCAACATGTCAAATATTATAAAAAACATTTACACAAAACAAGAAATTCTCTTTTCTATTTTTCGTCTTGTCCCGCTATTAACCAGTCTATTGCGCCCTAATCCTATTATAAACCATATTTCTTTAGGCGATGAAAAAAATAGCCGCTAACACGAAGTGATAACGGCAATGTAATCTACATATATTTTTGCCAATAACAAGAAAAGAAAAACCTTTTCCTACATTTATATCATAAAATGATGAATGACTCAACAAATGAAAACGCTGTTATATTAGTTATTACGTTTTGCAATCAAATCACAAATAGATAGTAAATATTCATCTTGTAATTGCAAGGAACTAATCGCACCTTTTGCTTCTGCAATTGTTTCTTCTAAAATATCTTTTGCTCTATCTACAGTAAACAACGTTGTATATGTGCTCTTTTCATTAGAAAGATCGCTACCAATCGGTTTTCCAATCTCTTCTTCAGTTCCTTCGACATCTAAAATATCATCTCGAATTTGGAAAGCTAGACCGATATATTTGGCAAACGTAAGCAACTTTTCTTCTTGCTCTTCTGTCGCATCAGAAAGTATCGCACCCGCAAGTACAGCAAATTCAAGCAGTTTTCCGGTCTTATGTTTATGGATGTACTCCAATTCATCAATCGTAAGGCGTTTCCCTTCAGCTTCCATATCTGCCACTTGTCCGCCAACCATTCCTTCTGGTCCTGCTGCTTTTGCAAGTTCAAGTACAAGTCTTACTTTTTTTTCGGCAGAAATTTCTTTTTGCTCATATGCCATAATAACTTGAAAAGCATACGTCAATAAGCCATCTCCTGCTAAAACTGCCATCGCTTCACCAAATACTTTGTGATTTGTGGGCTTTCCTCTTCTTAAATCATCATCATCCATACAAGGTAAATCATCATGAACTAATGAATATGTATGAATCATTTCAAGAGCACAAGCTGCACCTACTCCAAGATTTCTTTCTTTCCCAAACGCTTGTAATGTTGCAAACAAAAGTAACGGGCGGAGACGTTTTCCACCCGCTTCCAAAGAATATGCCATCGCTTCACGAAGTACATTTGGACATTGTAATTCATTTGCATAGCTTACAAGTTTTTCTTCTACGAAAGTTTTACTTTCTTTCAAAAAAGTATCAAAAGCAATCGTCACTATGCTTCATCTCCTAAAGCAGTAAACGGTTCAAGCTCTCCATCTTCCCCAAGAATAACTGCCATTTGTTCTTGTACATTCTTCAGCTTCTCATCACAAAGCTTAGATAATTCCATACCTTCTTTAAAATAAGAAATCGCTTCTTCTAAAGGTACGTCACCTTGTTCTAGCTTAGAAACAAGATGCTCAAGTTGCGAAATTGCCTCTTCAAAGCTTAATTTATTTTCCATTATTCAATTCACGCTCCTCTATGCCTGATACGCTACAATCTAGTATTCCATCTTGTAATTGAACTGAAACAGCATCTCCAAGGCTTACATCTTTCACACTTTTTAACACTTGCTTCTCTTCATCATATACAAGCCCGTACCCTCTCATCATTACTTTAAGCGGACTTAACGCTTCAAGTTTTTGAGCAGCTCTTACAAAGGCAAATTCTTTCGTTTGAAGTAACGTTTGCATTTCACGTTGTAATTGCTTTTGCAACGTTTCAACAGCTACCTTCGTTTGCATAATTTTTTGAGATGGGTGGTGCTTCTCTAAATAAAATGAAAGTTGCTTTAACTGATTCACCTTTTTATCAATATAGCGCTCTTTCGCTAAAACAAGCTGTTCTAGCGCTCTATCTAATTGCTCTTCCTTTTGCTCATATACTTGTCTTGGATAACGGAACGCATACGATTTTTGCAACACTTGTAGTTTTTCTTCTTTTTTATGTACTAACTCTCTCATTGCTCTTTGCAATCTCAGAGTTCTTTGTAATACCTTTTCTTGTAACTCTATAATGTTAGGTGCTGCCAGCTCAGCTGCTGCAGTCGGTGTTGGCGCGCGTAAATCTGCAACAAAATCTGCGATTGTAAAATCCGTTTCATGGCCTACTGCCGAAATAATAGGAATTTCACTCTTAAAGATTGCTCTTGCAACCATTTCCTCATTGAAAGCCCATAATTCCTCAATAGAACCTCCACCACGACCAACGATTAGTACATCTATCTCTCCCATTTCATTCGCTGTACGAATCGCTTGTACAATCGAGGGAGCCGCTGACTCCCCTTGTACAAGTACCGGAAATACAATAACATTCCCAATTGGATAACGACGTTTAATCGTTGTTATAATATCACGAATCGCTGCTCCTGTTGGCGACGTAATCACACCTATTGTTTTAGCGTAAGGAGGAATCGCTTTTTTATAAACTTGAGAAAAAAGTCCTTCTTCTTCTAAACGAACTTTTAACTGTTCGTACGCTAAATGTAAATTCCCGACTCCGTCAGGCTGCATGTCTTGAATATAAATTTGATAAGAACCACTCGCCTCGTAAACAGAGATTTTCCCTTTCACGAGTACCTTCATCCCATTTTCAGGTTTGAATTTAATATTACGATTATGGCCCGCAAACATAACCGCTGCGATTCTTGCATTTTCATCTTTCAATGTAAAATACATGTGGCCACGGCTATGATTTTTAAAGTTGGAAATTTCACCTTTTAACCAAACAGACTGCAAATGCGGATCATATTCTATTTTTGTTTTTATATAGCGTGTTAACGCTGTAACGGTTAAATATTGCTTCTCCATTTCTCTCTCCTCATAGCCGACTCAAATTATTTACAAACGACACCTGCACGTTTGGCAGATTCAACAGTATTATGAAGAAGCATTGTGATTGTCATTGGACCAACACCCTTTGGCACAGGTGTAATGTAACCCGCAACATCTAACACATTGTCAAAGTCAACATCACCACAAAGTTTTCCTGTTTCTAAACGGTTAACACCAACGTCAATTACAACCGCTCCTTCTTTAATATAATCCGCTGTTATCATTTTAGGTCGTCCAACAGCTACGATTAAAATATCAGCTAACTTCGATAACTCTTTCATATTTTGCGTCTTAGAATGACAATATGTTACAGTGGCATTTTCATTTAAAAACAATTGTCCCACTGGTTTACCGACAATATTACTTCTTCCAATTACTACTACATGTTTTCCAGAAATATCAAGATTTGTTTCTTTTACTAATTCTACAATACCATGCGGTGTACATGGAAGGAATGTATCTTGTCCCGTCATCATACGTCCCACGCTGATTGGGTGAAATCCGTCTACATCCTTTTCTGGTGAAATTCTTTCAATGATAGCTTTTTCTTCAATATGTTTTGGTAAAGGTAATTGCACTAATATGCCATTAATACGGTCATCTCCATTTAAGCGATCGATTTCAGCAAGCAAACGTTCCTCAGTAATTGTTTCAGGAAGTTCAATTAGCTCTGAGTAAATCCCTACTTGTTCACAGCCTTTTTCTTTTCCTTTCACATAAGAACGAGATGCTGGATCTTCTCCAACTAAAATAACTGCTAATCCTGGTACAATACCTTGCTCTTTCAACTTCACAACTTCTTCTGTTAATTGTGCTCGTTTTTTCTCCGCAACTTCATTTCCTTTGATGATTACTGCTACCATTTTAAGATTCCCCCTTAAAGAATTTACAGTGTATCTTTTATATTAGATAAAACGCCGTTAATAAAACGACGAGATTCCTCATCCCCAAATGTTTTTGCAATTTCAATTGCTTCGTTAATTGTTACGTTGTGTGGAATTTCTTCCATGTACTTCATTTCATACACAGCTACACGTAAAATACTGCGATCAACAATACTAATACGCTCAAGCTTCCACTTTTTTAAGTTTTGACGAATCGCTTCATCGATTGCTTCTTTATTTTCTACAAAACCTACTACAAGTGACTCTAGAAACTCATTTGTTTCTTCGCCTTCATCCAGCGTGTTTTCCACTGCTACTTTCGGTTCTAATTCACCTGTAATATCCATTTGGTATAATGCTTGCATTGCTCTTTCTCTAGCCGTCCTACGTTTCATTGTAACTCTCCTTTATGCTTCAAGTCTTTCCTTATACTTTGTTATATTATTATAATTTATAAGCCGTCAATTCACTTACTCTTACAGTTTTCATTGATTTTCCAACCTTATAATACAATGATAATAACACAATTTATCGTTTCACACACGGGTTACAAGGCTGAAAAATAATAAAAAGATTAACTTCAAGTTCCATATCTTATCACAATGTACGTTTTTTGGAAAAACGACACATTTTCTTGTTTATTTCTTATTTTTTGAAATAGTATAATAATTAGAGGGTTGTAATTTGTGAAGAAATGAAACGATAAAAAAGATGCCTATGTTACTAGGCACCTTTTCATTCTTACACTGGTTCGATTTCTGTTTTTTGTGTTTCGAATGTTACGCCAACGATGTGAACATTCACTTCTTTTGGCTCAAGTCCTGTCATTGTAAAGAGTGCTTGGCGAATATTGTCTTGAATCTTTTGTGCAACAACTGGAATTGCTACACCAAAATACATTACAACATAAAGGTCAACGATAATATCTTCGTTTGCTAATTCAACCTTTACACCTTTACCATGATTTTTCTTACCTAACTTCTCAACAACATCTGTAGCAAAATTACCGCGCATTGCCGCTACACCTTCTACTTCAGCAGCTGCAATACCTGCAATTACTTCAATTACTTCTGGTGCAATTTCTACTTTACCAAGAGTTGTATCTTGACCCATATCTAACATATGTTCAGCCATGAAAAAAACCTCCTTTAATGTATCACTGCGTCACAAGTTCATGCTCTTCCAAAAATTTCGTATTAAACTCACCTTTTACAAAATCAGGATGATCTAGCAATTGCAAATGGAACGGGATTGTTGTATGTACGCCTTCAATGACAAATTCACTAAGTGCGCGCTTCATTTTTGCAATTGCCTCTTCACGTGTTTTTCCGTGAACAATTAATTTAGCAACCATCGAATCATAGAAAGGTGGGATTGAATATCCCGGATATACAGCTGAATCGACGCGAATACCAAATCCTCCTGGTGGTAAGTACATTTCTACTTTACCTGGAGATGGCATAAATTTTTTGGCAGGGTTTTCCGCATTAATTCGACATTCAATTGCCCAACCATTAAATTGTACTTCTTCTTGCTGTAACGATAACTTTTCTCCTGAAGCAACAAGAATTTGCTCTTTAATTAAGTCCATTCCCGTTACCATTTCAGTAACCGGATGCTCAACCTGAATTCTCGTATTCATCTCCATGAAATAAAAGGTTTTCGTTTTATATTCATAAATAAACTCAACCGTACCAGCACCTGTATAATCAACCGCTACCGCCGCTTTAACTGCCGCTTCACCCATCTGCTTGCGAATATCTTCATCAAGTGCAGGTGATGGACTTTCTTCTAATAGTTTTTGCAAACGGCGCTGAATTGTACAATCACGCTCTCCTAAATGAATGGCATTTCCGTGTGTATCTGCCATTATTTGAATCTCAACATGGCGGAAATCTTCAACGTACTTTTCTAAGTATACACCAGGGTTCCCAAAAGCGGTACTAGCTTCTTGCTGTGTAATTTGAATTCCTTTTATAAGCTCTTCTTCATGGCGTGCAACACGAATACCTTTTCCACCGCCACCTGCAGTCGCTTTAATAATAACTGGATATCCAATTTGATCAGCAAGCTCGATCGCTTCTTCGGTATTTTTAATAATCCCTTGTGAACCTGGTACAATCGGAACCCCTGCTTCTTTCATTGTATCACGAGCAACGTCTTTTGTGCCCATCTTTGAAATAGCTTCTGGACTTGGACCGATAAAAATCAAGTTACATTCACGGCATAACTCTGCGAAATCTGCATTCTCTGCTAAAAATCCGTATCCCGGATGAATAGCATCGCAGCCTGTTAACTTCGCAACGCTAATAATGTTTGTCAAATTTAAATAGCTTTCTTTCGAAATCGTTGGTCCTACACAATACGCCTCGTCTGCAATCTGTACGTGAAGTGACTCTTTATCTGCTTCTGAATAAATTGCAACTGTTTCAATATCCATTTCTTTACAAGCACGAATAATTCGTACAGCAATTTCCCCACGATTGGCTATTAATACTTTTTTTATCATCACAAAGACTCCCTTATTACGCTTTTACAAGAAATAGCGGTTGTCCATACTCAACAAGCTGTCCGTTATTAACAAGAATTTCAACAATTTCGCCCTCTACATCAGCATCAATTTCGTTAAATAACTTCATAGCCTCGACAATACATACGATAGAATCTTTCGATACTCTATCCCCAACACTTACATATGGAGGTGTATCAGGCGAAGAAGAAGAATAGAATGTACCTACCATCGGTGATGTGATTTTATGTAGGTTTTCATTTTGAACAACCTTCTTCTCTTCTTGTTTTGGCGCTTCTGCTTGTGCTGCTGCTACTTTCGTTTCAACTTCAACAGGCGCTACTGGTTGCATAGCTTGTTTTGCTGCAGGTGCTTGCACAGCAACAACTTCATTACCACGCTTTTTCATTTTGATTGTTGTACCGTCTTTTTTGTATTCAAATTCATCAATATTAGAGCTATCAATTAATTTAATTAATTCGCGAACTTCTTGAATTTTAAACATGTAAAATCCACTCCCATACTCTTGTTTGTCCCGTTTTTACAGATTCTCGTCACGAAAACTAGATTGACTGTAAAAATACGATGTATTCTATTAGAAAATATATTTCATTAACTAATAGAAATATTTACTATTTCCATCTTACGATAAATTTTTTAAACATTCCAATTTATATTTCTTTATAATAAATCGAAACTCCTGTAAAAATATTATTCCAATAAAAATTTAATACCTAGTAATAATACCAAGTTTCACACGAAATTGGCAAGACCACTTCTTAAAAAACATTCACTACTTTTTCAAAACGTTACACAGCAAACATGCCATCCCCTCTCCACTCTTCACCACATCTATAGTCAACAACATATTTTTACCAAATATTATTTTTTTGTTTACACGCCATTCATCATTCCTTCATATAAGAATAGTATGTTCAAAGTGTAGAAAATATATTGTGTCGAGGTGTGGAAATATGATATGGCTCATTCTCTTTTTACCTGCCGTAATCGTTTGGGCATGCGTTCTTTGCATCCACGTCAAATCCGGAAAAAGTAATCATCAGTACCATGAACCATTAATCTTTTACTCACAACGTGTTTCTCCATTCCGAGTTGAACATAGTAAAAATAATTACAAAGACGAAATAGAAAAAAGCTATCGAAAATGATAGCTTTTTTCTATACACACGTTTACTTACATACTCTATTTTACTATTTGCATACCCTTTGCTTAGTAAAAGATAATAATCCGTAGGGAAATCCCTACGGATTAAGGTTTCACTTATTTCGCTGGTGGATCAAATTTCACACCTACATCTTTTGATCCGCCTTCACTTCTTACAAGTTGAATAATTTTATTTGCTTCTTTCTGTGAATGTTTTGCCGCTTTAACCGTTACTCTAATATCAGTACCATCAGCTCTTACAAGAGCATCTGGATATCCTCCTTGAGATTTAATTACTGTCTCAAGTAATTCTTGCTTCGTTTCCATTGTCGTAATGGCATCAAAATTTTCTTTCGCTTTATTCTTTTCTGTTGCTGAAGCTTTTGTTGAACTCATCACTTCTTGTAATTTTGCTTTTTGTTCACTACGCTGATCTTCCATTTGCATACGTAAAGCTGTGAAATTCTCATCACTTGATTGAACTGATACATTGCCCTCTTTTTTACTTGTTTCTTTTTTTGCATTTTCTTTTTTGTCTGTTTCTTTATTTATTGTTTCTTTGCTTGTATTTTCTTTTTTCGGAGTTTCTTTAGGCGCTTCGTTTGTTACTGCTTTATCAGTACCTTGTTTTTCTTGTCCAATCTTTTCACCTGTTGCTGGCGATGCTGTATTCATTTTGTCAGGAGTTGTCACGTAATACACAGATAGTACAACAACTAAACTTAACATCGTTAATAACCAAACTGTTTGTTTTTTTAACACTTTATTTCCTCCCTATCAATTTTTCGGTGAAACTGAAACGCGATGGGCCGGTACATCTAGCAGCCTTATCACAGCTTCTTTTACCATTGCTTTAACTTGTATATTATCCACTCCCTTTGCTACGACAAGAACACCACGTACTTTCGGCTTCTCTGTTCGTAAAACAACAGGAGTTTCTTTATCCCCTTCACGTATAATGACAGTCTTTTCATCAAGAGACTCGTCCTCTACTTCTCTCTTACCGCCTGTTTTATCTGTTTCACCTGTTGTTTGTGAGCGTTTCACTGTATTTTTTTCTAAAATTTTTTCTTCAGATGAATCTAAATTCACTTTAATCGTTACGTCTTTTACTCCTGCTATTTCTTCTAAAGCAGTTTTTAATTCTTGTTCATACGCTTTTTCATATTTTTCTACATTTGACATACTATCATTACTTTTTTGTCCGAAAGTTGGTACGTCTTTTTCTTGGTTTTGAGTTTTTTGTTCTTTAAATACAGGTACTTCTTCTTTTTTACTTGAAAAGAGACTACTAGAAAACATAAGCAAAATTCCAAGTATGAGTAGGACAAGTAAAAACTTAGGTGTTACCTTTTTACCCTTCTCGTTGCTTTCTTTTTGATCCCCATTCAATAAGTTTCGAAAAAATGAGAACTTCGAATTTTTATCTTTATTGTCCATTTACTCTACCTGTCCTCCCTTCCATTTGAACTTGGATTTGTTTACCCTCTAGTTGCCACCTGCTTGAAAAGAAATCTTTCATTTCTCCATTCGTTTCTTCCACTTTTTTTGGAGGCTCTTTCGTGTTAATTTCAATTGGCTTTACTGTTTCGATTGCATCATTTTTACTACGTTCTTTTTCTTTCAACGTCACAACAATAGATTGAATATCTTTCGCTGACTTTACTTCTTCTATATTTTCTGCTGCGACTATTTGTATTTCAGAGACAGCCATACCATACTTTTTCTCAAACTCTTTTCCTACTTCTTTTTTCATTTTGGTAGCCATCTCTTCTAAACTATATGCACGTGTTAGAGCTTGTATTTCTTTTTTCTTCGAATCTATTGAATTTTTTACAGATCCTTCTGCTACGTACTTTTCTTCATTAAAATTTGCAATTACTTCATTTACATCTGTCTGCAATAGTTTAAAAAGGGGTGTTAAAATTAATACGACTAACAAAAGACTTACAACAAATTTAACGTATTTTTGCAAATTCGAATTTGGAAGAATAAGATGAAGCATTGTCGCTAAGAGCAAAAAAACGATAATATTTCTGATCCACTCTGTAACAAATTGCATACTCTTCACCTCCTACCGCATCATAAGTGTAATATTCCCCGCAGCAATAATAATTGTAATACTTAAAAAGAACATAAATGATACGATAGCTAAGCAAGCAAATACGTAAATGATGCTTCTTCCAATAATGTCTAAACATTGAATAATTGCTCCGCCGCCAACCGGTTGTAATACTGCTGCTGCGAATTTATAAATAAATGCAATACAGAAAATTTGAATCGCAGGAAAAGCAACAATTAAGCATAAAATGACGAGCCCAATAATTCCGACTGTGTTTTTCAATAATCCTGATGCGCTAATAACAGTATCTGCCGCTTCCGTAAACATCCTTCCAACTACTGGAATGAAGTTTCCTGTTACAAATTTAGCAGTTTTCACAGCTATACCATCAGCAACGGCTGTCGCTGTTCCTTGTACAGATAATACCCCTAAAAAAATCGTTAAGAAGATACCGATAATCCCAACGCTAACGTTTTGCAGAAGCTTGGACAATTTTGTAACTTTATATTGATCACTCATTGTACTTACAATACTTAATATCGTTGCCAGTAATAAAAGCGGTAGAACGATATAATTCATAAGAAGCCCGCTTGTATTCATTAAGAAAATGATAATCGGATGAAAGAAAGATACAGATACAACCCCGCCACCAGTCGCTATAAGCGCCAATAAAATTGGCAATAGCGCTAATATGAAATCTACCATTGTTTGTATCGTTTCTCTTGCATATGTCATAACGACATAAAAACTATTTAAAGCAAAAATAATAAGTACCATATATACAACAGCATCAGCAATTTTACTTACACTACTTTTTGAAAAAGCGGATTGCAGTGATTGCAACAATGCACTAAAGATTGTGAGCATAATGAGTGTGCCAAGCAGTTTTCCATTAGCTGCAAGCTCATGAAATAAATATTTTAATAACCCTATCATCCACTCTTTTAGAGAGAATTCTTTTTCTCCCTTTACAAACTCCATAAAACTCCCTTTTTGACTCTCTGGCAAATAGCCACCATATTTTGTAACAAGCCCGTCCCAAAATTGCTTCACATCTTCAATTCCGAGCTTATCCAATTGTTGATCAACGACGTTTGTTTCTACAGGAGAAGCTTGTACAACAACCGGTAAAGAAAAGAAAAGGAAGCAAGCAAATAGCAGCTTAGCTCCAAACCTCCTCAACATTCACTCCCCCTTATCCCGTCGGTAAAAATCCGAGAATAGTTTCAATTACAACCGTCAAAATAGGAATTGCCATAACGAGAATTAAGATTTTCCCAGCAAGTTCAATTTTCGAAGCGATGGCACCTTGACCAGCATCTTTTGTAATTTGAGCTCCAAACTCGGCAATATAAGCAATTCCAATAATTTTTAGTAACGTTTCCACGTAGACGTTGCTAACTTTCGCTTCACTCGCTACTCTCTCAATCATTTGTAAAATAGAATGAATTTGATCGATTAAAATAAGAAACATCACGCTACCTACGAACACAATAAATAAAGATGTAATACTAGATTTATGCTGGTTCAAAACAGCAGCTAAAAACGTAGCAACGAGGCCTAATCCGACAATTTGTATAATTTCGATTCGAACCGCCTCCTTTACTGGAAGAGAAAGACACTTTTAATCTTGTCGAATAGCGTATTAATTAAAAATGCAACATGAAATAAAATGACGACAAAACCGACAAGGATAACCCAATTTGCAATATCCTCACGCTTCAATTCTTTTAGTACAGTATGAATGAAAGCTAAAACAATGCCGATTCCGGCGATTTGAAATATTAATCCAACATCAATGGACATCGCCTTTCTCCCCCCTATAGCAGTAAAATTACAATAAGTAGCCCTGCTAGTACCCCTAAGCTCTTAATCATTTTTTCGTATTGCAGTTGTAAAGCTTTCGCTTCCTCTTCTTCTCTCTCCAAATGTGTAATACATAAGCGAATATGTTTTTGTTGTGATTCACGATCATGTTGCCCGAGCGTTTCACCAAATTGCTGCAGTATTTCATACTCGGTTTGTTGAAAAGCCGTCAACTTCCAATTCTCTTTCAAACTATCTATCCAAGCTTCCCTTACTGTTTGTTCTCCACTTTCTAGTTTTTTAGCGAAACTTTGAAATATCCAATTTAATGGCTTTGGCATTTGTTTAACTAATCGCTCGGCAGCCTCAGATAAAGGTGTGTGTCCATACATAATTTCTGCCTCTAATGATTGAAGTGCTGATTTTAATAACCTAAGTTGCCTCGGTCTCTCACTGTATCTTTTAGCATACGAAAACCCGAAAAAGGTGCTGACCGCAACGATTAACACTGCACCAAATATTTTCACCATACGCCCTCAGCCTTTCTATTTGATAACACTGGTTTTCCATATTTATCTTTCACCTGCATAACCGTTCCTGGACCCCTCGCTTTTGACAACTCCACAAACCTATCAAATATACCAAGCTCTAGCACTGCCTTGAGCGATGGACGTCTCACAACATCCTCATAGGAAAATCCGTGTGCGCTTATAAAAAGCTGGACACCTGCATGCACTGCCTCCATAATTGCTTCACTATCTTCTTTACGGCCAATTTCATCTACGATCAAAATATCAGGACTCATAGAACGAATCATCATCATCATTCCTTCTGCCTTTGGACATGCGTCTAACACATCGACTCGGGTACCAAAATCATATTGCGGGATCCCTTTCACACAACCAGCAATTTCTGACCGTTCATCAACGATCCCCACTTTACAGGAAGGAATTTCCGAAGCACTTACCCCTTGACTCATGCAACGTGCTACATCTCTTAAAAGTGTCGTTTTACCCGTTTGGGGAGGGCCAATTACCATCGTGTTTAACCACCTTTTTTCATACAAATATGGCAAAAGCGGTTCAGCAATCCCTATTTTTTGACGAGCAATACGAATATTAAAGGAAGAGACATCACGAATCATTTTCACTGCGCTTTTTTCTGTAATAACTTTTCCTGCTAACCCGATTCTATGCCCCCCGCGAAGCGTCACATACCCACGTTTTAATTCCTCTTCCATCGTATAAATTGAGAATTGACTTAACTTATTCAATAAGTAAATAGCATCCTCTGCAGTAGTGATATAGTCATAAAAAAACACCTTTCCGTGTGCAATACACTCTAGCGGCCTTCCAATTCGAACACGAATTTCCTCTAAAGCATCGTATTGCTTACATTCTTCAATTAAGTACTTCATCGTTTTTGGTAAAACTTCTAATACCTCTTTCATCGGCTTCTCCCCACTATACTCGACTTACTATTTCAGTAATGCGATAAAAATACAGCAAATTCCAAGCGCTAGAAAAAAGAGCTTCAAGAAAGAAATTTCACTTGCTACACTCGCTATCCCAATTGTCATTGTTAAAATTAATACGGTAGGTCCAACAAACGCCAACATACCATTTATAAACAACGCTTTCTTCGCATCATTCACATAAAGCATAAGCAAAGCAGCAAATATCTCCGCACTACCTGAAAATAATCGAAGTGCCCCCATAACAAGCACGGATGTTTCCATTGCCGCTAGCCACTGTTTCATTCTTCCACCTTCTCCCGTAACAGTTACTAACTTCGTATTCTAAAAAAGAATATATTTGTACAACCATATGCAGAGGTTGTCTATTTCAGAAGTAAAAACATAATTTTTCTCTAAATTCCGAATTACAATCTGAATATTCATATTATTTCATGGTATATTATGGTATATTTAGTTTAAAAGAGGTTTAAACCATGCAGCACGTCACTTTATTACCACTAGATTTATGCTATACAAATGTGATTTTCGAGCTATCAAGTGATCCACATATAAAAAATGCATTGGGGATAACGGTAGAAAACATCGAAGACACGAAAACATTTCTTCTTTTCGCAATAGACGAAGAGCGTCAAAAGAAATCCTTATCGAGAATGATTGTGAATGAAGAAAATGAAATAATTGGCCTCACCACACTTAAACATATTAATAATGAGAAAAAGCAATCTCACATTGGTAGTTGGCTCGGCTATCCGTACTGGGGAAAAGGCTATAACGAGGCTGCTAAAAAAGAAATCTTTAAAATCGCCTTTTTAGACTTACAACTTTCCTACGTATTTGCTGGTGCTAAAACGAATAATATCCGCTCTTTAAAAGCACAAGAAAAACTACCTTATATTTCATTGCATGTGGAAAACAAGTTTCCAGACGAACACGCTGCACTAGAGAAAGAAGTAAAGTCACCTTGCTCTCTGCATGTCGTGTCACGTGAAAATTTTTTAAACTGGTTGAAATTACAGAATGAGGGGGAAAAATATGAAGGCATTGAAAGTTAGTTTAACCGTTGTAGTAGAATTAGCTCTTATTTATCTTTTTTCATTATTGGTCGGTTGGTCATTTATAGAGACCTTTTTCCTTGGTAGTTTAGCAATATTTGCAATTATGTGGTTAATTATTATGAGTAACCATAGAAATAACATTACAGATCACGCAATAAGTAAAACATTAACTGGCGTTGAGACTGGCGAAATAAAACCATTTCAAATTGTTTTGACTCCATCTATTATGGGTACTCTTTCACTTGTTTTAGTCAGTTTTATAATAACAGCTATTTACTATCTACCCTATTTCCTATAAAAAAAGCACTCGTGAATTATCACGAGTGCTTTTCTACTATGCACGAGAAACGTATTTACCTTCACCAGTGTTGATGATAAGCATTTCGCCTTCGTTAATGAAGATTGGTACTTGTACAACAAGACCAGTTTCTAATGTAGCTGGTTTTGTTACGTTAGAAGCAGTATCACCTTTAATACCAGGCTCTGTTTCTGTAACTTGTAATTCAACTGTGTTTGGAAGTTCAACACCAAGTACTTCGCCTTGGTAAGTCATGATTGCTACTTCCATGTTTTCTTTTAGGAATTTAAGCTCGCGCTCGATTTGTTTTTCACCAAGTTCGATTTGCTCATAAGTTCCGTTATCCATAAATACGTGAGCCTCACCGCTTGCGTATAAGTATTGCATACGACGGTTTTCGATGTGTGCTTTTTCTACTTTCTCACCTGCACGGAATGTTTTCTCTTGAACAGAACCTGTGCGAAGATTACGTAGTTTAGAACGAACGAATGCAGCACCTTTACCTGGCTTTACGTGTTGGAAATCAAGTACTTGCCAAAGGGCATTGTCCACTGAAATTGTTAAACCTGTACGAAAATCGTTTACTGAAATCATGTAAAAAAATCCTCCTGTGTATTACAAAATAATAAGTTCTTTTGGTGATTTCGTAATTACTTCATTACCTTCACTTGTCACAATGATATCATCTTCAATACGTACGCCGCCAATACCTGGAATATAAATACCTGGTTCTACTGTTACAGCCATACCTGGTTCAAGTACTGTATGAGAACGGAACGCTAAACCTGGTGCTTCATGGATTTCAAGACCTATTCCATGACCAGTAGAGTGTCCAAAGTATTCACCATATCCTTTTTCCGTTATGTAGTCACGCGTTAGCGCATCAGCCTCGCGACCTGTTAAACCAGCTTTAATACCGTTCACACCACGTAGTTGTGCTTCTAAAACGATATTATAAATTTCTTTTAATTTATCAGATGGTTCACCGACTGCAATCGTACGAGTAATATCAGAGCAATATCCTTTGTAATAAGCGCCGAAGTCTAATGTAACGAAATCTCCTGTTTCTATCACTTTTTCAGATGCCACGCCGTGCGGTAATGCCGAACGAAGACCTGAAGCAACGATAATATCAAACGAAGAAGATGTTGCTCCTTGTTTTCTCATGAAAAATTCAAGTTCATTTGACACTTCAATTTCAGATACTCCCGGGCGAATGAATGATAGAATATGCTCAAAGGCAGCATCTGCAATCTGTGCAGCTTCCTTTAATATCTTAATCTCTGAATCAGTCTTTATCAAGCGTAACTTTTCTACAAGTCCAGAAGTCGGGATAAATTCAGCATCAATCGCTTCCTTATGCACTGAATAAGAACTATATGTAAGAGTATCTTGCTCAAAACCAAGCTTTTGAATTCCAAGCTCTTTCACTTGCTTTGCCACTTCATCAATGATCAACCCTGCGTGCTGTACAACCTCATATCCAACCGCTTGTTTACTTGCCTGCTCGACGTAACGGAAATCTGTAATAAATTGAGCACGATCTTTTGAAATAAGAACAACGCCTGCTGTTCCTGTGAAGTTAGCCATATATCTACGACTATGTTCATTTGTTAACAAAATACCGTCAATACCAGCCTCATCAAATGCACTTCGTAATCTTTCAATTTTCTCCATTACTTTATGCCTCCCTCAATTTCTCCATTAATGCAAATAACGCTAACTTATAGCCATAAAAACCAAATCCTACAATTTGACCTGCACAAACAGCTGCCGTCACAGATTCATGACGGAACGATTCACGCTGATGAATGTTAGAAATATGTACTTCAATAACAGGAATCGAAATGCTCGCAATGGCATCACGAATCGCATAGCTATAATGCGTAAATGCTCCCGGATTTAAAATGATCCCTTCATATATATCTTCCGCTTCATGAATAATGTCGATAATGGAACCTTCATGATTCGATTGGAAACATTCTAACTCCACTCCCATTGTTTCTGCTTCTTGCTTCATATCTGCTTCAAGTGTCGTTAGCGTGCCCTTTCCATATACATTTACCTCACGAACACCGAGGCGATTTAGGTTAGGACCGTTTACGAGGAGTAACTTTTTCATATTCTTAAAACTCCTTAATATTAAATATCTATACAATATTTTAACATAGGAGTTACTTATTTGAATAGTTCGTCTTCTCTTACCCTTCTTGTTCTGCTTTATTGCTATTTACTGCGTAAGAAACAGAATATGCTATAAACACACCATACAATATAAAAATACATATTGTCGTCACAATTGTCTCTTTTGGTAAATGGAGCGCACTTTTAATAACAGGAGCCATTAAACCCATCCCCAAAAACAGTAGTGCCCACCAAAATAGCCCATAAATAATTCCCGCTATAATCCCTTCAAACTTTGCAAAAAATGCTTTATACAAAAAGGCAATCAAAATTGAAAGAAGTCCCATACACACTATTCCGAACACATTGCCCCATACACCCTCTTTCCAACTTCCAAACGCAAATGGTAAAAGGAAATAATTCGGGCCCGCCTCCGTGAATGAAAATATATGAAGGAAATACCATACCCCGCCCCAAAAGATTCCACCAAACAAACCAATCTGCACAAAATTCCTTGTTCCTAATTGTTCTTGACTCACATCGACACCTCCGCTCAATAGTATGCCCGAAACTATTTTGAAGCATGTTTAAATCCTGCGAAATTTGTCTATAAAAAGAATAAGAAATGTCCGACTCTCATAACATTTTCCCTTGTCATCTACTTGTATTTGCCGATAAAATAAAGGAAACTCGGTGATTGTCTTATTTCAAAACGACAGAACCCAGTATGACAATTGCCTCTTTTTCTACATAAGAGAGAAACAAATACAGGTTGGTGTTAACATGGCAGAAGAGTCAAAACAAATATATGGCGGGCAAGCGGTCATAGAAGGAGTTATGTTTGGCGGTAGAGAATATACTGTTACAGCGGTTCGTCGTAAAGATAAATCGATTGAATTTTATCGATTACCACGCGTTCGTAATAAAGTACTATCTACCCTAAAAAAAATTCCATTTTTACGAGGGATTGCCGCTATTGTGGATGCAAGTGCGAATGGAGCAAAGCATTTAAACTTCGCTTCAGAACGATTTGACGTCCACCCAGAAGATGATGAACAAATTGCAAATAAAAAAGAAGAACAATCAAAATTAACGATGGTATTAGGAGTTGCAGCTGTTGGCGTTTTATCTTTTATATTCGGTAAAGTCATTTTCACAGCAGTTCCTGCACTATTAGCTGAATTAACAAGACCGATTTTCCCGTCTCATACTGGGCAAATCATTGTCGAAAGTGTCATTAAGCTCATGCTATTATTGAGCTATATATACTTTATTTCTTTAACCCCACTTATTAAGCGGGTATTTCAGTATCACGGTGCAGAGCATAAGGTAATCAATGCTTACGAGAATAACCTTCCTCTGACTGTAGAAAACGTTCAAAAGCAAACTCGTCTCCATTATAGATGTGGCAGTAGCTTTATTATATTTACAGTCATTATTGGAATGTTCGTTTATTTCCTAGTCCCTACAGATCCTCTTTGGGCACGAGTTATAAACCGAATTTTATTAATTCCAGTTGTACTTGGTATTTCTTTTGAAGTATTACAATTTACAAATCGATTACGAGATATTCCCGTATTACGCGTACTTGGATATCCTGGATTATGGCTACAACTATTAACAACGAAAGAACCAACAGATGATCAAGTGGAAGTAGCAATTGCATCGTTTGAAGAATTATTACGTTTAGAGAACAAACAATAATTATTTAAAAATGGTGTTCAACTCCTTTCCTCATCGTTAATATACTAATTTTAATATACGTTTTTAGGAGGTGTCCCTTATGAACGGTCGTTCGTTTACTTTCGCTATATTTGTGCTTATTATCGGATTGGCAATATTCGGCCTTGTTTCATCTGTTATTACAAATCCCATGGGTGTATTAAGAAATATCGGGTACATGTTACTTGTTGTTGGTATCTTTTACTTGCTATACAAGATGTTTACAAATTCCAGTGGTTCTGCAAATTCACAAAGCTCATATAAGCGTGCGGCAAAACAATCGAACCGCAAACATGGGAAACAAAATGTAGCACCCCTAGGCAATTCTTTCTTTAAGTCAAATACTTCTAATGACAAAAGTAAAAAAGGGAATTCTTCCACTTTGAAACGAAAAAGAAAACAGTCTCATTTAACTGTCATTGAAGGCAAAAAAAGCAAAAAGAAAGACCGTGCTTCCTTTTAGGAAATACGGTCTTTTTTTATACTTTGAAGCACTTCTTTTAAACTTTTCTCTCTCATACTTTCAATTCGAAGATGATGATTTTCAAATGGTAAATTCCGTGTCACATCATTAGGTACCACAACGCACGTTAATCCCGCTGCAACTGCTGCTCTCAATCCATTTAATGAATCTTCAAATACAACAGCTTCAGACGGCTTAATTCCTAATTCTTCTATTGCAACTCGATAAAGAGCTGGATCTGGTTTTACCTTCTCAACATCTTCTCTCGTTTTAATTACTTCAAAATATTCTCTAATTTGTAGCTCTTCTAAAAAATGAATAACCCATTCTCTAGAAGAACTAGAAGCTAGTGCGATTTTTAATCCCATTTCTTTCGCTTCTTCTAAATATTCTTTTACCCCGTCACGAGCTTCTGGTATTCTCATTTTCTCTTTATGTAAAGTTGCCACTTTTTCTTTTAATGCACTTTTGTTAAACTTCTCTTTTAATTGATCATTTAAATATGTATAAAGTACCTCATCTGTTGTTCCAATGCATTTCGCAAATTCCTCTAAAGGTAGTTCCCCGCCGTATTCACGAACAGCATCTCTGAAAGAGTGAAACCATATCGTTTCTGTGTCCACAATTAATCCATCAAAATCAAAAATAATTGCTTTCATAATTCTCCCATCCTTTTCGAATTGAAATAAAAAAGGAAACGCCATACGTTCCCCTTAATTACTTTTCTCTTCATTTGCTCTTTGAACACCACGAAGTGTTTCCACTCGGACTGCATCTTGTTCAAAGTATTCCACTAAATCACCAATGCGATCAATTGCTTCCCAACTTAAATGATGTTCAATTCCTTCTACATCATTGTAAATTTTACTTTCATCCACACCGATAATACGCATAAATTGCTCTAGCAAGTCATGACGATATACGAGACGTTCTCCGATTTTTTTACCTTTTGTTGTTAATACAAGCCCTCTATATTTTTCATAAATTAGATATTCATCTTTGTCTAATTTTTGCACCATTTTTGTTACAGAGGATGGATGTACACTAAGCGCTTCAGCAATATCAGATACGCGGGCGTAACCCTTTTCATCAATCAACAAATAAATTTGTTCAATATAATCTTCCATACTAGGGGTAGGCATCGGTTTCCTCCATCCAAGTTCATTTTGCTTATTCCGTACGAAGCAATCAATAAAATGATACACCAGAAAGAATAACGTGACAAGTTGAAAACGAGCCTAAATATATAAAACAAAAAAGAATCTGTATTTGCATGCAGACCCCCCTTAAGTAAAATATTGTATTTCTGCATTAGGAAAAAACTCATTTATATAACCTCTTATCGTTTCTTCCAATACTGCTGCATCATCCTTTTTATATACATATTTTCCGATGGTTTTGGAAAACGATGCTGAATCAATTCAAACGTTAAATTTGGTATCGTCATATCTTTGTCGCTCAAATAGTTTACGGTTCCTTCTTCCCATTCTTCATGCATTTAAATTGGCGCAACTATAAAACCAAGTGGATATTCAAGTGCCTTTCGTTCAAAGTAAACGAGCTTTGGCATAAATGGTCTCATATGCTTTTCGCCCTCTCGTTAGTATGGGGGACATTAAAGTTTTCCACCCCAGTAACTTGCGTTGCAAGTTACTGAATGTTATAATTTGGATACCAGCTACCTTGCAACGCAAGTTACCTGAATAAAAGGTGGTGAAATCATGCACAGCCAAATGTTAAAAGGCGTGCTCGAAGGGTGCATCCTATACATCATTTCACAAGAAGAAGTGTACGGATATGAACTGAGTACAAAATTAAATAAACACGGATTTACATTTGTAAGCGAAGGAAGCATATATCCATTATTGTTACGTATGCAAAAAGAAAAATTGATTGAAGGAACATTAAAAGCTTCCTCACTCGGTCCAAAGCGAAAATATTATCACGTAACCGATAAAGGGCTAGAACAACTTGAAGAATTTAAAAAAAGCTGGGGAATGGTTTCTACTACGGTAAATAACTTATTACAGGGGGAGTGATAGGGATGAATGCACAAGACATGATTGAATTGAATAATAAAAAACGTGAGCTTCTAACTTCCGAAAACGAAATTGCTTATGGTGATATGTTAGTATATCTTCGGTTATCTAATGTACCCGAACATCAAGTGGAAGAACTTTTGTTAGAAATATTAGACCACCTTATCGAAGCACAAGCTGAAAATAAAAATGCTTATGACATTTTCGGAAATGATTTACAATCTTACTGCGATGAACTTATAGCTGCTTTACCCGCCCAAACAAAACTAGAAAAAACTTCTTTAATTGGCTTTGTTATTAGTTTACTCCTTGCTATACAATTTGGAATGGATACCCTTGCTTCTCTTTTCATTTTCCTGTTTGAAAAAGATACCGATATAATAAGTCCACCTTTTAGCATCCCTGGAACTACTTTGTCTATTTCATTAATTGTACTAGGAATACTGCTTATTTTATATTTATTAAAGCGTTATTCTTTTAATAAAAAGATAAATTGGAAAAAACGAATTCTATTCGGGTTCGCTTTTGCTACTCCATTTTGTTCAGCTATATTCGTAAATATTTATTTCAGAAAACAACCTTATTTCATTTACCATCTAACTTTTTGGCAAAACGCCTTAATCGCAATCTTATTTTTTATTTTATATAAACTACTATACAAAAAATCAAATTTTTAACAGCCCTTCAAAAGGCTGTTTTTTCTTCTGTCTAATTTTACAAATTGAAAAATTTCATAAAGAAAATAAGAAAAATGCAAAATAATTAAAGTTAATTGTTGACGTGATGCTTTTATTATCGGTATCATAAATCTTCGTGAGCAATTATTTTTCGTTATACGATTTTTTATTATTACTGAATTTTTGAGAGGAGAAATTAGATGTCAGTTAAGAAGAAAACGCAAGTACGCACCGGCAAAATGGTACGTGAACTAATGTTAGCAGACGAAGATGTAAATGCTTCGCTAATTATGGTATATAGTGAAAACGGTGTAAACGCAGAAATTAAAATCGAGGGCTTAACGCCGAAATGTAACGAAGAATTATTTTTGAGCGGAAACGTGGATTGGAACAAGAGTGTTATTTATAAAATTGTTGATTTCACTGGAAACGCTGAAGTTGGTAAAGTTACATTAACAGCGATGAACAAAAACAATGTTTCTCTAGAAATTGAACGCGTTATGTGGAGTAAAGAAAATAAAGAAGCTGCCGAGCAAGAAGAAACACAGGTAGAAGCAGCACCGAAAAAAGAAGTAGTTGTAGAAGCTCCAAAAGCAATTACGCCTGCTCCTAAGCCTGTTACGCGTGTGGAAACACCTGCTATGGCACCTAAGCCTACTCCGGTACCGACACCGAAGCCAGTAAGCGTAGAAGCAGCTGTAGAACTAGTTACTCCAGCGCCTGTGAAAAAAGCAGTCCCTACTCCAGTTACAAAGCAAGAGACAGCACCGGTTGCTCCTGCAAAACCGAAGCAGCCTGCTTTGACTGAAACAAATTCAAAACTACAAGAAAATTATGTTAAACTCGTGAAAAAGACAATTGAAGTTTGTCAAGATTACGAGCTTGGCATCGACATAGATGATTCTATTGAAAGCTTAAAAGAAGAACTACAAAGCCAAGGTATTAGCGTTACATTTGACAAAGAAATTATGGACGTTGTAAGTCGCCTTCGTTCTTTACAAGATAAAGGAATCAAAGTAGAAAAAGTACTTAATTTACTATAAAAAATAAGAGGTGGCTATCGCCACCTCTTATTTTTTATAATTCCACTCATTACTTTCATACTTTTCTTTCGCTAACGTTTGAACTTCATGTAACTGTTCTTCTGTTAATTCATATGGAACAAGTTCTACATCCAATCCTTTTTCAAAGCCAACTTCAAACGCTTTAATTAACTGTTCTATCGTAAATGTACGGTCTGTTAATTCATTAATTGCTACTGCTTTAGAAGAGAACATACTCTTCATACGTTCCTTCACACGTTCATTTGGGAATAAAAATAGATCATATAGTTCATCTAAATCAATTTCTAGTGGAATTGATCCATGCTGTAAAATAACACCTTTTTGACGTGTTTGAGCACTACCAGCAATTTTTCGTCCTTCCACTACAATTTCATACCAAGATGGTGCATCAAAACATACGCCTGAACGTGGATTTTTTAAATTTTCACGATCTGCTTCTGTTTTTGGAACTGCATAATATGCTTCTAACCCTAATGCCTTAAAACCATCTAATAAACCTTGCGAAATAACACGATACGCTTCTGTAACTGTTTTCGGCATATTCGGATGATCTTCAGACACAATAACACTATACGTTAACTCTTTGTCATGTAGTACACCCCTGCCGCCTGTTTGACGACGAACGAATCCATATTTCTTTTCGTTAACTACATCCATATTAATATCTTTTTCAACACGTTGAAAATACCCAACTGTTAATGTTGGTACTTCCCATTCATAAAAACGAATTGTTGGTGGCATTTTCTTTTCACTTTGCCAATTTAATAAACATTCATCTAACGCCATATTAAATGCCGGTGAACATTGACCAGAGTTAATATAACACCATTTTTCTTTTCCCATCCTGCACCTCATATAACCAATTATTTTTCACATTCTCTAGTCTACCAAATTCGACAAAATTTGTGAAAGAATACGAAATTTCTTCTTATATGCAAATGAATCTGTTGCATAAATACATAAGGGCATTATAATATTGAAAGTAGGATAAGAAAAAAGGGAGCGATAGAATCGTGTCAACAACTTGGATTATTTTATTAGCCGTAATCGTAGCATTTATCGGCTACACTGTATGGATGTACTTCTATCAGAAAAAATTAATTAAAACTCTTACAGAAGAAGAATTTCGCGCTGGCTACCGTAAAGCACAGCTTATCGATATTCGTGAAGCAGACGAATATAACGCAGGGCATATTTTAGGTGCACGTAACATTCCGTTATCACAAATTCGCCTTCGCCATAAAGAACTTCGTCAAGATCAACCTGTTTACTTATATTGCCAAAGCGGATTCCGTACAGGTCGTGCAGCGCAATACTTAAAAAAACAAGGCTACAAAGATTTCTACCAATTACAAGGTGGATTTAAATCTTGGACAGGCAAAATTAAAAAGAAATAATAACATACAAAAAACTAGCTGAATAAATCAGCTAGTTTTTTCATTTCATCTTATTCGCAATGTATAATAAATTCTGCTTGATTACCTTTTCATCGTTCTCTTCTACATTCCGATACAGCAGTTGATATTCAATTCCTTTCTCTTTCCATATAAGCGTAGCAAATTCGTCACCACGTTCATAATCATCTTTATTTTTAAAATAAGCAGACGTTCCATTATTCAGTTTCATTTGTTCTTGAAATCGCTTCTCTTCCACAAGATCCAGAAAACTATAGGGAAAGTTCGCGACATTTAACTCAATATACTCATTTCTACCTGACTCCTTCTGTTTATATTTAATCGTTAAGACAGTGTTCTTTTTCCCAAGCGTTCTTACTTCCCCCTTCACATCACTTGTAATGTCGTACGGTAAAAACGTTGGAACTTTAAACTTCACCGGAAAATATTTTGGAAGTTCCTTTAGCGGAATAGGATCCGTAACACGATCCATAGCTCCTCCTGTTGTTCCCACAAAGTGTTTTTCTTCTTGCATCGTTTGCTGAAACGAACACGAACTAAGCATGAAACTAGAAAACACGAAACAAATGATTCTTTTTTTCAATTTGTTTCCGCCCTTTCATACCGCTCTCTTAACGAACGAAGCGTTGATATTCTCTTCATATTCGCTTTGTCACCAAACTCCACCTTTGAAAACTTTCCACGTTATTCTCACACATTTTGACAACACTTTTTGCAAACAAAAAAGACCCCTATCATTCTTACGCCCAAGTGAAAAGGTTACGCGAATAAAAAGAAGTCTTATTAATACCATAGTTTGTGAAAAGCTTTTCAGGTCAAGATTTTTTCTTTCTTATTATTTTCCCTTTATAATAAGGGAAAGAGGTGATACATATGGCCAATATAAAACAAATTGCTAAAACTGCTGGTGTATCGATATCAACTGTTTCTCGTGTCCTGAATAATCACCCTTACGTAAAAGAAGAAAAGCGTAAGCGTGTTCTAGATGCTGTTGAAGAATTAAACTACGCAAAAAATATAAATGCTGTCCATTTAATAAGAGGGAAAACATATACAATTGGCGTTATGCTTCCTTTCATTAACCTCCCCTACTTCAGTACGATTATTGAAGGAATCGGAAACGAAGCGTTAGCTGCCGGATATCACATTAATTTATGTCAAACGAATTACGATAGCATTGAAGAAATTCGTGTTCTTGAAATGATGAAAATGAAACAATTTGATGGGATGATTATTTGCTCCCGAACGAGCTCTTGGGAACAAATCGAACCTTTTGCAAAATTTGCCCCTATTATTTCATGTGAAAAAATGAAGCATCCCCTCATTTCATCCATCTACGTAGATCATTATGAAGGTTTCCGTCTCGGTACTGCCTATTTACTAAGTAGAGGCCATGAAAAAATCGGAATTTGTTTAGCAAGAAAAACAAGTGTAAATTCCATGGAGCGCGAAAAAGCGTTCGCCGATACACTTCGTAACGAAGGGAAAACGTTGCATCCTGAATGGATTTTCCACCAATGCTATACAATGCAGGACGGAGCACAAATACTCCATCGTATTTTAAATATGAAAAATCGTCCAACTGCTATTTTCACAGCGAACGATCAAGTTGCAGCTGGTTTATTAACAGAGGCTCGAAAACATGGTATTCGAGTACCTGAAGACCTTGCTATCCTTGGATTTGATAATCATGAAATTTCAAAGGCATTAGAAATTTCCACAATTGAACATCCCGGTCTCGCAATGGGCTCACATGCTTTTTCTTTATTCCATAAGCAGATCCAAAGCGAGCAAATTGTCGGCAGTGCAAAAGAACTTTCATTCCATTTAATTGAGCGAGAGACTGTCTAAAAAGAGCGTTACTTATAACGCTCTTTCTCAGCTCTTCACCTATTGACTTTATATTTCCCATCTCATATAATGAACCTAACGAACGGTAGGTAGGGGATGAAAATGACAGCAAACCGCATTAAAGCTGTAGCACTTTCTCATTTCGCACGCTACGGCTATGAAGGAACTTCATTGGCAAATATTGCTCAAGAAGTTGGGATTAAAAAACCATCGATTTACGCACACTTTAAAGGAAAAGAAGAGCTATATTTCATATGCTTAGAATCTGCTCTTCAAAAAGATTTGCAGAGCTTCACAGGCGATATCGAAAGCTTTTCCAATTCGTCCACTGAAGAATTGCTTTTAAAATTATTAAAAGGGTATGCAAAACGATTTGGTGAAAGTGAAGAATCAATGTTTTGGTTACGAACTTCTTATTTTCCGCCTGATGCATTTCGCGAACAAATTATTAATAAAGCAAATGTACACATTGAAAACGTCGGAAAACTTTTATTCCCTGTATTTAAAAGAGCAAGCGAACAAGATGAGCTGCATAACATTGAAGTAAAAGATGCCTTAGAGGCTTTTCTATGCTTACTCGACGGTCTTATGGTTGAACTATTATACGCAGGTTTAAATCGTTTTGAGACACGTTTAGACGCTTCTTGGAAAGTATTTTGGCGCGGACTTTCAAACTGACGGATTGCCCTTTGCAATGCGTCGTTTTTAAGCCCTTTACCTAACGACTGGTAGGAAGGAGAAATGACATATGGCATGGATTTATGTAATCATCGCTGGTATTATTGAAATCTTTTGGGTGATTGGACTAAAAAAAGCAGAGGCACCACTTGAATGGGCTGGTGTTGCTCTATTAATTACAATTAGTTTCGTCTTATTATTTAGAGCTTATAAAGATTTACCTGTCGGCACTGTATACGCAGTCTTTACAGGAATCGGAGCTGGTGGAATCGTTCTTACAGAGATTTTCATTTTCGGAGAACCTTTCTCTATCGTAAAAGTTTTATTAATCGGTTTAATCTTCTTCGGAGTAATTGGTTTAAAACGAGTAACAGAAGAAAAAGAAGCGAAGGAGGCTGCATAAAATGGCTTGGGTATTTTTAATTCTAGCTGGTATTTGTGAAATTATTGGTGTACTCTTTATGAAAGTAGCCACTGAAAAGAAAGGCTGGGCACCAAAAGTTATTTTAATCGCTAACTTCGGCGTAAGCTTCTTCTTCTTATCTCTTGCGATGAACACATTACCGATGGGAACTGCTTACGCAATTTGGACTGGAATCGGAACTGCTGGAAGTGCACTTCTAGGCATTCTCATTTTCCGAGAATCAGCGGATTGGCGTCGTCTTGCTTTCTTAAGCTGCATTTTATGCGGCGCTGTTGGCTTAAAACTATTAAGCTAACGTGAGGTGAATGTCATGTGGAAAGAACAAGGAAAGAAAATATTAGCATGGATCACACTTTGTATCGTCATTCTATTACAAATAAGTTTTCATATAATAGAATCATTGTTTCATAAAGTATTATCCATTCTCACATTCCTTCCTAACATGACACTTGAAATTATATCGATTGTTTGGTCTATTATCGCCTCCATTGCAATCGTCATTATATGGAGTATCGCCAAACTATGGAATAAGTTATTTAAAAAGGACAGTACTTCTGAAAAAGAGTAACTGTCCTTTTTATATTCATTCAGACTTTCTGTAGAAGTTACATGTGATAAGACAAAACAGACCAATTATGGCAATACTTATACCAACCCCTTTATGTAAACTTGGAAATAGTGGTGGTATATTAGAATAAAAATTTGCTAATATGAGACCGATTGAAAATAAAAATACCCCTATTCTATATAACCATTTTCTTTTGTTCATCATTCTCCCCTCCTAAAATTTTTCATACACTCCTTTCTTTTGGACATACTAACTAAAAAAGGAGTGGATAATATGCAAAATTCTATACATAAGCAAATTCTATTTTTATTTTTCCTCTTTCTTATTCTCGTTATCGTTTTCAGCTTTATATTACATACTCCAAAAGATGTACCAAATAGCGTTTCTTTTTATAAACTACTGCTCTCGTATTGTCGTTATTGAAGAAGGTGCCTTTTTTAAGGCACCTTTTAAAATTCTCTTTTTTCATATATTTTTACTGAAACAAAGATAGATATTATGAACATGCATATTGAACTAATGAATAACAAGCTGTTATATAGTTGAATTTGTTCTAGGTTGATTCCAAAGAAAATAGAAGAAACGGCCATAGGTGCTATTAGTATAAAAATCGCAATAAAAATAGTTTTTTTATAGGCCAACCAAAACGATATCGGTAAAACAAAGCTTAAATACACTAAAATAAAGCTAATACTAGCAACCATTGTCGTTTCAATAAATTCAAATAGGTTAACCCCACTCTTCATTCCCATCGTAAAACAACCGACCATTACACTTATAAAAAGAATAATAATTGCTACTATATATTTTGCAAATACAATTTGTTTTCTCAATATTGGTAAACTATTTACTATAACTTCACTCTTATTTTTACTATCTGCTTCAAACGTTTTTACTGTTGCCCCAATTGTAATAATTACTGACATAATTATGAACAGATTTTCCGTATCTGTTAAGGCCATATAAAAGAAAACAGGATACAGTATGTACCAAATTAAAAATTTCCATTGAATAATGAAATCTTTTAAAATTAGTTGCTTGATCATGTATTGCACCTCCTAATATGAAAATGTCCCTTCTATAACTCTGCCTGCTGAAACATTTTCATTGAGAGGAACATTGATATGAATATACTCACTAATACTCCAATACTAAGAACACCCATTGCTAGTGTAGCCTCTTGAGAGTGAAGTACTTTTAACATAATTGTTTTATCACCAAAAATATTGCACATAAGACCAATCATACCCATTAAAGGAAACAGCATAATCAAATTCAAGACTGTAATAACTTTATATCCCCCAATGTAATTAGTCGGTATCGTTACTACACAATAAATCAAAGTTGCTACTATCGCTGAAAACACTGCATATCCAGGCATGACTATATCCCTGTCCAATAAAATATTTCCTAATATTACGACTATAAAAATTACACTCAAACCAGCCATAATAAATAATGTGCTTGAAATATATTTAGCTATAATTATCTCTTTTCTCGTTATAGGTAAACTCACTAATACTTTTTCCGCTTTACTTTTCTCGTCATAATAAAAAGAAATATATATAATCGTACTACATGTTATAAATAATCCTATTGCAATCCCCATTGGTTCGACGGAATTCTTAAAAATAGATAAAATAGGGATTAAAAAATAGAAAGGAAACATCTTCTTCTGTAAAAAAAACTCCTTCAAAATCAACTGTTGCATATGAATTCCCCTCTCTATAAATCACGCGTTTTATAAATTTTAATTGTAAGAAACATAGAAGCGATATAGGCACTAGCTAATATCATTCCTCCAACTGTAAATACACCAATATGTACTGGATTCATAATCCACTCACTGAATGAAGATGTTGTTTCATTCAGCCCATCACTAATAAATATCCAAAGAAGTACACCAATCCCCATTGCTGCGGCTGATACTATACTTCTCATGCCCTTTGATTTTGTACCATAATAACTAGGAAAAAATGTCGCCACAAATACTACAGAATAAATCACTCCACTTACCACTACATACCATGGAATTTCAATATAAAAATTAGGATGGTATACACCAATATCATCAATAACAGCAATACCTCTTAAAAGGAATACAATTATCATAGTTGAAGCCATGGCACCGACAATAAATATTGCACAGGAAATATATCTAGCAATAATGATATCCTTCCGACTTACTGGTAAACTATTTATAATAATGTCACTTTTATTTCTTTCATCCATAAAGGTTAACGTCATAACGGAGGAGAGGGTTATAAATAGACAACTCATCGGAAATAAAAATTCACCACTTGGCTCTAACATAAAAAACAAAAGAGGCATAACAAAATTCACTAACCACATTACCCGAAAAAAGAACAAATCTTTATATACAAGCTGACGCATAGGCACCTCTCCCTTTCGCAGTGTAAACGATAATGTCATCTAATGTAGGCTTTTCTAGTACAACCTCATTTCCAAACCAATCGATAATTCCTTGTTTATCCTTCGCTAAACCTTCGAAACCAAATTTATTTTTTCGTAATCCAACAAATAGTTCTTTTCCTTCTTGGTCTAATAAATCATTACTTCCTTTTACGATTACGTAGTTCTCCATTAAGTCTTCTTTTTCACCAGTAAATATAATTTCTCCATCATTGATGAACGTAACATAATCTGCAATGCGCTCTAAATCTGTTGTAATGTGCGTTGAGAATAATACGGATACTTCATCTTCCATTACAATTTCTTGCAACATATCAAGTAATTCACTTCGAACAACTGGATCTAACCCTGCTGTCGGTTCGTCCATAATAATAAACTCTGCGTGGTGCGAAAGTGCGATGGCAATCGCAAATTTCATTTTCATTCCTTTTGATAATTCTTTAATTTTTTTATACTTTGGAACTTGCAATCTATGCATATACGATTGATACTGCTCTTCGTCCCACTTTTTATATAACGGTGCAATAATACGCTTCATTTGTTCACACGTTAAATCTTCGTAATAATGATTTTCATCATATACAAAGCCGATATTTTGTTTTATTTCCTTTTCAGCTTTCTTATTGTCCTTGCCAAAAATTTTTATATCTCCGTTATCTTTTTTAATTAAATTCATAATCATTTTGATTGTCGTACTTTTCCCGGCCCCATTCGGTCCGACAAACCCCATAATATATCCGCGTGGTAACGTAAAACTTATATTTTTCACTGCGAAACCTTCATAACTTTTACAAACATTTTTTAACTCTAACATCTCTCTCATTCCCCCTTATATAAAAACGCAATCATCTGCTGTAATTCTTCAAGTGAAAGCTGCAACGCTTTACTTTCATTCACAATCTCTTCCGCTTTACTTTCCAATAGGCGAAGCCTTTGTTCTTTTAATAGTTCATTATTTTTACGTGAAACATAAGTCCCCTTCCCAGCAACAGTTTCTATATATCCTTCTTTTTCAAGCTCCTCGTATGCACGCTTCGTTGTAATGACACTAATTTGTAATTCCTTCGCTAAGCTACGAATAGACGGTAATTGATCTCCACCCTTTAAACCGCCATTTAAAATAAGCTGGCTTAATTGTTTTCTTATTTGCACATAAATAGGGTCTTGGGAAGAATTCGAAATAATAATATTCATGTTTTCCTCCAGTGTGTGTATATACTGTGTATACCTTATATATACAGTATATACACAGCATCCTATTTTTGGCAAGAAAAAAAGACCAACACTTTCCTGTTGGTCTTTCGTATATGTATCACTTTTCAAAGCGATCTAACATCTCGTCTCTCATTCCGAAACTTACTACTGCAATTCCTATATACATAAACAGAAGGAATGCCGGATGAACTGTATTGTACCAGCTGCTGTCAACAATTAAGTAAATCGTTAATGCCACAACAAGAACAAACGCTAAGATAAACATATAAAAGTGTCTTGTACTACCCATGATAAACTCCTCTCTTCTCACTTCACCATTCAACAGTTTATTTTATCGAATAATTCGATATGACTCAAGGTTAACTTTCTGTTATGTAATCAAGTTCTACCTTTACAATGTCCTCACATGCTATTGAAATGATTGTTCCTTGTTTATCAATCGCCGTCACTTCTCTATTATCCATTACACGATTTGCTACTCTTTCTAACACTTTTCCCTGGTCTCGATAGCAAAATTCTTTTACATCTTTAATTGTTTCTCCATTTTCTAAATGGTATACCATTCTATAACATCGATATCCCACACTTTCACCCCCGTCTTGTTCGTTTTTTCACATATACATAAAAATGAGTAATCTTTGCCTCATCACATCTTCTTAATTTCAATAAAATTCTAACAAAAATAAATACTTTTATCAAACCGACTTTTTCAACAAAACTACCTATAAAACTACACCTTTACACCATTAGGAAACAAAAAACATATTTTTTTAACATTTTCTTCACTATTTCTGCATAAAGTGAAACTTTAATCAGTGGGGATTTTTGTTCATCCCCACTGATTATTAGTTGAACCAATCGGGCATTTACGGACAGTTTATCTCCCACCTGTCTTCTTTGCACCAGCTAAGTTTTGAGTTGAGAGTTTACTGTCCGTTAATGCGGGACAAATTATCCATACAAAAAAAGAACCCGCCTCAGCGAGTTCTTCTTTTGTTATTTTAATCAAACTTGTACAGGAGCTGGCTTCGCATAACGTAAAACTGGTTTACGTGCAGCCATCGTTTCGTCTAAACGTTTAATGACTGTCGTATGCGGTGCTTCTTGTACAACTTCTGGATTTTCTTCTACTTCTTTAGCGATTTGAATCATCTTATCAATGAAACCATCTAATGTTTCTTTTGATTCTGTTTCTGTCGGCTCAATCATAATACATTCTTCCACATTTAATGGGAAGTAAATTGTTGGTGGATGATAACCGAAATCAAGCAGACGTTTTGCAATATCTAATGTACGTACACCAAGTTTCTTTTGACGACGACCTGATAATACAAATTCATGTTTACAATGTCTATCGAATGGAAGATCGTAGAATGGCGCTAATCTTCTCATCATATAGTTCGCATTTAATACCGCATACTCAGTTACTGCACGCAATCCATCTGGACCCATAGAGCGAATATACGTGTATGCACGAACGTTAATTCCGAAGTTACCATAGAATGGTTTCACACGACCAATTGCTTCTGGACGGTCGTAGTTGAAGTGATAACCATTTTCCGTTTTCTCTAAAATCGGTTTTGGTAAGTACGGAATTAAATCAGCTTTCACACCTACTGGACCAGAACCTGGGCCACCACCGCCGTGAGGACCTGTAAATGTTTTATGAAGGTTTAAATGCACAACGTCAAATCCCATATCTCCTGGGCGTGCTTGGCTTAATACCGCATTTAAGTTTGCACCATCATAGTATAATTTACCGCCTGCATTATGGACGATTTCTGCCATTTCTAAAATATTTTCTTCGAATAGACCTAATGTATTAGGATTTGTTAACATAAGTGCTGCTGTTTCTTCGTTTACAACACGTTTTAAGTCTTCTAAGTCAACAAGGCCATTTTCATTTGATTTTACTGTAATTGTTTCAAAACCAGCTACAGTTGCAGATGCTGGGTTCGTTCCGTGAGCAGAGTCAGGCACAATTACTTTCGTACGGTTAAAGTCACCATTCGCTTCATGGTATGCACGAATTAACATTAAACCTGTCCATTCTCCGTGTGCACCAGCTGCTGGTTGTAAAGTAACAGTATCCATACCTGTAATTTCAATTAAATGCTCTTGTAAGTCGTACATTAATTCCATTGCACCTTGTACTGTCTTTTCATCTTGCAACGGATGAATATTTGCAAATCCTGCGAAACGAGCTACACTCTCATTAATTTTCGGATTATATTTCATCGTACAAGATCCAAGTGGATAGAATCCAGAATCCACACCGTGGTTACGGTTTGAAAGTGCTGTATAGTGGCGCATAATATCAAGTTCAGATACTTCTGGTAGCTCTGCATCTTCTACTCGAATATAATCGCTCTCAAACACATCTTCTAGTTTCACTTCTTCTACATCTAATTTGGGTAAGCTATATCCTATGCGTCCTTCTTTACTCACTTCAAAGATAAGTGCTTGGTCTTGGTTCTTCATTGGATAGCCCCCATTTCGTTTACAAGTGTGTCAATTTCCTCTTTTGTACGAAGCTCAGTTACTGCTACAAGCATATGGTTTTCATGCTCTTTATAATCACGGCCTAGGTCGTAACCGCCGATAATATTCTTTTGTAATAATGCATCGTTTACTTCTTTCACTGGACGCTTGCAATCTACAACAAACTCATTGAAGAATGGTCCAGCAAATGTTACAGTGAAGCCTTTCGCTTCAAATTGACGTTTTGCATATTGTGCTTTAGAAATGTTTTGACGTGCCATTTCTTTCACACCTTGTTTGCCAAGTGCCGTCATTGCAACAGAAGCTGCTAATGCATTTAACGCTTGGTTTGAACAAATGTTAGATGTCGCTTTATCACGACGAATATGCTGTTCACGTGCTTGTAACGTTAATACAAATCCACGTTTACCATCTGAGTCTACAGTTTGTCCAACAAGACGTCCTGGAATTTTACGCATAAATGCTTTCGTTGTTGCAAAGTAACCACAGTGCGGTCCACCAAACTGCGTTGGAATACCGAATGGTTGTGCATCACCGATTACAATATCAGCACCAAATTTCCCTGGTGGTGTTAATGCGCCTAATGATAATGGATTTGAAGAAACGATAAATAATGATTTTTGTTGATGAACGATTTTTTCAATATCAGCTAATTTTTCAACTTGTCCGAAGAAGTTTGGATATTGAACGATTACACAAGCAACTGTATCATCTACTTCACTTTGTAATACGTCTAAATCTGTTACACCATCTTTATGATTAATTTCAACAACTTCAAGATTTTGTCCTTTTGCATACGTTTCAAGTACTGCTCTTGATTCTGGATGAACCGCGCTAGATACAAGAATTTTCTTTTTGCGAGTATGACCAGCTGCTAACATTGCCGCTTCAGCTAAAGCTGTACCCCCGTCATACATAGAAGAGTTTGCTACATCCATTCCTGTTAATTCACAAATCATTGTTTGGAATTCAAAGATTGCTTGTAATTCCCCTTGTGAAATTTCCGGTTGGTATGGTGTGTAAGCTGTATAAAATTCTGAGCGAGAAATAACATGATCTACAATTACTGGAGCATAATGATCGTATACGCCTGCTCCTAAGAAAGAAGCGTATTCTTTTAAGTTAGCATTTTTACTAGCCATTTGAGATAGCTCTTTTAAAAGCTCTGGCTCTGATTTTGCTTCTTTAATTTTTAAATCCCCTTTAAAACGAACACTCTCTGGAATATCAGAGAATAATTCATCGATCGTTTGAACGCCGATCGTTTGTAACATTTCTTTTTTGTCTTCTTCTGTCATTGGAAGATAACGATGCAACATGAAATCTACCCCTCTCCCCGTTACTTTGAACGTTTGTAAAATGGTGTTGGAACAACTACTGCTTTGACGCGTTTATTACGAATTTCAATTTCTACTTCTGTATCAACTGCTGCGTATTTTACATCAATTAGTGCTAAACCAATGCTTTTCTTTAACGTTGGAGATTGTGTACCACTCGTTACTTCCCCAATTTTTTCTTCACCAATAAATACAGGGTAATGCGTACGAGGAATTCCACGTTCGATTACTTCGATGCCGACTAATTTACGAGGCGCACCGTTTTCTTTTTGCTCTTTTAACGTTGCTTTTCCAAAGAAGTCTGCTTCTTTATTTGTTTTTACCGCAAAGCCAATTCCAGCCTCAATCGGTGTAATATCTTTTGATAATTCTTGTCCATAAAGTGGTAATGTTGCTTCGAATCGAAGTGTATCACGAGCACCTAAACCACATGCTTTTAAGCCCTCTTCTGCTCCAACTTCAAGAAGTTTCTCCCAAAGTTTTGCAGCATCTTCACTCTTACAGTAAATTTCGAATCCATCTTCACCTGTGTAACCTGTACGAGATACAAGTGCTGGAATTCCATCTACAAGAATATCGTTTTTAAATTTAAAGAACTTAATTTCTTTCAAATCTTCTGACACAACTTTTTGTAAAATGCCTTCTGCTTTTGGTCCTTGAATTGCAAGCTGTGCAACTTCACTAGAAACATTGACTACTGTCGCATCGCCAATTACATGACTTGCTAACCATTCGTAATCTTTCTCGATATTTGATGCATTGATTACTAATAAATAGTCTTCTTCACCACGTTTGTAGATTAATAAATCATCTACTGTACCACCATTTTCGTAGCACATAGCTGTATATTGTGCGCCCCCTACCTTTAAGGTAGATACGTCATTTGTAACAACACGTTGTAAAAATGCTAAACTATCTACACCTTTTACTTCAACTTCTCCCATATGAGACACATCGAACAAACCTGCAGCTGTACGTACAGCTTCGTGTTCTTCTTTAATGCTTGAAAATTGAACTGGTAATTCCCAACCACCGAAGTCGATTGTTTTTCCACCATACTTCGCGTATACATCAAATAACGGTGTACGTTGTAATGTAATCATGCTCTCTCCCCCTTATGCTTTGACAAATCAATAAAAGTTGCTTCCCTTTTCTAAACATTTTCATTCTGAAAAGATAGGATATACGGAATCTCATTATATTTTTTTATGAAAGCGTAAATAAAAAATCACTTTCTTGGATAAAATACGAAAGATTCCACACATTTCACACCATTATCCTAACATCATTCGCTATATTTCATCAATATTCTAGCATAAAAAATAATTTAGAATTTTTTATGTTAAAACACAATAAATACAGCTTTTGAGATTTAATACTTTATTATTGTCTATCATATAGCCTTTAATAACGATAATTATGCCTTCTTTTAAGGCAAATCATCATACATTAAAAAATAATTACTTTAGTTTATAAAAGGTGGGAGAGTTGTAATGAATGTCGATATTTCCGTAGATCGGACATGGCAAAACAATTTTTTAAATAGAATTGACGAAGATGGTCCTTGGACAAACTGGGATTTATATCACTTAGCTTATGAAACAGAAAAATCGTTACTTATTCCTACTTTTGATGGACTACAAGCACCGAAACATTTATCCCATTTCACACCGCTTCCGCATCAATTAGAAGTCGCTCAAAATGTGATTGAACAAATGAACGGTAAAGCGATTCTAGCAGATGAAGTAGGCCTTGGAAAAACAATCGAAGCTGGACTTATTTTGAAAGAATATATGGTCCGCGGGCTTGTGAAAAAGGTACTTATACTTGTCCCAGCTTCTCTCGTATCACAATGGGCATACGAACTGAATACAAAGTTTTTCATTCCCGCTGTAGCACAAAAGAAAAGCTACTCATGGGAACAAGCTGACGTAATCGTATCATCAATTGATACTGCGAAACGTTCACCACATCGCGATATCGTGTTGAACTTGGAATATGACCTTATTATTATCGATGAAGCACATAAACTGAAAAATAATAAAACAAAAAACTATGAATTTGCACAACGATTAAAAAAGAAGTTTTGTTTATTACTAACCGCTACTCCTGTTCAAAATAAGATTGATGAAATTTTTAACCTTGTTTCTTTATTAAAGCCAGGACATTTAGGCAATCAATCCAACTTTGAAGAATATTACGCTTCCAAAAATCGCTCAGCCGAATCAGATGAAGACTTAAAAGCTCTCATTAATAAAGTAATGGTGCGAAATAGACGACATAATACCGGTATCGATTGGCCGAAGAGACATGTACGTACAATTTTTGTTGAGTTTAATGAACAAGAACAAGCTCTATATAATGATATCGAAAATTGGCGAGGACAAGACGCCTTCACATCTGCTTTCTCATCGTTAACTTTAAAACGGGAAGCGTGTAGTAGTCGTGAGGCTGTTTACTATTCATTGAAAAAGCATGTAGAAAAAAGACAGAAAGAAAACGAACATTATATAAAAGATCCACATATCGATGTGCTAATGGACAAAATTAATCATATTCCTTTCAACTCAAAAGCAAATAAAGCTCTTGAGCTTATAAAAGAAATTGACGATAAAGTCGTTATCTTCACAGAATATCGAGCGTCACAAATGTACTTACAATGGTTTTTACAACAACACGGTATTTCTTCCGTTCCATTCCGCGGCGGGTTTAAACGCGGGAAGAAAGATTGGATGAAGGAGCTTTTCCAAAACCACGCACAAGTATTAATTGCAACTGAAGCTGGTGGTGAAGGGATTAACTTACAGTTTTGTAGCCATATGATCAATTATGATTTGCCATGGAATCCAATGCGTCTTGAGCAAAGAATCGGACGTATTCACCGTCTCGGTCAAAAAAATGATGTTCATATTTATAACTTAGCTACAAAGCATACTGTTGAAGAACATATTCTGAAACTGTTATATGAAAAAATCAACTTATTCGAGCGTGTTATTGGTGAACTCGATGAAATTTTAACAAGAATTAATATGAAAAACATCGACGCGCACATTCAAGAAATTTTCGCGCAATCAAAAAGCGAAGGTGAAATTAGAATTAAGATGGAAAACTTAACATCTATTATCGACTTTGCGAAACGAAATGAAGCTGAGGTGCAAGGCTATGCAGCAACATGAAATTCATAATTACTTATACAATTTCTTTGAGGCGAATAACTGTGAAATTTTAGAACGTTCTCCTCATTTATTAGATGTACAGTTAACAATTGAGATGGATAAATTATTAATGAATCGCCCTTTTTATTGGCACTATCTTGAGAAAACAGGAGGCGTACCGAATCCGATGCGCCTTACTCTTATTACAAATCCAGAAAATGAAGAAAATGATGGTGAGCTTATTCACTACGGTTCACCACGTCTACATCAAATTTTCCAAACGACAAAAGAATTAGGCTCATACATACGTTTATATGAGGATGTAAGACATAATGGGGCAACACATACACCGCTCCACCCTTGGCTCGGTATTAATATAAAAGTTTCCTATCAATGTGATCGAAAAAAAGACATCCTTCACTCGATTGGTATTCATCTCATTTCTGGAACAATGATGGCAAACTTTCATGAAACATTAACAAACATTAAACTTACACCAAAAATACCTGATTTTTGTTTTACGCTCTCGCCTATCATTAAACCTCAAAGTGGTTTACAACGCATAGAAGACGCTTTAAAAAATATAATTGCAGAAGATGACCATACGTGGGCAAAAGAAGCAAGAGTGCGTTGGAATCATGATTTAGACCTTTTAAACCGTTTTTATGAAGAAAGTGACGAACTTCCTGAGAGCTATGAAATTGAAAAACAAGCTCTGCAAGAACAGTATGAACCACGTATTACAGTGCAAATTATTAACGGTGGACTCTTTTATGTTACCGCGAATCACTTTCTATCAAAATAAAGCTCCTTCTGCTTTAGAAGGAGCTTTATTTCGAGTTATTCTCTATCCTCATTACGCTCTTGTTGTTTTTGCTTTGCCATGCGTTTTTGATACGCACGATCCTTCGCGCTCACATGATTTGCATCAGTTGGAAGATTTTCTTTCGAACGTCCAATTCCATTGCTCATCTTTCCCACTCCTTTTTACGTTTTTCAGAATACATGTTTATTTTCAGCTAGAGTTACAATCCTTATACAAAAAAATAAGAGCAGCCATTGGCCACTCTTACTCGCTCACATATTTTTGAAACATATCATGGATGCCTTTATTTACTAGGTTCGAGATCTGCTCGTCAGATTTATTCGGATAACGATCACGCAATCTGATAGATGCCTTCACCATTAAATTTTCTAATACAGAACGGCCACCTTCTCCATAAATAATTTCAGCATATTTAACAAGCCTTCCATCCTCTACTGTTGCTGGATTATGATTGAAGAAAAATTTACTCATTGTCTCCACCTCTCTATTTTGATAACGTTTACATTTATATAGATTATTTATGTTATTTATTTCACAATATTGTATGCATGTATATTTAATTAGTTTCATTATAAAGCAACATATCGATAGTAAATATGTGATTTTCCGTCCATTTTGTGAACAAATTCAAAATGAAAGCGTTTCCTTTATTATATACTAAAAAAACTTACTACGCTAGGGGCAATTTTTTTCAATCTACTCCCCCTCGAAAATTGATATATTTTTTCTTTTCCCATTAAACCTTATACAATTTTCAGAAATTATATTATAAAATATATGTATGACTTAAGGAGGCTTTGTATGAATCAAAATAAAAAAGCTATATTAGATCTTGTCTTTTATCTCGTAATCCCATTCCTCATTTGGAAATTTGCAAAACCTTATATCGATCCTTATTACGCGATGTTACTTTCCTCTGTTCCGGGGATTATTTATACACTGTATACCTTTAAAAAAGAAAAACAGTTTAACGTGACAGGGTTCTTTATTTTAATTACACTCATTTCTAATACAACGGTAGATTTATTATCTGGGTCAGCTGAACGAATGTTGTGGAATGATGCATATTATCACATCGTACTCGGTATTATCGTCATATGTACAATTTTTATAAAGAAACCACTTATGTTATATTTCGCTGCGGATATTGCCGCACTGCAAGGCCATGATCGCGATAAAAGTCGTGAGCTTTATCGTGATAGTCGTATATATCCAGCACTGCAATATTTAACGCTATTTTTCGGGCTGCAATTTATATTAAAAAGCTTTTTAAAAATTTATTTCATCTCTGTTTTTGGTGTAGATGGCTATGGTGAAATGAGAGCGATTATGACCGCTGTCGGCTGGGGCATTTCTATTTGTATCGGAATAGGGTTCGTATGGGTGAACAATAAAATACATGCCGTTACGGAAGAACAAGAATCCGTGCAGTAAATAAAAATCCCCTAGTGTAATACGACACTAGGGGATTTTGGGTTTGCTAAACATATGACTAAAATTTAACTTGATTTTTTTCTTTTACTTTTTACATTTCGGTAAAACAAAGCAGCACTCAGCGGCATAACACCAAACCACTTATTCATAAATGGCTCTTTTTCAGCACGGCGTTGTTCTTTCTTTTGTTTACGATCTTCTTTCGGAGCATCCATATACGATACAAACTGCTGCGTCACAAAGCGAACATAATCATTAGTAGACATATTATCATCACCTCTACTTGATTAGTATGTCCACTTTTTTATACATTAATCTTTTCCTTTAATTCATTCATAATTTGCTTTACAGACTTATTTGTCGTATCGATATGAATATGAGCCTCTTCATAATAAGCTCGGCGTGATTCAAATTTCTTTACGAATGCATCTATATCTTTCTTTTGAAATAGTGGACGTGTCGTATCTTCCCGAAGCCTTTCTGCAATTACATGCGGATCACAATATAAATACACGACAGTTCCGTTCTCTTTCATCCACTTGCGATTTTCCGCTCGTTCAATAATTCCCCCACCAGTTGTAATAATAACATTGTGGACTGGTAGCGCACGTAACATTTCGCTTTCATATTCCCGAAAAGCCATTTCGCCTTCTTCGGCAAAAATTTTTCGAATTGCCTTCTCTTGCTTCTCTTCGATTTTTTGATCAGTATCTACAACATCCATTTGAAGTTCTTTACTTAACGCTTTTCCAATTGTTGTTTTCCCTGCTCCCATGTAGCCGGTTATGTATATAGATTTCATTTCTTGTCCTCTCAATCGTCATTTATTAATTGTTATTATAACGAAAGATGCTACTTTGTTTAATAAAAAAACGTTTTGTTCTTATACTATAAAGAACAAAACGTAACACTCGCTTTTACTTATAAGTACCTCTTCTCACCCACTGCGTTGCAATCCATTTCTCGCCTTTCGTTACAGGTGCCCCTCCGTGTAACGTAAGCTCGTTTAGTGATTGATCTTGATAAAAATACTCAAAGTATACTGCCATTCCCTTTCTAGGGTGTACAGAAAGATTTAATTTTGGGAAGTACGTTTCTCCGCCTTCTTCTACATCATTTAAATACATTACAAGCGTACTAATACGATTGTTAGCAGCTGATCTACTATGTTCCGCAAAATAATCATAGTGTGCTTTATATTGTTGATCCACTTCATAATTTAAAATGTGCAATCCTTCTCCGTGCGCCACCGGAACATTCATGATAGATGAAATTCGTTTTTCAATCTTTGAAGTAAGTTCATTGTCTTCCAAAAATGCACCGCTACTTGTTCGAATATCATTTACATCACGTGATGAACCAATTTTAGAACGCTCCATTTTATTTTTAGACATTTCAATCAATTCATCACACTCTTCATCACTTAGTACATTTGCTAATACGACAATAAGAGGTTCTTCGAATTTTGAAATAATGTGTATTTCTCTATCTTCTGTCATAATCGTATTTCCTTTATGATCAAAAATAGTTTGTTCCTTATTTTCACCTATTTGATTGTTGTTTGTCATTTCCCTATTCTCCCTAAAAATAATGATTGGATAGCATGAATATATCATATTCTTTCTACCTTTCTCTTTTTTGAGAAAATTTAAACTTTTGATCATTATATTTGTCCATTTCTTCTAAAAAATCAATTCAATTTACAATAGGAAATCCTGGTTTATCTATATATATATTTTACATATTATCCTTCTATCCAATCGACTATTTTCCCATCCTTTTTTCTATACCGAAAACTCACCGTATAGAAAGCTTCCTGTTTGAGTGTACACTGCAAAGCAACGAGAATTAAATCATTTTCAAAGACATAATTTCCACTCGCTTCTCCCTTTTCATACTGAAAGAAAAACGTACCTTCTTTTTCTTTTTGCTGTAAGTCTTTTTTTATATCTGTAATAGATCGGTTAAGTAATTCATCCAATAAAAATTTTTGTTCTATTCCTATATAAAAATTTTTATCTGTAAACAACATATTTGTTTCGTATATAAAAAAAGAAGTTAATAAAATAAGAAAGATAATCGTTCCAGGCATTGTAAATCCCTTTTGCTTTCTCATACGTTTATTCCTATTTCGCTATATCGCATAACTACACCTTCATATATTTTCCCACTAGTATCTTTCACATTTATAATGAGTACATGAGGTGTTAGTTTGTAAGAAACCGTTCCAATATTTTGTAAAACAACTTCCCTCCCGCGCCTATCTACCTTTCTTATAAGACGACTATTCTCTTTTTCATACGATACTTCACTCCCATTACGCGATCGGAATTGTAAAATACTTTCTCCATTTTCAAATGCTAGCTGTTCTCCAGATGATACTTCACGAAACTCCAATTGCATTTGCCCTAAATACACATCCCACTCCCAATCATTTAACCCTTTCGACTGTTTATTTTCCATTTCAATGAAATGTAGGCGGGGAAAGAGCAAAAAAAATATTGATAATAGAAACAGACATACAATCATTTCTATTAATGAAAAACCAAATTCTAATTTATTTTTTCTCCTACATAAAAGCATTGTTCCATCATTCTGTCTTTCACATCTTTCCACATGGTACAAACTTCATTGCCTCCCCAATATGTGTAATACCCAATTCCATTTATATTCTTTTCTATTATTCGCTTTTCTTCATTTCCATACATATATATAGCTGCTTCTTTTTTTAATAATCCAGTTGCCTTATAACGAATTTGTATATTTTTTCTTTCTTGCATAACTAATACTGTTTGCGGTAGTAGTAACGATACAGCCATCATTAAAACACTTAACGATACAATCATTTCAGCCATTATGGATCCTTTTTGACATTTCACGATACGTAAATCTCCCTCTTCCAAGCTGAAATACAATTTCATATTTATAATTTCTATACGAAATTATAATCGTACCACCTCTATTAATATTTCCACTTGGGTTATATGTCATCGGATTTGGAAACGTATGCAAATCAATTTGTATATCTTCTTCATACTCTCGCTTGACGATATAATACTTTGTACCTGACTCTTTTATAGCATACATATTTCTATCTTTATGCCAACGTAATGTGTAGTGCTTTTGATGGTTTATCGCTAATTGCTGCATATACAAAATATCATTTGAAAACTGTCTCAAAAATTGTTCAACTTTTTGTCGCTCGTATAAGGAATGAACACTAAAATACGTAACTATACTTAATACAGAAATAACAAATAAAACGAGTAACATTTCTAAAAAAGTAAACCCTTGTTGTTTCACAATGCCCTAATTGATACTGTGCCATCATCTGATATATGAATAGATTCGCCATTCGGACACTTATCAGTTGTAATATACTTTTCATCTGCCAGTTCTTTTAACGATGGAATTTTATTATGTTGTAATTGATATACTTGTATTTGCGCTTCTATAGATTTCACGTAAGCTGCACACCCTTTTCCTTGGACCGATGAACGCTGTGTAACTACATTTGGAATAATTAATAGTAATAATATAGTTATGACAACCATTACTAATAGCATCTCTAACAGAGTAAATCCTTCCTCATTCTGCATACAAATGCCCCCTAAATAGAATTCATCATTTGAAACATCGGCATAATCATCGCTAAATACATAAGGACAACGATTCCTCCAATACATGTAAATAAAATAGGCTGAATGATAACTAACATATGTTTAATTTTTCGTTCCATCTTTTCCATAATAAGATCGCTATAGTCACCTAATTCAATCCCTAAATTGCCATTTGCTTGTCCATGCGTAATAACATAAGAAAGTTCTTTCTCGTAATACCCACTTTTAGCAATGATAGATTGTAACTGTTCTCCTCCAATTAATTGTCTTTCAATCCGATTCGCTTCATATTGAAAGAACGGATGATATCTTTGCTCCATCATTATTGTTAAAGCTTCGCATACTGATAGTCCACCATTTAATAAACCACTCAACTGAGTAGCAAAATAATGTGAATGCTTTAAAATAAGAAATGTTTTGATGAGAGGAATACGAAGCATGATTTTTACCTGTCTAATATGTGGAAGTTTCCTAAAATACAACATGTATAAACTACATCCAATAATAACAGTTAAAATAGCGGTTAAAATAATGTATGGTAGCAGTTTTATTGCACTTAAAATTTGTTCTGTAAGTAGTGGTGTATTAGAACCGAACGAACTATAAACCATTTCAACCTGAGGTAATAAAATGAGGTTAAAAATAAAAAGCATGATTAGTAGAAAAAACATCAAGAACATAGGATACTGCATTATTTTCATCATGTCTTTCCTATACTTATCTTTCTTATAAAGAAGTGCACTTCCTTGTTGCAAAGCAAAAGAAATATCACCATGTTGCTCGGCATAAAATAGATAACTTAACATGTCCTGATGAAACTTTAACTGATGAAAAGAATCGTGTAGACTTTTCCCATCTTTTAACCCCTCAATCATGCGCTGCAATTGTACTTTCTTTTCTACAGGTAATTGAAACTGTAAAAATTCTAATGCTTGTAAAAGAGAGTAGCCTTTTTCTAATAATTCTCCTAAACGTTTCAACAATACTACTTGATCACTTAAACTCCAAGTTTTCTTAAACATAAACATCTTCTTCTAAAAAACCTAAAGCATATCCTTTTCGTATTGACGATTCTAAAGTCTCATGTTTGTAAGTAACACATTCTCCATCTGCTTCTTTAAGTGCTTGTTTTAACTCATGTCCATATAGTAGCTCATAAATGCTTGCTTGCCTTACTTGCCTCATTGATTTACATAAAGTTGAGCACTTTCCTCTGCAAAACGGACACTTCAATTCGACAAGTCGCTGTGCAGCTACAGCCAATAAAGACTGTTCAATCTCTTGCCTCGTTATACCATAATCCATGAAACGAATGATTGCTCCTTTCGCATCATTCGTATGCAGCGTTGTCATTACTAAATGTCCTGTCAAACTTGCCCTTATAGCTATTTTTGCTGTTTCCTCATCCCGGATTTCACCGACTAAAATAATATCTGGATCATGACGTAAAATAGCCTTTAATCCTGTTTCATATGTGAGACCCGCTTTTTCATTTATTTGAATTTGTAATACATCGTCACTTCTTTTTTCAACCGGATCTTCAAGTGTAATGATGCGACGTGTTTTCTTTTTTCTAATTACTTCTAATAATGCATACATTGTCGTCGTCTTCCCAGATCCAGTCGGTCCAGTAAATACGAGTAGCCCCTGTGAATAGCGTAAAAACGAGAGTAGTTTTGCTGCCGTACTTGGAAATAACGAAAGATGTGATAAGGGCTGAACAGATGCTTGTAAATGAAGGCGAATAACGAGACTTTCTTGATATACTGTTGGAAGTGTTGAAAGGCGTAAATACACTTCTTGTCCATCAATTTGCAAATACAACGAACCATTCTGTGGCTTCCGTTTCTCTCCTATGTCCATAGATGCTAAAAATTTGAAATGTGAGACAAGTTTTTCTCCAAACTCCTTTTCAATACACTGTCTCGTCATTAAATCTTTTCCTATACGTAGTTGCACTGCTACATCCTTCTGCCGGGGCACAATATGTAAATCTGACGCTTGTACCCTACACGCTTCTTTTAAAATTGTATTCGCAAAAATTTCAATCCCATTCATTACTTTTCCCTCCTCACTATGTATATAGCATGAAAACATTCGCAATAAAAATTTGGACTTTTGTATTTTCAATAGAGGAAAAAGGAAAAATATGTTTGTGAAATTATGAACAATTTCCGAATTATTGTCTGAAATTACCTATACTCATGTTTATCTGTATTATAATGTTATTATCTTGGATAAAGTGATAAAGGTGGAGATCCTCATGGAACAAGCTTTAAAAATTACAGGTGTATTATCTGACCCAACTCGTTATTACATTTATAAATATATTTCGCAAAAACATAGTTACGTAACGGTACAAGAAATTGCAGATGAATTCGATATTCATCCAAACGTAGCGCGTTTACATTTATCTAAATTAGAAGATGTTCATATGCTAAAATCGGAAACGAAGAAAACTGGAAAAGGCGGACGACCGAGCAGATTGTATGTCTTATCTGAAGATGTTATCCAATTACAATTTCCATTCCGTGATTATCAATTGTTAGCAAGAATCGCATTTAATTCTTTACTTAGCCTTGGCGCTGCTGGTGAGAAAGCGCTATACGAAACAGGAAAACAATTCGGAGCTGAATTAATGCAACAACATATGCAACGTTTAAATGTGAGTGAAGATGCTTTAACAGTGGAACAAAAAGTTCAAATTGCAAAAGAAGCTTTCTCAACAGCTGGCTTATCACCTGCATTTGAATTAAGTGCAGATGGAACAAAAATTTTCTATGATGTACACAATTGTCCATTTAAAGAAGTTGCTGTTCATCATCCAACTGAAATTTGTAACATGCACGGAGATATGATGAAAGGAATTTTTGAAATCCTATTCCCTAACATGGAATTAACTCGAAATGATAGTCTATTAGATGGATGTAAATCTTGTAATTATAAACTAACAATTTAATTTCTCATATAAAAAGAAGCCAATAATAATTGGCTTCTTTTTATATGAATGAATATTTACAATAGTAAGAAAAATAAACTATAATGAGGTGAGGTTTACTTTTTTTAGAAAAGGAGGGAGATGGCATGGAGCGCATGTTTCGCGTTCTCGGCTTTTGGACTGGAATTTTCTCGGTTATGTTTTACGTAGGGGATATGCAACAGACCGCACTACTATTTTTAGGACAAACAGGTTTCTTCGTACTTTTAAGCTATTTAAAATTAACAGAGCGTATGTATATATACGTATTTGGGGCATATTTAACTGTTTTCTTCATAGGATTTACATACTACACGACGTTTTTACTTGTCCCTGGGGCTGGACATTAAAAGATGGCATTTTGCCATCTTTTTTTAATTCCGGAATTTCCTAGTTGACTTATAGGTTTTATTGCCTTATATTCTATATAACAGATTGGAATTAGGGGGAATCAACATGAATACACTGCTTGTCGGAATTAACGTTGCAGTCATGCTCATTTTAGTTGGCGTATTATATTATATGCAACGTAAGCATGTATCTTTTAATAAACGTGTATTTACTGCTTTAGGAGTCGGAATTATATTCGGTCTTATATTACAATTTATTTATGAACCAACTTCTAAAATAATTATTGAATCAAATACTTGGTTTGGCTTAATCGGTAACGGTTATGTGAAATTACTTCAAATGATCGTTATGCCACTTATTTTAGTATCTATTATTTCAGCCTTTACAAAATTACAGTTAACGAAAAACCTTGGTAAAATCAGTGGTCTTATTATCGGAATTTTAATTCTTACTACAGGAATCGCTGCAGCTGTCGGTATCGCTGCAAGTGCAGGATTTGATGTATCTGCAGCAGGCTTGCAACAAGGTGATGCAGAATCTGCTCGTCTGAAACTAGTTGAAGAAAGATTTACTTCTATTGAAAAGACAACAATTCCAGATAAATTATTAGAGCTATTGCCTACAAATCCGTTTCTTGATTTAACAGGCGCTCGTCCAACATCAACAATTTCTGTCGTAATATTTGCAGCCTTTATCGGCATTGCCTTTATAGGTGTAAAACGAAAATATCCAGAACAAGCAGAACTATTTAAGAAAATGCTTGATGCTGTATATGCAATCGTAATGCGTATGGTAACATTAATTTTACGCCTTACTCCATACGGCGTATTAGCTCTTATGGCAAAAACAGTTGCTGGTAGCGATATAAATGCTATTTTAAAGCTTGGTAACTTCGTGTTAGCCTCTTATGTAGCACTTATCGTAATGTTTATCATTCACTTATTATTAATTGCATTGTCTGGTTTAAATCCAATTCAATATTTGAAAAAAGTATTCCCTGTACTAACTTTTGCATTCACATCTCGCTCTAGTGCTGGTGCGATGCCATTAAATATTGAAGCTCAAAAAGAAAAGCTTGGTATTTCCGAAGGAATTGCAAACTTCGCAGCTTCATTTGGGGTATCTATCGGACAAAACGGTTGCGCAGGTATTTATCCAGCAATGCTTGCAATGATGGTCGCTCCAACTGTAGGAATTGATCCATTACAACCACAATTTATTTTAACTTTAATCGCTGTTGTTGCTATTAGCTCATTCGGTGTTGCCGGAGTTGGTGGCGGTGCAACATTCGCAGCTTTAATCGTACTATCTACAATGAACTTACCAATCGGTATTGTTGCTCTAGTTATCTCGGTTGAGCCATTAATCGATATGGGTCGTACAGCTCTTAACGTAAGTGGTTCTATGACAGCAGGTCTTATTTCAAGTAAATGGCTTGGTGAATTAGATCAAGATACGTACAATCAAGATGATACAAAAACTGGTGAAATTGCTTCATAATGAAAAAAAGACGCTAACAATTGTATGTTAGCGTCTTTTTTATTCCGTTCCCTCTTTATAGATTTTATCTTGAGAATTCTTACTCCAAGTATTCTTCTAGTTGCTCTTTTAACTCCTCCTCAATCTCATAACAAGATTCATCAACAAGTTCCCCTACTTTCTTACTCCCAAAAATGTTTGATTGAATTGACATTCCTAAAAAGATTTTTTCGCATTTCCAAATTGGAATATAGTGAAATTCAATCATCTCTTTTTCTTCATCTAATATAGCTATGGCAACTGATGAATAATAACCCACCTCAAAGGGATTCTCTTTTTCTCTTGCAAATCCCATATCTAATTCCATGTGTTTTTCTATGTATAAATCGCATACTCTTTATGCAGTTTAAGTGATATTCGCTCTATTTCCTTCTCCATACATTGAATGTTCTCTTTTAACTCCAACGTAAACTCCTGTTCTTTATATTTCATTTTCGCCTCCTGAAACATAGAAAAAGAGAATATGATAACATATCCTCTTTCCTCAAATATATTTCATTATCTCACAGCCCGTCCTTTTCACAAATAACCATTTTGTTCGCACCATTTATGAAATTGTCCTACGTCTACTCCAACTAACACGATATCCTTTAGCTCTACATCAATGATTTGTTCTCCAATTACAATAGCAAACTGCGATGCTAATTTTGTCTCGTTTTTCTTTACAATTCCAATTCGGTTCCGATGCGGTCCATCTTTTATATATGCTTTTTGTCCTACAATATCAAAGTTCAAAATTCTCACCTCTTTTACTGCGCTCAAATTGGAAATACGATCTCCACCTCGGAAAATTTCCTTTCATTGCACTATTTCTCTATATATATGACGAAACAATAAAAGAGTCCTTCCTTCTTTACAATTATTTTTTCTTTGTTTCATTTTTGTGATTGAAACGTAAAGTTTATAATAAAATACACTTGGAAGCGCTTTCTATGTAATTTTTTATGTTATAATATATAAGTAGAACTTCGTAAAGAGGGTTAAAAAATGAATACAAAAATGATTAAAAAAGTAATTGAAGCATTAAAAGTATATGGCTTTCAGGATGTATCATTCTGTGACAAAACGAAGCAATTTTTATTTCATAACGAAACCGATATTATGAGCGGCTATGCAGAAATAACATATAGTAGTCAATTTGAAAAATTCAACGTACAAATTCATCCAATTGAAACGCATCACCAAGCAGAGTTACAAGAGATTGAAAGACATATACAAGCTTGTATAAGAAAAGTGGAATATTTAAACGCACTTCTTACCGGGCAGACAAAACTAGATGATAAAATTATTATTATGTAAAAAAAGAACGTGATCCAATCACGTTCTTTTTTCATTATACGTTCATCTTTTCCTTTAGTTGTAATCCTGTAACAGATTCTAATACATCCATCGATTCTCCAAATGTCATATCAAAAATTGTCTTGTCCTCTATGTATGGAAACTGTCTGAAACGCTTTTCTAACAACTTCACAGCATCTGATGTAAAGATTGCACTATCAATGCCAAATTCTGTTTCAAGAAGAACGATCCAATCTAGCACATGAAAACCTAATCCATTGACGAATGAAATAAGTTTTTCTTCTGGATTTGAAGATAAGAATACTTGGCGTTCCATCTCACTAAAAAGTTCTTCTCCTAAGATTTCAGCTAACTCATCATCATGTTCACGTTCAACAAGTTCTTCGTAGCCGTAATCATCCACAAGCTCTTCTACTTCTTCACTATCCTGACAAAGCAATTGACTAAGAAGTGCCTCTTTCTTAAATTCACTATTTTGTACGACTTCTAAAAAGCTCGTTTCCCATCCATTTTCTAATTTCATATTATGTACTCCTTTATATACGTTTCTTATCATCACTGTACCCAAAAGATCACTTTTATAACCTTTTAGGTAGTTACTATTATTTCACATGATTCATAACAAAAGATGCAAACTCAGCTACATCTCCTTCAAAAATATTTATTTCTGGCAAGTGATAGAACGTTGTTTGGAGCGGGTTTCCTGCATGATATACATATATCGTTTTCTCTAGTGCAATCGCCATTCCAAACTCTGTATGGCTCCCGTTTCCACCATCTAATATAAGTAAAAATACATCCGCTTCTTTTACAGCATTTCGTTCTGCCTGACCAATTTCTCTTAATTGTTCTTCATTCGCTGCTCTTTCGTTTTTGGTCCAATCATATGTATGGTGCCATCCTGCATGTTTCAGTTCATTTGCTACGGAATGTACAAGATGTTTATTTTGGAAACCTGAGGCGATATAAAAATTCATTTATATACACTCCTTCATTATGTATGGGGAAACTCCTTTTTAGCGTTATTTGTTATAGCTATAATAAAGAACAACTTCAAAAAAAATCCCCATCTTTAAAACTTATTTGCGTTTAAATGATGGGATGCTTCATGGTCTTCTTTTATTTTTTGTTTTTTATAACTTTCATCAGCTAACATTTCTAGTTCAGCTGTTATCTCTGACTTTTCAAGCTCTCTTTCTTGCGAAAATTTCCTTGAAATATAAACAATAACACTACCAACGTACAACACAAAGCATATAATAAGTGCAGTATTTTCATAGAGACTTAGCTCCAACACAGTCACTCCTAATCCATTCGTATTTTCACGCCTCATTAATTGGAATTTCCCTATTAACCCATTTGTTATCCCGCTATTTGAGGGCAGTAAGACTCCCTCCTCAAAATTCAGTAACAGTAAAGAAGTTAGATGTGGGATGAACCCAACTGATTAAAGTTTCACTTTATTGTAACATAAAAATATCAATTCTTGGAATCTTTCACCCTACTAAAAGAGGCATGATTGTTTCATCATGCCTCTGAAATATTTTGAATGATTGTTTTAATTGCTTCTTTTCCATTATATTTTTTTAGTGCTGTTTTATACTTCTCATTATTTTGATTCAATTCTTCGACATACTTTATAAGAGATTTTACAGTTACATCTTCTTCATATAACACGGAGGCATACCCTTGCCTTTCAAAGGACTCTGCATTTAATATTTGATCTCCACGGCTTGCAAATTTCGATAATGGAATTAAAACCATCGGCTTTTGTAATGTTAAAAATTCAAAAATTGCGTTGGAGCCCGCGCGTGAAATAACAAAATCTGTTACCGCTAATATGTCTGGCAGTTCTCCATGTACATATTCAAATTGTCTATATCCTTCTTTATTTTGTAAACTTTCGTCAAGGTTACCTTTTCCGCAAAGGTGAACAATTTGATATTTTTTAAGAAGTTCTGGTAATGCTTCTCGAGCTGTATCATTAATTTTTTTCGCGCCCAAGCTGCCTCCCATAATCGTAATAACTGGCTTTTTACGTGAAAAACCTAAAAACGCTAAACCTTTTTCACGATTTCCCTTCAGCACTTCTTCACGTACAGGAGATCCCGTATATATTACTTTTTCTTTCGGTAAATGTTTCGCTGCTTCTTCAAATGTAACAAATATTTTCGAAGCAAAACGAAGCGCAATTTTATTTGCTAGTCCTGGTGTCATATCAGATTCATGTAATAAAACTGGTACTCTATTTAGCCATCCTCCAATTACGACTGGTACAGATACGAAACCGCCTTTTGAAAAAATCACATCTGGTTTTAGTCTTCGAATCCTTACATACGCATCCATAACACCCTTCATTACAAGAAAAGGATCTTTTATATTTTTCAAATCAAAATAACGACGTAGCTTTCCACTCGAAATACTATAGTAGGGAATGCCTTCCTTTTCTATAATCGTTTTCTCAATACCTTGATGAGAACCAATATAAGAGATATCCCAGTTGTCTTCCTGTAAATATGGGATAATGGCTAAATTAGGTGTTACATGTCCTGCCGAACCGCCACCTGTAAAGACTATTTTCTTCATACGTCTCCCCCTTCTAGACTATAATACACTAAAATATCTTGCCTCAGGGTGAGAAAATACCATAGCCGTTACGGACGCTTCTGGCTCCATCATGAATCCTTCTGTTAATGAAATACCTATTTCCTCTGGATGAATTAAGCGAAATAGCTTTTCTTGATCTGCAAGTTCTGGACACGCCGGATAACCAAATGACACTCGTATTCCTCTATATTTCGTACGGAAACGTTCTTCCATCGTCAGTTCAGGTGAGTCCGGAATGCCCCAGCGGTCACGAATGAGCATATGTGTTTTTTCAGCAAGTCCTTCCGCTAATTCAAGCGCTAACGATTGAATGGCATGACTACGTAGGTAATCACCTTTCGCCTTCCACTCTTCAGCAATGTCCCGAACTCCTTCCCCAACCGTAACAGATAAGAAAGCAACATAGTCCATCTCATCTCCTATTGGGCGCAAATAATCACCTAAAGTACGATAGGGAGCCTTTCCTTGTCTAGGGAATGTGAAACGCTCTATAACACGCGTATGATCTTCTGGATCATATATTACAATGTTTTGTCCGTCGCTTTGCGCTGGGAAAAATTGATACACTGCTTTCGGCTTTAACCAAGATTGTCCTTCCTGCAATAATTCATCTATTAAATCATTTAATTCATGTGCTCTCTTATCTCCCTCTTTCAAAAGCTTCTTCACATTTCCTTTTAATCCAAGGTGATGCCCAAGTAGCATTTGTCTATTTAAAAATGGAGCGAGATGAAGGGCCGGAATATCGCGTAATACAATTCGTTTTGTTGAATCAGGCACGATAACTTCAGCCTTCGGTAATGGCTCAATTACTGCTGGAATTTCTACTTTCTTCTCCTCTTTTTTTACGATATGAAGATGACGTTCTTTTTTATCCTGTTTCATCTTCTCACGCTCTTCTTCTTTTTGAAGCTTATTAATAATATCGAGCCCCGTCATCGCATCACTCGCATAACAAACGAGTCCTTTATATGATGGTGAAATCCGATTATCTGTAAACTTTCTCGTTAACGCTGCACCACCTACAACAATGGGCACATCAATATTTGCCGCTTTTAAATCTTCAGCAGTCGTTACCATTTGTTGCGCTGATTTTACTAATAAACCGGAAAGGCCTATAATATCCGGTTTCTTTTCTTGTACTTCTTGAACAATTCGATCCGAACGTACATTAATTCCTAAATTAATAATCTCATATCCGTTATTTGCTAAAATAATTTCAACGAGATTTTTCCCAATATCATGCACGTCACCTTTTACAGTTGCTAATAATACTTTCCCTTTTTTCGCACTATCACTAGATTCCATATGTGGCTCTAAATAGCTTACAGCAGCTTTCATACTTTCGGCACTTTGCAATACTTCAGCAACAATAAGTTCATTATTATTAAATAGTCGTCCTACCTCATCCATCCCTGTCATAAGCGGACCGTTAATAATATCAAGAGGTTTTCTTCCTTCTTCAAGTGCAAGACTTAAATCCTCTTGTAATCCTTGTTTCGTACCTTCTACAATATAATTTGCTAGTCTTTCATCAAGCGTTAACGTTTCTTGCACAACGACATCTTTCTTTTTAGCAACTCGGTAAAAGTTTGTAAATTCTTCTAACGTCTCTTTCGTCGTTTCAAACAGTAGTGCATCTGCAAGGCGTTTTTCTTCCTCTGGAATCGACGCATAGCGTTCTAATTTTTCCGTATTCACAATCGCGTAATCTAACCCTGCTTTCGTAGCATGATATAAAAAGACTGAATTTAATACCTCACGTCCAGCCGGTGGTAAACCAAATGATATGTTACTTACCCCTAAAATCGTTAAACACTCTGGTAACGCTTCTTTAATAAGGCGAATTCCTTCTATAGTTGCTGCTGCTGAACCAATATATTCTTCATCACCTGTCCCTACCGGAAACACAAGTGCATCAAAAATAATATCTGACGGGCGTATCCCATACTTCTTTGTAAGTAATTCATAGCTTCTTTTCGCAATTTCTATCTTTCGCTCCGCACTAACCGCCATACCGTCTTCATCAATTGTTCCTACAACTATAGCAGCACCATACTTCTGAAGAAGCGGTGTCACTTTTTTAAATCGTTCTTCTCCATCTTCTAAATTAATTGAATTAATAACAGCTTTTCCTTGAATATAAGTAAGAGCTCGCTCCATCACATTTTCATCTGTTGAATCAATCATAATCGGTACTTTTAAAACTTTCGTAACTTCTGCTAAGAAGTTTTCCATATCTTCTATTTCATCGCGATCAGGATCTGCCATACAAATATCAATAATATGAGCATTTTTCTTCACTTGCGCTCTTGCCACTTCAGCAGCCTCTTCAAATTTCCCTTCTGCTACTAATCGTTTAAATTTACGTGACCCAATAACATTCGTTCTTTCACCTACAAATAACGGTCTCATAGACTCATCATATTGCAGTGCTTCTAATCCACTAATTCCATGTCCTTCTCTCTCATGATGGTCACGAGGCTTAAGAGATGCTAGCGCGGATTTCATTGCTTTTATATGTTCTGGTGTCGTGCCACAACAACCACCAATAATATTAACCCACCCTTCTTCAGCAAATCGCTTCACCTTTTCAGCAAGAGAAGATGGAGATTCATGGTAATGTCCATCTTCATCAGGAAGACCTGCATTTGGATAACAAGAAATGTAACACTCCGATAAATCAGATAGTGAACGAATATGGTCCCTCATAAACTCCGGACCAGTCGCACAGTTTAACCCAACAGATAATGGTTTCATATGTTCTACTGATAAATAAAAAGCTTCAATTGTTTGCCCAGCCAGAGTCGTTCCCATTGGCTCAATCGTACCTGAAATCATAATAGGAACCGTTTTTTTCAGTTCTTCAAAAGCAGCTTGAATTCCAATATAAGCTGCTTTCACGTTACGCATATCTTGACTCGTCTCAACGAGTAATACATCAACTTCTCCTTTTAATAATCCTCGTGCCTGCCTTGTATAAGCCTCAATCAATTCTTCAAAAGTCACACCACCAGTAACACTAATTGCTTTCGTTGTTGGTCCCATCGCTCCCGCAACATATACTTCATTCCCGCTTTCTTTAACAGCTTGCTTCGCCAAAAGTGCTGCCTTTTCATTTAGTTCTTCATCTAAATGAGACAGCTCATAATCACTTAGTACAATATTCGTTGCCCCAAATGTATTTGTTTCAATAATATCCGCTCCAGCTTCAATATAAGCTTTATGAATCTTTAAAATAACGTCTGGTCTTGTTTCCACTAAATATTCATTACAGCCCTCGTACTCTTCTCCTCCGAAATCTTCAGCAGTTAAATCCTCTTGCTGAATCATTGTCCCCATTGCACCATCTAATATTAAAATGCTATTTTTCAATTTTTCTTCTATACACTTCATCAATTAATACCTTCTTTCACTTCTTGCTTTTCTCTTACATATTTAACAAGATGTTCTGTAATTTCATACTTTAAAAATGGTGTAATAAGATAAATACCATTAAAATATTTCATCGCTGCGTCGACCAATTCTTGTGAAATGCGAATCCCTTCCTCAATTGCTGCCTCTTTCGTTTCATGTCCATCCATTCTCTCTCTTATTTCTTCAGGAAGAGTAATACCCGGCACCTCAAAATGAAGAAAATCTGCATTCCGCTTACTTACTAACGGCATAATTCCAATAAAAATAGGTTGTTCCAAATGCTTTGTCGCTTCATACACTTCTTCAATTAACTTGATATCGTAAATTGGCTGAGTTAAAAAATACTCCGCTCCAGCATCTATTTTTCGTTCCATTCGCTTAACCGCTGCTTTTAAGTGCCTCACGTGAGGATTAAATGCGCCGCCTACAGAAAACCTTGTCGCCGGTCCAATTGATTTCCCTAAAATTGAACGTCCATCGTTCATTTCTTTAATCATTTTAATAAGCTCAATAGAGGATAAATCATATACAGAAGTGGCACCGGGAAAATCACCAACGCGCGCTGGATCACCAGTTAAAGCTAACACTTCTTCCATCCCTAACGCCGATAAACCTAACAAATGAGATTGTAGTCCAATGACGTTATGATCTCTACACGTTAAATGCGTCAATACTGGGATATCATGCTTCGTTAATAACGCACCCATCGCCATATTAGAGACACGAGGCGATGCTAATGAATTATCTGCTAGAGTAATAGCATCTGCTCCCGCTCTTTTTAACGCTCTTGCTCCTTCAAAAAAACGCTGTGTATCTAACGTTTTCGGTGGATCTAATTCCACTACAACTGTCGTTTGTTTTTTTGCTTTCTCTGCTAGAGTGACGTGAGCCTTCGAACGTTTCTCATGCGTATGAACGACTTTTGGCCTTTGAATCGTTTCTTTTTCGATTACAGGGGTAATATTCGCAACAGCGCGCTTCATACTTTGAATATGTTCTGGAGTCGTACCACAACAGCCACCCAATAACCGAATACCTTGCTCAATAAATTTCGGTGTCATTGCTTCAAAATAAGCTGGACTTCCCTCATATACGTAACGTCCCTCTACATAATTCGGGAGACCTGCATTTGGGTATGCTGATAAATAGCCATTTTGCGGAATCGATATCATTTTGAAAGCTTCCGTCATATGAAGCGGCCCCAGTTGACAATTCAATCCAACAACATTTGCACCGTAATCTATAAACTGCTTTAATATTTCATTGACATCATTTCCATTTTGAGTCGTACCTGCTTCATGTAACGCTAATTGCGCAACAATCGGAATATTCGTTTGCTTACGCAACACTTTAACAGCATGAAGTAATTCAAATTCATCATAAAAAGTTTCTAATAGTAATCCATCAACCTGTTCTTCTAGTAAAGCCCCCGCCTGTTCAAGTAACATAAACTCCCTTTCCATATCAGTCGTTGTAACAGCTCCGATATGTTTCATACCACCAATTGTTCCTAAAATTGCATTTTTATCTGTCACAGATGCTTTCGCCAATTTCACTGCCGCTCTATTAATTTTTGTAACTTGATTTTCTAAACCATACATACGTAATTTCGCCTCATTTGCTCCATACGTATTCGTTTGAATTACATCTGCTCCAGCAGCTACATATTGTTTATGAATGGATATAATTAGATCTGGATCAGATACGTTCAATTCTTCAAAGCTACTTTGCAAACCATGTGAATGCAATAACGTTCCAACCGCACCATCACCTATTACAATTCCTTTTGATAATAAATCTAGTAATTTCACGAATCTCCCTCATTTCTATCAATATAAAAACCCCCTCTTCACTTTGAAGAGGGGGACATAATTGTTCCTCCTCTTATTATGCAAAACATTCGTTTTGCAGGTATTAGCACCGTTTCAAACATTTCGTTTGAAGGTTGCCGGGTTTCACAGGGCCTTTCCCTCCACCGCTCTCAATAAGAGTTGTCTTTATTATTTTATTTATGTAGCTAAAAGGAAATGCGTTCCCCTTTTAACAATGTTTGTTAATTTTTTAATAAATTTAGCATGCACAAAATTAAAAGTCAATGACACTTGCGGAAAAATAAAAATTATTTAAAATAAAGTTGCAATTCAATTATCTTTTATTGTAAAGTTAAAAACATAATAAAAATTTCATACGAACATTCTTATCTAGAGAGGTAGAGGGACTGGCCCTGTGACGCCTCAGCAACCATTAACATTTTGTTAATAAGGTGCTAATTCCAGCAAATTGTGAAAGATTTGACAGATGAGAAGAAGACTCTATTCAAACCGAAAGCCTTCTTCTTAGAAGGCTTTTTTTATTTTATATTCACTTAATGTTTCAATTTAAAAAGGAGGAATTTTCACATGTCAACAATCGAAACAAAACTAGCACAAATCGGAAATCGTAGTGAAACTACAACTGGAACGGTTAATCCACCAGTTTATTTCTCAACCGCTTATCGCCACGAAGGAATTGGTAAATCTACTGGCTTTGACTATTCACGAACTGGCAATCCAACTCGCGGTCTTTTAGAACAGGCGATCGCAGACTTAGAATATGGCGAACAAGGTTATGCCTGTAGTTCAGGGATGGCGGCTGTTCTCCTCGTCCTTTCTCTATTCCGCTCTGGAGACGAACTTATTGTATCTGAAGATTTATACGGGGGAACGTATCGATTATTTTCTGAGCATGAAAAAAAGTGGAATGTTCGATGTAGATACGTAAATACACAGTCTATTAAACAAATTGAGCAAGCTATCACAACTGAAACGAAGGCTATTTTCATAGAAACTCCAACTAATCCATTAATGCAAGTTACTGATATTGCTGCTGTCGCAACTGTAGCGAAAAGGCACGGACTACTTCTTATTGTAGACAACACATTCTACACACCTTATATACAGCAACCATTAACAGAAGGTGCTGACATTGTACTTCATAGCGCAACGAAATATTTAGGGGGACATAACGATGTACTAAGCGGGCTTGTCGTTGCAAAAGGAAAGGAACTTTGCGAGGAAATCGCTCATTATCATAATGCATCAGGTGCAGTTTTAAGCCCATTTGACTCATGGTTATTAATTCGCGGTATGAAAACGTTAGCGCTTCGCATGAGACAACATGAAGAAAATGCGAAAGCAGTTGTTGCGTATTTAAATGATGAAGACGGGGTGACAGATGTATTTTATCCAGGAAGAGGCGGCATGATTTCATTCCGCCTTAAAGATGAAGCTTGGATTAATCCATTCTTACAATCTTTATCCTTAATTACATTTGCCGAAAGTCTTGGTGGTGTAGAAAGTTTAATGACTTATCCAGCAACGCAAACACATGCTGATATTCCTGAAGAAATTAGAACAGCAAACGGCGTATGCAATCGTCTTCTTCGATTCTCAGTTGGCATTGAAAATAGTAACGATTTAATTCAAGACTTAAAGCAAGCCATTAAACTCGTAAAAGAAGGTGTAAGAATATGAGCTATTCTATAGATACACTCTTACTACACAACCAATATAAACATGACTCGCAAACAGGAGCTGTGAACGTTCCTATTTATAACACATCAACTTTTCACCAGTTTGATGTAGATACGTTCGGAAAATATGACTATAGCCGGTCAGGAAATCCAACTCGTGAAGCTCTTGAAGATATCATTGCTTTATTAGAAGGCGGAACAAAAGGATTCGCCTTTGCATCAGGCATTGCAGCGATTTCCACTGCATTCCTCCTTCTTTCACAAGGTGATCACGTACTCATTTCAGAAGATGTGTACGGAGGCACTTACCGAGTGATAACTGAGGTACTCTCCCGTTACGGTGTTTCACATACATTTGTTGATATGACCAATTTAGAAGAAATAAAACAAAACATGAAACCAAATACAAGGCTCTTTTATGTAGAAACACCTTCTAACCCACTTTTAAAAGTGACAGATATTCGCGAGGTTTCTAAACTCGCAAAATCTATTGGCGCTCTTACTTTTGTTGATAATACATTTTTGACACCACTATTCCAAAAACCACTTGAACTTGGAGCTGATGTCGTTCTTCATAGTGCTACAAAATTTATTGCTGGTCATAGTGATGTTACTGCCGGATTAGCAGTAGTAAAAGATGCAGAACTCGCTCAAAAGCTTGGATTTTTACAAAATGCATTCGGTGCTATTTTAGGACCTCAAGATTGTTCTCTCGTACTTCGCGGTCTAAAAACATTGCACGTACGCCTCGAGCATTCAGTTAAAAATGCCAATAAAATCGCACATTATTTACAAGAGCACGCTAAAGTACAAAATGTCTATTATCCGGGATTACAAACACATCTCGGATTTGATATTCAACAATCTCAAGCAACATCAGCTGGAGCGGTCTTATCGTTTACTTTGCAGTCAGAAGATGCACTCCGCCAATTTTTATCAAAAGTAAAATTACCTGTTTTTGCAGTTAGTTTAGGAGCTGTAGAGTCAATTCTTTCTTATCCAGCAAAAATGTCACATGCAGCACTGTCGCAAGAAGCTCGTGATGAAAGAGGAATCTCTAATTCATTACTTCGGTTATCAGTCGGTCTTGAAAATGTTAACGATTTAATATCCGATTTTGAAAATGCCCTTTCTTATGTAGAAGAACCTGTAAATGCATAGAGAAAAAGAAGATATGAGATTAGGTTTTCATATCTTCTTTTTCTGCGTTTTAGTTATATTCATTTGAATTTCTTCTTTTCTTATAGTCCATAAAAAAATAAAAGTATATCATCTATTTCTAAATAATGGATTAATTGATATATTAAGAAATAAAAAGGGGTGAAAATAATGGATATTTGTTCAGATATTTTAATCGTTATCGATTTACAAAATGGCGTATGTTATAGCGAGGAGCATTTATTTGATTTACAGAACTTACTAACAAAAGTAAATAAAAGAATTTATTCATACAGAAAATTAAATAAACCAATCCTTTTTGTTCAACATTGTGATGATGATTTAGTACCCGAGAAAGAACTTTGGGCTATTCATACCGATTTAGATGTTCAAGAACAAGATTTTTTTGTAAGAAAAACACATGCAAATTCATTTTATAAAACAAACTTAAAAGAAATTTTAGATCAATTATCTGTAAATTGCATTGAATTTTGTGGCGCCCAAACAGAGTACTGTATGGATGCTACGATTAAGTTTGCCCACGGACTAGGATACGAAAACTTTATGGTACAGAAAACAACCTCTACGTTGAATAATCCTTTTATGTCCGCAAAAGAGACAATTGATTTTTATGAGAACATATGGAATCACAGGTTTTTAACGTTGCTAAAAGATGAATTTTAGAATAAATGACTAATGACTTGATCATCCTAAGATTTATCAGCTGTAAGCAAATATTTCATTATCACCATAAAGAAGCGAATTACATTCAGCTTCTTTTCTTTTAACCTGTTTTATATTCTATATATATCATTATAATTCCTTTGTCATATTATTTTAAAAATTTCGTATATTCATTTGAAAGAATAAGAAAATCATGATAAAATTGTGTTACAAATATATCTATATCTTTCAATTTTTAAAACGCATCGAAATTTTCACCCAAAAATGTCATTTTACAAAAACATGCTAATTTACCTATTTTATTTACATCAGGGTCTCTTTTCTTACAATTTCTTTACTTTAGGACTTTTTTTCTGCAACAACTATTTTCTTTTCTTTAAATTTTTGGTATGTATAGTATGGTATAATAGCTCACACGGAGGTGGAAAAGAACATGTTAGAAACCTTTCAAAAAGAATTAGAACTATATGAAAGTAATGCAGAATTATTAAAAGTGCTAGCTCATCCTGTTCGTTTATGTATCGTAAAAGGATTAATCGAGCGCGGTCCAAGCAACGTTTCTACAATGTATACTGGCTTAAACATGCCACAATCTACAATTTCACAGCATTTAGCAAAATTAAAAAGCGCTAAAATCGTTTCTAGTGAAAGAAAAGGATTGGAAATTTATTACAAAGTAGAGAATGAAACAATCATTCAACTCGTTCGCGTATTATTAGGTTAGGGACTAATAATCGAAGAAAAAGAACGTATTCTATATTTTTCATCTCATATCTTTAATATAAATATATATCATGAGAGGAAATATATAATACTACATAAGTCGTATTAAAAAACAAGACACAGTATATACTGTGTCTTGTTTTTTATATTGTTACATACCGATCCAAATGTAAATGTTGCATATCTTTTGTATGTATAACAACATCAAATGCACTCCCTACTCCTCCATTCAAAATCATAGAACGAACGGCTCGATTTTGTTTTTGCGTTTCAGAAAAAGGATTCATATCTTGATGGCTCGTAAGCTGTTCTAATATCCCTGCAGCTAACAAGAACTCAGATTGTTTCTTATGCCATACTGCACTCATTCCTTGCATACTAAACATCTCCTTTAGCTCGTCCCAATGAATATGAGTAGTAAGATCCATTTCACCTGGATGCGCTAGTGGGTTACGTATTAGCTTATGCTGATAATACCCTCGCAAACTTCCTTCACGGTGTGCTGGATGCATCCATTCTTCTTTTGTGTATCCGTAATCAACTGTAATACATATACCTTTTTGAAACCATTTCGCAATTTCTTTTATATACTCCTCCATCACAATTGGTACTTCAAAACGTTGCCCTTCAGCAATATGAATATTATATTTTAATAAATAGCGACCAATTCTTTTATCTAACGGCCTACATACTTCTGAAAGGTTTCCTTCCTCTGTATATGTAATACGTACTTCATACAACATACCATTTCTTTTCTCAATTATTTCAACAGGAAATGCATCAAACAACTCATTCGAAAAAAGAATTCCCTCGAAAGAATCTCCCATTTCACTATAGGAGGTATAGTACGATACATTAGAAAATGAGCCAAGGTGCTCCTGCTGTAATTTTCTATGAAAGGGGCTCACTTCAATCATTGAATAGTTTAAATCAATAAAGGTTTTTGGAGATACTTGCTTCCATTCTTGTAAAACATCATAGGCAAACTTCCCTGTTCCTCCGCCAATTTCACAAATATTCGGAGCAACTTCACCATTTTCAACAAGACGAATAAAAAGTTTAGCAAAAGTTTTTGCAAACACAGAGGATACGTTGCTACTTGTAAAAAAATCCCCTTGTCTTCCAATCTTTTCACGTTCTTTCATATAATATCCATGACCTTCTGTATACAATACAAGGTTCATATACGTACTATATGAAATTGAATAATCCTTTTCTTTCCCCATCCATTCTCTTAAAATGAGCTCCATTCCCATAATGACTCCTTATTGTAAAAACGGATTATTTTCTTTTTCAAAGCCAATGCTTGTTTCTGGACCATGTCCACATAAAACCGCTGTTTCATCTGGTAATACAAATAATTTCTCTTCAATACTTCCAATTAATTCAGCGAAACTTCCACCAGGTAAATCTGTTCTTCCAATGCTCATTTGGAACAATACATCTCCTGAGAATACAGCATTCGCCTCTTTACTATAATAAGAAATACTTCCTGGAGAATGTCCTGGTGTCTCAAAAATTTCAAAATTAAATGATCCAATTGTTAATGTACCTTCTGCATCAATAATATGATCCGCTGGTTTTGCTGTAATACTGCGGTTCATCATAAAAATTTGAGAGCCGTTTACAGTTGCATCTCCTAACCAATCTGCTTCTTCTTTATGTACGTACACAGGAATATGAAAAGCGTCTCTTACCGCATCAACAGCACCGATATGATCAAAGTGAGCATGTGTTAATAAAACAGCCAATGGTTTTAATTGTTCTTCTTGTACATATGTAACGAGCTTTTCACCTTCATGACCAGGGTCAAAGATAATGCACTCTTTTTGATCGTTCATTAAAATATAAGCATTTGTTTGTAATGGGCCTAACGGCATTTGTATCCATTTCATATGAAAATCTCCTCCAGTTATTAAACTTACTTTTAATGATACAACATTTCTTTCTCTGAGGAAAAGAAAGGATGCTATCTCGACAATCATTTTTAAAACATGTACAATATAAAAGAGTAAATATTCCAAAAACTCATAATAAGAAATGGGTAGACAGAGGAGGATATTGTATGGGCCTTGTTATTATTTTTACACTTGTCACTCTGTTAGCTGTATTTGCTACGCTTAGAACACTTCGTGAAAAAAACTTTTTCGCGAGCGGCTTTGCAATTGCAACTGTACTCGTTTTCGGATGGTTTACAATCATGACTGTTCTATATAACGGGTATCCACCAGCAGCTTAATTCGTTTACACTTTATTCTTCATCGAGATTTCACACAAAAAGAGGAAGGGCTCCCCCTTCCTCTTTTCATATTTCACAACTTATATCATCTTCGCTTCGTATTTGTGCTTTTTTACAAGCCAAGCTCCTCCGATAACACCTGCATCATTACCAAGTGTTGCAATAGCTAACTTCGTGCTCTTTACAGCACGTGAGAAAGCATATTGCTCGAAATAGCGTTGAATTGGTTCTAATAGCGCATCTCCAGCTTTAGACACGCCTCCACCAATAACAATTTTCTCTGGGTTCAATGTACTAGAAAGGTTCGCTACAGCTAATCCTAAATAAGAGGCTACTTTTTCTACTACTTCACCTGCTAATTCATCACCTTGTCCAAGTGCTTCAAAGACATCTTTTGATGTAATACGTCCTTCTTCAGCTAACATAGAACGCAACATGCTCTCTTTATTAGTCTCTTGTATTTTTTGCATAGCAACACGTACAATACCTGTCGCAGATGCTACTGTTTCTAAGCAACCAGACTTTCCGCAATTACATGGGAAAGCATTTTCTGTAACGACTGTAATATGTCCAATCTCACCAGCAGCACCACTCACGCCGTGTACAATCTCACCATTGGCGATTACACCACCACCAACGCCCGTACCAAGTGTCATACAGATTAAATCTTTTGCACCTTCACCAGCACCTTTCCACATTTCACCAAGCGCTGCTAAGTTTGCATCATTATCAATAACAACAGGTAATCCTGTTTCTACTTCTAATAAATCTTTTAGCGGATAGTTTTTCCATCCTAAATTAACCGCTTCATAAATCATTCCAGACGCCACATGTACAGGACCAGGAGCTCCCATACCAATACCAATTAACTTGCTCTTCAATTCGCCTAATTCTTCTAGCTTTTTATCAATTGCTTTCGCAACATCAAGTGTAATATGTTTTCCTTGCTCACCTGTATTCGTAGGGATTTCCCACTTATGTAAAATTTCACCGTATACATTAATAAATGCTAATTTAATCGTTGTACCACCAAGGTCAACACCAACTAACCATTTCTCTTCCATGTTGCTTACCTACCTTTATCTAATTCTTATTTAGCTCTTTTTGAATTTCTTGCTTCAATAAAAATAAAGCTGTTTGATAGTCTTGTGGATCGATTAGCTGTGATTGATTTAATTCACGCAATTCATCTTGCATTAATTGTAAATCAGCAATTCGATCTCCCGTATAAATAATCGTACCAAATTTCTTTAGCAATTGCTGAATATCATAAATAGATACCATTTCATCACCCTCTATGCTCACTTACTATAAAAAATTATAATAAGAAAACGTTCACATATTTTATTATAATCAAGAAGAAAAAGTCTCGTCAATTTTTATTTGTCTATACAAGCTTATTTGTAAGCATTGTTCCTTTTTCTGTAATAATTTTTTCTATATTTTTATCAAATGGCTCTACCGGAATGTGTTTTACCATTTGAAAATCATACGCTAATGATAGCGTTTTCCCTTTATAATGCACGAGATAACGATCATAATAGCCACCGCCGTACCCAATTCGCTCTCCTCGTTCTGTATAAGCTACGCCTGGGACAATTTGAAGATCAATTTCATCCATATTCACTTCTTCCGTAAGCCCGGGAATCGGTTCACGTAAATTCATATACACCGTTTCTAATTGATCAAAATTATTAATTTGCCGGAAAGACATCGTTCTTGTTCCTTTATTACACTTAGGAACTACAACTTTCTTTCCTTCTTCCCAAGCTTTTTCGATAATAGGATATGTATTCACTTCATTTTCCATTGAAAGAGTAATTCCAATTGTTTTAGCTTCAACCCACTCTTTTTCCGCATACAACGAAAATGCAATCTGTTCTGATAAAGTTGTATACTGTTCTTCTGATAAAGAATTCATGTGTTCTATTATTTGTTTACGCAAACGTACTTTCTCTGCTTTCACACACTCTCCCCCTTACAGTGACACTTTACTCTATGCTGATAGTGTATCACTTTTAACATAGGAATCGAATAAAAAAAAGAAACAGTAGGAAAATATTCCTACTGCTTACTTTGTTTCACGGTGTAACGTAGACTTCTTGTCACGCTTGCAATACTTTTTAAGCTCGATACGCTCAGCGTTGTTACGTTTATTTTTCTTTGAGATATAGTTACGATCTCCGCATTCTGTACATGCTAGAGTAATATTCACACGCATTCTTATTTCCCTCCAGTACTAATAACTTAAATCAGACTATACTATAATACCACTTTTAAAATAAAAATTCTACACCTTTTGATATTGTCTAATTTTTTCTATAAGATTTTTCATGTTTTCCCTTGCTATTACTGGGTTTCTAGCATGTGAATACACCAAAAATTTTGGTTGTTTTGTGTCAGAAACGATATAAGACCACTCTTTTTCAGTATATTTGAACTGTACTCCTTCAAATATACCTTCTCCCTTCCTTTCTATATCATCCAATAATTTCCTCATAATTTCCCCTTTTTCATTCCATGAACATACCACTTCATCATAAAGTAAATAGAGCGGAGGTGATTGCTCCACTATGCTGAGAAACGTTTTTCCTTGCAATGCTATTAGCTCAAATAATTTTCCAATCCGATATAAAATATCTCGCTTCCACCTTACTTGAAACGCCTTTCTTTCATCCTGCGTATAAAATAGAAGATAACATTCCCCTAACTTCAAAGACATTGGGTAAATATTTCCTGTCGATTCGAGTAAGAAATCTGGAATATCTACCTCTTCCAAATCTGTACCTTGGTAAATATTACTATGTTTATCGTATAACTCGAAATGATTTCCTTGCTCAGAAAATATAAGAGCCATATTCGCTTTACTTGATTTCATCAAAGCTTTCACATGATCTTTTTGTTCGCTTGCATAAATCCATGTAACTGTACAACCAAGTCTTTGCAGAAAGAGCATAAGTAAATGTTGCAACGTATCATTTCTCTTATTAATAAGAAGATGAAACTTCTGCATCTGTATTTTCTCGATATCAATATGCTCCAATATAACTTCTATATACTCATTCATAGAAACATGAACCAGCTTATTACGCCCCATTTCTTTCTCCATCACGTAATAAAACAATTCGGACATATATACTTGTTCTATCTCTTTTTGCTGCTTATACGTTAACGGCATGCCAGCTTGACCGTATAACTTTATAACAATCTCATTCTCATTCTCCACTTGAATGAAAACACCACCTGCACATTGCAAATGATGAACACTATATTGAAAAAGTGACTCGTTCATTTCTTTACATTCCATCGTATGAATCCCTATACCATGAATAGCATGTAAAAATAAATTTTTATAAGAGGTTGTTTCTATATTTTCTTGACTTCCAATTAATATACTTTCTCCTTTTTTAAAAAGAGAACCATACGCCATCGCAATCTTCACGATAAACTGGGGAGTAATTTCAACATTCCCTCTTCCTACAATGCGGCTTTTTTGTAACCACCCTGCACTCATTTCACTCTCTTGAATACCAGCCGCTCCTACTATCGAATGACTATCAATCGCCTTATAAGGCCATACTTTTCCTTTTTGCTTAATTACCGTACTTCTCCCGATATGACAGTGATCCGCTACAACGCTTTTTTGAAACAGTGTAACATCATCTTCAACTATTGTACGCTCTCCTATTGTCGTTTCTAATAGTTCACAATACTTCCCAATGTGGGCATTCGCAAAAACAATACTTTTTTGAAGATGAGAATAACTTGAAACGATACTATTTTTCCCAATAATAGAATATGGCTCAATTACAGCTCCTGTACCAATCTTTACTCCTTCTCCAATAAAAGAGGGGCCATGAATTTTCGTCCCTTTACCAATCGTCACCCCTTCTCCCATCCATACCATCGGTAATACTTCCGTATAAGGAATAGGTACTTGTAACTTTTTCGTTAACAAATCAAATTGTGCTTGTCGATATTGATTAAATGTGCCGATATCTAACCAATAACCTTCTGACAAATATGCGAATAATACATTTTTGTTTGCCAATAACGGAAACACATCATGACTGAAATCACAAAATTGTCTAGGCGGTATGTAAGAAAAGATTTCTGGCTCCATAATATATATGCCTGTATTCACAACATTAGATACTACCTCATTCCAGCCCGGCTTTTCTATATATCGTGTAACCTCCTGGTCTTTATTTATTACAACCAATCCAAATGAGAGCGGATTTTCTACTTCTTTCACAAACATTGTTACCATTCTTTTCTTTTGTTCATGAAACCTAATTCCTTCTGATAATTGAAAGTCAGTTAATGCATCCCCGCTTATCACAACAAATGTTTCATCTAAAAATTGTTCTGCTTGTTTAATACTCCCTGCTGTGCCAAGCGGAGGAGAGTCTTCAAAATAATACAAGTTAACTCCCCATTTACTACCGTCACCAAAATATTGCTTAATGGTCGTACTCATATATTGAACAGTAATTGCAATTTCACGAATACCATGCTGGCGTAATAACTCAATATTATATTCTAAAACTGGTTTTTCTAATAATGGTAACATCGGCTTTGGAGTATTACATGTTAATGGTCTAAGGCGTCTTCCTTTTCCTCCAGCTAAAATAACCCCCTTCATATACTTCAGCCTCCACTTATATAATGTTCAGTAACTTCATATACCATATGTATATTCCCTATCCCACATGAACTAGCAGCATAAACTTGATTAGTTAAACAAATCCTCATTTAGAAGACCATATAATTAAATTTCTCACCTATAAAAACGTACATTTCAAACAACAAGAAAGCGCTTACTATTAATTGTTAAATAATACTTATTAACGACCAACATATATACTAATTTTCCCATTACATTATGATACATCTTATCATCATAAACTAAAGGAAACAACGAGCTTTTTTTGTCATGTTTTGACTAAAAAAAGTAGGTGATTTCCCATCACCTACTTTAATTCCTACTCATTCAATAAATAATGCTTTCCTTTTACTAAATAAAAGACATTTTCAGCAATATTTGTAATATGATCTGCTACACGCTCAATATATCTCGCGACAAATGATAATTGTGTAATTTGCGTAATTGCTTCTGGTTGTTCTGGAACCGAAGATATAAACTCACGAATTGCTTTTCCATATATTTCATCAACGGAATCATCCATTTCAGCAATTTGTTTCGCAAAAGTTAAATTTTCTTGTTCATATGCTTCTAACGCTAAATGCAACATCTCATTTGCAACCGCAAACATTTCATCCAGGTTGTGCAAACTAACAGCCACTTCTTTTTCCCCAAGACGAATTGTAGCCTTTGCAATATTAACAGCATGATCTGCAATACGCTCTAAATCTGTCGCTGTTTTAATTGAAATAAAAATCCTTCTTAAGTCACTTGCTACAGGTTGCTGCTTCGTAATGAGCATAAGCGCAAGATCGTTTATTTCCTCTTCTAAATTATCCATGCGGTAATCACCATCAATGACCTCTAACGCTTTCTCTACATCCCTTGTATGCAGACCTTCCATAGCAATCAATAAAGCCGCATTTGCTAATTCTCCAAGCTCGATCACCTTTTGCTGTAACGCTTTTAAATCACCTTGAAACTGTTCTCTTACCATTTTTCTTCCCCCTCAATATTATGTGCCATTATATAAAAGTGAAACTTTAATCAACCCTCATCAATCGGGATTTGATAGGCAGCAAGATCCCCTCCCTAACTTCTTTGCTTTCGCTAAATTTTAAGGTGGGGGTCTTACTGCCCGCAAATAGCGGGGTAAATCTCCTACATAGCCTCTTGCGCTTGTAATAAACCTTAAGATAAGGAGAAGTATTAGTTCTCTATTAACAGTAAGATAAAATAAGAAATGCCCTCTGTTAAGAGGGCATTTGCTCTTAGCTTTGAAACGATATCAACCAAAGCGACCTGTAATATAATCTTCTGTACGCTTATCTGAAGGAGTCGTAAATAATTTGTTTGTATCTGTATACTCCACAACTTCCCCGCTTAAGAAGAAAGCTGTTTTGTCTGAAATACGCGCTGCTTGTTGCATATTATGCGTTACGATAACAATACTAAAATCTTTCTTTAGCTCTTGAATTAATTCTTCTACTTTTAATGTTGAAATTGGGTCTAATGCCGATGTTGGCTCATCCATTAAAATAACGTCTGGCTCAATAGCTAAGCAGCGTGCGATGCATAGACGCTGTTGCTGTCCACCAGATAAACCGTATGCATTATCGTGCAAACGATCTTTTAACTCATCCCAAATCGCTGCTCCACGTAAACTTTTTTCAACAATTTCATCTAATGTCTTTTTGTCACGAATACCATGGATTTTTGGACCGTATGCTACATTCTCATAAATAGATTTTGGAAATGGATTTGGCTTTTGGAACACCATTCCTACATGCGTTCTTAATTCTTCAACTGGATATGATTTATCAAATATATTGCGTTCTCTATATTCAATTACACCTGTAGTTCGAACAATCGGTACTAATTCTACCATGCGATTTAATGTTTTTAAGTAAGTTGATTTACCACAGCCACTTGGACCGATAATGGCTGTAACTTCATTCTCATGAATACTTAAATTAATATCTTTTAAAGCATGGTCTTCCCCATACCATAAATTTAAGTTTTTCGTATCAAATACTACCTTCTTTGGCGCAGTCTCGATTTTCTCTTCGTTTTTCACCTGTACATTTACTACTGTTGCTACCATTTGAATTCCCCTTTCATCCACTTCCAACTTATTTTCGATTTCGTAACCATAAAACAAATATATTAATAAATAGCAACAAACCTAACAAAACAATCATCCCAGCTGCTGCTACATACTGAAATTCTTCTTGTGGCCTACTCATCCAATTAAAAATTTGAATTGGTAGAACTGTAAATCTATCAAACATACTAAATGGAACATAATTTGCAAACGCAAGTGCCCCAATAACTAATAGTGGTGCAGCTTCTCCAATTGCTCTTGATATCGCTAACGTACAGCCCGTTATAATCCCTGGGAAAGCATATGGCAATACAATTTGATACATCGTTTGCCACTTCGTAGCACCTAATCCGTAAGAACCCTCTAATAATACACTTGGTACTGATCGAATTGCTTCTTGACTCGCCACAACAACTGTTGGTAAAACGAGTAAACTCATCGTCAGCGCTGCTGCAACTATACTCTCTCCTAAATGAAGAGCATATACAAAAATAGTTAAACCAAGCAATCCAAATACAACGGATGGTACTCCTGCTAACGTTTGATTATTAATCTCTATTATTTTTTTAAATAGAGATTCCTTCGCATATTGCTCTAAATAAAGTGCTGTTCCAACTCCAAATATAAAAGAAACAGGTATAACAATACTCATAAATAATATTGTCCCTGACAAAGCTGCAGCAATACCAGCTTCTTTCGGATTACGTGAAGCGAAATTTGTAAAGAAATCTATTGAAAGATAACTTATACCTTTTTCAACAATTTGAAACAGTAACAAAAACAAAATTACGATTGAAAATAAAATTGCTATATAAAATAACAATTTGTAAATTCGATCTTTTAAAAAGCGTGATGCCATGTTTTTTTGTATTTTTTTATGATTCAACATTCGCATATTATGTCATCCTCCTAAAACGGCGCATAATAGACTGCGAAATGATGTTCATAATAAAGGTAAACAAAAATAACGTTGCACCTACAGCATACATGCTGTAATACGTAATCGTTCCATGCGGAGCATCACCTAAACTTACTTGCACAATATAGGCTGTTAACGTTTGAATTGAATGTGTCGGATCAAGCGATACATTTGGTGTGGATCCTGCTGCAATTACAACAATCATCGTTTCACCAATTGCACGAGAAGCCGCTAATATAATTGCTGCCATAATCCCTGTAAAAGCGGACGGAAACACCACTTGTTTTACCATTTCAAACCGCGTCGCTCCGAGTGCTAATGAAGCTTCTTTCGTCCCTTTCGCCACAGCTCTCATCGCGTCTTCAGATAGAGATGCAACGGTAGGCATCATCATAAATCCGATAACGATTCCTGGACTAATCGCATTAAAAAACTGTAAATCTGGTATAAGCCTTTGTAAAAGCGGCGTAACAATTGTTAATGCAAAAAAACCATATACAATTGTCGGGATACCTGCTAATAGCTCTAACATCGGCTTTAATATTTTCCGTGCACTATTTGAAGCATATTCGCTTAAAAATACGGCACACGCTAAACCGATAGGAATTGCTACAAACATAGCAATTGCAGTTATAAGGAACGTTCCACATATGAGTGGTAATATACCGAATTTAGGGTCTTCAAAAAATGGTAACCATTCTTTCTCCGTCAAAAAGGAGTATAATGATATTTTTTGAAAAAACATGATTGTTTCATTAGAGAGCGTAAAAACAATTCCAAGTGTCGTCACAATAGAAACGCTAGCAATTATTTTTAGTAATAAAGGCACTATTCGATTGATTCGCTGCGTTTTTTTTCTTTGTTTTGTATTTCTTTCAATCAAATGTTGTACAGAAAATGTAATTTGACTTTTGTCATTATGAGCCAAAGATGAAAACCCCTTTCCACCCTGACATTACCTTTTTATTTCTGTTAACATACGCAGCTGTTCATTGTATTTTTCTTTTCGTAATTTTACATACCCGACCTCTTCAGCGAGGTTACCGACATGCTGAATCATAAACTCAACATAGTTTGCTACATTCATTTTATTTCGGATAGATGCATTATTCACATAAGCAAGTAGCGGCCTAGATAACGGCTTATACTTACCTGATTGAATGGTCTCTTTCGTCGGAAATACACCATTTACTTTTATTGCTTTCACCTTATCTCGATTAGCCATATAATAAGCATATCCTACAAAAGCAATGGCATGTTTATCATTCATTACCCCTTGCATAATAACTTGATCATCTTCAGACAAAGAGACTTTTTTTATAATGCGATGATTTTGTAAGATGACATTTTGAAAATAATCATACGTACCAGAGTCTACGCCTGGTGCATAAAACTTCACTTGTTCACGTGGCCATGTTGAATGAATTTGTGACCATCGCTTCTCTCTTCCATCTTCACTCCAAAGTAGTCGTAACTCGTCTACTGACATATCGTCTACCCATGTATTATGGCGATTCACAACAATCGTAAGACCGTCGTTAGCAACCTCAAAAGGTGTGAACTGAATAGAGTTTTTCTTCATTTCATTTTTCTCGACTTGTTTCATTACTCTCGAAGCATTATTTATATCTACTTCTCCTTTACTGAAACGATTAAATCCTCCCCCAGTTCCAGAAATACTGATGGAAATTTTCACGTCTGGATGCACCTTTGTATATTCCTCCGCTACTGCTTCTATAATAGGAAAAACCGTTGAGGATCCATCAACTCTCACTTCTCCCGTATCATTTAAAGCAAATGCAGTAGACATTTCAAAACAGAGGAACCATATTGATAATACGAAAATCTTAATCGGTGTACGCATCCATTTCACGTGTTCTTCCTCCTAGAAGTAACCGGAAATAACAGGATTACAGATATAAGAATACTGCTAAACTATTAATTCGGTTTTAATTGTTTGTAAAAGTTTTGTAAAGTTCCACAAAAATCAACATACGATACAATTTTAATTCAGTAGTAGCTATTCATTTCCTCTGATGATTTCCCTATAAAATATTTATCCCCTATCCCACCATATACAAGTATCATTTATAGGGCCGCGTTTTTTCAATGTTGTATACTTGTCCACATTTATTACACGATATGCATAAACCATAAAAAAAAGCACACTATCTTTTCATATAGTGTGCTTTTTTACAACTTTTTTATTCATCATCTTGATCTTTGTTTTTATTGTCTTTATCATCTTTTGGAGCTTCACCATTTACTTCTTTGTTTTTCAAATCAAAGTAAGCGTCCATAATTTCACGACCAATATATCCATTAATACCAGTCTTATCATCATGTACCCATGGAACGACAACAGAGAATGCTACTTCTGGATCTTCAAGTGGCGCATAACCTACTAATGTTAAGTTATATGTTTCCACACGTTCACCTTTTGCATTTCTACCAATCTCTTTATCTCCACCATACACAGTTTGAGCTGTACCAGTTTTCCCAGCAGCTTTATATTTTGCACCTGTAAAGTACTTTGTAGCTGTACCACCTGAATCATTATACACTTGTCTAAATCCTTCTTGAACGCGTTTAATTTGCGATTCCGGCATATCAATACGATTTAATACTTTCGGTTCCATAGATTGAACAACTTTCCCAACTTCATCTGGTTTCACTGCCGGTTGACGAATTTCTTTTACAACTTGTGGTTGCATACGATATCCGCCATTGGCAATCGTCGAAATATATTGCGCTAATTGAAGCGGTGTATACGTATCATACTGTCCAATTGATAAATCTAGTAAGAAACCTGGTTGACTACTTCTACCCATCTGACCAGCAGATTCATTCGGTAAATCAATTCCTGTTTTTACACCAAGTCCAAACTGTCCGAAATAATAACGCATCGTATCAAATGCTTTTTGAGGTATATCTAACGTACCACCTCTCACATACTGAACACCGGCGATATTCATCGCTGTTTTAAACATATAAACGTTAGAAGACATTTTTAAAGCTGTAAGGTCATTAATATATCCCATCGTTTTCCAAGACGACTTCGTAGGTGTACCTTTTAATTTAATTGGTTCATCCAATTGTACTGCCCCTGGTTGAATCGCACCAGTTTGATATCCAGTAAGTACTGTTGCACCTTTTACAGTTGATCCCATCGGATAAGAACTTGTCATGGTACCTAATGCAAAGTCATTTACTTTCGTTTGGCCATCTTCGTTAACTAATTGTTTCCCCGCCATAGATAAAACTTCACCATTTTTTGGGTTCATCATTACAACAAATGCGCGATCTAAAAGAGGTTCGCTTCCTTTAAACCTCATTAAATTCTTCGCAAGAATATCTTCCACGCGCTTTTGTAATTCCATATCAATTGTTAAGTTCAGGTCATTACCACTTTGTCCTTTTGATACATTAATCGTTTCTAAAATATTACCGTTTTTATCTGTAACATTTCTAACTTCTGCTTTCGTACCGTGCAGACTATCTTCATACTGTTGTTCAAGATAACTTTTTCCTACTCGGTCATTTCGATTGTAATCACGAACAAGATAGTAATCTAGTCTTTCTCTCGGTAAGCCTTCATCAGATGTCGACACCCCACCAAGTACACTTCGGAATAAATCATCGTACGTATATTTTCGCTCCCAATCAACATTCGTATCTACACCTGGTAATGCTGCTAGGTTTTCACTAATAATCGAATATTCCTTTTCTGTAGCATCCTTTTTAATAACTTGAGGTGTCATTGCATATCCGCCGTCCATCTTACTCTTAATCGCTAGTATTTCTAGATCTTTTGCGGATAATTGATTAATCTCTTCTTCTGTTACACGACTTCGCTGACGCTCGTCTAATTCTTTATCATCAATTTTTTTATCTTTAAACTCTTGACGATCTTTATTCGTAATTTTTTCTTTAGCTTCCTCTTTATGCATAGCAAGCCAATAATCTTTTTTATCGCGATCTGTTAATTTATCTGTCGGTACTTCAATCAAATCTGCTAGCTTTTTCGCTGTTTCTAAGCGATCCTCTGCAGTTGATCCCTTCATTTTTGTAAATGTAATAGTACGAATGGCTGCATTATCTACTACAGGTCGCCCATAACGGTCAAATATTTTCCCACGCGGTACAGGATTACTTATCGTTGAGTTTTCTTTCTTCTCCACTTCATTCTTATATTCTTCACCGCGAACAATTTGTACATATCCGAGCCTTACAATAACCGCGGAGAACATTAAAAACACGCAGAAAAACAACACGTTTAATCGAAAAGGAACGTGGGTCTTTTTCTTATTTTGCTTCTGCTTCTTGCTCATACAAACCCCCTCTACCAACAGCTATGTAATGTGAAAGGGACACCCTCATACAGGTGTCCTCACTGCTGTCTTACATCTTTTTCTATTCTAGCATAAAACAAACGAGAAGTTAACCTTCTGGTTCAGTTTGGTTTTGCGCGTTCTCTTGCGTTACAACACTTGTTTTACTCGCATTTCCCTCATCATATTTGACATTTTTAACTGCAAAATAAATAAGAAAATGTCCAGCACCTAAAATACATAATAAGTAAGGTAAACTTTTTTCAGGTGGAAAGAATAGTACAGCACATAAAAAACTTAAAATGGAACAGATTCTTCCGGCGTTTAACCATAACTCCCGAACAACGACATATTCCACACGCCATTCTCTCGCATTTTTCGCTCTACCAATTACGTCATATGTCATTGATCCGTACGGAACAAGTAAAATAGGATATGCAATCGCAATACATGCCGCATAAATAAGTAATTTCGTGTATGTAACATTGAAAATAACTAAAAAGACGACAGCATATAAAATAATGCCCCCAAGTAAAATTGCTTTTTTTCGCCACTCCTTCTTTAACATACGAGCAACTAAGTAATAACATACAAAGGATACAGCAGAGTTCACTAAACTGTATTTCCCTAATGCGAACTCACTATTAGTTGCTAAATAAACATATACTGAAATGACAAAAATAAACGTCCCTTCTCTCAATCCTTGGAAAAAATGAGCTCGTGTAATCTTTCCCCAATTTTTATCAATCCGTCGTTCTTTCAATACTTGCACGATTTCATAACGCCCTTCACATTCTCTTTTAGATAAAAAGAAGCTTAAGACGACAGCAATTGCAAATAGAACTAATGAAAGAAAGAATATAACAGTATAGCCACTCCATTTCTCCATACGTGAAATTGTGTATCCTGCTGCTATTGGTCCAATCATCCCAGAGAAGGATGTAAGAAGTCCAAGAAACCCATTAAAGAAATCTCTTGTTTCTGGTTCTGTAATTTCAAATGTCAATAAGTTAAAAGCCAACCAGTAAAAACCGTATCCTACTCCTAAAAGAGCCCCCATTAATAGAATATACTGAGAAGCACTTTTCCCTGCTACTAAGACAACGATAAAAAAAATTGCGAGCGTTCCTACCCCTATTCGTAATAAAATCGAGCGATCGATACGTTTCGCTAATTTCCCCCCTACAAGAAATGTGAGAGGCTGTAATACCACGCTGGCTAAATTATACAAGCCAAGATTCACATAATTTTGTGTTTGTTTCCATAAATAAATATTTACAAACGTATTCGATAAAGAAATTGCGAGCGTGTATAAACCTCCTATAAGGAGCAATAACACTAAATCCCGATTCACTTCAACGTCACCAATTATATGTTTCCATTTCATACACAACTCTCCTTTACTTCATGTTCTAGTCTTCCAAAGACAAGCCCAATTATGTAAAAGGAAAGCATAGAAAAAAGCTAGGGGCTCTCCCCTAGCTTTTTCTATATTTGTTACAATTATTTTGCTTCTTGGTAACGTTTTTCAGCAGCGTTCCAATCTACAACGTTCCAGAATGCACCGATGTAGTCTGGACGACGGTTTTGGTAGTTTAAGTAGTAAGCATGCTCCCAAACATCTAAACCGATAACTGGCGTTTTACCTTCAGTTAAAGGAGAATCTTGGTTTGGAGTGCTTGTTACTTCTAACTCACCATTGTTTACTACTAACCAAGCCCAACCAGAACCGAAGCGAGTTGCGCCAGCTTTTGCGAATTCTTCTTTGAATGCATCGAAGCTACCGAATTTTGCTTCAATTGCAGTTGCAAGTTCACCTACAGGTTGTCCTCCGCCGTTTGGAGATAGGATTGTCCAGAAGAATGTATGGTTAGCATGTCCGCCACCATTGTTACGTACTGCTGTACGGATTGCTTCTGGTACTTCGTTTAAGTTTGCAACTAATTCTTCTACGCTTTTGTCAGCTAATTCTGCATGACCTTCTAAAGCAGCGTTTAAGTTTGTAATGTACGTGTTGTGATGTTTTGTATGATGGATGTTCATTGTTTCTTTGTCAAAGTGAGGCTCTAAAGCATCATACGCATAAGGTAAATTTGGTAATTCGTGTTTTGCCATTGTTATATTCCTCCCAGTTTATGTATTGCCACTTAAGTGACATACAACTTCATTCTACCCTAATTGCCATAGGGTGCAAACAAATAAATCACATTGTCTTGCTATCATTAAAGTAGCAAAATTCCCACTTCTTTTCAATTAAAATGCTCATATATTCCGTAAAAAAAGCTTCCTTCTACAAGGAAGCTTCCTGCTAACATAATAAACATGTGAAATGGATATGGACCCTGTAGGACTCGAACCTACGACCGGACGGTTATGAGCCGTCTGCTCTAACCAGCTGAGCTAAGGGTCCACAATTATGTATGTAACAACATATCAAATAAAGGAATTCCTATCGGATATGCTCTTTAAGAAATGTAAGATAAATTTACCATATAGAAAAGAAAAGTGTCAATTGTATTTTTCTTATTTAAAAGAAGAAAGTTAATAAAAGAAATTTAGTTATCTCCACTATATGTAAATATAATATATCTTGAGATTCTCTAGATTACTACGTTACAATGATTTTATACATACATAAAGGAAGTGAATCTATGTCCATATTTACCCAATTCGTAAAAAGCATATACTCGCCTAAAGATATGGCGCTATTCCGTTTTCAAAAAATCGGTAAAACCATTTTGTATATTATGCTACTTTGCTTAATTACTACTATTCCAAGAACTTTTTTGTACGGTAGTTTTATCCAAGATGGTGTAAGCATGGTAAATCAAGTCATCGATAAAGATTTACCTGATTTTAAAATTGAAAATGGCGAACTAAAAGCCGATATTGATCAACCTATTGAAAAAGAAGAAGGAAATGCACTTTTCGTATTTGATCCAAATTCAACAGACCTAGAAAAATATCAAAATAAAACAGGTTTATTTGTTTTAAAAGATAAAGTAGTCTCTATGGGAAATGGTCAAATACAAACATATTCTTATAACGATTTGTTAGGTGCATCTCTTGAGAAAAAAGATCTACAAGAATTTATTTCTTTATTCGATAATATTTATCCGATTTTATTATTTGTTATTGGATTCTTAGTGTACCTATTCCAATTATTCATTACTTTTGTAGGCGTGACTTTACTTGCGTTCATCGGTTCTGCTATGAGCGGTCAACGTAAACTATCCTATAAACAAGTTTGGACACTAACTGCATACAGCTACACAATTCCAACAATCTTCTTTATGATTATGGACGCATGTAAAATTGTCGTACCTGGATCAACATTCATCTATATCGCAGTTGTTTTAATTGTTCTGTACTTAACGATTAAAGAAGTTCCAAAACCGAAAGAAAAATAAGAACGAAAAAAATGCCTAAATAGGCATTTTTTTTTTTGGACAAGCATATATTCCTAGCAAAGGAGTGAAGAATATGAAAAGATTAGGTATATTCCTATTCGTGCTTGTTCTCGGTTATATATTTTATTACGATATAAAAATCGGTACTTTACCGATGTTAAGTTCATATAAAAAAACAACTGCTGCTCAAACGATTAAAAAAGAAAACACAGACAGTCAACAAAATAAAGAGAACAAAACAGAAAAAGAAACAGATGTATCTTATAAAACAATTGAAGTAAAAACTGGTGAGACAGTTCTTTCTATTACAGAACAAATTAACAAGAAAAAAATTCCTTCCATAGAAAAAGTCATTGACGACTTTAAACAATTAAATAAAAGTACATCTGCTACAAAAATACAAATTGGAAAGTCTTATAAATTCCCCTTATATCAATAAGCTATCACTTAATCCTTGTCAATTACATAAAGGCGCTGATACAATAGTAAAAGTGAAACCGAGTACTTCGGTTTCTATAGCCCTATATCACGTATACTATCATTGATATGAGGGACTAAATAAGAAACTTCTTTTATAAGGAGAGCGATCTATTCGTGAATGAAATGACTCATCGTACAAAAACACGTCCAGTTAAAGTCGGTAATTTAACAATCGGCGGTAATAATGAATTAATTATACAAAGTATGACAACAACAAAAACACATGATGTTGAAGCAACAGTTGCTGAAATTAAGCGTTTAGAAGAAGCCGGCTGTCAAGTCGTCCGCGTTGCCGTTCCAGATGAACGCGCAGCAGATGCTATTGCTGATATAAAAAAACAAATCAACATTCCACTTGTTGCTGATATTCATTTTGATTATCGCCTTGCTTTAAAAGCAATTGAAGGTGGCATTGATAAAGTACGTATCAATCCAGGTAACATTGGTCGTCGCCATAAAGTAGAAGCTGTTGTAAATGCAGCAAAAGAGCGCGGTATTCCAATCCGTATTGGTGTAAACGCTGGTTCATTAGAGCGTCACATTTTAGAAAAGTACGGGTACCCAACTGCAGATGGTATGGTTGAGAGTGCGCTACATCATATTAAAATTTTAGAGGACTTAGATTTTCACGATATTATCGTATCTATGAAAGCCTCTGATGTTAACTTAGCAATTGAAGCATACGAGAAAGCTGCTCGTGCTTTTGATTATCCATTACATTTAGGTATTACAGAGTCCGGAACATTGTTTGCCGGAACTGTAAAAAGTGCTGCTGGTCTTGGAGCAATCTTAAATAAAGGCATCGGAAATACACTACGTATTTCATTAAGTGCTGATCCAGTTGAAGAAGTAAAAGTTGCTCGTGAACTATTAAAATCATTCGGTCTTGCGTCTAACGCAGCAACACTTATCTCTTGTCCAACTTGTGGTCGTATTGAAATTGATTTAATTAGCATCGCTAACGAAGTGGAAGAATACATCTCTACACTTCAAGTACCAATTAAAGTTGCAGTACTTGGTTGCGCTGTAAATGGTCCTGGTGAAGCTCGTGAAGCTGATATCGGTATTGCCGGTGCACGTGGAGAGGGATTATTATTCCGTAAAGGGCAAGTCGTTCGTAAAGTACCAGAAGAAACAATGGTAGAAGAACTGAAAAAAGAGATCGACGTAATTGCTGCTGAAATGGCTGCTGAGCGAGAAAAAGAAAAAGAGACACAAGAACAATAAAAAGAAGGTTGCCACAATATTTGTGAGCAACCTTCTTTTCTACGTAAAAAAGCTCGTCAGTTTAACCGACGAGCTTTTACTTTGCACATTTTGGACAACGACCATATATTTCAAACTTATGACCCGTTACTTCATAACCGGTAAAATCTTTATTCATAAAATCCATTGGGCAGGAAGTAATCTCTTTCGTTCCCCCACAATCCAAACAAATAAAATGATGATGATGTTCCATAATAGAACAAGTAAAACGAAAATGTTTTTCACCATTTAATTCCGTTTGTTCTAAAACACCAATCTCAGCAAAAACTGTTAAGTTACGATAAATCGTATCAAAACTAAGCCCTGGATAATCGTCCTTCATATGCTCTAAAACGTCTTTCGCAGTTAAATAACGATTATGTGCTGCAAATAATCTGAGCATCTCTTCTCTTTTTCCAGTATGTTTGTATCCTTTTTCTTTCATTAGGCGTAAAGCTTCTGTTAGATTCATACCTATCCCTACTTTATGCAGTTTTTTTCTTCTTCCATAAAATCGCACCGATTAAAATAAGAACTGCTATCATAACAATTGTACCACCTGGCGCTAGATCAAGTTGATACGAAGCAAACATTCCACCAATTACTGCAATTTCACCGAATAAAATGGAAAAGAAAATTGTTTGTTTAAATCCTTTAGCAATACGAATACTTGCTGCAACTGGTAACGTCATTAATGATGATACAAGAAGAACCCCCACTACACGCATTGATACTGCAATGACAAGAGCAACTAATATAATGAAAATAAAGTGAATCCATTTCGCTCTTAAACCAGTTGATACTGCGTATTCCTCATCAAATGATAATAGAAACAGCTCTTTATATAATAAAATAATTGTCGCAACAACAACAATTGCTACAATACCAATAATAATTAAATCTGTACTTGTTACAGCACTGACACTACCAAATAAATAACTAAATAAGTCTGTGTTAAATCCATTTGCAAGTGAAATGAAAATAACTCCAACCCCCATCCCTGCCGAAAGGATAATTGGAATTGCTAATTCTTGATAGTGCTTATATACAGTTCGTAACTTTTCGATTAGTAGCGCTCCACCAATCGAGAAAATCATCCCCATATATAAGGGGTTTAAAAACCCACCTGTAAAAATGGTTTTTTCAAGTAATAAACTTGCTGCAATACCCGATAACGTCACGTGACTTAATGCATCCGCAATAAGAGATAAACGACGAATAACAACAAACACACCAATTAGCGGTGCAACAAGTCCAATTAAAATACCTGCGTATAAAGAATTACGTAAAAAGTCATATTGTAAAAAATCTTGTATCATTATATCCTCCCGTGATGCTCATGTTCGTGTTCTAAACGATGAACATGATGTCCATATAAGACGGACATTTCTGCATCTTCTAACTCTCGGAACTTCTCTACATTTCCATGGAAATGTAGATGTTGGTTTAGGCATGCAACATGTGTTACTTTTTCAGTAACAGCTCCCATATCATGAGTAACAAGAATTAATGTGATCCCGAGCCTTTTGTTTAAATCCTCTAATATTTCGTAAAAACTTTCCACATTTTTTACATCGATTCCAACAGTAGGCTCGTCCAAAATAAGCAATTCAGGATCACTAACGAGCGCACGAGCAATAAATACACGCTGTTGCTGTCCACCAGAAAGCTCTCCAATGTTACGACCTTGAAACTCACTCATCCCTACATCAGCAATTGCTTTTTCTACCTTTTTCTTATCCTCTTTTGTGAAAAAGCGAAAAAGCCCTTTTTTCGAAACAAGTCCCATTGACACAACTTCAGAAACAGTTGCTGGAAAACCAGAATTGAAACTATTTGCCTTTTGGGATACATAACCAACTTTGTTCCATTCCTTAAACTTCTTACTATCAACGCCAAACACGCGAATGCTTCCTTCTTTTGGCTTTAAAACACCTAATAAACACTTAAGTAGAGTTGATTTACCTGAACCATTCGGTCCCACTAAACCTAAAAAAGCTCCCTTCGGAACTTGCAAATTAATATTTTCTAACACATTCCGATCTTCGTATCGGAATGTTAAACCTTCAATTTCTAATATATTATTCATAGCATCTCACCTATTTTAATTCAGAATGATTCCGATTTATATCTATTTGAATTATAGTACAGCTTATTATAGTTGTAAACCAATCTGCCTAAAATATATCTATTTTTTCAAGAAACCCTACTATTATAACAAAAAGCAGAGAAAAATTCTCTGCTTTCGAAAAATATTCCTATAAACTTTTTAGTGAATAGCCGATTTAAACTTACCACCATTTGTCTCTTGCGTGCTCATAATCGTAACAAACGCATTTTCATCAATTTCATGCACAATTGATTTTAACTTCGTCACTTCTAGACGCGTTACAACTGCATAAATAACTTCTTTTTCTTTATCCGTGTAACCACCTTTCGCTACAAGCTTTGTAGTTCCACGGCCAAGACGATGCAAAATCGCGTTTGATACTTCCTCATATTGATCAGATACAATTAAAACCGCCTTCGTTTCATCTAGCCCTTGAATTACTGTATCGATTGTTTTAAATGCGATATAGTACGTCATAACAGAATACATCGCTTGTTCCACACCAAACACAAATGCTGCCCATGCAAAAATAAATAAGTTCACAAACATTACGAATTCACCAACAGAGAACGGTAATTTCTTCGTTAATAAAATCCCCATAATTTCAGTTCCATCTAGCGATCCACCATGACGAATTACAAGTCCTACACCAAGACCTAAAATAAGACCACCAAACACTGTCGCTAAAATAGGTTCTGTTGTAAATGGTGGTACCGCATGTAACGTTGACTCAATGAAAGCTAACGCTACAATACCAAATGTCGAAGATAACATAAATGTTTTTCCAATTTGCTTATAACCGGAATACATAAATGGGATATTGAGAACAACGACTAAAGTAGAAAAACTTAACCACCAAATGTTAGGAGTAAGATAATCTAATATAAGAGAAATACCAATAATTCCACCATCAATAATTTTATTTGGCATTAAAAATAGTTCAATTGCTACCGCCGCGCATGCTGCTCCAAAAATAATCATAACTAAACGATAAATGAGATGAATAACACTTTCTTTTCGATGTTGCTTTTGCTCCATAAGTCCTCCCTTTACTCTTTTTCTGTAGTTTTGTCCTTATATTATAACATACGCTTCTTTTCCTCATGAAAAAAGAAACTCCATACGAATATGTACAAGCTATATGCTCATATATTTCGATAGAAGAACGCGTGAAGGAGGATAATAAGATGAACCTCATTAAACAAATTGTTAATAAAAAATTAAATCATATTTCTACAAAAGAGTTATTAAAATATAGCAAAGAATATGAAGTTCCCATTACAGCCGCACAAGCTGATCAAATCGTTTTACTTATGAAGGGTAAAAATATTAATATCTACGATAACAACGAGCGACTAGAGCTCTTAAAACAAATCGCAAAAGTAACTTCCCCTGCCACTGCCCAACAAGTAAATACATTATTTCAGCAACTACTAAAATAAGGAGGGGATTTCCCCCTCCTTATTGCGCTTTAATTTTTTCAAGAAGCCCTTCATCAAAAGTGCCGTTTTTCAGCATTTCGATTTCCAATTTGTATGGTGGCTTCTTATCTTTTTTATCTTCCCCTACATACGGTGTTTCAAGAATTTTTGGTACATGCATTAACTGTGGATGATGTACAATGTGATGCAATGCTTTATACCCAATGTGACCAAATCCAATGTTTTCATGACGGTCTTTTCCTGCTCCGCGTACATTTTTACTATCATTAATATGAAGTACTTGTAAACGATCTATACCAACGATCTTATCAAATTCGTTTAATACGCCGTCAAAGTCATTTACAATATCATATCCTGCATCATGCGTATGACATGTATCAAAGCATACAGATAGCTTTTCATTATATTTTACACCATCAATAATTTTTGCAATTTCTTCAAAGCTACGACCGCATTCTGTTCCTTTTCCTGCCATCGTCTCTAACGCAATGTTAACCGTCTGTTCTGGCGTTAATACTTCATTAAGCCCTTTAATAATTTGTTGAATACCAGCATCTGCTCCAGCACCAACGTGCGCTCCTGGGTGAAGAACAATTTGTTTCGCTACACCTAATGCCGATGTTCTTTCAATTTCCATGCGAAGAAAGTCTACTCCTAATTGGAATGTTTCTGGCTTCGTCGTATTCCCAACATTAATAATATAAGGGGCATGGACGATAATTTCCTCAATTCCGTTCAGCTCCATATGTTTTCTTCCTGCTTCTATGTTCAATTCTTCAATTGGTTTTCTTCGTGTATTTTGCGGTGCACCTGTATAAATCATAAACGTTGTTGCACCGTATGAAACAGCCTCTTCACTTGCTGCTAATAACATTTTCTTACCACTCATGGAAACATGAGATCCAATCTTTAACATACAATCACCTCTTCAATATACAATAGATATAATGATAGCATAATTTGTAGAAATATGTAGTGAATTGTTTGTTCACAAAAGATGCACTACACAAATTTATATGACTATTTATACAGACTATACTTTCCATTTAAATTAGCTGGATTAAGTGAAACTTTAATCAATACTTTTCTATCCATATTGATTACACCTCCCACAAATAGCGGGATAAAAAAAAGATAAGGGAAACCCCTTATCTTTTTTTATTGCCATATTTTTTCTTCACTTTGTCACGTTCTGTTGCAAGTTTACGTTTATAGTTTGGTTTTACTTTTTTTGGTTTTTTAATAACTTTCGTTGCCATAACATCAAGTTCGTCATTTGGTTTTTTACGGCTCTTACGACGACGACGCTCACCTAAATCGGCCCACTCATCTCCGCGTAAATCTACATGCTTGAACTCAATATGACGTTGTTTTTCTAAACTATCTAACGCTTCTTCGTTTGCTGGATCATATATCGTCACTGCAATACCAGAATGCCCCGCACGTGCTGTTCTTCCAACGCGGTGAACGAAGAAATCTAAATCTGATGGTAGCTCATAGTTAATAACATGGCTAATCCCTTCAATATCAATACCACGTGCTGCTAAATCAGTCGCAACAATATATTGGAATTCAAGGTCACGAATTTGTTTCATCATTTTTTTACGATCACGTGGTGATAAATCCCCGTGAATTCGTCCAACTTTTAAGCCACGTTCCATTAATCCATCAGCAACTTGGTCTGCCATCTTTTTCGTATTCGTGAAAACAACTGCTAAATACGGTTTAAATTGAAGTAGCATTTTATGCACTAAATCAATTTTATTACGATGTTTAGAAGGCACTAAATAGTGTTCAATGTTTCCAGCTGCAACTTGTTTTGGATTGATATGAATATGCTCTGGATTCTCCATATACTTCTTCAGAAACGGTTTTAGTTTTTGAGGAATTGTTGCAGAGAAAACTAACATTTGCAAGTTTTTAGGCATGCGTGCTGCAATTTTATCTACATCATGAATGAATCCCATATCAAGCATTAAGTCTGCTTCATCGACAATAATCGTATTTGCTTTATGAACAAATAATGCTTGCTCTTCTACTAAATCTTTAATACGTCCTGGTGTTCCAACTACGATATGAGGTTGTTTTTTCAACTTTTCAATTGAGCGTTGTTTATCAGTTCCACCAATTAAACAACGTGCTGTAATCATTTGGTCTTCCGCACAAAACTTTGTTAACTTCACGATTTCTTCGTAAATTTGTTGTGCTAACTCACGAGTAGGCGCTGTAATAACAAGTTGTACTTCTTCACGACTTGCATTAATTCTGTTTAATGTAGGAAGTAAGTATGCATGTGTTTTCCCAGAACCTGTTTGGGATTGTCCAATTACACTTACACCTTTTTTCACGACCGGGAAAATTTTCTGCTGAATTCCTGTCGGCTCTGTAAAGCGTAGTTCACGAACTGCATCTATTAAAAATGGTTTAAAATCATACTGTGTAAAAGTTTGTTGTGTCATAAGTTACACCTTCTTTCTAAAATTTCTACTGCGCGCACAAATCAGTCAAGTCTACATTATATCGAAATCTACAAGTAAAATCCATCTTTAGTTTAGGTTTTCACTTCAAAAACTAACCTTCTTCCCTTTTATTGCATATTGTATGTGTATATACCTAACTGAAGAAAGGAGGATTTCTCACATGTTTCCGAAATCCCCTACAAGGCAAATGTATCCGAATCCAGGGCAGCAACCTTATACACCATATCCAATTCCACAACTACCACCAATGGCACAAAAAAAGAAAGGTTTTCTTGCTAAGCTTTTTAAAAAACACGATCCAACCGAGCCTTTTATGCAAATGGTTCCACCTTACCGACAAATGGAAGGGCAACTGATGATGCATCAGCAACCACCACCGCCGCCACAATATCAACAGCAATATCAGCAGCAATACCAGCAACAATATCAGCAGCAACATCCACAATATCAACCATACATGCAGCAACATCCTGAGCAAATGATACCGCCTCAAATGTATGAATCAAATGAAACGCGCGGCGGCGCAACTACAGCTGCCGCAACAGCAAGCAGTGGCATCGGCAGTTTCTTTTCGAACTTAATTTCGAATCCTACTAATATGATAAACAACATCGAAAAAGTATCCCAAGTCGTTCAATCTGTAGGTCCTGTCGTCGAACAGTATGGTCCTATTATGCGTAGTCTACCAAGCATTGTTAAAATCCTCACCTCTGGAAAAAGTACGGAAGAAAATCAAACGGAAAATGTAACAGAGCCAGTTGAGGTAGAAAGTCCGCCTCCTGCACCTCAAAAAAAGAAACGAAAACGAAAGAAAATAGTGATTGAACCTGTAATAGAAAAAGAGTTACCGAAAGAACCAGTTCAACAAACAGCAACAAAACCAAAACTATATGTGTAACAATCCTTTGTTTTCTATCCACTCCTCCTTTATAATGTAAAAGACTATGCACAAAAGTATCCCTTGTTTAGAAGGAGAGGATTACTCATATGAAAATTGTTAAAATTTCCCCTCGTGGTTATTGCTACGGTGTTGTCGATGCAATGGTAATTGCACGTAACGCTGCATTAGATAAATCATTGCCGAGACCCATTTATATTTTAGGTATGATTGTTCACAATAAACATGTTACAGACGCTTTTGAAGAAGATGGAATCATCACATTAGACGGTCCAAGTCGCTTAGAAATTTTAGATAAAATTGATTCTGGTACTGTTATTTTCACAGCACACGGTGTTTCTCCAGAAGTTAAACAACGCGCAAAAGAAAAAGGTTTAACAACAATCGATGCCACTTGCCCAGATGTTACCAAGACGCATGACCTTATCGAAGCTAAGAAAGCGGAAGGGTATCATGTCATTTATATCGGTAAAAAAAATCATCCAGAGCCAGAAGGCGCAGTTGGTATTGCACCTGACATCGTTCACCTTATCGAAAGAGCCGATGATTTAAAAACATTAGAAATTCCAACAGATAAAATTTTAGTAACGAATCAAACAACGATGAGTCAATGGGATGTTCAACATTTAATGGAGGACATTCAAAAAAAATTCCCAACAGCAGAATTCCATAAAGAAATTTGTTTAGCTACTCAAGTTCGCCAAGAAGCTGTCGCTAAACAAGCTGATGTTGCAGACTTAACAATTGTTGTTGGTGATCCGAAAAGTAACAATTCAAATCGCTTAGCACAAGTATCACAAGAAATCGCGGGTACAAAAGCATATCGAGTTGCTGATGTAAGCGAAATTCAATTAGAGTGGCTACAAGGTGTAGAAAACGTAGCTGTTACAGCAGGTGCTTCTACTCCAACGCCGATTACAAAAGAAGTTATCGCGTTCTTAGAGCAATATGACCCAATGAATCCAACAACGTGGGAGAGAGTTAGAAAAGTACCACTTCAAAAGATATTACCTCGCGTAAAGGTGAAGAAAGAACAATAATAAAAACCGTTGCCCTAATGGAGCAACGGTTTTTATTTTTCTTATACAAATGTGAATGGATCTGTATGTAACTGCGAAGCATGAATTTGAACATTTAATTTCTTTGCATCCACTTTTTCTTGCAGTTGCTTTTGTACACCTTGTTTCATTACTTTTTCAACATTATGTCCTGGGTCAACTATATTTAAACCGAGCATCATCGCATCATGAGCAACATGATAGTACATGTCACCAGTTACATATACATCTGCTCCTTTAAATTTCGCTTGGTTTATATATTTATTACCATCTCCACCAAGTACAGCTACTTTACGCACTTTATCATCTAACTTACCGACAACTCTTGCCCCATTCACGTCTAATGATTGTTTCACATGTTCTGCAAATTGACCAAGCGTCATTTCTTCTTGTAAGTATCCTATTTTCCCCAGGCCTAACGTTTCACCTTTATTATCAAGCGGGTACACATCGTATGCTACTTCTTCATATGGATGTGCCGTTACCATTGCTTTAATCACTTTCCGCTGTAATGAAACTGGAATAATCGTTTCGATTCGTACTTCTTCTACACGTTCTAACTGTCCAGTTTCCCCGATATAAGGGTTTGTCCCCTCTTGAGGTACAAATGTGCCTGTACCCTCGCTACTAAACGTACAGTGGCTATAATTGCCGATATGACCAGCACCTGCGTCTCCTAATGCTTTCCTTACTTCTTCTGCATGAGTGACTGGCACAAACACAACAACTTTTTTCATTTCTTCTGCATATGTCGGTGCTAGAACTTCTGTATTTTGCAATCCTAACGCCTCAGCAAGTAAATCATTTACCCCGCCCTTAGCAACATCCACATTTGTATGCGCTGCATAGATTGCAATATCATTTTTAATACACTTTTCAATAATTTTCCCATACGCCTTATCTGTATGAATTGCTTTTAACGGGTTAAAAATTAAAGGATGATGAGCAATAATGACATTTGCCCCTAATTGAATTGCTTCATCCACAACTTCTTCCGTTACATCTAACGCAATCAATACGTGCTGCACGGGTTTATTAAGCGCTCCAATCTGCAGGCCAATCTTATCTCCTTCCATCGCCAAATGCTTCGGATACATACTTTCAAATAAAGAAATAATTTCATGGCCGTTTGGAATTTTACTCATGATAAAACCTCCCCTATCATTTTCATTTTCGCTTCTACTTCCCCACGCTTCGCTTTTGTTTCTTCAGAATCAGCCGCACGTTCCAACTGTTTTAAAATATTTTGGAAGTTTTTTAATTCTCCTTCCCATTTTTCAACGAAAGCCTCACTTTTTTCTTTTATTAAAAATGGTCCCATAAACAATTCAGCTTGTTTATTTTCAGAGTAAGGCGCTACAACATTTCCTCGCTCCCCTACTAAAATTTCGTAAATTTTCCCATCTTCTTTTACGATTTTTTCATGGATAAGCTCCCAACCATTCTCAATAAACCATTCACGAATATGATGCGCTGCAATATTCGGCTGTAAAATTAAACGTGTTACACCTTCTAATTTTTCTTTACCACTTTCTAAAATGTCACGAATTAACGCTCCGCCCATTCCAGCAACCGTAATTACATCTACTTCTCCTGGCGCTATAACAGCTAATCCATTCCCTTTACGCACATCTACTTTATCTTGTAAACCACTTTCAGCTACAGTTGCTTGCGCAGAGCGAAATGGTCCATCTACAACCTCTCCTGCAACTGCTTTTGTAGCAATATTATTTATAATTGTATAACACGGTAAATACGCATGATCCGATCCAATATCAGCAACTGTAGATCCTACTGGTATTTCACGTACAACTTCTTCTAATCGTTTTGAAAGCTTTACTTCATTCATGTATTTCCATTACTCCTTCTCTTGTCAGTCTGTCTCCATGATAATGAATTTATAGTAGTTGTTGCAAGCCCATAACAACAATTCACCGCTCTATCATTCATCGTATTTTAGAAAATATAGAAAAACAAGCCCTTTGCATAAGCAAAAGGCTTGTCATACGGAACTTTATTTTTTCTTCGATAACCAATCAGCTACTTTAGCGGCTTGATCAGCTGGAACTATATTGGCAGGCATATTGCCTTTTCCTTTCGAAAGAATTTCTTTAATTTCATCCTTTGAAAGTTTCCCACCAATTTTTTGTAAGTTAGGTCCAACTGCCCCTTGTAACTGATCACCATGGCAGCTCGTACAGCTTTGCTTCACAATATCCTCTGGCTTTGATGCTGTTTGTGCTGGCTTCCCGCCATTTTTTGCATCAGCTAACTCTTTAGATTTATTTAGCCCCTGAAATGAAAATACAAACATAACGATAATACCCAATGCTGCAATAAGAGCGAACGGAATCAGCGGATTACGTTTCATATCTCTTCTCCCCCCTCTATACCCCTAAATAGTTAGATGATTCAGTCATTTCCATTGTACTTGAAAACGCTCTATCAGAAAAGAGTAAACTACCACTTGTTAAAAATATTCCATAAATTCAGTTTATTGTTTTTTATTGTCATATCGCTTATTATTTCGATAATTATTAACGTTTCTCATCATATTTTTCGCTTTTCTACATATATTTTTGTATATAATAAACAAAATTAATCGAAAAATCGAAAAATGAGCATTTGCAAATCAAAAGACAATTCTGTAAAATAAATTACAAGAAATTGTAATCGTTGCCGATAGCTAAATTTTAACAAAAATTAACAAAATAAAAAAGTTTACTTCACAAAGGTGAAGTAAACTTAAAAAATAACCTATTCTAAGAAATCCTTAAGACGCTTACTACGGCTTGGATGTCTTAATTTGCGAAGTGCTTTTGCTTCAATTTGACGAATACGCTCTCTCGTTACGCCGAATACTTTCCCAACTTCTTCAAGCGTACGAGTTCGTCCATCATCTAAACCGAAACGAAGACGTAGAACATTTTCTTCACGATCTGTTAGCGTATCTAACACATCTTCTAATTGTTCTTTTAGCAATTCATAGGCCGCATGGTCCGCAGGCGATGTTGCTTCTTGGTCTTCAATAAAGTCACCTAAATGGGAGTCATCTTCTTCACCAATTGGTGTTTCAAGAGAAACTGGCTCCTGTGCAATTTTTAAGATTTCACGTACTTTTTCTGGAGCAAGATCCATTTCTTCACCAATCTCTTCAGGAGACGGTTCACGACCTAAATCTTGTAATAATTGACGTTGTACACGAATTAACTTATTAATCGTTTCAACCATATGAACTGGAATACGAATTGTTCGTGCTTGGTCTGCAATGGCACGTGTAATAGCTTGGCGAATCCACCAAGTTGCATACGTACTAAATTTGAAACCTTTACGATAATCGAACTTTTCAACAGCTTTAATTAGACCCATATTACCTTCTTGAATTAAGTCTAAGAAAAGCATACCACGGCCTACATAGCGCTTTGCAATACTTACTACAAGACGTAAGTTTGCTTCTGCAAGACGACGTTTCGCTTCTTCATCGCCTTCTTCAATACGCGTTGCAAGTCGAATTTCTTCTTCTGCAGATAGTAAGTCTACACGACCAATTTCTTTTAAATACATACGAACAGGATCGTTGATTTTAACCCCAGGTGGTACACTTAAATCATTGAGGTCAAACTCTTCTTCTGTTTTTGTAATTTGGCGATTATTAGGGCCTTCTTCGTTGTCATTATCACCAACTAAATCAATGCCTTGTTCACCTAAATATTCATAGTATTCATCCATTTGATCGGATTCAATTTCAAATCCATTCATGCGTTCTGCAATCTCTTCATATGTAAGAACGCCACGTTTTTTTCCGAGCTCAGTGAGTTGTTCTTTCACTTGCTCAAGGGTCATTTCAGTTTCAATTTGTTTAGAACGAGCTGGTTTGTCAGCCATCTGTTCCCCTCCTTACGCGAGATACAAACATTCATTATACTAAAACTTTATCAAAAAAGCTATTTTCTCGCTTTTTGATTTTGTAAATATGCTACATAATATTTAGCAGCCTCTACAGGATCTGTTTTTTCCATTTGTTTCACTTTAAAGATGATCTCCATCTTTTCAAGTTTTTCCTGATGCCGTCTAAGCGTCTCCAAATGGCCTTGCAACACTTCTTCTGTGTATTCTGGATTAATAAATTCATCCGTCGAAATATCAGTGATAATATTTTTCAACTTTTCATCAGAGAGCCAACTTAAAAATGTTCCGACTGAAGGTTCATTTCCCTTTTCATAATATGCGTATAGTTCATATAAAATCCCTTTATGTTCTTCTGTATGAAAATCTTCTATATGGGATTCCATACGAACAGCTACTTCTGCACTTTGCAACATATGGTAAATAATTTCTCTTTCCGCTCTTTCAAAACCTGTTAACTTCGGTTTTGTTTGAACGACTTGAGACGGTTTAGCAACCTGCTTTATTTGTTTTTGCTGTACCTTTTGTTCTTTGCGATATTGGTGCAATTGGTTCAAAAGTGTTTCCATTGAATACGAAAATTCTTGCGATAATGACTTCAAATATGACTCTGCCTGCATCGCATCTTGTAACAACGATAACTCTTTTAAAACACTCTTCACATATTCTTCTTTGCCAGACTCATCTTGCAAATTTTTCCCTAAACGCAAATAATTTATTTTAAAACCAACAAAACTCACACTTGATTTCACAAGATTTTCAAAAGCAGTAGTCCCATATTGTTGCACATATTCATCAGGATCAAGCTTATCTGGCAAGGATGTGACTTTCACTTGGCAACCAACTTTTAGCAATAATTGCCCTGCTTTCATCGTCGCTTCTCGCCCTGCTTTATCACCATCATAGCAAAGAACAACAGTTTCAACGTTACGTCGCAGAAGTTTTGCTTGTTCTTCAGTTAAAGCTGTTCCCATTGTCGCAACAGCTTCTTCCACACCACTTTTTACCGCAGCTAGTACATCGGCATATCCTTCAAAAAGAACCACTTGCCCACGCTTTCTAATAAACGGTCTTGCTTGGTGGAAGTTATACAACAATTTACTTTTGTGAAAAATCGGTGTTTCAGGGCTATTTAAATATTTCGGAGTGTCATCTCCTAACGCCCTTCCACTAAACGCTATCACCTTACCTTGTAACGTATAGATCGGGAACATAACTCTTCCACGGAAGCGATCATAATGACTACCATCCTTCTCACTTCTTATTAGAAGGCCAGCTTGTTCCATACTAGACAGCGATAAACCTCTTTTTTGTAAAATTTTCGTCGCTGCATCCCAAGTAGGTGATGCATAACCAATTTCAAACTTCTCAATCATCTCTTTCGTAATACCACGGTTTAATAAATATGAAAGTGCTTCATTTCCCTCTTCCGTATTTACTAATAAATGATGATAATACTTTTTCAATAATTCATGAGCTTGTTGCATGATGACAGTGTCATCAGATATGTCTTCTTGTTGTCCTTGCCCTGATGTATACTCTGCAACCGCAATTCCATTTCTTTCGCCTAGCTTTTGAACAGCCTCGGTAAAAGCCAGTCCTTCCATTTTCATTAGAAAGGAAAATACATTTCCACCTTCTCCACATCCGAAGCAATGAAAAATTTGCTTATCAGATGAAACAGAGAATGAAGGAGAATTCTCACCATGAAATGGACAAAGGCCGAAATAGTTACGCCCCTGTTTTCTAAGTTGAACGTATTCACCAATGACTTCTACAATATCGGATGATGTCCGAATCTGTTCAACAACTTCTTCGGGAATTCTGTTCCCCATAACTCCATCTCCGTGTCGTATTTTGTATTCGATATAAATTAAAAAATTCCTTTATAATTCGACAATATTTTTCTAAACTTGTTAGAAAGTGTTGCCGATTACATTGTATAAACGATTTTAAACCTTTCCTATAGGTCCTTTATCTGCATAAATCGCATATACATACTTGCTATATAAAATTGTATACATTTGCTCATCTGTTACAAATGTATCTCTTAGAAACAATACATACACACCTTTTTATAAGAAGAGTAGCAAGCCACATATACTGTTTGATCTTGAGATTTGTAACTTTTTCATGTTGATCCATATAACGATCAACTCCATTTTGTTCAGTATCTACAAAGATCCAATTGCCTTGCTATTTCCTTAAAGGATGAGCATATGATGCGACAAACAAAATTCCGACATGAAATTCCGCTCCAACTTGCACAATTTCAGCCTTCACGGGATATACATCTACACCAACTAATATGTTGTCAATGCTTTGCATATTTCTGTATTCTACATCCCTTCTGTGAATCCTTCCATAATGTGCGTTTTCTTGTATAGATTTTGTCGATTTAACGTAATTACATGTCTTTTTCGTAAATCCTATCCCTAGTTTATTCTGAAAAATTAAAGTCTAAACGTAAAATATAGGTTTTTATCACAATTTTTTATTATAATATATTTTCTTCAACTACGCTACATATCCCTTTATTTTTTCATCTTACATTTCAGGATGACAAACTCACACCTTGAATATACTAAAAGACAAAGGAGTATAAGTATAACCATTACACTACAATCTATTACAAAATCCATAGGTACCATATTTCACACGAGCGAAAAAAGCACATTCACCTTTGGTAAATGTGCTAAAACATTTTTTGGTTTTGCACTGCATTCACAATAATATTTGCTGTTTCTTCAATTGCTTTATTCGATACATCGATTACTTGACAATTTATTTTACTAATTACTTCCTCAAAGTGATCAATTTCTTCTTGAATACGATTAATATTTGCATATGTTGCTCCATCACTTAATCCAAGTGATTTTAATCGTTCTTTTCGAATATGATTTAACTTATCTGGCGTAATTTTCAAACCGAAACATTTTTCTTTTGCCACTTGATATAGTTCTTCAGGTGGATCAACTTCTGGCACGAGTGGTACATTCGCAACTTTCAAGCGTTTATTATGAGCTAAATATTGGGAAAGTGGTGTTTTTGATGTACGCGAAACACCAATCAACACGATATCCGCTTTTAAAATACCTCGTGCATCTCTGCCGTCATCATACTTCACAGCAAACTCAATCGCTTCAATCTTTTTAAAGTATTCTTCATCTAACCTACGGACAACGCCTGGCTCATATCTCGGCACTTGCCCCGTAATTTCTTCAATTTGATCAATAAGAGGGCCGATAATATCGTATGCCTCTACCCCTTCTTTTGCAGCCTCTGTTACTAAATATTTGCGCATATCAGGCTTAACTAACGTAAAACATATAAGTGCTTGATTACTCTTAGCAATCGAAATCACTTCTTTTAGTGTCCCTGTATCTTCTACATATGGTACACGTCTAATATCAGGAGCAAACGGGAATTGCCCCATTGCTGCTCGAACAACCAAATCAGCCGTTTCCCCTACAGAGTCAGATACGACATATACGATTTTATTATCCATTACATTACCTCACTTTAAACAAATTACACTTATTCGTTATTTACTAAATTTACAAACGCACGTGTAATATTTGTTTTTGTAATTCGCCCAATCACTTCTAAACCTTGTTTCGTATCTTTTACAACTGGCATTGCATCAATCTGTCTTTCTATTAATTCCATCGCAATATCATATAAAGAATCCTCTCTACGACACATCGCAATGTTTGGCATCCTTGTCATGATAATATTAACCGGAAGAGAGGTTAAATCCTGCTTTCCTAAGCTCGCTCTTAATAAATCTTTACGAGACACAACACCAACTAATAGAGTCATCTGATCTACAACGAACAATGTACCAACGTCCTCTAAAAACATCGTACAAATTGCATCGTATACGGAAACATTTTTATCAATTACAACCGGTCTAGATTGATAATCTTGTACTTTAATTTTCTTAACAGCTTCAGATAATAGCTGCCCCCCAGTTTTACCCGTATAAAAATAACCTACGCGTGGACGTGCTTCTAAATAACCAGCCATCGTTAAAATTGCTAAGTCTGGTCTTAGCGTCGCACGTGTTAGACCCAATTGCGCTGCAATTGATTCCCCTGTAATAGGACCGTGATCTTTTACAATCTGAATGATATGTTCTTGCCGTTTATTCAGCTCTATGATAATCACCACCTTTAATGCACAACGAAAAAAGTTATACTATCTCTTAAATATTATATACTAAATATGCTATTCGAAAAAGAAAGTATGTAAAAAGGACCGTATACGGCCCAAAATTATATTTGAAACTTATCAAGTTGTTCTAAAAAACGTCTTGATTTCAAATAAATTCCGCAATATTCATCATAATATGTATTCAATACTAAACGCATTTGTTTTTTTGTGCTATCCTTTACCGATACATTTCCGAGCCTATGTAAATCGAAATGGAAGAAAAGACGTAATAATTTATGAACAGCTTCTCCTACCGGTATACGATACGGGTCTTGCTCTGCATGACGTGAGCACAGAAAACCGCCTTCCCTAACGGAGAAGGCGACAAAGTCTGTTTCTTGATGACAAATCGCACATGTATCAAAGTACGGGCGCATCCCTAATACCGGAAGCATTTTCGTTTGATAAATTAATGATAATACTTCTGGATCAACACCCTCACACATATAATGCAACGTTTGATATAACATTTCAAATAAATACGGATTATGTTTTTTATCTTCTGTTGCTTTATCAGTTAATTCAACAATAAATGATGCATAAGCAGTTAAAAATATGTCCTCGCGAATTTCTTTCATAGTTGAAATAATCTCGCCTTGTTGCAATGTTCCAAGCCCAGATCCCATTTGAATAAGAAACTGGCCATGTGTCATTAATTGCGACACAGATGCTAATCGGCTTTTCGGTTTTTTTGCCCCTCTTGCCATTGCACTTACCTTACCAAGTTCTCTTGAGAATATTGTAACAATCTTGTTCGTTTCTCCGTAATCTGTCGTACGGATAACGATGCCCTCAACTTTTTGAAACATGTTCGTCACCATCCAAGGTTTGAACAAAACGGGTCAAGAAATTGGAGAGTCTAGATGCGCTAGCTCCTCTTCATGTTGATCCATCTCATCGTTTACGTCTTTTTCCATTTCTTTCAAAAGCAAGTACGTTTCAATGCTTCCTGTTTTGGAGAAAAACTTCCAGGTAAAATCTAGCATAAGAATCCACCTTTCTCAATAAGCGTAGCCTATAAACCAATTTCCTTTGTTGTTATTAAATTGACCCATTTTGTCCATTTTCATGTGAGAAAAATTTTTCCTAATTTATCAAAGTTCATAAAAACCAATAATCAGTGGATGAACCAACCATCCACTGATTACAGCTTGACTCTATTTTAGTACTCATCCTCGCGGAAACCTAGGTCACGAAGCTGAGACATTTTATTACGCCAATCTTTTTGCACTTTTACCCATACTTCTAAAAATACTTTAGAACCAAGTAGCGCTTCAATATCAAAACGAGCTCGCTTACCAACTTCTTTTAACATTTTCCCTTGTTTTCCGATGATGATTCCTTTTTGTGATGCACGTTCAACAACAATCGTTGCATTTATATAAACTGCCCCGCCCTCACGCTTTTGAATCGCATCGATAACAACAGCCACAGAATGCGGCACTTCTTCACGTGTTAAATGTAGTACTTTCTCACGAATAAGCTCTGCAATAATAAATCTCTCCGGATGATCCGTTACTTGATTATCTGGATAGTATTGTGGTCCTTCTGGTAAATACTTTTTAATTGTTCCAATTAAAGCGTCCACATTATTACCGTCTAACGCAGAAATTGGTACAATTTCTGCAAACTCATGTAGTTTACGATATTGATCAATTAACTCTAGTAATTGCTCTGGATGAAGTTGGTCAATTTTATTAATTACTAAAAATACTGGTTGTTTCGTTTCTTTTAACTTCTCGATGATGAATTCTTCACCACGACCAAAGCCTTCGACAGCATTAACCATAAACAGAACGATATCAACTTCTTTTAATGTCGTTTGCGCCATCTTCACCATGAAGTCGCCTAGTTTATGTTTAGGTTTATGTATTCCTGGTGTATCAATGAAAATAACTTGTGCATCATTTTCTGTATATACACCTTGAATTTTATTACGAGTCGTTTGTGGCTTATCACTCATAATAGCAATTTTCTGGCCGATAATACGATTTAAAAATGTAGATTTCCCAACATTCGGTCTGCCAATAATAGAGACAAAACCTGATTTATAACCTTTTCTATTCATGTAAATCCTCCGCTAAAAATGCTCCTGGTAACAATTCTCCGACTGTCGTCTCTTGAACGTCACCATGTAAATTTGTTAAGTATACTTTCGTATCCTGTTTACATAATTCTACCATAACTTGTCGACATGCTCCACAAGGAGGTACTGGGCGCTTTGTATCTGCTACAACCGCAATGGCTACAAATTCTTTATCTCCTTCAGAAACCGCCTTAAATAAAGCTGTTCTTTCAGCACAATTACATAAGCCATATGATGCATTCTCAACATTACATCCACGATATACTTTTCCATCGCGCGTTAATAGTGCTGCACCTACTTGAAATTTAGAATATGGTACGTACGCTTGTTTACGCGCTTCGATTGCTTCTAGAATTAATTGTTTACTATTCATATTCCCGCATCCTTCCTGTTCACAGCTATGAAGAGGTACACTCTCTCATTAAAGCCCCTTACGGCACTTCCAAAGCTTAATAAAAGCTTCGGAATGCAACTATACCATATACGGTAAAAAGATAATAGCACCAATTATAACAGCTATAATTGCAAACAATAAAACCGCTCCTGCCGCAACATCCTTTGCAATTTTTGCAAATGGATGAATATCTGCAGTCGCTAAATCTACTGTTTTTTCCACAGCCGTATTTACCATTTCTAAACTCATTACACTCCCTATTACAATAAGTAATATCATCCACTCTGTTCTCGTAATATGGAAATAAAAGCCGCAGCATATAACAATGACTGCGGCTAAATAATGGATTTTCATATTTCGCTCATGACGAAAACAAAAGAATATACCAGCTATAGCATATCCAAAACTATCTATAAGTTTTCCTTTTTTCATCGTCCTAATCCAAAAGCTTCTAAAATTTCTTTTTGTCTTCCGAACATTTCTTTTTCATCTTCTTCTGTCATGTGATCATAACCAAGTAAATGTAAAAAGCCATGTAATGCCAAAAATCCAAGTTCACGATCGAAAGAATGTCCGTACTCTTCAGCTTGCTCTTTCGCCCTTGGAATAGAGATAATAAGATCACCTAACATGCGTGGCATCTCTGCACCAACAATCTCCATTTCTCCTTCTCCCATTTCTTCCATCGCAAAGGATATTACATCTGTAGGTTGATCTTTATCTCGGTAATCACGATTAATTTCTCTAATGCGCTCATTATCTACAAATGTCACCGATACCTCCGCACCATCCTCGATATTTTCCATTTGAGCTGCTTTTTCTAACACTTCACGAATTAAACTCATATACGCTTCTTTTACTTCTTCTGTTTCATCAATAAAATCAATTAACAAACTCATTCTTTCTCCTTTTCTTCCGGAAGTTCCGGATATGTAATACGCGAATGGAAAATACCATTTAACGTTTCACACAACGTTTTTCCAACGATTTGTAGTTCCTTAAACGTCAAATCACATTCACTAAATTGACCGTCTTGTAGTCGATCTTTAATAATACTTTGCACCAAATTATTAATTTGTTCTGGCGTTGGGTGATTCATAGAACGTACCGCAGCTTCTACACTATCAGCAATACCAACAATTGCCGATTCTTTCGAAGTTGCTTTTGAACCTGGATAACGGAACATCTCTTCTGTATATTTTTCTTTATCTTCTTTAATAGCTTTATAATAAAAATATTTCAGTAACGTTGTACCGTGATGTTGCCCAGCGATATCAATAATTTCTTGTGGAATATGATATTCTTCGAGCATTCTTACTCCATCCGTTACGTGAGCAATTATAATATCTTTACTCGTTACAGGATCTAATTTATCATGCGGGTTTTCAATTCCCATTTGGTTTTCAATAAAAAATTGCGGTTGTACTGTTTTTCCTACATCATGATAATATGCCCCTACACGCGCTAATACACCATTTGCCCCGACTGCTTCACAAGCAGCCTCAGAAAGATTCGCTACCATTACACTATGATGATATGTCCCTGGCGCTTCTAACAAAATTCTGCGTAAAAGCGGATGATTTGGACTTGATAGTTCCATAAGCTTCATGCTTGATACGATTCCAAGTCCACTTTCTAAATATGGTAAAATCCCCATAGCCAAAACGGATGATATAATCCCTGAAAGTGAAGCCATTAATAATTGCGTACCAATTTCAAGAGGCGAAAAATTCCCATTACGTAATAATAAGAGCGCCGCCAATACGACTACATTTAATACAGAAACGAGTATACCAGCTTGTAAAATCATTGTACGACGATTTTTTTCTCGCAAGAAAATACTAACCGATAATGAACTTAACAATACGTAAATCCCTACACTATAATTTAATGTACTCGTTACTCCTTCATTAAACATAATACTTCCGCATACAGAAAAAATCATACTCGTTAAAAAGACAAATCGATCACCAATCATTAGTTTTACAAGTATTGTTCCCATCGCAACTGGGACAACATATGCAATCCCCGCGTATTCAAGTTTTTGAAACAAACTAATGATTTTCATTAAGACGATTGTGATAGACAAAATTGTAATATACGCTAAAACATACGGTCTATCTTCTCTTTTTCTCTTTAAAAATAATTCAAATTGTTTATGCATAAAGTATAGTAACACACCAATGAGTACCGCTAATCCAACATAAGGTTGAAAGCCGTTCCCTTTTTCTAACAAACCAACTAATTTCAACTGATTATACACATCACTTGAAATTGTTTCACCTTCTCTAACAAGAACTTGTCCTTGAAGAATATAAACAGGTGGAACTAAATCTTCCTCTGCTTTTCTCTTCTCTTTCGTTAAGATCGGGTCATAAAAATAGTTTGCTGAAATTGCATATCTTCCTAGCGCCTTAATTGACTCTTTTAAACCATTATCAACATTAACACTATTCATCTCACTTACATATCGTTCTTTCGCATCTTTCAATTCGTCCATTTTAATATGCTCAGTCATGATACTATTAATCGCTGTGACCGCAGCATCTTTCGCTAATACTAATTGGCTCGAATCTGCATTAATCAAACTTAGTAAGTTTGAATCAGATAATTCTTTCGTTAAGTCAGCGGGTAGTTTCTTTTTTAACTTCTCCACTTTCTCAGCATCAGTCATCTTTTTTTGATCATCCGGTCCAACAGCTTTAATCTCTTGCACCACTTCATCCACTTTAGCAAAGACGTCATTCACAATATCAACTTTGTTTTGTTTATACTCACTTTTATATGTATATTGATCTTCAACTTTTGTAGCGGCTTCTTTTTTCTTTTTATCCGTTGTAACTTTATCTTCAATTTTTATAGGAGAATGGATTGTCTTTTTCGCAATAGAATACATATTAACATCTAATTGCTCTGGTTTTACATTATTCATAAGCGCAAAAAACAGCACTGCTCCTAATACAACGTAAGAAATCCAACTTAGTTTTTTCGAATGTTGTAAATTACGAAACCACTTAGAAATTTCTTGAGATCTTGACATGATTTCAATACCTTCTCCTCTCCAGAAATAAAGTGAAACTATTTATAGCTTTCATTTCTTCTACCAAACGATACTTTGAGGCAACATTTTATACACTAGTACCTATAGTTTATTTTCCTTATCTTTCATGATAGTAAAAAATATGACGTTCGCCAACCTTATCATACAAAAAGAAATGATCCTGACAAATAGGATCATTCCATTTTATCATATGCCTCAATAATACGTTGCACCAATGGATGTCTCACAACGTCCGTTTGTTCTAATGTAATAAATGACAGACCTGATACACCAGATAAAATATTAGCAGCTATAGATAGCCCTGATTTTACCCCTTTTGGCAAGTCTACTTGTGAAGGGTCCCCTGTAATAACCATTTTAGAACTAAAACCTAATCTTGTTAAAAACATTTTTATTTGAGCACCCGTTGTATTTTGAGCCTCATCTAAAATAACAAATGAATCATCAAGCGTACGCCCCCTCATATAAGCAAGTGGCGCGATTTCAATTACTCCTCGCTCCATCATACGCTGCGTATATTCTTGTCCAAGAATATCATGTAAGGCATCATATAATGGGCGTAAGTATGGATCTACCTTCTCTTTCAAATCCCCTGGTAAAAAACCTAAATTTTCTCCAGCTTCTACAGCAGGTCTTGTTAAAATAATTTTCTTTACATACCCTTGTTTTAAAGCCCTCACAGCCATTACTACAGCTAAGTATGTTTTTCCAGTTCCTGCAGGCCCTATCCCAAAGACAATATCATTCTTCTTCATCGCATGAATATATCGTCTTTGCCCCATTGTTTTTACACGAATGGATTTACCTTTTGCAGTCTTGAAAATTTCTTCTTCATATAACTCTTCAAATTGAGCAATTTTCCCTTGTTGTGCAAGCTGAATTGCATACGCAACATCTCTCTCTGAAATTGATATACTTTTACGAATTACAACAAGTAATTGCTGTAAGATTTTTTCTACGAGTGTCACCGTTTCAACTGCCCCAGATACATGAACAGTTTCTCCTCTAGTTACGATCGATACATTCAGTTCTCGTTCAATTACTTTTAAATGTGCATCATTGACTCCAAAAAGAGCGATTGCTTCGTTAGTATTTTCCAATTGTTGGTTCATTTCTACTAATTGTTCTGCCATTACTCAGTCTCCTTGAATATCGGATTCGGATATTGGTTGTGGCTCTGCAATATTTTCAACCACAGTATAATGCAATGTGACCTTTAGTTGACCCGCCTCAACCTCTTTACTCAAAATCTTATCACTTACAATCATAGCATGTTCATCCAATTTTTTCTTTAGTTCTTTTTCGGCCATCTCTTTCGCTACTTTCAGCGCTTGCTTTTCTGTATATTCTCGATTCGCTTCTTCCTCTTCTCTCACAACATCTTTTTCATATGCAATCGGCAGTGTAAAACCAAATAATTTCACATCATGCTTTACACTTTCAGTACGAGAGCGTTTATACTTATCATGCTGAAATCCCCATATTTTTATTTTCATATCCCCAAATTTAAGAAAATGTTCATTGTATACATTACCAGTATACACTTGGAATTGCGTCTTTAACGGGACATCCACCTTAGATGTATACCACGTTTCTCCATACACAATACCTTTCGCTGAAACAATCGTCGGACTTTCCTCATTACCATATATTCCTGATACGAGAATCTGCCCTTTTTCTACATGATCATTTTTCAGTACAACCGGCTTTCCAACTTCTACGAACGTCTTTGTAATAATCGCTTCTTTTTTTGCTACTAAATTTTGCGGCCTTTGTTCCTTTTCTTTCTTCGGTTCGTTTTTTTCAACAATTTTAAAATGATACGTCGTTCCTCTTACTTCTAGTCCCGCCCAAGTAATGGCATTAATATTATCTGTCAAATGGCGTTGTACATCTTCTACATTCGGCATTTGAAATTGTAGTTTCCCTTTTTTAATACCCATTTTATCCAATTCTTTCATCAATATATATTCCGTTTCAGGTTTTGCTCCTGTAATTTCAATTTTCCAAACCATATTTGACATTGCAATCACACCAAAAAAGAAAATTAAAAAACCAATTAAAAATCCACTATTTTTAATTAAACGCTTATTCCAAAAAGGAAAACCATAACGTCCAATAAAATATAATTTACATTCATTTTTTCTATAAATTGGTTTTATTTTTTTCACATCGCGTAACAACATACAAAAAACTAACGTTTCATCAGCTATCTTTTTAACATCCCAAACTAATAAATTCCTCCGTACACATTCATTAACAAACCGTTCCGCTCCTCTACCTTCAATTCGCACTTTTACATATCCAAGCCACTTTATAAACCATTTATTTTTCATTTACCACCTTCACTACCTTTCTAAAAGTAGATATACTACTTTTTATTTGAAACATTAAAATAGCTCGTACTAAAATGAAACCGAGTAAAACTGTAATCAGTCTCTATCAACGGAACTTTTACAGGATAAAGAAGAAAAACTTCACAAATGGAAGTTTCACTTCAATCACCTTTTTTTTCATTTTCTAAAAATGTTACTTGCTCAATTATCCCTTCGAGCAAAAGCTCTTCTGGAAGAATCGTTTTAATAACAAAGGATTGTCCTTTAATTAATAATTGACCGTGTTTTAAAAGCAATCGTACTTCTTTATCTGAAAACACTAATAACCCCCGATGATTTTCTATATAAATATGTATTTGCCCAACAAGAGTAATCCGAGGTAGATCCATTAATACATCCACTGGTAGGTCTACTTGTTTTGTCAACCAATTTTTCATTTGTTCTAATTTCTTCATCTCGAAAGACCCCCTCTCATCCCATATATATGTATTTCTTCACAAGTGCCTATCGTGTTATAACGACTTCACTAACATAACTATATTCTGTAAGAGTTCATATCATGTTAATTAAAACAGTCGCTATATGAAATCATATTTGTCAGGACAATGATGGATCAAAGGATGTTACCTTTAATAATAGAAGTATTAATACAAGAATATGCGCCCCTACAGGATATCAGTACAAGTTACATTAAGAAATTGAGCCTAGCGAGAAGTTAGAAACTTGAAAAAAACTGTTACAATTCGTTCTGGATGTGACATACTGACCATAGAATAAGTAGTTGTCATTTATTGGACAAATGAGATAAAGTGAAACTTTAATCCCCCCTCACCAATCGGGCTGCCCGTTAATGAGGGATAAAATCAAAAAAAAGAAAATTTCTCCACTCTGAATGTTACGTTGTAAGTAAGAATATTTTATAGATGGTTGTTATATGAATTTCAAAAAATATTAGGGTTCATTAAAAAATGAATTAATAAACGAGGAAATACGAAAGTAAATTGGCTTTAGTCAAGAAATTTCGAATGTTATAAAACAAATTATCGACAGTAATATCCGGCCATTTTATGCAACTGATGCAAAATCTAAAATAGTTAGAATCTCTTTCGTTACCTTTGAGGATTATGCTGAAGAGCAAGCTATAAAACTTCAATCTGATTTTCAGAAGGTTCGGTACTTAGCTTTTATTTGCGAAAGAAGTTTTAGTCAAGGAAGTAAGAATAGGTGTAGAATCGGAATTATACAAGGAAATAATAAATTGAAACTTTAACTAGAGGGGTTTCTATCACTTATAGAAACCCTTTTTAAACAATATAGCGTTTCTCCTTAATAAGAACAATAAAAAAACGTCTCATACGAAATGAGACGTTTTTTTACGCTAATAGCTGGATAACCAGCTTATTCACAAGTGATCCGTCTGTTTTACCTTTTACTTTCGGCATAACAGCAGTCATCACCTTACCCATATCTGCTTTAGAAGTCGCACCAACTTCAGAAATAACTTGCTTGATTACATCAACTAGTTCTTCTTCAGTTAATTGCTCTGGCAAATATGCGCTTAAAATCTGAATTTCACTTTGCAGTTTATTAACAAGGTCTTCACGACCAGCTTTTTTAAATTCAAGGAGGGAGTCCTTATACTGTTTTACTTCACGAGCTAAAACTGTTATTTCCTCTTCTTCAGTAAGAGTATGTTGCAGTTTAATACCTTCATTTTGTAAAGCAGCCTTAACCATACGAATAACGGTTAATTTTTCTTTTTGTTTATTCTTCATCGCTTGTTTCATATCATCGTTTAAACGACCGAGAAGACTCATAACTTACACCCTCTCTTAGAATTTACGCTTTCTTGCCGCTTCAGATTTCTTCTTACGTTTTACACTTGGTTTTTCATAAAACTCGCGCTTTCTTGCTTCAGCAAGTGTACCAGTTTTAGAAACCGATCTTTTAAAACGGCGAAGTGCATCCTCCAAAGACTCGTTTTTACGAACGACTGTTTTTGACATTCTCTTTCCCTCCCTCCGAAACATCACACTTACATACTAACTTCAGCATGCAAAAAGAAACACTTCTTCAGCATGTCTTTTACGATTATAATACATTTTATCACTTCAGGTCAACTATTTGGCAGAATAAAAGAAGAATAGAAGCATTTCCTTTTCAAAAGTTATGCAAATAGCTAGTATCCTTTACTGATGAAGACAACTATATTTTTATCATTTCATCTTTTTTCATACAGGGATGCATGAAACGCCTCCCCACCTTATAGTACTTAACCGCTTCAAACAAAGAAAGCATGCAAACCGTTTCCGGTTGCACGCTCTTTTTATGCGCTAGCTGATTCTTTTTTTACATCATCTTCAAGAACACGAACAAATTGCGCTTCGTTATATGGATAACCAGCTTTCGTAATTTTCACTTTCACTAGCTTACCAATTAATTCTTCTGATCCTTCAAATACAATTTTCAAGTAGTTATCTGTATAACCTACATATAAGCCTTCACGGTCGCCCTCTTTAAATTGCTCTTCCGGAATGATTTCAAGCACTTCACCTTCAAACGCTGATGCGTACTCTTTCGCTAATTGATTAGATAGCTCAATTAAACGATGAACACGATCGTTCTTCACATCTTCAGGAACTTGATCTTCCATGCGTGCTGCAGGTGTTCCTGTACGTTTTGAGTAAGGGAACACATGTAACTCAGAGAAGCGGTTCTCTTTAATGAAATTGTATGTTTCCATGAATTCTTCTTCTGTTTCACCTGGGAAACCAACGATTACGTCAGATGTAATCGCAAGGCCTGGTAACGCTTCTTTCAAACGATCTAAACGCTCTTGGAAGAACTCCATCGTATATTTACGACGCATACGTTTTAATACAGTATTAGAACCAGATTGCAACGGAATATGCAAGTGGCGTACAACTACTTCAGATTTATCTAACACTTCAATTACTTCATCTGAAATTTGACTCGCTTCAATAGAAGAAATACGAAGACGTTTTAATCCGTCTACTTCCGCTTCCATATCACGAAGTAATCCAGCTAAGTTATAATCTTTTATGTCTTCGCCGTATCCACCTGTATGAATACCCGTTAATACGATTTCTTTATAGCCTGCATCCACTAATTGTTGTGCTTGTTTAATAACTTCTTTTCCATCACGAGAACGCATTAAACCACGCGCCCAAGGAATGATACAGAATGTACAGAAGTTATTGCAACCCTCTTGTATTTTTAAAGACGCACGTGTACGATCCGTGAAATAAGGTACATCAAGTTCTTCGTACACACGTGTTTTCATAATATTACGGACAGCATTAATTGGTTGACGCTCTTTACGGAATTCTTCGATGTAACCTAACATCTTTTCACGATCCTGTGTACCAACTACAATATCTACACCCGGAATCGCCATAATTTCAGCTGGAGATGTTTGTGCATAACATCCCGTTACGCAAATAACTGCATCTGGATTTTGACGCACAGCACGTCTGATTACTTGACGGCTTTTTTTGTCCCCAGTATTCGTTACTGTACATGTGTTAATAACATATACATCAGCTTTCTTTTCATATTCTGTTCTTTCATAACCACCTTGTTTAAACAATTGCCAAATGGCTTCTGTTTCATAGTGGTTTACTTTACAACCTAACGTATGGAACGCAACAGTTGACATTGATCATCACCCCATCAATTCAAAATGATACGAAGCAGCACTTAACGCGTATAACGGCGCCGTTTCTGTTCTTAAAATTCTTGGTCCTAAACTACATGGTACAAATTTATGTTCACGAAGCGCTGTAATCTCTTCCTCAGCTAAACCGCCTTCTGGGCCAAATACAATCAATAGCTTTTGACCTGGTTTCATTGTCGTTAAAGCTTTCGCAAAATTAGATTTCTCACCTTGTTTTGCTTCCTCTTCGTAAGCAACAAGGCAAACATCATACTCACCACTCATTGAAAGCAATTGCTTAAATGATGCCGGAGCATGTACTTCTGGAATTTCACTTCTATGTGATTGTTCCGCAGCTTCTTTCACAATTTTTCTTAAACGCTCAACTTTTTTATCAGCTTTTTTCGCATCCCATTTTACGATAGAGCGAGATGCTTGAAATGGTAAGAATGCAGCTGCCCCAAGCTCAGTTCCTTTTTGAAAAATTAACTCTAGCTTGTCTCCTTTTGGCAGTCCACTTGCAATCGTCACGAAAACAGGAAGTTCACTTGACGCCTCTACCCATTCTACAATAGCCGTATTAATAAATTCACTGGTAATTTCATCAATTGAACATACTGCTGTTTTTCCGTTTACACAGCAATAAATATGATCACCAGCTGACATACGCATCACTCTTGCGATATGATGTACGTCATCACCTACAATGCGAATACTTGTCTCATTTACATATTTCTCTTCTACAAAATAACGTTGCATATAATCACCTTAGTAGAGTTTCGTTCCTTTCGTAAGTCAACACTTACGAAAAGAACGAAACGTTATCATTTTTCATATAACAAACGGCAAGTCTCTCACCTTATAGTGAGAGACTCCCCTTTTCATTATAGACTAAAATCTATATTACGCATTTCGTGCAATAATTGCTACCCAATCTTCCATTCGTAACACTTCTTCAATTGTAAATCCAGCTTGTTCTAACGCCTCAGAAATTACTTTTTCCTTCGCAGCAATAATGCCCGATGTAATAAATAATCCACCTGACTTCACAACTCTTGCTGCATCTTCAGGGAATAATAGAATAATTTCTGCTAATAAGTTAGCTACGATTAAATCAACAGGACCTTCAATGCCTTCTAAAAGACTATTTTGTCCAACAGACACGATATCATCTGTTTTATTTAAACGTACATTCATTTCTGCACTTTCAACCGCAACCGGATCTAAATCATATGCTTGAACAGAAGACGCACCTAATTTTGCAGCCGCAATACTAAGTACACCAGAACCTGTTCCTACATCAATAATAGTGTCACCTGGCTGTACTGTTTTTTCTAAAGCACGGATACACATCGTTGTTGTTGGATGAGTTCCTGTACCAAACGCCATACCCGGGTCTAATTCAATGATTTTTTCATCAGGAGAAGATGGTGTATATTCTTCCCAAGTCGGTACGATTGTGAATGTATCAGAAATTTGTACTGGATGGTAATATTTTTTCCAAGCAGTAGCCCAATCTTCTTCATTGACTTCGTTAACGGTAATATTTCCAGTACCAATTTCGATGTCGTAAGATGGAAGCACATCAATAGATGATTTTACACCTGCAATCGTTTCATGTAAAGAATCCGTTTGCGGGAAATACGCTTTTATTAATACACCTTCCGCCGGATATTCATCTGGGTTCAATGCATAAATTTCACCATATTGTTGCTCGCGCTCTTTCGTTAACTCCGCTGGATCCTCAATCGCAACTCCACTAGCACCAGCTTCATGTAAAATATGAGAGACAGCTTCTACTGCTTCTTCTGTTGTATGAATACTAATTTCTGACCATTTCACAATTTACCAACTCCATTTTTTATTTCCATTATTCCCCTTTGAAAGCACGTTTAAGCTTTCCGAATAAACTATCATCCTGCTCTTCTTGTCCTGCAAATTCACGTAATAAATCTTTTTGCTGCGAAGTCAATTTCGTCGGTACAACAACACGAACGACTACATATTGATCTCCTTGGCCGTATCCACGTACGTTCGGAGCACCTTTTCCTTTTAAGCGGAATTCTGTTCCAGTTTGTGTTCCTGCTGGAATTTTCAGCTTCACTTTACCATGAACAGTAGGAACTTCCACTTCATCACCAAGCGCCATTTGCGCAAATGTTAATGGCATTTCGCAAATAATGTGATCTCCTTCACGCTCGAAGAATTCATGATTTCTTACATGAACGACAACATATAAGTCTCCTGCTGGTCCGCCATTTACGCCGGCTTCACCTTTTCCAGACACACGAATTTGTTGACCATTATCGATACCCGCTGGAATTTTAACATTGATTTTTTTACGTTTACGAACTTTACCTGAACCGTGACATGTCGTACATTTTTCTTTAATAATTTGTCCAGTTCCTGAACAATGACCACAAGCTTGACGATTTACGATACGACCAAACGGTGTGTTTTGTTCTACACTCACTTGACCAGAGCCTGAACAATGTTTACATGTTTCTTTTGAAGTTCCTGGTTTTGCTCCACTACCTTTACAAGTATCACATGGATCTTCTACTGGAATTTCCACATTTAATTCCTTACCAAAAATAGCTTCTTCAAAATCTAAAGTGACTTGATATTGTAAGTCAGCACCTTGGCGCGGAGCATTTGGATCACGACGTCTGCCGCCGCCACCGCCAAAGAAAGAACTAAATATATCTTCAAAACCGAAGCCACCGCCGAAGTCTCCTCCGCCGCCAAATCCACCGAATCCTTGATTTGCACCAGCATGACCAAATTGATCGTACTGTGCACGCTTTTGATCATCACTTAACACTTCGTATGCTTCTTGTACTTCTTTAAACTTTTCAATTGCATTTTCTTCTTTGCTTACGTCTGGATGGTATTTTTTAGCCAAACGACGATACGCTTTTTTAATTTCATCTGTTGAAGCGCCCTTGCTAAGTCCAAGGACCTCATAATAGTCTCGTTTACTCATAAATTTACAACCCCCGAATCTTTCACATAAACGTAATTTTAACACCGAAAGAAAGTGCTTTGCAACAAAGTTTCCTCACTTACAGTATGCAAAGCGAAAAACTTAAGATCCTCACACATCGCTTCTCATTCGTGAAAAAAGCCAAAGTCAAGGCACGCTTGACTTTGACTTTTTGTCATCTTACTTATTATGTTTACAGTTGAATTACTTGTCTTCTTTTACTTCTTCAAACTCAGCGTCAACTACATTGTCTTTCTTTGCGCCAGCATCTTGTGCACCTTGCGCACCTTCTGCTTGACCAGCAGCTGCTTGAGCCTGCTCGTATAATTTAACAGTTAATTGTTGTACGATTTCTTGTAAGGCATCTTTTTTCGCACGAATTTCTTCAAGCTCGTTTTTCTCAATTGCAGCTTGTAATGCTTCTTTCGCTTCTGTTGCTTTTGCAACTTCAGCTGCATCTACTTTACCTTCTAAATCTTTTACAACTTTGTCTGTTTGGAATACAAGTTGGTCAGCTTCGTTACGAAGTTCAACTTCTTCCTTACGTTTTTGGTCAGCGTCAGCATTTGCTTCCGCTTCTTGTACCATACGTTCTACTTCTTCATCAGAAAGACCTGAAGAAGATTGGATTGTAATAGCTTGCTCTTTGCTTGTTCCTAAGTCTTTCGCACGTACGTTAACGATACCGTTCGCATCAATATCGAATGTTACTTCGATTTGTGGAATACCACGTGGTGCTGGTGGAAGGTCAGTTAATTGGAAACGACCTAACGTTTTGTTGTCAGCCGACATTGGACGCTCACCTTGTAATACGTGAATGTCTACTGCTGGTTGATTATCAGCAGCTGTCGAGAATACTTGTGACTTACTTGTTGGAATTGTAGTGTTACGCTCGATTAATTTCGTGAACACGCCACCCATAGTTTCAATACCTAAAGAAAGTGGAGTTACGTCTAATAATAGAACGCCTTCTACATCACCAGTAAGTACGCCACCTTGAACTGCAGCACCTAATGCTACAACTTCATCAGGGTTTACACCTTTATATGGCTCTTTACCAGTTTCACGTTTAATAGCTTCTTGTACAGCTGGGATACGAGTAGATCCACCAACAAGAATAACTTTATCTAATTCGCTTGGAGCAAAACCAGCGTCTTTTAATGCACGACGAGTTGGCTCTAATGTTCTTTCAACAAGACCTGCTGAAAGCTCTTCGAATTTCGCTCTTGTTAACGTTAATTCTAAGTGTAATGGACCAGCAGCTCCAGCACTAATGAATGGTAATGAAATTTGAGTTTGTGTTACACCAGAAAGATCTTTTTTCGCTTTTTCAGCTGCATCTTTCAAGCGTTGAAGCGCCATTTTATCTTGGCTTAAATCAATGTTATTTTCTTTTTTGAACTCAGCTACTAAGTGATCGATGATAACTTGGTCAAAGTCATCGCCACCAAGACGGTTGTCACCAGCAGTTGAAATAACTTCGAATGTACCGTCTGCTAACTCAAGGATAGATACGTCAAATGTACCGCCACCTAAGTCATATACTAAGATTTTTTGTTCTTCGTCTTGTTTTTCTAAACCGTAAGCAAGTGCTGCTGCTGTTGGCTCGTTAATGATACGCTCAACTTCTAAACCAGCGATACGACCAGCATCTTTCGTTGCTTGACGCTCTGCATCGTTGAAGTATGCAGGTACTGTAATAACAGCTTTCGTTACTGTTTCACCTAAGTATGCTTCAGCAGAAGCTTTTAAGTTTTGTAAAATGATTGCAGAAATTTCTTGAGGTGTATACTCTTTACCTTCAACTTCTACTTTGTAGTCTGTACCCATATGACGTTTAACAGACATGATTGTATTTGGGTTTGTAATTGCTTGGCGCTTTGCAACTTCCCCAACTTGACGTTCTTCATTTTTGAAAGCTACAACAGAAGGTGTTGTACGGTTTCCTTCTGGATTTGGGATAACCTTTGGTTCTCCACCTTCCATAACAGCTACACAAGAGTTTGTTGTACCTAAGTCAATACCGATAATTTTACTCATGGCGAATCCTCCTAGTTTTATGTAAATTATTGATTTACTTTTACCATTGATGGGCGAATCACACGGTCTTTTAGTTTATAACCTTTTTGGAATTCTTCCACAACCGCGTTTGATTCAAATTCACTATCTTCCACTTGCATAATAGCTTGGTGTTCATTAGGATCAAACTGTTTACCAACAGCTTCAATCACTTCCACACCTTCTTTAGTCAGCGCTTCTAACAATTGACGATGCACCATTTCCATACCTTGTAACAAGGATTTCGTTTGCTCATCAGTCGCTTCCACTTGCATTGCTCTTTCAAAATTATCAAGAGCTGGCAAGATGTCTGAAACTAGACTTTGTGCTCTATATTTTTCAGCAGCCTGTTTATCCATTTGGACACGGCGCTTATAATTTTCAAAATCAGCTTGTAGACGTAATGTGCGACCTTCCGTTTCCGTTAGTTTCGCTTGTAGCTCATCTACTTTTTCTTGTAAAAGAGCAGCCTCACTTTTTTCTTCTACAGTTTCTTCACTGTTTTCTGGCGTGACAGCTTCTTCAACTTGCGCTTCTTTTACTTCTTCTACCACTTGTTCGTTACGCTCTTCCACAATATTCACCTCCTTAAAAGGTATTAGGTATCATGCATAGCATGATTACCTAAGCATTATATATTACACACAGCAATGAAAATTTCATCACTTGAGCGAATGTATTACTCTCATTTACTTTTTAAGTCCATCAGTAAATTGTCTCGTAAATAACTGTAACAAACTAATTACACGAGAATATTGCATTCTCGTAGGACCTAAAATAGCAATTGTTCCAAGTTGCTCTTCGCCGATCGAATATGTTGCAGAAATTAAACTACAATCCTCCATAGCCGTCGAAGAGTTTTCCCTACCAATTTTCACTTGAATCCCGACTTGTTTATGACGCAAAATGTCATAAAATTCGGCTTCATTATCAATCATGGTAAGTAAAGATCTAACCTTTTGAATGTCATGGAACTCTGGCTGCGAAAGCATATTTGCTTTTCCTCCAAAGTATATCTTTTCCGATAACGGAACTTGAAATGTACCATCCAACATTTTTATTGCACTATCGTAATTATGAACATACCCACGTAAAACTGTAACAATCTCCTTAAAGATTTTATTATGAAGTTCTTCCATCGGTACGCCAGATAGCTTTTCATTTAAAATATTAACCATTTTTTCTAAATCTGATAAATCAACAGATTCCGGAACGGTAATCGTTTTACTTTGTACATGCCCTGTATCGGTTACAATAATAGCGACAGCAGTTTGACGATCAAGCGGCACAATTTGTACATTTTTAAGTTTATTTGTACTTAACTTCGGTCCAAGAACAATGGCCGTATAATTCGTAAGTTCTGATAAAATTTGAGCAGATTGTTGTGCAATTTTTTCCGCTTCAAAAATTCTTTCAGCAAATAAATCTTTAATTTGTACAATTTCAGCGTTCGGTAAGTTTTGCGGCGCTAAAAGATGGTCTACATAAAATCGGTAGCCTTTCTCAGAAGGAACACGTCCAGAAGAACTGTGCGTTTTTTCAATAAAACCTAATTCTTCTAAGTCCGCCATTTCATTTCGAATAGTAGCTGAACTAAATGTAATTTCATCTTTTTTAGCCAACGTTCTAGACCCAACGGGCTGCGCTGATCCAATAAAGTCATCAATAATTGTTTGTAAAATTAAGAGCTGACGTTCCGTAAGCATCTCATCATCACCTCTGTTAGCACTCTTTGTCTTTGAGTGCTAAATCTATTAATAACTTACCAAAATTGACATTCAATTGTCAACGGAAACGTCACGAAATAATGAAACTTTTTCACGCCTATGGAACATTTAATTAGTCAATCAAAAATGATTGGAATACTTCATTCCCTAATAATTTTCCTTTTCGCGTTAAACGCACATGTCCATCTTCCTCTTCAAGCAATCCCTGCTCTTGGTTGCTTTGTAACTGCTTCGCGAAAACTTGATCCATCTCTACATTAAATTTATTGCGGAACGCCGTTTTAGAAACACCTTTTGTTTTTCGAAGCCCTAAGAACAGCTCTTCTTCCATTCTTTCTTTCTCCGTCACTTTGTGAACATCTAAATACGGAAATCCTGTTTCATCAATTTTATTAAAATATTGCTTCAGCGGACCTACATTTTGAATACGTTCCCCGTTCACATAACTATGAGCTCCAGCTCCAAATCCATAATACTCTTCATTATTCCAGTATGTGAGATTATGTCTACTTTTATTGTCACCTTTTGAGAAATTACTAATTTCATACTGGTTATAACCGTGTTTCTCCATTTCATCCATTACTATTTCATACATTTTCGCTTCATGGTCTTCACCCGGAAGACGCAATTTCCCTTTGTTCATTAAGTTATAAAACACTGTTTTAGGTTCCACAATTAATGAGTATGCAGAGAAATGTTGTACACCAAGCGTAAAAGCAATATCTAATGTTTCTTTTACATCTTCTATCGTCTGTCCTGGCAAAGCATAAATAATATCTACATTAATATTTTTAAATCCTACTTCCTGTGCTTCTCGAATCGCGAGGAATGCATCTTCCCTCGTATGCTTGCGCCCGATTTTCTCAAGCAGTTCATCACGGAACGTTTGCACACCAAAACTAATTCGATTCACTCCACCTTCTAGCAGTACATTCAACTTCTCTTTCGGCAGATCTCCTGGATTCGCTTCAAATGTTAATTCACAATTTGGGGCGAACGGACGCAAATGACGATTAATAATCTCGAGTAATTTTTTTGTCTGTTCCATATTTAACGCTGTCGGAGTTCCCCCGCCCACAAAAATCGTTTTTATACTATCAAACGGAACTTTTTGAACCGTATTTATTATTTCCTTCTCTAAATAATCTAAATATTGATCAACCGGTTGGCGTTCAATAAACACTTTATTAAAATCACAATAGTGACAAATGTGCTGACAAAACGGAATATGAATATATGCAGCTTGTACCAAATATAACTCCTACCTTTCTAAAAAGAAAACCTCCGCACTCCGGAGGGTTCTCTACTTCTCTAACGTATTACGAATTTGTTCCATTCGCATTTTTCCCCAATCATACATCATTTCAACGATCGGTAAAAGCGACATGCCTAGTTCCGTCATATAATACTCAACGCGAGGAGGAATTTCGGGATATACTGTCCGATCAACAATTCCATCTTCCATTAACTCTTTTAATTGGTTCGACAAAACTTTATGAGAAATGCTTGGGAATAACCGTTGTAATTCACTGAAACGATGTGGTCCTTCCACACCAAGGTGCCACAGTATCACAACTTTCCACTTTCCACTAATAATAGAAAGCGTCAATTCCTTTTCACAATTAAAATTACCATTTTGTATTTTATCTTGAATATCTTTTCGAATATTTTCGGACATTAACAATCTCCTAACTCTATATGAACTAAAAAGCTCTCTCATTATTGTAAATGAGAGCTGCTCAGATGTCTAAAAAGTAATTATACAGAAAAAAGAAGCCGCACAAACGACTTCTTTTTTATTTCAAATATTAGTTGTCATCCATTTTCAGTACAGCCATAAATGCCTCTTGCGGTACTTCTACAGAACCAACAGACTTCATACGTTTTTTACCTTCTTTTTGCTTATCAAGAAGTTTACGCTTACGAGAAATGTCACCGCCGTAACATTTTGCAAGTACGTTTTTACGCATCGCTTTAATTGTAGAACGTGCTACAACTTTATTTCCGATAGTCGCCTGAATTGGCACTTCAAATTGTTGTCTCGGAATTAATTCTTTTAATTTCTCTACGATTACTTTACCACGGTCATACGCTGAATCACGGTGTACGATAAATGATAAAGCATCCACTTGTTCATTATTTAAAAGAATATCCATTTTCACAAGTTTAGATGGTTTATAGCCAATTAACTCGTAGTCAAACGATGCATACCCTTTCGTATTTGATTTCAATTGATCGAAGAAGTCATATACGATTTCTGATAACGGGATTTCATATGTTAATGTAACACGCGTTTCATCTAAATATTGCATATCAATAAACGTTCCACGTTTACCTTGGCAAATCTCCATTACAGCTCCAACATAGTCATTCGGAACCATAATTGAAGCCTTCACAAACGGCTCTTCTACACGATCGATAGACTGTGGATCTGGCATATTAGATGGGTTATCAACAATAACATCTTCACCGTTAGTTAAATAAACTTTATAAATAACGCTTGGCGCTGTTGTAATTAAGTCAATCTTAAATTCACGTTCAATACGTTCTTGAATGATTTCCATGTGAAGAAGCCCTAAGAAACCACAACGGAAACCAAATCCTAGCGCTTGAGATGTTTCTGGTTCAAACTCAAGAGCAGAATCGTTTAACTCTAATTTTTCTAATGCATCACGTAAATCGTTATAACGAGCAGAGTCAATTGGATACAGACCACAGAATACCATCGGGTTTAACTTACGGTAACCTGCTAACGGCTCTGCAGCTGGACGTTTCGCATGTGTAATCGTATCACCAACACGTGTGTCACCAACATTTTTAATCGATGCTGCTAAGAAACCTACATCACCTACTGTTAACTCGTCACGTTGCGTAGTTTTCGGTGTAAATACACCTACTTCTGTTACTTCAAATTCTTTACCCGTTGCCATCATACGTACTTTATCGCCAACTTTTACTGTTCCATTTACAACACGGATATAAGCAATTACACCGCGGTACGGATCATATAAAGAGTCGAAAATCATACATTGTAATGGCTCTTCTGAATCACCCGACGGAGCTGGTACTTTTTCAACAATTTGTTCTAAAATTTCTTCAATACCAATTCCAGCTTTCGCAGAAGCAAGTACCGCTTCTGATGCATCTAAACCAATTACATCTTCTACCTCTTGACGTACACGTTCTGGATCCGCACTTGGTAAGTCGATTTTATTAATAACTGGTAAAATTTCCAAATTGTTATCAAGCGCTAAGTATACGTTTGCTAACGTTTGCGCTTCAATACCTTGCGCTGCATCTACTACAAGAATCGCGCCTTCACAAGCCGCTAAACTACGAGATACTTCGTACGTAAAGTCGACATGTCCTGGTGTATCAATTAAATGAAGAATATACTCTTCACCATCTTTTGCTTTATAGTTTAATTGTACTGCGTTTAATTTGATTGTAATACCACGCTCACGCTCTAAATCCATAGAGTCAAGCAACTGAGCTTTCATTTCGCGTTGTGTTAACGCGTTTGTTTTCTCTAAAATACGGTCTGCTAACGTTGATTTTCCGTGGTCAATATGAGCAATAATAGAGAAATTACGAATTTTGGACTGTCTTTTTGCTCTTTCTTCTTTATTCATCTATGTTCTCAACTCCTAATAGTCTCGCCAATATACACTAGCACTGATTATATCAATAGAGCAACAAAGATTCAATGAAAACTCGTGCTGCTTACGATACAAATCATTCTATCTATATCTTATGCGAATAAACCATAAGAGACAAACCCTTTTCAAATTTTAAAACGGCTGTCTTACAAATCAGTAAAACAACCGCCTCCCATGTTACTCTTAGCTAAAAATTCCTTTTATTTTCCCAACAACTATATCCGTCCCGAACTTCGTCATTTCATAAGCTACACTTGCTACCGCCATCCCAATTCCTTCTACAACATTAAAACTTCTTAAACGTTCTAATTGCTGTTGTTTTTCTGAGGCCGAAAACGAGCTACCCAAAATTTCTGATTCAGCACCTGTACTTTCTGTCCCTGTCATATGAGCTATTTGTTCATATGACAATTGCTGATAGCCTTTCATACTTTTCAAACCATGATTAGCAAGTGCCACTCCTGCTATCATCATAAGTAAACATAAAGCTACACTACATATACACAAAAGCGCAAAGCGACTCAAACCATAATCATCTGTTCCCCTCAATGTGTATATGCTCCCGTATTATCTTGATCAATTTGATGATGTAGCGCTGCATTTAAACCACTCGCTATTACATTCGCCATATCCTCAATAAAAGTATCTACTTCTTTTGGGGTTACCATTAAATTATGACCAAGAGGAGATAGCACTTCATAAATCAGCCTTCTTTTTTCTTCTTCTTCCAACGTACCAACAGCACCTAAAAACATATTTCTGCTCTTTTCATCCGGCATATCTTCTTCTGTTAATTTTTTCTTTTCTCCAAATGAAAATCCCGCTGGTAACAAAGATCGTGAAGGTTTATTTCCTTCTTTCATCTCTCGACCAAAATGTTTCAAAATAAAATCAATCGTATCACTTGTAATCGAAACAGCATCGACCACAGTCGGAACACCAATTGCGATAACAGGGATACCTAATGTGTCTTTACTTAGTTCTTTACGTTTATTCCCAACCCCTGATCCAGGATGGATTCCAGTATCAGAAATTTGTATCGTGCTATTTACTCGTTCAATAGAACGAGCAGCTAATGCATCAATTGCAATTACAAAGTCCGGGTTCGTCTTCTCAATAATTCCATAAATAACATCGCTCGTTTCGATTCCTGTAATCCCCATTACCCCCGGCCGAATTGCACTAACAGGCCTAAATCCTTCTTCTACACTTTCAGGCTGCAATTGAAACAAATGTCTCGTTACTAATACATTTTCTACAACTATCGGTCCAAGAGCATCTGGTGTTACATTCCAATTCCCAAGACCTACAATTAAACAGCTTGCTTCTTTTGTAACTCCAACCTCTTCTAAGAAACAAGAAAATTCTTTTGCAAAAATACGCTCCACTTTTTGTTGAAGTTCTGTATCTTGCTGACGTATCCCTTGTACTTCAAGTGTTAAATAATTTCCAGGTTTTTTCCCCATCGCTTCAGAGGCAGCTTCATCAATCGTTACTTTTGTAATTATAGTACCTTCTTCTTCTCTCTCTTTTACAATAACTCCCTGTATCCCTTTTTGTTCTTCTTGGCTTTCTTGCAACATTTGATGAGCTTCTACAGCAAGGTCAGTTCTAATGCTATATTTACTTAAATCTAATGGTTCTTTCATCGTATCTCCTCCGTAATTCATAGTAAATATCGTTAGATTTCCCAAAGTTATATAAGGTCATTCTTTCCTTTACGTGAAATTTCATGGATATACTATTGCAATTCTCTTCACCGTTTGATAGAATATCACTTGTTCTATGTAAGAATCGAGTCATTCGATTGCACCAGGGAGGTGAAAAGTATGGCAAACATCAAATCTGCTATCAAACGCGCTAAACTTAGCGAAGAGCGTCGTGCACATAACGCTTCTATCAAGTCTGACATGCGTTCTGCTGTTAAAACTGTAGAAGCTTTAGTTACTAATAACGATCTTGAAAATGCTAAAGAAGCTTTCAAAACTGCTTCTAAAAAACTTGACAAAGCAGCTCGTAAAGGTCTTATCCACCAAAACGCTGCAGCTCGTCAAAAATCTCGCTTAGCGAAACAAGTAAACGCGTAAGGCGTTTAAAAAACGATCCATTTGGATCGTTTTTTTATATACAAAAAAGTTCATGCACTAAGTGCATGAACTTTTTTGTGTCATCACATATGATTTAATCGCATTAAGAAAAATTCGAGCACAAGCTTCTTATCCATCTTTCCCGTCTTCATACTATAATCAGCTTCCGCTAATTCTATAATCACTTTTTTTAATTCTTCAAAAGAGAAAAACTTCGTTTGATTCATTGCTAACTTTACACGATACGGATGTACACCAATATGAGACGCAATTTGATTTTGTCCATAACCACGTTGCTGTAGCTCTTTCACTTGATACAACAAGCGGAATTGACTCACTAATAACGCAAGCAATTTAATCGGCTCTTCCTGCTGCGTAAATAATCCATCCAAAATTTGCATTGCACCTGCAATATCTTTTTTCACCACTTTTTCTGTCAAAGCAAATACATTTTGCTCAACTGATTTTGGCACAAGCTCTGCAACAAGTTTCGTCGTAATCTCTCCGCCCATACCAACGTATAACGTTAACTTGTCCATTTCCTTCGCCAACATCGTTACATTACTTCCCACAAGCTCTAGCAACAAACTAACAGCCGCGTTATCAATATGCACATGCACTTCATCTGCACGAGCAACAATCCACTTCTGAACATCCTGTACTTGCATCGCATTCGCTTCTACTACATCTGCTGTTTTCTTTAATAGTTTTGTAATTTTTTTTCGCTCATCAAGTTTTTCGTAAGGCGCAACAAAAACAAGAATAGAAAATGGAGAAGGTTCACCAATGTATTCTTCTAAAATTTTTATATTTTGCTCTAACTTTTCTTTTTGCGAAGTCAAAAATAGCGGTGATTTTATTAACAGTACTTTTCGTTCTCCGAAGAAAGGAAGCGTACGCGCATCCTCAACCACATCTTCTAAATACGCTTCTTCTAAATCGTATGTCACAACATTAAACTCTCGATCTTCTTCTTCAAGTGCTTCTGTCGTAATAAGCTTTATCGTTTCATTTATAAAAAAAGCTTCCGTTCCATATATTAAATATAACGGAGCAAACTGTTTCTTTTTAATTTTTTTATGTATATCACTCATACTTTTTCCTACTCCCTAACTTGGCAATATATATTTATACTAATGCCCTAGCTTTTGTTTTACAAGTACAAAGGAACAGGCTTTATAACCCGTCCCTTTATTTATATTAAACGCCACGCAATAAGCCCCGGGTTTCTTATTGGTGTGCGGTAATCACCTTCCCTTTATTATTCGCAATAAAAATTTGAGTATAAGTGCCAACTGTTAACATGCTTGGAAACGAAAAACTCACATTACTTCATGATTTACAAGTAACAAAAAAGCTCGTTTTCTCTTCATATGGAAATTGTAGATTTTTTTCTGACAATATTTTATACTAAAGTGGAATGTTGGGGAGGGATTCTAAATGAATGATTTTGAACAAAACGTTCAAAGTAAACGCAATGACGCTATTGATTCAGGGGTAGGATTTATCGTCTCATTTGGTTTTTTCGCAACACTTTTCATCATTGCAACTGTTATTAAATTTATCGGTTCTTAAAGACTGCCACTTCATGGCAGTCTTCTCTTTTTCATCTATTATGTGTTTTATCATATGTGATTTTACTTTTAAAGGTTCCATTTTCCCCTTTAAAAACATAGGAAATAGCACCTTGCTTGTCCGTGCGCCATATCGCACTCCCCATCTTCTCAAAACGCTCTATCACTTCTTTATGCGGGTGTCCATACCTATTCTGCTTACCAACAGATATAATCGCTACACGAGGCTGTATGACGTTCAAAAAAGGCTCTATAGATGACGTATTACTCCCATGATGAGCAACTTTTAAAACATCCACTTGTAAATCTGGATATGCCTCTACTAAAATCTTTTCCCCTTCTTCTTCCAAATCGCCTGTAAATAGCCACTTCAACCCTCCAAATTTTGCCCATATTACAATTGAAGCGTTATTTTCGCTTTTTTCTTTTCCTTTTGGAGCTAAAACGAAAAATTCCGCTTCATTTACACTCCAACTCTCCCCTTCCCCCACTTCAGTTATTTTCATTTCCTTTTCTAATGCCCGTTTCTTGACTACTTTTTCTAATACTGCATCTTTTCCCTTTCGGCCAAATACCACTTCTTTTACAGGTATATATGATAATAATTCTTGCGCAGCACCTATATGATCTGCATCTCCATGCGTTACGATTAATTTATCAATTGTTTTAATACCTTCTTTTTGTAAAAAGGGTATTAAAACATCATTTCCAACAGAAAATTCATGCTTTTTTTGTTGCCATTCTTCCTTATTTACACGAAGCGTTCCACCTGTATCAATAAGATAAATCCCTTTATCATACGGAAGGCGAATTAATATTGCATCACCTTGTCCAACATCAATAAATGTTACACTTCCGCTGCCTCTAAAATATGGATATATATAATGACATGTGCTAATAAAAAGAAATACACTCGCAACTATACAAACTATTTTTTTCGGCGCTCTCCGTTCCCAAACCATCAATATACTGACAATACTGGCGCAATATACAGCTACAAGATTGAAGGGCGTTTCCCCGAAGATAAGCTGGGTAAATGGTAAACTTTCACAATAACTTAGAAAATCATTAGACATACTCAAGCCTATTGATAATACATCGGCAAATCCTTTTGCGAGAAACGGGACAATTGGCATACACAGTAAAATAATAATGCTACATGGTAATACAATGATAGATAAAAACGGAACGTATAAGAGATTGAGGAGAATGCTATATGGAGAAAAATAACCAAAGTGATATAACAAAATCGGAGTACTAACGAGCTGTGAAATGATAGAAATATAAATAGAATTTCGGATTATTCCGTTGCTACTCTCTAACAATAACGGAGCAGACAAAAGTAAAGCGAAGCTACCTACAAAAGAAAACTGAAATCCAATATTAAAAACAAGATAAGGGTCATATATAAGCATGCATATAGCTGTTACACTTAAAGCATCTAAACTAGATAAACGAATCGAGCACATAAAAGCAATCAACATCAAAACTCCTGTTATAGAAGCTCTTATAACAGAGGGTGACGCCCCTGCTAAAACCATATACAAAGGAATACAAACGATAAGGCAAATTGTTGCTACCTCCCTTGTCACACCGCTTCTTAGCAAAATAAAATATACTATCACCATTAACATTACAATGTGTGAACCTGAAATTGCTAACAAATGTACAAGACCAAATTGTTGATATTGCTCTTCCACTTCAAACGTCATTTGTTGTCTATCACCAAATAGTAATGCATTCATAAAAGCACCTGATTGCTCTGGAAACATTTCTGTAACTTTCGAGATTGCTTGTTGCCTCAAAAGAAGAATCCATTGCGTGAGCGACAGTGATGTTTTATAGCATTCAGAAATATATGTAGCCTCAAATGTGAAATGAATATGTTGTTTGTATAAATAATCACGGTAATTAAAACCATGAAAATTCCGAGCTGTTTCCGGTTCTTTCCTCTCACCCTCGAATACACATGATATCCCTGCGTATAATTGTTGCATTTTTTTCTTTTCCAAGACTGATTTGATTCTATAACTTAACTGCACTATATTTTTATTCTGATCTTCAAATTGAAAAGATAGGCGATCCCCATTAACAAGCGGTGCATTTTGTATAACCCCTCTTGTAACTCCATAGGACTCCCCTAGAGGCTTATTCCACGTTTGAACATAGGAAGTGTACATGGCGCTACTAAAGCACGCTACAATACAAAAAATGAAGGTTTTACGCGAAGTGCGATATAAACAGAAGAAAACATTTAAAAAGAGGCAAAAAACTATCAATAAAAGTGACGAGGAAAAGGCAATTGCAACCCCTATTATAAATGAGATTGCAACATACCCCCATTGTTCCTGCAACTTATACTCACTCCTTATAGCATCATTTTTGCTTTCGTGAATACATGCTGTAATTCTTCCATTGATAAATTATCTTTTTCTAAAGACGCAAATAATTCTTTCAACTCTGTATAACGTTTTTGCTCCTCTAATGCAGCAATATCATATTCTAGCGGAACGTGCTTCACTGTTACGTTCGCTTGTTCAAATAACTCTATGGCGTATGGATGATTTTTATAATCCTGCGCATAATAAACCGCTGTAATACCACTTTGAATAATTGCCTTACAACATTGTAAACAAGGGAAATGCGTAACGTAAATTTCTGCTTCCTCTGTTTTCGCACCAAACTTGGCACATTGTAATAAAGCATTCATTTCGGCATGAATTGTCCGAACACAATGATTATCGATTACGTAACAACCATCATCTATACAATGTACGCCACCTTTAATTGAACCATTATACCCACCAGCAATAATTCGTTTATCGCGAACGATCGTCGCTCCTACCGCAAGCCTTGTACATGTACTACGCAAAGATAGTAGATGGCTTTGCGTCATAAAATATTGATCCCATGAAATTCGTTCCATATTTTTCACCTACTTTTTTGTCTACTTGTAGTGTAGCGAAAGAAGAAAAACTTCGTCAATCTTTTACGGAATAATAATTTGATCTTTTATCTTTTCAAGAGACTTCGCACCAATCCCATCAATCTCTAATAAATCTTCTATTTTCTGAAACGGACCATGTTCTTCTCGATATTTCAAAATACTTTCTGCCTTTCGAGAGCCAATCCCTGTAATTTTTTCTAGTTGTTCTTTCGCCGCTGTATTTATTCGAATCTTACCATCTTCCTTAGAAGAAGTAAGCACCCCTTGTTCTGACTCATTTTTACTCGGTATATAAAGAAGCATTTGATCTTGTACAATTTGTGCTAAATTCACTTTTTTCATATCTACTTCTGATAAAAAACCACCAGCCTTTTGAACCGCATCCTTTACGCGATCTCCTTCCTTCATTTCATATACCCCTTCTTTACTGACCGCTCCTTTCACATCAATTATAATTGTTCTTTTCTGTTCCTTTGTATCCGATATTTTCGGTTTACCCTTTTTTTCTATCTCCTTCTCTTGTACATTCATTGTAATAGGCATTCGTTCTACACTCTGATTCGTTTTCCAAAAAACAAGAAAAAGTAAAGTTCCAATAATAGCTACTAAACCTAACCACTTTTTCGGAAAATCCCACATCATTTTACACCTCTAATCATAAATTTATAACATCATTCATATTGTTTAGGAGAAAGCTGTTACGAAGGAGGGATGAAACTTTGAACATAGGAATTATAGGGACAGGAAACATGGGGAATATACTAATCGATGCATTTTTAGAAACCCGTGCTGTCAAACCTTCGTGCCTTACAATCATTAATCGGACGCCTGCAAAAGCATATCATATAAAAGAAAAATACCCTTCTGTTCATATAGCAAAAACAATCCCGGAAGTAATCGAACAATCACAACTTATTTTTATTTGTGTCAAGCCGATAGATATATACCCTATCCTAAAAAAATACGCTGAACATTTTTCTGATGAAACGTGCTTAGTTTCTATTACAAGTCCAATATCTCCATCACAATTAGAGACTCTCGTACCTTGCCACGTCGCGCGTATCATTCCAAGTATCACAAATCGCGCGCTCTCTGGCGCCTCACTATTTACATTTGGAGATAATTGCTCTGAAGAATGGCAACAAAAACTACTTCGTCTATTCAAAAACATTTCTACACCTCTTGTAATAAAAGAAGATATAACGCGCGTTTCATCTGATATAGCAAGTTGCGGTCCTGCTTTCTTTAGTTATTTACTACAACGCTTCATTAACGCTGCTGTAGATAAAACAAATATTACACACGAAGAGGCTACTACTTTAGTAAGTGAAATGGTCGTGGGGATGGGGAAATTACTTGAAAAAGAAATCTTCACATTACCTACCTTACAAGAAAAGGTTTGCGTGAAAGGCGGCGTTACTGGGGAAGGCATTCGGGTTTTAGAAGAGCACGTTGGAGATATGTTCCATAAGTTAATCGAGCGAACACATGAAAAATTTGATGAAGATTTAGAATGCGTTGATCAGCAATTCAATAAACACACATAATAAATACGTCATTTTCATTCCAAATCCTTTTTATAAATACTTACTTTTTTACAATACATTTTCACTTCAACTACTATTCCCACACTTTACGCATACAATCTTCAGATTATGCTAGAACTAAAAATACATTTTCTTTATAAAACAAAAGCAACCTTCTCGGTTGCTTTTGTTTTATCCGTTTTTCTTCGCCATGAAGAAAATACGCTCTGTTTGTTCTGTAACTTCAAGTCGCTCAAAATCACCTGTTACACGAAGCACTGTAAAACCTGCTTCTTCAAGCCATTTCGTTAACTCTTCCACTTGATATGCACGTTGCACGTGACATTCGTCAAACCGATGGTACACATCTTCTTCCGGATCTTGAACAAAGAATGTTAAATCATGCTCTACACTATTTGATTCTTCACCAGGGAAGCAATTCCAAATAAGAGATATTTCTTCTCCATTCACTGTATACGTTTCATTTTGAAATACATGATGTATTTTATATAAAGAATGTACATCAAATAAAAACAAACCATCTTGACGTAAATGATGAAATACTCTTCTAAATGTTTCTTGTACTCCATCTTCTTGCAATACATAATTTAATGAATCACAAAAGATGGTTACACAATCAAACTCACCTGGAACATCAAGCTCTCGCATGTCTTGTTGATAAAAAGGAATAAAGTATCCCTCTCCTCCTAGTTTTTGCTGAGCGACTGTTAACATTTCTTCTGAAAGATCGACACCTATTAAATCGTAACCCTTTTGCACAAGCGGCAGGGTTACATTACCTGTACCGCATGCTACATCAAGAATTTTTGCCTCTTTCATATCTGCCTGCTGTAAACTTTCCTCTGTAAATTCCACCCATTTATCATAAGGGACATCATTCATTAGTTCGTCGTACAACAATGCAAATTGTTCGTATTTCATTGGCCTAACTCTTCTGTAATATCTTCACGTGGCACATCGCCCCATAGACGCTCTAAATTATAGTGATTACGCTCATCTTTATGGAATACATGAGCAACTACATCTCCAAGATCAACTAATACCCAACGTGCTTCGTCAAACCCTTCCATACGTTGTACGTCGATTTGGAACTCATGTGCTTTTGATTTAATTTCACGTGCAATTGCTTGCACTTGTTTGTCTGAATTCCCGTGACAAATAATGAAATAATCTGCAATTGGTGAAATACCTTGCATATTTAGGACAACCATATCTTCTGCTCTCTTATCATCAGCTGCTTTTGCCGCTAATACTAATAAATCTTTATCGTTCATTTACTCATTTCCTCCTTGATAACTGCATTGTATGTTTGGAATGTTAATGGATAAATCGTCTGATCTTTTTCCATTAAAAATTGAATTGTTCTCTTTAACGCAAATAATAAAGCTTGATTTATATCCGCATATGCGAGTTTACGAGCCTCTTCCACTCCTGGAAACTTTCGCCCAGGTTCAATGTAATCAGCTACATAAATCACTTTATCTAACATCGTCATATTCTCATGACCACTTGTATGATATGTAATAGCTTGCAAAATTTCAGAATCCGTAATGCCTACTTCTTTTTCTACTAAGTATGCCCCAACAGGTGCATGCCATAACTCTTTGTTATAGCAAAGTAAATCTTTCGGCAAATCTTCACGTTTAATAATCTCTTCCATCTCTGAAATTGCTCTACATTTCGCATAATCATGGAATATAGCTGCCATCTCTGCTTTTTTTTCGTCCACACCGTATAACTTAGCAAGCTCAATCGCTGTCTCCATTACACCAATTGTGTGTATATAACGTTTTTCATGCATTTGTTGTTTGACAATATGCAGTGCATTCTCACGATTCATACAACCCATTCCTCTCGATATATACCTGTACTTTTTCGGGAAGTAAATATTTACACGTTTTCTTCTCCTTATATCTCTCACGTAATAAGGATGAAGAAACTGCAAATTCCGGAATTTCCACTGTAGTAATCTTATATGGTGTATGCAATGTATACCCAGGTCTTGCAACTCCAACAAACGTTACAAGATTAAGTAAAGCTTCAATGTTATACCACTTCGGTAAATACTCAACCATATCCCCACCAATAATAAAGTGAAACTGCACATCCGGATACTTCTTCGTCAATTGTAACATAGTGTCATACGTATAAGATGGGCCCTTCCTACTTAGCTCTTCTAAACAAATAGAAAAGTGCTCTTCTGCCTCAGTCGCGAGCTCTAACATATGTAAACGACTTTCTACACTTGTAATATTCCGCCCTTGTTTATGTGGCGGAATCTGGTTTGGCAAGAACCATACTTCTTCCAAGTTCAAAGCGTGATATACTTCATTTGCAATTAGCAAATGTCCATAGTGAGGCGGATCAAATGTACCGCCAATGATGCCAATTTTTCTCAAAAGAAACGCCCCTTCCTTTTACATACAGCAACTCTCCTCGGTTAGGAATGAAGAGAGTTGCTATTAATAAAAGTTCAATTGGTTTCGCTCTCTACATCATTACGCATAAACGATAAAAATAGCGCATGCTAGTCTTTTTATCGAGGAAGCTTAATTTGTTTATTTTCTCTTGATTCTTTGTATAAAACGATTGTGCTTCCAATTACTTGAACGATTTCAGCACGTGCACCTTTTGCAAGTTCTTCCGCAACCTCACGGCGATCAAATTCACAGTTTTGTAATACACTTACTTTAAATAACTCACGAGCTTCTAAAGTATCTGCGATTTGTTTAATCATATTTTCATTTACTCCGCCTTTTCCTACTTGAAAAATTGGTGTTAAATGATGTGCTTGTGCACGTAAAAATCTTTTTTGTTTTCCTGTTAACATATATGTTAGCCTCCAAGCTTTTCTATAACTAATTGTTTCATTCTCTCGATATTTGGCGTGCGTCCTGTCCACATTTCAAATGCAAGTGCTCCTTGATAAACAAACATATCAATACCATTTTGAATGATTGCACCTTGCTCTTTTGCCTCACATAAAATTTTCGTTTCAAATGGATTATAAATTATATCTGATACAATCGTTCCTTTTTTTAACGAACAAATTTGTAATGGCGTATGTTCTACGTGTGGATGCATACCTATCGTTGTCGTCTGAATGATAATATCATAATTTCCTTGTTCTTCTGTCGCTTTTTCTAATGACAAAGCAACAGAATTAACATCGGCCGTACGTGCAGCAATAAGTTCCTTTGCCTTATCTACTGTACGATTGGCTACATCAATCTCTTTTACACCTACATCAGCAAGAGAAAAATAAATAGCTCGGCTAGCACCACCTGAACCAAGTAACAAAATACGTTTCCCTTGAAGTGGTTCATTACTAATTGACTGCAGCGCTCGAACAAAACCAATCCCGTCTGTGTTATAGCCAATTAATCTTCCATCCTTATGAACCACTGTATTTACTGCACCGATTTTCCTTGCCAATGGGTCAATCTCATCCAAATACTCCATAATAGCAACCTTGTGCGGAGTTGTTACATTAAATCCTGAAATACCTAATGCTTTTAAACCTCTTACTGCTTCCCCTAGCAATTCCTCTTCAACAAGGAACGCATGATAATGGGCATCCATATTCAAGTGTTCAAATGCATCGTTATGCATAACGGGTGATAATGAATGTCCAATTGGATTTCCGATTACACCATATAATTGTTTCATAAATCCCTCTCCATATTAAATTAAAGATTTACGTAGTGAAACACTTACTCCTTTTGGTACGTGTGCAACAATTTTTGCTCCTGGTTCGTTCACAGTAACCCATCCTAATCCAGAGAATACAACATCTGTTTTAGGTTCACGAATATTAAATTCGTATTTCACTAGCTCAGGCATATTTGCTAATTCTTCTGGCGTTGGTGGGCTTAGTAAATCCCCAGCATGATTTTTATATAATTCATCTGCTTTCTCAAGCTTTGTACGATGGATTGTTAAGCGATTCGAGAAGTGACAAGTAAATGCACGACGACCACCACTTACATAATCAAAACGTGCCAATCCACTAAAGAATAACGTTTGTTCTTCATTTAATTGGAATACCATCGGCTTAATTTCTTTTGTTGGTGTAATAAGCTTTAAGCTTTGCTTTCCAACATAATGAGCCATTTGGTGGTGGTTAATAATACCTGGCGTATCATATAAAGAAGACTCTTCGTCCAATGGAATATCAATTAAATCCAGTGTTGTTCCTGGGAAATGAGATGTTGTAATTACATTTTCAGTCTCATCACTAAATTCTTTAATCATACGATTAATAAATGTCGATTTCCCTACATTCGTACATCCAACAACATAAACATCTTTGCCGCCGCGATAATACTCAATAGCATCTGCTAGTTCAGCAATTCCTTGTCCCTTCGCTGCACTAATTAAAAAGACATCTTCTGGTTTTAATCCTAGCTGCTTTGCACTATAGCGCATCCAATGTTTTACTTTATCATGTTTTACTGACTTTGGAATTAAATCAGCTTTATTTCCAACAAGTAATACTTTATTATTCCCTACGAAACGATGTAAGCCAGGTAACCAGCTACCATTAAAATCAAAAATATCTACAATTTTGACTACTAATGCATCTGATTTTCCAATTCCATTTAAAATGCGTAGGAAGTCATCATCTGTTAACGATACATCTTGAATTTCATTGTAATGCTTCAAGCGAAAACAACGTTGACAAATGACTTGTTCTTTCTCTAAAGATGAGGCAGGAGCATACCCCACTTCGTTTTTATTTTCTGTTTGAATTTCTACACCGCAACCAATACATTTAATTGTTTCAGTCAAACTTTATTCCTCCCAGTTAATTAAACCTTTTTTCTTCATATTTTTCATAATTCTTCGTTCAATTTTTCGATTAAAGCGCGTTACTAATCCGTCCGTTTGTGCTACCGGTACAACTAAAATTGTATGAAGGCCTACTCGGTTTCCACCAAGCACGTCAGTCAGTAACTGATCTCCAATTACTACAACTTCATCTGGCTGCAAACGCATCTCTTGTATCGCACGCTTAAATGCGCGAACAAATGGTTTACGTGCACTATGAATAAATGGAATACCTAATGGATCAGCAAAATCTTTCACACGTTGCTCATTATTATTTGAAACGACCGTTACTTGAATGCCTTGCTCTTTCATTTCCAAGAACCATTTTTCAAGTTGCGGCGTTGCATTGGGACGATCCCATTCAATTAAAGTGTTATCTAAGTCAGTAATAACGCCTTTAATCCCACGTTTTTTTAAATCTTCTGGTTGAACATGATATACATTTTTCACATATTCATTTGGTAAAAATAGTTTCAATTTCTTTCACCTCTTTGAGGATTTTTCATAAAATTTTTCGACAACATTTTTCGATATATAACCTGTGGATAAAATTGTACACATTTTCCACATTAATTTTTCAGTTAATTTGGAATTTACTAACAAACTATACACACTTTATCCACCTAGGTATGTGGATAACCACTCGTTTGTGACTGTCATATTTTTTTGGTACATTAAATGCATCAACGAATCAATCCTTATATTATTAGGAGGTGACTCACCTTGAAAACAAAACATATGGAACAGTTATCCACTGAGTTACTCACTGAGTCTTATTATAAAGCAAAAGAACTAAAATTAAATCCCGACTTCATTTTACTTATAAAACAAGAAATCATTAGACGCTCATTAGAGGACAAGCTTGTCAAATCATCTTGATTACATATAAAGTGAAAGTTTAATCAGCCCTTACCAATCAAACAGTTAAAGGATAAATTATTAGATGCCCTGTAAAAAGAGCCATCCTACGATGGCTCTCGAATAAACAAGTACTCCCATCTAGGGGATTTCATCATTAAGTATCTTTGCCCATAACTCTTACTTACGGTTATAAAAGCTTTTCTTTATTTATGAGCTAAGCGAGTAGCTATTTTTTCACCAAGACGAAGCTCTTGTCCACTCTTTAATTCCTGCACTACTTCTATCATATCTTTTTCAAACAATAACACAACTGTTGAACCAAATGTAAAGTATGCCATTTCTTCACCTTTTTGAACAGTGTCTCTCTCATGCAAAAGCTCAATACTATTAACAAACATAGCACCTACTTTTACAAGAGCCATATGCTCGCCATCACTGCTTACTTCTGTAACAGAACGATAATTTTTTGACAGTGGTTCTTTCCCGTATTCCATACCAGCTGCATTTACCGGATATGATTTTCTACCGAGTACAAATCTTTCAGTCACAGAACCAGAAAGCGGACTATGAATGCGATGATAATGACTTGGACTCAAATAAATTACCATATATGTACCGCCTGCATATCGCGTTGCACGTTCTTCATTACCTAGCATATCCACGATTGAATAGCGCTTTCCTTTAATATCAAATGTTTTTGTATCCTCAATAGGACCATGATCTGCAAAAACACCATCAACAGGACTAACGATACTCGATGCATCTGTATCAATACTACGCTTTCCTTCTTTTAGCTTACGCGTAAATAATTCATGCAATGTTCTATATTCCTTCAAACCCTTTTCCATCTCATCTTGATTAATTTGAAAAACTTTCGCGTACGATGGAATAATGATAGAGCTCAAACGAGATTGTGCAAATTTACGTAATATATAAGAAGTAAAGCGACCATTTGTAAGTTCTATCATAAGTCGATATAATGTACGTCGCAAATTGCGAAACCCCCTAATCAGTCTATAACTTTAGTTTTCCCTTCTTTTCTTTCTATATCATATGTAAAATTGGTTCTTATTCCCACATATCATATAAAGCAGCCTTATTATATATACAGAAAACTAAGTATGGTATTATTCTTAAATTATTTAGCACCTTCTAATATTACAGATAGAATCCGTCATTTTCAACAGTGAACATGTATTTCTTCTTAGCATAACGCGTTTTCTTTTCTTATTTACAATAAGAAAAGCAGCCCATTTTAAATATGGCTGCTTCTAATACACTTTACTCTTTCGCTTTTTTCTCTTTCTCTGCCCTTACAAACTCGTGGAACATTTTCATTAAAGCACGCTTTTCAATCCGTGATACGTAGCTTCTAGAAATACCAAGCGCCTTAGCGATTTCCCGCTGTGTTTTCTCCTTATCTAGCCCAAGTCCAAAACGTTTCACAATCACTTCTTTTTCTCTTTCGTCTAAAATATCGATATACTCTTTAATTTTTTCTAACTCCATACTAAGTTGAATCATATCAATTACATCTTCAGACTCTGATTTTAATATATCAATAAGCGATATTTCATTGCCCTCTTTATCTTGCCCGATCGGATCATGAAGTGAAACATCTTTTTTCGTTTTCTTTAGTACACGTAAATGCATCAAAATTTCATTTTCAATACAGCGTGCTGCATACGTCGCAAGCTTCGTTCCCTTTCCTGCAGAATAGCTCTCGATCGCTTTAATGAGCCCGATCGTACCAATTGAAATTAAATCTTCTGCATCTTCTCCTGTGTTCTCAAATTTTTTAACGATATGAGCTACAAGCCGTAAATTATGTTCAATTAAAAGATTTCTCGCTTGAGCATCACCTTGCTCCATTAACTCTAAGTACTTTCTCTCATCATCTGATGATAACGGCTGCGGGAACGCATTGTTCTTCACATAAGAAACAAAGACAAACACTTCTCGAACCATATATCCAATTGCGGCGAATAGACTCAAACCTTTCACCTCCGCCAAAATAGTGGTCTTTATTATGTGTATGTGGGCGTGAGGTTGTTTGTGTCTGTACAGTTTATTTATAAAACTCAACACTTCTAACATTTAAAATATTTTATCGTTATATTATAATTAAATAAAATTGTTATTTATATATGAATATGCTATTAAAGGGGACACTATTCATGATTACATTAGAACGATTATTAAATGTAACAATTTATTTAGGGGTATTTTTACTTTTCATTTCGTTCATTACTTTTGTTATTAAAAGAGGGCCTGATTTATTATTTTTTCAATTTGGAATTTCTTTATTTTTTGGAGCTCAAATTATAACTGGAATAAAATTTTTTCATAACTATGGTTTCTCCTTTCACTCAAAACTAGAACTACTTATCTTTATTTTCTATGTAATTGGAATTATTACATGTATACTATTATTCTTTCACTTTCAAAATCCGTATCGAATTTTTTTATTAATCTGTAGTTGTTTATTTTTAACTGGATCCAATTATTACTTTAAAGAAACATTAAATTTTAGTAAAAAAATTCCAAAGCAAAACAAAACTTTTTTAAGTACACAAGAAGACTCTTTTCCAAAAGAAGTTCGTAAATTTTCAGAGGATTACAACAACATAATAAGAAATGATTTTTATGAAATACCGATGATTCCTACTGAATTACAGATTACAAGCAAAAAAGATTCTTCCCATAGTACATCTTACTTAGTTGAACTTCATAATAGCGAAAATGAAATTACTGATGACTCTGTACAATTAACTCCATCAGACCGTTTTTATGTGCTGTTAAATAAACAAAAAACAAAAATATCAAAAATAGTATATGAAGGGCAGAATTTTTTCACATTTACAGTCACACTAAAGGCTCTTAATTTACAGCAAGAACCAGAAATTCATAATATGTTTTTAGAAATAGATAAACGTAGAGCGATGAATCTTCTTAATTTTGAAATTAAAGCCCATACTAAAGAATGGAAAGTAATATTTAAAAGTGATAGTTCTCATTCCAATCTTCCTATCACATTTACTTTTGAAAAACGAACAGGCAAAGTATAAAAATAAAAAGAGTTATTTTCTTTGAAAAATAACTCTTTTTATTTTACTTACTCCAAATCTTTCTCCCTGCTTGGGCATCAATATAACGAATTTCCCGCCTACAATTAAAAGGTTCTTTATGTTTTTCATCTGTCGTTTGTTTGTAAAGTAGTTTGTATTTCGTTTCCTCTGCATCATGATCTAAAAACCATTCTAATTTAACTCGGATAGCCTCTCTGTATATTTCTAACGCTTTTTCTTTAGTTACTTTTGGTGTTATTTCATATGTGAGCAATTCTTTTATAAAGTTGCTAGACTCCCCCGAGTAGTGCATAACAGCACCATTTTCTGCATTGATGTTAATCATAAATTGGTTATACTCTGCCGGAATATCATTTATATATACAGAAAAGATAAATCTTTCAATCCCATCTTCTGCTTCTTCACGTTCCTCCCAAAGACGCAGATATTGTGTGATATCTGGAATAACTCGTTCTAAAAATTGAAGTGCTTTTTGTAAACATTCCTCTCTAGACAGTATTTGCTTTACTTCTTTATCATCTGTCAGTTTTATAAAACCAGTTAATTCATTGGTTAATTTATCAATTTTAACGCTAACTAAATTATTATATTTCAACATCGGTAAATGCTTTTTAAAGAATTCATTCATTAAATATGGATCCTTTTCTTCTTTCTGTTTTTGTAATTCCTCTTTCGGAACAAATTTCATCCTTATTTCATCATCATTTTCTGTCTCATCTACTTTTGTAAAACCTTCTTTATTCCAGTCAAATAATTCGAATACGTCACCTCGTTCGTTACCTTTTTTCGATTTTTCAACAGCTACAGCCGAAGGTAATTTATAATGATCTAGTCCAAATAAATCTTTACCTGTACTTGCATCAATAAACGCATGACTAAGCTCTGGTTCATATACAAGCTGGTACCCTTTTACTTCTTCCCCGCTTTTATACTCACATGAAGAGTATGTTAAATCTACAAATACAAGTCTCATATCTTGTCTAGCTTTCAAATTTTCTAAAACGATATTCTCCTCAACAATTTCACTTGGCCATAACGGTTTTTTCTCTATAGCTTTTTGTCCATTGTAATGAAAATGCACAACATTACCTGAAGGGTGCACTCGCACAACGCACCCTGTATTCGGCAATGGATAGCTATTCACTTCTTGCATATAATTTACTTCTTTCCAACCGCGCCTGTCGTCCTTAACCGTTACATATGTATAGAATTCATATCCTTCTTTTGTATATTTTTTCAAGAACGCATTTGCAATCTCTCTTGCCTTCTTCTCCTCTATCGCTTCCTTGCCACTTGAAAAAGAATTTTCATCATCTATCCTAAATTCAATTAAATTACCAGTATGTCTATTTAATGTAATTTGTATCTGTTTCTCCTCATCATCTTTATGTGCCCACCACAATAAATGATACGGGTCATCAACCCCTTCTTGATCATCTACAACAAGCCTATAATCACCTGGAATATCAATAATATGAGCCACTCGCTCTTTTCTCTCTTTATCTTTTTGATTCATTATTCCCCTCCTCAATCTTACAATTTAAGGTAATTATAACAAAGAAAACTAAAATTTATTAACAAAAAAGACTAGAGATATCTCTAGTCTTCTACTTCGTTTCACGATGTAACGTTACTCGCTTTAACCGTGGACAATATTTTTTTAATTCGATGCGTTCTGGATTGTTTCGTTTATTTTTTTTAGAAATGTAATTACGATCACCGCACTCCGTACAAGCTAATGTAATATTTACACGCATATTTAATTCTCCTTTCTTTCAAAAATCGCAACTAAAACGTAATGATTACGATTTGTATATTATAAAACTTCATTCTATTTGTCAATTGCAAAAACAAGAAGATTCCATTTAGAATCCCCTTGTTTTTATAGTTAAATAAATTTTCTCCCGCATTAACGGGCAGTAAGACCCCCACTGATTAAAAGTTTCACTTTATTAAAACGATTCGTATGTAACAAACTCACTAATCGGCTTTCGATATCCTCGTGGGCGAGTTTTAGTCGTATCACTTTTTCCTATCGTAATCATTAAAACAGGTACTATATGCTCCGGCATATTCAATTCACTTTGTACTGCTTTTTCATCGAAACCAATCATTGGACATGTATCATAGCCATAATATTTAGCTGCGTACATAAAAGTCATCGCGCTTAACGAAGCATTTCTAATCGCTTCATCCTCCATGAAACGCTCTCCTTTTCCTTCATATAAACCTTTCGTTTGCCTAATTGTATCTTCATATTCACATTCATCAATCATTTTTAAAACTTTCATACCGAAGTAAATATTTTCAACATTTTGGTATGCTTTTTTATCACCACAAACGAGCACTACCGCTGATGCACTCGATATTTTATATTGACCAAAAGCTAATTCTTTTAATCTTTCTTTTCGCTCTTGATCACGAATTACAACATAATGTGTGTGCTGCAAATTATAGCAAGATGGAGAAAGCTTAGTTAACTCAAATATTTTTTTAAAATCCTCATCAGGGATTTCTATACCTTGTATAAATTTCATTGCAGAACGTCTAGCAATTGCTAATTCTTCAAAGTTCACCATATATCCTCCTCGATAACTGTAAATTTAAATATACATTAATTTATACAAATAGATAAATCAAATAAAAACACTTTAAATCCGAATAATAATTATGATTAACAGCAAAAAAGACAAAAAGCTGAAACAATTAGTTCATACGAAATTCACACGAATCTATTACTATAGAAACTGTACATAGTGAACTTATTAACAATCACGTTTATTTATATAAAATCTTACTCGAAAGGAGTTGAAAGTATGAAAACTAAATATCGCTTTATGATCTCATCATTTGCTGCTTGCGCTTATATGATTTGGTATTTAGTATAATAACGACCTCACTTGCAAATAGGAAAAGGTGTGTATATAAATGGAATATAATCAATCAACAGTTAACTACTGGAAAGCTTTTGTATTACCATATACATTTGCTTTAGAAGAGTTAAAAACTAAATTTGAAATTATGAACCGGGAAGCTCAATTTCTAGAGGATTACAACCCGTTTGAACATATAAAAACAAGACTAAAACAACCTGAAAGTATTATTAAAAAACTAGAGCGCAAAAACTTATTACCAACAGTTGAAAATGCTCAAACACATTTACAAGATATTATTGGTATTCGTATTACATGTTGCTTCGTAGAAGATATCTATCATTTGAAAGAAGTCATTCAAAAACGCGAAGATATGGAAGTCATAGAAGTAAAAGATTATATCGCTAACCCAAAACGAAACGGATATAAAAGTTTACACATGATCATTAAATACCCTTTGTCACTAAATTCTGGTACAAAAGATGTATTTGCAGAAATTCAGTTACGTACACTGGCAATGGACTTTTGGGCAAGTTTAGAACACAAACTTTATTATAAATATGAAGGAAAAATACCGGAGTATTTAAAAGATGAACTACATGATGCAGCAATGAAAGCTGAAGATCTGGATAATAAAATGGCCACAATTCGTCAAGATATTGATGATATTGAGGCATGTTCAAATCAAATTATGCTACCACTATAAAAAAAGGTTCTCGCCAATGAGAACCTTTTTTATATCATTTTTTGGAAGTACGACTCCACACTTATTAAAGTTTCACGTTATTTTTTCTCTATTGTTCGAACCTCTTCAATCTTCCATTTACCCTCTTCTTTTCCAAGGGCATACTGTACTTTCTTTTGAAAAGTAATACTGTCGTCTACTTCCTTTTCTTTCGTTTCAACAATAACATACCCTACTTTACTAACATTCATATCTATATGTTCCAATTCAATTTTCTTATTTCCCTTTTGAAATGCGGCTTCTTTTTGTGTTTTTAAGTCTTCAGCACTAGGCATCTTCTTTGAAAATAACTCCATATGTTCTGCAAGATTTTTTTCATTGGTCGTTCGCACAAATGTATGAATAATATCTTGAATAGATTTCTCTTCTTCTTTTGTTATTTGTACCTTTTCCTCAGTTTTTTTAGTAGTAGATTTTTGTGCTACATTATTCTCTTCTTGTTGACATCCAACTAGTAATACTACAAATGCTAGAAGGAATCTTAATTTCGCAAATATTTTTTTCATATTTCCAACTCCTAAAAAGAAAAGCGAGGCAGTTCGCCTCACTTTCGCTCTTAATTAGCGTCTTCCTTTATTCGGATCACCACCGCCAACAATATCAAAGACACGTTTCGCTATATTTGTATTCTCTTGAACGCCAGAGAACAAGTATTTACCTGGACCAAATGCATACACATTCACATCTTCCCCTGTATGTCCACCTGTTGTCCAGCCTGTAACCGAGCGCTTATTGAAAATATCTTCAATTGCATTATCAATCTTTGTTACATCTTTTGACGGAGCTATATCATTTACAGCTTGAATTTCTTCTGGAGTTAATTGTAAATCAATATACTTTTTCAATGTTTCTTCTACATTTGCACCTTTTGCAATCTCATTTGCCATAAAGTCTGGTGTGCGTTTTGCAGCTTTAATTGGATCTACTTTAAAGTTATACTCGCCATTGGCACCTAAAGATAAGCCACCAGTAGCATGATCTGCCGTTGCAACAACTAACGTATTTTTATCTTTTTTCGCAAACTCAATCGCTGCTTTGAAAGCTTTTTCGAAGTCTTCCATTTCACTCATTGCACCAACAATATCATTATCATGTCCAGCCCAGTCGATTTGACTTCCTTCCACCATTAAGAAGAAACCATTTTTATTTTTGTTCAAACGCTCAATTGCTGCATTAGTCATTTCTTCTAATGAAGGTGTTTTCTCATTGCGGTCAATCATTTTATCTAATCCACCTGGTGCAAATAAACCAAGAATTTGATCATTTTTATCATTTAACAATTGATCTCGATCCGTTACATAGCTATAACCAGATTTCTTAAACTCTTCTGTAAGATTACGATCTTTTCTAACAAAGTTCTTTACGCCGCCGCCAAGCATAACATCTACCTTATGCTTCCCTTTAATTTTCTCATCAAAATAATCATTTGCAATTGCATCCATATTTTTACGGCTAATGTCATGCGCACCGAAAGCAGCTGGTGTTGCATGTGTAATTTCAGAAGTTGCAACGAGTCCCGTTGATTTCCCTTTTTCTTTCGCTTGCTCAAGAACTGTTTTCACTTCCGCTTTATCATTATCAACTGCAATTGCAGCATTATATGTTTTAATTCCTGCTGACATAGCTGTTGCTGCCGATGCAGAGTCTGTAATATTTTCATGTTCATCTTCTGGGTATGTTTTTTGTGTTCCTACAAGATGCTTATCAAATTCTGTAGATTCCATTTCAAAGGTTTTTGGATTATCTTTCATATAACGGTGAGCCGTCATATATGAAGGACCCATACCATCCCCAATTAATACGATAACATTTTTAATCTTTGCATTGCTTCCGTTCTCATCTGCATTAACCTCACTAGAACGAGTAAAATTCCATGTTGCTACCGAAGTAACTGCTAATGATGCCACAACTGCAAATGGCCATGCTTTTTTCACAAACTTTTTCACTGTCTTATCCCCCTAATTAGGTTATTCATTTCCCACTATCAAATTTAATGGAAGACTATTAAGAGAAAATTAGCTGTATGTAAATTTTTTGTTAACTTATGTAAATATCAGTTATAATTTGTATAAGTTTGTCTTTTTGTATCAATCATTCCGCCCTTTACAATTTAAATATAAACAAGTTGGATTTCATTTAACGTAAATCTCTTTTTTTACATTTTGACTCTATGTTTATGAAAATAAATAGAAATGCGGTGAGCCTTTATGAAAATAGTAAAGCTAAATGAATCTTTTATTTTTGAATTACTTAATCTTTGCAAATCTGTTGGATGGTTACACGATGAAATTTTTATGAAAAAACAATTCGAAATGTATCTTTCTATCGGCACACTTGTAGGTTACATTCATGAAAACAAACTCATTGCGACTGGAGGAGTATTTCCCTTTACAAGTAACTTCGCTTCCATTGGTATGTTAATCGTTCACCCTAATTTTCAAGGACGCGGAATAGGGCGCATGTTGCTAAATCATTGCTTGGAACAAATTCATCCAAAACAACCCATTGCACTTATTGCGACAAAAGCTGGCGAACCTCTATACACATCATGCGGATTTCAAACAGCAACAACGATTCATCGTTTTGAAAAGCAAACTATTAAGACGTACCCTTCTCACTTACAACAAGTACAAGAAGAAGACCTTATATCTGTTACTTCTCTGGATCAAATTGCAACTGGTATGAATCGTTCTCTACTTTACTCTTTGCTATTACCAAGGGCCGTACACTCTTTTAAAATTGAAAGAAATAACTGTATAGAAGCTTTTTCATTATGCATACAAAAGGGCAATATATTATGTATCAATCCACTTATCGCCAAGCAAGAAGAAGATGCTATCCAATTATTAAAAAAGATATGTGAATGTTGGAATGGTATAGTACGAATTGATGTTCCACACTCACAATTTACATTTCGTCAATTTCTTCAAACAGAAAATTTCCAAGAAACGCTCCTTTCACCTCTTATGATAAAAAATGGTAGCCAACTTCCTGGAAATCGTAATATGCTATTTGCTATGATAGATACAGCGTTATGTTAGAAAGGAGACACCTAATTGAAGCGATTTAGCTATTTTATGGTAGGTTGTCTTACTCTTACACTATTAGTAGGATGTAGTGCAGCAGAAAAGCCAGTAGAACAAGTAAAACAAGTTAAAAATACAATTACAGCGAAACTAGCTACCGAGGAAAAAATGGTAGAAATAGATGGTCAAACCATTTACTTTAAAAAGATTGGTAATGAAAAACCACCTTTACTTATGATTCATGGCTTTGGAGGGTCATCAGATGGTTTTCAAAAGATTTACTCCGATTTAGCAAAAGATCATACAATTATTTCTGTAGATGCTTTAGGATTCGGGCGCTCATCTAAGCCAATGGATTTTTATTATTCTTTTCCAACTCATGCAAATTTGTATTATAAATTAATGAAAAAACTAGGGTATGATTCATTCGCAATACTGGGGCATTCCATGGGGGGAGAAATTTCTCTAAATTTAACATATTTATATCCTGAAGCAGTTACTCACCTTATTTTAACTGATGCTACAGGTGGCCCTCATACATTCGTTAATAAACAAGGCTCACCAAAACCACAATTGTCGACTGATTTAAATGCCGTTTCTTCTATTACAGATTATGATGAAAGCAAAGTGAAATTCAAACGTAATGATGAAGAGCATTATAATAAAATGAAATTATGGCCTAGACGTCTTAAAATTAATGCAAATGAAATAAAACAGCCAACTTTAATTATATGGGGCAGAAATGATAGTAGCGTTTCCTGGAAAGAAGGAGAAACGTATCATCAATTCTTAAAAAATAGCACTTTACATATTATTGAAAAAGGTTATCATGCACCATTTCGCCAAGAACCACAAGAATTTGTCGGGTATGTAAAAGATTTCTTTAAGAACAATCCGATTAAAGTTGAAAAATAACATAAACGGGTATCTCAAAATGAGATACCCGTTTTCATATATTAAGCAGCTTGCTTTTGGCGTTTTGGAGTTTTTGATCCTAATACTTTCGGGATAACGAAGCCATCCATTCCAAATTTCCCAGCGTTCATACCGGAAACAAGAACAAACATAGATAAGATAACCATCTCAGGGTTCACACCAATTGACCCACTAAACATATAGGAAAAGTTCATTACAAGACCAAAAAAGACCGCTGTTTTTGTTAAACAGCCTACAATTAAACCAATTCCGACTAAAATTTCTCCCCATGTTACAAGTGTATTAAACAAATCTACATTTGGAATTGCAAATTCTTGTAAGAATGATGCCCACCAAGATTGAACAGCCGGTTGTGCACCTTTAGATTTTTCAATTGCCCCTTGCAAATAACCTGTTGCATCGAATCCTTTTCCTTGTAGTTTACCGATTCCAGCCATTAACCATGTGTAACCAAGATATACTCGAATTACTGCTAATGCAAAAGAAACTGCTTTGTTTTCTCTTAAAAATTGAATAACCATATCTTCCTCCTAAAGTTGTAATTAAGTTAGTTACAGATAATATAATAACATTAGTTACTTATTTTTCAAACGTTAATTATGAATAATCTGTGACATGCGTATGAAACATTAAAAACTAACGTTTATATAGTAACTTTTATTACCTGTAAAAACTTGAACATATCATACCACAAGTGATAACCATTTTCATTGAAAAAAATGTAAAAAAAATGTGAGTTAAATGTGAAACACGTTTATTCGAATATAGAATAAACGTGTTTCACACTAATTATAGAATCGAAATGTATGTGTCTCCTCATCAATTAAACTCGCTTCTTGAAACGCTTCTTCTAACGTTTTCCCATGGTTAATAACCCCATAAAATAAGCGTATAGTAAACATAAGTGCTGCATTTCCATCTACATAATCAATCGATCCAATATATGATTTCGCACCACTATGTAAAAAAGATTTTGCTAGATTTTGCTCCCCTAACGTACACCCGCTATTTACAATATGTGTATTATGCAATTTTGCATATTTATAAATTTCTTCTGTACCAAAATACCCTCTCGGTTCATCTTGTTCATATACTTCTTCGCCTAACTCTTCTATGACAAACTTCCCTTCTTCACCATGAAAGCAAAAAATAATATAATTAATATTGTTAAATAAGTTCTTTCCAGAAAGAACTTCCACAAAATCTTTCGGTCTACCAATCCAATATGTCACAACCCTTGCACCAAAATATTCAAGAGATGCTCGAATTGATTGCGCTTCTAAATCCGAATTAAAACCAACTACTAATGCAATATTCAACATACAACCCCCATCCTATAATCAGCCCTTATCAATCAGAATTTTATGGGATAAATCCATTTCATATATGCCCGTTTCTTTCAAAAAATCTGATCTAGTTAAAACGACTTTCTGTAAATATTGCCTATATGCTGTAATTGTTCCATCGTGAGATACAATGCAAATTCTTTCAGCACCCAGTTCATAACACCAAAGAAGAAATTCATCTACTATTTGCTGAAAACTATTCTCTGAAATAGTGTTTATACCTTCCTTCCATAACTGATTATTTGAGCTTTTCTCTATCGAAAAATGCGGAAATAACTTTGTTATCATTCCCTGATCTACTATATAATCGCACGGTAATGTTTTCGCTCCTTCTCGATAAGGAAAAATACGTGGGGATACATATGGATGGACTAGTTTTTGACAAGCAACTTTCGCACTCCATATTGTCGCCGTTTGCAAAGTTCTAAGTGTAGGACTAACAATTAATATATCCGCTTCTTGTAATGATATATCACGTTGAAGTAATTTAGCTTGAGCCTTTCCTACTCTCGTCAATGGTGGGTCAAACACTTGTAAACTTTCTGGTAAATCCGTTGTATGTTCACCTTCACCATGCCGAACAAAAACGATTTTCATATTCAGCCTCCTCTTACTATAAAATCCTCACACATATTTCTTCCCTATTGCATTCTTTATTCCTGCTGTATAAAAACCGATATGTAAAAAACATTTGACACTAATATTTGTAAAATATTACAATATTACATGTAAAATACTTTTTACACCGAAAGGAGAATTACATATATGAAATGGATAATTGTCTTTATTGGAATGATTGTATGGGGATATATAAACGGCTTCTTTAGTAGTGATCAAACTGCTAATCCCTGGATTACAGATGATGAACGTGAAACAAAAATTAAACAAAAAGCAATTACGGCAAGCTGGTCCGGTGTTTTTATGTTTTGTACCATTAGCCTCTTAAATAAATGGTTAGGTTTAAGCACAAACGATAAATCACCGTACTTACCAGACCCTATCGCAGCTATTTTAAAGGAAAATGTAGAGTTACAAGTTTTACTCATGCTATTTGTTATGTATGGAATATTTTACTTACATTATCGAAGAAAATTAAGTGCCTAACTTCTAACTCATGATTATCCTCCTAAATGGTTATAGTAATTAGGACGAAATGAAAGGAGCGATAGAAAAATGAGTAACTCGAATGAATTTTTAGATACACTACATGAAAAACAAGCAAAAGATGAACAAAATAGAAAGCGCCAAGGGAACGGAAACCCAGCGAAAAAAAAGCCAAATAAAACGCATAAATAACAATAAAAAACTGCCTAAAATGATCTTTTAGGCAGTTTTTTATTGTTATTTCACCGAGATGACATTTTCCCAATTCCATTTCTCATAATACCACGCTGGTACATCTATATTTTCAATCCACTTCTTTTCCTGTTTCCCATCTTTATGAGCAAGCCATACATCCGCTTTCTTACGGTCTGAACGTATCCAAATTAATTGATTACTCTTCTTCATGAAGATCGGGTGGTAATCCCCTTGCTTGTTCTTTTTCTTTGTGATTTGATGCTGTGCATTACTTGTACTATCGACCTCATACAAAGATGGTAGTGGCCTTTTTTCTGGTGGAGTTTCTATCCCTGCCTCCTTTGCTCGTGAAACGATAATTACTCTATCGTTCTTCCATACAAAATCCCAATCAACATATCCTTTCGGCGTAAATATGTTCTGCTGAAGTGCTGGCAATTCCTTTACTTTTAAATGCTTATTTTCTAATGCAACTCTTCCGCTCCCTTCAATATAAGCTAATATATTTTTTGATGGTGCCCATTGAAACCATTGTGCGTTTAGTAACATTTGATCTACTTTTTCAAACCGACTGCCATCTGCACGAACTAAGCAAAGCGTATTACTATCAGCTGACCATGAAGCTGTCGGTACTGCTAAAAATGAAATCCACTTTTGATCTGGTGACCACTTAAAGCCACTTGCTACTAGCGCTAGGAAATCATCATGTTCATTTGGCAATGCATACAAATGCTTCATTTTGTGAGGATTCATATGTGCATCTTTTTGCACTTCATATAGCTGAGCCCCTGTCCATCCTGTTGGAAGTAAGTGCGCTTCAGAGGATACAAGAAAGTTCTTTCCATCGGGGTACCATGCATAATCCCCTACACCAGCCGATACATTTTCAAAATCTGCATTCTTTTTTTCTACATCAAATGTATTTAATGTACCTGTAAATATAAATGCAATTATATTTTCTGTTGGTGACCATTGATAATTCGATGCTTCTGAGTGAAACGGCGTAACTTTCTTTCCATCTTTCAGCCGATATAACTCAAGAATATTTTGTTTCTTCCCTTTTACATATGCCAGCCATTCTCCATCATGTGACCACTTTGGCCCTGTTATGTTCTCTCCTTTTGTAAGTTGTTTTTCTTTCCCCTCAACTTTAATCCAAAGGTTATGATGACGAATAAAAGCAACTTTCACACTATTATTTTCTGCGCTAGTAATAGTGATAGAACACAAAAACATAAACAACACTACACTACCACTTACTATTAGCCTTTTCATACCATCACTCCATTTCCCTCATAGCATTCCTCACTTTCTTCCTACAATATGTGAAAAATATCGATTCGACATAATCAGAAAAAATTTCCCAAGAAATTTTCAATTCATAGAGGATTGGTATGAATTATGTCGAAAGTATAGTTTAGCCAACATTTATATTTATAAGTTATAACTAAAATGTAAGATTTAATTTCTGAATATTGGCACTTTTTATTAGGGGGAGTATCAATGAAAAAAACTACATCTACACTATTAAGCATGGCGCTTGTCTTTTCTAGTTTTGGAGCTTTAAGCGCTCATGCTGAATCACTACAAAAGGAGAAGCAATTTAGTCCACAATTAAAAACAACGATTGAACAGTGGGGAGAACATAAAATTGCTCAAAATGTTGAAACGAAAACAACAAAAGAAATATCAGTAATTGTAGAATTGCAACATGCACCTCTCGCTGCTCAAAGTAATATTCAGCATGCTCCAGATTTACAAAATAGTAATGCTCAGTCTTATCATGCTGAGCTAAAAAAAGCACAAGAAGATACGACTAAGAAAATAAAAGAAAAAGCACCTGGTGCAAAAATTAAAGAAGTGTATAATACGTTATTTTCCGGATTCTCTATTTCAGTTCCTGGAGATCAAATTACCTCTCTTGCCTCTTTACCTGAAGTAAAAGCAGTCTATCCGAACTTAACATATAAATTGCATGAAACATCAAAAAGTACTACTAACGAAGAAGCACCAAATATCGGTGGACCGACAATCGGTGCACCTGAAGCGTGGAATTTAAAAGATCCATCTGGCAAACCGCTTGATGGAAAAGGCATGAAAGTAGCCATTATCGACTCTGGCGTAGACTATACACACCCTGACTTAAAGGCAAATTATATCGGTGGATATGACACGGTTGATGAAGATAGCGATCCAATGGATGGTAACGTACATGGTACTCATGTAGCTGGAATTATTGCGGGTAATGGAAAAATTAAAGGCGTTGCTCCAAACGCTTCTATTCTAGCCTATCGTGTAATGAATGACGGTGGAACTGGTACAACAGATGATATTATCCAAGGGATTGAGCGAGCGATTCAAGATGGTGCGGATGTGTTAAACCTCTCCCTTGGGCAAGATTTAAATGTACCTGATCAGCCTGTAACATTAACGTTAGAACGAGCAGCGAAACTTGGTGTTACTACTGTCGTTTCAAATGGAAATGACGGACCAAAACCTTGGTCTGTTGATGCTCCCGGTAACGCAAGTAGTGTCATTTCTGTTGGAGCATCTACGGTTTCTATCCCGTTTCCAACATTCCAAGTAGCTGGTTCCAGCAAAACATATCAAGGGTTACCGTTATCAAAATCCGATTTTCCAATAGGAAATGATTCCCCTCTTGTATATGTTGGTTATGGCAATCCAAGTGATTATGCAAAACAAGATGTGAAAGGGAAATTCGCACTTATTTTACAAGGTACTTCTAGTACATTAGTAAAAGCAGAACAAGCGAAGCAAGCTGGGGCACTTGGTGTGTTATTAATCTCTAACGAAAAAGAAATTAATATGATGCCGGAATATTTTTCACGTGAACATCTGGCTATCCCGGTAATGCAATTATCAAATACAAATGGGGAAGAATTAAAAACTTTAATCACAAAACGAAAGAAAAATATAAAAATTGGACAACCAAAGCAAACAGAACTTATCGGTAACTTTAGTTCAAGAGGACCATCACAAGGAAGTTGGCTAATAAAGCCTGATGTTGTTGCACCTGGAGTACAAATTACTAGTACAGTACCGCGAGGCGGCTATGAATCGCATAACGGAACAAGTATGGCTGCTCCGCAAGTAGCTGGAGCGGTTGCCCTCTTGCGTCAAATGCATCCGGATTGGACGACAGAACAATTGAAAGCGGCTCTTGCTAACAATGCAAAAATATTACATGATGTCAATGAAAATACATACCCTGTTATGGCACAAGGATCTGGTTTAATTAACATTCCGAAAGCAGCTCAAACAAATGTATTAGTAAAACCTAACAATGTCAGCTTTGGTCTTATTAAGCCAAATAGCGGAAAAGTAAAACTGACGCAAAATGTTACATTACAAAACCTTTCTAGTAAAAAGAAAAGTTTTTCAACTCGTGTGGAATTACTAGATGCCAACACAAAAACAAAAGTAAAAGCTTCTGTCCCTTCATCGATTAGCATACAACCGAATAGTAGTACCGAAAAACCATTTACTATCACGGTAGATAGCTCACTACCACAAGGTGTGTATACTGGAAATGTATATGTAAAAGAACAAGGGGCAAAAGAAGAAATTCGAATTCCATTCACATTTAGTATCGATCCTAAAGATTATAAACGTATCGATGGACTTGAAATTATTAATTCTACTTTTAGCCCAAATGGCGACCACGTACTAGATGATAATCTCATCAACTACTATTTAGTTGCGCCTGTGGATGATGTAACATTACATGCAAATTTAGTTACGAAAGAACGTGTAACGTATCAAGGGATTATCCATCAAGCTAAAAATGCAACTCCTGGATACAAACCTTTCAAATGGAATGGTACAAAAGCAGATGGCACTCCTTTAGCTGACGGGCTATATCAAATCGAAGCAGTTGCTTCTAATTCTGGTGGAGAAACAAAACAAACAGCTGCTGTATTTCTTGATCGAACTGCACCTAAGTTAACACACGAAGTTGACCAAGAAAATCTCGTAATTAGAGGAAAAGTTGATGATATTCTACTAGATTGGATGTCAGAATCTGGTTGGATAGCACCCGGTATTCCAGTGAGAATGCAATATGAAATTAACGGAAATGGTGTATGGGAACAGGCATTCCTGAACCCTTGGGAGAAAAGCTATGACATTTATTTCGATCGCACTCAATTACACGAAGAAAAAAATACTATTCACATTGTAGCAACTGATGCAGCTGGCAATACCTCTAATTTAACTGTTAATTTAGAAGTGAAATAAAGTGAAGCCTTAATCAGTAGAGATTTTGTTCATCCCCACTGATTATTAGCCTTCACCAATCGGGGGTTACGGGCAGTTATTCTCCCACCGAATTTTGAGGTAGGAATTTTACTGCTCATTAACACGGGATAAAAAAATTTTGTTGACAATTTTTTTAATATAGTTTTATAATACGAAACATAGTTTAGTTTAACGAATTATATATCGGCTTTGAAGGAATGCTAGTAGCGACTTATATCACTGTCCCAGAGAACTGATGGTTGGTGCGAATCAGTACATATACAAGCGTGAATTACAATTCTGGAGCTTCTTTCCCGTAATGCTTTTTATGCATGAAGAGAAAGACGGATCTTTCCGTTATCGTAAAGTGAGTGGTAAACAATTAGTTGTTTACAAATAGGGTGGTACCGCGATTTTTATCGTCCCTATCGGATTTTCCGATAGGGACTTTTTTGCATCCATCCTCTTACACAATTTCATATATACGCGTTGAAAGAATCGCAGTAGTATCTTATATCCCTGTTACAGAGAGCTAATGGTCGGTGGAAATTAGCACATATATAAGTATGAATTACAATTCTGGAGCTTCTTTTTCGTAGTGCTTTTATGCATGAAGGAAAAGACGGAATTTTTCCGTTATCATTAATTGAGATGTAAGTATATTTTCACTTACAAATAGGGTGGTACCGCGATTCTTTCGCCCCTATCGGATTTTCCGATAGGGGCTTTTTCTATTTATCACAGAAACATATGTTAAATAATTCCGAATCTTATGATAAAATTTTATAAGCGCTTACAAAAAATGAAAGGGGGTGATACAAGCTATACGAAATCGATATTCAATTTTATTGAAAAAAAGGAGGATGTCTAAATGACAAAGAAAACAGAAATTCCATCGCATTTAAAACCATTTGTATCCGCACAACATTATGATCAATACACACCGGTGAATCACGCTGTGTGGCGTTACATTATGAGACAAAATCATAGCTTCTTAAAAGACGTTGCTCATCCAGCCTATGTGAACGGACTACAATCATCTGGTATTAATATAGATGCAATTCCAAAAGTAGAAGAAATGAATGAGTGTTTGGCACCAAGCGGCTGGGGCGCTGTAACAATTGACGGACTTATTCCTGGCGTAGCATTCTTCGATTTTCAAGGACACGGATTACTACCGATTGCAACAGATATCCGGAAAGTAGAAAATATCGAGTACACACCAGCTCCAGATATCGTACATGAAGCCGCAGGACACGCACCGATTTTACTTGATCCTACATATGCAAAATATGTGAAACGTTTTGGGCAAATTGGTGCAAAAGCTTTCTCTACAAAAGAAGAACATGATGCATTTGAAGCTGTTCGTACATTAACGATAGTAAAAGAAAGCCCTACTTCTACTCCTGATGAAGTTAAGGCTGCTGAAAATGCTGTAATTGAAAAACAAAAGTTAGTTTCTGGTTTATCGGAAGCTGAACAAATTTCACGTCTTTTCTGGTGGACAGTAGAATATGGATTGATCGGAAATATAGATGATCCAAAGATATATGGTGCTGGTCTCCTTTCTTCTGTTGGCGAAAGCAAACATTGCTTAACAGACGCTGTAGAAAAGGTTCCATTTTCTATCGAAGCATGTACAGGGACAACTTATGACGTAACAAAAATGCAACCACAACTATTTGTTTGTGAATCCTTTGAAGAATTAACAGATGCGCTTGAAACATTTTCTAAAACAATGGCCTTTAAAACAGGTGGAAAAGAAGGTTTAGAAAAAGCAATTCGCTCTGAGAACTATGCAACAGCTGAGCTAAATAGTGGATTACAAATTACAGGTACATTTAGCGAGACAATTGAAAACGATGCAGGTGAATTAATTTACATGCGAACAAATTCGCCAACGGCATTAGCGCTTCATAATAAACAGTTAGCGAATCATTCTACTTCTGTACACAGTGACGGATTTGGAACACCGATTGGATTACTTACTGAAAATATTGCATTAGAAAATTGTACAGACGAACAACTACAATCATTAGGAATTAAAATTGGAACTATCGCTGAGTTTACTTTTGCAAGTGGTATTCATGTAAAAGGAACAGTAACAGATATTGTGAAAAATGATAAGAAAATTGCTCTTATTTCCTTTATCGATTGCACAGTTACTTATAACGCCCGCGTTTTATTTGATGCTTCATGGGGCGCATTTGATATGGCTGTTGGCTCACAAATCACTTCAGTATTCCCAGGTGCCGCAGATGCAGCAGCATTTTTCCCAATGGATGAAGAAGTTCAAGAAATTCCTGCTCCGCTTGTACTGAATGAACTCGAGCGTATGTATCAAACAGTTCGAGATATTCGAAGTGAGGGGATTTTACACGACGCGCATATCGATCAATTAGTAGCAATCCAAGAAGTATTAAATAAATTTTATGCGAAAGAATGGTTGCTGCGCCTTGAAGTATTAGAGTTACTTTTAGAGCATAACAAAGGGCATGAAACATCTGCAGCATTACTACATCAACTTTCTACTTTCACAACTGACGAAGCTGTAACACGCCTTATTAACAATGGTCTTGCGTTACTTCCAATAAAGGATGTGAAAAATGATGCTAAGATTAACTGAAGAAGAAGTTCACGAGGAATTATTGAAGGTAGATAAATGGATGGTAAAAGATGAGAAATGGATTGAACGAAAATATATGTTTTCCGACTACTTAAAAGGAGTCGAATTTGTCTCTGAAGCCGCCAAACTATCAGAAGAACATAATCACCATCCATTTATCCTTATCCAGTATAAAGCAGTTATTATTACTTTGTCATCTTGGAATGCAAAAGGGTTAACGAAACTAGATTTTGAGCTTGCAAAACAATTTGATGAACTATTTTTACAAAACGAAAATGCAATTATAAGAAAATAAAAAAGAGAAGCCTTTTTAGGCTTCTCCTTTTATTTGGAAATGGATACAATGTCCAAATGGATCCTCGACTTGTAATATTCCATCTTTGTACGTAGCAATCTTACCAATATTTTTTAAGCTTTCACATACTTGCTCTTTTTGTTTTTCATCCGCTAATACAATTGTGAAATATTTCAAACCAACAGAACCTGGCATTTGCGGTGGTACCCCTTCACCTTGCCATGTATTTAAACCGATATGGTGATGATAGCCACCTGCTGATACGAACAACGCTCCATTACGAGCTGGGATTGTTACTTCAAAACCAAGACCATCAACATAGAAACGTTTCGCTTCCTCTAAATCAGCTACATGGAAATGAATATGCCCCATCACAGTACCAGCTGGAAATCCACTCCATGTACTTCCTTGCTGCAATAATTCTTCACCAGCTAACGGGTTACTAACAAATGGGAGCTCTCCATTCTCATCACGCCAAACTTCTTTTTGTCGATCATGATAAATTTCAATCCCGTTTCCATCTGGATCAGCTAAATAAAGAGCTTCACTAAAGTAATGATCGGCCCCGCCATGTAGTGGATATACCATTTCTACAAGATGACGAAGAACATTCGCTAAATCCTGCCTACTTGGTAATAAAATTGCGTAATGATATAACCCTGTTCTTCCTCTTTGCTTCGGAAAAGCTTCTTTCTTTTCTTCAATGATAAGAAGTGGTTCATCATTTTCATTCCCAAATGTAACGACTGCTTTTTCTTCTTTTAGCACCTTCATACTTAGTACTTCCGTATAAAACTCTAGTGATTTCTTTACATTAGATACGTATAAATGAACAACATCCAGTGTTGTATCGGGATGAAGTTGAAAACTCATCTTGTTAGCCCCCCATTTAAATTAGTTCTTCTTTGACATTTTTTCTTTTAAGAAATTATCTACAAAACCATCAGCTTTTGCAACAAATAAGTATGCACCCATTGCTAATAATGCAAGTTCTAATTCGAAACCAGGATTTTTTCCATCTCCCAATAAACCAGCTGACCATTTCACTTTTACGATTGCTCCAACCATAACAAGTGCAAATAATAATCCAATATATCTTACACCTAAACCTAGAATTAATAATAGGCCTCCAACTAATTCAAATGTTGCTACACCGTATGCAAGTCCTCCTGGTAAACCAATGCTTGTAAACCACCCTGCAATATTGTCAATTCCTGATTGGAATTTTGTTAAACCGTGCATGAAGAATGTTACCCCTAACACGATACGAATAATTAAGTTACCAATATGTTGATTCATTTCTTTCTCTCCTTTATAGTTTTCTTATACAAAACTTTTATTCACATTACAAAACATACACTAATTTTTTTTATTCGTCAATTCATTTTCACTGGGAAAAAATATATTTTTTTTGCTATGATACAAATAGTTGTTTACAAAAAGGAGCTTGATTTTATGAATATTGGTTCTGCAATACGTGAAATTCGTCAACGTAGAGGCATAACAATCGCACAAATTTGTGAGGGAACAGGTCTTTCTAAAGGATTTATGAGTCAGGTTGAAAATAATAAAACATCACCATCTATCTCAACTTTAGAAACGATCTCCAATTTTTTAAACGTTCCCCTTCCCTATTTATTGTTAGAGCAAAAAGATCGATTAAAAATTGTCAAAAAAGAAGAACGGAAATACAGTGTATACGGCAAAGATGAGCAAAGAATTGAACATGTTGCGGAGCAAGGGGGCCTTCGCCTATCTTTAGTAGAAATCCCTACTGGATTCCCGAAAGAAAACTCACCAAATGCCCATGAAGGGGAAGAATGTCACCTTGTATTACGCGGAAAACTAGAAGTTCAGCACGGTGAAGATATTGCAATTGTAGAAGAAGGTGATTCTTTCTCATGGAATGCATGCGTTCCTCATATTGTTCGTAATATAGGAGAAGAAACTGCATTACTACTCATCTCTAGTTATGCGGAAAATCGAAAACGTGTTTACTAAATAATAAAAAAGAAGCCTGCTAAACAGGCTTCTTTTTTATCCCCTTATAATTCCATAACTTGTCCCCACTAGTACAGTCTTTTCGTGTTGATTGCGATAAACTGACTCGATTGAAACTTTTTTATAGCCTTCCATTTGCTCAACATTTGTTAAAGTTAATTCACAAGTGATTGTATCTCCTGTGAAAACTGGTCTAATAAACTCACTTACTAATTCTCTTGCTATGTAATGTAATTCTTCGCCTACTTTCGTTCCAATGCTAGCAGTCAATAAACCATGGACCATTAATCTTCCATTTTCATCATATTCCACATGGTGTCTACCTTTATCTCCGGTAATATTTGCAAATTCAAACACCTCTTCCTCAGTAAATCTTCTTTCATATTTAAATACATCCCCAACTTTTATACTCATTTTTATCCCCCTAATAATAAACAGAATTTTCTTTTATTTTATCATAAAATGTGCCTCAATCCATTCTCTATTATCAAATCCTCAAAATTACCTCGCTAAACTTTTACTTTTCATTCATTTATCGGTGACCATCTCTTTTCGCGACTTGATATCCATAATACGCACATGTTCCATTTCTCGATAGCTCTCTAACTTCAAATCCACAGCTTCTATAAAAATCAAAATTGTTCGCAGAAGTATGTGCAAACCAGTCACCATGTGGTAGCTTTTGCAAACAAAGAGCGACAAGTTTCTTACCTAATCCCTTCCCTCTATATTCACATTTCACAACTAAATTTACTATGTTCGCGACCATGATTCCATCAGAAATGACTCTAACCATGGCAATCATCTCTTCTTCATCCCAAATTGTGAATGCCCATGTTGAATTTTCAAATGCTATCGTGAATTTTTCAATTTGCCAAGAAGGGATATTATCATTGCTCCAACCGGCATCTTCGAATAAAGTCTTAATTGCATATGCAGGTACACCATTCGTCCCCTCACGAATAATAAGTCCATTATGATAAATGTACATGTAATCCCCCCTTTATTTTTATATACCATTCTTCAAAAAATGCAATTAACCTTTTTTCATCCAACGCGCCTAATGGAATAAACGAGAACATCCATCCCATGAAATGAAGTTGTTTTCTCATAACTAAGCCCCGTTTTTCTAGCAACAAAGATTGAGGCGGGGTGGTCCGGATTAATAAGAGAAATCAATTTATTCATTCGTAACGCTTGGAAGCCATAGTCTCGAAATGCTGCCGCTGCTTCTCTCGCATAGCCTTTTCCCCAATACTGAGGTAATAACCAATAACCAATTTCAATTTCCTCTTTTCCATCTATCTGCTGCTTTACTAATCCTGCATGACCAATCCGTATCCCCGTTTCCTTTTCAATTAATACAAATAAACCGAGGCCGTTTTTATAGCTAGGAATTACCCACTCTTCCAAACTTTTTTTACATTGCATATATGTTTTTAAATTCCCATTTCCAATATAGCGCATTACTTTTTCGTTTCCCCATAGTGAAGCGTAGAACTGTAAATCATCCATTGTATATTTACGAATTTGTAAACGGTCTGTATGAAACATTCCTTCACTCCTTTCTACTAATTTCTTCTTAATTTCACAATCATATTTTGTATGCACAATAAGTGTTACCATTTATTATAAATGAATCAACCACATAACACAGAATATTCAATCTTATAGAAACAAAAAAAGCAGTAGACAAATATTGTCCACTGCATCCATATCATAACTAGCATAAAGAAAACTACAATTGAGGGGGGTGTAGGATTTTCAAATATACTAGATACTTATCCCGTTCTAACGGGCGGTAAACTTTCCAATTGTTTCAAGTGAAAAGTTTACCGCACATAAGAACTTCCTTCGTTCATTAAGATAGTATTGCTAAATAATCATATACACGCTTAGATTTCTCTCCACCCATTCGTGCATGTTGAAGAAGAGAAATACCATGAGGACCAGATGCGCGCAATGCTTCTGGTTGAGCTACTAAAATAGCTTGTACAACTTCTAATTCACCAAGCATAGCTGCTGCAAAAATATCCATCCGAGCACCCTTTTCTAGTAAATAAAGAGCAATATCTTTACGACCTACATGTGCCGATGCGCCTAACGCACTTTCCCAATCTGATCCACCCCAATTATAAGAGGCGTGAAGTAAGCTTGGTGATTCAACCAATAGCTCTTGTACTTTCTCTAAATCCCCGTGAGCTGCCATAACAAATTCTCTTACTAATTCAATGGTAATACGCTCTTCTGTTTGCATCGCTCTTCTCCCCTTTTAGAAATTCGTTTCGGTGTAAAAAAAGGCTTGTCACTTCCCTGAAAAATATCTACATCTATGCCAAATACATGTTGAAACATTTCATGGCATAGTACTTCTTCTGGTATACCATCATACTGAATTTTTCCTCGCTTTAATACAAGTAAACGATCGCTATATTGAGCAGCTTGGTTAATGTCATGTAAAACCATTATAATTGTCATTCCAAACTCCTCATTTAATCGTTTCACAAGTTCCATTACTTCCAACTGGTGAACGATATCTAAAAAGGTTGTTGGTTCATCCAATAATAAGACATTTGTACGTTGCGCTAGCGTCATCGCAATCCAAGCACGTTGCCGTTCCCCTCCTGATAAAGAATGTAAAAGACGATATTCATACCCTTCAAGATTTGTAACAGATAATGCCCAATCAACAATTTCTTCATCTTCTTTATTTAAGTGGCTACTCCATGATTTATGTGGACCTCTTCCGAACTCAATTAGTTCTTTCACTGTTAAATCTAATTGATGATCATGCATTTGTGGTAACATTGCTAATTGCTTCGCTACATCAGCACTCTTCATCATATGAATATTTTTCCCATCTAAAATGATGTCCCCTTCGCTTTGTTTCAGTAGCCTTGCTATTAAACGAAGCAAAGTAGATTTTCCCGATCCATTCGGACCAATTAAACTAACGATTTCTCCAGCCTTAATATGTACATTCATATTTTGCATTTGAAATCTTTCAGAGTGTGCGTAAAACACTTTGTTAACGGAAATCACTTTGTTTTCCTCCTCTATGAATTAAATATAAGAAGAACGGACCACCTAAGAAGGACAGTAAAATACCAACAGGCAATTCGATTGGGTCAAACCAACTTCGAGCTATTGCATCCGCAAAAACAAGTAATACCCCGCCGCCAAGGCATGATAAAGGTAGCAAATATCTATAATCATTTCCAACTAATAAACGTAGCATATGTGGTACGACAAGACCGACAAATCCAATAAGACCAGACACACTTACTGCAATTCCAGCTAATAATGTACTTACTACGATTAAATAAAACCGACTTTTTTCCACGTTATGTCCTAATAACTTTGCCATTTCATCTCCAAGCATTAACACTCGAATATGCTTAATACCAAAGAAAGCTAATATAATGGCGAATATTGCATAATAAATAATCATATTTAAATGTGCCCAACTTACACCACCAATACCACCCGCTAGCCACGGTAACACCGATTGTACTTTGTCACTATGTAATAACATTAATGCTGACGTTGCTGCACCAATTAATGCATTGATCGACACCCCTACTAAGACGATTCTTGAAGGTGGTGCCCCTTTTTGCCATGATAAAGCATAAATAACCATCGCTGTTATGAAAGCTCCTAAAAACGCCCCTAGTGGTAAAAAAGCTAGATGCTGTGGGAATAAAATCATGATGACAATTGCTACAAGGCCTGCCCCAGATGAAACTCCGATAATACCAGGATCTGCAAGAGGGTTTCTCATAACTCCTTGTAGCAGTGTACCAGATGCAGCTAAACATGTTCCTACTATAAACCCAATGAGCACTCTCGGTATGCGAAGATCCCATACAATTCGATGAACTGTCGAACCTTCATCTTGTATACCCGTTAGAATATCTCGTACAGAAAAGGATAAACTTCCTGCGAAAAGACCGTAAAAGAGACCTAGGATTGTTAATACAACTAAAGTAACTGCTATTATCCATCTTTTTTTCGCAAAAGGATGTTCCTTTTCTCTTACTACTTCACTACTTTCCATAGTATCATTTCCTTACATCTTGTATACTTTTATACATAAAGTCCATCGCTTCTGTAACTTTTGTACCAGGATTAGATCCAAATAAATCAGGTGGCAAAATAACTACGCGGTTTTGTTTTACTGCCTCTAAATTTTTCCACGCTTCATTTTTCATCATTTCGCCTTCGAATGCTTTTTTCACACTTTTTGGATCTCCGTGTGTAATTAAATAAATCACATCTGGATTCGCCTCAATAATACGTTCTACACTTAGCTGTGCATATTGCGGATATTCTTTCGTTTCTGGAAAATCAGAAGCAATATTTTTTCCGCCTGTTTTTTCTAAAATATCACCTGATAAAGATGTTGGTAATGCCGCTAAATAAGTTCCTGGTGCGCCATACACTAGCAATGCTTTCGCATCGCTCTTTTTCTCATATTTCTTCATTTGATCATTCATTTTTTGATTAATTTCTTTTGCTTTATCTTCTTTCTTCATTACCGTTCCATATAATTCAATATTTTTTTGAATATCTTGTACAGAATTCGCAGAAGAAATGATAACTTGCGTTCCTTGTCCTTCAACCGTTGGCACATTCTTTTGGAATCCATTGTTAGCAACAAGTACATCGGGCTTTAAACTAGCAATTTGCTCAAAATTCGGTTGATGTGCATTCCCAATTACTTGTGCTTTCTTTAGCTCATCTGGAAGAGTTAATTTCGTATCCGGGCGACCTACTATTTTTCCACCTAAAGCATGAATAATATCCATATCCCCCATACTTAATGTTGCAAAACTTTCTGGCACTTTATCGAATGTTACCTTTCTTCCTGATAGGTCGGTAATTTCGATTTTCTCTTTTCCTTTTTCTGTTTTGGTTGCAGACGCTTTTTCGTCCCCTTTGGCACTGCAACCTATTAACAAGAAAAAAATAGATAAAATCGCTGTAAATAGCGTAATAGATTTTTTCATTCCTTCACCTCTAATTGATAATGATAATCATTAACTACTATTCTACTTTAATTGATAAGGATTATCATTGTCAACACGAAACGCATATATTTTCCTACAAAAAAACAAAAAGCGCGACAAAAAGATTTTTTCTTTTCGCTGCGCTCTAGTTAACAATATTATTCACATTCATTTTCCTCTAGCTGGTCACGCATCACTTTCACACGCTGAAAGAAAAAGAACGATAAGCTTAAAAATATAACGATGCTCCCCATCATAACAAAAAATTGGATTGTCTCTTTTGCTCCACTCGGAATCAATAAGCCAACCATTAACAATGTACTTACAGCGAGAAGCATTTGTCCAAACCGAGTATAATCTTCTATTTTTCCTTTTAATTCTTTCATTATATTCTCACTCCTCCATTTCACTGTATCATATTCTATGAAACTGAAAGACCAGTAAATACAGCCATTCTGGGAGATGTTTTCCAATAAAAAAAGAGCCGCTTTTACTGCGGCTCTTTTTTTATCATTATTCACCTTTATATGCTTCCATATAAATTTCTTTCAGCTCTGAAATAAGCGGTAACTTTGGATTAGCAGTTGTACATTGATCTTCAAAAGCTCTTTCTGCTAATACTCCAACAACCTCTTCAAATTGCTCTTTATCGACTCCTTGTCCCGCAATACTCATATTAATATTTAAGCTTTTTCCAAGCTCAATAATTGCTTGGACGAGTGATTCCACTCCTTCTGCTGCCGAACTTGCTGGAAGCCCGAGCATTCTCGCTATATGTGCATATCTTTCATCTGCCACAAAGTGCTCATATTTTGGGAACAATGCGTGTTTTCTTGGCTTAATAGCATTATAGCGGACTACGTGCGGCATTAGAATGGCATTTGCGCGTCCGTGCGGAATATGGAATTCTGGTCCAATCTTATGTGCTAAGCTGTGATTAATACCGAGGAAAGCATTTGCAAATGCCATCCCTGCAATTGCAGAAGCGTTATGCATTTTTTCTCTTGCTTCTTCATCATTTCCATCTTTATATGCTCTCGGTAAATATTTGAATACGAGATCAATAGCTTTTAATGCTAATCCATCTGTATAGTCATTTGCCATAACAGACACATACGCCTCAATTGCATGTGTTAAAACATCCATACCAGTATCTGCTGTTACATGTGGTGGTACTGTCATTACAAATTGTGGATCAACAATTGCTACATCTGGTGTTAATTCATAATCTGCGAGCGGATACTTTATATTATTTTTCTTATCTGTAATAACCGCAAATGGTGTCACTTCTGATCCCGTTCCTGATGTCGTTGGAATCGCAACAAACTGCGCCTTATTTCCTAATTCCGGATATTTACATGTACGTTTTCTTATATCTAAAAATTTCTGTTTAATACCATAGAATGTCGTTTCTGGATGCTCATAGAATAACCACATTCCTTTTGCTGCATCCATAGCTGAACCACCACCAAGTGCGATAATTACATCTGGCTTAAAGCTTTTCATCATTTCCGCACCTTTGAAAACAGTTTCATCTGATGGATCTGGTTCGACCTCAAAGAAAACTTCAACTTTCACATCATTTGCATTCTTGTTTAAATAGTGCGCGACTGTATCGACATAGCCATGTTCAACCATTCCGGGGTCCGTTACAATAAATGCACGTGAAATGTTAGGCATATTTGCTAAATAAGTTGTAGCATGTTTTTCAAAATAAATTTTTGGTGGCAGTTTGAACCACTGCATATTCTTTTTTCTATTTGCCAGCCTTTTTATATTTAATAAATGAGTCGCTGTTACATTTTGGGAAACTGAATTCTTTCCGTATGAACCACAACCAAGTGTAAGTGATGGAATAAATCCATTATATATATCCCCTATTCCACCTTGTGATGAAGGTGCATTTACAATGAGACGGCAAGCTTTCATACGTAACCCAAATTGCTTTTGCACATCTTTATTTGTAGAATGGATAACTGCTGAATGTCCTAAACCACCGAGGTTCAACATTTCTTCGCAATATGTAAATCCTTCTTCTAATGAATTTGCCTTCACACAAGCTAATACTGGACTCAGTTTCTCACGGGATAACGGATATGCTGCTCCGATACCTTGAATTTCAGCTACAAGCATTTTTGTATGTCCAGGAACAGTGATCCCAACTAAATCGGCAATATACTGTGCTGATTTCCCTACAATATCACTATTTACTGCACATGTATTTTCATTTATAACGAGCTTTTCTAATTTTTTTCTTTCTTCTTCTGTTACAAAGTAACAACTGTTTTCAATCATTTCTGTTTTAACATCATCATAAATTTCTTTATCGACAATGATTGCTTGTTCCGATGCACAAATCATACCGTTATCAAATGTTTTTGATAAAATTAAATCATTAACAGCTCGTTTTACATGTGCTGATTTTTCTATATAACACGGTACATTACCAGGACCAACGCCTAACGCTGGTTTTCCAGTAGAGTAAGCTGATTTCACCATACCAGCGCCTCCAGTTGCTAGAACGAGTGCTACACCATCATGGTTCATCAATTGTTTCGTCGCTTCAACAGACGGTCTTTCAATCCATTGAATACAGTGTTTTGGTGCACCAGCTTTCATCGCTGCATCATATACGGTTTTCGCTGCTGCCACAGAACATTTTTGTGCGGAAGGATGAAATGCGAAAATAATTGGATTTCTTGTTTTTATCGCAATTAACGCTTTAAACATTGTTGTCGACGTTGGATTCGTTACTGGTGTTACTCCAGCTACTACACCGACAGGTTCCGCGATTTCTATTATTTCTTCATGAGGATCTTCGTGAATAATCCCTACCGTTTTATCTTGCTTTATACTATGCCAAATATATTCAGTGGCAAAAATATTTTTAATGCATTTGTCTTCATATACACCACGGCCAGTTTCTTCAACTGCCAATTTTGCTAGCGGCATATGTTGATCAACACCTGCTAATGCCATTTCATGAACAATGTTGTCAATTTCCTCTTGTGTAAAACTTTCTAATGCTTGTAAAGCTTGTTGACCATTATTTACTAGCGTATCAATCATCTTTTTTACTTCCTGCATTTCATTTACAACTTTCTCTTTGACTACCATGTGAATTTCCTCCTATTCTACTATTACGGTCCTTATATGTCCCTGTAGGTCAAAATAAGTCCCAATTAACACAAAAAAATAGAGATGCTTTCCTACATGAATTTCATTGTTTGTGAAAAGTTTCACAAGTTTGTTCGTGAGTAACGTTTCCTGAATTCAATATACATGAAATCATTTCGTTTGTGTATGTCTATTTTGTGAAATGTTTCACAAAAAGACGTAATAAAAAAACGCACTGCTAATATAGAGCAGTGCATTTTTTATTATGCTAGCGCTTGTGCTAAATCTTCAATTAAATCTTCACCATCTTCAATACCGACAGAAATACGAATTAATGTATCTGTAATTCCTAATTCTTTGCGGCGATCAGCTGGGATTGATGCATGTGTCATTTGAGATGGAATAGAAATTAAACTTTCTACCGCTCCTAAGCTTTCAGCAAGTGTAAAGTATTGTAGTTTCTCAAGTACTTTATTTAATGTTTCTTCACTATCTACATCAAATGAGATAATAGCACCAAACCCGTTTGCTTGTTCTGTTGCTAATTCGTGATTTTGATGTGATTCAAGACCTGGGTAATATACTTTATTTACTTTTGGATGATTATTTAAGAACTCAGCAATAGCACGTGAATTCGTTTCATGTTCTTCCATACGAATTCCTAATGTTTTTAAACCGCGAAGTAGTAAGAAGCTATCTTGTGGCCCAAGAATACCTCCTGTTGAGTTTTGTACAAAGTGAAGATCTTCTGCTAGTTGTGGGCTATTTACAACTACTAAACCTGCAACTACATCACTATGACCTCCTAAATATTTCGTTGCACTATGAAGCACAATATCTGCTCCTAAAGAAATCGGCGACTGCCAATATGGCGTCATGAATGTGTTATCAATAATTGTTAATAGGTCTTTCTCTTTAGCAAGAGTAGATATTTTCTTAATATCAGTAATTTTTAGTAGTGGGTTCGTTGGTGTTTCCACATAAATTGCTTTCGTATTTGGACGAATCGCTTCTTCAACTTCCTCTAAGTTTGTTGTATCTACAAATGTATGCTCAATACCGAAACGGTTTAATACTTTCGTAATAACGCGGTATGTTCCGCCATAAACATCATCTGTTAAAATAACGTGGTCACCTTTTGAGAACAACATAATTGTCGCTGTAATAGCAGCCATTCCTGAACCAAATGCAAATCCAGCATGCCCATTTTCTAATACAGCAATCATTTCTTCTAAAGCTGCACGTGTTGGGTTACCTGTACGTGAATATTCATATCCTTGATGCTTACCAACTGCTTCTTGTTTGTACGTACTTGTTTGATAAATCGGTACGTTTACAGATCCAGTTGAAGGTTCTCCTATGCGAATACCATGAATTAACTTTGTCTTTGCTCTCATTTTTCATTCCCATCCTTTGTATATGTCTTTACTTAAATAGCGCTCACTGCTATCAGGAAAAATCGTTACAATATTTGTACCTGGTGCTGCCTTCTCTGCCTCCAGTAAGCTCGCATGAAATGCTGCTCCTGAAGAGCTCCCAACGAGAAGTCCTTCTTTTTGCGCTAATTCTTTCACTCGTAAAAATGCATTTCGATCAGAAATCGTATGAATTTCATCAAAATAAGATGTCTTCAAAAATGGCGGGATAAATTCCAGTCCAATTCCTTCGGTCTCATGTGAACCAGCCTTACCACCATTTAAAATAGATCCTTCTGGCTCTACGATAACTGTTTTAATATCTATATTTTTTTCTTTCAAATAAGATGCAGTCCCCATAAACGTACCGCCAGTTCCTGCTCCAGCAACAAATATGTTAATCTCTCCATTCAATGCGTCCCACAGTTCAGGTCCTAGTGTTTTAAAATATGCACGAGGATTTGCCTCATTTGCGAACTGACTTGGAGAGTATGAATTCGGTAGTTCATTTACTAACTCTTTTGCTTTAGCAATTGCACCGGTCATTCCTTGCTCAGTCGGTGTATGCACGACCGTTGCACCTAGTGCTTTCATTAATTCTTGTTTTTCAATACTAAATTTCTCTGGTACACAAACAATAACACGTAAATCATGTTCTAATGCTGCAAGTGCCAGTCCAATACCAGTATTCCCAGCAGTCGGTTCAATAATTGTTCCACCCCGGGTAACAAGCCCTTTTTCTAGCGCATCTTCGATTAATTCTCTTCCTAAACGATCCTTAACGCTTCCGCCTGGGTTATAAAATTCAAGCTTTGCAAATAAACGGACTCCTTTCGGAAGTGAAAAACGAGTAATTTCTACAATTGGTGTATGACCAATTAACTCATGAACTCCACGATATACATTCATCGTGTTCTCCCCCTTGTTTGCCAATAAAGAAAAGGCAACTGTATGTATTTTCTTTATATGAGACAGTTGCCTTTTTGTTACATTACTTTAACTCTTCTAACACTTTTACGATAAAGTTTGTAGAATGAAGAGCTGCTTGATCTAAAAACTGATCAAATGAAACATTTGATTCTTTACCAGCAATATCAGAAAGTGCGCGAATGATAACAAACGGAATTTCATATTGGTGGCATACTTGTGCAACAGCTGCTGCTTCCATTTCTACCGCATAAAGATTTTCAAATTTATCACGAATGGCTGCAACGCGGTTCGGATCACTCATAAATGAATCACCTGTTGCAATCATACCTTTTACAACTTGAATATTTTCTTCAGCCTGCATACATTTCTCAGCTAATGCAACTAACGCCTCATCAGCTTTAAATCCAGGCGGCATTCCTGGTACTTGACCATATTCATAGTTAAATGCTGTTACATCTACGTCATGGTGACGAACTTCAGTGGAAATAACTACATCACCAACGTTTAGAGAATGATGGAATCCACCAGCTGAACCAGTATTAATTACTTTTTCAGGCTTATATTTTTCTAATAAAATTGTCGTTGACATCGCTGCGTTTACTTTACCAATACCAGACTTTAACAAGATTACTTCATGCCCTGCTAATAGCCCTTTCGTAAATTCACAACCTGCAACCGTTTCTGTCTCTGCTTGTTCTAATTTATCACGTAAAATACGTACTTCTTCTTCCATTGCTCCAATTACAGCAATTCTCAATCTAATCCCTCTTTCTATTGCTTAGTTGCCTCCATTACCCAAACGAAATGATTTAATCTCGTGAACGTTACATGGAAGCCATTGTTTTCAAAAATAGTCTGCATAACTGGAATACGTGTATAGTATTCCGTTTGCAAATCGTTTGCTAACTGGTGGAAACCTCTTTGTTTTGCTGTTTCAACAGTTTTATCATATGCATCTTGATCTGCAAATATCGTATCAGCAAACACTATTTTACCACCTTTGTTTAGCAATTGACTATACTTCGCAATCGCTACATTTTTTTCATCATCTGTTAAATGATGAAATGCATAGGTGCTTACAATGGTATCAATTGAATTTGGAACTTCAAACGAAAGAAAATCACCGTCTGTAATTGAAAATTCTTTTGGCAATTTCTCTTTTGCAATCATGCGCATTTCACGCGACGGTTCTATACCGTAAACTGTGCGGCCAGCAAGTAATAATTTATTTGTTAAATTACCTGTACCGACACCAAATTCTAATACATTACCAAATGACTTGTTAACTACATCCTCTAGAATGTCCTCATAATGGGCGAAAACTTCTTTATATTGTATATCTTCGCCTTGTACAAATGAGTCGTACGTATGAGCCCACTCATCAAATAAACCATTAAATTCTGTACCCATAAAAATTCCCCTTTTTCTTATCGGTTTTATCAGTATGATATTCCCTCTTTCTAAAAATGTCAATTGAAATGTACATGGTATTTCCTTCTTTTCTTTGTTACACTATAGTTGATTACATAGGAGAGGGGCCGTCTTCATGTCATTTACCTTTGAAATGTTAGAAGATAAAGTAGAGTTTTTTGAAGCGGGAGACTTAGCTTCTTTAGAACGAAAAATTAGTGAACAAATTGATAATAATAAAGCACTTATGCTTGAAGTTCATCACATCTCACATCAAATGGTTATGGATCCTGAAAGCAAAAGACCGTATTATAGCGCGGTTGTTCATTTTAAATTAAAGAAATTGCGTTAACAAAAAAGAGAAGCTCCTAAGGAGCCTCTCTTTTTTAGTTTAGAGTTTGAACAAGTACTGGTTTCCAGCCCTCATTGTCTACCCAATCAATATTTACATAATATCTTTTCCCACTTTGCTTATCTTGAACATCACCATAAGCTTTGCTCTTTCCAGTTTTGTCTCTTCCAACAAAATGGAATACTAATTGCTCTTTCGGTACTTCAACACCTGCAGCAATTGCACTTTGCATCTCATTCCAATCTGATGAACCCTGTTTAAACGTCATCGCTGGTGATGAACCTTGTTCTGTTCCCACAGCTTTCCAAGAAGGTTTTGTATACGCCTCTTTTGCCTTAGATACAGTTTTCTCAGCTGATACTTTCTCGTTAGCTTTCGCTTCTTCTTCAGCTTTTTTCTGTTCTTCTTCAGCCTTTAGCTTCTCTTCTTCAGCTTTTTTCTTAGCTTCTGCTTGCTCTTGTTCTTTTTCTTTTTTCTTAGCAGATTCTTTATCTTCTGATTTTCCAGCTTTCTCATTCTTTGTTGTTTGTTGAGAGACTTTCTTATCAGTAGAAGATGCTTGCTCTTTCGTACTAGGAACGAACAATTGATATGCTACAATAGCTACTAATAGTAATACAATAGCGATTGCAATATTTAAAACACCGTTTTGACGACGTTTTTGTTGTTTCTGTTGGAATCTTGATCCTCCTGCCATTCTCCAAACCTCCATGCAGTTTTTCCTAATTGCTATTGTAACATTAAATCTAGAAAGGTTGAACATTTACAATGATATTTTCATGAAATGAAGACATTTCACTATAAATTGCAAGATTACTTTTCATTCTCCAATTGATAGATTGCTCCTACCATATCTTTAAAAATAGGTGTAACTTTATTCACTTTGCTATCAGTCTCTAGATCAACAACAACTAAAGCATATCTTGGATTCTCATACGGAAAATAACCTGCAAACCAGCGATTCACCCTCGTCCCTTTCCCTGTTTGCGCTGTCCCGGATTTTCCAGCGACACTTAGTGGCAACGAACGGAATGCCGTTCCTGTTCCTTTCTCCCTTGTTACAACGCCTCTTAATAACTCTTGTAATGTTTTCACTGTTTCATACGAAAGCTGTTTTCCATTTAACGTATGGCTCTCAAATGTAAAAAAATCCGCTCCATTTTTATATACTATTTTTTCAACTGCTTTCACTTCCATCTTTTCTCCATTCCTTGCAATCGTCGCCATCATATTTGCAATTGCTAGAGGTGATATACGTACATCTTTCTGTCCAATTGCTGTTTGTTCTACCGCTTTTTTACTCTTTTTATTTTCTTCATTCCCCCAAATAGTAGTACCCTTTTCTTCTGGCATTTGCTCAAAATGAGGTGTATGAAATACAGAACCTTTCCATCCAACCTTTTCATTTGCTCCTAAAGCTGCTACGTATGTTTCTAGCACCGTCTTATCCTTTTGTAATAGCTCGTTACCTAACTCGGAAAATGTCCTGTTACAGCTCCTAGCAAAGCTCTCTTTAAAGTTAAGTGTACCCATCCTAACTTGCGGGTCGTTTTCACCATATAAATCTTTGTTACAGTTAAATGTCCGATTAAACAAATTTACTTTTTGATCAATGACTGCAGCTGCAACTACTGTTTTAAAAACAGAGCCTGGAAAATGTGGCGTTAACATTTGATTTTCAAGTGTAGTTTTATATAAATTCTCATCCCTTACTTGTAAAGACGGCTTACTAGCCATCGCTAATATTTCATTTGTCTTTACATCAAGTAATACTAGTCCCCCCTTCTTTATTTCATTCGCTTCAATCACTTCTTCTGCTTTTTGCTGCAACTCTTTATGTAAAGTAGTTTGAATCCTAACTGGATAAAATGGATTTCCTGGTGAAGTGTATTTCGCTTGCTTTCCGAAAATTGGTTCTCCTTGCCGATCTACTTGATATAATACTTTTGCCTCTCCATCAGTCAATAGAAATTCATCAAATGATTGCTGTAATCCTGAAATACCTATCGGCGTTTGTTTTGAGATTCTTTTCAATTCTCCATATCGCTTTTGAAACTCCCTTTCGTTCTCCCCTACATCACCAATTAAATGATTTATCTCTCCAGTTTGTTTTAATCGCACTTCAGCTGCTACAATACCTAATACATGTAATTCATTTACCTTCTCCATCTGCTCTCGTGTCACTCGAAATGGAGCAGTTTCTCCTTGTAGTGTAAATGCATTTTTATTATTTTTCATTTGTCTTCTAATCTCTTGTCTCGACACACCAATGATATGCGCGATTTTCTCTAACATGTCATTTTTTATTTGTAAAAATGGAAAAATAATTAAAACAGGATATTTTTCCTCACCTATTTTTTTACCATTACGATCTATAAACTGCCCACGTCCATCGTCTACTGTAATGGATTGTGTGCGTTGCGTAACACTTTTTTCAATTAAATTTATTTTGCGATCAGTAAATGATTCTGTATCTATAATTTGAATTTGGATTAAACGACAAAGCAATACAAACATAACGCTCATAAAACAAATTAAAACAATTGTAATTCTCCGTTTTATTTTCATAAAAAACACCTCGTCTATTGTAGTTTAGACGAGGTACTATTTTATTTATACAATCTCCAAAACAAAAACAGATATTATATAAGGCTATTATTGTTTCTTTGGCTTCTCTAAAAATTTCATAAGAAGCGATCTAAATTCAGTTTCATTCACTCCAGTGTTTTTAGCAACTTCAATTACAGTGGTTGTTACATTAGCCGCTATTTTTAAATAATCCTTACTAAGATTATCCATTTCATTTCTTTTTTCTTTTGCATTCTCAACTGTTACAGAATCAATACAAGTAATCATCTTATCTACAATATGTAAATAATTATTTTGTGCATCTATTATTTTTTGAATATCATCTTTATTACTTACTTTCGATTGTTTTAAATATGTATATGCTTGATTCACTTCATCTTTTAAAATTTTATCATTATTCTTCGCCTGTTCTTGTAACATATTCTTCATATCATCTATTGTTTTTTGATCCATCGAATCTCGCAATAAATAATCTGGATTCCCAATTGCGTAATCATACTTAATCGTTACATCTTGAAATATTTTCATGACAATTGCTAATTGATACGCTACATCAAAATCATTAAATTCCTTTTTATCTTGTGGATTTTCTAAGGCTTTTGAACTCTCAGTTGCTTTAATATCCTTTTTTTCTTCTTGCTTCACTTTTTCTCCCTTTGATGATGTAGTTTCTTCATTCGTTCCGCATGCAGCAAGTCCTAATATGGAGATACTACAAACCAATCCTGTAAAGATTTTATGTTTCATAATTAGCCCCTTTTCCCTTTTAAAACCTATGGTCTCTAATTATGATATCAAAGCTTAAAGTGTTTTTTTGACATTTTTTGTCGAATCACTCTAAGGTTTACACAATTTTTTTCTATAGAATGAAAAAAAGATTCTCCCGATAGGAGAATCTTTTTTTTATTTTACAGAGACAATCTCTACTTGCATTTCTCCGCCTGGTGTTTGGATTGTTACTTTCTCACCAATTTGCTTACCTAATAAGCTTTTTGCGATTGGAGAATCGTTAGAAATTCTTCCTTCGAATGGATCAGCTTCCGCGCTACCTACGATTGTATACGCTTCTTCATCTCCGTTTGGTAATTCTTTAAATGTTACTGTTTTACCTAATGTAACAACAGTAGATACTTCGCCAGTATCTTTAATGATAACTGCGTTACGAATCATATTTTCTAATTGTGTAATACGTCCTTCTACGAACGCTTGCTCATCTTTCGCTGCATCGTACTCAGAGTTCTCAGAAAGATCCCCGAAGCTACGTGCGATTTTAATACGTTCTACTACTTCTTTACGTCTTACTGTTTTTAATTGCTCAAGTTCGTTCTCTAGTTTTTGCTTACCCTCTTGCGTCATAGGGTATGTTTTTTCTGTTGACATATTTTCCACTCCTTTTATATACCAATCCCCTGAAAAAAAGAGGAGTTCCATATGAAAACTCCTCCGCTTCCATTGTTAGCGGAGGTTTCTAGTACCCTTGCACTAGCGGAGTTGTCACATACAACCCCGTATTTCCAATTCTTCTTTATATAAAGAAGATATGTATGGAAAGTTGATATAAATATGCCCTCACCTATATATAGATGAGGTTGCATGTTTCATTGTATTCGATAAGAAGGGAAAAAATCCCTTCCTACCGTATATCTTTTACTATGCTATTACAAATTTACTTTTTGTTCAAGAATTGTTGCAATTTTTGTCACCATAATATCAATTGCAACGTGGTTTTGTCCACCTTCAGGGATAATAATATCCGCAAATTTCTTAGAAGGCTCAATAAATTGATTGTGCATTGGACGTACAACATTTACGTACTGATCAATAACTGAATCCATCGTACGACCGCGCTCTTTAATATCACGTTGCATGCGGCGCAGAATACGAAGGTCAGCATCCGTATCAACGAATAATTTAATGTCCATTAACTCGCAAAGACGTGGGTCTTCTAAAATAAGAATTCCTTCTAAAATAATTACATCTTTCGGCTCAACCGGAATAATTTCTTCTGAACGCGTATGCAATGTATAGTCATATACAGGCTTATCAATTTGCTCATATGCAAGCAACTGCTGCAAATGTTCAATTAACAGATCATTATCAAACGCAAGCGGATGATCATAATTTGTTTTTAAACGCTCTTCCATTGGTAAATGGCTTTGATCTTTGTAATAATAATCTTGCTCTAAGATTAAAATAGAATGACCTTTAAAATGGTCAAAAATCGCTTTCGTTACACTCGTTTTACCTGATCCCGAACCACCAGCAATTCCAATTACAACAGGCTTATTCGTCCCCATTCGACTATCACTCTTTCTTATTGAAGTATGCTTTTGCGCATCATATTATTCACATACACTCGTTGATCCACTTTGAATTTCACGATTTGCAACGGATGTCTCGCTGCATCTAATTCGTTTCCATCCTCATCCCAAATTTTCTCCACCGTTTGCGTAAAGTTTTCTATTTCTGGTCCAAAGAACTCCACTTCATGTCCTGGTTTGAAATGATTACGTTGCTCAATCGTTACGATGCCCGTTTCTTCATTATAATCTAACACTAAACCAGCAAAATCATACGTTGTTTTCTTACTATGATTTCCAAACATTTGCTCTTGATGTCCTGGAACCCCTTCAAAGAATGCAGGAGCTGTATCACGATTTGCACATTTATCAAGCTCATCTAACCATTCTTGTTTAAACTCAAAGTTATCTGGATCCGCACAATACGCATCAATTACTTTACGATATACAGTTGCTACAGTCGCTACGTAATGGATTGATTTCATACGTCCTTCTACCTTTAAGCTATCGATTCCGATTTCAATCATTTTTGGAATTGATAAAATTAAATTTAAATCTTTTGGACTCATCGCAAAGTGAGCATCTCCTTCTTGGAATAGAGGAAGCTCTTTTGCATCTTTATGTTGTGATACTGTTTGAACTAAATCATAATCCCAGCGGCAAGATTGGCAACAACCACCACGATTAGAATCACGCGCTGTCATATGGTTACTTAATGTACATCTTCCTGAATATGCGATACACATTGCACCATGGACGAACGCTTCAATTTCAATATCCACTTTTTCTTTAATTTCTTTCATTTCTTCATAGCTTGCTTCACGAGCTAATACAAGACGATGTAAACCTTCTTCTTTCCAATACTGTGCTGCTTTCCAGTTGGATAGTGATTGCTGTGTGCTTAAATGCACCTCAACAGAAGGCGCTACGCGTTTACAAGTCTCAATGATAAGCGGATCAGCAACGATAATTCCCGTTACGCCAGCTTTTTCAATCCCTTTTAAATATTCCTCTAGCCCGTCCATATTTTCATTATGTGCAAAGATATTTGTTGTTACGTATATTTTTGCTCCATACTTCTTTGCAAACTCAACGCCTTCTGCCATTTCTTCTAGCGTAAAGTTACCTGCATTCGAACGAAGACCAAATTCTTGTCCACCTAAATATACAGCATCTGCCCCGTAATGGATAGCTACTTTTAATTTTTCTAAGTTACCCGCAGGGATTAACAGTTCAGGTTTCTTCACAATAACACGTTTGCCATCGATCACTCGTGAAATTTCTTGTACAGTCATTTCCTACACCCTCCTCGTTTAGTAAACCGTTTCTTTAAAGAAGAATCCTGTATCTAACGGACGATTTACTGGTTGCATTTCTTCTATTTCTTTATATAGATCATCTTTCACGTCATAATATGCATCACGATCTTCTACGCATAAATCAATCGCTTGACGATATTTCTTCGTTACTTCAATAATGTATTCAGAGCTTTTTAGTACACCGTCGATTTTTAAGCTATCAACTTCAGCATCGATTAGTTCCTCTAATTCATCGATGAAACAAATGTCGTTCGGACTCATAATGTGAGTACCATTTTCATCTTCATAAATTGGATATTTATTGTTACGCTCTGGGTCATATAAGAACATATTCTCTTCATATTTTTTCTTTTCAATGTCAAGATTACGTCCTTGATACTCAAAGTAGTTTCCTACTAATGAACGCTTCGATTGGAACATACAAGTCATACCGTGAATTTGTACTTCCAGTTCCACTTCAGCATTTTCTTTTAAATCAACAATTTCATCTAAGCTAAGCTCACGAGCTAATACAGCACGCTTTGATCCTCTTTGTCCCCAGTAATTACAAGTGAACCAGTTTGTTGCTGTCGTTTCTGTATTCCAGTGCAACTGCATATTTGGTGCTACTTCACGAACAGCCATTAATACCGCTGGATCTCCGAAAACAATTGCATCTACATTTACTTCGTTTAAAAATGAAACGTAATCTGTTAATTCTTCTACTTTATCGTTGTGGAACATAGCGTTCATGGCTACGTATACTTTCACAACATTTTCATGTGCAATCTTTACAGTTTGTTTTACATCTTCACGTGAAAACTCCCCTGCTAAACGTAAACCAAACTTTTGCTCACCGATCATTACCGCATCTGCTCCTGCTTTCGCAAGTTGTTCGATATCCGCCACCGCTCTTGGCGTTACTAACAATTCAGGTTTCTTCATACCTTGGTCACCCTCTCTTTTTACTAACAGCTACTCCATCACCAATTGGGAAAATCGTTGTATCATATCCTTCATGGTTCATAAGCCACTCATTGTACGTCTTAATACGACGGATTAAACCACGTGTACGTCTGTTTTCAATTTTCTCTTTTGTCGTTACAAGACCGTGGTACATAACATTATCTGAAATAATTACGCCACCAGGATTTAATAACGGTTCATATAAGTCAAAAAAGCGACGATACTGTCCTTTTGCTGCATCAATAAAAATAACGTCAAATGTCCCGTGTTCTTTTACTTGTTCACCTGTCTCTAACGCATCACCGTAAATAACTGAAATACGATCTGTTACTGGGGAACGTTCTATATATTCAAGTGCTTTTTCATATCGCTCACGATTGCGCTCAACTGTCACAATACGTGAATTTGGAATAGCTTGCATCATACGAATACTAGAATAACCGATTGCTGTTCCAAGTTCTAAAATGCTTTTCGGTCCAATTAAACGTAAAAATTGCAGCATAAATTCCATTCCAAGTCGATCCATAATCGGCACATGATTTTCTGTTGCATATTCTTCCATTTCAAGAATTAATTTATCTTTCGGATCAATAAATGATAATAGGTACTCGTTAACTGCATCCTCCATAAATGGTCCTCCTTATTTACATGGAGAAGTGCCTCTATGACGTCTTTTCACACATAGAATGCAATAAAAATACAAGCCAGCTTTATCCTTAGCTTGTACGTCCCGTTTTGATATTAAAAACGATTCTTCTGCCAGTTTTTAACCCGATATATTTTACCACAAAAAAGAGGGATGTGCGACTTTTTTCGCTATCCCTCCCCATTTCACTATTTTTTCGTAATGTATTTTTGCTTTAATGCATTATGCTCTTCTAATGTTTTCGCATAGTACACTTCACCACTTGGTGCAGCTAAGAAATAATAATAATCTGTTTGCGCAGGTTCTAACGCAGCTTCTACTGAATGTTTACCAGAGTTTGCGATCGGCCCTACCGGTAATCCTTTTACAACATACGTATTGTACGGTGAGTTGACCTTTAAATCTTCGTATAATACACGTTGTTTATGCTTTCCAAGTGCATATAATACCGTTGGATCCGTTTGAAGCGGCATACCTTTTGCTAAACGATTATAAAAGACACTAGAGATCTTTTGACGATCTGTAAAACCAGTTGCCTCTTCTTCAATAAGTGAAGATAATGTTAAAAGCTGATGAACATCCCAATTCTTCGCTTTCATTTTCGCCTCATTTTGAACAATGATTGCATTTGTTTTCTCAAGCATTGGAATTACAATTTCTTCTAACGTCGTATCTTTCTTATAAAACGAATACGTTGCAGGATATAAATAACCTTCTAATGGGTATTTAATATTGCTATCAAAGATTTTATCCGTTAATAACTTCGGATACTTTTGCTGCATTTTTTGAATAAATGCTTTATCGTTTAATTGACGCGTAACATCATCTTTATTCCACTTTAGTTCTGTCGCAATCGTTTCTGCAATTTCAGTTACTTGCGCCCCTTCTTTAATCGTCACTTTATAAAGAGCCGGACGATGCACATTGCCAGATGACATTTGTTCGATCACATCTTCAGCATTCATTGAAGGATTTAATAAATATGTACCTGCTTGTAAACTTTTCGATTTAGCCTTTGTATAAAAACTAAAAACTGTACCGTTTTTTACAGCGCCTTTTTCTTCTAAAATTTCTCCAATTTTACTTGTAGATGATCCTTTCGGAATTTCTACTTCAATCTCTTTTTTATTCCCGCTATCAACTGGTCCTAATGCGGATGAAATATACGCATAGACTGAACCACAAACTAAAAGCAGTGCAATAATCGAAAATAAAAAGATGCGTCTACGCTTCTTTTTCACTTGATTCTCTATCAAAACATTTCCTCCTTACTTAATTGTAGACCGTATGTACACCTTTCTATACAGCACGATGTAAAAACGCTAAAAATTCACTTATCTTTTTTAATTGACACTTTATTTTTCTACAATCCGTCTCATTATACTACAAAGACTTACACAGTTTCGACAAAAAATCTTTCATTTTACATATAAATACAAAAAAAGATGGACTGTATGTCGTCCATCTTTTCAGTACTTATTATTCAGCTTCTTGCTCATCAGCTAGAGTGTTGAACATTTCTTGTACCATTTCCCACTCTTCTTCAGATTCGATTGGAAGTAAAGTTCCGCCCTCTTCTTCATTTTGCTCATAAGCCATTGCATCATAAATTTGGTCTCCATCTTCGTCTACTTCACCGATTGGAGAGAAGACTACGTATGATTTTTTTCCAAATTTTTCAGCGTCAAAAGTGAAAATAATTTCACATAAATGTTCGTTACCTTTTTCGTCTACAATTGTAATTTGATTTTCTTCCATTTTGGTCACCTCTTATTTACTATCTAAAAATCCTTGTAAGATTACGACTGCAGCCATCTTATCAATTACTTGCTTTCGCTTCTTACGGCTTACATCGGCTGAAATGAGCAGACGTTCCGCTGCCATTGTTGACAAACGCTCGTCCCACATTACAACGTCTAATTGTAACAGCTCTCGTAGGTTTTCTGCAAATTGTTGGCACGCTTCACCACGCGGGCCAATTGTACCATTCATATTTTTAGGTAAACCTACTACTATCTTGTCCACATTGTACTGCTTTACTAACTCAGAAATACGATCAAAACCAAAGTGACCTCGTTCTTCGTTAATCTTAATTGTTTCTAATCCTTGTGCTGTCCAGCCCATTTCGTCGCTAATTGCAACTCCGACTGTTTTTGTACCTACATCTAAACCTAATATCCGCATAAACTACTCCTCACGATGATGTTTCAAGTAAGACTTCACAAGCTCTTCAATTAACTCATCACGTTCAAGCTTGCGAATGATGCTACGTGCATCTTTATGGCGAGGTATGTATGCTGGGTCTCCACTTAATAAGTAACCAACGATTTGGTTAATCGGATTATAGCCTTTTTCTTGAAGTGCATCATACACAGTTAAAAGTACATCATTTACATGGACACTCTGTTTTTCATCTTGAATGCTAAACTTCATTGTTTTATCAAAACCGTCCATTTCAAGCACCTCACTTATATAGTAAGTATAGGGAGAAGAACTTCTCCTCTCCCTACCATTGTACACTACTATCTCTTTATTTTGAAACAGATTTAACGTACTCTTGTACAAATGCTAAAGCTTCTTCGACTTGAGCTGGGTTTTTACCGCCTGCTTGTGCCATATCAGGACGGCCGCCACCGCCACCGCCGCAACGAGAAGCTACTTCTTTCACAAGTTTACCAGCATGGTAACCTTGGCTAATTAAGTCTTTCGTTACACCTGCTAGGATGTTTACTTTATCGTCATTAACAGACGCTAATACAACAACTGCTGACTCTAATTTATTTTTCAGATCATCCATCATCGTACGTAAGTTATTCATATCTGCAACATTTACTTTCGCTGCTAATACATTCACACCATCAACTGTCATTACAGAATCAGTTAAGTTTCCAGCTTCGATATTGCTTAATTTCGCAGCAAGAGATTCATTTTCTTTTTGCAGTTGTTTCACTTCAGCAAATAGACCATCAACTCTTGTTAAAATATCTTTCGGATTTGTTTTCATTTTTCCTGCTGCTTCTTTTAATAAACCTACTTGATCGTTCATTAATTCGTATGCAGACTTACCAGTTACTGCTTCAATACGACGAGTTCCTGCACCGATACCAGACTCAGCAACGATTTTGAAAATACCGATAGAAGCTGTGTTATCAACGTGACAACCGCCGCAAAGCTCTAAGCTGTAATCGCCAACTTGTACAACGCGTACAACATCACCGTATTTTTCACCGAATAATGCCATTGCACCCATTTCTTTCGCTTCTTCGATTGCTTTTTGAGAAATCTCAACATCAATACTTTCCCAAATTTTCTCGTTTACCATACGCTCAATTTTTTCTAATTCGTCAGCTTGTACTTGACCGAAGTGAGAGAAGTCAAAGCGTAGACGTTCAGAAGTTACAAGAGAACCTGCTTGGTTAACGTGTGTTCCAAGTACGTCTTTTAATGCTTGGTGTAGTAAATGAGTTGCTGTATGATTTTTTACAACGCTACTACGATTTTTCGTATCGATAATAGCTTTTACAGCCGCATCTTTCGTTAATGTTCCTTCTTCGACAACAACTTTATGCAAGTTTTGGCCGTTTGGTGCTTTTTGTACGTCTTTTACAAGAACTTTCACGCCATCAGCAAGAAGGTAACCACGGTCTGCAATTTGTCCACCGCTCTCAGCATAGAATGGTGTTACATCAAGAATTAACTGTCCTTCTTCACCAGCTTGTAAGCTGTCTGTGTATTCGCCATTTTTCACAAGTGCAACAACGTTACTTTCTGTTGCAACTGTACCGTAACCAACGAATTCGCTCGCTACTTTAATTTCTCCAAAGACACCACCTTGAACTTGCATAGAATCAACGTCTTGACGAGCAGCACGTGCACGCTCACGTTGTTTTTCCATTTCATTTTCAAAGCCTTCATGATCAACTGTCATGCCAGCTTCTTCTGCATATTCTTCTGTTAATTCAATTGGGAAACCGTATGTGTCATATAGACGGAACGCATCTACTCCAGAAATAACAGTTGTTTTTTCTTCTTTTGCTTTTGCAATTACTTCAGCTAAAATCGCTTCACCATCATGAAGTGTTTCATGGAAACGCTCTTCTTCGTTCTTCACAACTTTCGCAATGAAATCTTTCTTTTCAAGTACTTCTGGATAGAAGTCTTTCATTACTTCTCCAACAACCGGTACTAATTCAAACATAAATGGACGATTGATGTTTAATTTCTTCGAATAACGAACAGCGCGGCGTAATAAACGACGTAATACATAACCACGGCCTTCGTTAGATGGAAGAGCACCGTCACCAACAGCGAATGTTACTGTACGGATATGGTCAGCAATTACTTTGAATGCCATATCTTTTTCTAAATCGCCATTACGATATTTTTCACCAGAAATTGTTTCTGTTGCACCAATCATCGGCATGAATAGGTCTGTATCGAAGTTTGTAGGCACATCTTGAACGATAGATGTCATACGCTCTAGACCCATCCCTGTATCGATATTTTTCTTAGGAAGTGGTGTATATGAACCGTCTGGATTATGGTTAAATTGAGAGAATACAAGGTTCCATACTTCTAAGTAACGCTCGTTTTCTCCGCCTGGATATAATTCTGGGTCACTAAAGTCATTACCGTAAGCTTCTCCACGGTCATAGAAAATCTCTGTATTTGGTCCACTTGGTCCTTCACCGATATCCCAGAAGTTTTCTTCTAAGCGAATAATACGCTCTTTTGGAACGCCCATTTTCTCATTCCAAATTGTGAATGCTTCTTCATCTTCTGGATGGATTGTAACTGATAGTAATTCTTTATCGAATCCGATCCATTTGTCGCTCGTTAAGAATTCCCAAGCCCATGTAATTGCTTCTTCTTTGAAGTAATCACCAATTGAGAAATTTCCTAACATTTCAAAGAATGTATGGTGACGAGCTGTTTTCCCTACGTTTTCAATATCGTTTGTACGAATTGATTTTTGAGCATTTGTAATACGTGGATTTTGTGGGATTACACGTCCATCAAAATATTTTTTTAATGTAGCTACACCACTATTAATCCATAGAAGAGATGGATCTTCATGCGGAACTAGTGATGCACTAGGTTCTACTGCATGTCCTTTTTCTTGGAAAAAGTCTAAAAACATTTGACGAATTTGTGCGCCTGTTAGTTGTTTCATTGTATTTTCCTCCTTAAATATAAAAAACTCCCGTCCCTATAAAAGGGACGAGAGTTAACTCGCGATACCACCCTAATTATGAATTGATTACAATAACAATCAATTCATCACCTCATGGTGCCGTAACGTGGCAAGACGGCAGTGATTAGCTGCTCTCAGGATTAGCTTTCTGTTACCCTTCATTTAAAGCTTCTTTCAGCCATATGGAAGCTTCTCTCTATAAATGGACTGTAACGTACTTGTTCCGTCATTGATTTAATGTATTATATGACTAAATATAATAGAATTCTCTTAAGTTTGTCAATGTAGATAATCATTTATATTGGATTAATTACTTATTAATCATAAGTATTCTACTATTCATTCTTAACAGCCTTTTCATATAGTATGCATTTATTAATAAATCGGAATCTCCTTATAAGAATAATTTATATAATTTTCTAAATATTACCTTTTTGTTATAATTAAATTATTGTTAATAAAATAAAGGAGCGATCACAATGACAACCTTACTTAGCAAAGCTAAAAACATATTAGCGACTGACGAAACGATATTATTTTACGCAGCATGTTCATTAGACATATTTATTTATCGTTCCGTCGCAAGGCCAGGATTGCTAATTTTAACGAACAAAAGGCTATTCTTTTATGGGCCAGATGCAAGTAAGAATCCAATATTTGAAGAGTACTCTTTCGCAAAAATTTCTAATCTAAAAGAACAAAAGCGTCTTTTCAACAATCAAATTGTATTTATGTATGATAACGAATGGAAAAAAATAAAACATATTCAAACAAATGATGTGAGCTCCCTCGTTCAAAAGATACACGAGCAGCTTTCTAAATAAATATATGATTAGCCCTCTATTTCTTACATAGAGGGCTTCTATACTTACACATCTTCTTTTTTCAAGAGCGGTCTCACATGAACAATGACAGTACGAATAACTGCTAAAATCGGAACCGATATTAGCAACCCTACAATCCCAGCTACCTCTCCCCCAACTAGTAAGGCAAGCATAATAATAACGGGATGCATACGAAGTGACTTACCAACGATGTAAGGCGATAAAATGTTACTCTCCACAAATTGCAAAATCGCAATTGTGATCCCCGCCTTAATAAGTAAACTCGTTGATACTGTTGCTGCAATCATTAACGTCGGGATTGCTCCTAAAATAGGACCGAAGTACGGGATTATATCCGTTACCCCAATAATAATGCCAAGCAATAATGGATATTTCATACCGATAAACCAAAAAGAAAGAGCTGATACTCCCCCTAATACTAAACAAACAAATAACTGTCCTCGAATATAACTTCCAAGTGATTTATCAATTTCTTTCGCAAGCATTTGCCCCGTACCTCGCCATTTACTTGGGACTAGTTTCCAAAAGATATGATAAAACTCACCATAATCTTTTAATATGTAAAATACAATGAACGGTATTAAGAAAATAATGAGCAATGAATCGAGTACACCACGAGCTGTACTCATCACTTTATTTAAAAGCGCTTGAATCTTCGTTTCCACACCCACAAAAAGTTGTTTCACCTTTTCATGAATGAACGAAGGGAAATTCGCCGTTTGTTCTGTAACGCCATCCATCCACGAATCGTACATTTTTGTAAACTGCGGAAATTGTTCATTAATCTCTTGTAACTGTTTAATAACGACTGGTGTTCCTTTATAAATCCCATAACCAATTCCGCCAAAGAAAAGGATATAAATGAGCAAAATGGCAAGTGTACGGGGCATCCCTTCCTTATGAATTTTTTCAATTAAAGGGTGCAATAAATACGCAATAAAACACGCGATAAGAAACGGCGTGATTGCTACTTTAAATACAAAAATAATCGGTGCCCATAGCGGCTTAATTTTTAAAAAGACGAGCAGACAAAGAAAAACAAGTAACAATAATCCTAAACGATATATCCAAATGATTTTAAGATTCTTCACATGAAAAACCTCCTCCACCTTTATTTTGAAAATAAATGGGGTAGGTTATGTGCGAAACTTTTAAAATCTTTTCATACGGACCATACTGTTTTTTAAAGACGTACATATAAATAACATAACAAGGACAACCACCCCTGAGAATACAGCATGAATTAATATAATCAGGAGGGCTAATTATGGTTTTATTTATGCTTGGATTATCAGCACTTTTTATGATTCTTGAATGGATTTGTATCGGGTTCGGTATTTGGAAGGGGTTCTTTATTCATTCCTCACGTAAAGAAAAAGCGAAGCAATTATGGCAGTATGGAATACTTGGCGTTGGCTGCTACGGTCTATCTTATCTTTTCTCAGAGATCGGACTTTTTTATTTGCATATGGGTGCATAAAAAAACTCCCTTGTCTACAAGGGAGTTTTTCACTTTATCGAAATGATTATAAGTAAGACTTAATCATCTTACGTGCTTTTTTCATATTGCGTTTTGAAAATACATCTTGCTTACGAGCATATTGATATGCTGCAGCTCCAACACCTAATGCGATTAATGAATTGCGTAGATTCAAAGTAAATCCCCCTTTTCGTTATCCGATCGTTCTTTCATTCTCATCAAATAAATCATCAAGAGAGCTTAGTGAACCATCTTCCTCAACTTGATGCGTATGGATTTTCCCCTTTGAAACCGATAATTCGATATAACAATTCCAGCAATAAAATTGGTTGACACCTATTTTTCCAATGTCTTTCCCTTTGCAATTTGGACAAATAAACATATGGCTTTCATCTCCTTACAGTCTCCCAGATTCTATTCGCCATTATGTCCAAACTGCATTCATTTATACATTTTACTGGAGCCTTTCAACGCTATGCGTTTGAAAGTTTCACTATATAATTTCACCTTGTTACATGAAATCATACGGTGAAATGTTTTCCACGTCCATTTCCTCGCCATTAACTGTGACCATCTGTACTTCTCCTTGTGATTCTTGCAAGCGACTAGCTAAGGTTGTTTGACGCATTGCATCATCAAGGCGATTTACACCAGATTGGAAAGCTGCTTCCTCTCCGCAAATAATAAGGAACTTCTTACTTCTTGTAATGCCCGTGTAAATTAAATTACGACGTAACATACGGTTGTAACTTTTCACGATTGGCATAATAACAATCGGAAATTCACTACCTTGTGATTTATGAATGGAACAACAATATGCATGCGTAATTTGATTTAAATCGGGCTTCGTATACGTTACCTCAATTCCATCAAATGAAACGATAATCATATCTTGTTGCTCAACGTTTTCTTTCGCATAAAACACCGAAACAATTTCCCCAATATCACCATTAAACACTTGGCTCTCCGGCTGATTCACGAGTTGCAGTACTTTATCGCCTCTTCGGTACACAACATCACCGTAAGCAATTTCTTTACTCTTTTCCCTCTTCGGATTAAATACTTGTTGCAGCGCTTCGTTTAATACATTAATACCAGCAGGCCCGCGGTACATCGGTGCTAATACTTGTACATCTCTTGCGCTAAAGCCTTTTGTTTTAGCATTTTCACAAACTTTTTTCACAACCTCAACAATTTGAGCTCCTGTACAGCCGATAAATGAACGATCTTTTTGATTTTGTGCTAAATCTGGTGGTAGAGTTCCATTTTTTATCGCATGGGCAAGTTGAATCACTGATGAGCCTTCCGCTTGACGATAAATTTCAGTAAGCTTCACTGTCGGAACTGCGCCTGCATTTAATAAATCTTTTAATACTTGTCCAGGTCCTACAGATGGCAACTGATCTTCATCACCTACAACGATAACTTGAATGTTCGTCGGCAACGACTTAAATAGCTGATTTGCAAGCCAAATATCAACCATTGAAAATTCATCGATAATAAGGAGCTTACCTTGGACAGGATCCGTTTCATTACGCTGGAAAGATCCTTCTGGCGTCCAACCAAGTAAACGGTGAATTGTGCAAGCTGGAAGTCCTGTCGATTCACTCATCCGCTTCGCTGCTCTTCCTGTTGGAGCTGTTAATAGTATTGGAAATGGATTATCATCACTGTATTCATTCGGATTTAACGATAACCCGTGTAGTGATGCATACATTTCAACAATCCCTTTAATAACTGTTGTTTTCCCTGTTCCTGGTCCACCTGTCAATAACATCATCGGTTTATGAAGTGCCGTTTGAATTGCTTCTTGCTGAAACGGTGCATATTGTACGTTCAGTTGTTCTTCAATTTCACCTAACGTTTTTAACACTTCTGCTTCTGGAAATGAAGGTGTTTCTTCTTGATTCATAAGCCTGCGAATAGACTTTACAACACCTTTCTCAGAGTAGAATAACGTTGCTAAATACACTCGTTCTTCTTCTATGATGACTTTCCCTTCACTTTGCATCGTTTCAATACAACCTATAATATCTTCCTCAGTCACTCTTCCTTCTTGATTGTTTAAAAGTGACATCGTTTCTCTTACAAGTTGATCTTTCCTCATATAAACGTGACCAAGTTGTAATGAGACATTCTCTAATGTGTAAAAACATCCTGCGCGTACACGGTCGTCATGATTACCCGATATCCCTAACGCACGCCCTATATCATCCGCTCTTCCAAAACCAATCCCGTCCACTTCTTCGATAAGTTGATACGGATTATTACGAATCACTTCTAATGTCATCTCTTTATATTGCTGGTAAATCTTAATAGAAAGTTTCGTTCCAAAACCGTAGCCATTTAAAAAGCTCATTACTTTCTCTAGCCCTTGATGTTCAACAATTGTCTCATATATTTCCTGAGCCTTTTGTTTATTAACAACACCATTTAATGCCTCAGGGTCATCCATAATTTTAGAAATAGCATGTTCTCCGAGATGGTCCACAATTTTTTCAGCTGTACGCTTTCCTATCCCTTTAAATAAATCACTCGCTAAATATTGCACCATACCTGCTTTTGTTTGCGGCAATTCTTTTTTAAATGTTTCAACCATATATTGTTTTCCATACTTTGGATGGTCCTTAAAATGACCTGTCAATGTAAACACTTCATCTTCATGCATGCGGGGAAAATGACCGTTTATCATTACTTTCTTTTCGTCATACGTTTCATTCGTTTCAATGACTTTCATACTGACAACGGAATAGAGGTTTTCTTCGTTGTGGAAAATGGTATGAAGAACTTGCGCTTTTATAAACTTTTTCTCTTCCTCAAACAAATCCATTGCATGTTGATTTCCCATTTTTCCTCTCCTTTCCGGTATTTTCACTTTAATGAGCAGTACATCCCCCACCTTTTTAGATGAGGGATAACTACCCATTAAACTATATTTTTATCTTATTCAGCTTCTTGCTCTAATAAACGAACGCCATTACCCGCTAAAAAGTGATCTGGCTGAATTTCAATTGCTTTCTTAAATAAAGCGAGAGCCTTCTCATTATTTTCCTCAAATACGTACGCAACACCTAAATTGTAATACGCATCTGCATGCTCCTCATCCATTTCTAATACCTTTTCAAAATAAGGTTTCGCCTCTTGAACGTGTTCTAATCGCGCGAAGCAAAGTCCGCACTGGAATACAGCTTCTACATCGTTTTCATCTAATTCTGTTGCTCTTTGTAAGAATGGTAGTGCAAGACGATCATTTCCAAGCTGTACATGTGTGATACCTAACATAAATGTTACATCAGCTGATTGTAATCCAGCTTGCATTGCTTGTTCAAATACAGCTTTCGCTTCAGTAAATTGCTCTTGGCCATAATATACATTTCCTAAACCATAATAGGCTGCTGCAGATTTATCATCTAACTCTAGTGCACGTTTATAAAATAAAATCGCTCGCTCGCTATCACCTAATACGTCTAATAAATTTGCAAAATTAATGTACCCAAGCGCATCTTTCGGATTTTCTTCGATTGCTTCTGTAAAATTTTTAGCTGCTTCTTCCCAGTTTCCTTCTTGCATATATTGAATACCTGTTTCAAGTTTGTTTGACATGTCCTTCACCTCTACAACAAATTATAACAAAGAATGTATTTTCCAAGCGAACGAAAATTCGCTTTATGTAAAAGAAACCTCTAACCGCTAATCGGCAGAGGCTTCTCATTTATCCTAAATAATCCAATTTCTTACCACTACGGTACACTTCATCAATTGTAGCACCGCCTAAGCACTCATCTCCATCATAGAAAACGACTGCTTGTCCTGGTGTAATTGCACGAATTGGCTCATCACAAAGAATACGAACTGTATTTTCATCAACGATTTGAACCGTTACTTTATTGTCTTCTTGACGATAACGGAATTTCGCCGTGCACTTAAATTCTGTTTCTTTTTCTTTGTTACTTACCCATCCTACATTCGTAGCAATAACTTCATCACCATATAGAAGTTCGTTATGGAATCCTTGATCAACATATAAAATGTTTTCTTTTAGATTTTTCCCAACAGCAAACCATGGATCACCATTACCACCAATTCCAAGGCCATGACGTTGTCCAATTGTATAATACATTAAACCGTCATGCTTCCCTTTCACTTCACCAGATAATGTTTGCATTACACCTGGTTGTGCCGGTAAGTAGTTACTTAAGAAATCTTTAAAGTTACGCTCACCAATGAAGCAAATACCTGTACTATCTTTTTTCGCCGCTGTCGCTAAGCCAGCTTCTTTCGCCATTTCACGAATTTGCGGTTTCTTTAATTCACCTAATGGGAACATTGTTTTTGATAATTGCTCTTGGCTTAATTGATTTAAGAAATATGTTTGATCTTTATTGTCATCAACACCGCGAAGCATTTTATATTCGCCGTCCATATAAGCAACGCGTGCATAATGGCCTGTTGCCACATAATCCGCACCAAGCGCAATTGCATGCTCTAAAAATGCTTTAAATTTAATTTCTTTATTACACATTACATCTGGGTTTGGTGTACGACCAGCTCGGTACTCATCTAAGAAGTACGTAAATACTTTATCCCAGTATTGTTTTTCAAAGTTTACTGCATAATACGGAATACCAATTTGGTTACACACTTCAATTACATCATTGTAATCTTCTGTTGCTGTGCAGACACCATTCTCATCTGTATCATCCCAGTTTTTCATAAAAATTCCGATTACATCATAACCTTGCTCTTTTAATAAAAGTGCTGCTACAGATGAATCGACGCCACCGGACATTCCGATGACAACGCGTGTTTCGTGAGGTAGTTTGTTCATCATGTCACCTCCCATGCTAATTTTGTGTTAATCGCTTCACGATTTTCACTGTTTCGTACGCCGCTTTTTCAATTTGCTCTTTCGTATTTCCAAGTCCAAAACTAAAGCGTACGGATGAACGTATTTGATCGGAGTCTTTTCCAAACATCGCTACTAATACATGTGATGGATCAATCGAACCAGCTGTACAAGCAGAACCACTTGATACTGCAATGCCAGCTAAGTCTAAGTTCACAAGGAAAGGTTCAATGTTCATTCCTGTAAAACTTACATTAAGTACATGCGGTAAGCGATGTTCTAAGTTTCCGTTTACCTCGAAAGTAATGCCTTCATTTTTGAAGACAGATACCATTATATCTTTAAACTCTTCATATTGGGCATTTTTTTGCTCACGAGTTTTTTCAGCTATAAGAATTGCATACTGAAGCCCAGCAATACTAGGCACATTTTCCGTACCAGCACGGCGTTTTCTTTCTTGCTCTCCGCCTATTAATAACGGTTCAAATTTCACATTTGCACCAGCGTATAAGAAACCTACACCTTTTGGCCCGTTAATTTTATGAGCTGAAATTGATAATAAATCAATACCAAACTCTTTCACATTAATTTCTACTAAACCGTAAGCTTGTACCGCATCTGTATGGAAATACGCTTGATGCTCTTTTAACAGCTTTCCTATTTCCACAATCGGTTGCATCGTCCCTACTTCATTATTCCCAAACATAACAGATACAAGAATCGTCTCTTCTGTTAATGCCTTTTGTATGTCAGAAACTTGAATGCGCCCTGTTTCATCGACAGGTAAATATGTCACTTCAAACCCTTCACGCTCTAACAATTCGCACGTATGCAAAATCGCATGATGTTCAATTTGCGTCGTTATAATGTGGTTACCTTTATGACGGTTCGCACGTGCTACACCGATAAGCGCTAAATTATCAGCTTCTGTACCACCGCTCGTAAATATAATTTCATTCGGATTCGCATGAATGCTGCGTGCACACACTCTTCTCGCCTCATCTACTGTGTGACGAGTTTGACGTCCATAAAAGTGAATACTAGACGGGTTCCCGAATATTTCTGTCATATATGGAATCATCTTTTCGACCACTTCTGGGTGAGTCGGAGATGTCGCAGCATGATCTAAGTAAATGCGTTCCATTAAATCTCCTTCTTTCCAAATCGTTTCACAAGGAATTAAATGTAAAACATATAGCCCCCGTGATTTTCTTCCTCATAACGTACTAAATCTTCTAACGTTGTACTATCTAACACTTCTTGCACCGCATCACGAACACGCATCCATAACTGGCGCTGCGCTGGCTCTTCTTCTTCTATCATTTCTACAACACTAATCGGTCCCTCTAATACACGGATTACATCCCCAGCTGTAATGTTAGCCGGTTGATCAGATAATACATATCCGCCATATGCCCCGCGCGTACTCTTTACAAGACGAGCGTTACGAAGTGGTGAAATTAATTGCTCTAAGTAATGCTCGGATAAGTCATGCGCCTGCGCAATTGATTTTAATGAAATCGGACCTTCACCAAACTTTTTTGCAAGATCAATCATAATTGTTAAGCCATAGCGGCCTTTCGTTGAAATTTTCATCTATTTTGCACCTCTTTTCAAATTTTCACTTCTATTGGTTATATCTTATTTATAAAAAGAACACAATTTAAAATCCTATGAAATTATAGCATAATATAGTATTATAAGAAATTTCAACTTGTGTATCAAAATGATAACATAAAATCACATTGAAAAACTCGGGAATTATTACAATTGAAAGAAAAATGAAAATATTATCCTTTATTTTTCCCATAAAACAGCATCCTATTTCAAATTTCGTAGAAAAAAATGATACGATAGAACGAGATTATATATTAAGGGAGACGGTCCAAATGAAACAACCACTCGCACATCGAATGCGCCCTATAAATATTCAAGAAATTATTGGGCAACAACATTTAGTTGGTGAAGGAAAGATTTTATGGCGAATGGTCCAAGCCAATCATTTTCAATCTATGATTTTATACGGTCCTCCAGGTACAGGAAAAACATCCATTGCCAGTGCAATTGCTGGAAGTACCGGTACCCCGTTTCGTCTATTGAATGCTGTTACTCACAATAAAAAAGATATGGAAGTTGTCGTACAAGAAGCGAAGATGCATCGACACCTCGTTTTAATTTTAGATGAAGTTCACCGTCTAGATAAAGCAAAGCAAGACTTTCTATTACCTCACTTAGAAAGCGGACTTCTTACTTTAATTGGCGCAACGACAAGTAATCCATTCCATGCAATAAACTCCGCTATTCGAAGCAGGTGTCAAATTTTCGAATTACACGCACTAACAGAAGATGATATTTTAATTGGGTTAAAAAGAGCTTTAGAAGATAAAGAAAAAGGCCTTGGAGAATATGCTGTAACGGTAACAGATGAAGCACTACATCACTTTGCAAACGCCTCTGGTGGTGATATGCGTTCTGCTTATAACGCACTTGAGCTTGCTGTATTATCTAGCTTTACTACAGACGATCAAGCGGCTGAAATCACACTCGAGATTGCAGAAGAATGCTTACAAAAAAAGAGCTTCGTTCACGACAAAGGCGGCGATGCTCATTATGACGTATTATCAGCATTTCAAAAATCAGTGCGCGGAAGTGATGTAAATGCAGCGCTCCATTATTTAGCACGCCTTATTGAAGCAGGTGATTTACAAAGTATTGGCAGACGCCTTCTTATTATGGCTTATGAAGATATTGGACTTGCTAGCCCACAAGCTGGACCACGTACACTAGCTGCAATTGAATCAGCTGAACGAGTTGGATTCCCAGAAGCACGCATCCCACTTGCAAATGCCGTTATCGAGCTATGCTTATCACCAAAATCAAATTCAGCTTATAAAGCACTTGATGCTGCATTACACGATTTACGCAACGGTCAAACAGGTGACATTCCAAGCCATTTAAAAGATAGTCATTACAAAGGCGCAGAATCACTTGGAAGAGGCATTGGATATTTATATCCACACGACCATCCAAACGGCTGGGTAAGGCAACAATACTTACCTGATAAAATAAAAAACAAGCAATATTATAAACCGAAAACGACAGGGAAATTTGAGCAAGCACTTTCTACTGTTTATGAAAGATTACAAACTTCGAATAAAACGAAAAATAAAGGGTAACATAAACGAAAACGTCACCATTATGGAGGCTTCGCTTATGAAAACACGTCAAGATGCATGGACAAAAGAAGATGATCTCCTTTTAGCAGAAACTGTTTTACGACATATTCGCAGCGGAAGTACACAAATAAAAGCATTTGATGAAGTCGGCGATACGTTGAACCGGACTTCAGCAGCTTGCGGCTTTAGATGGAATGCTGAAGTAAGGCCGAATTACGAAGATGCTGTGCAGCTTGCGAAGAAACAACGTAAAGAATTAAAGCGCTCTGAAGCTAAAATAGAAAAAAATCAGTTCACGAAAACGAAACAACTCGTAATCGATGCTGAGTTTTCTGAAGATATTACGCCAAGTAAACAAGAACTTACGATGCAAAATGTCATCTCATTTTTGCAAAACTTGGAGCATAATAACCCTTCACTCGCAAAGTTGCAAACTGAAAATGATGTATTACAAGCTCAGCTCACTTCTCTGCAAAAAACGAATCATGAACTTGAAACGAAATTAGCGGTACTCACAAAAAAACAACAAGCAATCGAAGAAGATTACGCGATGCTTGTTCGAATTATGGATCGTGCTCGAAAACTTGTTTCGGTCGAAGAGCAAGAAGAGCAAATTGCCCCGATTTTCAAAACCGATCAAAACGGGAATTTAGATATTATTTATTCTGCTGAGAATTAAAAACAGGGATGTCACTTTTTTGACTGAGTGACATCCCTGTTTGTTTTCGGTAAATCATATATATACATGTCGGTAAATGAAATTATATCAACGATTTAATAAAGGATATCGATTTAACGACAAAGATTGACAATAACATTCCTCCTTTTCATACAAGGAAACTCCTAAAACGGATTAGATATTTTTTACTAAAATGTTATTATAAACATATAATTTTAAAGGGAGCTGGTTACTATTTCTTTAATAGTCTTCAAAATAACACTCGGTGTTCTCATCCTAACTTTGGCTCTTTTCACCATTAACAGTTTAAAAAAGACGTCCGCCTATACATCAGATAAATATGATCATTACTTACTAGCGTTCCTTACATTTGAACTAGTAGTAATGCAAATATCCATATTTCTTTAATACATAAAAAAAAAGCATATATCCAAAATGGATATATGCTTTTCTTTTATTCTTGCCCTACACGTTTCACTTCTACATTTTTAATACGTTCACGTACAACGTGACTTGCCATAATTAAGCCTGCCACAGATGGTACGAATGCATTTGATGAAGGCGGTAATTTCGCTTTACGAATTTTTGCATTTTCGTCTGGTACGATTTCTTTACGTACTTCTTCACGAATTACGATTGGGTTTTCGTCAGAGAAGACAACTTTTACACCTTTTTTAATACCCTCTTTACGAAGCTTCGTACGAATTACTTTCGCAATCGGATCTGTGTGTGTTTTAGAAATGTCCGCAATACGGAAACGAGTTGGGTCCATTTTATTTGCTGCACCCATACTGGAGATAATTTTAATTTTACGACGTAAACATTGTTTAATTAAATGAATTTTGAACGTAATCGTATCAGATGCATCCACTACGAAATCCAAACCGTGCTTAAAGAACTCTTCATATGTTTCATCTGTATAAAACATTTCAAGTCCAATTACTTCACACTCTGGGTTAATGTCTGCGATACGCTCTTTCATTAATTCTACTTTTGAACGTCCTACAGTAGATACTAAAGCGTGAATTTGACGGTTTACGTTTGTAATATCTACAACGTCTTTATCAACTAATACAAGACGTCCAACGCCAGAACGTGCTAACGCTTCAGCTGCAAAAGAGCCTACGCCGCCAATTCCTAAAATACCGACTGTACTATTTTTTAATATTTCAAGTCCTTCTTTACCGAAGGCTAATTCATTACGTGAAAATTGATGTAACATTCAGCTCTACACTCCTATTACAAAAATGGTCTACCATGTATTCTAGCGTTTTTCCGACTATTTGTATAGAAAAAGTTATAGAATTCCTAAAAATACATATTTCGAAAATGAAAACATAGACCAGAATTTCATTTCTTCCTAAATACACGTTTAAAAAGGAGGATTTAGAGAACCGAGCAGATCGAGGCGCTGAAGCCAGGAGGAGCGCAGTGTAGAAAAATACTACTCGAGCACCGGACTGGCGAAGCAACGATGAGATGCGACAGTTATCTAAACCGGACTTTTTAAACAACCTCTCAAAAAAAGTCTAGACGGTTATAGTATAACCATCTAGACCCTATTCTTACTTCTCTTCTTTTAAGCTTAATTTTAAGTTTAACTCTTCAAGCTGTGCTTCTGCAACTGGGCTTGGAGCTTCTGTTAATAAGCAGCTTGCGCTTGCTGTTTTTGGGAATGCAATTGTATCACGAAGGTTCGTACGGCCTGCAAGTAACATAACAAGACGATCTAAACCTAATGCGATTCCGCCGTGTGGTGGTGTACCGTATTCGAATGCTTCTAATAAGAACCCGAATTGCTCTTGCGCTTCTTCTTGTGAGAATCCAAGTGCTTTGAACATTTTTTCTTGTACGTCACGCTCGTAAATACGAAGTGATCCACCACCAAGCTCATAACCGTTTAATACAAGGTCATATGCTTGTGCACGTGCTTTTTCTGGTGCTGTTTCTAGTAACTCAACGTCTTCACGGAATGGCATTGTGAATGGGTGGTGAGCTGCGAAGTAACGATCTGCATCTTCATCGTACTCAAGAAGTGGCCAATCCGTTACCCATAGGAAATTATATTTACTTTCGTCAATTAACTCAAGCTCTTTACCTAGACGTAAGCGAAGTGCACCTAAGCTATCTGCAACAACGCTCTTCTTATCTGCTACGAATAGTAATAAGTCGCCAGCAGTAGCCTCTAATGTGCTCATTAACACATTTGCATCTTCTTCACTGAAGAATTTCGCAATCGGTCCTTTTAAGCCATCTTCTTCAACTTTAAGCCAAGCTAGACCTTTTGCACCGTATACTTTCACGAATTCAGTTAATGCATCGATGTCTTTACGAGAATATTTACTTGCAGCACCTTTTGCATTAATTGCTTTTACTTGTCCGCCGCTTTCTACAGCACTTGTAAACACTTTAAAGCCACAACCTGCTGCAAACTCAGATAAGTCTGTTAGTTCCATTTCAAAGCGTGTATCTGGCTTATCAGAACCGTAGCGAGCCATTGCATCAGCATATTTCATACGAGGGAATGGTGCACTAACTTCTACACCTTTTGCATCCTTCATAACTTTCGTCATCATACGCTCCATCATATCTAAAATTTCATCTTGTGTTAAGAATGAAGCTTCGATATCGATTTGCGTGAATTCCGGTTGACGATCCGCACGTAAATCTTCATCACGGAAACAACGTGCTACTTGATAGTAACGCTCAAATCCGCCGACCATAAGAAGCTGTTTAAATAACTGTGGTGACTGCGGTAGTGCATAGAATTCACCATCATGCACACGACTTGGCACTAAATAGTCACGAGCTCCTTCTGGCGTGCTTTTCGTTAAAATTGGTGTTTCTACTTCTAAGAACTCTTCTGTGTCTAAGAAGTTACGAATTGTTTTCGTTACGTCATGACGCATTTTGAATGTGTTAAACATTACTGGACGACGTAAGTCTAAATAACGATATTTTAAACGCACATCTTCTGATGCATCTGTATCATCAGCAATGATGATTGGCGTTGTTTTCGCTGCATTTAGTACATTTACTTTTGTTGCTTGTACTTCAATACGACCAGTTGCCATATTGTCATTAATTGCGCCTTCACCACGTTCAACAACTGTACCTTCTACGTGTAATACGTATTCGCTACGAATTGTTTCTGCTACTTCTAACGCTTCTTTTGATGTTTCTGGGTTAAATACAACTTGCACGATACCTGTACGGTCACGTAAGTCGATAAAGATTAATCCACCTAAGTCACGGCGTTTTTGTACCCAACCTTTTAATTGAACTGTTTGTCCAACAGCTTCTACTGTTACTTTTCCACATGCATGTGTTCTTTCAGCCACTGTAAGTTCCCCCTATATTAATTTCTCTGCTACGTATGAAGCAAATACATCTAACGCTACTTCTTCTTGTTCACCTGTTGCCATATCTTTTAAGTTAATGATGCCTTTATCTAGCTCATCTTCTCCTAATACAGCTACAAATTTCGCCTTTAGACGATCTGCTGATTTAAATTGTGCTTTCATTTTGCGATCTAAATAATCTTTTTCAACTGACAATCCAGCTTTACGAAGATCGAACGCAACTTTTGCAGCATGGTCTTTCGCTTTTTCGCCAAGCGCCACAACGTAACAATCAATGCTATGTTCAAGTGGTAATTCAATGTTTTCAGCTTTTAGCGCCATAATTAAACGTTCAATACTCATTGCAAAACCGATACCTGGCATTTCTGGTCCACCGATTTCTTGTACAAGTCCGTTATAACGGCCACCACCGCTTAATGTAGTGATCGCACCGAAACCTTCTGCCTCACTCATAATTTCAAAAACAGTGTGTTGGTAGTAGTCTAAACCACGCACTAAGTTCGGATCTTTTTCAAACGGAACATCCATCATCGTTAATAGTTCTTGAACTTTGTCGTAGTATATTGCTGAATCTTCGTTTAAGTATTCTGTAATAGATGGTGCTGTTCCCATTAATTCATGGTTACGGTCCTTCTTACAGTCTAAAATTCGAAGTGGATTCTTTTCTAAGCGAGATTGACAGTCAGAACAGAATTCGCCGATACGTGGCTCAAAGTGTGCGATTAATGCATCACGGTGTGCTTGACGGCTCGCTGCGTCACCTAAACTGTTTAATACAACTTTAATATTTTTTAAGCCCATGCCGCGGTAAAATTCAACAGCAAGTGCAATTACTTCTGCATCAATTGCAGGGTCATTACTGCCGATTGCTTCGATACCGAATTGTACGAATTGACGATAGCGACCTGCTTGTGGTCTTTCATAACGGAACATTTGACCGATATAGTATAATTTCGTTGGTTGTGTTGCATCACCAAACATTTTATTTTCAACGTAAGAACGTACAACAGGTGCAGTACCTTCTGGACGTAATGTTAAGCTACGCTCTCCACGATCTTGGAATGAGTACATTTCTTTTTGTACGATATCTGTCGTATCACCAACACCGCGTAAAAATAGCTCAGTGTGCTCAAAAATTGGTGTACGAATTTCTTTATAATTGTAACGACGGCAAATTTCGCGTGCTTGCCCTTCGATATACTGCCATAACTCAACAGTGCCTGGAAGAATATCTTGCGTTCCGCGTGGGATTTGAATAGACATATTCAGTTCCTCCTCAAATTGTTTTAATCTTAATAAAAATAAAAAAACTCCCGCCTCTACTGTTTGAACAGTAGGGACGAGAGTATTATACCCGTGGTGCCACCCTAATTGAAGCACTTATGCTTCCACTTTTTTAATAACGCTTAAATATGCGTTCATCCCTACTAAGCGTATATGCCGTTCAAGTTGAAACCTCTAGAGTGTCATTCAATCAGTCATCATGTAGAAATGTTTTCAGCCTAAGACATTCCTTCTCTTTCCATGTGTGTCTCATTTACTCTTCTCTATCAACGGTTATATTCATATGTAAATATAAAATTACTATACGTTTGTTAAGTAGGATTGTCAAGTGCTCTAAGAACGTTCAATCTGCTTCTTTAAACGCTTTACATCTTGAAGAGAAATCCCAAACTCGGAAGCAAGCTCCATTGAAGTATTGTTTTGCTCTTTTGAAATAAAATCATGAAAATTCACGTTAAATAGTTGATTTGCACCATTTGTAACAGAATGCCCTTTTTCATTCATACGCATACGTATATCCCTCACATTCAATATGGATGTTTTACTTTTTATTGTTCCATATTGATGAAAGAGTTATACATAACCAAAACTGCTATTAATTCCAAATAAATGAACAAAACATACAACAATGTATAAAAAAGAGAGGATTATATAACCCTCTCTTTTTTATCAACACTATTTACTTTCTACAATTAAGGTCACCGGACCATCATTGATTAAAGAAACATCCATCATTGCTCCGAACTTCCCTGTTTCCACATGTAATCCTTGTTTACGAACTTCTTCATTAAAGAAATCGTATAAACGCTCTGCATAATCAGGTTTCGCAGCATCCATAAAGTTTGGACGTCTTCCCTTGCGGCAATCTCCGTATAATGTGAATTGCGAAATAGATAGAACTTGTCCTTCTACATCAAGTACAGAATGATTCATCTTTCCGCTCTCATCTTCAAAAATACGTAAGTTTGCAATTTTTTCCGCAATGTAAGTTGCATCTTTTTCTGTATCTTCGTGCGTAATGCCAACTAGTAATGTTAAACCGAACGGAATTTGTCCTACGATCTCACCGTCTACTGTGACAGACGCTTTCTTTGATCGTTGCAAAACAACTCTCATCTTTCTACACTCCCTATTAATGCATCATGCGTCGTACTGCATAAATTTCTGGAACGCGTTTAATGCGTTCTACTACTTTTTTCAAGTGTTGTAAGTTACGAATCGAGATTGACATATTAATTGTTGCCATCTTATTACGGTCACTTCTACCAGAAACAGCTGAAATGTATGTTTTCGTCTCTGTAACAGCTTGCAGTACTTCATTTAATAAACCGCGGCGATCGTAACCTGAAATTTCAATATCAACGTTATACTCTATTTCTTTTTCAGGGCTACCTTCCCACTCAACTTCTAATAAACGTTCTATCGCTTCTTCTGTATGAACATTTACACAATCACGGCGGTGAATCGATACACCTCGGCCTTTCGTAATATACCCAACGATATCATCACCCGGAACTGGGTTACAGCATTTCGATAAACGGATTAATAAATTATCAGCACCGCTTACCTTTACACCAGAATCCCATTTTCGAATTTTCATCGGTTTACGAACTTCTTTAACTTCAACAATTTCTTCTTCTTCGCGTTGCTTGCGGAACTTGTCCATTAGTCGCGTAACAATTTGCGAAGCTGTAATTCCGCTATATCCAACTGCTGCAAACATATCTTCTTCATTTGCAAAGTTAAATTTCTCAGCGACGCGTTTTAAGTTATCAGGCGCTAATACTTCTTTCATCTCATACTCTAGACCACGTACTTCCTTTTCAACAAGTTCACGGCCTTTTTCAATATTTTCGTCTCTACGTTGTTTCTTAAAGAATTGACGAATTTTATTTTTCGCATGAGATGTTTGAGCAAGTTTTACCCAATCTTGACTTGGGCCATATGAATGTTTCGACGTTAAAATTTCAATGATATCACCGGTTTTTAATTTATAATCCAGCGTTACCATTTTCCCGTTTACTTTTGCACCAATTGTTTTATTCCCAATTTCCGAATGGACACGATACGCGAAATCAATTGGAACCGATCCAAGTGGTAATTCCATTACATCGCCTTTCGGTGTAAAGACGAATACCATGTCAGAGAATAAATCAATTTTTAATGACTCCATAAATTCTTCTGCATTAGAAGCTTCATTTTGCCATTCTAATATTTGACGGAACCACGTGAGTTTCTTCTCTAATGTACCTGTTGTTTCTGCTGTTTTTCCTTCTTTGTATGCCCAGTGTGCCGCGATCCCGAATTCTGCAATTTCGTGCATTTCTTTCGTACGAATTTGCACTTCAAGTGGATCACCTTTCGGTCCAATTACAGTCGTATGAAGAGATTGATATAGATTTGCTTTTGGCATTGCAATATAATCTTTAAAACGACCTGGCATCGGCTTCCAGCACGTATGAATAATTCCAAGCACTGCATAACAATCTTTGATACTATTTACAACAACACGTACAGCTAATAAATCGTAAATTTCATTGAACTGTTTATTTTGCAGTGCCATTTTACGATAAATACTGTAAATATGTTTCGGTCTTCCAGAGATCTCAGGTTGAATTGCAACTTCTTTTAATTTCTCACGAATACCAGTCATTACTTCGTCTAAGTATTCTTCACGTTCTGCACGTTTACGCTTCATTAAATTTACAATACGATAATATTGTTGTGGATTTAAATAGCGAAGTGACGTATCCTCTAGCTCCCATTTAATAGTACTAATTCCGAGTCTATGTGCTAAAGGTGCAAAGATTTCTAGCGTTTCATTCGCTATGCGACGCTGCTTCTCTTGAGGCAAATGTTTCAATGTACGCATGTTATGAAGACGATCAGCTAGTTTAATTAAAATAACTCGAATATCTTGAGCCATTGCAATAAACATTTTGCGATGGTTTTCTGCTTGTTGTTGTTCGTGAGATTTATATTTGATCTTCCCAAGCTTCGTAACACCATCAACAAGCATAGCAATTTCTTTGTTAAATTCCCGTTCAATATCTTCTAACGTAATCTCTGTATCTTCCACTACATCATGTAAGAAACCTGCTGATACCGTAGCTGGATCCATGTGTAAATCAACTAAAATACCTGCAACTTGAATTGGATGAATAATATACGGTTCACCCGATTTTCTGTATTGTTCGCTATGCGCATCGCGTGCATATTCATAGGCACGTGCTACTAGCTCAATATCTTCATCCACTAAATATTGACTTGCTTTCTCGAGTACCTGTTCAGCTGTTAGTACCTGCTCATTTGCCATCGAATCACCTTTTATTGAAAATTGACTTTATCTTTATTTAATAGAATAAATTATATTCTATCATTATAACCCAATGATTGTGAATTGTGAAAAGGAAAAGATTTTACTAACATTTCACCATGATTTTTTGTTCAATTATACAAAAGTACCCGCTCCTCTCCAAGAGATTCACGGGTACTTTTTATCACCGTAGTTTTACCTATATAGTGATTAGTATTTTTCTAATACTAATACATCGTAACCATCTAACATTTTACGACCATCTAAGTAAGTAAGCTCTACTAAGAATGCAATCCCTGCTACAACTCCGCCAAGTTCTTCAACTAGCTTAATTGTCGCTTCAATAGTTCCACCTGTAGCTAATAGGTCATCTGTAATTAATACGCGTTGACCTGGCTTAATTGCATCTTTATGGATTGTTAAAACATCTTTACCATATTCTTTACCGTAGTCAACTGTAATTACTTCACGTGGTAATTTTCCTAATTTACGAACTGGCGCAAATCCTACTTCTAACGCATAAGAAACTGGGCAACCGATAATGAAACCACGAGCTTCTGGTCCTACTACAACATCGATATCTCTTTCTTTTGCGTATTCAACGATTGCATCTGTTGCTGCTTTGTATGCTTTACCGTCATTCATTAAAGGTGTAATGTCTTTAAACACAATACCTTCTTTCGGATAATCCGGTACAATTGCGATATGTTGCTTGAAATCCATATTTCTGAATCCTCCTCAGATCTAAAAGGTTTGTAAATACAAATCCTTTACCCTAACTGTTCTACTTCTTTATGATTACGAATCGTTTCAAACCATGTATATAGTTGCTGATATGTGCTATAAACCAATTCTTTTTCTAATTGTAAGTGGTTCATTTTCTCACGATATGTGTTCGATTCAATTAAATCACGCTTTTGTTTTTTGTCTGCCATAAAAATGACGCCATCTTTTATTGTAACAAATTCTAACTCAAAAAACACCTGTGTCATAAAATTTACTGTATCTTTTGACCAACCTTTATGACGACATAGTTGTTCTCCATATTGTCTTAAAGAAAATGGTGTTTTTTGGCTTAAGAAAGAATAGTACCATTTAAAGTGTTCTCTCGTCGGAACTGTACTAAATAAGTGGTTATTCTCTTGATAAAATAGCGTATAAATTCGCGCTGGGAATCCTGCCTTAAATAACTCACGTAATTCATCGGTTCCTTTTGGTAAATCAAGTAACACGATATATTGATCATCTAAATGCGTTACTTCTGAAGCATGCATGAGCTTTTCTTTATAGCTCTCTAAAGAAAATTTATTCAATACCTCTTCAGAAAAATACACCATTGTTATTTTTTCTTTCGGAAGTTCTGCTAAATTTGCTTCTGCATTACGCATACTACGCCAATCAAATAATTGCCACGCCTCTACAGCAATATCTTGTACCATTAGTTGTGGCTTCTTAAAATTATTCCATTCATTGATGGATGCTTCTCCTATTACAGATACTTTTGCAACTGGAGAGATTTCTTTCGCATATGCACCAAAACCAAATCCAATTGTATCCAGTGTTGCTTGTCCATCACGAAGAGCCATTTTTAAATGAGAACCATCTGATCCGATTGCGCGAATGCTTTCTAACTCTGCATCTTTTACTGCAATACGTGGTTTCGGATTTCCAATACCAAACGGGGCTAGTTTTTGCATATCTTCAATTGCCGCTAGCGTTACATCCTCTACTTTGCAAAAAACATCAACTGCTGTAATTGGAATAAAATCTTCTTCTGTTAAAATCGCATCTGCTTGTTCATTTAATCGGCGACGTAATTCATCTACATCATTCATATGTAGCGTCATTCCCGCTGCCATCGGATGCCCTCCGAAGTGTGGCAATAACTCTCTACAATCTGATAAGTTTGCAAACAAATCAAATCCTGCAATACTACGTGCTGAGCCTTTTGCTGTTTCTTTTATAGGATCGATGCTTAATACAATCGTCGGACGATAAAAACGTTCAACTAATTTAGAAGCAACAATTCCAATTACCCCTGGGTTCCAGCCTTCTTTTGCAAGTACTAATACTTTGTTTTCTTCTGGCGGGAATTTATTTTCAACTTCAGCGATAGCTTCTTCTGTAATTTGCTTTACAATATCTTTTCGCAGTTTGTTCAGCTCATCAATTTCTTCGGCCAACTCTTTCGCTTCCTCTGGATCATCTGATAATAAAAGGTGTACAGCCGGCGCAGCATCTTCTAAACGCCCAACCGCATTAATACGAGGTGCAATTGAGAAGCCAATACTCTCTTCTGTAATTTCACTTTGCGAAACGTTAGCAACTTTAAACAATGCCTTCAAACCAATATTTCTCGTCATACGCATATGTTTTAAACCGCGTTTCACTAGCAACCTATTTTCACCATGAAGTGATACTAAATCGGCTACTGTACCGATTACTGCAATCTCTAATAAATGTTCTGGTACACGGCCTAATAGTGCATGCGCAACTTTAAACGCAACACCTACACCAGCTAAATAGTGAAACGGATATACGCCACCTTCTAATTTCGGATGTATAATCGCAAGCGCTTCTGGCAATTCTGGCGGTGGCTCATGGTGATCTGTAATAATTAGATCTATTCCAAGCTCTTTCGCTACATTCGCTTCATGTACTGCTGCGATGCCAGTGTCGACAGTAATAATCAGTGAGAAACCTGCACTATGCGCCCAACGAAATGCTTCTTCGTTCGGTCCATACCCTTCTGTAAAACGATTTGGAATGTAAAATTCTACTTCTGCACCTAATTCTTGAAGAGCAAGATATAAAACCGTCGTACTACTTACTCCGTCCGCATCGTAATCACCAAATATTAATATTTGCTCTCCATTTTGAATCGCCTTATTTACACGTTCTACCGTTCTATCCATTCCTTCTAATAAAAATGGATCATGAAATTCTTGATTTTCTGTATTTAAAAAATCTAAAATCTTATCTTCTGTATCTAGTCCTCTACCGAGGAATAATGAAACGACAAGTGGCGATAACTGTAATTTACTTGCTAATTCACTCACTCGCTCGTCATTATATTCTTTTTCTTTCCAACGCGTCTTCGGTTGTAACACGAAATCACCCCTTAACCTGTTCATTATACAAGACAGATTAAGGGGTGACAATATAATGCAAACTACGATGCAATATCTATATACTAAAATGTTAATGATGTTTAATTTGGAGAATACGGATTTATATGTACGAATACATTTTGTACATTATCTTGTTTCATAAGTATTTCTTTCACATGTTTTCCAATACGGTGTCCTTCTTCTACGGTAATGTATGGATCTACAGACACTTTAATATCGACAATAACATAATGACCATGCTCCCGTGCATATAAAGAACCAATTTTTTTCACACCATCTACTTGAAGAACGGCCTCTCTAAGCGGAATAACATCCTCCTCATGAAGAACATGGTCAAGCGTTGCATGAATTGCTTCCGCTCCAATGCTCCATGCCATTTTTACAACAAGAAGTGAAACAACTAATCCTGCAATCGGATCAGCATATACGAGCCAGTCTATACCAAACTTACCACCGATTATAGCTGCACAAATACCGATTAAAGCTGCAATTGAAGAAAATACATCCGAACGGTGCTCATATGCATTTGCAATAATTGCATCACTGTTTACTCTTTTCCCTAATCGGAATTTATATTGAAACATTCCTTCTTTCACGACGATTGAAAGAACAACAGCAAATATCGTAATTCCTTTCGGCGGTTCTAGTTCTTGCGAAAAAGCTTTTATAGACGAAATCGCGATTTCAAGTCCCACAATAAATAATAATACCGCAACAATAATCGCTGAAATCGATTCCGCTTTACCATGACCATACGGATGATCCTCATCAGGTGGCTGCTTTGCCGCTCGCAGTCCAAAAAGTACAGCTAGCGAACCTATTACATCTGATGCAGAATGCACGGCATCCGCTAATAACGCTTTACTGTTCCCAATATAACCAATTACCGCCTTTACAATCGCTAATATAATATTACCAACGATCCCGACAATAGCACCAAACTCGGCCTGTTTAAAACGTTCATCTTTTTCCATAATTAAAATCCCTTCTTTTCTTAACCTATCTTTTTATTTTAACAAAAACAGCGATAACACCACCACTTTCTTCCATCTTCTTTCTGTTAAAAAGTTGCTATCTTATTGTATCCACAAACGAAAAAAGAGATGCCTCATAAAGAGACATCATCTTTTCTATACTTGCGGTTCAGATTCTACTTTCTCAACCTTCTTCTTGTTTTTTCCCTTTTTCAAACGACGGTTTTCAAGCATTAACCAAATTTGAGAGGCAACGAAAACAGAAGAGTACGTACCTACAATTAATCCAACAAGTAACGCAAACGAGAAGTTACGTAGTGACTCACTACCGAAGATAAGCAGTGCAATTACTGGGAATAACACTGTTAATACGGTGTTAATCGAGCGACCAAGCGTTTGGCGAATACTTGCATTTACGATTTCTTCTAGATCTTTTATATCGCGCACTCGTTTTTTCTGTTTGTATAATTCACGGTTTCTATCAAATGTAACAATCGAGTCATTAATAGAATAACCGATGATTGTTAACACTGCAGCGATAAACGTTAAGTCTACCTCTAATTGGAAAATACTAAACATAACAACCATAACGAAAGCGTCATGTAATAATGCAAGCACTGCAGATAACGCATACGTAAATCGGAATCGAATACTTACGTATAAAATGATAACCGCAGAAGCAATCAGTACAGCGATAAATGCATTTCGTGCAATTTCTTTACCGATTGTCGGTGAAACTGTACTGATGTTTGGATCTGTACCATATTTATCGTGGAAGAATGTTTTTGTTTTCGCAATTTCATCTTTTGATAAAACACCTAATGTACGAACTGCGAAACCTTTATTGTCATCTCCAGTCGGTACAATATTTTCTTCCTTCACATCAATGTTCAATTCTTTAAAATCTTTATGAACATCAGACACCGTAACAGCTTGTTTTGATTGCAAGTCAATACGTGTACCACTCGCAAAGTCAATACCAAGATTCAATTTGAAAATTGGTAAGATAATTGCACCCGCAATTACAACTACAATCGAGAAGATAAGGAATTTATGACCGATATTTACGAAGTTAATACGATCAAATCTCGTTGGCGGATGTACTACACCTTTTGTTAATGGAATAATATCCTTTTGTTTCACACCAAAATATCCTGGTTTTTTATCAAAGTAACGGCTCTTTACAAGTAAACCTAGTAAGAAACGAGTACCGAATACGTTCGTAATAAAACCAACTAAAATACTTACGATTAAACTTGTTGCGAATCCTTTTACAGAGCTATTACCATAAACGAATAACACACCAGCTGCCGCAAGAGTTGTAACGTTTGCATCTAGAATTGTTGCTAATGAACGATGGTTACCAGCGCGGAATGCCGACATCATGGACTTACCAATTTTCAACTCTTCTTTCAGTCTCTCGTACGTAATAATATTCGCATCAACTGCGATACCTACTCCGAGCACTAACGCCGCAATACCTGGCAACGTAAGAACTGCATGCATCCAGTTAAAGACAAGTAATGTAACGAAAATGTATAAACCTAACATAATAACCGCTACAAGTCCTGGTAAACGGTAGAATACAAGCATAAATAAGAAAATAAGAGCGATACCAATCGCACTAGCGAAAATCGTTTGCTCTAACGCTTGTTGACCAAACTTCGCTCCAACAGATGTTGAATACATTTCTTTTAAATCAACAGGAAGTGCACCTGCATTTAATAAAGATGAAAGTTGTTTCGCACTTTCAACTGTGAAGTTTCCACCTACGATAGATACTTCAGCTTGGTTAAATACTTGGTTTACTGTTGCTGCTGATAAGAACTTCGGATTCGGTTTTGCAGATTCTGCTTTGTACGAATCTTTTCCTTCTTCAAAATCAAGCCAAATTACCATTAAATTCGTTGGTGGTGGCATTTTTGAAATTTTTTCAGTTACTTCACGGAATTTTTCAGCGCTCTTTAGTGTAAGACCTACGCTCGCACGGCCTTGCTCATCAAATGTTTGCTTCGCTCCGCCGCCTTTTAAATCCGTTCCGTCCATAAGAAGATTATCATCTACATCACGGAATGTTAATTTCGCTTGTGTTGATAACATTTCACGTGCTTTTTGCTGATCTTGTACACCAGCAAGCTGTACACGAATTCGATCTTGCCCTTCGATTTGAATGTTCGGCTCACTTACACCGAGAACATTGACACGATTCTCAAGAGCACCTACTGTACTTACAAGTACGTCTCGATCGATTTTGTCCCCTTTTTTGGCTGGTTTTACTTCATACAGAATTTCAAAACCACCGCGAAGGTCTAGTCCTAGACTAATTCCTTTTGCTATGTCTTTTCCTGCCGCACCAATTACTCCACCGATTAATAAAACGATGAGGAAAAAGGCGGCAATTCTCGTACCACGCTTTGCCATATGTACCCTCTTTCCGCTACTAACACTTTAAATAAATCTCTTACGATTCACTTTTACACGTGTGCATACGTCTAGTTAGTAGACTTCCTTTCTATAATTTTGCTAGCTCATCACTAGCTGTGCCGGTACGTTTTCACGATACCTGCACTTTCATTATTTGTTTTCTCTCTTCACTACCTCCTTTATATATGATCTTAGACATAATTATTTCCTGATTATCAATACCTATCATTATACTGCAAAAGGAAGAACAAACCAATTGCAGTCGGTTATTTATTTTCATATTCATCAAATGACCAAAGTGGCGCTTGATATGCTTCAACAGTTAAATATGTCATATATTCATTAGCACTTACTGTTAATACGTCATTAACTAATTCATACAATCTAACATCGCTGTCTATCTTCTTCCACTTTTTCACTTTAAGAAACTTCCAAATGTCATCATCTGTCACTCTGTCGTAGCCGAACATTTGAAACTCTTCTACTTTACTTTCTAAAACGACTTGTAACTGTCCGCGGTATGATTCTACCAAAGCCTCTCTATCTAACATCTATAACATCTCCTTCTTATTTCGCACGAAAAGTCGCTTTTATTCCCGCTCTAATGGACAGCAATAACTACTTTCAAGAGCACTATCATATTTCACTCTCTTAAATGCTTGTCATTCTTGTCTCGTACGTGCATATAAATTATTGTAAATCATTCCATTGATTTTGAGAAGGTAGGAGAAGAACATGACGAGACAAAGCTTTTTAAAAGGCGCATTTATTTTAATGATAGCCGGCTTTATTACAAAAATACTCGGCTTTATCAACCGCATAGTAATGGCACGTATTTTGGGAGAAGAAGGCGTTGGTCTTTATATGATGGCCGTTCCTACATTCATTTTAGCAATTACATTGACACAAATTGGTCTTCCTGTCGCAATCGCAAAATTTGTAGCAGAAGCGGAAGCTGTGAACGATAAACAAAGAGTTAAAAAAATATTAACCGTATCACTAGCTGTTACATCCGTTATTAGTATCATTTTAACAATCGGAATTATGTTCCTCACACCTATTTTAGCAAAAACATTATTAACCGACGAAAGAACGTACTATCCATTAATGGCCATTTTGCCCGTTGTTCCTGTTATTGCTGTTTCTTCTGTTTTGCGTGGTTATTTTCAAGGGAAACAAAACATGAAACCTAGCGCTTATGCGCAAGTTCTAGAACAAGTCGTCCGCATTACCATTATTGCTATATGCATTCAATTATTTTTACCTTACGGCATAGAATACGCTGCAGCCGGCGCTATGTTATCAGCTGTTCTCGGTGAAGTTGCATCGTTATTATTTTTACTCACGTTATTTCAGCGAGAAAAACATTTATCAATACGCTCTGGATTTTTTACTACTGTAAAGGAAAGCAAAGGGACATTTTATTCTCTGATGGATATTGCCCTTCCAACTACAGGAAGTCGTTTAATCGGCTCCGTTTCATATTTTTTTGAACCTATTGTCGTTATGCAAAGCTTAGCAATTGCTGGTGTCGCTGCTTCTGTTGCAACTCAGCAATACGGTATATTAAACGGTTATGCATTCCCGCTTCTATCACTACCCGCCTTTATTACATACGCTCTCTCTACAGCGCTCGTCCCTTCTATTAGTGAAGCAATGGCAAAAAGACAACATAAATTAGTGGAGCACCGTTTACAACAAGCACTTCGAATTTCATTAATTACCGGCGGATGGTCTGTCGTTATATTATACGTATTCGCTTCTCCTGTTTTAACTCTTATGTATGGGTCAGACAGTGCAACAGCATTCATTCAACTTCTTGCGCCTTGCTTTTTATTTCATTATTTCCAAAGTCCACTTACCTCTGTTTTGCAAGCTTTAAACTTAGCAAGAGCTGCAATGATGAATACATTTATTGGTGCCATCGTGAAATTAATCGTTATTTTTGTACTAGCATCAAGGCCAGAATTTCAAATGATGGGGGTTGCTCTCGCTATTGCTGCAAATATTGTAACAGTAACATTTCTTCACTACGCTACTGTTTTAAAAAAGATTACATTTACCATTTACGCAAAAGACTATATTTTCGGCGGACTTGCCATCGGTATCGCAGGCGCCTTCGGTTTTTATCTTCATAAATATATTATTTTCTCTCATGCCCTTGGCATACAAACATTATGGGAAATCACTTTAACAACAATTGTTTATATCGTACTTCTCTTCACTTTCAAACTCATTCGAAAAGAAGAGTTAAGTCGTCTCCCTATCATTCGTAAACTTTCATTTTTGAAATAAGGTGAAACTTTAATCAGTGGGGTAATCTCCACTGATTATTAGTTACACTAATCATTCTTACTCTTTCAAAGAATAAGTCTCTAATTTTCTTTTAAATCAACAAAAAATTTTCCGTTTTGAAAACTACAATATAAAATTTGTGTTACATCGTTATAACCTAAGTTTTTTAATTTCTCAATAAGCCATGCATCTGTATGTTCAATCATTTGTAAATGACTAGATTGAATTTCTCCATCAATAATAAGAGGAAGCGTAAACTGCAATGTATCTTGTTTATTTTTTTGTTTTTGAAAGACAGATAACTTCCCAGACGGTTCCAAAATAGCATATTCTACATCCCGAATATCTCCAACTCCTTGTTCCCTTAATTGCATCATTAAATCATCTATATTATAACGTTGCTTTCTCATCTTCTTTTCATCAATCTTTCCCGCGTTTACAAGAATAGCCGGCTCACCTTCTATTAAATGCCGAAAGCGTTGATACTTTAGGGAAATGACTGACAAAATAATTTGGATGCACATAAGAAAAGTCATCGGAACTAATTGATGCCAAAGTGATTTATCGGTATTTTCAATTGCCACTACAGCCATTTCTCCAAGCATAATAAATACGACTAAATCTAATACACTTAGCTCTCCTATCTCACGTTTACCCATAAGACGAAAAATAATTAAGATGATGATATACAAAAGCATTGTCCGTCCAATTATTGATATCCATTCCATTTCTACATCTCCTTTTTTACGTATAGACTCCCCTATAAAAAAGAAACTAGTCTAACTTAGACAAAAGGAAAATATGCTTGTATTAAAAAGGGGGAATGCATAAATGGATGGAACGAAAAAATTATCAACTGCAATTGGCTTCGGTATTATTACACTACTAATTCTCGCATCTATTACTAGCATGATTATGGCTCTTTTATTAAAGTTTACGAATATAAACGAAGGGACATTAACCGTTACTATTTTTATACTCGCTCTTTTATCTATGCTTATGTCTGGATTTACTGCCGGCAAAAAGGCTCAAGGAAAAGGTTGGCTAGTAGGTCTCACAACAGGTCTCACGTTCACTATACTCGTTTTTCTAGTTAACTATTTAGGCTTTTCTCAAACTTTATCGAACTCACAATTACTTTATCAATTAGCATTAATGGGGGCGAGTACACTCGGTGGTATTTTCGGTGTAAATATGTCAAAGCAAGGTAACTAAAAAAGGCCCTGCATATTTCATGCAGGGCCTTCCAAATTAGTTTTTCACAACTTCACGAATCGCATTGCGATCGAACGTTAAGTGTGAACCACCAGATTTAATAACAATTTTCGTCTCATCTACTGATTCGATTGTACCGTGTAAACCACCGATTGTTACGATAGCATCACCTTTTGCTAACTCACTTTGCATTTGAGCAACTGCTTTTTGACGTTTTTGTTGCGGGCGAATTAATAAGAAATAGAAAATCGCAAACATCGCAACGATCATAACGATATTCATCATACCTGCATTCATCTTTTGTTCCTCCTTTTAAATTATGTATTAGAAGTTTTTAGCATTCGGTTTATTAAAGCCATACTGTTCAAAGAACTCTTCGCGGAAATCGCCAAGACGGTCTTCACGAATAGCTTGTCTCACCTGCTCCATTAAGTTTAACAGAAAATGAAGGTTGTGATAAGACGTTAAACGAATTCCGAACGTTTCATCACATTTCATTAAGTGACGAATGTACGCACGAGAGTAGTTTTTACATGTGTAGCAATCACAGTTTGGATCAAGCGGACCGAAGTCTCTTGCGAATTTCGCATTTTTTACAACGAGGCGACCTTCACTTGTCATACATGTACCATTTCGAGCGATACGAGTTGGAAGTACGCAGTCAAACATATCAATACCACGAATTGCGCCATCGATTAACGAGTCAGGAGAACCTACACCCATTAAGTAACGAGGCTTATTATCTGGAAGAAGTGGTGTTGTAAACTCAAGTACACGGTTCATAATATCTTTCGGTTCACCTACAGATAAACCACCTACAGCGTAACCAGGGAAGTCCATTGAAACAAGATCTTTCGCACTTTGACGACGAAGCTCTTCGTACTCTCCCCCCTGTACAATACCGAATAAACCTTGATCTTGCGGACGTTCATGCGCTTTTAAGCAACGTTCTGCCCAGCGGCTCGTACGCTCTACAGATTTCTTCATATATTCAAAAGTAGCTGGGAATGGTGGACACTCATCAAATGCCATCATAATATCTGAACCTAATGCATTTTGGATTTCCATCGCTTTTTCTGGTGATAAGAATAATTTATCTCCATTTAAGTGATTGCGGAAGTGAACGCCTTCCTCTTCAATACGACGGAAGTCACTTAAACTGAATACTTGGAAACCACCAGAGTCTGTTAAGATTGCACGATCCCAGTTCATAAATTTATGCAAACCGCCTGCTTCACGAATAATTTCATGACCTGGACGTAGCCATAAATGATACGTATTACTTAAAATAATGCCAGAATCCATTGCTTTTAATTCTTCTGGTGACATTGTCTTAACTGTTGCAAGTGTACCAACTGGCATAAATGTTGGTGTATCAAATGAACCGTGCGGCGTATGCACACGACCTAAACGGGCACCCGTTTGTTTACATGTCTTAATAAATTCATAACGAATTGCTGTCATAACTTACTCCTTTTATTTGTTTCTCATTTTAGCGTGAGATGCAACGAACATTGCATCACCGAAGCTAAAGAAACGATATTTTTCTTTTACTGCTTCATTATAAGCATGAAGTACATTATCTCTATTTGCAAATGCACTTACAAGCATAATTAATGTTGATTTCGGTAAATGGAAGTTTGTAATTAAACCATCAATTGCTTTAAATTCATATCCCGGATACATGAAAATATCTGTCCATCCAGAAGCGGCGCAAAGCTTACCTTCATGATCTGTTGCAATTGTTTCTAACGTACGAGTTGATGTCGTACCTACAGTAATAATACGTCCACCATTCTCTTTCACACGATTTAATAATGCCGCTGTCTCTTCAGACATATGATAATATTCTGCGTGCATATGGTGTTCTTCAATCGTGTCTGCAGAAACTGGTCTAAATGTTCCAAGTCCTACGTGAAGTGTAATGAATGCTAACTGAACGCCTTTTTGCTTTAACTTCTCAAGTAACTCTTCTGTAAAGTGAAGTCCCGCAGTCGGCGCTGCTGCTGAACCGATTTCTTTCGCATATACTGTTTGATAGCGATCGCGATCTTCTAGCGTCTCTTTAATATATGGAGGAAGTGGCATTTCCCCAAGTTCATCTAAAATTTCATAGAAGATGCCGTCATATGAAAATTCAAGCTGACGTCCACCTTGATCTGCAGTTCCTGTGCAAGTTGCTTTTAATTTCCCTTCGCCAAAAGAGATAACAGTTCCTTCTTTTACACGTTTCGCTGGCTTTACAAGCGTTTCCCACTTATCACCTTCTTCTTGTTTTAAAAGAAGTACTTCAATGTGCGCGCCTGTATCTTCTTTCACACCGTGCAAACGAGCAGGCATAACTTTCGTTTCATTTAAAACTAAGCAATCCCCCTCATGTAAGTAAGAAAGAATATCCGTAAAATGTTTATGCTCAATATCACCTGTTTCACGGTCTAACACCATTAATCTTGATGTTTCACGCTCTTCTAACGGGACTTGTGCAATAAGTTCTTCTGGTAAATGAAAATCAAACAGATTTATATCCATAGCTATATCCACCTATTTCTTATTTAAATCGATTTATTATATACATAATAAAAGATAATACAATACTTAACACAATACATGTAATGATAGGAAAATAAAAGGTAACGTTTCCTTTTTTCACAAAAATATCGCCTGGAAGCCTTCCAATGAACTTCCAAGCTAATCCAACAACGATGAGTAAGATCCCGGCTGTAATAAGCAGCTTTGGCATCTCCGTCATACTTTTGGTATCTCCATTCCGAAATGTTCATACGCAAGCGGCGTTACAATTCGGCCCCTCGGCGTTCGTTGTAAAAAGCCAATTTGTAATAAATACGGCTCATACACATCTTCAATCGTATGAGATTCTTCTCCAATTGTTGCTGAAACCGTTTCTAATCCAACTGGACCGCCACGGAATTTCTCAATAATACCAAGCAGTAATTTATGATCAATATGATCTAGACCTAATTTATCTACTTGCAGTAGCTCTAATGCCATTTGTGTAATTTCCATCGTAACCGTTCCATTACCACGAACTTGTGCGAAATCACGTACACGTCTTAAAAGACGATTCGCAATACGAGGTGTACCACGAGCACGTCTTGCAATTTCTAATGCAGCTAACGAATCGATTTCAACTTCAAATACTTCTGCTGTACGTTCAACAATCGCAGAAAGCTGATCTACTGTGTAGTACTCTAACCTTGAAAGTACACCGAAGCGGTCACGCAGCGGTGCCGATAATGCTCCAGCACGTGTTGTTGCTCCAACTAATGTAAATGGCGGTAAATCTAGGCGTACAGAACGTGCTGAAGGCCCTTTTCCAATTACAATATCAAGGCAAAAGTCTTCCATCGCAGGATACAATACTTCTTCAATTGATCTATGCAAACGATGAATTTCATCAATAAATAATACATCACCTGGCTGAAGCGCTGTTAATACAGCAGCTAAATCTCCTGGTCTTTCAATTGCGGGACCTGAAGTTGTTCTAACATTAACGCCCATCTCATTGGCAATAATATTCGCAAGCGTCGTTTTACCAAGACCTGGTGGTCCATATAAAAGCACGTGATCTAACGTTTCTTCACGCATTTTCGCCGCTTCAATAAATACTTCTAAATTATGTTTCGCTTTATCTTGGCCAATATACTGACGGAGCGTCTGTGGCCGTAATGAATATTCTAAATCCGCATCTTCATATGCAGATTCCCCTGAAAGGAGACGTTCGTCCATTATACTCACCTCTTACCATTTAGTAAAAGACTAAGTGCCTTTTTAATATACTGATCCGTCGTTAATGCTTCTTTTAATAACTCTGGTACAACACGAGAAACTTCGCGTTCTGCGTATCCAAGTGCGCGCAGAGCTTCCAGTGCCTCATCAAGCTCAGCTGATGAACCTTTATTCTCATCAAAACGTTCTGTGTCTGAGAATAAATCAACAAATGCATCTGGTACGACATCTGCTAGTTTTCCTTTTAAATCTAAAATCATTTGGCGTGCTGTTTTCTTTCCGACGCCTGGGAATTTCACTAAAAACTTCTCATCTTCATGCTCAATCGCTTGAACGACCTGTCCTGTTTGACCAGAAGCTAAAATTGCAAGAGCGCCTTTTGGCCCAATGCCAGACACGCCTAACAACTTTGTAAATAATAAACGCTCTTCACGTGTTTTAAAACCGTAAAGTGCCATAATATCTTCTCTCACATAATGATATGTATAGACACGGATTTCTTGCTTACTTCTTTGAAATACATACGGATTTGGTGTGAAAATTTGATAACCAATTCCATTATGATCAATTACGACATATTCCGGCCCTACATACTCCACGTAACCTGTAACATATTCAAACAAAATACGATCTCTCCCTCTTAAATCATGTATTCCATTTTAACATATTTAATGATAGAAAAGCGAGACTGCCCCAACAAATGTTCTCCACTTGAAACTTCTGTTATTTTCCATTGACAGAAAGGTTAAAGCACCTTAATATACAGAAGTCGATAATGATTATCAATACTAATTAAAGGGGTTACATCAGGATGAAACGTAAGCTATTTATTTTATTTACTATTATGCTTGTTGTTCTTTCTATCGTTGGCTGTTCTTCTCAAAAAGAAGAATCGAAAGCAAAAGAACAACCGAAAACAAAAGTTGTAAAACATGCTAAAGGTGAAGCTACAATTCCAGTAAATCCAAAGAGAATTGTTGACTTATCTGGATCAACAGAAGAACTATTACTTCTTGGACATAAACCTGTTGGTACAGCAAATACATATAAAGATAAAATCCAAAATCACTTAACAGACAAGTTAGATGGAGTAAAAGCAGTAGGTTGGTACTGGGCACCTAAAGTTGATTTAGAAGCTGTTACTGCTTTAAAACCAGACTTAATTATTTTAAACAACCGTCAATTAAAAATTTATGATCAACTAGAAAAGGTTGCACCTACAGTTGTTCTAGAAACAAACTTAGAAGACTGGCGTGGTAAGTTTAAAGAAGTAGGTAAGCTATTTGACGAAGAGAAGAAAGCAGACAAATGGATTGCAGACTACGATAAGAAAGCAGACTCTTTATCTAAAAAAATTAAAGAGAAAACAAAAGATGAGAACTTTATGTTCGTTGCAGTTACACCACAAAACTTCCGTGTATACGGTAGCTTCGGATACGGTGACATCATCTTTAATGACTTAAAACTTCCAGCAACAAAAGGTACGGATTTAAAACAAACGATGGCGCAAGTATCACTAGAAGGTCTAGTTGCATTCCAGCCTGACCAAATGTTTATTGTAAACTTCGGCGGCGAAGCTGATAAAGTTTACGAAGACTACAAAAACAGTGCCGTTTGGAAAGACAATAAAGCAGTTAAAAATAATCACGTATATGAAGTATCAAATGAAGTCTTCAATACGAAAGCATTCAATCCAATCGGAAAAGATATGCTAATTGATGAAATCGCAAAAGAAATTTTAGCTAAAAATAAATAAGAAAAAAAGCAGCTCACCATGAGCTGCTTTTTTTCTTACTTTGAACTGCGTATTGCTTCATTTTTTCAATCGTCTTCACAAAACCTTCTTTTGATTTAATACGAATGCCACGTTTCAATTTCGCACGTTCATAGCTCTCAAGCTTTTTCATATCAATTTGAAAGAAAGAATGGATCGCATTATCATTTTTTGGCACACCTTTGAAAATTTGTAATATCCCTTCCTCTGAAACACCAAAATACCCGCTCGTTTTCAATAACGGAGAAATATCATCAACTTTCTTTTGCAATACAATTTGTACATCATCACGATCAACGAGCTGCCATTCTTTATACTGCTGTAAAAACTTTTCTAAATCCGTCACTTTTTCTGTAAGTATTTCTTCGCTTACTTCGCCATCAACATACATACGCTCTAATAAAATTGTAACCTCAGGTTCTTTTTTCGTCACTTCTGGTACTGGCCCTTCCGCCTTCACATTCGTTTCATAAACGAAACAAAACATCATAACGAAAGCTTGCATCGCAATCAGTATCCATTTCATTTCCGTTCACCTCTTTTAGGCAAGATCATACTTTCATTAGTAGTTTTTCCGGAAATGGGGGTTTTATCCATATTACATTTCTTTCGAAAATATAAAAAATGCAGATAAGGATTCACCTCATCTGCATGTATCATTTACTTTTATATAAAATGAAAGACGCCTGCAAAGCAGGCGTCTTGATGCGTTTACGGCGAGAGACCAGGCGACCACATTCGCGTGTTTAGCACTTAAGCATATCTCTCGTCTTACGTAAATTAGCTCATCGCTTTGCTAATATAACATTAATAAAGTATAAGTGCAACATGTTTATAAAAATATTTTATTTCCTCTTTCATCCAAATAAATCAAACGCAAATTATAAATTGATAAATGCAATATATATATTACAATAAACATAACAGCGAAATCATCATAAACGGGAGATAGATATTATGAAACAAATAAAGGATGAACGTCTCATTCTGCAAACGTTAAAAAACATACGTATTGTCTTTCTTTTTCAATCACTTGGTATAATCGGTGTTTTAGGCTATATCGGATTCACTGAAGGAATAGATCAAATTACGAAATCTCCATTATGGCTAGTATTTATTCTTACGAGTATGATCCTTAGTTATTTACAGTTAAGTGTTTCAATCGATGTAGAAGAAGGCGAAAAGGAAATAAAGTTAACTCCTTATTATAAACTTGTCTTCCGCTCCCTTATTGTAGGAATCGTTATGGCTATTATTTATATCATTTTCAATCCAGAAAGACCTCTATTTGAAGCTATTTTAACAGATAGTATTCTTTTCATCTGCTTTTTAGTTTCTTATTCCGTTAGTTATTTTATTAAAAAACGTCGTTTACAAGACAACGATGAATAAAGAGGAAGGGCTCCCCCTTCCTCTTTTGTTTTGCTATCGCACTGTACCAGTTAAACCGTAACGAATGTCTCGGAACATATTCACTATGTCACGATTAAAATCGTTTGTAACTGTACCGTTACGTAGACGCGTACTCATTGCATCGACACGAGTAAACATATCATTTCTTACAGAAACATATACGTTTCTGTTTCCAACTTCATTTGCAACAGCTTGACGAATTTCGTTCGCCATCGCCGTTTCATTTGTCACTGTGTTACGTGGTTTTACCGCAATCGCTACATCGTTTCCATATACAACTGTAGACACACGGTCTACGTTATTCATACGTTTCACACGATTTGTTATTCTTTCAGCTGTTTTACCATCATTGTTAATGTATGAATTGTTCATTGTAATATTACGAGTTGGATGCGGATTAGCAATTTGTCCATTGTAATTTACATCACGGTAATAATTGTATCCTGTATCGTTACGACCATTTCTATATGTTACATAATCTGTATAACGATCATTACGCGTCACATTATCACGATACTGATGTGTATCATTATAAGATGTACGCTCGTAATTGTAGTTACGTCCATCCATTGCATTGTTTTTTGGTGTACCACATGCAGCTAATGCACTAGTAACTAACAAAGAAGCAGCAATCACTTTTACTTTCGTATTCAATACAAAAACCCCCTCTGTTAGAATGAGCTTCTCTACTGAAAAGCTCCCTCTTATGATGAGTAACAGAGAAGGTTTTTACACTGTTAATATTTCACTGGGAATTTTCTAGCACTTCATAAAAAAACTGCCTTTTCTTAATTAACAGGACTGCAAAAAAGGCGGGAATACTCCCGCCTTTTTAAACTTCTTCTTCGTCCTCTTCTTCTGAAACGGGCTCTCCAAATACATTTGGTGGATCTGGTTGATAATACATCGTTCCTGGCTGTGGTGCATATGCAGACTGAGTTGGTTGATAATATAAAGGATTCGCATATTGCGGACCGCCTGGTTGTGGACTATATAGTCTACTTTCTCCTCCGCATCCACAATCTTCCTCACCCTGCACAAGCGGCGGCATGTTATTATCCATTGGCATCATATTCGGGTTTGGCATAGACGTATGTTGCGGTCCAAACGGCGCTCCTTGCTGATATGGCATTTGATATGGATTTGGTTGTTGATAATACGGATTCGGCGGCATCATGGGCATTTGATAGGGCATCATATTTGGTGGTTGATTGTTATCCATAATCGGCATCATATTCGGCATTTGATTGTTATCCATAATTGGCATTATATTCGGCATTTGATTGTTATCCATGATTGGCATCATATTCGGCATTTGATTGTTATCCATAATTGGCATCATATTCGGCATTTGATTGTTATCCATGATTGGCATCATATTCGGCATTTGGTTATTATCCATAATTGGCATTATATTCGGCATTTGATTGTTATCCATAATTGGCATCATATTCGGCATTTGATTGTTATCCATGATTGGCATCATATTCGGTGGTTGATTGTTATCCATAATTGGCATCATATTCGGCATTTGATTGTTATCCATAATTGGCATTATATTCGGTGGTTGGTTGTTATCCATGATCGGCATTATATTTGGCATTTGAATATTTGGCGGTATGACTTGTGGAATAACTACATTTTCTTTCGATACATTTGGCGATACTATATTTCCTACATTCTCTTTCTTCACTTGTGGTGACACTATATTTCCTACATTCTCTTTCTTCACTTGTGGTGACACTATATTCCCTACATTTTCTTTTTTCACTTGCGGCGACACTATATTTCCTACATTTTCTTTTTTCACTTGCGGCGACACTATATTTCCTACATTTTCTTTTTTCACTTGTGGTGACACTATATTCCCTACATTCTCTTTCTTCACTTGCGGCGACACTATATTTCCTACATTTTCTTTTTTCACTTGTGGTGACACTATATTCCCTACATTCTCTTTCTTCACTTGCGGCGACACTATATTTCCTACATTTTCTTTTTTCACTTGCGGTGACACTATATTCCCTACATTTTCTTTTTTCACTTGCGGCGATATTATATTATTTTTTTTCGTTTGCGAAGAAATGATATTGTTAGGTTTCATTTTACTAATTTGAGGAGCAATTAACTCGCTTCCTTTTTTTATTACATCTGAAATTTTATATTCTTTTTTCGGTTTTATTGGTGGTTGTGGCGGCTGCGGTAATACATTTACCGAAAACTTCGTGTTTTCTTTTTCCGCCGGTTTTTGTTTTTCTATCACAGGTGGTTTTTGAATAACAGACGGTTTTTCTTTTTGAATTGGCTGTTCTTTTTGCACCTCTTTTTGCGGTTTCACCTGTACTTCTTTTTGCGGCTTTACCTGCATCTCCTTCTGTGGTTTCACCTGTACTTCTTTTTGTGGCTTTACTTGCATCTCTTTCTGCGGTTTTACTTGCACTTCTTTTTGTGTTTGTTGCATAGCTGGCTGCTGTGTAATTGGTGCTGATTGATACGTAACTTCTTCTTCATCTTCTATTCCAAGCGGAGTTGGTGTTGCTGCAAATTCTTTTTGCTGCACTTCTTTTACGTATTGCTTTGGAGGTGCTGAACCTGCTCCAGCCTGTTGTTTCATATGAACACTCTTTGATGGCACTTTAATTTTCATACCTGGCATAATTAAATCTGGATTACTAAGTTGTGTATTTGTTTTTTTCAACGTATCAAAATCCACTCCGTACTTTTTCGCAATTTTCCAAAGGGTATCCCCTTTTTGCACGATATGAATTTTCAAATTTTCCCCCTCCTGTATAACTTATCTATAAGTAACAAATCTCATGAAGTAACTCTTTCTAAATAACATTAACTTCTTTTCACTTTTATCACTTCTTCGATTTTCAATATCATTCGAAGTGGAATAAGCATAAAGAACCACAATGATTTCTTCAAAACAATGTATGCCCATTTCGTTCTCGTTATGATTATATGTATGAAAAAAAGCAACGGGAATACCGTTGCTTTACACACGCTCTAACATACGATTTAATGCAAGAACTGCTTCTGCCGTTACTTGTTTGTCTACGCTAATAACGTTAATTTCTTCTCCTCTTTCTATCGTTTCAAGTGTCCATAATAAGTGAGGCAGATCAATTCGATTCATCGTTAAGCACGGACACATAAATGGATTAAGCGAAACAATTTCTTTATCTGGATGTTGCTGAATAATTCGATTCACTAAATTCATTTCTGTACCAATCGCCCATTGGCTACCAGATGGCGCTGATTCAATCATATCAATAATATATTTCGTTGAGCCTGCATAATCTGAAGCAGCTACAACTTCATAGCAACATTCTGGATGTACAATAATATTCATATCCGGATGATTTTTTCGTACACTCTCAATATTCTTCATTGTAAAATTTTGATGAACAGAACAATGTCCTTTCCATAAAATCACTTGAATTTCTTCTATATCCCCATCGTACTCTAATAAATCTGTGTGTGGGTCCCATACTGCCATTTTATCTAACGGGATACCTAGATCGTACGCTGTATTTCTCCCTAAATGTTGGTCTGGTAAAAAGACGAGACGTTCTTTTTGAGTAAACGCCCAAGATACCATTTGCTTTGCATTAGAAGAAGTTACTGTTGCTCCTCCGTTACGACCACAAAACGCTTTAATTGCAGCTGTAGAGTTCACATATGTTAACGGAATCATCGTATCTCCAAATAATTTAGTGAGCTCTGTCCATGCTCTTTCTGTTTGTTCAATATCTGCCATATCCGCCATCGAACAACCTGCACGCATATCTGGTAAGATGACAACTTGATCATCTGTCGTCAACATATCTGCTGTTTCCGCCATAAAGTGTACCCCGCAAAACACAATGTATTTTGCGTCTTTATTGCTCGCTGCAACTTGCGCAAGTTGAAGTGAATCCCCTGCTGCATCTGAAAATTGTACCACTTCATCTTTTTGATAATGATGCCCTGGAATGAATAACATTTTCCCCATTTTCTCTTTAATTTCACGAACACGCTTTTCCATATCTTCCGTTGACATTGTGTAATAACGCTCTGGTAACATCGTTTCAATCGGCTGTACTTTTTCTAAAATACTCATATACGTTTCTCCCCCTCTAAGCCACTTTCCTTACTCTTCAATATTGAAACTAATATCAAGTGCTTTCACTGAATGTGTTAACGCTCCAAGTGAAATATAATCTACCCCTGTTTTTCCGTATTTCGATAAATCTTCAATTGTGATGCCCCCTGAAGCTTCCGTAACGATGGCACTTGGTACAATCTTTGAAAACTCCCGGATTTCATCTGGCGTACGATTATCGAACATAATAATATCCGCACCAGCAGCGACAGCCTCTCTCACCTGTTCCTCAGTTTCTGTTTCCACTTCTACCTTCACCATATGTCCTAACTTTTCTTTTACTGATGTAACAGCTTTTGTAATAGAACCAGCAAAAGCAATATGATTGTCTTTAATCATGACACCATCATATAAACCGAAGCGATGATTAAATCCACCGCCGCACACGACTGCATACTTATCAAACATACGTAGTCCTGGCATCGTTTTTCGCGTATCACAAATGCGAGTATGACTACTATCTAAAGCAAGAACCGCTTTACGCGTCATCGTCGCTATTCCACTCATACGCTGAATAACGTTTAATATAACGCGCTCTGCTGTTAATAACGATGCGATTGGACCTTGCACTGTTGCAATAATTTCTCCTTTTTCTACAAGATCCCCATCTTTTTTATGAAGCTCTATTTCAATTCTCTCATCAATTAATTTAAATCCTGATTCAATTACTAAACATCCTGCAAAGACCCCTGTATCCTTCGCAAGAAACGTTCCTTTCGAGAGCAAGTTATCTGGAAAAATAAGCTGAGATGTTACATCTCTTTCTCCTATATCTTCTAAAAAAAATCGGTTTAATGCTTCTTTAACTTTTATCGTGTTCATAAAGCCCCTCTTCCCCTCATCACACAAGTTGTAGTTTTCTCTTTACTCGAACAATCTCTTTCTTTCCTATATTTCTATCTGGATAATCACTCCGGTAATGCCCGCCAATACTTTCTTCTCTTTGCAAGGCTGACACAACTATAAGCTCACAAACCGTTAACATATTAATAAGCGTTATCTCTTCATTCGTAAGAACATCATGTTGTAATATCATATTTCGAACACCATACTTACTAAACCATCTCTTCGCATAAGATAAACTTTGCTCTGTTCGCACAATCCCAACATATTTCATCATGCATTTTTGTATTTCTTCTTTCGTCGGTAAATGATTCAGAACGATAAACTTTTCTTCCTTTTCAGCTAGCATGTTCACCTTTTCTTTTGTCTCTCTAGATAAAATGTGTCGTCCGATTCTTTTTCCAAACACAAGACCTTCTAATAATGAATTACTCGCTAATCTATTTGCACCATGAACTCCGTTACAAGCTACTTCACCGACTGCGTATAAGTTCGGAATAGACGTCTCTCCATCACAGTTCGTTTTCACGCCGCCCATGTGAAAATGAGTACCAGGCACGACTGGAATAAGTTTTTTATTTATATCGACTCCATTTGTTTTACATATCGATGACACGGTCGGAAAGCGTTGTTCAAAGTTTTGAATCATTTCGATGTTTAAGTACACTTTTTCACCCGCAAGTAGCTGTTCATGAATAGCCCGTGCGACTACATCACGAGGTGCTAGATCCTGTTCGGAATGTATATCCATCATAAAACGCTGCCCTTTTCCATTTATAAGGACAGCTCCTTCTCCGCGAACAGCTTCGGACACGAGGCCGGAACAACGCCCACCCGCGTATAACATCGTCGGATGAAATTGTATAAACTCTAAATCTACAAGCTCTCCGCCTGCACGGTACACCATTGCAAGTCCATCGCCTGTAATCGTCTCATCATTAGAAGTAAAGGCGTATAAACCGCCAATACCCCCTGAAGCTAACACCGTACAATCTGCATTGTAACGTTTCAATTCTCCTTTATTGTTGCGAGTTAAAGCCCCCACACATTTATCTTTTTCTATAATAAAATCGAGCACCATTTCCTGTTCCACTACCGTAACGTATGGAGCTACTTCTTGAATAAGATGCTCTAATAAATTCTTTCCTGTTGCATCGCCACCTGCATGTAAAATACGACGTTTTCGATGCGCTCCTTCTTTTCCAAGATGAGGACCTGTTTCATCTCCATCAAATTTCATTCCTCTTTCAATAAGGTTATTAATTTCTTTCGGTCCCTCCTCGACTAAATAACGGACCACTTCTTCATTGTTATAATGACACCCTGCTACTAATGTATCTTCAAAATGATCATTAGGATTGTCATATGTAGCTACCGCTGCGGCAATTCCACCTTGAGCTAAATGTGTATTATTATTACGTTTCGTCTCCTTTGTGATAATAATCACATTCTTTTCGTGACAAATCTCTTTTGCAACACGAAGTGCCGCAACACCACTTCCAATAATTAAGACATCTGCACTTGGCATAATTGTTGCCTCCTACTTTACACTTTTCAACTGTCTTGACACCTATATTTACATAGTTTTAAAATAATGACAAGAGTTTTTTTATAATTCTTATTTTCACTACCATTTAAAAAGTAAAAGAACTGTAACTCTTACTAGAGAGAGGAACTTACATGATGATATATCTTGACTATGCAGCTACTACACCTATGAGCGAGGAAGCGTTACAAACATATATGAAAGCAGCGTCGCAATACTTCGGAAATGAACAAAGTTTACATGATATTGGAGGAACAGCTGCTTCTTTATTACAAGTTTGCCGAAAAACATTTGCGGAAATGATTGGAGGAAAAGAACAAGGAGTATTTTTCACAAGTGGCGGATCGGAATCAAACTATCTTGCGATTCAATCACTTCTAAATGCCCGAACTAAGAAGCATATTATTACGACACCTATGGAACATGCATCCATTCGAAGTTATTTTCAATCTCTAAAATCAAAAGGCTATACGATCACTGAAATTCCTGTTGATAAAAGCGGACTCCTTTGTTTAGTAGATTTAGAGGCAGCTATTACAGAAGATACTGTGCTAGCAAGTATACAGCATGGAAACTCTGAAATCGGAACCGTTCAAAACATTACAGAAATCGGGGCACTTTTAAAAAAATATAATGTTTTATTTCATACAGATTGTGTGCAAACGTTTGGTAAACTGCCTATCCATGTTTTTGAGATGGGCATTGATAGTCTTTCTGTTTCAGCACATAAAATATACGGACCAAAAGGTGTCGGCGCTTGCTACATAAATCCGCAATCTCGCTGGGAGCAAGTATTTCCGGGAACTTCTCACGAAAAAGGATTTCGCCCAGGTACAGTGAACGTTCCCGGCATCGCATCTTTTTTAACAGCTGCTGAAAATATATTAAAAACTCAATGGGAAGAAAGTTTACGTTTTAAAGAGTTACGCTCCTACTTTTTAGGGCAAATACAAACACTTCCGCTAGAAATTGAAGTAGAAGGTCATTCTACTTCTTGTTTACCACATATTGTTGGGGTTACAATAAAAGGAATAGAAGGTCAATATACTATGCTAGAATGTAATCGCCATGGTATCGCTATTTCCACCGGAAGTGCTTGCCAAGTCGGTAAACAAGAACCTTCGAAAACTATGCTTGCAATTGGAAAAACGTATGAAGAGGCCAAACAATATGTCCGCTTCTCTTTCGGACAACAAACAACGAAAGATCAAATTGATACTACTATTCATGCACTACACACAATTGGAAATCAATTTTATAGAGGTGTTAAATCATAATGAAACAAAATGACCAAAAAAAGATTTTAGGCGAAGAAAGACGACAGCTTATCCTTCAGTGGCTTCTCGCTGCAAATGAGCCGTTATCTGGGAATGAACTATCGAAGAAGACAAACGTAAGTAGACAAGTTATCGTGCAAGATATTTCCTTGCTTAAAGCACGAAACGAACCAATTATTGCGACTGCCCAAGGCTATTTATATTTAAAACCACAAGAGAAACAACAAGCTTTTGAACGCGTAATCGTATGCCAGCACAAACCAGCAGAAGTACGTCAAGAACTTACAATGCTTGTTGACCATGGCGTTACGATTAAAGATGTAAAAGTTGAGCATCCTGTATACGGTGACTTAACAGCATCCATCATGGTAAGCAATCGCTTTGATGTAGAGCAATATTTACAAAAAATCGAAAACACAAATGCTTCCTATCTTTCACAACTAACAGATGGTATTCACTTACATACAATTGAGGCAGATTCTAAAGAAAAGTTAGATGCTGCTTGTGAGGCGTTAGATAAAGCAGGATTTCTCGTTTATTAATGTAAGGCACAGAGTTTTTATCATTCTCTGTGCTTTTTTAATGCTATAATATTGTAATCAATCGTAAAGGAGATCAAATATGGGAATTGAACTCGTTCACTTTAGCATTGGCAAACCGAAACAAATGAAATATGGCGAAGATAAAGAAATGATAACAGGTATATGTAAAGACCCTACAGAAGAGGCCTTTCTCTCAAAAGACGGATTTCGTGGTGATGACGTAGCGGATTTAAAACATCACGGCGGTCCTGATCGTGCTGTTTGTGTGTACCCACACGAGCATTACGCACTATGGGAAGAGGAATTTCAAACTACGCTTCCAGCTTCCACATTTGGCGAAAACATTACCGTAACAAATATGTTAGAGCGTGATGTTTGCATCGGAGATACATATCAACTAGGTGAAACAATCATTCAAGTGACACAAGCAAGAGTACCTTGTAGCACAATTTCAAAACGTCTTGGCATCCCTGGCATACTGCCACGCATTGTAGCAACTGGATTTACAGGCTACCTATGCCGCGTTCTTCAAGAAGGTACTGTACGTAAAGATTCTAAAATTACATTACTAGAACGTCAACCGAGCAATGTTTCTGTCTTGTTCTCTAACGAAATTTATTTTCATAATAGAAAAGATAAAGATGGTATTGAAAAAATTCTTGCCGTTCCAGAACTAGCTGATATTTGGCGTGGTCAGTTAGAAGATCGTCTTGCGAAGTTAAAATAAAGAATCACACCAGGTAAAACAGTATTGAGTCCATCATACCAGATGGACTCTTTTTATTTTCTCTTCCTTCACGTCCAAACATATAAAAATATATTTCATATTATATATGGACAACCTTTAATTCTTATATGTGAAGGGAGTGATTAATTATAGCGGATTACTTCTTAAAAAATGGAAAAAAATATTATAAGAAAAATGATCGTCCATGTAATTCTTCAAATTCAGATTCAAATAACTGTTTTATACAGAACTATACTATTTTCGGTACGGGAAATACCCCTCAAGATCTTGATATAACAACTGGAATTCCTCGAACTGTATTTGAAAACTTCACTAAAAATCATAATAAGACACTTATTAAATTTAGTTTCAGTCCTGCATTTGCAACAACGATTAGATTAACAATCGCAAGATTAAACCATCGCTCTCCACTTACATTTACCTTAACACCAGGAGATATTAAAACATTTTTAGTAGAAGATGTTGAGAGTATTACTTTCTCAGATACTGTAGCTCCATCTACACTCAATCTATTAATACAACAAACGAATTGTATTTGCTGCAGTAATTCGAACAATGATGAATCCTATTATTATAATAGTTGTAATGATGCGTACTAAAAACCCGACAAAAGAGTTATCTATTCCTAACAGAAGCCGTCCTAAATATCTTTTAGGACGGCTTCTTTATTTTGCTAGCTTAATTAATCACTTACTTCAATAGAATCGATAGCTTACTCTACCTCAAACCGAGAAACAGCTTTTCATTTCAAACAACTTTAACAACAGCTCCCCTCTACAACCAATAAGAAGAATAACTCCCCAGCACAGTAACAGAAAAACCGAGTGCTTCAAGTTCCATCGTTACGCCTGGCAATAATACGTCATCGTATGCTTTATCAACATCGATTAAGAAAAAGTAATTTCCAAGACCTGTTTTCATCGGACGCGATTCGATTTTTGATAAGTTTAATTTTCTCCATGCGAAAGCTGATAACACTTGATATAGGGCACCTGCATAATCTGCAGGTAACGTTATCATAAGCGTCGTTTTCTCTCCGCGATTCTCTCCGTTATTCGGGAGTACTGCTTTCTTTTTCTTATGGAGTACCAAGAAACGTGTGTGATTATTTTTATGCGTATGAATACTACGTCTCACAATTGTTAATCCGTATTTTTCTGCAGCCGCTTCATTTGCAATAGCGGCAATTTTCTCTTCAGGATGTTCTTTCACATATTGCGCAGCAGCACTTGTAGATGTCATATCTCGAACAGTTACTCCTTTTAATTCTTCATTTAAAAATTTATGGCACTGTGCAATGGCATGCGGATGAGAATGCACTGCATATACTTCATCCCACACTTCTGCATACTCCGGATGTACAAGTAAATGCTGCTGAATTGGTACTGTAATTTCTCCTACAATGGAAAGCGGCTGCTCATGTACAAGGTAATCAACCGTTATATTCACTGAACCTTCTATTGCATTTTCTAACGGTACAACTGCGAAGTCTACATTTTCATTTGCAGCTGCATCTATACAATCTGGAATCGTTCGATACGGTACATGCTCTGCTTCCGGAAAAAAACGACTCACCGCCATATTTGTAAATGTTGCTTCTGGTCCTAAATATCCTACTCGAATCATCGTCTTTTCCCCTCTTTTTCATTTTCTTACTGTTATACCATACTTTTTTATATTCTTCTATGTAAATTTCGAATATTTAAAAAAGACTAGCATTCGCTAGTCTAAATGTTTCTTATATTCTCTTTGAGCGAAGAAGAAATAAATGATACATGCTGCGATATAAAACAGAATGAACAAACCTACTTTTCTTAATGATCCATCCATAAAAAGCGTATTATGAAACGTATATAACGCAACTGCACTATGCATACTCCCTACTATAATTGGCGCAAAAAATAGCATACATAATTGCCAACGAGAAATTTTCCATACTTCTTCCTTCGTCATTCCAAGTTTAGAGAGTGCACCATACTGCTTTCGGTCCGATGCAATATTATGGAACCATTTAAAATACACGATACTACATGAAGTAAGAAAGAATAATATACTAATAAATGAGCCTACAAATAGAGTAATATCACCGCCTTCTTTCATATTTACATACAACTCCATATTGCTTCGAAATGCATTATTATTATCTTGTTTCATATGTTTCCGTAAATCTTCATTTAATTTCTTCGTCTTTTCGATATTTGGTAATGTGTAGCCTCTATATATCATTGTTTCAGAATCAGGAACCTGATTTGCTATACTATCAAAATCTTCATCATTCATAACAAAGAACAGACCATTAATGTACGAAGGGTGATGGTTAAATTGAACCCCTTCTTTCTGACCGTTAAATACGAATTGATATGGTTGATTCATTACTTGCAATTGAATCTCTTTTTGATTATATACATTCGAATTATTGTATTTATTATAATAAACGAGTGTCACTGTACCTTTTTTAGGACGATACGTTTTCTGTTTTTGTTTCCTTGCTTCTTGGTTATATTCACTTTCTTTTATAAGCGGTACTATTGTTGTTTCTCCTTTACTAGACTGAAAGGATGCATACACTCCAACAAAACTCATATATTGAAAATCGTCATACCCATATTGATGCAGTAATTTTTCAACCACACCTTCCTCAAAGACTTCATGAGTAGAAATACCTTTTTCTATGTACGAAAACGAGTGTCCCCCTCCAGTTCGCCACATATCTTGCATGCTAGAAAAATATAAGAACACCGTACCTGTTGCTGTAACTACAAACGTCGTTGCCATAGACATCAGAAAGAAAAAGCGACCATTTTCCTTCATTCGATGTGACAATTGATTCACTATAAATAAATACGGATATGTATACATAATCTTTTTATTTCGCTTTATTATTTCTAACATTTGGGTAGCTCCATGTGTAAAAGAAAAGTACGTTCCAAAAAAGACAAGTATAGACACAGGGAAAAAGTATATCGCTATCGTAGCCATCGTCACTTGTAGCGCCAATGCATACCCGCCCACTAAACAAGCAAAACCGAATAAACAGAGCCACTTTGATGTTTTCTTCTCTTTTTTATCTGTTCGAAATTCTTTCAATAACCGAATGATTTTTATATTCCATATACGTAAAGCACTTATAAAAGATAACAAAATAAAAACGACCATATATGTAATAAATGTTACACCAATCGCCCTTACGTCAAATATGACAGGGAGTTCTTTCGGAAGCCCCAGTAACATACTAAATACCATAAAAAAGAGTTTTAAAAATATCATACCAAGCCCAATACCGAAAATATTCGCGAAGACCCCGATTAAAATTTGCTCGGTCATAATCACTCCTATTACGTTAGACTTCGTTGCTCCCATTAACATATATAACCCTAATTCTTTCTTACGTGCTTCTATGAAAATAGAAGTAGAGTACAAAATAAATATGACGAAAAAAGAAATGATTATAACATTACATATAATAAGTCCCCAGCGTACGTTTTGATACCACATCGTCTCTTGCATATATGGATGCACAATGACAGACATATATGCGTAAGAAGCAAATATTGCAAAACAACTACTTAAGAAAAACACTTTATAATTACGCCAATTTCCTTTTATATTTTGCAGCGCTAGTTGCCGAATGTTCATCTATCGTCCTCCTGTAACTTACTACATAGGCAAAAAGCTAGAGGTTCCCCTAGCTTTTTACGTGTTTTAAATATCCTCTTTGCGCGATCATAAAGTAAATGGCAGAAGCTAAAATGTATGCTCCAATTACAAGCGCACCTGATTTCCACAAATTAATATAAAGCATTTTTCCTAACGTATGAAGAGCAAATCCACTATGAATGGAACCGATTAAAATTGGGATAAAGAAGATAACTCCCATTTGTCGAATCGCAATTTTGCGAATTTCTTTATCTGTCATACCAATTCTCTTTAACGATTTAAATTGAATACGATCTTGTTCTTTATCGTTAAACCATTTAAAGTATGTCATACTACAAGCGAAGAAGAAGAACAGTACCGCTACGAAGAAACCGATGAACATTGTAATTGCTCCACCTTCTCTTATATCCTTATACGCAAACACTGAATTTCTCAATTCCCCTTGCTTTTCTGGTACAATTTCATTTTTCAAATCTAATACAAGGTTTTCTGTACTTTTCCAATCCTCAATATAATAACCGTAATATTTTGTCTTTTCTTCATCTGGTACGAGTGTTGCATATTTCTCAAAATCTTGATCATTTACAATGAGATATTCACTATCATTAAAAACAGAATACTGCGTTGGATTATTTAATTGAACAGACTGCTTTTGTCCATTAATTGTAAATTCATACGGTTTCGTACGATCTATCTTCATCAGTTCATTTGACATATCAACCATAACCATCGTTGCACTACCTGGTGCATTATGAACTTCTGTAGGTTGCTCTCTCTTTTGTTTGCGCACTTCTGCATTATATTCTTTTTCTGAAATAATCGTCATCGGTACTTCATGTTCACTATTAAACAACGTTATTTTCTGTGTTGCTGGTAGTTTAACGTATGTTACTTTTCGCGCATCTTCAAACCCGTGTCTCTTCACAAGCTCCTGTACCTTTTCTTCATTAATAAGGTTATGCGTATTTAACCCCTTTTCCTCATATGAAATAGCATGTGGTGTAAGTTCTACCGTTTTCGCACTCATATTTTCAAAATATACGTACAGTGTACCCACCGCTGAAGATACTACCGCCGTAATGATAGAAATTACAAATAGAAAACGAGCATTATCTTTCATTTTATAAATAAGGTTGCTAAGGACGAACATATTTGGGTACGTATAAAAAGATTGCTTTCTTTTTTGTAATGCTTTTAATACAACTGTACTACCTTGTGTAAATAGTAAATATGTTCCGCCAATTGTCAGTCCTACCACCGGTAAAAAGAGGAGGAGGAAATTCAGAAACGTTACTTGGAAGCTAAGTACATATGCAACAATAATACATCCTATACCAACTACACATAACCATGTAAATGCAAACGGCTCTACTTTTTGCTTTCTTGCCTCTCTTAATAAATCAATAATTTGCAAGCGTCCTACTGTCCAAACACTAAACAATGATAGGATTAAAAATAGAATAAAGTATACACCAGCTGTAATAAGAACTGCTTTACTATTCCAAACAAGTGGAAGCGTCTTATCTATTTTTAATAATACGCTTAACGCTTGAAAAAATAATTTTGAACAAAGCATTCCAACCCCAATGCCAACTACAATTGCAATACTACCTAACATCAGTTGCTCTAATATAATCATTCGGCCGAGCTGCGATTTCGTTCCGCCTATTAATGTTAGTAGACCAAACTCTTTTTTTCTTGCTCGTAAAAACGTTGAATTTGCATATAAAATAAAGAGTGCCGAGAAGATGACCACAATATAATTCATCGATTCTAATCCTTTTGTGATCATCTTTCTCATACTAATATTACCGCTTACGACATCTGGATGATAAATAAAAGAAGCATACATGAAAAATACGACAATCGATAAACAACTACTTATAAGAAACGCTTTATAGTTACGCCAATTTCCTTTTACGTTATTAAGCGCGAGCTGGCGAAAGTTCATGATATTCTCCTCCTAGCATCGCAAGTACGTCCAGAATTTCTTGGAAAAAGGCTTGTTTCGTTCTTCCTTTATGTATTTCCGAGAAAATTTCTCCATCGCGTATGAAAAGGATACGTTCACAATAACTAGCCGCTACTGGATCGTGCGTAACCATTGCAATCGTTACTTTCTTTTGCTCGTGTAAATCTTGCAGAGCGCCCATTAGCGATTTCGCTGACTTTGAGTCTAAGTTTCCAGTTGGTTCATCTGCTAAAATTAACGTCGGTTCATGAATGATTGCTCTCGCTGCTGCTGCACGTTGTTGTTGTCCCCCAGATACTTCGTATACTTTTTTATTTAAAATTTCTTCGATGTTTAAAAACTTCGCAATTTCCAGTACTTTCGCATCAATTTCATTTACAGATTTCTTCGCCATTACAAGTGGTAAAATAATGTTTTCTTTAATGGATAACGTATCAAGTAAATTAAAATCTTGGAAGATGAAACCTAAATGTGTACGGCGAAACTCCGCTAATTTTGCAGCACGCATTTGATTAATTTCTTCACCATTTACAAGCACATGACCTGAAGTTTGCTTATCAATTGTTGCTAATAAATTTAAAAGCGTCGTTTTCCCACTTCCTGAAGGACCCATAATCCCTACAAATTCGCCTTCTTCTATTTTAAAATTTATATCGTTTAAAGCAGTCGTCGCTACTGAACCTTTTGATTGGTACACCTTCGTTAATCCTTTTACTTCAAGAACACTCATTTCTAATCCCCCTACGTGTTTTCTTCTTACATTTACTATAAGAAAAATAAGAAAAAGAAACGAGTGATTTCCCTTACAAAACGTTTTGTTATCTTACAGTTTTGTCATTTTTCTCATCAATGTATGATATTCTTCATCTTTTGCAAATTGGAACGTGAATGTTGTCCCTTCTCCTTCAGCCGATTGGACATACATTCCATGATGTAAATTATCGCAAATTTCCTTCGTAATATATAAGCCCATCCCAGTCGCTTCTCTCGTTTTACGTCCATTTATTCCCGTAAAAAATGGATCAAATATGCGCTTTACGTCTTGCTCTGGAATACCAATTCCATTGTCCTTAATATGTAATAACACCTTTTGATTTTTCTCTTCAATTTGAAATTGAATTTCTTTTTTCTCTGCCGCTGAAATTTTTGTATACTTGATTGCGTTTACAACAATTTGACCTATAGCAATACTCAGCCATTTTCTATCAGATGCAACCATACAAGTATCTTCTTCAAACATCACTTTCGGAAATACAGACGATTGAATAAAGGATTTCCGATTTTCATTAATAATCCCTCGCACGACATCTATAACATTTACTACTTCTACCTTATAATCTTTCGCAAACTGCTCTAGTCTTGCCATATGTAACGCTAAATCTAAACCATTTAGTATACGGTTATTTTCTTCACGAATACTTTCAACTGTTGCCCTTGCCTCACGATGCTCTTTGCCAAACTTTTGCAGCAATAATTCAATAACAGATACTGGTGTTTTCATTTGGTGAATCCATTGGTTCATAAATATCATTTGCTGTTGCTCTTTCGCATGCTGTTTATGAACTTCATTCATATATTGCTGTCTTAATAACGTAAAAGATTCAACGACCATTTCTTGCTCTGATGTATAAGATTCATCAATAAGTAAAGAGTCATGTAATGTATTTCCACCAGTAACATACTTTTCGATCCTCTTTAAAAACACACTCCGTTTTCGGTAATCGTAAATGAGGTATACAGTAAACACAACTGTTCCTAATAAAAGTCCATATAACCACGTACTCCAATCAATGGATTTCTTTTCTAAAAGACTTTGCAGCTGTAAAACGAGCCCAAATAAACAAAGGCTAACAATATAAGAAAGAATTAAAGAAAAGCGGTCCATAAGGTAATTTTTAACCTTCATGCCCTTCGCCCCACTCCGTAAAAAGCGCATAACCATATCCACGTTTCGTTACAATTGCATTTTTAATGCCTAACTCCTCTAGTTTCTTCCTTACACGCTTTACATTTACGGTTAATGTATTATCATCCACAAATGCTACTTCATCCCATAGAGCTTCTAACAGTTCTTCGCGCGTTACATATTGATTCACCTGTTTCATTAAACACTCTAATAAGTAAAACTCATTTTTTGTCAGTTCAGTTTGTTGTCCTTGCCACTCAACAATATGCTGAGACGGGAATAACAACAGTCCATTTACACCTAAACAATCACTCTCAGCGGCAGAAGCATACTCTCCGTAACCACGGCGAAGTGCACTCTTCACCTTTGCCATTACGATATCTAAATGGAATGGCTTCGTAATATAATCATCGCCGCCATTTTCAATCGCCATTACTTGATCCATTTCTCCTGTTCTTGCAGAAACAAAAATAATTGGTGCATTCGATACAGTACGAATTTGACGACACCAATAAAAACCGTCAAAGTACGGTAAATTAATATCAAGTAACACGAGATGAGGATTCACTTTTACAAACTCATCTTTTATTTGACGTAAATCACTTGCTCTAAATGATTGATAGCCATATCTTTCTAAATGCTCTTCTAATATTCCCGCGATTTTCTCATCATCTTCTACAATTAATATTTTATACATGTTCATTTTCTCCCCATAAAAAAATTCTTCTAAAACCACTCCCCTTTTTATTATAAATTGAAAATTTAATTAGTGGGGATTTTTTCCTATATAAATCCGATTTTTACGATATAAAAAAAGACTGCCGTATTTCGGCAGTCTTAATCGATAAATTCAAATTCATATTCAAGAATTTTTACAATATCTCCGTCTTTCGCACCACGTGCACGAAGCGCTTCATCAATACCCATTCCGCGCATTTGACGAGCGAAACGACGTATAGATTCATCACGTGAGAAGTCTGTCATTTTGAATGTCTTCTCAATATCGTAACCAGAGATAACAAACGTGCCATCACTTTCACGTGTAATTTCAAATTTAACACCTTCAGTATCAAATTTGTACATTACACTTGTATCAGACTCATCCGCAACTTCATGTATTGGGAATTCTGGTGTTGTTTCTATTAAGTTCGCTACTTCAAACAGTAAGTCACGAACACCTTGTCTTGTTACAGCTGAGATTGGGAAGATTTTTACTTCGTCTCCCACTTTCTCTTTAAATGCTTGTAAGTTTTCTTCTGCATCTGGCATATCCATTTTGTTTGCAACAACAACTTGTGGACGCTCAGTTAAGCGAAGATTGTATTCTTTTAATTCATTATTAATCGTTACGTAATCTTCATATGGATCACGGCCTTCTAAACCAGACATATCAATAACATGCACGATTACACGTGTACGCTCAATATGACGTAAGAATTGGTGTCCAAGTCCGACGCCAGCATGTGCGCCTTCAATTAGTCCTGGAAGGTCAGCCATAACGAAGCTGCGGTTATCACCCGTTTCAACAACACCAAGATTTGGAACGATTGTTGTGAAATGATACTCTGCAATTTTCGGACGCGCTGATGATACAACAGATAATAATGTAGATTTACCTACACTTGGGAATCCAACAAGTCCAACGTCTGCTAGTACTTTAAGTTCTAGAATAACATCACGCTCTTGACCTGGTTCCCCGTTCTCAGCGATTTCTGGCGCTGGGTTCGTAGCTGTTGCAAAACGTGAGTTACCACGGCCACCGCGGCCACCTTTTGCAATTACAGCAGTTTGCCCATGCGTTACTAAATCGGCAAGAATTTGACCAGTTTTTTCATCTTTTACTACTGTTCCTGGCGGAACCTTTACAAGTAAATCTTCAGACTTACGTCCGTGCTGACCTTTACTCATTCCGTGCTGACCGCGATCAGCTTTGAAATGACGTTGGTAGCGGAAGTCCATTAATGTACGTAAGCCTTCCTCAACTACGAAAACAACATCTGCACCTTTACCACCGTCGCCACCTGCTGGGCCACCTTTTGGTACATACTTCTCACGACGATACGCAACCATACCATTACCACCGTCGCCGCCTTTTACATATATCTTGACCTGATCTACAAACATTATTTCACCACACTTTTTTCAATTGGTTGTAATATAACTGAGACTTCTTCGTCTCGCACTGTATAAGAAATGGAATACCATTTATTGTTTTGGATCGCAAGCCAATTCTGTAGTTCTTCTACACTCGTTAGCTTACCACGAAAATCAAAAAAGAAACGAGCATTATCCGCGTCACATTCAATTGTGATACAAACATAATTTTCAACATATACGTCTAAACTATGCTGAAGCATCGAGAAAAATTGATTCGTCCATGTACATACAGTCTCATCTAAGTGAGATAAGTTATGTAATTTCCCTAATACTTCGTACTCCAATAAGCACGGCTGCTGTTTCCAATTATATGTTAAAATCCACTCTGAAAATAAAGGCATTGATAGCCCCATCAGATTGGATTCTTGTCTCGCTTCTTGGACAAAACGATCGATGAGACTATGAATTTCTTCCACTTTTCCAAGGGAAAGGTTTCCTTTCACCATCTGCATACGATTGAGCCAATCATGTCTTGAATGGCGCAATGCATCTATAATTGTCCATTTTTCATTCATTTAGATACCCCTTAATATAGAAAAACTCTAACCTGCACTCAGGTTAGAGTTTTCCGTGAGTTCTTATGCTTCTTGAGCAACAGGATATACGCTCACTTGTTTGCGGTCACGACCAAGACGCTCAAAGCGTACTACGCCGTCAACTTTCGCGTATAAAGTGTCATCGCCACCACGACCAACGTTAACACCTGGATAAATTTTTGTACCGCGTTGACGGTAAAGAATTGAACCACCTGTAACCGTTTGACCATCTGCGCGTTTAGCACCAAGACGTTTTGACTGAGAGTCACGACCGTTCTTTGTACTACCTACACCTTTCTTAGATGCGAAAAACTGAAGATCTAATCTTAACATACGTTACACCTCCTGCACTTTTTCTATTAAACGGATATACTTTCCGTAATCAAGTTCGATCGTCTTAAGCGAAACAACTAATCCTTCTAAAAGCGTTTGTGCTTTTTCTGCTGTATGAACGTCTAAATCATTAGGCAATTCATACGTTAAGAATCCGCCATCACTTCCGAGTTCAATAGTTGCTTGCACATTACAAAGTTCTTCCACTGCATTTATAGAACCAAACACAACCGCTGTAGTTCCAGCACAGACAAGGTCTTGTCCATGTGGCGCATAATCGGCATGTCCAGTCATTTTAAATGATTGGATACTTCCTAATTTCGTGCGACTTATCGTAATTTTAATCATGTTAACCAGAATTAAGCGTTGATAGCTTCAACAACTAGCTTAGTGTAAGGTTGACGATGACCTTGTTTCTTACGATTGTTCTTTTTCGCTTTGTATTTGAAAACGATAATTTTCTTAGCGCGACCTTGTTTTTCAACTTTCGCAGTAACTGTTGCACCTTCTACAACTGGGCTACCAACTTTAACGTTTTCGCCACCAACGAAAAGAACTTTGTCAAAAGTAACAGTTTCACCAGCTTCAACATCTAATTTTTCAATGTAGATTGCTTGACCAGCTTCAACTTTAATTTGTTTTCCACCTGTTTCGATAATTGCGTACATACTTGCACCTCCTCTTAATTACTAAGACTCGCCAAAAACGAGGTAGACATAAATGCCTTTAGGGAACCTGTCTTGTGCGGTTGTAGCATATAGCCGTTTAGGTGCTATAAACTATAACATAAAGATGTTATCATGAATCATAGACGGTTGTCAATAAATGTTCTGCTAACTATTTTTTCCGCTCTACAATTTCTTTTTTACTTCCAAAACGAACGATAGCATACTTTTCGATATTATCATCTTTGAAATAAATTTCAAATGGAATATTTTTTTGTAATTCTTTTTGCAAAAACTGTTTTTGCAGTTCTTTAGGCGCAGCGATTAATACCGCTTCATCTTCTATATTGCCATATGTGATTAGTTCTCTCTCTAACTCATACGCAATTGTTTCATGCGACATCACATAACCCGTCGCTTTGCAAGGTACACACTCTTTTAATAATACGTCCCGTAAAGAATGCTTTTTACGTTTACGTGTCATTTCCAAAATCCCTAGCTCCGTAAAGCCGAGCACCCTTGTATATGTGCGGTCATCTTGCATAGCAGCTATAAGACATTCTCTTACCTTTTCTTTATCTTCTCTTTTTTTCATATTAATAAAATCAATTAATATCATACCACCAATATCACGAAGTCTTAATTGGCGTGCAATTTCTTCAGCTGCCATCTCATTTGTGCGAAGTACTGTATCTTGTAAATTTTGTTTTCCCGTAAACTTGCCCGTATTCACATCAATTACAGTCATCGTCTCCATTTGTTCTACAATTAAATAAGCACCATTTGGAAGCCACACAATTTTTTGAAGTGCTTTCTCAATTTCACGCTCTATTCCAAAATGGTTAAACATCGAAGACTTTTCATTATAAAAAGATACTTTTTCTTTTCCAACTTTGTCTTCTAATTCTTTTACTATACTTCTTGTATCTACAACTACTTTTTCAATGGTTTCAATTGGATTCTCTTGAAATACACGATCTAAAAAGGTCGCCGGTCGATGAAGTAATAACGGCGCCTTTCCTTGGCCCTCTTTTCTTTTTAACTCTTCATACAACTGTTGTAACTCTTGCATTTCAGCTTGTATTTCTTCAATTGCTCCTTTTTCAGAAGCAGAACGGAAAATGTATCCCCCCATTCCCTCTATTTCAATTTGGAGTAACTGTTGTCTTCTTTTATTATTTTTTATTTTTCGAGAAACAGCGCGCATCTCATCAAACGGCATATAAACGACATATTTCCCGGTAAATTCTATATTCGCTGTCAATTTAGGCCCTTTCGTATCAATTGCCTCTTTTACAACTTGTACGAGTATCGCTTGCCCTTCATGTATACGATAAGAAGATGGTACATCATCGTATGAAAGGTAAGCATGTTTTTCTAAACCGATGTTTACAAAAGCTGCATTCATTCCAGCAATTGTTCTTACGACACGTCCAACATAAATATGCCCAACAATCTCTTGCTCTTCATTACGTTTCCATAAAAACTCAACAATTTTTTTCTTCTCTTCAATTGCAACCCGCTTTTCCGAACCAGCGTAATTCACATATAACGTTTTCAAAATTATTTCCTCACTTTATAATCTTCTTTGCTTTTACAATAATAAAAGGTTAGTGCTATCGTCAACACTAACCGATTAATTCTTCAACTGATGAAGTTGTTCGTTTTTCAGTAAAATATGCATAGAGCAATTCATTTTCATCCAATGTGTAATGCTCTTTATATTTTCCACGGACGATAATAGAATGCTTATATCCTCTACGAAATTTTGTGAAGATCGTATATAAACGATCTTCCGTTTGCACTTCAATAGGTGCAATCTTTTCGATTCCTCTTTTGTTTCCATAATAACGTTCTAATAAAAAACGCATAAATGCATACCGTCTTTGTTTCCACTCTTGATATAATGACACTGCTAAAAATATGAGTAGTACCCACATCATAATATTGTTACTATTCCAGAGTAACTGCCATCCTAATATTACACCAAAAAAAACACATGACAATTGCATCATCTTTTCATGTGCTTGTAAATAAGGGAAACGATATGATAATACATTAAACAATACTTTCCCGCCATCTAACGGCCAAATAGGGAGTAAATTAAATGCTAAAATAATTATATTATTCCACATAAAGAAATAATATAAATCTGTATTCAGCCAACCGGCTTCGAACAACATGTAACCTACCAGCATCATCCAAACATGTTGAATCGGTCCTGCAATTACGACAACAAGTTCCTCTTTCAATGACTTATTACCATGTTCCTCAAGCTCGGCAACGCCACCAAACGGCAAAAGCTGAATTCTTTTTATACGCCAATTATAGTGTGCTGCTGCAAAAGCATGCCCAAGTTCATGAATAAGAACAATACAAAATAACAGTAGTAACTCTTTAAAACGCGCAGTAAAAATACCAATGACAATAATAACCCAAAATAATGGATGCACGGAAATTTTCGTTAAAACGTCCCTATATTTAATCAAATGATATCACCTGGATCGGATCAATAAATTTTTCATTCTTTTTTATCGCGAAATAAAACTTTCCATTTTTATCATTTGTATCATTACTCACCGTTCCAATTTTTTGTTTCTTTGAAACGTAATCATATAATTTCACTGACATATCGTTTAAGTTTGCATACCATGACTCCGTACCATCTGCATGTTGAATTTGAACTGTATTTCCAAGTTCCTCTTTCTTGCCTGCAAAAACAACTAACCCTTCATTTACTGACTCCACTTTTGCATTTGTAGCTGTTTGGACAAATACACCTTGGCCATTTTTTTGAAACCCTTGCATTACCTTTCCAGAAGCAGGAATTGCATAATCTTTTTGCTGAATACTTCCTTCTTTTTTCTCGTTCGGCGAATAGAATACGAGTGGTTTTCCAAATTGCTTTTCGTACCATTTCGCTACAGTAGCAAACTGAAATTCCTCTTTCATCACTTTTTCTGTAACAGCTTTAGCTCCATTGAATGAAGAAGGAGCATTCTTATATAAAATAGCAACCGAAAGAACTAATATTGCTGATAATAAAACTTTGAAGAAAAAGACTTCCTTTCGAAATAAAGGATGCATTTCCTTTTCTCCATCTTCAATAAATACCGCTTCACTATCAAAATTCCCTCCGTTAAAATACTGCTCTTCCTCCATCCTTTCTTGCTCGGCCTTCCTTTTTGCAATCCGCTTTTTAATTTCTTCTACGCGTCTATTCTTCATACTGTCTCCTTTCTTTCGTTAAGCTAATTTCATTAGAAACAGTTGTATACAGTTTGTACATATGTATGAGCTAAGAAAGAAAGATATTCGTGTGAAGAAAAAAGAAAGCACCTCGCATATGTGCGAAGTGCTCTTAACGGATTCCAAAGAAGTTTTTCACCTTTGCAAATACCGATACCTTTTCTTGTTCAAATGCTTGTAATGGTACATTCTCACCTAACAAGCGTCTTGCAATATTACGATAAGCCAACGCTGCTTTTCCGCTTGGTTGCAACGCCACAGGTTCACCTGTATTTGTAGCTCGAATAACTTCATCGTCATCTTCGACAACACCAAGAAGCTCGATTGACAATGTACGTACAATTTCATCAACATCTAACATATCCTGTTCATGAAGCATATGACTACGTACACGGTTAATAACAAGTTTCGGTGGTTCAATATCCTCTTTTTCTAAAAGCCCAATAATACGATCCGCATCGCGCATTGAGGATACTTCTGGAGTCGTAACAACGATTGCTTTATCCGCACCAGCTACCGCATTTTTAAATCCCTGCTCAATCCCCGCAGGACAATCGATTAATATGTAATCATAATCTTGACGTAATACTTGTATTAATTCATCCATTTGTTCAGGTGTTACCGCTGATTTATCACTCGTTTGTGCTGCAGGTAATAAATAAAGATCATCAAAACGTTTGTCTTTAATAAGAGCCTGAGGTAAACGGCAACGCCCTTCAACGACATCAACAAGATCAAATACAATACGATTTTCCAGCCCCATTACTACGTCTAAATTTCGAAGACCGATATCTGTGTCAATTAAGCACACTTTCTTTCCAGATAACGCTAGGGCCGTACCAATGTTCGCAGATGTAGTAGTTTTACCTACTCCGCCTTTTCCAGATGTAATTACTATTGCCTCTCCCACAGCTATACAATTCCCCTTTCTAACTTTGTTAAATTAGGTCTAAGATGAGTGAGAAGTTGCAGGCGATCGACAACAATGTGATTGTTCTCATTAATATACGCACATTCTGCCGCCTCCGCTCCGTCTTCTTTCTCTTCCGGAGCCCGCATTGCCACATCACTAATTCGAAGTTGCATCGGGTTCATAACAGATGCAGCGATTACAGCATCCGAATCCCCATAATACCCAGCATGTGCAATTCCTCTTAATGATCCTACGACAAAAATATTCCCCCCAGCGATAACCGTTCCGCCTGGATTAACATCTCCAATTAACAACAAATTTCCTTTTACATGTAAAACTTGTCCAGAGCGAACAATTTTGGAAATAGGGACAATTTCTGTTTCTTCTTTCCAAGCTATTGCTTCTGCTTTAGTGATAACATCACTTTCAATTGAATCCACAACAAGATTCTTTTTATTACGAATTAACGTACGAATCTCTTCTTGTTGGACTTCTGTTAAATAACGATTTCCTACTTTCACATGCACTTCAATTAGAGAGCGTCCATCACCATCGTAGTAATGTGTAGAAAGTTTTTCGTCTAATTCCACCAATAATTCTGAGAATGAACAACAATCATCTAAATGAAGCGTTATCCCATCTTTTGTCCCTTTTATCGTTACATTTTGTTGCTTTTTTTCTTCCACTAAAGTTCACCCCACCGATTCAATTCGACATAAAATTAGAAAATCCTTTTTTCTTTTTCTTCCATCGCTTTTGAAAGACGCACTATATATCGTCTCAGTGGGAAACAAACTATCAATAAGAAAATAGCATTTAACAATAAAGTAGAAAGGAGACGATCTGTGAAAAAGACATACGCTGGCATATGAGTACGTCCTAATAAAGTTAAGAATCCATACACATAATACTCTAGTGCTACAACACTAGCTAATATGATAGAAACAACAATAAATAAATTCAATTGTAGTACTTTCATCACACTATATACTAAATAAGCTAAAATCGGATAAGCAAAAATATATATCCCGACAAGTTCTGTGTATACGGTATCAAATAAGAAGCCAAATAATAGTCCGTAATAAATCCCTTGGACCGGACTATAATACACTGTAATAAAACATAATACGATTATAAAGAAATGCGGTGCTGCTATGCTGTCTTTCCAAAACACATCCGTTGGAACAACAGTAGCAAACATATTTTCAAATAGAAACACAAAAAGGAGCAAAAGAGGAAGAGCTGCTCTTTTTAATATCTTCATCATCTCTTCTTCTCCTCCTATTCTAATGGCGCTGAAGGTGTTGCACGTTTAGCAACCGTAATATGCTCTACGTCATTTAAATCAGCGGCAGGTTTTACATAAGCTGTTTTTGTTAAGCCATATGCATCCGGCTGAACTTCAACGATTTTTCCAATTACAAGACCTTTCGGGAAAATATCACCCAGTCCAGATGTTACAACTAGTTGATCTTTCTCTACCGGTGCATCAGAGCCAATCTTTGTGAAAAGAAGTAATTGCTTTTCTTTGTCATAACCTTCAATCAATCCAAAGATTTTCTCTTGCCCTTGTACAATGGCAGAAACGCGATTTGTTCGGCTCATAGAACTTAGTAATTCTACTGATGATGTAAACTGAGATACACTTTTCACTCTTCCAACTAACCCTTGTGAAGTTACTACAGCCATATCTTTTTTAATTCCTTGCTGTGCCCCTTTATCAATTCCAATTAAATCGTACCATTTATCTGGATTACGAGAAACAACAGTAGCTGGAATTTCAGTATACCCGCTATTTAACTCTTTTTTACCAGTTAGCTCTTGTAGCTTCTTGTTATCATCTTCTAATTGTTTTACTTTCCCTGATAGACCTGCATAATTATCTAATTTTGCTTTTAATTCTTTATTCTCTTCATACGTGCGCTTTACATCCTCTACATTTTCGAAGAATCCAGCTACGTATTTCGCTGGCTTTTGGAATACACGTTCTACAACACCGACAGTATCTTTAACAAACTGCTCTGGCCATGTTAAACTGTTCCGTTCTTTCAATGAGATTCCAATCAATGCCACGAGAAGAATAATACTAACCAACAAAACAATTAATCTTTTGTTTAAGAAAAACTGTGGCACGTTCACACCCTCTTAATTTCACTGATTTTTATTTTGCAATATTATCGAGCAGCAGTTTTGAAAAGATCGATATTGTCTAACGCTTTACCTGTTCCAATTGCTACGCAATCTAATGGATCTTCTGCAACAAGAACTGGCATTTTCGTTTCTTCACTAATTACTTTATCTAAATTACGTAGTAATGCCCCGCCACCTGTTAATACGATACCGCGGTCCATAATATCAGCCGCTAATTCAGGTGGAGTTTTTTCTAACGTATTTTTAACTGATTCTACAATCGCATCTACTGTATCTTTTAATGCATCTGCAATTTCTTCTGGCTGAATTAGTACTGTTTTTGGTAAACCACTTACTAAATCACGACCGCGAATTTCCATAGGCTCGATACCTTCGGGCTCGCCTGCAGAACCAATTTCTAATTTTAATGCTTCAGCTGTTCTTTCACCGATCATTAAGTTATAGCTTTTCTTAATGTACTGAATGATTGAATCGTCCATATCATCACCAGCAACACGGACTGACTGGCTTGTTACAATACCACCTAGAGAAATAATTGCAACTTCTGTTGTACCACCACCGATATCAACAACCATACTACCAGTTGGTTCCCAAACAGGTAAGTTTGCACCAATTGCTGCTGCAAATGGCTCTTCGATAGGATAAGCATCACGAGCACCCGCTTGACGAGTCGCATCGATTACTGCACGTCTTTCTACAGCTGTAATACCAGATGGTACACATACCATTACATACGGCTTACGTGAGAAGAAACCGTTTGATTTTTGAGCTTGTTGAATGTAATATTTCATCATTGTTGCGGTTGTTTCGTAATCAGCAATTACACCGTCTTTCATCGGGCGAAGTGCCACAACGTTCCCTGGTGTACGACCAATCATTTGTTTTGCGTCGCTACCTACAGCAACGATTTGTTTCGTATCAGTTTGTAACGCCACTACTGAAGGTTCACGTAAAACTACACCTTTTCCTTTTACATATACAAGCGTGTTCGCAGTTCCTAAGTCTATTCCAAGATCGCGAGTAAATCCACCAAATCCAAACATATTATTTATCTTCCTTTCTTGTTTTCACGGACTCATTTTTTCTTAATTTATATTATAAAAACAGTACGTTTTTTATATCTTTATCCTTTTTGTAGATAAATTTCTACAAAAAACTCATAAATCACATTATAAAACAAAATAAGTAAAAAGCATAGTCTTAAATATGACCTTTTTCCTTTAAACTCACGAATTTATGGTCACCTATTATAATATGATCAAGCACTTCAATTCCGATAATCTGGCCGCATTCTACTAAGCGTTTTGTTACTTCAATATCTTCACGGCTCGGCGTGGGATCTCCTGAGGGATGGTTATGAAGACATATGATAGAGGCTGCTGCACGACGGAAGGCTTCTTTAAAAACTTCCCTCGGGTGTACAATTGACGTGTTTAAACTTCCAATAAAGATCGTTTGCCTATGTATAACTTGATTTTTTGTATTTAAATATAAACAAACAAAATGCTCTTGTTGTAAAAAACGCATTTCTTCCATCATGTATTTCGCACAATCTTCTGGACTTCGAATACTATATCTATTTTGATATTCTAAACGTACCATTCTTCTGCCTAGTTCAAAGGCTGCCATAAGTTGCGATGCCTTTGAAATCCCAATACCATGTATACTAATTAGCTCTTCTAATGTTGCATCTTTCAACATACGTAAGCCATCAAATTGGTGTAAAATTTTATCTGACAACTTTAAAACTGTTTCTTCTTTAGAACCTGTTCTGAGTAACACTGCGAGAAGCTCTCGATTGGATAAACTTCCAGCACCTTCTAACAATAAACGCTCCCGTGGCTGTTCTTCTCTTACAACATCACGAATACCGTTCATCTCTCCACCCCTTTATTTGTTCTCTCAAAGAAAACCCCATGCAATTTTACGCATGGGTTACATCAATATCAAATTGTTTTAATTCCCGAACGAGGCGTGCGATCGGTAAGCCAACTACACTATAGTAGTCCCCTTGAATATTTTGAACGAAAATAGATCCTTTACCTTGAATCCCATAACTACCGGCTTTATCAAGAGGTTCTTTCGACGCGACGTATGTATCAATTTCCTCTTCTGTTAACTCCCAAAATGTAACTTCTGTACGCTCATAAAAAGTAACCGTTTTTTCTTTTGCTATAATCGCAACACCTGTATACACTTCATGTGTTTTCCCTGATAGTAATTGTAACATCTCTTTCGCCTCATCCTCATTAGAAGGCTTACCAAGAATACGCGACTCATATGTAACAATTGTATCTGCACCTAACACAATGTGATCACTATTATTTTCTGCCACCGCTGATGCTTTTTGCAAGGCAAGCGACATTACAATATCAGAAGGCGATGAATATGCACCAATTGTTTCCTCTACTTCACTTACAACGATTTCAAATGGCACACTAGCTAACTCAAGTAATTCCTTCCTCCGAGGTGATCCTGAAGCTAAAATTATTTTTCTCATATTTTCTCCTTCCTTTCTCACATGAAGCAGAACAATTTATATTAATCGTATCAAAGGAATAGTTTGCCCACAAATGAAAGAAATATTAATTTCTCTAACTAAAATAAAACTTCTTTATTGCATACGATTATATTCCCGTCATAGAGAAAGCACTTTGCTCTAAATTCAAAAGAAAAGAAAGAAGTACATGTACTTCTTTCTTACTCATTTTATTATCCTATCATTTCACTTTCTACGAAACAATTTTTTCATACGAGAGTAAACCATCAATAATAACTTGATTTAATTTCGCCAAAGATTCCTTATCCACCTTCCCATCTTTTACTGTTTGTACAGCTACCGACGTATACATATACAGTTTCTTTGCTTCTTCTCGTTTCATACTTTCCCCTTCTTTTTCAACCTTTTTCCATTCTTTTTCAATTGCTTCTATATCTTTTTGGCTGCTTTTTCCACCAACTTGTACGCTAGAAGCATATTTTGCTAAATGAGTGTATAATGGCTGCACTTTTGTTAAAAATGTCCCTACTTCTTTATCATCTTTCAGCAATGCTTTATCTGTTATATCCCAGCTCTTTTTTAAAACGGAGACACCATCATTTTTATACTTAGTCATTAATTGATTTATAGACTGTTCATCGCTAGCAATACCAACAACTATTGCATACTTATCACCGCTCGGTCTCAAAGCACCAATGCCCCCATTGCCTTTCCATTCTTCAAGAGCTGCCTGTCCCTTTTCTTCAGAAGAATAAAGCCCCCCTTGAACAAAAAATAATTTCATCGGATCCAATGACGTTCCTGCCTGTGCTTTTTGTTTTTCTTCTTTCGGTGCTGGTGTTTGTTCTGCCGTTCCACCCACCTTTGATTCTCCATTTCCAGTCGGCCTTGAAGCTGTCACTTCACTTCCTCCTGTCGTTCCTTGTCCAGTAAGTAAATGAAGCATCCCCATTCCAAAAGCTGTACCGATAATGATTGCAGTTGCAACGATTACAATTAATGTATTACTCCACTTCTTTCGGTATTTTTCCACAGACATTGATTTCGCTTTTTGAAACGGAACAACATTTTTCGGTCGTTCACTTTCTACTACCATCCATTCAAATTCATCTTTCTTTTTTTCCTCATACTTCGCTTCTGTTCCATTCACTTTCACTGAGATCGTTCGTGATTGCTTGTCCATACACTCACACCTCACCTCTTATCGTTGTCCGCATCATATCATATTCATTTCATAAAAAAACGAGATATTTGTCAGAGGAATTCGCCAAATAACCCTATATATTTATCTTATATGTATGCATTTGACTTCATTTGTAGAACAAAAAAACTAGATAGCAAAGACTATCTAGTTTTTCTCGCGAATATATTTTCGTACTTCAGAAATGAAATAAAGAGAACCTGTTATGATAAAAACATCATTTTCTGCTATCTTTTCAACTTTTGTATCAATTGCCTCTTTCCAATTTTCAAAAACTAATTTTGATTCTTTCTGTGAATATGATGCAAGCTTGTCAGCAGAAATAGCACGATCAAAGGCGAATGTTGTAAAAATAATTTCATCTGCAATGGTTTCTAATTGGCCTACCATGTTATGTAATTGTTTATCACCAAGGGCAGTAAATAACACTATTACATTTTTATCTTTGTAATGCGCTTCTACTGTTTTCACAAGGCTTTCGATACCTTCTGGATTATGAGCACCATCTATAATAATATCCGGGTTACTTTGTAGCTTTTCAAAGCGCCCAATCCAATATGCTTCCAGTAATCCCGTTCTTATTTCCTCTTCCTCAATTAAAAATGATAAATATGTTTTTACATACATTACTGCCATAAGTGCTAACGCTGCATTTCCTACTTGATGAATGCCTTTCATTGAGATTTGCAAATCTTCAAATGCGGAAAAAGGACAAGTAAAATCAAACTGTTCCCCATCTTCATTAGACTGTTTATGTAACGCTGTAAAATGCTTGCTAAGTTCGTATAAGTTTGCATGATTTTCCTTTGCAACATTTTGAATGACTTGCAAAGCTTCTTCATCTTGTACACCAGTAATTACCGGCACGCCAGACTTAATAATCCCTGCCTTTTCATATGCAATTTCCCCTAGTGTATTTCCTAAAATATGCATATGATCGTGACCGATATTCGTAATAATCGTGAGAACAGGGTGTATGACATTGGTAGAGTCAAAACGTCCACCAAGCCCTGTTTCAAATAAAACAACATCACAGAAATTGACTTTACCGAAATAGCAAATCGCCATAACAGTAATAATTTCAAACTCTGTCGCTTCCCCTAAATCCGTTTCATCTAGTTTTTCCACGACTGGTTTTACCATCTTTACAAGTTCAGTAATCTCTTCGTCTGCAATTGGTGTTCCATTCACACTAATGCGTTCATTAAATGATTCGATGTAAGGAGAGGTAAACGTTCCTACCTTATATTTCGCGCCTTCTAACATGTAACGCATATATGTTAACGTTGAACCTTTTCCATTTGTACCAGCAAGATGAACACATTTTATATGACGCTCTGGATTTCCAAGTTCTTCTAACATCCATCTCATTCTTTCTAATCCTGGCTTAATTCCAAATTTCAATCGGCTATGGATCCACCCTATCGCTTCTTCGTATGTATGTATCACGTATGTTTTTCCCCTTTCAAAAGACAACTTTCATAGTTCTATTATACGCAAAGAAAAGAGACTCACCAATATAGTGAGTCTCTAAAAACATTTTTACTTTTCAAGATCTGCTAGACGTTGACGAACTGCTTCGCGTTTTTCTAGGTAATCTTGCTCTTTCGCACGCTCTCCTTCAATAACCGCTGCAGGAGCTTTCGCTACGAAACCTTGGTTAGAAAGTTTCTTCTGTACACGTTCTACTTCTTTATCGAACTTCTCAAGTTCTTTCTCAAGACGAGCTCTCTCTTCATCAAGATTGATAAGATCAGCTAACGGTAAGAATAACTCTGCACCTGATACGATTGCAGTCATTGCTTTTTCTGGCGCTTGTAAGTCCGTTTGAATTGTTAATTCGCTTGGGTTACAGAAACGCTCAATGTAAGAGCTGTTTTTCGTAAGTTGAGCAAGTACAGCCTCATCTTTTGCTTTAATTTGCATTTGAACTTTTTTGCTCATTGGCGTATTTACTTCTGCACGGATGTTACGAACAGAGCGAATGATATCAACTAGAAGGTGCATTTCTGCCGCAGCTTCCGTATCTTGTAAATCTTCGCGAACTGTTGGCCACGCAGCTACTGTAATAGACTCGCCTTCATGCGGTAAATGTTGCCAAATTTTCTCTGTTACGAATGGCATGAATGGGTGTAATAGACGCATTGTTTGATCTAATACGTAAGCTAAAATAGAACGAGTTGTTTTCTTAGCTGCTTCATCTTCACCGTATAGTGGAAGTTTCGCCATTTCAATATACCAATCACAGAAATCGTCCCAAATGAAGTTGTATAATGAACGACCAGCTTCACCGAACTCATATTTATCCATGTTACGTGTTACGCTTTCGATTGTTTCGTTTAAGCGAGTTAAGATCCACTTATCTGCTACTGATTTTTCACCAGTTAAATCGATTTCTTCATACTTCATATCATCCATGTTCATTAATACGAAACGTGATGCGTTCCAAATTTTATTAATGAAGTTCCAAGTAGATTCTACTTTTTCCATGCTGAAACGTAAATCTTGACCTGGTGCACTTCCTGTTGATAAGAAGAAACGCATTGCATCTGCACCGTACTTCTCGATAACATCCATTGGATCAATACCGTTACCAAGAGATTTACTCATTTTACGACCTTGCTCATCACGAACTAAACCGTGAATTAATACATCTTTAAATGGACGCTCTCCTGTAAACTCTAAACCTTGGAAAATCATACGAGATACCCAGAAGAAGATGATATCATAACCCGTTACTAGTGCATCTGTTGAATAGTAACGTTTGAAGTCTGCTGAATCTTCATTTGGCCAACCAAGTGTTGAAAATGGCCATAACGCTGAACTGAACCATGTATCAAGTACGTCATTATCTTGATTCCAGTTTTCAATATCTGCTGGTGCTTCTGTACCTACGTATACTTCACCAGTTTCTTTATGGTACCAAGCTGGAATACGGTGTCCCCACCATAATTGACGAGAAATACACCAATCATGAATATTTTCCATCCAGCGTAAATATGTGTTTTCAAAACGCTCTGGTACGAACGTTACTTTTTCTTCTTCTTTTTGTTGAAGCGCTACTGCTTTTTCAGCAAGTGGAGCCATTTTTACGAACCATTGTGTTGATAAATAAGGCTCAACAACTGCACCGCTACGCTCACTATGACCTACTGAATGCATATGTGGCTCGATTTCTACTAATACGCCAGCTTCTTGTAAGTCTTTCACTAATTCTTTACGGCATTCGAAACGATCCATACCGTTATACTTACCAGCTTTTTCGTTCATTGTTCCATCTTCGTTCATTACTAAAATGCGTGGTAAGTCATGACGGTTACCTACTTCAAAGTCATTCGGGTCATGAGCTGGTGTAATTTTTACAACGCCCGTTCCGAAATCTTTTTCTACGTACTCATCAGCAATAATCGGAATCTCACGGCCTACGATTGGAAGTGTAACTGTTTTTCCGATTAAATGTTTGTAACGATCGTCTTCGGGATGAACTGCTACTGCTGTATCACCAAGCATCGTTTCTGGACGAGTTGTCGCAAGACGAATGTGACCAGAACCATCTGTTAACGGATAGTTCATATGGTAGAATGCACCTTGAACTTCTTTATGAATTACTTCAATATCAGAAAGAGCTGTGCGTGTTGCTGGATCCCAGTTGATGATATATTCACCACGGTAAATTAAGCCTTTTTCGTATAATTGAACGAATACTTTATTAACCGCATCTGATAAACCTTTGTCTAATGTGAAGCGTTCACGAGAATAGTCTAGTCCTAAACCAACTTTTCCCCATTGTTGACGAATGTGAGAAGCGTATTCTTCTTTCCACTCCCAAGCTTTTTCAAGGAATTTTTCACGGCCAAGATCGTAACGTGAAATACCTTCTTCACGAAGTTTTCCTTCTACTTTCGCTTGTGTTGCGATACCAGCATGGTCCATTCCTGGAAGCCATAGCACATCGTATCCTTGCATACGCTTCGTACGAGTTAAAATATCTTGAAGAGTTGTATCCCAAGCATGACCTAAGTGTAACTTACCAGTTACGTTCGGAGGTGGAATTACAATTGTATATGGCTGTTTCTTCTCGTCTCCTGTTGCTTCAAAATATTTGCCTTCAAGCCACCATTGATAAAGGCCTTCTTCAACGGACATATGATCATATTTAGTTGGTAAATTCTTTTCCGTGTTTGACATTATTTTCCCTCCTTAAAATAAAAAATGTCCCTCATCCAAAAAGGACGAGGGACATCGCGGTACCACCTTTATTTACAAACAAATTCATAATTTGCTTATACTCTTAATTTGATAACGGACAAATCCGTCTTTTCCTAATAAGAACTATTCCGTTCAGAAAAGATGCTCCAGGGCTACCTTCTAACATAACTATCTAGAGAATCTCCCAGCTAATGATTCTCCTCTCTGAAGACGTTTCATGTTATACTCTTCCCCTTCAAGGCATTTATATGATTGTTAATTATTATATACAATAGTGTAAAAAACGAAACCTTATTCGTCAAGATAAATTTAAAACTACAGCTTTTCGTGCAAAAAAAAGAAGATAAGTAGAATCCTCTACTTATCTTCTTTCCCCCGCTATTTGCGGGCAGTAAGACCTCCACCTCAAAACTCAGCTGAATCAAAGAAGTTAGATGGGAGCCCTGGTGCCCGTAAACGCCCAATTGGTGAAGGCTAATCATCAGCGGGGAATGCCTTTACTTTATCCGTTCCCTTGCTGGGCAGCTTGTAATTGTGACAGGAAATATTCTATATTGCTAACGAGCCAATGCGATTGTTGCAAACTCTTTACTCCGCGCAGTTCATTTTCCTCGTTGCGATTATCTCTTCTTTTCTTATAGGACTGGATTTGCCGAATAAATTGCGATGGATACGTCATATACGCAAACATAAGTAGTTGCTCTTCTTTCGTAAAAGGGAAATTTTTTTGATACATTTGAAACCATTCAAACCGATCACTTCTTGCGATTGGATATGTGTTTAAAGACCGTGAATAAAAACCTACTATATCTTGCACAGGCGTTGCAAACTTCGATTTTTCTAAACTAATAAAATAGCCATTCCGCTCATAGTCAAATAAAAAATGATTAAGTGACACATTACCATGCACAAAAGTAATACGCGTTTTCTCTTTTTCTTTCATCGCATCGTTCCACTCATTTAATTGCTTCGTTGCAAATTCACGCGCTCTCATTACATGATGATAGTACGTACAATATTGCAATTCAAACGGGGACATATACCATTTTGATTCAGATTCTACGAGAAACTCTTCTAACATCTCACCATCATTTTCCCAACGATCGGATATACTTGTATAATGTTTTTCTAAATCTTCTTCCGTATACGTTTCTTCCTTCACAGTTTTTTGATGCAACGTTCCAAGTGTCTGAAACATTTTATGGTATTGATCATTGTCCTCACCGTTTCCTTCTGCACGTTCTAACCAAGGCATTAAATAATAATTATACGTCCCGTCACTTAAAATATAACTTCCATCCGTCGCATGATATATAGGTACATAATTTGAAAAACCTTTCTCCTTCAAATATTGAATATGATGCAGAAAGTTATTCCGCTCTAACTTTCTGCCTTCTATTTTCTTGAGTGCATATGGACCTTGATTCGTATAAATTTTCATTACATTTCCGTGCTCTTCCATATGCTGCGTATCCAATCTATATTGCCTCACGATAGGTTCATAGTGATTTCGCAACTCAATATCCATACGAATAACCCTTTCTATTCAAAACATAGCCTCTAAGAAAGGAAGTGAGTGAAAACACTCACTTCCTTATTTCGTCTTTACCCTTGAAACGGGAATATAAATAATTTGCCCCGTATTTAAAAATATATCTTCTGTTTGATTAACACGGTATAAATTCTGTACAGACGTTTCATAACGGTCTGCAATAGATTCAATTGTATCTCCTTCTTGCACGAAATACATTCTTAACTTTGTAAATTCTTCTTCCGGTTCTTTCGTAAATAGTTTTGTTAAATAAAGCGCATTTTCATCTCGCTGTGAGTACTCTTCTTCTTGTTCTTCCTGCTTTTTCGCTTTTTCTTTCTTGAAATCTTTTCGTCCGAACAGTTCAAATTGCGGCGTTGTTTCTTGCCCCTCTTCACGTTCCACAAATTCATGTTCTTCTATTTTCTCTTCTTCTAATTCCTGCTCTTTTCTTTCCTCTAATTGGAACGGTTCAAATGCGTAATCTTCCCACTCATCTGACTCCTTATATGCCGGTTCTTCTACATGCGGCACCGGTCTATTTTCATCCTCTTGCGCTGAATCTTCTTCTAACTCAGCATACACCGTTTCTTCCTCTTCAACTTCATCCTCGCTTCTCTCTTCATCACACAAACCGGTAATAGATATATCCGCTAATAATTGTAAGCAACCATTTTCCTTTAATTCATAATCAAATTCCTCGATTGATACATATAGCTCTTCAATTACTTTCACTCGATTTCTCGGAATTGATATTTCAAGTGGAAAGGAATGTACAAGTTCATTAACCCCATCTTCTCTTGTTTCTACATAATCAATTGACTTTGCTGGCGATAGTTCTCTTAATGAATACGCCGAATCATCTTTTCGTGCAACATACTCTCCCGTTAAATCTAATTGTCCTCTCACGATTACTTCATGATCAAGCTCTTCTATCTCAACGTCTGGATCTAACGAAATTGACAAAAGTTCTTCGACTTCCTGTCCTTTTTGGAACCACACAGATTCTTTTAATGAAAATCGTAATGAATGATCTGCAGCCACTTCTTTTCCCCCTCCCAAACTATATGTCATTACAGATTTATGTGCAGAAAGCTTACTTTATGAATAAAAAAAATCGCTCCCCTTATGGAGAGCGATTTTCTCTAATACATTACGCTTTTAATTTTGACATTGCAATTTCAGCTGCTGCAATCGTCGCTTCAATATCTGCATCACTATGTGCTGTCGATAAGAATAAACCTTCGAATTGAGATGGCGGTAAGAATACACCTTGTTCTACCATTTCACGATAGTAAGCCGCAAAGAATTCTAAGTTTGAAGATTTTGCTGCATCGTAATTAATAACGGGTTCATCTGTAAAGAAAATACCAATCATAGAGCCTGCACGGTTAATATGGTGCGGAATGCCATGTTTTTCAGCTGCTTTACGTAATCCAGCTTCTAACATTTCAGCTTTACGCTCAAATTCTACATATGATTCTGGCGTTAACTGTACTAACGTTTCATAACCTGCCGCCATTGCAAGTGGGTTACCTGATAAAGTACCAGCTTGGTAAATCGGTCCGCTTGGCGCAACTTGGCGCATAATTTCCGCTTTACCACCGTATGCTCCTACCGGTAAACCACCACCGATTACTTTACCTAAGCATGTTAAATCAGGCGTTACGCCATAATAACCTTGGCCACAATTATAAGCTACTCGGAACCCTGTCATTACTTCATCAAAAATAAGCAATGCACCGTTTTGTTCTGTTACTTCACGAAGACCTTCTAAAAATCCAGGCTGCGGAGGAACAACCCCCATATTTCCTGCTACTGGTTCTACAATTACACAAGCAATATCATCACCGAATTGTTCAAACGCGTATTTTACGCTTTCTAAATCGTTATAAGCTACTGTAATCGTATTTTTCGCTACACCTTCTGGTACACCAGGACTATCTGGTAAACCTAAAGTCGCCACACCAGAACCAGCTTTAATTAATAACGAATCACCATGACCGTGGTAACAACCGATAAATTTCAAGATTTTATTACGACCTGTATAACCACGAGCTAAACGTAGTGCACTCATTGTCGCTTCCGTTCCAGAGTTAACCATACGCACAATCTCAATTGATGGCACGCGCTCAATAACAAGTTTTGCTAATTTATTTTCAATTTCTGTTGGTGCACCGAAGCTTGTACCTCTTTCAGCAACAGATTTTAACGCTTCTACAACACGATCATTTGCATGACCATGAATTAAAGGACCCCATGATAATACGTAGTCGATGTATTCATTCCCATCGATATCATATACTTTAGAGCCTTTTCCACGCTCCATAAACAACGGATTCATCCCAACAGACTTAAAGGCACGAACCGGGCTATTTACGCCACCAGGCATTAAGTCTTGCGCCTCTTCAAACGCTGCAATTGACTTATCAAACTTTTTCATTATTTAGCGCCTCCTTCTTGTAACCATCTTGCTGCATCTTTTGCATGATACGTAATAATTAAATCTGCTCCTGCACGTTTCATACTAATTAATTTTTCAAGAACAACTTCTTTTTCATTAATCCAACCATTTTGCGCTGCCGCTTTAATCATCGAATATTCACCACTTACATTATAAGCGACAACTGGTAAATTAAAGTTATTTTTCACATCACGAACGATATCTAAGTAAGAAAGAGCTGGTTTTACGATTAAGAAATCTGCACCTTCCATTACATCTGATTCTGCTTCACGGAATGCTTCCATACGGTTTGCCGGATCCATTTGATATGTTTTACGGTCACCAAATTGCGGTGCACCGTGCGCAGCATCACGGAATGGTCCATAAAATGCTGATGAATATTTCACAGCGTACGACATAACTGGCACGTGTCCAAAACCATTTTCGTCTAATGCATGGCGAATTGCTGTTACAAAGCCGTCCATCATGTTTGATGGCGCAATAATGTCCGCTCCTGCTTTCGCTTGACTTACAGCTGTTTTCGCAAGAACTGCAAGAGACTCGTCATTTAAAATAATACCATCTTCAATTACACCGCAATGACCATGGCTTGTAAATTGACATAAACATGTGTCTGCAACTACTACTAGCTCAGGGAAATCACCTTTAATTTGCTGAATAGCACGTTGTACAATTCCATGATCACAATATGCTGATGATCCAACTTCATCCTTTTCAGCAGGTAAACCAAATACAATAACAGAACGAATACCTAAATCAACAACTTCTTGCATTTCAGCTTGCAATAAATCTAAAGACATTTGATATACGCCTGGCATAGAAGGAACTTCATTACGAACATTTTCACCTTCTAATACAAAAATAGGGTAAATAAAATCTTCCGTATGTAAAAACGTTTCACGCACAAGCGCACGCATGCCCCCGCTTTGTCTTAAACGACGATGACGATTAAATTGTAAAGAGTTCATAGATTTCTATCCCCATTCTTTCATTTTATAGATTCACAAACACATTGTAGTAATGCTTCTACAGTGTACTCTTTCGGCACAATAACAGACGGAAAATAAAGACTTGCCTCTTTTTCCGTAATAGGTCCTATACAAGCAATTGTACATTTTTTTGTCCATTCTCTCCAGTTTGTACCCTCAAGTAAACGAACAAAACTAGTAACAGTTGAAGGGCTCGTAAATGTAATAATGTCTACTTTCCCTAACTTCAATGCCGCTATAAGCTCTTGCTTTTTTTCTATATTCACTTTCGTACCGTATACGGTTAGCTCATCTAGAGAAACACCAATTTCCCGAAGTGCAACCGGAATTACCTCTCTTGCTAAATTCCCTTTCGGAAATAAAATACGTTCATTTCCACTTAATTCTTTTAGAAACTCTTCTGCAAATGCTTCTGCAACAAATGAAGTCGGAACAAAATGAACTTGATAGCCCCTTTTTTCTAACTCTAATTTTGTTTTCACACCTACCGCAGCGATTTTAATGGTTAGTGGTAGTTTCTTTTTTAAACTATCTAGAAAAAAAGCTACACCATTTCTGCTCGTAAAAATAACCCAGTCGTATGAATGTAGCTGCTCTTCAATATGTTGAATTTGCCTATGAGACATACCTTCCATACGCAAAAGCGGAATTTCCAATGGAATTCCGCTCTTTTCTTTCACTGCTACACTCATTTGTTTCGCTTGATGCTGGGCACGTGTAATCAATACCGTTTTTCCAGCGAGAGCGTTCATATTTATTGTTGCTCCTTATTTGCAGCAAGAATGAGTTCTTGGGCGCCTTGCTTAATTAAACGGTCCGCGGCCTCTAATCCTACTTCCTCAGGATTAGTACCCACTACTGTCTCTTTTAATAAAACAGAGCCATCCATAGAGCCAACAAGAGCTGTTAATTCGATTGCATCGTTCTCTGTAAGGGTTGCATATCCAGCAATTGGAACTTGGCATCCACCTTCAAGTTTATGAAGAAATACTCGCTCCGCTGCCACTGTTCTTTCTGTTATCGTATCATTAATATGCGCTAACAATTGCAATAAATCCTTATCATCCTCACGACACTCAATCGCTAATGCACCTTGTCCTACAGCAGGTACACATAACGTTTCATCTAAATGTTCTGTAATAACTTCATCATCCCAGCCCATTCTTTGTAATCCAGCTGTCGCTAAAATAATCGCATCGTAATCTTCTTCTTTTAATTTACGTAAACGTGTATCGATATTCCCGCGAATCCACTTAACTTGTAAATCTGGTCTCGCAGCGAGTAGCTGTGCACTACGTCTTAAACTACTCGTACCTAAAATAGCACCTTCCGCTAACTCTTTAAACGATGCTCCATTTTTTGAGATAAAAGCATCACGAGGGTCAACACGCTTTGGTGTACAACCAATCATTAAACCTTCTGGAAGTACGGCTGGCATATCTTTCATACTATGTACAGCCATATCGATTTCTTTCGTAAGTAGCGCGTGTTCAATCTCTTTTACAAACAAGCCTTTGCCGCCTACTTTTGAAAGAGTAACATCTAAAATAACATCACCTTTTGTGACAATTTCTTTCACTTCAAATTCATATGGTAGACCTAGGGCTTTTAACTGATCAATAAACCAGTTTGTTTGCGTTAATGCTAGTTTACTCTTTCGTGATCCTACAATAATTTTGCGCATAATTCTCTCTCCTCATTATAAATACCAAAAGTGGAAATTGGATAAACTGCTTAATAGAAAAATGTTTACTAGCATTACGAGAAACGATCCGATATTCCACTGTACAATTTTCTTACCTTGCAACACATCTGCCGCTCGTAAATATAAACCTGTGCAATACACAAATAGAACGACAAAAGATCCGATTACTTTCGTATCATACCAATGGAAATTATCCAATTTTGTATATCCCCATATACATCCTAATAAAATTGCTAGTAAGAAAAATGGAACAGAAAATAAATTTAATCCGTAAGACATAGATTCTAGCTTCGGTAAATTCCCTAACCTTCTTAATCTCGCATTCCATTTTTTCTTTTTTAATAGGCGATATTGTAATAAGTACATAATAGAAAAAATAAACGATACAGTAAACGTTGCGTAAGAAATAATTGCCATACCGACATGCACGTATACAAGTTCTGAAACTAATTGTTCCGCAAGTACTGGCGACATCTTTCCGAGCGGTGTAAAAATAGAAAAAGCGCTTACGCCAAATGCAACAACATTTGTAAAAAAGACTAAAAAGTCGATTCTCATAAATCGATTAATGACTAACGACATCGTAATCAATAACCAAACATAAAAATAAATCCCTGATAATAAAGTTAAAATTGGATTCGTTTCTGAATCTGTAGCCCTAAGCAACATAAAAATAGACTGCAGGACCCATACAATCGCAAGTAACCAAAAAGCAAATCGGTTCGCCTTTCGGTTACTTTGGAAATAATCTATAAAATATAAACTAATGCTACAAGCATATAAAATAATTGCAATATGATAAATAATACTGTTATTTAAAAAACTCATCCGATCATCCTTCCAAATTATAAAGATGGAACGGATGGTGTCCACACTTTTTTATGTTCTACTTCTTCCGCACAACTCTCTACGTCTTCCGTTTCTAAATCGAAAATCTTCGCAAATAACGCTAATTTTTCGCTCGCTCCCTCTTCAGCAGCTATTTCTTTCGCTACTAAAATTGGGTCTTTTAATAATTGATTAATAATACTTTTCGTATGCTTACTAATGACTTTTTTCTCACGATCACTAAGGTTTGGTATTTTTCGCTCTAGGCTTACCATCGTTTCACTTTGAATTGCAAGTGCCTTATCACGAAGAGCTGATATTAATGGAACAACACCAAGTGTACTTAACCACGTTTTAAATAGAACAATTTCCTCTTCAATCATAAATTGAATTTTCTCTGCTTCTTTCAAACGCTCAGCACGGTTTGCCTCCACTACTCCTTGTAAATCATCAATATCATACAAGAAAGAACCTTCTAGCTCATCAATCGCTGGATCAATATCACGTGGCACTGCAATGTCAACCATAAACAAAGGGCGACCAGAGCGCATTTTCTCTACCTTTGTCATCATCTCTTTCGTAATGACATACTCCGATGCACCAGTTGAACTAATTAAAATATCTGCTTCTAATAATGCACATTGTAATTCGCTTAATGATTTTGCATGTCCCATATATTTCTCAGCCATTACTTCTGCTTTCGAAAGCGTCCTATTCATAACTGTTACTTTACGAGCACCACTTCCATATAAGTTTTGCAGTGCAAGTTCGCCCATTTTACCAGCACCAAGAATAAGCACATGACAATCTGTTAACTCGCCAAATATTTTCTTTCCAAGCTCAACAGCAGCATAACTAACAGACATCGCACTTTCCCCGATTGTTGTTTCTGAGTGGGCACGTTTTGCTAATGTAATGACTTGCTTAAACAATTCATTAAAAATTGTGCCTGTTGCTTTAACTTGTTGCGCTTCTAAAAAGCTATCTTTTATTTGACCTAAAATCTGCGTTTCTCCGACTACCATAGAATCTAAACCGCACGTTACGCGGAATAAATGATCTATTGCACCATCTTGTTCAAAAATAGTTAAATATGGCGCGACTTCTTCTATTTCAAGCTGAAACCAATCAGCTAAAAACTTCTTAATATAATACCGTCCCGTGTGTAATTGATCGACAACAGCATAAATCTCAGTGCGATTACAAGTTGATACAATGACATTCTCTAACACGCTCTTTTGATTTTGTAATGTAGTCATCGCTCGCTCTAGTTCTGCTGCCTGAAATGTGAGTTTCTCACGAAATTCTACAGGGGCTGTTCGATAATTTACACTAACAACAAGAATATGCACGCAGCATGTCCCCCTTCACCCGTTTTATCACTTTATCTACTATCATAATACAACTTTCCTCTTATGAATCTGACAATCGTGTGAACAACTGATTATTTTTTAATTATTCTCCGTATGTAATAAAGGAGATTCAGTAACACTAATAAAAAAAACTTCTACTTTATAATGATTATAAATTAATAACTCTATTTGTACGTTACCAAAAAAAGCCCTCATAATCAAGTGATGGAAACTATTCCATATAAATTATAACATCATCTTCCCTATCTTCTTTCATCATGAAGGAAAATATGTATGATTGTTCCAAAATGTAACAAAGACTTTCTCAATACAATGTATTTGACATTGTATTTCTTTTTCGTTATATTGGTTTTATAAAATTAAATTGTGCACAACTTAATTAGAAGGGAGTTATTTATGACAGAAGACTCTTTGCATCTAGATAACCAACTTTGTTTTTCTATTTACGCCTGCTCTAGAGAGGTTACTCGTTTTTATCGACCTTATTTAGAAGAAATGGGTATTACGTATCCCCAGTACATTACTTTACTCGTACTATGGGAGCAAGATGGACTAACAGTAAAAGAAATTGGAGAACGTCTATTTTTAGATTCTGGTACGTTAACACCTATGTTAAAACGCATGGAATCATTAAAACTTGTAAAACGTGTTCGTTCCAAAGAAGACGAGCGAAAAGTTTGTATTGAATTAACAGAACAAGGCAAAGATTTAAAGGAAAAGGCTTGTTCATTACCGACAACGATGGCTACAAACTTAGGAATTACAGAGCAAGAATATCGCTCTTTATTAATTCAACTAAATAAACTAATTGACACAATGAAAACAATTAATGATGGAAAAGGGGAATAAATATGGATAAATTATATACTGCTTCAGTAACAGCAACAGGTGGAAGAAATGGGAAAGTAGTTTCAGATGATGGCATATTAAATCTTGATGTAAAAATGCCGAAAGCACTAGGTGGTGCAGGCGGAGAAGCAACAAATCCAGAACAACTATTTGCAGCTGGTTATGCAGCTTGTTTCGATAGTGCATTACAACTTGTCATTCGTACAAAACGTGTGAAAGTAGAAAGTACAGAAGTAACTGCTCACGTTTCTATCGGAAAAGATACAGATGGTGGTTTCGGTCTATCTGCTGTACTTGATGTACATGTAGCTGGCGTTTCACATAGCGAAGCACAAGAACTTGTAGAAGCGGCTCACGGTGTATGTCCTTATTCGAAAGCAACACGAGGAAATATTGAAGTTACATTAAACGTACGCTAAAAAATTTAGCAAAACAAAAACGCGCGACATTCGTCACGCGTTTTTTGTTTTTGTAAATTTATGAATTGCTTTCCACGCTTCTTCTTTTCCAAGTCCTGTTTCAGAAGAGAATAGAACAATTTCATCGCCAATTTCAACAGCAAGTGTTTCTTTTACAACTTTTAAATGCTTTTGCCATTTCCCTTTCGGAATTTTATCGGCTTTCGTCGCAATAATAATTGTTGGGATTTCATAATGCTTTAAGAAATCATACATCATCACGTCATCACTTGTTGGTTGGTGACGTAAATCAACTACTAATACAGCTGCGTCTAATTGCTCACGAGTTGTAAAGTACGTTTCAATCATTTTCCCCCATGCAGCGCGCTCCGATTTAGATACTTTTGCATATCCATAACCTGGAACGTCAACAAAGTGCATCATCTCATTGATTAAGAAAAAGTTCAGCGTTTGCGTTTTTCCTGGTTTAGAAGAAATACGCACTAACTTTTTACGATTTAAAATTTTATTAATAAAGGAAGACTTCCCCACATTTGAACGACCTGCTAATGCAATTTCTGGTAAATCACTGTCTGGATATTGTTCTGGTTTAACAGCACTAATTACAATATCTGCTTTTGTTACTTTCATTGTTTCACTCCTACTAATGCGTGCTCCAATACTTCATCTAAATGAGATGCAAGCACAAACGTAAGGTTTTCTTTTACGCTCTCTGGAATATCATCTAAATCTTTCTCGTTTTCTGCTGGCAAAATAATTTTTGTTAAGCCTGCGCGGTGAGCACTTAATGTTTTTTCTTTTAAACCACCAATTGGTAATACACGACCACGAAGTGTAATTTCACCTGTCATACCCACTTCTTTACTTACAGGAATACCTGTTAGCGCAGAAATAAGTGCCGTTGCCATCGTAATACCTGCTGACGGTCCGTCTTTTGGAACTGCTCCTTCTGGAACGTGAATATGAATATCATTTTTCTCATGGAAATTCGGATCGATCTGAAGCTCTTCTGCACGAGAACGTATATAACTAAACGCAGCTTGTGCTGATTCTTTCATAACATCCCCAAGTTTCCCTGTTAAAATTAGTTTCCCTTTTCCTGGCGCTACAGAAACTTCAATGGCAAGTGTATCGCCGCCTGCTGCTGTGTAAGCTAGACCTGTTGCCATACCAACTTGGTCTGTTTTTTCAGCTTGCCCATAACGGAATATGTGTTTACCAAGTAAATCAACAATCTTTTTCTCTGTCACAACGATACGTTTACGTTCTGCTGTAACGATAATCTTCGCTACTTTACGGCAAACTTTTGCAATTTGGCGCTCTAGCGTACGAACACCAGCCTCACGTGTATAATAACGAATAATCTCAAGAAGCGCTTCATCACGCACTTGTAAATTACCTTTTCGTAAGCCATGTTCTTTTAATTGTTTCGGCAACAAATGCTCACGAGCAATGTGTACTTTTTCAAGTTCTGTATAGCCAGCAATCGAAATGATTTCCATACGGTCAAGTAATGGACCTGGAATACTTGAAAGTGTATTAGCAGTTGCTACAAACATAACTTTTGATAGATCATATGGTTCTTCAATGTAATGATCACTGAAGTTATGGTTTTGTTCTGGATCTAATACTTCAAGTAATGCCGCTGATGGATCTCCACGGAAATCGTTAGACATTTTATCAATCTCATCTAATAAGAAGACTGGATTAACTGTTTTCGCCTTTTTCATACCTTGAATAATGCGTCCTGGCATTGCTCCAACATATGTACGACGGTGACCACGAATTTCAGATTCATCACGCACACCACCAAGAGATACACGGACGAAGTTACGATTCAATGATGTTGCAATTGAACGCGCTAACGAAGTTTTGCCGACCCCAGGAGGGCCTACTAAACAAAGGATAGGTCCTTTTAATGAATTCGTTAACTTCTGTACAGCTAAATATTCAAGTACACGCTCTTTCACTTTTTCAAGACCGTAATGATCGTTATTTAAAATCTCTTCCGAATGAGCAAGGTCAATTATATCTTCTGTTGCCTCTGTCCACGGAAGCGCTAATAACCAATCAATATAATTGCGAATAACACCACTCTCCGCAGAACTTGCTGGTAACTTTTCATAACGATCTAATTCTTTCAGGGCAGCCTTCATTGTTTCTTCCGGCATTCCTGACTGTTCAATTTTCTCACGAAGTTCTTCTACTTCTCCGCCCTTGCCTTCTTTGTCGCCAAGTTCAGTTTGAATCGCCTTCATTTGCTCACGTAAGAAATATTCTTTTTGCGTGCGCTCCATGGAACGTTTCACTTTTTGCCCAATTTTCTTTTCTAGGCTAAGTAACTCTTGTTCATCTTGAATAATTGAAATAAGTGTTTGTAATCGTTCTTTTACAGATACAATCTCTAAAATCTCTTGTTTCTGCTTCGTTTTAATCGGCAAGTGAGAAGCAATTAAATCAGCTAATCTCCCTGGTTCTTCCACATCAGCTACCGTTGCAAAAGTTTCATTTGAAACTTTTTTCGAAACTTTAATATATTGTTCGAAATGCTCCAGTAACGTACGCATAAAAGCTTTCTCTTCTAAATCATCTTCTACTTCTTCAGTTACCTTTTTAATAGACACTTGTACTACATTTTCTTCTTCGATAAACTCTATTACTTCTGCTCTATGTAAACCTTCCACAAGGACACGAAGCGTACCGTTCGGCAATTTTAACATTTGCTTCACTTTCGCCACTGTACCTACACTATATATGTCATCTTCTTTCGGATCATCGATATTCATTTCTTTTTGCATTGCTAAAAAGATGATATTTTCATCCATTGCCGCCTGCTCTAGTGCTTGTATCGATTTATCACGTCCTACATCAAGATGCAAAACCATCGTTGGATATACGAGAACGCCTCTTAATGGTAGGAGGGGCACGATTCTTTCGTTCGTATTCATACTAGACATAGCACCTCCATAATAAATTAAACTCCTGTTCAACTATTTTATATTACAATACACCTAGATGCAATTGCTGAGATTCCGCGCAATTGTAAATAGCTTGTTTTTCTACCTCACGAAAAGAAAAAGACTCCGATTAAGCATACAAACTTAAACGAAGTCTGGCAAATTTTATTATTGTTTATTTTTACATAGATTGTGCATCTGTTTCGTCTACGTGAGTATGTACATCTAGCTCTCTATGCATATTTTCTTGCATAAACGTTAACTCAAATACTTCTTTTAACTTACGAACAGGAATAATTTCAATTCCCTTGATCGTATACAAAAATGGTTGCATATTTTCAGCAGGAATAATGACTTTCTTAGCTCCCGCTTTTTTCGCAGCTTTTATTTTTGCGTATACGCCACCAATAGGCTTTACTTCTCCGTGTATACTTATTTCACCTGTCATCGCTACTTCATTATTTACATACGTGCGGTGCACCGCAGAATATACACCTGTTGCCATAGCGATTCCTGCAGAAGGGCCATCAATTGGGATACCCCCTGGAAAGTTAATATGTATATCGTATCCTTCTGGCAACACATCTAAAGAACGAAGTACTGTTAATACATTATCAACAGAGCCTTTCGCCATACTTTTACGACGAATCGATTTCGTTTGACTACCAATACTTTCTTCTTCCACAATTCCGGTAACATTTACCGATCCTTTATCTTTCGCCGGAATTGCTGTTACTTCAATTTCTAATAACGCACCTGTATTTGGTCCGTATACAGCAAGACCATTTACAAGACCAATCCTTGGAATCGGATAAATGCGCTTTTCATATTTCGGTGTAAGCTGACTTGAGTGAACAACCCACTCTATATCTTCATCCTTAATGAAAGAACGTTCTTCATTTATCGCCATACCCGCAGAGATTTGCACGAGATTAATCGCTTCTCGTCCATTCCTTGCATACATCCCAATCATCTCAATACCATTTTCACCTATTTGCATTTCCACTTTTTCCGCGGCATTTTTCGCTACTTTTTGAATTTCTTCCGTATCTAATTCACGGAAAAATACTTCTAAGCAACGTGACCGAATGGCAGGAGGAATTTCCTCTGGCGAACGTGTCGTTGCTCCAACTAAGCGAAAATCTGCCGGTAAGCCTTTTTGGAAAATATCATGTATATATGTTGGGATCATTGTATTTTCTTCACTATAGTACGCACTTTCTAAAAATACTTTTCGATCTTCTAACACCTTTAACATTTTGTTCATTTGAATCGGATGGAGCTCGCCAATCTCATCAATAAACAAAATACCACCATGTGCATCTGTTACAGCCCCTTTTTTCGGTTGCGGAATACCTGCTTGCCCCATCGCCCCAGCACCTTGATAAATCGGATCATGCACCGAACCAATTAAAGGGTCTGCGATACCACGTTCATCAAACCGAGCTGTTGTCGCATCAAGTTCAATAAATGTTGCATTCGTACGAAATGGAGATTTAGGATTTCGTTTCGCTTCTTCTAATACAAGACGTGCTGCCGCTGTTTTCCCAACACCTGGTGGGCCATATATGATTACATGTTGCGGATTCGGACCACAAAGAGCCGCTTTTAACGACTTAATCCCGTCCTCTTGCCCTACAATATCTAAAAAGGTTGTAGGACGCACCTTTTCTGCTAGCGGCTCTGTTAAAGAAATCTCACGCATTTTACGAAGTTGTTCTAATTCTTTTTTCGATTCTCGATCAATTGAAACTTTTTGTGTTCGTTGATTTCGAAGTAAATGCCAGAAATACAATCCGACAATTACACCAAAAACAAGTTGAACAACTAAAAATATATTTGTCCAGCTCATTATTTATTTCCTCCCGCAATATTTTATCTCTTAGTATTTCCGCGGAGGAACGTAGCTAAACATAAAGAAAAACAGCAATTATAAAAATTGCTGTTTCCCTTTCGCATTATGCAGATGTTTTTGTATCAAGTACAGTACCGTCTTGTAACACCAATTTTGGCGGCTCATTATCAGCTACTGTTTCTTTTGTAAGAATACACTTCTCGATATCTTTACGAGATGGAAGTTCGAACATTACATCAAGCATTAAGCCTTCAATAATAGAACGAAGTCCACGAGCACCCGTTTTACGTTCAATTGCTTTTTTCGCAATTTCGATTAGTGCACCTTCTTCAAACTCTAACTCAACATCGTCAAGCTCCAATAGTTTTTGGAATTGCTTAACAAGTGCATTTTTCGGTTTCGTTAAAATATCAACAAGAGCATCTTCATCAAGTGGCTCTAGGTTCGCAATAACTGGAAGACGACCGATAAACTCTGGAATTAAACCAAATCTTAAAAGATCCTCTGGTAATACGTGAGATAAAACATGCTTCTCATTTACATCAGCATTTTTCTTCTCAGAACCAAATCCAATTACTTTTTCACCAAGGCGACGTTTAATAATCGGCTCAATGCCATCAAACGCTCCACCACAAATAAATAAGATGTTCGTTGTATCAATTTGAATAAACTCTTGGTGCGGATGCTTACGACCACCTTGAGGTGGAACGCTTGCTACAGTACCTTCTAAAATTTTCAGAAGTGCCTGTTGCACACCTTCACCAGATACATCACGTGTAATTGATGGATTTTCGGACTTACGTGCCACTTTATCAATCTCATCAATATAAATGATTCCTTTTTCCGCTTTCTCTACATCATAATCAGCTGCTTGAATTAATTTTAGTAAGATATTTTCTACATCTTCACCAACATATCCAGCTTCTGTTAAAGATGTTGCGTCCGCGATTGCAAATGGAACATTTAGAATACGCGCTAACGTTTGTGCAAGTAATGTTTTACCACTACCTGTTGGCCCGATAAGTGCGATATTACTCTTCGCTAATTCTACATCATCAATTTTGCTGTTAGAATTAATTCGTTTGTAATGGTTATATACCGCTACCGCTAGTGCTTTTTTCGCGCTATCTTGCCCGATGACATACTCATCTAAGATTTCACGAATTTCTACCGGTTTCGGTACATCTTTGAATTCTACTTCTTCGTCCTTCGCAAGCTCCTCTTGTACAATTTCAGTACAAAGTTCGATACACTCGTCACAAATGTAAACACCTGGACCTGCCACTAACTTTCGAACTTGCGTTTGTGTTTTACCACAGAAAGAACATTTTAATTGCCCTTTTTCATCATTAAATTTAAACATATTTTCACACCCCTTACAAAGTGCTAACCTCTTGCCTTCGTATGTACACGATAAATGTATCGTATGTAAATACATATTATGTCACTACGTGGCGAGAAATACAAATAATATGACTAGTTATGTACAAATAAAAAATTTTTAAAACTTTTGAAATATGTATATTCGACTTGTAAAGGAACTTTTCCTTCTCCATCGAAAAGTTTTATAAATATATTTCTATATTTATAAAACAAGGCACGATTTTAATCGTGCCTTGTTATTTTATTATGCAGCGTTTTCTACTAAGAAATCTACAGCTTTACGCACTTTAAGATCTTCAGCTAAAGCGTCTACGCTTCCAAGAGCTTGCTTGATAGCGTCTACTGGCATACCGTACATTTCAGCCATTTTTTCAACTTCTGCAGTTACTTCTTCTTCAGTAACTTCGATGTTTTCAGCTTCAATGATAGCTTCAAGAACAAGATTGATTCTTACACGTTTTTGTGCATCTTCTTTCATTTGCTCTTTTAATTTGTCAGCGTCAGTACCTGTGAATTGGTAGTAAAGCTCAAGGTTCATACCTTGTTGGCTTAAACGTTGCTCGAATTCACGAACCATACGATCTAACTCAGTGTTGATCATAGCTTCTGGAATTTCGATTTCAGCGTTAGCAGCAGCTAATTCTACTACTTCGTCACGTACTTTGTGCTCAGCTTCGTGCTTTTTGCCTTCTTCTAAGTTTGTGCGAAGTTTTGCTTTTAATTCATCAAGAGTTGCAACCGCTTCGTCTGCTTCTTTAGCGAACTCGTCGTTTAACTCAGGAAGTTCTTTTGTTTTGATTTCATGAATTGTTACTTTGAATGTTGCTGGTTTGCCAGCTAATTCAGCAGCATGGTACTCTTCTGGGAATGATACTTCAACGTCTTTAGACTCACCAGATTTAAGACCGATTACTTGCTCTTCGAAACCTGGGATGAATGTACCAGAACCGATTGCTAGAGAGTAGTTTTCGCCTTTTCCGCCTTCAAATGCTTCGCCATCAACGAAACCTTCGAAGTCGATTACAGCTGTATCACCGTTTTCAACAGTTCCTTCTTCTTTAACAACTAGTTCAGCTTGACGCTCTTGTAAAGATTTTAATTCGTTCTCTACATCTTCGTCAGTTACAGTTGTTTCAACTTTTTCTACTGCTAAACCTTTGTACTCACCTAATTTAACTTCAGGTTTCACTGTAACTTTTGCAGTGAAGATAAGGTTAGCATTTTTTTCGAACTTCTCGATGTCGATTTCAGGATGATCAACTGGGAAGATACCAGCTTCTTCAATCGCTTCACCGTATGCTTTTGGTAAAATGATATCTAAAGCATCTTGGTATAAAGATTCAATACCAAAGCGTTGTTCGAATAATGGACGAGGCATTTTCCCTTTACGGAAACCTGGTACGTTAATTGTTTTTACTACTTTTTTGAACGCAGCGTCGATAGAGTTGTTTACTTCTTTAGCATCAACTTCGATTGTTAAAACGCCAACGTTACCTTCTAATTTTTCCCATTTTGTAGACATTTATTCTTTCCCTCCAACTATAATAATGTATGCACATACCTCTATAGATTAAGATCTTCATTATCTCTTTTTTGAAATAACAAATACACAAATAATCCTCTAGCAAAAGCTTTCAGATATAATGTTCCAATCTACTAATTGCCCAGAAGACAACTACGGTATATTTTGTTCGAGAATAATATGAAACATATTAAGTAAGAGAATTACACTTCTCTTCTCTTACAAACAGGCAGTTTTCTGCCTTTTGCAACCCTTACATTATAACATAGAATATGCTCGTTTCAAGAACTGAACGATTCTTTTTCATAATTATACGGGCAAATATCCTTCTCTTTCAACACGTAATAACCATTGATAGGCAATATGAAACTCTTCCAATTCGATATTGTATGCTGCCATAAGCTCTTCTTCATCAATAGCCAATCCGAAACGCTTTCTTCCAATTCTCTCTAAAACAGCTGACCAAATCTCTTCTTTATCCATTAATAGAGCGAATGGGAAAATGCTAATTTGCAATTCTTTCCAATATGTAACCATCGCTTCAAATATATCGGGATAATTTTGCTCTAATCGACTTGATAATTTATGTATAATGTTATTGGATTGCTCCTCATTATGACCTGTAAATGCTGGAATTACCTTAATCGTATTCCCAAACTTTTCTACCTCTATTTCCTCTTCTACCTGACTTTCTATCATTTTATACAAAATAGAAGTTTTCAAATAGGGGTGTTGCTCTTCGTCTATTAAAAATTTCTTTAAAACAGGTAATGCAAGATCTAAGTCTTTTAACGAAAGTCGCTGAATCGCTCTTAGCTTCTGTCCAAAGTTTTCTCCAAAAATTTCATTAGTAAACTCATCCAACTCAAAATTTGAATCCACTAGCGATGCGTCTCCCTCATTTAGCATACCTTCTGCAAATAAAGCAAGCTGCGCTAATTTTTCCTTTTGATCAGGCATTATATCTTTCGTTTGTAAAACCTTTTCAACAGTTTCAATAACACCTTCATAATCATTTGTTTGAACTAAAATAGTCACGTACGTTTCAAGAATATCACCAAATAAGACAACTCCTGTTTTAAGCAACTGTTCACATTTGTCTTTCGCTTCTTCCATACGTTTTAATTCGAGTAAACAAATAACTGAAGCTAATTCCGTTTGTTCCGTTTCCGCATTATACTGACGTAATATTTCAAAGCAGCGCAATGCATCTTCGAACTTCCGCTCTTTCAGCGCTAAAAAACCTTCATCAATATAGCGCTCTGATAGTTGTGGAAACAATACGACCGTATTTTCTTTTTTATCCATACGTCCGCCTCTTTTTCTTGATTTTAATTATGTTCAAAGTAAATATATCAAATGCGTAATGAGAACACAACATCCCAAAACTATTTGTTTGAAATATGAAAATATTTAATTTTTACATTCCAATACAAATAAATCTCTACTAAAAATTAAAATTGTACAAGTAAAAATCCCCAGCAACAAACGCAGAGGATTCATCATTAATGGAAAGCTTTTATAATTGTGGGGTATATTACAAGGGTAATAATTTGGAGAACAATAATTGCCATAACAATCATGCTAAAATAGAAGATTGGTTTACTTCGCTTCATTAAAAACATAATAATAAGCATCGTACAAGCAAACAAACTTAAGAAGAACAAACTTGTTGTCGAACTAAGTATACCACTTGGGACAAAGAACAATAACACTACACTACAAGTACCTATAATTCCAAATAACCATTCCATTCATTCACTCATTCCCTTTCCCTCTCATGGCTGTTTTCTCTAAGCAATCAAATGTTTCACAACATCAACTACATACGTTAATTTCTCATACGCTACAAATCCAAAAGCAACCGTCAAGCCCGTTACAACTAATCCTTTCATCATTTCTGCCTCCTCGTTTTATCGTTGTTATCTTCATTATAAAAGATTAGCAATTTCTTACCATCGAACTACCTTACAGTTACCTTACAGAATTGTAAGATTTCAAAAAGAGATTGAAAAAAACCTCATATCGCTTGAGGTGCTTTCACGGAATTTATTTATAATCACTTGCAAAATTAACTTTTTTCTCTTGGTTATTTTTCGGAGAATCCACTCTTAAACTAATAGATTTACTAAATAATTTAGGATCAAAATAATTATTCATTACTTTTCTTAACTTACCTTCAGATATTTTCGTATTACAAGAAAACAAAGGATGAAGATCATGTTAATATATTTTTGTACAATTAAGACTTTAATTTACAAGGGGGATTATATATGTTTAAAAAAATGGCCGCAGATGTATTAGGACTAAGCGATGTAGGTTCTGTTATTACACCTAAAGACTATGATAAGGTCGATGCCGATGATTATGTAATGCATGAAGATGGGGAGAAAATTTACTTTCTAATTAAATCGAAATCAGATGAATATTGCTTCACAAACAAAGGGTTAATTCACTTAGACGGTACAAGCGCAACAAGTAAAAAACGTACACTACGCCGCTTTAGCTATAGTAAATATCAAATTAAAAACGTAGCGCTTGAAACTGCGGGAACGATTGATTTAGATGTAGAAATTAAGTTTCAAATGGGCGATGAGCATTACTCAATTGATGTTCATAAAAAACATATTGAAGAATTAAAAGATTTATATAAGGCTTTACTTAAAATCGAAGAAATTTCATACGACAACGATATTACATTACAATATGCACACAAAAGTTTAGATATGGCATCTAACGCTTTCAGCCGTATTTCAAACGCACAAGTAAATTTAGCAGAACAGTTTAAAGAAATAAACGAAATCGCTTTTAACTGGCTCGTTGATACGAAGAAACAATATAATGTGAAAGATTATGGTTTTGTATTTGAGAAGTTTATTAATAACTAAACAGAAAACCTTGTTATCAAAAGATAACAAGGTTTTTGTAGCGTACCAGGAGAAATTCGAGCTCCCGCTTCGTCTTTAACCAAAATATATAAACGCTAGTATAATTCGTTTATTGAATCGTTCATTGTTTCGGTTAACTGACCATTTGTTAAAATTCTGCCTTATTATATACCTTATCGTCAAGATGAAGCTTTTTCCTATTATAATGTCTCTATTTCTAAATCTACTTCTAATTCTAGAGCTTCGTCACATGCTTTAAATAACATTTCAAACATGTCTTTACCACCACTTGTGTAAAAGTAGTTAGATAGATCTGTTATATTTGTTGAAGATTTATCTCTCCATGGTAGTTGCTTAGATAAACCTTCAATGTCCCACACTACTTCTGATGGTGAGAATAGTTTTAATTTTTCACGAGCTTCTTTCGCTTCCTCAATCGCCTTTAGGATATTTTGAAGTGTTAACCTTCCATCTTTATAAAGTATTTTATAAGAAGATTATATTATGTCTGGTTATTTCACTGTGCCCAATATTTGAAATTACTAACAGGGAGAATGAATGCAATTAGTTACATAATTGAAAATAAAATTTTTACACAAATGTTGAGAAATATTGAAATTCAATTTCCATCAAATTCTATTCTTGCTATCATTATTTATAAGAATATTCAAAAAGGGGTGGGATTTCATGGACGTTCTAATAAAGGGGAATGAACAAATTTCAAAACTACTTAACAGATGGTATCAAGAAATACGTTCACGTAATATAGATAATGCCCATTGTTTAAAAGAAGAAATTAATTCGATCATTCACACTAACGAAGCAGACCCAAAATTGTTACTCTACTATTACCTTTTAGATTTCGGTTATAAATATTTAGTGGATAATTTAAGTATTTCAAAAAATAGCTTTGATAAAATTGAATCTTTTAATATTCCCACAGATAACTTTTTATCTTACTACTACCATTTTTATAAGGCTATTCATTCTAACGCAATCGGTAATTATAGCCTTGCTAAAGAACATTATGATACAGCAGAAATTTTACTTAAACACATTCCTGATGAACTTGAAAAAGCAGAATTTCATTATAACTTAGCAACATATCATTATCATATTTATCAAGCACTTTTAGCCATTAAGCACAGTACAAAAGCTAGGGACATATTTTCTAAACATGAAAGCTATGAATTAAAAACAGCCTATTGCGATAATTTATTAGGATTAGCTTGTACGCATTTAAGAGAATTTGAACTAGCTGAAGAATACTTTGTTACTGCAATGAACACATTCCAAAAGCAAAAAAATGAGAAAGCAATCTTACTAGTTCGCCATAATTTAGGCTTAATGTATGCGAGTCAAAACCTCTCTATTTCGGCAATTCGATACCTTTCAGAAGTTGTCGAAAAGAAACCTCATAATTATAAAGCTATTTTTGTTAAAGCCAAGGAACACGTCAAGCTAGATGAAGAAGAAATTGCATCTCAACTCATTGAAAAAGGTTTAACTATCTGCAATGAATTAGGAAATCAAGAATATCAATACCGCTTTACAATTCTAAGAAAAATTAATAAAAAAGTTACTGCCGAAAAATTAGAACAAGCTGTGCTAGCAGGAATGAACTACTTTAAAAACGAAAGATTATGGGAGTATGTCCAAGAATACGCGGAAGCAGTCGCAGTCCAATTTCATAACGAAGGAAACTTTGAACAAGGAAGTAAATATTTCTATTTAAGTTATGAAGCTAAAAAAGAAATTTTTAAAAAGGAGGCGTTAAAGTGAAGAAAGTATTATTAGGAATGCTATTGATTACACTTGTAACAATAGGCACACATACCTCAGTTAATACTCAAACAATTATTAATATTATACAAAGTTTAGCTGATGGTGATACAGGTTGATTTATTAAAAACATAGGACGCTTACCTATTCTTAGGACAGCGTTCTTTTTTATCTAACTTTAACTTTGAAAGGGTTAAACAACGAAAATGTTTAGCGGACTAACAATAGAGACAATAGGCAAGTTTGCACCTGTATTCACTACAATTATAGCCACCTTACTTATACCAGCTGTATTATATAGTGTTAATCAATTTGTAATAGCGGCAACAACTAAGGAAATTGATAAATTGTATTTAAATAAAGCCACACTAGTAAAATTGAATTTTTGGAATGTAATTTTATTTACACTGTTAGGTGCTATTTTATATCTATTTGCTGCTGTGTTTTTAACTTTGGATTATATGATAACCTTAATAAAACTTGGCGTAACAACGAAAAAGTTTGGTACATCGGAGGAGCTTTAATTATTAGTGTTATTCTATTAGTTGTACTATATTTTCTGTTTTGGTTTTCTCTGCATAAAAACAAGAAGTTTAATATTATTCTTAAAGTTTTAATTTCCCTTCAAATCATAAGTAGTGTAATTATTTTTTCCTATCTCATTACTATTCAAATTTTTAGGAAATGGAATTATGAGATGATACCTTCCATAGTACTTCTTATTTTAATTTTGGCATGTATACAAACCCCAATGAATAACCTAACAAGAAATAAGAAACCTTCACAATATATTATTACTATAGTAGCCGAAGAAAAATTAGAAACTTTAATCCACGGTTACACAATTGATGAAAAACGAACGGTTTGTTTTGTAGAAGGCATAAAATCCGATGAGGTTTTTTATGTATGTGATTTTTCATCAAAGTTTTTTTGAAGCATACAAAAAAATCTGAAGAACATGTGACTGCTAATCCAGCAACATCTGCCAACCCCCCCCAATTGTTAGACACAACTAACAATTGGGGGGTATTTTTTATTTAACGCACAATTATCTCGAGCGCTTTACCGATTGTTAGGTTGAACGTATAACGATTTTCTGCGGTCTCTTTCTTTCGCTGATCACTTTTCAATCTATCCCCCAAAATATTCGATAAGTTCTCACTAATCGTTAAAGAATCACATTTTTTGACAAAAAAGCCCCCTAACTCGTTAGCGACCGCACATTGTACGATTCAACTTACGAATTAGAGAGCTTATATATTGCGGACTTTGACGTCACCGCAAAAGGTTTTGTTAGCGTCCCAGGAGAGATTCGAACTCCCGCTCCGCCCATTTCCGTACTATTTTATATATTTTGATCGCAGTCTTAATATATCTTCTCCTTCGCGAATGCCTGCCGATCCCTTCCTCACATTTTTTACGACAGTCCAATTCGGGTTAGTTTCATCACCGATGTTCTGTACTGTAAAATTGCCATCACCATATTTTCGGTGGCCTTCTGCCAATTTCTCCGTTAAATCATTCTCATTTGATCTCGCCATCTTTGCGCCATCTCCCTTTTTTATACGACCTTCTTAAACCATCTAACCAATCACAGGTCCAGTCAATTGGAGATTCTCGTTTTCCGCTTCTATTAATTGTAACACACTACCGGGAATAAGTTCCGATAACTGCTGCTGAATTGTACTAGAATGGTAAAGAGTTTTATAATATTGTAAGTAAACAATTAAGAGAATCTGGATATGGATTTGAGTTCCATCATAAACCTATTGATTCTTTAAATTAAATAAGAGGAATAGGGCGCATAAATGGCGCTCTTTTTATTTAAGAAAAAGAAGTACATATGCAACTACTTAATATCAAAGGAAAGGTCGCAAATATCAAGAATGAACTACACCTATAACCCAAACATCAAATTTTAGACAAACAAAAAACCTTGTTATCAAAAGATAACAAGGTTTTTTTAGCGTCCCAGGAGAGATTCGAACTCCCGACCGTACGCTTAGAAGGCGTATGCTCTATCCGGCTGAGCTACTGGGACATGGAGCGGGTGAAGAGAATCGAACTCTCGACCAGAGCTTGGAAGGCTCTTGTTTTACCACTAAACTACACCCGCATATGTTATTTTCTTTTCTTCGTTAGCGCCGTTGCCCTATCGACAATATTTATTATATGTATAACCACACATAAAGTCAACACCTTTTTTAAAAGAGGATAAATTTTCTTATCCTCTTTTAAAAACTGCCTGTTCAACTAGTTGTCCGTCTAACGTTTCAAAACGAACTTCCATTTGATTTTCATCCATTTCTAATAAAGCAAATGTCTTTTCTACACGCTGACGTGGTAATAAAATACTGCCTGGATTAATAAATAAAACGCCCTCGATTAATTCCGCACCTAATACGTGAGAATGTCCGAAGCATGCAACTTGCGCTCCCACTTCTTCAGCATGGTACGCTAGCGTTTGTAATGTCATTTTCACATTATGGCGATGTCCATGCACAACTAAGAAGCGAATTCCATCTACATCAGTTACAATTTCATCTTGAAAGTTAGCATAATCACAGTTTCCTTTTACAACATGGAAACCTTGCAGTTCTTCATGAGCAGATGTTAGCTCTGAATCACCGCAATGAATCATGATATTTACTTTCCCTTCATACTTCTCTTTCAACTGCTGTAATTCCTTCACAGAGCTATGACTATCGCTTACGATTAAAGCTTTCATCATTCTCTCTCCCTTATTCTCCTAAAAACCATTCCGGGATTTTTTCTTCTAACTTACGAAGAGCACGTCCGCGGTGACTAATAGCATTTTTTTCATCTGAACTTAATTCCGCCATTGCTTTTTTGTACTCTTCCACATAAAAGATCGGATCGTATCCAAAGCCATTTTCTCCGCGGCGTTGTTCTAAAATAAATCCTTCACATGTCCCGTTTACAATGACAGGCTTTTTATCACCTTCAGGGAAAGCTACTGCTAATGCACAGTAGAAGCGAGCTTTACGCTTATCAAACGGTATTTCATTTAATTCTTGTAAAACTTTATCAATATTCGCTTGATCATCTTTTGGCTCTCCAGCAAAACGAGCTGAATACACGCCTGGTTTCCCGTTTAACGCATCTACAATAAGACCTGAATCATCCGCAATTACAATTGCATTCAACTGTCTACTCAAACTATCCGCTTTTAAGATCGCATTTTCTTCAAATGTTTCACCAGTTTCTTCGACTTCTTCAATATGAGGAAAATCGTGTAATGATTTCACTTCTAAATCAAATCGCTCAAATAACTCGGCAAATTCACGTACTTTCCCCATATTTTTTGTCGCTACAACAACTTGTTTCATACTTTCCACCTCTACTCTATATGAGATACGATGTCACCTAACGCTTCTTTTTGCATATCAATCAGTTGGAAAATGCCTTGTTCTGCTGCATCAAGTAATTCATTTAACTGCGCTCTACTAAACGTCGCTTCTTCTCCAGTTCCTTGCACTTCAACGAACTGACCTTTTCCAGTCATAATTACATTCATATCAACGTCTGCTTTAGAATCTTCTGCATAGTTTAAATCTAAAACAACACCTTGCTCTTCAACAATTCCTACTGATGTTGCTGCTAAATAATCTTTTACTGGAATTTTAGATACTTTTTCTGCTTGTAATAATTTCTCGAAAGCTAATACCATCGCTACATATGCACCTGTAATAGAAGCTGTTCTCGTTCCACCATCTGCTTGGATGACATCACAGTCAATCCAAACTGTTCTCTCGCCAAGCGCTTCTAAATCAACTACCGCACGTAATGCTCGTCCTATTAAGCGCTGGATTTCCATTGTACGTCCTGTTACTTTCCCTTTGCTTGACTCCCTAATTGTACGTTGTTCTGTCGCACGTGGAATCATCGCATATTCAGCTGTTACCCAGCCCTTTCCTTCTCCACGCATAAATGGCGGGACACGCTCTTCAATTGTCGCTGAGCAAATTACCTTTGTATCCCCAACCTCAATTAACACTGATCCTTCTGGATGTTTTAAATAATTCGTATGAATATGTATATGGCGTAATTCTGTTTTCTCTCTACCATCTACTCGCATAAAAATAACCTCCTCATAACTACTTGTTAGTATAGCCAAATTTAAATGTATGATATGTATACAATAAAAGAAGAGGAACCCAAAAAGCAATTCCTCTTTCTTACTTAAGTATATCAAATTATTGACGATTAAAAACTACCTGTATTCACGTTTTCTGGACGATCTACAGGTTTTATTAACTTTCCGCCCTTTTCATCTATAAGATTTGCTTTTCCATTCACTTCAATAGAAATATTTTTCACACCTTTCTTTTCTGTTAAAGATAAAACTAACGACTTCAATACGTAATTTGAGATCATATTTTTATCTGGGTTTACAAATATATTTTCATTAAAGTTTAATGTAAGATTTCCGTCTTGTAATTTCGGATTCGTAATAAGCTTAACGCCTGGATTAAAATCATTCAGGAGCGATTGATGGATCGGACCTTTTACAAGTTCATCTATAATTGTTGCATAGTCATTTTCTTTACCTTCTGCAACGCGGCGTGTAACTGGTACGTAGTATTGCTGTTTATTATTATTTTGCGCCATAAAATACAGTGTGACTGGTTTTGTATTTGTTACATCTGTTACTTGTTCATCATCGAAGTTAATACCATTTGCACGGCTCACTCCTTCACCAAGCGGTGTACCACCAACAGGCATTTTTGCCAATTTCTCACCATTTATTTGGAACTGCACTTGTTTTATCTCTGTAAATTGCGTCAACGTCCAAGCTATAGATTCAACGATTTGACGCTCTTCTTCTTTCGCATAGTTTTTCATTTCTTTAGAGAAATCAATAACTGCCGTTCCGTCCTTTTTCAAATCTAAGGTCATTGTTGTATTCGCCGGAATGACTGCACGAAACCCATTTGGTAATAAATTCGTTACCGGTCCATCTTTCACAAGGTATTCTAACGTTTGCTTCACAGTCTCATTCGCTTTCGGAGTAGGTATAGCTAACGTTTGTGGTACAACATAACCATTTTTATCAACAAGGTATAGTTCTCTATTTACCATTTGCCCTTGCTTATCTTTTTTAGCTACTTCTTTCTTCCCACCCTCTGTATACGTAACTTGTTTTGGCGGATCAATTTGTTCAGTTGCTTTCTCTTGATTTATAAAGCCACACCCTGTTAGTAAAACAGCGCTCACAGTAGCACCAACAACCCATTTAAAAGTGGATTTAGGCATGCCATTCCCCCCTAAAATCTAAGTTTGTACTATTATGTATACGAACTGTTTCACGTTTTAGAACAAGCTGTGCCTCTTATAAATTGAAACTTTAATCAGCAGGGGTCTTACTACCCAGCAAATAGCAAGATAAAACAAAAGCTCCTGATTTCTCAGGAGCTCACTTATATAAATTCTACTATTATTCTTTTTCTAAATGAATATGCTTCACATTTTCAATCGGTTGACCAAACCATTTTGATGCAATTTCTTTAAACAAGCCTATTTTTCCTGTTGTTAAGAAGAGATGATCGCTTTGTTCTTCTCCTTCATTCAACATTTTACTATGATATAAGATTGTACTTACTTCACGTGCTGTTTCATCACCAGAACTAATTAGTTGCACTTTATCTCCCATTACTTTTTTAATAACAGGTCCTAAAATCGGATAATGTGTACAACCTAATATAAGTGTATCAATATCGGTACTTTTCAGTGGTTGCAGCGTTTCTCTTACAACTTCATACGCCATTTCACTTTCGAAATTCCCACTCTCTACAAGTTCAACGAAAGGTGGACAAGCTAAACTTTCTACCATAACACGGTTATTAATAGACTTTAACGCCTCTTCGTATGCACCACTTTTCACCGTTCCAATCGTTCCAATAATCCCAACGTGATACGTGTTTGTCACTTTTAAAGCTGTACGTGATCCTGGGTGAATAACTCCTACTACTGGAATTGGTAATTGTTTTTGCATCTCTTCTAATACAACTGCAGTTGCTGTATTACACGCAATAACTAACATTTTAATATTTAAATCTAGTAAATGCTCCGTCATTTCCCACGTAAATTGACGTACTTCTTCTCGAGAACGTGGACCATAAGGACAACGTGCTGTATCTCCTAAATATATGATACGCTCTTTCGGCAACTGACGAATTAATTCCTTCGCTACTGTTAAACCGCCAACTCCTGAATCGATAACACCGATTGCTCTATTCAACTTCATCACCCGTTTTCTCATTCATCATCTTTTATGTTTATCATTATATTTTACACACTTTAAGTTCGCTCACTTCAAATGCTTCTGTATGAAAATTTTCATTTGCCCATGTATAGACTAGGACCTTTTTTATTTTGCTCCTTTTTTTCGTAATTTGCAAGATAGAAAAATAACCGACCTTCTATAAGAAAGTCGGTTTCTTCTATATAAAGTGCATATTCATTGCTCCATCTTTTTTTGAAAAGAAGACATTCCCATTAATAAGAAGAAATGAGCAGAAATTAAAATGACGATAATTTATTTACAGCCCTTTTTATAGCCTTACCTATTTCCACGCTAGACTGTGGATTTTGTCCTGTAATTAAATGACCATCTACTACTACATGCGGCGTAAAATTGGGGGCTACATAAAACAAAGCTCCTTCTTCTTTCAACTTACTTTCTAGCAAAAACGGAACGCGCTTTTCTAAATGTACAGCTCTTTCTTCATCGTTTGTATAACCTGTTATACGCTTACCCGCAACAAAAAACGAGCCATCCTGATTTTTCACACCGACTAAGGAGCTTACTCCGTGACAAACAGCCGCTACAATCCGGTTATTGTTATACATATTCTCAATCAAATTTGCTACATATGGATTACCTGGAAAATCTACAATCGCCCCGTGCCCACCACCAAATAAAACCGCATCATAATCCGAAAAATGAACATTTGAAATCGGCCTCGTATTTTGCAATAAAGAAGCTACATGCTTGAATTCGCGAGGTATACCATTCGGAATAGACACTCTATCTATAGGTACTCTCCCACCTTTTATTGACACAATATCAACATCAAACTTAGCCTTTTTAAATACATGATAAGGAGCTGCGAGCTCTTCCAGCCACAAACCAGTCGGGTGTCCATTCATATCATGAGCACTTGTTGAAACTAACAGTATCCTTTTCAACATATCCCCTCCTTATTACCTATTTATGTATGGAGTGTTCTTATCATTCATATAGCAAGTGAAGCAAACAAAAAATAGCCGACTTTTATATAAAAGTCGGCTGCTTTCTTATAATTCGAGCTCTCCCATACGAAGAAGCTCCACAACTGCTTGTGAACGTCCTTTAACCCCTAGCTTTTGCATTGCGTTTGAGATGTGGTTGCGAACTGTCTTTTCACTTATAAAAAGTTCACCTGCAATTTCCTTCGTTGTTTTATCTTGAACCAGCAATTCAAATACTTCTCTCTCTCTCTTTGTGAGTAAAGGTTTAGATTGATACGCTTTTTCCTTCAACTGGTATAACCCTCCTTGCTTAAGCCAGAGCTGTGTATGTGTAAGTTGGGTGTTTATTTAGTCAAGATATTGTATGAACGAAATGTGCAGGTGGTGAATGAAAATGGGCTTTATTTCCTATGTTATTTTAGACTTTTATACAGTGCGTACACTCTTTTTATCCACTTACTTTCCAACGCGCCATATTTGTTCTAGCAATATACTTACAACCGTACCTACAAATAAACCATTACCGAATATATATTGCATAACAGACGGCAAGGATTGGAGTGCTCCAGACGGTAAAAACATAACGCCGCTGCCAAATAATACTGCAACGCCTAAAATCGTTACATTCCTTTCACTCATCGGCACTTGTTTTATATTATTAAATCCAATTCCAATTAACTGTACGAACGAAGCCATTAAAACAGCCGATGCCACAGCTGATGGTAAAGATGCTAAGTAACGAATAATACTTGGAAAAAGAGACATTACGACTAGTAACGCACATGCCATTAAGAACGATCGTATATACTTTTGTTTTGTTAAACGTATAAATCCTGCCGTTGCTGGTAACGGAACGACACCTACAGTTGAAAATACAGAAGAGATGAGATGTGAAATCCCCCCAACCCATGTTCCATCTTTCAACTGTTTTTGTTCAATAGTCGCTTTATGAATAGTTGCTTGATTAATTGCTATAATAGCTGCCACCGTATTCGAAACTAAAATACATACCATAACGAAACTTGATACAGCCATACCTGTATTCCATTTTGGAAGTCCCCAAGCAAATATATGTGGAAGTTGCACAAAATGAGTTACTTGAGATGGGATTGTCACTTTTCCTGCAATGAGAAAAATAATCCACCCACTAATTAATCCTATTAAAACTGCATAACTTTTGACAAAGCCTTTTCCAAAATTAGATAGTATAATAACGAACAGAAATATACTAAACGCGATCATTGCTGTAAATCCGTCGATTTGAGAAATAGTAGCTGTAATTCCTAACATTCCTTTTAAAAATACACCACTTAATTGTAAACATAATAAAAGTAAAAACGTCCCTGTCACAAGCGGCGTAAATAAAAATAAAATACGTCCTATAAAACCAGTTACTCCTAATCCTATTAAAATAACACCGGAGATTATCATTCCTAATTCTAAAATTTGCAGTGTACTATGTAATTGATCCTGTCCGGCCGTTGCATAAGCAAGTACGGTAAATACACCAACCCAAGATCCAGCCGGCCCATCCGCAATTGGCAGTCTATGCCCAAGCCACCCTTGTAAAAAAGAAGATATACCAACTACAAAAAACGTACGCTGCATTAAATAAAATATTTCTTCCGTCGTAAGATGAAATAATCCGCCAACGACAATTGGTAGTGCGATTGAATTTGCTAATAAAAATATAAACCATTGCAAAGTTCCCATAATATGATTTTGGTTATGTTGATTGTCCAATTTTTTCATCCCTTCTAGCTTTCCTATAAAAATATATTGTAAGAATAAAAAAGAAGAGTTCTATACTCACCATTAGAACCCTCCTCAAAATATTTAAACGATTCTTCTACACAAGATTATTTAATTCCACCTCATTTAAACTTCCAACAACAATATTTCCTTTATACACGACTAAACGTTTTTCTGTTTGACGCGCTACTGCTTCAGCAGCGCATGTCGCATTCGTCAAAACAAAGCTCGCTTCATCCCCTACATTCGGCCATACTCGCTTCCCTTCATTATTTAACGTTTCTTTTCCTCCTGTAATAAAGCGGAGTGCTTTTCCTAAAGACCTTTCGTCACTCCACCCAAAACGCTCTGCTAATCGATTCGCCTTTTGAAGCATATCACCTGTTCCAAACGGTGACCAATGATCTGTAATGCTATCATTGCCTAATGCAACTTTAACACCTTTTTTATCTAATAACGGAATTGGGATTACTTGTTTACCAATTGGCACTGTTGAAGTAATATCAATATTTACATTTGCGAGTCTTTCTGCCACTTCTTCAGCCTCTTTATCAGTAACACCACCAAGTCCAAGTGCATGACTAATCGTTACACGGCCTTGCCATCCTGCTTCTTCTGTTAAACTTGCCAATCTCTTCATCGTAAACGTTCCAAGATTATTCGCATCGTGCAAATGAATATCAACATCCGCATTAAATTCTACTGCGATATCCATAATTGTATGTAATGACTTTTCAATGTCATTATCTACTGTAGCTGGATCTACTCCTCCGACTAGATGAGCACCCATACGCATCGCATCTTTCACGAGTTGCACAGAATCACTGCGCAATAATCCATGTTGCGGAAACGCAACAATTCTACTAGACACTCGATTTTTATATGTTTCTAATGCCGCTAACGTCGCCTCCAGATTACCAAGCCCAATAATCGGATCGACATTACAATGCGTTCTAATATTCGTTGCACCATTTTGCAGTAGTAACTCTAGCATATTTTCCGCTCTATTTCGGGCAGTCGCTAATTGCTTTGGTAAAATTTTTTCTTCTTCATTAAAACGTGTAAAAATACTTTCTGCTGGCATACAAGCTTTCCATGGGCCACTATAATATGTTTTATCAATGTGAATGTGCATCTCTTTGAAAGCTGGCAACATTAATAAGTTCTTAGCATCAAAAGTTACTATATCTTCCTCTTGAACAATCCCTTTTATAATTTTTTTAATTCGACCATCTTCAATAAGTAAACTGCATAATTCTGTTTCTGTTTGTGAAATTCTCTCTTCTTCATATGTATATCCTGATTCAAGCATTACGTTAGTCAACCAATATACTGTCATCTCTATTTCCCCACCCTTTATTAAAAATCACCTCATAACTACAAGTTTAATATCCACTGAAAATTAAGACAATTAATACGATCACTTCTCACAAAAAAATGTAATACAACCCCATAGTCTTCTCATAAATTTCCATATAGAATAAAAGTATGCAGTTTGATATAAAAAGGAGTTGATTGGAATATGTCAAAAAAGTTATGTAAATCCGAAACTGATAAAATGCTATTTGGTATATGTGGTGGTTTAGGAGAATATTTTGATATTAGCTCTACTCTTATTCGTATCATTTGGGTTATTGCTGTTTTATGTTTTGGGACAGGATTTTTAGTTTATTTCATTTGTTTATTACTTATGCCACGTTCGTACTAACGGCATTATTTCACATACTTAAGAAGAGCAAATCACCTATAGAATCCTATAGGTGATTTTTTCATGAAGAATATTTCATCGTTAAATGTAATACCGCCACTTCTTCTTCTTCATTTTTATAAATATGCTTCTTATTCGCTTCAAATTGAATGGAATCAAACTCATTTAATTCGTATACATCATTCTCCACTTGAATAGACACTTTCCCTTTCATTACCGTTACAAGCTCAATCGCACCTTCATGATGAGCTTCTGGCTCATATATACTATTTGATCGTAAACAAGCACGGTGCATTTCCATCCCTGTTTCTTTCGTATAACGGAACATCGTTTCTAAATGCCACGCTTGTCCTTCATCTACTGCAAATCCTTCTCCACAGCGCGCAACAGCTACAGGTTCTCCAACAACCATTAATCTGGATAAAGGAATTGATAACCCTTTCGTTATTTTCCAAATGACAGCTAGTGTCGGATTTGTTTCCCCTCTTTCGATCTTTCCTAATGTTAATTTACTAACTCCTGTTTTATGGGCTAATTCTTCTAAACTTAATTTCTGTTCATTTCGAATTTGTCTCAATAACTGTCCAACTTGTTGAATGACTTCTTTCGTTTGCATATCTTCATTTTCTTTCATATATAAAACCACCTTAAAATATAAAATAGTTTACTTTTAATGAATAAAAGTATATCATACTATACATAATTATTTATTTCCGAAAGGAGTGCTATACTTCATGCGCGCAATTTTATTAGGTCTTTTATCATCGGCCTTTTTTTCTGCAACCTTTATTATTAATAGAGCAATGAATGTATCTGGAACGAGCTGGGCTTGGACAGCTTCCTTCCGTTTTTTATTTGCTCTTCCTATTTTATTCCTTATCGTTTTATTTCGCAAAAACTTTAGGGGATTATGGGAAGAGTTAAAAAAACATCCATTGGCATGGATCGGATGGGGTTCTGTTGCCGGTATTGGTTTTTATTCTTTATTAAGTTTCGCAGCTGTCTTTTCTCCAGCTTGGCTCGTTGCTGGAACTTGGCAAGTTACGATTTTAGCTGGTTTACTACTATCACCACTATTTTTCGTGAAAATAGAAACAAAATCAGGTACGAAACTTGTGCGTGGAAAAATTCCACTTCGTAGCTTATATGTTGCATTATTTATTTTACTTGGTGTAATTTGTATGCAAGCAACTGCCGCAGGCCATATTACAATGACTCAGTTCATTTCAGGTTTTTTACCTGTCGTATTAGCCGCTTTCTTATATCCGTTCGGTAACCGAAAAATGATGGAGCTTGTTGGTGGACGCCTTGATACGTTCCAACGTGTATTAGGAATGGCAATTGGAAGTCTTCCTATAACAATTTTGCTTGGTATATACGGATTTTCTACTACTGGCATTCCAACATCCAACCAAATGCTTCAAGGATTTTTGTTAGCATTATGTTCCGGCGTTATTGCAACGATGACATTTTTCTTTGCTACTGACTTAGCAAAAGATAACCTCGCTCTACTTGGAGCTGTTGAAGCAACACAAGCTGGAACGATGGTCTTTACCGTACTTGGAGAAATCATTTTCTTAAATGGTTCACTCCCTGGAGGACTTTCTCTCATCGGAATGATTATTATCATGTTAGGAATGGTTGCAAATAGTATTTTAAACCGTTCTGTTCCAGTCGTTAAACAGAAAAAATCGGCATAAAAAAAGGGTATGGTTCTATAGAGATGAACCATACTCTTTTTTATTGTCCCCCTATTTCGCCTTATCAGAATAGTATTTCATTGGCTGTTTATACTAAAACTTATGTTATAATACGTTTCATGCGCATTAATAGGAGGTAAATTATGTTAAAAAAAGCAATCGCTGAATTTATTGGTACATTTGTACTTGTATTATTCGGAACTGGAGTAGCTGTCACTGGCGGCGGAATTGAAGGAATTGGAACATTAGGAATCGCTATGGCTTTCGGCTTATCTATTGTAGCTATGGCATATAGCATCGGAACAATTTCTGGATGTCACATTAACCCAGCAGTATCAGTAGCTATGTTCATCAACAAACGAATGAACGCTATGGAACTTTGTTATTATGTATTAGCTCAAATTTTAGGTGGTTTATTAGGAACTGCAACGTTAGTAACAATTTTAAAATCTGCTAAAACACCTTTAGATAATTTAGGACAAAATGGTTTCGGAACTCTTGGTTTATCTGGAGCATTTTTAGTTGAGTTCATTTTAACTTTCGTATTTATTTTAGTTATCGTTGCTGTAACAGGTAAAAAAGGAAGTTCTTCTTTAGCTGGACTAGTAATTGGTTTCACATTAGTTTTAATTCACTTATTAGGAATTCCGTTAACTGGAACATCTGTTAACCCAGCTCGTAGTATCGCACCAGCTTTATTTGTTGGTGGAGAAGCACTTTCTCAACTATGGGTATTCATCGTAGCACCAATTCTTGGTGGTATCTTCGCAGCTATCGTAGGTAAATTCATTTTAAATACTGAAAAATAGAATTTTCAATATTTCTGAATAAAAAAAGGCGAGCCCTCATTATGAGGAAGCTCGCTTTTTTTATTCTTTCATTTTAGACTTTAAATTTGTAACTAATTGATCTACCGTTACATTTGCAAGTACGTTTTCCATCGCTTCTTGCGCTTGCATTAAAATAATTTCTAATACTGATTGAATATTAGCTCCTACTGGACATTCAATGTTGGGATTTTCATGGAAGGAAAATAGCTGTCCTTCTTCTACAACTTCCACTGCTTTATATACATCAAGTAATGTAATTTCTTCTAAATCTCGAGCAAGTGTCGTACCACCTTTACCAGCTTGTACATCAACAAGTCCTGCTCTCTTCAACATTCCTGTAATGCGACGAATCACAACTGGATTTGTATTCACACTACCGGCAATCCATTCAGAGGTACAGCGAGAGTTTCGATCTATCGCAAGTAATGTCAGCATATGAACACCTACTGTAAAACGACTACTAATCCCCATCTGCACACCCTCCTTTTTATTCATTCTATTAAAAGACGACTCTTATCATTATATACTATTTTTAATTTATACATAAAGAAAAAGCATGATTTCAATAGGAAATCATGCTTTTCTCTCATTATTGACGCTTTATAAATTTCGCTAAATCTTTAAATTTCACTTTATCTGAGTAATTCATTACGCCGTTTACGTAAATGCGACTTGTAACAGCATTTAATACCGCAATTGTCGCCAATAAGACTGCTAATGTTATCGTAATTTCTAGCATACCTGCTTCACCAGCTACAATACGTGAGAAGGTAACCATCGGTGTAAAAAATGGAACGTAAGAACTTACAACGACGATAGTACTATTCGGATCACTTAATGATTTAATACTAATAAAGAATGCAGCCATAATTAAAATCATTACCGGGAAAGATACCGCTTGTAAATCCTCCGTCTTAGACACGACAGCTCCAGCAGCAGCATACATCATCGCATAAAGTAAATATCCCGTAATGAAATAAACAAGAAACATGCTGATAACCTTTGCATCTAATTTCGTAAAGTCAATTGGAATACCAAATAGTGAGGCACTTTCTAAATCGACCCAACCTAACAAATATGGAATAAGATAACCACACGCCAATATGACAAGTTGCAATAACGCCGTTGAAACAACCGCTAAAATTTTCGCATACATCATCGTAAGAGGCTTCACTTTCGGAAGCATTACTTCCATTACACGTGACGCCTTTTCAGATGCAATATTCATTGCGATTGTATTTCCGAACGCTACAATAAACATATATAAAGCAAATGTAAAGAAATAGGCAATTCCGAAAGAAGATGTACGATCTTTTATCGCTTCTTGCTTTACTTGAATTTCTGTTTGTAATTGCTGTGCAATTTCTGTTGAAACATTATTTTTGGCAATCGTCACCATCGTATATTGTTGCTTTAAATATCCTGCCATAATTGCAGAAGTTGCTTGGCTTGGAAATCCATTATACATATATGTAATCGATGGAGCCCCATCCTTTTCCGTCACATGGAATAGACCATCTAAATCGCCTTCTTCTACTTGCTTATGCAGTTTATCAAAATCATCCTTTGAACCAATTGTTATTTTTGCTGATGGCAATAGCTTATTTAGCTCATCTTTTTGTACTTTATATGTGGAACTCTCTACTACAACTGCAATTTTATCTTTATCCTTATTTTTATCATCGCCTGAAGTAAAATGATTAAATGCAAAAATCCCAAACACAACTAAAAATAAAATCGCACTCGTAATTAATGATTTTTTAGATAAAAATGCTTCCCTAAAATAAAATGAAAATACGTGAGAAAATTTACGCATCGTTATTTCGCCCTCTCTACAAAGATTTCGTTTAACGTCGGCTCTAACATTTTGAATTGTCGTAAGCTAACACCTTGCTCTTGCAACTGTTGCAAAATCTTGAGAGCTTCCGCATCGTCTTGTACTTTCACATAAAGAAGGCCTTGTTGTTTTTCATACGATACATGTATAGCTTCTAATCCCTTTTCATTCTCTACTGTATCTTCAATCGTTAAATTACGGAAACCGTATTCTTTCTTAATATCACTTAGCTGTCCTTTTACGACTGCTTCACCTTTTTTCAAAATACATACATGTTGGCAAAAAGCCTCTACTTGTTCCATACGATGACTTGATAAAATAATCGTCTTTCCGCTCTGTACTTGTTCTTCAATAATACTAGCTAACATCCCAGCATTAACTGGATCGAGGCCGCTGAATGGTTCATCTAAAATGAGAAGTTCCGGATTATGAAGAAGAGCAGCAATTAATTGGATTTTTTGCTGATTCCCTTTTGAAAGCTCTCCAGCCGTTTTAAATTTATATTCTGGTATCGCTAAACGCTCTAACCAGTGATCAATAGCGTGATCCACTTCTTTCTTCGACATTCCTTCTAATCTACCAAAATATCGCAGCTGATCTATTACTCTACTTTTTGTATATAAACCTCTTTCTTCTGGTAAATACCCAATTGTTACACCACTATTTCCAAATGCTTTTCCATCCCATGTAATCGAACCTTCATTAGGCGTTAATAATCCGAGGAGCATTTTGATTGTTGTTGTTTTCCCTGCACCATTTCGTCCAAGTAACCCTAGTACTTCACCTTTTGGTAACGAAATTTGCAAACCGTTAACTGCTTTTGATTCCCCAAATTGTTTCGTTAAGTTTTGAATTTGTAAACTCAAGTATAAAGCCTCCCCTTTAGTATCATTCGTACTCTCTTTCAAAGACTATGTTTATTCAAGACAAAATATAGCACCGCGCTTCATCCTCTTATATGTAAACATCGTCATGAATCCATCATTTGTTCTATTTAGTTAAAATTGTAAATAACAAAGTTCTTTTTGTCAATTATAATTGTCATTACGACAATAAAAATTGTCAAAACAACTATTATTATTTTGCTCATCTTTCTAATATAGGACATACTACTATATATACAAAAGACAATATGCAAATGTTCATATAAAAATATTATATTTTAATATATAATATAAAATGATTTTCTAACATCAAGGAGGATACATATGAAGATGAAAAGGGGCATTACCACTTTATTATCTGTAGCGGTTCTATCTACATCACTTGTAGCATGTTCAGGAACACCAGAGAAAACAGTGGCAAAAGAAGAGAAAGTAAAATTAACAGAACAACAATTAATGGCTGATTTATGGTATCAAACAGCCGGTGAAACGAAAGCACTTTACTACCAAGGGTACAACATTGGTCAATTAAAGCTTGATGCAATTCTTGCAAAAGGGACAGAGAAAAAACCTGCTATCGTGCTTGATTTAGACGAAACTGTTTTAGATAACAGTCCTCATCAAGCAATGAGCGTAAAAACAGGCAAAGGCTATCCTTACAAATGGGATGATTGGATTAACAAAGCTGAGGCTGAAGCCCTTCCAGGTGCAATTGATTTCTTAAAATATACAGAGTCTAAAGGTGTAGATATTTACTACATCTCAAATCGTAAAACGAATCAACTAGATGCAACAATTAAAAATCTTGAGCGTGTAGGTGCTCCTCAAGCAACGAAAGAACATATATTACTACAAGATCCGAAAGAAAAAGGAAAAGAAAAACGCCGTGAACTCGTTTCTCAAACCCATGATATTGTCTTATTCTTCGGTGATAACTTATCTGATTTCACAGGTTTTGATGGAAAATCTGTAAAAGATCGTAACCAAACAGTAGCAGATTCAAAAGCACAATTTGGTGAGAAATTCATTATTTTCCCGAATCCAATGTATGGCGATTGGGAAGGCGCTTTATATGATTATGATTTCAAAAAATCAGATGCAGAAAAAGATAAAATCCGTCGCGACAACTTAAAATCATTTGAAGTAAAATAAAAGAGGATGGCATTCGCCATCCTCTTTTATTTTACTTTCTCTGTTAAAGGCAAGATAAATACTTCCACACGTCTATTCTTTGCCTTTCCTTCTTGTGTATCGTTTGGAGCAATTGAACGGTATTCTCCGTATCCAATCGCACTAAATTTTTCTGGTTGTAATTCTTTATTTTGCAGTAATACTTGCATAAAATTAACTGCCCGCTGCGTACTTAATTCCCAATTCGACGCAAACTGCGCATTGGCAATAGGGACATTATCCGTATGACCCGATACTGTAATTTCACGAGGTGACGCTGAAACAAGTAAGCTAGACATCTCTTTTGCAATCCCTAAAGATTCTAATTTCACATCTGCTTTCCCCGAATCAAACAGTATATTTTCTAATATTGTCACCATTAATCCCTTTTCAGTTAATTTAGTTTGAAAAGAAGAGGATAATTGTTTTTCATTAATATATTGATCAATCTTTTTTTGTAATGCTTTCAATTCATCCATCTCTTTTTTTTCTTTAGCTCTAGCTTCTTCTTGTTTTTTTGTTTGTTCTGCCTCAAGGCTACTTGCTGATAATTCTTTTTCATCATTTGGCTTTTGATCACTTAAAAATTCTTTGTTACCTGTTCCCCCAGCTAATTCACTTCGAAAAGCAACTGCCATCTGTTTAAACTTCGCAGCATCTATACTACTCATTGCGAATAAAACGATAAACAATGCAAATAACAACGTTAACATATCAGAATATGGGATTAACCATGTTTCATCGATATGCTCATCATGTTTTTTCTTTTTGCCTCTTCTATTTTTCTTACTCCGCATTTTTTTCTGCTCCTTTTTCTAGCTTTTTACGCTCAGTTGCAGAAAGTGCACCTAAAATGCGGTTCTTCATAATAAACGGATATGTACCTTCTTGTAACATTAATAAACAATCAATGATTAAACGTTTTTTCTCAATTTCAGCTGAAGATTTTTGCTTTAACTTATTTGCAAATGGATGCCATAATACATAACCTGAAAAAATACCAAAAATCGTTGCAATAAACGCACCCGAAATAGCATGACCTAACTTTTCAATATCAGTTAAGTTACCAAGCGCAGCTACAAGACCGATAACAGCACCTAAAACTCCTAATGTCGGTGCATACGTACCAGCTTGTGAAAAAATAGCAGCTCCCTTTGCATGTCTTTCTTCAATTGCCTCTAATTCAGATTCCAAAATCTGCTCCAAATCTTCTGCGGATACGCCATCAATCACAAATTTCATACCGCGCAAAAGAAATTCATCTTGAATTTTGTCTAATTGTTGCTCTAAAGACAAAATACCGTATTTTCTACTTTCAGATGTCCAATGAACAAATAATTCTAGCAACTGTTCATAACTTAAATCCTTTTTATTTGAACCAAAAAGAACTTTAAATAGTTTTGGAACCCTTTTTAGTTGATTCATCGGAAATGCAATACATACTGCAGCAAATGTACCAATAAAAATAATTAATGCTGCGGCAGGATTTAATAAGGCTGTTATGTCAGCGCCCTTGACGACCATCCCTACTACCACTGCTACAAATCCTAAAATAAGTCCAATAATTGTTGCAAAATCCATTCCCATTCACTCCCAGTCTATACAAGAAGTTCTCTATTCTCGATAATCGCTACATCTTCTTATGTATATATATTACATAAAAAATGCATTTCATGAAAGATAAGAAATGAATTATATAAAAAAATACTACAAATTCACACATTTTCTGACATTTTCTTTGCATTTCTATTACGTTATGACTCTTATATTCCTTTTCCAACAAACTAGATTTATAATAAAAAAAACATTACACATTTTATTAAGAAGGGACTGTGATTACAAGGCATCATGAAAAAGATAATAATTATTTCTGCCACTACTATTGTAATCGGGATCACATCTTTCGCTTACTTTGGTTCTAAAACACCACTACATAATGAAGCAAAAGCTGTCGAAAGTCAAAAGCATAATAACCATAAAAAAGAAGAGATTCCTGCTTTTCCAAAAGCTGATCATAATGCAAAGAAAATAGACAATGACTTTTCAGTGGTAACAAATCCCAAATCTAATCTTGTCTTAATTAATAAACATCGAAAACTACCAGATGGATACATTCCTGAAGACTTAACGAGACCAAATGTACCATTTATTAGTCCAAAAGATAAAGAAAAAACATTGCTGCGAAAAGATGCTGCAGAGGCACTTGAAAACATGTTTAAAGCTGCGAAAAAAGAAGGACTTGATCTTACAGCTGTATCTGGTTATCGTTCATACAAACGCCAAAAATCGTTGCATGATACATACGTTAGACGCCAAGGAAAAGCCGAAGCTAATTCGGTAAGCGCAATTCCTGGTACAAGTGAACACCAAACGGGTTTAGCAATGGATATTAGTTCAAAATCAGCTAAATTTCAATTAGAGCCTATCTTCGGAGAGACAGCAGAAGGAAAATGGGTCGCAGAACACGCTCATGAATTCGGCTTTGTCATTCGTTACTTAGAAGATAAAACAGATACAACAGAATATGCATATGAACCATGGCACTTACGCTACGTTGGTAATCCATACGCTACATACCTATATAAACATCACTTAACATTAGAAGAAGCGATGGAAGACAAAAAATAAGAGAGCAAATTGCTCTCTTATTTTTCTTTCACTCTATTATTGTAGTAATTTCTTCTTCCATTCTTCAGGCCATGGTTCGCCTCTTCCTGTTTTTTTCGACGCTTGAACCATCATTCCACGACCTACTAAACAAACCTCTCCTGCTGCATTCTTCACCATATAATGTAAATCTAAAGAAGAATTCCCGACCGATCCTGCCTTTACATACACCTTCAGCTGTTCATCAAAATATATTTGCTTAATAAAATTACATTGTAAATCCGCAACAACGATCATCGTTTCTGATGATGCATGTGTCCACTCTTGCATAAATCCAAGTTCTTTAAACAACGCAATACGAGCTTCTTCAAAATAAGTAAAAGCAACGACATTATTTACATGTCCAAACATATCTACTTCACCAAAACGAACCTTTACAGGGTTGTAAAACGAAAAACCACTTTCCCATTGCTCAAAGTCTTCAATATAAGAAATCCTCTTCATTGTTATCTCCCCTTTTCACCTTTAAATAAACAGAATAAACAGAAAAATAAAGTTATAAATATTGCCTCTTCGATATGAAGAGGCAATATTTATTAATAGTTATTATCGCTACCAAAGAAATCTTTGAACGATTGAATTGTTGTATCACGGTTTAATGCCGCAATTGAAGTTGTTAAAGGAATACCCTTCGGACATGATTGCACACAGTTTTGAGAGTTACCACAGTTTGCTAGTCCTCCATCTCCCATAATTGCACGTAAGCGATCTGCTTTATGCATTTCACCCGTTGGATGTGAGTTGAATAAGCGAGCTTGTGATAACGGTGCTGGTCCAATAAAATCAGACTTACTGTTTACGTTTGGACATGATTCTAAGCAAACACCACATGTCATGCATTTTGAAAGCTCATAAGCCCATTGACGCTTTTTCTCAGGCATTCTTGGTCCTGGACCTAGGTCATACGTACCATCAATTGGAATCCACGCTTTAACGCGTTTTAGAGCATTAAACATGCGACTACGATCAACTTGCAAGTCACGTACAACCGGGAATGTCTTCATCGGTTTTAAGCGAATTGGTTGCTCTAATTGATCGATAAGTGCCGTACATGATTGACGTGGTTTTCCGTTAATCACCATCGAACATGCACCACATACTTCCTCTAAGCAGTTCATATCCCATGCAATCGGAGTTGTTTGGTTCCCTTTTGAATCAACGGGATTACGACGGATTTCCATAAGTGCTGAGATAATATTCATATTCGGACGATATGGAATTTCAAACTCTTGGTCAAACGCTTGCGCATCTGGCCCGTCTTGTCTCGTAATGATGAGGCGGATTGTTTTCTCAGACATGTTGTTTATCCCCCTTCTCTTCACCCTTAGCAGCTACATCGTGTTTTGAAGAATAATCACGTTTACGCGGTTTAATTAATGAAATATCAACGTCCTCGTAATGGAATGCTGGTGCATTTCCTTCTCCCTCAAATTTTGCCATCGTAGTTTTTAAGAAGTTTGCATCATCACGATTTGGGAATTCAGGTTTGTAATGCGCCCCACGGCTCTCATTACGGTTATATGCGCCAATTGTAATAACACGTGCTAACTCAAACATATTTGCAAGTTGGCGTGTAAATGAAGCACCTTGGTTACTCCATCTTGCTGTATCGTTAATGTTAATACGTTTGTAACGAGCCATTAATTCTTCAATTTTCGCATCTGTTTCTAATAATTTTTTATTTTCACGAACTACTGTAACGTTATCTGTCATCCATTCTCCAAGCTCTTTATGAAGAACATACGCATTTTCGTTACCATCCATCGTTAAAATATTGTTAAATTTCTCTGTTTCGATTAATTCATTTTGCTCATATACAGTAGATGAAACAGCATCAGATGATTTAGAAAGACCTTTCATATATTCAATTGCGTTTGGTCCTGCTACCATACCACCATAAATTGCTGATAATAGTGAGTTCGCACCAAGACGGTTACCACCGTGCATAGAATAATCACACTCACCTGCTGCAAATAAACCTGGAATATTTGTCATCTGTTTATAATCAACCCATAGTCCGCCCATTGAATAGTGAACAGCTGGGAAGATTTTCATCGGTAGTTTACGAGGATCATCCCCTGTAAATTTCTCATAGATTTCAATAATTCCACCTAGTTTAATATCTAGTTCTTTTGGATCTTTATGAGAAAGATCTAAGTACACCATGTTTTCACCGTTAATACCTAGTTTTTGCTCTACGCAAACATCAAAGATTTCACGCGTCGCGATGTCACGAGGTACAAGGTTTCCGTAAGCCGGATATTTTTCTTCTAAGAAGTACCATGGTTTACCATCTTTATATGTCCAAACACGTCCACCTTCACCACGTGCAGATTCACTCATAAGACGTAATTTATCGTCTCCAGGAATTGCCGTTGGGTGAATTTGAATGAACTCACCGTTTGCATAATATGCGCCTTGTTGATATACAGCAGAAGCTGCTGTACCTGTATTGATAATGGAGTTTGTTGATTTTCCGAAAATGATACCAGGGCCCCCTGTTGCCATAATTACGGCATCTGCTCCGAAACTTCTAATCTCCATAGTTTGTAAGTCTTGTGCAACGATTCCTCGGCACACACCTTCATCATCAACAACAGCTCGTAAGAAATCCCAACCTTCATATTTCGTTACAAGTCCTGCTACTTCGTGACGACGTACTTGTTCATCTAATGCGTAAAGTAATTGCTGTCCAGTTGTTGCACCAGCAAATGCTGTACGGTGATGTTGCGTTCCACCAAATCGACGGAAATCAAGAAGTCCTTCTTCCGTACGGTTGAACATAACACCCATACGGTCCATTAAATGAATGATACCAGGTGCTGCTTCACACATTGCTTTAACTGGTGGTTGGTTCGCTAAGAAGTCCCCACCATAAATTGTATCGTCAAAGTGGATCCATGGAGAATCCCCTTCACCTTTCGTATTTACGGCACCGTTAATTCCGCCCTGAGCACATACAGAATGTGAACGTTTTACTGGTACTAAAGAAAACAGTTCAACATTTACTCCTGCTTCTGCCGCTTTAATCGTTGCCATTAAGCCAGCCAAGCCACCGCCGACTACTATAAGTTTCCCTTTCATGCTCTCCCACTCCTTACTGGTTTGCTAGCTGTGGATCGATGAACGCTAATAATGCACTCACACCTACATAAGATAAACCTAAGAAAATAGCTAATGTTACATAAGTAGAGATTCTTTGTGAACGTGGAGATACTGTAATTCCCCAGCTGATGCAGAATGTCCATAGTCCATTTGCAAAGTGGAAAATTGTTGAAACAACACCAACTAAGTAGAATGCAAACATAGCTGGATTGTTTAAAATATCTGCCATCATATCATAGTTTACCTCTTTACCTAACATTGCTTGAATACGAGTTTCCCAGACATGCCAAGAAATGAAGATCAGCGTAACGATACCTGAAATTCTTTGGAAAACGAACATCCAGTTACGGAAATAACCGTAAGAAACCGCATTGTTCTTAGCTGTAAATGCAATATATAAGCCATATATAGCATGGTACAGTATCGGTAAAAAGATGATGAAAATTTCTAGCGCATACCGGAATGGAAGGAGCTCCATAAAGCCTGCAGCTTTGTTAAAAGCCTCTGCTCCTCGTGTTGCAAAGTTGTTTACAATTAAATGTTGCGTCAAAAAGACACCAACCGGGATGACCCCCATTAATGAGTGCCACTTACGAAACGTATACTCGCGGCCTTTCATGTCCCCATTACCCCCCTTGAATGTTTGACTGCTGTTTTCAGATTAGTTTATGACAATAATGTTTTTTCACTATTGGCATAAGAAAAACTGAAAAAATTATTCGAAATATTTCAGCATAATTTGATACCAAGTTCATTTTACTCCTATTTTTGTCGAAGCGTCAAGAAAACGTATACATAATTTGCATATAATTTGCCAATTCTTTTTTTCTTCTTATATATTCAGATTTTCCTAAAGAAAAATCTGTTTTTATAAATGTGAAATGTTATATAATAATCCCTATAGAAAGAGGGGAATATTGTGAGTAAAAATACAATCGATACAACATCTTTAGAAGATGTTTCATTGAACGCCTTCGCTTATGAATTGCTACGTGAAGAATTACTACCTGATTTAATCGGCAACGATTTAGATGGTATTTTATACTGGTCTGGTAGAAACCTTGCAAGAAAATATCCGCTAGAAACAATTGAAGAAGTCATTCAGTTCTTTGAAAAGGCTGGCTGGGGCACTTTAAGCATTGTTGAACATAAGCGTCGTGAAATGCAGTTCCAACTTAAAGGCACACTCATCGCAGAACGTCAAAAACAAAAACGACATTCTTCTTATCAACTAGAAGCCGGATTCATCGCTGAACAAATCCAAAAGCAACGGAACGTCGTTGCAGAGTCATACGAAGAAAAGAAAAAACGTTCTGACTCTATTACATTTCTTGTAAAATGGGATATAAAAGATCTCATTGAAGTGTAAGCATTACCTACAGTCAACTAGACATATCAGTTTAGTTGACTTTTTTGTATTTTCATTCAGATGCGTTTATTTTAAATCTTCAGAAATTATACCAAAAAACAGAAGACGTTGTAAACTACAACGTCTTCTTATCTGTTAAATACGTATAAATCGTCTCCGCGACATTTTTCGGCATACCCGCTTCGACAAATTCCTCTATAGAAGCTTCTTTCATCTTCTTTAATGAACCAAAATGTTTTAACAATACCTTTTTCCGTTTATCACCGATTCCTGGAATATCATCCAATGCTGATTGAATGACAGATTTCCCATGTAATTGACGATGGAATGTAATCGCAAATCGATGCACCTCATCTTGAATACGCTGCAATAAATAAAATTCTTGGCTATTTCTCTCAAGCATCACAGGTTCCGGTGGATCCCCAATAATTAAATGGGAGGTTTTATGTTTATCATCTTTTACAAGACCTGCCATCGGAATATATAATCCGAGCTCATTCTCTAAAATATCACTTGCAGCCGCTAGATGGCCTTTTCCTCCATCAATAATAATCAAATCAGGTAAAGGTGAATTTTCTTTAAGCGCCCTTGTATAACGGCGCCTCACAACTTCTCTCATAGACTCATAATCATCTGGTCCTTGAACCGTTTTAATTTTATATTTTCGATACTCTTTCTTCGCCGGTTTCCCATCGATAAAAGCAATCATTGCAGAAACGGGATTTGTTCCTTGAATATTTGAGTTATCAAACGCTTCAATACGATATGGCGTTTCAATCCCAAGCTGCTTCCCTAAATGATCTACCGCTTTAATCGTTCGTTCTTCATCACGTTCAATTAAGTAAAACTTCTCTTCAAGAGCAATCTTCGCATTTTTATTTGCCAATTCTACAAGGTCTTTTTTCTTACCACGTTTCGGCTGCGTCGCTTCCACTTCTAAAAAGCGCTCTACTAATTCCGAGTCTATACTTCCTGGAACGACAATCTCCTTCGGCTTAAAATGACTACTGTTTTCATAAAATTGGCCGATAAACGTTAAAAAACCCTCTTCTGGTTCATCGTAAATTGGAAACATAGAAACATCACGTTCAATTAGCTTTCCTTTTCGAACGAAGAAAACTTGAACACACATCCATCCTTTATCCACTGCATATCCAAACACATCACGATCCACTAAGTCACTCATAATCATCTTTTGTTTTTCCATAATCGCATCAATATGAGCAATTTGATCACGCAACTCTTTTGCACGTTCAAACTCTAGTTTCTCTGAAGCCTCATACATTTTTATTTCTAGTTCTGAACGAACTTCTTTATGTCCACCATTTAAAAACTTAATAATTTCATCTACAATTTCTTTATTTTGTTCTTCCGTCACTTCTTTCACACAAGGTGCTAAACATTGACCCATATGATAATACAAACAAACTTTATCTGGCATATTCGTGCATTTCCGAAGTGGATACATACGATCTAGCAGTTTTTTCGTTTCATGAGCAGATTGTGCATTTGGATAAGGACCAAAATATTTCCCTTTATCTTTTTTTACGTTTCGAGTAATGAGTAAGCGAGGTTGCTTCTCCGCTGTAATTTTAATAAAAGGATATGTTTTATCATCTTTTAATTGAATATTATATTTCGGATCATATTTTTTAATTAGATTTAACTCTAAAATAAGTGCTTCTAAATTCGAAGAAGTTACAATATATTCAAAATCAACAATTTCTCCTACAAGCCGCAGTGTTTTCCCATCATGTGAACCAGTAAAGTACGAGCGCACACGATTTTTAAGCACTTTTGCCTTTCCGACATATATAACCGTTCCTTGCTTATCTTTCATCAAATAACAACCAGGTTGATCTGGTAAAATAGCCAACTTCTCTTTCAAATGTTCGTGCACTCGTCTCCCTCCATTTCTACATACTTAGCATTTTTATTTTCCCTTGAAAACATACTATGCCCAAACACCCAACATACGTTCTTTTATTGTAACGGAAAGACTGTAAAAAAGAAAATAAAAAAAGCTACCAAATGGTAGCTTTTTTATTTTAGAAGTGTTTAGAAACTAATTCTACTAACGCTTCTTTCGGTTTGTAACCTAACGCTTGATCAACTACTTTACCGTCTTTTAATACGAAAAGAGCTGGAATGCTCATTACTTCGAATTGACGAGCAGTTTCTTGGTTTTCATCAACGTCTACTTTTACTACTTTTACTTTTTCGCCTAGTTCTGCATCGATTTCCTCTAATACAGGAGCGATCATTTTACAAGGTCCACACCAAGGTGCCCAGAAATCTAATAATACAACACCTTCGCTAGTTTCAGCTGCGAAGCTTTGGTCATTTGCGTTTACAATTGCCATTTTATTTCCTCCTTCAAGTATATTCTACCAAGAGTATATCATTAACTTATATACGTGGCGAATAATATGTATCGTTATGTATTGTAACAAAAAAATGTTCCTTTATACTATATAAAAATACGGATTAAATACTAAAAAGATGAGAGACAGGGGATCTCTCACCTTTTTCTATATATAGGGGTACTTCACTTGGAACTCAAGGGTACTAAAATCATGAATGTACTTTTAACTTTTTAAACTCTTCTGTTAAGAGAGGTACAACTTCGAATAAGTCACCGACAATACCGTAGTCAGCTACTTTAAAGATACTTGCTTCTGGATCTTTATTAATCGCAACGATTATTTTTGAGTTAGACATACCTGCTAAATGCTGAATCGCACCAGAAATACCACATGCAATGTATAAGTCTGGGGTAACAACTTTACCAGTTTGACCAATTTGTAATGAGTAATCACAGTATTCAGCGTCACAAGCACCACGAGATGCCCCAACAGCGCCGCCTAGTACGTCAGCTAACTCTTTTAATGGTTTAAAGCCTTCTTCACTCTTCACACCGCGTCCACCAGCGATAATAACTTTCGCTTCAGAAAGATCCACACCTTCTGCTGTTTTACGGACAACATCTTGAATGATTGTACGTAAATCTTTCACATCAACTGTAATAGAAGATACGTCACCGCTGCGAGACTCATCTTTTTCCAGAGTTGCAATGTTATTTGGACGCACTGTCGCAAATAAGATGCCGTCTGTTACAATCTTCTTCTCGAATGCTTTACCAGAGTAAATTGGACGAGTGAAGATAACATTTCCACCTTCAACCTCTAAAGCAGTTACGTCAGAAATTAAACCAGCTTCAAGCTTCGCTGCTAATTTTGGTGATAAATCTTTGCCAAGTGCTGTATGTCCAAAGACAATACCTTCTGGATTTTCTTCAGCATGTACAGCTAAAAACGCTTGTGCATAACCATCAGATGTATATGATTTTAATTTATCATTTTCAACTGTCACAACGCGATCTGCACCGTAATGAATCAATTCATTTGCAAAAGAGGCAACGCTGTCTCCAATTAGAAGACCTACTACTTCACCGCCTTCTGCAATTGTTTTTGCTGCTGCTACCGCTTCAAAAGAAACGTTACGTAGCGATCCATCACGAACTTCACCCATTACTAATACTTTACGAGCCATAGATTTTCCCTCCTGCATATATAATTTCGTATTTTATTAGATTACTTTCGCTTCTGTATGGAGCAACGATACAAGTTCTTTTACTTGATCTTGCAGCTCGCCTTGTAACACTTTTCCTGCATCTTTCTTAGGAGGCAAATAGATTTCAATTGTTTTTGTCTTTGCTTCCACATCATCTTCTTCTAAATCTAAATCATCTAATTCTAATTCTTCTAGCGGCTTTTTCTTCGCTTTCATAATACCTGGAAGCGATGGATAACGCGGTTCATTTAAACCTTGCTGTGCTGTTACTAAAACTGGTAATGAAGTTGCAATCACTTCTGTATCACCTTCAACATCACGCTCAATCTTCACATTTGTACCGTCAATTTCAAGTTTTGTAATTGTCGTTACATATGGAATATTTAACGCTTCAGCTACGCGTGGTCCTACTTGTCCAGATGCACCATCAATTGCAACGTTTCCGCCTAAAATTAAATCTGCATCTTTATCTTTTAAATATTCAGCAAGCACTTTTGCTGTCGTGAACTGGTCACCATTTTCTACATCATCTTCAATATTAATTAATACGGCTTTATCACAGCCCATTGCTAATGCAGTACGAAGTTCTTTCTCACTATCTTCGCCACCGACTGTTACAACTGTAACTTCTCCACCTTGTGCGTCTCTTACTTGAATTGCTTCTTCAATTGCATATTCATCGTAAGGGTTGATGATGAATTCCGCTTCGCCATCGTAAATTGCACCGTTTTTAATTACGATTTTTTCTTCTGTATCAAATGTTCGTTTCATGAGTACGTAGATGTTCATTCCATTTACCCCCTTGTTTTTCAGAAAGATTCTATCAATTTTAATTTTCTGTTAATTTATATTAAAAAAATAATTGAACTACCTGCCACTAAATGAAGGTTTACGCTTTTCTAAAAATGCAGCTACACCTTCTCTTCCATCTTCACTCGTAAATACTTCACCAAAAATCTGTGATTCACGTTGTACACCTTCATAGTAATGAGACGATTTTGTCGTTTGCAATAACTCTAGTACAGCACGAGTTGTTGCTGGACTTTTTCCAGCAATTTGTTTTGCAACTTTAAGCGTATCATCTAAAAGAGATTCTTCAGAGAACAATCCGTTAACAAGTCCCCACTTTAATGCTTCTGCACCAGTAATTGGTGTACTTGTTAACATCATTTCACAAGCTTTCGCTTTCCCAACATAACGTGGTAAGCGCTGTGTACCTGCAAAGCCAGGAATTAATCCAAGTGTTAATTCAGGTAAACCAAGTTTTGCACTTTCAGTTGCAAAGCGCATGTGGCAAGACATAGCAAACTCAAGGCCGCCGCCCAGTGCCGCTCCATGAATTGCCGCAATAACTGGTTTTGAACATTTTTCAACACGCTCAAACGTAGCTTGTCCAAGCTGTGCTAATTCTGTTGCTTGCTTCGCTTCAGTAACAGATGTAAATTCTTTAATATCTGCTCCCGCTGAGAAGAAACGTCCTTCACCATGAATAACAACAACACGAATGTTATCATCCTTTTCCACTTGATCAATTAATTCAGTAACATCATGCATAACTTGTGAAGACATCGCATTCGCTGGTGCGTGATTTAATGTCGCCACCGCGATATGATCTTCAACTCTTACAGATAGGAATTTCAACATGATCCCTCCCATTATTGACGATAACCACAAGCTGCAATAAGTAGCCCGTGTACCGTTTTTGAAAGTGCGACCAGATCATACTTATGATCGCTCATTACCCAATTGGTCACAACTTCATCTACTGTTCCAAAGATCATTTGTCTTGCCACGCGAACATTTAAATCTGCTTGAAATTCACCTTGTTTTATACCAGTCTCTAAAATCTCATCCATAACTTGTAAGTAGCCTTTTAATACTTCATTTATTTTAAGGCGCAAGTCTTGATTGGACTGCCTTAGCTCTAATTGCGTAACGATAGCAAGAGGATCATTTTGCGACAACAGCAAGAAGTGCGTTTCTACCAACATGAATAACTTCGATACAGCGCTTTCAATTCCTGCTGTTTTTTGACGAATTGTTTCGACAAATTCTCCCATCTTCTCTTGGAATAAGGATATTAATATATCTTCTTTATTTTTAAAATATAAATAAATCGTGCCATCAGCTACCCCAGCTTGCTTTGCGATTTTAGAAACTTGCGCTTGGTGGTACCCATTCTCCGCAATCACAATGACTGCCGCATCAATAATTTGATTGTATTTCGGTCTATTTTTCTTCACTTTACTGTCCCCTTCAAGAAGATGACTGAATGAATAGTCATTCATATTCTTATAATACTGACTATTTAGAAAAGTGTCAATCCTATTTTTTCAAAAAGAAAGGGCCTTAGCCCGTTTGCTCATCCTCATTCTTTCTCTTCTCTTCATCTATTAGAACACGGCGTAAAATTTTCCCTACTGTCGTTTTTGGCAATTCATCTCTAAACTCATATACTTTCGGCACTTTATAAGCCGCTAAATATTTACGTGCAAACTGATTTAATTCTTCCTCAGAGCACTCCGTACCTTCTTTTAACACAACAAATGCTTTAACTGTCTCTCCTCGGTACGGATCTGGAACTCCAATTGTCACTACTTCTTGCACTTTTTCATGCTCATATAATACTTCTTCAACTTCACGAGGATACACATTAAATCCACTCGCGACAATCATATCTTTCTTGCGATCTTTTACATAGAAAAATCCATCTTCATCCATGTAGCCAACATCACCTGTATGGAGCCAGCCATCTTGCAATACAGCCGCTGTTTCCTCTGGCTTATTCCAGTATCCTTTCATAATTTGAGGACCTTTCACTACAATTTCCCCTATTTCTCCTGGCGGTAATGCCTCACCAGTCTCAAGTGACATAATGATCGCTTCTGTATCTGGCCACGGAACTCCAATGCTACCTGGCACTCGCTTTTCCCATAAAAAATTACTATGTGTAACTGGAGAGGATTCTGTTAAACCATATCCCTCTACTAGTTTACCACCTGTAACTGTTTCGAACTTTTCCTGTACTTCTACTGGCAGTGGTGCTGATCCACTAATACAAGCACGAATAGAAGAAATATCGTATTCTTTTAAAAGCGGACTATTTAAAAGAGCGATATAAATAGTTGGTGCCCCTGGAAACAATGTCACTTTATGCTTCTTAATCGCTTCAAAAACCATTTTCATATCAAACTTTGGAATAAGGACCATTTTGTATCCTTGCATAATACTTAAATTCATAACAGCTGTCATACCATAAACATGGAAAAATGGAAGAACCCCAAGAACGACTTCTTCTCCTTCTTTGCAATTATATAACCATTGAACTCCCATTAACGTGTTAGAGACGAGGTTTTTATGCGTTAACATAACTCCTTTCGGAAATCCGGTTGTTCCTCCTGTGTACTGTAAAAGGGCTAGATCATTTTCAGGATCACAAGGCACCTCAACATTCGTATTCACTTCTTTTTCTACTGAATTCCAAAGATGAATCGTTTCACTCTCTGATACTTTCACAACTAAATTCGACTGTTTTTTCTGCACAAATGGATACAATAGATTTTTAGGGAATGGTAAAAAGTCTGCAATACGAGTTACGATAATATGCTCAATTTTTGTAGCAGATTGAACATTCGTTACTCTTGGAAACACTAAATCGAGACAAAGAATTACTTTTGCTCCCGAGTCATGAAGCTGATATTCTAATTCTCTTTCTGTATACAGTGGATTTGTTTGTACTACGATACCTCCCGCAAGTAATGTGCCGTAATAACCAATTACAGCTTGCGGACAATTTGGCAACATAATAGCAACTCGATCACCCTTTTCCACACCGAGCTTTTGAAGATAATTTGCAAACCTCTTCACCTTATCATGGAAGTCCGAAAACGTAATATCCTTCCCTAAAAAGTGAAGCGCTTTCTTTTCTGGGTAGCGAGAAGCCATCTGTTCTACATATCTATGAAGCGGCTGAATATCATAAGAAATCGTACTCGGAATTTCCTCTGGATAACTTTTCAACCATGGTTTTTCCACCTTCATTCCCCCTTCAAATACATAAAAATAAATGAATGTTCATTCATGATGGTTATTTTTATTATATTATAGTCACCATAGCGTTACAATCATAATATTCTGACTTTTGTATAACTATGCTTTACTTCATTAACTTCTTATTATATGTAGAAACTCTCTTAATCTTAAAAGAGTAAGAGAGTTATAGTTTAACTTAATCTTATTATCGTTAACACTGCTCCTGGAGTAGTTGTTGATAATGTTGCGACAGCTAACAAACCAAATAATTGTAAGCTAATAGCATCTCCTGCTGCAAGAGTTGTAATGATTGTTGCACTAAATGATGTGGTTGCTACCGCAGGAGCATTAATCGTCCCAGCAAGTGCCCCTCCATTAATTGTAATCCGTGAACTAACTAATAATGAAGCCGTTATATTAATCGAATATGAAATATAGTAATTTCCAGCATTTGCAACCGTAAATACTGTATTTCCCCCGGAAACCGTAATACCTGGACCGATGTTTTGATTATTTGGAAGCGGGACATTCGTTCCACCTAGAAGTACTGATATCGCTGTTCCCGACGTATTATTTGCAAATGCATATGTCGCCGTGATACTTGTACCTGTAGCTCCGGTTGAGCCTGTCGCTCCCGTTGCTCCTGTTATTCCTGTCGCTCCTGTTGGACCCGTTGCTCCTGTTATTCCTGTCGCTCCCGTTGGACCCGTTGTTCCTGTTATTCCCGTCGCTCCTGTTATTCCTGTCGCTCCTGTTGGACCCGTTGCTCCTGTTATTCCTGTCGCTCCCGTTGGACCCGTTGCTCCTGTTATTCCCGTCGCTCCTGTTATTCCTGTCGCTCCTGTTGGACCCGTTGCTCCCGTTGGACCTGTGTCGCCTGTCGCTCCCGTTGGACCTGTTGAACCTGTTGAACCTATCGCTCCCGTTGGACCTGTTGAACCTGTCGCTCCCGTTGGACCTGTTGAACCTATCGCTCCCGTTGGACCTGTTGAACCTGTCGCTCCCGTTGGACCTGTTGAACCTGTCGCTCCCGTTGGACCTGTTGAACCTGTCGCTCCCGTTGGACCTGTTGAACCTGTCGCTCCCGTTGGACCTGTTGAACCTGTCGCTCCCGTTGGGCCTGTTGCTCCTGTTGGGCCTGTTGAACCTGTCGCTCCCGTTGGGCCTGTTGCTCCTGTTGGGCCTGTTGCCCCCGTCGGACCTGTATCGCCTGTTACTCCTGTTGCCCCCGTCGGACCTGTTGGACCAACTTTAGGCACTGTCCCATCGCAACTAAAACAGCATGAATCAACATGTACACCATTTTGATTATTACATCCACAATATCCATTTACGTTATTGCTCCATGAAGACATGTTGATCACTTCCTTTACATGCAATCTTTTAAGTACAATCACCGAGTTAAAAAAATCTATCTAAATAACAAAGAAATACTTTACCTATTAGGGATAAACACAGGTTTATTCCATACATTCTAGTAATTATTACATGCTATTCTCACTCCTTTTGCTTGTACTTTCGCCCCATCTCCACAGATTATTAACCATACACATTACACTTTCGTACACAGCCAAGTTCCCATTTAAACTTTCCACATTCGCCAATCTTTTTAGTAAAGAGGCTTATTCTTCATAAATAGCGACTATAACATATAAAAATCTGTATAATTTGTTGTTTTTAGTCGAAATTTTAAAAAAATATTGACACTTAATTTATCCTCATAGTATGATTTGGTTGTTGTAATTGATAACCATTTTCACTTACGGTACTAGTTACAAAAAACACTTAATTTGGGGGCAGAAGATGAAGAAAATTCTCAGTATTTTCATAGTGATTCTTTTATTCGCTGTTGGATGCGGACAGCAAAAAGAGGAGAAAAAAGAAACAAAAGCGGACAATAAAAATCAAGCTATAACAATTAAACACGCTGAAGGGGAAACGAAGTTAGATAAACCAGCGAAAAAAGTAGTTGTACTTGAGTGGGTATATTCAGAAGACTTATTAGCACTTGGTGTTCAGCCAGTAGGGATGGCAGACATTAAGAATTATAATAAATGGGTAAATACAAAAACAAAACCGAGTAAAGATGTTGTAGATGTAGGGACACGTCAACAACCAAACTTAGAAGAAATTAGCCGTTTAAAACCAGACTTAATTATCACAGCTTCATTCCGTGGTAAAGCAATTAAAAATGAATTAGAGCAAATTGCACCAACAGTTATGTTTGATCCATCAACAAGTAATAACGATCACTTTGCTGAAATGACAGAAACATTTAAACAAATTGCAAAAGCAGTTGGAAAAGAAGAAGAAGGTAAAAAAGTATTAGCTGATATGGATAAAGCATTCGCTGATGCAAAAGCAAAAATTGAGAAAGCAGACTTAAAAGATAAAAACATAGCAATGGCACAAGCATTTACTGCTAAAAACGTACCAACATTCCGTATCTTAACTGACAATTCTTTAGCTTTACAAGTTACAAAAAAATTAGGTTTAACAAATACTTTTGAAGCAGGAAAATCTGAGCCAGATGGTTTCAAACAAACAACTGTAGAATCATTACAAAGTGTACAAGATTCAAACTTCATTTACATTGTAGCGGATGAAGATAACATTTTTGACACGCAACTAAAAGGCAACCCTGCTTGGGAAGAATTAAAGTTCAAAAAAGAAAACAAAATGTATAAATTAAAAGGCGATACTTGGATTTTCGGTGGTCCTGAGTCTGCAACATCTTTAGCAACACAAGTAGCAGATGTAATGACAGCAAAGAAGTGATTACACGATGAATAGCTTACAACACACACTTCGAGCAAGTCTTGTATTCGGAGGAGGAGCAGCTCTCTTGCTCCTCCTTTTCTTTATTCATATCGGACAAGGTCAAGCAAACATTTCCTATAGTATGATTATTGATGCTCTTATCTCACCGAACCAATCACTAGAACATCAAACTTTAATCATGCTTCGATTACCTAGAGCTGTAATTGCCATTTTAGCTGGAGGCGCTCTTGCTGCATCAGGGGTTATTTTACAAACGTTAACGAAAAATCCACTTGCTGAATCCAGTACAATGGGTATTCACTCTGGCGCATATTTCTTTCTAGTAGCGGCTACAATTTTCTTACCGAAAGGTTTACAAATTAATTCTCTTCTGTTCACATTTATCGGCGGTGCTATTACTGCTTTATTTGTATACCGTATTTCTGGTGGAAAAAAGGGAACCCCACTTAGAATGGCATTAGCTGGTATGGTCGTTACATTAATGCTCTCTGCCTTTACCGGAACGATGCAGCTTTTCTATGAAAATGAAACAGCTGGTTTATTTTTATGGGGAGCTGGCTCTCTTATTCAAAATAACTGGGATGGCGTTCAATTTGCTTTTCCATTTATCATTATTTCTTTCCTAGTTTTACTATTTATGTCTCGTAAACTCAACATTCTCTTACTTGGTGATGATGTTGCTGTTTCTCTTGGTGAAAAAACAGCAGTAACACGTCTTATCGCCTTCATTGCTGCAATCTTTTTAACAGCAGTAATTGTTACTGTTGTTGGACCAATTGGATTTGTCGGCTTAGTTGCGCCTCATTTAATGCGCCTTATCGGATACCGTCAACACTTTACTCTTCTTCTCTCTTCTTTCTTATGGGGGGCAGTATTATTACTTGGAGCAGATGTTGTCGGTAGATTAATAGATCCAACCGGTGCAGAACTTCCTGTTGGGGCAGTCACAGCAATGATTGGATCTCCTTGGCTTATTTACTTAGTGTACCGAATGATGAAGTCGAAACAATATATGAATGATAACGGTGCGAATGCAGCTGGAGCTAGTTCCCGCTATTACTCTTATAAAAAGGTAATCATTATATCTATCACACTTTGCATTGTGACGATTGCTCTTGGTGTTACAATCGGTAGTAACGCTTATATCGAAAGTATTACAAATGTTATATCAGGTCAATTAACACTATTTGACAAAAACATGATGATGAATCTTCGTTTACCAAGAATGCTCGTTGCTGCTATTGCTGGCGCATGCCTTGCAATAAGTGGGCTTGTTTTCCAAGGTATATTACGAAATCCACTTGCCGATCCTTCTATTATTGGTATTTCATCGGGAGCTGGTGTTGGTGCTTTAACTATTATGTATGTCTTTCCTGCACTTCCTGGTTTCTTTCTACCAATTGGTGCATTTATCGGCGGACTACTTGCAGTAGGAATTGTCCTCTTCTTTTCATGGAAATCAGGATTTAGCCCAACAGCCCTTGCTTTAATAGGAATTGGTATTTCTGCACTTGGCTCGGCAATTATTCAAATCTTTATCGTTAGAGCCAATTTGAATGTTGCCGCTGCTTTAACATGGTTATCTGGCAGTACGTATGCAAGAGGATGGAATCACTTAGAAAATATCATTCTATATCCATCTCTAATTCTTGTATTCATTATCTTTTTCTTAATAAAACAACTTGACGTTCTCGTACTTGGAGACGATTTAGCAACTGGACTTGGGCAACCAGTAAATAAAACACGTCTTGCTCTGATTGTGCTAGCGACACTACTTGCATCAGTAAATATCGCTGCTGTCGGTACAATTGCCTTTTTAGGCCTTGTCGCACCTCACTTAGCAAGAATTATTGTTGGTATGAATCATCAAAGACTATTCGTTTGTTCAGCACTATTTGGAGCAATCCTTCTTTCTGTTGCTGACTTACTTGGACGTACAATCGCATATCCGAAAGAAATTCCTTCTGGTCTTGTCGTTGCTGTACTTGGAGCACCTTATTTCTTATGGTTGATGAGGAAGAGCGGGAAGAAAGTTAATTAAAAAGGAGGCTTCGTTTTAGAAGCCTCCTTTTTATATACTAAATAAAGTGAAACTTTAATCAGTGGAGTTTTCTTCATCCCCACTGATTATTAACCCACGCCAATCGGGCTTTTATGAGCAGTGGATCTCCCACCTAACTTCTTTGCTCCAGCCGAATCTTGAAGTGGGAATTTTACTGCAGGTGAATAGCGGGATAAATTACTCTGATCTCACTAATTTCACAGATTTAGTCCCTCCCATAAACTCATGATGTACAGTTAATGTGTTCTCCTCAAGTTTCAAATCAACCTTCTGTTTTCTTTCTCCCATTAAAAATACAAGCTCTATGGAAATAATCCCTTGGTGCACACTTAATATTCGAAAGTCTCCTATAGTAGTCCCTTTCCCAAAAATATTATGTTCCATAAATTCTCCGCCTGTTTTCTCACTATTAATAGATTCTATTTCCAACCCAACTGGCCTGTCTGTACTTTCTGATGACATCCAAGACCCCTTTAACTTTCCAATATCAGCCTCTTTTTTCTTTTCATTTTTTAACTCTTCCTCTTTTTTCTTGACTTCTGCTTGTTGAGTTAGTAAGCCATCGATTTGCTTATTCAGCTCTTGTGCCCGTTGATTTTCCGAAATAAATTGTTGATTTTGACCAGTATCGTTAAAAATTTTATTTACTATCCCTTTAGCCTCTTCATACTTTTTATCATTCTTTAACTTCTCTGCCTTTTCCAATTGACCTATATATTGACCTTTTAACTCTTTATGCTCTATAAGCAAATCTTTTTGTTCTTTCGCTTGATTTTGAAGGATTGCGGAACCATCTTTCATCTTTTCTACTTCTTGAAACAAACCTATTGCTTGTTCTATATTTCCACTCGATTTCTCTTTTATCGAACTTATCATCTTAGTAGTTTGGCCTTTTAATACCTTTGCTTCTTTATCATCCTTTTTCTCTTCTAATGCTAGCTCAAATGATGCTACTGCCGTGTCATATTCTTTACTCGCTAACGCCAATTTCCCTTGATCCATTGCTTTTTTATAGGCTTCATTGCTACATCCTACCATTAAAAATAAAATTATGATTCCTAAAATCAATCTTTTCATCATATCCCCCTAAATTAATATAATTCTATATACACTCAATAGTATCATAAAATTTATATATAAAATTTTAAATACCATCATTAAAACATAAAGGGAACTTGTCATTTCTTCTCGAACTTAATCTATGAACATAAGTAGAGGGGGATAACAATAATGTACCAAACTATTGAAGGCTTTTTACAATCATGGACATACGAAGCAGAGTCTACTGAGAAAATGCTTGATTCATTAACCGATGCATCTTTATCACAAGAAATTGCACCTGAACATTGGACTTTAGGAAGAGTCGCTTGGCATATCGTGACGGCAATTCCTGTTATACTATCTGGCACAGGGCTAAAGTTTGAAGGAGAAACGAAAGATTATCCTGTTCCAACTTCTGCAAAAACAATTGCAGATGAGTACCGTAAAGTGAACGCGGCTTTTGTTGAAACACTTCAAAGTAAATGGACTGATAAAGACTTAGCTACTATTAACGACTTCTTTGGTCGCCCTATGCCGAATTCCATATTTTTAATGACACTTATTAATCATCAAAATCACCATCGCGGGCAAATGACGGTTTTAATGCGACAAGCCGGCTTAACAGTTCCTGGTGTGTACGGCCCCGCAAAAGAAGAGTGGGCTGTGGCTGGAATGGAAGCTCCTAAAATGTAACGACAAAAAAGACAAGGTGTTTACACATCTTGTCTTTTTCTGTAACTTGTTTCATGTGAAACTATTTTTTAAAATGGTTGTTTTATGGAATATATAGGTTAAAATGAATACATATAATGAATACATATTACGAAGAGGAGTAACCAAATTGAATACAAAAAATAAAAAAATAGCTATGGGAACTATTTTACTAACTTCCCTTATTGGAGTTATTAGTGTATCTCTTTATTTCACCTATTATGGTACCCCTTGGGGAAAACAAGCAGCAATTACGGACTCAAAAGAATATATTACAAAATATTTTAATCTAGATGCAGAAGTCAAAAATACTTCTTACGATGCTAAAATGAATAGCTATGCCATCTCCTTTGAGACAAGTAGAGACGGAGATTTTACTATCGAATATAAAAGTCCTAATAACTTTAATATCTCTCCAGGAGTTCAAGAGTATTTAAGCAAACACTCCAAATTTACAGAGTAGTAACGAAGCATACATATACAAAAAAGAGTTAGTGTAACCCAACTCTTTTTTCTTATTCTTGTCATACAGTTATATCTTCCTTCTCTATATTTTTAATTCCGTAATATGCAATCACAGCTCCAATTGCTGCGAGTGCTAGTTGAAGGGGAAATAAAGTTGCTGTAGGAAACGCTGGGTTGCTATTCATTGCAATTGCTACAACGATAAGAGATGAAACAATTGTAGTTGGCACTGAACGTTTACGCATTCCAAAATATAATGGGATTAAACTCATTCCCGCAGTTGCAATAGCTAAAGGAACCAGTTTTATTCCTTCTTGCACCAATTGATCTACTGTGAATGAATGAGGAAGAATTGAAAAATAACTATCTATCCCAAAGAAAATTCCTACTACTAAAATGTTAGATACAATAACTGTTATAAATGTTACTATCGCTGTAATAGCCAACTTACTAGCCATCATTTTCTTTCGGTTAATAGGATAAGAAAACATGAGTAGTATTGTTTTATTTTTATATTCGCCAATTATTAATCTTGCGATTAACACACTACCAAAAATAATAAACGTTGCTCTTACTACTGTACTAGCCATTAGCAAAATCATCTGCGGATCTCTTATTTCTGAATCTCCTTCTATTTGTGCAATGAAACTAACAAAGATTAATAATGCCAGTATAATGATATTTGCAATAACTGCTCCCCTCACATACCATCCAAACTTAAACTTCTTCAATTCTAGCTTCATAAGACGTAGCATGATAGTCCTCCTTTCATTTAAACTTTAATCAATATAAATTACCCCTGTTTTACTTAAAATCTTCACTTCGTTTTTTGCATCACCAATAGTTCCTTCTTTTATCTTTTCTGTATTTTTATCTTTCTTAAGTCCTTTTAAATCCACTATTACGTCAGCCGAATTACTTTTAGCCATAAGCTTCAATGATGCAGGGACACCTTTATACCGTACGCCAATATCACCTGATTTTGTTTCTATAAATAATGATTTTCCTTCTGTCATATCTTTCAGTAATACTTCCCCAGATGTTGAAGTGATGTTCATATTTGAGTTACTTACATTTGTTATATAGTTATCACCAGTCGTAGACTTTATATTTAATTCTTGTACTGAACTACCTTTTAAAACTAACTCTCCACTTTGCGATATGAATTCACCTTTCTCGGCTGATAGTCCTACAATCATTTCATCTCCAGACTTGCCTTTTGTCATGATATTTTTTACTACTATATCTCTTATTTTCACATCACCCGATTTATTATTTAATACAATTTTATCTATTTCTTTCTTCGGAATAGCTATAGATATACTATTTTTCTTCCTAAACGTGAAACCATTAAAAAATCTGTTCATCTTTTGTTTTTGTTTAATCACAATTTTATTTTCATCATTTTCTATTTTGACAGGATCTATCTCTTTATCTACTTGTTCACCTTGAGCGGAAATTACTATTTTATTAGCGTCTGTACTTTTAAATTCAAGATTCCAGTTTTCATTATCTACTTCTATTTCTTTTATATTATTTATCTCAAAAGACTTTTCTTTCTTAAAACCTTCCCCCTGAAACACCTTAAAACCAAAAACCGCACTAGCAATTGTAATGAATAATATTGCAATTACTATTATCTTTTTCACCATTCATACCCCAGTTCGTTGTTGTTTTAAGCTTGCTTCACACCACATCAATCTTATCGATTTTACGAAACGATAAATAACTAATGAAGATCCCTAATAAACAGAGCACGATTGGGATAGCTATAAAATCAAACATACTTATTTGATCGTTTCCAGGACCAACGTTACCACTAATCAGCATACCAATTATTACTGCCGAAGTAATCGTTGTCGGTGTCGATTTCTTTCTCATTCCAAAAAATAAAGGAATTAAACTTATACCAGATATCATAAATGCACTTATAAAAGTATCTGGAACGATAGCTATTATTTCACCCATCGTAGCTGGCGTTTCAATCAGTCCCATCATGGGACTCACAAAATATACGAGTAAACTAATAATAAAAGTAGCGATAATGGTACTCACAAAACAAAAACAAAAAACAATTGTTAATTTCGCCCTCATTAGCATTTTCCTTTGCAGCGGGTACATAAACGATAATTGCATCGTTTTGTTCTTATACTCATCAATTACTAAACGTGATAAAATGACCGAACTAAAAATAATGAATGTTATCCTAATAAAAATATTTGCTGCAGCCATGTTCTGTGTGAAGTCAGAGAAGAGCATGTTTTCCTCGGCTTTCATTCCCAATGCCATAAGGCTTACTGCAGCGAAAATTGCTATAATACAAATTGCTACACTTTTAAAGTAACGAGATAATTTATGTTTCTTCCATTCGAGCTTCATTAATTTAAACATATAAATTACGCCTCCATTCTTTATATACCTGTCTCTACGCTGCTAACATTCTAATTCCAGCAGTAACGAAGCTTAACATTCCTATCACTAGTACAATGAACAACCATTTCCGCTCTGGTTTTCTATAATATAAAATTCCACTTATTAGCATTACGATAAATCCACTTATCAGGTTCAGCCATAGTCCATTAAGCATGAATACCTTCTCCATCCATTACATTTAAGAAATATTCTTCTAAGGAACTATGTTTCTTATTAATACTTTCAATTTCCACATCGTTCATAATAAGTGCTTTTGAAATGGCCTGCTGAGACGCTAACGTATCATACACACGAATCATGGTTCCACTCATTATTTTGTAGTTTTTTATACCAAGTTTATCTTCTAAAATATAAGCTGCACGTTTCACATCAGGAACAGTGATTTCAATGTACTCTGTTTGTTTTCCGTTAATACTCTTCATTGAAACTTCTTTTATTAGTTTTCCATTTTGAATCACACCAATTGTATCGGCCATTAGTTCCATTTCACCTAAAATATGACTAGAAACTAATAATGTAATGCCATATTCTTTGCAGAGCATTTTAAATAAGTCTCGTAACTCTTTAATACCAATTGGATCTAAACCGTTAATTGGTTCATCTAAAATGAGCAATTCTGGCTTTGTCACGATTGCTCTTGCAATACCGAGTCGTTGTTTCATTCCTAATGAAAAATCTTTTACTTTTTTATTATCTACCCCTTGTAGTTTCACTAAATGTAAAGCATGGTCAATTGCATTTTTATCGTAGTAGCCCATGTATTCACAATGTAGGTCTAAGTTTTCTTTCGCCGTTAATTTATCATAAAAGATTGGGTATTCAATAATTGTCCCCATTCTTTTTAATACTTCATAAGATGTATCTGTTAATTTCTCACCGAAGATTTCAATATCACCACTCGTCGGTTTTATTAAATTTGTAATCATTTTCATAATCGTTGTTTTACCAGCACCGTTTGGTCCTAAAAAACCGTAAATTTCTCCTTTTTTCACATGCATGTTAACACCGGAAATAACTTCTTTCCCTTTAAACACTTTCGTTAACTGGTTTGTTTTTAATATATATGTCATGTTACTTTCCCCTTTCGCAATACTCTATATTTCTATAATAGACAACGGAAATCTCTTTTTTCTTACCCGTTTCTTACAAATTCCTTACGCTGAAAAAAAGCTTGTAGAATCTACTGCTCTACAAGCTAAAACTGTATCTTTGTTAATGCAATTGTAAAAATTGTTTTTTCATACGGTTTACTAGAAAGATGAATTTTTCCGTCCATCGCTTCCACAAGCCGTTTCGTAATCGTTAATCCTAGACCGCTTCCTTGGTACAATCTATTTCTTGAATCTTCAAGTGTGTACATACGCTCAAACACTTTATCAATATGAGATTCATCAATCCCTTTTCCTTTATCCCATACATCTATATACACGCCCGTGTCATCATCTCTTAACGTCATACCGAGTGCCTTTCCATCGTCTCCATATGTAATTGCATTTGATATTAAATTATTCAATACCCTACCTAATACTTCTACATTTCCAAGTGCATATATATTTCTTTCTGGTATATCAATATGAACCTGAAAACCTTTCGTCGTCACTAAATCATAAAATGATAAAATCTTCTCGCGGCAAACTTCATTCATATTTACTTTTGTCATTTCAATTGCTTTGTCACCAGATTCTAATTTCGCTAAATCAAAAAACTTATGAATTAATTCCATCACTTCTAGTGTTTTCGTATGCACTTTCTCAAGTAATATTTGTTGTTCTTCTTTATTTATCGTTTTATCCTTATTTAACATTTCTGTATATCCAAGAATAACTGTTAGTGGTGTTTTCAAGTCATGCGAAATATTTGAAAGCATTTTTCTCATCGAAATTTCTACTTTTGCATGATCTGCATTCGTTTTCTGTTTTGCATCTAATAATTGATTAATTGCCACTAATAATTTTTGCAATTCTAGATCATCTGTCATAACGAGTAACGTCTCGCCTGTTTTTTTATTTACAATACTTGCTAACTTTTCATATGTGTATCGTAAATTTTTACTACTATTTTTTCTCATTTTATATTGCATATAAATAACACATAACAATATAAAAATAATACCTATTAACAAATTGATCATATTACATCACTTCCAGCTTATAGCCGATGCCCCATAGCGTTTTAATATATTCTGGATTAGATGGATCACTTTCGATTTTCTCACGCAATCTTCTCATATGAACATTAATAACGTTATCGTCACCGTAATACTCTTCATTCCACACTAACGTATATATTTGCGCTTTCGTAAATACACGATTTTGGTTCTTTACAAATAGCTTTAAAATCTCAAATTCTTTTAAAGTAAGTTTGAGAGGCTTCCCGTTTTTTTCTACAGTAAAATTAATTGGATCAATTGTTAAATCACCAATTTGAATCATTTTTTCTATTGTTTCTGTAGCCGAGTATTTCGTAGACCTCCGAATACCTGCTTTTACACGTGCAGCCAATTCAATCATAGAAAATGGCTTACAAATGTAATCATCTGCTCCAAGTCCTAATCCAACAGCTTTATCAACATCTGTATCTTTTGCCGACATCATTAAAATCGGAACTGCACTTTTTTCTCGAATGATTCGTACAACCTCTAAGCCATCTAGCTTTGGCATCATAATGTCAAGGATAATCAAATCAAATGAACCTTTTAAATATGTGTTCACGCCTTCTTCTCCATCAGACGCAATCGTAACTTGAAAGCCTTCCTTTATTAAATACTTTTCCACCATCTCTTGAATTGAGATATCATCTTCAACTAATAAAATATGATGTGACATATGTCTATCCCCTTTTTACAAACGTTAACAATCCAATTGTATCGTAACTACTACAGACTGGAAACAATTATATGAATTTTCAAACCAACTTCCCTTCCTTCCTTAACAATGATATGATGAAATTCACTACGATTGTTCATAATTAACTTTATATAAAGGAGACTTATCATGTCAGAAAACAAAAAAGTAAGCTTAGCTGATTTAATGCGTGAACAACTTGCTAAGAAAAAGCAAGGAAATGGAAATGGTCAAAATGCAAAAAATCAAAGCCAAGAAACAAAAAAATTACAAAACCAACAAACAAAGAAAACAAACAACCAACGTAGACGTACAGGTGTATAAATGAACGGACAAAAACGTTCTAATATCGCCCCCGGTCTTGAAGTTGATATTGTATTAAAACAAGATCAACGAACAGGCAAATTAACACGTGGAATTGTAAAAGATATTTTAACAAACTCCCCTTCCCATCCGCATGGCATTAAAGTGCGATTGCAGGACGGGCAAGTCGGTAGAGTACAAAATATCGTTCAATAAGAAAAGGAGCTCAAGTAAACTCGAGCTCCTTTTCTTTATTAACCTTTAATTTTCTCGATGAAAACTACTTTTAAGTAGTCTCCTTCTTTAAATTGATCAATGGTACGGAAATCTTCTGGTAAAGAATGTTCTTCTAACATTTTATATTTGCCATTCATTTCTTTAAAGGCTGTATCGATAAAGCCTTTAAACTTTTTCATATCGAATGCGCTACAGTTTGTAGAAGCAACGATAATACCGTTATTTTCTGTAATAGCAATTGTTTCTTTTAATAAATTTTTATAATCTTTTGCTGCACTAAATGTATATTTTTTTGAGCGTGCAAAGCTTGGAGGATCAAGTACGACCATATCAAATTTCATTTTTTTCTTCGCTGCATATTTGAAGTAAAGAAATACATCTTCTACAATAATATCTTGCGCTTCATAATCAACTTCATTTACACTAAACTGCTCAATCGTTTTACTTAAACTACGATTTGCAAGGTCAACACTCGTCGTTTTACTCGCTCCGCCAAGAGCTGCAAATACAGAGAAAGCACCTGTATAAGAGAACATATTTAACACTGTTCTTCCTTTTGCATATTTATCACGAATTTGTTTTCGAACGTTACGTTGATCTAAAAATACCCCAACCATTGCCCCATCATTTAAATAAACCGCAAAGTTTACACCGTTCTCTTTTACGATAAGTGGGAACTCGCCGCGCTCTCCTGCTACGAAATCATCCCCCTCAATATATTTCCCTTTCGTATCAAAACGCTTTTTCTCATAAATACCTTTAAAGTTTGCTACTTTTTGAAGAGCGGCTATAATCTCATCTCTGAAAGTATAAATCCCTTCACTATACCAACTTACTACGTAGTAGCCATCATAATAATCGATAATTAGTCCTCCAAGACCATCACCTTCACCATTCACCACACGGAATGCTGTCGTATCACTTGATTTGTAAAATTGCTTTCGTTTATGTAAGGCAGATTTGATTTTACTTTCAAAGAAAGATTGATTAATTTGTTCACTCTCTTTTCTCGTTAAAATCCAGCCGTATCCTTTATTTTGTTTTCCATAATAGCCTTTTCCGATAAATTGGTTCTTCTCATCTACTACTTTAATGATTGTTCCTTCTTCACGAACATCATTTAAATTTTGAATCGCATCTTTTAAAATAAGCGGATATCCACTTTTAATTTCTTTTATAAATTTCGGTTTTATTTTTACAGTTACTTCTGATCGCATATAATAACTTCCTTTCCATTTGCATGCTTTCTCTACAGGAAGCATTTAAAAAACGAGACTGAAAAAACAGCCTCGTTTCACTATACCATATTATTGCTTTGCTAGTACAACTCGCTCATTCTCTCGCTTAACTGCCACATATTTACTACATTTTGAACTGGAAATCTTACTGTCCAATATAATATAAAAAACTTTTATATTTCATATTTAGCATTGACAATGATAATGATTTTCATTATCATTTAATGTATATGAGTTCTCGAAAATAAAGGCTATATTTATAGGAGGAATAAACATGATTATCGTTACAAATACAGCTAAAATTACAAAGGGAAATGGACATAAATTAATTGAGCGTTTTAATAAAGTAGGTAAAGTTGAAACGATGCCAGGCTTTTTAGGTCTAGAAGTTCTTTTAACGCAAAATACAGTTGATTATGATGAAGTAACAATTAGCACTCGCTGGAATGCAAAAGAAGATTTCCAAGGTTGGACAAAGAGTGCTGCATTTAAAGATGCTCACTCACATCAAGGCGGAATGCCAGAATATATTCTTGATAATAAAATTGCTTACTATGATGTAAAAGTTGTACGTATGCCAATGGCTGCAGCACAGTAAAAACAGTCCTTTTTTAAAGTATAGAATATGAGAAGCGTTATCTATCACTTCTCATATTCTATACTTTTTTCTTTAATTTCTTTTTATTAATTTTGCGTGTACAACTAGCCTTCCAGCCTCTGGATCAAGCGCATAGTCACAAGTAGAAAGTGTTACGATTTCATCATTAGCCGTCAATTCCGTATCCGTTTTGTACAGTGATTTTTCTTGAATTTCCTTTAAGAACGATGTATATGCTGCATCATTTTCAAAATCCGTTTCAATGTAATAAAAGTCCGTTGTTGTCGTGTATACTGAAAAAACTTCCACGTCGTATCCTTCAAATAATGTATCGTAATATAATTTACGATGAGACATAAAAAAGTCTTCATCCAACATCTTTTTTAAACTACCAAACATAGAACCGTCTTTCATACGATGGCCATATAAAATCGTATTTCGATTTTGAGATTTCACATCATTACGATGGTCCATAAAAATGCTTCCCGCTCTCATATCTTCACCTTTATAATTACGAAATAAATAGTAATCATTATCTTTTGCTTGAACGATTGGATAATTAATTTGTGTATCATCCATCGTAATCCATCCGACTATCTCTGGATTAATTTTCTGGAGATCCTGAAACTGTTTACGTACCTCTCCATCTTCTGATTTTTCTTCCATTGGACTTCTTTTATAAATATGTTGTGCCTCAGCCATTACTTTACGATTTTCATAATAATCCATGAAAATCCCGCCCAACTCATATATTGAATAGAAAAAGATTCCTAAAAACACAATTGTAAGTATGCGTTGAAAAAAAGAATTCTTTTTCCGTCCTTTCTTACTATTCAAATTATCACCTCAAAACGGATTATGCTCAGCCTTTAGATTCCCATAGGTACCATGTACAATCCGGTATCTTCATCCTGCTTTACAATGACATCTACACCATATATTGCTTTAACCATTTCTTCTGTTATTACATCATTAGGATTACCTTTCGTAATGATTTCTCCATCTTTCATAACGATAATATGGTCGCTATAACGAATGGCTTGATTAATATCATGTAATACCATTACAATCGTTAGTCCATGCACTTCATTTAACTCTTTCACTAACTCTAATATTTCTAGCTGATAGTAAATATCTAAATATGTGGTCGGCTCATCTAAGAAGAGCATTGGTGTATTTTGAGCTAATGTCATTGCGATCCAAACTCGCTGCCTCTCTCCACCAGATAAAGCATAAATTGGCTTATCACGCTTACTTTGTAAATTCGTACATACTAGCGCACGCTCAATCGCTTCTCTATCTTCATCTGTTTGCGGAGAGAATATATTTTTATATGGCATACGCCCGAAGCTTATTAGCTTTTCCACTGTAATATCTGCTGGAGCCTCATTTTGTTGATGGACAACCGCTAGTTTTCTAGCAAACTCTTTCGGTTTATATTCACTAATCGCTTTCCCATCAAGTATTACTTCTCCACTGCTAGGAGCGTGGTTTCTAGACATGACACTAAGTAATGTTGATTTCCCACATCCATTCGGTCCAATGATTGTTGTAATTTTCCCAATTTCTATTTCACTACTAACAGACTTTAATCGATTTGTTACGTTATCGTATGAAAAGGTTACATTTTTAATTTCCATGAACTTTATCACTCTTTCTAAGCAAGAATATTAAGAATGGACCACCAATAACCGCCATAATTGTTGCTGCTGGAATTTCGTTAGGTGGCACAATTAACCTTCCAATCGTATCTGCCGTCAAAATTAATAACGCCCCTGCAAGAGCAGAAAATGGAATTAATACTTTATGGTCTGAACCGACTAATTGTCTTGAAATATGCGGAACTAGTAATCCTACAAAAGCAATAACACCTGCAATCGCTGTTGATACTGCCGCTAAGAGTACTGCAATGGCAGAAATAATAAGACGAACTCTCGTCACGTGCAAGCCTAAGTTTTTCGCAGTCTTATCTTGTAGCGATAATAAGTTACACCAAGCTCCTACGAACAGAGCAAGAATAAGACCAATCGTTCCATAAGTCACCATTATTTCTACATCGCCCCACGTCTTCATTGTTATGTTAGAAGTGGTCGTTTGCTTAATACTCTTAATAAAATATCCACAAATCGTAACGAATGATTCATTTAATCCAGTAAACATTGCATTAATGGCAATACCAATTAAAATAATGCGAAGCGGGCTTAATCCTGATTTCCATGAAAACGAATAAACGAGATAACATGCAAGCGCACCACCTAAAAAGGCGAATACGGGTGTCCAGAAAAAGAATTGCGGGAACAACGTAATAATAACGAGTGTCATAAAACTTGCTCCTGAAGATATACCGATTACCCCAGCATCAGCGAGTGGGTTTTTCATAACAGCTTGAAAAAGCACACCTGAAACAGCGAGAGCCGCTCCAGTGAACAACGCAATAATAATACGCGGAAAACGTAAATCTTTAATGACTTCAACATCTTCATTTCCACCTGTAAATATCCCTTGTACAAGTTCAACAATACCTACTTCTAAACTACCTTTCATCGCTGACAATGATGTCATAACAATAAGCAATGCAGTAACAATGAGGAAACTCCAAGTTTTTTTATTCATTCTACTCTTCCTTTATATTAAAATGCATCACGGATACATCATTTTTTTCAATTCATCTAATGCTTCAATTGCTGCTAAATTACCTGTCGTTCCAAATAAACGCTCTTCTAAATCGTAAACACGGTTATTTTTAACCGCAGCAAAGTGTTTCCAAATATCATTTGTTTTAAATTCTTTATCAAACATTTTTACAACTTCATCAGGCATACCATGAGCTGCTCGTAAAATAATATCTGGATCAGCTTTCTTTAAATACTCTGTATTAGAAGCTAAATATTCTACTTGTTCACCTTGCACAATATTTTTACCACCTAGTTGTTTCACTAAATCTCCAATATAAGAATGCTCTGTTGCTACTAAATAACTTCCTGGCACACCTAATAAAATAAGCACTGTCGGTTCTTTCTTTCCTTTTACTTCTTTTTGAATGCTAGCAACCTTTTTATCTAATTTAGTTACTACTGCTTCGGCCTGTTTTTCACGCCCATATTTCTTACCTAAATCGCTAATAGAACTTTGCATATTTTTCAAACTCGTTAAATCTAAAAAGTTTGCTTTCATACCCACACCATCAAAAACTGGCTTTAATTCATATTCAAGTGTTGTCACAGATAACACTTCTGAAGGCTTTAATGACTTTACCTTTTCCATATCTGGACTCATTGGATTCCCAACTTCAGGTAAACCTTTATATCGCTTCGGTAAAGTTTTAGAACTTGTTGGAACGCCGACTAAATCTACTTCTAACGCATCCATAATTTCAGTAACAGCCACTGTTGTTGCAACGACGCGCTCTTTACTTTCACTCTTTACCTGCTTTGCTGATTCTTTTTTTGGTGATGAGCACCCGACTATACTCATTAACAAAATGATAGCCATTAGTACACTTGCAATTTTCTTCACTCTCAATCACCACTCCTTTCCATACAATATGAAACAAGTCTTGATGCACGCGAACATGCATCAAGACTCCAAAAATTACAATCTACCTGCTCTATATTTACGAACTAGTAAAGCAAGTGAACCTAGCAGTAACACCATGTATAAACCAAGTTGTGCTGTATCTGCAGTTTTTGAGTTTTTCTCTTTTTTCGAATCATTTTTTGTATCTTCTTTTTTCTTGTGACCATCTGCATTTCGATTAAAATTAGGAGTACCTACTGTTTTTACATTATCTACTTTCGGTGTAGTCACTGGATTTTTCGGTTCATTTTTCGGTTCCTCTTTAATAGTTCCTAACGCGCCGATATTATTTGTATCAAATTGAATTTGTACATCGTAGAAATGATGGTAGTTCATCTCATCGATGTCTACCTTTACTTTTGCGTTTAATTTTTTAAATAGATCTTCTACTTCAAACTGTACTACTCGCGTATTTGCATTTTTATCTTCGCTTACTACTTTCGCATCAGCGAATAGTTCATTGTTTTCCGCTTGGAATTTCGTAATCCACGCACTATTTTTCAGCGTCATCTCAATATATTTTTTACCATCTTTTACGATTAATTTCGCTGGATTTACAACATAGTCATGCATCTTTGAAATCTCATCTGTTTTATCTTTTAATACTTTAAATGTAATATCATATTGGCCATCTACTAAATTTTTCGAATCAACTATTACTCTCGGTTTATTATTTTCATCTTGGTTGTTGTTTCCACCTTGGTTGTCGTTTCCACCTTGGTTGTCGTTTCCGCCTTGGTTGTCGTTTCCGCCTTGGTTGTCGTTTCCGCCTTGGTTGTCGTTTCCGCCTTGGTTGTTGTTTCCGCCTTGGCTATCTAACGGCTTAATGCTACCTTTATCAAATGCAAATTGAATATCGTAAAAATGGTGATAATTCATTGAATCGATATCTACTTTTACTTTTGCATTTAACTTTTTTGATAAATCTGGTACTTCTACTTCCACTACGCGTGTATCAGCTTTTTTATCTTCACTTATTACATGTGCATCAACAAACGAACCATTTTTCTCAAATTCAAATTTTGTAATCCAAGAACTGTTCGTTAACGTAAATGATACATACTTCTTACCATCTTTTACTTTTAGCACACCTGGACTTTTTGTATATGTGTTCATCATTGAAATTTCGTCTGTTTGATCTTTTAATGCTTTGAAATTGATGCTGTATTCACCATCTTTAATTGTTTCAGCATCTGGTTTTTCTACTTCTGGTTTTTCTACTTCCGGTTTTTCTACTTCCGGTTTTTCTGCTTCTGGTTTTTCTACTTCCGGTTTTTCTACTTCTGGTTTTTCTGCTTCTGGTTTTTCTACTTCTGGTTTTTCTGCTTCTGGTTTTTCTACTTCTGGTTGTTTCTCTTCATTTTTAATTTGTTCAAGTTTATCTTGTTCAAATAAAAGTTGTACATCATGCGTTTGCTTATAATTTCTTGATGCCATTTCGATAAATACTTTTGTATTTAGTTTTTTAGATAAATCGTTTACTTCAAACTCTACTACTCTTGTATCTTTTTCCGTATCCTCACTTACTACTTTTGCATCAACAAATGTGCCATCTTTTTCCGTTTGAAAATTTTTAATTAATGAGCTACTTTTTAATGTTACAATTGCTTTTTTCTTACCGTTTTCTACTTTTAATACTCCTGGATTTACCATGTAAGTATTCATCTTAGATTCTTCATCTGTTTGATCTTTTAACACTTTAAATGGAATGCTGTACGCACCATCTGTAATTGTGTTAGAATTTGGTTGTTGATCTGGGTCAGGCTTTTGGTCGGGCTTCTGACTTGGATCCGGTTTTTCATTTGGATCTGGCTTATTAGCTGGGTCCTCTTTTTCATTTGGTTGTTCCACATGAATTGGTGTAATACTATTTTGATCAAATGCAATACGAACGTCGTACTCATGATGATAATTTAAAAAATCAATATCTACTTTTACTTTTGCATTTAATACCTTCTCTACATCTTCTACATCAAATTCTACTACTCTTGTATCTTTTTCTTTATCTTCACTAATTACATTTGTCGCAACTAGCTTACCTGCTTTTTCTGTTTCAAACTTCGTAATCCATGAACTATTAGTTAATGTAAAGGATACTTTCTTTTTCCCATCCTTCACTTTTAAAGTTCCCGGACTTACTGAATATTGATTCATCATCGATTCTTCATCTGATGTATCTTTTAAAACTTTGAAGCCAATTGAATATTCACCGTCAGCCAACTTGGTAGCTGCTTGAACTGCAAGTGGTTGTAATGTTGATACGAATGTAAATATCATTAAAAACATAGCAACAATAATTTTTGTATACCTGTTCAATGGAACGACTCTCCCTTTTGAAAATTATTTAATACTGCTCCCATCAAATACAAAGCGAATATCATACGAAGCATTATAATTAATAATTGGAATATTAATTTTCACCTTTCCATTTAGTTTTTTTGACAAGTCAGCAACTTCAAATTCTACTACTCTAGTATTATCTTTTTTGTTTTCACTTAACACGGTTGTTTCTACAAATTGACCATCTTTTTCTACTTGGAAACTTTTAATAGAAGCACTATCTTTCACTTTAAATGAAACGTATTGTTTTCCATTTTTAACTGTTAATGTTGCTGGGCTTTCAAAATAACTATTCATTCTAGACGATTCATCTTTATCGCCTTTCCATACAGTAAAAGCAATATTATATTTTCCATCAGCTAGTTTTGTAGCAGCCTTTGCATCTTGTAAACCTAGTGTTGCGATAAACGTAAATAAAACAGCAAATACGGCAATAATCATTTTAAATTGTTTAAACATATATTCATCACCCTTCAAAAGATTTATTTACTCAACTTCACTTTACGAATTAAGAAAGCACCTGAAATAAGAATTAACGCTGCAAACAATCCAATACGTGCTTCATCGCCTGTTTTTGGGTTATCTGTTTTTTCAGCTTTTCCATTTTCATTTTTTGTTTCTTTGTTCACTTCTTTAGCTGTTTCCTTACTCTCTACTTTTGTTTTCTCTTCTTTTACATGTGTATCTGTTTTCGCTTGATCATTATTTTTTTTTGTAGCAGCTACGCCGTTATCGCCACCTACAGCTTTTACATTTGCATCAAATGCAAAACGAATTGTGTAGTGGTGGTCATAGTTTGCATTTGGTACAACAACATGAATTTTTACAGCTGCTGGTTTAGATAAATCATCTACTTTAAACTCTACTGTTCTTTTATCTGCCGATTCATCTTTACTAACAACTTTCGCATCAACAAAATTCCCGTTCTCTGGTGCTTTAAATTCTGTAATCCAAGCACTATGATTCATCGGAACTTGTACTCTCATCTCACCGTTTTTCACTATTAATTTTGCCGGCTTTTCAAAATAGTCATTTGCCATTGAAGCTGAATCATTTTCCGCTTTTTGAATTACGTAATTAATATCGTAAGTACCATCAGCTAGTTTTGCTGATACATTCCCGTATGGCATTACAAGAAAAGCTAACATACATACGAACGTTATAATAAAAGCAGGTAATACAGAAACCTTTTTCATTTTTCTTGTTTCCTCCTTGGTTATCTTTCATTTCACTTTTTGAAAATGATAATTATTCTCAATTTATAAGAAAAAAAATAATCTCTTCTACCTATTATTTAATTAGCATTCTTTTATGTAACATAAGTATTATTGATTATCATTCTCATTGAGTATTAAAAATAATATCTCACCCTATTCCTTATACGAAGGCATAGAAACTGAGAAAAAATGATAAAACGTATTTATTGATTATCATTCTCAATGCAAATCAAAAAAAATAAACTATCTCTTCTCCTCTTCTTTCACCTCTTCCCATAACAACACTATAGTTATAGAAACCCCTTTTTCCTCACTTCCCTTCCAATATTTCCACAACTAAGTCAATCTTAGCCTACTCATAAATTTTTTGTCAACTATATTACGTATAAAATTTTTAATATCTGAATTTCTCTATATGCGGCTTTTTTTACAAAAAAGAGACTTTCTATTATAGAAAGTCTCTTTTCTCTATTTCTCTACAGCAATTTCCTGCTTTTGAAACTTAGAAACTATATAACCAAAGCCTATACCGATTATGCCTGGAACTAACCAACCAATTCCTACACTATATAATGGAATCTTATCTAAAATAGGTGCTAGCGCTGCAATTTGAAGGTTTGCATTGTGTAATCCATCAAAGAAACTTATTGCAAATGCTCCTACAATCCCGCCCACATACATCGCTAATGGAAGACGAACGTAGTTTTCAACAAGTGATAATACGATAAGTACGATTCCAATTGGATAAATTGCGATTAAGATTGGTAATGCTAATGCATTTAACTGAGTTAACCCAAGGTTTGCTACCATAAATGCTAATACACAGAAAATGAAAACGACTTTTTGATAAGAAAGCTTTGGTAATAAGGAAGAGAAGTAATCACCACAAGCTGCAACAATACCTACAGAAGTTGTTAAACATGCTGCTGTAATTGCGATCCCTAATAATAAAGTTCCGTAGCTACCAAATAAATGATTCACGACATTTGTTAAAATAATTCCTCCGTTTGCACCCATTCCAAGTGACACACTAGAAGCTCCAAGATAAGCAAGTGCTAAATACACAAGTAGTAGACCAAGCGCTGCAATAAATCCTGCAAAGATTGTTACTTTTGCAATACTGTTTTTATTTGTAATGCCTTTTTCTTTTAACGCATGAATTACAACATTTCCGAATACCAGTGCTGCAAGTCCATCTAAAGTTAAATATCCATCAATAAATCCTTTGAAGAGAGGAGCACTATACGCTTCTGTTGGTGCACCAAATTCTCCAATTGGTGTAATAAGTGCTTTACCTACGATAATTGCAATAACAGCTAATAATATTGGAGTTAGCACCTTACCAATACGACCCACTAATTTCGAAGGATTTAAAGCTAAATAGAAAGTGACTGCAAAGAAAATAAGTGTAAAGATAACAAGTGGATATGACTGACCAGCTATCTCACTTGGTAAAAACGGTGCAACACTCATCTCATAAGCTACTGTTCCTGTACGCGGCACACTTACGAATACGCCTAAACATAAATAAATTGCAGTGATAAAAACAAGTGCGAATATAGGATGTACACGTCCTGCTAGCTCATTAATATCTCCCTTTAAAGCTATAACAATTACTCCTAATAAAGGTAGTCCAACGCCTGTTACGATAAAACCAAACAGCGCGATCCATACGTCCGTTCCAGCACCTTGCCCTAACGCTGGTGGAAAAATCATATTACCTGCACCAAAAAACAGTGCAAATAACATTAAACTTATTGCAAACATCTCTGAAAACTTTAAAGATGATTTCATTTCTACTAACCTCCTAAAATAATAAATTAACAAAATATTCTGAATTAAAATCCGTCACATATCCTCTTTCAAGCATACTTCCCCGTAAAAGAACGCAAAAAACACCCGTCCCTAACAAAGGGACGAGTGTTGAAATCGTGGTTCCACCCTTATTCTAATAAAATGAATTTATAACGAAATAAGCTCATTTTATAGCTCGTGTAAATTGATAACGGTTTTATCCGCCAAGAATTACAATGCATCATGTATGCAGTTCACTCTTGAAGTTTAGAGGTGGTAAGCTTGTCTTTTCGTATTAGGAAGCTCACAGCCTAAGGCTTCCCTCTCTGAGAATCGTAAAATACAACTCATGTCCTCATCATTACTTTTATAAAATATCTTGTCGAAACTTGTTGTTTTTTATTATATGGGCTATTTTTTAAAAAATCAATAGTTTTATTTTTTCTGACAAAAAAAATATAGGGAGAAAATTTCCCCTCCCTATAACTGCCCTATTAAAATTTCTAACTCTTCAGCTGTAACGCTCCGCCACTTTCCAACTTCAAGCTCATTTAGCTCTATATTCATAATGCGTACTCGCTTTAGCTTTATTACAGTAAACCCGAAAGCTCGACTCATTCTACGAATTTGCCTGTTCATTCCTTGCGTTAAAACAATACGAAATGTTGATTGATCGACTCTTGTCACTTTGCACGGCTTCGTCATTCCATCTTTAATCTTTACACCGCTGGACATCTCATCAATAAACCAGTCCGTAAAAGGTTTATCGACTGTGACAACATATTCCTTCTCGTGCTCATGATCACCATGTAAAATTCGATTCGCAATGCCGCCGTCATTCGTTAATAAGATAAGTCCTTCCGATGCTTTATCTAATCGTCCAACTGGAAAGATTCGCTCTGGATAATTGATATAATCAATAATATTATCTTCAATATGATCAGCTGCTGTACAAGTAATTCCGACTGGTTTATGAAAGGCTATGTACACCTTTTCTTTCTCTTCTTTTACAATAACTTGCCCATCAATCGTTACAACATCACCATCGCTCACAAGTTCACCGTGCGTACATATTTCACCATTAATAGCCACGCGTCCAGCTTTAATGAGGCGATCTGTTTCACGTCTGGAGCATGATTTTGCTTCGCTTATGTATTGGTTGATTTTCATGTTCTATTCCTTTTCACATATATTAAAAGCGTCAATCTATGGCAATATCATTCTGCCACGATTGACGCTTTTTCACTTCGCAAAAACAACTAAATAAATAACCCCAATCACCAAAAATATTCCGCAACAAGCTAACAATACTTTTGCAAGTTTGTCCATAAACATATAATGGTTTCCCCTTTGTTTCGTTGTTTTCTATTTTAATTCGACAACTGTTACGCCTAGGCCTCCCTCGCCCATGTCGCCGTAACGGAAGGTTTTTACACCGCGATGCTTCTTCAAGTAATCTTGTACACCTTGGCGAAGTGCTCCTGTCCCCTTACCGTGAATAATTGATACGCGAGGATAGCTTGCAAGCTGGGCATCGTCTAAGTATTTCTCAACGCGCGCCATTGCATTTTCAAATCGTTCACCACGAAGGTCAAGTTCTAATGAAACGTGATAGTCTCTACCTTTTACCGTTGCAACTGCTTTTTTCTCTGTTTGCTTCGGTGTGTTAATGTATTCCATGTTAGATTCTTTTACTTTCATCTTCAGAATACCGATTTGTACGCTCCACTCAGTATCACTTACTTTTTCAAGTAATTGACCTTTTTGACCGAACGTTAATACTTTTACTTCATCACCTGCACGTAACTGTTGCTTCGGCGCAGTGTTTTTCACGTTTACTTTTTGTTTCTTAACAAGCTCTGGTGCTGCGCCTTCTAGACGGCTCTTCGCTTCAATTAACTCGTGATCTTTCACGTTTGCAAGCTGTGCTTTACGCAATTGACGAAGTTCTTGAATAATGCCTTCTGCTTCTTTCTTTGCGGCTTCGACTTTTTCTTCCCCTTCTTTTTGCGCTTTTAATAATCGTTCATCGCGATCTTCGTTAAATTCAATGATTTGACGTTGTAATTCACGATGAAGTTTTTCAGATTGTTTGCGAAGTGCTTCTGCTTCGTTCCAGTCACGCTCTGCGTTCTTCTGGCTTTCTTCTAACTTCGCAATCATATTTTCAATTTTATTCGTATCTGTACTAATGTGGTTGCGTGCTTGGTCAATAACGCGATCAGATAATCCAAGACGTTTCGAAATTTCAAAGGCATTACTACGGCCTGGTACACCGATTAATAATTTATAAGTTGGACTTAATGTATTTACATCAAACTCAACACTCGCATTAATAACTTGCTCACGGTTATATCCGTATGCTTTTAATTCTGGATAATGCGTCGTTGCAACAACGCGAGCACCGCGATTACATACTTCATCTAAAATCGAAATTGCTAGTGCAGCACCTTCTTGTGGGTCTGTTCCAGCACCTAATTCATCGAATAAAACTAAGCTTTCAAAATCAGCTTTTTCTAAAATATCAACGATGTTCACCATATGTGAGGAGAACGTACTTAAACTTTGTTCAATCGATTGCTCATCACCGATATCAGCAAATATATTTTTAAACACACAAATCTCTGACTCATCCATTACTGGAATGTGAAGACCAGATTGCGCCATTAAAACACAAATACCAACTGTTTTCAGCGTAACTGTTTTACCACCTGTATTCGGTCCTGTAATAACAATTGTCGTGAAATCTTTACCTAACATAATGTTATTTGGCACAATAATTTCTGGATCGATTAGCGGATGGCGAGCTTGTCTTAAATCCATATAACGCTCGTTATTTACGATTGGTTTCGTTGCTTTAATTCGCTTTGCATAAAAAGCTTTCGCAAAAATGAAATCAAGATTCGCAACTACTTCTACGTTTGATAAAACGATATCGGCTTCTACTGCCACTTCTTCTGTTAACATCAATAAGATGCGTTCGACTTCTTGTTTCTCTTTCACACGAGCTTCTTGCAGTGCGTTATTTAATTCTACAATGACTTGCGGTTCAATAAATAACGTTTGTCCAGAAGCTGATTGATCGTGAACAATACCACCATATACGCCGCGGTATTCTTGTTTTACTGGGATTACGTAACGTTCGTTACGAATCGTTACAATCGAGTCAGACAGCATCTTTTGCGCATTTGAAGAGCGCGTCATATTTTCTAATTTTTCACGAATACGGCTTTCCGCAGTACGAATTTGAGTACGAATACCACGCAGTTTATCACTTGCGCTATCGACTACTTCACCGCCGTCACCGATACAATTTGTAATTTTCTTTTCTAAATCATATAAAGATACAATTTGAGCGACGTGAGTTTCTAAAATCGGAAGCTCGACACCGTTATCAGCCATATCTTCAATGAAACGTTTCATATTACGACTACCATACATCGTATTCGCAATATCAAGTAATTCATTTGGACTTAACATACTCCCAATTTTTGCACGCTTCACATTTGAGCGAATATCCGTAATACCACCTAATGGTGCACTACCTTTTAAACGAATAACTTTCGCTGCTTCATCCGTTGTATCTTGCATTTCTACAATTTCTTCAAAATCAGTGCTCGGCACTAAATGCTTCACTTTGTCACGGCCAAGTGAAGAGGCTGTATGTTCAAGTAATTGTTCTTTTACTTTATTGTATTCTAATACACGCAACGTTCTTTCTAACATGTTGCAGGTCCCCCTTGCGTTACTTATTACGTTTAATATAGTCTAATAAACGTTCAATATCCCATGTGTTAATCACGTTATCTTTTTGAATCCAACCTTTACGTGCTGCTGCTACACCTGTTTCCATATCTTCTAACATTTCAAGTGTATGAGCATCTGTATTAATCGCTACTTTTACACCAGCATCTTGTGCTTGTTTTAATAATTTCGCGCTTAAATCTAGACGGTTCGGATTCGCATTTAATTCTAAAACTGTATTTGTCTCTTTTGCGAGTTCAATTAATAAATCTGTATCTACATCATAACCCTCACGGCGCCCGAGAAGACGTCCTGTCGGATGAGCAATCATTGTGACATGTTTATTCTCAAGTGCAGTACGCAGACGCTTCATGATCGTTTCACGGTCTTGTGAGAAGCTAGAGTGAATCGCTCCAATGACATAGTCTAATTCTTCTAATACTTCATCATCAAAATCAAGCGAGGCATCTGGTAAAATGTCCATTTCAATTCCGCGTAAAATTGTAATGTCTGGATACTTTTCATTCATACGTTCAATTTCTTTCGCTTGCTCACGAAGACGCTCTTTCGTTAAACCATTCGCTACTTTTAAGTATTGCGAGTGATCAGTAATCGCCATAAACTTATATCCACGAGCACGGCACGCTTGTACCATTTCTTCAATAGAAAAAGCACCGTCACTCCAAGTTGTATGCATATGTAAATCACCTTGTATATCGGAAAACTGAATTAAGTTCGGATACTCTTTAATTAATTCAATTTCTTTTCCATCTTCACGCACTTCTGGCGGAATAAATGGTAGACCGAAATGAGCAAAGAAGTCTTCTTCAGTCTCAAATGTTTTCACTTCACCTGTTTCTAAGTTCTCTACACCGTACTCACTAATTTTCTCGCCTTTATCTTTTGCGATTTGACGCATTTTTACGTTATGGTCTTTTGATCCTGTGAAATGGTGAAGTGTTGTAATAAACTCTTCTGGTTTTACTAAGCGGAAATCGATTGAAATATCATATTCATATTGAAGACGAACAGAAACTTTCGTATCCCCACTTGCGATTACCTCAATCATATTATCGAATTGTAGTAAATGCTCACGTACCGCTGCTGGTTCTGTCGTTGCAATGATAAAATCTAAATCTTTCACTGTTTCACGAACACGGCGCAAACTACCAGCGCGAGAGAAACGAATTACTTCAGCAATATTCGACAATTTCTCCTCTATTTCCCCGGCAATAGGCAATACCATCGCAATTGGTAAACGCTCTGGACGAGAGCCTACTTGATCGATTGCTTCTAATATTTTCTCTTCTGTCTTCTTACCGAAACCAGCTAAAGCTTGTACTTTATTTTCCTCACAAGCAGCTTTTAACGTCTCCATATCAATAACGCCTAGCTCTTTATATAACTTAGCCACCTTTTTACCACCAAGACCTGGTAGTTTTAATAACGGCAATAAGCTACTCGGTACTTCTTTTTCAAGTTCTTGTAATACTTCAGATGTTCCCGATTCTATATATTCTTGAATAACGGCTGCTGTTCCTTTTCCGATGCCCGGAATCTTTGTGAAATCTTCAATCTCAGAAAGACTACGATCGTCACTTTCTAATGCTGCTGCCGCTTTACGAAATGCAGATATTTTAAATGGATTCGCACCCTTTAGTTCCATAAAAAGCCCGATTGTCTCTAATAATTTGATAACTTGTTTTTTATTTACTTTCATCATTACCCCGCCTTTCTTTCATAGAAAAAAACTTCTCTTTCCGAAAAAAGAGAAGTTATACTCTGCTACCTGTCTGCCATAGTTCCTTCACCTTTTCAGATAGAATCGGTGTATCGTCTACAATTATTTTGCTAATTGATGATTTTTGTAATGGTGTTTGTACTTGTTCAATCGGAAGAATGTTTCCAATGATAATTAAGACAAACAAAACAATATATACTTCTAAAAATCCGAGGATTGCCCCCGCAAACGCATTTACTTGCTTTAAAACCGGTATTTCTGCAAACATATTTAACAAATTACCAAGTAATGAAAGTGCTATTTTTGTAATAATAAACAATATGATAAACGCAAGCGCTTGATAAAATACTGTCTCAATATTATTTGCATCAATCCATTCTGGAACAGATACGTTTTTATCAAATGGATACGGAATAAATTTCGCAAGTGCTGGCGCTAAATCTTTACAGTACCAGTATGCAACAAGGTATGCGATAATAAAGCTTGTTAACTTTACAAGTTGCAGAATAAACCCTCTGCGTAAGCCGAGGAAAAATCCCATAACAAGCAGTAAAATGATAATAATATCAATCATGTTATTCCATTCCTTTTTTTGTCATACTTTCTTTCAATTTCTCATGTTCTTCTTTTAATTTTATGTAATCGTGTATGACGTTTACCGCCGTCAATACCGCTAGTCTACTCGTGTCAAGCGAAGGATTCTTGGCATTGAGTTCGCGCATTTTATCATCCACAATCGCTGCTACCATGCGGATATGACTTGTACTTTCATCGCCAACAACTGAATATTGCTGACCATAGATTTCTACATTAATTCGACTTTTCTTTCCCTTTTGTTGTGACAACTCACCGGCCTCCAATCACGTACAGAATCCTAAAGTTTATCATACCATGAACCTTCATAATATGGAAACAGAAAGAACAATCCGATATGATAAAAATAACAATATAAAAAAAGGGGCGACCATTATGTCAAATTCTATCGTAATTCAAACAAATTCTACAGTAATTGAAGACATGAAACAACAATATAAACATTCGCTTAGCCCGAAAATTCCACAAGGCGGAATCTTCATGGCAAAGGTGCCATCTTGCACGATTACAGCGTATAAATCTGGAAAAGTAATGTTCCAAGGAGGCCGCGCTGAAGCAGAAGCTTCTCGTTGGCAAACTGTCTCTCACGCGCCAAAAACAGCTGTAAAAAAATCTGTCGATTCACACCGTTATGCGCCGCCTGCTTCCATCAGTACAATGTCTATTGTAGGGTCTGATGAAGTTGGTACTGGTGATTTCTTCGGACCAATGACAGTCGTTGCTGTATATGTGGATGCGAAGCAAATTCCACTACTAAAAGAACTTGGTGTAAAAGACTCTAAAAACTTAAATGACGATCAAATTACTGCCATTGCGAAACAACTTCTACACGTTGTTCCTTATAGCTCTCTTGTCCTTCATAACGAAAAATATAACGAGCTATTTGATAAAGGAAACAACCAAGGTAAGTTAAAAGCCTTGCTACATAATAAAGCTATTACAAACTTATTAGCGAAAATGGCACCTACAAAACCTGAAGGCGTCTTAATCGACCAATTCACACAACCTGATACATACTACAAATATTTAGCAAAACAAAAACAGGTACAGCGTGAAAATGTTTATTTCGCTACGAAAGGTGAAAGCGTCCATTTAGCAGTAGCCGCTGCTTCTATTTTAGCTCGCTACTCATTCGTAAAACAGTTTGACGAACTAAGTAAAAAAGCTGGTATGCCACTTCCGAAAGGTGCTGGTAAACAAGTTGATATCGCTGCTGCTAAATTAATTCAAAAGCTTGGTAAAGAACGATTACCCGAGTTTGTGAAACTGCATTTCGCTAATACAGAGAAGGCGCTTCGCTTATTAAAATAGTATCGACAAAAACAGGAGCCTACAAACTCCTGTTTTTTGTTTCATCCTACTATTGTCCTTATAGTTTTGTTATAATTATAATATACAGATTATTCTAACATAGGAGGAGATCTACATTGCTACTTCTACAAATGATTCTAAATATTTTACTAGGCGATCCACACGAAAGACAGTTCGAAATTAGAGAAAACATTCAGCTACTAAGTGAACAACCAGCGTTCAACGATTTAATAGAGCGTTATGGTCGATCTTTCTTATTAAACTTTCGGATTCGAAGATTTATCGGGAAACACGATGCACGCTTGTTAATACATAATCCAGCAAAACTACAACACTTCTGTGAAGAACTTGAATGTATGATTAGAAAAAGGAGGTTTTTCATATGAACGCTGTAAAAGTTAAAAAGGTACTATATGCTTTCGTACACCTCGTAGGCCCACTTTCTTACCTCACTATTTCTATAATTTGGGGAGCTTTTTTCACTACTAAATCCACATTCGAAAATATATCTGATAATCTTGGCGTGATGGCCATCTATTACGTGTTCATAAGTTTACTGTGGTTTTTCTATTTAGATCGATTAGACAAAGACATAAATAAGATTACAAAAGAAATTAACGATAATAAGATGTAACACATAACAAAGGAGAGCCCTTAAGACTCTCCTTTGTTATGTTAGCTTCGTTTCTGCTTCTTATTTGATGAAGATACTTTATGAGAACCTGTTTCATGTGTCGTCGTTCCTTGTCCTTCAACTTCTGGAGAACCTAGGCCCGATCTTGAATGATCTTTTTTCACTTTTTTACTCATTTATATTCACCCCTTCGCGTTACTTTTTGCTACGAGGGAATAAACTATACAATATGTAAAATAAAAAGCGAGAGGAAATCCTCTCGCCTTTTTTCATATTTTAGAATTCAGAAGAACCTGGAGTTCTTGGGAATGGAATTACGTCACGGATGTTAGCCATACCAGTGATGTACATTAGGAAGCGCTCGAAACCTAGACCGAATCCAGCGTGTTTTGTACCGCCGTATTTTCTAAGTTCTAAGTACCACCAGTAGTCCTCTTCGTTCATACCTAATTCTTTAATTCTGTCTACTAAAACGTCCATTCTTTCTTCACGTTGGCTTCCGCCGATTAATTCGCCGATACCAGGAACTAGAAGGTCCGTAGCAGCTACTGTTTTACCGTCTTCATTTAAACGCATGTAGAATGCTTTAATGTCTTTCGGATAGTCAGTTACGAATACAGGGCGTTTGAAGATTTCTTCTGATAAGTATCTTTCGTGCTCTGTTTGTAAGTCAATTCCCCATTCTACTGGGTATTTGAAGTCAGCACCTGATTCTTGAAGCACTTTAATTGCTTCTGTATATGTGATGCGACCGAAGTCAGAGTTGATTACGTTGTTCATGCGCTCTAGAACTGTTTTATCAACGAAGCTGTTGAAGAATTCCATTTCTTCTGGTGCATGCTCTAATACGTATTTCATTGCATATTTCAGCATATCTTCTGTAAGGTTCATTACGTCACCTAGTTCAGCGAATGCAATCTCAGGCTCAACCATCCAGAACTCAGCAGCGTGACGAGTTGTGTTTGAGTTTTCTGCACGGAATGTAGGTCCGAATGTGTATACATCACGGAATGCTAATGCATAAGCTTCAGCGTTCAGCTGTCCACTTACTGTTAAGTTTGTTTCTTTACCGAAGAAGTCTTTTGACTCATCAACTTTTCCGTCTTCACCTTTTGGTAGGTTATTTAAATCTTGCGTTGTTACGCGGAACATTTCGCCAGCACCTTCTGTATCACTACCAGTGATGATTGGTGTGTGGACATGTACGAATCCACGCTCTTGGAAGAATTGGTGAATCGCAAATGCTGCGATAGAACGTACGCGGAACGTTGCAGAGAATGCATTTGTTCTTGGACGTAAGTGAGCGATTGTACGTAAGTATTCAAACGTATGACGCTTCTTTTGAAGTGGGTAATCAGAATCTGATAAGCCCTCGATATCAATTTTTTCTGCTTTAATTTCAAATGGTTGCTTCGCTCCCGGCGTTGCAATTACTTTACCTTCTACTTTAACTGAAGAGCTAAGTGGAAGTTTTGCAATTTCTTTGAAGTTCTCTAATTCTGTATCGAAAACGATTTGAACGCTTTTGAAGAAGCTACCGTCGTTTAATTCGATGAAACCAAATGCTTTTGAATCACGTAAGTTACGAATCCACCCTGATACTTGTACTGTTTGATCTGCATACTTTTCTGTATCTCTATACAGACTTTTTACTAATGTGTTTTCCATAGTGAAATTCTCCTTTGCTCATATATTTAAATACAAAAAAACCTTTCATCCATAAAGGGACGAAAGGTTAAACTTCGCGGTACCACCCAATTTGTCATAAAGACCAACTTTAACTCGTATGTAATACATACTTCCCGGTTTGTAACAGGCCGGATTCCCGTCTAAGTCTACTCTTGAATACAAAATTCAATTTCGGTTAGCAACTCCAAGGTGTTCTTCACATATACCGCCTCATCAGGCTCTCACCGTCCCTGACTCGCTTTGGATTATAGTATATACTACTTTTCCTTATCATCGTCTTTCATTTTGTTAAACTAAAATTAATGTACTACATTCGAGAGAAAGATGCAAGGTGTCGGAAAATATATGAGCGATTTTTGTAATATATCGACTTACCGACAGTGTCCGACAACCAATCCAATAAAAAAATTGCCGGAATGAATCCGGCAATTTTCTAATTACTTACGTAACTCCGCACCGAATTTCGCTTCTACCGTTGTTAGTACACGGTTATGTGCTTCTGTTACTTCTTCGTCTGTTAATGTACGTTCTGCATCGAAGTAAGTCATAGAGAATGCAAGTGATTTCTTGCCTTCTTCCATTTTTTCACCTTCGTATAAGTCGAATAGTGTTACGTCTTTCAGAAGTTCTCCGCCAGCTTCAGCAATGACTTGCTTCATTTCACCAGCTTTTGTTTCTTTTGTTACTACAACAGCCATGTCACGTGTCATAGATGGGAAACGTGGAATTGCTGAGTAGTAAGTTTCCTCAGCGTCTGCACCGAATACTTTTACAAGAGATAATTCAAATACGAATGTATTTTTCACATCTAATTGTTTTTCTGCTTCTGGGTGCAATTGACCGATGAAACCAATTACTTCGCCATCTAATACGATGTCAGCTGTACGGCCTGGGTGCATACCTTCACGTTTTGCTGGTGCATATGTGATTTGATTTGAAACGCCAAGCACGTCGAATAGTCCTTCTAGTACACCTTTCACAACGAAGAAGTCTACTACTTTCTTCTCACCTTGCCATGCATGGTGAAGAGCAAGACCTGTCATAACACCTGCAAGATGTTGTTCTTCTTTCGGAAGTTCTCCTTCTTCTGTCGGTAAGAAGATAGAACCTACTTCGTATAAAGCAACGCTGTCGTTTTTACGAGCGACATTGTATGAAACTGCTTCTAGTAATTGCGGTACTAAGCTTAAACGAAGTTGGCTACGTTCTTCACTCATTGGAAGTGCAAGACCTACAGGCGCCTTTTCGTTTGGCTCAACCATATATTGTTTCGCTTTGTCAGCGCTTGTTAATGAATACGTAATTGCTTCATATAAACCAGCACCCTCTAAGAAGCGGCGTACTTTACGACGTTTCGTTTGTGCTGATGTTAATTTACCACGAGTCATCGTTCCAGAAGGTAATGTAACTGGAATGTGGTCATAACCGTATAGACGGCCCACTTCTTCTACTAAGTCTTCTGAAATTGTAATATCAGGACGACGTGCTGGTACATTTACATGGAATGTTCCTTCTACTTCTGTAAATGGGAATTTCAAGTTTGTGAACATTGTACCCATTTCACTCGCAGAAATATTTGTACCTAATACACGGTTTACTTTTTCAGCAGTAACAGATACTGTACGCTCTTGTACTTGTAAGTTGTCAGCTTCTACTACACCTTCAAGTGCTTCACCGCCAGCATATTTCGCCATTAAAGCAGCTGCGTGTTGAATTGCTTCAAATGTACGTGTTGGATCGATTCCTTTTTCGAAACGTGCACTTGATTCACTACGAAGACCTAAGTCTTTTGATGTACGACGTACTGTTTGACCTGCAAAGTATGCAGACTCAATTAGAACGTTTACTGTCTCATTTGTAACTTCAGAATCCGCCCCGCCCATTACACCAGCAACAGCTAAAGCTTTCGTGCCGTTTGTAATTACAAGATGGTGGCTTTGTAATGTACGCTCTTGATCATCTAACGTTTCAATTTTTTCGCCTTCTTTTGCAAGACGAACAACGATTTCTTTTGAACCTAATTTATCGTAATCGAATGCATGTAACGGTTGACCGTATTCCATTAAAATGTAGTTTGTAATATCAACTACGTTGCTAATTGGACGAATGCCAGCTGCCATAAGACGAGTTTGCATCCACATTGGTGACGGACCAATCTTTACGTTTTTAACCATTTTTGCAATGTATAATGGGTTTTCTTCTTTCGCTTCTACGCTTACAGAAATATAATCAGAAGTTTTTTCTGCTGTTTCTTGTAAGTCGATAGCTGGAAGTTTTACTTCACGGCCATAAATAGCAGCTACTTCGTAAGCAACACCTAACATGTTTAAGCAATCTGCACGGTTTGGTGTTAAGCCAAGCTCAAGTACTTCATCGTGTAAGTTTAAAATTTCAAGTGCATCTGCACCAACTTCAGCGTCACTTGGGAAGATGAAGATACCATCTGCGTATTCTTTTGAAACTAACTTTCCATCAATACCAAGCTCTTGAAGAGCACAAACCATACCGTGAGAAGCTTCACCGCGTAGTTTTGCTTTTTTGATTTTGAAGTTACCAGGAAGTACAGCTCCAACTTTTGCAACTGGTACTTTTAAACCTTTTGCAATGTTAGCAGCTCCACAAATAATTTGAACTGGCTCTTCTTCACCGATATCGATTAAGCATTTGCTTAATTTATCAGCTTCTGGGTGTTTTTCACATTCTAATACGTGACCAACTACAACACCTTTTACACCTTTATTTAATACTTCAACGCCTTCTACTTCAATACCACTTTTCGTGATTTTGTCTGCTAGTTCTTGTGCTGTTACATCTTTAATATCTACATACTCTTGTAACCAACGATATGATACGAACATATTTATCCTCTCCTTCCCTTACGCTCGTTTGAATTGTTGTAAGAAACGTACATCATTTGTATAGAAATGACGAATGTCATCTACTCCGTATTTCAACATTGCGATACGCTCTGCGCCCATACCGAATGCGAAACCTTGATATTCTTTTGAATCATAACCAGCCATTTCAAGTACGTTCGGGTGAACCATACCTGCGCCTAGAATTTCAATCCAGCCAGTTCCTTTACAAGTGCCGCAACCTTTGCCATGACACATCATACAAGAAATATCCATCTCTACAGATGGCTCTGTGAATGGGAAGAAACTTGGACGAAGACGGATTTCACGATCTTCACCGAACATCTTTTTCACGAATACTTGCAGTGTACCTTTTAAGTCACTCATACGAATGTTTTTATCAATTACAAGACCTTCAATTTGCATGAACTGATGTGAATGCGTCGCATCGTCGTCATCACGGCGATACACTTTACCAGGACAAATAATTTTGATTGGGCCTTTTTCTTTATTATTTTCCATCGTACGTGCTTGCACAGAAGATGTATGTGTACGTAGTAACGTTTCTTCTGTAATGTAGAATGTATCTTGCATATCACGCGCTGGGTGATCTTTCGGTAAGTTTAGTGCTTCGAAGTTGTAGTAGTCTTTTTCTACTTCTGTTCCTTCAGCTACTTCATAACCCATACCGATGAATACATCTTCAATTTGCTCAACAACAGCTGTTAACGGATGGTGACAACCTGTTTCAACAGGACGACCTGGCAGTGTAACATCGATTGTTTCAGTAGCTAATTTCGCTTCGATTACTGCTTTTTCTAAGTTACTAATTTTGTCATCTAAACGCGTTTGAATCGCTTCACGCACTTCATTTACTAATGCTCCCATACGTGGACGCTCTTCTGCTGACAATTTTCCCATGCCGCGTAATACTTCTGTAATTGGGCCTTTTTTTCCTAAATACGCTACGCGTACGTCGTTTAAGCCCTTTAGCTCTTTCGCTTCTTCAATAAGCTCTAACGCTTTTTGCTTTAGCTCTTTTAAACGTGCTTCCATTTTGGAACCCTCCTAATTTTAAAAATAAAAAAACCCCGCTCCCAAAAAGGGACGAGGTAAATTCGCGGTACCACCCTAAATTGACAGAACAAGTCTGCCCACTCATTAGTTATAACGATCAATTCTGACCGGAACGCCTTTACATATACATGGTCCTGGCGTCAACTCCAGAGGTGAATTCACTTCCGTCTACCATAAGAATGCTTTCAGTCTACGGCACTCTCTCCCTATATGGCGATTTTGTAAGTTACTCTTCTCTATCAACGTTTTTCGTTATTTAACTTTTAATATAATGTACTTCAACTTATTATAAGAAGTTTTTTATTTGTTCGCAACCGGGCTTTGCAAATAATACGTTAAAATCCCTGCTGCAACCGCAACATTTAATGATTCTGCCCCGCCGTAAATCGGAATATACAAGTTTTGATCCGTTTTTGCAAGAATTTCTTGGCGTACGCCATTTCCTTCATTTCCTACAATTAATGCAAAACTGCCAGCCGGCGTTACTTCACCATACGGAACTCCATTTTCAAGAGCTGTTCCATATACAGGAACGTTGTTTTCTTTTAACTTGTCTACCCATTCTTCTAAGTTCCCTTTTACAATTGGTAAGTGGAAAATAGAGCCTTGTGTAGAGCGGAGTACTTTACTATTGTAAACATCAACACAACCTTCTCCAAGCACAACGGCGTGAATACCAGCTGCATCAGCTGTACGAATAATTGTTCCTAAATTACCTGGGTCTTGCAGGCCATCTAATAAAAGGAATTTCCCATCAGTAAGAGCTACTTCTTTCTCATGCTTCTCACAAACAGCAAATACACCTTGTGTCGTTTCTGTTTCACGAAGTATTTTGACAATCGCCTCAGGTACGATATACATTTCCACATCATTAACTGTCCAATCTTTCGGAAGGTCTGTCTGATCTGAAACGATAAGTTCTGTTACAATTCCTGCCTTCAAAGCTTCCTCGACTAAGTGGAATCCTTCTACAAAAAATAAACCTTTTTTATCGCGTTCTTTTTTCGTTTGCAGCTTTTTCCACTGCTTTACACGCGGATTTTGTACTGAATCAATGTTTTTCATAATATGTATTTCCCTCTCTTCTTGTCTTATCATTATAGCCTATTTTCCATACATATTTACATAAAAAAGAACAAAAACTAACGTCAGTTTCAATTCTGAAGAAGAGGTGAAAGCAATGAGTTTTAATTTACGCGGTGCCGTATTAGCGAATGTATCTGGAAATTCACAAGATCAATTACAAGAAACAATCGTCGATGCAATTCAAAGCGGTGAAGAAAAAATGCTTCCAGGTCTTGGCGTTTTATTTGAAGTCATTTGGAAAAACGCTGATGAAAATGAAAAGCACGAAATGTTAGAAACACTAGAGCAAGGATTAAAAAAATAAGCAATTTGAAAATCACCTTTGCATAAGCTAAGGTGATTTTTTTGCAGAAAATTTTTTTCTTCTCCTAAACATTTCTACTTTACTAACGAACTATGATGGAGTACAATGTTCAAAATACATTTAAACCGATCGATTTTTCTTCATATACACCATAAGATAAAAGGAGTGAATGTTTTATGCACCGTATTACGCTTGAACAAATTTTTAAACACCACATTACACAAAAATACGTAAACCGTTCTGGAATGGTCCACGCGATCGCTGTCGCTTACCATGCATTTCACCTAGCCAAAAAGCATCACGCCTCAGTCGATGCTGCCACAAAAGCTGGCTTCCTTCATGATATCGGACATCATACGTGGTACACAGGCGGCGAATGGGATTATGACTTATATAAAAAGAATGATATCCATGCAATTAAAGGTGCTGAAAGAGCACATAAATTACTTATTAGATTAGGAGAACATCCAAAACTAGCAAAAGAAATTTCTATTGCAATTCTTCTTCATACAGATTCTTTCTTAGTGGAACAAGAAATTGAAAGAACATCGCTTCAAAATATTATTAAATGGGCAGATGAAGCAGATGAAGAACCGGACGGAGCGCATCATTATCGAACAATTTCTTATGAAAAAGCACTTAAAGCAATTCAGCAATTAGATCGATTGGTAGAGCGTGAATTGCAAATAGAGCAAGCAAAATTGAATAACAAGACAGAACATAGTTATCAATGAGAAAGAGGCATCACTACAGGGTGATACCTCTTTTATTATTTTATGGAAAATACACCTTTATATGTAATATTTAAATATTACGCCTGAAAACAAAATACCTTATAATTAAATATACAAATATAAAGAGGTGATTCTACATATGCAACCCGCTACACAACTTTCTAATGAACAGAAATACTCTATGTCATGGGGACAATTTATTAACTCCGTTGTATTCGCTTTTTTCGGAACCGGACTTATTACTGTGTTCCTCGCAATGCCCTTAACAATTTATACAGCCGGTCTTACAGATAAAAAACAAATTGCCCTGTATGAATCTATCGTAAATACTGCAAGTATTGTATTACAGCTAGCCGTGTTGTTATTCTTCATTTTTAAATTCGAACCCGCAAAAAAATTACTACTACAATCATTTAACTTTAAAGCACTGAGAGAATGGCGTACATACGTATACTTACTTCTTTTCTTCGCTATAAACATTTTACTCAATTACATCTTGTTAAATTATTTGTTCCAAGACGCAACAAAGCAGCAATCTTCCGCACTAAACTTAGATGTCTTTAAGCAGTATCAAATATTATTACTTCTCGGCTTTGCAATACTCACACCAATTTTTGAAGAGCTTATTTTCCGTGGCTTTATACTTCGCTTTTTCTCAGAACGCTTCCCATTTTGGATTGCAGCGATTATAACAAGCTTCTTCTTCGGTATCGCTCATACATACTCACTTGGCGTAATGGTCATTACTTTCTTCATGGGATTATTAATGGCTATTTTATGTAAAAAAACAAAATCAATTATTCCAGCTATGTTATTTCATATTATGAATAATTTGTTGGCATTCTTGAATTAGAAAGAGGTATCCTCACGATACCTCTTTTATTAATTCGTATGATCACTTCTCATCTCTATCAATTTATACATATTTATTAATAATATCCAAAATAAACCTCATGTAGTAAAATATAACTTAATTCATATAAGGGAGTTTACATATGTTCAGTGTTATTTGGATGCTTTTCACGCCACTTCTCTTACTATGCGGGATTGCTGGTGGTATTTTTTTAATAGTAACAGGAATTAAATATCGGAAATTACTAGTTGGTTTAATGGGGCTACTTAGCCTATCCTTTGTCACACTACCTTTTGTTTTTTTAAGTATAGGAATTAATATGGATACAATCTTCCCCATTCCAACTGCTCTTTACTGGACCCTATTTTCTTTAACTGGATTATTAGCTGGATTAAGTGGATTACAAGCAAAGATTAAAAGTATCCGTAATATGGGATTCATTATTTTTATCGCTGATATATTAGGAGTTATCTTCTGGTTACTCATGACTGTGGGTGATTCGTACTATATATAATATTTTTTGAAACTCACAAATCGGAGGTAACACAGAAGTGTTCGGAATATTAACTTGGATGATTTTAGCTCTTACTTTAATGGTATGCGAATTCATCGTTGGCATTTTTTTAATTATTTTTGGTATTAAATGTCGTAAATCACTTACCATTATAGCTGGTTTCATTAGCATATCGCTTATCGTTGTTCCTATCATTTGTATAGGTTATGGAATAGACTTAGAGGGGGTGATTCCAATTTCAGGAACTTTATATTGGGGTCTCTTCTCTTTAGCTGGACTATTAGCTATTATAAGCGGCAGACAAATATCAAGTATTCGTGCTATGGGAACAATTTTGTTTATAACAGGGCTATGCTCCGTAGCTGGTTACCAGCTTTTATATTTAACTGCATAAAGAACACAAAAAAGCAGGGAATTTAATTCCCTGCTTTTCTATTTGGTTTATTGCCTGATGGTAAGAAGAACGATAACACCCAAGCGATACCTGCTAGTATCGTTGCGATTAAGAAGGCATCGTTAATACCGTTAATTGCAGATAGCTTTGAAATTTGTCCATATAATAGTTGTGTGCTCATCGCGTCTCCTGCTTGAGCTGATCCAGCTAAGGCCGCTAAACTTTGCCCCATGCCGTGTATTTTATCAACTAAAATTGGGTTTGATGTTGTTAACATGTTGCCGTAATCTGCTACGTGAGCAGTCGTTTGTTGCGTCATAAGTGTAATTAAAATCGCTGTTCCGATTGAACCCGCTACTTGTCTTGACGTATTTTGCGTTGCTGTACCGTGAGAAATTAATTTCATCGGCAGCGCGTTCATACCAGCCGTCATAATTGGCATCATAATGAATGACATACCAATTGAACGTATAATATAATCCGTCATAATAACGCTATACGGTGTATCCATCGATAATTTTGTAAATTCATATGTCGCATACGTCGTAATTGCCAATCCAATTATCGCTAATGGACGAATGCCATATTTATCGAATAATTTACCCGCTACTGGTCCCATGATCCCCATAATTAATGATCCTGGAAGAAGTAGTAAACCAGATTCAATTGGCGTAAAGCCACGAATGTTTTGCAGATATACTGGAAGCAATAACATACCTCCGAATAATGCCATCGTAACGATTGCGTTAATTACTAAAGTGAAAGTAAATACTGGATATTTAAATACTTGTAAATCAAGCATTTTATTGTCCGTTGTTAACTCTCTCCAAATAAATAACGCTAAACCAATTACACCAATGATAAGTGAAATAACAACTTCTGCACTAGTCCAACTATTATTTCCAGCTTCACTAAATCCGTACAATAAGCTTCCTAGTCCAATACTTGAACTAACCACACCGAATATATCTAATTTCGTTTTAGACACTGGCTGAGCTAGTGTAAAGAATTTTAAAGATAGGAACGTAATAATTAAACCGATAATAAACATCGCATAGAACATTAAGTTCCAGCTATAGTTTTCAATTACCCAACCTGTTACAGTTGGTCCGATAGCTGGAGCTAAAATCATCGCTACACCTAGTAATCCCATCGCCGCTCCGCGTTTATGAGGCGGGAATAACGTCATGAAGATATTCATACCAACCGGCATTAAAATACCCGCACCAACCGCTTGAATTACACGGCCCGTCATCATCATCGTAAAGTTTCCGGAAGTAGCACAAATGATAGATCCTACCGTAAAGAATAACATTGCTGCTACGAATAATTTACGATACGTAAATCGTGAAACTAAAAAGGCACTAATCGGTACTAAAATACCATTTACAAGCATGAAGCCTGTAATTAACCATTGTGCTGTTGAAGTTGATACGTTAAATTCATTCATTAACGGAGGTAATGCAACGTTAATAATTGTTTGGTTTAAAATAGAAACGAACATGCCGAGAATTAATACAGCTACAACTGCTTTTACGTTCACATTCTCTACAGGCGTAGACATTTGTTTTTTCGGCACTTCTTTTTCTTGTTTTACTTCTTCTTGCTTTCCTGTTTCTAACTCAACTACATTAGAAATTTCCGATTCTTGCTTTCGTTCAATTTCTTTCTCTTCTGTTTCAACTTTACTTATTTCTATTTTACTTACGGCTGGGACTTGTTCTTCTCCCATTTTCGTTTTTTTCTTTCGTAAAAGACGATTTACAAGGAAGAAGACGATTATACAAAATAGTGCATATCCTGCAATTACAATTGAGGACATCTCATCTCCCCCTTACTTATGAATACGAACTGTCACATTCATGCCAGGAACAATATTTACTGATTTGCTATGATCTAAAGAAATTTTAACTGGTACTACTTGTGTTACTTTCGTATAGTTCGCTGTTGCGTTGCTTGATGGCAACATAGAGAATGTATTCGCTGTTGTTAAGCCAACTTGTTCTACTTTTCCTGTTAACGTTGTATCTGGGTATGCATCTACATACACATCTACATCTTGACCTTTTTGAACATCATCAACATCTGTTTCTTCAATGTTTGCTGTTACCCATAAATTGTTCATATCGAATGCGTAAGCAATCGGGCTACCAGCTCCAACGAAAGCATTTGTTGTTGCGTTTGATTGTACAACCGTTGCATTTTGTGGAATTGTTACATCTACTGTTTGTTCTCCATTAGCTGCCGCTACAGTAACAGTACCTAGTTTATCGTTCTCATTATAATTTTTTCCTACTTCAGCTTTCCAGTCAGTTAGTTTACCTGCTACTGGTGAAGCAACCGGAATTACCTTCCCATCAATCTTTGCATTGTCTGTTTTTAAGTAATTTTCCGTTTGGTTGTAATAGTAATAACCGCCAATACCGCCGCCAACTAGTACAATTAATGTGATAATGTTGATAATTACCATTCTTCGAAACTGATTCATTGCATTCCTCTCCTTATATCGCATATAATTTTTTTCTAAACTATTTATGTCCTTATTGTTTAGATTGTTTAATTGTTAATTATATTAACCTTTTAACAAAAAAATCACACCATCTGCAGCGTAAATCGAAATTTATCTACCTGCGAGCGGTGCTGATTTCTGAAGGACTATCGTTTATAATTATAAATAATTATTTTGAATCTACAACCGACAATTTACGTATGAAATGTCGCTTAAACAACAATATAATACCAATATGTTGTTTAAGTATAGAAAATTAAACGAGGAGAAGAAAAATGTCTATTAAAAATACAAATGATCCACGTGTAAAGCGAACGAGACAACTCATTCAGGATGCTTTTGTCGCTTTAGTAGGCGAAAAAGGCTTTGAAAATGTAACTGTGCAACATATCGCAGAACGCGCTCCTGTAAATCGCGCTACATTTTATAGCCATTACCATGATAAATATGACCTATTAGACAAAAGTATTGAAGAAATGTTAGAGAAGCTAGCAGAAGTAATTAAACCGAAAAATAGAAATAAAGAAGATTTTCAACTTACATTTGATTCACCTCACCCTACATTTTTGGCTTTATTCGAACATATCGCAGAAAATGTAAACTTTTATAACGTTATGCTTGGGGATAAAGCTGCCGGAAACTACTCTTATAAAATGATGAAAACAATACAAGTGCATTTAACATTAAGCTTGTCTATTTCACAACCAGATGATGAAGATCTTATGGTTCCTCGTGATATTTTGATTAGTTATGTTACAGGGGCTCACATCGGAATGATTATGTCATGGTTAAAAAGAGGAATGATATATACTCCGCATTTTATGGCGATGCAATTAACTCGTTTAATTATTTTAGGCGCTCATACTGCAGCAGGATTAGAACGGCCTTTTTAAAACATAAAAAAGCGAAGGAGAATCTCCTTCGCTTTTTCTATTAATTAAATGTAATGTTATGTACAGCCTCTTTATCAAGACGTTTAATAACTTCTACAATTAACTTCACTGCATTTTCATAATCATCACGGTGTAACATTGCCGCATGAGAATGGATATAGCGCGTTGCAATTGTAATTGCCATAGAAGGAATACCATTTACAGCAATGTGAATCGCACCCGCATCCGTTCCTCCGCCCGCTACTGAATCATATTGATACGGGATTTGTAATTCATCAGCAACATCAACTACGAAATCACGTAAACCTGTATGTCCAATAACAGAAGCATCATATAAAATGATTTGTGGTCCATCGCCCATTTTACTTTGCGCTTCTTTTGACGTTACACCCGGTGTATCTCCAGCGATACCAACATCTACTGCGAACGCGATATCTGGTTTAATATAATTCGCAGATGTTTTTGCCCCACGAAGACCAACTTCTTCTTGTACAGTTCCAACGCCGTATACAACGTTTGGATGCTTTTCACCTTTTAATTGTTTTAATACGTCAATTGCAATTGCACAACCAATTCGGTTATCCCATGCTTTTGCAAGTAACATTTTTTCATTCTTCATCACTTGGAATTCAAAGTAAGGTACAACTTGATCTCCTGGTCGTACGCCCCACTCCATTGCTTCTTCTTGGCTAGAAGCACCGATATCGATGAACATGTCTTTAATTTCAACTGGCTTTTTACGAGCTTCTGGAGGTAAAATGTGCGGTGGTTTTGAACCAATTACACCTGTTACATCTCCTTTACGCGTTACAATCGTCACGCGTTGCGCAAGCATAACTTGTGACCACCAGCCACCAACCGTTTGGAAGCGAAGGAAACCTTTGTCATCGATTTGTGTAATCATAAATCCAACTTCATCCAAATGACCTGCAACCATAATTTTTGGGCCGTTTTCTTCCCCTACTTTTTTTGCAACTAAACTCCCTAAATTATCAGTAGAAAGTTCGTCCGCAAACGGCTCGATATATTTCTTCATTACTTCACGTGGTTCACGTTCGTTACCAGCAATACCACGTGCGTCCGTTAATTCTTTTAGCATTGTCAATGTCGCGTCTAATTTTGTCATTGCCAACACCCTCCTTTTTCTTCAGTCAATTCATTATACAATAATTAAATTGAAATATTCAAAAATTAAATTAGTATCCTTGTGTTTGACGCTGATGATTTACTTCATTTTTATCTAAATATGCTTTTTCAATCTCTTCTTGCTCAAATTCAAGTGCTTGTCCAAGTCGAAGATAGCTCGTAAATAATTCAATATAGTTTGTAATAGATGGTTGATCTGTAAAACGAATTACTTTCGCATATGTGTCTAAGAAAATTTCCACTTGTGTTTTATTCGTTTGTGCACATTTATAGAATAGGAAGTTTTTATCAATACCTAAATCAATTCCGATTGATAAAATAAAATGCAAACCATCTACGTATTCTTCTAATATTACTTCACGTTCCGATGCTGGTTTGTTGCTCCAATATTTAAAACAACGTGTTTCATTTGCAAGTTCTCCAATTTCTACAAGAAGAGCTAACATTTTTTCTTTTAACAATTTTTTCGGTTGTAAGTCATGTTCTTTTGCAATACGGTCATCTAATTCTTTTTGTAATTTAAATAGTTGTAGTAAGTCCATTCTATTGTCCTCCTCCAACATCGCATTTTACGCAACAATGTTGTTTCATCTCAAAGTTCATTATTATGTTTCAGTTCTTATGAATAAGTCAGCTATCTAACTCTTTATAAAATAGCTTGTCCTTAATTTACAAATACGTTTCAGTCATCGCTCTTAAATTGTTCATCTGATGAAAGTTCCATATCATCTTTCCATTATAGCAGTGTCGTTTCGGCTAGGAAAGATACTCTTCTTTCCAAACGAGCAGAATTGAAAAAAGCCAGGAGTATTCTCCTGACTTCATATGTATATTCTTCTATACTGCTATAACTTTTATATTGATTTTGTCATATTGATAACGACATAGTCGTTAATCTTTAGAATTTCTTTCACTTCTAACTTCTATTTGAATACAAATAAAAAAACCTTAGAAGAAAATTCTTCTAAGGTTTCAACTAATTAATTAGTTAATGTTGTTTTTTGCAACTGTTGCTAATTCAGCGAAAGCTTTTTCGTCATGAACAGCTAAGTCAGCAAGCATCTTGCGGTTAACTTCGATGCCAGCATTTTTAAGACCGTGCATTAAGCGGCTGTAAGAAAGACCATTCATACGAGCTGCTGCGTTGATACGTGTAATCCATAATTTACGGAAGTCACGTTTCTTTTGACGGCGGTCACGGAATGCATACATTAGAGATTTCATAACCTGTTGGTTAGCAACCTTGAATAATGTATTTTTTGAACCGTAGTAACCTTTTGCTAATTTAATTACTTTTTTACGACGTTGACGAGTAACTGTACCACCTTTTACTCTTGGCATAATATTACCTCCTAATTGTTCTATATATCAGCCGAACTTATTTTAAGTTGTCAAGCATTTGACGAATGCGTTTGAAGTCACCAGCGCTTACTACACCAGCTTTACGTAGTTTACGTTTAGCTTTTGTAGATTTGTTAGCGAATAAATGGCTTGTGTAAGCGTGAGAACGTTTCAGTTTACCTGATCCAGTCTTTTTGAAACGCTTTGCAGCGCCGCGATGAGTTTTTTGTTTAGGCATAGGTATTTCCTCCTCTATCTATTACTTATCGTTTTTCGGTGCTAAAACTAAGAACATACTGCGTCCTTCCATTTTAGGCTTAGATTCAACTGTACTAACTTCAGCACAAGCTTCTGAGAAGCGATCTAAAACACGTTGACCGATTTCTTTATGAGTAATGGCACGTCCTTTAAAGCGAATTGACGCTTTAACCTTGTCGCCTTTCTCTAAAAACTTGATAGCATTACGAAGTTTTGTGTTAAAGTCGTGTTCATCAATTGTTGGACTTAAACGAACTTCTTTCATGCTAATTACTTTTTGATTTTTGCGCTGCTCTTTTTCTTTCTTCTGTTGCTCAAAGCGGAATTTACCGTAGTCCATAATGCGGCATACTGGCGGTTTCGCATTTGGAGCAACTAATACTAAATCAAGATTAAGATTTGCAGCTAAGTCTAAAGCGTCATTACGAGACTTGATTCCAAGTTGATCGCCATTTGCGCCAACTAAACGTACTTCACGTGCACGAATTTGCTCGTTAATCATCATATCCTTGCTAATAGTAAGCCACCTCCAAGGTTTTCTCAGAACATATTTTGTAGTCATAGAACCCGAACAAAAAAAGTGCGGGCATACGACACCCACACTTGTAAAATCTTAAGTAAGAAATACATTTACCTGTTAACTGCGAATGCGTCCATCAGGTGAGAAGCGGGTGCTTCTACTTGTTCCACAAAACAATATTCTATTATCCTTGATGAGTTTATCATAGGACATGACGTCTGTCAAGAAGACGCGATGTGTTTTACTAACAACAAGAAATATTGTAACAAACAACTAACATACTTGCAATACTTTTTTATGATAAGTGTCACATGGTTATTTTTTCTAATTTCTCTCGAGTATATTACATAAAAAAGCCGCGGTATACCGCGGCTTTTTCTTATCGTTTTCCTTCTACTTTAATCATGTCAACAAAAGCATCTAATGCGATTGTTTCTGATTTTTGTTCACCATATTTACGTACGTTTACGCCGTTTTCAGTTACTTCATTGTCACCTACTACAAGCATGTACGGAATTTTTTGCATTTGTGCTTCACGGATTTTGTAACCTATCTTCTCTTCACGAGTGTCTAATTCAACACGGATACCAGCACGACGCAATTCGTCTTGTACTTTTTTCGCATAGTCTAAATGTACTTGCGGAGAAACTGGAATTACTTGTACTTGAACTGGAGCTAACCATGTTGGGAATGCACCTTTGTATTCTTCAATTAAGAAGGCTACAAAACGTTCCATAGTTGATACAACACCACGGTGAATTACAACTGGACGATGTTGTTTACCGTCTTCACCAACGTATGATAATTCAAAGCGTTCTGGAAGTAAGAAGTCTAATTGTACAGTTGAAAGTGTTTCGTCTTTTCCAAGAGCAGTACGAACTTGAACATCAAGTTTTGGACCGTAGAATGCCGCTTCACCTTCAGCTTCATAGTAATCAAGACCCATTTCATCCATAGCTTCTTTTAACATACCTTGTGCTTTTTCCCACATCTCATCATCCGCATAATACTTTTTAGTATCTGCTGGGTCGCGGTAAGATAGACGGAATGAGTAGTTCTCTAAACCGAAATCTTTGTACACTTCTAGAGTTAAGTTTACAACACGTTTTAACTCTTCTTTAATTTGATCTGGACGAACGAAAATGTGCGCATCGTTTAAAGTCATTCCGCGTACACGTTGTAATCCAGATAACGCACCTGACATTTCATAACGGTGCATTGTTCCAAGTTCTGCAATACGGATTGGTAATTCACGGTAGCTGTGAATATCATTTTTATAAACCATCATATGATGAGGACAGTTCATTGGACGAAGAACTAATTCTTCGTTATCCATTTCCATTGATGGGAACATGCCATCACGGTAGTGGTTCCAGTGACCAGAAGTTTCATAAAGCTCTCTGCTCCCTAGTACTGGAGTATATACGTGATCATAGCCTAAGCTTGCTTCTTTATCAACGATGTAACGCTCGATAATGCGGCGGATTGTTGCACCTTTTGGTAACCAAAGTGGTAAACCTTGTCCTACTTTTTGGCTATTAGTAAATAGTTTTAATTCTTTACCTAATTTACGGTGATCGCGCTCTTTCGCTTCTTCAAGCATACGTAAGTGCTCATCTAATTCTGCTTTCTTAACGAATGCAGTACCGTAAATACGTTGTAGCATTTTATTATTGCTATCGCCGCGCCAGTAAGCACCTGCAACGCTTAATAATTTAAACACTTTAATTTTCCCTGTAGATGGAAGGTGAACACCACGACAAAGGTCGAAAAATTCGCCTTGCTCATAGATTGAAATAACTGCATCTTCTGGAAGATCGTTAATTAAATCTAATTTTAACTCATCGCCGATTTCTTCAAAGCGACGAATTGCTTCTGCACGTGGTACTTCATGACGAACGATTTCTAAGTTCTCGTTCACGATTTTTTGCATTTCTTTTTCGATTTTCTTGAAGTCTTCAACTGTAATTGCTTCTTCCATATCAATATCGTAGTAGAAGCCATTTTCAATTACTGGACCAATGCCAAGCTCAACCTTAACATCTTTATATAAACGTTTTAACGCTTGTGCTAAAAGGTGGGCTGTTGAATGGCGTAAAATATATAGGCCATCTTCAGAATCTAATGTAATGATAGAAACTGCACCATCTTCTTCGATTGGTGTAACAAGATCGATCATCTCATCGTTTAATTTTCCAGCTACAGCTTTTTTCTTTAAGCCTGGGCTAATAGAAGCTGCGATTTCTTCAGTTGTTACGCCTTTTGGAAACTCCTTCACAGCTCCATCAGGGAAAGTAATTTTAACTACATCTGCCATCACTGGTCACTCCTCTTTTTCTCAAAATAAAAAACACTCATCCCGTAAAAAGGGACGAGTGTTGAATTCGTGGTTCCACCCTTGTTCCAATTAACATAATTGTTAATTGCTCAAGTTCAACATAACGGTGTTGTCCGTTAGCAATTACTAGAAAAACCGTTCACTGCTAAAGTTTAGAGGTGGTAAGTAATAATCCCGTACTAGGAAGCTCACACCCTAAGGCTTCCCTCTCTGAAAATCGTAGAAAACTACTCATGTCCTCATCATGACATTTCAATATATTTCATTTATGTAGGTAATTATATGCTCAAAAACTTAGAAAATCAAGGGCGTTACCTTTATTTTTTAAATTTTTCACATTGCGCTCAAAATCATGTAATCCATGTAATTGGACCCGTTCTTGGAACACATTTCGCAAAGTAATAATCATATTATGGTCTTGTTCTTTCGTATATAAATAAATCTTTTTAGGCGAAATAGAAAGAAGCGGCGCAATTACTTTCGTATCAATATATACATCATTTTGCTTTAATAATTCCTCATCTATATATTGGACCAACTTCTCCTGTTTTAAACGTCTACCTTTATCATCATAAAAGATAAAGCTTTCATCAAAAATAAGATGCACGCAAGACAAACGTGATTTACGGCTACTTACTTGTTGCCGAAGCGTCTCAATGAACATTTGGTATTCTTGCTCCATCTTATATTCATCAATTGCCACTTCCGCAAGTTTAGCCACCATTTCCCTATATGTACGAAGACGAAAACGGATATATGATGAAAACGAGAATGAGAGCGGATCACAAAGCCAATTATTTAAAGAAGACTTAATATATGACTCAAATGCGTTACGCGTTAAATCCTGAGCTACACCTTTTCTTCTTCCCTTTAAAATCTCATGTGCCATGTGCAATATTTGATGACACTCTTCTTGTTCTTCATAAAAAAACTTTTCTTTTAAAATCGTATAAATCCACTCATTTTGTTTCACATTCACAATGAAATACACCATTACTGGCAATAAGATTTTTTCAATATAATTCGATTCACGTACTGGTATGTGAATCACCACTTTTTGTTCCTGTAAATACACACTCGTTTCCTTATATAACACTTCCGCTCTTTTCAGCAATTGTCTATATACGTGCATAGCATCATTTTTTTCTTCAAAGCAAATTTCAATCACTTTTGTCCCCCCTTTTATCCCCGCTCTAAAGGACTGTATCTATACGTTACAAATCCTATAAGAGTCCGTCCCGCGTGAATTTCACTCTTAGTAGAATCACATTTCCTATCGTTAGAAAATCCACTCAATATGGCTTGCTAATTTTATATATATTAAGGGAGGGAGAAAAAAATGATACAAGCTACTATGAATTTTTATTGTATACTTTACTTATCAATAAAAGGGGGTATCTGAATGTTTGAATATAAATTTGTAAAAGTCGAATTACATTGGGGGTTCACTCGCTCAAAACCAGCTGAAGACTACCAAGAAATTATTCAAGAACATGCTAGAGATGGCTGGAGGTTCGTACAGATTGTTGCCCCTACGATTGGCAGTTCTGGACAACCTGAATATTTCGACCTCATATTTGAAAAGAAAATATCACTATAATACAAAAGAGCAAGCTTCTCAGCTTGCTCTTTTACTTATGACGACGGTTTTTCCCACCAATTGGAATTGGTTTCGCTAAATATTTAATTCGCTCCATAATACGTGCTGCCTTCATTTCTTCAGCCTCACCACGCTGCGTATACGTTAAATGGTGTTCCAGTTGTTTAAAATCAAAATTAGACGTAAAGAACGTCGGTAAGTTTTCTAACATACGGAATTGCAAGATTGCACCAAGCACATCGTCACGCACAAAGCTTGACATTGCTTCTGCCCCGATATCGTCTAACATTAAAACTTGTACGCGTTTAACCGCATCAATCTTTTCACCAATCGAATTATCTTGAATTGAACTTTTAATTTCACGTAAAAATTCCGGGAAGTATACGAGCATCGAACTTATTTTCTTTCGAGCAAGCTCGTTCGCTATTGCTCCTAAAAGGTACGTTTTTCCTACACCAAATTTACCGTACAAATATAAACCTTGTGCTTTTTTACCTGGTTCATATGTACTTAAAAATTCATTCGCTGCACCAATTGCATCGATACGTGCATTTAAATCAGAAGGGTCTAAGTTTTCCATAGTTGCCTGCAAAATATCCGTTGGCATATATACACTTTGAACGAGTTTTTCATATTTCTTTCTCTCGTCATGCGCTACTTTTCTAACGCAGCGATCGTATTGAATATCAATCATCTTCCCTTGAATAACAAGCTTTGGCTCATAACCTTGTAGCATATTTTTACATGAACCTAAATCCGGACAATCCACGCAACCTACACTTTGTCCAATATATTCATATAACTTCACAAGACTGCGCTCAATCATAGAAGTCGTTACTTCACCCTTATGTTCGTCTATAAATTCTTTCACACGCGGATGCGCCATTACTTCTGCCTTTAGTACTTCATATCTATTTTTAAAGTTTTCATTTTCCATTAATTTTGCAAATGAATTTTGAATATGCTCCATTTTCTCACCTCAAAGAGCGTTCATTCTCTTCTATTAATCACGCTTATATTTTTTTAACACTTCTTCTAGTCGTTTTCTTTCATCTTCTAGCGTACTTGCATCTTTTTCTACATTTATATCTTTCTTCTCTGTTTCTTTCTCTTGTTCTTTCGGCTCTTCTTCCTTAAGCCAATCTGGCACCATTTCTTTCCGCACCGTTTTCTTCGCCGTACGGCCTTTTTTCTTCGTCTCAGCCCACTCTTGATATTGACGGTTCTCTTCTTTCGCTAACGCCATCGCGTCCGCTACTGTACCGACCTTTTTACGTGCCCAATGCCCAGCAATCTTCTCGACATACGTTTTCGCAAGTTTCATATCTGAGCGTAGCATAACGTAATAAATAAGTACATTCACAACTCCTGGTGTCAATTTTTGATTAATCATGACATCTTCAACGATCTGCAAGTCCGCTTTCGTTGCCTCTGCACCACCAGAAATCTCTTTCAATAGTTGTTTTGGCGAGATTTCCTCTAGCTGCTTTATTAACATCTCCTCTTGCGATGAAGGCTCTTTCTCTTTCATCGTACGTGCAGCATGAGGCTGTACTCTTTCACTTAATACCGGTAATGCTTGACCATTTTCAAATTGATACCAATCGCGCGCTCCTTTTCTAAGCCTTTCCGTATCAATTGTTTGCATCTCTGTCACTGCACCAAGAACGATATTTTGCATCGATAACACATCTACACCATACACGTAAGCAAGTGTTATAACGCAGTCTCTCACTTGATCTGTAATCGCCTTTTTAGGAACAAGAGCGGACAATCCATCTACAAATAAAGAGAAATCAAAGAAATCATTCCAAACTTTCGGAGCGTCTCCCTTCTCGTTACTTGGCATAGTTGTCGTTTTTGGAATACGAAGGTCTTCTTGCGCATGCTCCAGCTGTCCTGGATTAAACGAACCAAACACATCATTGAAAGAACGCGTAACATTTTCATAAGAAGCAAAATCAAATTCTTCTTCTAAGAAATATTGCTTTACTTGATTATATTTTGTCCGGCTCAATCGATTGTATAAAAAGATACTTAAAACAATATCATCAAAAAACTGCTTCGGAGATAAAGGTGGTTGCAACTCATATATGAACATTCGAATATCTTTTTCTTTCTTAATATATACCTTCAATAGCCCAATTGCCTCTAACTTTACTCGTTCCTCATATATTTCAGGAAGTTGCATTTGCATAGTCACCATAAGGGAATGATGCGTATTCTCTTTTCCAAATACACGATCTTGCTCTAGCTCTCCCCATAGCGTCATGTATAAGCTAAAAGCTCTACTACCTATTAACGGCTGATACAACATCGTTAACACTTTTCGGTCGTAATTGTGCAGTAGCCCTTTCGCACTTACTTTATAACGATCAATCGGCAATAGCTCCATCCATGACTGTTTTTCCATTCTTGCTTTTCCTTTCTCTCATCCAATCTATCCTCTACTTCATTCGTTCTATCTTTATTATATAAATTCTTAGTGAAAAAGAGCTATTAGCTTGCGCTTCTAGCTCTCTTATCCTATTACTTACGGTATGTAAAGAGAATAAAATACAACTTCTACTCTCTTTCTTTTTGCAGTATATCTTTTAATTCTTCAATAAATACATTTAAATCTTTAAATTGACGATATACAGAAGCAAAACGTACGTAAGCAACATCATCAATATCGCGAAGTTCTTCCATGACAATTTCACCAATCATATCACTTTTCACTTCTGATATACCTAAATTACGCAGTTCACGTTCCACGCTTTGTGTTACTTCTTCTAATTGTCTTAAAGATACTGGTCTTTTTTCACACGCTTTAATTAAACCACGTAGAATCTTTTCTTTATTAAACTCTTCTCGTGTGCCTTCTTTTTTTACAACGATAAGAGGTGACTCTTCTACCCTTTCAAAGGTCGTAAAGCGACTTAAGCAGCTTTCACACTCTCTCCTTCTTCGAATAGAGCGCCCCTCGTCTACCGGACGCGAATCTAACACTCTTGTACCATTATGAGAACAGGATGGACAACGCAATACATTCACTCCTTTACACTATACTCTTTATTTTTCTCTACTCACTTCACCTAAAATATATATACAATATTATATAACTCATTCTAACTCTCTTACCACTTTAAGTTTCAGCGCATCACTTTATCATCTCATCCTTAAAAATAAGATGGTATATAGAGCACTACCTCATTTGCAAGAATCCAATTTATTCAACTAACGAGTACGTTATATTTTTCCTTTTTTATAAACTAAAAAAGAGGTGCATTATACACCTCTTTACATTTTAAATCAATTATGTTCTTTTTTAAAGAGCTTTTGTTTCTCTCTGCTTAATTTCGAAGCTACCAGTGCCTCGAGGAAGCTCGATGCTCTCACGCGTTTTCGCGTTTAAACCTTCTGCAATATATTCTGCAGCAACATTTGGATCAATACGATCCCCACAAGTATAAACATCAATACTTGCGTAACCGTGCTCCGGAAAGCTATGAATTGTTAAATGTGATTCCGAGATAATTACTACTCCACTTACACCTTGTGGTGCAAATTTATGGAAAGCAACCTCACGCACTTCAGCACCAGCTTTTAGTGCTGCATCCACAAATAATTGTTCAATATACGGCATGTCATTCAGTTTGTCGAAATCGCAATCCCAAAGTTCAGCAATCACGTGACGACCCATCGTATCCATAGTATCCATTCTACAGTTCCCCCTTGTAAATTTATTCTAACTGTTCGAATTGAAAACTAATTTGCAATTTGGCTTGCTCCACTACCACGGGGGAAAGTTAGTCCAGAGAGGTCCTAACCCTTTAAGTAGTGACTACGTACCTCAGCTCTTAAGTTTACGAGTGTTAGTATACTTTGTTTATTTTCATTTTGCAACAACAGTTTTTTCGATTTTCTGTCATATTTTCCTCTTTACTTTTCCCTAAAAAAAATAAATGATTCACAAATACAGTAATCACAACGTTTCGTGGTATGTCCACTTTCGAAAATATACTCCTATAATTTTTACCTTTTTAGAAAAAAATAAAAAAAGAGGGCAAATATTCACTTGCCCTCCCCTTATTCACTTAAATATGTTGTACATTTTCTTGTTTCGCTAATTCTTCAACAACTAACGTTACAAGATCTACAACACGACGAGAGTAGCCCCACTCGTTATCATACCAAGCAAGTACTTTCACTTTACGATCACCCATTACCATTGTAGATAAACCATCGATAATAGCTGAGTGTGTATTTGTATTAAAGTCGATAGATACTAAAGGCTCTTCGCTGAATTCTACAATACCTTTAAGCGCACCGTTTGCAACAGTTTTGAATGCATCGTTAATAGCTTCAACTGACACATCACGTTTTACATCTACTACTAAGTCAACAAGAGACACGTTTGGTGTTGGTACACGAAGTGCCATACCATGAAGTTTTCCGTTTAAATGTGGAAGAACTTTTGCTAGCGCTTTCGCAGCACCTGTCGTTGTCGGAATGATTGATTGTCCGCAAGCACGTGCTCTTCTTAAATCTTTATGTGGGTTATCAATATTTTTTTGGTCATTTGTATAAGCGTGAACTGTCGTCATTAAACCGTTTTCAATTCCAAACTGCTCATCTAACACCTTCACAACAGGCGCTAAACAGTTTGTTGTACAAGATGCATTTGAAATAACAGTATGTTTTGTAATATCTAATTGGTCTTCGTTCACACCAACTACAATTGTTACATCTTCATTTTTACCAGGCGCTGTTAAAATAACTTTTTTCGCTCCAGCTTCAACGTGAAGAATTGCTTTTTCTTTTGAATTAAATTTACCAGTTGCTTCAATTACAACTTCAACACCTAAATCTGTCCAAGGCAATTCCTTTGGATCGCGGTTGTTTAAAAGGCGAATCATTTTTCCATCAACTAATAAGTGATCTTCAAATGCTTCTACTGTTCCGTCAAACTTGCCATGAACTGTATCATATTTAATTAAGTGTGCTAACGTTTCAGATGGATAGCTTGCATTGATTGCTACAATTTCGAATGCGCTTTCTTTTATTGCTTGACGAAATACCATTCTCCCAATACGTCCAAATCCATTAATTGCCACACGAGTCATAATATGTTATCCCCCTTGAATGCGTTATACTATTTATCTCCAATCCCAATAATAGTATAACACAAAAAGGAGATATGTCACTAAGCATTTTCATTAATTTCACAATTTTTTAGTCAATAATGTTCCACTTCCTTAAAATTACCTGCAATTGTGTTTTCGTTCCCATAATTGTGCCATCATTATTTATCACTTCATCTGCATTTTTCACTTTTTCTTCTAACGGCATTTGAGATTGAATACGAGCTGTTGCTTCTTCTTCTGAAAAGTTATTTCGTTTCATTAAACGTTCTAATTGCGTATGCGGCTTAACCGCTACAACTAAAATGCGGTCAACGAGACTTGTTAATTTGCTTTCAAATAAGAGAGGAATATCTAACACAACTGCTTGCATACCTTCTTTTATGTACATTTCCTTTTGCCTATTCATTTCCTCACGTACTGCAGGATGAACAATTTTATTTAACTGCAATCGTTTTTCTTCATTATAGAAAACGACACTTCCTAGTTTTGGACGATCTAGTTCTCCATCTTCTTGTAACACTTCCGTTCCAAATACTTCTACTATTTTGTTATATGCTGGTTTTCCTCGCTCTACAACTTCTCGTGCAATAATATCTGCATCAATTACTGGTATACTCAGTTCACGAAACATTTGAGATACTGTACTTTTTCCGCTTGCAATGCCTCCTGTTAATCCAATTACTACTGTCATCATAATCCTCCTCATAATAAAAGGCGCGAAACTAATGTTCCACGCCCATACTTACATTTTCCAAATTCCAATAATAATGAGTAATACTCCAGGCAGGAATGTAAATTTTTGTAACCACTTCATATTCGATAAAACCGTTCCAAGTTTCATTCCAATAAATAAAAACAAAGAACTCATAATTGCAACTAATATCGCCATCATAGCGGGTGCATACCCTAATAAAGATGCACCAATTCCGGCACCAAATGAGTCTACAGAAAGAGCGATACCAAGAAGCAATGCTTCTCCTGCAGAAATGGTGCCTGATTTATCAAAATCTGCTACAGTCGGTTTCCTTAAAATTTGAATCACTAGCCCTAGCGAGGCAATCTCTAATTTCCAGACCTTCTCCTCTTGCTTCGGTTCTTCTTTTTTCTCACTTCGAAAAAATTGATATAATACCCAAATCCCTATTCCAATAAGAACAAGCCCACCGATACGCGTTGCGATAACAGGTGAAAATACTTTCGCGATCATATGTCCAATTCCCATTGAAACAAGCATAACAGCCGCTGAACACATTCCGATAATTATAATTGATCTTAGTGGAATTCTTACGCTTCTTAAACCATATGTTAGCCCTACACTACAGCTATCCAAGCTTAATGTAAAAGCTAATAAAATAAGAGATAAATAAAGGTACATCGGTAAGCTCCTCCCTTATACATAGCTCTGCTGTATGTATATGACAAATGCCTATCCGATGTTATCTCTTTTCTATATTCTAGGCTGACAAATTGGGCAGTAATGCGTTCCTCGTCCGCCAACAACTGTTTTTTCTAATATCGTACCGCAAGTTACACATGGTTCTCCCTTTTTTCCGTATACATTTAGGAGTTCTTGGAACGAACCAATTTGCCCTTGTGAGTTGATATACGTTCGAATTGTACTTCCGCCACGCTTCACCGCTTCGCTTAGCGTTGTAACGGTAGCCTCATAAATTCGCTCAATTTCTTCTACTGTTAAAGACGACGCTTCTCGTTCAGGATGAATTTGAGAACGGAATAAAACTTCATCTACATATATATTTCCAAGCCCTACTAAAAGACGCTGGTCCAATAGCACAACTTTTATTTTACGATTCGTCTTTTGCAATCTTTCTTGTAAATACTGCGTTGTCAATTCCGCATCAAATGGCTCCGGACCTAAGTCAGCAAGAGGCATTTGGTTCATTTCTTCACCTTTCTTAAAGAGATGCATCGTACCAAATTTTCTCACATCTTTATAATGTAATTCCGTTCCATCTGTAAATAAGAAACGGACATGCGTATGTTTATCAATCGGCTCATCCTCTTGATGTAGTAAAAACTTACCTTCCATACGCAAATGTGAAACAATAACATAATTTGTTACATATAGAAGCAAAAACTTACCTCTTCGCTTTATATTTTCAATCTTCTCGCCTTTTAGCATTTCTTTAAAAATTTCTGCATCATCCGGTCGTTTCACTATTTTTGGATAAGTAACAATAACATCTTCAATCGTTTTTCCTGTTACAAGATTTTCAAGTGTCCGTCTGACATTTTCAACCTCTGGTAATTCAGGCATTTCATCACTTCCTTATTTTGCGTCGTACCAAGTTGGACCGTAAGAATAATCAACTTTCAGCGGAACTGCGAGTTCAATTGCATGCTCCATTACTTCAGGTACAAGCTTCTCTAATTTTTCAATTTCTTCTTTTGGTGCTTCAAATATCAATTCATCGTGTACTTGCAGAAGAAGACGTGCTTGTAATCCTTCTTCTTCTAAACGATCCGCCATAATAATCATCGCTTTTTTAATAATATCTGCGGCAGTACCTTGAATTGGTGTATTCATCGCTGTACGCTCAGCGAAGCTACGTAAATTGAAATTACGACTCGTAATTTCTGGAATATAACGGCGACGATTTAATAATGTAGCCACATATCCTTTTTGTTTCGCATCTTTTACGATGTCCTCCATGTATTCTTGTACACCAGGGAAACTTTCTAAATACTTTTCAATAAATTCCGCTGCTGCTTTTCTTGTAATTCCTAAGTTTTGTGAAAGACCATAATCACTAATACCATATACAATTCCGAAGTTAACAGCTTTCGCTTGTCGTCTCATATTTGAAGTTACTTCATCTTTTTCAACGCCAAATACATCCATAGCTGTTTTCGTATGAATATCCATATCATGTTGGAATGCTTCAACTAGCCCTTTATCATTTGCAATATGAGCTAATACACGCAGTTCGATTTGTGAATAATCAGCCGCATACATAATCCATCCTTCTTCTGACGGAACAAATGCCTGACGAATCTTTCTTCCTTCTTCTAATCGAATCGGGATATTTTGCAAGTTCGGATCCGTTGAACTTAATCGACCTGTTTGCGTTAACACTTGATTAAAGCGAGTATGAATTTTAGATGAATCTTCATGTACAACTTTCAGTAAACCTTCAATGTAAGTTGAATTTAGTTTCCCTAATTGACGATAATGTAAAATATTTGGAATAATTTCATGGTGATTCATAAGCTTATCTAGTACATCAGCTGACGTAGAATAACCTGTTTTCGTCTTTTTAATAACCGGCAAGTTTAAGTTCTCAAACAGAATAACACCAAGCTGCTTCGGTGAATTAATATTAAATTCTGTTCCCGCAAGCTTATAAATTTCCTGTTCCATTTCCTTTAATCTACCCGCAAGTTCTTCTCCCATATTACGAAGACGCTCTGTATCAACTTTTACACCCTTTACTTCCATATCAGCTAATACACGTGCAAGCGGCAATTCTAACTCTGTAAACAGTTCATATTGCTCATTCTTCTTTAACTCTTCAACGAATGTTTGCTTTACATCATATAATACATGAACTTTACGAGCCACATGCTCCGCTACTACCTCTAACTTTGGAACAGCACGCTTCGCACCTTTTCCGTAAACTTCTTCATCAGATTTCACAGCATGCGTTTCTTTCATTTTCGCTACAGTACGGAAGTCTTTATCCGTATCAGCTGGATCAAGTAAATAAGCAGCGATTAATAAATCAAAGTCAATCCCTTGCATATCTATCCCATTCCATTTCAGTGCAACGATTGCACGCTTCGCATCAAATGTATGCTTTCTCATTTCTCCATCTGCAAGCCACTCTTTAAAAGCATCTGACTTAAGAGCAATGTCTGTCTGAATAAAGTAACATCCATTTTCATTTTGAATACCGAAACCTTGAATGTCTGCTTTATGATAGTTATCTTCTTGTACTTCAACGATAAGCGCACTATCTTGCTGAAGCATTTCTTCTGTAACTTCTTCCACAATATCAAATGTAATATCATCTAATTCAGCTGGAGCAGTTTCTTCTGGCGTAACGCCTAATTTATTTAAAAGAGATGTAAATCCTAAACTCTCGAACATTGGAATGACATCACTTGCTTCATATCCTTTATACGCCATATCATCCACATGAACTGTAATCGGCGCATCTGTAATAATAGTTGCAAGATCCTTACTCATAAGAGCTTGTTCTTTATTTTCTTCCAGTTTTTCTTTTAATTTCTTCCCACTTACTTGATCTATATTTTCATACACCGCTTCAACCGTTCCAAACTGTGTTAACAATTTAATTGCCGTTTTTTCACCAACTCCTGGTACACCCGGTATATTATCTGACTGGTCTCCCATTAAACCTTTCATATCGATAATTTGCTTTGGTGATAAGCTGTATTTTTCAAATAAAGCTTCTTTCGTATATTCATCCACTTCTGTAATCCCTTTTCGCGGAATACATACAAGCGTGTTATCAGAAACAAGTTGAAGTAAATCTTTATCTCCTGAAATAACTTTTACACTTGCCCCTTGCTCACTCGCTTCTTTCGCTAACGTTCCCATGATGTCATCCGCTTCATAATTTTCTAATTCATAACGCGGTACATTGAACGCATCCAGCATCTCACGAATAAATGGGAATTGCTCTGATAATTCAGGTGGAGTCTTTTGACGCCCTCCTTTATACTCACTATACGTTTTATGACGGAACGTTGTTTTGCCTGCATCAAACGCCACTAACATATGAGTCGGCTTTTCTTCCTCTAATATTCTCATTAACATCATTGTAAAACCGTAAATTGCGTTCGTATGTATACCTTTGTCGTTATTTAAAAGCGGTAGTGCAAAGAAAGCACGATACGCGATATTATTACCATCTACTAATACGACCTTTTTTTCCAAAATTAAAACCTCCCCATACAAATTTGAAATGATTTTTTTCACAGAAAAAAACCGTTCCTTTCCTCTCTCTATATTAACATGACTAATAGAGAGAAGAAAAATAACGGCTATTTTCTTTCATATATAAAGCAGACTTATATTGGCATAAAGGGAAGTGACGAGAACAGCTTAACTATTCTCGTCCAAAATTACTCCTTGGATGAAGGGGTTTTCATGTATTATATTAACAGAGCTTTATTAATATTTAATTAAGCCATTGTTAATATATTGTAAACATCCTTCATCCTATTTTTCAGTTGCTGATTTCGGTAAAACAACTGTAAACGTTGTCCCTTCTCCAACTTCACTATCTACTGTAATCGTACCTTGATGCGCCTCAACTAAATGCTTTACGATCGACAATCCAAGGCCGGTACCACCAGTATTTCTACTTCTTGCTTTATCCACCCGGTAGAAACGTTCAAAAATACGCGGAATTTCCTCTTTACTAATACCAATTCCAGTATCCGATACTTTTATATAAGCATTATATTTATCTTCCGCTAACTCTACTGAAACAACGCCTCCAGCCGGTGTATATACGATTGCGTTATTAATTAAATTAATAAAGATTTGTTTCAAACGACTTGGATCTCCAATAACAGAGGCACGTTTTAATACATTTACTTGTAAAGAGATCTCTTTTTCTCCTGCTTTATTATCAAGCACCATATGAATATCTTCAAGCAGCCCCTTCATGTCAACGGTTCCCATATTTAATTTAAATCCTTGTTGTTCGATCTTCGACAAATCTAATAAATCTTCAATTAATCCTTGCATGCGCTCACTTTCTTTTAAAATAATGTGCAAGAAATGTTCGCAGAATTTTTTATTATCCATCGCTCCGTCTAAGAGTGTTTCTGAAAAACCTTTAATAGAAGTAATCGGTGTCTTTAATTCATGAGAAACATTCGCTAAAAAGTCTTTTCTCATTTGTTCTAATTTCTTTAACTCTGTTATGTCATGGAATACGAGAACAATCCCTTTCCATTCATGGTTTGTCCCGATAATCGGCGCTCCATATACTTCGAAATGCTTCCGTTCAATTCCAAGTGGCAATAACATTTGTTTACGCACTTTCACTTCTGTCATAAAGATTTCTTCTACAAGCTCAATAATTTCTGTATGATGAAACGATTCATAATATAAGCGATCTAAATATTCTTCATCTGTTACGTGGAAAGTTTCCTTATAAGAGCGGTTTACAAGGTTTATATATCCTCGGCTATCAATTAAAATCATTCCACTTCCCATATTTTCAATTAACGTGTGCAGACGATCTTGCTGCATTTCTTGTTCAAGTGTCATCTCTTGTAAATTTCGTGCTAAAATATTAATCGCTTTACTCAGCATTCCTGTTTCATCCGAATGACTTTCGTATGCACGTGCTTTATAATTACCCTTTGCCAATTCAATTGCAACTTTCGTAACCGATTCAATTGGCCTAATATATTGCCCTGTAATTTTCATACCTAAAAATACAACTACGAGACAAGCAATGACAAATCCGATAATTAATAATCCCCACGTTTTTTGATGTACGTCTCTTAAAGGATCAATTATACTTTTCACCAAAATGTATCCTTGTTTTCCTTCTACATCTTGAACGAACACCGCATGATAAAATTCATTCTTTCGATCCGTTTCTTTCGTAATTACTTTACTTCGTTGTTTTGCCACTTCCGAAGAAAGTTCTTTAATCGTCTCTGGACTAAATGCCAATTCTTGTCCTTTTCTATATTGAACTTTCTTTTTTTCATCCAAAAATACGATAGAAACTGGTATTTTTTCTTCTAACTTTTCAAATACGTATGGATTTTTTAAGACATTATTAAAACCTTGCTCTTCTGCTAACGTCGCAACATACTCCGTCTCTTTTACCATTCTCTCTTTAGCATGATCTATATAGTAGTTTTCAAACACAGTTTCTAGTAATAAACCTAGTCCAACTAAAATAAATACAATAAGAGAAACAAATGTAAAAAGAAGCCTGGAACGAAATTTATTCATTCCCTTTTGGCTCCTCTAATTTATATCCTAAACCACGTATCGTTTTAATGTACGTCGGTTTTTTCGTATTTTGTTCAATTTTATCGCGCAAATGGCTAATATGAACATCAACAATTCGTGTATCACCAGCAAAATCATAATTCCATACAGCACTTAATAATTGATCACGTGTCAACACGCGACTTTTATTTTTCGCAAGATACACAAGTAGTTCAAATTCTTTTGGTGTTAATTCAAGCTTTCTTCCTTGGAAATAAGCCTCATAAAACTCCGGTAAAATTTTAAGTTCTGCAATTGTGATGCTATCTTCGTCTGGCGCTTCTGCAACTTGTTCTTCTTGTTGTAATTTCGTGCGGCGCAAAATTGCCTTCACACGAGCAACAACTTCTCTTGGACTAAATGGCTTTGTCATATAATCATCTGCCCCAAGTTCAAGGCCTAGCACCTTATCAAACTCATCATCTTTTGCCGTTAACATTAAAATCGGCGTCATAACGCGCTGCAATCGTAATTCTTTACACACTTCCATACCATCCATTTTCGGAAGCATTAAATCTAATATAATTAAATCTGGGCGTTCTGTTGTCGCTTTTTGAAGCGCCATTTCTCCATCCATCGCTGTTATAACTTCAAACCCAGCTTGTTGTAAATTAAATTCGATTAAAGTTAAGATAAATTCCTCATCATCAACTACTAAAATACGATTGTTCATTCTTTTCCTCCAAGTTATAGACTTGAAACCTTCTTCATCCTAGTATTTTCCCCGTTATTCTCATCATACTAGAAAACAAGGTCCCTCTCAATATAATTGTCTATTCATGGATTCGGATTGTGCTATTGTTATTCCTAAAAACAATTACGTTCGCCTCAATTATGTTTTGTTATCCATACTTTATATACTTCCATATCGTTATTAAATTCTACTTCCGTATGAATATTGAGTTCTCAATTTTGCGCTAAAAGAAAAGATAAAGCATACGCTATTTTATAATCTGGTGTTTCATATCCATCAAATACTCTCTCGTACATTTCATTCACAAACCCGCCTGCCCACACTTCAGCTTCTCTTACCGTTTCAAAGATCACTCTTCTCTTTTCCACCTCACCTAAAAAACCACTCCTTTAATTGACTTCAATTACCGATAATAATATTATTAATCTTAATATATAAATTAATAATATTTGGAGGTCTATTATGCGACTAATACTATCCATTCTATCTTTAGCAGTCACATGTATCCTTGCTTTTAACGCTCCTAGCTGGGATACGATTAAAACGGGTTGCTCAGAATTTGCTGAAGGGTTCAAAGAAGGGTTTTTCAACTAAAAATGGCGCTAGCATCCTTATTAAAGGTATGCTAGCGCTATTTTTAGTTTCATCTTTTAAAAGTTATCTAATGCTTTTTCCATAATGGAAACAGATTTATAAGGTGGCGTTACTGTTAATGAACCCTTTACAACAGTTTCTCCTTTTTCATCATGAGCAGATACAAGCATATCAATTGTATGTTCCTCCTCAGAAACAGCCACAACTTCAAAGTGGATTTGTAACGTTTCATAATGGTGAACATGTTTCACGAATGTAAGGTCCTTTCTCGTAATATGACTTCCTGGACCCGGTAAATATTTCGTAACCGCCGTTGTAATCATTCCCGTTAGCATAATGCTTGGTACAATCGGCTTTTCATACGGAGTTTGGGATGCGTAATCATGCTGAATATATAATGGATTGGCATCATTCGTTAACCCTAAGTACAATAACAAATCTTTATCCTCAATTTTTTCAGTGATAGATAATTTCTCTCCTACTGTAATTTCATCCATTTTACGACCAATTTGAACTTTTTTCTTTAACATGTTACAACCCCCTCCGATTTTTTCACCTTATTATCCTACTAAAAGCGATACCTTATCCGAAATTTACTATGATGAGGGCAATGTATCGTATAAATCTAAAGTTTCATTATAGGATATTACAAATGATAGCGTTTTCATATTATTTCAAAAAAACAATTCGGTAAATAGTAGAAAAAGATTCGGAATCCCGAATCTTTTTCACTACTATTCAATTATTAAACAAGAACTTTCATTACGTTACGTACAGATTCTACAGAGCGATCTAACGCTTCTTTTTCATCTGCAAGAAGTTCTAATTCAATAATTTTTTCAATTCCGTTACCACCTAGAATTACTGGTACCCCTAAGTAAAGGTCACTATAACCATACTCACCTTCAAGGTACGCAATAGCCGGTAATACACGGCGTTGATCTTTTAAGATTGCTTCTGTCATTTCAACTAAAGAAGCTGCTGGTGCGTAATATGCACTACCGTTTCCTAATAAGCCTACAATCTCACCGCCACCTTTACGTGTACGTTCTACGATTGCTTCTAAACGCTCTTTCGGAATTAACGTTTCTAACGGAATACCGCCTGCATAAGAATAACGCACAAGAGGTACCATGTCGTCACCGTGTCCACCAAGAACAAATCCTGTAATATCTTTTACAGAAAGATTTAATTCTTGTGCGATGAATGTACGGAAACGAGCTGTATCTAATACACCCGATTGACCGATAACACGCTCTTTCGGGAATCCTGCTTCTTTAAATACAGAATATGTCATTGCATCAACTGGATTTGTTAACACAACAATAATTGCATTTGGTGAATGTTTTGCAATGTCGCGCGTAATACTTTTCATAATTTTAGAGTTTGTTGCTACTAAGTCATCACGGCTCATACCAGGCTTACGTGCAATACCTGCTGTAATAACGACAACGTCAGAATCAGCAGTATCTGCGTAATCAGATGTTCCAATAATGTTAGCATCAAAACCTTGTACTGGGCTCGCTTCTAACATATCTAACGCTTTCCCTTTTGTTGGATTTTCCAGTTGTGGAATGTCCACTAATACAACATCTGCAAGTTCTTTTTGTGCTAATAAGAATGCCGTTGTTGCTCCTGTAAATCCTGCACCGATGACTGAAACCTTCTTGCGTTTGATTGTCATAATTTACCCCCCGCTTTAATTATGCGTTTTTGATTATCGCTACATCCATGTTTTTAATAAGTTCATTAGCGAACTCAGAACATTTCACTTCTGTTGCACCTTCCATTAAGCGTGCGAAATCATAAGTTACTACTTTTGAAGCAATTGTTTTCTCAACAGAAGCAGTTACTAATTTCGCAGCTTCGTTCCATCCTAAGTGTTCTAATAATAATACACCTGAAAGAAGAACAGAAGATGGGTTTACTTTATCTAAACCTGCATATTTTGGAGCTGTACCGTGTGTAGCTTCAAAGATAGCATGTCCAGTCACATAGTTAATGTTTGCACCAGGTGCAATACCAATTCCACCTACTTGTGCAGCAAGTGCATCAGAGATATAGTCACCATTTAAGTTCATTGTTGCAACAACATCGAACTCACGTGGACGAGTTAAAATTTGTTGTAAGAAGATGTCTGCAATAGAATCTTTTACGATGATTTTTCCAGCCACTTCAGCGTCTGCCATCGCTTTATTCGCTGCATCTTTACCATCTTTTTCAACAATACGATCGTATTCAGCCCAAGTAAATACTTTGTCGCCGAATTCTTGTTCCGCTACTTCATAACCCCAGTTTTTGAAAGCACCTTCTGTAAATTTCATAATGTTTCCTTTATGAACTAATGTAACAGAAGAACGTTTTTCGTTAATTGCATATTGAATTGCAGCACGGACAAGACGCTTTGTCCCTTCTTCTGAAATCGGCTTAATACCAATACCAGATGTTTCTGGGAAGCGGATTTTATTAACACCCATTGCTTCTTTTAAGAAAGCAAGAACTTTTTCTGCTTCTGGAGATCCTTGTGCATATTCAATTCCAGCATAAATGTCTTCTGTATTTTCACGGAAAATAACCATATCAGTATCTTCCGGACGTTTTACAGGTGAAGGAACACCTTCAAAATAACGAACTGGACGTAGACATACATATAAATCTAATTCTTGACGAAGTGCTACGTTTAGAGAACGAATACCACCGCCAACTGGAGTTGTAAGTGGACCTTTAATCGCGATTAAATATTCACGAATTAAGTTTAAAGTTTCTTCTGGTAACCACTCGCCTGTTTGGTTGAATGCTTTTTCCCCTGCAAGCACTTCTTTCCAAACGATTTTCTTCTCACCATCATAAGCTTTTTCAACTGCTGCTTCTAGTACGCGAGATGCAGCTGCCCAAATATCAGGACCAATTCCATCTCCCTCGATAAATGGAATAATCGGATTGTTTGGTACATTCATAACACCATTAGTTACAGTAATTTTTTCACCTGTCGTCAATGTGATAACCCCCATGTTTGAAATTTCATATGTATGAAACTGAGGGAATAACCCCTCAGTTCAAACCGTTAGTCAAATTAAAATATTCTAATCATTACATCTTTCTGAAAAAATCAGACTTTTGAAAGCGTATTTTCACTATCAAAATAGTGTTATTCGCTTATCGTTGTGCAATTGGAACATACACTTGATGCGTTGGTCCATTATAATCAGCACGCGGACGAATTAAACGGTTGTTTTCATATTGTTCTAGAATATGAGCTAACCAGCCTGACATACGGCTAATTGCAAAAATAGGTGTAAATAAGTCATGGTCAATTCCTAAACAATGGTATACAGAAGCTGAATAGAAATCAACATTTGGTGGAAGACCTTTTTCTTTTGTTACAATGTCTTCAATTTTGATAGACATATTATACCATTTCTCTTCTCCTAAAAGCACGCATAATCTCTTAGACATTTCACGTAAGTGTTTTGCACGTGGATCACCCTGCTCATACACACGGTGGCCAAAGCCCATGATTTTCACTTTATTTTGAAGAGCATTATGAATATATGACTCTACATTTTCTTCTTCACCAATCTCAGTTAACATCTTCATTACATTTTCATTTGCCCCACCGTGAAGAGGACCTTTTAATGCACCGATTGCTGCTGTAATACCAGAATATACATCTGAAAGTGTAGCTACGCAAACACGTGCAGTAAATGTAGAAGCGTTTAACTCATGATCTGCATGAAGTACAAGCGCCTTATCAAAAGCTTCAATTTCAACTTCATTTGGCTCGCGATCATTTAACATGTACAAGAAGTTTGCAGCTAATGATAAATCCTTTCTTGGCTCAACAATATCTAAACCTTTACGGATTCTCGCGTAAGCAGCAACTAAAGTTCCGACTTGCGCCTGTAATTTAACCGCTTTCAAATAATTGGACTTTTCATCCATAATTTCAGCGCTCTCATCGTATAATGATAGCATGGAAATTGCAGTTCGTAAAACAGACATCGGATGTGCAATTTTTAAATCTACTTGTTTCAAATATGTTAAAATCTCACCTGGAACTTTATAGTATTCTGATACAATTTCATTAAATTCCGCTAGTTCTTTTTCATTAGGAAGCTTGCGGTGCCATAATAAGTACACTACTTCTTCAAACGTAGCATTCTCAGCTAAATCATCAATATTATACCCAACATAAGTTAATGTATCATCAATAATAGAGCTCACAGATGATGTTGTTGCTACTACCCCTTCTAAACCTCGAATAACAGTCATGACATTCTCTCCTTTTCCTGAAAATTCTCCCAACCTTGCTCCTTATATCTATTTGCTCCCCTTTTGAATTATGAACGCCCGTTCACTCTTTAGGCAAGCAAAATGCACGATCATGCAAATTTGTTGCGATGTTCCCCTCTTATTGTCCATTGTTTACATGGAAAGCATGAGCGTGAATGTCTCCCCGAATCCTCACGCTCAAAACAACAAGTTAGTGAGGAAAATACATTCCGAAGAGTTTTATGATAAAAACAACATAAAACAATATCATTATAAAATTGTTTTATGTTGTTTTTATTTTATCTGGTGTAAAGTCTCTGCTGTTATGTAACTTTTCAAAGTTTCTAATCCTATTATAAACAATTATCTGACTTTTGTGAACAGAAAGAATTCAAAAATTTTATATTACTATAAAATTCCTTATTTAAACATTTGTATAATACTCATAACCGCATAGGCAATTCCAGCCCCAATTAACGGACCAACAGCAACCCCATTAAATAGCGCAACCGCTATAATTGTCCCAAAAACAAGCGCAGTTGTAATGTGAGGATCCGTCGTCAACAATTGTACGCCGCCTTTCGCTAACAAAGCGACCGCTACACCTGAAGCTAAAGCAATCCACGCATAATAAGATTTCGCCGCTTCTCCAAGTTGTTTAAAACCTATTTCCCCTGTCGCAATCGGTACGAGCACCGCTATTGTAATGACCGTTACACCTAGGTTAATTCCTTTCGTTTGTAAATAAGGAAAGACCTTATCTCCTAAAAACGTAAACTTCAATAAAAATAACACACCAATAGCTACAGTAAGCGATTGGTTTTTAGCAATAAGTCCTATAATAAGTAGTATGAATAAAAATAACGTTGACTGACTAATCATGTTTGCACTTCCTTTCTGAAAATAATGAACTCATTTCCAAACAAAAATACCTTTAAACCTATCGTTATACATGCTATATCGATGCCTATTCAACATGAATCACTTCATTTTTCATGTATTTTAAAATGACACACTGAGACTTTCACCATCAAAATTTAAGCATGTATACATTTTAAAAAACGGGCGTCTCTTCTTTCTTTTCTAATTAGAAACAGGTAAAATAAAAAGAAGAGAAAATGAAGTTTTTACCATATAGTAGAAGCATCAACACCAAGCTTTCACAGTCACTCACATACTGAAAAAGCAGGAAAAATCCATCATTCCACTATAACATAAAGTGAAACTTTAATCAGTGGGGCACACTCGTTATAAGTTGAACGAATTAGGATAATCCAAATTGGAATGGGAGGTATACATCTTTGAACCGAAACTTACTATATATGATATTGCGACTCATATTTGTCATTGTAGCAACGGTAGCTGGGTTCTATGTATTACTATACATGTCGGGGCTTATCTATCCTTTTATTATCGCTTTTGCATTTGCTTATTTGATTAATCCTGTCGTCAATTTCCTTAATCAAAAACTACAATTTCCTCGCGCACTAGCAGTACTCGTTAGCTTAATTCTCGTATTTGGAGCTATCGTTGGACTTGTTACATATCTTGTGACTGAAGCAATATCTGCCACAACATACTTACTACAACTTGTTACAGTAAAGTTTCCAGATATCGTTACATTCGCTCAGCAATTTGCACTTAATCATATTATGCCTCTCTACGATGATTTAATCTCTAAATTTAATCATCTTGGAGAACCACAGCGCTATACAATTACACAAAACATTCAAAACTTAGGAACAGAAGCAACAACACAAATGAAAGAACTTTTAACCGCCATTATAAGCGGGTTAACGAATTTCATTAGTGCACTGCCAACAACTTTAACTGTCCTTGTATTCATTTTATTAGCCACTTTCTTCATTAGTTACGATTGGCACCGTCTTGCTCAGAAAGCAAGAAAATTGCTACCGAATCGTGTACATGGCTATGGAAAAACTATTTTTGTCGACTTAAGAAAAGCTTTGTTTGGTTTTGTGAAAGCACAACTTACACTCGTATCTATGACAACCGTCATTGTACTAATCGGACTTTTAATATTACGCGTACCATACGCCATTACTATTGCGATTATTACAGGAGTTGTAGATTTACTACCATACTTAGGAACAGGCGCAGTCTTCGTTCCATGGGTTATATACGTATTTTTCACTGGCGATACCGCATTCGCCATTGGTCTTCTCATTTTATACATCGTCGTGATTGTCCAAAGACAAATTATGGAGCCGAAAGTACTTTCATCTAACATCGGTCTCGATCCATTAGCAACACTCGTCGCTCTATTTGTCGGTTTTAAACTTTTTGGCTTTTTAGGATTAATCATCGGCCCAGTCACCTTAGTACTACTTAATACATTACACAAAGCTAATGTCTTCCATGACTTGTGGAAATATATTAAAGGTTCACCTTCAAAATAATAGTTTCTAATTCATACACAACAAAAAACTTACATGTAATCAGTGGGAAATTCCCACTGATTATTCCTTGTACTTATTTTTCATACTCATTACATAAAACAAGAGAATTGCACTCAAAAAAGATAATTCTCTTGTTTTTTTGCATAAAAAACGCATATTTCGTGGTATTTTTACATATTTATTCTATTTGTTTTATAATTATTATTTACATTTATTGCTTTTTATGTAAATGAATAAATATACAAAATAGCATAAAATAAGACTTCAACTAACAATCTCCGCCTTTTATATGAATTTTTTACACCAATCGTTCCTTTATATAAGAAAGCAAAACTTTAATTTAGCAGCGTTTCCCTCCATCTTATTCATCTAAATTAATAGCACTAAAAAATCACAAGTTTAATCGAAGCACAACAAGAGTTCAAATGAAAATTATATAGCAAATATAATGAGCAGACGTTTTGTTCATCCCCGCTCATCATTCGCCCCACATCAGACACTTACGAGCAGCCCAATTTCGAGATAGAAATTCCCCCCACAAATAGCGTGGTAAAACAAAGCTTCAATCAGAAAGTTCCTCTCCTCTTACAAGACAAAAAATAGCACTTAGATTTCTACAATCTAAGTGCTATTTCTGAATAATAATAGTAGAGTTCTTTCTAAATTTCCATTCCATCCACTTCATAACAAGCGGCTTCAATAAAGCTCTCGTAATAGGGATCACGCAGATAAACCCTAGCACATCTGTCACATACCCAGGAAGCACTAAGAGAATACCTCCTACAAATACAAAAATACCATCTAGTACCGCCTCACCTGGCATTTCCCCTCTATTCAACTTAGATTGAATCTCTCCAAGCACTTTAAACCCTTGTCTTTTCGCCAAATACACACCTACAACACCTGTAAATACAATCATAGCGAACGTAGACCATAAACCTATTACATGACTCGATCCAATTAAGACCGTAATCTCAATCGCTGGTATTAAAATAAACAAGAATAGCAACCACTTCATAGTTCTACACCTCTCTCACATCTCACTTTTAACACCCTCACAACGCCTATATACATCATATGAAATATAGATATCCTTTCATATTAAAACCCATAACAAACAGCTTTTAAAAGCAATTCTAGGCGTTTTAAGCTAATTCTATCTCGTTTTTGTGTAAAAAAAAGAGAAGGACTCCGATCCTTCTCTCCGTATTACTTATAGCACTTCCGCATGTCCATTATAAACAATTCCGCGTGCTGCATCAACTGTTACTTCTTGGCCATTTTTTAAAGTTGCTGTTACGCCGTTTACACCAACGATAACAGGAATACCGATTGATACGCCTACAACAGCTGCATGGCTTGTTAAGCCACCTTCTTCTACAACTAAAGCCGCAGCTTTTTCGATTGCAGGAATCATATCTTTATCAGTGCTTGTTGTAACAAGGATATCACCTTCGTTTACGTTCGCTACAGCTTCAGCAGCTGTTTTTGCTACAACTACTTTACCTTTTGCAGCTTTACGACCGATTCCTTGTCCTTTAGCAATTTCTTCACCAACAACGTGGATTTTCATTAAGTTTGTTGTACCAGTTTCAGCAACTGGAACACCAGCAGTAATCACTACAGTATCTCCAAGTCCGATTAGACCTGCATCCATACCTGTTTGAATTGCTGTATCTAACATTTCGTCAGTTGAAGCTGCGCGCTTCTCAGCCATAAATGCTTGTACACCCCAAACAAGTGCAAGACGACGTCCTACTTGCTCGTCAGATGTTACAGCTACGATTGGAGATTTTGGACGGTATTTAGAGATCATTTTCGCAGTATATCCACTTTCTGTTGGAGCTACGATTGCAGCTACATCAAGAGCAAGTGCTGTATGCGCAACAGATTGGCTAATTGCATCTGTAATTGTTGGAGTGAACTCTTTAATACGTTTTTTGAACATATCTTCATATTGTAATGATTTTTCAACACGTACCGCAATGTTAGCCATCATTGTTACCGCTTCTACTGGGTATTGTCCAGCAGCTGTTTCACCTGAAAGCATGATTGCATCTGTACCATCGAAGATTGCGTTAGCTACGTCACTTGCTTCCGCACGAGTTGGACGTGGGTTACGTTGCATAGAATCTAACATTTGTGTTGCAGTAATAACTGGTTTACCTAACACGTTACATTTTTTAATTAGACGTTTTTGTACTAACGGTACTTCTTCTGGTGGAATTTCTACACCCATGTCACCACGAGCTACCATTAAACCGTCAGAAACTTCTAAGATTGAATCGATGTTGTCGATACCTTCTTGGTTTTCGATTTTTGGTACGATTTGGATGTATTGAGCGTTATGCTCTTCTAATAATTCACGGATTTCTAATACGTCAGACGCTTTACGTACGAATGAAGCTGCAATGAAATCAACTTTTTGCTCGATACCAAAGATGATATCTTTTACGTCTTTTTCAGTGATACCAGGAAGCTTAATGCTTACGTTTGGTACGTTAACACCTTTTTTATTTTTTACAGTTCCGCTGTTAAGAACTTTTGTACGGATGTTTCCGTCAGCTTTTTCGATTACTTCTAGTTCGATAAGACCGTCATCGATTAGAATACGAGAACCTGGGTCTACATCGTCATAAAGACCAGCATAAGATACAGAGAACTTCTCTGCAGTACCTAATACTTGCTCAGTAGAAAGAACTACTTCTGCACCTGTTACAAGCTCAGCTTGTCCGTCTACGAAGTCGTGAGTACGGATTTCTGGACCTTTTGTATCAAGTAAGATACCAACTGTTTTACCAGTTTTCTTTGAAGCTTCACGAATGTTTTTAATACGAGCTCCGTGCTCTTCATGGCTACCATGAGAGAAGTTTAAACGAGCAACGTTCATACCTGCTTCGATTAATTGCTCTAATTTTTCAATACTTTCACTAGCAGGACCTATAGTACATACAATTTTAGTTTTACGCATATTGCACCTCCGAAAATTATGAAACCGTTCCCAAATATCTGACATTACGCCGATTAGATGGATAATTCTTTAGATAATTGATACATATCTTTATCGATTGTATGCTTTTGAGCTAACGCTTCGATAATATCATGATCAACAAGTTTGTTATCTTGAATACCTACACAACGTCCACCTTTACCAGCAATTAACAATTCAACTGCTCTTGCGCCAAGACGACTTGCTAATACACGGTCTTGTGCACTTGGTGATCCACCACGTTGTACGTGACCTAATACAGTTACACGAGTATCAAAGTTTGTTGCTTCTTCAATGTGCTTACCGATGTCAATTGCACTTCCAACACCTTCAGCTACAACGATAATACTGTGTTTTTTACCACGTTCACTACCACGCTTCAGACGAGCGATAACATCATCCATGTCATACTCTTCTTCTGGAATTAAGATTGTTTCCGCACCATCAGCTAAACCAGCCCATAATGCGATATCACCAGCATGACGTCCCATTACTTCGATAACATATGTACGTTCATGAGATGTAGCTGTGTCACGAATTTTATCAATTGCATCAATAACAGTGTTTAAAGCTGTATCGAAACCAATTGTGAAGTCTGTTCCAGGGATATCATTGTCGATTGTACCTGGTACACCAACACATGGGAATCCTTGTTCAGTTAATTTTTTAGCGCCTTGGTAAGAACCATCTCCACCAATAACAACAAGTCCTTCGATACCGTGTTTCTTTAATTGCTCGATACCTTTTAGTCGTACTTCTGGATCTTTAAACTCAGGACATCTTGCTGTATATAATTTCGTACCACCGCGGTGGATAATATCGCCAACAGAACCAAGTTCTAATTTTTCAATGTGACCAGAAATTAATCCAGCGTATCCATGGTAAATACCATATACTTCAATATCATGGAAAATCGCTTTACGAACAACTGCACGAATGGCAGCATTCATACCAGGTGAATCTCCACCACTTGTTAATACACCAATACGTTTCATTTGTACTCACCTCATAAAGATTATTTGCCTTATAATAAAATAACACGAAAAAATATAAAAATACAATGGAGAAGATGTGTCTTTTCATAATAAAAACGTGCATTCGCGAAGTGGAACGCACGCTTTTCTTATTTTATCCAAATGGAAGCGTTTGAAAACGAAACTTGCCCAATTTTCATATATTTTTCATAACGTTTTTCGATTAATTCATCTTTCGAAATTCCGTTTAATTGTTCAAAAGTTTTTCGAATCATTAAGTCTATATTTTCTGACTGTTTTAAAATATTACGGTGAGCTCCGCCTCTTGCTTCTGGAATAATTTCGTCAATTACACCTAATTCTTTCAAATCTGCTGCTGTAATTTTCATTGCCTCTGCAGCTTCCTTTGCTTTTCCTGCATCTTTCCAAAGAATTGCCGCTGCACCCTCTGGTGTAATAACAGAATAAGTGGAATTTTCTAGCATATGAATGTAATCTCCTACTCCAAGACCTAGCGCACCACCACTACCGCCTTCACCGATAACGATACAAATAACTGGTACCGTTAAACCTGCCATCTCAAATAGGTTGCGGGCAATAGCTTCACTTTGTCCACGTTCTTCAGCTGCTTTACCAGGATAAGCTCCCTTCGTATCGATGAAACAAATAATAGGACGATTAAACTTTTCCGCTTGTTTCATGAGACGCAGTGCTTTTCGATATCCTTCTGGATGAGGCATTCCAAAGTTACGGCGAATATTTTCTTTCGTATCTTTTCCGCGCTGATGCCCAATTACAGTTACAGGCATCCCTTTATATTTCGCAATGCCGCCGACAATCGCTGCATCATCGCCAAATAGACGATCTCCATGACATTCAAAAAAATCAGTAAATAAGTGCTCAATATAATCGAGCGTTGTCGGTCGTTCTGCATGACGAGCAATTTGAACACGGTCCCATACTTTTAGATTGCCGTATATATCTTCCTCTAAATTTTCTAGCTTTTCTTCCAAAATACGAATCTCCTCACTGAAGTCCATCTGGCTGTTTTTCGTATAGTCTTTCAGTTCACGAATCTTATTTCTTAGCTCAACAACTGGTTTTTCAAATTCTAGCTCTGCCATACAGCCATTTCCCCTCCTTGATGAACTTCTAAAATCTTGCGAAGCGATTCTCTCATATCATCACGATGCACCACCGCATCTAATTGACCATGATCTAGTAAGAATTCTGCCGTTTGGAAATCTTCCGGTAGTTTCTCACGCACCGTTTGTTCAATTACACGTCTACCAGCAAATCCGATAAGTGCACCTGGTTCTGCAAGATTATAATCACCAAGTGAAGCGAAACTCGCTGAAACCCCGCCCGTCGTTGGGTGAGTCATAACAGAAATAAATAATCCTCCTGCATTACTATGCTTTTTCAAAGCTACGCTTGTTTTTGCCATTTGCATTAAACTTAATATCCCTTCTTGCATACGGGCACCACCCGAAGCAGTAAAGATAATAAATGGAACTTGTAAGTCGTACGCCTTTTCAACCGCACGGGCGATTTTTTCTCCTACTACAGAGCCCATGCTCCCCATTCGAAAACGAGAATCCATTACTGCAACAACAACAAGCATGTCATCAATTGTTCCTTCACCAGTTACAACCGCTTCGTTCAATTCAGTCTTCTTACGATCGCTCTCTAGTTTCTCTTCATAACCTGGAAACTCGAGTGGATTTAATGAAACCATTTCTTTGTCATACTCACGGAATGACCCTTCGTCCAATATACTATTAAGACGTTCCCATGCATTCATAGGATGATGATATCCACAATTCACACATACTTTTAAATTTTTTAGAAGTTCTTTCGTATACATGATTTTTTTACATTCCGGACATTTTGTCATAACGCCATCTGGCACATCTTTTCGTACTTGTTCTGAAGGTATTGCAGCGTACTTTTTCTTTTTCACGAATAAATCTCTTAGCACAATTTGACCCCCTTCGTTGAGAGCTAAGGTTAGCGTAAGAAGAAAATGGGGCTAACACCAAAGTTTGATGTTAGCCTTATCTTCTCAATCTGTCTAATAACCTCACTCTTTACGTTTAACTTTAACCGCTAAGCGGTAGAATGTTTGTCATAACGTGTCATGGTCATTTCGACAAATTTTATACATTACGAGTGAAACTGTATATTCTCTACTAATTCATCGTAAATTTTTAGTGCATCATTTTCTTGTTTTTCTTCCAAAGTAGCGTAAAGCTTTCTATACATATCGATAGAATCTCTTGAAACTTTACAAGAAAGCGTTGATACGTAATCATTTACGATCATCCAAATGCGATATAGTAAATAATTATCGACTTGTTCAATAAGTGTTTTAAAGAACGTTTGATGAAGCATTGGAATTGAGTTTTCGTTTCCTTCAAGCACTTGATGTAATTTACTTAGCACTTTAGAAAACGTTTCTTTCGGTAAATTACATACAATTCGAATCATATCTTTCTCGAGTAATCGTTTCGTTTGTAATAAATCACGAATTGTTTTCTCATCTTGCAATAAGAACGGAGCAATTAATTGTACAAGACCGTTATCATAAAAGTTTCGAATAAACGTCCCTTCACCACGTCTCGTTTCAATCAATCCTACCAGTTCTAAAGCACGCAATGCTTCTCTTACAGAGGAACGTCCTACGTTTAAGCGTGAACTTAACTCACGCTCAGACGGCAAACGATCCCCCGCCACCAATCCATCCTCTTCCATAATGGAACGGATTTTTTTTACAATTTCGAGATATACTTTTGTATTTGATGATGTCAATGGAAATTCCTCGCTTATTCTTTACCAATCAGCGCTAATTGTTTTGTTTTTTCAGCGATCTCATTTGGATCTACTTGACGGCGAGCTACTCCTGTCTCCATTGCTGCTTTTGCAACGTAAGCCGCTACTTGAGGCGCTACACGCGCGTCAAATGGTGCCGGAATGATATAGTCTGCATTTAACTCATCTTCTGCTACAAGCTCAGCAATAGCCTGTACAGCTGCCATCTTCATTTCTTCGTTAATTTGTGTCGCATGTACGTCAAGTGCACCGCGGAAAATACCAGGGAACGCCAATACATTATTTACTTGGTTCGGGAAGTCAGAACGACCTGTTCCAACAACAGCTGCGCCCGCTGCTTTTGCCAATTCTGGCATAATTTCTGGAACTGGATTCGCCATTGCAAAAATAATCGCATCGTCATTCATTGTACGAACCATCTCTTCTGTTAATGCACCTTCTGCAGATACACCAATGAATACGTCCGCACCTTGTACAACATCAGCTAAAGAACCTTCTATACGATTCTTATTTGTATATTTTGCAACTTCATCCTTCACTGGATTCATACCTGTAGGACGACCATCATAGATTGCGCCTTTACGGTCACACATAATAATGTCGCGTACACCATAGCGATATAAAAGTTTAATAATTGCAATACCTGCTGCACCTGCGCCATTTGCGACAACTTTAATGTCAGACATTTTCTTTCCAACTAATTTCAGTGCATTTACAAGACCTGCTACTGTTACGATAGCTGTTCCGTGTTGATCATCATGGAAGATAGGAATATTTGTTTCTTTTTTCAAACGCTCTTCAATAATGAAGCAGTTTGGTGCTGCGATATCTTCTAAGTTAACGCCGCCAAAAGTTGGCTCCATTAATTTTACAGTTTCAACAATTTTATCTACATCGTTTGTATTTAAGGCAATTGGGAATGCATCTACACCAGCAAAGCTCTTAAATAATACAGCTTTACCTTCCATTACTGGAAGAGATGCTTCAGGTCCAATGTTACCAAGACCAAGTACAGCTGTTCCATCTGTCACAACTGCTACCATATTTCCCTTCATCGTATATTCATATACCTTACTTTTATCGTCATAAATTTCTTTACAAGGTTCTGCAACCCCTGGAGAATATGCAAGACTTAAATCTTTTGCATTTTCTACTTTTACTTTTGATACAGTTTCTAATTTTCCTTGATGCACTTTATGCATGTGAAGTGCTTCTTCACGAAGTGTTGACAAACTATCCACTCTCCTCAAATTATTCTTGCTGATATCAATTTCTCCAAGTGGTCTGACCACGAACACTACTACTATAATAATCGAAGTGTAGGGAAATTGTCCATTATATTTTCACAACTACATTTTCTTCCCCGACAATTTCACGAAGTGCTCCTAAACATTCTTCACTTGGATGAATCGATAAACTCCGAGATAATTGTACCATTTTATGTTCCTTTTCATAATAAATTAGTACTTTCGCAAAACCTGAATAGTCGAACAATATTTTCGTAACCCGATTTAAAAGCTTTTTCTCATACTGAGATGGCAATTTCACGTAAACAGATGCGTCTTTCTTTTCTTCATAAACATCCATTTCCTCTAGCGGATATAGTCCATTTACAATCCATTGCAGCTTATGATTTCTTAGCTCAATCGTACCGTCAACTAAAACAATTGCTCCTTCTTGCAACTTATCCGAGAAATGTATATACATTTCCGGGAAGAGGACCGCTTCCATTTCATCATTTTGATCACAGAATGTAATAAATGCCATCTTTTGAAACTTTTTCGTACGAATCACTCTAACACTTGTTATATACACAATAGCTCTTTGTACTTTTTTCTTGTGTCGCATCGCCTGAGCGAGAGATGGAATTTCTAATTCTTTTGCTAACTTCACATATTGCGCTGTCGGATAACTTGATAAATAAAAGCCAAGTACTTCCTTCTCTTTATTTAGTTGTTCAATAAAAGATAGCTCTTCTCCTTGTACATATTTTGATTTTGGAACAGCATCTCCTAAATCACGTGCGAGATTCGCGTACTCTAACGCCCCTTTAATACTTTTCCATAAATTCGTTCTCGAAACACCAAAATCATCAAAACATCCCGACCAGACGAAAGCTTCTAAATTACGCTCCGTTACGAACTTTGACGGCATACGGAGACAAAATTCAAATAAATCTTCGAACATTTTTTTCTCTCGTTCTTCTAATAATGCCGTCACTGTAGCCATTCCAATATTTCGGATCGAAAGTAAACTGTAACGTATCGCATTCCCTTCTATTTGGAAGTTATAACCACTTCTCTGAAGAGACGGCGGCAAAACGTGAAAACCTTTCCGCTTCGTTTCTCGTATATACTGTACAATCTTATCTTCATTTCCAATTGCACTTGATAATAATGCCGTCATAAATTCCAGCGTATAGTTTGCTTTCAAATAGGCAAGCTGATATCCGATCATACTGTAAGCTACAGCGTGACTTCGGTTAAAACCGTAATTCGCAAATCTTACAATTAAATCATAAATTTTTTCAGCAGACGTCTCATCATAACCATTTTGCAAACATCCTTGGACGAAATGCTTACGTTCCTGATCTAAAATATCACGATTTTTTTTACTCACCGCACGGCGCAGTAAATCTGCTTCTCCAAGCGAAAACCCAGCTAACTTCGATGCAATTTGCATAATTTGTTCTTGGTATACAATGACGCCGTATGTTCTTTCTAAAATTGGCTTTAAATCCGGATGTAAATATTCGATTTTTCTTTTTCCATGTTTCGATTCAATAAAAGTCGGTATCTGTTCCATCGGTCCTGGTCTGTATAACGAGTTAACAGCTACGATATCTTCAAACTCATTCGGTTTTAACCCGCGAAGTACATTTCGCATACCACCTGACTCAAGCTGGAATACACCTGTTGTATCCCCTCTCCCTAATAATTGGAACGTCTTTTCATCTTGAAGAGGTAAGTTTCTTATATCGATTTCTTTCCCTGTTTTGTTCGCGATAAATTTTATAATATTTTCAAGTAACGTTAAATTACGTAATCCTAAAAAGTCCATCTTAAGCAACCCAAGTTCTTCTAGCGCATCGGCTGGATATTGCGTAACATAAACATCGTTATGTCCTTCTTGAATTGCTACACTGCCTGTTAGCGGTTCTTGACTCATAATAACACCAGCCGCATGAATAGACGTATGACGTGGTAAACCTTCTACACGTTTTGCGATTTCAAACACACGCTCATGCAGAAGATTCCCTTGTATAAACTCACGAAGTGATTGTGATTCTTCATATGCATCTTTTAACGTTATACCAAGCTTTGATGGGATAAGTTTTGAAAATATATCAATATCTCGCGGCGGAAGCCCCATTACGCGGGCAATGTCTCTAATTGCCGCTTTTGCTGCAAGCGTACCAAACGTTACAATTTGCGCAACACGGAGCTGACCGTATTTATCTTTCACATAGCGAATCATCTCATCACGTCTTACGTCTGGAAAATCAATATCAATATCGGGAAGCGTCACACGTTCAGGATTTAAAAACCTTTCAAATAATAGATCGTATTCAATTGGATCAATATCTGTAATTTCTAATACGTATGAAACGAGTGAACCAGCTGCCGATCCACGACCTGGTCCTGTTAGAATATGATTTTCATGTGCATACTTCATAAAATCCCATACGATGAGGAAATAATCACTAAATCCCATACGAGAAATAACATTTAATTCATGATTCAAACGCTTTATATGCACTTCTTTCGGTTCACCATATCGTTTCCGCAAACCTTCTTCACAAACACGACGCAAGTATATATCACTCGTTTCATTTGACGGAACAGGAAACTTCGGAAGTTGATTTACATGGAACGGTATTTCTACTTGGCAACGCTCTGCAATTTTTATTGTATTTTGGATTGCTTCCGGCGCATGGGAAAATAGTGCTTCCATTTCATCCGATGACTTTAAATAATACTGATCTGTTTTCAGCCTCGGCCTATCTGGATCAGTCATTTTCGTTCCACTTTCAACAGATAGTAAACATTCGTGAACAAGCGCGTCACTTTGATTGATATAGCGCACATCATTTGTTGCAACGACTGGAATATTAACCCTACTAATAAATTCAGGTAGTTTCTCTTGTAAAAGCAACTCAGCTTGAATCGCATGATGCTGCAAACTCATATAAAAATGGCCGAACATATTTTGATACGTGCGAGCTACTTCTTCAGCCTGACTCTCATTGTCTTCTAGTAATAATTGCTCAATTTCGCCATCTTTACCTGGTGAAATAGCAATTAATCCTTTCGCATAATGCGCAAGCCACTTCTTAGGAATACCTTCTTTGGACTTTGTCATAATACTGCTAGAAATCTTTAATAAATTTTGGTAGCCTATTTCATTCTCAGCAAGTAATACAAGCGGATAAGACCTTTCTTCTTCTTCACTAAAAATAGAAGCGGTTAATCCAATAACAGGCTGTATACCATGTTTCTTACATGCTTTATAAAACGGAATAACACCATACATAACATTTTCATCCGTAATAGCCAGCGATGAAAAACCAAGTTCTTTCGCCCTGACTACAAGTTCATCAATTTTACAAGCACTTTTTAATAAACTAAAAACGGTTTGACATTGTAAATGCACAAACTTCACTGTTGTACCCTCTCTTTACCTATTTGACTACTTTTATTATAGGTGATGAGGAAAGCGGAAATCAAAACATACTTCTTATACTTTGTCCATATATATGAAGAAGAAAGGGGAATGACGATGGATGTAAGAGAACATACTTTTTTCTCTCTGCTTATTATTAGTTATTTTATTGCCTTTGGGGTTATACTTGGCGGTTCATTAATTGGTGGATTTGGTGCGTTTCTTATTGGAAAACCAGCTCTAACTTACATTAATCAATTCGCCCAAAATTTAAGAATTTGGGCACTCGTTGCAGCAATCGGCGGAACATTCGATACCTTTTATAGCTTTGAAAGAAGTTTCTTTGGCGGAGATATGAAAGATATCGTAAAACAAATTCTCCTTATTTTTTTCGCAACTGGTGGTATGCAAACAGGTCTCATTATTATTAAATGGCTAACGCAGGAACATGTATGAGAGTACCAAGTGCTAATACAGCAAAAAGATGGTACTTAGTATTAGCTGGGGCTGCTGTTGGAGGCGTTTTGAGCTGGTTTATTTTTTTGTACATATACGGTGTTTTTCAAGAAGAACAAGCTAGTAAAATAGCAGAACAAAGAGAAATTATAGAAAAACAAGAAGCAAAGCTCCACGTCCTTCTCGAAGATCAAGAAAAATTGAACACTGAAAATAAACGGCTCTTAACCATTCAAGAGATTAAAATAAAACTTATCAATCGAGAAAAATACGATTTAGACAATCTCACACTCGAAAATATGACTACATCTATCCATAATGATCTCCAACATCTTTTAACGAAAAACATTCAAAGTATCGCAAAAAATAAAGACCTACTTAAAAAGGTAATCGAAAATAAAACGTACAAACATTACGATCGGCTATACCGTTTTAAAGTCGATACAATATCTTTTGATACAGTGCTTGAAATTAGCATTACTATAGAGAAAGAAAAATAAAGAAGGAGGGCTTTAGCGCCGCTCCTTCTTTTCGTTCTAACATATAGTCTCTTATTTACAAATCTCACGTAAATCAGCAAAAAGACGATCCGCTTCTTCCCAAGAAAATGCCTTCGCACCAGAAGCCATCGGATGCCCCCCGCCGTTATATTGCATTGCTAATTTGTTTATAACTGGTCCTTTTGAACGAAGACGAACACGAATTACGTCGTCTTCCTCTAAAAATAGAACCCACGCCTTTAATCCATCAATATTGCCAAGCGCTCCAACAACACCAGATGCTTCAGAAGGAAGTACATCAAACTCTTCTAATACTTCTTTCGTTAATTTAATGTAAGCTGCTCCTTCTTCTACCATCGTAAAGTTTTGTAAAATATAACCGTTTAAACGAGCAATTTTTTCTTTTGTCTTATACATTTCATTGTATAAATCTGTGAATTTCACACCCATATCAACAAGCTCACTTACGTAACGAAGTGTTTTTGCTGTCGTATTTGGGAATAAGAAACGACCTGTATCTCCAACAATTCCTGCTAAAATAAGGCGAGCTGCTTCTTTTGTTATTTTTAATCCTTTATCTTTTCCATAGTTATAAAACTCATAAATCATTTCACTTGTAGAACTCGCTGTCGTATCTACCCACGTAATATCTCCATATGGATCTTCATTTGGATGATGATCAATTTTAATTAACATCTTCCCTTTTGTATAGCGTTGATCGTCAACACGTTCTTGATTCGCAGTATCACAAACAATAACAAGCGCATTTTCGTATACACTATCTTCAATATCATCCATTACTCGTAAGTATGCTAGTGACGGTTCATTGTACCCAACCGTATAAATATTTTTCTCTGGAAACGATTCTTGTAGAATTGTACCAAGACCACCCTGTGAACCTAACGCATCTGGATCCGGACGCACGTGGCGATGAATAATAATTGTATCAAACTCTTTAATTGCTCCTAAAATTTGCTCATGCATATGTATAATCTCCTTTTTAATCAACTTCTTCACTTTATCCTCCATTATAACGGAAAGTATTTCATACATGCGAACAATTGCTTTATAATAAAAGTTAGAAAGTTTAGATATTTCTTTTTCTTTTCTATTATTTTTCATAAAGCGATAGGAGTGTTCACTATGCCAGTATTAGTCTTCTGTATTATCGTCTCATTTATGTTGTACCTCTTTTACAAAACAAAATACTTTCGTACAAACCGCCCAATGGAGAAAGGTTGGCTCTCAGGAAAATCCGCAATGGCACTCGGTTCATTCGTTTTATTTTTCGGGATAAACCAATTCTTTTTAGAACTTTCAACCGCTCGTATTATCGTTGGTGTTTTATTCGTTCTATTTGGTAGTGCAAGTGTATTTAACGGGTTTCGCCAATACAAACATTTCTTGCCATTAGCAGTTAAAGAAGCCGAAGTCTATGAAGCAACATAAAAAAGCATCAATATTGTGATGCTTTTTTATGTTGCTTAACTTTCAAAATCATATATGCAACAAACGCAGATGGTATATTAAATGGGTTACCTTGTACATGAAAATGTAATTGTTCTTCTTCAAAAGACATTTTTTCATATAGCTCTCGCTGAGATAATCCTGTCTTTTCCTTTTTTTCATGTAAACCTTGTAAATATAAATATTGAATAGGTATCATTACAAGAAAGTAAAATAATGCGATACTACCAAAAAAAAGTACGGCTGACGACATAATGCATACCACCTTTCATAATTCCATTTTCTTACAATATAATCATAACACAATATACAACTGAATTGAATTATTATTCTGTCTTTTCTCACGTCACTTTTCCACTCCATCCCATACATATTTCACTAAAACTCCCATCTAAAATCATGCCTTTCAAATTTAAAACAACAAAAAAGATGGAACAAATCAAAACGATTTGTTCCATCTTTTTATTTATCGATTAACTGAACCATAAGTAATGCTTTTCCAACAACATTACCTTCATGATGCACCTCTACATCGACCTTACCAAATTTACGTCCAATTTCTAATACTTTCGGATGAACAGATACAACATTATCAATTTGAACCGGCTTTACGAAATAAATCGTTAAGTTTTCAACAATTAAATCGCTTTTCTTTTGCGCACGAATGACGCGATTTGTCGCTTCTGTCACAATTGTTGCAAATACACCGTACGATAACGTTCCAATTGAGTTCGTCATTTGCGGCGTCACCGAAAATTGATATAGATGCTCATTCTTCGCTTCTTTTGGCGTCATAAATTGATTCGTTACAATATCATCAATGGTTTCTCCAACTTGCGGCTGACGTTGAATCATTTGCAGTGCCTGAAGTACATCTTGACGGCTAATAATACCTTGCAGTTTATTTCCTTCCTCAACGACAGGAAGTAATTCAATTCCTTCCCACACCATCATACGTGCCGCAGCTGCGACAGACATTTTACCGTTCACTGTAATTGGGTGCTTTGTCATTACTTTATCAATTGGTGTTTCTTTCGCTACTCCGATCATATCTTTTGAAGTTACGATTCCTAGCACTTTGTTACTTTCATCGACAATTGGATATCTTCCGTGCATTGTCTCTTCGTTATATGCATGCCATTGCTGTACTGTATCACTCGGCTTTAAATATAACGTTTCTTCAATTGGCGTTAAAATATCTTCAACGAGTACAATTTCTTTCTTAATAAGCTGATCGTAAATCGCACGATTAATTAACGTTGCGACCGTAAATGTATCGTAGCTACTTGAAATAATCGGCAGCTTTAATTCGTCTGCTAATTTCTTCACATGATCTTCCGTATCAAATCCGCCCGTAATTAATACAGCGGCTCCAGTTTCTAATGCTAATTGATGTGCATTCGTACGGTTACCAATAATGAGTAAATTCCCAGCTTCTGTATAGCGCATCATCGCTTCTAATTTCATAGCTCCGATTACGAATTTATTTAATGTTTTATGTAGTCCTTCTCTGCCCCCAAGTACTTGACCATCGACAATGTTAACGACTTCTGCATATGTCAGTTTTTCGATATTCTCTTTCTTCTTCTGTTCAATTCGAATTGTTCCGACACGTTCAATTGTACTAACATATCCTTTATTTTCTGCATCTTTAATTGCACGGTAAGCTGTCCCTTCACTTACACTCAAATCTTTCGCGATTTGTCTTACAGAAATTTTATGGCCTACTGGCAGGCTATTAATATGTTCTAAAATTTGGTTATGCTTGGTAGCCAAATGGTTTCACCATACTTTCTTTTCCCTAAATTCTTCATGTGTTGTACTTTTAGTATACTATATTTTCAAAACTGTTACACTCTCTCTTTGCATACCTGTACTATTTTTTTTATAACAAAATGTCTCTTGCATTCCACCATTCATTCTATTACAACAATGTAATGCTATTGTCATCTCATTCGATAGTTCGTACACTTGATTACTTATACAATTAAGACAAGAAATAAAACAAAGGAGCGAACACATGATGAAAAAATTTTTAGAGGTTGTAGGTGCTGTATTTTTAGCTTTCGTAGATGGGAAAAAAGTTGCAATGGAATTGAATGAAACACCTGAACAACCACGTACCAAAAGAAAAGAATCACCAAAACAAATACAAGCATTAAAAGCTGTCCTACACACATAAAAAACCCTTCACTTTTCTTTTTCAAATGAAGGGTTTCTTTTCTATAGTGTAATACTTTCTCCAGCTTCTAATACTTTCCCTGTACAATTTTGTAGCTTTTCTACAAATTGATATGGATCTTGTTCAATAACTGGGAACGTATTGTAATGCATCGGTACAACAGTTTTCGCATTAATCCATTTTGCCGCTAGTACAGCATCTTCTGGTCCCATTGTGAAATTATCACCAATTGGTAAAAATGCTAGATCAACTTTATTTAATTCCCCAATTAACTTCATATCAGAGAATAGTGCAGTATCTCCTGCGTGGTATACAGTTTTCTCTTCTGCTGTAAATAAAATACCTGCTGGCATACCTGTATATGTAATCGTCTTATTTGCTTCATCAATATAACTAGAGCCGTGGAATGCTTGTGTAAACTTCACTTTTCCGAAGTCAAATTCATGTGAACCACCAATATGCATCGGGTGTGTATTTACACCTTGCCAACTTAAAAATGTTGCTAGTTCAAATGGCGCTACAACAACTGCATTATTTTTCTTCGCAAGTTCTACTGTATCTCCAACATGATCACCGTGTCCATGCGATAAAAGGATTGCATCCACTTTTACATCTTCAGCTTTTAAATCTGTTTTCGGATTATCTGTTAAAAACGGGTCAATTAAAATAACTTTTCCATTCGCCTCAATTTTCACAACTGAATGTCCATGATAAGATACTTTCATTATTACATTCCTCCCCTATTCACATTCTCACTTTTTATTCTACATGATTTTTCAATCCCCTGTCTTTTCTAACATCTATTTACTTGTCATAACGCTTTCTTCCGAGTTAAAGTTATATTTGTAATTAAATATCTCGGGGGTGCCAATCGATGAATGCTAGATTAGAAAATTTAATGCAATGGCTAAAAGAAAAAAACGTAGAAGCTGCGTTCTTAACTTCTACACCGAACGTCTTCTACATGACAAACTTCCACTGTGAACCACACGAAAGACTTCTTGGTATGTTTGTATTCCAAGAAAAAGAACCTATTTTAATTTGCCCTAAAATGGAAGAAGGCCAAGCACGTAACGCTGGCTGGGCACATGAAATTATCGGATTTACTGATACTGACAGACCATGGGATATGATTGCAAAAGCAATTAAAGACCGCGGCATCAATGCAAATGCAGTTGCAATTGAAAAAGAACATTTAAACGTAGAGCGCTACGAAGAATTAACGAAATTATTCCCAAATGCAGCTTTCAAATCAGCTGAGGAGAAAGTTCGCGAACTTCGTTTAATTAAAGATGAAAAAGAACTTTCTATTTTACGCGAAGCAGCTAAAATGGCGGACTATGCTGTTGAAGTTGGTGTAAATGCAATTAAAGAAAACCGCAGCGAGCTAGAAGTATTAGCAATTATTGAACACGAATTAAAAACAAAAGGCATACATAAAATGTCATTTGATACGATGGTATTAGCAGGTGCGAACTCTGCTCTTCCACACGGTATTCCTGGCGCAAACAAAATGAAACGCGGCGATTTCGTACTATTTGATTTAGGCGTAATCATTGATGGTTATTGCTCTGATATTACACGTACAGTAGCATTCGGTGAGATTTCTGAAGAGCAAACTCGCATTTACAACACTGTACTTGCTGGACAACTACAAGCAGTTGAAGCATGTAAACCGGGTGTTACACTTGGCGCAATCGACAACGCTGCTCGTTCTGTTATCGCAGATGCAGGTTACGGTGACTTCTTCCCCCACCGCCTTGGTCACGGACTTGGAATTAGCGTACACGAATATCCAGATGTAAAAGCTGGCAACGAGTCTCCATTAAAAGAAGGTATGGTCTTCACAATCGAGCCAGGTATTTACGTACCAAACGTAGGTGGCGTTCGTATTGAAGATGATATTTACATCACAAAAGACGGATCAGAAATTTTAACGAAGTTCCCGAAAGAGTTACAATTTGTAAAATAATAAAAAAGGCAGCTTGATTGCTGCCTTTTTTATTTCTCTACTATTTCAAATTTAGCACCATCTTCTCCTCATACTTATCATCCCATTTAATCACAATCTCTATTGGTTCATCTTTAGAGATAGGCGCGCAACTTACACAAGAAGACTTCATTTCAACCTTTGCTCCTCTATGAACTTCTGACGTTTGCGTTATTGTACTAAGCTCTTCATTAATAACAATCTCCAAATTTTTAAATTCTGTATTTCCATCTCCGCCCTTATACTGAAATGTAAACACTCCATCTTCACTGTCATCCTTAATATGGCCTTTATATTGTCCCTTCCAACTTTTGCTCTCGCTAGAAAAAGTAACATACGAAATCGAACAACTTCCTAAAAAGAAAATACTAATAAAAAAGAATAATGCTCTCTTCATCATGCCCCTCCATTCAAAAGCACTTATTTATTGTCTATTTCTTCCTTTAAATATTATTAAAAAAAGAAGGCCACTTAGAAAGTGCCTTCTTCTATTTCACTAATATTTAATTGAAATTTCACGATCCAAACTGAGAAAAGGTGGACAAGAAGCGCAAACGCCATACATGCTCCGCTTAAAAAAGTTAGTATAGGATGCGAATACACGTGCCCCAATCCATAGGATATCGCCACGAAAAACATTGTTATGTAAATATAAATTGCTCCATGTATTTGCCTCATATAAACCTCCTTTTCCCATATTATAACATAAATTTTCTGATTATTCACATTAATTACTTGTAATCAATATTTCTCAACTGTTACACCTCTTACAGCAGCCTTAATATACGGTGTTCCTTGTAAACTTTGTAAATCCTCTGTTTTCCTGTTACGACTACACCGTATATTGGTAAGTCTTTTGGTTTGGTGTTTTTTATTTCTTTATCCCGCATTAACAGGCAGTAAGACCCCACATCAAAATTCAGCGGAAGCAAAGAAGTTAGGTGGGGGGCGGACTGCTCGTAAAAGCCCGATTGGTGAGGGCTGATAATCAGTGAGGGATGCCCTCACCACTGATTAAAGTTTCACTTTATAGTTTATCCTAAAATATTCTCGATATCCCTCTTTATTTTCACTTAAAGATATCCAAATACAGCTTTTATAAATTTTTCTATAATAAAAAGCACATTTATTTTGATGTGCTCTTCACATATAATTTAGTAAAATATGAATCATTTTTTGAAACAAAAACTCCCACTCATCTCTCCCCATACTATCGTTATGACTTAGTTGCCATAATAATTGAACGAGGATAAAATCCCAGCTTTTCATAAAATGATACAGCTTCATTTCCATACACTACTGTTAATTCAATTTCATCTATCTTTTTCACTTTAAACCATTCCACTGCACTATTCATTAATTTCAAACCAAATCCGTTTCTTCGGTATTTTTCATCAACAAATAAAACTTCAATCTTTCCGCTTACGCTTTTACTATACGCTATACAAAATCCTAATATATTATCTGTTTCTGACTCAATCAATAATTCAATTCTATATTCTCCGTACTTTGAGTTCTTTTTATAATTTTCAATACGTTCCTCAAATGTCATTCTTGGGTAATCGCCAGAAAAATATTTTGATTTATTATTATGATATTCATGCAATTTATTTAAGGATTCTCTTATTATCTCTATTTCATCGAGAGTGATATATTTATTACTAATTCTCATCCTATAGCATCTCCAATAATATATATTTCAGCAAAAAAATAAGACTGTTTTTTGTTCACAAAATATTACTCTATTATTTCATCGCTTCCTTCACAACATCTTGAATCATAACAACTTCTGTTTTCATATCAACAGACGGTACTTCCTCATCAATACATTCATACCAAAACGCTAAGTGCTTCTTATCAATTTCATGATGAGAATTTTCGACAAGAGTCCCACCTTCTCCTTGCACAGAATACCAATATAAGTATTCTTCTCCATCTCTTATTTCCCGGAAAATTGTCTCAACGTACATCTTTTCGTCGTTTAATGTCAAAAGCACTTCTTTCATATTGTCATTAAGAAGCTGCATCCATTCATCTACACGATGACTTTTACCTTGTTTCACTTTGAATCTCGTTAATTCCACATTCATTTTTATTCCCCCGTTTTCTTACGTACAAACAATCTATATTCTATCGGATTATGAAAACTTAATTTACTAGCTAGTTTTTGCGAAGGAATATTGTCTACATAACAATCCCAGCACGGTGTAATATCATTTTGCATGCAATGCTCAACGAACCGTGTCGCAACAGCTTGAGCTAATCCTTTCCCTTGATATGCTTTATGCGTAGCAATATCGATTTCAGCAAAACTATTCCCTCTAAATATTGAGACGCATTCAGCTATAATCATCCCACCTTGTTCTATACAAAATCCGAAACCACCGTTCAAAAATAGTTCTTTTGATCCCCAATATTCTTTATAATACTTCTCTGTAAATTCACTGCTTCGTTCTATATCACTTTTATCAATACGCTTCACTTCATATGTATTTTTATTTGCATCTTGTGTTCGCTCTTCAAAGATTTCTCTTTGGAATTTCATTCGTGGCACATTCCGAAGTACATTACTAAAACGCCCTTCAATCATCATTTCCCACTCTTCACTTGAAGCGAATAGTGTAAATCTCTTCTCTGTTTTTTCAATAGCCATTTTTAAATACATCAATAAATCTTCATTATAATTTTGATCATCCGTATGACCAAATAAATAATAGATACCGTTAACTGTACGAATTAATCCTGCTGTTAACTTCTCGTTGGCAAAAATCTCACCATCTATCATTTGGTCACATACCGCATAAGCAAATGTCGTCGTTCTTGTATTACTTTCCAAAATCGGAATGATTTTTCTATACTCAGCTACAGATAATTTTTTCATAACTGCTCCACTTTAATCGTATCAGCTTCTATATTTTCGAAACAAAGATTTACTGTTCTCTTTAATGCTCTCGTTCTATGAATCGTACACGCTGGAATTAAAATAGAATCATTCGGCTTTAAAACTGCTGTTTCTCCATCTTCAAAATCGATAAGCAATTCTCCCTCTAGCACAATGAATAATTCATCCGAATTAGAATGATAATGCCAATCATATTCGCCAGTAAATACAGCGATTCGTAAGCAATGACTATTTACATTTGAAACGACGAAGTTTTTATGTTGATCTTGAATGTCCTTTGTTAATTCTATTAAGTTCACAGTCTCCATATTCCGTCTCACCCTTTCATTAGTCGTTCTTCTGAAAAACTAACTTAGTCTCCACCACCTCCGCAATCTCCTCCACCATCACTTGAGCTGCTACAATCGTTGCTACTGTAGTCACCGAATCCACTTGATGAGCTTGAATTGGATGAAGATTTTTTGCTTCTTTTTCTATCTTTTTTACTTTCATGACTAGGCCATACTTTATCAAATAATATAAAGAATAAGATTCCTTCTACCATAACAAGCATAACGCCAAAAATACCTTCAATAACATTAGGGGTTATCCCCAAACTTTTAACCATCCCACATAAAAACACACAAAAAATCACATACAAGAACATACAAATATATCGAAATACTTTTTCTATCATAAGGACTACTTTTTTTGAAAAAGGTATGTTCTGTTCCTGTTTTCTCTTCATATACTCTTGTCTCTTAACTTGCTTTTTCTTCCTCTTTTTGCTCCCCATTGAATCCCCTCTTTTTGTTATATAATTCTAAATTATCATAATAAAAATCAATTTACACCAATAAATAACAATTATTCACATGTTATTTCTCCATAAAAAAAGACCCTCCTCATAAAGGAAGGTCTCGAATGTATTTCTATTATGATAAAGCAGGAGCTTTTTCAAGAAGCTCTTTCGCATCAGCGTATTGTAAGCCGTGCGCTTCTGCAACTGCTTCGAATGTTACATAGCCATCTAATGTGTTAATACCTTTTAGTAATGCAGTGTTGCCTAAGCAAGCATCTTTGTAACCTTTGTTCGCAATTTGTACTGCATATGGTACTGTTACGTTTGTTAATGCAAGAGTTGACGTACGTGGAACTGCACCTGGCATATTAGCAACTGCATAATGAACAACGCCATGTTTTTCGTAAGTTGGGTTATCATGAGTTGTAATACGATCAGTTGTTTCGAAAATACCACCTTGGTCAATCGCGATATCTACAACGACAGAACCTGGTTCCATTGATTGAATCATTTCTTCAGTTACAAGTTTTGGCGCTTTTGCACCTGGAATTAATACTGCACCAATAACAAGGTCAGATTCTTTAACAGCTTCTGCAATGTTGTATGGATTAGACATTAATGTTTTTACTTGGTTACCGAAAATATCATCTAATTGACGAAGACGTTCTGCACTTAAGTCAATGATTGTTACATCTGCACCTAAACCTACTGCAATCTTAGCTGCGTTTGTACCAGCTTGACCACCGCCGATGATTGTTACTTTGCCGCGTTTTACCCCTGGAACGCCCGCAAGTAAAATACCTTTACCACCTTTGTTTTTCTCAAGGAATTGTGCACCAATTTGTGCAGACATACGACCAGCTACTTCACTCATAGGTGCAAGTAATGGTAAAGAACGATTGTCTAATTGTACTGTTTCGTATGCGATTGATGCAACTTTGTTATCGATTAATGCTTTCGTTAATTCTGGTTCTGGAGCTAAGTGTAAGTATGTGAATAAAATTAAACCTTCACGGAAATAGCCGTATTCACTTGCTACTGGCTCTTTTACCTTCATAACCATATCTTGATTCCATGCTTCTTCAGCAGTTTCTACAAGTTTCGCACCAGCTTGTACGTATTCTTCATCCGTAAAGCCAGATCCTAAACCTGCTCCTTTTTGAACAAAAACTTCATGACCATTTTGTACTAAATGTACTGCTCCCGCTGGCGTCATTGCCACACGGTTTTCATTGTTTTTAATTTCTGTTGGAATACCGATACGCATGATTAGTTCCCCCTTGAGTTATGAAATGACCCCTGAATCATTTTTTAAAGCGCTTTCTACGCTCTTATATTTTAACATAATATCTCAATATTTGACAAAAAAATAACACGAGTTTTCCGATAGATTTAATTTTATATTAAAGGACAGTATTATCCGCACCTCTCAGCACAATGGATAAACTGTCCAATTATTCGAAACTTCATCTTATTTTATTCTATCGATGTCTATGAATAACATCCACTGCACCAGTCACTTCAATAATTGTACCGGTAATCATATCGGAATCGTCCTCACATAAAAACGAAATGGTTCTTGCAATATCTTCACCTGTTCCAGATCTACCAATCGGTGTGTTATGCTCTTTCAGCTGACGTGCTTCTTGAATAGTTGCCTCTTTCATCTCGCCTATAATATCACCAGGACATACCATGTTCGCAGTAATACCATACTCCGCTTCTTCATAAGCAACTGTTTTCGTTAATGAAACAAGTCCTACTTTCGCTGCGGCAAAAGCTGAACGATAAATCCATCCCGGTGCACTATCCGCCCCTTGAAATCCGTAATTAATAATACGGCCAAAGTTCTGTTTTCTCATGACCGGAACGACAAGTTTTAATAAATGAAATACCGCTGTTAAATTTCCCTGAATCATTTCATTCCATTCATCTTCTTCATAATCAACTAACTTTTTTCGTTCAAATACATATGGACCAGCATTATTAATTAAAAAGTCAATTTTGCCAAAACGGCTCATCGCTTTTTCTACTATTTTATGTAAATCTTCCTTTTTCGTGACATCCGCTTGCACGAATTGTAGACGCTCTTCCACATCTTTATATGTTTCTTTCATCGTTTCCATAGCCGTGATATCGCTATGGTACGTTACTGTTACTGAATAGCCTTTAGCCAATAATTTTTCTGTTACTTGCTTTCCTAAACCTTTCGTACCGGCTGTAATGAGCGCATGTCTCACAAAACTGCCCCCTTTTAAATTGCTATACTTCATATGTAACAAGTTCTCGCTCCAATTACAACTAAAATGAATTGAAACAGAGTTTTCAAAATTCTGTAACGTTTCTGGCAAGCACGTTACCAAAATTTGTTTTATAATTAAGTTGTAAACAGTTATAAAACAGATTGGGAGGAATTTACTATGAATAATACATATACAAATATTTTAATCGCGGTGGATGGTTCTAAAGAAGCAGAAAAAGCCTTTAAAAAAGCAATTCAAGTCGCAAAGCGCAACAATGCAACATTAACAATTGCTCATATCGTTGATGTAAAAGCATACTCAGCAGTAGAAGCTTATAGCCGTGCAATTGCGGAACGTGCAAATCTATTTGCAGAAGACTTATTAGAAGACTACAAAAAAACTGCGCTTGAAGCTGGTCTTGAAAAAATTGAAACTGTATTAGAATTCGGTAATCCTAAATCAAAAATTTCAAAAGAAATCGCTCCAAACCATAAAGTAGATTTAATTATGTGTGGTGCGACTGGTTTAAATGCTGTTGAGCGTTTCCTAATTGGTAGCGTCTCTGAACATATTATTCGCTATGCGAAATGCGATGTCCTTGTTGTTCGTGGTGATGAGGAACAAGGTGAGCTTTAATTTATAGATAAAACACCAAGTCCACATAGGCTTGGTGTTTTTCATTTTATAAACTTCACTATAAACACAAGACATGCTACGACAACAACGGTAATTGCCAACACATAAGGCGGAAGAAACTTCAAAGACCATAATGCCATCATAATTGTCGCGATCGTTAAGTACGTTTGCCTTGCACCCTCTGTCATTTTTTTACGAAGTAAGAAAACGTACAAATAGCCAATTGGCGGCGTAATAAAGCAAAGAACATATATGATTTTTGATTTTAAATACCACTTTTGTTCTCCGAGTTTCTTTATATCTTCTTCTATTCTCTTATGCTCTTGCTCTCTCGCTTCTTCTACAAGCGGATTTTCCTCTTCTCCTCGCTTTTCTTTCATATAAGGAAGAAAGTGCATAAAAAAATAGTATGCAAATACGAACGCACCAAATCCAATATTTAATCTTTCTAATGGAATATGTTCACTAAAAAAAGCAGCAGTAAGCACTAAAGACAAACAGTATGTCATCATCCAAAATGAATGTTTTCTCTTTTTCCGTTCCATTTCTTTTTCACCTTGTATATCTTTTCTTTTCGAAATCCATATAGAAATAAAGCAATCTACTACAAATAGAGCAAAAATAAATATCGCAACGTGTACTGTTTCTAAATCCTCAAATGAAAAGATATTTGGGAATGCAACATGTAATACAATTAGCGTGTACAAAATTAACCCTATAAAATAAATACGTCTCATTTTTCATCCCTTTCTTATTTCCTAACATTACGTTAACATACATTTTTTAGAAATAGACGGACAAAATATATATGTGTAAAAAAGGAGGATGCAACATGGATGATTCTGAACGTATTATTTTAGATGTGAATGGGAAAGAACTCGAAATGCTAGATACGATTCGTACTCATTTTAAAGAGAAACATGGCGTTGAACTAAGTAACGGTGCATTACTTAGAGATTTGATGGATATTGAGTATATTCGAATTACGGAAGATCGACATAAGTATGATTAATTTGTGGCTATAAAAAAAGAAGGTAAGCTTCTCTCCATCAAGATTAGCGTACCTTCTTCCCTATAAAATCAATCAACTTCCAACAAACTCTCCAACTAACCCCTTCGCCTTCTCCAAAGCGTTTTTGATTTGTTCAAATCCTGTTCCACCCGCACTATTACGACGCTTTACAGCCGCATATGGTGAAAGAACTTCATACAAATCTTCTTCAAATAAAGAGCTCATTTCTTGATATGTTTCAAGCGGGACATCTAATAAATAAATTCCTTTTTGTGTGCAATGTAGCACTAACTTCCCAACAATTTCATGAGCTTGACGGAATGGTAGTCCTTTGTTTGCTAAATAGTCGGCAATTTCTGTTGCGTTGGAGAAATCTTGCGTCACAGCTTGCCCCATTTTTTCTTTGTTTACAGTCATCGTTTCAAGCATGCCCGCCATAATATGAAGGCATCCTTCTACTGTTTTTACTGTATCAAACATTCCTTCTTTATCTTCTTGCAAGTCTTTATTGTAAGCGAGCGGTAATCCTTTCATTACTGTAAGTAAACTGAATAAATTACCGTATACTCTGCCTGTTTTACCACGGATTAGTTCTGCCATATCCGGGTTTTTCTTTTGCGGCATAATGCTGCTTCCAGTTGCGTATTGATCGCTCATTTCAATAAATTGAAACTCTTGGCTACTCCATAAAATAAGTTCTTCACAAAAGCGCGATAAGTGCATCATAAGCATAGATGAGTTACTTAGGAACTCCAGTATGAAATCACGATCGCTTACTGCATCTAAACTATTTTCATATATTCCATTAAATCCAAGAAGCTCCGCACTATATTCTCGGTCAATCGGGAATGTCGTCCCAGCTAGCGCTCCTGCTCCTAATGGGGAGATATTAATACGCTTTAACGAATCTTCATAACGATTTACATCACGCTCTAACATCCAAAAATAAGCGAGAATATGATGAGCAAATGAAATCGGCTGGGCACGTTGCAAATGCGTATAGCCAGGCATAATCGTTTCAATATTATTTTCTGCTTGATGAACAAGAACAGTTTGCAATTGCTTTGTAGCTTTTATAATATGTTCTACCTTTTCTTTTAAATACAAATGCATATCCGTTGCCACTTGATCGTTACGGCTTCGGCCTGTATGAAGTTTCCCTCCTACTTCGCCAATTTGTTCAATTAACATCTTTTCGATATTTAAATGAATATCTTCTGCTTCTACTGAAAATTGTAGCTTATTCTCTTTTGCTTCTTTCAATAAATATTGAAGACCTACCTTTATTTTCTCTGCTTCTTCTTTCGTCACGATGCTCTGCTTTGCTAGCATCGTGACGTGTGCAATACTCCCGTTTATATCTTGATTTACTAATTGTTGATCGAAGGAGATGGATGCTCCAAACTCTTCAACCCATGCTTCCGCTTCTTCTGTAAAACGTCCGCCCCAAAGTTTGCTCACGCTTCCACCTTCTTTTGATTCACTTGGCTGTATACTTTCGTCGGTAAACCAAATAATGAAATGAATCCAACTGCTGCATCATGATTAAATTCGTCCTGGGCAGTATATGTTGCTAATTTTTCATCGTATAAAGAGTACTCAGATTTACGTCCTTCTACAATCGCATGACCTTTAAATAATTTCACACGCACTGTACCTGTTACATTCTTTTGCGTTTCTTGTAAAAATGCATGAAGCGCTTGTTTTAAAGGTGAGAACCATAAACCGTTATAAATAAGTTCTGTTATTTTCTGTTCAATCACTGGTTTAAAATGTGCTACTTCTTTTACGTGTGTTAAATCTTCCAACTCTTTATGCGCAGTGATTAACGTCATTGCTGCTGGGCATTCGTATACTTCACGAGATTTAATACCGACAAGACGATTTTCTACGTGATCAATACGTCCAACGCCGTGTTTTCCAGCGAGCGCATTTAACGTTTTAATTAATTCTGCAAGTGAATATGCAGTGCCATTTAAAGTAGTCGGTACGCCTGCTTCAAATCCGATTTCTACAAACTCTGGTTTATTCGGTGTATCTTCTAACGCCAATGTCATCTCATATGCATCTTCTGGCGGCGCTGCCCATGGATCTTCTAAAATTCCACATTCGTTGCTGCGTCCCCATAAGTTCTGATCGATTGAAAACGGGCTATCTAAATTAATCGGAATTGGTACATCGTTTTCTTTTGCATATGCAATTTCTTCTTCACGTGACCATTTCCATTCACGTACAGGCGCAATCACTTCTAAGTAAGGATTTAATGCTTGGATAGAAACTTCAAAACGAACTTGGTCATTTCCTTTTCCTGTACATCCGTGTGCAACTGCAGTTGCGCCTTCTTGTTCTGCGATTTCTACTAATTTCTTTGCAATAAGCGGACGAGATAATGCAGAGACAAGAGGGTATTTTCCTTCGTATAATGTGTGTGCTTGCATCGCCATCAATGCATATTCATTCGCGAATTCTTCTTGAACGTCAATCATATATGATTTAATTGCACCTACTGAAAGTGCCTTTTCTTTTACAAATGCTAAGTCTTTACCTTCCCCTAAATCTAAACAAAGCGCGATAATATCATAATTTTTCTCTTGTAACCATTTAATTGCAACAGAAGTATCAAGACCTCCGGAATATGCTAATACAACTTTTTTCTTCTTCATTTTGCATCCCCCTAAAGAATAAATATTCATTTTCTTTTATAATAATTCACACTTTACCACCTTTCACAAAATGTATCAAGAGTCATTTTTAAATTTTTTCAAACAATTTCGTCGAACTTCTTTCTGTTTTTCTGTACAATATAAGCAGGAAAACGGGGGTGAACTTATGGAAAAGTATTTCTTATACGATGAACATCTAGGAATTGAAATTCCGCATTTACAAGAAGACTGGGAAGAAATCCCCGAAAAAATGCAACATGCTATTTTACTAAAATGGGAACAAGTTCGCGGGAAAATTCCTGATCGTATAAAAGAACTTGAGCACTATATTAATACAAAACAACATTATTTAAATAACGAAGAAGACTTCGAAGTTTCTTGTAAACTAAATTCAGAAATTGCCGATCTTGCTTCCATCATTAATGACCTTTGGCTTTGGTATCGACTCACTCAAAATGTATCTGAGGGGAAAGCACACCAATGAAAAAAGCATGCCCCTCAATTACTTTGGGTCATGCTTTTTTGTCATAACATGATTTACAATATATCTCTTGTGCTGTTTTTGCCAAACACACATCAAAAGGGCCAACTAATATACTTCTTTCTTTCGGCAACTTTACAAAAGCAACAAGCTCTTCTTCATATTGAATTTTTTTCTGACATGAAATACATATTAATTCTTTTCTTTTGAACATTCCTTTTAGCATACCTTCACTCTCCCCTTCATCTATCTATATTAATATACTCTCATAATAGTTAAGACTTGTAAAAAAATGACACATTCCGAATCTAATGATTCATATACTATGTACAAAAGGAGGTCTACAGCTTATGCGTGCTTTCGTTATTATCGCTTTAACTTTTTTAAGTGTGATTAGTTGGGATGCGTTTTTTAAAGATAAAAGTGATGAAAAGAATACAACGGAATAAAACCCTTTTTTTCTTACTTATTGGACAAACCGTTACAAACTGTCCAATCCTCCGAAATAACTTAGGCTTTTCTACAAAAATATTTAAACATAACATTTTTTGTAGATTCCCTCCGTTTATTGTCGGTTTCCATCCGCATACATTTTTTAAAAGTATGATATAATAGTATAAATCTTGAAGGAAGGGATTTTGATATCATGATCGCTCGAAGGAGCATGTGGCATCGTATTGACGAATCATACACGTAGCGTATTTTTCAGCTCAGATACTTTAGTCTAGCGAAAAAAATACGAGAGTGGGGAAATTATGATTGCCCGAAGGATAATTTGGCAAAAAAAAGACTCTTCTTACACATAGCGTTTTGTTTAGGACTTAATTGTTACTAACTAAACAAAACAAAGAAGAGCAGGATTGCTAAATGACGAATCCTACTCCACGTTTTGTTTAGTCGTTTTAAGACTTAAACTAAAACGAAGGTAGGGAGAATTGATGGACGAGAGGATTATTCGTTATTTCTTCAGCGACATATAGCGTAGTTAGTTTTTTCGTAAACTAACTGAAAGCTACATGTGAGCTCGTAGTTAGTTTACAACACAAAAAGGACTACTAACTACGGAAAGAAGGAATAACGATGAGGAACATCCAAAGTCGGCAAATTATTAAAGAAATTTTTATGGTTTTAATCGGTTCATTTATTTTAGCAGCAGCGCTATATCACATTCACTTCCAAAACCACTTAACAGAAGGTGGCTTTGTAGGAATTGCACTATTCATTCAAAACTTTTATGATATTTCACCATCTATTTCAACTGTATTAATGGATATCCCAATTATTTTACTGTGCGCTTCATTTTTAGGTAGAAAAATGGTTGGTTATTCATTCCTAGGTTCAATTTCATTCGGAGTATTTTATTCCTTTATGGAAAATTATTCTCCATTTACGGTAGATTTATCAAATAACTTATTTATAGCTGCAGTATTTGGCGGTGCGTTAGCTGGTATTGGACTCGGTTTTATATTGCGATTTGGCGGTGCAACCGGTGGAGACGATATTTTAACAATTGTATTAAGTAAACGAACTCGTTTTACAATTGGGCAAATTTTCTTCGTCTTTGACGCGATTGTTCTTGCGCTTTCATTATATTATTTAAATTGGACAGAAATTGCTTTTACTATTCTTTCGATTGCCGTACAGGCAAAAACATTGGATTTAATTTATTATCCAAAAACAGAAAAAACAGCAGAAAAACAGCCAGTATCTGTTCCAATGTCCAAAAAACATGCAACAAATTAAAAAAGCGAAAGGCTTCGGCCTCTCGCTTTTTTTATGCTCTTTTTTCTTTCTCGACTATATGGCGCACTTGATAAAATCTATTTGCAAATTCAGTAACGTTTCTTGTTAAACGATAATTCACTGTAGATCCAATTGCCATTCCAATTACCGGTATACCTTGGAATAATTTACGACGAAGAGCATAAATCGAAAATGTCTTCAAAATTTGTTTTAACACAACCTCAGTAGAAGCTGTTTGTAGCACTGCTTCGTCTCCTTCGTAGAAGAACGAATCTTCTTGCTCCAGCTCTTGCAATAAATTGTACCATGCGTATTGCTGAAGTCTTCCTGGTAGTAATGACGCATGAAACACCTTTAACGCAAGCATCATTTCATACGGCTTGTTCACATCATGTCCAAATGATGTTGCAATAAGTTGGACTGCCTTCACATTTAATGCGATCATAACCGGAAAATCCGCCGTTAATAATAATAAACCTCCAGCACCTGTTGCCCCGCCTTGTACAAATGAATATAGACGATGACGTGCTGTTTGCTGCTCTGCTATGTATGTTAATTGATCAATAGATAATGCTTTCAAATCTTCAAGCTGTTCAATCGATTCATCAAATAATCTTGATGTTCCTAAAATCCGATTACGTGCATCTAACTGTGCTTGTGAACTTTGAATAAATGCATGCAAATGAAAGAGCCATCCATCTGCTTTCGTGAAGAATTCTTTTCGCTTTTTCTCAGGTAATTTCGCAACTGTAGTATGTAACCATTTATCAAACACTTTTTGAAAATCGGTCGCTTCTTGCTCAACTAATTGCGCTTCCCATTCTTTTATATTGTCTAAAATGGCTTGTTCTCGCTTCGATCGCATCGTAACAACCACCTCGTTCGATTTTTTTCTATTGTAACATATTTCTGCTTATTCTTTGCAAATATGCTTGTCTATCTTTATTCACATACCATTTTTGAATGGCATAAAATATTAACAAAAAGGATGAGATAAATCACATGAATCTATCCGATATAAAAAAAGAATATAATGCGGTATTCAGCTTAGGACAAAACTGCTGGCCTGCTTGGGCATTATATCAATTAGAATTATCACCATTTTTTGGCGTTATTGATTTTATGCTAAGCCCCTCATTAGAAAAAGTGAATGTATTATTACAAAATCGATTTGACCGCTTTTTAAATTTCGAAAATTTATCCTTCATCTCATTTTGGGATGATGATGCAAAATTAAGATTAAGGGACAACCTTTATGAAATTGACTCCTGTCATGACTTTAAAACAGATGTAAACACACCAACTTCTTGGCCTTCTTATACAGAAATTAAGTTAAATTATGAACATCGTATTAATCGTTTTCTAGCTACAATTGAAACGGCCGAATCCATATTATTTATTCGAACTGGAGGAACATATGAAGAAGCATGTTCCCTAGAACAAATTTTATCTCAAATCGTTACACATACATTCTCTGTCCTGTTACTAATTCCTGCCGATATACCAACTATCACCCAAGAAGATTGGGGATTACAACGTGTTTGCGTTATGAAATGTCCTATTATGGATGTATACCAATACAATGAAGCATTTTGGAAAGACTTATTTGATGGAATTACGATTAGACCACATTCTTAAATACATGACACCTTTACTACAAAACATATTATAATCTTCCTTATACAAAAAATAAGGAGTGATTGTATATGTATCCACGTGCAAAGGCTTTTGGCATTGCTATACATCACGGGCGTCTTCTCGTACAAGAATATCATTCAGCCGATGAAACATTTTACCGACCTCTTGGTGGTTCAATTGAACTTGGTGAACAATCAGCACATACCGTTATTCGTGAATTTAGGGAAGAGCTTCATACAGAAGTGGAAATCACCAATTATTTAGGTTGTTTAGAAAATGTCTTTCATCTAGATGGAGACATTGGTCATGAAATTATTCAACTATATTCTTTGCGTTTATTAGACACGTCACTATATGAAATGAAAATATTAAATATACAAGATGAGGAAACAGTAACATATGCGAAATGGATTCCTATTACGGCATTCATTCAGAAAGAAAAAATATTATATCCGGATGGAGTTTTAAAATACATCCAAAAGAAAAAAGACGAAATCCTATAGGATTTCGTCTTTTTTTTCATATATTAACCAATATCTCCAAGACGTAGTACGTCACGAGCAATCATAACTTCTTCGTCAGTTGGAATTACGATAATTTTTACTGGAGAGTGTGGGAAGCTGATGAATGCTTCTTCACCGAATACGTTATTACGTTTTGCATCGAAGTATACGCCCATGTACTCAAGGCCTTCTAATACGCGCTCACGAATAATCGCACTGTTTTCACCTACACCAGCTGTGAAGATGATTGCGTCTACACCTTTCATACGAGCAGTGTAAGAACCGATGTATTTGTGGATACGGCTTACGAATACATCAAGTGCTACTTTCGCACGGTGGTCGCCTTCTTCTTCTTTCGCAATGATGTCACGTAGGTCACTAGAGTAACCAGTAAGACCTAACATACCACTCTTCTTGTTTAATACGTTAACTACTTCTTCTACTGTTTGGCCTGTTTTTTCCATGATGTATGGAATTAACGCAGGGTCAAGGTTACCAGAACGTGTACCCATTGTTACACCAGCAAGTGGAGTGAAGCCCATAGAAGTATCAATAGATTTACCGCCTTCTACTGCTGCGATACTTGCACCGTTACCTAAGTGACAAGAAAGTAAGCTTAAGCTTTCAATTGGACGACCTAATAATTCAGCCGCACGCTCAGTTACATATTTATGAGAAGTTCCGTGGAAACCGTATTTACGGATGCCGAATTTTTCATAGTACTCATATGGTAAGCTGTATAGGAATGCAGATTCCGGCATTGTTTGGTGGAATGCTGTATCGAATACTGCTACTGCTGGTACGTTTGGTAATACTTCTTGGAATGCTTTAATACCAACAACGTTTGCTGGGTTATGAAGTGGTGCTAAATCGCTTAATTCTTCGATATCAGCTAATACTTCATCAGTAATTAAAACAGAGTCAGCAAATTTTTCGCCGCCGTGAACAACACGGTGACCGATACCGCCAATCTCATCTAGAGATTTAACGATTCCGTTTTCAGTTAATTTTTTTAGAAGCATATTAACTGCTACTGCGTGATCTGGAATGTTTGTAATTTCTTTTTGTTTTTCGCCATCTACAGTAATAGTGAAGATACTATCTTCTAAACCGATACGTTCTACTAAACCTTTTGTTAATACTGTTTCACTTGGCATTTCAAATAATTGGAATTTTAAGGAAGAGCTTCCTGCGTTAATCGCGATGATTTTTGACATCTAGTCTTTCGCCCCTTTTTCTCTTGGTAGTTGTGTGGATGTTTCCACAAACCGCTCGATTTTATCTGATCAAATTCACTAAATATGAAAACGTTTCATCATTAGCAAATTTTATACTCACGATTTTAATTTAAACATCGTCCGACATATATTTCAAGTGAAAAAATTGTAACACCAAGAAAAAATATATATTACAGATTTCAAAAAAATTCAGTTAAATCTTGTATATATTTAAAAATATGACATATTATATAAAACTGTACTACATGAATCACTAATGCTGTTACATATACCTAGCTTTATTTATGTGTTGCAAACCAAGTATTTAATTGATCCATAATGTCTTCCATCGCCTTCATGTTAGAGAATTTAGGCAACTCCACTAATAACGCCTGTTTTGGCATTGTTACATTAGCGCCTTTCTTTTGGAGAACAAATATACTTTTTGCATTTTTCTCGTTTTTAAACATGGAAACAGGAAGCTGTAATAACCCTTGAATAAAGCATGTTTCTTTAATAAATGCATGTAATTTTGGTGCCTGGTCACTTTCAAAAATGAAGTTTGGTACTAAGAAGAATAAGTACCCGCCCTCTTTCGTATGTTTCACACTTTGTTCAATAAATAAGTGATGGGCATATGACATTCCTTCATCTGCTTTTAATTTATATTCACTTGCACCGATTTCGTTTGGATAATAACCAACTGGCAAGTCTGAAACGACTGCATCAACTGGATCGATATAAAGTGGTGCTAGTCCATCTTGATGGAAGAATTCGATTGCATGCTTTTGTAAATTTGCATTTACTAAAGCAAGTTTAATTAGCACTTCATCCACTTCTACACCAAATCCACTCATTGTTAGTCCTTCTTTAGCGCTATTAAACACTGTAGTCATTAAGTTACCTGTTCCAATTGCAGGATCTAAAACTGTAATTTCATTTTGACCTTGCATAAATTTATGGAATAAGTAACTCATGAACATCCCAACTGCATCAGGTGTCATTTCGTGATTCGCTTGTACGCCTTCTTTCATTCCTTTTAAGATGGCTAACTGAAATGCTTTACGAATTTCTTCACCTTTATATGTTTCTTCATTAAACGTACTATATTCACGATTCAGCCTTTCAATTGCTGATTCGGATAATTCCTCTTGTAAAATCGCTCCCTCAAACAAGTTATCACCTGTTTCTACAAGCGCCTCTAAATATGTTACATCTAATTCTTTACGTAAAACTACCGCAGAAGAATCAAAAATAGAAAATAATGTTTCTACTGTCTGACTCACGTACATTCCTCCTTCTCTCTTTTACACATAACTTATATCATACCACAAAGTGTTTTTTTCCAAAAAGAAAAAGCGACCTCCTGTAAAGAGCTCCCTTTTAAGTTATATATGATATAACGTTTTTTCTCATATATCGATGCCGTTACAGAGCAATATATGAGAAAAAACGACCTCTTTATAAGAGGTCATTTCCTTCACATTACTTCGCAGATTTAGCTGCTTCTAATGCTGCTTCATAGTTTGGATGGCTTGTACCTTCGCTTACGTACTCTGCGTAAACTACTTTGTCGTTGCTATCTACTACGAATACTGCACGAGCAAGTAAACGAAGCTCTTTCATTACTAAGCCGTAAGCTTCACCGAATGAAAGGTCACGGTGGTCAGAAAGTGTTACAACATTTTCTAAACCGTTTGCTGCACACCAGCGTTTTTGAGCGAATGGTAAATCAGCGCTAATTGTTAATACTTTCGCATTTTCAATACCTGCTGCATCTTGGTTAAAACGACGTGTTTGTGCATCACAAACACCTGTGTCGATTGAAGGTACAACACTAATTAATTTCACTTCGCCTTTGTATGTTTCTAAACTTACTGGAGATAAGTCGTTTGCTAATACTTGGAAGTTTGGCGCTTGATCGCCAACTTTAACTTCTGTTCCAACTAAAGTCATTGGATTACCTTTAAAAGTTACGTTTGCCACTTGAAAATCCTCCCTTATTTAAACAAAATATGTACAATGTAAATGATAGTTTGTCCCTATCGATAATGCAAATAAAATCGCTTTATTTACAAAAAAATTAAAGAAGCTAACCTATTGATTAGCTTCTTTATTCGTTAAATTTGAAATTCAGGATCATCTTCTTTTCGTTTATCCATCATTTCTTTCACTTTATCAACAGCTTGTGGAGCTAATTCAATTATTTTATCGATGACATGTGTTTGTTTATCTAAGTGCAATACTTTCACACCATCTCCATTTATAACAAGAAAGGCAACAGGATTAATAGAAACTCCTCCACCACTTCCCCCGCCAAATGGATGGCGGCCTGAATGTTCTACTTTACCAAATTCACTTCCACCAGCAGCAAATCCAAAACTTACTTTTGAAACAGTAAGAATTACACTTCCATCTGCCGCTTTAATTGGGTCACCAACAATGGTATTTACATCAGTCATTTGTTTTAAATGCTGCATTGCGGTTGTCATTAAACCTTGAATTGGATGGTCCATTCTATATCCCCCCTATGCTTGAACAGATTTTTCTGTCATACCAGATCTTTGCTTCCTCATAAATATGAGCAATTTCACCGCTGTTTTTATAGTGCGGAATATCCGAAAAGATGCTGTTAACTCACATCTTGACGCAAATCCTTTCCCTTGAAAAACAGGAGTAATTTCAAATTCTGGTACATCGACAATATGCATATATTGTCCGACAACTCCAGCAGCCATACCTTTTGTCCCCCATGCATATCCAGTGACAATTCCAGTACTAGCTGCGTCGCCTGCTCCAATTTGTGTATGCCATTTCCAACCATTGATTTTCACTCGTTTGAGAAAATCTTTAACAATAGTATGAACTTCTTGAAGCTTTTTTATCAGTTCACCAATGCTGTCAAGTTGCGCCATAATTTTATTATCGAGTCCGCCGTCCTCTTCAGCTTTTTCGATTTTCTGTCCTGTCTTTTTCTGCTGTTTTTCAATTCTTTCCAACACATCAAATGTATATCGAATCATCCATATTTTCACTTGAAGCAAACATTGCTTTTCCATTTCTGAATATAAAAATGTCACCTTAAGCTTTATTTTCGACAATAGTATAAACAAAATAAAAAGAAGAAGAATTATTATTCCAATTACGAACCACTTCATACGTATCATCCTTTCACTCCGTACCCATTATCGACAACTTTATTCATCATTAAACAGGGTTCTATAAGATTGAATATAAAAATTTTTCTAAAAATAAAAAGGTATTTTGACAATTTATATCGAAATATATTATTTGAACATATCATCAGGGAACGGACTCTAATGATATGTAGCACGAAAAACAGAAAATTTAACTGCAGTGGAGGGATACATAATGGCAGATCGTCGCAATTTATTTTTCTTTTATGGTGATGACAAAGCAACGCTCGTTGAAAAAATGAAACCAATCTATCGTATTTTAGAAGAGAATGGATTTACCATATTAGATCATCCAAAAAATGCAAACGCTATCGTCAGTGTTGGAGATGATGCAACCTTCTTACAAGCCGTTCGTAAAACTGGTTTTAGAGAAGATTGTTTATACGCAGGGATTTCTACGAAAGATGAAACTTCTTTCTACTGCGATTTCCATATTGATCACGTTGATACAGCCCTTCAAGAAATTACAAAAAATGAAATTGAAGTGCGTAAATATCCAACAATTCAGGTAGATGTAGATCACAGTACATCTTTCCATTGTTTAAATGAGTTCTCATTACGTTCTAGTATTATAAAAACATTCGTTGTAGATGTTCACGTTGATGATTTATATTTCGAAACATTTAGAGGTGACGGTTTAGTAGTTTCTACCCCAACAGGAAGTACTGCTTACAATAAATCATTGCATGGCGCAGTTGTTGACCCACTTATTCCATGTTTCCAAGTAAGCGAACTAGCATCTTTAAACAACAACACTTACCGTACGCTCGGTTCACCTTTCATTTTAAATCACGAACGTACATTAACTTTAAAACTAAGACCAGACGGTAACGATTATCCTGTTATCGGCATGGATAACGAAGCGCTTAGCATTAAACAAGTGGAAAAAGCTGTTGTACGCTTAAGCGATAAACAAATTAAAACGGTTAAATTAAAAAACAACTCTTTCTGGGAAAAAGTACAGAGAACGTTTTTATAGGATTAAAATAACCGCAGAATTATGGAATTCCATAATTCTGCGGTTATTTATTTACCCCGATTGGCGCGGACAATAATCTCTTACTATCCGGCCGTTATTCTTGTCAGTTTTTGTCGGTAAGTCGATATATTCCGATAATCGCTGATATATTTTTACGCATCTTTTCTATAGACAACTTGGCCATCTATTACGGTCATTTCTGCTTGTACTTCTTTTATTTCTTCTGCCTCAATTTCAAACATATTGCGGTCTAATATTGTAAAGTCTGCTTCATATCCTTTTGTAATTTGCCCTCGCTTCGCTTCTTTTCCAATTGCATAGGCACTTCCTGTTGTAAATAAAGAAACAGCCTCATATACCGTTAATCTTTCCTCAGGCATATAGCATACACCGTCAATAAAACTTCTACGTGTAACAGCGCTATATATGCCTAAAAACGGATTTACTTGTTCAATAGGAGCATCTGAACCACCGTTGCAGTGTAATCCTGCTTCCAGTAACGTCTTCCAAGCATACGCATAACGAAGACGACGCTCTCCTAATTTTTCAATGACTGACGGAAAATCTGATGAAAGAAAGACTGGCTGTATATCGATAATGGCTGGCAAGTTTTTCATTCTTTCTATCAACTCTTCACGAGCAAGCTGACAATGAATAATGCGGTCACGTAACCCTTTTGCTGGTGGATATAATTCGAGTGCATCAATGACATATTCAAGCGATAAATCACCGATAGTATGAATCGCAACTGGCATATGTAAATCTCGTGCTTTCTTCACTAATTCTGCAAGTTCTTCACGTGAGAAAATCGCAACCCCATTCGTTTCCTTAGCATCTTCATACGGTTCACTTAATAATGCTGTTCTTCCGCCAAAAGAACCGTCAGAAAAAATTTTCATTGCCCCAAATTCAATATAATGTTCATTTTCATATTCTTTTCGTTCATGTGCTACTTCATGGTGAACGAGCAAATGGGCTTTAAATGGCATTTCTTTTATCACATGAGAAAACGCATTATGCGTTTTTCTAAAACCACCATAATAATTTAAATCTTCCGTATGCCCGCCAACAAGTCCGTATTTCCAGCAATCTTTAATCGCTGTTTGCAGAGCTCTTTGTAAATAAGCTTCATCAATTTCTGGCTGAACATGTTTAATTAATTCTTGCCCTTGTTCATATAAAAGTCCTGTTAACTTATTTGATGAATCTCTGCCAATTTTCCCGCCTTTTGGATCTTCTGTCGCTTCTGTTATATCCGCTTCTTGCAGTATGTATGAATTCACCCATGTAACGTGACGACAAACTCTCTTTAATAAAATAGGATGGTCTTTCGAAATTTCATCTAAATCACGCGCGTGAACATCTTTCGTATCTGTAAAGTTATTTTCATTCCATCCTTCTCCAATAATCCAAGAGCCCTTTGGAGCTTCTTCCACTCGCTTCTGAACAAGAGTCAGTACTTCGCTATAAGATGTACAATTTGATAAATCTAGACGGAGTAATCTCTCTCCATGCCCAATAAGATGCATATGGCTATCAACGAGACCTGGGATCATTGTTTTTCCTTTTAGGTCATGTAACTTTACGTTTGAATATCTGCTTTCTAATTCTCCCTTATTACCAGCATCAACAATTATGCCGTTTTCAACGTAAACAGCGTCCACTTTTTCATTTTCTTCTCTCATTGTGTAAATGGTGCCACCATACCAAATTTCTCCCATATATCCCATCTCCTTTATTTTTTATTGTATAAAAAAAAAGCACCATTTCAAAACATGGTGCTTTTCTAAAAATTACTTTTGTTCAGTAGTAGACGTTGTAACTTGCCATTCAATATTAAATTTATCTTTTACTTGTCCGTATGCTGGGCTCCAGAATGTTTCTTGAAGTGGCATGATAACTTCTCCACCTTCTTGTAACTTATCGAATACTTCTTTTGCTTTTTCTGCATTACTAATTTGAATTGCGATTGTTACTTGAGATCCGATTGCATGTCCTTGACCTGGGAATGTATCAGAAATCATAAGATCCGTATTACCAACTTTTAAAGTAGCGTGTAAAACGCGCTCTTTCGCTTCAGCTGGAATCGGGTATTCTGGATTTTCAGGCATGTCACCAAAAGTTTGCATGACTTCTACTTTTGCATCTAAAGCCTCTTTATAAAACTGTACAGCTTCTTGCCCACTACCATCTAAAACTAAGTACGGATTAATACCTAAAATCATACGGACACCTCTTTTTTAAGTTTATAAAATCGAACTTGTGTTCGTTTTTATATTATCATTGTTTTGCATTTCATTCAACTATTTACTTCACTGTTTTCAAAATTATTTTGACGGAATCTCCATCTCTTGTTTTCTAAGTTCAATACGGCGAATTTTTCCAGAAATCGTTTTTGGTAGTTCATCTACAAATTCAATTTTGCGAGGGTATTTATATGGTGCAGTGAGTTCTTTGACGTGTTGTTGGAGTGTTGGAATTAATGTTTCTTCGTTCTTTTCTATATTCTCTCTTAATACGATAAATGCCTTCACGACACTTCCACGAATTTCATCAGGACTTGCGACAACTGCACATTCTCTTACGTAAGGATGTTTTACAAGTGCATCCTCTACTTCAAACGGCCCGATTGTATAACCAGAGCTAATAATGATATCATCACCGCGCCCTTCAAACCAGAAGTAGCCGTCTTCATCTTTCTTCGCTTTATCACCTGTAATATAATAATCACCGCGGAATTGCATCGCTGTACGTTCATCGTCTTTGTAATATTGTTTAAAGAGGGCCGGTGTTTCAATGTGAACTGCAATATCACCAACTTCGCCTACTTTAACTGGAGTACCTTCCTCATTTACGATATCGACGTGGTTACCTGGCGTTGGTTTCCCCATTGAACCTGGTCTAATATCCATCCCTTTCATTACACCAACAAGTAATGTATTTTCCGTTTGCCCATAGCCGTCTCTCACTGTAATATGAAAGTGCTTTCGGAACGTTCCAATGACTTCTCTATTTAACGGCTCACCTGCGGATACAGCGCTATGTAACGCCTCTAAATTGTACTGGCTTAAATCTTCTACCTTTGCCATTAATCTATACTCAGTCGGTGTACAACAAAGCACATTCACCTTATTATCGTCTAATAAGTTCAGGTACGTTTTCGGTTCAAACTTACCGTGATATACAAATCCTGTTGCCCCTGATCCTAGCGTTGCTAAAAACGGGCTCCAAATCCACTTTTGCCAGCCTGGACTAGCTGTTGCCCATACAATATCATTCTCTTCAATTCCGAGCCAATTTGGAGCGCTCGTACGTAAATGAGCGTATGCCCACGCATGTGTATGAACGACACCTTTTGGATTTCCTGTCGTTCCTGACGTGTAAGATAAAAAAACCATATCTTCTTTATCTGTCTTCGCCATTTCTAACATGTCACTCTCTGTTTCTAACGCTGTTTTTAAATTAATCCATCCATCTACTGACTGCTCGCTCAGGACAAATTTTCGAAGAGATTCCATCGCTTCTATATCATCAAACTGCCTAATATACGGCTCATAGCTTACTATCGCTTTTACTTCTCCATGTTCAATTCGATATTCTATATCTTTTTTACGTAACATTTCCGAGCTTGGAATTACGACAAATCCTGCTTTAATAGCAGCAATATACGTCATGTACGCTTCAATTAAACGCGGCATCATAATGAGAAGCTTGTCCCCTTTTTGCAAACCACTTTTTATAAAAGCGTTTCCAATTTTATTCGCACCTTGCATTAATTCAGCGTATGTAACTTCCCTTCGATTCCCTTTATCATCTTGCCAAATTAAAGCTAATTTCCCTTTATCACCCGTATATTTCTCTATTTCAGAAACTAAATTATAAGACGGTGGCGCCAACAATTCTTCTCGCTTCATAAAATATCCTCCCTTTTCTTTATGCCTCCTTTATATAATAAAGAATTTTCTGTTAATTTTGAACCCTCTTCTTTTGACAAATTTTTCAGTTCTGTCGAATTACTAAATGAAATTACATCAACTTACCGACAAATGGCAACACAAAAAAGAAAGAGCGGGAGAACCCGCTCTTTCTAAGCCATCATATGGGATTATTTTTGGTAACCGCCTAATTGTTGCTCAGCTAGTGAAACTAGACGTTTAGTGATTTCACCACCAACAGAACCGTTAGCGCGAGCTGTTGCATCAGCTCCAAGTTGAACACCAAACTCTTGAGCGATTTCGTATTTCATTTGGTCTAATGCTGATTCAGCACCAGGAACCGCTAATTTATTTGTGCTACGTGACATGTTATATCACCTCCTTGTGAGTATAGAGTGTGATAAATAACATGACTTCATACACGTTTTAGATATGGTAATTTATGGTTTAGAAAAGTTCTTCAAATTTTTCTTCTTCCGCCACTACTTCTATCGTTTGTAATACCATTGTTTCTTTGTTCGCTACAGCTTCATCGATTAATGGTGTGAAATCGTATTTCGCTTCAAAACGATTTGCTTTTTCACGTTTCGGCTTCGTCGCTGGGCTTGCTGGTGTAAATACAGTACAGCAATCTTCATATGGACGAATTGAAATATCATACGTGCCGATTTCTTCAGCGATTTTAATAATCTCTAATTTATCCATCGTAATAAGCGGACGAATAACTGGGTAGTTTGTTACTTCGTTAATCGTATGCATACTATCTAACGTTTGGCTTGCTACTTGCCCAAGACTTTCACCAGTCGTAATTGCAAGTGCGTTACGCTCCTCAGCAATACGCTCTGTAATACGCATCATCATACGGCGCATAACCGTCATTGAATAGCTAGATGGGATTTCTTTATTAATCGTTTTTTGCACTTCTGTAAACGGAACAAGGTGAAGCGTTACTCGTTTACAATACTTCGTTAACTCTTGCGCTAAATCGATTACTTTTTGTTTTGCACGCTCACTTGTGAAAGGTGGACTATGGAAGTGAACTGCTTCCACAGATACGCCGCGTTTCATCGTTAAGTACGCTGCTACTGGGCTATCAATACCACCAGAAAGAAGTACCATTACTTTTCCGCCAACGCCAACTGGTAAACCGCCAGCTCCCATACGCTCATCACACATAATGTAGCTATAACCACTGCGAATTTCTACACGTACATTTACATCTGGATTATGAACATCTACAGTAATATCTTCTGTATTTTCTAGAATGTGTCCACCAATCTCAGGTAATAATTCCATCGTTCTCATTGGGAAATGCTTATAAGAACGGTGTACAGTAATTTTAAATGTTTTCACATCGCCTTTTACTTGTAAGAAAGCTGCTAATGCACCTTCTTTAATGTCTTCTAATTCTGATGGTACTTTCATCGCTAAGTTAAATTTATGAATGCCAAATACATCTTTCAATCTTTCAGATACCGCTTCATGATCTTCGCCATTTAACTGGATGTACATACGGTCATGTGTTGCATCGATTTTAATATTTGGGAATTTTTTCAGTTTGAACTTCACGTTATCTTTTAATGTGCTTACAAATTTAGAACGGTTCTTACCTTTTGTCGTCATTTCTCCATAACGCACTAAAATATATTCATATTTCAACATAATTTCTTTACCTCATCACTTCATATAATTTTGGCATCGTCTCTTTTACAATACCTTCAAATTGTTTTACTTCTTCCATTGTGTTTTCTGGTGCCAAACTAATACGAATAGCGCTTGCAGCTGCTGCATGCGGCACTCCCATTGACACTAACACTCTGCTCACTTCATTTGCTTTTGAAGAACAAGCAGATTTCGTTGACACATATACACCGTGTTCTTCTAAAGCATGAACGACTACTTCTGGTTTTAAACCAACAAATGATACATTTAAAATGTGCGGTGCTGCATATGCAAGCGACGTGTTAATCGTTACATCTTCCATCTCTTTAAAGAAACGAACAAGCTCTGCTTGTAAACTTTGCAAATGAGCTACCTTTTCTTTCACTTGTTCCATTGTCATGCGAAGTGCTTTCACCATCGCTACAATGCCAGGTAAATTCTCTGTACCAGAGCGATACTTAAGCTCTTGTTGACCACCTGATAAAATCGGATCTAATCTTACGCCATCGCGTACATAAAGAAGACCTGTTCCTTTTACACTGTGGAATTTATGTCCAGATATTGAGCAAAGATCAATATGAGAAGCATATAAATCAAGCGGTACTTTTCCTATCCCTTGTACATGATCTACATGGAATCTTATTTTCGGATGATTCGATAATAACGTTCCAATTTCAGCAACGGGTTGAATTGCTCCGGTTTCGTTGTTCACATGAATAATTGACACAAGAATCGTATCTTCACGAAGCGCTCGTTTCACATCTTCTACCGATACAACACCATGCTCGTTAACCGGTAAATATGTTACATCAAACCCGAGTTCTTCTAATTGCTTATATGCTTCAAACACAGACGCGTGTTCAATATTTGTTGTAATGATATGTTTGCCACGCGAACGATTCCTCATCGCTATCCCTTTAATCGCAAGGTTATTTCCTTCCGTTCCACCTGATGTAAAAATAATTTCAGAAGGTTTAACACGAAGAAGCTGCGCTGCAATCGTTCTTGATTGTGTTAATAGACGCTCTGCCTCTCCTCCAAGCGAATGAATAGAAGAAGGATTACCAAAATATTTCCCAGCAACCGTCACGTACGATTGAAGAGCTTCTGGATATGGCTTCGTCGTCGCACTATTATCAAAATAGATCATCGTTCTTCCCCTTTCAGCGCTATCACATCGTATAATCATATCATAAATACGTGTCATTACGCTAAGACTACGCAAAGGTTCCGTTTTATCTCGATTGGTGAAGGCTAATAATTGGCGAGGATGCCCTCCCATTACAGTTTCACTTTATCCCGCATTAACGGGCAATAAGACTCTCACCTCAAAATCCAGTTAGAGCAAAGAAGTTAGATGGGAGATTAACTGCCCGTAAATGTCCGATTGGTGAAGGCTAGTAATCAGTGGGGATGAATCCTCCCACCGATTACAGTTTCACTTTATTTTGAAACGAATAACCTTGCTGTATTCCGCTATTCATTATAGCAACATCGCCTGCAAAATTACATAAAAAAACAAACCCTTTTATGAAAGGGTTTGTTCATTGTCTACATATTCAGCTATTTTTTGAACAACGCCAGGTTCAAGTTGCTCTAATACTGAAGCCGCTTGTTCTAAAGCTGCATCGTATTGGTATTCACGGAATAATTTCTCAGCATAATTTAAACTTTCTGCTAGGTTTTCATCATGACTACGGTAACGGTTACCGTACTGAATTAATTTTTCCACTAAATACGCTTGTCCAATTAACTCTTCTGTCATTTCAGCCACACCGTTCACAGTTGTATATGCTTCTTCTAAACTGCTATTTACAGCGTTCATATTTAACGGCTTCACTTCTAATTGTTCATATACAGCTTGCATTGCCATTTGCCCTCTTTTTAAATCTTCCATAATACTCTCTGGAAGACCTGGCAAATTCGACTTTTGCATAAAGCGTTTCGTTTCGAAAATAGTATTTCGCATTTCTTGTAACTTCTCACGTGCTTCAAATTCTTCTTTACGCATCGTTTGCAGCATTTCTTTATATTCTGCATGAAGTACTTTTAACGTTTCACATTGCTCATAAACCTCTTCTAGTTCCTCGCGAATAATAGAGAAGGCAATATCTTGTTCTGCAACGCGTAATTGTAGCATTTCAAAACGTTTCGTTAAAATGTGCATTTGCTTTTCAATTACTTTTTGAGACTCAATGTCTTTATCTTGTAACTGATAGCTTTGTTTCACAAGTTGTGTTTCTGTTTTCGTTTCAATCGTTTCGATGCGCATTTCTTCTAAATCATCATAAACAGAAAGTGTTTTTTGCTCCACATAATGTCTCGCATGTACTTCTTGTTCCAGTTGATCGTAGAAGCCATCTAAACGTATTTTTAAGTTTTCTACTTTTTCAGCCGCTTCTGTTATATGAAGCTCCTGTATATCCATTAAACATGTTTGTAGTTGTTTCGTCATATCACGAACTTCTTTAGGGACTTCCAAATAATCTAATACATAACCTTGTCTTACCATATCATTGTGTCCGTGTAATAAATCTTCCAGCTGAACTGGTAACGTCGCTTGACACTCTACCAATAAATCTGGAATTTGGTGAATAATGATTTCTAAATCTGCTAAACCTTCTTCCAAACTAATAACAATTTCTCTCGCTTTTAAATAGTCGCCATTGTTTGTCGCTTCTTCAAAGGTTTTAAATTTCTCAGATTCAGCGTCTAGCATCTCTTCGATTTTCTGCTCTGCTGCTCCATACATATGTCTATGAGCAAGAACACTCTTTTTCATACTACGATATGTATCACGTAACCCTTCAATTTCCGAGCTATTTTTCTCATGGCTTTCTAACAATTGCTGTAATTCATTTAAAATGTCCGTAATACGATTATCAGCGTCATCTAAACCACTTATGGATTCGTTCATCGCATGCTTTGCTTTTCGGAAGGAGAATTGCGAGGCGAATTTTCGCGCTTGCGCTAAATCTTTGTCAGCTTTCGGAAGGGTTGTTGATACAATTTCATCCCATTCTTCACGCCATTTACCAAACAGTTCTTCTGTTTGACCCGTCATGTTTAAATCTTTTACCCGTTTTAGTTCATCTGCCACAGGTTTATCTTTTATCTCTTGTTTCCACTGCTCCAGTGCTTCAATATCTTTATATGAACGATTTCTTATCACAAGCTCTATCATGAGCAGCACTAGAATAGAGCTTACTACAATGATAACGATCGTCAGGATAGAATCCATGCAAAAAAGCCTCCTAGTTATATCTCTTTTTTTGTCCGTTCCGTTTATGAAATGGAAGGCATTATGTATAAAAAGGGAATTCCCCTATATTTAACAACTAACAATGTACTAATCATACCATGTAATGGTTTGTTTTTGACCTAGTTTTTTTAAAAATTTCATGTTCCTTTCAATGTGATTGTAATCTTTCTCAATATTCCGCCTACCTCACTACCTATCCTCAAATGATTGTAATAACAAACAATCTTTCGTATGGGATACGAAATAAATTTTCCGCATGAGTGGTGGTTCAACAGAAATTACATGTACATTTCCTTGCCTTACAGACTGCTCTACTGCCCTTTCTGGAAGTAACGTGATACCAAGGCCAGCTTTTACCATTGCAAGCATCGGTTCTGCGTAAGATGTTTCCACAGCTATAGTTGGTTTTACACCTATTTCATGAAACATGTTCATAATCATTTTCCTTACATCACATATTTCTGGATATACAATTAATTTTTCATTGTGCAGCTCTTCTATTTGAATGACTATCTTCTCTTTGTACGGATGATTATTTGAAACGGCACAAACAATTTTCTCTTGTTGCACTTCTTTTATATACGTAGCACCTTCTACTACTGAATCGATGAACATCGCGTCAATCTCCCGCGCTTTAAATAACTCTCTTAATACTTCCGTATGTCCGATTTGCCATTCCACTTCGAACTCATCACCTAATATATCTTTACATTCTGATATGTAATACTCCGCTAAACTCGGTAGTATACCAATTGAAAACTTCCGGTTCTCTTGATACCCCCTCATTTCTGTTTTCACTTCATTTATTTGCTCCAAAATTGGTAACATTCTTTTTATAAATAACTCTCCTGCCTCCGTTAACTCTACTCCTTGCGCAGAACGTTTAAGTAAAGTAACCTCTAAATCCGCTTCTAACTTTTGAATTTGTTTACTAAGCGCTGGTTGCGATATATGTAAAATCTTACTTGCCTTTGATAAACTTCGCGTATGCTTCACTTCAATAAACGATCGTACTGCCTCCAAATCCATCGTACACACCTCTAACAAAAAGTTATAACCGTTATAAGAAATCGATATTTCCTCCTATAAACAATTACTCTTTATACTTATTTCATCAACTTACTATAACGAAATGTAAAGGGGAAAGATACTCTTGAACAAAAAACAAATGCTACTCGGATCCTTTCTATGCTTACTCGCCGTCACTGCCTGGGGATTTATGTTTCCTGTAATGGCAAATGCTCTGCAATTTATCGATCCATTCTTCTTCACAACGATTCGCTATGGATCAGCAGCTATTATTTTTCTTATTTTGCTATTAATTACTGAAGGAAAGACTTCACTCCGCTTAGAAAAAAGAACACTTTCTCTATTCTTTTACGGGACAGTCGGTTTCGCGGGGTATGGTTTTCTCGTTTTCTACGGACAACAACTTGCCGGACCTTCCGGAGCAATCCATGCAGCTATGATTCAATCCCTTATGCCACTGATTGCCTTATCACTGCAATGGATAACGAAAAATCGCCGCCCACAAAACTATACATTCCTTTGTATGTTCGTTGCATTACTTGGTGTTATGCTTGTCATTTCAAAAGGAAATATTGAATTACTATTTGGAGCTGCAAGCCACTTATCAACAAATATATTGATGCTATGCGGCGTTACTTGCTGGGTCATTTATACAAACGGGGGTGCTCGTTTTCAATCTTGGTCACCACTTAGGTACACGACATTAACTTGTTTATTTGGCTCCATTTCACTCATCGTTATTGTTACTTTCTTAACGTACACAAATATAGTTACTATGCCGTCACTGCGTACAGTTGTGAGCGTTCGTTTTGAACTCTTTTATATGTCGATTATCGCAGGCGTTATCGCTGTATTTTGCTGGAATATGGGAAATCGCTATATTTCATCTATTAACGGCATATTATTTATGAATTTAGTTCCTATCCTTGCACTGATTGGTTCTATCTTTCGAGGTTATACAGTCGATAAAATTGAAATCGCTGGAGCTGCATTAACAATTATCGCGCTATTATGTAACAATTTATGGCAAAGAAAAGTAAACATAAAAATCCCCACCTCAGTTCGTTAGGTGGGGATTCTTCACATATGAACAGCTCTTGGCCATTCATGGTACATATTCGCTTTACATAATGCTTGTTCCATCCATTGCTCAATCTCTTTCGTGTACATCTCTATAAAAAATGTCTCAGACGGGAAAGAATGCAGTACTTCTGATATATATTGTGGATATAAAAACGGCATATTTATCATACCTTTTAATTGCGTCATAAACATTGTAAATGATACTTTCTGAAATTCTTGTTTCATTTGTCCTTGTCTAATCATTTGTTCTATATAATATCTTTCTTTAGAAAAATAAACGGTCATCACTTCACGAATTAATGTCGTATCAAGCGAAAGCTCTCGGTAGAAGAAACGTGTTAGTTCTCTATTTTCAAATTGATATCGTAAAATCCCTCGCACCATTTGCACCATTACATCTTTAGCCGACAAATACTCTCTCTGTTCAAACGACATTTCAATCACATGAATATATCCTTCTAAAAAATCAGTAATAAGCTGTTCTAATAAACCTTGCTTCCCAGCAAAATAATATGAAATATTCGCTACATTCACATCCGCTCGCTTTGCAATGTCTCGCACTGACGTTCCATCATAACCTTTCGTATTAAACAACGATATTGCCGCATCAATTACTTTTTGTTTCGTCTGCTTCATGCGCTCACTTCCCTTCACTGAACAGCTATAGTTTAAATTTCTTGACTTTTAAGACAAATTCCTTTAATTTTCTATCGACAAAGTCATGTGAAATACATCGTATTTTGCTAATATTTTACACATCTCGATAAAAAAGGAGCTGTTTCCATGTTTACTAAAGAAAGTTATGCAGGATCTCGCGTGCAGCAATATGAGACAGTAATTAAACAACTGGATGCGTTATTAACTGGCGAATCAAACGTAGTCGCAAACTTATCAAATGCGTCCGCATTATTAAACCAATTTTTAGATCGCGTTAATTGGGTTGGCTTTTACGTAACAGAAGGAACTCAGCTTGTTCTTGGACCGTTCCAAGGAATGCCTGCTTGCGTGCGCATTCCATTTGGACGAGGCGTTTGCGGCGTAGCAGCTGAAACGAAAACAACACAGCTTGTAGCAGACGTTCACCAATTCCCAGGTCACATCGCTTGCGATAGTGCTTCTAATTCAGAAATCGTTGTACCGATTATGAAAGAAGGAGCTGTCATTGGTGTACTTGACATTGATAGTCCTGAAAAGAATCGTTTCGATGAAGTAGATCAGCGCTATTTAGAAAAGTTTGTGGAAACACTCCTAAAACATATGTAAAAAGAAAAGAGCGAGTTATCGATTTAGTACGTCCTGTACAAAACCGATAGCTCACTCTTTTTTATTGATTAACAGTAGATATTTTCTTTAATGCCTGCTCTAAATCAGAAACGATATCCTCCCACGATTCTAAACCGACTGATAAGCGTATTAAATTATCGAAAATGCCCATTTCTTTTCTTAGTTCAGCTGGAATCGCAGCGTGCGTCATCGTTGCTGGATGCTGAATTAACGTTTCTGTATCTCCTAAACTCACCGCAATTGTAATAAAGTGAAGATCATTAATAAACGCTTGCGTCTCTTCTTTTCCGCCTTTTACTGAAAAAGAAATAACACCGCCCCCGCGTTTCATTTGACGAGATGCTAACTCCCCTTCTGGATACCAAACACCTTCTACCGCATCATGTTTTCTTAGGAACGATACAATTTTTTCTGCATTATCACAATGACGATCCATTCTTACTGCTAACGTCTTTAACCCGCGTAATAATAACCACGCATCAAACGGTGCCATAATACCGCCGATATCCTTTCGCATCGGGCGAATCTTTTCAGCTAATGCTTTCGTTTTACAAATTGTTACGCCCGCTACAACGTCACCGTGACCACCAATATATTTTGTCGCACTATGCACAACAGCGTCACAGCCAAGCTCAAGCGGTCTTTGTAAATAAGGTGAACAAAATGTATTATCAACAATAACAAGTAAGCCATTTCGCTTTGCAACCCGAATCACTTGTTTTAAATCAATTAATTTCATTGTCGGATTAATCGGTGTTTCAACGAAAATAAGCTTTGTATTTGGGCGAATTTTATTTTCAATATCAACCTCTGTCTCCATATCACAAAACGAATGCGTAATCATAAATTTTTCTTCTAACACTTCTAAAAAACCGTACGTGCATCCATATAATCCATTTGAACAAATAATATGATCTCCAGCTTTTAGAAAACCGATTAACGTTGCTGAAATAGCTGCCATACCAGATCCGAAGGCAAGTGCTTCTTCTCCTCCTTCTAACAACGCCATACGTTCTTCAAATAATTTCACAGTTGGATTTCCAAGCCGTGAGTAAATATAAGATGGATCCACTCCCGCAAAACTCGCCTCTCCTTGCTGCGCAGTCTCAAATGTAAATGTAGAAGTTTGAAATAAAGGTGGTGTTAAACTTCCTTTATGTTCCTCAGGTGTATAACCGTGGTGAATTAACGCTGTCTCCATATGCTTCTTTTTCATAAAAACATCCCCCTTATGTTTTTATTGCCGCATATTCATCCATAAAAATTTGATGAACGTTTTCCTTTATTTTATGTAAGCGTTTTATTTGTGTTTCTATCTCTTCTTCTATATTGTTTTAAATTCCTTCTTATATTAATTTCCAAAATTTTTATGCATAAAACAAAAACGTACTTGCTTGACGAAACTCTGGGTAAAAGATATAATAGCGTTTGTGTAAAATAAAAAGGCAGCCTTGTAATGTGAGTTTATCGTTTGTATTTTGTTCCTCTACGGAGGTGTATCTCGTAACTCCCTGCTGCTGGAGCGAAGGTACATGAAAACAAAATGCCCGTAAATATCGATTACGTCTGTTTTTATTTTACGTAAATAAAAACATTTTTAAAGGAGGAGTCAACTATGGCTCGTTATACAGGTCCAGCTTGGAAACTGTCTCGTCGTCTTGGAATCTCTCTAAGCGGCACAGGAAAAGAATTAGAAAAACGCCCTTACGCACCAGGTCCTCACGGTCCTAACCAACGTAAGAAACTTTCAGAATACGGTTTACAATTACAAGAGAAACAAAAACTTCGTCACATGTACGGCATGACTGAGCGTCAATTCCGTCGCACATTTGACCAAGCAGGTAAAATGCCTGGTAAGCACGGCGAAAACTTCATGATCCTTCTTGAAGCTCGTCTTGACAACTTAGTTTACCGTATGGGCTTAGCTCGCACTCGTCGTGCAGCTCGCCAATTAGTAAACCACGGTCACATCATGGTTGATGGCGCTCGCGTAGATATCCCATCTTACCGTGTAAAACCTGGTCAAACTATCAGCGTTCGCGAAAAATCTAACAGCCTTGTTGTTGTTAAAGAAGCGATCGAAGTTAACAACTTCGTACCAGAATACTTAACTTTCGATGCTGACAAATTAGAAGCTACTTACACTCGTCACGCTGAGCGTTCTGAGTTACCAGCTGAAATCAACGAAGCATTAATCGTAGAGTTCTACTCTCGTTAATCTCGGTACTCTGCAAAGAGTCGTATTAAAAGCCTTAGGAACCTTGTTTATCAAGGGGCCTGGGCTTTTTTTATTAAATATAGCCTGTATATGTATAAAAACGGAACAATGTAACAAAATAAAACTTAGCCCTCTCTCTAAAATTTCATCCATTTTTATCCACATTAATAAAAACCTACCCCATAATTCATTTTTCTTTGCTGTACTCTCCTTTTGTTAACATTATTTTTACAACGTATTTATTTGTACATAATCTATACCTTCCCTTTTTCTATTCACATTCAACTTAAAAACCTCTTCATCACCCGAGCATCTGAATAAGATAAAAAAAACTTAATGAACAAGTATCTCTTTAACTGTCAAATTATTAGAACATTCAATTTACAACCCCTTCCTTAAATTGGTATTATTTTCTTGTAAGGGGAGGGAAAGTTACTAGAAGGAAGACATATTTCAGAGATTCCAACATCTAATAAAAAATTCAAAAAAATAGATGAATATATCAAGCTAGCAAAAGAAAAATATGATATTGATATTAGATTTAGGGAGGAATAATTGATGGCGTATGATTTAGAACCCGAAATTAAAGAGGTACTTGAGAAAATTGATTTTATTCAGAGATATAAAGCATTATCAAAACAATTTCCAGATAGAGAAAACACATTTGAAAACTATGAAAACGAAAAAGTAATTGCAGTATTTGAGTCTCTTGGCTATAAAGCTCGTTTCATGAAAAAAGAAAATTTTTTTATTGTTGGTGAGGTCAAGAATAAAAACATCTATACTTTTAGATTTAATATTAGTTTAAAACATGGCCTTGTTGAGTTTATTTGGTCTGCACGACATAATGGTGCAATAAGAGCTGGAGATCCATGGGCTATGTTTGTAGCAATATTATCAAATGATACAAAAAAAATACTTCGTCCATGCTTCCACAGTTACGATGAACTCAAAGAAATCATGAAAATTGCCTTTGAAATGTACGAAGATTTCAAGCGAGAATTAATTCCTATCTATTCATAATGTAAAAAGCTACCGAAGACACCAAAACAGTTACTTCGAGTAGCTTTTATTTATATATATTAAAGTTATTTATTTTCCTCTTTTTGAACATATACATAAGCATCTTTCTGCTCTTTATGTATATCAACTTTCGAATTCTCTGCAAGTTGACCCGCGTTTAGCAAAGAAAAAATAATCAACGCTTCTAGTGACATTTCGTTTTACCACTCCTTTCTAATTGTTATACGTTTATCATACCGCTTACATGTGATTTCCGTATGAACTCGAAAAGGAGATTAAAACAAAAAAGCTTTGAGGAAATTCCTCAAAGCTTTTTATTTATTAGTAACGAATTAAGAAATATTTCTTCTTACCGCGGCGAATGATTGTGAATTTACCTTCGATGCGGTCGTTTTCTGTTACAACGTAGTCTAATGCTTGTGTACGCTCACCGTTTACGTAGATTGCGCCATTCGTTACATCTTCACGTGCTTGACGTTTTGATGGAGAGATTTTGCTTTCTACAAGTAAGTCGATTAATACTGTATCTTCTGCAGTACGTTCTACAGATGGTACGTCTTTGAATCCTTGCTCGATTTCGCTTGCAGTCAGTTCTGCTACAGAACCGCTGAATAATGCAGCTGAAATTTTAATCGCTTGCTCTAATGCTTCTTCACCGTGAACAAGTTTTGTCATTTCAGAACCTAATGCTTTTTGTGCTGCACGTTTTTCTGGCGCTTCAGCTACTTGCTTTTCAAGCTCAAGAATTTCTTCATGAGATAAGAATGTGAAGTATTTTAAGTATTTAACAACGTCGCGGTCATCTGTGTTAATCCAGAATTGGTAGAACTCGTAAGGAGTTGTTTTCTCTGGGTCTAACCAAATTGCGCCGCCTTCGGTTTTACCAAACTTCGTACCGTCAGATTTAGTAACTAGTGGAATTGTTAAACCGAATGCTTTCGCATCTTCTTCTGATTTACGGATTAATTCAAGACCAGCTGTAATGTTACCCCATTGGTCACTACCACCGATTTGTAGACGGCAATTATGTTGCTGATATAAGTTTAAGAAGTCGTATGATTGTAAAATCATGTAACTAAACTCAGTGAATGAAATACCAGTTTCTAAACGAGATGCTACTGTATCTTTTGCTAACATATAGTTTAAACCGAAGTTTTTACCGATATCGCGTAAGAATGAAATTACATCTAAGCTACCAAGCCAGTCGTAGTTGTTAGCCATCGTTGCTGGGTTGTCCACGTTTTCAAACTCTAAGAAGTTTGAAAGTTGGTTTTTAATGCTTTCTGTGTAGTAAGCAACTGTATCTTTCGTATTTAATGTACGTTCTGCTTTTTTACCACTCGGGTCACCGATCATACCAGTACCACCGCCAACAAGTGCGATTGGTTGGTGACCAGCTAATTGGAAACGACGTAACATTAATACTGGTAACATATGACCAATGTGTAAGCTATCCGCTGTCGGGTCGAAACCACAGTATAATTTAACGCTTTCTTTTTCTAATAATTGCTCAAGGCCCTCAGCATCTGTTTGCTGATTAATTAGACCGCGAAATTCAAGATCTTGTAAAATACCCATATCCTACATACTCTCCTTTAAGTTCATTACTGGCGTGAAGGTTGAAAACATAAAAAAATCGCCCCTTCAAATAAGGGACGATTTTGATTATCGCGTTACCACCCTAGTTGCAGGCAAAAAAGCCTACCACCTTATTTACATAACGGCTTAGCACCGTCTTTTCCCTTTTGAATAAAATTCAATCGAAAAAAGATGCTCTAGGGGCGTAATTCGCGATCATCTATGTGCTGATTTTCACCGGCCATCAGCTCTCTAAAACAGGGAAATGATCACTACTTCTCCCTTTCCACGCTCAATTATTCATATACTTTTCTTTATACCATCATTTATATAGGCATGTCAAATAGAGGTGGAATTTCACTTCTCTCCAATCCTTTACAACGTCGCAAAGAGTAATTTATTAGACATATAAAAGCCTCCCTCATCTATTCTTTCATAAATGTATACAGACGAGGAAGACACTTCGTTCAAATATTATTTTAGTTTTTTTATAATCTTTGCAGGATTCCCGCCAACTACTACATTATTAGGCACATCTTTCGTTACGACAGCACCAGATGCGATCACCGCATTGTCTCCAATTGTTACACCTGGATTAATAATTGCTCTTCCGCCAATCCATACGTTATCGCCAATTGTAACTGGTTTTCCGTATTCTGATCCGCTTATACGCTCAATTGGATCAAGTGGGTGCGTTGCTGTATAAATGTGAACACCTGGAGCTAACATACAGTTCACTCCGATTGTTACCGGGCATACGTCTAAAATCGTACAGTCAAAGTTCGCGTAAAAATTTTCACCGACATGAATGTTATAGCCGTAATCACATCTAAAAGAAGATTCAAGATGAATATTATCTCCTGTCGTTCCGAATAATTCTTTTACGATTTCGCTACGCTCTTTCAATTGCTCTTCTGGCGTATCATTTAATTTTCTCGTTAATATACGTGCTTGCTCTCTTTCTTGTACTAAAACTGGATCAGCCGGTATGTACATTTCTCCTAGTATCATCTTTTCCTTTTCTGTTTTCATCATACTATCCCCTTTAACTTATATATATAAGTTCATGATATCATAAAAAAGAAAGGCCTGAACATTTTTCGTTCAGACCTTTCTCTCTTAATCTTCCATCGTTGATAAGTCACCTGTTGGTAAGTTTAACTCCCACGCTTTTAATACGCGGCGCATAATTTTACCACTTCTCGTTTTCGGTAATTTATCTCTAAATTCAATTTGTCGTGGCGCTGCATGAGCTGCTAGGCCTTTCTTTACAAATTGACGAATTTCTTCTTTTAATTCATCAGATGGTTCGTATCCTGCTCGAAGTGCGATAAATGCTTTAATAATTTCGCCGCGCACCGGATCAGGAATACCAATTACACCAGCTTCTGCAACAGCAGCATGCTCGATTAATTTACTTTCTACTTCAAACGGACCAACGCGCTCACCTGACGTCATAATTACATCGTCAATACGTCCTTGGAACCAGAAGTATCCATCTTCATCCATATAGGCAGAGTCGCCTGATACGTACCAATCTCCCGGCATGAAATAAGATTCATATTTTTGCTGGTTATTCCAGATCCCGCGCATCATAGATGGCCAACCTTTCGCAATTGCTAAGTTACCCATTGTGTAAGGAGGCACTTCATTTCCTTCATTATCAACAATCGCTGCTTTCACACCTGGAATTGGTTTACCCATTGAACCTGGACGGATTTCCATACAAGGGTAGTTACAAATAACTTGTCCACCTGTTTCTGTCATCCACCACGTATCATGAATACGAAGTCCAAATGCGTTCATACCCCAGCGAATTACTTCTGGATTTAACGGCTCACCAACGCTTAATACGTGACGAACTTGTGATAAGTCATATTTTTTAATTGCGTCTTGTCCAGCTCCCATTAACATACGGAATGCTGTTGGTGCGCTGTACCAAACCGTCACACCGTAATCTTGCAGTGCTTCATACCAAGCTTCTGGACTAAAGCGTCCACCTAAAATAACGTTTGACGCTCCAACTAACCACGGTGCGAAAATACCGTAAGCTGTTCCAGTTACCCAGCCCGGGTCAGCAGTACACCAATATACATCGTCTTCTTTTAAATCTAATACCCACTTCGCCGTTTGATAGTGCTGAACCATTGCGTTTTGCGCATGAAGCACACCTTTTGGCTTACCAGTAGAACCAGACGTGTAATGTAGAATCAAGCCGTCTTCACGGCCTAACCATTCAATATGTAATTCTTTTGAAGCTTGTTCAAATAAAGGATTGAACGCTACCGTTTTACCGCCTTCTTCTACATTATCTCCAACAAGGAAAACTGTTTTTAAAGCCGGTAAATCATTTAATGGTACGCGCTCTAACAATTCAGGCGTTGTAATTAACACCTTTGCTTCGCTATCTTCTAAGCGATCGCGAACTGCGCCTTCCATAAATGCTTCAAATAGCGGTCCAACAATTGCTCCTAATTTCACTGCACCTAAAAGTGCGAAATATAACTCTGGAGAACGTGGCATAAAAATAAAAACGCGATCGCCTTTTTCTACATCGCCATAATTCTTAAGGACGTTTCCTGCTTTATTAGAAAAATCCTTCATTTCCTTAAATGTATATTTCTCTTTTCGCGATCCATCTTGATAATAAAGAGCTACTTTATTCTTTCGATCGGATTTCGCATGCTTATCAATTGCCTCATACGCCATATTTACTCGGCCTGTTTCATTCCAAGTAAAGTTTTTATTAACCTCTTCCCAGTTAAAATTCGCGTATGCCTCATCATAATTCGGCAAATTATTTTCTCCTTTAATGACAGGAAGCGTTTCTACTTTCATACTTTACATCCCCCTCCTATGTATTCTATTATCTATTATAATGACATTATTTAAAATTTTCAGTATATTTGTTGATTTTTAGACAAATTTTTAATGACAAATTTCGATTCACATCGCATATATTATAAAGTACGATATTAATAGATTCACAAACCCTCAAGGTGGTGAGCAATACATTGATTCATAAAAAAATATATAATGCTAGAAACTTAAAAACAGCGAAAGGCACTTTAATTATTGAAGGTCCTGTCTCTACACATAACTTAGAAATGTATGAGTTTCATCCAGACTTAATTGCGTTTCGTCCTGCCGAGCAACAATATAAAGCAATTGTCGAAATTTCTAAATTACCAGAAGCTCGTCTCATTATTGCTAGACATGACCAAACAATTGTTGGATATGTTACATACTTGTATCCTGATCCACTTGAACGATGGTCAGAAGGAAAAATGGAAAACTTAATTGAGCTTGGGGCAATTGAAGTAGTCCCAGCCTTCCGCGGGAGTTCTGTCGGAAAGAACTTACTAGAGGTTTCTATGATGGACGATTATATGGAAGATTACATTATATTGACGACTGAATATTATTGGCACTGGGATTTGAAACAAACAGGATTGAATGTGTGGGAATACCGAAAAGTAATGGAGAAGATGATGAATGCTGGCGGGTTACAATGGATGGCTACAGACGATCCTGAAATTTGTTCACATCCTGCCAACTGTTTAATGGTCCGCATCGGTAAACGCGTTGATACGGATTCTATTCAAGCTTTTGATCGTCTACGTTTTCACAATCGTTTTATGTATTAATAAAGGGGGCAACTGGAATGATTGTAGAAGAAATTATGAATCAAAATGTAGTTACATTACATCCAAACGATACAATCGAAACAGCAATCCGAACGATACGCACGAAAGGCATTCGGCACATTCCAATTGTCGATCAAAATAATCATGTCGTAGGCATTATTTCTGATCGGGATGTAAGAGATGCAAGTCCGTCTATTCTAGATGAACAAGTTTCAATCGATATGCTACAGCAACCGCTCGAACTTATTATGAAACATCCTGTTATGACTTGCCATCCTCTCGATTTCGTTGAGGAAATTGCTACTTTATTTTTTGAAAATAAAATTGGCTGTCTTCCTGTTACAAAGGCCGGGAAGTTAGTTGGAATCATTTCTGAATCTACAGTACTGCACACATTAGTAAAATTAACAGGAGCACATCAACCAAGTTCGCAAATTGAAATTCAAGTAAAAAACGAACCTGGTATTCTTGGAAAAGTCGTTGCTATTTTTAGTGATTTACAAATAAATATCGTGAGCGTTCTCGTCTACCCAGCAAAAGACGAGAATGATAAAGTACTCGTTTTCCGCATTCAAACGATGAATCCTCTAAAAGTGATTGATGCACTTGAAGCAGAAGGTTACCGCGTATTATGGCCAAACATCATGGGGATGCAGGCATGAGTAGCGCGTTTATTTATTCGGATGACTTTCGGGGCTATTCATTTAGCCCTGATCATCCTTTTAACCAACTGCGCGTCACACTTACGTATGATTTATTACAAAAGGGCGGTTTCATCTCTCCCTCTCAAATCATCTCACCACGGATGGCTACAGATGAAGAGATCGCCTACGTTCATACAGAGGAGTACATAAATGCGGTAAAACGTGCTGGAGAAGGAAAGTTAGAAAAATCAATTGCAATGACATATGGACTCGGAACAGAAGATACACCGATGTTCCCAAATATGCACGAAGCAAGCGCATTGCTCGTTGGCGGTACGTTAACAGCTGTCGATGCTGTTCTTTCCGGAAAAGTAAAACACGCACTTAATTTGGGCGGCGGCTTACATCACGGCTTTCGCGGCAAAGCATCTGGCTTTTGTATTTATAACGACAGTTCTATCGCAATGAAATATATTCAAAAGAAATACGGTTTACGCGTCTTATATATTGATACAGATGCTCATCACGGTGATGGCGTACAGTGGTCGTTTTATGATGACCCTAACGTATGCACCATTTCACTGCATGAAACTGGTCGCTATTTATTCCCTGGAACTGGCGCTGTAAACGAACGTGGCCAAGGTAATGGTTATAGTTATTCTTTTAATGTTCCACTCGATGCTTTTACAGAAGATGAATCATTCTTAGAATCATATCGAACTGTTGTAAAAGAAGTTGCAGCGTACTTTAAACCGGATATTATTTTAACGCAAAATGGTGCTGACGCACATTATTATGACCCACTTACACATCTTTGTGCGACAATGAATATTTACCGCGAAATACCGAAGCTCGCTCGTGAAATTGCTAATGAATATTGCGAAGGTCGCTGGATCGCTGTCGGTGGCGGTGGCTATGATCACTGGCGCGTCGTTCCAAGAGCTTGGGCGCTCATTTGGCTCGAAATGAACAACATCCAAAACATCTCAGGTTATCTCCCTCCAGAATGGATTGAAGCTTGGAAAGGACAAGCAGAAACAGAACTTCCCCTCACATGGGAAGATCCAGACAACATGTATAAACCTATCCCCCGTAAACCAGAAATTGAAGAAAAAAACGCATTAACTGTAGCGAAATCCCTTGAAATTATTCGGAATAATATGACAAAATCTTTATACTAAACGAAAAGGAGGCTCGTTTTTGAATAGCCTCCTTTTATTTAAAGCTTGCTATTATTGTCGTTTTCTGTCGGTAAGTCGATATATTTTAATAATCGCTGATATATTCCGAGTTACGCCGATATATTTTGATAATCGCTGATATATTCCGATTTGCGCCGATATATTCTAATAATCGCTGATATATTTTCATTTCATAACAGCCTGGCCCAACTTTTATGAGAAAAGGTCGTGATATTATGTGGACACAACAAATAATCAACACGAAACGCGGTACATTTGAACTCTTTACAAAAGGAAATGGCGAATCGCTTTGTATTACACATCACTATTCACAATTTAATGAAACTGGGGATTACTTTGCGGATGTTTTTACTGCTACGCATCGTGTATTTCTCATTAATTTACGAGATACTGGTCGCTCTGTAACCGCCCAGTCAGAAAACGAATTAAGCATGATTGAAACAATCCACGACTTAGAAGCCATACGAGAAGTATTACAACTTCCAACATGGCATTTCGCCGGTCATTCAACAGGTGGTATGCTTGGACTTTTATATGCGATTACATATCCAAATTCCTTACAATCATTAGTCGTAGCAGGAGCTGCAGCAAGTAACTATACCGAAACACCATTTTGCATTTATCACCCAGCACATCCACAGTTTCATTATATGCAAAAACTCATCGAAAACTTAAAAAGCCCTCACCTTACAAGTGAAGAACGAAAAGAACTATCTACTGAGAGAACAAAATTATCATTGTATAAACCAGAAAACTACAACTCTTATTTTTGTAAACCAATCAACAAAACAATGTCCGTTAGCCGGATGAACGCTTTCGCCAATGAATATCCTTCATTTGATTTAAGAGAGTATTTACCTTTCATCCAAACAAAGACACTTATTATATGCGGAAGATATGATGTGCAGTGTCCAGTTCAATATTCTATCGAGATACATGATGGGATACGTAATTCTATCTTCATTCCATTCGAAAACAGCAACCATTATCCTTTTTTAGAAGAAGCGACCCTGTTTACTTCTACTACTCAAATATTTTATAAATCGTTACGCCAGTACCGTTATTATTAAGGAAAGCTCACAGTCTCTATAAGACTATGAGCTAAATTTTCAGAAGAAATATTTCGTACTATATAAAAATAAAAGATAAAAGGAAAAGAGCACCAAACCTACATCAAACAACACTGACTTTTTATCTCCTTCTTTTAAACCTATCGTAATATTAAAAATGCTTCTAACTATCCAACCTAATACTAAAAATAACCAGCCGAAATGATCATTTGTATAATCTTTATCATAAAACATTTGTATTGCACCAATAATTAATAAAATAATTATAATATTAGTTCCAATCCTTAAGACCTTGTTTGATTTATTATCTTGTAATGTATCTCCCAAAATGTAGCACACCCTCTCATGCTCTACTATGTTTTATCTCTCTTTATATCTTAACACGAATTACCTATTATTTCCTTTTAACAAATAACATAAAAAACCTGCCAATTACTCGGCAGGTATATTACACATTAAAACGATAACCAGCTCCCCATACCGTTTCAATATATTGCGGGTGAGCAGGATCTCTTTCAATTTTTTCACGTAGCTTTCTAATGTGGACGACAACAGTGGCTAAATCCCCAGCGGAATCTAATCCCCAAATGCGTTCAAATAACTGTTCTTTATTTAATACTTGGTTTGGATGTGTGACAAAGAATGTTAATAAATCAAATTCCTTCGTTGTAAACGCCACTTCTTCATTGTTTATAAAAACTTTTCTCGCTCGTTGATCGATAGAAATTCCGTGAATATATAACGTATCACGTTGCTTACTTACATTTCCTAATAATCTTTCATAACGGGCAATATGTGCTTTTACTCTTGCGACTAATTCACTCGGGCTAAACGGTTTCGTTATATAATCATCCGCTCCTAATCCGAGTCCACGAATTTTATCTATATCTTCTTTTTTTGCTGAAACAAGTAGAATCGGAATATCTTTTACAGCACGTATTTGTTTACAAATTTCGAATCCGTTCATTTTCGGAAGCATAATATCTAAAATAATTAAATCATAGTCTTCTTGCAGAGCTGTTTGTAAACCTATTTCTCCTGAATGCTCTACATCAACTTGGAAATCATTAATTTCTAAATAATCTCGCTGTAATTCTGCAATACTTACTTCATCTTCTATTAATAAAATTCTTTTCAATTTACTCACCACATTCCTCTACTTTTTCCAATGAGAAGAAAATGCTTGTGCCTTTCCCAAGCTCGCTTTCCGCCCAAATTTCCCCGCCATGTTCTTCAACAATTTGCTTCGCTATCGCTAAACCAAGTCCACTTCCACCTGTGCTAGAATTCCGCGATTGTTCTGCACGATAAAAACGTTCAAAGATATACGGCAATGTATCAGATTCTATACCTGATCCGTTGTCCATCACTTTCACAATAATTTTATTATTATCACTCGATACTGTTACAGTAATTTTCTTCTCTTCTTTATCCATGTATTTCACACTATTATGAATTAAATTTGATATCACTCTATTGATTTTTTCGCAATCAGCCGTTACATATAGTGGTGATGCATGTAACTGTAGGCGCACTTCTATACCTTCTTCACTTAAATCCATCTGCATCTCTTCTATTAATTCTTGCATAAACGTATTCAATTCAACTGTTTCAAACTGGAATGGAACTCGATTCAAATCGAGCTTCGAAAATAAAAATAGTTCATCAATGAGTGTGTCCATATGTTTTGCCTTCGTATGGATAGTTGTTAAATACTTATCCATTTTTTCTGGCGTATTTGCTACCCCGTCCTTTATTCCTTCTACATATCCTATAATTGATGTAATCGGTGTTTTTAAGTCATGAGAGATGTTTGAAATAAGCTCTTTTCGATTTTCTTCATACTGTGTTTGCATCTCTATCGATTCTTTTAATCTCTTCCTCATTTCCTCAAACCCTTGATTTAATTGCCCTATTTCGTCGTGTGATGTAATTGGTATTTGAAAATCTAAATTTCCTTCTTTAATTTTCTCCGTTGCGCCTTTCAATACAAAAATTGGTTTTATTACACTTCTTGAAACGAGGTAACTTAATAATCCAATGAGTAAAATGGCTAGTAGTAAAAGCGATACGAATAAGATTGGAAATAATTTTTGTGTAAGATCTACAAATGAACTTTGCTTTTTTAATACAAATATACTTCCCTCTTCTTCCTGAGGAAAATAAAAATCAAACTTTACATATCGATAAAATGTATCGCCTAGTTCCGTTGTACCACGACTATTAATATTTGCTGATTCAAATTTCGGAAGGGCTTCTTTTAAAGAAACACTTTCAAATACGTTTGAAGCATATGAAAGTGTTTCTCCTTTTCTTACTACTATTTTCACACCCTCTTTTTCTATTGCTGAGACAAACGACTCATCTAGCAATTGAGATTGATGCTGTTTGGCTGCTGACTTCAACTCAAGATAGGCATTCTCTTCTTCTGGTGTAAGCGGCTTTTGAATGTAAGAACTTTTATAGAAATTTTTCACTGCTTCCAAGTCACCTGTTATCGAAAAAACGATTAAAAATCCCGCGACTAATATAAGCGTAATGGAAACGAGGATAACAGCAATATAAGAAAATAAAAACCTTGTTTTAATAGACATATCTTAAATCCTCACTTTATCAAACCTTATTATTTATAAGCATAAAAATATATGTTCAATTACTCAAGCGATTTTATAGTAATTTTAGCGTCAGTTTATAAAAATTTAATGTTCCTATTTTACAGTTGAAATTAGGAGGTTGAAATTCCATGTTCAAAAAAACATTAAGTATGATATGTTGCGTAATTTTTTTACAAGGATGCTCGCAAGAACAAGAAGTAAAAAAGGAGATGATAAACATGGAGACTGCACTACTAGCAGCCACTGAAAAAAATGAAACGAATACTGTTATATCTTTACTAAAACAAGGCGCAAATATAAATGCGACGGATAGTCAAGGACGCACTCCGCTTATGATTGCTACATACAAAAATGATGTAAAAACCGCAAAGGTACTTATCGAAGCTGGTGCTGACGTAAATATCCAGGATGACATGAAAAATAATCCCTTTCTATACGCCGGTGCGGAAGGTTACTTAGACATTTTAAAACTAACAATTGATGCTGGTGCAGATCCTACGATTACAAATCGTTACGGCGGAACAGCTCTTATCCCAGCCTCAGAACATGGCTATATTGACGTTATAAAGGAACTCCTCACTCGAACAAATATTGATGTAAATCATGTAAATAACCTGGGATGGACAGCTTTAATGGAAGCCATCGTACTAAGTAACGGAAACGAAACACAGCAACAAGTCATTCGCCTTCTTATTGAGCACGGTGCAGATGTAAATATTCCAGACAATGATGGTGTTACCCCGTTAGAGCATGCTCGCGCTCATCACTTTGAAGAGATAGAGAAGATTTTGTTAGAAGGCCGTAAGTAAAAAGCTAATTTTTGCCTTCCTCCCCCACCCTATGCTACATTTAAGCCGTTACATTACTATTAATAGGGTGGGAATAAATATGAACAAACCTAAAATTGGGATGATTGGACTTGGAAGTATTGCGCAAAAGGCCTATCTTCCAACACTTACAAAAGAAACTGATTGGAATTTTGTAGGGGCGTTTACACCTAACGCAGAGAAAAGAAAACAAGTTTGCCAGCAATACCGAATTCAAGACTTTCATTCTATTGAAATGTTAGCTTCGGAATGCGATGCAATCTTCGTTCATAGTTCAACTGCATCGCATTATGAAATCGTTTCTGAACTTCTAAAAAAAGGGATCGACGTTTATGTTGATAAACCGCTAGCAGCTACAGTGGAACAAGCTGAGCAACTAGTCGAGTTGAGCGAGAAGTATAACCGAAAATTAATGGTCGGATTTAATCGCAGATTCGTTCCTATGTATGTCGCTGCCAAAGAACAGGCTAATGATATTTCATGGATTCGAATTGAAAAGCATCGTACAAATAAAGTCGGGCCATATACGTACGACTTCACTATGTTAGATGATTATTTACACATTGTAGATACTGCCCGTTGGTTAGCTAACGATGATCTTAACGTCGTTCACAATATGATGCAAATGAATGAAAAGAATGAACTTCTTTACGGACATCATACATATACAACGCCAAGTGGACTGTTACTTTCTACTGCAATGCATCGCCATGCCGGTACAAATTTAGAACAAATTGAACTTGTAACGACAGGAAAAATCATTCGCGTAAAAAATATGAATACATTTGAAATTGAACAGGAAAACTCAGTTTCACAAAATGGTTCCCCATCATGGGATACGACGTTAAAACAACGTGGTTTTGAAGATGCTGTTCATCATTTTATTGAGTGTGTACAAGGCGATACAAAGCCTGTTGTAGACGGATTAGAAGGATTAAAAACGCAGCAAATGCTACAATCTTTACTAGATGATGTAAATAAAAATTAAAACGGATACATTTTTCAGAATTTACTTTCATTCCCATTCCCTCTTTATTTCTCTCGTAAATTTCTATAGAATATGTTGATAGGAATTATAAATTTCATAATGAATCGTGGAAAGGATGGGATTAACACATGTGGAACGAGTTTAAAAAGTTCGCTTTCAAAGGGAATGTAATCGATTTAGCCGTCGGGGTTGTAATCGGTGCTGCATTCGGTAAAATCGTTAGTTCTTTAGTAAAAGATATCATCACACCATTACTTGGTATGGTATTAGGTGGCGTTGACTTTACAGATTTAAAAATTACATTCGGTAAATCATCTATTATGTATGGTAACTTCATCCAAACTATTTTTGATTTCTTAATTATTGCAGCTTCTATCTTTATGTTTGTTAAAGTTTTCAACAAACTAACATCTAAAAAAGAAGAAGAAGAAAAAGAGGAAGAAATTCCAGAACCAACAAAAGAAGAAGTTCTTCTTGGCGAAATTCGCGACTTACTAAAACAGCAAAACTCTTCTAAAGATAGAGCATAATTGAACGGATAAAAAGGCATGTCCCTCTGGACATGCCTTTTCTATATGCTATAACGTTTCCGAATTCATATGAATAAATAAAATAATACCAGCAACCATAAGTACCATAATGCTACCTGCAAATAGTGTAATACCAATAAACATTAAACTTGTGCTCATATCTACTGATACACTTTCAATAAAAATAGAAATTACATACGTGATAAGGGCAATTCCTGCAAGAATACTTCCTGGAACAAATCGCTTTAAACCATTTTGTTTTAACGTCATATATGCAAAAATAGCAGTCATACAAAGCGTAATTATCCAAAGAACGATCATCTCTTTTCCCCCCTCACAAGCCTTTTCTTTCTATTATACATGACATTGCCCTATAATAGTTAAATTTGCACTTATGTGACATATAACAAGGAATAGCCCCATCTATAGCGAAGGCATTATGAAGAGAATCACGATACACTTTTTGAAGAAAGCATTATTCTTGTTAAAGCAAACAGTTTAGAGGATGCTCACGAACTTGGTAAAAAAATTGCTATGCAATCTGAAGATACGTACGATAATATGTAAGATGAGCAAATAACGTGGACGTTCCGAAAAGTGTTACATGTGTTTGAATTAGACGATACCCCATTTGAAACTGGAAAAGAATTGTACGCAAGATTTTTACACGTTAAGAAAAATGAAACTGTAGATACAGTAATTGAAAAATATTATCCTGAATATGAATAAAAGCTCACAGCAATCGCTGTGAGCTTTTTTATACTTACTTCGTTGAATCTCTAAATTGGATACGGTGAGGTAAGATAACAGTGTGATCTTCCACTTTTTCTTTGTTCATATACTTTGTTAATAAACGCATTGCTACTGCACCGATATCATACATCGGTTGAACAACTGTTGAAAGCTGCGGACGAACCATTAATGCAAGGCGTGTATTATCGAAACCAAGTACTTCTACGTCAGTTGGTACGTTTAATCCAGCGTCTTGTGCTGCATGGATTACACCTAGTGCCATTTCATCAGAAGACACGAAGATTGCTGTTGGCTTTTCATCATTGCTCCAAAGCTTTTCGAATGCTTCAATACCTGAGTCATATGTGTAATCTCCATCGATCACAAGATTTTCATCATATGAAATACCTGCTTCTTCTAAAGCTTTTTTATAACCTTGTAACTTCTTCGCGCTTCCCGCTTTATCAATGAAAGGACCAGAGACGAAACCGATACGTTTATGTCCTTGCTCGATAAAGTGCTTCATTGCATCATAAGCTGCTTGTGTATAATCAATATTTACTGATGGCGTTTCATTTTGCTCATCAAATGACGCTGCTAATACAATTGGTACTGGAGATTTTTTAAATTCTTCAATGTGAATGTCTGTAATATCTTCACCCATGAAAACAATTCCGTCCACTTGTTTTCCAAGCATCGTATTTAATAAATGGAACTCTTTCTCTTTGTTTTGATCAGAGTTACTTAAAATGATGTTATATTTGTACATTGTTGCGATATCTTCAATTCCACGTGCAAGTTCTGCATAAAACGTATTTGAGATATCAGGAATAATAACACCTACTGTAGTTGTCTTCTTACTTGCTAGTCCACGTGCTACCGCATTCGGGCGGTATCCTAAACGATCAATTGCTTCTAATACTTTCTTTCTTGTTGTAGGCTTTACATTTGGGTTACCGTTCACAACACGAGATACGGTAGCCATTGAAACGTTTGCTTCGCGCGCTACATCATAGATTGTTACGTTCATCTCATCGCACACTCCTTCTATTTTTGTTATCTATTTTTATGTATCGGTTACTTGAATGAAAAAAAGACATCAACTCTATTTGCAGATGCCACCAATCGTCCCGAGTTCTTCCTTTTACTAATGATACGATAAAAACGCAGGCTCATACAATATTTTCCCGCAAAAGTTTCGAAAAAATTCGCTTCTTTTCTCGTATTTTCGTATTTTTTATGAAAAAAGGGCATTTTTTGTAAAAAAATAGATGTTTCCTAAGTAGAAATCTTATTTTAAGCAGTACGATAGTAAATGAAATTTATATCAGCGATTTTTCGAATATATCGACTATAACTCGAAATATATCAGCGATTTTCCAAATATATCGACCGCAACTCTAATTATATCAGCGATTTTTTAAATATATCAACTTACCAACAAAAATCGACAATGACAGTCGCTATACAATAAGAGAAAGCTGTTCCAAAATGCCTTTTTGGAACAGCCCATTAAAAGTTTTTATAATTTACTTCCAAATGATTTTAATTCATTCATAAAATCATTGAACTGCGGTATATTCATTTGTTGCGCTGCATCAGATAAAGCTACAGCTGGATCTGGATGTACTTCAGCCATAATTGCGTCTGCACCAATTGCCATCGCTGCTTTTGCAGTTGGTAAAAGAAGGTCACGTCGCCCTGTAGAATGCGTTACATCGACAACGACAGGTAAATGTGTTTCTTTCTTTAAAATCGGCACAGCGGAAATATCAAGCGTATTACGCGTCGCTCTTTCATACGTGCGAATACCTCGTTCACATAAAATAATGTTCCCATTTCCCTTTGCCATAATATATTCTGCCGCATTAATGAATTCTTCAATCGTTGCTGATAGACCACGTTTTAATAATACTGGTTTATTTACAGCACCAGCTGCCCTTAGCAAATCAAAGTTTTGCATATTGCGAGCACCAATTTGAATAACATCAACGTAATCTAATGACATCTCAATATCATTCGGATTTAAAATTTCACTAATAACAGCCAAATCATATTCATCTGCTACCTGGCGCAAAATTTGTAATCCCTCTAATCCAAGACCTTGAAAATCATACGGTGAAGTACGTGGTTTGAACGCACCACCACGCATTAATTTCAGACCTTGTTCTTTCATTGCTTCAGCAACTTGACGTACTTGTTCATAACTTTCCACTGCACACGGCCCCATAATAAAATGCTGATTTCCGTCACCAATTTTTTCACCATTAATTTCAACAATCGTATTTTCTGTTTTTTTCTTACGAGAAACAAGTAATGCTTTACGATGATCATCTTCTTGTAATTCTAAACCAGCTTGAAAAATTTGTTTGAAAATATGTTGTAAAGTCGAAGTTTCAAATGGACCATTATTATTCTCTGCAATTAAATCCAGCATATTTCTTTCACGTACAGGATCAAAACGTTTCACACCTTGTACTTCTTTTAAATTACCAACTTCTTGTACGAGACGACCTCTTTCGTTTAGTAACTCTAATATTTGTAAATTAAGTTGATCAATTTCAGAACGTAAACGACCTAATTGTTGTGATGCCATAAGAAAGCCACCTCTTTCAAATTCCTATATGTTACTTTTTTAAGATAACTTATTATAGCTGATACATATACGATTGTCACACGATATACAGCAATGAATTACTATCAAAAAACGTTGTATATTTTCATTTAAAATAAAAAAAGACAGTTTACATACTGTCTTTTTTACAAGAAGGAAACAAACGGTTTATCACTGTTTTTCTCTTTTATAATCACAGCCTCGATTTTACTCTCGGACTTGATCTGTAATTGTACTTTCGCATCTTTAGGCAATTTGTCTAACATACCTTGCGCAGCTAATTGGGTAAGAGCCATTAATTCTGTTTTACCGTTATATTTAATAACAATATTCATATTTAATGTATCCATTTGATCTTTCTTATAAGAAACTTTAGCGTTGACTGGAATAAAATCTCCATTAGAAAAACCTTTTATTTCCTTAGCAAAGTTATTTATTTTTGTATTATCTTCTCCATGTGCTTGTGTAAATTCATCAGAAGGATATGAATACGACTTTTCATCAATTGTACTCCAATTTCCAAGGTTCGTATCATTCTTTTGAACAGTAGCACTAGCAATATACGTACCATTTTTTAAAGAACTAGTACTTTCTTGCTTAAAGATAGCAAACGTAATTGGAGATTTGTTATACTTATCATTTTTGTTAATAGCTTCAATAAGTTGTTTAGCAACTTCAGTCCCTTTAGACATAGCTTCTTCATTCGATACACTTGAAGACATAGCTAAACCTATCATAACACCAGATAAACTTAGTTCATTTGAATTCTGTTTTCCGAAATAGTCTTGTTCTATAATATTCGTCAAAACTGGCGCTTCTACTTTCGCAACTAGTTCATCAATTAGTTTCTCTGGAATATACTGGTTTAATTGCAGTACGTGACTCTCTGTATCAAATTGCTGCGTTGCAATATTTATTAAACCATTTTCATACTCTGCTAAATCTAATTTAGAATTTGTTTTTATATTAGCTGTATTAATAACCTTTTGTTCTTTTAAAGGAATAACAGTTCTATAATAATCTTTAGAAACAGCAGTTCTCGGAATCATACTTTTTTCTTTTGTATCTTTTTGTATAACTTCATCCTTCTTACTAATCGTATTACTATTGTTACTACAAGCTCCTAGTAATAAACTTACGACTGCGAAGGATAATGCCATTTTCTTCATTACTTAAAACCTACTTTCAACAATCTAGTTATTTAGTTTGAACTATTAATAGTGTACCACTAAATATATTTCAACAAAAACAAAAAAAAGAAGCAAGCACCTTTAGCTTGCTTCTTTTTACTTTATATTCTCTTCTAAAGCATCTTTTTTAATATTCCAATGAGATGTATTCCATACTACCATCCCATCTTTTATGTATAGCACTTGCGGTGATTCATGTCTAATACTGTATTGTTCTGCAACACGATTTGACACATCTCTCGCATCTTGTACGTATAAGTAATACGCTGGCACTTCTCTTTCTTCGCTGCAATACGCTTGAAATTCTGTGTATGCACCGTGACTAATCGGGCATGTCGTACTATGTTTAAAAAGAACATACGGCTCGTTCTTTTCTACTAAGACTTCAAGCTCTTCAATTGTTTCAAGTTTTGTCATATTCATCACGATTCACCTCTCATACGAAATCTAGAGCGCTTCTCTTTCTTTTCAGCTTTTTTCTCAATTCTTTCTAATTTACGCTCTTCTTTTTCAACCTTCTTCTCTTGTCTCGACGCACGGTAATGATTGTATACTTCAATCGCCGCACTGCTCCACTGTACAACTTGCGCTACTTTATCAGCGTTATTTTCAATTTCGTCCGTTACAGAGTCCGATACATTACGAAGCTTCGTATTTAAAGATTGGATTGTCGTTCCAATCCCATCTACACCCGCTACCACTTTATTTAATGACTGTGACTTCTGTTGAATATCATCAGCTAACGCATTCGTTTTATGTAATAATTGCTCTGTCTCTACGCTAATTCCTTGCATTTGCTTTTCTAAACCTTCTAACGTACTTGCAACGTTTTCCAACGTCTTCTGAACCGATAACAACGTTCTGCATACATACACTACTAATACTGCGAAAGCAACCGCGATAATAGCCGCACTTACATATAAAAGAACTTGCATTTCATCACTTCCTTTATCTTTTTCATACTTTCCCCTATTATACAATCATTTTCCGTTTCATTCTAATCCCTATCTCATCATTAGAATTTTCATACTTATTCGTTAACTGTAACATAAATCATTCAACAAATTCCACTAAGTAGGTTACAATAGGAGAGGATACATAATTAGTAGGGAGGCTTTACATATGAAAGATCCACGTATTGAAAAGTTAGCATACAATTTAATTAACTACTCTATCCGCTTACAAAAAGGTGAAAAAGTATTAATTGAAAACTTTGGCTTACAAAAAGAACTTGTAACTGCACTTGTAAAAGAAGCATATGCAGCTGGTGGTTTCCCATTCGTCTCTTTAAAAGATCATCAAGTAGATCGCTCTTTATTAATGGGTGCTACTGAAGAACATTTCGAACAAATCGCTGCATATGAAGCAAGCGTAATGAAAGACATGGACGCTTATATCGGCCTTCGCTCTGGCGATAATATTAATGAACAAGCTGACGTTCCAAGTGAGCGTATGAAAGTTCATGGCCAAACAGTTGGTAAAAAAGTTCATAGAGACATTCGCGTTCCAAAAACACGCTGGGTTGTTCTTCGCTACCCAAATGCTTCTATGGCACAGCTTGCTAAAATGAGTACAGAAGCTTTCGAAGACTTCTACTTCGAAGTATGTAACTTAGACTACGGTAAAATGGATAAGGCAATGGATAGCCTTGTTACATTAATGAATAAAACAGATAAAGTTCGTTTAACTGGTCCTGGAACTGACTTAACATTCTCTATTAAAGACATTCCAGCAATTAAATGCTCAGGTCATTTAAACATTCCAGACGGTGAAGTATACTCTGCACCAGTTCGTGATTCTGTTAACGGTACAGTTTCTTACAACACACCATCTCCTTACAACGGTTATACATTTGAAAATGTACAACTTAAGTTTGAGAACGGTCAAATCGTTGAAGCAACTGCAAACGATACAGAGCGCATTAACAAAATCTTCGATACAGACGAAGGCGCACGCTACGTTGGTGAGTTCGCAATTGGCGTAAACCCATACATCTTACATCCAATGGGAGACATCCTATTCGATGAAAAAATCGATGGCAGCTTCCACTTCACTCCTGGACAAGCTTACGACGATGCATGGAACGGCAACAACTCGAACATCCACTGGGATTTAGTATGCATCCAACGCCCTGAATACGGCGGCGGCGAAATTTACTTCGACGACGTACTAATCCGTAAAGACGGACGCTTCGTTGTACCTGAACTAGAAGCTTTAAACCCAGAGAACTTAAAATAATAATAAAAACGCTCGGAATTTTCGCCGAGCGTTTTTATTTCTTTCCTACCATTTCTATTTTCACATGTGGATTTTCTTTCTCTATAAGCCCCAAGAATTCATCCATATTTTGCGGCATCGCAACCATATGTACTTTATATGCATTCGTCGTAATTTCAAGAGACTTTCCGACCTGACGTATAATTCTCACATCTTTTAATACAATATCATCATTTAAAATACCGTACTTTAATACGCCATTTTCTACTTTATGTTTTTTAATAAATACTTCCCAAACGAGTGGTACATTTACAATGAAGCATAAACCCATCCCAATCAACGCTGACATCCAATGCGCTTTATTGGTGAAAAGCATGACAATTGGATATATAAACATAAACGCTAACGTAAGACAAACGAAAATGACTACTGACTTACTTCTTTGAATTGGAAAGTTCATACCTACACCCCCTGACCCAAATTATACCACTATTTCCATTTTTCTTCATAGAAAAAGGCCATTTCTAAATGACCTTTTACACAATGTACCTATAAAATTTCTTATCTACCTGTAGCACCGGAAAGTTTTTCGGCAACTCGTCTATACTCACACTTTCAAAACCATTCTTTTCATAAAAACGATGTGCCGCTAAAAATTTTACTGTTGTTCCTAAGTAAATATCTTTCAATTTTTTATCCTCAGCCCATGAAATTGCTGTTTGAAGCAACATATGTGATGCGCCCCATTCTTTTCCGCGAAACTCTTTCTTCACGAACATTTTTCTTAACGCTACTTGATGATTCTCAATATCTAATAAAGCTACTGTTCCAACTACTTTACCATCATAAATTGCTACCCAAAAGTTTCCGTAATCCTTTTGATAGAATGTTTCTATTTCAAGTAAATCAGGTTGCTCTTCTTTCGTAATTGAAACATTATACTCTTTTTGCTGAATATGAACGATAAGATCTACTACTTCCTCTTGAAACGTACTTTCATACGGAATAATGCATATCTTCTCGTTCATCGAATCTCCTTCCACTCTGAAGCTAGTAAACTATATACAGCGATATCGTGAAAATGATCATATAGCCATTCATCATCTCTTAAAATGCCATCTAACTTAAATCCTAAACGTTCTGGAATAGCGCGGCTTTTCACATTTTCAACACCGCATCTAATTTCCATTTTATTTAATTTTAAATTCTCAAATGCATAGTGAAGTACAGCCTTCACACTACGCGTCATAATACCTTTCCCGCCAGCATCTTCTGCAAGATAATATCCAAGACTTGCCGCTTTCTTCCCCCAACTTACTGGGTGAATGCCTACCATCCCAACGAGCTTTCCTTTGTAACGGATACCACTTTCAAAACCGTCTCCCTCTGCAAACTTCTTTAACCACATCGGACAAATCTCATCATACGCATCAGCAGATTTGGTCCCATCTACCCAAGGAAGCCATCTTCGTAAATGATTACGGTTTTGGTCTATTAATTGATATAGTTCCTCCTTATGATGCTTCTCTAATAACTGTAATTCGATTTCATCGTCTACTCGAAGTGTGAACATGTTTTTTAGTCCCCTTTTTATTTTTCTTATTATTCTAACACTTCTAGATGTAAATTGTTAAATATTCACACTTTTTTCGGTTTTATTTGTATAAAATTAGAAGAATACAATACACCCGTAACAACTAATATCATTCCTACAGACTGTGCGAGCGTTATATTTACTCCTTCAATAAAAGAAATAATCATTGTAACAACAGGCACTAAATTAAAAAATAAAGATGTTCTGGCTGCTCCAATTTGAGCAATTCCATTATTCCACCATAAGTAACCGAGCACGCTCATTCCAATTGCCATAAAAAGAATCGCTCCCCAAGCTAACAAAGGAATTTCCAAAACTGGTACGATATTTTTTTGAGTTGAAGATATGATCATAAAGGCAATGGCACCAATAGTCATTGTGTATGTCGTCGTTTGTATTGGGCTACTAGTTTTAATAAACTTTCTGCCTAGCACACCGTATAACGCCCAGCAAATATTCCCTAATAAAATATAAAAATCTCCTTTTGAAAATGATAAGTTTTGTAGTATCGTAAACGAACCTTGTGTCAGTACAAAGACAACGCCAAGTAATGCAAGTAACATCCCAATACCTTGGCGTTTTATAATTTTTTCTCGTAAAATAAAACTTGCTAACAGCGTCGTAACGAGCGGATTTGTCGCCATAATAAGTGCACCATTCATAGCTTCTGTATGTTTCATACCTAAAAAGAAAAAGAAGTTAAAACCGAATACACCAACAATACCTAGCAAAAAGTAATAAACCTTATTCTCCCTCCATACCTCTACCTCAAAATCTTTTCGTATTTTTAACAAACATAACATCACAAATGCAGCAATTCCAAAGCGCCATGCTGCTATATGAATTGCTTCGAAATACTGTACAGCATATTTCGAAGCATTAAATGTCCCACCAGTGAAAATCGCAAATCCAAGTAACTGAGCGTATACTTTATTTTTCATTGTCAGCCTCTGAATTTCCACCTTCTAGAAAACCGTAATAAATTTCTAGTTTCTCCTCCGTTAGCTGAACAACTTTTTGCAATTGTTCCTGCTGTTTTTTTAATCTCTCTAAGTGAGTTGTTAAAATTGAAATTCTCTTTTTTACTTTCGCCGGTACTTCCTCTTTTCTCTGCCTAATTTCCTCTATAATACATCCATCACTTGCAAACTGAGCCATCTCTTCTAATGACATTCCAGTTTGTTTTAACGAATATAAAAATTTTAAAAGGCGTACATCACCTTCTGTATATTGGCGGATCCCGCTATTTCGCGTTGGTGGTGGTAATAATCCTAATTTCTCATAGTAACGCAAAGTATGAATACCCATCCCAGTTAACTCTGCTACTTCACCGATTTTATACATGTTCTCTCCCCCTTGTTTTTACATCTTCATCTTACAACCTAGAGTTAACTCTAGGTCAATACATAAATAAAAGTTGAACACAACAAAAAAGACGCACAGCCACCGCTATGCGTCTTTTCTATTATTTCTCTGCAACTTGAACTTCTTTTACGTAAGCCGCTTCGAATTTTTGGATGTCTCCTGCGCCCATGAAAATTAGAACGCCGTTTTTATGTTTCTTTAATACATCCGTTGTTGTATCTGTAATTAGTTCTGCACCGTCAATACGCTTTTGCAGATCTTCGATTGTTAATTCACCTTTGTTTTCGCGTGCTGATCCGAAAATATCACATAAGTATACTTGATCAGCTTTGCTTAGGCTTTCTGCGAACTCATCTAAGAACTTTTCTGTACGTGAGAATGTGTGTGGCTGGAATACAGCGACAATTTCACGCTCTGGATGTTTTTGACGAGCTGCTTCAATCGTTGCATTAATTTCTGTCGGATGGTGTGCATAGTCATCGATGATTACTTGCTCTCCCATCGGCTTTTCATTAAAGCGACGTTTTACGCCTTCAAAAGTTGTTAATTGATGTTTTACTGCTTCTACATCAACATTTTCATAATGGCAAAGCGCGATTACTGCTAACGCATTTAATACGCTGTGATTGCCGTATCCTGTAATTTTGAACGTGTCATAGTACGTATTACGAACGAATACATCAAAAATAGTGCCATCTGTTCTCTTTTGGATGTTGCGTGCTTGGAAATCATTATCTTCTCCAAATCCATAGAAAATAACAGGTACTTTCGCTTGAATTTTTTGAAGTTCTTCATCATCTCCACATGCAATAATGCCTTTTTTCACTTGCAATGCCATCTCTTGGAATGCACTGAATACATCATTGATGTCTGCAAAATAATCTGGATGATCAAAATCAATATTCGTCATAATTGCATAGTCTGGATTATAAGACAAGAAATGACGACGATACTCACAAGCTTCAAATACAAAATACTTACTATTTTCTACCCCATGCCCTGTTCCATCTCCAATAAGGTAAGATGTTGGATGTGCACCTTGCATTACATGGGCTAACAAACCTGTTGTTGATGTTTTTCCGTGTGCACCAGTTACAGCAACACTTGTGTATTGGCTCATCAGGTCACCTAAGAAATGATGGTAACGATGGACTGGGATGTTTAATTCTTTTGCTGCTACGATTTCTTCATGCGTATCAGGAAATGCATTTCCTGCAATAATCACTTGTCCTTCTTCTACATTATTCTTATCAAAAGGAAGGATCGAGATACTACGCTTTTCCAACGCTGTTTGTGTAAAGAAACGCTTTTCATAATCAGACCCTTGAACAGTATGCTTCATATCATGAAGAATTTGCGCTAATGAACTCATTCCTGTTCCTTTAATTCCTACAAAATGGTAAACTGTCATCTTAAAGAACCTCCAACATTTCGAACTAATACAACGGCCTATCTATAAGACAGTATATGAATCTTTTCTTATTTTGGTAATCATCATACATTTTTGATGTAGTGAAGTTATTCTTCCCTTCACTTATCAGGATAAACTCGTACGTACTTCTTTATATATCTATAACAAGTCCATTATAGCAAAAAAGAAGCCGCTATACTATGATAACAGAAAAACTGATAGGGTCAATCACCTATCAGTTTTTCTCTCTTTTACATCTCTTCTCTTTTTTCTAATTGAACACGCTCTAAACGTGGGTTTGGACGATATTTACGACCAGCTTTTGCTTCTGGTTTCCCATTTAATTCTACATTATCACCAGTAAAGCCAATATTCATTTTTAATAAGCTACTTCCTACCCCGTATATGTCAACAGGTACGTTTTGAGCTTCAAATTCACGAATACGCTTCTCATCAAATCCACCAGTTACAACGATGTCTACATGCTGGAATCCTTCTTCATCAAGTGCTTTACGAAGTGCGAATACAAGCGATGGGTTTACACCACGTGGATCGAATGTTCCAAGTACTTCTGGGTGGCGAATGAAGTATTGATCAATCATCGTGCGGGACGTATCTACACGTACACCTTTTAATGTTGATCCAAATTCACGCGCTACGCGAAGTGCATCTGTAATGACATCATTGTTGTAATCAATTAATACAACTAATTCATCTTCTGGGAATTTCTTATGATATGCTTTTGCCGCTTCTACAACATCACCATTAAACATTTGAATTAATGCGTGAGGCATCGTCCCCATACCACTTTTGCCCCACCATTCATTCATCGCATGCGTCGCTTGTGCGCTCATACCTCCGATGTATGCTGCATAACCGTCACCAGCTTGTTGTGTATAATGATCGTCACGATCTCCCATGAAAATAACTGGTTTTTCTTTATCTACGCTACGCGCAGCTTGGACAACGTTATATACGTTTGTCGCAACCGATGTACGACGAGCTAAAATCCCATCAATGACACCTTCTAAAAATCCGAAATTTTCATAAGGACCATGAATTGTTAACACTGTTTCAAATGGACTAATTTTATCGCCATCTTTTAAAGAGTTAATCTCAAGTTCCTCAGGATTTTTAGCGAATGTTTGTAACAACGCAATCACTTCATCTGTTCCGCAAAGAACTGCATTTTCCTTTTGGAAAAATTGCATCGTTACAACACTTTTCGGGCGAAATTCTTCAATGATTTCTCTAGTCTTTAAAAAGTAAACGGCAGAGAACCAACCTTCTCCAACGCGTTCGTCAAATTTAAATGTTTTATTTGTTAGTCTATTTATTTCACCTTTTAATTTTAATTCAATTTCTTTCATGTCGCTTTACTCCCTACTTTACTATCCAACATTTTCTCTTAGTATACAGCATAACCGTTTACTATACATTTGTTTCCTGCATAGCAGCGAATTCATCCTCAGAAATAAGGACATCTCTTGGCTTCGTTCCTCTTGCTTCAGAAATAATTCCTTGCGATTGCATCTCTTCAATGAGACGTGCTGCGCGATTATAACCGATTCGGAATTTTCGCTGTACAGAAGATGTGGACGCTCCCCCTTGTTCTACAACAAATTGACATGCTTCGAAGAACAATTCGTCTTCCGACTCAGCTTGTTCTGTTTTCGCTAATAAATCCTCTTGCTTAAATAAGTAATTCGGCTTCATTTGCTTTTTCACATGATCAACTGTCTTTTCAATCTCATCATCCGATACATATACACCTTGTACACGAACAGGCTTAGATGTACCGTTCCCTAAGAATAACATATCACCACGGCCAAGTAATTTCTCCGCGCCACCAATATCGATAATCGTACGCGAATCAACTTGAGATGATACAGTAAACGCAATACGCGTTGGAATGTTTGACTTAATTAAACCTGTAATAACATCTACAGATGGACGCTGCGTTGCTACTAATAAATGAATACCACAAGCACGTGCTTTTTGTGCAATACGACAAATCGCTTCCTCAACATCACCAGGTGCTACCATCATTAAATCGGCTAACTCGTCAATGACAATAACGATATAAGGTAATGTTTCTCCCGGAATTTCTCGCTCACTTACAATCGTATTATAACGAGTTAAATCACGAGCACCTGCGTGCGCAAACAATTCATAACGACGTTCCATTTCCTCAACTGCCCATTTTAATGCAGCTGTTGCTGCTTTTACATCCGTAATAACAGGTGCTACAAGATGTGGAACAGAATTGTATGGTGCAAGCTCAACCATCTTCGGATCAATTAACATTAACTTCACTTCATGTGGTTTCGCTTTATATAAAATACTCGTTAAAATCGCGTTAATACACACACTTTTACCTGAACCCGTTGCACCCGCAATAAGTCCGTGCGGCATTTTTCGAATATCCGTTACAATTGGATCCCCTGAGATATCAAGTCCAAGCGCAACAGTAAGCGGTGATTCACTCTTTGTGAATACAGGACTTCTTAAAATTTCGCGAAGAAATACTGGCTTACTTTCTTTATTCGGAACTTCAATTCCAATCGCACTCTTCCCTGGAATCGGTGCTTCAATACGAATATCTTTCGCAGCTAAGCTTAACTTAATATCATCACTTAAATTTGTAATTTTATTTACTTTCACACCTGGGTCTGGCTGCACCTCAAAACGAGTGACTGCCGGACCTTGCGATACATTAATAACATGTGCTCCAACGTGAAAATTATTAAACGTTGTATCTAATAATTCTTTCTGCTCCTCTAACCATTCTGTATTATCTAACGCTGATTGCTGTGGAATCGACAACAGCGCTAATGGCGGAACAGTGTATGTCGGTGGTGTGTGCAATACATTTCGCATATCGTTCTCTCTTTGATTTACAACATATGCTTTCTCTTGTACTTCCGTACTTGAAATTGGCTTTTGTACTTGCTCTACCACTACTTGCTGTATTGGTTGTTCTTCCACTTGTGGCTCTGCTACTACTTGCTGCACTGGGTGCTCTTCCACTTGTGGTTCTGCTACTACTTGCTGCACTGGGCGTTCTTCCACTTGTGGTTCTGCTACTACTTGCTGCACTAGGTGCTCTTCCACTTGTGGTTCTGCTACTACTTGCTGCACTGAGTGCTCTTCCACTTGTGGTTCTGCTACCTCTTGCTGCACTGGGTGCTCTTCCATTTGTGGTTCTGCTGCTACTTGCTGCACTGGGTGCTCTTCCACTTGTGGTTCTGCTACCTCTTGTTGCACTGGCTTATTCTCTACTCGTACATTAGCAGAAGGCTGCATTGCATTTGCTCTAGCTGCATGTCTTTCCATTAATCGTGTTCTATCTTGTTTCAACATAACAACATTAAATGGTACATGACGCTTTTTCTCACGTTTTGGTTCTTCTTTTTGTACAACTGGTTGTTCTTCTACGACTGGCGCTTCTTCTACAACTGATTGCTCTTCTACGACCGGTGCTTCTTCTACAACTCGTTGCTCTTCTGCGACTAGTGTTTCCTCGGCAACTGGTTGCTCTTCTGCGACTGGCGCTTCTTCTACAACTGGTTGTTCTTCTGCAATTAAAACATCCGCAAAGCTTTGAACATCTTTCTTCGTTTGTTCATCAGCCTCAGCAACATGTATGAATTCACTCTTTTGTTCAATTGCTTCATCTTCTTGCTGAATTTCCTCAAGTGCTACAAATGTCTCTACTACAGGCGCGTTTATTTCTGCAATTACTTCAGCTTCTTCTGACTCTTCTGCTTCCGCAATTACTTCCACTTCTTCTGACTCTTCTACTTCCGCAATTACTTCAGCTTCTTCTGACTCTTCTGCTTCCGCAATTACTTCTACTTCTTCTGACTCTTCTGTTTCTGTAATTACTTCCACTTCTTCTGACTCTTCTGTTTCTGTAATTACTTCCACTTCTTCTAGCTCTTCTGTTTCCGCAATTACTTCTACTTCTTCTAGCTCTTCTGTTTCTGTAATTACTTCTACTTCTTCTGACTCTTCCGCTTCTGCAATTACTTCCACTTCTTCTGACTCTTCTGCTTCCGCAATTACTTCCACTTCTTCTGACTCTTCCGCTTCTGCAATTACTTCCACTTCTTCTGACTCTTCTGCTTCCGCAATTACTTCAGCTTCTTCTGACTCTTCTGTTTCTGTAATTACTTCCACTTCTTCAGGTGCCTCTGTTTCCATAACTACTTCTTCAAACTCTTCCGTTTCTGCAATTACTTCTACTTTTGACACTTCTTCTGGTATTTCCACAATGATTGTTTCCTCAAGTTTTTCTTCTGCTTTGACAATCACTGATTCTTCTGGAGCTTGCTTTTCTACTTCAATAGTAGGTTGTTTTATTTCTGTATTACGTTTAATTTCTTCTGATAATATTGTATCCTCGTGCTCTACTTTAGAAGCTACTAATTCTTCTTGTAGATTGTTTTCGTTTAACACCACTACATCTTTTTCTAGCTTAGCACTTTCCATCTGCTCAGCTACTGTTTTATGAAGTAATTCATCCGCTGAAACTTCCTGCGGTGTACTCATTTCTTGAATCACTTCTTTTTCTTCTACTAAAGGCACTTGGCGTTCAATTTCATAACCGTTTTTCTCTAGCCATTGATCAACTACTGACTTTTCTTCCTTTTTATTCTCTTCATATTGTTGCTCCCCTTGCTGGTTAGCAGCTCTATGACTAGAAGAAGTTGGTGCTTGTCCTTCTGAGAAATCAGATAATGTATATCCTTTTTTCTCTAACCATGCATCAACGACTGATTTACCCTCTACAGATATTTCAAGGTCTTCTCTTTCCTTTACTTCCTCCTGCTTTTCTTCCTTTTTCTCTACTGAAGGACGATTATATCCATAAATTGGCGAAATCATTTCTGTTGGACGAAATGGTCTACGGTTACTCTCTTGCGAAGGTACAGATGCCTTTTTAACGACAGACTCCCGCACCGGTTCATATTGCACTTCCGGCTCTTCATATGTAGAAACTACCTTTTCCACATACGGTCGTCTGCTTCTTTCCACCTTTATTCCTCTTTGGGCAGTCGGTTCTTCATATGTTACTCCTTGAACAGGTTGTTCTTCGAAGCGATTTACTTCGCTTTCATCCTCTTCATCGAACCCATTATCCGGTACTAAAGGAAAACGGCATTTACCTGCATTCCTACTTGCCATTTGTGCTTCTCTTGCTTCAGTGTAGTGGTTTACACGAGGAATTTTCGGCTGACTTTCAATTTGCTTTGGTACTTCTTTATTCATCGCTGTTTGTTCTTCCTCTTTGTTAAACAGCTTTTTCATCCAATCTAACATGCTTACCACTCTTTCTACTAAATAGTAACATCCTTTATTGTATCAGCATTCGGCAAAAAGTGCAGGTAAAATTAAGCATGTCATATTTATCCACAATATTCTAATTTACGAGTGTTTCATATGAAAAAACGCAGCCTTTCATATAAGACTGCGCTTAAGCTTTACTCTTCTGATATGCATCTATGCTATCCGTTACACTTTGCAATAAAGAATTTACATATTGCGGGTCAGATAATTTTTTATCTTCTTCATGGTTTGACATAAACCCAAGTTCTAATAACACACCAGGAACCTTTGCCCAATTAAATCCAGAAAGATCATCCCGAAATTTAATTCCATTTACTTTTACTTGCTGGTTCTCCCTCATTTTATTTACAATCATTTGAGAGATTTGAAGACTTTCCGCATAAATCTCTTTCGTATACGGACTTCCTTCTGCCGGCGTCAATACAGCGAATCCACTTTGGTTTGGATTTTCAGAACCATCTGCATGAAGACGTAAAAATAAATTAGCCTTATGATTATTTGCGAATGTCGCCCTTTCTTTATTACTTATATCAACGTCTTGTGATGTTCTCGTCATTAATACTTGTATCCCTTTTGCTTCAAGCTTTTCTTTTAATAAAAAAGCCATTTCTAATACAAGTACAGCCTCTCTTTTTTTCGTCACAACACCAGTTGTACCATCTGTCACTTTATATTTTTGCGTCGCTGCCCCTGGCCCAATCGGCTCTAAATTTAAATTCGCTTTTTGTTGATGCCCTGGATCAATAACAACGAGAAACTTTCCTTGTTTTTCATTACTCTCTACTTTTTGTTCATTATTTTGCACTGGTTGCTCAGCCGGCTGCACTGGCGTAGTTTCTTCTTTCTTTTCATCAGATGATACTTCCTCTTGCTTATGTTCTACTTGCTCATTCGTTTGAATTGCTTGCGATTCTTCGTTCTTTTCTTGTTCTTGCTGCTTTTCTACCGGTGCGTCTTCTTTGGTATCTTTGTTTTTCTCTTGTATAGAAGATGTAGTTTCTTTTTTCGGCTGCCCTTGTGAACAACCGGCCATATATATTCCAATGAATGCAATCATGCTCATTATTTTTATATACTTCATACTTCTCTCCCATCACTTTGCACCGGATTCAAAGTTTTTCTTATAATTGCCCTATAATCTCATCTATATTTCCAATATAAACTGGTTGCCATTTTTCTGTACCACGTTCTGCAGTATAAAGCGGATAAGCGTCATCATCTATATTTACGAAAACTGGATCGCCCATATCCGTTTCATATCCAATTGTAATCCATTCTTCTTTCCATTTTCCGTGTTCTTCACTTATTAATGAATTTTTATGTTTATCGTATCGGTAACCGATTTGTCCTTTTTCTAATTCACTTTCACTAAACAAATATATTTCATAAGTACCTAGCTCAACATCTTGCTGTTTTGAAGTTTCAATTCGTTTTAGAAGTTCTGCGATTTTTGGTTGCTGTTTCATACTTCTATCCCCTTCTACTTTTCTAAATTTTAACTAGTTTGTTTATAAAATACAATATAGATTTTAAGAAAAAAGGTGACATCCTTATCATATTAACAATTTTTTGAATATATCTATCACTACTCTCAATATATCAACGATTTTTTAAATATATCTATCACTATTCTCAATATATCAACGATTCAACATGAAATTTCGAATTACCAACAATGAATGTAAAAAAAGAGAGGCTGTCCAAAAGGACAACCTCTCTTTTCTTATATCAATTAAAATTTGAACTCTTGTCCAACTTCAAAGCTATCTTCTAATACAAGAATACCTTTCTCTTGTGGAGCGTCTGGAAGCTCTAATTCACGTGCTGAACAAATCATTCCAGCAGAAGGAACTCCTCGAAGCTCAGCTGGCTTGATTAACATACCGCTTGGCATTACAGCACCAATTTTTGCAACGACAACTTTTTGTCCTGCATCAACGTTTGGTGCACCACATACGATTTGTAATGTTTCTGTACCGATTTCTACTTTACAGATGTTTAGCTTGTCAGCATTTGGATGCTTTTCTTTTTCAGCTACATAGCCTACAACAAATTTCGGAGAAAGATCTGCTTCTACTGTTTCTTCAAAGCCATTCTTCGCTAAAATTTCGTTGATTTTCTCTACAAGCTCTTTCGTTAATGTAAGGTTGCCTGTTTCTTTTACTTCTAAGTAAGAAGATGCATTAAAGATGTTGAATCCTGCTGTTACATTGCTTTCACGATCGTATACGCGTGCAACATCTCCTTTGCGATCAAAAGTACGGTTCTCTAAAGTAATATCTTGTAAGGCAACAATTAAAGTGTCACCAATTCCTTCAAGGTTGTAAAAAACGTTCACTTCGTTCACTTCGTTCATCCTTTCTCTTTTCCATCTGTCTTCTTCCGATTTTTCGCTAAAATAAAGATTGGTTCAAATTCTCCATCTTCATATACGAATGAAAGTGATGTAATCGGAACATGCCCTTCGGCAAAAAATTTCATTGTCATTTGTGCAATAATATCATAACCGATTTCGTTGACGATATCAGCAATAATTAATACATCTTGGTGAGGAACAGCAACAACCATGTCACCAGAAATCTTTTCACGCATCGATTGTAGTAACGATTCGTTTAAAATACGAGTCGCGTCATACCCATCATTTGTGTTTAAAAAGTAGAATGTATTACCCGCTACTGTGTCTTGTTTAAATTCATAACCTAATGAGCGTGCGTTGAATAATGCCATTTCACGCACTTGCTGTTCTGTAAGTTCTAATTTTTGTAATAGACGCTCATCAATTAGTCGATACGTTTTATTCGAATCTAACGCATAGTAAATACGTGTTTCCGCCGTATGATCCGTCATAATAAACGGATTTCCTTCTTCTGCTTGTTTCGGGAAAGAAGTAGAGCGAATAACAGGTAAAATTTTCGCTCCGCTATTTTCTTCTTTATGCATCGCAATTAGCGCTTCTTGTACGTAATAAGCAACTTCTTCAATTGCCTTTTCTTTGTTCACTTCCCATTTTGCCACAACTCCTGGAAGCGATACGTTAATACCTTTTTTGGAGTCTTTTTGTTCAATACGTAAAACTTCTTTCTCACTATCATACTGAAAGTCCCATTCTGGGCGAGATAATTTCTTTATTAACTCATCTTTCATCTTTTTACTTGTCATCTTCATCTCTTTTTTCCTCCCTTCCAAAAAAATAACCTCCCCCGCGAAGGTAGAGGTTGTTTTACAATTCAATTGGCAAATTGCCTTATTTTAAACCTTCAATGAACTCTTCGATTTGTTCTTGTGTTTTACGATCTTTGTTTACATAGCGACCAGTTTCTTCACCTTTATTGTACGCTACAAAGCTCGGAATGCCAAATACGTCTAATTTTACACATAGATCAATAAACTCATCGCGATCTACATAGTAAAATGAGAAATCACTATATTTCTCTTCTACTTCTGGCATAAATGGATCTACAAAGCGGCAGTCTGGGCACCATTCTGCTGAGAACATAAAGACTACATTCTCTTCATTTTTTAACTGTTGGAATTGCTCCATGCTTTCTAATGACTTCATCTATATTTCCTCCTCTAACGAGTGCATTTTTCATGTTATAATCTTTCTTTTATACTACCATACATCGCGCATGGTGCAAGGTTTATGCTTGCTTTTTGTCATACTTATATTGCCCAACTAACAACTTAACAACGTGTACAAATAATTCCGTACGATCGACATAATCCTCTGTAAAAATACCGATCGCACCTTCGTGACTACGAATATCTTTTCGCTGCACAAACTCTTCCATCACTTCGCTTAATTCCTTACCATCTTCAAGAGGTGCTAAAAAATCGTCTGGTAATGTAATACGCGCTCCTCCGGCCACAAATACTTTCCCATCACTTGTTGCTAGCGCGCCCCAGTTACACATAAATAAACCGTGCTCCGTTTTCATTACGCCGCCTTCTAGCCCAATACCAATTGGAGCTTCTCCTTCCTCTAGCGCTCGCTTCGCTCTATTAATCGCTCCTTGCATCGTCTCTTCATCTGAGAAAGGCTGAGCTGATACTCCTGACGGAACAGAAAGAGATGTAATTTCAGCATCTTTCCAAACCTTCTCCACAGCGCCAACCTTCGTTTTATTCTTTGATCCAACTACTACTTTCATTTCGTTCACCTCTATAAAAATTCTTCATTCTATTCTAATATCCGCTTCGGCACGAATTAAGTACCAACCACTACCACACACCATCAGGGAATTCCTTCTCCCCATAAAAGAAGGTCGCTTTCTACAATATTACTGGTCCTAAACACAAAAACAGGCTTCTTCTTTCTTCCTACCCGCGGTCTTAATACATCATTCGAGCACCCATTAGGCACTAACCGCCACCACTCATCGCTGGGTCATCTATTCAACCTAAAAAAAGAAGGGTTTTTCGCCCTTCTTCTCTACGCGTTATTCTTAATTGTCTCTAACGTCGTTTTATCTGTTGTTCTTACAAGCTTCGTAATTAATTCTTTCGCCGCTGCATAATCATCAACATGTAAAATTGAAGCATGTGTATGAACGTAGCGTGCACAAACACCAATTACTGCTGATGGGATACCAGAGTTACTTGTATGTACACGGCCCGCATCTGTACCACCTTGTGAAATAAAGTATTGGTACGGAATGTTGTTTGTTTCTGCTGTATCTAAAATGAATTCGCGTATTCCTCTATGTGTTACCATCGTGCGATCGTAAATACGAAGAAGAGCACCTTTTCCTAATTGACCGAACTGTGTTTTGTCACCAGATGCATCGTTTGCTGGACTTGCATCAAGCGCATAGAAAATGTCTGGTTGAATCATATTTGCAGCTGTTTGCGCTCCGCGGAGGCCTACTTCTTCTTGTACAGTAGCACCAGAATATAATGTATTTGGTAATGTTTCATCTTTTAATTCTTTTAACAATTCGATTGCAAGACCACATCCGTAACGGTTGTCCCAAGCTTTCGCCATAATTTTCTTTTCGTTTGCCATCGGCGTGAATGGGCAAATCGGCACGATTTGTTGTCCTGGTTTTACACCAATTTCAATCGCATCTTCATAACTATCTGCACCTATATCAATTAACATATTTTTTATATCCATCGGTTTTGCACGTTGCGCGTCACTTAATAAATGAGGAGGAATAGAACCAACAACCCCAATAACAGGACCATTCTTCGTCATAACTTGTACACGCTGTGCTAATAAAACTTGACTCCACCATCCGCCTAACGTTTGAAAACGAAGCATTCCGTTTTTCGTAATTTGCGTAATCATGAAACCTACTTCATCCATATGACCTGCTACAAGAACACGCGGGCCAGTTTCGTCCCCTTTTTTCAGACCAAATACGCTCCCTAAACCGTCTTGTACAATTTCATCTGCATATTTGCTTAATTCTTGTTTCATAAAACGGCGTACATCATGTTCAAAACCTGATGCACCTTGTAATTCTGTTAACGTACGAAATAATTGTAATGTCTCTTTATTCACGAAGTCCCCTTCTTTCAAACCTTAGTAGAATACCCCTTTTATTGTAACGAAATTTTCGAAATGTTTCTAGTTTCTTCTTTTTTAGCTGTATTTGCTTTATAATTATTATCGGTACACTATTTTTATTTTATAGAATTGAGGTGAATATATGAGCTGGAAAGGTTTAGTAGCAGGTCTTGGCGTTGGGTTCGCAGCTGGTTATCTCGTTGCAAACAAAGTACAAGAACAATCCCATATTTCTTCAGAAAAAGCATTGAAAATGGTGAAACAAGCATTAAGTCATAAAGGTGAAATTACTGGCTCTTGGGTACATATGGTTCCAGAGACATTTGAAAAATATGATGTCGCATATGAAGTTTATCGCGGCGGTCTTACAACAATGTTAAATGATATACAAGAACGATTTGAATTTTTAGTTGATGCTAAAACAGGTACTGTTTTAGAGGTTATAGCAGCATAAAAAGGAGGGTTCCCATTAGGTGAACCTCTTATTTTTTTGAAATTGCGGGTATTGATTAAAATTATATCAGCGATTTTCCGAATATATCGGCGCAACTCAATTTATATCAGCGATTTCCCAATTATATCGGCGCAACTCAATTTATATCAGCGATTTCCCAATTATATCGGCGCAACTCAATTTATATCAGCGTTTGTTTAAATATATCGACTTACCGACAAAACCCGACAATAAAAAAGAGGCTGCTCCAATAAATATGATGGAGCAACCTCCTATTTTTATGCTTCTATACTCGTTTTCAGCTCTATTTTTTCTACGATATGCCCTTCTTCATTCCACTTTACTGCACGGTAATATGCGTCATGATAAAAAGTAAACCATGCTCCTTTTTCAGCGCCGTACTCCATCCACTTTTGCTTATTTTCAATCGATGTCATCGGATAATCATCGTATGCCATTACCCATAATACATTTTGATGCGCGTGCGTCGGCAAGAGATCTGCTAAATGTAGCATCGTTTCCCCTTGACTCTCCAAAATGATGACTGCATGTCCATCACTATGCCCACCCGTATGTGCCATCTTGATTTCATCTGTAATTTCTATTTCTTGCTGAAACGTAACAACTTGATCTACAATCGGTTCCCAATTTTCCTTCCAATATGTATTACGGGATCTAATATTTGGGTTCCTCATTTCATTCCACTCTGTTTCACTTACGTAAACTTTCGCATTTGGAAACGCTGGTACAAGGTGATCCCCATCCCATTTTGTTAGGCCAGATGCATGATCAAAATGAAGGTGTGTCATTAAAACATATTGAATATCTTCAGGCTTTAATCCCTGTTTTTCTAACGATTCATAAACCGATGATTCTTCTGTTACACCTTGATTTCGTTTCATCTTCTCATCCAACTTACCGTTTCCTATTCCTGAATCAATGAGCATATTTCCATCTTTCGTTTGTAAAAGTAACGGATCTGTTCGTAAGTAAATATGATTTGTGTCATTATGTTTATATTTACGTGACCAAAGTACTTTCGGCACAACACCAAACATTGCCCCTCCATCTAAATGTGTATTTCCGCCTTTTAACCACGTTACTTTTATATCTCCAATTTGTAACTGTTCCATTACACATCCCCCTTTCAATTAATCTTAACATAAAATTCTGATTATTTTAGATATAAAAAACCTATGCATTACTGCATAGGCTCTGTACGATATTTTGCTTCAACTCGGTAAATACGATGACCTTTACTAGAGAATTTCTCTTCGTATTCAGTCATGATGTTACCTTCAAAGTCGCTGTTATGAAGATCTAAGCTTAAGTAAGTTAGTAACATACCATACTCAGCCATACTCATAAGAGAATATTCAAATAGACCTTGGTTATCTGTTTTGAAATGAATTTCTCCGCCTTCTACTAACACTTCTTCGTAATTACGTAAAAATGTTTTATACGTTAAACGACGCTTCGTATGACGTTTCTTTGGCCATGGATCTGAGAAGTTTAAATAAACGCGATCAATTTCACCTTTCGCAAAGAAAACTGTTAAATCTTCAGCATCTTTATTAATTAACTTTAAGTTTGGTAATTCTTCTTCAATTAATTTATCAAGTGCATCTACAACAACACTTGTGAATTTTTCAATTCCAATATAATTAATATGTGGATTCGCTTTTGCCATATCATACATGAAGCGGCCACGACCTGTACCTACTTCAATATGAATTGGTTGTTCGTTTCCAAATACTTCTTTCCAGCTACCAGCGCGCTCCTCTGGGTTTCCGATTACGATATGTGAATATTCATTAATTCGATCCATTGCATACGGTTTATGTCTTAAACGCATAGATGTTTCCCTCTCTTTACATAGCTATTTTAAAGGAATAATTCCTTCTTTCTTTTTTAATCAATCTACCAAACAAAAAACCAAGTACGTACGAGCACTCGGTCCGTTTCTTTCAAGTATAAGATGTACCATTTTGATAAAAACTACATACAGCATTAAACATTCCATGACGAAACAGCTTTTTCTCTTACATTCGAAGAGAAAAACAATCGAAAGGATGATCCGTTCATGCCAATTAATCAACAACATCAATTAGAAGTGCTGAAAGATATTTTAGTCAACCACCAAAGTGATTGCTGCGGGACAGTTTCAGAATGCGAGCAATTAGAGCGCCTCATTCAATCGTTACTCGCAAACGATAATATAAGTAGTGACGCTAAAACAATGCTAAACGATGTATATTCTTATAGTCAATCGGGTAAATCTTCCTCTAATTTGGACAACCATATTTCCAATAATCAAGAACAACTTACTCAGTGGATTGCTGGAATGGACAATTTTTCTTAAGTATTATTCTGAAGCAAGTAGTTGCTGTAAATATTGATGCCAATATTCAGCTTCTGCTTGCTGTTTTTTTGTTGTATGCCATTGAATAGACAAAATCGTTTGTGCTATCACATACCATCTCATACGCCTAAGCAGCGATTCATCCATTTCAATATCATAATAACCGAGCCACTCACTCCACTCCTGGCGCGGAATGTACCAATATAATAACATACCGAGGTCTAGAGCTGGGTCAGCAATTACAGCTCCATCCCAATCAATTAAAAACAATTCATCTTCATCCGACAATAGCCAGTTGTTATGGTTTACATCACAATGGCATACAACGAATTCATTGTATTCAATAGCTTTTAATGAATCCATTAAATATTGAAGGCCTTGCTGAATTGTTTCATCATCCCTTATATCTCCTCTTAAAACGAGTTGCAGTTGTTGTAATAACTCTTGTGCGTGAAGCGGCTGCTTCCCAAGTCTTTGAATCATCTGTACAAGCGCTTTAGAGGAGTGTATTTTCTTCAAAAGTTTCGCAACACGTTCTAGTTTCATATCCTCTGGCTCTAGCTTCTGTCCCGGAAGCCATTTTTGAGCAGAAATTACATCACCATTCGTTACCCTTCTTGTCCAAAGTAATTTTGGAACAATTCCTTCTGCTGACAATACCGCTAAAAAGGGCGATGTATTCCGCTTTAAAAATAACTTCTGTTGTCCGTTTTGCGCAATATATGCATCGCCCGTTACTCCACCAGCCGGTACAAGACTCCACTCTTTTCCTAATAATTGTTCCAACCATTCCATATTCATTACCCGTTAACAAATCCTTATCTTTTATAGTTATGAAAAGAAAAACCGCAACATTTCTACACATGTTGTGGATTCATATATTTTACTGTAAATGAAAAGAAAAATTAGCCTAAGCCAAAAATCCTCTATTTTATTTTACAAAACCTGTCATAGAATGACAACTTATCAAAATCGTCACCTTTGTCAATTCTACATTTATTACATTCTCATCGTCAAGTAGCGATTTGTCACATTATCGTCAATATATACGTGCTAATTGGAGCGAGCCTAAGTTCCTTTCCTCTAAATGAAGAAATTGGCTCTATTTTCGCTTCGTTTTCGTTTACTAACACATGCCACGTTGCTTCTTTCGGAAGTTGCACAGTTTTAGCTTCTAAACCGCTATTAAATAAGACGATAATCTCTTTCCACGGCCCAAACGATTCTGCATGCTCTAGGTGATATGCAAGTACTTCTGTAGATGTTTGTAAAAAAGTCATATGTTTTTTTATAAGGTCTGCATTTTGTAATCGGAACGCCCCATGCTCTTTACGAATCGCAATTAAACCTTTTATATAGTTAACGGTTTCTATCTCTTTCTCTTTTTGATCCCAATCTAATTGATTGATCTCATCATTTGCATTATAACTATTTTCATTTCCTTTCTTCGTACGATAAAACTCTTGCCCTGCGTGTAAGAAAGGAATGCCTTGTGAAAGAATAACCATTGCGCTCGCTAATAGGTGACGTTTTTTCAAAATCGTTTCTGATTCTTCATTACTGCGCACTAGTTTATCCCACATCGTCATATTATCATGACATTCTACATAGTTAATGCTTTGCGCCGGCTCTAAAAACAGCCCTGTTTCTTTCATACTTAAAAGACTTCCTGCTGCAATATACTGCAAATGATTACAGTCTACATGCCCACCAAATGCAAAACCACGCTTATTTATATGAAATGTACTCCCTTTTATCCCATCACGAAATTGATCATTAAACTGCGCGATATGTGGCATTTTCTTCGCATTATTTAACGTTGCTTTTTCCTCAAGAGGAAGCGGTGTTTGTAAATCCCATCCTTCTCCTAATAACAAAGCATCTCGTTTTATGTTTCGCACTTCTTTCTCTATCATATTCATTGTATCAATATCTAAAATTCCCATTAAGTCGAATCGGAATCCATCGACATTGTATTCAGTAAGCCAATATAAAATAGACTCTACAATGAATTTCCTCATCATTTTCCGTTCAGACGCTATATCATTTCCGACTCCCGTCCCATTAGAAGGCATACCATCTTCACCATGACGAAAATAATATCCTGGAACAAGCTTTTCAAATGATGATAGCTCTCTTTCATAAACATGATTATATACAACATCTATAATCACCCTAATACCTTGTTCATGAAATGTTTCAATTAGTTGTTTGCACTCAACTATCCTGTTATACGGATCAGAGGGGTTTGTAGCATAATATGCTGTTGGTGCATTGTAATATAATGGATTGTACCCCCAATTATAGGCAGAAGAAGGATTCGCCTCATCCACACCACCGAAACAATATAAAGGCAATAATTCAACATGCGTAACGCCTAAATCTTTTATATGAGACAAACCTGTCAATGTCCCATTTCGTCCTGTTGTTCCTTCTTCCATTAGCCCTTTATACGTCCCTTTTTTACTCACTCCACTGTTCGGATGAATAGTAGCATCACGAATATGCAATTCATACAATATGGCATCTGTCATTGCTTGTAATGGTGGTAATTGCTCTCGTTTCGTTACAGTCGTCTTTTCTAAATCGATAACAATGCCATACTTTCCATTTACAGTCACTGACTTTGCGTAAGGATCCACCGCTTCGTTCCATATTAAATTAATACAAACAAGAAATGTATAGCGTGCTCCGTCTAAATCACCTTGTAATGTTTGAATCCAAACTCCGTTTTCTCCCCTGTACATTTCATGATCGGTATATTCTTTATCGCTCTTATAAATTCTTACTTTCGCAAGCCTTGCAGTTGGGGCCCATACTTTAAATGTCGTTTCTTGTTTTTGATACACAGCACCTAAATCTGTACCTTCGTAATAATACTTTTCATCGAAAATTTTTGTTCGAATAACAGCACCTATTTGTAAATCAGTTTCTTCATTCCGTTCATCTCGTACTGTATAATACTTCCCCACATCTAGCGGCTCTTCTATAAAGCACTCATACTTCGTTGCATCTGGAAGCGCAATAGTATGAGCAATCGGTAAATCTTTCACATTACTTCCTTCTTGCAAACGAAATGTCCGACTTGTTCCATACGCATGTGGGAGCAAAATTGTAATTTTATTCATTTCATCTAAATAGGCATCAAATGGACGTTTTACTTTCAACATAAAAAAATCACCATCATTCTCAAAGTTAAAATAAAGTGAAACTTTAATGAGCGAGAAAATTTTCCCATCCTCACTTATTATTAGCCTTCACCAATTAGGCGAGATAAAATGAGCTGCAAATGATAAGGCTTTTCTTATCAACAAGACTCTATACAGTAACTCCATTCTTCTCTATAGTATATTCACCTGCATAAAAAACGTTTTCAACATTCTATTTTTGTAATTTTATTTCAGCAATCGATTTATACTTCGGGGTTTCTTTCACGTGGGATTCGTATAAAGTAATTGTATCTGCTTGAAATGATATTTCAGGCACTTCTTTTATACTTTCTAAACGAAACTTTTCTTCTCCTATCCATTTACGAGCAACGGTAATATGCGGGTGATACGGGCGTATTTCTAGAGAAAATCCATTTTCTTCACAAATGGCATGTACTTGCTTTTGCAACTGAAACAAATCGTGATTCTCACTTACCTTCGCCCAAAAAATACGGGGCTGATCTTCCCTACCAAACGTTGAAAAACCTTGTAACGTGAACGATAGTTCTTTTGTTTCTGCAACTGTTTGTAATCCATTTTTTATTCCCTCTAATTGTTCCTCCGTTGCACTCCCTAAAAATGAAAGGGTAATATGATAGTCTTCTTTATGTACCCATGAACGAAATTGTAATTCCTCTTGCATGTCCTTTTTATAGTTATACAGCATTTCTTTTATATGATTCGGTAACGTAATTGCGACAAAATAATGCAGTTCCATGTACATCTTCTCCTTCTTTCTATTGTTGCTTTTCTTTCTTATCTCATTCAGGTAAAAAGAAGCCGCTCTCCAAAATAGAGAGCGGACATTATTTATATATCCATTACTTCGCTAATTCATGAATTGCTTGCGCGTAAATTGCTGTTGCTTTTAATAAGTCTTCAATTTCGATATACTCATCTTTTTGATGTGCAAGTTCTTCTTTTCCAGGGAATAGCGGGCCAAATGCCACACCAGCTTTTAATGAACGAGCATAAGTACCGCCGCCGATTGCTAATAGTTCTGCTTTTTCACCTGTTTGTTCTTCATACACACGTTGTAACGTACGGATTAATACGTGATCTTTATCGACGTGATGTGGGCGAGAATTAGAATAGTCAGCCACTTCAAAACCATGCGTACCAACATATTCTTTCAACTTCACAATTGTTTCTTCAAAGTTAGTTGTAACTGGGTAACGTACGTTTAGCCCTAAGTTACCACCGTTTTCTTTCGTATAAGAAATGCGACCGACATTCACTGTTAACGGACCGCTAATTTCATCTTTATAAGCAATAGTAGCTTTTTCACCAAAAATATCACCAGTAAATGTTTCTGTTGCAAATGTCGCAAATGCAGTTGCTTTTCCATCAAGTGAAACTGTAGTTAAGAAGTTTGCTAATAATAAACCTGCATTTTCTCCTTTTTCAGGAGTAGATCCGTGCGCTGAAATTCCTTCTATTTGCAACGTCACTGCATTTCCTTCTATAGTCGATTTCCCTATTTTTTTAGCAGTTTGTAAATACTCTTCATATGCTACTGTAAGTGCATTTACATCTTCTCCTGTAATAACCGCTTCTGCAAAATCAGGAACCATATTTAAACGGCGCCCTGAATCAAATGAAACAAGTTCATATGTACCTTTTTTCTCTTCACTACCATTTTGCACAACTTGTATATCAGAAATTCCTTTTTCTGCATTAATAATTGGAAAGTCTGCATCTGGTGCAAAACCGATTGTTGGCATTTCTTCATTTTTAAAGTAGTGATCTACACATTTCCAATTGCTTTCCTCATCTGTTCCTATAATCATACGAACACGTTTGGAAAGAGGTAAGCCTAATTCCTTCACAATTTTCATCGCATAATATGCTGCCATCGTTGGGCCTTTATCGTCAATTGCACCACGTGCAAAAATCTTTCCGTCGCGAATATCTGCACTATATGCAGGAGTCGTCCAGCCATCGCCTTCTGGTACAACGTCAACGTGACAAAGAATGCCTACTAACTCTTCTCCTTGCCCCATTTCAAGATGACCTGCATATCCTTCTAAATTTTTAGAAGTAAAACCTTCAGTTTCTCCTTTATGTAACATGAAAGATAAAGCTTTTTCTACACCTTCACCGAATGGTGCGCCCTCTTTCGCCGATTCTTCTTCCCATACACTTTTAATTTGTAAAAATTGTTGTGTATCACGAATTAAATCATCTTTTCGTTTCGCAACTTCTTCTGTCCAATTAATTGCTGACATCACGCATCCATCCTTCACTATATTGTTTCTTTCATCATAACAAACCGAAATCTCTTATGCCATACACGAAAACCAAATACCGAACAATTGTAATATTTCAGATATTTCTCATTAGTTTTTCTTTTATTTTTTCAAAAAAATTTGCAGGAATTTGGCGTTTTACGTAGAATTTTATGTGTTAGTTGACTGACCATATATACAATGTCAACTACCAATATTTTTCTATATGAATATTTGTTAAATTTCTGTAAAATTTAAGTAGATTAAAGCATGAATTTTATCATGTAGAGTACAATGGTAGTAACGACCTTCTTTCCTGAATGGGGTCAAAAAAACTAGTAGAGGAGTGGTTTTCTCTTGAAACCTACAACTACTCGTATGCTAACACGCATTAAATCAATTTATATGTACATCAATGAAAACGGAACGGTAACGACGAAAGACCTTGTAGATGAGTTCGGGATCACACCGCGAACGATACAACGTGATCTAAATGTGTTGCAGTTTAATGAACTCGTGTATAGCCCTTGCCGCGGTAAGTGGACAACAACAGGAAAGAAAGTGAGAATGACCTCATAATGAAAAATAATTGTATGTAAATAAATACATACCCCTTTCTAATAATTAGAAAGGGGTCTTTTCTGCGCCTATAAAGGTACTACTTTTCAGTATCTACTTGATATGTTTTTAACATTTCTACTTCTTCATCTGTTAGCTCTCGGTATTGTCCAAGTTCTAGTTCTTCATCTAATACTAACGGACCCATCTCTGTTCTCTTTAGGTAGACTACTTTTTTCCCTACCGCTTCAAACATACGCTTCACTTGATGGAATTTCCCTTCCGTAATCACAAGCTCAATTTCAGAAATATCATCGCTTTTCAATATTGTAAGTGCACCTGGCTTTGTTTCATAGCCATCATCTAAAATAACACCTTTAGCAAACTCTTTTACATCCTCTTCTGTTACTACTCCTGCAACGTGTGCATAATATTTTTTCGGCACATGCTTTTTCGGAGATAATAATTGATGTGATAACTTCCCATCATTTGTTATCAATAAGAAACCTTCCGTATCGATATCAAGTCGTCCAACTGGGAACGGATCAAAGATTGCATCTTCTAATTCTAATAAATCTATTACTGTTTCATGATTATCATCTTCCGTCGCTGAAATAACACCTTGTGGTTTATGCATCATTAAGTAAACAAATTCTTTGTATTCCACAACTTCACCGTGAATCATAACTTCTTGCTCTTCTACATTTACATGAACTTTCGCATCTTTTACTGGCGTTCCATCAATTTTCACAACGCCATCTTTCAATAATTTCTTTACTTCTTTTCTACTTCCATATCCCATATTTGCTAATAATTTATCTAATCTCACGTTTTTCACCTTCTTTATTTATCATAGAAAAGGGGACGTAATTACGCCCCTCTTGATTTCAACTTTATTTTAAATCTACTACCAAGTTTACGTTGAATTTTATCTAATGCTTCTCCACCAAATACTCTTTCAAGTACTCCTGTGCGAATTGCTAACAATCCGTAAACAAGACCGCCAATACCTGCACAAATTGCAACTGTTATAAGAGCACCAATACGGCCATCAGGCGAAATCATGAAGGATAGAAGCCATTGTGATAGTTTTACAGCAACGACCATTATAAGTGTTAGTACTGCAATTTGGAATGTTCTTTTATATACAACACCGAATGAATAGTGTGCGTATTTTTTAATTTGTTGATTTGTGTACCAAACAGAAGCTAAGAAACCAACTGCTGTTGCTAGAATTGCTCCTACTGTACCGAAATAACGAATAAAGATTACGTTACATACAAATTTCAAAATAACGCCCATTATAAGCGCAATAATCGCATGCTTCTGCTGGTTAATACCTTGCAGGATTGCCGCTGTTACTGTAAATAAAGCGAATAACAACGCAACTGGTGCATACCACATTAATACTTGTCCACCTAGTGGATCTGAATCGTAAAACGCAGTATAAATTGGATATGCCAGTGAAGAAATACCGACAACTGCTGGCAATGTTAAAAACATATTCGCCTGGAATGTTTGTGTAATTTGTAATTTCAAATAACGGTATTGTTTTTCAGTAAATGATTTTGTAATTGCTGGTACAAGCGTTAAACTAAACGCTGTTGCAAGTGATACAGGAATCATAATTAACTTATGCGTCCACATTGTGAAAATACCGAGAGCTCGCTCTGCGATATCCCCTTGACCAATCGCCTGCATAATTGAGTTAAATGTCAATGTATCAATTTGTTGATATAAAGGAATTGTTAACCCAATTACAACGTAAGGAATCGCATATGCAAATAACTCTTTAAACAATTGAACGGTGCTTACTGTTGATTCTGGTACAGTTTGTTCAATTAAATATTGATCCAAATATTTTTTACGTTTTAGCCAGTACCAAATTAACACACCGAGTGCTCCAACCGCTGAAACGAACGCAGCAAATGTCGCTACTCCAACTGCTGTTGCAACTGTACCGCCAAGTACTTTAATAACGATAAAACTACCCGCTAATAAAAAGACGATACGAATAATTTGTTCAATAATTTGTGAAACGGTAGTTGGTCCCATAGACTGGTGACCTTGGAAATAACCACGAATTAAACTCGCTGCTGGTACAACAATAAGTGCGAAACTTACAAGACGAATGATCGTCGTAACTTCTCCTACATTATTGTGTATACTTTGTTTACCAAGCATCGCTTCTGCAAACAATGGCGCCGTCATGTACAGTACTAGGAACGAAAGAACTCCTGTTACTATCATCATAACCATTCCCGAGCGGAACATTCTCCGGCTCGTTTTATAATCGCCAAGCGCATTATATTTGGAAACAAATTTTGAAACAGCAAGTGGCACACCTGCCGTTGCGATACTTAAAAAGATCGTATATGGAATGTATCCATATGTATAGAGCGTTCCGCCTTCTGTTCCTACTAATGCATGAAACGGAAAGACGTAAATCATGCCTAAGAACTTTACTAAAAATGTCCCTAGCGTAACAATAAGCGTTCCGCGCAGAAATTTCGAATCGGACATACAAAAATCCTCCTACATCTACATAAAGTGAAACTATAATTAGTTGGAGACTTCTCTCCTACTCCTTATTAGTTGAACCATTCGAGCATTTACAGGCTAACAGACTCCCTATTTACTTCTCCTAAATCTTGAGGTTTTAGTCTTATCGCCTACAAATGGCAGGATAGTGCTGAACTCTAACTTTTGTATTGTACCACAATTCTCTCATTAAGCAGTACTTCACTCTATTTTTCTTTTAAGGGAAAACATGCTATTCTTTTAGGCAGGAAATGTAGAAAATGAGGTCGATATATTATGCATTATGATGTTATTGTCATCGGCGGCGGTCCTTCTGGGCTAATGGCTGCAATTGGTGCTGCAGAAGAAGGCGCAAATGTCTTACTTCTTGATAAAGGAAATAAACTTGGGCGTAAACTTGCAATTTCTGGTGGCGGACGCTGTAACGTAACGAACCGTCTACCACTTGATGAAATTGTTAAACATATACCAGGAAACGGTCGCTTCTTATACAGCGCTTTTTCTATTTTTAATAATGAAGATATTATTACATTCTTCGAAAATCTTGGTGTTAAATTGAAAGAAGAAGACCATGGTCGCATGTTCCCTGTGTCAAACAAAGCACAATCTGTTGTAGACGCACTTTTAACACGATTAAAAGACTTAGGTGTAAAAATTCGTACAAATACGCCTGTTGAAACGATTGAATATGAAAATGGTCAAACGAAAGCAGTTATACTGCAAACAGGTGAAGTGTTAGAAACAAATCACGTCGTTATCGCTGTTGGCGGAAAATCAGTTCCTCAAACTGGATCTACTGGAGACGGATATGCTTGGGCTGAAAAAGCGGGTCATACAATCACAGAATTATTCCCAACAGAAGTACCTATCCTTTCAAACGAGCCGTTTATACGTGACCGCTCATTACAAGGTCTTGCTTTACGTGATATAAACTTAAGTGTATTAAACCCGAAAGGAAAAGCTATCATTTCTCACAAAATGGACATGCTCTTCACTCATTTTGGCCTATCTGGTCCTGCTGCTCTTCGCTGTAGTCAATTCGTCGTGAAAGCACTGAAAAAGTTTAAAACGAATACAATACAAATGAGTATTGATGCATTGCCAGAGGAAAATAGTGAGCAACTATTTCAGCGCATGCTGAAACAAATGAAAGAAGATCCGAAAAAAGGAATTAAAAACGTTTTAAAAGGTTATGTTCCTGAACGTTACTTCCTATTCTTATTAGAAAAAAATGAAATTGACGGCAGCGAACAAGCTGGACAAGTTTCTCACGAAAAGATTCGTGCACTTGTGAAAGACTTTAAAGAGTTTACTGTGAATGTAAATGGTACGCAGTCAATTGAAAAAGCATTCGTTACTGGCGGCGGTGTATCCGTGAAAGAAGTTAACCCGAAAGAAATGTCTTCTAAATTTACGAACGGCTTATATTTCTGCGGAGAAGTTCTTGATATTCATGGTTATACTGGTGGCTATAATATTACATCAGCCCTTGTTACTGGTAGAATTGCCGGAACGACAGCTGGAGAAAACGCGAAAATGCAGTATTAAAAAAAGAAACAGGGATTCCTGTTTCTTTTTTTATAGGTACATGAAATTATATGAGCGATTCCACAAATATATCAGCGATTCCGCAACTTATATCGGCGATTTTCCAAATTTATCAGCGATTCTGCAACTTATATCGGCGATTTCCCAAATTTATCGACTTACCGACAAGAAGCGACAAATATCTGCTCCATGTAACTTTCCATTGCTTTTTTGTTGCTTTATTTACCTTAGTACCTTTATATTTTATATTGTTGAATATTTAAAAAAGGGTAAGGGGAAAACAAATGAGAAAAAAAGTCATGATGTCTTTAATGTTAATGACGTTTCTTTCTGCGGTAGAAGGAACGATTGTTAGTACAGCAATCCCTCGTATAACGAGTGATTTGTCAGGCGTCGAACTTGTTAGTTGGGTATATGCAATTTATATGCTTGCAACAGCTGTTTCGACTCCAATATACGGAAAGCTCGCTGATTTATTTGGCCGTAAAAAAGTTTTACTAATCGGAGCTACAATCTTTTTAGTCGGTTCTGCACTTTGCGGAATCGTTACATCGATGGAACAATTAATCTTCTTCCGCGCGCTTCAAGGTATCGGTGCTGGTGCTGTTATGCCAATCACAATGACGATTATTGGAGACTTATATAGCGAAGCGAAAGACCGCGCGAAAGCACAAGGTTGGATGAGTGCCGTTTGGGGTGTATCCGGTGTTATCGGACCGTTAGTAGGTGGATTTTTAGTTGATTCCCTTTCTTGGCGCTATATTTTCTTCCTAAACGTTCCATTCGGAATTATCGCTTGCTTAATGATTGCAATTTACTACAAAGAATCTATTAAACCTGCTAAGCATCATATCGATTATCTTGGTGCAACAGTCTTCTCATTAAGTACAATCGCTCTACTATATGCATTATTAACAGGTAGCAGTAAGCAAAACTGGGGAGACATGACAATTATCGGCCTATTAATCTTTGCCGCTATTTCATTTATTATTTTCTTATTCATCGAGAAAAAATCTCCAGAACCATTAATTCCGCTAGCACTTTTCTCTAACCGTACATTATCTACGATAAATATATTAACTCTTATTGCTGGCGCAATGATTATTAGTATTACAATGTACCTTCCAATTTGGAGCCAAGGTGTATTAGGGAAAAATGCTACAGAAGCTGGACTTATTTTAATGCCAATCCCTGTTATGTGGACATTTGGCGCTATTTTCTCTGGTAACTTAGTAGGCAAATTAAAAACGAAACAAATCATTTTACTTGGAGCTAGCATTTTATCAGTCGCTACGTTCTTATTATTTACACTATCAACAAATTCACCATCGTTCCTTATTTATGTAGCAGTCGGATTATTCGGCTTAGGAATGGGGCTTGTGACACCGATTTACATGGTAACAATTCAAGCAGCCGTACCAGCTCATACACGCGGAACAGCCGTTGGTTTAAACACATTTATTAATACATTCAGTCAAACGTTAGGTGCTGCAATCTTTGGAACAATCTTTAATACGATGATTCATGCACGCGGCATTAAAAACCTTGATCTTGTATCTGGTGGACACGGCGGGACTACAGCAAGTGTAGCCACTGAATCACAATCCGCATTAGCTGCAAGTGTACACGTTATTTATATGAGCACTTTCGTATTAGCAGTATGTACATTAATTATCGGTTGGCTTTTATTAAAGCCAGCTACACAAACAAGTGAGCAACAATAAAAAGGATGACCATTTTGGTCATCCTTTTTTTATTCTTCATTCTCCACAATATGTTTCAGCATGGACAATTTATTATCCCAAAAACGTTCATAATACGAGAGCCACTGCTGTAATTCCTCTAATGGCTCTGGATGCAAGCGATATATCTTCTCTCTTCCGCTCTTTCTTCCACTTACTAAATTCGCTTCCGAAAGAATATGAAGGTGCTTTACAACCGCAGTACGACTCATCGGAAAATGATCCGTTATTTTGGAAATCGGTAACTCTTTGTCACTTAATAACCGTATTACTTCTCGGCGGGTTGGATCAGCAATTGCTTGAAATACATCATATTTCGCTGCTGACGAGGACACTTAGCCTTCGACAACCTTTTTCAGTTTTTCATTTACAATCGCTACCCAACCACCGCTCATTCTATCGCGAATAATAGAGCTCTTCGCATTTGCTTTCGGAAGAATTTCATCAGGATGTTTCCAGCCGCCGTGAATTAACGTAAATTCTGTTTTGTTATCTCCTAAGTCTTTCAAATTAAATGAAACAACCCAGCCATCTGTATCCCATGAGAAAGATAAATAGTTTGGCTCATCAATCTCTAACACTTTACATGGTGATGGCCCAAATGGTGATTGCACATGAAATTTATGTCCTACCTCTAATACAAAATCATTTGGCATAAACCATGACGCAATCCCTTCTGCAGTTGATACTACACTCCATACCTTTTGAATAGACGCGTTAAAAACGATTGTTTGTTTAATATCATTTAATGTATTTTGTTGTTCCATTTTCATTCTCCTTTACTCGGCGTTATAACATAACACCTTTTGGTTATACTTCGATAATATAACACCTTTTAGTTTCATGTCAACGCTAATTCTTTTACTGTTGAGAAATTCTCAACATTTTTTCAACAGGACAAACACCCTCTTAGCATTTCCTCATAATATACTCACAAAGGCAATACAAAATAAAAACTTCTCTCAACATGAAACTCCATCATTTATCTTGAGAGAAGCGCCTTACTTATATCATGCGTACTTCGTCTCTCCTCCTTCCCTCAAGGGACAATACGCGAGATATGACAAATCAGAAGGAATATGCCCACCATTTGAGTAGGTAGTTATTTCTCTTCTCCTCAACATTTCCTCAGGAGCGAAATGACTACCGACTCACTTTTTTCAAACAAAAATAAAAAGGGGATGAAAGCTATGTTCTATTGCATTAACTGCTCTGATATTCATCATGAAAAACATCCGAATGATAAAGTATTCAAAAACGGTTTTTATATTGATCCATTTTTAGGTGATCGTTATCACCTTGGTATGTGTAAAGATGCCCAAAATCATGAAACAGGGGAGCCTCTTTTAACGACAAAGAAATTAGGCACACCCCAATCTATTATGAACGTATTACCGACACATGTTGTCCCAACATAAAACATAAAAAAGAGCTGGGTGAGCCAGCTCTTTTTTATGTTTTATAAACGATCATTGCTGAAAAACAATAAATTTGGTTTTCATCGTCGTTAATGGAAACACCAACTTGATACTTAATATCTACAAAGTTGCTATCATCAATCTTTTTCAAAAACACATTCACAGCGTCTTCTAAGTCTTTTTCGTGACTTTCATCAAACACTTTCACACGAATCATGTTAACACCATCCTAGATCGCAGCCCTCCGCCGCTTGATTATTGCCACGGTGCGTATCTATGATGCGATAAAACTTTCCATTCTCATATATATATCCGTCTTCTAACACATATTTTTTATCTTCAGTATAGACATAAAACTTACCTATCATAAATTTACTCGTATATAATTCCAAATAATTTGGTCTAAATTTAGCTACAACTTTATTTGTAATATCAATTTTTATTGTGCGCCTCACCTTCTCTCCCTCCTTTGCAAAGAACGGATTTAGGTATATTGTATTAGCCCTTTTACATTTTATGCTTAAAAATAAGTGGATATGCCTTCTTTCTCACCTGTACTATTTTTCTAAAAAAATCACTATAAAGTGAAACTTTAATCAGCCTGCCCCCCACCTAACTTCTTTGCTTTTTCTAAATTTTGAGATGGGGGTCTTATCGCCCGTTAATGCGGGATAAATATGTTCAAAAAAACATAAAAAAACCACTCCATATTATTGACTCTAATATAAATGTTATGTTATTATATAAAATTTGACATTTTTACATGCGTATGCTATCATTAAAAGTGGTTACCACATATGGAGGTGGATGATTTGTTTCAAATTGGTGATAAAATCGTTTATCCAATGCACGGTGCAGGAATTATCGAAGCAATTGAAGAGAAAGAAATATTAGGTACTTCACGTCAATATTGTGTGATACGCATCATTAGTAAAGATATGCAAGTAATGCTTCCGATGGAACAATTAAAAAAATCAGGTATTCGTTATATCGTTGATCGAGGTACGTTAGATGATATACTTCTTGAATTTCAAAACGGGGAGTCAGACCCATCACTCTCATGGAAACAAAGATATACAATGAATATGGAAAAAATGAAAAATGGCAATTTACAAGATAGCGCAGAAGTGGTTCGGGATTTACTTCGCCGTAATAAAGAGAGAACATTAAATGCGAGCGAAAAACAAATGCTAGATAATGCACGAAAAATGATGATCAGCGAAGTCGCGCTCGTACAAAATGTTACTGAACATCAAGCAACAGAATTTCTTCAAGATACAATTAATCATTAATTTTAAAATAGCCGAACGCTATTTTTTTTGTAAAAAAGGACAAAGAGATAAAACTCTTTGTCCTTTTCATATTACCCACGCCCAGCTTGAAACGATGGATATAACGTCATTCCACCATCTGCAAATAGCGTAATTCCCGTTACGTAACTCGCCTCTGATGAAGCAAGCCAAGTTGCTACTGCTGCGATTTCTTCAGGTTTTCCAATATAGCCCATAGGTATCATACTTTCTACGTCAGCACGTTTTTTAGGATCAGCAAACTTTTCTGCATTGATTGGCGTATTAATTGCACCTGGTCCTATATTATTTACTCGAATACCTTTTGGCGCATATTCTAGCGCTAACGTTTCTGTCATCAGTTTAATGCCACCCTTACTTGCTGCATAGTGCACAAATAGTGGCCACGGAATTTTCTCATGAACACTAGACATATTAATGACAGACCCTTTAATATCATGTTCTACAAAATATTTAATCGCTTCACGACTTCCTAAAAAAGCACCTGTTAAATTTGTATTAATTACCCTATTCCAATCTTCAAGCGGCATTTCATGCGACGGTACCGCGTTTTCTATCCCTGCATTATTAATCATAACGTCAAGCGTACCAAACTCTTTCACAGCAGATTGAATGAGATTCACAACATCTGATTCGACGGTTACATCACCTTTTACAGCAATCGCTTCGCCGCCTACCTTTTTAATTTCTTCTAACACATCATTCGCTTCTGATTCTCGTGAGCGATAATTAATAACCACTTTCGCTTTTTCCTTAGCAAACCTTACTCCCATCGCTCTTCCGAGACCAGTTGCTGATCCTGTAATAACGACAACTTTCCCTGCTAAATCACTATACATTTCCATACCTCCTTTAACTTTTGGCTATACCTAACATAATTCCGGCTGCGATAATAAAAACGATACCGACAACGATACCCGTTAATTGACGTTTCGTTTTCTTTTCACCTAATATAAGGATCCCACCAAGCGTGGAAATAATAATTCCCATTTGCGATAGCGAGAAACTTGTTGCGACTCCAACACGCGGCTGTGAAATGAATAAAAACATATTTCCAGCTGCCCAAATTAATCCTGGAATAATATTGCGAATTGCATATTTATTAAATGGATGATGTTTAAAGGTAAGCAAAATCCCACCTAACACCATACCAACTGCTTGTGGCAACAAAGCCGACCAGCCATCTACGTTAAATAACCTAATTACTACTACGTAAACTAAATAACCGACTGTTGAAATTAATAAAATTACGATACCTCTTTTAAAGTTTGCTGCTTGCTCTGCATTCTTTTCTTCTTCACTTTGAAGCGATGTTAAAATAACACCGATAATAATACAAACGAGCGCTAAAATCCCAAGGACGACCGATATTGTCGTGGACCATTCATGAAATACGATAACGCCAAATAAAGTCGTCGCGACTAATTGAAGTCCTGTTGAAATTGGCATCGTCCTCGAAACACCCATTAAATCAATACTTTTCAATTGATTTGCCTGACCAAGCGCCCAAAATAAACCTGACACAACTCCAACTCCGATAACGGTAGGTGTTAATACTGGCTTCATAAAAATATAAACAACAATTGAGAAAATAAGTGCTCCAAACGTTGTTCCGAGCGTTTGACTATACGGGCCCCCGCCCAGTTTTACGTTAAATAGCACAATACTTCCCCAAAATATAGCTGGTAAAATCGCTAAAAATATATCCATCACTCATTACCTTTCTTTACTAAATGCCATAGATTATCACTCTAAGTCGTTAGAGTGAGCTTTTATTTTTTCTTTTTCCCGTTCACAAACTTTTTCTGCAATAACGTCAGAAACATTCTTTTCTCGCTCCACTTTCTTTATCTTTACGTGATCTAAATGATCTTCCAAAGTAAGCGTAACTTTATCGTTCGGCGGATTATGCGCTCCTTGAAATGTAAGAAATTGTAGCTTCACTTCGTATCTAGGAACAAATTCATCTTTCTTGCCGAGACGCTTTATATCTATAACTGAAGCACATTCATATTGATCTTCTGTCACTTGTCTAATAACTGAATAGTACCTATTTGATAATGCACTCTCTAAAAGCTGTTCTCTTGATTCTTTCGCGAAAGAATCGCTTGGAGAAGAGAAAAAGGCCACACATAGCATTGTGATAACTACACATATTTTTTTCATAGTTCCCTCCTTGTTCTATAGATTAGTGTTCTCAAAACTGCCATAAAAAAACGACTTTCCCTATGTAGGAAAGTCGTTTTAATGAATCCAATATTAACCACCGCTCACTGGTGGAATTAGTGCAACAACATCACCAGATTGGACCCTGTCATCTTCATTTGCGTATTCTTCATTAATCGCAACCATAATTGGCTCTGAAACTGGTACATTATATTCGTTCGCAACAACATCTTTTAACTGTGCAACCGTAATATTTTCTTTCTCTATTTGTAATTCACTTGTCCCTGCTTCTTCTTGCAAGTGCGCAAATAACAATACTCTAATCATACTTATAGCTCCTTCCCAGGCTCTCCCGCCGGATATGGTGTTTTTTCTAATTGATCACCAATCCATGAGTCACCATCTTCCCAAAACTCCTTTTTCCAAATCGGAACAATTTGTTTTATGCGTTCCATAATATATTCGTTCGCTTCATAAGCCGCTTTACGGTGTGGTGTTGAAACAGCAACAACAACCGCTATATCAGAAATTTGCAACGTACCGATGCGATGTGTAATCGCAACATATGTACCTGGCCATTTCTCTTTCACTTCCAAGCCAATTTTCTCTAGCATCTTTTCTGCCATCGTCTTATAAGCAACATACTCTAAGTATAATGTACGACGCCCTTTCGTAAACTCTCTAACCGTTCCAATAAATGTTGTAACAGCACCGCATTCACGTCGAATTACTTTCTTCGTTACTTCTTCAATTGAGATTTCTGTATCAATTACTTCATAATATGTATTTATCATTTCGCACTCCTAACCGTTTGTAAAAACCAGTCTATGTACAACTCTTCTTCTGTTATATGAAATACTTTATATTCTTCTCTTATATTTGCCGGAACATCATACCACGTAATAACCGCCACTATATTTTCTACTTTATGTAAAAGCTCAATGTCTTCCGCAGAACGAAGTAACACTACTTTCGAGTAATTCTCTTTTTTATAGCCTTCTATTAAAATTGTATCCACTTCAAAAAACTCATATAAGCGAATAATTTCTTGCAAGGACCATTTCTTTCTTAGTGAAGAAAGTGAAAGCAATCCAGCGCCTTCTACACTACTTACGACAGCACCAGCTTTACGGTGTCTTTCGCTATCTTTTTGCGCTACTTCTGGAAAGCCTCCGTGCCCGTGATGTTTAATTGTAGCAACTTTCATTTTTCGTTCAGCTAATGCATGCACCACTTTCTCAACAAGTGTTGTTTTCCCGCTATTTTGATATCCTACTATTTGTAAGATTGAAGGGGCTTTGCCCATGGCCAATCACATCCCTCAGAGTGCTCTAACAATAATACGGATACTTTCATTCCGGTCTCAAATCCTCTCGTTCCTCCAGGTAACACGATAAAAGCATTCGCATCTGCAAGTGAAGATACCGCACTCGATTTATCTAAACCAACTGGCATCGCTTGTAACGCCCCGTCCACAATTGTTACGTTCGCTCTTACGAAACGAGTAAATGGATTTGGCTTTGGAAAATCTTTTTGTAAAATAGCATCCGCTCTATATACGTGAGGTTCCTTCGCATACAAATACGTTTTTATAATTGGATGCACAAATAATTCAAAGCCTACATAACAAGCAGACGGATTTCCTGATAAACCAAAGAGTAACTTTCCATCAACTTCAGCTACTGTCGTTACACTTCCGGGCCTCATGGCTATCTTATTAAAGAGTACATTTGCCTGTAACCTTTCATAAATAGCTGGTAAGTAGTCATAATCTCCTACTGATACACCGCCTGTTGTAATTAAAATGTCGACCTCATCCACCGCTGATTGAACAGCTGTAAAACATGCATCTAACTCATCCGCGAGTTGACCATAATAACGAACTTTCCCGCCAGCTTTCATAATTTGAGCTGCGATCATATAGGAGTTACTATTTCTAATTTTCCCCGGTTCTAATGGCTCATGTACTTCTAATAATTCACTTCCTGTCGTTACAATACCGACAACAGGCTGTTTTACAACTTTCACAGTGCTATATCCAAACGTTGCTAATAAGGCGGCAACACCTGGATTAATTGCAACGCCTTTCTGAACGAGAACTTGATTTTGTTTTATATCTTCTCCTTTAAACGACACATTGTCACCGTTATTAAAAGGGCGTTTTAACTTCATATATGTTTTCCCGTTCTTCTCAAACCCTTCTGTCAGCTCTAGCATTACGACTGCATTGCAATCTTGTGGAATAGCTGCTCCTGTCATAATACGAACCACCTGAAAAGATCCTACTTCTTCTGTAAAAACAGAACCTGCCCCGATTTCTCCTATTACTTCAAATTCAACTGGATTCTCTTGAGTTGCTTCTTTCGTATCTTCTGCTCGAATGGCGAAACCATCGTAAGGGGAACGATCAAAATGAGGAACGTCATGATCTGAGACAACATCTTCCCCGAGAATTCTCCCGTAACTTTCCGTAATAGAAATTTCTTCTACTTCACCATGCTTTGCATATTTCATTACCCGTTCTACTGCCTCAGCAACTTGAATTGGAATTCGTTTTTCTACCATCGTTTCTCACCTCATATTTGCAATTTTTTTTATCTCGATTAAACTTTATATATTCAATAGAAATTACTTCAAGGAGGAATTCCATGTCTTCATTTACACACTTTAATGACCAAGGACGCGCGAAGATGGTTGATATAAGTGACAAAAAAGCAACCGTTCGAACAGCAATTGCGTGCTCTAGCATTGTCGTTACGAAAGAAATTTACGATAAAATCTCTCACAATGAAATTGGGAAAGGTGACGTATTAGCAGTTGCGCAAATCGCAGGCATTATGGCTGCGAAACGAACTTCTGATATTATCCCAATGTGCCATCCTTTACTATTAAAAGGTGTTGACGTTTCTTTCGATTGGAAACAATCAGAAGAACAATATCGTTTACTCATTGAAGTAAAAGTTAAAACAGAAGGTAGCACCGGTGTTGAAATGGAAGCTTTAACAGCTGCTTCGGCTACCGCTCTTACTGTGTATGATATGTGTAAAGCTGTCGATAAAGGTATGATTATCGGCGAAACGTACTTACTTGAAAAAACAGGCGGAAAAAGTGGAGATTATACGAGAAATTCATAATCCTTTCTCCGTTGAACCTAAAGGATTCCCTTTAGGTTCAACCTATATATCTTGCATATAAACTTTTCGCTACATTTATATCATTCGTCCCATGAATGAAAGCTCTGCCATCTGTAAATAAAACAAAACGATATTCTTCTACCGGAAACGACAATAAATAAGGTGTCGCCTTTATCTCTACACTTCTTTGTAAGCGCTTTTTAATTTCTTCCAAATTAAAATTCTTCCGCACACCTGGACGAATTTGCACTGTATTTCGCCCACATAACACTTCTGTTTTCGTTTGTGCTTCAAACGTTAAACTCGGATATGTACGTAACCTTCCGCAAGATAAACAAGTATCTTTTTTCTGCCTATTCACTTTAAATGCCATCTGTTGATTATTCCAAAGATCAAATGATAACATCGTTTCACGAAGCGCTCCGTAGTCTTCTACTAATATTTTCAGCGCTTCCGTAGTTTGATGCGCAACTACTAATTGTACTGCCGGTTGTATAATACCAGCTGTGTCACATGTTGCTCCGCTCGCCGGATGCTCCATTAAACAGCGAAAACACGGTGTTTTCCCTGGTAAAATTGTATACGTTACTCCGTAGCTTCCAACGCACCCACCATATATCCACGGAATATTATACTTTTGTGAAATATCATTAATGAGAAGACGCGTTTCAAAATTATCTGTCGCATCTAATATTAAATCTACACCATTCACTGATTCTTCCATTTCTTGCACCGTTACATCTGTCACAACCGGAGTTATTTCCACCTCAGAATTAATCGCTCTTAAATGCTCTGCTGCCGCTACCGCCTTCGGTTTATACTGCTTTGCATCTTCTTCTGTATATAGTTGTTGTCTTTGTAAATTACTCCATTCTACATAATCACGATCAGCAATCGTTACTTTTCCAACACCCGCTCTAACAATCGCTTCTGCATTTGCCGCACCGAGAGCACCAGCACCAATAATAAGCACATGCTTCTCTCTTATTTTTCTCTGCCCTTCTTCTCCAACACCAGAAAATAATATTTGTCTTGAATATCGCTCCTGCATGCGATAGCCCCCTTTCTTATCCTCCTATATAAGACATTTCGATTTTCGGACGATTTTTTGCACTTTCTTCTGTTCGTTCATCCGAATACCTATCTTTTCTATTCATCCATACATCTTGTATAACACTTAATAACTCCTCATCCGAAAGATTTCCTCTAAGAAGTTCTCTTACATCCAAACCCTCTGTCGCAAATAAGCACGTATAAAACTTTCCATCTGCCGAAATTCTCGCCCTCGTACAAGAGACACAAAATGACTCAGAAACAGATGTAATAAAACCAACTTCAACATTTGTTCCAACGTACCGATATCGCTTCGCAACTTCACCAAAGTAATGCGCTTCAGCTGGCTCAAGCGGATACACCTTATGAATCATCTCAATCAATTCTCGTTTTGTAACGACTTGATCAAAATTCCACCCATTTGTACTACCAACATCCATAAACTCAATAAACCGAAGCGTGATTCCTTGCTCTTTAAAATACGCAGCCATCGGTAGTACTTGATGATCGTTCATCCCTTTTTTCACAACCATATTTACCTTTACTTCCAAGCCCGCCTCTTTAGCTGCTATAATTCCCTTAATTACCGGTTTCGTATTAATATTTCGACCATTAATATTCTTAAATATGTCATCATCTATCGCATCTAAACTAACATTCACTCTATGTAATCCAGCTTCTTTTAATGCCTTCGCTTGTTTCGTTAAATGAATAGCATTTGTCGTTAACCCTATATCTATTAGCCCATCAATTTTCACAAGACGTGCAATAAGTTTTGTTAAATCTTTACGAAGCAGTGGCTCACCGCCAGTAAGTCTAATTTTCCGTACACCGATGCTAACAAATAATTTTGCCAAACGCTCAATTTCATCAAAAGTTAGTAAAAACTCGTCTTTCAAAAAAGCATATTCTGGCCCAAATATTTCCGCTGGCATACAATATGTACATCTAAAATTGCAACGATCAATGACAGATATACGTAAATCTTGAAGTGGGCGTCCAAAAAAATCTTTAACCATCTCCTGCATCGCCACCCTCCCTTTCTGCCAAATTTCTTTCTTTTCATTCTATTATAATATATTTTCGAACTGCGATGTTTTTGCTCAAGTGAATAAAGTGAAACTTTAAATAATTAGAGGGGATTCACTCCCCCTGGTTAACGAGGTTTACTTACAAATACAAAGATAAAAAAACCTTGAAACATAAAAGCTTCAAGGTTCTCTGCTCATTAACTTAATCTAATAATAGTCAGGGTAGCCCCTGGCGTTGCTGTAGATAATGTAGCTATTGCAACTACTCCAAATAACTGTAAGCTAACAGTAGCTCCAGCAGGCAAGTTAGCAATTATTGTTGCACTAAATGAACCAGTAGCCACTGTCGGAGCGTTTATCGTTCCCGCAAGCGGACTGCCATTTACAGTTATACGAGAACTTACAAGTAATCCTGCCGTTAAATTAATTGTATAAGCTATATAATAATTTCCTGCATTCGCAACTGTAAATACAGTATTTCCACCACTAACGGTTATTCCTGGACCAATATTTTGATTGTTCGGTAATGGTACATTCGTACCACCTAATAAAACGGAAATAGCGGTTCCTGATGTATTATTCGCAAATGCATACGTTGCAGTTGTACTAACTCCAGTCGCCCCGGTCGCTCCAGTGGCTCCAGCTCCGGTTGGACCTGTATCTCCAGTTGGACCTTGTGAACCGGTTGCTCCTGTAGCCCCCGTTGGACCTTGGATTCCTTGCGGGCCTTGAATTCCTTGTGGCCCTGTCGCTCCGGTTGCTCCTGTAGCTCCCGTTGGACCTTGAATTCCTTGTGGGCCTTGGATTCCTTGTGGACCTTGAATTCCTTGTGGCCCTGTCGCTCCGGTTGCTCCTGTAGCTCCCGTTGGACCTTGAATTCCTTGCGGGCCTTGGATTCCTTGTGGACCTTGAATTCCTTGTGGACCTGTCGCTCCGGTTGCTCCTGTAGCTCCCGTTGGGCCTTGAATTCCTTGCGGGCCTTGAATTCCTTGGGGGCCTTGGGGGCCGGTCGGTCCTATATCACCTTGCGGACCTTGGATTCCTTGTGGGCCTTGTGCCCCGGTTGCCCCTGTCGCTCCTTGGATTCCTTGAGGACCTTGTGGACCTTGAATTCCTTGGGGGCCGGTTGGACCTATGTCGCCTTGTGGGCCTTGAATTCCTTGGGGACCTTGTGCTCCGGTTGCCCCCGTTACTCCTTGGATTCCTTGTGGACCTTGAATACCCTGTGGACCGGTTGGACCTATCTCTCCTTGAACACCTTGGATTCCTTGCGGGCCCTGTAAACCCGTCACTCCGGTTGCTCCCGTTGCTCCTGTCGCTCCTGTCACTCCAGTTGAGCCTGTCGCCCCGGTATCTCCTGTTACTCCTGTCGCACCTGTTGCTCCTGTCGGGCCAGGTGGTCCACCTGATGGACCTGTCACTCCTGCCGGACCTGATGGCCCCGTTGGGCCGGTCGGTCCTGCTGGTCCTCCTGACGGGCCAGTCACCCCTGTTGGACCGGTTACTCCTGTTGGACCGGTAGTTCCTTCTCCCGTCGCTCCGGTTGCCCCCGTATCTCCTGTTGCTCCCGTCGGACCTTGTATCCCTTGAATCCCTTGTGGGCCTTGCACTCCTTGTGCACCAGTTGCTCCTTGAATCCCTTGTATTCCTTGCACTCCTTGTGCGCCCATCGGACCGGTTGGACCAATCGCCCCTTGTATACCTTGCACTCCTTGGGGGCCCTCTGGACCCGTTGCTCCTATTTCCCCTTGTATCCCTTGAATTCCAGTTGCTCCTTGTGCTCCAGTTGCTCCCGTTATCCCTTGCACACCTTGTATTCCCTGTATTCCTTGTGGACCTTGTGGGCCTGTTGCTCCTACCGGTCCTTGAATGCCTTGTATCCCCTGAGGACCCTCTGGACCCGTTGCTCCAACTGGCCCTTGAACACCTTGTATTCCTTGCGGGCCCAGAAGTCCCTCTGGGCCTTCTGGACCGGTTGGACCTATCTCTCCTTGTATCCCTTGAATTCCAGTTGGACCTTGTGGCCCAGTCGGACCTATGTCACCTTGCGGACCTTGGATTCCCTGTGGACCTTGTGCTCCTGTTCCCCCTGTCGCTCCTTGGATTCCTTGAGAACCTTGTGGGCCTTGAATTCCTTGTGGGCCGGTTGGACCTATGTCGCCTTGTGGGCCTTGAATCCCTTGCGGACCTTGATCTCCAGTGGCCCCCGTTACTCCTTGAATTCCTTGGGGACCTTGAACACCTTGGGGACCCGTCGGACCTATCTCTCCCTGCACACCTTGGATTCCTTGCGGACCTTGCAAACCCGTCACTCCGGTTGCTCCCGTTTCTCCTGTCGCTCCTGTCACTCCAGTTGAGCCTGTCGCCCCAGTATCTCCTGTTACTCCTGTCGCCCCGGTTGCTCCTGTCGGGCCAGGTGGTCCACCAGATGGACCTGTTACTCCCGCCGGACCTGATGGCCCCGTTGGGCCGGTCGGTCCTGCTGGTCCTCCAGATGGGCCTGTTACCCCTGTTGGACCGGTTACTCCTGTTGGACCTGTAGTGCCTTCCCCTGTCGCCCCAGTTGCTCCCGTATCTCCTGTTGCCCCCGTCGGACCTTGGATTCCTTGAATTCCCTGTGGACCTTGCACTCCTTGTGCGCCCGTCGCTCCTTGAATTCCTTGTACTCCTTGCACACCTTGGGGACCCATCGGACCTGTTGGACCAATCTCCCCTTGAGCACCTTGCACTCCTTGGGGACCCTCTGGACCCGTTGCTCCTATTTCCCCTTGTATCCCTTGAATTCCAGTTGCTCCTTGTACTCCAGTTGCTCCCGTTATCCCTTGCACACCTTGTATTCCCTGTATTCCTTGTGGACCTTGTGGACCTGTTGCTCCTACCGGTCCTTGAATACCTTGTATCCCCTGAGGACCCTCTGGACCCGTCGCTCCAACTGGACCTGGCACACCTTGAATTCCTTGCGGCCCCTGAAGTCCCTCTGGGCCTTCTGGACCTGTTGGTCCTATATCACCCATCGGACCTTGTATCCCTTGAACTCCCTGTGGCCCTGTTGCTCCTGATGGCCCTGGTACTCCTTGTATTCCTTGTGGACCTTGATCTCCTGTTGCCCCTGTTGCCCCTTGAGGCCCTATAGCCCCCTGTATACCTTGTGGACCTTGATCTCCTGTTGCTCCCGTTGCCCCTTGAATACCTTGAACTCCTTGTATTCCTTGTTCACCAGTTACTCCCGTCGGACCAGGAATACCTTGAATACCCTGCGGACCTTCTGGACCTGTTGGCCCAATTGGCCCTTGAATCCCTTGGATTCCTTGCAAGCCCTGTGCTCCCGTGCTTCCAGTCGGACCTGTACTTCCCGTTGCTCCTGTTACCCCTGTACTTCCTGTAGCTCCAGTATTCCCAGTTGCTCCAGTCGCACCTGTACTTCCACTCGGTCCACCGCCCGGACCTGTCGCACCAGTCGGCCCCGTCGGACCAGGAGGTCCTCCAGATGGTCCAGTTATCCCAGTTGGACCTGTTATTCCAGTCGGGCCTGTTATCCCCTGACCAGTTGCTCCGGTTGCACCTGTATTTCCACTCGGTCCTTGTGTTCCTTGTATCCCTTGTGCTCCTTGTATTCCTTGTGGACCAGTTACACCCGGTAACCCTTGGACGCCTTGTATTCCTTGAGGTCCCTCAGGTCCCGTCGCTCCAATTGGCCCCTGTAATCCCTGTATCCCTTGTATACCTTGTGCCCCAGTCGCTCCCGTTGGACCAATCGGACCTTGTAACCCTTGCACCCCTTGAGGTCCTGTCGCTCCAGTTTCTCCTTGTGGTCCTCTCAATCCTTGTGGGCCCTGCTGTCCTTCTGGTCCAGTTGCACCTATTGGCCCAACTGATCCTTGTATCCCTTGCACACCTTGAGGTCCTGTCGGGCCCATCTCCCCCATCGGACCTTGTAATCCTCTTGGTCCTTGAGGTCCTGTTGGGCCTTGTGGACCGGTTGGACCAGTAATCCCTATACCTGTAAACCCAGTTGGAACAGGGGGGAAAGTAGGCCCAATAAGTTCGGGTGGAATTCTAAAATTAGAGCTTAACGAATTTTGCTTCCGATTATTATCACGATTCTTCACACTTTCACCACCTACAAACCATCTTTTTCATAATAAATAAGCCTCTTCTTAATCTATTTACAAAAATAATTTCCAAGACTATTTTTATTTTAAATAATAAAAACTCCCTTAATTTCTTAAGGGAGTCCTGCAATTGAATCCATATTATCTGTATTAGGGACAGCTTGCGCTATACTCGATGTATTTACATTTTGCCCCATATTTGCTCCTGTTACAGTACCAGCAGGAGTGCCCCTTGTATACGTCGTCGTCACCGAATCTCCCGGCTGTAAACAAAGCTTCGTCTCCGTCCCTATTACTGTAACAACATCAATCCAAGTACACCCCATTGAACCACTATATGATTTCGAAGCAGTAAATGAAGTGTCACTCAAATTATCACCGGTAAATATATTTCCAGTGTTATTCACAATAACAAACTCTTTTATATGAGCAGGCATAATTACACTCTACCTTTCCTCTATGAACCTAACGTACGTGTACTCGTTGCCAAAGGCGGAAGAAATACTGATGTTCTAATGACCGCTTCTGGCTGCCTTTTTCCATTTAAAAAAATAGCCGCACTTGATCCTCCAGCACCTGCATATACTTTTGCTACAGCTAAAGGTGAGAGATCATAACAGTCACCGACATTAACAGCTCCTGTATTATTAATAATTTTTACTTTACGCAAATTAATCCCCATTTACCCCTCCTCCTTTTTTATACTGTATGCAAAAGAAAAAAACTTGAAACAGACTCGTTTCAAGTTTTTTTCAATTAACTATTTCGTTTCACCTTCATATTGAAGCATACCGCCAACCATGTTCACTGTTTTAAACCCTTGTTCATTTAAATAATGACATACATTTTCACTGCGCATTCCTGAACGACAAATAAAGATATATTCATTCTCTTTATTAAAGAAATCTACTTTATGTGGGATATCGCCCATTTTAATATGTACAGCTTCTGGAATCTTTCCTGCCGCTACTTCTTCATCTTCTCTTACATCCACTAAAAATAACGTTTCTCCATTTTCTAAACGCTCTTGCACCTCTTCTGTAGTAATTGTTTTAACTTCTGTCATATGTAGTTCCTCCTTATATACAATAAAACCTTTAGTTTCTTTTTCACAAACATTCTCTACCAATTTTAGCATGCAAAAGAAAGAACGCAAAGAATCGAAAAGCTATTTCTCAATTTTCTCGTAAAACTTATTCTTTACAAACATAACTAGCACATTGTATCCTCAATATACTTGTTTTATGAAAGGAGTCGATTAAAATGACGCTTTTTCTTTTCATTATAGGCATTGTGTTCTTACTCGCTGCAATTATTGTACTTAGTATGAAAAATAATAAAAAGATAAAATCGCCACAAGAAATGTCATTCTTATTTCTATTGCTTAGCATAGCGTTTTTCGGTATAGCAATTGCTACATATATTTTCCGTCTACAAATCATGTGAAAAAAGGTGCCTACTTCAAACACTGCACCTTTTCCCCATCATTTTCCTTCTACACAAAACTAGATACTTTCCGATTCAAAAATTCATAAACTTTCTTTTCGAATAAATGAATATCCAATACTCCTGCCATATGCCCATTTATACTTTCTATCTCATATACTTCCGCATACTTCCCTTGTTTTTGCAAAATATCTACCATTTTATAATTATAACGAGACGGCTGAAGCAAATCTTGTTTACACGGAATCATAAGTACATTCGCTTCTATGTTAGAAAGAGATTCTTCTAGTGAAGAAAACCCATGTGTAATATCATGCAATAAAACTGCCTTCGCAGTATACATCCATGAATTTGCATCTACTAGCTCTATACTTCTATATGTCGCTTTATTTATCTCTTTTTCAAATGATGTTAGTGTAGAAAACTTTTCATAAGGTTCTACCTCTATACTATTACGAGAAAATGTTCTTTCATAAAAATACTCATCAAAAGCGTTCATAAACATCATTCTATTTGCTAAATGAAGCCCTTTTATCGGCTGCTCTTCTCCATATTTTCCATCTTTCCAATTTGGATCGAGTTGAATTGCCTCAATCGCATTTTGCGCTACGTTTACTGACGTAATAATTGGGTTTTGTGGGTTCGTAATAACGCCAATCATCCGCTCTACCATATGTGGATAGTGAACCGCCCATTGTTGTGCAATCATCCCCCCCGCCGACGGTCCGATTACAGCGTGTAACCTTGAAATTCCCATACCTTTTATTAACTCATATTGTACACGAGCTACATCAAGAAATGTAAAAATCGGAAAATCCATAGCATATTCTTCTCCAGTTTCTGGATTAATTGATTTCGGTCCTGTTGTAATTACATATGGATTCCTCACCTGCACATTACAAAGATTATCCGTACATATAACAAAATACTTATTTGTATCAATTGCTTTTCCAGGTCCAATTAGCCCATCCCACCAACCAGACTCCTCATCATGAACTGTATATTTTCCTGCCGCATGACTTGTTGCACTAAAATAATGACAAACCAAAATCACATTTGACCTTTCTCTATTTAAAGTGCCATATGTCTCGTATCCCATTTGAACAGGAATTTCTCTGCCATTTTCAAACGTAAACCCTTTTAAAACAAACTTCTCCTTTTTTACAATTTGCACAGACTCTCCCTCTCCCCGTTATAGTATGAACTGCTTACTAAAGTTTTTTTTCTATGCAAACTAATCTCCTTCTTCTTTTCATAAATAAATGAATAATATACAAAATTAGCCACAAAATAGCACTATATTACAAGATTAAAGAGGGCGTACATATGATTTGGAATTGGTTACGTAAGAAAAAAAAATCAAATAAACCAGAAGCAAACGAAACAGATAATCAGGAGCAGCATTCTAACAATCAAGAGGATGATAACAAAGAACAGACTAGAAGTATGAAACATAATAAAGGTAAAAATAACGAGCAAAAAGATTCGTCTCAGGATAAGCAACAGAGCGCTAAACAAGAGGATTCCTCTCAGGATAAGCAACAAAGTTCTAAACAAGGTGATTCTTCTCAGGATAAGCAACAAAACGCTAAACAAGGTGATTCTTCTCAGGATAAGCAACAAAACGCTAAACAGGATGATTCCTCTCAAGATAGGCAACAAAGTGCTAAACAAGGTGATTCGTTTCAGGATAAGCAACAAAGCGCTAAACAGGATGATTCCTCTCAAGATAGGCAACAAAGTGCTAAACAAGATGGTTCGTCTCAAGATAAGCAACAAAGCGCTAAACAGGATGATTTCTCTCAAGATAGGCAACAAAGTGCTAAACAAGATGATTCGTCTCAAGATAAACAACAAAACGCTAAACAAGGTAATTCGTTTCAAGATAAACAGCAAAACGCTAAGCAAGATGAACCTTCTCAAAGTAAGCAACAAAGCTCTGGAGGTAATAGTATTTATGACTTTACAAAACCAGAAAAAGATCGTATTCATTCTTTACAAAATTTAATAGAGAAGCTGAAAAAGTCTAGTGATTTTGTAAATTATCATACATCCGACGATGAAACGATGCCTTATTGGATTTCTTACTATCGCCCTTCACTTGATGGAGAAAAATTACAAAAGTATTTAATGCCCACTCTTTTAGAACGACCTAACGCATCACTAGAAGAGCTGAAGGAACATATCCCGATGAGCGGCATTACAATTACGAACGACTTACAAAAAATTGAGGATATGGTTTTAAAGGGGCATGCGATTATTCAATTGAATCAGCAAGATCAAAAATGTATGCTTGCAAACATTGCAATTGATAATTATCGTGCACCAACCCCTCCTTTAAACGAATCAACTGTTATTGGTCCGCAAGAAGGTTTCGTAGAGGATATTGATACAAACATTAATTTAGTTCGAAAACGTCTTCCTGTTTTAGATTTACAAACAAAAGAAATGATTATCGGCGAGTTTTCCAAAACAAAAGTTGTCATGATGTATTTAGACAACCTTGCTGAAAAAGATAATGTAGATTTTCTAGAAGAGTCATTACGCGCTCTTGAATATGATCAAATTAATGATAGTGCTTATTTACAAGAATTAATGGGTGAAAAATCGATTTTCCCTCTCTATATCAATACAGAACGTACTGATAGAGTTACAAAAGCACTAATTGATGGAAAAATCGCTATTTTTGTTGATGGTTCTCCAAGTGTTTTACTAACACCCGTATCCTATTTTGATTTTTTCATTTCACCAGAAGACTATAACGTCTCCTGGATGTACGCTACATTTTCAAGGATTTTAAGATTAATTGCCGTTCTATTTTCAATTTGCGCTACACCGTTATACGTTGCAGTTTTAAATTATCATTATGAACTTATTCCAAGTGATTTACTTGAAACCTTAATTTTATCAAGAGCACAAGTACCATTCCCACCTTTAATTGAAGCACTCTTTTTAGAACTTGCGATCGACTTACTGAGAGAAGCTGGCGCGAGGTTACCGATGAAAGTTGGTCAAACGCTCGGTATCGTAGGGGGTATCGTAATCGGACAAGCATCTGTACAAGCAGGTTTAACGAGTAACATTTTATTAATTATCGTTGCACTATCAGCACTCGCTTCTTTTATTACACCTATTTATAAAATGGGTAATGCTGTTCGATTACTACGTTTCCCGTTTCTAGCATTCGCGGAAATAGGGGGGCTTTTCGGTATCTCTCTTGGGTTTATCTTTTTATTTACCCATCTATTTAGACTTACTTCCTTACGTAAACCATACGCTTTGTTTTATCCGACAAGACAACAATCTGTTAAAGACTCTTGGATTCGTTTCCCGTTAACAATGATCGATACAAGAGATGTACAAGCAAGACCACAACATGTAAAAAAAGCTGCTAAAGGAATTTCAACAAAACATAGATCAGACTTTGATGATTAAGAGATGAGGTGCATTGATGAGTAAAGTTCAAGAAAAATATCAAATATCTCCTATCTTTGTTTTCTTCTTAATTCACGGTGCACAGTTTGGAGCTGGCGTTCTCGGATTTGCTCGAATCACCGCAAAGGCCGCTGGATACGACGGCTGGATCGGCGTTCTAATCACAGGACTCTGTATCCATCTCCTTATATGGATGATGTATTTTTTATTAAAAGAAACAAATGGAAATTTAATTGATTTACAACGACAAACGTTTGGAAAGTGGATAGGGAATATCTTTAATATCATCTTTGCAGCTTATTTTTTAATCGTCAGTATTTCGGTCATTCGAACGTATGTTGAAATTATTCAAGTATGGATGTTCCCAACTGCTTCCACGTGGATGTTAACACTCTTTTTATGCTTAGTTAGCTATTACATTGTCTCTTCTGGATTTCGTGTCATTACCGGTATTTGCGTCATCTCTGTTGGTGGTACATTGGGATATTTATTTTTAAGCTTATTCGTTTTGAAATATTCACATTGGGAGAATTTACTGCCTATATTCACACATTCTTTTTCAGACATTTTAAAATCCGCTCAAGTGTCAATCTACAGTATGACTGGTTTTGAGATTTACCTCATGGTGTATCCATTTGTGAAAAAGCCTATGCAATCTCATAAATACGCTCAGCTTGGAGCACTATTTTCAAATCTTCTATATTTATTTAGCACTCTTTTAGCCTTTTCGTTTTTTAGTGAAAAACAATTGCTAAAAACGATATGGGCCCAACTTTCTATGACCCAAGTTGTTCAATTACCATTCATAGAAAGGCTAGAATATATCGCAATTTCAGCTTATGCCCTCGTTATCATTACAAGTTTTATTCTACCTTTGTGGGCGGCAACGAGAGCAACGCACGAAATATTCCGTGTAAAACAAAGAGGTGTTTTAATCGCTTTTATGTTTATCACCCTCATTGTTTCACAACTTCTAACAAACAGACACGATATTAATAATTTTATTAGTAATGCATCAAAAGGAAGCTTTTGGCTCATTTATGTATACATCCCAATTCTATTTATTATTGTGTGGGTGAAAAGAAAATGGAAAAAATCAAAAGAAAATTAATACTTATCTCTTGTATAGCACTCTTTAGTCTAACTGGATGTTTACAAAAAAATATTATCGATGACGTACACCTTATCCAAGGAACTGTCTTCGATGTAGCAAAAGATAATAAAATAAAGGTAACATTTGTTTGTCCTATTCAGCAAAAAGGAAACAAAGTTCAAGTTTTTGAAGGAACAGCAAATGCGGTAAAACAAGTAAAAGCTGACACATCTTTAGAGTCTTCTCAACCATTTGCTAGCGGGCAAATGCGGGTTGCTCTATTTACCACCCGAATTGCTAAGAAAGGAATGGTTGCTTCCTTCGATACATTAATTCGTGATGTAAACATCGGGAATGCCTTATATGTTGCTTTACTTGAAGGTAATGGTACTGAACTTTTAAAAGGAAAGTACACGACTTCATCCAACGTTGCAATTTATATAAAAAAAATGCTAGAACATAATATGGAGACCGGTCCTTTACCAACAGATAATCTGCATATAGGAGCATTCCGTTATTATCAAGAAGGGCAAGACTACTATATTCCAATTTTAAAGAAACATGGTGATAAAATAAAAATAACGGGAATTGGTCTTTTTAAAAAGGATAAATATGTTGGTAAAATTGCAGAAAAAGATATGTTTATATTCAAAGGACTTTTAGAAAAGCATAAGTTAGATTCACATGAATTTAAAGCAGATCCTGGGTACGTAATGATTAATAATATTCGTTCTATTCCAACATACGATATAAAAATAAAAAATGGTAAGCCTTCCTTTTCCATTCATGTTAAACTTGAGGCTCGTATTCAAGAAGTATCGAAACAGATTAACTTAGAGAATGCTAAGAATACAAAAAAGATTGAGAAGGTCGTTCAAAAACAATTGGAGACACAAGGTAAGAAATTAATTAAGCATTTTAAATCTCTAGATGTCGACCCTCTTGGGCTAGGAGCTAAATATAAGCAACATTATCGCCCATTCAAATTAGAAGAGTGGAAACAAATGTACAAAGATGTTCCCGTTACTATAAAATATACCGTAGACATTACAAATTCTGGTGTAATTGAATGAGAAATGATTGAACTCCTCTCTCCAGCATGATACAACGGAGAGAGGAGTTTTTTATTATCAAATAGAGAGAAGATATTTATGGGGGAGCTTATGTCTAAAAAATTAGTAAAGCCTATTTTAAATGGTATTTTATTTCTCGCCGTCTTTTTATTTGCTCATACATACTTAAAAAATGTTTCCTTCACACGTTATTTACTTGTCGTTATACCAATGTTACTCGTTGGTATATTCGGTATTGATCTTATTTTATCTATTTTAATTAAGAAAGAAGAATAACGAGCGAACATCTTATTTCGATAAGATGTTCTTTTCATTTCATAATCACCTTATGTTACAATAAACTTCGGCATAACGTAAGAAAGGATGAAACAACATGACAAACGAAAAAGGTTTAGATAAAGGATATGAACTTGTTGCGAAAATGCATGAAGTATTCGGACATCCTGTGACAAATACTCCAACAAAATTAACAGAAGAGCGTGCAAAAATCCGTGCAAGTTTTATGCAGGAAGAACTAGAAGAATTTCTAGAGGCAACGACTGTTGAAGATCAATACGATGCACTGATTGACCTTATTTACTTTGCATTCGGAACGTTTGCAGAAATGGGCGTACGTCCAGATAAAGGATTCGAAATTGTAAACAACGCCAACATGGCAAAACTATTCCCTGATGGGAAGCCTCGATTCCGTGAAGGCGACGGTAAGATTCTAAAGCCAGAAGGCTGGCAAGCACCGGAACCACAACTTCGTGCTGAAATTGAACGTCAGCGTCAAGAAGCTGAAAAAAACTGCTAGGATTTCCTAGCAGTTTTTTATTATGGCTTTTTTTCTGCCAATCATTAATGACCCACGTGCCCTGCGTGTCCTGCTGCTCCACTAATACTAGCTGCTCCTGCTGCTGCCCCTGCTCCTCCTGCTCCAATTCCACCTGTCCAAGGAGAAGATTGTTGTTGTTGTTGATATTGCTGATATTGTTGGTGCTGTTGATATTGCTGATATTGTTGGTGCTGTTGGTGCTGTTGGTGCTGTTGACCTTGGTGTCCATGATGTTGGCCTTGGTGCCCATGATGACCGTGTTGGCCTTGATGACCTTGGTGATGGTGGTGACCTTGGTGTCCATGATGTTGGCCTTGGTGGTGATGTCCATGGTGACCATGTTGGCCTTGGTGAGTTTGATAAAGAACAGCTTGCGGATGAATGTGGTGGTGACCGTGGTGATGTACTTGTTGCCCCTGATGACCATGTTGACCTTGATGATGGTGATGACCATGATGGCCGTGTTGACCTTGATGGTGGTGATGACCATGATGGCCGTGTTGACCTTGATGGTGGTGATGTCCATGATGGCCGTGTTGACCTTGATGGTGGTGATGTCCATGATGGCCATGTTGACCTTGATGGTGGTGATGATGACCATGGTAGCCGTGAACTACTTGCGGATATCCACCTACTCCTCCTGCTACAACACCTACTCCCGGTACAGGAAATCCTGTCTGTACTCCTCCAACGAAAGATGGAAATGCAGTTGGTACGCCTACTGGTACTCCTCCCGCTGCTCCGCCAACAAATGTTGGGATTCCAGTTTGCACTCCGGCTACCGATGATGGAAATCCTCCTGTTAATGTTGGAATTCCAGTTTGTACACCCGCTACTGATGTAGAAAACCCTCCAGGTGTTCCGCCCATCCAGCTCGGAATTCCACCGTATCCTTGTTGTCCTCCTCCCATTAACATCATTTGTTCATAACTATCCGATCCACTCCCGAAGAAACCATGTGGTGCATTATTGTCCATCCCTTTCATTCCTTTCACCTCTTCTACTCAATTTAGCCTACCTTTTTTATCATATTTCCTATAGAAGAATAGGTGTTTGTCTGCACTAGAATTCCGCTTCTTTTTCTTCATTCATGATAAAATTAATTAACTGAATATTTTTTCTAGGAGGTATTTATATTGAAGAATGTAACAAAGGCTTCTATCAATGATTTAGATTCAATCGTCCATATAGATATTGACGTAATTGGAAACGATAGTAGACGAAATTATATTAAGCACACTATCCGTGAAGGCAGATGCATCATTGTAACAGAAGAAAATTCTATCTCTGGCTTTCTAACATACGATACAAATTTCTTTGGTTGTACTTTCCTCTCATTAATCATTGTTTCACCAACTAAAAGAAGGCAAGGCTATGCAAGCTCGTTAATCTCATATATGTTAAGTCATTCTCCTACTCAAAAAATATTTTCTTCAACGAACGAATCGAATGAAAGTATGCAGAAAGTATTTAACTCGAATGGTTTTATACGTAGCGGAATAGTTGAAAACTTAGATGAAGGTGACCCTGAGATTATTTTCTATACAAAAAAGCTCAGAACATAAACGCTCTGAGCTTTTTCAAATGATTTAGTTTGCAACAACGTTAACAAGTTTTCCAGGAACAACAATTACTTTACGAACTGTTTTCCCTTCAATTTGGTCTTGAATTGCTTCAAGTGCAAGTTGTTCCATTTCTTCTTTTGATGCGTCTTTACTCATTGTTAGTTTTGCGCGAACTTTACCCATAACTTGAACAACGATTTCAACTTCATCTTCTACAAGTTTAGACTCATCAAATGTTGGCCAGCTTGCATATGTGATTGTTTCATTGTATCCAAGTTTGCTCCATAGCTCTTCCCCGATATGAGGTGCAACTGGTGCAATCATTTTTACGAAACCTTCTACATATTCTCTTGGAAGTGTTTCAGCTTTGTATGCATCGTTGATGAATACCATCATTTGAGAAATCGCTGTGTTGAAGCGAAGCTCTGCATAGTCTTCTGTTACTTTCTTCACTGTTTGATGGTAAGCTTTTTCAAGCTCTTTATTTGGTGCGTCAGTAATTTTCTCACTTAATTCACCGTTATCTTGAACGAATAGACGCCATACGCGGTCTAGGAAACGACGAGCTCCGTCAAGACCATTTTCAGACCAAGCGATTGAAGCATCTAATGGTCCCATGAACATTTCGTATAGACGAAGTGTATCTGCACCGTGGCTTGCTACGATATCATCAGGGTTTACAACGTTACCTTTTGATTTACTCATTTTCTCGTTGTTTTCACCTAGAATCATACCTTGGTTGAATAATTGTTGGAACGGTTCTTTCGTTGGAACTACACCGATATCGTATAATACTTTATGCCAGAAACGAGCATATAGTAAGTGAAGTACAGCGTGCTCTGCACCACCGATATAAATATCAACTGGAAGCCATTGTTTTACTTTTTCAGGATCTACAAGTGCTTCGCTATTGTTTGGATCGATGTAACGTAGGTAATACCAACAGCTACCAGCCCATTGCGGCATTGTATTTGTTTCACGACGACCTTTTTTACCAGTCTCAGGATCAACAACATTTACCCACTCGTCAATGTTAGCAAGTGGTGATTCACCTGTACCTGAAGGACGGATGTTTTCTGTTTTCGGAAGAACTAATGGTAATTCCTCTTCTTTCACAGCTGTCATTGTACCATCTTCCCAGTGAATTACTGGAATTGGCTCACCCCAGTAACGTTGACGGCTGAATAACCAGTCACGTAGACGGTACGTTACTTTTTGATTTCCTGCGCTCGTTACTTCAAGCCATTCAATCATTTTTGCGATTGCTTCTTCTTTATTTAAACCATCAAGGAATGCTGAGTTTACGTGTGCACCATCACCTGTGTACACTTCTTTCGTAATATCTCCGCCTTTTACAACTTCCTTCATTGGAAGATTAAATACTGATGCGAATTCATAGTCACGCTCATCGTGAGCTGGAACTGCCATTACAGCACCTGTTCCGTAAGTTGCAAGAACATAGTCAGCAATCCAGATTGGTAATTTCTCACCGTTTACTGGGTTAACTGCGTAAGCACCAGTGAATACACCAGTTTTTTCTTTCGCAAGTTCTGTACGCTCTAGATCACTCTTCATTTTTACAGCGTTAATGTAAGCTTCTACCGCTTCTTTTTGTTCTGCTGTTGTAATTTCTGCAACAAGTGCATGTTCTGGAGCTAGTACACAGTATGTTGCACCAAATAATGTATCAGGGCGCGTTGTGAAAACTGTGAATTTCTCGTCTGTACCATCGATGTTGAAGTGTACTTCTGCACCTTCAGAACGACCGATCCAGTTACGTTGCATATCTTTTAAGCTTTCAGGCCAATCAAGCTCATCTAGATCTTCTAATAGACGATCTCCGTAAGCTGTAATTTTTAACATCCACTGTCTCATCGGACGACGCTCAACTGGATGTCCACCACGCTCACTCTTACCGTCAATGATTTCTTCGTTTGCAAGTACTGTACCAAGTGCTGGGCACCAGTTTACAGGTACTTCATCAACGTAAGCTAAGCCTTTTTCAAATAGTTTTAGGAAGATCCATTGCGTCCACTTATAGTAGTTTGGATCTGTTGTATTTACTTCACGGTCCCAATCGTAAGAGAAACCTAATGATTTAATTTGGTTACGGAACGTATTAATATTATGCTCTGTAAATTCAGCTGGGCTGTTTCCAGTATCAAGTGCATATTGCTCTGCTGGAAGACCAAATGCATCCCATCCCATTGGATGAAGAACGTTATATCCTTGCATACGCTTCATACGAGATAAAATATCTGTCGCTGTATAACCTTCTGGATGTCCTACGTGTAAGCCTGCACCTGATGGATATGGGAACATATCTAGTGCATAAAATTTTGGTTTTTCTGTCTCATCTGGCGTACGGAATGTTTTATTCTCTTCCCAGTACCCTTGCCACTTCTTCTCAATTTCTTGATGATTAAAGCTCATGAGATACCCTCCTTGAAATTCTATTTATTTTCACCGCCCAAAATACAAAAAACCTCTCATCCCTAAAAAGGGACGAGAGGTTATAGATTCCCGCGGTACCACCCTAAATTAATGTACAAATATACATTCGCTTAGATCCGTAACGTGGATTAACGGCAATTGCTACTATTAGTTTCACAACTGCAACTCAAAGGCGAGTTCATAACGAAACGTGGATTGACTTGCACCGACCGTCAACTCTCTAAACCAGCTTCTATTACTACTACTCCTTCTCACTGTTATTACACATATAAGTTACGTGAACTATCCTTCACCTAGTATCTCTTAAGAGCTTACTTAAAGCGAGGACTTCTCGGTTAATCGTTACTCTTAATAACTAACGAATTCATCTTAAGACAGCCGAGCTATCTCCCTTGTTCTAAAGGTTGTTTTATTTAAATATATTCTAAAACATGTTACATGTTCCGTCAAACTAAACTGCAATTTTTTCTTCAACTGTTTCTTCTACTTTTACTCGTTTATCATAAATGCTCGTTGCTATAAGCGCTACTACAAGCATTACCATGATTGCTATAAACAATACTTCCATATTGTATAAATCCACAATTGCTCCGCCAACGACCGGCCCGAACATTTTCCCTACAGTCGCCGCACTATTTACAACCCCTTGATAAAACCCTAATTTATCTTTTGGTGCAAGTATATTTGCAATCGTTGGAACCGCAGGCCATACAAATAACTCACCTATTGTTAATGTTACCATCGCAACGAGGAACATCGTAAATTGTTGCGCTTGACTTAACACAATGAATGAAGCTGCAAAAATGAAGATTCCAATCATAATTTGCTGTTTTAAAGAACGCTTCATCCAGCGAATTAGCATACTAACAAGTGGCTGTGCACAAACAATCATTGCTCCGTTTATCGTCCATAATAAACTATAGTGACGAAGGCTAATATTCAATTCTTGCATATGTGTTGCAATCGCTCCTTGCCACTGTACGTATGTAACCCAGCATAAAGCATATGCTACACACACGATAAGAAGTGCTTTAAATCCAGGTGTAAGTGACCACCCTTTTTTCATTTCCACTTCTTTTTGTACTCCTGGCTCCTTCTTGTCTTCCATACCACGGAATCCAATAAAAGCAATTAAGAAGAAAACAAAGTATAAAATAAAGTTCGCTAAGAAAATATAATCAAAACGATACGATGCAACTAATCCACCACATGCTGTTCCGATCGCAATACCAACATTTTGTCCAACGTACATCGCATTAAATGCCCGTCTCCCGCCTTCTGGCCAAACCGTACCAACCATCGCATACATCGATGGGAAGACCATTCCAGAACCGAAGCCGATTAACGCTAGCCATACAACATATAACGGCCAACCGTGGAAGAACACAAGACCTAAAATTGATACAAGTGTAATCACTATCCCTACTAAAGTTGATTTATAACCGCCCCATTTATCAAATAAAACACCGCCGAGCAAGTTTCCGATTACACCAGTAAGCGAGTTGATCATTAATACCATTCCGGCCACAGATAAAGATTTTCCCAAGTGATCATGTAAATAAATTGTATTAAAAGGCCATAAAAAAGAAGCACCCGTGACATTAATAATCATCCCAGCTACTAATAGCCATACTTTCCTTGGCATAGCTTCCCCTCCTATTCTATTTTTTTCGTTCATATATATAACAGTAAAATTGTAGTCGTTTTTAAATAGGAAGGCAACTGATTAATAGTTGATGAAATTCAGATAATAGTTCGTCGGTAAATGAATTTATATTGGTTGCTTCTTAGATTATATCAGCGATTATCAGAATATATCGGCGCAACTACAAATATATCAGCGATTATTAAAATATATCGACTTACCGACAAAAAACGACAACAGTAACAATATATAAAAGGGTAGATTGCATGAAATTTTCATGCAATCTACCCTTATTTGTACTATCCAACTTCCTTTTCTCGCTTCACACGTTCTTTAGCACTCCATTTAAACACCTTATCTAGTAGCGAGTATATTCTCCCAGATTCTTTCGTTAACAAAGGTCCTAACGATGCTAATATTAAAACATACAAAGCTGAGAACGGTTTAATCGCTGCCATTAAGCCACCCGCAATTCCAATATTCGCGACGATAATAGAAAATTCTCCGCGTGATACAAGTGTTAAACCGATATTCGTAGAAGCCTTATGCGATAACCCAGCTTTACGCCCCGCAACCATTCCAGCAGTAAAATTACCGATAAGAGTAATGAAAACTGCTCCTAATGCCAACCACACTGCTCCGCCAAGTGAAAATGGGTCTATACTTAAACCGAAGCTGAAAAAGAATATAGCTCCAAAGAAATCACGAAACGGAACGACAAGCTGTTCAATTCGATCACTATGCTCTGTTTCAGAAAAAACGAGTCCTAGTAATAATGCTCCAATTGCCTCTGCAACATGAATCGTTTCTGAAAATCCTGCTACAAAGAACAAAATAGCGAATATTACAATAATAAAAATTTCATTGGACGAAATATCTAACATTTTATTTAAAAACCGTGTAGCTTTTCTAGCAACTACAAAGAATAGTAGCATATAACCTACTGCGATTAAAATAGATGTAAGAGCACCTACAAATGATGTTGCCCCTCCAAGTACTAATCCTGAAACGACTGATAAATATACCGCTAAAAAGATATCATCAAACATAATGATTCCTAAAATTAGCTCCGTCTCTTTATTACCAGATCTTCTTAAATCAACAATTACTTTCGCAACAATTGCACTCGATGAAATTGTTATGATCCCAGCAATAATTAATGTTTCTAATAAGGGGAAACCCATTATATATCCGTAAAGTAAACCTAATATAAAATTAAGCGATATATGAACAGTTCCCCCAAAAGCAATTGATTTTCCTGATTTAATTAATTTTTTAATTGAGAATTCTAAACCTAAGTAAAATAGGAGGAATATGACGCCAACACGGCCGAGGAAGGAAATAACTTCTCCACTTTCAATAAATCTTAAATCGATAAGCCCTAAATCTGGGGCATGAGGCCCCACTAGCATACCGAGTATAATAAGAAACGGAATAATCGAGAACTTTAACTTTGCAGCGAGAATAGCTGCAAAAGCGACTAATACTAACGCAGTTCCAACTTCAAAGATTAAAGTATCCATCGATTATGAATCCCCTCCTACTGAAAGCAACTCATTAATAATTCTTTTCACTTCATGTCTTTCACCTGATAATACGAGCATATCGCCAGCTTCAATGATAGAATCTGGGCCTGGATTAAAGAACTTCTTCATATTCTTTTTCAAAATGGCAATAATCGTTACGTTATATGTGTTTCGAACATGTAAACTACCAATTGTTTTTTGTACAACTGGTGCATTATTTTCCACCTTAAACCACTCAATTGATAATCCCTCAAAAGCCATTTCAATCGTATCTAAAGCTTGTGGCCTATATACCATTCCGCCCAATATAGCTGCAATTTGTCTCGCTTCAGAATCACGAAGAGAGACGCTTGAAATACTCTCTTCATGATCAGCATCAAAATGGTACATTTCTCTTCGGCCATCATCATGAATAACGATAACCATCTTTTCATTACCTTTTGTAATCACTTCAAACTTACATCCAATACCCGGCAGTTCACTCTCTCTAATATTCATATTTTCCGCCTCCTAATTTTTTAGTTACGGCTTTTATAAATCGACATCAATCTCCGTTTTAAAGCTCTCATCCTTTGAGATACCTAAATACTTTAGTGTCTCTGATGGAGTCGCGTGATGAAAATGTTTTTGCAATAGTGCAATCGCTATCCCTCTTTTGTACGCATGAAATCCGAACGTTTTTCGCATTGAATTCGTTCCGATTTTACCAACAACTCCAACTGCTTCTGCAGCATTATGAATTACACGATACGCTTGTTGGCGCGTAATTGAATTTGGCGTTTTATTAGATTGGAATACGTAATTTTCTCTTTTAACGCCAATAGATTGTACGTAATCTAAAAGCGCTTCTTTTACTTTTGTATTTAAATAAATATCTTGTTTAAATTTTTCATCTTTCACAGGAAGAGCATAAAACTCTTTAACAGTCCCGTCTTCATTTAATACATCTTCAAATTTCATGCTAAGTAGTTCTGTAATTTTTAATCCTGTGTTAATTCCAATAACAAATAAAAGATAATCTCGCTGGGAGTGCTCTTTTAAATATTTTTTCATAGCCTCAATTTGGCTTATATCTTTTAATGCCTCTACAACTTCCATACATGTATTCTCCTCATCTTATGAACGGTAATTTTCTCATTATGTTGTCCATTTTACCTTATCATGCTATGAGATTTCCATGTGTTATCCATTATTTTCACAATATACTCAGGTGGTTCTGAAAACTTTCAATGTGGAAACTTACGATTGTATAAATACGTTGCGGTAAAAAAATGTGGGGATAAAAGTTCAGCTTCTTTCTACAGATTGGATTCCTCCTTTCCTTATACAGCTACTTCTACTTTTATATTACGTTACTTACTTACATTATATTATACATTTCAGTAACATTAAAGTATTTTTTCTGAAAATAATAAAAACCGAGCGTTTTTGCTCGGTTTTTATTATTAATCTTCTTTCGGAAGAACAATTCCTTTATACAATTGAACTGTAATGAAGTAATAAATCGCATAAATAACTACGAAAATTACAATTGGTACCCAAATACGGAAGTACGGATCGATTAAAATAAATCCGAAAATATTCATACCAACTAATACGTGAGCGATACCCACAATTGCTGGGAATAAGAATACTAAGAATAGCTCTTTATAAATCGATTTCGTTAGTAACTCACGGCGCACACCGATTTTACGAAGCATTTGATAACGCGTAATATCTTTTGATGCACCAGAAAGAATTTTAAACATAAGGCAGCTTGCCATCATTGCTAAGAACGCAATTCCAAGGAAGAATCCCATAAATACTGTTCCACTCGCAATGCCATAGAACCCACTATAAGCTTGATATTTACTATCCATTTGTTCAACTTTTACATTTTTATATTTATCTAGCTGCAACTCGTCAAGTTTTTTCCATTCTTTTTTATATGTTAAAAAATCATCTGTTTTTCCGATAAATGCTATACCTTCTTTACCATTTATCCCATCGTACATTTTTTGATCTATAATTTTAATTGCATGATCATTGTATAAATAATATGGATGGATTGTACTAAAAGCATCTGTCCATTCCGCTGAAAGTTCTTTAGTGTTCGCATCTTTTTGATTCATCTCTCTAGAAACTGCACCTACCAGTAGTTCCTCTGAAACTTTTTTCGTATTTACTAAATCCTTCATAGACTTCATCTTTGCCATATCTTTTACGAAAGGACGATTTTTCTCTAAATCTTCTTTTACATAGTAAACGTATTTATCATCAACTTTATAACGATATTCGCTTTTCTCTTTAAATGTAATACCATCTAAAATTTTCTTTTCTTCAGCTGTTGGATTATGAACTACTGAATCATATATTACTAAACCATCTACCATTTTTATAACGTTATTTTTGAACGCCATACCGCCCGAAATTGCACCAGCTCCAAGCGCAACTAACATTGCCACTGTTGCAAGTACTTTCGTTAAACTATTAATTCGGAAGTTTAATTGTGCAAATGTAAAAGCATTAAGTCCTTTTTCACTACGCTTTTTATTACTTTTTAACTTTTTAATAATGACTGGAAGAAGTGAGCCAAATAGCATGTAAGTACCAGCTGTCGTTGTAATTAATGCAATAAGGATTCCCATCTCTTTTAGTTTTTCCATATAGATCATAGATGCATAACCTATACCTAATAAAATAACAGCAAGGAATGCCACTACAACTGTCTTTTTACCTTTTACTGCAACACGCTCTGTTTGTGCATCTGCATGTACTAGTTGCAATACAGAAATACGTGACAATTTAATACTGTTCATAATTGCTGATAATACAAATAGTGCAAAGAAGAAGATGCAAGTAACAGTCATAGATGGTAGATAAAATGCTTTATACCCTTCACCAGCAAATTCAAGCTGTTTCATTAATAACTGTCCAATACCTTCTGCAAGTCCTACTCCAACTGCAATCCCGATTGCAAGAGACGCAGCACCTAATACGATTGTTTCAATAAACATAAGTAATGTAACTTTATGTTTTTTCGCACCTAACATCATATACATACCGAACTCTTTTTGACGAAGAGATAATAAGAAAGAGTTTGCATATAAAATGTAGAAGAACGTTATAATTGCTAATAAAAATGATCCTGCTTGGAATACGAATCCAATAGATTTAATCACTGAATTAGATTCTAAAAATGCTTTATTCAGTGCTAACGTTTGGAACATGTAAAAAATTGAAATCGACATGACAAGACCGACAAGTAAGACGATATAATCTTTCAGCTTACTTTTCAGCCCCGACATGGAAAGTTTAAATAACATACTGGAACCTCCTTTCTTACGCCTTTTGTGTACCTAAATCTGCAAGTACATCTAAAATTTCTTTGTAGAACTCTTCACGCGTACCACCGCGATGAATTTCTTTATATAGCTCACCATCTTGAATGAATAAAATACGCTGACAGTAACTTGCACTATATGGATCATGCGTAACCATCATAATCGATACGCCTTGATCTTTATTTAAGTTTGTCATCGCATCAAGTAAACTCGTTGCATTTTTAGAATCAAGCGCTCCTGTTGGCTCATCCCCTAAAATAATTGCCGGCTCATGCACTAAAGCACGCGCTGCTGCTGAACGTTGTTTCTGTCCACCAGATACTTCAGATGGATACTTTTGAAGTATTTCTGTAATCCCTAACATATCCGCTACTTTTTCTACTTTCGGTCCAATATTACGTGATGCGACACCTTGAAGAGAAAGTGGAAGTGCAATGTTTTCATAAATAGATAAGTTCTCTAATAAGTTAAAATCTTGGAAGATGAATCCTAACTTTTGTGAACGGAAATCAGAAAGCTCACCTTGTTTCATTTTTGTAATATCCGTTCCCGCAATTTCAACAACGCCGCCCGTTGCTTTATCAAGCGTTGAAATTACATTTAATAATGTCGTTTTACCAGAACCAGATGGTCCCATAATCCCAACAAACTCACCCTCTTGAATTGAGAATGAAACACCTTTTAACGCGTGTGATTGGTTCTCACCTTTTTTACCGTACACTTTTTGAACGTTTTTCACGTCTACAACTGGTTTCGTCATATATATCCTCCTACGCTTGTTTTTCCATTACCTATTTTGCGCTTTTTAGAAGTGAACTGCTATTTGTTAACATTACAATTACCTTACACTTTTGTAATATAAAGAAGGTGGGCGTGTAAGTTTGGCTTTTCATACTAGTTCGCATTTCGACATAGTAAATCGGTAAATGAAATTATATCGGCGATTGTTAAAATATATCAGCGGTTCTTACACTTTTATCAGCGATTTTTCAAATATATCGGCGATTCTTACACTTTTATCAGCGATTACCAAAATATATCGACTTATCGACAAAAGATGACAATAAAAATAGGCTGTTCCGCGAAAGGAACAGCCCACTGATTAAAGTTTCACTTTATTTCTTTAAAGGTGTTACCGTCCAGTACGTAATAACACGCCAAATCCATTCTAATGGACCCATTTTAAAGATTTTCATCCAAATTACACTAAACACAATTTGAATTGCATAAATTGCGATACATACATATAACGTCTGCATGTATGTTAAATTTCCTGCAAAGTTAAATACACTACCAGCAATTAAAATCATTGCCGTTTGTCCGATATAATTTGTTAAAGCCATACGACCGTAGTATTTCAATGGTGCTAATAATGTTTGAACTGGTTTTAACTGAAGTAATAAAATTAATGCTCCTACATAGAAAGCTGAAATAATTGGTCCAACAGTAATACCAATTTTTAGAAACTGGCTTACAACATCCATTGTTCCCTCTTCAGTTTCCATTATCCCATTTATAAATGGTTCAGCAGGAGCGTGCCCATATTGATACCATACTGCTATGACACTTAAAACAAACATAATACCTGTAAAAATAGCGACTTTCTTTATATTTTGCGTGAGATTTTCAAATACACGATATTGTCCTGCAGCAAGTCCTAATAAAATTAAGCCAAGTGGTAATAGTTCTTTAACTCCCATTACACTGAAGGCAATTGTCAAAATAAGTCCTAGTGCTAGGTTCACTTCTTTTTTCGCTTTATAAAACGGCAAAACGATTAACCCACAAATTGCGTATAACGCTAGTGCTTCTCCAGGCTGAAACATTTGATGAATTAAACCAAAAATAAATAATGCTACTAAGCGACGTAAAAATAAAACATAGCCATTCTTCCCTTTCGCAATCGCTCTTGAAATAAAGATATAGAATCCCACTCCAAATAAGAATGAGAAGATTGAGAAGAAACGACCTTCTACAAATAAGTATAAAAACCTTTGATAGCTAGCATCTACTGTATTAGGATATGGAGTTTTAATATTAAGTAGCGCTAGAATATTTACTAAAATAATCCCCAGTAATGCGAAGCCACGAATGTAATCTAACTCATCAATTCGCTTGTTTGTAATATTGTTCCCCATAAAGCAACTCCTTGTCCAAAATTTAATCCTCCCTTACTCTACTGGAAAAGGACAATTACAACTATCGGCAAACCTTACAGAAATCTTACACTATTGTCATATAGCAAAATAAAACCAGGTCATATTTCGACCTGGTTTACTCTGATTGTTTTGATTTTTGAGGTTGTCCTTTTTTACTATTACGCTGTTTTACTTGAACAATGGGATCAAGTTCATTCGAAAACTCAGCGTTATGTCCATTTTGTGTTTTTTGCTCTGGGTTATTTTGATCTGAACGTTTCGCCATTACATTCACTCCTTCTTAGTGCGGTGTAATAATCATTTGATGTTGCAGTTGGCGAATTGCCATGCGTGCTCTATTTAATTGCTCACGTTGCTCATCATTCGCATGTTGTTGCATCGTTTGTAAATCGTTATACGCTTGTTCTAATTGTAACTGCGCATCTGAATACTCCATCGTATTGTAATGCTCTTGTCTCATGCCTTGGTCTAATTGTTCTTTCGCATATTCCACAGCTTGTTCCGCTTGTGTAATATACGATTCAAGTGATTGACGCTCTGCCATAATTGTCCCTCCTTGCTTCAATTCTCCTTTAGTGTGTCCCTTCCATCTCTACCTTATGAGTATGTTATAATGGATTTTGTTTCATTTTGACTCGGCTTAGGAGGGAAAGTAATGAAGGTTCAAAACCCTTTTCCATATACAAACGACAATAAACGTTATCATACATGGAATTACCATTTACGAAATGAATTTGGTGAAAAAATCTTTAAAGTTTCATTAGATGCTGGCTTCGATTGTCCAAACCGTGACGGTACAGTTGCTTACGGTGGCTGTACATTTTGTAGCGCTGCCGGATCTGGCGACTTCGCTGGTGATCGCCGCGATGATGTTATAACACAATATCATGAAATGAAAGAAAAAATGCGTTCAAAGTGGAAAGATGGCAAATGTATCGCTTATTTCCAAGCGTACACAAATACACATGCACCACTTGAAGTGTTAAAAGAAAAATTCGAACCGCTTCTAGCAGAAAAAGACGTTGTCGGTCTTTCTATCGCAACTCGTCCAGATTGTTTACCAGATGATGTTGTTGAATATTTAGCGGACTTAAATAAACGCACATACCTTTGGGTTGAACTCGGTTTACAAACTGTTCACGAACGAACTGCAAACCTTATTAATCGCGCTCACGATTATCCGTCTTACGTGGAAGGCGTAAATAAATTACGTAAGCACGGCATTAAAGTTTGCTCTCATATTATTAACGGTCTTCCACTTGAAGATTACGACATGATGATGGAAACAGCTCGTGAAGTAGCGAAACTTGACGTACAAGGAATTAAAATCCACTTACTTCACTTATTAAAAGGAACGCCAATGGTGAAGCAATATGAAAAAGGACAACTCGAATTCCTTTCTCTTGAGGATTACGTAAGTCTTGTTGTTGACCAACTTGAAATTATTCCAGAAGACGTAATTGTGCACCGTATCACAGGTGACGGCCCACCTGATTTAATGATTGGTCCAATGTGGAGCTTAAATAAATGGGAAGTATTAAATTCCATCGATGCAGAATTTGTACGCCGCGGAAGCTGGCAAGGAAAATATGCAAATGAGGAGAAACAACAATGAAATTAGAACGTGTATTACCGTTTGCTCGCACACTGCTGCAAACGGCTGTTAAAGAAGGCGACTACGCTGTAGATGCAACACTTGGAAATGGTCATGACACTTGCTTCCTAGCTGAAATTGTTGGGGATAGCGGAAAAGTATTTGGATTTGATATTCAAAAAGAAGCGATTGAAAGCTCAACAACTCGTCTAAAAGAAAAAGAACTTTTTGAACGTACTGTTTTAGTTCACGATAGTCACGATACACTTCTATCCGTACTACCAGAAGACGCAAAAGGAAAAGTAACAGGCGCTATCTTCAACTTAGGTTACCTTCCTGGCGGTGACAAGCATATCGTTACAAAACCAAACTCAACAATTTCGGCAATTGAACAATTACTAGAAGTAATGGCACCTGAAGGTATCATCGTCCTCGTCATTTACCACGGACACCCAGAAGGACAAGTAGAACGCGACGCTGTTCTCAAATTTGCAGAAGAACTAGACCAAAAACAAGCTCACGTACTGCGATATGGCTTCATTAACCAGCAAAATAATCCGCCATTTATTGTGGCGATTGAGAAACGATAAAGTGAAACTTTAATCAGTGGGGGAATCTCCACTGATTATTAGTTGAACCGATCGGGCATTTATGGGCAGTTTATCTCCCACCTAACATCTTTGCTCCAGGCGAATTTTAAGGTGGGAGTTTTACTGCCCGTTAATGCGGGGTAATATATCAACGATTTTTCAATTATATCTATCGTAACTCGGGATATATAAACGATTTTTTCGATATATCTATCATAACTTACAATATATCAACGATTTCTCGGATATATCGACGATTCGACAAAACATAACAAAAAAAGACGTGCACTCATTGCACGTCTTTTTGTTATTCTCCTATATAATGGATATATACACTATTTAAAGAAAGAAGGATAGAACTTTGCTAGTAGAACTAAGGGGAATTCAAAAGAAGTATAGCAAATCACTTATACTAGACAACATTGATTTATCCATTCCAGAAGGAGAAGCGCTCGCTATTATCGGCGGGAACGGGACTGGAAAAAGTACTCTGCTCAAAATAATTGCAGGATTTATTTCACCTACGGCAGGGACACTCAAAAGAAAAGAACATATACAAATTGGTTATGTACCTGAACATTTTCCTGAAGGAATTCGTTTTACATTAGCGGATTATTTATTTCATCTCGGCTGCATTCACGGCTTATCAACAACATATTTAAGAAATAAAATTCCGATGCTCCTTGAGACTTTTCACTTACATCATGCAAGACATTCCGTTGTACGAAACTTTTCAAAAGGTATGAAACAAAAAACAGGTATTATGCAAGCATTACTTACGGACGTCCATTTATTAATTTTAGATGAACCGCTTTCTGGGCTCGATCCTAACTCTCAGCAAGAATTAGAACATATTTTACTCTCATTAAAACAACAAGGTATATCTATACTCTTCACATGTCACGAAAAACAACTATTAGAAAACTTCGCCGATAGAATTGTGACGTTAGCAAATCATACAATTGCAGAAAATACCTCTGCACAAAAAGCAGCGGAACAGGTCTATATTGAGGCAATCGTTCACGACACATTTTCAGCAATAGAACTACAAAAGCAATCCGGTTTTATACACGTTGCACACAATGCAAATCAAAATCTTATTCAATTACAAATCGAAAAAGAATATACAAACGAAATACTTCAGTTTTTATTACATAAAAAAGCATCTATCACACTGCTACAACCTAACTTTTAAATCGAAAGAAGGTTTATTATGTTTGCGCTTATTCGTTACCATTTTCTCGACTATACAAAATCGTATAAGTATGTCCCTCCTATTGCGATGTACTTTGTGAGCTTACTTTTTGTATATACATATAAACCGACTCCTATTGTACCGACATATTTAGAAACAGCTCTCGCGCTTTATTTATTATCTGCCTGGATTACGGTCACAATTTTTCATACTGAAGACCCTGTACAAGAACAAATTACTATTTCTCACACAAATAATATTTCCGCATTATATGTTGGTAAATATATTACAGCTCTTCTCATTTGTACTGTATTATCTTTTATATCCGTAATCTATCCAATTATTTTGCAAATGTTTAATGAAAAAATGACAGTTTCTTTATTTCTAGTCGGATTTCTCTCTCATATGTCTTTCTCTATACTAGGAATTTCAATCGCAACATTATTTACTAGAAATATGATTCAAAAAACAGGCACTGCTTGGCTTAGCCTTACCTTTATATTGCTTATAACGATCGCATCTATCCGGTTTAAAAAAGAGTTATTATGGTTTTTACCACCTGTCGAAAGCTTTCTAATGCTTGGCCAATACAAATATAATATACTGACTCACACACTATGGCTCACAGCTTGGGCTATCGTATATTCATTTTTATTATTTACCTTATTTCTTTTTATCGTTCGCAAAAAACGTTTTTAATTACATATTAAAGGAGACGACACAATGATCGGAATACTAGCAGGAATGGGGCCAAAATCAACTGGACCATTCGTCGATACAGTTGTAGCAGGGTGTCAAACAATATACGGAGCAAAGCATGATATGGACTTTCCTCATATGATGATTTATTCATGCCCAACACCGTTTTACATGGATCGCCCTATTGATCACGAAGCGATGAAAAAAGCGATTATTGAAGGAGCACAAAAACTTGAAAGTACTGGCGCAAGCTTTATCGCTATGCCGTGCAATACGGCGCATCTTTATTTTGAAGAATTACAGCGTTCTCTTTCTATCCCGATTTTAAATATAGTCGATGAAACGTTACAAGCAATTCCTGAAAATATAAAAAGAGTCGCTCTTCTCGCAACAGAAGCAACTGTTCAATCTAGGATTTACCAAGATGGGATTACAAAGCGTAATATAGAATACATTCATCATGAAAAATGGCAGGAAAGCATTAATCAAATTATTACTTGCATTAAATCTGGAGAGATTGAAGAAGCTCGCGAATTGTGGAATGCGCTCGTTTTACAATTGAGAGAGGAAGTTGATACGGTAATTATCGCATGTACTGATTTGAATGTTGTGGCTAGTGAGGATTTTGTTGCTTCTTCTCAATGTCTTGCGAAAGCGGTTGTTAGGATGTATGTAGAAAATATAAGGGGGTCCAAATGAATATATCTTGCTGGCTATTGTTTTCAGAAAGATTATGTTGCTGCAGTAAGTTCATTAATTCACCTTTAGTTGTAAATCTCTCTTTATAACATCCTTTGTATACACCGTTTTCAAAAGTAAATTGCGCTTCCAATTCAAAGAAAGGCGTTGGTTTAAAGTTTTTAATTTCCTGCTGTCGCTTGTTTATCAAACATAACGCAGGTGTTTATACTCGTATAAACACCTTGAATGCCTTTCTTACGTCAGTGTATATAACTTACTAACATTCATTCCAATAATCCAATCGCTAATTTGATGTACTTGCACTTCAGCGAACATGCGCTCATAATCTGAACCAGGCTTTAAATTCTGAAAACCTTTTTTAATATCCTCTACTTCTAAACTATTGATCCACAAGCGGTTCTGTTTTTATTTGTACATCCTGCTTGTTGAATGAGTAACCTCGCAATTGCTTCACCCTCTCAAATTTAGTAAACTCCAACATAGCACCATGTTGGAGTTTTACTGCTACCTATTCATGGAACGCAACTTCCTAAGAACAACATACTATAGCATCATCAAATGCATCTTCTGGAACATACACCTTATTGCCCTCTACTTTATATGGAATATTGTTTCTTTCAAATCTTTCTGTGTCAACAGTTTCTACAGTGTCGCCCCATTTCACATATTTTCCTTTGTATTCTTTTTGACAAGCAGACAATATGAATAAAATAGCTAGACAAAAAATCAGTATTAAATTCTTTTTCAAAATCTTTGTCTCCTTTTTTATGCAAATATGTATTTTCAAGGTGTTAATTTAAAGAATATCACTAAGTAAAATATAAAGACAATACTATAGGATACTTACTTCTTCTCACATTCATTCTGTGCATTACTTACCAGTAACACCATTTGTCGCCACTAATTGATTATTAACTATTCGTGCTAAAGAACCTTTACTCACTCTTTCTCTCATGTAACTGCTATATTTTGACGTAGTCCAATAATAATTATTCATTGCTACAGATCTTCCAAACCAATTGTTATGAAGATCCATTTCTTTATCAATACCAACAGAATATTGTTCATGAGCATCAGTCCAAGCTTTTGCTCTTTCTTCGCCATATACAGCACCACTAGAACCACCCATGTTCGGAACTAAAATCGCATTCCAATAAGCATGTCTAAACGCATCACCATTTCCCTTAGTAAGTTGATCACCACCATAATATTTCTTCGCTTCATTAAGAGCATCAATTGAACATCCTCCATAAGTTACGAATTCAATAGGATGCCTCTTTGCTAACGAAATTTCCGCTTCTGTTAAATCAGGCATTCCTGGTATATCGTAACCATATAAACTAGGGGATTTTGCTGTGCTATTTTTTATCTTGTCACTAGCAATTTGATTCAATTCAGCATGAGTATATTTCCCATTCTTTATCTCATCTTTTAATTCTTTAAATATCAAATTTAATTGATATGGATCGATTGACCTTACCTCTTCTTCACTTAAATATTCTTCCCCCGTTTCTTTTAATTCATTTAAGTCAATGTTTTTTGCCTTTTCTGGCATGTTAGATAAAGAGAATGTTTGAAGTTTTGCTATGTTACTTTCTTCAGCATGAGAAATAGTTGGCAAAAGTCCGCCAAATAACATAGCTGATGTTAATGTAATAATTCCTGCCTTTTTAAAATTCAATTGAGTTTTCCCCATAAAATTACCTCGCCTTTAATTGTTAGTATATTTCAAATTTTGAAACACCTGTATATATTTGTAACATATTACCAAAGGTGATTATAGTTAAATATATTTTTCTCAATAATAGACAGAATATTCTTTTTATTTGATTTTGATTATAAATATTTCCTTTTTAGTAGATGAAGTAGAGAAAAGGTTAACTGCAAAATGCGTTGGCATCATAGAGGAACACACTGCTGCGGAACATGAGCTGCTTCTTTTAGAGGAAAGAAATGAAGCTTACACCAAAAGTAAGTCAATTGCTAAATTAGAGCAAGAACTGAATATCTTGTTACATATAAGAAAGGAGTGAATAACAGCTGAACAATTAAATATTTTAGATTCAGGATTTGAGTAATTAAATAAATTTAAAAATTGATTTAATACTATAGCATCATTAATTACGGAAAAAGTAAATTAGATGCAGGTGACTTCCATACTGCCTTATCTTATTTTCAAAAGGCACTTCAAATCAGGCTACAAAAAGGAAATGAAGAGCTAATTCATTCAACTAAGTTTTGCATTACGTATTGTATGTCTTGCTGATAAAAATCCCCAAAACTTTTAACTTTCTTCACAATTCTTTCAAAGTAATCACACTTAATCTCGCTATATTAAATACGTAGTTATTCATATAGGGAAGGTTAGGGGAACTGAAAGTATGAAAGTAAATCGTTCGCTTCATTACATTTTTTGGCGTTGGCATTTTTATGCTGGACTTTTTATTACACCGCTTCTTATTACGTTGTCACTGAGCGGAATTGGGTATTTATTTCGGGAAGAGGTTGAAGATTTCATCTATAAAGATTTATATTTTGGGAAGAGCGCCCAAACAGAATCTATTTCGATGTCTGATTCTATTTCCTTAACCGAGAAAAAATATCCACATTATAGTGTGGCGAAAATTAGTGAGTTTAATGGGGATTATAATACGAGGCTTACGATTGCAAATGAATATACGGGGCAACAAAAGTATGTATATTTAGATAGCAATAATCAAATTGTCGGAGATCAAAACGCAAGTGAAACGTTTGCGAATATAATGAGGGAATTACATAGTTCTCTTTTAATCGGTGGCACTGTCGTCAACTATACTGTAGAACTCGCGGCATGCTGGACAATCTTTTTAATCGTAACCGGATTGTACATGAGTATACGCCAATTCAAAAACACACCATCATCCAATAAGCGAGAAAAAGCAAAAAGACGTCATTCTATTATCGGTATTATATTTACAATTCCACTCGTTTTGTTAGTCGCATCTGGATTGCCATGGTCAGGATTTATGGGTAACCAAATTTATAAGATCGCATCGTCGAATGAATCGATTGGATATCCAAAGTTGTATATGGCACCGCCTGAATCAAAGGTAAAAGAATTGCCATGGGCAACAAGAAAAGAAGCTCCTCCTGAATCGAATTCGAGTAAGCCAAAAACAATTTCTGTCGATGAATTACAAAAAGGAATTGAAATAAAGAAGCCATACGTTATCTCACTACCAGCTGATCCGAAAGGTGTATTCACTGTTTCGAAATCGAGCGGTTCTGGTATTACAGGTATGCATGTTGCACCAAATGAAGAGATAACAGCTTACTTTGACCAATATAGCGGAAAGCTTATTTCCAAAACGGACTATCGTGATTATGGATTACTTGCACAATGGTTCACTTACGGCATCCCGCTTCATGAAGGACATTTATTTGGATGGCCAAATAAAATATTATGCTTACTAACGACATTATCTCTACTACTTCTTATTTATTACGGGGTAAAAATGTGGTTAGCAAGAAAGCCGAAAGGAAAATTAGCAGCACCTCCAAAACAAAGAGATAAGAACAGTATATTCGTTTTCTTTATCATGATGGTTATACTGGGCGCTGTCATGCCTTTATTTGGATTATCTGTATTAGTGATTTTTGCGATTGAACTTCTTATATATGTATTTTCAAAAATACAATCATAATGAAAAGAAAACCACTCTACATGAGTGGTTTTCTTCATCACTGCGCTGTTTTCTTTCGGTACATCTTCCCGTTCCAATAGAAGAATCGTGAAGTGAGGCCTCCGTACTTTACAATGCGCCGTGCCATTTTGTGCATATTCTTTTGTGCTGATACTTTTTGATCTGATAAATAAATACCAAGTAACCCTCGGCTTATAAGGCGATGAAACTTCGCATGAGGCAAATCACCAATACTCTTCTCCGCTTCTTCTACAAAATGTTTCATCCGATCTAATATTGCTTGCTCGTTTTCGTAATAACTACAGAAATTCAAATCTCCGCCTATACGGTCTTCTTCTTGATCAATGAAATAATCAAGTAAGATATGAAGCCCTTGTACGTAAGGGAAGTATCCTTGTCTAATTTTCGCAATATCTTCATCATGTAATTCATCATGAAAGGCATATGCGACAAGACAGAAGATTCCAAGTGTAGAACCGGCACATGCTGAAAATTCAAACCAACTCATCTCTGGTAAGTTTTCTTTATGCGCTTCAAACCACTTTTGTAATCGTGGTTCTCTTTCTTCTAATTTTACATGTTTATGAATTTGTAAATCACAATAATAACAAGCAAGTTCATGAAGAACAGGAGCAATTTTGTCATAGTGCTTCGTTTTCTTTAAAACATCTTGGCATGTTTCAACAAGTTCATCTAAATAACCACCATCATCTTGATCATCACGATAACGATAATAATTACCGCCGCCTTCTACTTCAGGTGATAATGCCATTAACATCGATTCATGCAGTGCGGCAAAATCATTTGGATCAAGTGATGTACTGCGATCACATAAATTATCTAAATAGTCGCTGATCGTTTGATACGCTACGATAAAACGAATACATTCTTCTCGGTGTTCATTTGCTAGCAGAGCTAAAATGCCACCGCCCTCGCAATGAAACGTTTTATGCTCAATACTTGCGATTGCCTGACTATGAAGCTCATCATTCGGAATATGGTAGGCACGCTCTTTCCACATCGCTAGCTCATGGTGTACAACCGGAAACACATCACGGTATACTTTCGCCATGAGCGTTATGGGATTACTCGGTACGTTCACTTCTTCCTTCATCTCCTCTATTAAATGTACAAATAATGATTTATTTGTTTGTTTTTACTATATTATTGACATGCATTTCAGTAAATGACTGAATATAACTCAAAATTTCATCACGCTCATACTCATTTAATAGCTCGTGATAACAATTCGGCCATTCTTTAAAAGCCTTATCACTTATTTTAACATTATCAAACCAAGTGCGGACACGTGTTTTATCTACAAGTTTATCCTCACAAGCTTGCATTAGCAAGAGCGGAACATCTGGAAAATCATCTATTTTTTTATGAGCAATTTCGATAGACTTGATCAATTCACTATACCAACGTACTGATACTTTGCGCAAGAACAAAGAATCATTCTCCATTGCATCTCTTACTTCATGGTTACGTGTTGACATTTCCACCGTAAGATTCGTTGCAAATTGCAATTTTGGAGCCACAACATTTAATATTTTTGAAGCAAATTGAAGCGGAGCAGAGGGTCCAGTCACTACCCCTAAACAAGGCGAACTCAAAATAACACCTTCTACATCTTCTCTCTTCGTTTCTTGCATCATACGAATGACAATAAGACCACCCATACTATGACCGAATAGAAAAATAGGTAACCTATACTTTCTTGCTTCTTTCACCCATAATTTAACTTCCTCTATGTATTCATCAAATGAATCAATATGTCCTCTATTTCTTGAAGTCGTTCCATGTGACGGAAGATCCCCCATCACGACGTGGTAGCCGATATGATTCCACATTTCCGCAACTGCTTCGTAACGTCCGTGATATTCCATTGCGCCGTGCACAATAACAATGACAGCTTTTGCTTCCTCCGCTTCATAATTCCACATACGGCTCTCCTCCATTTCACTCTTTCTCATAATTTGATACACTAAAACTAGTCTCTAGGAAAGGAAGACTTTACATGATATATCCTTACAAAGAAAAAAAACCGAAAATTGCGAGTAGTGCTTTTATCGCTGACTATGTTACGATTACAGGCGATGTTTCCGTTGGCGAGGAATCAAGTATTTGGTTTAATACAGTCATCCGTGGTGATGTGTCACCGACAATCATTGGAGACCGAGTAAATGTACAGGACCAATGTACACTTCACCAAAGCCCGCAGTATCCTCTTATTTTAGAAAACGACGTAACAATTGGGCATCAAGTCATTTTACATAGTTGCCATATTAAGAAAGATGCTTTAATTGGAATGGGATCTATTATATTAGATGGTGCTGAAATTGGCGAAGGAGCTTTTATCGGCGCTGGAAGCCTCGTTTCACAAGGAAAGAAAATTCCGCCGAACACGTTAGCTTTCGGTCGTCCCGCGAAAGTCATTCGTGAATTAACAGAAGAAGACCGTAAAGATATGGAGCGTATTCGCACGCAATACGTTGAAAAAGGTCAATATTATAAATCATTACAGAAGTAAATTTCCGCTGCCATAAGATTGGCAGCTTTTTTTATATAAAATCTAACTTTTTCTTTACAAAACATTATTACTCCCTCAACAAAATCTTATTAAAATAAAAGCTAATATCTCCATATATATGTAGATGAGGGAGGAGAATTTTTATGAAGGTCAGTGGATTATATAAAATAGAATGTTACATTTTCAGAGGAATTAACCGCTACTTTGATCAAAAAACATTAAATATCTTTTTCAGCAATATTACTCATATCGGTGGCGCGACTTTCTCCATCGCACTCACACTGTTCTTTTTAATTTTCGCAAAGGGAACTTTGCATCAAGCTGCAATTGCAACTGCTATTTCGTTAGCAATTAGCCATATTCCTGTGCAAATATTAAAAAGGTGGTATCCGCGAAAACGTCCTTATTTAACAATTCAGGATGCAAAATATCCAGTCCATCCATTAAAAGACCACTCTTTCCCGTCTGGTCATACAACAGCCGTTTTCTCTGTCTTCATTCCATTTATTTGCTATAATCCAAGCTTACTTGCTTTCCTATTACCGTTAGCATTATGCGTCGGTATTTCACGTATTTATTTAGGACTTCACTATCCGTCAGATGTATTCGTCGGTATGTGCCTTGGCACTTGCTCTGGCATCATCTCTTTTTATCAATTCATCCCACTTTTCACATAAAGGAGTGATATGATGAGAGTCGCCATTTTTACCGATACTTTTACGCCACAAGTTAACGGGGTTGCGAAAACGTTAGAGCGATTAACACAATATTTTCAGAAAGAACAGATCGCCTATTCTGTTTTCGCTCCTCAGCATACAGCTGAAGATAATTTTGTAGCGAATGTGAATAAGATGAGAAGTATCCCGTTAACAATATTATATCCAGAATGTCGTTTTTCTTTTCCTACTCCGCGCATTAAACGAGAACTACTTTCCTTTAAACCTGACATTATTCACATTGCCACACCTTTCAACATGGGACTTTGTGGATTGTATTATGCAAAAAAGTTAAACATCCCAGTTGTCGGTTCTTATCATACTGATTTCGATGCCTATTTACGTTATTACAAAATCGAATTCCTCTCCAATATGCTGTGGAACTATTTAAAATGGTTTCATAGTCATATGCAAAAAAATTTTGTACCTTCCTTTGAAACATTACATCAATTAAAAAACAAAGGCTTTCAGACCCTCTCTATATGGGGACGTGGTGTAGATTGCACACTCTTTCATCCTGCTTACAATACAGACCTATTCCGAAAAAAATATAATATTACAGCGAAGTATGTCCTTTCCTATGTTGGACGAATTGCTCCTGAAAAAGATATTGATACGCTGCAACACCTTATCGTTAAAACAGCACATACTCGAAACGATATTCATTGGCTCATTTCAGGAGACGGTCCTCTAGCAACAAGTTTACGTGAAGCTGTTCCGAAAACAAATATCACTTTTACTGGCTATTTACAAAGTACAGATTTAGCTGAAGCATATGCTTGTTCTAACATAATGGTGTTTCCATCAGCTACTGAAACATTCGGAAATGTCGTACTTGAATCACTCGCATGCGGTACACCTGTAATTGGTGCAAATAGTGGCGGGGTTAAAAATATTATTACAGATGGAAAAACGGGAGTTCTTTGTCCGCCTAAAAATGAAGATGCATTTCTATCATCCATTTATTTTTTATTACAAAATGAAGAAAAACTTGAGCAGATGGGAATAGCAGCTTCATCTTTTGCGAAATCAAAGAGCTGGGATGAGATCTTTCACGGTTTGCTTAACCAATATGAAGAAGTCCTGCAGCATAACGCATCAGAGTTGCTTGCTTAAATAGAAAAACTCCCTTCAAAAAAACGAAGGGAGTTTATTACATAGTCATAAATTTTAGTTTAATAAATGATACATAAGGTTAAACATTGTTTTATTTCTATATTAATTATATCAAAAATAAACATAACTAAACAGACTTGTAATAAAAACCCATAAAAATTAATATATGGTTATACAGTATTTTAAACTGTATAATGATTTTAAGAATTCCCCTTAAAATCAACTTACTCACATACCTTTATACAGCAATTGTTCCCCAATTCTGTATATCAAAAAACCTTTCATTCATTTGAAAGGTCTTTTTGAGCCTGCACATATTCTTCTTTCGTATTTACATTTATAAACCAATCCGCATTCGCCTGTACATCTTCTCCAGAAACATACTTCACATTACATAGTGATAAAAGCTGGCCCATACTTCTTTTTTCTTCCTGAAGTAAAGCATAAATCTTTTCTTTCACGCGGTTATGATACGCCGCAAGTAGCGGTTGTTTTCTTCCATTAATAATAGGTACAACCGCATCATATTCATTGCTCGTTTGCTCTAGTAAAATGGCAAACCATTGATGCGAAACGTTTGGTGCATCGCAAGGCATAATAGCGTACCAATCTGCTTCTATGTATTCCATACCTGATACAATGCCCGCAAGCGGTCCATTTCCTTTATAGTGCGGGATATCTTCTATAACAGGAACTTGTACGAATTGCTCTACTCGCTCTTTTATATCAGTATGGCTAATTACTACAATGTCTTGCAAAGTAGTTCCCATCACTTTCACAATATGCTCAACAAAAGTAGTTCCCTTCCAAATTGCTAACGCTTTCGGCTCACCAAATCTACTCGACATACCGCCCGCTAATACAATTCCAGCACACTTACTCATTGGCGATGCAGCTCAAATGTAATATGGCCTAATTCCGGTAAAATTAATTTATTCATCGCAAGTCGAACCGCTCCGCTAGACCCTGGCATCGAGAAGACTACTTTGCGCCCAATTGTACCACCAATCGCTCTACTTAACATTGCGCTGCTTCCGATATCTTCTAAATAACTAATCATACGGAACAGCTCACCAAATCCAACAATTTCTTTATCTAATAACGCTGATACTGCTTCAATTGTGACATCACGTTTCGTAATACCAGTACCGCCGTTTGTTAATACAACATCTACATCTTCCTTATGATAACCAGCTAACACCGCTTGCTGAATACTTTCTTTATCATCTTTTACAATTTCATAAGAAGTTACTTTATGTCCCGCTTCTTTTAACAATTCATGTAATAGTTGTCCGCTCTTATCTGTTTCTTCCGTACGTGTATCGGAAATCGTAACAATCTTGCAACGCACTTCTTTTGGAGCTTGCTTTTTATGTTCAGTTACACTCATTTTTTATCTTTCCTTTCTTAAAGACTTTTCTTCATTTTATCATACATACCTTTACACAATTATGTATGAAGCCACTCATGCGGCATGATACAATATAAGTATACTAACCCACAAAAAGGAAAGTGTACTTTCTTATACTCCTAGACTACACATCTTTAGCTACTCTTTATATTTTCTACATAATAGAATTCAATTTTAAAACTTGTACTAAAAAATAAATTGGAGGTCTACATAGTATGGAACTTTATAAAAAATTAACAACAACATTTATCCTCTTATTCATCGCTTCAATCACTGTCGGCTTTTCCTTAAAAGGCGCAATTCCATACGCTACATTAGTAAGCATTATATTTGCGACACTATTTTTACTAAGTAGTGCCTTTTGCGCAAGTAAAGCACGTCAAATGAAAGGTTGATTACATATGTTCAGAAAGAAATCAATCTTTTGTAAATCATGTAAAACAGAAATACAAACGTATGAAAAAGCGTGGATTCATATGCCCTTTCCGGCGAATGGCATGACGAATATGAAAAAGTATATTGAATTAGAAGGACAAATTTATTGTAGTTCGTGTGTTGAGATAATGAATAAAAACCAGTAAATACAAAAGGGGTGTTTACATTGTTTGAGTCCAACCGTATCCAGTTACGAAAGTTTTCCGAAGATGATATTCTAACATATTATAAATGGCATAATGATATAGACGTTATGAGTTCAACTACACTTACTCTTGATAAATATTCCTTTCAAGACACAGAAAAACTTTGCCAGCAATTTATTCATTCTTCGAACTCTAAGAGCTATATCATTGAAGAAAAAGCTACGCATCTTCCAATTGGTATTACTTCTTTAATTCATATTGATTCGTATAATCGAAACGCTGAATGCATTATTGATATTGGTAAAAAGGATTACTGGGGACAAGGTTATGGGCAGGAAGCTTTAACCCTATTATTGGATTATGCATTTTTAGAATTAAATTTACATCGCCTTTCTTTACGAGTATTTTCTTTTAACGATAGAGCAGTTAAATTATATAAATCACTTGGTTTTCAACATGAAGGAACTTGTAAAGAAGCTATATTCCGCAACGGCACTTGGCATGACATTGAACTCTTCGCTTTATTCCAACGTAATTATAAATAAAAAAAGCTTTGCGCTCACCGCGCAAAGCTTTTTTTCATATATTATAGACCAGCTTGCTCTTTTAAAGCTGCAGCTTTGTCTGTACGTTCCCATGATAGATCTACATCAGTACGTCCGAAGTGGCCGTAAGCTGCTGTTTGTTTGTAAATTGGGCGACGTAAGTCTAACATTTTAATAATACCAGCCGGGCGAAGATCGAAGTTGTTACGAACTAGTTCTACTAGTACGTCTTCAGATACTTTACCAGTGCCGAATGTATCAACTGAAATTGATACTGGTTGTGCTACACCGATTGCGTATGCAAGTTGTACTTCTGCTTTTTCAGCAAGACCAGCTGCTACGATGTTTTTCGCAACATAACGAGCTGCATATGCTGCAGAACGGTCAACTTTCGTTGCATCTTTACCAGAGAATGCACCGCCACCGTGGCGAGCGTATCCACCGTAAGTATCAACGATGATTTTACGTCCTGTTAAACCAGCATCACCTTGTGGTCCACCAATTACGAAGCGGCCAGTTGGATTAATGAAGAATTTCGTTTCTCCATCCATTAATTCTGCTGGTACTACAGCTTTAATTACGTGCTCTTTTAAATCGCGATCGATTTCTTCCCATGTAACATCTGGGTGATGTTGTGTAGAAATTACGATAGTATCAACACGTACTGGTTTACCATTTTCATCATACTCAACTGTAACTTGCGTTTTTCCATCCGGACGTAAGTATGATAATGTATCATCTTTACGTACTTCAGTTAAACGGCGAGCTAATTTGTGAGCAAGCGAGATTGGAAGTGGCATTAATTCTTGTGTTTCATTACATGCAAAACCAAACATTAAACCTTGGTCTCCTGCACCAATCGCCTCAATCTCAGCGTCAGTCATTTGACCTTCGCGTGCTTCTAGCGCTTGGTCAACACCCATAGCGATGTCAGCAGACTGCTCATCGATAGATGTTAAAACAGCACAAGTTTCTGCATCGAATCCGTATTTTGCGCGTGTGTAACCAATGCCTTGAATTGTTTCACGAACGATTTTCGGAATATCTACGTAAGTAGAAGTCGTAATTTCCCCCGCTACCAATACTAAACCAGTTGTTACAGTTGTTTCACAAGCTACACGTGCATTTGCGTCTTTTGATAAGATCGCATCTAAAATTGAATCAGAAATTTGGTCACAAATTTTATCTGGATGTCCTTCAGTTACAGACTCAGATGTGAACAGATGACGTTTTTTTGTCATGTGGTAAACCTCCCTACAGTAATTGTATATATTGTACGGAACTCATCCTTAATTTGCCACAAACTGCGACATACATTTATTCTCCCACACAAGCATACAGAAAAACCTTTCCTACTTTACATAGAGGAAAGGTTTAATTTGCTACTTGCATACTGCTTTTTGCCCTTCGCTCTTATCGTTCGAGACCTGTAGCCTCGCACAGGTTTTAGCACCTATTCACCTGCATTTATCAATACAAGTGAGGTTGCTGGGCTTCATCGGGCCTGTCCCTCCGCCAGCTCGGGATAAGAGAGTATCCGTCCCAACCTATACTAAAGAAATGATATTCATTTGTCAATTAATATTCACATTTTCCTGAAAGTTTTTCTCAATACGCCTGAAATGAAATATTAATAAGGAAATAATGCATTCACACAAACAAAAAGAAATAAATAGTATACATTATTTATATAATTGTGTTATACTCTTGTTGGGGATTACGAGAAATATTTCATTAAATGAAAAGGATGGTATATAAATATGAGTACTGTGAATGTCCAAATTGGTTTACACGAATTATTGAACGGAAGCAATGCACAGATTCAACTAAGTGTTCCGCAATTAGTGGAAAAAGTATTAATGCGAAATGAAGGGAAATTAACTTCTACTGGTGCCGTTTCTGCTTCAACAGGAAAATATACAGGACGTTCTCCTAAAGATAAATTTATTGTGAAAGAAGCATCGGTTGCTGACAAAATTGCTTGGGGAGCTGTGAACCAACCGATTTCTGAAGAACATTTTAATAAATTATATACTAAAGTTTTAGAATACTTAAAAGAAAAAGAAGAGTTATTCGTCTTCAAAGGATTTGCAGGCGCTGACCGCAATTACCGCCTACCAATTCAAGTTATTAACGAATATGCATGGCACAATTTATTTGTACATCAATTATTCATTCGTCCAACTGAAGAAGAATTAACGACTCATGAATCAGAGTTCACAATTGTTTCTGCACCGAATTTCAAAGCTGATCCAGCTGTTGACGGTACAAACTCTGAAGCATTCATTATGGTTTCATTCGAAAAACGCATCGTATTAATTGGTGGTACAGAATACGCTGGAGAAATGAAAAAATCAATCTTCTCTATTATGAACTTCTTATTACCTGAACAAGATATTCTTTCTATGCATTGTTCTGCAAACGTAGGTGAAGAAGGCGATGTAGCATTATTCTTCGGTTTATCTGGAACAGGTAAAACAACATTATCTGCTGATCCAAATCGTAAATTAATTGGTGATGATGAGCACGGTTGGTCTGATAACGGTGTATTCAATATTGAAGGCGGTTGCTACGCGAAATGTGTAAACCTTTCTCACGAGAAAGAACCACAAATTTTCGATGCAATCACATTTGGATCTGTTTTAGAAAACGTTATCATTAATGACCAAACGCGTATCGCAGACTATAACGATACTACTTTAACAGAAAATACTCGTGCTGCATACCCTATGCATGCGATCGACAATATCGTACTGCCAAGTGTTGCTGGACACCCAAATACAATCATTTTCTTAACTGCTGATGCATCTGGCGTCTTGCCTCCAATCAGTAAGTTATCAAAAGAACAAGCTATGTATCATTTCTTAAGTGGTTATACTAGTAAACTAGCAGGAACAGAGCGCGGTGTTACATCTCCGCAAGCAACATTCTCAACTTGCTTCGGTTCACCATTCTTACCACTTGATGCATCTCGCTATGCTGAAATGCTTGGTGAAAAAATTGAGAAACACGATGCGAAAGTATTCTTAGTAAACACTGGCTGGACTGGTGGCGAATACGGCGTTGGTAAACGTATGAACTTAGGTTACACTCGTGCAATGATTCAAGCTGCATTAAACGGTGAACTTGCGAAAACTGAAACAGCTAAACATGACATCTTCGGTCTTGAAGTTCCACTTCACGTACCAGGTGTACCTGACGAAGTGTTAATGCCTGAACAAACTTGGGCTGATAAAGCTGCTTACAAAGCAAAAGCAATCGAACTTGCAAACGAATTCAAAGCTAACTTCAAAAAGTTCGACAGCGTATCTGAAGACATTATTAACTTAGGCGGTCCAATCGCTTAAATTAAAACTTTCTGTTGAAATAACCCTTTACTCATATGAATAAGTGTCGTGTAACCGTAAAGTTTCGCGTACTCACCGACAAAACCCAATGCGGCTTAACGATTACACACACTTACATAAAAAAGAAGCTTACGTGAAAACGTAAGCTTCTTTCTATATCTTATATAAAGTGAAACGCTAATCTCTTCATCTGTGACCTTGATTATAAATATACATTATATCCCTACTCGCTACATCTCTCGGGTTTCACATCGTATGGTGCTAAAAAAGGCCCTGACCGCTTCTATCCGTGGCTGGATCATCTATTCCATCTAAAAAAAAGTCTTTTATCTTTTTTAGCTCTTTGTTAGTTCTTTCTCATCTTTCATGCTATAGTAACCTAAATTCACAACAATTAAGAAATAACCGCCCATAATCCCTACTGCAAATGCCCACATAACCATGTGGTGCTCAATTTCGTACATAATAATAGCACCCAAAATGGCAGCTGCAAAACGGTTAAACATACCGAGTGTCGGTGCTTTCGTCTTCTTTACAATACTATCTCCAAGCTTCTCAATTCGTCTCCCTAAAAGCCAAACGCAATACATACTTACAATAAGCCCAATTCCAGCGCCTAAAAAGTGTGCTGAAAACGGTGTTAACATCCAACCGAGTAACAAAATACCTAGTATATAATACGATTGGATTTTAAATGATCTTAGTGACATACTAATCATGCTGTACCTCTCTTCATTCGTTCTTATCTATCCAACAAAAAATTTCTTTCAAATTCATATTCCTTACATCCATTTCACTCAAATTAAAAACAACATAAACAGTATGTTTATGTTGTTTAAATGTTTTTAGGAAATAATATTATACAAGATTTCAAACATCATATTCTCATATTTTGTGACGGTTTTTCAAACTTTTTTCGTCCATTTATGAAAAAAATGATATCAATCTATGAACATACGGATATGATGTAATAAGCACACAAATAAAGGGGGCGTCTAATGATTTATTTTTTAATGGCTCTCATTCACCTCATTATCCCTGCACTTATTGGACTTTCATTGTATTGGTACACGAAAAACCATAGCATTTTTTACGCTGTCCTCGGTGTTCTTCTTCCAGGTATTATTCTTATTACACTCTTCCGTATTCCATTTTTAAACTTAATTCCACTTATTACTGCTATCTTATTTCTCATCTTCTTACCAAAAATAAAAAAATAGGAAAGCAGATCATAGGTGATCTGTTTTCCTATTTTGATATAGGTTCCCCTGCAATAGAATGAACTTTTACTTTCTCCGATTTCACAAACCATAGACCGACAAAAATGATAATTCCACCGATGATTTGTTGAAACGATACATATTCATTTGCCCAGACAGCTGCAAATAAAACCGCTACAAGCGGCGTTATATACATATATACCATCGTATGTGACGCCCCAATTTTTTGAACACCAACATACCACATTACTAGACCAAATACTGTTACAAAGAAAATAGAATATAGTAAAGCAAATAGTGTCATTCCGTGAGTAATGTGAAATGGCATGACAAACACATGTGGACCACTTAACAATAATAGCGGAATCGCACCCACTAATGCAGACCATGCTGTAACACGTAATGCTGAATATTTTTTAATTAATGGTCCTGCTAAAACAGGATAAAGCCCCCAGCATATTGATGTAATCAGTCCAATTCCATTGCCATAAAAAGAACTAGTAAGCGAATGTCCTGCTACTAAAACTAATGCTGCACCAACAAAGGCAGTCATAGAACCGATTAACTTTCGAGAAGAAAACTTTTCTTGTTTCAAGAAAATCGCAAATGCAGTTGTAAAAATAGGTGAAATAGAAATGAGTAAAGAGGCATTTGTAGCAGATGTATATTTGACAGTTTCCATAAATAACGTTTGATACAGTACAATACCTACAATGCTAACGATAATTAATCTAGGTATATCCTTTCGCTCCATATAAACCGACTTTTCAATAAAAAAGGTAAGGAGTAACAGAAGCGGTGCCGCCGCCATCATGCGAAGTGCAGTAAACTCAATTGCTGTAAATTCTAAAAGTCCATACTTCGCAATTGTATAGTTAATCCCCCAAATAATAACAACACTTAAAATTAACAACTCAATTCCCCATCTTCTCATGCGTATCCCCTCCGCAAAGAAGATTATACAGAAAATTCAATCGCATGTACATTTCATTATGTGAAAAAATCTTTTTACTTTTGAAACGTTTTGGTAAATGAAATTATATCGGCGATTTTCTGAATATATCGGCGCAACTCCATTTATATCGGCGATTTCCCAAATATATCAGCGTAACTCCATTTATATCAGCGATTTTTTCAATATATCGACTTATCAACAAAAATCGACAATAATAGCGACTTATAAAATAAAAAAGGCGATTCCAAAATACATTTTGGAATCACCTTTCCTTTACTATATTCGAACGTGTAACTTCATATTTGGATTATAAAACTGGCTTGGGCTCTTTAACTGAAAAGTTCCTCCACCTTCATGCCAATCAACCGTTAACTTATCATCCATAAATACAAGCTTTGTACGATCAGCGATAAAGTTCATTGTGCTTGATTCAATATCCACATCGCGCTCATCTTTCTCTGCTACAGCTACTAAATCGATAATTCCGCTCATAACACAACCGCAACCTTCATTATCGTAAAATAACTTTATATATTTCGCTTCACTTGGAATCGTATCCATAATCTTTTTATATGCTGCTTCTGTTACAGTAACGTACATACGTTAATCTTCATCCTCTCTTCTCTTCTCTTATCATTCATATATTGTATCACCATTTTTCTCAAAAGTTATATACAGAAAATTAAGACTAATATACAATGTATGTGATAAAGTTTCAGCAATCGAGCTTTTATGAATAGTTCATGCAGGAGAAAGGAGGTTTACTATCCGTGTTCAAACTACAACGATATCCTATGTTATTAGGTCTATTGGGTAGTTTCTTCATTTCTAGCGGAATACTGTTACAGCATGTACTTCCCTATTCTCCTTCTATCGGCTGGATTCTAGGTTTTATTTGTTACCTATCCGCTTCTTATTTTACTACGAAGAATACAAACAACTCATAAAGCAAAAATCATCTTAAGGAGGATTATCAAACATGCCAGCCTTAAAAAAAATAGAGCAATCACTCAATCACTTATTCCAAATTGAAAAATACGGAAAAGATAGTGCCTTTAGTCGATTTATCCCAGCCGTATATGATCCTATCAAATTTCCTTGGCAACAATTTTTCGAAGCAAATTTTGTAGATTTATTTAACGGCCTTATGATGCACGGATCTGAAAATGTAAACAAAGTATTTTTAGCTGTATTCCCTACAGATGACGTTCTTGAAACATTCATTTCACAATCCACACCTGGTGATTTACTCTTTATGCACCATCCCCTTGTAATGGAGTGTGGTGATCCGCTTGGAAGATCAGGTCGCGGTTTCATACCAATTCCTGAAAAATATTTGCAAGGAATAAAAGAAAAACAACTTTCTATATATACATGTCATGTACCAATGGATTTTCATCAAACGCATGGAACGAGTATTTCAATTGCAAAAGCATTAAACGCTACTGTAGTGGACGACTTTGCATATGGAGGTCCAGAACAAGAACCAATTGGCCTTATTTGTGAAATAGATGAAACATCAACAGAAGCACTCCAAAAACATCTAAAACAACTCTTCCAGATTCCTTACACAGACTTCGAAGGTAAACGACATGATTCCATCAAAAAAATCGCAATTATCGCTGGATGTGGCGATGTTGTATCTTTAATGAAGGAAGCAGAAGAAAAAGGTGCTGAAGCATATATTACAGGAGAAATCCATTGCCATATCGACAATGATTACGGCCGACATAAATACTCGCTCATTATGGATTATGTAAAAGAAACGAATATGTCTCTAATTGGTGTGTCACACTCTGCCTCTGAATATTTAGTGAAAGAGACATTGATGTATGATTGGTTTAAAGAAAATTTTGATGTGGATGTTATTTTGCTTCCGCAGGAGAAATGGTGGCTCTAACGCTATCATTTTTTAAATTTATATACACAATACAATCGATCACAGAAAAATAGAGAAATGTGAAAGCACCACCTGTACCAACGTAAATGCTTTCGTTGTGCCGGAAAACGAACCTACTGGTAGCACCGAGTTTACTGGCGCTACCAGTATTACAGCATGAATATATATTCTATTTTTCTAATCACTGACATATAGCAATTCATTTCATAAAAAAAAGACCCGAGATTCGGGTCAACAAATAGAAATATAAATGAACTACAACAAATAACAGACAAAGCCATTATATATTTTTCATAGTAAAACATCCATTATTTTCTTTTTACACTATCAACATATTATTTTTCGTTATCGTCCTCTTTTTTAGAACGTCTACCTAAGAAGAACACAAAAACATTACTTCCAAATAAGTGATGTTTTTTCTATTTAATGCAATGGTAACATAACCTCAACCGTTGTTCCAACCCCAACTTCACTTTCAAAACTCATTTTACCATTGTGGTCTTTAATAATTTTTTCTGTAACTACTAAACCTAGACCAGTTCCTGTTTCTTTCGTTGTATAAAAGGCTTCATTTAACTTTGGAATTTTATCTTTCGGAATACCACATCCCTCATCTTTCACTTGAACGATGATTCCATCTTTTACAGTAACTTTAATCGTAATTGTTCCCCCAACTGACATTGCTTCAATTGCATTTTTGATTAAATTAAAAAAGACCTGTTTTAATCGTTTTTCATCACATGTAATGGACGGTAAGTCTTTACTGTAAATACCTTGTATGTGGACTCCTTGTTTTAAAGCAGGCTTTTCCATAACTCGAATAACATAAGAGATAATTTCTTGTATGTTATGAGTTTCTGATTCTAGTGATTTAGATTTCTCAAATCCACTAAGTTCTGTAGCAATTATATGAATCCGATCTACTTCTTGTTTCATAATATCACTATAAATTTTATCCTCTGGATGCTTGTCGGCTTGTTTATTCACAAGTTTTTTTAAGTTTGCTAAAGGTCTTCTAATCTTATAACCAATAACCGTTGCCATTTTTCCAACAGCTGCTAGTTTTTCTGTCTGTTTTATTTCTTTGTCCATCATCTCAAGCGTACGAACGTAAGACTGAACCCTCAAAAATATAATCCAACATATAATAGTAAATACACTATATAATGCCATTGGGATTAAAACGAGAGAAGATTGAATAATGATTCCTGTAAGAGCGTACTTCCCGACAAGTATCGCTGGAACTAACCAGAAATATCTTTTGTTCACAAAGATTGGTGCGAACAAAATAAAAAATACTTCTACTATATTTCCACCGTCAAATTCCGCATCGCTACCATAATAAATCATAATGTTATGGATACAATCTAATACATTATAGCCAATTAGAATAATATACTTTACCACAAAAACATTCTTCCATTTCATAAAGTATATTCCAATGCAAAACAATACTACCGTCAAAAGGTAAAGCCATAAACCTAAACCATCTTCAAACTTTCCTACGCCTTCTTGCTCTCCCGCGATTAAAGGTACGATAAATTCATAGGCAAGATCATACACAAAAAATATAATAAAAAATAAACTTAAAAATACTTTCAATGCCTTTATTTCTTCATTTTTAAATATATAGCCTTTATTCATATGGTAACTCCTAGCTTTTCTTCCACTTGGATTTCAGTATTTCCACACTTCCTTGGGAGAATGATGTCTATTCTCGTTCCAGTATCTCTTTCACTTGAAATATGCAGCTCACCAAAGTGCTCGGCGACAATTCGATTCGCTACCGTAAGTCCCAGACCAATTTTATCTTGTTTCGTTGTATAAAAGGCTTCTGTAACACGGGTTAAGTTTTCTTGCTTAATACCATGACCATTATCGATTACGCTGATTATTACATATTCTTTCCCTTTATTCTCTAATTGTAAATGTAATATGCCACCTTGTTCCATTGCCTCTAAAGCATTTTTTATCGTATATAAAAAGACTCCTCTTATTTTTCGTTCATCACATTCAACTTCTATTGTTTTTTCTTCCACATTAGAAATAAACTGCACGTTTAATTCATTCATTTTTCCGCGAAGACTTGTTATTACTTGTAATACAATTTTTCCTACATCATGTTTCTTATAAATAGAAGGTTTGCATGTAGCAACTTCCATCAACTCACTTATCATATTATTCATATTTTCTATTTCAAAAATCATACGTTTATAAATAGGATCCTCTTCATGCTTCTCTCGTTGTAATTGCGTAAATCCTTTTAATGAAGCCAGTGGATTTTTAATTTCATGTCCAACAGTCGCTGCCATTTTTCCGATTACTGCTAATTTTTGTGATTCACTAGCAATCGCAATACTTTCCTTTACGGCTGAAAGATATTGTAAAAATCGATTTAAAATGATATATGCAGCTATTAACATAAGTGTACACATAATAAGGAACATAAATGCTTTTATTTCCTCTAATACAAATAAATAAATTAAATATTTTCCTACAATAGAGGAAAGCAAAAACACATAAAATTTTTTATTTAAAAATATGGGTACAAAGAAAATGAGAATAATTTCTATTATATTTGTCGCATCAAACGCCGCCTTATTATAAAAAATATACGAAATTATATTAGCGATTTCTATCCCTATGTATGCAAATATCCATGCATATTTAACAAGGTTTGCCTTTTCTTTTTTCAGTAAATATATATTCACGCATAGTATTGCTACTCCGCAAATAACTTGCCATATTATGTTGTATCCCTTATCCATTATTGATTTATCTTCTAATACGATTGCATAGAAAATTTGATATACAATAACAATGACATATAACACCCATAAAAGGATTTTTGCATTCCTTTCTTCTTCTTTATATGATAGAAAACTTTCTTTCACTTCAACACCCCTTCAAAATAATATCTCGAAGAATACCATTTATTATAATAAATGATTTTCATAGACAAACAAAGATAAATCGAACATTTGAGGAAAATCGTACCAAAAACGCAATATATTTAGACTATATACAGAGCATAAAATCTATGATCATTAATACGTATATTATGGAGGATGTTTTATATAGACGGCCTAAAAAGTAAAACAAAGCTTTTAGAATGGAGCCTATTGATAGAACAGGGGGAGTTTTATGTTTGTTACTGTCGAGAAAGATGTGCATATTTTTGTGCAAGACGTTAACCCTGGTCCAGGTAGTAAGACTGTTTTCTTCGTTCACGGATGGCCTTTAAATCATCAAATGTATCAATATCAAATCAATGTTTTACCAGAGCATGGCTTTCGTTGTATCGCCATGGATATACGAGGGAATGGGCAATCTGATAAGCCATGGACTGGTTACACGTATGATCGATTAGCCGATGATATCGCAATTGTTCTAGAAGCACTCCAAGTAGAGAACGCTACATTAGTCGGTTTCTCAGTTGGTGGTGCTCTTTCTATTCGCTATATGTCTCGCTATCATGGGCGCCGCATTTCTAAGCTCGCATTAATTGACGCTGTCTCCCCCTCTTTCGTTAAAAATCAAGAGTCCCCTTACGGTGTACCGAAAGAACAAGCAAATGCTCTCATTAATCAAATGTATGCTAATTTACCAAAATTTTTAAATGACGTATCTTTATCTTTTTTCAATAGAAACTTAGGGGCTGCAACCCTTGAATGGTTTTCTTATCTCGGTATGCAATCCGCTTCTTATGCCCTTATCAAAATTTTACAAGCAGCTGCAAATGAAGATGTAACGAAAGATTTAAATAAAATTAACGTCCCAACAAAAATCTTCCACGGCGTTCACGACCAACTAATTCCTTACAAAAGTGCTGAGCTTACGCAACAACGAATTAAAAATTCTCAGTTACATGCTCTTACAAATAGTGGTCATGGTTCACCAATCGATCAAGCGGATGAATTAAATAAAGAACTGATAAAATTTTTACAAACATAACAACTGCAATATAAGAATGAAAGTTAACATAATCGTTTTTTATAAAACATAAAATTCACACATTTCTCACAAATACACAAATAAAACGATTACATTTTCATATATACTAAATGTACAAGTAATACTCCCTAAACCCAGCTTGTCTGGTTACCCCGTTAAATACTATGAAAAAAGAACTTGTATCGTTATACAAGTTCTTTTTGTTTCTTTTATTTAAAGAGGATATCTGTACTATATTGATTTCCAACGAGTAAATCATATTGGAGCATTTTATATTGCTCTAACATTTCTTTTTGTTTCTTTGTTAAATCATTGATTACTTCTCCATTTTTATCAACTTTTAATTCATCTCTAAGCACTGGTATTTCCTTGTAAAGTTCCGATAAAAATTGATAAAATAAGGATTTATTTAATCCTGCATAATCAAAAATAAGATTAGAAAAATGAATTGGGCTTACTAAACCTAAATTATCATTTGGCATATCAAAGTTTGCATACATTAATAACGGAGTTTGCGCCATCGCTAAACGTTCGCTCGGTGTTTTTTCATTCGTTATATACCCGTTTTCTTTATAAAAAGATTTATTTGTTCCTAATGATGGAAGATGATCTCCAAAGAATACTAATAATGTAGGTCTATCTAAATTATCTAGTTGCTCTATTAAATATTGAAGTGCCTCATCTGAACGTCTTAATCCTTCTGTATACGTCTCTAATTCTCCTTTTGATTCTTCATTTTCTAGACCGCTAATTTCTATTAGGTTTTCACCAAATCGGCCTTCTGTAAATGGAAAATGATTTTGCATCGTAACTGCATGAATAAATGTTGGCTGTTTTTGTTCCTCTAACTCAGCAATTATCTCTTTACTCATCGCTAAATCACTAATATAATCTCCATCAATATCCACATTTTCCATCGTGTCCTCTGCATTAAACTTATCAAATCCTAACACCTTATATACATCGTCACGTTTAAAGAATGTGCGACCAAATGAATGAATTGCACTTGTATAATAACCTTCTTTTTTCAACGCCGTAGGGATTGATGGAACTTCTTTCTTATTTGTAATAACCTGCTGATATGGTATAGAACCTGGCTTTAACAAACTCATTGAATAACTTGTTAATGCCTCAAATTCAACGTTCGCTGTATTTCCCCCAAATGTAGGAGAAATAGTTTGTCCCCCAGGAAAGTTTTCTATATAATGATGCAAATTTGGTACAGGATCTTCACTAAAAGAAAGGTTGGTTACTTTCGTCGGATCCCAAAACGATTCACTCATTACAAAAATAATATTCGGTTTCTCTTTTTTCTTTTGATTCCCTACATTTCCACTATATTGTTTTTTTATATCGTTTGCTATTTGAAGCATATTTTCTTTAGAATAATTTTTTGGTTTTTCCATAACTGTTGTATCTAAATTGCTAATAAACCCAAGTACAAAACCATTTGAAGCGTAGTTCTCATTTTGATTCCACAAAACAAAATCTACACCTGATTTTTGAAATACTTTATTCATAAATGTATTCGCAAAATTACCGTACGCATATAGAACAAAAATAGATCCTACTACTAATAAGGCTCTTATTCCTAGATGAATCTTTACATTTTGAATATACCTTCTCATATATATCCCTGCTACAATACAAGCTACGATACTTACGATAATGACAAAAATATAACTCCAACTAAAATAGTCCATCACCATCGGTATAACAGATTGCATATGCGTAATTTGTGTGAAATCAGAAGGATATAACGGATCACCTCTGAAAATAAGCTTCAAATAATTCACAATACATAAAATGATTAACGTACAGCTCGTTAAAACCATACTTAGAAAAACCTTACCTATTAAATTATATACAAGAATATATATTGCATAAATTACTACAAAACTTAATATAAACTGCATATTATAAAAGTAAATCCAATTCATTGCCTCTATGAAACTCATATTAACTTGCATGACAATATAAAATAACGCTACTGTATGAGCTAATAAAAGTAATATAAAATGCACTCGCAGGGATGCTCTAAGTATAGGCATCTCTTTTTTATTGAAATGCGTAATATAAAACGTTATGCCCCATATGAAAATCATCATAACACTTAAAACAAGCTTTTGATTTAAATGATCTTTCATCATGTCTAAATTAAAAACCTTTAAAATCATAAACAGCATAGTTATTACTAATAAAGTCACCATACTACTTATAATGCTAGAAATTAATATATTTCTTTTTGGAAGATGAAAAAGTGTAGAACCATACTTCAATTCATTCCCTCGTTTCTATGTCTTAATTTCCCCCGCATCGAAAGAACTATTTCTATTAAAATAACATATATTACATATTTCGTCTGCATACTTGCTTCTACCATAAATGTATTGTCTTAATATTCCCTTAATCAACAGTTAAATTGTGGTATACAAATTACTCATTCTTGAAAAACTTAATTTCAGCATTCCACTTTATGATATAATAACTATGTTTTGGAAATCCTTAATACTATTAAAGATTTCACATAAAAATACGAAAGAATTAATAAACAGGCGTTGCACGTTTTTAACAACTATTACTATAACGAAAAGAACCTGCCACAAGACAGGTTCTTTTCGTTATTTTATGATAAAAGAGAAAATGATTAGTATGTGTATTATATAAAAGGAAGCAGCCATATTTTCCATACGATACATACGAGCACTATAACTACAAAATCAAAAAAATCTAATCTCGGTCCTTTTTTCATATTCATATGTAGCCACATATGAAACCATTTTATTTTTGTATATTTATGGATGTTTTTCTTTGCGAATCGGTAAATAAGCATTTGCATAATAAAAAATACGGCCACAAAAATAAATAATAAGATGAGAAATCCAATCACAAAATTCCTCCTATTTTTGTAGCGTTTTTTCTACTATCTGATTTTTCAAAACCCACTCTTCAAACTGGGCACTTCCAAATTCCCAACTAAGATCGCGAGCATGTACAGAAAAAACGTAATAACCGGCATATTCGTCCATAAACCTACCTAACTCTACATCGTCTTTCTGAATACCGTATACTCCAAAATTAAAATACACATCCCATACGTCTTCATTCTTCCTCTTATAAGCGATCGATTCCATATCACATTCTGTCCCGAAATAATCAAGATGTAAATGTACGCTATCATCGTATTCGTACTCCATTTTATCACCCCTTATATTTGTACTTCTTTACCACCCAAAAAATTCCTGCTATCTACACTCACATATGGGCACTTACCTACATATCATGCTTGTAGAGTGACTTCTAGGAGGTGTTATATAGTGAAAAAATTAATCGCGATTTTTTGCATCATGTTACTAGCTGTTTTTACTTTTGCTGCTTGTAGTAGTAAAAAAGAAAGTACGAAAGAACAAACTCAAAACATTCGCGTTGGCGAAGTTACCCATTCTCTCTTCTATGCCCCATTATATGTCGGGATTGAAAAAGGATTTTTTAAAGATGAAGGACTAAATATTGACCTACAAACAACAGCTGGTGGCGATAAAACGATGACCGCCCTATTATCTGGCGGAATTGATATTGCTCTCGTCGGTTCTGAAACGTCTATTTACGTTCATCAACAAGGAGCGAAAGACCCTGTCATTAATTTTGCACAGCTTACACAAACAGATGGGACATTTTTAGTTTCACGTAAAAAACTAGACTCTTTTAATTGGAATGACGTAAAAGGTGTTACATTTTTAGGACAGCGTAAAGGCGGCATGCCGCAAATGGTTGGGGAATACGTTTTAAAGAAAAATGGAATTGATCCTCGGAAAGATACGAACTTAATTCAAAATATCGAATTTGCTAATATTGCAAATGCCTTTGCATCTGGTACAGGAGAGTTTGTGCAGCTCTTTGAACCGACTGCAAGCATATTCGAAAAAGAAGGTAAAGGTTATATCGTCGCTTCATTCGGAAATGAATCTGGTACTGTTCCTTATACAACGTTCATGGCAAAAGAAAGTTTCTTAAAGAAAGATAAAGCTGCTGCTGAAAAGTTCACACGTGCGCTCTATAAAGCACAGCAATGGGTTGATACACATAGTCCAGAAGAGATTGCTGATGCTGTTTCTCCGCTATTTAAAGACACTTCGAAAGACATTACAGTAAAAGTAATTGAACGGTATAAAAAACAACATTCTTATGCGACAAATCCACTACTAGATGCGGAAGAATGGAAACAGCTCCAAACGATTATGAAAGATGCTGGTGAATTACAAAAAGAAGTCCCACATGAAGCGCTCGTCAATACAAAAATTGCCGAAAGCGTTATTAAGAAATAGAGGCGAAGTGTATGAGTTTTTTACAAATACGTAACGTTTCTCACTGTTTTTTCGCAAAAGAGAATGCCAAACTTATTCTCGAAGATATGAGCTTACAAGTGGAAGAAGGCGAATTTATTTCTATACTCGGCCCAAGTGGTTGCGGTAAAACAACGCTCCTCTCAATCATTGCTGGACTACTTGATCCAATTGATGGTATCGTCTTTTTAGATGGTGAACCAATTACAACGAAAACTTCATCTATGGGATATATGTTGCAGCAAGATTACTTATTCCCGTGGAAAACAATTGAAGAAAATATTATGCTTGGACTTCATATTCGAAAGATTTATGATGAACAGATGAAAGAACATACTTTAAATCTTTTAAAACAAGTCGGTCTACATGGGGTAGAAGGACAATATCCTCGTGAACTATCCGGCGGTATGCGTCAACGTGCTGCTCTCGTTCGAACGTTAGCAACTGATCCGAAAATTTTATTACTAGATGAACCATTCTCCGCACTCGATTATCAAACGAAATTAAAACTAGAAGAACTCGTTTTCAACTTACTAAATAAATATAAGAAAACATCACTACTTGTTACTCACGATATTGAAGAGGCGATTGCGATGAGTGATCGTATTTATTTACTGCAAGCGAATCCTGGAAAAATCGCAAAAACCTTTATCGTCCCGGAAAGTATCCGTTCTTTATCACCGTTAGAAGCACGCCATCACTACGATTTCCCAGCCCTCTTTCAAGATATATGGAAGGAGCTGGAACGACTTGGATAATATAAAACAACTACATGAACAATTTCGAAAGAAAGAACGCAGGCGTGCTTGGATTGCTCGCTCATTACAGCTTTTACTACTTATTCTTTTCTTTGCACTATGGGAAATAGCTAGCAAAAAAGAATGGCTCGATCCTTTACTCTTTAGTTCTCCTTCGAGTATTTGGGATCTCTTCTTAACGAAATGGATCGACGGTTCACTTTGGGTCCACATATGGACGACATTGCTGGAAACAGGAGTAGGCTTCATTCTCGGAACGGTACTCGGTGCTATTATTGCCACGTTTCTTTGGTGGATGCCACTTCTAGCCCGCGTACTTGATCCTTACCTCGTCGTCCTAAATGCAATGCCAAAAGTTGCACTCGGTCCAATCATCATCGTTATTTTCGGTCCAAACATTTCATCTTCTATCGCAATGGGAGTAATCATTTCCATCATCATTACCATTCTCGTTATTTACAGTGCATTTCAAGAAGTCGATTCTAACTATATAAAAGTGATGGACACATTTGGCGCAAATAAATGGCAATGTTATAAGCAAGTCGTTCTCCCTGCCTCCTTTCCAGCAATTATCTCAACGTTAAAAGTAAATGTTGGTTTATCCTGGGTCGGTGTTATTTTCGGAGAACTTCTCGTTTCCAAACAAGGACTTGGCTACTTAATTAGCTACGGATTCCAAGTCTTTAACTTCACACTCGTCTTACTTAGCGTACTACTCACATGTGTTCTTGCAACTCTTATGTATGTATTTGTTGAGGCATTTGAAAAAATTCTAATTGGAAAAAGAAAAAGAAGCTGACTCAAAACAGTGCGCTATAGTCAGCTTCTTTCTTTTACCTTTTATCACACATTTTCGTTTCATTTGTAATGTTTCCATCCGCAACCGTAACTGTATGGAAACAGTCTTTCACACGTACTGTAACGACATTATCTTTTCGATCTATCACATGATAATCATTAAACTTTTCATTCAAAGCACTACGAATTTGCTCCCCTTCAAAAATCGGAAAACCGTGAGACATTACCCAAATGAGACCAGCAACAGCAAGAATCGTTTTCATACGTTTCATTACCTCCTCGAGAGTAAACTTATAGTCCCTACAACACGCGCATTATAATTGTGTCTAAATTGTGACATTTTTATACTAATTCTATTTTATACCGCCAGTTCCTTCTTCTTTTTAATGAAAATACAGAATTTTCAATTTTATCAACATGAAAAAACGCAAAGAATTAAAAATTCTTCACGCTTTACTTTAACGAAACTATATCGAACGCATAACTCACATTAGTCTCCACTTTGTTGTTCTATCGTTTTCGAAACATCATATAATCCCGACAGCACTTCCGCTCTCATTTTTACAAGCTCAGGGAACTGATAGAAGAAAGCAATTTTCTTATATTTTAACTCTGTCCCTTCTTTCACCTTTTTTGAATCTTGTAAAATGAACGCTGTAAATGTATCTGCGATATCTTCCGTTACATTTGTTGTTCCATACAGCGATACAAAATCATCATGCTTTTCTTTATAAAATTTAATTTGTGCCTCTTCACTTTCTTCTACTTTCTTTTCTGTCCACTCTTGCTCAATTGGTTTCCAAAATTCATTATAAAATCGGTTAATATACGAAGTTTTTCTCGCACATCCATTTTTCAAGAACACCGTTTTACATTTATTTCGATATGATGAAATGTCTTTCTCTTCATCAAACGCCTCTAAATATTTCCTATCCACTGGTACTTGTTTATGCCCAATCGTTAATACGTGAGCCGTTTCATGAATTAATGTTTTCATCACTTCATCTATATTCACCCCAGAATCGAGCACGTCTAAACTAAGCAACCAATCTCTCGGGTCATCCATACTTGGCATGACATGAGCAACAACGCCATCATAACCATCCGTTATTAGATCAAACCCTGTTATATTCTCACGATATTTCACTGGAATGAGAGTGCGATACATGTCCCATAAAGTTTCATGATACTCTCTATCTTGCCGGTGGCTTAACAAATCATCTTTTGCTACTTCGTCATCTGTAAAAGCTTTATTCAATCTCTTACGATCCAATTTCTCAAAATAAGGATCTACAATTTCATCACCATCGATATAATAAGAAGCTAAAAAGAAATAATTGTCATCCTCTTCTTTTTTCTGTTCCGCCTCTTTCATATTCACACTTTCATACTCTTCTATGTCATAATCTTCTACTTTTTCAAGTTCTGAAAGTCCCTCTATCTTTTTATATACTTTTTGTAATGTTTTATCTCCTATTTGCGTGCACTCTTCTTCTGTTTTACAAATTTCTTTTTCTTTCGTAACCTCGATAGCACTATCGCATCCTGCAACTAAACTGCTTGCTATAATACAACACACTAACTTGCCATACAGTTTCTTCATACAATCCCCCATTATTCCATTCTACAAAATATCATAATCATTTTTTTACGAATATGCGATAATTAATTATAAAAACTGCAAGGAGGCTTCCCATGATTCGTGCAATCTTATTCGACTTAGATGGAACACTATTAGATCGGCGCCAATCTTTAGAACAATTTATTTGTGAGCAATATAATCGCTTCGCCTCACATTTGAAGAGCGTAGAGAAAACAGAGTATTGTTCTCGATTTCTTGAACTCGATAATAATGGCTATACGTGGAAGGATAAAGTATATGCTACTCTCCTTTCCGAATACAACATTACTACTTTAACGCAAGAACAACTACTACACGACTATATTACAAACTTCCAACATCATTGTATTCCTTTCAAAAACACGCATGAACTACTTCAACAGTTAAAACAGCGAAACATTAAAATTGGTATTATTACAAATGGTTTTACTGAATTTCAGATGAGCAACCTTCGAGCACTACATATACATACGTATACAAACACCATTCTCGTTTCAGAAGCTGAAGGAATTAAAAAACCTCATCCTGAAATTTTCGAACGTGCTTTGCAAAGACTAGATGTGAAGGCAGAAGAATGTCTTTATGTTGGAGATCATCCAGAAAACGATGTGCTTGGTTCTGAACAAGTAGGGATTCTTGGTGTTTGGAAAAAAGATTCGTTTTGGGGGAATTTTAAGCATTCACGTATCGTAGATGATTTGTTGGAGGTGCTTTCGTTTTATAAATTTCCTATTTACCCTATAGAAATATCCTCATCATCAAAATTTATTCTCTAATCCAACCAAAATTTCATATACAATGTTCTTTTTAAGTATTTTTTATTTTTCCAAAAAAACATTCATCCATAAATAGTGAATCAATTATTTCCGATACATATATACCAACTAAAAATTATATGTTATTCAATTTTCATATCAATACTAAATCTACTCGTATTCTATAAAAGGTTATTAGTAGAAACCCTCTCATGTTATAATGAGAAAAACTATACTATGAGGAGATTAATTATGATTAACTCATTACAATTAAAAAATTTCAAAAGCTTTACAGACACAACTAAACTAAATCTCACACCAATCACATTAATTTCCGGTCAAAATAGCATCGGAAAAAGCTCATTGATCCAATCAATTTTACTTTTAAAACAAACCTTAGAAGTACAAAGTCCTGACATTGATGATTCACTAATTCTAAATGGATCATACGTAACCTTAGGTGATTTCAAAGATATTTTAAATAATTCATCCCACAACAATGGGAAAATTCAGTTTAATATTGAATTTTCCAATACTAAAGCAATTAATTCCGATGAAAACGCTACTCTTAATTTACCTTATATATTATTTGATGAAATAAACCATTTAGGTATCAACCTTGAATACGTAAATTCTTTATCTATAGATGAAAATTTATCGCTAAATATACCAAGGCTGTCTAAGAGCTCAATATTTGGGTGTGTTGAAGAAAAGAAGTTCGAGCTTATCCTTAAGCATAATAACGATTTAGTTAGTAATCTGGCTCACAAATTTAATTTGGACGCTAGACTCTTAACTAATGATGATTTTTTGTTTGAAGTTGAAAAAACAAAAGGATTAATTTATCAATCAGAAAAGCCTGTTGCGTTTCTAATGAATACATTTCTACCCTATTCCTTATTGTTCCCTTTAAATGAAGAAGTACTAAAGTTACAAAATGAGCTTATGTTAGACATTCTCAATTATATTTGTAATAAAAATAACATTAGCTTACCTTCACATCACAAAAATATAAATAGATATTTGACCTATCTTGCAAGAAAACTTATTTCCCATAGAAAAAGCTTCCAAGATTCAATCGAATCTATAGATCAAGAGCAATATCAATTAATAGAAAGCAAGATTGAGGAGATTTTTATAGAGACAATTAGAGATAATCCTTTACATATGCAATTTAGAAACATAATCGATTTTTATATCCCACGTTTAGATGAAAACTCTTATCATGAAATAAACCTAAAACTAGATAAAGTATTAGATAACTTAAATGTTGCTAAAAAGCAAAAAAAGAGATTAAAAAGTAGTCCTTTACGGAGCTCAAAAATCCTTGAATATATAGACCTTGACGATTATAATTTTGCTCTTAAAAATCTTTTTAAGAAAATCTATTATTTAGGACCTCTTCGTGAAGAGCCTAAAGCCTTTTATACTAGATTTGGTGCATCTGATCCAATGTATGTTGGACAAAAAGGTGAAAATGTTGCTTTTGTACTCAAACATTATTCAAAAAAGGAAATTAACACCATATTACCACCAACTGATGGTTCCAATTTCAATCCAAATAAACAAACTATACAAAAATGCAAATTAGGGGTTGCTGTACAAAAATGGATGAAATATTTAGGTATTGCAGAAAATATAAAGGTGGAGAATATAGGTAATTTAGGGCTATCTATTCAAGCAAATATTACTGGAGAGAAAGATTCTACCTTAACAAATGTAGGAGTTGGAGTAAGCCAAATTCTGCCAATAGTAGTGCTTGGCCTATCGGCCCCAATGAATGAATCTATTTTAATACTTGAACAGCCAGAGTTGCACTTACACCCTTATGTACAAAGCAGATTAGGAGATTTTTTTGTTGCTCTCACATTATTAAAAAAACAAGTCATTGCTGAAACACATAGTGAACATCTAATTAATAGAATGAGATACCATATTGCTAAAGGTTATTTTAAATATGATGAAGAGATTTCTATTTTATTTGTTAAACGTAATAATGAATCTAAACAATCAGAGATTACGAAAATACAAATAGATGAGTATGGATCTATTGACTCATTTCCTGATGGATTTTTTGATGAAACGGAAAAACAATTAAATGAAATACTCACGGCTGCATTTGAACGTGAGTTATTTGAATAAGGATTAAAACATATGAAATATATTTTAATAGATCCAACTTGTCTTTCCTTCACTTTAAATACTAATATATCTGGAGCAGATGAATTAGTACAATTCAATACATTCTATAAACAATTAGATCAAATGCTTGATGATATAAAAAAAGCTAACCTTAAAATAGGAATGTCTAAAAAATTATATCATCTATATCTCTCTTTAATGCCAATTTCAGTAGAAAAAAAACATCCTATATATAAATTAGCTAGAGAGGCCATACAAAATAAATTTAAAAATCTAATAAAAATAACACCTAATTTCGATATTAGTATAGAAATTGATATGTCGACTGTAAAACATCCAAATAATATTACTAGTTTAGAAGTTTATCAACAATGGGTAGTTGATCATTTAAGTTTAATTTCTATAAAATACTTACCTTCTTGGTGTTTGACTAATGTAAATTATTCTATTTCAAAATATGATTATTTTTACATAATCGAACCTGATAAATCAAAAACCATTGTCTATTTAGCAAATAATATCCATCAAATTAAAGATTCCTTAGAATATTCCATTTATTCCTTACGGAAATTTAGTAATAATTCATTATCGACAAAAATAAATGGTGTTATCAATAATCAAAATATAAAGCAGATGGATGATATCTTAGATTCTCAAAGAAGTCTTTTTGAAAAATTGGTACAAACCCAACTTATTTCATCTATACAATTTATTGATTATTTTTATCAGAACACATCTAATTGTTCTACTCCCCATTTAATTATAAAAGATATAGTAAGTGATGGAATGAGCGACTATTTAAATTGTTGTCTGGTTTCTAACGAGGTTACTATGAATGGCCAATCTATAGAAGTTCAATTAGCACAAGGAGCAGGTTCAAAATTAGCAGGTTTATTTAATAACGAAATAAATTCTTCTAATTTAGATTTATTGATTCCCATTACAACAAGTCCATATCAATACAGTTAAAGCATAAAGAGGAAAAGATAGCATTATCTTTTCCTCTTTATGTTCTGATTTATAACCTCAAATGGATTACATCCTTTTGGAAAAATAATTGGAAAACCTTCAATATCCATAATTTCTGATTTTAATTCCACTTTTAATGATTTATTCCCTTTAGTTTCTAATATAGAAATATCAAATAGCGAATTACAATCATTAAATAGGTGTGAAGAAATTGTATCTACTTCAAGGCTATCAATGTTCTTATTTATTTTATTTAATATAGGTGTCACTACTGCCAGTAAAAAATCTATAATAATTTTTGTTTCATCTATTTCTAAGTTGTCTGTGACAAAGTCAAATAGTCTTATTACCTCCGGATAATTCTCTTTTATAAACATATCATCCTTTTGTTGAATTAAAAATTCAATCTCCTTCGTTGCTGCTAGTGGCTTCCCCGAAGAAATCAAACTTTTTTCTTGATAATACTCTTCAATTGTTCCTTTTCTTAAAATAAAACATCCTGATTTTTCCAAACTATCTAATAAGAAATTCAACCGTCTTCTAATACTATGAAACTTTCTCTCATCCTTAAATGTTTCTATATCTGCTGTATCCAAATTTAATATAATCGCCATACTAGATCTAAGTTTGACTTTTAATAATTCTTCTCCTTGTAAACCTTCTTTCCAATAATTATGTTGCATGGCATACTTAGATAGATCTTCCCAATTCTCAATAACAAACTTTTTAAAATCATTGTACACATCTCTCGCAATTTTATGTAAATTATTATGTCCTTTTTCTTCCATCAATTTCTTAATTTCTTCATTTTCAGAAAATACAGAAATGAAACTTATTCCGTCAGCTAATAAATCTAAATCTGCTAAAACTACAGGTTTTTTTCCCATTAAGCTCATTAATTTTACTACGGCAGGAATTTCCCCTTTACCAATAATAGGTATAATATAACCACCTGATGTTTCTATATTATAACCTAGCTGACCATTTAAAAAATTACATATAATCATATCACTATGACCTTCTACTAAAATAGGTTTAGATGAGAAAAACGCTTCCTTATGCGCCTGACCTATTCTAGAAATTAATTCAATGATTTTTTGTTTTTTTAGTTCAGGTCTATCTCGAGATATTTGTAGTGGTGGCGTTTCTGTATTTTTAAAGAAGATAATATTATGTATTTTTTCGATATTATGAATATCTATCAATTTAGATGAATGCGTAGATATTATGACTAATTTTTTATTCTTTTCACTAGGATCACCAGCCATATTTTTTATCTCTCTTAATAAAAATGCTTGATACTGTGGGTGTAAGGATAATTCCGGTTCATCAATTAACAACACACCAACCTCATCATCATATAACGCAGCTAATATAGTTACTAAATGTAATAAGCCACTAGCCTCTTTAGCTGATGCATATGATATTTTCTCTTCACCATAAGCTATAAACTCTACTTTTAAATTTCCTGAATCCCAATGAAATTTAATATCTCTCTTAAATAGCGATATTAACCTCTCTCTAACCTTAACCATTAAATCCGTTCTTAAACTTAATGTATGGAAATCTCCTAATAAACTTTCCGAAGTATGACGGTGCCTTCTCATATCTTTAGAACCAAAACTAGCCCCCTCATAATTAGGAACACCATTATGTCTACCATCCAAATCAGATCTATAATTTTCTAGTGAAAATAATCTCCCTGCCGATAGTAAACGCACCTTTTTATTTGTTTCTAATTTAATAAATTGCCTTTTTAATTCTCTCAAAAATTGTGTTTTTCCTCCACCATTTGGTCCCAACAAAATGGTCAATCCTTCATTTATAGTGATGGGATTGGAAGCTGAATTAAAAAAACCTGGTATTTCAATTTTAAGTTCTAGTGGGAATTGCATTATTATCACCTTTTATTTTTATAATTTATCATCAAAATTTCTCCAATACTTCTTCAATTATTACTAAAATAGAGACTAGAATCAATTATATTTTTCAATATACAAAAAAAATTAAATTCATATTACTTAAAATTTTAGTAAAAAAAAAGAAACCGGCTACTTTACTTCGTAAAACAGCCGATTTCTTCTATATGTTTCATCGTACGCGCTAATACGTCATCGCGCATTATAAAGCTAAATTTTCTATTCGTTTTAATGTTGTCAGGAATGTCTTTTAATAAAACAGACCCTTTCGTTTCTTCGTAATGCGTATGTTCTTCTACCGCACTAATTGTTGCAAAATAAATGTTTTTAATGATTATTTTGTCTTTTCCAGATACTTTGTATTGTCCTAAGTAAGTTAAATCAGAAACTATGCCGCCGGTTTCTTCATGAACCTCTCGAACTGCCGCTTCTTCCGGTGTTTCCCCTAGTTCTACTTTACCACCTGGAAATTCAAGACCGCGACGTAAATGATGCGTTAATAACCATTGATCCCCGTACCGGCATACAACCCAAACATGCTTTGGCTCAGGAGAAAATGGATAACGTTCAAACGATAATTGTACAGTGTTGTGGTAATAATCTTTAAATTTGTACATGCCATTACTCCCCTATTGATGGTTACAAGTTTTTCCTACCACAAATTGTAGCATATTCTCGCTTTTCTGCATAATATTATCCAATTACAATCCATTGATTATTCCCATTTGCGCGACTAATTCTTTCGTCTCGTGATTTCCTAAATCGTAAATCATTTTATATGCTTTTTGTAGTTGTTCATCATATCGGTCATTATTTGAATCGTGATGATACTCAACAAATGGAACGTGGGAGCGTACAAATGAACCTAAATCTTCTACATATGCTTGATCGAAGTGCTCTCTTAATTCCGTAATTTCCTCATCATTTGCGGAAATCTCAAAATTATACGTATCCGCCGTCTTCACTTGTGAAATTTGACCGTTTCCTATTGATATATAATATGTTTTTTTCGTCTCCATGTAACACCCTTCTTTCATCCTTTTAATTTCTATTGTTTTCATCAATTACAAAATTATGTAAAATAAAGAAAAGGAGGGGTTTTATGTTTAAAATATTAATTATCGGTATTATCATCGTCCTAATTATCCTCGTACTCTCCATCATGACAATTAATAAAGGCTATGCTTATAAACATTCGGTCGATAAACTAGAAGATAATCCTTATACAAAAAAGAATAAGGAGGATTTATAATATGCTTCGTATACTCCGCATCACAATCGCACTCACTGTGATCGTTATGTCGGCAATTGGATTATATACAGGTCAAAATAATTTTTTACCTCTTTCACAATTTCTATTAGGAGCTTTAATGTTTCTCATCGCATTTGAACAAATAAAGAAAAAGGAGTCCTCAACTGGACTTATTTGTATTATTGCCGGTGCCTTCATTTGGATTGTTCTCATCATTAGCTATATAAAATAAAAGAAGGTACATACATGCTAAAAGGAATCCGGATTACTGTATTACTTATCGCTTTCTCTATAGCAATTTATGGATTTTTTACTGGTAGTAGAGAAATAATGCCTTATATGTTCATCTTTTTAGGAGGTATGGCCCTCACCATAAGTTTAGAGGAAATATTAAAACGACAAACAGGAGGTAGTCTGCTCGCTCTACTAGCAGGGGCCGCTGCTTTATTTATTGGTTTCACAGAAATATTCTAGTAAATGGTCTAAAGGAGGCTATACAATGCTAACTCTAACTATATTACGGATTTTTTTAGCATTTCTCATGCTTCTCTTACTCACTCTAAGCACTTATGTCCATGTTACCGATAATTTTTCACTTCTTCCATACTTACAATTTATTCTCAGTTGTTCCTTTATTCTTCTAGGAATTAATGAATTAAAATCCGGACGAAAATCAATGAGTATCCCGTATTTTTTCGTTTCTGGTCTTATATTCTTCTTCTTAATATCGAACTACTTTCACTACATGTAGAATGAAATTTTGACCAATTTAGCATTTATAATTATTTTCTCTCAGTAACTATGTCTTTCTACTAAGGGGGATTCCATGTTAAAAAACATTCGAATTATAATCGCCACTATCGCTCTTTCTCTCGCCCTATTTAGCTTCTTTGCAAACTTCACTATTCTTTTACCTTACGTGTTCACCCTTTTGGGAATCGATGAAATAAAGCAGCAGCAAAAAGCGAAAGCATTTGTTTATTTTCTCTGTTCTGCCTTTATTTTATATGTTGGAGTATCTAATATATTTTCATACAAAAGAAGAGTATGGTCGCTCTTAGCACAATAAAAAAACTGCCCTTTCACAGGCAGTTTTTCTTTTTATCCAAAAACTTTCTCAAGTTCATCTTTATCTTGGCTTAACCAGAAGTTCATTAAGCGTTGTGCTCCTTCTAAGTCGTGAAGCTTCGCTTGACCACATTGCGTTTCATTTGCAGCCGGAATTTCTGTAATTTGAACCGCATCTTTTAATGTTAGTTCTAATAAATCAATGATTTCTCGAACTGTCGGCGTTCCGCTCACTACAAGATAATATCCTGTTTGGCAGCCCATCGGTGAAATATCGATAATATCAAAATGCGGATAACGATCAATATATTTACGTAAATTAAATGCTAATAAATGCTCTAACGTATGAATAACATCTGGTTTCATTGCTTGTTTATTCGGTTGACAGAAACGAATATCAAATTTATTTACAATACCGTCACTACCTACATTGTGAACTCCGCAATGTCTTACATAAGGTGCCTTTACAATCGTATGATCTAATTCAAAGCTTTCTACTGATGGCATACAACATCTCTCCCGCTTTTAATTTAATTCCGTTATATCCAATATGATATAACGGAAATGCACATTAGTAAAGTATTATGTACAGTCGTGCTATAATACTTTACTAATATGCTGAAAAGGAGACCGTTATGAAACAGATTTTTATTGGGATTATACGCTTTTATCAAAAGTTCATTTCTCCGATGACACCACCAACATGCCGCTTTTATCCAACTTGTTCTCATTATGGATTAGAGGCGTTTCAAAAACATGGTGCACTCAAAGGCTTTTGGCTTACTTGTAAGCGTATATTAAAATGTCACCCTTTCCACCCGGGAGGATTTGATCCTGTCCCAGATAAAAAGGATGACAAAGTAAATTCTTAATTGTCGTAACCATTCACAACTAAATCTAATTTTCCTGTATCAGGATCTATAACAAGACCGTGAACAGGTACTTCTTCCGGAAGTAATGGGTGGTTGCGAAGTACTGATACGCTATGTTCTACACTTTCTTCCACACTAGAGAAACCGCGCAAGAATTGTTCTAAATCGATTCCAGAATAACGAAGCATATCTAATTTCTCTTCTGTTATACCGCGTTCTTTCATTCTCTCAATCGTACTGCTTGCTTGAATTTTTGCCATACCACAATCATGGTGACCAACTACACATACTTCATCAGCGCCAAGTTCGTATACAGCGACTAAAATACTACGCATAATACTTCCAAATGGATGTGAAATAACAGCGCCTGCTACTTTAATAATTTTCACATCACCGTTACGCATATTCATCGCTTTCGGTAATAGTTCAACAAGTCGTGTATCCATACAAGAAATAATTACCATCTTTTTGTTTGGAAATTTCCCCGCTACAAACTCTTCATATTTTTTCTCTTCAACAAATTTCTCATTGTACTGCAAAATCTCTTCTAATGACTTCATAGTAAAGGACCCTCTTTTCTCTCGTTTACACTACATAAATAGTGTACCAAAATATGAAAAACTCAAAAAGGATATCGCTTTATAGTAAAAATAAGATATTTTCAGATAATCGACATAATTCTTTCAAAATATACACACATCTTTGTAACAAGTTTCACATACTTTAAACGTATTTTCACTATAAACTGATTGTAGATAATGTAAAAAAGGAGTGAATATTTATTATGTCCGACGTTCTGTTACTGAGTCGTTTTCAATTTGCAATTACTATTTTTTATCACTTTTTATTTGTACCTTTGACAATCGGACTTGTCATTTTAGTAGCATGTATGGAAACTCAATACGCCCGCACATTGAATCCAACATACCGTAAAATGGCAAATTTCTGGGGTAAATTATTTACAATTAACTTCGTAATGGGGATTATAACCGGGATTACGATGGAATTCCAATTTGGAACAAACTGGTCTGAGTACTCCAAATATATGGGAGACATTTTCGGATCACCTCTCGCAATCGAAGCACTCGTTGCCTTCTTCTTAGAATCTACTTTCATGGGAATATGGTTATTCGGTAAAGACAAAATTTCACCAAAGTTCCGTGCCTTCTGTATGTGGATGGTTGCACTTGGAACAAACATTTCCGCACTTTGGATTATTACAGCAAACGGCTTTATGCAAAACCCTGTTGGCTACGTAGTACGTAACGGCCGCGCTGAATTAAATGATTTCTGGGCACTCGTTACGAATCCATACGCTTGGAATATGTTCTTCCATACTGTAGTTGGTTGTTATATTGTAGGTGCTTTCTTCGTTATGGCAATTAGTGCCTATCACTTATTACGTAAAAATGAAGTAGAATTCTTCAAAAAATCATTTAAGTTTGGTTTAATGTTAGGCTTATTCGCCGCAACAATTACACCGTTTATGGGACATCAATCTGGTGTATCAGCAGCTAAATATCAACCCGCAAAAGGAGCTGCGATGGAAGCAGTTTGGGAAACTGGAAAAGGACAAGGCTTCTCAATTGTTCAAATTCCTGATGTAAAAAATGAGAAGAACTTTGAATTCCTTACGATTCCAAAACTCGGAAGCTTCTTCTACACAAATTCATTTGATGGCGAAATTGTTGGTTTAAAAGATATTCCGAAAGATGAACGTCCAAATGTTAACCTTGTGTATTATAGCTTCCGCTTAATGGTTGCACTCGGTATGTTCTTTATGGCATTAACTTGGTATGGTTTCTATTTAAACCGAAAAGGAAAACTAGAAAACTCAAAACGTTATTTAAAAATTACAATATGGTCTGTCTTACTTCCTTATATCGCGATTAACGCAGGATGGATTGTCGCTGAAGTAGGTCGTCAACCATGGACAGTATATAAACTAATGCGTACAGCAGAATCTGTATCACCTATATCTGTCCCGCAAATTTGGTTCTCATTAATTAGTTTAATTTTATTCTACACTTTACTTTTAATCGCAGACGTATACTTAATGCTGAAGTTCGCGAAAAAAGGACCTGCCGCATTAGAAGAACCTGCTACTGAGGGAGGTGTGGCTCATGTCTCATGATATGCTTGCAATCATCTGGTTCGGTTTATGGGGCGTGATTTGGACAGTTTACTTCATTCTTGACGGGTATGCACTTGGTAACGGAATGATTTTTCCTTTCGTTACGAAAGACCGACAAGAACGAAATCAATTACAAGAAGCAATTGGCCCGTTCTGGGGCGGTAATGAAGTATGGTTAATTACAGCTGGTGGCGCAACATTTGCTGCCTTCCCAGTCACATATGCTAATATGTTTAGTTATTTATATACACCGTTATTCTTAGTATTACTTGCACTATTTGCTCGTGCCGCTGGACTGGAATTCATGCATAAAGATGATTCACCAATTTGGCAAAAAATTTGTAAATGGGCATTTGCAATTGGCAGTTTCCTAATCGCCTTCTTATTCGGTGTTACATTCGCTAATCTTTATTACGGACTACAAATCGGAAAAAATGGCTATGAAGGAAATTTACTTAGCTTACTCAACCATTACGGTATATTAGGTGGTCTTTTCTTCACTGCTATATTTGTCGTATCCGGTGCCCTTTGGGTCATGATTAAAACGACTGGTGAAGTATCTGATCGTGCTTATAAAATCGCAAGACCATTTTCAATGGCAGCTGCTATTATTTTAGCTATCTTCTATGTAGCAACTGCTAATAGGACAAACTTATTCCAAAACTTTACGGAATATCCGGTACTATTCATTCTTCCAGTACTTGCAATGCTAATGAGTGTACTCGCACTTATTATGGTGTACAAACATAAAATTGGCCTTGCATTCACATTCATTTGCCTAACAATCGCAATGTTTATGACAACTGGCTTTGCAGGTATGTTCCCAAGAATGTTACCATCTCGTATTAACGATGCATACAGTACAACGTTATACAACGCAGCTGGTAGTCAATTAAACTTAAAAATTATGTTCTTCGTTGCAATGATCATGGTACCAATCGTTATTGGATATCAGCTTTGGAGCTACAGTATTTTTAAAAATAAAATTCATAAAGACTCTGCTAAAGGATATCACTAAAATACAAAAGACACTTCGTTTGAAGTGTCTTTTTTTGTACGTATGATTTTCGATAAGATGTTATATTTCTAATCTAACAACTATAATACAGAAGAATCATTAACAGCTCACAGCTAGATTGTATCATAGGGCAACTTCATCATTTTATGCAATTTTACATATTGTGCTATAAAGTAAACTGTATCCCCTGATCATTTACATCATTATCCCATACATCAGCTGTACTAATCCCGCTAAACGTTTGTACTTTCATTCCTGTATTTGATGACCCCGATCCATTATAAGCCTTCGTCTTTTCAATCGGCTGTACGTTATATTTATCCCCTACATTAATTGTTCCATTGCAATTTTCAATAATAACACCTTCCACAACTGCCGGCATTTTGTCACCCACTTTCATTTCTTTACTTTTATTTTATGAAAATCGCCTAGAAAAATAGCATGTTTCAATAAGAAAAAGCACTCAATTTGAGTGCTTTTTCTTTAAGCATAAAGACAAGTTTGGAGACAGTTGACTTCTTCAAAATTTTATTAGGGGTAATATTTTGAAAAAGAAAGCCTTTCATATGTAGGTTAACACCACTGGGATATATAGTAAATTGATAATATTTATACGGAAGATTGCTAATGTTTAGTATAGATAGTTTACACTACGCTAACAGTGAAAACTATCTATACTAATAAAAAAAGGTGCCTTCAAAAAAGACACATTTCAAAAACAGACACTATAAAACAGAATTATTTATTGTTATACGATTGTTAGATACAAAAAGTAGAGGGAAATGTTTGTATTAAATTCTGCTTTATAAAGTCTGTCTACAAATTATATTGTAATCCTCTTCATTTGAAAAAAAATATAATATGCACAATTGCATACAAAAAGAAAAAGCACTCTACTGAGTGCCTTTTCAACCATTTTACTTTTAATATATCGCTTTACATACATTGTAACATATGTATCTATATATTTTATTGAGAAAATTCTAAATCATTTTTTCTTTCATTTTCAATTATAAAATCATGTAATATAAAGGATATGTCAAATTATTATACAAATTGAGGTGTACTATATTTATGTATTTTGGAATTATTCCTCTTATATTGTTTATTATTTTTCTTATCTCCTATTTAAAAGATCCACGAAAAATAATAAACGGCTTTTTATTTAATGCCTTTTTCTGTTTTTTCCTTCTGTTTTGTATACTTGTCTCTTGGGACTCAAGTAATACTATCCTAGGCTACATAATAGTCTTACCTATTTTAGCAGTGATCGTTATGATTCCTTTCGGTGTTGTTGCTTTAATGTTTGGGCTATTTCTGAATGCGAGAATTTTAATGAAACGAGAAGGACGACGTTTTACTAACTGTTTAACACTTATTGCTGCTTTAGGTATTTTATTCTCTATATTATTCCTTTTCATAAGTCCAGCAAGTTTCTTCTCATCACATTTGCAACCTATTTTTGGTGGAATTTCTCTTATAACCATATATTTCTTTATACACTTATCTAACTTCTTAAGTGCATATTTTTTATACCAATTCAACAGACCAAGACGTAATCAAGATTTCATCATCGTTCTTGGTAGCGGCTTAATTAATGATAAAGTACCACCATTACTTGCAAGCCGCATTAATAAAGCTATCGACTTCTATTGGAAACAAGCAGCTGTAAATACACCACCAACAATTATTTTCTCTGGTGGTCAAGGTCCAGATGAAGGTCTTCCAGAGGCAGAAGCAATGCAAAATTATGCTGTTGAAAAAGGAATTCCTCTTGAACATACGGTGCAAGAAAATCGCTCTGTAAACACATATCAAAATATGTTGTTCTCTAAAGAAATTATGGATTCTTTAAAACCTGAAGGTAAATATAAAAGTATTTTTACCACAAATAATTTCCACCTTTTCCGCGCTGGCATATACGCTAGACAAGCTGGTCTTAATAGCCAAGGAATCGGGTCAAAAACTGCATTTTATTACTGGCCTAACGCAATGATTCGCGAATATGTTGCGATTGTCGTAATGGGACGTAAGCGCCATATGAAAATATGTGGAACTATTTTAGGTTTCGCTTTATTCGTATCAATACTTAGTTTTATATTTTCTTAATAGCATCCCATCCTTTGAAAGGATGGGATTTCTTATACTGATTTCAAAAATATTTTAAAGATAATATGGTGATAATATTCCCTGCATACATCCATTAAAGGAGAATTTTTTCAAATTAAATGTTAAAATAAAATTTAGGTGTGAATGACGTAACAAATAAGAAACTAGTTTGAAACGAGGAAATTATATGGAGAAAATTATCAAAAACAAGCCCAATAAGCTAAAAATTGCTTCAAAAGCTTTGATGATTATTATTGGGGCATTTATCACAGCGTACGGATTAGAAGCAGTATTAATTCCAAATAACGTATCAGACGGTGGTGTGACTGGTTTAAGTATCGTTAGTTCAAGATTATTTGGATTGCCATTAGGAGCTCTAATCGCAGTTATTAACATTCCTTTCGTTTGGTTAGGGTATAAGCAAATCGGTAAAAGCTTTGCGATTTATTCTATTATCGGAATTGCTTCATTAGCAGTAGGTACCGTTGTCATGCACGGAATACCAGCTATTATTGAAGGCGATACATTATTAGTTACAGTTGTTGGTGGTATTATCATCGGTTTTGGTATGGGACTAGCATTACGTAACGGTGGGGCATTAGATGGAATCGATATGCTTGCTGTATTGCTTTCTCGTAAGTTACCATTTGGAACGAGTGACCTTATTTTATTCTTAAACATGTTCGTATTTATTTTCGTATCAACGGTATTCGGTCTTCAAGGAGCTATCCTTTCGGCAATTGCTTACTTTATCGCTTCGAAAGTGATTCATATCGTTGAAGTTGGTTTAAGTGGTTCAAAAGCATTTAAAATTATTACAAAAGAGCCTGAATTAATGGTAGAAACAATTCGCGATCGTTTAGGCCGAAGTGCAACATATAACGAAGTATACGGTGGTTATTCAAGAGAGAAATTCAAAGAAATTTCTTGCGTAATTAACCGTTTAGAAGAAAGTAAAATGAAAGAACTTATTAATGAAATCGATCCACACGCCTTTATTACAGTTTATGACGTAGCAGAAGTAAAAGGCGGTAATTTCAAGAAACGTGATATTCATTAATCGTTATATAAAAGAGGGTGTGCCAAAATTTTGGCACACCCTCTTTTTATTATTAAGTTGCTATCGTTGTCAGTTTTTGTCGGTAAGTCGATATATTTCAATAATCGCTGATATATTTTGAGTTGTGGTCGATATATTCCAATAATCGCTGATATATTTTTACTTCCCCCCTTATGCCTAAATCGTACCAACTGAAAGGGATTAATTCCCATAACAAAAAAAGACCAAAAAGCAATTTACACTTTTCGGTCTCTACACTATCTTCTCTTCGTAATCTTTCCTGAACCACCGACCCTCGTTTTCGGAGGAGATGTATTCCTTGGCGGCGTTTTAATAGATGATTTTGGCTTCACATCTGATCCGCTTGAACCGCCTGGTGTTTTTGTAATTTTACCCTTGCTTCCAGTAGAAGGTGGGGGCGTCGTATTACTTCCTTTTTCAGTAATACTTCCCTTATCACCTACTGATGGTTTCGAATCTACATTATCGCCTCGCTTAATGATAGACCCTTTCCCTTCCTTCGTAATTGGAGGTGGGGTTTTCTTTTCTTCTTTTGTAGGTGGTCTCTCTGGAATAACTGGTTTATGATTTTGTCTATCGTTATATCCTCGATAATCACCGTATGATGATTTTCGTGAACCGAATATATCGTTTAATATGCTACCCATAATATATCCTTGCAAAAAGGACGGTTGGTAATTTTGACGGACAAATTCTTTATTACTTATTTCAATTAACGTATCAGATGGTTTCTCTTTATCCTTTTGCAGGTTATAAATCTTATCAGAATAAACGAGGAACATTTGATTTTCGTCTTCTTTAGATGCTTGCTTCGGTTCTCTTTCGTTAATGAGTTCCTTCGCTACTTCAGGAACTGACCGATTGGCGGCCCTATACACGTAAGATTCTTGTTTACCTTCCTTGGCAACAGATTCAAGTGGATAACGGTCTTGAATCGACTTTGTCTGCCCGCCTTGACAACCTGATAAGGCATAACCAGCAACAACAAGTAATATAACGATAGCAAGTATAGGGATTACAAACGATTTAATCATGGTAAACAATCGGTTTGACATGATTACGCCCCCTTACGTTGCTCTTATAATTTGTACATCAGCAGGAATGATTGCTTCTCCCTCATACATCATTGTGCGACCATTTTGCCATTCAATACGCAATAATTTTCGATTGTCTGATTGGAATTCCCATACGTACTGTTCTTCTGAAGCTGAGAATGGAGTTTTTCCCATCACAACAACACGTCCGTTATATTGTTCTTCCATATGATACTCGGTATCATCCATTTCAATTGTCGTGGGAATTTCATCAATTGAATCTAAGCGACCATCAATTGGTGTATATAATTTGTAATACGTATTTTCACGATCTTCAATTTTTAAATAACGAATATCTTTTCCATCTTGCAATGTCAAAACAATTTCCTTACGCGAATGCATACTCGTTTTCCCAATTAATTCATACATAACTAATGAAACTTCAATCATATCGCCAGGAGCTAACGTTAAAAGACTTTTTTCCGGCTTCAGTGGCTCTGGGCTTTTCATTATATTTTTTATTCGTTTAAATAAACTCATACTCTACCCCTCCTTTTCTCTTTATAAACAAGCACCTAAAATTAGTGCACCAACAATATGTAATGATCCGGCTAACATCGCATGTGCAACGCTACCTTCTTTCGTACCTTCTTCTAAATCAAGACCAGACATTTTCTTTAATACAAATTCGATAAACATTTCTACCACTAATAAAATAACGAAAGAAACTGCTGAAGCAAGAAGTGCCTGCCATAAGTCATTTGCTTTCGTAATTGATTGGGATAAAATGTACCCTTGTGCAAATAATTTCATAATAAAACGAGTTGTTACAGCTGTATTTCCATTTTTAATTTCTTTTAAATCATTGTATTTTGTAAAAATTGAATCAACCCACATAATTGCAAATAAAAGTACTGCACTCGCTCCAGTCCATACAAGCATGGCAACTACATTCATCCATGTCATTGCAAAACCTCCTCTAAATATAATAGAAAACCGACATGAATATATTTAGACATGTCGGTTCATTTGTCTCTATTCTATATTATTTCTCATACTGCTTCATAATACGAGCTAATTCATCGTCAACAGCAGAATTTTTGTTTAAGCTTGCGAATTCATCATCTAATGATTTTTCTTTCTTATAAACTTCACCGCTTGCTTCTGCTTCAGCCTCTAATTGAAGAGCTTTCTCTTCCATACGGCTTAAACCAGCTTTTGCTGAGTTTGAATCAAATCCAGACATCGCCTGATTAATATTTTTTTGTGCTTTCGCCGCATTTACACGCGCTACAAGTGTCTCACGTTTATTTTTCAGCTCATTTAATTGCTTACGCATTTCTTCTAGCTTTAGGCGCAGGTTATCAGCAGCAGCTTTATTTTGCTCATAGCTTGCTTTATACTCATTCATCTTTTGCTCCGCATTTTGTTTTTCTTCTAGTGCACGGCGCGCAAGATCTAAGTTATTAGCTTGAACAGCCATATGAGCTTGCTCTTCACGTTTTTTCACAAGTGCTTCTTGCTCTTCAAATAATATTTTGAATTTCTTCTCAAGCGCGATTTGAGCTGCTACACTTTTCTCAGCTTCTTGTACATCCGCTTGCATATCGCGTAAATATTGATCAGTCATCTTAACTGGATCTTCCGCTTTTTCAATTAATGAATATACATTCGACATTGTTAAATCTCTTAATCGTTTGAATACAGACATCTAAATTCCTCCTATGATATACCTCATATTTCAAATTCACTACTTGGAAAACTGAAAAATCTCCCTTTACAGTAAAGAATATTCATTTTTACAGCCTATGTGTTTATTATAACAAAACTAATATGTCCTTACATGTTATTTCCAAAATACATCCATTATAATATGACATTCTATATACAATATTGTATTTCTAATATATTCTCATTATCCCTCTTTGAAATTAACTTACTTTTGTGCAATTTCACTAAATTACATAAGTGTAATGTTACTGTAAGCTAACTCGATAGTTGCATTCTAATATTTCTTATACACTAATACCAGAAGCAACAAACAAGCTTCTTCACTTGTAAGCAATAATACAAAAATTGTATTTAATATAAAACATATAAAAGGAGAAATCATCATGAAAAAATTAGTAGGAATCGGATTAGCAGCAGCAATTTCACTTGGAGCATTATCAGGTTGTTCTTTATTAGGAGAGAAAGCGAACGGTTTTGTACTGTACGGCTCAGAAGAACAAGTTCAGCAAATTACAGATAAAAACAAAAAAGAAGTGAAAGAAAAAGACTTCTATAAAATGAAAATGACAACATTAGATGGTAAAAAAGTTCTTGTAATGGATAAGAAAACTGGTGAGGAACTAGTGAAAAAAGAGTTACTTAGCAAAGTTGATGAAAAAGACAACACGAAACCACTTGATAAATTACCAGCTGTAACAACAGAACAAGGTGCATTATTTGCAAAAGAAAAAGTAGAAAATGCTACACTTGATGGAGCCAAATTAAAATATGAAGGCAACACAATTATCGGAAGTGGCCGTGCATATACAGATATGTATGCGATTGTCGATGACGCAACTTACAACAATGTAAAAGGTGATGAAAAATCTGTAGGTGTATTAAAATTTGATAAAGACCCAAGTAAAGAATTCCCTGGTTACAACGGCGTCGAAGCTTCTCAACTTGTAAAAATTAAAAAGTAAAACAAAAAAGCTTTGCGAAATTCGCAAAGCTTTTTTCTATTTATTATGAGCAACTTGTTCCATATCTGGACTACAAGTTTTCGACTGACATGACTTACTTAAAGAACATGCTGCGCATTTTCCTTTTTTACTTCTCTTTACAAAATTAACTAACGTGTATGCTGCATAACCAAAAATGATAGCTCCAATTATAATATTGACCATCATTATACATCTCCTTTTAGAATCCTAGTAAAGATCCAACTTGGTATATAATAAGCGTTAATACATACGCAACAACAAGCGGGTAAACGACTGAGAAAATCGTCCATTTCGCTGATCCTGTTTCACGTTTAATAACAGCCACCGTCGCTAAACATGGAACGTATAATAAAATAAAGAACATAAATGCATAAGCTGATAATGCTGTATAATGTGCTCCCATTACGTTTCCAAGCACATCTTCTTTAACTGCATAAATAATTGCCATTGTTGAAACGACAACTTCCTTCGCTAAAAATCCTGTTAAAAGGGATGCTGCAGCTTGCCACGTTCCAAAGCCGAGCGGTGCAAATAGCGGTGCGATAAATCCACCAATCATCGCTAAGTAACTGTCTCCCATATCAACACCAAATCCTGATGGACCTGCATAGTTTAATAACCAAATGATAACTGAACCACCGAAGATGAATGTACCAGCTTTACGAACAAATCCTTTTCCTTTCTCCCATGTGCTCAGCCATAACGTTTTTGCTTGTGGCACACGATAAGGAGGTAATTCAATTACGAAAATAGACTTTTCCGCTTTCAAAATCGTAAGAGACATAATTTTTGTAACTAATAACGCAAGAACAATCCCTGCAACATATAAAGAAAATACAACAGTCGCCTGACTATGCGGGAAGAATACGCCCGCAAATAATGCATATACAGGTAATCGTGCTGAACAAGACATAAATGGTGTTACTAAAATGGTAAGTAAACGTTCTTTCTCCTGTTCAATCGTTCTCGCAGCCATAATACCTGGAACGTTACATCCAAAACCGATAATCATCGGAATAAAAGCTTTTCCGTTTAAGCCGAAAAACTCCATAATTCTATCCATAACAACTGCAATTCGCGCCATATACCCTGAGTCTTCTAATAATGAAATGAAAAAGAATAGTGCAAAGATTTGTGGTACGAATACTAATACAGCACCAACACCGGCAATAATACCTTCTGTAACGAGTGCTTGAATAAAATGAGAAGCTCCAATACTTGTAAGTCCAGCCGTCACCCAATCCGTAAGCTGGCCACCAAAAAACTCATCTAACATATCAGATAAAGGTGTACCAATCCACGTAAACGTAACCTGAAAAATAAAAAACATAACTGCTAAAAAGATTGGAAGTCCTAAAATTTTATGTGTAATTAATCTATCAATTTTTTCTGAAAAAGGAATTTTTCCTTCTTTCTCATGCTTCATAACATTTGTTTTTAACTTTTCAATATACGCTTCACGAGTTTTGTAAATGTGCTCTTCTAACGTACAATCAAGTTTTCCTTCTAAGCGAGATCGAATGGCTATGAGTTCCTTATAAATTGGTAATGCTTTCATTTCTTTTTCTACTACTTCGTTATTGCTTAAAAATTGAAGTGCTAACCATCTCGGATGCTCGTAATTCACTGTCTCTAAAAGAGCAATTACTTCTCCAATTCCTTCATCCATTTGTACACCATATGAAATAAGGAATGGCTTTTTCTCTTTTTTGTCATTTTCTTTAAGAGTCGTAAGCAGTTCTTCACAGCCTTTTCCACTCCTTGCAACAACAGGAACGACTGTTACACCTAATAGTTCTGATAATCGTTTTACATTAATGACAATTCCTCTTTGCTTCGCCACATCAACCATGTTTAAACCAATTGAGACTGGCTTACCAAATTCAAGTAACTGCAACGTTAAATGCATATTTCTTTCAAACTGCGAGGAATCTACGATATTTAACATATGATTAAATTCTTCTGTTAATAGAAAATTTGTTACAACACCTTCATCACGTGAAACTGGATTTAAATCATAAACACCTGGTAAATCAATTAATGTTCCTTGTCTATCTTTTAATTTACCAACCTTCTTTTCTACTGTTACACCGCTCCAGTTTCCTACATATTCATAAGAACCAGTAAGTGCATTAAATAATGATGTCTTCCCTGTATTCGGATTCCCTAGCAAAGCTACCTTATTCACGCTAATTCCACCTTTATCATTTTCGCGTCACAATGACGAATACTAATTAACTGTCCACGACACTCCAATGTACAAGGACCTTTAAACATCGCTTTCTGTTTCAGGCGAAGTTCGCTTCCTTCAGCAAGACCGAAAGCAGCTAGTCTACGCTTTAATAGCTGATCTAAAGACTGAATACTTTTTACTAACACTTTCTCTCCAATTTTAATATCTACTAAACTCATAACCTTCCCCCTCAGAAGAGAATGATAATTATTTTCAAAAAAATTATACCACACCCAATTTCTCTTGTACTATACCCTTTTGCTTCATATTTATTAACATTTCGCTACAATTCTATTTCAATTATTGTCATACTGTATTCGTTTGCCATTCTCATCCATTTCGCTTACAATAAACAATAGCAAATAAAGAATCTCGTTATCACTGGGGGAGCCATGCCGCTGAGAGGGAACACTTCGTTCCGACCCTTCGAACCTGTTAGTTAATGCTAACGCAGGGATTGTGCAAACGTCCGAAATACATACCTCATTTTTATTTACGTATTTCGTATCCTCCTATGATATCTATTCTTTTTTGTACAACTTGGATTTAGGGGGAGACAACATGCGTAACACTAATTTACAAGCGATGATCGAATCTGCTATTCTTGCAGCCTTCGCCTTGGTCATCGACATTTTACCACTTTCAATAAAAATATCAGCAACAGGCGGTTCCATTTCATTTGCTATGATTCCTATTTTTATTATCGCATACCGCTGGGGCTTCAAAATGGCTTTCTTAGGGGGCCTAATTTGGGGATTATTACAAATTGTCGTAGGCGATGCCATTATCGTCACACCAATTCAAGTACTAATTGAATACTTTGTTGCTTTCGCATTCATTGGATTTGCTGGTTTATTCTATCGTCCAATTCAAAAAGCACTTTTAACTTCCAATGATAATAGCGAAGAGCAATCAAATTTAGGTAACCGTAAAGACAAACCTTCATCAAAACCAAACCAAGGAAAGAAAGTAATTGGATACATTATCGTCGCTACTTTTATCGGTAGTCTAGCTCGTTACTTCTGTCACTTTATCGCTGGTATCATTTTCTGGGGACAATATGCACCAAAAGGCCAATCGGCTTTCCTATATTCTTTAATATTTAACGGTAGTACAATGATTGGTTCCTATATTCTATGTACCGTTTTACTTATATTTTTATTTATCACTTCACCACGCTTATTCAAAAGCATCAGTGCTTATCAAATGAATACACAAAAAAAGGGCGCTTAATGAGCGCTCTTTTTTCATATCGTAATATTAATTAAAAATACAATAAATGCGCAAAAGAAAATAAATACCATTATACTTAGCCAATTGCTATGCACGGTTCATCGACTCCTTACATAACCTCATTTTCTAACCAGATTATATCGCTTAAAAATAAAGATTAGGTAAAGATAATATGAAAATAAATTAAAAAAAGCGTAGCATGCATTATCTACGCTTTTTTCGGTAAGTAAAAGTAAAATAATACACCGTCTTCTGTATTTTTCACTCCATATTCAGCATTGTGTAATTCTAAAATATTTTTAGAAATAGCAAGCCCAAGTCCCGTCCCACCTTGTGAACGCTGACGAGCTGTATCCACTCGATAAAAACGATCCCAAATTTTATCTAATTGTTCTTCTTCAATGTGAGTACCTTTATTTTCAATACAAACTTTTATACGATCCTTCTCATCTATTGCAGAAATAATAATATCTTCTTTATTTGGTGTATAACGTATGGCATTCGTAATGAAGTTAACGATGACTTGTTCAATCCGGCCTTGATTTGCAATCACTTCAAATGAATGTATATTTTTATGAACATGAAGTTCTTTTTTCTCTATTTCCACAGATAGATGTTCACATATATCTTCAATTACTGTATCAATATAAAACGAAGACTTTTTCATTTTATATGTACCAGATTCAAATTTAGCTAGCTCAAGCATATCCAAAATTAAAGTATCCATTTTGTCTACTTCTCTCTCCATCGCTTGAAAATAATACTCTTTTTTATGCTCAGCTACCCCGTCTTTTAAAATGAAAATACAGCTTTTCATAATACTTAGCGGTGTTTTTAATTCATGCGAAACACCAGAAATGAATTCTTTCCGTGTATTTTCTAACTTTCTTTCCTTTTCAATATCTTCTTCTAACTGTCCAATATGTGAATGGAGTTTATTTGATAACACATTAATATTTTTCGACAAATCTCCAATTTCATCTTTTGAAGTAATCGGTATTTTTTCTGTAAAATCTAATTGTGCTATTTTCTTCGTCGTATCATTTATTTTTAATAACGGTTTGGCAATTTGTTTTGAGTAATAGAACGAAGCTAAAAAAATAAGAACGACTACAAATGCAATGATATAGATGTAATAATCTTGCACCATTTGTACAGCTTCATCTACGGGCTGTAAAGAAGCCATCGCATAAATATATGTTACTGATCCGTCTTTTTCTTTTATTGGTTTCATTAATAATTTATATTTAATATCATTTTTTTCATAGTCCATTGTTTGTGTTGTATATTGTATGGGCTTGCTCTCTTTTAATAATAAATTAGTTTGAAATTCTTTTATGTTATCTAAGAAGATGCCATTTTTATAAATTGGATTCACAGGACCTTTTACATCTGGTAACTGTACTTTTGTAACACGCCCCCCTATGTAAGCATCTCGTTCTTGGATAACTTGCTCCTGAACGGCTGGCTTCTTTTCCTTACTAACTTGTTCCATAGCTGCTTTCTTTTTCTCTTGATCTAATTTACTCATTTTCTCATTAAACGCTTTTTCTAGCGGTTTATTAGATCCGCTTAAATTCTGCTTAGATAAAGAAAAAGAGAATGGAATAAAACTATCTTCTTTTCTCACTCCAGAAAAATAAATTTCTTGTCCTAAAAACTGCTCTGATAATTTATTATCAATTTCCTCTATATTGACGAGATTACCTAAGGGAATTTTGAATATTTGTTGTCCAAAGCTCTTTTGTTGCCTACGATCTATCGTTACTTCAAAATAAAAATCATCTGCGTGTTTTAAATTCCCGTTCTTATCTAATGTCGTAATCCACGTATTATTTTCTCTTAAAAAGTCTTGCTCAAGTTTCTGAATTCCTTCTACGTTTCCTGTGTAGTTTAAATAATTCTTCTCAAAGGAATTTAAATTTACTTTAATATCTTCCACTTTTCGATTCGCATAATATTGTTTAAAAAATATCGTTTGTCCAATAAATATCGTCGCTAAAATCAACATACATAATGCTGTTGTAAGAGTAAATAATTTTAGTACAATTCCTTTTCTCATATATTCCCCTCAAATTTATAACCAGTTCGTACTACAGTTGTAATGTACTTTGCTTTCTCTCCTAATTTATTTCTTAAATTACGAATATGACTATTAACCGTTCGATCATCGCCAGCAAATTCATATCCCCAAATTCTTGAAATGAGTTGCTCTCGCGTTAAAACGATTCCTTGATTTTTCATGAAATACACCAATATTTCAAACTCCGTATGCGTTAAACTAACATCTGCCTCATCAACAGTAACAGTACGCGACGGAAAATGGACATGGATGCCATGAATCGATAACGTATCATCTTCGTTCTCTAAAGGTTTCTTCGATGCTTTTCTACTTTCTAATAATCGTTTCGCTCTTGCTAATAAAATTGGAGGACTATACGGCTTCGTCACATAGTCATCTGCTCCAAGTTCAAAACCAAGTAACGTATCGTCTTCATCTACACGTGCCGTCAGCATAATAATAGGCACCTCGGACGTCTTCCTAATCCTTCGGCAAACAGACCATCCATCGAGTTCTGGCAACATAATATCTAAAATAACTAAATCAACCTCTTCTTCTTCAAATACAACTAAAGCCTCTTTCCCGTCCCTCGCTTCAAACACTACATATTGTTCACTTAAAAAATAATCTTTTAATATTTCACGTAATATGTCTTCATCTTCAACAATTAAAATGTTTTTTGACATAACTTATATATCCCCCTCTCGCTTTCAGAAACTATAATTTCACTTTGAATAACTGCCAGTTAACTTCGCCTCGATAATATATCTATCTGGTGCATCCCCTATATAATCAAATGGGTAACAAGTTGTCAGTGTTAATATCGGTTCTTCTTTTTTTATAATAACAGTACGATCATCCGCATGAGTAATCCATGTCTTTTGAATTTCATATGTGTACGTTTTATTATCATACTCTAAAACAAGGGTATCCTTTTCTTTCAACTCTTCTAAATCTGTAAATACAGTATCTCGATGTCCACTCAGTACAGTATGTCCCCCTCCAGATGGAGTTGTCGTTAAATCACTAACGAACATACCCACTCCTTTTTTCAAAGTCATATCATCTGCTCCCCAATATATAGAAAACTTCTTCTTTATTTTCGGTATGTTTAACATCGCTACCTTTTCTCCTTCTTTATGTTCTGTTTGAGAAGAAGGCACTTGAGAAGTTACAGGTGTTTCATGAGAAAGTTGAGTACCTTGTATATTTTTAAGGCTCTTTATTTCTTCTGCCGTTAATTGCCCGGCAGAGCTTCTTCCTTTATACCATTCCACAGCATAATAGGATCCCATGAATAGCCCTATAGCCATCAATATGATACCGATATAATTGAGTAACTTCATTCTTCATTCCTCCATGCCAAAAATGGTAGGAGTAACCTACCATTTTTAATATATGAAATTATCCCATTCTTTATAGGAAAATATTTTATTTACGCTTTAATCTTATTGCGACGATTCAAACCAAATAATGTACCTACCGCTACAAGACATGCACTTAATCCCATCATTGCTACATTATTTGATGCTGTATTTGGTAATTTTTCACCTTGTACAACTGGCTTTGCTTCTTCTTTTTTAGCTACTTCATTCTTTTGCTCGGCTTTTATCGCTGCTTCTTTTTTGGCCATATCGTTTTTTAACTGTTCTTGCGCTATTCTCTTTTTCTCTTCTTCACTTTTTTTCTCAGCTTTTATTGTTTCCTCTTTTTTAGCCATATCATTTTTTTCTTGTACTTGTGCCGCTTGCTTTTTCTCTATTTCACTTTTTTGCTGTTCCTTAATTGCTTCTTCTTTTTTAGCTTTATCCTGTTGTACCTGCGCTTCTTCTTCCTTTGTTACTGTTCCAGTATCCGCACTCGCTACTGAAGAATATCCTACTGTTAAAAGTGCCATTGCACAAATTGGTAATAGTTTCTTTTTCATTTTCACTCTCTCCTTATATTTTATTCACATCTACTCGCATCGGATGTATTACTAGAATAAGCAAGAGATATAAATATAAGATGCAGATGAAATATATTTCATTTAAAGATTTCATTGTAGAAAAAGAAAAAAACATCGCAATATGTACGATGTTTTTTCGGGTGTGTGTCTCAATTATTTACATGTTACTTTCGCGTGATTTGGAAGTAGAACGGGCCGGAGCGATAACTAATTGTCTCGGCTCAGTTTTCTTGAAGTGATTTTTGACGTTACACTTACGACGTTGAACAACCCACGCTTTAATAGGGTTTGTTAAAATAATCTTTTGCTCTTCGTTAGGGGCCTCTTCTTCAAACCTACAACTCTCGCTCCATTTATTCCATTTCATTGTAAATTTAGAAGAAGAATGATCATCTTCACGATCAAACAAGTGCAAAAAATCCATTTTTCCATCTAGCATTACGGTGTTACTAGTCGCTAAAAAAGAAAAGGTCGTCCAACGTTTCTCCATGCCCTCCTACTCCTTTTTCACATATAGAGTGCCTAAAACTTAATTTACCTAAAATATGCTTGCCTTTTACCTTACACCCATAGTTTATCCAAAATGCTCTTATGCAACTATCGATTTGCCTTACAACTACCTTACATTTTTGTAAGAAACAAAAAAACCTTCACTCTATATAATGAAGGTTTCTTACTTTTTATCTATATGATCTCTCATATCATCAAGTCCAGCTTCTTTTAGCTGCGACATCATACCGTGCGAAATTGCTCCTAACACTAAAGTCATTCCAATTAATGATATACGAATCGCAGGTACATCAATTACGTAAGCCAACAGGCCAAGAACAATTGTTAAAAGTAATGCTTTTATAAATGTTACACTTGTGTACTGTTTCTTCTTCATCATATTCACCCTTTATGGAAGCGTTTTCTTAATATACTTAGTATATCATATCATCAGATGATTTTGTCGTTATCTTTGTAAAAAATTACTATCTCCTTTGACTTTTTCTATTCTATCCTTTACAGTCGAAATGTTCGCAAGTTTTACACTGTAGGAGGATTACAATGAATATTGAAATAAAAGACACTTTAATTTCTGAAGAACAATTACAAGCAAAAGTTAAAGAATTAGCACTTCAAATCGAACGTGACTTTGAAGGAGAAGAAATCGTAGTTATCGCAGTATTAAAAGGTTCATTCGTATTTGCTGCTGATTTAATTCGTCACATCAAAAATGATGTAACAATTGACTTTATTTCTGCATCTAGCTACGGAAATCAAACAGAAACAACAGGAAAAGTGAAACTACTAAAAGATATCGACGTAAACATTACTGGGAAAAACGTAATTGTTGTAGAAGATATTATCGATTCTGGTTTAACACTTCATTTCCTAAAAGACCACTTCTTTATGCATAAACCAAAGGCACTCAAGTTCTGTACATTACTTGATAAGCCAGAACGCCGTAAAGTAGACTTAACAGCTGAGTATGTTGGCTTCCAAATTCCAGACGAATTCATCGTTGGATACGGTATCGACTGTGCTGAGAAATATCGTAACTTACCATTTATCGCTTCAGTTGTAACGGAATAATCGTATAACTTAAAAAATTGATAGTACATAAAATGTATATCGGCGATTTTTTAAATATATCGACTTACCGACAATAACTGACAATGTTAGCATCCAATTAATAGGGAGAAGCTGTTCTAAAATACATGGGAACAGCTCCTTTCTTGCCATTACAAACTACAGGGAGAGATGAAAAATGACAAAGACAAAATTTGAAAAAGTACTCCTTATCGTAAATCCGAAAGCTGGTCAAGGTGACTTACATACAAATTTAACGAAAATCGTACCACCTATTGCCGCAGCTTTTCCTGATCTACATATCCTTCATACGAAAAAACAAGGTGATGCAACAAAATATTGCCAAGAGTTTGCTAGTAAAGTAGATTTAATTATCGTCTTTGGTGGTGATGGAACAGTATTTGAATGCACAAATGGCTTAGCACCTCTCGAAACTAGACCTACACTTGCAATCATTCCAGGCGGAACTTGCAACGACTTCTCTCGCACACTTGGTGTTCCGCAAAACATTGCAGAAGCGGCAAAACTTATTACAAAAGAACACATAAAACCAGTTGACGTTGCAAAAGCAAATGAACAACATTTCTTAAACTTCTGGGGAATTGGTCTCGTATCTGAAGTATCAAACAATATCGATGCAGAAGAAAAAGCAAAGCTTGGTAAAATCGGTTACTATTTAAGCACAATTCGAACTGTAAAGAATGCTGAAACATTCCCGGTAAAAATTACTTATGACGGACAAGTATATGAAGACGAAGCTGTCCTTGTCATGGTTGGAAATGGTGAATATCTTGGTGGTATTCCATCCTTTATTCCGAACGTAAAATGTGATGACGGAACACTTGATATTTTCGTAGTCAAATCAACAGGTATTCAAGCATTTAAAGATTACATCGGAAAGAAACTATTTGAAGACTCAAATGAAAATGACATCTTCCACGTAAAAGCGAAATCCATTCATATTGAAACGAAAGAAGAAAAAGAAGTAGATACAGATGGAGAAAGCTCGCTTCATACACCTTGTCACATTGAATTATTACCAGGACACTTTACGATGATTTATAATCCTGCGGTTGTGTAATAAAAAAACGAGTGCTAGCACTCGTTTTTTCTCTTCTAATCTAGTTATATTGTTGGATCATTTCCTCTATTTCTTTAACTCTCTCTAAAGTAATTCCATTTCTTTGTTCGATCGCTAAAGGATGCTCGGTTGGCTCTAATTCAACATACGGTGCCATTCCAACTTCTCTTATATGTACATTTGTTTTTAAATTTAATGTTTCTGGATAAACTGGTATTTCTACAGATAACCAACCAAAATAAGGATCACTATTTTCTCGGCCTCTTTCATCCCACTTTTCTAATACTTCATCATAACTTTCTTTACTAAGTGATACCCACACAGTCCATATGAAATTTTCGTGGTAGTCAATTATAGGAATCTCTAAACATCCTCTAATAAAATAATGTTCACCATCCATTACACAAAGATCTGATGTTAAATGGAAGCGTTCCTCTCTTTCATGGGGCGCTACCTCGTAATAATAATATGGTGCTTCACTTCCGTAGCATAGAGGTAGTGCAAAACGATGCATTTGTACTTTTTCTCCGGATTTTCTTCTTCTTTTCATTTGTCATTCTTTCTCCTATCCTTTTCAGTCACAATCAAACTCTACCCAATTTCTCCAATGCGTATTAGCATTTTCATTCACAATAACACTTGGATCTTTCTTCTCTATTGCAGCGGCTACTGATTGGAAGAATTCATTTTCACTTACTTTTTCGTCTTCAACATGTTTCCATTCTTCCGTTTCATACGCTACTTCCCAGTCGCCTTCTAAACCGAACTCTTCTAAAATTTCTCCTTTATCCCACCACAATAATTTTTGAGCTTCCTCATTAGTAGCAAGCATACGCATAAAGTATGTTGGATAATGCTCTGTCGTTTGTACTTCTATTCCATTATTTATATAATCCTCTTCTGTAAATTCATATTCAAAATGATGCTCGCGAATTTTTAAACTGCCGTTATAAATATTCGGTATAAATTCACCTTCATCATCAAACAACTCATAATCGCCATTATTTAATTGTAAAATGCAATCATCACCCATTGAATGAGTAATTCTATCGCCATATACTTGAATATCATTACATACACCTAATGAACCTACACCCACAATTTGAAACACCATTAGCCAATCCTTAGCATCTTTAAAGAAAAGAGAGAATTTCACTTGTGAAATATCCATATATTCATTATCAAAGGCAGGAAATTCATAGTTACTTTGCTTTTTATCTAATAGTTTTAAAATATCTTTTTGCATATGTATCATCTTCACCCCGATATAAACAAAAATATTTTTTTAATTTCACTAGAGTATAACATAACCATACTTACCTGTGACATTCTAATAAAACTACTAAAAAATAGAAGAATGGCTTGTTTGCATACTCTAGTTCTTTTTATGTACAATGAAGGAAAGAAGTACCTTCATATAAGGGAGAGGACAAACTTTGTTCAACCAACAGTTAGTTAATTTACGCATTGATTTTGCATTTAAACAATTGTTTGGTACGAATGGTAGCGAAGATATTCTAATTGCATTTTTAAATGCTATGTTACAAGAGTCTTTAGAGTCGCCCATTGCTTCTCTACAACTAGAAGATCCACATTTACACAGGGAATATGAAGAGGATAAGTTATCTATTTTAGACATTTCAGCAACATTAGACACAGGAACAAAAGTCAATGTAGAAATACAACTCAATAATAATCACGATATGGTTAAACGCAGTTTATATTATTGGGGAAGACTATACACATCTCAACTACAAAAAGGGATGCCCTACAGTGCACTTCACAAAACCATCACCATAAACTTACTAAACTTCGTAATGTTTTCGGAACACCCAGCCTTCCAAACAACAAGCATATTATGGAATACACAACAACAAAAACTCCTGAGTGACGACATTGAAATCCACATTATAGAAATTCCAAAGTTAACTGAACAATGGCATGAAGAAAAAGTAAATCCGTGGAAAGATCCATTTGTTCGTTGGCTTTTATTGCTTTCAGCAAATGAGGATGAGCACTTAACTAAACTATTGGAGGATATTGCTATGAACCAAGACCCTATTTTACAAAAAGCGATAAATAAATGGGAACGTATGAGTCAAGATTCATCTTTCCGACAAGCCTATGACGCAAGGGAGAAAGTTTTAATGGATGAAGCAGCAAAATTCGCCCATGCAGAGACAGAAGGAATAAAAAGAGGAATGGAACAAGGGATGAAACAAGGAATTAAAAAAGGCATTGAACAAGGCATTGAACAAGGTCGAAAAGAAGGAGTTCAGCAGGGAAAAATTCAAATGATTAAAAATATGTATGATCTTGGTATACCACTTGAAACGATTGCTAAGGCAAGTAAATTAAGTTTGCATGAGATTGAGCATATTTTAGGACATAAATAGTGATAAAAAAAGAGCTTGAATAGTTTCAAGCTCTTTTTTATCAACTCTCCTCAATATCATCCAATTGAGTCTTATAACATTCATCACACTCTGGCCTCGTAGGAAGAGTTCCTCTTTCATCAGGTAATAAAACCCTCAAAACTTCTCGATCCATCTCTACGAAAGACTTCATAATAATGGGATATCCTTCAATAATATTCGTATACTCAATCCCTTGTTCAAACTTTTTTCCGCTCTTTATTTCTTCTATTATGGTACAAAAAACACTATGCGCGGCTTCAGGATCCATATTTAATGCTATTTGTAAATCTTGATGATTAAAGTTATCTCTTAGACCATGCGTATGATAATTAGCATGGATGCCATCAATATCTTCTGCTAATATGCTATGCATGTACCATCCATACTCTTGTAGCATGTTTTCTTCCCATTCATCTGCATCCTCTTCTAAATCTTCATCAAACAAATTCGGATCATACCACACGTCCTCGTAATCTCCAGCAATTAAAAATCTCCAACCAGGTGGTAACCCTAAATACTTCTTTATTTCAGGTGCCCATTCATCAATATGTTGAACGTGTAAAGGAAGAAAGAAATCTTCTTCTGTCCCCATTTCTTCACCAGCCCAAATGTACCAACCTGTCGTTCCGTTTTCTATAGGCATTCGTAACCCATTAATCGGAGCGATACCATCTTTCACATTTTGCGCTATTCCTAATTTCAAGTCATTCGGAGATTCTACATACTCCGCTTTATATTTATCACATATACTCCTCTGTTCTTTTATGTATTTTTCCATCCTTTTAGCACACTCCCCAATTTTTGAAAGATAGATTTCTTTGCCGAAGCACTCTCTAACTTCCATACCCCACACGGATTATAAAATGGATCCTCTTGTTCATATATATCAATTTCAAAGCCAATCTCTTTCTCCTTATGGTGCATAACATTTCCCGCTAATATATAGTTACTTTTACTCACAACTTCTTGTATTAATTCTGTTCTATCTTTCCATAAACCAGGTACTCCAATAACGATTTGTGTCTCCATCATATGCACTCCACTTCTCATCTATTTTCAATCTATTCTTTCAATCTTCCAAACTAAATTAGCTGGGATATCTTTCTCTAAAAAGGTTAACATCCATACAGTTTAGGCATCCTACTATGATTAAAATCTCCAAATATAACACTCCATGTGTACATTTATATTTATTTTCGTTTACATACTATTGTTATTCATAATCCATTTTAGCTAATAAACAAACGAAAGAGAACTAGGTGGATTAATGTTTACTTAAAAATAAAAAGTCCGAAACTATATAAAGTGATTTCGGACTTTTTATTTTTAAAATATTAAATTACATTTCGAACAAAAAGGAGCTGAATTTCCTCTTCTAATTTTTGTATCACATTTTGGACAATATACATATCGTTCCTCTACCTTTTGTCGTTCTATCATGTGTAAAGATACTATTTTCATACTGCACATAATTCCAATTAAGATAAGGCTAAAAATGAGTAGCACAACGCTCTTCCTCCCTTAACTACTTACCTATATTTTACCATTAAATAAAGATAATTTTATACTTATAATCCTATCTTGTCCTTCATACTGGAAGAAACTTTCTTTACTTCTATTTACTCATCAGTGTGATTCTTTTTTGTCTATATAAATAAAGAATACCTGTAACAATAAAAACAATCACGCCAAAATACAAGCCATATTCTATCGCAATCGCTACAATACTTTCAATGTGTTGTCCAAATAAAGCACCGAGCACAAAGTAAACGAGTGTCCAAACAAATCCTGTCGTATAAGAATACAAAGCATACGTCTTAAATGGCATGTTATTCATTCCAACTAAATACGGTACGATATGTCTTACAACTGGTATGAAGTAACTTGTGACTAACGCATAATGACCATACTTCTCTACCATTTGTTGAGATTTCAAAAGATATTTCGCCTTTTTCTTTTTCATTAGCTTATCAAGTACTTTCGTACCAAATATTTTCCCTAATATATAACCTAAAGAAAGCCCAGATACAACACCTAAATATGTTAATAAAAATGCAGGAATGACACTTAATATCCCTAGTGAAGATACAAAGCCACCACTCATTACGATCATTTCGTCTGGAATTGGCATACCAATAATACCTAACCATAAACAGAAAAATAATGCCCAATAACCGTATTGTTCAATATAAGATAATAATTCATGTAATTTCATTATGCATATGCTCTCCTTAGCTCTTTTTTACAGCTAAAGACATACGCTGGTGGGAAATTGAGCCACACTTTCTCTAGCGTAATTTCAGGAAAGAAGTGCTGTATAAATCCTTTTTTCACAAGTGAATATTGAAATGTAATAAATTCACCATTCTCATGTATCCCTTCCATTACATTGTTTAAAATACGCTTTGAAACTTCTTCTGGTAAAGAGGTAAAAGGTAATCCCGATAAAACGTAATCCACGCATTCTATATTGAGATCTTCTATATACTTTTTTATATTTTCGGCTGAACCGTGTACAACAATGACGTTCTGCTCATCTTTAAATTTTCTCTTTAGCTCCTTGCAAAACACTTCATTAATTTCAATAAGAAGAAATATTGTTTCCTTCTTCTTTCTCTTCATAATTTCTTTCGTAAAGACTCCTGTACCAGGACCTAACTCTACAATGCATTTCGCTTTATTAAAATCAATTACATCTACCATTTTCTTTGCTAATATTTTTGAACTTGGCGCAATTGCACCAGTATGTTTCGGATGTTTAATAAATTCATGTAAGAATGTTATGAGTTGCATATAAACCTCTCCTCATTCGTTCAATAGTTTCTAACTTGTTTCTAAGTATAACTATTATTTCTTAACAAAAATTGAGGAGATTTCTTAAGATTTTATGAAGAATAAAAAAACAGCTATCGCCTCTAGCGATAGCTGTCCCTTATTACTTCGCACTCACGATCTTATAATAAGAACGAACTGTTAAGAAGTAATATCCAATATAAATCGCGCCGTATACTCCAATACTAATTAGAAGCGGAATCATAATTTCAAATGGTAATATATTTGATAAACCTTTTAGTGCAAATAGGCTGTGTAAAATACCAATTACTAACGGAATAGCAAAGATAAAGCTCACTTGTTTTGCGATAGCTCTCTTCATCTCTTGCTTCGTTACACCAATTTTATGAAGAACAACGTAGCGATCACGGTCAGCACTTGCTTCTGTTAATTGTTTAAAGTAAATGATTGAGCCTGTTGCTAATAGGAATACTAATCCTAAGAATAACCCAATAAACATCATTAAGCCTGTTGTTTCAAGCCCCATTTGGAATCCTGTATAGAAATCGTTAAATGGTTTTAAAACTTCTGATTCTCCAGCTGGCATAATGCTTGCTAATTTTGCTGTTAACTCTTTACTATTTCGCTCACCTTTTACATCAATATTTTTTACAGTACGCGTTTCGTTTACTTGTTTCACTTGCTCATATGTTTTATCAGGAACGATTACAAATAGTTCATTTAAATTTGTAAGGCTTCTATTATTTACACCTTTAATTTTTAATTCTTTTGACTCGTTTCCAACAGGGAATACAGCTGTATTTCCTGTATAAAGAGGACCAAAATCAAGTTTCTCAATATATAAGCTATCATATACGAAAGCTTCATTCGCACTTAAATTTACAGGTTCTACATCTAAATGTTTCACAAGTGTATTAAAGCTTGATTGAGAAATAAGCTGGTACTGATTCGTAACATTATAGTGTGTGTTCAGAACTTGATCAGCTCTTTCACCTTTAAATGTTCCCTTCACAGGAATCATTTCAACTTCTGATTCATATGTGACTGGGTGATTATTCTTCTCTCCAGCAAGTATTTCATTTACTTTTTTATCTAATGCTGCATCTTTTTTCTCATAGGAATAACTATACGGCGCAGCAACTTTTGATTGCGTAAATGTGTTGTAATACATCGTAACTGACGTACCAACCGCTGTTAATGTTACCGCACTTAAAATAGCGATTGTCGCAAGTGATTTCGCATTTCCTTTAATACGATATAGTAACTGTGATGTCGTTACCATATTCATACCATTATAAAATGCTGACTTATTATTTCTTGCACGTTTCAATACAAATACTGTGAAGAACATGAACAGTAAATAAGTCCCTGCTACTGTCGCTAATAAAATATATAATGCAACGACCATAAAGTCTGCATACATAACTGCTTTCATGTACATTAATGCTAAAAAATAACCTGAACCGATTAAGAAAACTGAAATTAATGCCATAATGACAGATCCTTTTGGCATTGCTTCTCCTTCACGTTCTGCACGGAAAAGTTCAATTAACTTAAAGCGATAAATTAAACGATATCCTTGAAGTGATGTATATAAAATAATCACAAAGAAAATAATTGCTGTATCAATAATGGCAGCCATCGGTACTTCAAAATGAACGTTTAAATTTAATCCCATCATATTTACTAATAACTCAAGGAATAATTTTGAAAGGACACTACCGATTGCAATCCCAATTACTAATGACATTAATCCCATTAACATATTTTCATAAAAGAGCATTTTACCAATTTGTCTTTTACGAATACCTAATAACGAATATAAGCCAACTTCTTTTTTACGTTTACGTGTAAAGAATCCGTTCGAATATATAATGAACACTGCTACGAAAATGATAAGCATCACACTTGAAACTTGGAACGCTCCGCTAATTTTTTTTGAAGCTTCTGCTGCTTTTTCCATTTGTGAATTATATTGCAGTGCTTTAAATGTAAAATAAATAACGATACTAAAAATCATAGATGCAAAATATACAAAGTAGTCTTTAAAGTTCCGCTGTATGTTGCGGAGGGCAATGCTAGATAAGGTCATCAGCCATACCTCCAGAAATAGAAGACATTACGTCAACAATTTTTTGGAAGAACTGTTTACGCGTCGATTCACCGCGGTGTAATTCTTTATATAGTTCACCATCTTTAATGAAAATAACTCGTTTACAATAACTTGCTGCAAATGCATCGTGCGTTACCATTAAAATTGTTGAGTTATCATATTCATTTAACGACTTCATACTTTCAAGTAAATCTGTTGCAGATTTAGAATCAAGTGCTCCAGTTGGCTCGTCTCCGAAAATCATACTTGGATTCGTAACAATTGCACGCGATGCTGCACAGCGCTGCTTCTGCCCACCAGATACTTGATATGGGAACTGACTTAAAATATGATCAATACCGAATTTCTTTGAGATTTCAAGAACGCGGCGATCAATCTCACTCGCTTTCACCTTTGATAACGCAAGTGGTAAAGCGATATTCTCTTTCACCGTTAACGTATCTAATAAGTTATAATCTTGGAAAATGAAACCTAAATGATCACGGCGGAATAACGCTAACTTATCATCATTCATCTTTACAATATCTTTTCCATCAATTAAAATTTCACCGTTCGTCGCATTATCAATTGTAGAAAGAACATTTAGTAAAGTCGTCTTACCAGAACCAGAAGGTCCCATAATTCCAACGAACTCACCTTCTTTTACTTGTAAGTTAATACCTTTTAACGCTGCAAATTTATTCCCACCCGTGTCGTACACTTTTTCAATATTTTTTGCTTCTAACACTGTTTTCATCTCGACATCCCTCATTTCTTCTATTCTCTATTTTCAACTATATACACTCTCTACTCTTGCCACTATCGATGTTTCTTACACAAACATGACAGTTATGTAAGACGCATAAGTAAAGATATAAAAATTTAACCTACTGAACAAAAGTACTTTGTTACTATAACATTGGGATATCATACCATCCATTCATTCTCCTTACAGGAACATTACAATTTTGTAAGGTTAAAAATGTCCCCTACAAAGTTGTGCACGAAATGTCGGATGGAGCTATTTCGTTCCTGCTATTCTATGTACAGAGGAGGTCATAATATGGATTCACTTAAAAATATGAATACTGCAATGCGCTATATTGAAGATAACCTTACGAATGAAATTGATTTTAAAGAAGTTGCGAGGCTAGCTCTCTGTTCTGAGTATCACTTTAAAAGAATGTTTTCGTTTTTAGCAGGTATATCACTATCTGATTATATTCGCTGTAGACGTCTTACTCTTGCTGCCTTTGAACTAAAAAATAGCAATGCAAAAGTCATTGATGTCGCTATAAAATATGGCTACAACTCACCAGATTCATTCGCTCGTGCATTTCAAAACTTGCACGGTATAACACCTTCTGAAGCCCGAAATAGTAGCCGTTCTTTGAGAGCTTATTCACCAATGACCTTCCAGTTATCCATTCAAGGAGGAAATGAAATGAACTATCGAATTGAAGAAAAAGAGCCATTTCGAATTATAGGTATTACAAAACGAGTACCAATTGTTTTTAACGGTGTAAATGAAGAAATTGCTTCTATGTGGAAAAGTTTAAACCCAGAGTCTATTCAAACATTAAAGTCCCTTTCAAACATTGAACCTACTGGAATTATTAGTGCTTCTACTAATTTTTCTGAAGGAAGAATGGAGGAAAAAGGCGAACTCGATCACTATATTGGAGTAGCCACAACAAAGGATTGTCCAGAGGAGTTTAAACAGCTTGAAGTTGCTGCTTCAACATGGGCTATATTCGAAGCTGTCGGTCCATTTCCTGATGCACTACAAAATGTATGGGGACGTATTTATTCTGAATGGTTCCCTTCTTCGAACTATGAACTAGCGGAAGGACCGGAGATATTGTGGAATGAACAGAAAGATATATCTTCTCCAAACTTTAAAAGTGAAATTTGGATACCGGTTTTGAAGAAGTGATAAAAAACAAAGCTGCTCTTCCCTAAAAGGAAAAGCAGCTTTATTTACATTTACATTTTCAACTCTTCTTTATAAATACTATATGACTTTATTGTTGATACGATAATGCATATTAATATGATTCCAATCCCTATAAAAATATTAAATGGATCTGGAAGCAAAGCCCCGGCATATATACAAAGTGAACCTATTACAAATACCCTCGAAGCAAATCTATGTGTTTTCCTCCAAACTACAGGATTTTCTAATGTCCAGTCCATTCGAATGCCTACTAACCCGTTTGGCTTCGTTTGTTGCATGTAATTACCTAGTACAAGAAACAATGTTCCAAGTCCAAAATTAAATGCAATTGAGCCCGATGCAATATAATTAGACGCTGCTAATAGCGCAAATAAGTTACAGCCGAATCCTATCAAAAGAATAGCATAACGGATTGCGGAAAGGACTTTAGCATGCTGTTTATACTTATCTTTCGTTACGTCAATATACCCAAGAGCTAGCCATATCAAATACAGCAACATCATGCTTCCTATTGAAACAGAACTTGCTTCTACTTTAGAAAAATATCCATCTACTACTCCTGCTGCATTATAATGGCGTGGAATTTGTTCTGGTAAATATGGCCATACAATATACCATCCAATTGCAATACCAATAATTAAACTCCATGGTAATACGTGTCTTTTCATCCTCTCTCCCCCATAATTTTTTATTAGGCCCCTATTTCTTTTTTATAAGCAATATATGAATATCCCATTGTTAATCCTACTGCACCGGTAATAATTCCAACCATTACGAAAGATTTCCACGTTACTGGTACAAAAACACTTAGAATCATAATAATTCCTAATATAACAAACACCTTTCCGCTAAAACGGTGTGTCTTTCTCCATACTTCCTCGTTATTTAATGTCCACGGTGTTTTTATACCTACAAAGTAATTTGGTTTACATTGTGGTAAATAGTTACCGATGACTATAAATAAAATACCAACTAATAATTCCGGCACACGATTAATGAATAAGTTATATCCTAATCCACTTGTAATAATATCTATATTTCCTACAAATAGTAGCAATAGTACACCATTATTCATCATCATAAAAGCTTTAGAGAACTTCTCGTAATTTACTTTCTTTGGGTCAATCTTTGGTAACACGTTTAGAAAAATATATAAAACAATCATAATTCCAATCATAGAAATCATTCCATACAATTTAGAAGAATATCCATCTACCTTACCACCGCTCCAATGCGTTGCAATTGTATCCGGCAAATGTGGCCAAGCAAACGCCCAAGCTAAACAAGTTATAACAATTAATAAGATTGCAAAAAGATGTTTTTTCATTTCCCCTCTTCCCCCTTATTCGTAAATGTAAACACCCAAGTTAATAAATCTTGAAAGACAGTTGTGTTTAAAGAGTACACAACAAATTGCCCTTTCTTTTCATCTTGAATAAGTTCAGCATTTTTAAGTGCGCTTAAGTGGTGTGAAATACTTGGTTTTGTCATATTGAAATGTTCAGCGATTTCACCAGCGGTTAAATCACCTTCTTTTAATAAGTCTAAAATTTTTCGCCTTGTTGGATCTGCTAATGCTTTGAATGCTTGATTCAATGTCTTTCTTCCTTTCGATAATTAGACATTTAGATATTTATCTAAATGTTAAACCAATTACTGTTATTTGTCAATTGTATCCAGTGCCCTTTTTACTTTTCTCACTTTTAACCTATACTGTTTACTAGCTTATCTTTCAACATAATGAAAAGACTTGAAACACATGATACACTATAGCTACAATTGTTTTTCTGAGGAGGAATATACATATGTATAAAATTTTAATCGTTGAAGACGATCCAAATATTTCATCATTACTGCAATCTCACATTCAGAAGTACGGTTATGAAGCTGTTGTTGCAGAGAATTTCGATGATATTATGGAATCGTTTAACGCTGTGAAACCACATCTTGTTTTACTTGATGTAAACTTACCGAAATTCGATGGTTTCTACTGGTGCCGTCAAATTCGTCATGAATCTACTTGTCCAATTATTTTCATTTCAGCGCGTGCTGGTGAGATGGAACAAATTATGGCAATTGAAAGCGGTGCGGATGATTACATTACAAAACCATTCCACTACGACGTTGTAATGGCAAAAATTAAAGGACAATTACGCCGTATTTACGGTGATTATGCACCAAATATTTCTGAACGTATCGTTGAAGTAGAAGGTTTAAAACTATTCCCAGAACGTCCTGAAATTCACTTCGGATCTGAACAAGTTCTTTTAACGAAAAAAGAAGCTATTTTAGCTGAAATGTTATTATCTAAATTCCCTCGTACAGCAAGCCGTGAAGATTTATTAGCTGCGCTTTGGGATGACGAAAGCTTCGTTGAAGAAAATACATTAAACGTAAACATTACGCGTCTTCGTAAAAAGTTTAATGAGCTTGGTATTGAGAACTCTATTGAAACAGTACGTGGACTTGGATATCGCTTTAACGCAACTTGGAGTGAATAAGCATGAAGCTATTTTTACGTGATCATTTTGCATTTTTCCTACTGTACGTTTTAAACTTCGGTATCATTTTCGTTCTTTATGATGCAGTAGATGGATTTCAAAACAATAAATTTTATTTCGTCGTTTTAAGTTTATATTTATTTATTTGTTTCCTCGCTTACCGTTACGTTCGCAATCGTAGAATGTACCATAGATTAAGCGAGCAACCAGAAAAAATGGAAGATGCGTTTATTGAAAGAGCAACTGCTCCGATGCCTCACGGTGTCAATGAACTCGTGCGTACGCAGTACCGCCTCTTCCAAAAAGAACTACAATCGTATGAAGTAAAACAACAAGAACATCAATTATTCATTAACCACTGGGTACATCAAATGAAGACACCTGTTTCTGTTATGCAGCTTATGGTGCTAGAAATGGAAGACGAGCATTTAATTCCAAAGTTTAAAAAAGAATTAGAGCGTCTAAACCAAGGGCTTGATATGGCTTTATACATGGCTAGGTTAAATAACTTCCATGAAGATTTCCATGTTGAGACGATTTCATTAAAAGATACGGTAACAAAAAATATTAACGGATTAAAAGAACTATTCATTCGTAATGGTGTCTTTCCTGTTTTAGAAGTTCATTCTGATTTAAAGGTTGCTTCTGATGCAAAATGGCTAAAATTTATCATCTATCAGTTAATGACAAATGCTGTTCGTTACTCTGGTGAGCGCGGAAAGAAAGTTTTCTTATCTGCTTACCGAAACGGAAAAGATATTATTTTAGAAGTTCGCGATGAAGGTGTTGGTATTCCACAAGAAGATATTCGAAGAGTATTTGAACCATTTTACACTGGGAAAAACGGTCGCGCATTCGGAGAATCTACTGGTATGGGACTTTATATTGTAAGTAAAATTTGTGATTATTTAGGTCACTCTGTCAAACTAGATTCTGAAGTTGGTAAAGGAACGACGATTAAAATCATCTTCCACAACGCTGCAAATAATCAAGCAGAACATACGGAGAAGGTGACCGAAGCATGATCGTAACATATGCAAGCAAAATGTATGAGAACTCACTCTCATACATTTTTTGCAATACAACTACTTCTATATCTTCTAGCCGGAGGTATAATCTATGACATTTTGGCAATTTGCATTTAAAAACGTCACGCGCAACTCAAGAGCTTATTTTGCTTACTTTGTAAGTAGCTCCTTTTCCATTGCTGTGTTCTTTTCGTTTGCTGTTTACTTATTCCATCCGAAATTACAAAACTTTGACATGACTTCTGAAATTTCAGGATTAATGATATTTTCAGAAGTAGTAATTGTATTTTTCTCTTTCTTCTTTTTACTATATTCCATTGGTACTTTTTTAAAAGTTAGAAAAAAACAATTTGGTGTTTTGACCATTTTAGGAATATCGAGAAAACAATTACATCGTCTTGTTTTTATGGAGAATATGTTAATCGGGATTTTATCTATATTTTTCGGCATGCAGTTTGGAGTTGTTTTTTCTCAATTTTTCTTATTAGTAACATCCAAACTTACGCATGTTCCAGGAATATATTTATACGGTCCTACTAACGCGTTTATTTTAACAACCATTGTTTTCCTTAGTCTTTTTATCATTGTATCTGCATTCACACCAATGCTTATTCGTACAAAAAAAGCGGTACACCTTTTAAAAACAAATGGTGGAAAACAAAAAGAAAGAAAACCATCCATACTTGTTTCATTATTTGGTGCGATTTGTTTATTTGGTGGTTATGCGTTAGCTGGAAATCCTAAATATTTCGTATCAGTAAGCCCGCAAATCGGTGTTATATATATGGTTTCGAGTATTTTCGTTATCCCAATGCTTGTTACAATAGGAACATATTTTTTCTTTTCTCAAATTAGTTTCTTACTGATTTATATTTTAAAGAAAAGAAGAAGATTTTATATGAAACGGATTAATATGCTTTGGATTTCAGATTTAGCAAACCGTATTCGGACGAATATTAATATGCTTTTTATTGTAGCGATGCTCTCTACAATTGCTTTCACAATGATCACGTTCCTATATGGATTCGGGAAATTTATTAAGCTAGAGGTGAATAGAACTTCCCCTTTCCCAATTTCTTATTTCTCTTATGATGCGAACCCTTTTGTTACAGAGCATTTAAATTGGCTTGAGCAACAATTACAAAAAGAGCATTTCCCTTATCAAAAAATAAAAGCTGATATATATGAAACACCACTAAAAGAAGATAAAGATATAGCTATTTATAATGACGTATACGCAATTAAGCAAAGTGACTATAACAAACTTGCGAATTCTTTACGAATGAAACAACTATTTATGGATGATAACGAAGCATATGTGTTAACAGGGACATCTTATATCACCATATTCAACGAATTTGAGCAAAGCTACAATAGAGATTACATTACACTCTCTAGTACAAATACGAAATTAAGAGTTAAAGGCTATGAGCATGTAAACGCAATCCCATCTGACTTTTCATATCAAACGATAGTGTTGCCTGATGTTATCGTAAATAACTTACCTAACACCGTAAAACATATATCAGCATACAATTACAAAATTCAAAACTGGGAACAGACATATGAAATTGCTGATAATTTTATAGAAAAGGTACAAAAAGATCGAAATAAATACCAGTATGAAGGGCCTCTTATTCGTTCCTTTGAATCAGCAGGATCGTTATACAAAATAACATCAGGTAGTGCCGCGTACTTCCTAATCGGGACATTTTTAGGAGTTATTTTCTTCATTGGAGCTGGTAGCGTTCTTTACTTTAGAATGTATACGGATTTGACGAACGAACAAGAGAAATATATAACGATTTCTAAAATCGGTGTAACAGATACAGAGATGAAACGATCTGCAACCATTCAACTTAGTATTTTATTTTTCATTCCGTACATTATGGCATCCATTCATACAATGTTCGCAACAAAAATGCTACAAGATGTAATTGGTTTATCTCTGTTCAAAGAAGTTTCAGCCGTTCTTATTATTTTTGGATTCGTTGAAATCGTATTTTTCTTATTCATTCGTTCACTTTATATGCAAAAATTATCACATTACACGAGTGGACAAAATATTTAAAACAAACTTGATGAAAAGAGTATCTCTCATACTCTTTTCATCTTCACCCTATTAGGAGGTTTAGGTGAATGACATTTTGGCAGTTTGCATTTAAAAACGTCACAAGAAACGCCAGAGCTTATTTCGCCTATTTTGTAAGCAGTGCGTTCTCCATCGCAATCTTTTTCTCATTTGCAGTTTATTTATTTCATCCTAAATTGCATATGACAGACGTGAATTTTTCTCTGAACATATTAATGACAATTTCAGAAGTTGTCATTGTGTTCTTTTCATTTTTCTTTTTACTGTATTCAATCGGGACGTTTTTAAAAGTACGAAAAAAACAGTTCGGGATTTTAACAGTACTTGGCATATCTCAAAAACAATTAAAGCGACTCATATTTATAGAAAATATGTTAATTGGTGCTCTTTCTATATTTTTTGGCATTCAACTTGGACTTGTCTTTTCACAGTTCTTTTTGTTAGTTACCGCCAAAATTACACACGTACCTGGTTTATATTTATATCCGCCTACAAGTGCTATCGTTTTAACTATCATCATCTTTCTCGGGCTCTTCATTCTCGTATCATCTTTTACACCGATGCTCATTCGCACGAGAAAAGCCGTACGTCTTTTAAAAGAAGGAAAACAACAAAAAGAAAGAAAAGCATCCGTGCTCATCTCTCTATTTGGTGCGATCTGTTTAATATGTGGATATGCGTTAGCCGCAAATCCGCTGTATTTTATGTCGCTAGGTGACATAATTGGAATTTTATATGCCGTCTCTAGTATATTTGTCATCCCATCGCTTATTGCAGCTGGAACATACTTTTTCTTTTCACAAATTAGTTTTTTACTTATTCGTATTTTAAAAACACGAAGAAAGTTTTATATGAAACGAATTAATATGCTTTGGATTTCCGATCTAGCATCACGTATTCGGACAAACATTAACATGCTCTTTATTGTAGCGATGCTATCGACGCTCGCTTTTACAATGATTACATTCTTATATGGATTCGGGAAATTTACAAAGTTTGATGCGATTAGACAAAACCCTTTCCCGTTTACTTATTTATCACATACTGAAAATACGTTAGCTGATGAACATTTAAACTGGTTAGAGCAGAAATTTAATGAAGAGCACTTTACTTATACAAAATTTAAAACGGATATATATGAAGTATCTTCGGCTGAAGATAACACGCAGCTCTATTATGCCATTAAACAAAGTGACTATAATGTACTTGCTAAGGCTTTAAATTGGGAAAAACTCACGGTAAATAAGAATGAATCTTATATTCTTATGAAAGACTTAGATGATCAGGTTATTGGAACACTTCACAATAAAGAACAGAAAAATACTCTTACACTTACTCAAAACAATTTACAACTACAAGTGAAAGAATATAAAAGTTATAGCCCATTCCCAAACAGCTTAATATACCAATTACTCATACTATCTGATGAAAATGTAGAAGCCTTATCCACAGTTTCCAAACAAATGAGTGTATATAACTTCAAAGTTACAGATTGGGAAAAAGCACATAATATCGGTTCATCGTTTATAACAAAAATCCATAACGATAATGCAGCAATTCAAGCAGAGCATCCACCTTTCCATGCAAGTGAAGCGAGCGATTCTCTATATAAGACAAAACTAAATGTCGCTTCGTTCTTCTTAATTGGTACTTTCCTAGGAGTTATTTTCTTTATCGGTGCTGGCAGTGTTCTTTACTTCCGGATGTATACAGATTTAACAAATGAGCAAGAAAAATATATAACGATTACGAAAATCGGCTTAACTGAGACTGAAATGAAACGTTCAGCGACAATTCAGCTTGCGATTCTTTTCTTCGTACCTTACATTATGGCATCAATCCATACGATGTTTGCGACAAAGATGCTACAAGAAATATTACATCTCTCGTTCTTCGCTGAAATTACAGTCGTACTGTTGATTTTTGGAACAGTTGAAATTTTATTTTTCCTTTTAATTCGTTCCTTTTATATGCAAAAATTATCACAACACATTAAGTTTTAAAAAGTAGAAAGGTGATTACTATGGAAGAAGTATTACACATAAAAAACGTCTCAAAAGTATATGAGGGGAAAGTCCCTCATACTGCTTTAAAAAATATAAATTTACACGTGGATAAAGGGGAATTCGTTGCCATTATGGGACCATCTGGTAGCGGAAAATCTACATTTTTAAACGTTATCTCTACAATCGATTCTCCGACTTCTGGTGATGTCGTGATTAACGGAAAAAAACCGCACACATTTCGTAGAGAGAAGTTAGCTATTTTCCGAAGACAAGAGTTAGGATTTGTTTTCCAAAACTTTAACTTACTAGATACACTGACAATCGGTGAAAATATCGTATTACCTTTAACATTAGATAATGTTCCATTAAAAGAAATGGATGAAAAGCTTGATAACATTTCAAAAAAGCTTGGAATTGATCATATTTTGGACAAGCGTATTTTTGAAGTTTCTGGGGGACAAGCACAGCGTACCGCAGTAGCACGTGCTGTTATTCATCATCCTTCACTTCTACTAGCCGATGAACCGACAGGAAACTTAGATTCAAAAGCGGCAATTGACGTAATGGAGTTATTTACGAAATTAAATAAAGAAGAAGATGCAACGATTTTAATGGTTACGCACGATCCGTTTGCAGCAAGTTATTGTAACCGTGTTATTTTCATTAAAGATGGCGAGCTTTACAATGAACTGCACCGCGGATTATATCGCGAGAAATTTTATCAAGAAATATTAGATGTTTTAGCATTATTAGGAGGAAGACGTGGATGACATTTTGGCAATTCGCATTTAAAAATGTCTCGCGTAATTCGAAAGCATATTTCGCCTACTTTGTAAGTAGTGCTTTTTCTATCATGGTTTTCTTTTCATTTACTGTATACGCGTATCATCCGCGCTTACAGAGTGTACAAAGCTTTCAAGAACGTGATCCTCTAATGAACTTAGCTAGTACAGCACAGCTTGTGATCGTTATGTTCTCGTTCTTCTTTCTCTTATATTCAATTGGAACATTTTTAAATGTTCGGAAGCAGCAATTCGGGATACTCACTATTCTTGGTATCTCACAGAGACAATTAAAAAGATTGTTATTTACTGAAAATATGATAATTGGGATATTGTCTATCTTTATCGGCATTCAAGGTGGACTTGTATTTTCTAACTTTTTCTTATTAGTCACTTCGAAATTAACAAGTGCGAAAGGTCTCTATTTATATTGGCCAACAGAAGCGATTATCGTTACAACCGTAACGTTTATCATTTTATTTTTAATCGTTTCTACGTTTACACCAATGTTTATTCGTACTCGAAAAACAGCCCACCTCATTAAGGGGAACAAGAAAATGCCAGCTGAAAAAAGACCATCTATACTCATCTCTTTATTCGCTTTAATTTGTTTAGGGCTATGCTATTATATCGCTGGTTATCCGCGAGGCTACGTAACGGAAAAAAATGTGCAAAATGGATCTGTCTTTTTTATTATGTTATCTATTTTACCGCTCGTAATAGTCGGGACATATTTATTCTTTTCACAAACATTCCTTCTTTTCATCTATATTTTAAAGAAGCGCAGAAAGTTTTATTTGAAACAAATAAATATGTTATGGATTTCAGATTTAGTTTCTCGTACACGCAGTAATATTAATGTACTCTTTATTGTTTCTATGCTATCTGCACTTGCATTTACGATTATTATCGGGTTATTTGCTGCTAATAACAATACGAAGGCATCAGTACTAGAGCGATATCCCGTTCCCTTCACGTATACATCAGAAGGTGACAATTCCCTTGAACAAAAGCATATTTCTACAATTGAAACGGAGCTTACAACTAATAATTTTCTTTACAAAAAATATAAGTTTACAGTATTAAAAGATACAGCTTCCAAAGAAGATATTATGCTTATGAAGATGAGTGATTATAACGCAATTGCTAAACAATTGAAAAGACCTGAAATAACAATCGATTCTACAGAAGTTTATATTATTTCTCGGCACTCACCAGAACTTCTCGATCTCGTATCTAATCCATTTGCAAAGCAAAATACGATTACACTCGGGTCTAATAAAAAAGAATTTCATATTAAAGGGTTTATTAATAAGGGAATCGAACCATCCTTTGCATTCCCACATTTAGCTGTCGTACAAGATTATGTATTTAATAATATGATTCCTCATATTGAAACAACTGTAATCTATAACTACTTCGTAGAAAACTGGGAAAATGCAATCGTTCCAACCAAAAATATGTTACGTGTTATTAGTGGCGATGCGCGTGAGTTCTACGAAAAGCATACAGAAGAGAACGCTCAAGTTCCTTTCTTCATACACACGGCTACGGATGAACTCATTTACGGTAAAGGAAATGCAGTTGCTCAATTCTTTATTTGGGCATTTCTCGGCTTTATTTTCTTTATCGGTGCGGCTAGTGTTTTATACTTCCGTATGTATAATGACTTAACAACTGAAAGACAAAAGTATATTACGATTACAAAGCTTGGCTTAACTGAATCAGAAATGTTTCGCTCTGCAACGATTCAATTAGGAATTTTATTTTTCGTTCCTTACATCGTTGCTGGTGTTCACACGTTATTTGCGGTTAAGTTTTTACAAAGCATGTTTTCTTTCTCATTACTAAAAGAGACATGTATCGTACTCACCTTTTTCGGGATTATTGAGATTATTTTCTTCTTCTTAATCCGTTCTCTGTACATTAATAAATTATCACAGCATATAAAAATATGAATAAAATGGCCTTGTGCATATTGCACAAGGCCATTTTCAATAGTTTTTAATAATTAGCAGCAATATCCGCCGTAGCCGCCTGCATAACCGCCGTAACCACCATAGCCACAACCGCCGCCTCCGCCGAAGCAGCTAGCACCGATGATAATTAATAAAATAAACAATACGATTAGAAGCGCAAAACCGCCTCCGCAACCATGTCTGCGGTTACAATCATCATGTCTGTGTTCACACTTTTCGCTCATTACTCTATTCCTCCTTTAGTATCATTCATAACAAGTTCACCTTGCTCTAAATGAGGGGATTCCATTTATAGTATGTTTTCAGGGCGAATAGGAAGCTTGGCTTTCTTAAAAACGGGCTTGTTTCAGAAAATGAGCCTTATCAAGATGTAGGTATAAAACATTTGACATACTAATAATTTCTTACTAATATTTAATTGAACAACCAATCAATTTTTTGATTATACATTCAAATTATACATTTAAATTATATAAATCAGGAGTTGAATAGCGTGACTGATTCTTTTATTGCAGAGGCTAGGCGTGAACAAATTATTCTTGCATGTATTGATACATTAGAAGAGGTTGGATATAACAACTTGAGCTTAACGAAGGTGGCAAAAAAGGCTAAGATTAGTACCGGACTTATTTCTTATCATTTTAATGATAAGCTTTACCTTATGAACCGTACATTACAATTTTTAGTTGCCAAACAACATGAATTTATTAGTAATCGAGTACTATTAGCCCAATCTGAAATAAACAAACTAGAGGCTTTTATTGAAGCACATTTGGCTTATCAAGAAACTCATTACAAAAATAATATTGCCTTAATTGAGATTGTCTTTAATGCAAGAAATGAAGAGAATGTTCCTTATTACAGAATCGAAGACGACGAAGATGATGCTCTTAGAACGATGTTATTAGATATTTTGAAGACTGGACAACAAAATGGTGTGTTTTCTAACTCTTTTCAAACCGACACATTAGCTTCATTTATTTTAGGAGCAATCGAAGAAAGAATGTTGAAGGCAAATTCATCTATATCCATAGAAAATTACTCAGATGAGCTCATAAAAATGGTGAAAAAACTCACTATTTAAAACATGCCCTGGTTAAAAAATATATATAAGAAAGGATGAACTACACATGAAAAAGGCATCTGTCATTGGATTAGTTTTTTTAGAAAAGTTACTTGCTATAGTAAGTCCAATCCTTTTAGGCGTTATTGGATATTTTTCACCTAAATTAATAGAGATTATAAAAAAGATTCCTCTCTTTTCTGATTCAAAAATTATAGAACTTTTAAATTTTATTAATCCCTTCTGGCTTCCTATTATCCTCATGCTAATTGGTGTTATTGCAGGAATTTTATTTTCTTTAATTATTTATAGTGAAGCTTTAAAAATGAACATTACTTCGGAAAGCATTCACGTGAATAAGGACGATCAAAAGAAACAAATCACCAGATCAAATGTAAAAGCCGTTTTTGTAGATAAGCGTCAAGTGGTTATCATTGATCAAGAAGACCGAGAATGGTTACGTGAAACATCTGACATTACCCCAAGCAAAATTAAAGATACTTTCTTAATGCACGGCTTCCCCTGGGTGGAACAAGATCCTTATAAACATGAGTATAGCTTATGGAAATTAGAGGATGCGCGATTTAATAAAAGCATAAATACTATTTTGTATGAAAGACGAAATGCCCTTCGAGAAGGAAACTCGAAAAAAAAGAAGCATTTACGCAAAGATTTGAATGAGCTAGGAGTCTTTGTCAAAGACGATGGAGAAAATCAGTATGTCCGTTCTATTAAATAATAGGACAATAGAAAAAAGATATAAAAAGCACCTTGCCCTGTATATTTGTAAGTAACTACGATTAAAAAATAGCAAAACCCACAGAGAAATTGAATTTCTCCTGTGGGTTTTATTAATTAAAATGGGCTTTTCTCCCTAAAGAAACATATTCAACAAAAGAGCAAAACCAAATGCAATAAATGATAACAATGTCTCGAGTACCGTCCACGTTTTAAATGTTTCCTTCACCGTCAAACCTAAATACTCTTTTACAAGCCAGAACCCTGCATCATTTACGTGAGAAAACATTAATGATCCTGCACCGGTTGCAATAACTAGCAACTCTAAATTCACACCAGACATGTGCTGAATAACTGGTGAAACAATCCCTGCTGCTGTCGTTAATGCTACTGTAGCTGAACCTGTTGCAATTCGAATTAATCCAGCTACCATGAAAGCTAATACAATTGGTGATAACGAAATATGTTCTGCCATTTGCGCAATCGCCGTTCCAACGCCACTTTCAATTAATATTTTTTTAAATCCACCGCCTGCACCAACTATTAAAATAATAGAACCGACAGGCAATAAACTTTCATCTGTTAATTTTTTAATCATCTTTTTATTAATACCTTGTTTGATACCAAGTAAATAAAATGCTGCGAAACATGAAATAAGTAAGGCGATTACTGGACTCCCTATAAACACAAAAAATTCAGTCAATTTTTTCGGTAATGAAATATATGGTGCAACTACTGATAAAATCATCAATACAACTGGTAATAAAATAATAAAGAATGAAACTTTACGACTTGGCAAATCAGTTGATACTGTCGTAACTCGAACAAGCTCCGGTTCATTTTCAGGTATAACCCTCTTATGTACCCACTTTGCAAATATTGGGCCTGCGATAATGGCTGTTGGTAACGCGATAATTAATGAATATAAAAGTACCTTTCCTAAGTTCGCGTTATAAATACCGATTGCTGTCATCGCCCCTGGATGTGGTGGTACGAGCCCGTGAACAATAGATAATCCTGCAATGACAGGTAACGCAATTAATAATATATTTTGCTTCGTCGTTTTTCGAATTGAAATAACGAGTGGTAATAAAATGACAATCCCCACTTCAAAAAATACAGGAATCCCTATAACAAACCCTGCAAATAACATAGCCCAAGGTAATTTTTTTACGCCGAAAAATCGAATAAAGAAATCTGCAACTTGCATGCCTGCCCCTGAATCGGACATCATTTTTCCTAAAATTGTTCCAAGTGCTAAAATACCAACTAAATGCCCTAGTACACTACCAACACCAGTTTCATAGGCAGCCACTATTTTCGTTAAGTTCAGTCCAGACATAATAGCTAAAAATAAACTCGCAACTGTTAAACTAATAAATGCATGCCATTTCCACCATGATACCCCTAAAATAACAATCGTAATTGCAAGTAACGTGACGATTAATAAGTATATATCCATCTCCCATTCCCCTTACTTTATAAAGTGAAACTTTAATCAGTGGGGGTTTTGTTCATCCCCCACTGATTATTAGTTCAACCAATCGGACGTTTATGGACAGTCGATCTCCCACCTAACTTCTTTGCTCCAACTGAATTTTGAGGTGGGAGTTTTACTGTCCGTTAACGCGGGATAAAAAAAGAGGGAACATCCCCTCTTTTTATACGTCATAATTCACTACATAATGCTGCATTTCTGTATTGTAGTAGCCTTCGCTATATTCAATTACTTCGCCAACTTCATCATAAGAATAGCGCATACGTTTTAATAACGCTGTCCCCTCTTTTTCACCTAGCGCTTCTGCAACGAAACTAGGCGCGAGTCCAACAGCGAATTCATCTCTGAAGTTTTCTAAGTGAATGCCTCGGTCTTCAACTAAATCATAAAGCGATTGCAAGTCAAAGTCCGATAAATCTGTACTTGCCATTCCTGCTGAGAAATAGTGCGTATAATGAATGTAAGGTGCATCATTTAACGTATATAAACGTTCAATACGAAAACTCTCCTTGCCGAATAATCGAAATGGCACCGTTCCTTCTTCATTATGAACGATTTCTGCTTTTAGCAATTTCTTCTGTACTTTATATCCTTCTTCCACTAACACTTCAGTAAATTTCTTACCCTTTGACAGTTTTGTCGCAGAAGTATTGCGGATGACTTTCGTTCCTTTACCGCTTTTCTTTTCCAAATATCCTTCTTGAGCGAGTTCTTTAATCGCATTTCGCACTGTAATTTTACTCACTTTGAACTCTTCTTCTAACTGCGGTTCGGAAGGAATATTCGTATGAATCGCATATACACCATGCAATATTCGATCACGAATAATATTTTTTATTTGTAAATATAATGGTCCTTTTTTCCTCGTTACGTTCACTGTTACACCCACTACCTTTCTACATCACCTACTGATGCCGTCATCGCCCGAAGTATATCTTTCTCTGATGACATTGGCGTATCACCGACGATTGTATGTGCTAGCATTCCAGCTGCTGACGCAAATGAAACAGCTTTCTCTGGTGCAAACTCTTTTATCTCGCCATGAATAATTCCGCTCGTATAAGCATCTCCAGCACCTATTCTATCATATACAGAAAACGTAAGTGTTTTTGCAAAAGTTAACGAACCATCTTTACATATAAACCCGCGAAGCGAATGTGTATTATCACTGTTAATAGAGCGATGAGTACCAGCGATTGTAGCGATATGATACGTTTCAGCTACCTTTGGAATAAGATCCAGCAGCTGCGCTTCTCGCTCCGTCTCTTCTGTTTTCATTCCAAGAACGAACATCGCATCTTTTTCGTTCATCATAACGATATCAGCAAGCCCCAGCATTTCTTCATAATGCGGTTTTGCCTGTTCATATCCGTCTTCTCCCCAAAGAGATGGACGATAGTTGCAATCAAAAACGACAGTGCCTCCGTTGTCTTTCACTGCTTTCGCTAAAGATTTCATATGATGGCGTACAGTATCATTCATCGCAAGTGTAATCCCGCAAAAATGAACGATATCAATTTCCTTTGCGATTTCTTCAAATTGATACATTTCTTCACATGCCGTATTGAAGCTACTTTCTAATCGATTTGAATATGTAACGCGGCTTGCACGTGCACCAAATCCATTTTCTAAAAAGTACATGCCGACATATTTGCCATCTCTTGAAACAAGTGAGGTTTGCACACCTAATTTTTGAATGTAAGATAATGCAGCATCTCCAACCGAATTTTCTGGTAAAGTTGAAATAAGAAAGCCTTCATGCCCGAGATGAGAAAGTGCCGCTGCCACGTTCACACCTGTACCAGAAAAGGAGTAATTTAATTTGTTAGCTTGCGACAATAACTCATATCCTGGTACTTGCAGGCGCATCATTACTTCACCAAATGCTGCAATTTTCTTACGCATATTGATCAACTAACTTCTTCACGACTGCTAATAATTCACGCACATCTTCTACTTTCGTGTTACCAGTTTCTTTATCAATAATAGAAGAGTACACGTGCGGGATAACTTGCTCTACGTTTGCTTCAAGCGCAATACGTACAATTGTTTCGAAGTTTTCTTTATCAATTCCGCCTGTTGGCTCTAATGCAAATCCTTCTTCTGCACAAGCCTTCGCAACTGCGCGATATTCTTCCTCATGAGCTAAACCTTTCATTGGGAAGTATTTCAATGAGTTTCCGCCCATATCACGTACAAGTGCAATTGCTGTTTTAATTGGAACGATTGCTTTTTCTTCTCCAGCTGCGCTAATTGGACCAGTAGAAATATTTACGTAACCCACTTTTCCTGTTGGGGATACTAAACTATTAATCCAGCTATCTTTTTCGCCAAGATTTGCACGTGTAGCTCCAACTGAAGGGAACACTTGGTTAATATGGCTGCCAGGATAATGCTTCGCAATCTCAGCTACAACTGCCGCTTGGCGATTATCTCCTGCTCCTAGTCCGATTGATACAGCGTCATCAATTTCTTTTCCGTATGCTTTCATCGCTGTAACGGCTTCTTCTACTGTTGGGTAGTCTTTTGATAATACCCCCACTACTACATACCCTTCTGCTGCTTCAAAAATATCTTTCGCATTTCGGGTATTGTTCGCTAATACATTTAATGCTACGCGGCCTTTATAAAAACGTTTTTGAATGTTTGTCATTTTAGTTTCCCCCTACAATTTCTCTCAATTTTTCTTGAATCACATGTATGTCATCACCTTGAAGTGGACGTGGATCAATATCAAAGAATCCTTGTCTTACTCCGTAATCACGTGTATAGATTGCGATTTCCCCTTCGCGTAATGCTGTCACAACGCCTTTTGCCGATTTATTTAACTCTTTTTCGTTAATATGAATACGTGCTCTAAAGATTGCTCTTCCCGCTTCATCTTGAACGATCGTTACATTTACACCTTTTAATTCTTTTAGCGGCATAAGTACTTGTAGCAATTCTTTTTCTTGCTCACTTTTATCTTCTTTTACGCCGTACTCATCAAGCGCTTGAAGTAAGCCGAAAGTTGTTTCTTTCCCGACTTTCATACTTCTTCCGATGCAATGTAATTGCACTTTCAGCCATTCGATATATTTTCGTTTACCGCCAACAATACCAGAAGTAGGTCCTTCAATTGCCTTTGAACCACTATAAATGGCAAGGTCTGAATACTTCACATATTTTTGAATGTCTTCTTCAGCTGCCGCATCAACGATAAGTGGTACGTTATTTCGCTGCGCTACTTCCCATGCTTCTTCAACAGAAATCATATTTTTTTGCACTGCATGATGTGATTTCACATACAGAATCGCTGCTGTATTTTCACCAATTGCATCTTCAATATGCTCTGCTTTCCCTTCATTTGCGTAACCCACTTCAACAAGCTTACCGCCGCCTAAATAAATCATCGTTTCAACTGGAGCACCGTATTGAACGTTATGACCTTTTAACATAATTACTTCGTTTTTCGCGATTACTTCTTGATGAAGTCTTTCACTTTTACGGCGATTTCCTTCCGTCACGATACCAGCGATAGAAAGCGCAATTCCGCTCGATGCTGAGTTCACAACGACCGCTGCCTCTGAATCTAGAATTCTCGCAATATGGTCTCCCGCTTTATCTACTAAATCAGCAATTTCCACATAATTTTGTCCACCATGTTTCATCGCATCCATAACTGTATCTGTAGGAGCGGATACACCTAAAATACTCATTCTACCGCTCGCATTAATTACTCTTTTTAATCCGTACTTAGCATTCAATGAATGACCCATTGATTACAACCCCTTTCGTATCAATCCTTCTTTCAGCAATGCGCTGATCCCCTTCTGAATCAATTAACGTAACCTTCTCATCTTTCACTGTAAATAAAGTTAAGTTTGCAATATCTCCTTCTTGAATACGGCCAAGCTCTGGTTTTTTCAGCCACTCTGCTGCATTTTTCGTAACCGCGTCAATTACTTCTTCTAGCGGATAACCTAAGTAAAGGAATTTCGAAAGAACGTGAGCCATACTATACACGGGACCGTGTATACGATTCTTCCGGTAAATATCTGTACTAATTGTATTAAAAGCAATACCGTGATGCTTCGCCGCCTCTGCTACTTTAAAAGAAAAACTAGCATTACCGTGACCAACATCTAAATGAACACCACGATTCACTGCATCTAGTAATACAGGTAGCGGTTTGCCTTCTTCATCGAATAAATTATTTTCTTTCCCGTTTAAGTAATGTGTAATGACATCATCTTTTTCTAAAAGAGGTACAACTTCCTCAATGTGAGGAGGCGCTGAACCGATATGTACCATAATTGGTAATGATGTTTCACGGGATAAAGAGCGTGCAACATGAAGCGGTTCAATTCCGCTATCACAAACGACACTTTTACTCATTCTCGCCTTTAACCCAACGATTACATCTTTATACTTTTCTACTGCTTCTATCACTTTCTCTTTATCGATCCATTCCATATTGGATAGTTCATCAATTCGTTTCAAACCGATGCGAGAAATATTTAAAAAGGCAAATAAATTCGTTTTTGCCTGCTCTCTACTTTTTACTAAATCTGCAATACGATCAGCTCCGCAGCTACCCGCATCAACAATTGTCGTTACCCCTTGCTTAACGCCAATTTCATCCACCTCATCGCCATACGGATCAAACTCCGGAAAAGCATGAACGTGCAAATCAATCCAGCCACTCGATACGTAAGTACCTGAGTAATCAAGAACCTTTCCACCTTCGCCAGCACCAGCTTTCGTCACCTGTGCGATTTTATTATTTTCAATTACAATGTCAATCTCTTCCCCGTTCACACGTTTTACATTACGTAGTACGAATCGTTCTGTCATTGTACTTCCACCCTTTTCTATAAGAAGCCATAAGAATACGCTTACATTAAAGTTTCATTTTATATGTCTTTCACACGTTTAGCGTAACACAAAAAAAGGGAGAAGTAAATATAACGTTATAATGTTTGAAAGTGAATAAAAAGATGCTCCTCCAAAATGGTAATAGTATAGGAAATTATATCAACGATTTTTTGAATATATCTATCATAACTTACAATATATCAACGATTTTTCAATTATATCTATCATAACTTATAATATATCAACGATTCGACAAGGAATATCGATTTACCGACAAGAAACATCAATTCCTTTCTTATATAAGAAAAGGCTGTCCCAAATGGCACAGCCTTCTTCTCTATTCCTGAACCGTCACAATAACCCCATCCATATTGTTCCCGGAAATTTCATACTGCTTGTTTGCTGGAACGTTCACTTTCGTATTCTCAGAAACTTTATAATAAGAAACAGTATATTTCTTACCTTCTACTTCAGTTGAAACCTCTTTTTCCTCTTTTAAAAACTCTAAATATTCCTCTAGTGTGAAATTCTTTTTTTGCATAATTGCGCTATGAGGTAGGCCAACATAACGGATATGCCATGGCTCATATTGAATTCCAGTAATGTTACTTTTATTTTTCGGATAACGTAATACAAAGCCATGCTTCCATACGTTCTCTTCGATCCATTTTCCTTCAGGCGCTTTCTCCATCTTCTTTTGCGTTGATCCAACGTCTAGTGATAATCCTAAATTATGTTCACTATATCCTGCTGGAAGCGCGTAATCAGATCCCATTTCTTTATATAATTTACTTTGTTCTTTAAAATCTCGATACCCACTACTCATTAAGAAATGCTGTACGCCATCTTTTCCAGCCGCATCGACAACGTTCAAAAACTTTTTTACAACATACTTTGATAAACGAAGATTTCTATCAAATATTACGTAGCCTCTTACTAATTCACTATTATGATTTACATTTATAATATCAGACCTAATACTATCTTTTTTTACTGGATAATCCCTATTAACTAATAATAAATCACCCTTATAAATTTGTTCCTTCGTAATCTCTTTCCTCTCGGTATTTGCCGCCTTTACTAGCTCATCTTTTCCGACAATTTTAACATCGATTTCCTTTTGAAATAACGGTGATATATAAAAGCCTACACATACTGTGCATGCTATAAAAAAAGAAATAAATACCCACTTTTTCATTTCTAGTTCCTCCTTAACGTAACTTACGTATAGAATAGAAAAAACTATTAAAATAAAAAGTGGGATAAAGTTTAAATTTTTATTAAATTGTTAAGTTCTCGTCTTTTGGCAATCGCACTTCAAACATTGTTCTAACTACATTACTTTCAGCAGAAATTGTACCGTTATGCTGCTCAACAATATTTTTCGCAATAAACAGTCCAAGGCCTGTCCCGCCACGGTTCTCAGTTCTCGATTTATCACCTGTATAAAACATATCAAAAAGATACGGTAAATCTTCTTCTGGAATGCTGTCTCCATAATTCATAACTTGTACGACAACTTCTCCATTATCGATATACCCATTCAGATCAACAAATTGCCCATCATATCCGTATCGAACGGCATTTGTTAACAAGTTTTCAAATACTCTAGCTAACAATTTTCCATCACCGTTAATTGGCAAATGAGGATCAATATTCAACCTAGCTTGTAAATGATGTTTCTCTAATAAAGGATACAATTCCTCATCTAACTGTATAAGTAGTTCACTTATATCAATCGGCTTTTTATCCAGCTTTAGCATGCCATAATTCATACGTGTAATTTCAAATAACTCATCAATTAAACTTTCGAGCCTTTGCGATTTCGTATATGCAATCGTGGAAAAATGTTTAATTTGTTCTTTTGTTAAATTCTCATCTTTAAGAATTAAATCTAAATACCCTAACACGGATGTTAATGGTGTCCTTAAATCATGAGCTAAGTTTACAACGAGCTGATCTTTACTACTTTCAGCAAAGTCTCCTCTTTCCACCGCTTCTTTTAACTTTTCACTTGCAACATTTATTTCACGTGCGATATCTCCAAACTCATCGTTTGATGAAACTTGAACTTTATTCGTAAAGTTACCGTTCGCAAGATGATGAATCCCGTTAGAAATCTCACTAAAATACTTTAAATACGGTTTTGTCAAAAAGAAGAAAAAGATAATAGATAACGGAATAAAGAAAATTAAAAAGAAGTTAATGTCTCCAACTTCCCTTACCACTGACCTAAATTGCGCTAAAGGCTCTTCGTAGCGAACCATCGTTTTATAATACAGCTGCAATCCTTTATAAATTATATAAGTTACAGTTGCTGCAAGCACCATACTTAACGCAAATAAGGCAATCATTTTAAATCGAAAACTTTTCATCATATTAGCCATTGAAAGTATAACCTACTCCCCACACTGTTTTTATTAATTTATCCTTTCTTTTATCTTCCCCAAGCTTTTTCCGCAACGTACGAATATGTACCATAACTGTATTTCCGCCTTCATAATAATCATCTGCCCATACTTGCTGAAAAATATTTTCCACATTATACACTTTCTTCGGATGGCTCGCTAATAAATATAAAATATCAAACTCTTTCGGTGTTAACTCAATTTGCTCTCCATAGACGTTCACTGTTCTTCGCTCAGGATCAATAATAACTCCGCCTATCTCTAAAGCAGATTTATTCTCCGCTACTTTCGGCTGATTTAATGTAAGAAACCTACGTAATTGTGCATTTACACGCGCAACTAATTCAATCGGTGTAAAAGGTTTCGTCATATAATCATCTGCACCTAATACTAAACCTGTCACCTTATCAAAATCAGATGTTTTCGCACTTAAGAAAATGATTGGCATATGATGCTTCGCGCGAATTTGGCGCGTCACCTCATACCCATCCATTTTCGGCATCATAATATCTAAAACCACTAAGTCGATTGGCTGCGTTTCAATAATATGAACAGCCTCTTCCCCGTCTGCTGCCTTCACGACGTGGTACCCTTCTTTTTCTAAATGTATCTCAATTAAATCAGCAATTTCTGCCTCATCATCCACTATTAAAATTGAAATGCGCTTCATTTTACTCCCCCTTTTATACGCTCGATTGTAAACTAGTCTATCCAATTTGTACAATACGAAAAGGTTACCCATTAGAGTAACCTTTGTAAATAAAATTATATCAGCGATTTTCCAAATATATCGACCATAACTTGAATTATATCGGCGATTTCTCAATTATATCGACCGTAACTCGCATTATATCAGCGATTATTGAAATATATCGACTTACCGACAATTAACAACGAAATTCGCCCGCTACTTTAAAGACTCAAGTTACCGCTCCAAAACAATTCGCTGTTTCGTGATCTCCGCCAACCTTCCGCGGTCTACTTCATACTCAGCTTCAACACTTTGCGGCACCATAACTTTTCCGCCCTTAAGCGTCACTTCCGGCGAAATAATATCCTGCTCCCAATGTCTGCTAGAAGCAGATATATCGCCTGGAATCGTAAAGTTCGGCAATGAGGCAAGCGCAACATTTTGTGCTCTTGAAATCCCCATCTCCACCATACCGCCGCACCAAACGGGTATGTTGTACTCCATGCAATAATTATGGATTTGAACCGATTCTGTTAATCCGCCCACTCGCCCTGGTTTAATGTTCACAATTTGGCAGCTACCAAGGGTAATCGCAACGCGTGCATCTTCTAAACTATGAATACTTTCATCTAAACAAATCGGCGTTTCAATTTTCTTTTGCAACTCCGCGTGATCAAGAAAATCATAATCGGCTAACGGTTGTTCAATCATCATTAATTGGAATTCATCTAGTCGTTTCAGCCTCTCCGTATCCCCTAATGTATATGCTGAATTTGCATCTGCCATTAGCGGGATATGCGGAAACTCTTTTCGAATCTCTTTCAATAATTCGTAATCATGCTCTGGCTTTATTTTCACTTTAAAACGCTCGTATCCTTCTTCTGCGTACTTCTCGATTTGTTTTAACATAACCGGAATCGTATTGATCCCAATTACAACGCCGACTTCAATTTCAGACTTCGTTCCGCCAAGCACTGTCGCTAACGATTTCTTTTGACACTTCGCATATAAATCCCAAACAGCCCCTTCAATTCCGGCCTTTGCCATTCGGTTTCTTTTTATATGTTGAAATAGACCCGGTACCTCATTCGGATGAGAAATTTCAGCCTTTAATAAATCAGGTATTAAAAAGTCTTGCAGTACATGCAGCGCCGTCTTCACCGTTTCTTCCGTATACCACGGTTCAGAGAACGCAACGACTTCGCCAAATCCAATGTACCCGTCTTCATCTTCTAATTCAATAACGATACTCTCACGCTTTTCGTAAGTCCCGTAGCTTGCAGCAAACGGGATTACGAGTGGCATTTCCGTTATATACAGTGTCGCTTTTTTTATTTCCACCTACATCTCCTCCACTAATTGTCTTAACTCTCGTCTTAACAATTTTTTCGAAGCGTTACGTGGTAATTCCTCTAAGAAACATGCTTTCTTCGGCACTTTATATTTCGCTAATTTCTCCTCGCAAAAGTGAAGAATTTCTTCTTCTGTTACCGCCCCGCTTTTCACAACAAAAGCAGCGGGTACTTGTCCCCATTTATCGTCAGACATACCGACAACACCGGCTTCCGCTACCATCGGATGAGAGAGTAACACTTCTTCAATTTGAGCTGGGTATATATTCTCTCCACCAGAAATAATTAAATCGCTGCGGCGGTCTAATACGTATAAAAATCCTTCTTCATCTAAATAACCGAGGTCGCCAGTATGAAGCCATCCGTTTTGAATAGTCTCACGCGTCGCATCTTCACGGTTAAAGTAACCACCTGTTACGTTCGGTCCTTTTACTACGATTTCACCTTCCGCATGTGGCGGCACTACTACGCCATCTTTTTCAATACGAAGTTGGCACTGAAATAGTGGCTTTCCAGCTGATCCTACTTTCGTTAACATGTAATCTGCGGACAACGTACAAATTTGCGAAGACGTTTCTGTCATACCGTACGTTTGATACACAGGAATTCCTTTATCTACACACGTTTCGAGTAACGGTTTTGGCGCTGGTCCTCCGCCAAGTAACATACATCGTAAAGAAGATGGATATGTTTCTTCTCCAAGTCTCTCTAATAAATCAGTTAACATTTTTGATACGACTGAAATAATCGTTACGCCTCTCGTTTGAAGTGCTGTATGAATAAAATCAGCATCATATTTCGGAACGAGTAAAATGCGCATGCCGTACATAATATTTTTCATTAGAAGAGATAACCCGCCAACATGGAACATCGGCATACACGCTAACCAGCAATCATCATCACGAAGTCCTAAATTAAGCGAAGAGCCAACCGCGCTGGCCCAGTGATTTCCATATGTTAAAATAACGCCTTTCGGTTTCCCTGTCGTCCCTGACGTATAAATAATCGTCATCGCTTCTTCTAAAGAGAATTCTTCTTGTATAGAGGCTTCCTCTTTTGGTCCATTCATCACTTCGGCGAATGAATAGACAGGAACATCTTTAGCCTCAAAATCTTGATCCGTCACTAAACAAATAACTTCAGCATCATCCATTTGCCAAAGTAGCTCTTCTCTTGAAAGACGCGTATTTAAAAGTACAGCTACTGCCCCTACGTACGATAGGGCGTGAATAACTGTAATCATCTCCATACCGTTTTTCATCAGAACAGCCACCTTTTGCCCTCGCTTCACTCCAACATGCGTGAGACGTTCACAAACAGATACTACTGTTTCATGCAGCTGCATAAAATTAACTTTCTCTTCCTCTATTTCAATTGCAGTTCGATCTGGTGTTAAAAACGCACGTTGCATTAACCAATTTGGCATCGTCTCCATCATACATTCTCCTTTCATGAAAGAAAGAGACTTGATGTGACATCAAGTCTCTTAGTTGTTTTGTTTCCGGTTTGTCACATCCAGCTACAGCGGCTAGAACAGTCGGTCGTTTCACGCCTTCCTACGAGGCAAAAAGCGCCTCTACGTCAGGAGTTCCAACACCCTCTTGTTCTAAACGAGCCGCTTCCGCTTTTGGTTTCATCCAGCTACAGCGGCTAGAACAGTCGGTCGTTTCACGCCTTCCTACGAGGCAAAAAGCGCCTCTACGTCAGGAGTTCCAACACCCTCTTGTTCTAAACGAGCCGCTTCCGCTTTTGGTTTCATCCAGCTACAGCGGCTAGAACAGTCGGTCGTTTCACGCCTTCCTACGAGGCAAAAAGCGCCTCTACGTCAGGAGTTCCAACGCCCTCTTGTTCTAAGCGAGCCGCTTCCGCTTTTAATTTCATCCAGCTACAGCGGCTAGAATGTTCGGTGGCTTCACTTCTTCCTACGAGGCAAAAAACGCCTCTATGTCAGAAGCTCCATCCCCCTCACATTCTAAGCGAGCCGCTTCCGCTTTTGATTTGATCAAGGGAAACGAGGGAATTGACCGAAGTCCGGACTGCGTTTTTCTTTGAATGCGTCGCGACCTTCTTTTGCTTCGTCAGTTGTGTAGTACAATAACGTTGCATCTCCAGCTAGTTGTTGAATACCAGCTAGACCGTCTGTGTCTGCGTTGAATGCAGCTTTTAGGAAACGAAGTGCCATTGGGCTGTTTGCTAAGATCTCTTGTGCCCATTGTACTGTTTCTGCTTCAAGTTGTTCTAATGGTACTACTGTATTTACTAAGCCCATATCAAGCGCTTCCCCAGCACTGTATTGGCGGCATAGGTACCAAATTTCGCGAGCTTTCTTGTGGCCTACCATACGAGCTAAGTAACCAGCTCCGTATCCACCGTCAAAGCTTCCTACTTTAGGACCTGTTTGTCCGAATACAGCGTTGTCTGCAGCGATTGTTAAGTCACATACGATATGAAGCACGTGTCCTCCACCGATTGCATAACCTGCTACCATTGCGATAACTGGTTTAGGAATTGCGCGAATTAGACGTTGTAAGTCTAATACGTTTAAACGAGGGATTTGGTCGTCACCTACATATCCACCATGACCACGAACTTTTTGGTCGCCGCCAGAACAGAATGCACGTCCACCTTCACCTGTTAAAATGATAACGCCAACATTTGCATCATCACGAGCTTGTGCAAAAGCGTCGATTAACTCCATTACCGTTTTTGGACGGAATGCGTTATGTACTTCAGGACGGTTAATCGAAATTTTTGCGATACCATTGTATGTTGAATAAATAATATCTTCGTAATTGCCTTCTTTTACCCATTCAATAGCCATTACAACTACCTCCTTGTATATTTCTGATCTCCTCTATAAGTGTAACTTCATTCTTAACTGAAAAAAGCATCACTGCATAGTTTTTAGAAATCCCTTTACTATTGTATCAAACTTTTCCGGTTGTTCCACATGAATTGCATGGCCAGCACCATCAATTTTGACAATTTTCGCATCAGAGACGCATTTTTCGATGTTTTTTAATATGCGAAAGAACTTTTCATCATGCTCTCCGTTCATTAAAAGAACAGGTATTTTTAAGTTTTTTAGCTCATCCCACCATGAAGGCTGAGCCCCAGTTCCCATGCCGCGCAAGCTATTTGCGAGCCCTTTTGGGTTGTTAGCAAGTCGTTCTTTTCGCACCGCTTCTTGTACGTTTTTTGCTAAACGTTTTTGCGTTTCAAACAGCGGAATATTTTCCCACATTGATACAAAACTTTCTATGCCTTCTCGCTCAATTTTATCGGCAAGTCGCTCATCTTTTTCACAGCGTTCTTTTCGCTCATCTTCACTTTTGAGCCCAGCTGTACAATTTTCTAATAAAAGAGAACGTACATATTCTGGATATAGACACGCCATCGTAATCGCCAGTCTACCGCCCATTGAATAGCCAAGTATGTGCGCCTTTTCAATATGAAGATAATCTAGTAGTTCTTTCATTTGCAACGCTACATTTCGAATATCATAATGCGTCACATCTTCAGGACTTTCCGTTTTTCCGTGCCCAACAATGTCTACTAAAATAACTTGAAATTGCTCGCTCCAAGAAGGAATGAAAGAACGCCACGTTTCCATGCTTCCCGTAAAACCATGAAGAAGTAGAAGTGGTTCCCCGCTTCCGACTACTTCATATTCATACGATACACCTTGCAGTTTTACGTTCATTTTGATTCACCTTGCAATGATGTAGTAATTACGTCCTGTGTTTTTGCCCATAACGTACGGTGCAACGTTAAGTTTTCATCACGGTTCGTACAAATTTCTACAACGTGTAAACCTTCTGTCGTCGTTCCTTTTTGTACCTCTTCTCGAAATTGCTCCCAACCATTTACACGGCTAAATGAACCGCCGTACATTTTAACAACATGCTCATAGTCAAGCCCAATCGGCGTTCCAAATAACGATTCGAAGTGTTCCTTTTTCTCATACTGTGGTAAGAATGAGAAAATACCGCCACCATCATTATTTACAACGACAATCGTTATATTTAATTCATGTAATTTTGCAGCTAATAGTCCATTTAAATCGTGATAGAATGATAAGTCACCGATGACTAATACGAGCGGATCGCAAATCATGCTCGCTCCTAAAGCTGTCGAAATGATGCCATCAATCCCATTTACACCGCGGTTTGCCATCACTTGAATATTTTTATCTGATGTGAAGAAGAATGAATCTGTATCACGAATTGGCATACTATTACTCGCAAATAACGTTGCTCCTTCTGGTAATACGCGTACAATATCTGTAATGACTTTTCCTTCAAATGCAGTTTCATATGTTTCCATTTCACGAAGCGTTTCCTTCGTTTTTTCGTTTATATGTTGCCACATTTGGGACCAATCATTCTTTTTCATAACTGGCATTTTTTCTATTAATGTACTGCAAAATGCAATATCACTTGCCTGTACAACTTCTGTCGCAACAAGAGCTGGATCTCTCCATTGTCCAGATTCGTCAACAACGATATGAACAGCTTTCGTTTGTTTTTTAATGAACTGCGTTAATGCTTTCGAAACAGGCATACCGCCAAAACGAATTAAAACGTCCGGCTTCCACGTCTCTTTTAACAATTCATTTCGTAAAAATGTATCATAACAGTCGATTACCATCGTTTTATCGTGGTGTCCGCTACGAATATTAGAAAGTGGATCCGCTAATATTGGGTATCCCGTTTTTTCAGCTAGTTGCGTTGCAAACGTTGCGATTTCTGAATGACTATCATCTCCACAAATAATAAGCCCCTTTTCCATATGTGAAAGGCGCCCTACAAGAGAATCTACATATTCACTCGGCATCACCACGTTCCCTTGCTGAACTACTCCTGTATATTCCCCGCGTCCTTTATCCCATAAACTTTCTAATGAAAAGTCCGGGATAAGCGGTTCACGAACTGGAAAATTAAGATGAACAGGTCCTTGCGGCGCTAAACAAGCACTTGCTATCATGCGCTGCGTTGTCATGCGAGCGTAGTGGTACATCGCTTCACTCGCTTCTGGAAGTGCCATCTCTGTAAATTGCTTCACAAACGTACCGTATAAATTAAATTGATTCATCGCTTGTGGTGCACCGACATCTCTTAATTCATGCGGTCTATCTGCTGTTAAGACGATAAGCGGCACTCGTGAATGGAAAGCTTCACATACAGCTGGATAGTAGTTCGCTGCTGCTGTTCCTGACGTACATAATAATGCAACCGGACGTTTTTTCGCTTTTGCGATACCGAGCGCAAAAAATCCTGCAGATCTTTCATCTACATGTAAATATGTGTTCATTCCTTCGTGTTGTTCCATTAGTAGAGCAATCGGCGTTGACCGTGAGCCTGGACTAATGACAACATCACATACATTTAGACGCGTCAGTTCATCCACGAACGCGCCTAAATAATATGATAATGCTTCTATATGATTGTTCATTTCATTAATTCCTCCAAAGCACCAAGCATCGGTCTAAACTTCAAACTTGTCTCTTCATATTCAAGTTGCGGTACTGAATCAATTACAATCCCGCAACCGGCAAATAAGGATGCTTTCTCGCCATTTAATAATCCGCAGCGAAGTGCAACCGCAAATTCACCATTTCCTTCATCATCTATCCAGCCAATCGGTGCACCATATAATCCTCTGTCTAACAATTCAACATCACGAATCAGTTTCATCGCTTCCAAACGAGGTGTCCCGCCAAGAGCTGGTGTTGGATGTAATTCTTCTACCATCGTTAAAAGACTCGCAGTGCCTTTTGCCTCTACAGGCGTATATAAATGAATTAAGTTTTTCGTTGTTAATAGACCTGGACTCTCCGGAATATTAACGTATTCGCAGTGCTCATTTAATACCGACCTGATCATGTTCACAACATAACCGTGTTCAGCTAAATTCTTTTCATCATGAAGAAGCGCATTACTATTTCGCTTACTTTCTTCTATAGATTGACCATGACCAGTTGAACCAGCAAGACACATCGAAGTAAACTTCTCATCTTCTTTGCGAATTAACCTCTCTGGCGTCGCTCCTAAGAAGCATGCTCCTTTATAATCAAAAGAAAATACGTAACAATCCGGTTGCCCAATGCGAAGTGCTTCTAAAACAAGAGCAGAATCAATATGATGATCCATTTCTACTTTTAGCTCCCTCGCTAATACAACCTTCTGCACGTTACCCTGCTTCATCTCATCTTGCACTTTCTCAATGGCTTTCATCCAGCCTTTCGGATCCACTTCCACTTTAGAAGTAACTGTTAATTTCGATCCTTCTAATGCACATTTACTCTCCCCAAAAATTTTCTCTTCTAAAGAAACAATTTCGTTATAAAGAGTTTCTGCACAATCTGTTGCTGAAACGAATGTATTCATCGTTAACCATGCTTTTTCATTTTTTACAGTTAATAAAAATGCTGGTAGTGAAAATGTCGTATCATCGAATTCTTTCCATAAGTCCGTTTTCTCTTTTTCTTGGTCAAATGAAAATCCACCAAATAAAAGAGGACCTGTTCCAAATTCATATTTTTCTCTTTGTACAAATGCTTTCTCTTTTACTTTATCCCACTCGTCACGAGCCGCTTGAAAGCGTTTGTGAGAAGAATTTGCTATAGTGAAAACAGAGCCAATTCCAGCAAATATTACATGCTGAGCTGGATCTGCAAAATAACATCTATTTTCCAATGCAATCCTTTTTCCTGCTGCATAAAACAGAAGCGGATCCATCCAGTCTATTTGTTTTACAAAACTAACCAATATTTTTTCATCAGTTGCATGCTTAATGGCTGCACTAAGAACTTCTTGCAAGCCTTTTTGTTTCGTTTGAATCACAATTGTCTCCCCCCTATGGGCGAAAAATAGTCATAATTACGCTTGATTTTAAGATACACCTCAAACGAAAGGCCTGTCAACGTTTAGCATTTCTGAGAAATTCACCTTCTCTTCCTAGAAAATAAACGTTGACACTAAATGATGCTTTTTCTACACTTAGTTGTGTACAATATGTGACCAAAGGAGGATTCAACATGGAAATGAACGTCGAAACGAATTCCTCTCCTACGGCGCCAAAACCAAGCAAGCAAACAGGCTGGCGCATTTGGTGGAGTTTACTACGTCCCCATACATTAACAGCAGCTTTCGTTCCTGTTTTCATCGGAACAGCCTATGCAATGCAGGTCGGAGGTATAAATCAAATACATCTCCCTCTTTTCCTTATAATGCTTCTTGCTTGTCTTCTCATTCAGGCAGCAACAAACATGTTTAATGAATACTTTGATTATAAAAGAGGACTCGATCACGAAGGTTCAGTTGGTATCGGCGGCGCTATCGTTCGCGATGGCATTCAGCCAAAAACAGTGCTTAACTTAGCATTTGGATTTTTCGGCATCGCAATACTATTAGGTGTTTATATTTGTATGAATTCTAGCTGGTGGCTTGCTGCAATCGGTCTTGTTTGTATGGCCGTTGCTTACCTTTACACGGGTGGCCCACTTCCCATTGCCTATACACCATTTGGAGAGTTAACAGCCGGATTATTTATGGGTGTTATCATTATTGGAATTTCATTCTTTATTCAAACTGGAACTGTAACATCAGAAGTCATTTTACTATCTATTCCAAGCTCCATTTTAATTGGTGCCATTTTACTAGCTAATAATATTCGTGACTTAGATGGCGATAAAGAAAACGGTCGTAAAACGTTAGCAATTCTCGTTGGACGCGAGCGAGCGGTTGGTGTACTTGCTTCGATGTTCATCGTTTCCTACATTTGGACAATTGCTTTAATTATCGTGAGCATCGTATCACCATGGATGCTTATCGTATTTTTAAGTGCACCGAAAGCATTTAAAGCGACGAAAGGCTTTATCGGCAAAAGCATTCCAATGGAAATGGTACCTGCGATGATTGCAACAGCAAAAACAAATACAATCTTCGGTCTCTTAATGGGAATCGGGTTATTACTTGGATATTTCCTTTAAAAGGAGCTGCTAACGCGGCTCCTTTTTCGTATCTGAAATTCATCTCATAATTCCTACTCGCAACGCTCATACTATGTAAAGAAACTGAATTGTAGGAAGGTGGACGACTATGTTAACTCCACAACAAGTAGGTCAATTTAAATCCATTTTAGAAAAACAAAAACAAGAACTAGAGCAAACGATACAAACACACGAAAATGAAGATCGTGCATCTGAACGTGAGTCTGTTGGAGAATTATCTAGCTATGATAACCATCCAGCTGATATGGCAACAGAGCTATATGAACGTGAAAAAGACTTCGGGCTTATTGAACTTTGGCATAAACAGCTAGAGGATACGAAACATGCCTTGCAAAAAATAGAAGCGGGTACGTACGGCATTTGCGAAGTGTCTGGCGAAGAAATTCCATTTGAAAGATTAGAAGCAATGCCGACTGCTACAACATGCATCCAGCACGCGACAAATAAGCTAAATATGAATACACGACCAGTCGAAGAAGAAGTGTTATCTCCTTCTTTCCACAAACATGATGAAGATCGTTCTGTTGAATATGATGCAGAAGATGCATGGCAAGATGTTGCTAATTACGGAACATCTGAAACACCATCTGATTTAGAAAGACAAGATTCGAAAAACTATAATGGCATGTACGTAAATAGTGAGGAAAATGTAGGATACGTAGAAGATTTCGAAAACTTTATTGGTACAGATATGTATGGAAAAAATCCGCAAGTTTTCGCTACGGAAGAACATGAAGAATATGAACAAATGCTTGATGACTTTGAAGAGCGTACCTTTAAGGGCGAATTATCTTCAAATGAGTCGAGTTCCAAAGAATAAAAAAAAGCATTCCGAAAATCGGAATGCTTTTTATCGCTAGCTAATTAGTTTTTTGTAACGTTAGCAGCTTGTGGTCCACGGTTACCTTCAACGATTTCGAAAGAAACTTCTTGACCTTCTTCTAAAGTTTTGAATCCGTCACCTTGGATAGCTGAGAAGTGAACGAATACATCGTCTCCACCTTCAACTTCGATGAAACCGAAACCTTTTTCGCTGTTGAACCATTTAACTTTACCTGTTTGCATGTCATGTACCTCCTAAATAAAAATGAAACTATGAATCCACATGAAAAGGTGGATATAAAGGACATGAATGTATAACAAGCTTACAGCCTTTAATTCAACGTGCTTTATTTCCGTACCACATTATGTAGCTCAATAGTGATTTCACTATATCACGCTATATCCAAAACGTCAAATGAGAACACTTTCATTCCACCATTTTTTTATAATTTTAATATAATGTTGAATTTCCATATTCATATTTTAGCCCGGTATTTGCGGACAGCTTGATTGGCGGGAGCTGATAATCAGTTTTGGTTTGTTCCACTTTATTTGAAAATTAACAAAACTAAAGTATTCTAATCCTATTAAATTCTGTACAATATAAGTATCTATTACATACGAGGTGAAAAAAATGAGAGCACATGAAATCGAGTATAAGTTATACGGAGATGATATGCAGTTTGTTGAAATTGAGTTAGATCCAGAAGAAAGCGTGATCGCAGAAGCTGGCGCAATGATGATGATGGAAGATTACATAGAAATGGAAACAATCTTCGGTGATGGTTCTGGCCCATCTGGAGGTTTATTCGGAAAATTAATGGGCGCTGGTAAGCGTCTCGTTACAGGCGAAAGTATGTTTATGACTGTATTTACAAATACAGGTCACGGCAAACGCCACGTCTCATTTGCTGCTCCTTATCCTGGTAAAATTATTCCTGTAGATTTAACAGAATATCAAGGAAAAGTAGTTTGTCAAAAAGATGCCTTTCTTTGTGCCGCAAAAGGTGTTTCTATCGGAATTGAATTTACGAAAAAAATAGGAACTGGTTTCTTCGGTGGTGAAGGTTTTATCATGCAGAAACTTGAAGGTGACGGTCTTGCTTTCATGCACGCAGGTGGAACTGTATATAAACGTGAATTAAAACCTGGTGAGAAACTTCGCATTGATACAGGTTGTCTCGTTGCTATGACAAAAGACATTAACTATGATGTCGAGTTCGTTGGAAAAGTAAAAACAGCTCTATTTGGCGGCGAAGGTTTATTCTTCGCAACGTTAGAAGGACCTGGAACAGTTTGGATTCAGTCCTTAACACTTAGCCGATTAGCAGCACGCCTTACAAGCCCAGCAGCGCAAAGTACTGGCGAAGGTAGTGTATTAGGTGGCCTTGGTCGTTTATTAGATGGGAAAGAGTAAACTGTGCCCTTATGTGGGCATGGCCATCAACTAATAAAATAATAAAATTAAAACACCCTTGCTTGCAGTAATAAAGTGAAAGGGTGTTTTAATTTACGTCTACAAACGAGAAAAAGCAGTTAAAATAAAGTAATAAGGTTTACTTCAGGAAAATAAGGTATATTATATTTGTTGAGTAGATTCTCTTTAGAGACAAGAAAAGTAGGTGAACAAAGTGGGAAAATATCAATTGGATTCCAAAAGTCAGGTAGCTGTGGCAAAGTTCCATGAAAAACAGAAGCCTGCCAAATTTGATAAAAAGCAGCAACTTGAAAAATTGCGTACGGAGTATTTGAAAAAGAAGCAAAAACAAACAGATAAATAATATGTTTTATTTTCCGAATTTTTTCTGTATGTAACGCAAACAAACACAAGAAAATAGGTAAGTTATTCATCATTCAAATATATACAGGCTATTTTTTCAAACCTCTTACTTATGCAACTAACGCATGCGTCAGTTCATTAAGAATAACTAAAAAAGTCGATTCCTTGAGATGAAAAAGAGTAAACAGTGCCCTTATCAGGCACTGTTTTATTTTGCCATTATAATTTCCTCCACTGATTTAGGTAAGCGATACAAGCTATTCCCCACCTCCAAAAGAATGAATCAAGTTCCTCACCGCATATATTAAACTATACCTTTTCTTAAGGAGGGCTACCTTAATGCGTACTCCTTTATCCTTTGATAAAGAAACTGCCATACTGTTAGCTTCTTGTTGTGAGTTAACGTATGAACAATATAAACAAAATGGTATTTTCGAAATACCAGATGGTTTTCAATATGTACAAGGTTTTCAAGGAAAGGCCATTCAAACAACAGAATGGTTCGGATTTATATTAGAATCTGAGGATACAATTATCGTTGCCTTCAGAGGCACTCAAACAGATCCAGATTGGATTATTGATTCTCTCGTCAATCAAAAACCTTATCCTTATGCTTTAAATGGCGGAAATGTCCATAACGGTTTTCTCTCTATTTATGAGTCTTGTCGTGATTCTATTATGGATATGCTCGTATCATTGCCAGCACATAAAAAACTGCTAGCTACTGGGCATAGTCTAGGTGGCGCGCTTGCCACATTACACATATTAGATGCACGTATAAATACTGCCTTCGCACAGTATGGACTTTATACATTCGCTTCTCCAAAAGTAGGAGATATCGCTTTTCGAAATTATTATAAACTACAAGTAGCTAGTAGCTTTCGTTTCGTCAACTTATTCGATGTCGTTCCACTTCTCCCTCCCCGAAACATAAATTTTAATGATCATGATTGGGAGTATGCACACGTCCATCACAACATGACATTTACAAAAAACACAAAATCCATTACAAATAATCATTCCATTACAACATACAAAACATGTCTGACTTCTCATTTTTAACCAGTAAGCAATTGGAAATAAAATATTCGTATACTATAATAATCTATGAAGTTATTTTTGGATGAGGGGACCTTACATGTTAAAATTTATCTTCGCATTTTTCCTTATTGTAATTTTTACGGTTACAGGTTTCTTTACATTTTCATACTTTGCGACAGGAGAGTATGATGGGGCAGGTATCATATATACCACTGTTCCATTTCTTTCTTAAGCAAAATAAATAAAACGAGCTTAATTTTATTAAGCACGTTTTATTTATTAATATCCATTTCTGTTGGTAAATCGATAATATATCTCCCAATATAGCAACCTCTTTAAAACTGTTTAACTGTATTACCAATACCCCAAATTTCATTACTGTACTGCAAAATCGTTCGATCGCTCGCAAAATGACCAGACTGTGCAATATTTAAAATCGACATTTCTAGCCACTTCGTTCGGTTCTCATAAGCTCTACCGACAGCTTCTTGTCTTTCAGCATATGGACCAAAATCTCGCAGAACAAAATATTCATCATTTTGAATAACGAGAGAATCGTAAATTGCTTCAAATTCGGCTCCCGACTGTGCAAAGAAACCATTCGTTAACTGATCTACTACCTTTTTAATGTGCCCATTGTGGTGATAATAATCACTTGCACGATATCCACCATTTTGATAGTAATGAAGAACCTCTTCTGCTGTTAAACCGAAAATAAAACAGTTATCATCACCGACCCGGTCTTTTATTTCAACGTTAGCACCGTCTAGCGTTCCGAGTGTAATCGCACCATTCATCATAAATTTCATATTACCTGTTCCCGATGCTTCTTTACTCGCCGTTGAAATTTGTTCACTTACATCCGCCGCCGGGAATATATCTTCTGCTAAAGAAACTCGATAGTTTTCTAGAAAGATAACTTTCATATATTGACTGACATACGGGTCATTATTTACTTTTCTTGCGAGTTCATTTATTAATTTAATAATTTTTTTCGCGTAATAATAGCCAGGTGATGCTTTCGCTCCAAAAATAAAAGTACGCGGATAAAATGTAAAACTAGCATCCTCTTTCAAACGGTTATACAAATATAAAATATGAAGAACATTTAATAATTGTCGTTTATAAGCATGTAATCTTTTCACTTGCACATCAAAAATAGAATTTGGATCAATGGTAATCCCCATTGTATTATGAATACGCTCCGCTAAAATCTCTTTACGCTCTTGTTTTACCTCTGCAAATTTCTCTTGGAAACTCGCATCATATTGAACTAATTGTAGCTCTTGAAGCTTAATCGGTTCTTTCTTCCACTCTGTTCCAATCGCCTCTGAAATGAGATTTGTTAACTGTGGATTTGCTTTCATAAGCCAGCGCCTATGAGCAATTCCATTCGTCTTATTATTAAACTTATCTGGATAAAATTCATAAAACAATCGCATTTCCCGCTGCTTTAATATTTCCGTATGAATTTTCGCTACACCATTTACGCTATGGCTACCGACAATCGCTAAATGAGCCATTTTCACAAGGTCATGTGCAATAATCGCCATTGCTTCAATACGATCCCACTCATACGGATACTGTTCCCAAAGTTCATGACAGAAACGTTCATTAATCTCTTCAATAATCATATAAATTCTCGGTAATAACGGTTTAAAAATGTGAATTGGCCACTTTTCGAGCGCTTCTGATAACGTTGTATGATTCGTATAAGAAATCGTCTGCGTCGTTATGTGCCAAGCTTCTTCCCATGCTAACTTTTCTTCGTCTAGTAAAATGCGCATCAGTTCCGGAATTGCTAAAACCGGATGTGTATCGTTAATGTGGATCGCAATTTTTTCATGTAGTTGACGAAGGTCACCATATCTTTCTCTATGCATTCGAACGATATTTTGCAAACTTGCTGATACGAGGAAATACTGTTGTTTTAAACGAAGTATTTTTCCCTCATCATGCGTATCATCTGGATATAAAAACTCCGATACAGCCTCTGTTTCACGCTTATATTTCAAAATATCTTTGCAGTTTTGCGGGAAAGGAACTGGTTCAGCATTCCAAAGTCTAAGTGTATTTACAGTACTCGTCTCATAGCCAACTACCGGCACATCATATGGCACGGCCATAATGACTTCTGCATTTGTATGCCTAAACTCTAAACGCCCGTCAATTTCTAGCGGTTCAACATTGCCGAAATAACTTACTTCTACAGCTTGATCATGCCTTCTTACTTCCCATACGTTTTCATGAAGAAGCCACTGTTCTGGAAATTCGACTTGATAACCATCAACAATTTTCTGATCAAACAAACCATGTTTATAACGAATTCCACAGCCGTGTCCTGGCAAGTTTAAAGATGCAAGTGAATCGAGAAAACAGGCTGCTAAGCGTCCAAGCCCACCATTACCAAGGCCTGCATCTGCTTCCACTTCTTCTAACTCTTGTAACGAAATCCCTAGTTCGGATAACCCTTGCTCGCATACATCTCTAATACCTAAATTCAAGATGTTACTTCCAAGCAAACGTCCAAGCAAAAACTCAATAGACAAGTAATACATTTGCTTTTGCTCTCCGGATCGATAACTCTCATTCGTTGCAATCCATTGACTATTCATATACTCACGTACCATATGGCCGAGTGTATTATATTGATCACGAGTTGTAGAATCTTTGAAACTTTTCCCATACATCGTCTCTAACTTTTCTAGAAAAGTTGATTTAAAACTTTCAACATGAGTAAACATTTTTTCACCACCTACATGTTATTCCATGAGACTTTTATATAATTCCTTATAAGCAAGAGCCGATTGCTCCCAGCTGTAATCTTCAGTCATCGCTTGTTTTACAAGCTGCTCCCATACCGGTTTATCGTGATAGAATTCAATTGCACGATGAATCGTATGCAGCATGTCATGTGCATTAAAATTCGTGAAACTAAAACCATTTCCTTCTCCAGTTTCTTCATCATAAGAATGTACCGTATCGTTTAATCCACCTGTTTCTCTTACAATTGGAATCGTACCGTATGCTAATGCGATAAGTTGTCCAAGTCCACACGGTTCAAACAGCGATGGCATTAAGAATAAATCACTTCCTGCATACACTTGATGAGCTAATTCTTCATTAAATCCGATATAAACTTTTACCTTCTCCGGATACTCATATGCCATCCATTCAAAGAATTGCTCATATTCCGAATCACCTGATCCTAAAATAATACATTGTACATCTTCTTCCATTATTTCGCGGAATACAGTACGTACTAAATCAAGACCTTTTTGCTTCGTTAATCTCGTTACCATTGAAATAATTGGTGTATCCTCTTTTTCTGGCAAACCAAAATAACGCTGCAAGGCGCGTTTATTTTCACTCTTTTCATATAATGACTCTGCATCATACTGAGCCTTAATATACGAATCTGTTTCTGGATTATATACGCTCGTATCAATACCATTTACAATGCCGCTAAGCTTATCATTATATTTTCGCAGCAATCCATCTAACTTCTCACCGAAAAATTCATATTGAATTTCTTCCTTATATGTCGGGCTAACTGCTGTAATTTGATCTGAAGCTATAATACCGCCCTTCATAAAATTCACATTCCCATAAAACTCTAACTGCTCACTGTGGAAATATTCATCACCAAGTTCTAACAAGTCGTACATTACTTCAGGAGGAAATACACCTTGGAACTGTAAGTTATGAATTGTATATACCGTTTTAATACGCTCATATAACGGGTTATCTTGATACTTTTCACGAAGTAAGAAATTAACCATAGCCGTATGCCAATCGTGGCTATGAAGAACATCCACTTCAAAATCAAGGTGCGGAATACACTCTAACACCGCTTTTGAGAAATAAGAAAAACGCTCTCCGTCATCATAATGACCATACAGAGAATCTCTCTTAAAATAATATTCATTATCTATTAAGTAATACGTAATTCCGTCTTGCTCACCTTTTAAAATTCCACAATATTGATTTCTCCACCCAAGAGGGACGTTAATTACTTTATGTAACGTACATCCATCTCTTAACTTTTGCGGAATGAGACTATAATTCGGAAGTATAATACGCACGTCCACTCCTAATTTTTTCAGCTCTTTTGGGAGCGCACCCGCTACATCAGCTAATCCTCCCGATTTCACAAACGGTACACATTCTGATACTGCAAATAAAATATTCACTTGTTGTCCCACTGCGCGAAAAGTTTTTATTACTCCTCTTGCAGCTTCCTCCCTTCGAGTTTTCATTTGAATTAAAACTTTAATCAGTGGAGGAAAAAGCCCCCACTGATTCTTTTAAGAATAACTATTAATCGTACTGTTTTGTACGCTTCCTTTTTCTACAACATACGGCCCATCGGCGTTTCCTTTTAATACGACACCGTCACCAATTTTCACATCTTTATCAATAATAACACCATCTATTATACAGTTATCTCCAATTTGGCTCTTTTGCATAATAATACTGTTACGAATAATTGAACCTTTTCCAATTTTAACTGAACGAGAAACAACACTGTTTTCGACTTCCCCTTCAATAATACTACCGTTTGCAATCATTGTATTTTTCACGACTGCACCCTTTAAATAACGAGTTGGTGGCTCATCTTTTACTTTCGTAAAGATCGGTGCTTCTTTCTTAAATAATTGCTTCCAAATAGCAGGTTGCAAAATTTCTAAGCTATGTTTATAGTAACTTTCAATCGAGTCAATAATTGCTACATATCCAGTATGTTCATATGTAGCAATGTGTAATGATTTCCCGCGCTTTTCTCTCACTACATCAAATAAACTGTATTGTTCCACATCTTTATATGACTCAAATAAGTCTAACAATAATTGTTTCTTTAACACATATGTTTGAAGTGAAACCCCTTCATGGCAAACTTCCGTAATATCAGCTGCCGTATGTATATGTCGCTCTAACACCGCTTGAAAATTTAATGCTGTTACGAGATGGCTATTCGTAATAACAACGTACTCTTCTCTGCTTCTTAGAAAATAATCAATATGTCTTCTAAAGTGTGCAAAAGACCCAAATTCATCTTGGTCACATTGGCAGTTTGGCGGGAATAAAAATAGTCCGTCTCGTTTTCTATCTAAATCCCACTGTTTTCCTGAACCAACATGGTCCATTAACGAACGATTTTTATGGCTTGTAAAAACTGCCACACTATGAATACTAGAATTCACCATATTTGAAAGCATGAAATCAATGAGTCGATAACGGCCCCCAAACGGTAACGCCGCTAGTGAACGATGCCCTGTTACTTTCTTTAAGGAAGGAAAACTTCCCGTTGCATTAATAATTCCTAACATTTTTTCTCCCATTCATTTCATCCCCCTTTTCTATTTTCCTTCAGCAATTAATACTACATCGTCAACATTCTTTTCTGGACGAATGATTGTTCCATCCTCGATAACCATTTCTGATCCAACAATCGCTCTTTCAATCACAACATTTTTACCAATCTTAGCCCCTGGCATAACGACAGAATCAATCACCATACTTCCTTCTTCCACCGTCACTCCTTGGAATAACACAGAATGCTTCACGTCCCCTTCAATGACGCACCCTTCGTTAATAAGCGATTCTTCTACTTTCGCCTTTTCAGCAATATATTGAGGCGGTTCGTTTGGATTGACAGAGTAAATACGCCAATTACGATCGTTTAAATTCAGTGATGTTTCATCGCGAAGCAAATCCATATTCGCTTCCCATAAGCTCTTCACCGTTCCAACATCTTTCCAATATCCTTCAAACGGATACGCCATTAGCTTCTTCCCTTCATCCAATAAAAGCGGAAGTACGTCTTTTCCGAAATCGTTACTAGATTCAGGGTTTCTTGCATCCATCTCTAAATACTCTTTCAAAATTGACCAATTAAAAATATAGATTCCCATTGATGCAAGATTACTTCTTGGAAATTGTGGTTTCTCTTCAAACTCAACAATCTCCATTTCTTCATTTGTATTCATAATGCCAAAGCGACTTGCTTCATCCCAAGGTACTTCAATAACAGAAATGGATACGTCCGATTCTTTCTCAATATGGTAATCTAGCATCTTACTGTAATCCATTTTATAAATATGGTCGCCTGATAAAATGAGAACATACTCCGGTTCATACTGACTTAAATAGTTTAAGTTTTGATAAATGGCACTTGCCGTACCTGTATACCACTTAACCCCTGAAGACTCCGCATAAGGAGGTAAGACTGTGACCCCACCGTTTACTCGGTCTAAATCCCACGCATTTCCGATTCCGATATAATTATGAAGTTCGAGTGGTTGATATTGCGTTAAAATCCCAACCGTTTCAATACCAGAATTCGCACAGTTACTTAGCGTAAAATCAATAATGCGATATTTACCACCAAATGGAACAGCTGGCTTGGCTAAATTCTTTGTTAATGCACTTAAACGACTACCTTTTCCCCCTGCTAGTAACATTGCTACGCACTTTTGTTTTTGAGCCATCTTGTTTTTTGCTCCCCTTTCTCGTCTTCACTGGTCGTAATATGGATACGCCAAATGGTGGAATTGTAATCTCTACATGTGCTGCTTGATTATGGTACGGTTCTAGAATCGTCTTAAGACGTTTCTTATTCACTTGTCCCGAACCGCCATATTGCTGTGCATCACTGTTTAAAATCTCGTTATAATACTCGAAATCTGGTACACCTACTTTATAGTTTTCATATGTAGCTTTCGTAAAATTACATACGATAACTAACGCATCTTCTTGTTTATCCCCTTGGCGGATAAACGAGAAAATACTTTGCTCGTTATTATTAGCATCAATCCACTGAAAACCTTCAGGCGAATGATCAAGCTGCCAAAGTGGTTTTGAGCGCTTATACAATGCTATGAGCTCTTTAAAGTAATCATGCATATAACGATGCATTTCAAAATCATGTAAATTCCAATCTAAATCTTCAAGGTCTTTCCACTCATCAAACTGCCCGAATTCTCCTCCCATGAAAAGTAATTTCTTTCCTGGGTGAGTAAAGAAATATCCATATAACAAACGAAGCTGAGCAAACTTATCCCAGTAATCACCTGGCATTTTATTTAATAACGACTTTTTCCCATGAACGACTTCATCATGAGAAAGGGGTAATATGAAGTTTTCAGAGTAAGCATATAGTAAAGAGAACGTCATTTTCTCATGAATATATTTTCTGTACTCTGGCGCACACTCCATATATTTCAGCACGTCATTCATCCAGCCCATATTCCATTTGTAATTGAATCCAAGCCCACCTTCATACGTTGGTGCTGTTACAAGTGGCCAAGCTGTTGAATCCTCTGCCGTCATAAGAAAATCTTCATCCTCTGCAAACACTGCTTCATTTAACTCCCGTAAAAATGACACAGCGTACTCATTACTTTGCTCTTGTCCTTCTTTATTCCAGTACAACATGTTCGCAACTGCATCTACTCTGAAACCATCAATATGGAAATATCTCATCCAAAATAACGCATTTGAAATTAAGAAATTACGTACCTCTCTCTTTCCTAAATCAAAATTGACAGTTCCCCATACTAGATTTTCTTGTACATCTTTATCTTTATATTCATAGGTCGGTGTGCCATCAAACAAATATAAACCGTGAGCATCTTTACAAAAGTGCCCCGGTACCCAATCTAAAATGACACCGATTCCATATTTATGACATTCGTCGACAAAATACATTAAATCATGCGGTGTACCAAATCTACTCGTCGCTGCATAATATCCCGTTCCTTGATATCCCCAAGAACGATCATATGGATGCTCAACAAGCGGCATAATTTCAATATGTGTAAATTGATGTTCCACCACATACGGAATGAGTTCTTCTGCCATTTCCCTGTAAGAATATAGTGTTCCATCTTCTTTCTTTTTCCAAGAACCAAAATGTAATTCATAAACTGTCATCGCTTCTTTATAAATCGGTTTTTTCTTTTTCTTACGATTCCAGTTTTTATCATTCCATTCATATCCTTTTATATCAAAAACTACAGATGCCGTATTCGGTCTTACTTCTGCATATATAGCATACGGATCTGCCTTTAAAATGACGTCACCAGCCAACGTTTCAATCGCATATTTATATATTTCTCCTTCTTCAATATGCGGTATAAATAAGGACCAAATCCCTTCTTCTGTCACTTGTAGCATCTTATGTTGCTCATAATCCCACTCATTAAAATCTCCAACAACACTCATTGCTTTCGCATGAGGAGCCCAGACTGTAAATCGTACCCCTTGAATCTCATCTTCCGTCACAACATGTGCGCCAAAGATGTTATAACTTTCATAGTACTTTTCTGTATGAAACTCATCTCGTTTCACTTCTTCACAATTTATTACACTCAATATGCTCACCTCACTTAGATGACAGAATTTTTTATACTTTAACTATTTCTGCGAAAAACTGCAATATCCTTGTTAATTTATAAAAAACATTCGTTTTTTTCTTAAAAATGTTAGTTTTTCTTCACATTTCCGTGTAAAATATCGAATTTTGACGAATATTCATTGAAAACGCTTTATTATTCTTCTATATTTTTACCAATTATTTTTTCTCAACCTTTATTTTATTATTTTTATCCTATTTTTCATGCTATTTTCCACTCAAAATCAAAACAAAATAATCTGTCATAAAAAAATGTTTCTCAATATTTTTTGTCACAATGTTATTGAAATGCGAAATTTAATCCTGCTTTTGAAAAGCTACTTTCCGAAAAAGGAGTAACCGCAAAAGTAAATGAACCGAAACTAGAGGCAGGTTCTGTTACAGTTGGCGGCGCTATCGATGACAAAAACTTTGCTGGATTAGATGGTGATTTCCCGTTCATTGATGTAATTTTCAAAGTAGAAAATGATGAATTTTATGAAGCAAACGCTCAATTAGAGTCACCAATTTTTGTTTACTGGAAACAAGGTGAATCAGAACCAAATAGAATGCGTGTACTTCAAGATCAAACATTCTCAGTTATGTCCTTAAACTCACTAGTAGAAGGAAATATTAAACCTGGTGCGTTCTTAAATGAACGCGAATATTTAGATGAAAAGTTCGATTATACAAAGCTTGGCGTAAAAGTATATGCGACTGATTCTTACCGTCATAAGTTTGAAGGCTCACTAGATAAATACGGATACTTCAAACTAAATGGACTTCCAGTTAATAAACGCAACAATAACTTATATGTAGAGATGCCAGGACATTTAACAAGCCGCCTAACAACGAAACTTGGTACTGAAAAAGACGGTAAGCTGCTTGGCCAATATTATTATGCAAGACCTGACGAAAACCTTACCGGCGATGTAAATGCTCATAAAGTAATCGATATTAAAGATGCTGAAATTATCGCTAGCAACTATGGTAAAAAAGGACTAACTGTAAAAGACGGAGACCTTAATAAAGATGGTATTGTCGACGAAAAAGATATTCGCTTCGTTGAAAGGAACTTCTTGAAAAAAGGTCCAGATGCATCTAAATCACAAACACCTGTAGAAAAATCCAAAAGCGGTACACTGGCAGATATTTTAAAGAAATTAGGATTAACACCTAAAAAATAATAAAATGAAACTTTAATCAGTGGTTTTTTACTGCCCGGCAAATAGCGGAATAATAAAGAGCACTCTACGTAAAATAGAGTGCTCTTTTCTATAAACGACCCTTATCCAGCAAAAGGGGTATATTGGGGATATACAAGGGAAACCGGAAAAGGAATTTATATTAAATTATATAAGTTCAGAGGTAAGAAGCAGTTTCCCACCTCTGAATTATTTAGCAATTATTATAGTACTGGTGCCATTGTTTCTTTTAATACTTTTACAGAATGAGCGAACTTCACTTTTTCCTCTTCATTTAGCTCAAGTTCTACGATTTCACGTACACCTTCGCGGTTAATTACAGCTGGAACACCTACGTAAGCATCTTTCTCGCCGTATTGACCTTCAAGGTATGCAGATACAGTTAATACGCTGTTCTCGTTGTTTAAGATTGCTTTAGTTACACGAAGTAGTGACATACCGATTCCGTAGTAAGTTGCACCTTTACGCTCGATGATATGGTAAGCTGCATCACGTACGTTTTCGAAGATTTTGTCTAAGTCTTCTTGTTTGTACTGTTCGTTGTTAGCTAAGATTGTTTCTAATTTTTGTACACCGATAGTAGCGTGGCTCCATACTGGAAGTTCAGTGTCACCGTGTTCACCAACGATGTAAGCATGAACGTTGCGTGGATCTACATCTAAGTAGTCACCTAACATGTAACGGAAACGAGCAGAGTCTAAAGTAGTACCAGAACCGATTACGCGCTCTTTCGGTAAACCAGATTCTTTCCAAGTTACGTAAGTTAAAATATCAACTGGGTTAGTTGCGATTAAGAAGATTCCATCGAATCCGCTATCCATAATGCCGCGAACGATTTGTTTAAAGATCTTTGTATTTTTCTCAACTAAGTCTAAACGAGTTTCACCTGGCTTTTGTGGTAACCCAGCAGTGATAACAACTAAATCTGCATCTTTACAATCTGCATAGCTACCGCTCCAAACTTTTGTTGGTGATGGAGAGAATGGTACCGCATGGCTTAAGTCCATTGCTTCCCCTTCTGCTTTTGCTTCATTAACATCTACTAATACGAATTCTTCAGCTACACCTTGGTTGATCATTGAGTAAGCGTAACTACAACCTACAGCTCCTGTTCCTACTAATACTACACGATTGATACCTTTTTTCATGGTAATTTCCCCTCTCTATTGTTCACATATATTTTTTTATGATTGTTTAAGTAATTAATTAAAATACTAATTTAATGTTGTTTAACTTCTTTACATTCATATTGTAGCACGTATTATTGTGAATTACTTCACAAATTATGACCTATTTGTGAACTTTTTCACATAGAGTGTAAAGTTATTGGAATAGGTGTGGAATCCATTTCAATGGAGGCGTTTTCTTTAGATTGTGAAAGGGATTTTCTTGTGTTTTTCGTCGGTAAGTGAAATTATATCGGCGATTTTTAGAATATATCGACCGTAACTCCAAATATATCAGCGATTATTAAAATTTATCAATCGTAACTCAAATTATATCAGCGATTTTTGCAATATATCGACTTACCGACAAAACTCGACAATAATGACAACATAAAAAAGCTGTCTCCAGTAGATCACACCTGTTGAAAGAAAGCAGCTTCTTCTATATATTATTTATTTTCATCCGTTTCTCCAAGTGTAGGAGGCTACAGCCATACAGCTGGGGTAAATAAACAACATGATTGTATTTACGGCTCTCTATACCCAACTGCAACAGCCCATACTTCATATTTCTTCTATTGCATAAAAAAGCAGACTATCCAAAGTTCACTTTTATACAACAAAAAAGAGATAGCAGATTATGCTATCTCTTTTAGTATGACCCGTACGGGATTCGAACCCGTGTTACCGCCGTGAAAGGGCGGTGTCTTAACCACTTGACCAACGGGCCAGTTCTGGCAGAGAAGAAGGGATTCGAACCCTCGCACCGCGTTCGCGATCTACTCCCTTAGCAGGGGAGCCCCTTGAGCCACTTGGGTACTTCTCTATAAATATGGCTCCGCAGGTAGGACTCGAACCTACGACCGATCGGTTAACAGCCGATAGCTCTACCACTGAGCTACTGCGGAACAATTATGGTGGGCCTAAATGGACTCGAACCATCGACCTCACGCTTATCAGGCGTGCGCTCTAACCAGCTGAGCTATAGGCCCATAATTGAAAAGCGGGTGAAGAGAATCGAACTCTCGACCAGAGCTTGGAAGGCTCTTGTTTTACCACTAAACTACACCCGCATTAAATTGTAAATGGTGAGCCATGAAGGACTCGAACCTTCGACCCTCTGATTAAAAGTCAGATGCTCTACCAACTGAGCTAATGGCTCATTTTGAAAGTGGTGCCGACTAGAGGACTTGAACCCCCAACCTACTGATTACAAGTCAGTTGCTCTACCAATTGAGCTAAGTCGGCTCGTGATTTCAAAATGGTGGCTCGGGACGGAATCGAACCGCCGACACGAGGATTTTCAGTCCTCTGCTCTACCGACTGAGCTACCGAGCCTTTATGTAAAAAATGGCGGTCCCGACCGGGGTCGAACCGGCGATCTCCTGCGTGACAGGCAGGCATGTTAACCACTACACCACGGGACCATTTGGTTGCGGGGACAGGATTTGAACCTGCGACCTTCGGGTTATGAGCCCGACGAGCTACCGTGCTGCTCCACCCCGCGATGATAAAATATTCACTTTAGAAAAAATGGAGGAGGTAGAGGGATTCGAACCCCCGCGCGACTCTCGCCGCCTGTCGGTTTTCAAGACCGATCCCTTCAGCCGAACTTGGGTATACCTCCGAGATATATACGTCTAATGGTGGACCTTGTAGGACTCGAACCTACGACCGGACGGTTATGAGCCGTCTGCTCTAACCAGCTGAGCTAAAGGTCCTTTATGGTAGCGGCGGAGGGGATCGAACCCCCGACCTCACGGGTATGAACCGTACGCTCTAGCCAGCTGAGCTACACCGCCATAAATGATATTAATATAAGTGGAGCCTAGCGGGATCGAACCGCTGACCTCCTGCGTGCAAGGCAGGCGCTCTCCCAGCTGAGCTAAGGCCCCATGTTTTTTAGGAATATCGGGAAGACAGGATTTGAACCTGCGACCCCCTGGTCCCAAACCAGGTGCTCTACCAAGCTGAGCCACTTCCCGTTAATAAAAGCGCGCCCGAGAGGAGTCGAACCCCTAACCTCTTGATCCGTAGTCAAACGCTCTATCCAATTGAGCTACGGGCGCATATGGTGCCGAGGGCGGGGGTCGAACCCGCACGGTGGTCACCCACCGCAGGATTTTAAGTCCTGTGCGTCTGCCTGTTCCGCCACCCCGGCATGTCATATTGAAAATTGGAGCGGAAGACGGGATTCGAACCCGCGACCCCAACCTTGGCAAGGTTGTATTCTACCACTGAACTACTTCCGCAAGACATGTATAAGTTATTTTATTAAAAGTGCGGGTGAAGGGAGTCGAACCCCCACGCCAAAGGCGCTAGATCCTAAGTCTAGTGCGTCTGCCAATTCCGCCACACCCGCATATTTCATTAAAATGGTGAGCCATGAAGGACTCGAACCTTCGACCCTCTGATTAAAAGTCAGATGCTCTACCAACTGAGCTAATGGCTCTTAATGGCTGGGCTAGCTGGATTCGAACCAGCGCATGACGGAGTCAAAGTCCGTTGCCTTACCGCTTGGCTATAGCCCATTAATTAAGAATGGTGGAGGGGGGCAGATTCGAACTGCCGAACCCGAAGGAGCGGATTTACAGTCCGCCGCGTTTAGCCACTTCGCTACCCCTCCGACATATATGGTGGAGGATGACGGGATCGAACCGCCGACCCCCTGCTTGTAAGGCAGGTGCTCTCCCAGCTGAGCTAATCCTCCATTTTGCCTGGCAACGTCCTACTCTCACAGGGACAAGGTCCCAACTACCATCGGCGCTAGAGAGCTTAACTTCCGTGTTCGGTATGGGAACGGGTGTGACCTCTCTGCCATCATTACCAGACTGTATTCATTTAAGACAAGAATCATTGTAACTCATTTAACTTTTAAAGTCAACAAGTTTTTTATATTCTTTCAAAACTAGATAACATTGCTACATATTATATGGTTAAGTCCTCGATCTATTAGTATTCGTCAGCTCCACATGTCACCATGCTTCCACCTCGAACCTATCAACCTGATCATCTTTCAGGGATCTTACTAGCTTACGCTATGGGAA